>NZ_PYFW01000009.1 GCF_003020125.1 Bradyrhizobium sp. MOS003 | reverse complement strand
CGAGTGGAGAAAATCACTCGCATGGTCGTACCGCGCGCCGCCGCTCGCGATTTCACGGGCCCGCGGCTCCACTACACTGCCTACCGTTTCTGGACCGAGTAGGTCCGCTTTTTCGGACCATTGCTGCAGCAGGCGATCAGGAATATATTCCGCAGACCCGAACAACCTCAAAAGGCATTCCTCGGCTCCGGCTTTGTGATCGTGATGAGCTTTCGCCGCGTAGAAGGCGAATAGTCCACGGAAAGCATCACGGGAAACGGCTGGTTTTGCCATTGCTATGTCCCCGCAGAATTGAATTCCCAACGAAGAGGCCACCTAAAGGGCGGCCTCAGGAGTTCATTAGGCTGATCTAAATAACACGTACTAAAACCCCCTGCCGCAGCGTTGCCGTTGCTTCAGAACCCGGGTGTAAATAGATGCGAGATGAACGCCAGCCCCGGTCCTCAGGAGCATGCCAAGTTGACTCGCTTCTGCCAACATGAATCTGACTAGCGTCGGGAAAAATCGGCAATCCCAATCTATGTCAGTTCATTTGACATACGCACCAAGCCGTTCGGCAAGCCAAGTATCATAATGATCCATCAGGCACGTGCTCGACGAGTTCGGCAATTAGGTCATAGCAAAGGAAAGGGCTCTGCGATGGTGGACGAACAACCCGAGGCACCTTTGGTGCGAAGGTCGGCGCCTCGCCTGTTTGCAGCCGCAGCTGGACTAGTGCTTGTACTCATAACCCCGATCAACTCGCGGCGCGGAGGCGGTGTGTTCAGTCCTTGAGACCGACAAGGCGAGAGACAGTTGTCCCTTTGAGAGCCGCTAGTTTGGTGGCCCCTCGCACGGCATTGCCACTTCCGCTCGTGGCCCGAACGCGAAGTCTAGGCAGCGTCCCGGGTGTCGGCTCATAGGGGTAGACCGGAAGCAGCCGGCCGGCACTCCGAGGGGCGGTTATGACCCTAAGCGGAAATCCACAGCAGCCCGGCTGTCGTATCCGCTGACCCCCAGCGGCATCATGACAAGGGGAAGTCTCGTCTAGTTCTCGCTCCTTCTGAATTGAATGAGACTGAATATGCCCATGTCCTTCGTCCCGAATAAGGTAAAGCCGGCCGATGCGGCGAGTTTGCAATACTCGGCTTCCGTGCGCTCGCGGCCGCCAGGTCCCCGCAGCATATTGAGGTCGCTTATGGCGCAAGATCGGTCCTCCATTGCGGCTGTGGTGCGCTCCGGCATGATCCGTTCGATCAGAATCAAGGTTCGGCTGGCGGGCAATGCGTCTCTACAATTGCGAAGAATGATCTCGCAACGATCGTCTTGCCAATTGTGGAGGATGCTCTTCATGAGGATCGTGTCGGCGCCTCTGGGAATTGCTTCGAAGAAATTGCCGGCAACAAATCGGCCGCGACCGACGATACCGAGCCGTTCGAAATGAGCAAGCGCCCCTGCTTCGCAGCGCGCTAGGAGCATGATGTTTGTCAATCGGCCCTTTAATTGCGGATTGATGTCAACTCCCTTTTTGAAGCCATTCGGCAAGACGGTAGCGCTCGACCCGTTGGAGCGGGTCGGGGTTGCGGAAACGGGGCGAGCGCGGCTAGTAGATCGATAGCCAGCTCGGTAGTATTGGTCGATTATCTCAACGATCCGCTGCCCGTCGCTGGGGTCATGGTCCTTTCCGAGGTCGCAAGCGCCTCATGATGATGTCCGGATCGGGTGCCTCATCGTTTGCAACGGCGTGCGAACGAGCCGCCACCAGCCGATTGACCGAGGTCACCACGACCACCGTGCTGGCGGCTTGCAGGCCGCGCACTTGTCCGGCACGACGATCGACGCGATTGCCGAGTTCGTCCTAGGTCGCGCGAATCTCGGCCAACAGCCCGACCGGATCGAGCGAGCGATACTGATCGCGCAGCCGCTTCTTTACGGCTGCGGTCACCTTGGGATGCGCCAATGCACGCTCATAGGGTGTTGATGGGACATGACAGCGCTTGATCACTTTTAGCCCCTTCGCGGCGCTTCTCCTTCAGCTTGAATGACGGCTGGAAGAAGTTGACGTAGAGCCTTGCCGCCGCATAGAGGCGACCCATCACGCGCGCCGTCTCGACGCCATCGAAGCGGCCATAACCCATGAGGCGGCGGACGACGGCACCATTCTTCTGCTCGACGAACGCCTGGTCGTTCTTCTTGTAGGCGCGCGAGCGTGTGACTTCGAGCTTCTGTTCGCGACACCATGGCACTACGACATCGTTCATGAAGGCGCTGTCGAAGTCGACGCCGCGCAACAGCCAGCGGAACAGGCTCTGTGCGCGGTTGATCGCCTCGACGACCAGCGAACCTTCCCGCGTCACCAACGGCAGACACTCCGTCCAGCCCGTGGCGACATCGACCATCGTCAAAGTCTGGATGAACGAGCCAGCCACCGACGTTCCGCCATGGGCGACCATGTCGACCTCGCAGAAGCCAGGCGGCGGGCTGTTCCAATCATTGAACGTGCGGATCGGGAACTCGCGCCGGATTGCCGAATAAAATCCGGCACGGCGTCGCCTGCCACCGCTCGCCGCGACCTTCACGTCCACGAGCAGGAGGTCGATGGTTGCGGAGCTGATCGAGAGAACACAGTCACGATCCGCCTGGCCAAGTCGCAATCGGCCATATTGCTCGAGGGCCGGCAGCAAGGTCGGGGTCATCACCTTGAGCCGTCCGGCTCTGGCCGGTTCCGAGGGGAGTTCTGCGGACTGCTAGGCGCTAGTATCCTGGGCGGCATCACACTTCGGACAACGGCCATCCGCGGCAGCGCCAAGCTGGCGTCCGATCTCGTCCTTGAGAGTTTGCCCATCCCAACTCGAGCCGTTGCTTTTAGGAATTCGTTTTGCCCGCTCCAAGGCGTGGCTCTTGGCCGCGTCGTCGCCGACGCGAATGACGACTTCATCGTGGAACGGGCAGACCGCGGTGGCGCGGGTGGTCTCGAGCGCATGGCTCACCAACCGTCTCAGGTCGTCAGGATGGAGATCTGCTCGCATGATGGTGCTCTGGCTGAACCTGTTGCAATCACAACTTAACCGGGGTCGAGCAGCCCAATCCGCAGCGCCAAGGGCTCGTTCCTGAGAACTTGCAGGCGGAGCCGCTCTCAAAGCCGGCTCGTTGGCGCGCTCGCCGACAGCGGCTGAGAGAGACGGGACCCGGAGTGCCTAGGAGTCCGGGCTCCGTCTCGCCACGCATCGGCGCCTAGACGCCCGATGTCGTCAATCCTAGCCGCCCTTCCGCGCGTCGCTTTGATCCATCGCAATTTCCGCAAAGGCCCTTAGGTAGTGGTCCGCAATTCCGTCGACGGGCGGAAAGGCGCATGCTCGAAGGATGCAGCGCCAGATATTGTTCAAGTGCCCGAGCACGGGAATGAACGTCCAACTTCGCCTGGACGAAGAAGCGCTCGAATCCCGAAAACCCGACGACACCTACGTCCCGGTTGCTTGCCCGGCCTGCACGTCGCTCCACCTGGTGAATAGCACGACAGGCAGGACGCTTGCGTCATCCGGGTCGCATCGATGTTGAGCTGGAGGGTCCGCGACCTGCGGGCCAGAAGGTCACGCTGGAAATCCGGCGGAATGTCGAGAGCGAAGGTGTGTCATGGGGGCCAATGACGTGAGACAGATTAATCTTGCTAGACCCGGATTGAAAACCGGTCGAGCGACGTGATTGCCCGGCACACGATGCCCATGTCGTCCTTCTGAAAAACTTGCTTCCGAAGGAAGTCGAGTTCGACGCCGGTGTCGTCGACGTCCACATACCAGGACTTGGGACGGCCGTCGGTACCGTCACTTCATCGATAGCCACGCTGCTTGAGAGTGTCTTTCAGCGCGAACGGTGCGCCGTCAGCCCAGATGCGGTGCTGCGGGCGCCGGGCGCGATCGAGCAGGGCAGTCATCCCGGATTGCTTGGTGCCGGGAAGATCAAGTGCCAAAATCTCAAGGACTGCGTGACAGTCATCCAGTGCACGATGCGCATCGTGAAACAGGTCACATTCCGCAAGCAGGTAGGCGAGGCGGGCGCCGCTGAGGCCATGAGCCTTCCAGTCGATCCCGGTCGCCGAACAGGCCCAGTGACAGTTTGCAAAGAGCGGCCAGTGCCGTTCGGCGACTTTGCGGTCGAAGGCGGCATTGTGAGCAATCACGATGTGCGCGTCCGCCACGAATTGCTGGAGCGCTGCGCCATCGATTTGGTGGCCTTCGACCATCTCGTCCGTGATGCCGGTCAGGGCGGTGATGGTGGGCCCGATCGGTGCTGACGGCTGTTGGAATGCCTGGAAGGTGTCAATGATAGAGGTGATCCGGTCGTCGGCGTAGCCGAACTTGATGGCGGCAATCTCGATGACCTCATTGCGCGTGGTGTCGAGGCCCGTCGTTTCGAGGTCGATGATCAATCCGATTCGGTCGGTCGCGGGCCGAGGCGCAGGAGTCCGTGGAACTAGGCGGCGCAGGATCTTGTAGTTACCGGTGGCCTCGAGTGTGTGCGCCATCGTCTCCGTCGTATCGGCATCCGTGGGCAGAGCAACCTCCTGCGAGTCGGGCACTGCGAGTATGGCCTTGACTAGAGGATTCGTCGGTTGCTTCCAGGGCAGGCCGAACGGGGTGTTTGATCGCTTGTACATGGCGCAGCCTCGATCAGTTCCGGATCGCATTGGCGTCGCGATCGTGCAGGATGACCTCGACGAGCCGGCGCAGACTGCGGACCGAACCACCGCGCCAAGCGGATGCGACGGCAGCGTGCTCGTCGCCGTCGAGGGGGGCGATCCAACTGGCGTCGAGACCGCGGTCGCGGGCGAGGTCAGCGAGGACGGCCGGCAACAAGGCGTCGAGATGGTCGCGCGATGGGAGAGCCAACTCGACGACGCGGAAGCGGTCGAGCAAAGGGCGGGGCAGAGCCGCCACACTATTGGCGGTGGCCAAGTAACTGATTTGGGAAAGGTCGACATTTTTTTGGAAGAATGGATCAGGGTGCCGGAAACTTGTCTCGGTCTCCAGCATCCCGAGCAAGCAATCCCAGAGCCGACCGATGCCGTCGATACGATTGCCTCCGCCCATGTTGCCGGCCTTTTCCAGCTCATCCAGCAACACCATCGGATTGGCGTGGCCGGCGCGAGCGATGGCGAGGAGGGGATGGCAAGGTTCTGCAGAACTCCAGCGGCGGTCGGTTCCCCCGAAGGCCGCGTCAGATCGTGAACAGTCCGTGCGCCAGCACGATATGGACAGACATTCAGCTATACGGCGTGCGATCAGGGACTTACCACCGCCGGGCCGGCCCCAGATAATAGTTGGGCGTACCAGGACGGTCGATCGGCCGATGAGATTGGAGAGCACGCTGTCGATGACGTTCCGAGCATATGGAAATTCGAACAGGAGAGTCTTGCGGACCTCTTCGAGAGGCGGCGGCACGACTAGGGGCAGAGCCTTGTTGATGACGTTTTCGAACTGAGGGAGCAATTCCTTGAGCCTGGTGCTCTTCATCTCCGTCTTGTTCAGCTGCACGATCAAGCGGTGATGCTGTCCAGACGCCGGCGAGGGAGGGGCAGGCGCTTGTGGTGCTGACTGATCGTCGACGTCTGCATCTTCATCTTCGTCCCTTTGGTTGGCAGCTCGCGCTTCCAGCCTGGCCCGCATGGCTTCCTCGGCGGCTGCAACCCGGTGGGGTGCAGTGTGATCGCCAAGGGTGCTTGCATGGTTTGCAGCAACCAGACCAGATCGCTGGTAGCGACCTAGACGATGCCGCAGAGCAGGGATCATGGCCCAGCCGATGCAGAAGCTCTCAATTTCGGCGGCAAGCTTCACATCGATGTCGTCCGGCAACCTGCCGAGGGCGTTCATCAACGTCTGCGTGACGCGCCGATAGTCATCAGAGCTGGCCAGATCCTTTTGCATCGGAAGGTTGAGTAAGCGAACGCAGTCGGCGAGGTGTCTGAGTTCGGGAGTGTCGTCGACGACGGCACACCGGTCGAGCTCCTTGGCCAAGGCCAGCGCAGTGGCTGGATCGTCAGTGATCGCGAACACTGCTGTCAGGGGCAAGCCAGGATGCAGCGCCTCGACGTCGGCGACGAGACGATCATGCACGTCCCTGTTCCCATGGTTGATGAGGAGCGCAACCCGCAAGATGCGGGGCAGGTCCTTAAGCCTCTCGTCGAGGTCGGTAGCGTCGGCCGCGGCCCCGGTCAGGATGATGCCGTCGTCGACGATCGGCAGATCGATGACGTCGTCCACGACACCATCGATGGAAGCGCTCTCGTTCGGCTCCGTCTTGGAGGGCGCCGCGGCGTCGGTAGTCTTGATCGATTTGGGCTTCTTGCTCATGCGTCGCCCTTGTTCAGGTACTGTTCGAACGCAGACAGCAAGATGACCCCTGCTTCACCGAACTTGTCCGGCTCGTCGGAGTGCCGCTCGCCGAAGGCGAGCCAGGCGGCTGCGAGGTCGCTCGTATGCTGGTGCCCGACGTCGATGAGGCCGATGATTTGCGCCAACACCAACGCCGGCGCGGCGTTGCCCTCCAACGCGATGCACATGAGCGCCGTCATCGTGATGTCAACGGGCGTCGTGATCTCCTCGACCGGCATCAACCCCAAGGCGGCGTCGATCGCCGCGGTGGCGTCGCCGCGCATTGCGGCCACGAGATCGTCGCCACCACGGAGCACGGCGATCCCCCTGATGGTGCTGACCAACAGCAGGCGCTCGGTGTCGCCGAACGCTTGCGGCGGCAACCGTCGCCACCACGCCAGCGGCGGGTAGTTGTCGGCCACGAAGGGCCAGCGGACCGACCTCCTTGACCTAGCCGGATTGCTGGCTGGGGGAAGCTCGCCATGGCAGGTGTTCACGATGTTGCTGTTCTTGGGGGCCGTTTCGAGCCGGAGCTGGCACTCCGGCTGCTCTGTGATGTCTGCCATCTGACTGCTCCTACGCCACGCTCAGCATCGGCTGCGAGAGGCGGGGCGCGACCCACCGGTAGGCATCGCGCGAGCCGGTGACGACCTTGGCCGCCGACGACGCAGAGTCGAACTGCACGGCCACGCAGAGGCGTTCCCGGTCCGCAAGACCCGGAATGGCCATCAGCGCTCCGGCGGCCCGCAGCTTGCTGCGGTCCTCGTCGATCCAATCCCAGGCGGTCGGATTGATGTCGGTACGGACCTCCGAGCCGGCCAGGACCACAAAGCCCCGCTGGCTTTCATATCCACGCGCCCACAGGCCGGTGTAGGAGAGTTCGAGCTGCCCGCTGATGGGAGCGACGCCGATGACGTCGATCTCCATGGTACCGGCCGGGCCCGCCGTGTCGACGGTTGCGGAGCCAGAGCGACGCTGGCTCGCGAAGTTGGACTTGAACGCACGGCAACCGGCATCGAAGAGCAGCGACTGGCTCTGCTGAAGGAACACGTCGAGCGAGGCGCTCTCATGCTCATCAGCCTCCGGAAGCTGCGGGTTGGTGCCCTTAATCACGTCGACCAGATTTGCCTGCAAGGCGAGATGGGTCAGGTGATACTGGAAGTAGACGGCGGCGGTCGAATTGAACCGTCCGTTCCCCTCGCTGCCGACGCCCGTGACGACATAGGCCTCACGCGCGAAGTTCTTGTCGCTGTCGCGGATATGGGCAGCCAGCCTGCTATGGACGTCACTGGTCTCGCCAATGTAGACGGAGCCGTGATCGGCAAGGATGTAGCAGGCAGGCACCGGAGGCATCCGCACATCCCGCGCCGTCTTCCAGGGGAAGCAGGACACGGTGATGGACGAGGTCTTGTCGTGAACCTCGCGGTAGCCCTCGGTGCCGCCCGCCGGGCGGTAGATCGTAATGGTCCGAGCCAGCGGCGTCGGGTTGTCGGAAAGCACGGTCATGGGTGGTCTCTCTCCTGTTGGTGAGAGATCGCGACGACGACGTTGCAGGGACTTGATCTCGGATGCGTTGGCTTCGCCCGCGCTGCGGGCGGTGAGCATCGCCGCCATGGCTTGGGTCGGCGCGAGGGCTGAGCACGCAGCATGCGTGCTCGCTTTCGCGCGAAACCGTTACCTCAGACCGTCCGCTGGGCCGCGCAAGGACGCGCCGCCTACGTCGGCTTCGAGATCCGGTCTAGTCGATGGAAGAGGGGGCAGTGGAGTGGCCGGCCTTTCGACGGAGGGAGTGATGCTCCGGAATCCGGCGCCGGAGATCGACGTTCTCGCCGAAGTAGGAGATGCCCGCCAGCACGAAGGTCGTGGGCATGGACAAGGTGTCCTTGGGGTACGGAGCCGGAAAGTAGGCGATCTTGAAGGCGCCCACCTTGTTGTTGTGAGACGGCGAGGGGGAGTGGGGCGGGGACGCCGAATCGGCGCTATACTGGCTCTTAGCCATAGCTGACTCCTCAGAAGTCGGTTGTGGTCAGGCCGTCGTTTGGTGCTTCCAACACCGGCGGCGGCCGCCTTCGTACGTCTTTCGAAGGCCTCCCTCGCGACCAATTGCGAAGGTTGCCGTAGATATGGGGTGGCGCCGTTCAGGATGCAACTTTCGCGAACGCTCCTGCCATAGTTATGGTTAAGACGACCTTATTCCTGTGAGCTGTCGGGGGGGGGGCCTTCACGAGGTAAACGTCGTTGCATGATGCAACGAAGGCGACCAGCAGCGAGGCCGGAGGCGTCCACAGAGGTGGTTCTATCGTAGTTTATGAGGGCTTGGGCCGATCTCGTGCGCAAGCTGAATGGGCTATTGCAGCCGGCCTTGCCAAGCCGTTCAAGGACGACCTGCATGCGCTGCTCTGGTCTCTGGTGATCGAAGGTCCGACCAGGACCGTCCGGAGTGTTTAGAAGCCAGAGCGGTGCAATTATTTTCATTTTTGTCGGCGAATATCGTGCGGCACACACACGCGCGCGACCTTAGTAAGTTGTCGGAACCGCCGGAATCGGCAGTGCCGTGATCGACTTGGTCTTCTCCATCGCAAAGCGCGAGGTGACGTTCTTGAGCGGCACGGCGTGGATCAGCTTCTTGTAGAACACGTCGTAGCTCTGCATGTCCGGAATCACGACGCGCAGCATGTAGTCGATGTCGCCGGCCATCCGGTAGAATTCCATCACCTCGGGCATGGCGCGGACGGCGCCGGCGAAGCGCTTCAGCCAGGCATCCGAATGGTCGGAGCTCTCGACGGAGACGAACACCGAAAGGCCAAGCCCGATCTTGTTCTGGTCGACCAGAGCTACCCGTCTCAGGATCACGCCGTCGGCTTCCAGCCTCTGGATGCGCTTCCAGCAGGGTGTCGAAGACAGGCCTACTCGGTCGCCGATTTCTGCAACTGAGAGCGAAGCGTCCTCCTGGAGGACCGCCAGGATTTTGCGGTCGATGGCGTCGAGACGGCGGCCAGTCTCGGCGAGCTGCAACGCAGCGTCGGTCATGTCGAAAACCTCGATGTGATGGAAATTTGGACGCGTTGTCTGGCGTCAGCCGTGAGGCCCGAACAGGAAGATCTCGTAGAGATCATCCTGGGCGTTGTCCGGGCCGCCTGGCCGCGCCCGCAGCGAGCGCTGGAACCATCCGCGTGCCTGGTCGATCAAACGAGCGAAGCCTGAATGCAGCGAGACGACGTAGCTCATGTTCACTCCGGACAACGGTGTAGCGAGAACCCGGGAAAGCTATCACGGCAGGGATGGTGTTGAACATTGCTACACACTCGTCGGGATCAGTTTGGTTGAATCGTGCTGGCGTCGCCACAAGCGCGCGCGGAAAATTCCATATCGGTAGACGGCAATGGATGAATTTGTCGCGCGTCGTAGGTCAAAAAGGGCGGAATGCATTGCTGCTAGTCAGTCGCCAGCAGCGGGAGAACATCGGCCTGCCGGAGCTGCGGCAAGGAACCGAGGTTCGACGGCCTGCGACAGGAGTCCGACGCGGGATAGAGCATGGGCATGCCCATGCCTCCGGACACGAGAGAGGCAAAACGTGGTCGGCTTGTCTGTTCAAATGGGCCCTCGTCATGACGCCCAAGGCGACCAAGAAGATCATTAGCAAGGGCAAGGGACAGAAGAACGACTTCAATGATGCCGAAGCCGTGCAGCGCCCGACGATGAAGTTCGTGGCGACCAAAACCGCGGAGCAACTGGATCTGCAGGCGCTGCACCGGGTGCGCGAGCGGCTGGTGTCGCAACGCACCGGCATCATCAACCAGATTCGCGCCTTCATGCTGGAACGCGGGATCGCCGTGCGCCAGGGTATCGGCTTCTTGCGCACGGAACTGCCCACCATCCTTGCGACGCGCACCGAGGCCCTGTCGCCACGCATGTTGCGTGTCATCGAGGAGTTGGCAGGCGACTGGCGCCGGCTGGATCAGCGAATCGATGGCCTCTCCGGCGAGATCGAAGCACTGGCCCGTCAAGATCAGGCATGCTCGCGCCTGATGACGGTGCCTGGCATCGGGCCGGTCATTTCGAGCGCCATGGTGGCCGCGATCGGCACTGGAGACGTATTCTCCAAAGGCCGCGACTTCGGCGCCTGGCTCGGACTGGTGCCCAAGCAGATCTCGACGGGAGACCGCACGATCCTCGGCAAAATCTCGAGGCGCGGCAATCGCTACCTCCGCGTTCTGTTCGTGCAGGCGGCATGGGTTGTGCTGGTCAGGATGAAGAACTGGGAACGCTACGGGCTCAAATCCTGGATCGAAGCCGCCAAAAGGCGGTTGCACCACAACGTGCTCGCGATCGCGCTCGCCAACAAGCTTGCCCGCATCGCCTGGGCGGTGCTGGCCAAAGGACGCGCCTTCGAGCTGACGAGGACCGACGATGCAGGCGTCCGACCCGCTTGAGCCTCGCGCCGTGCTCGGCGCGGTCAAGGCGCAGCCTGGCAACGCCGGAGCCAGCGGCAAGCCAAGCGCGACGGCTGGCCTTGACCGCCCCTGCGCGCGACGCGATCGACGTTCTGCGGGCCGGGACGAAGGAACGGCCCTTGGCTCGAACAAAGGAACTGAGCGATGTGAGGCGCAAGCGATGACGTAGCCCCTATCAACAAATTCTAGCCGAGGTCTGCGAGAGGATGAGACGAGATGGAGTTTCGGTCTTCCCGGCGCATGCGAACACTGGTGACCCAAATGGTCCAATCGAGGCCTGTCCGCTAACGAGAACGCACGCGCGCTGATATCCATGATGGCCCGGAGCAAATGCTCCAATCAACGGCCGGATACATTGATGCAAGACCGCTCACCGCCAGCTCGACGAAACCACTTGCAACGCACGGCCGGACCATACATTCGGGTCAATCGCGTCATTTACCGCCTGTGCACCAGTGTCCGGTTGTCTCCCGACAGCGGCGGAATAGCAGACAATTTTTAACCGCAACTTGGGTCAGAAGCCGTCATTCCGGAACGCCAGCTATTCGCCAAGCTTCGCATAATCGTTCGACGTCCTCCGCCCGTCGATGGGCGATGGGCGATAATGCTCGGGGTTCGTTCTGGCGGGATTCCGATCCGCTGAAATGTCTTAAGCGAAGCAACCTCGTGAATCAACAGGTCAACATTTTGGGCATGTCGGATGAGGTTCTGAGACCGACGGGTGTCTCCGGAGAGGACAACCGAGCGACCGAAATAATCGACGCGATAGCCAAACGCCGGCTTGTAATCTACCTCGAAGGCGGTGATCTTACCCATTGTTTTCATAAACAAGTCCCTCGCTGATGTCCTTGGCGAGAATGACCACACCGTCTTGCGCCGTTCGGTCGTCGTATAGTCGAATACGGATGTCATATCGAAACGCGTTGATCTGAGTCAGCCGCTGAAGAGCACCGCGGCCGGCGTCGAAAATGAACTTCTGCCCACTCGCTTCGACGAGGATGCTCGGGCGGAACCGGTTCATAACAGGTGGAGGGCATCCTGTGCCTAAGAGCGTAACTTTGATCTCTTGCGCTTGGGCGAACACAGGGACAATAGCGACCACACAGTCAGCCGACGTGTCGCATATCAGTCGCTTTATGCCACCGCGACCCGATGTTTCAGGACAGGCGGTGCGCATTTGGTCAATCGCTGCCGCCCAGTCGCACTTGGAGAATCACAATTTTTGGCGTAGGCGACATATTCCTGTTCTTCGGCCTGTTTTCGGACGAGAATGGCCGCGACCGGCATCATCTAATTTTTGGCTATCTGAAGGTTGCGGAAAAGCACGCTTTGGGGCCCAAGCCCCGGCCTCCTCTACCTTGCCTTGAAGGCCTTCAACACGTTCATCCACACACCGTGGGAGAGTGGAGCGGCAATGACACTCTCTACTACGGGCATGGAAACCTACCCGCAGCGGAGCAACAGGCTCCGGTGAAGGTCACGAGCGTCTCCGGTGAAGGCACCTGGATCGCCCCGAAGGCCGCCGATCGGGCTTCCATCAGTCTGGCGGTGATCTTCCATCCTCCGCTTATGCGCTCGACAAGTCCTTGTGAAAAGATGTCGAGGTCCGGCACCTTGGCGGCGAGGCGCTGGGTCCGGTCCGCCCAGTCGGGGCCACTCGTCGCTAGGATAGCCATGTCACGCTTGAGGTCTTCCATCACGGCAAACCCGTCGGGTATCGCGCCAAGATCTTCAAAACAGTGACCTGGAGTTTCACACCAGCACCTGCGATCAGCGCCACATCGTCGGCGCGTGCGAGAGGGCGTCCCGGCCAATCTGCCTAAGGCCCTCGGGCGAGACTTCGCCACTAGTCGCAGCTTCCAAAATTTTCGATGCGACGTGGGTACGGGCCCCCATCTCGCGGTGCAAGACGCCTACAGACTTCATCGAAAATCGCGCGCAAAAGCGCGGTGGTTGCGGTGTCGAACATGAGTTGCCCCTTAAGAGAAAGTCCTATTCTAACCTGGTTTTTCGCCGCCTTGGGAATTCAGACATGTTGAATGTTGGAGCGTGTGCAATGCGAATCTTGATCAACAGTCGCTGCCGACCGAAAGGGGCAGCCAACGGGTAAATCGCCAGTGATCCGCCGCGACCGCCGAAGCCTGTTCTGCGCCCCGGGAGGAGAGACGACACCTGCGCATTAGAGTCATCTCGAGCACATTAGAGACGGAGTCCTAGAGCACCCGCGCGAGCGAATCCGCACCAATTCGGTGACCGACGCCGTTGCCGAGACTGGCGCTTTTCAGGACCCCGGGGAGCGGATAGGCTAGGAATAGTATGGTTGGTGCCGACCAGCCGTTGTTCATTGCCCTTGATCAGGTCCGCAAGTGACAATCCCAGACAGTGTAGCCGCGGTCTACATTACCGAGGAGCTTGCGAGGCGGCCCGCAGGTCGAACTGATCCGTCGCGTGAGAAGTTTGCAGTGCGCGACCTGGCTCGGCAGATGGCGGGAGGGTCGGGCCAGGTGCTTCCGGTATTGGTCGATTCCGCACTAGAGCTTTGTGACGCCGTAGCTGGCGGTATCAGCATCTTCGAGAAGCCCGGTGAAGTCTTTCGATGGCATCACCTTCGCGGTACCTTGGAGAAATTCACCGGGGCGACGACGCCGCGGAATTACAGTCCGTGCGGTATCACTCTCGACCATGCGAAGCCCGTATTGGTTCAGAAGCCGGAACGAGTCTACAGCTGGCTGGTCGATGCGCGCGTTTCCCTCCCGGAGTGTCTGCTGGTCCCTCTCTTCGCAGGAGCCGCTGAGCCCTTGGGCACGCTCTGGGTGGTTTCTGAGAGCGTGGAGCACTTCCATGCCGGGCATGTTAGCACGATGCAGGAGCTGGCCGAGTTCGCTGGAATAGCGTGGGAGGTCCGGCAGAAGGAGGAGCGGCTCAGAACCGCTCTGGAGGAGCAGGAGATCCTCACCCGCGAGATGGGGCACAGGGTAAAGAACCTCTTCGCCATCGCCGACAGTATGATCCGGCTGAGCGCAAGAAGATCGGCGACCAAGGAACAGATGGCGGAAACGCTCTCCGGGCGCCTACATGCCCTGGCTGATGCGAACGCGCTGATCCGGCGGACGTTCAGCCCGACCGGACGGTCATCGAACGCATCCGACCTGCGGGAGATCATAACAGCCGTCATGAGGCCCTACGCCCATGCGGAGGCCACCCTCAATGGACCCGCGGTTTCGGTTGGCGAGCACGCGACGAACGCTATCGCGCTCGTCTTCCATGAAATGGCGACGAAT
Source organism: Bradyrhizobium sp. MOS003 (assembly GCF_003020125.1). GTDB lineage: Bacteria > Pseudomonadota > Alphaproteobacteria > Rhizobiales > Xanthobacteraceae > Bradyrhizobium. Next base: position 199,118 of record NZ_PYFW01000009.1, on the reverse strand, counting down.
GCCGCCAAATACGGAGCGCTCAGCACCGAGGGAGGCTCGGTAACGATAGATTGGTCAATCGAAGACGAACGTCTCAAGCTCCTTTGGAGGGAGACCGGCGGCCCGGCAATCACCTCAGAACCCGCACCCTCTGGCTTAGGAACTTCGCTCGTGACCAATACGATTACGCGCCAGGGAGGCACGATTGCTACCACTTGGCATATTGAGGGCGTGCAAGTGCAGATCGCTCTGCCCTTGAACAGCTTGTCACATTGAAGGAATTATCGGGCGACTACTTCGCCTCAGCATTAGATGGCAAACTCACCTTAGCGCGGCTGGCGGCGATCCTGCCGGTATCGCTAGACTCCCGGACTTGCGGCATTAGGTAGCAAACTCACCAAGCCTTGAAAGCTGGGAATGATTCGCCCATTTTGACGGCTTATCGGTCCCTCGACTGGGGTAGCACCGCCTTCGTAAGCAGAGGTAGGGGTTCGTTCCCCGCGGAATACTAACGCCGCAGTGTCTGTTGACGAGCTGCGGAGTTTTGCTTTGGTGTGATGAGCTGAGACTCTCGGGCCGAATTTCCCCCGCCGTTTGCAAGTAATCGATGTCGTTGGCGGCTTCGGCGTAGTTTAGTTGATGTCGTAGCTGGGGTCATGGTCCTTTCCGAGGTCGCGAGACGCGCTTCATGATGATGTCCGGATCGGGCGCCTCAACGTTTGCCGCGGAGTGCGGACGAACCGCACCAGCCGATTGACCGAGGTCGCCACGACCATCGTCCCAGCGGGACATCGCCAGCCCGGCAGGCCGGACCAGGAACTTAAAAAATTGGGTTAGGCCTCCTTCGTGTGGCTCCAATCGAACGATGTGCCGTCGACCCAGAGGCATGAGGAAGGCAAAGGTAGCCAATCCGCTCTGCAAGCTTGATGCCCCCAGGCCTTGAGGCAAGACCATTTCTTTGTTTGGTACAGCAGAACGGTTGCGGCCTCGAATAGGTAAGTTCGTTAGGTGTAAAGCCATCGGCTGCTGCCGCATGACCAGAGATATCGTACGACCCGGGCTGACGATGCCAGCCTTCGCCAGCGCATGAGGGCGATTGCCCAGGAGCGCCGCCGCTTCGGCTACCGGCGGCTGCTTGTTCTGCTCAAGCGGGAGGAGTATCTGATCAACCACAAAAAGCTCTTCCGGCTCTATCGGGAAGAGAAGCTGACGGTGCGCCGCCGTGGTGGCCGCAACTGACACAGGCGCGCATCTTTCACACTGGCTCTCATCGCCAAGCCTTCGGCGCTCAATGAGACTTGGAAAGGTCTCCGAGTTTCTCATGCTACCGAGATGCAGGGGTAAGACGGTCCTGCTTGCAGCTGAATCTCGAGAAATCTTCCCGCGATGTCCTTGCGGATCTGCGCCGAAGGTTGTCTCGGCAGCGTCAGATCCCCCGCGCTGTGGACGACGAGCCTAGCGACAATACGCTTCACAAGGACTGTGATGTTTACTCTTCTGGCGCAACGTCGCTCTGGATCTGAAGCTAGGCCCTTGATCTCCTCGATAAGGTCGAGCAGCGCAGCTCTCAGTTCGTCGCTTGCTTGGGCGAGTAATGCCGGGTGAGCCAAGAATGCCAGAACCGTGATTTCGAAATCTCTATAGGTCCAGGCGGTGCGGCTGCAGGAGCTGTGATTCAAGACCTACTCGCACACGAAAACCTGCACATTCGAAATGCGATGGAAGATGACTTTGCTGCCGCAATAGGCACACGAGCATAGGTCACCGAAGATATTGGCGAGATCATTTCCTTTGCGCCCGCGGTGCGACAGTGTTGGCGTGCCACCTGCGCAGCATCAAAAGTGGCCTTGTCTATGGCTGCAGGGTAATAGTTGGAAATGGGAGGGCCGCTCGGGATGCCCCTCTTATGGCCTGCAGCGAAAGACTTCGGCTGGTACTCACCGTACGTGGCTCGGTTCCTCAGCATAGAGTCAATGGCGGTAACGACAGTGCGTTTTTTGCTCCATGTCTCTGAGGAGCGCGTGGAGAAAGCCGCTTGCCTGGTCATAGCGTGCGCTGCCGTTCGGTATTCGCGGACGCACGGCTCCAGTATGCGGCGGCCGGTTTCATCTCCTTCCGACCACTGCTCCAGCGAGCTATCAGGAAGATCTCCAGCCGATCCAAACAGCTTCGCTAAACAATTGTCGGCAGCGTGCTCGTCGTCGTGATGAGCTTTCGCCGCATAAAAATGCAAACAGCCCGCGAAAGGCATTGCGGGAACGGCAGGGGTTGCCATCACAATGTCCCCAACAATATCGGGTAGTATAATTCTGGAAGATCTGGATCCTCAGCACAATAAAAGCTAGTGGAATATTTAATGCTAGTTCGGAAAAATCGCTCAATAGAGCTGACGTTGAGATCAAAGCGGCTCTCGTGGATATTCACTGGCGCTGCGGCTCGGGCAGGAAAGAGGATTTCTCGGGCGAAAGAGCCGGAAAATAGGTGAGGTAGATCGCATAGGAGGCAATGAAAGCAACGAACAGCAACGGTGACGCGATGACCGCGACGGCGCTCATCGAAAGCCATGATCTGACGGCTCAGACGGTTGGGAGATCTCAAGCGCTCACATGCGGTATCCGACGCCCCGGACGACCGAGAGCATGGATCCTGCTTCGTCGAGCTTGCGGCGCAGATTGCTGACGACTGTCCACGGCACATTCCAAAGCATCGCCCCCCGGCAGGCACGCATCGAGTACTCGCTTCAGCTGAAGACCCGGGAAGGCGCTCGCGCCATGTGCGCGAGGAGCTTGAATTCGGTGAGGGTGAGCTTCAGCGTCGAGGAATGGGCATGGCTGCCGGTCACACGGATCGCCTAGCTTTCCAGGTCGATCTCGACCGGGCAATGGACGGCAGAAATCGCCATGCTGCTTTCAGGGAGTGTCATGCTGAGGGCTCGCAGTGAGCGGGGAACGATTGACATATTGGGGAGTCAATGATCGCTTCCGGTGCTTAGAGTCCTGAGAAACGAATTTATAACCCCGTAGGTTGACGGCCCTAGCTCCTCACGCTGGGCCGTTGGCTGAACTCGAGTAATGCTAGATCAGCTTCGGGGTCGAGAAGAGCTATGGTTCGTTAGGCGCACCAATTGCGGCTCGAGGTCTATACCCGTTCGGCGGTAACAGGCCCCAGCCGCCTGCCCGGACCGTCATCAGATTGAGGTCTAATTGGAATTTGTAAAGCTCCCACGCGGACCAATACCTCGGTTCAAGCTCGGCCAACTCAAGTGGAAAGTCCGCCTCGTCGAAACCAGGAACCTCGTCTTGCTCGGCAAGGGCCAAGATCACTTTTCGCGTCAGCTCACTGCTACACAGTCCGAGTGAGCGCCGGACGTTTTGTTGGCAATTGGCATTTTGCGGCGAAACGTGCTCGTGGAGAAGCCGGTAAGCCAGGCGTGTCTGACGACTTTTCATGATCCGGTGACGAACCGCCTCGTTAAATCCGACGGGTGGCAGCAACGCTCGCTCAGGCTCAGCTGTCTTCAGCTCCGGGAAGGGATCAAAATCGTCGAGTATGTTGTTCAGCTCAACGTCGTTGCCCGGTCGCAAGATTCGATGTGACGGCGGAGCGGCAGGAAGCGAACGGCGAGCGGCATCGGCCAGATCAATGTGCGTCCGAGCGATGGAGGGATTGACGTAAATCTGAGCGTGTTCGATGCGGTTGGCGGCCAGCAGTAGCCCCGCCCACACACGACGGGGATCGGCCAACTCGATCACGAAATTCGAACCCCGGGGTGCATCCCAGGCAGCTCTGATCGAGATTGCCGCGGCCGGCCGGATCGCCGGATCGTTGCCAAAATCAAGCCGGGCGACCATACCCCGACGGACAACGTCGATCCAGTTTGCGCTGGAGTCGATCGCAACAATCTGCGCGAGCTGATGCGCATCCAACGTTTGCGGAAGACCCCTTGTTCCCGTGGTGACCACCCATTCGCCGAGCGACAGCCTCACTTCGCCGCGTGGACCGGCGAGCGTGTCCATCTCCTCCACAAGCCCCGCCCGAACACGGCCGGTCCGGATCGCATCGCCGACTTCTTCAATTCGCGAGGAATCGACTACGGCGAATGGAAGCTCAGAATCGACGTCGAAGTCGGGACCGGCGCCGAAATGCAAGACCTTGAGGTCGGCCATCGCCTCGACGGCAGAGCGCACCAATCCGGAGCGCAGCAGTCGTTCGATCGCCTGCGGTCCCTCATGATCCTGAGGAAGTTGCGGTGCTTGCAAATCGGCGATGTGAGCGGCGAGAAACGAGCGAACGATGCCACTCTCGCGGCTCTGGTCGTGGCCGAAGAGCAATTTCGAGCCGGTGCTATCCGCAGCAAGAATCAGGCGAGCTAGTCTTTGGTCGTCGACGAGCTCGGCGTGCGGAACAATGATGTTCCGTTCCACTTTCAGATTGACCCGCCTCCAGCGACCTCGTGCTCGCTTTTGGGGCTTGCCCAGGATCATGTCCAAGGTACCGACCACCGGATTGCGGGCCCTCATGATATCGGCGAGAGGTGCGCAATCCGAGAGGGTCCGGCCGAGGATGAGTGGCGGCTCGTGCTGCTGATCGCCAGCCGCTTGGATATTGGCAAGCTGCCGAACGACGGCATCGTGCTCGGAGGCACTAACGGCGGTCATCGTGCGCCCGCCGCGATCGATCAGGCCGCAGGCTCGGTCGATTATGCGCGCCACGCGCCGGGTCGTGACGTAACGAGGCATCCCAGCCTCGGTGCCATCGGACAGCGAAACGATGTTCTGATCAGCCAGCATGCGCTCGACCTGAATGCGCCGATCCTGCTCGCTGTCGATAAATCGAGCGCACAGTCGATGCAGCTCTGCCAGGCGCACCGCGGAGCGTCCCCTCGCAATTTTCTCGATCGAATGCGTGGGACTTGTCTTGATCATGCGGACATTAACGTGACGCCGCGCCAGACGCTGATCCCTGATCCATTGCGCGGTGATGTGATCGGGGATGTCGCCGTCGAAATGGTGTTCGGGAACCGGTGCGCACGGGTCGACGACAAGATCGATCGCCCGTTCTGCAAAAAAAGTCTCTTGGATCTCGCAGCTGATGTCCGGCCAACCTGTGCCTTCTACCGGGTCCGAGTCGGCACGATTGACGCGAAAGCGGACGAGGAAATCGGGGATCTTCAGACCCAAGGAGCCATCCGGCGCCATCGGGCGAAGAGCGATATCCGCGTGAGCATGGCGGTTGATGAGGGCGTTGTGGATCGCGATGTGGATCGGGACGCGATGCGATCCGCACGGATATAGGGCGATCCTCCGCGTGATCGTGAGAGCTTCATCCCCTGATACCTCGAATGCAGAAGGGAGCGCGATAACCGCCGACATGACGACCTGGGGCAGACGCTCGCGCTCCGAAAGCGGCGTCCGCACCTTTTGAATTTCCTTTACGTCGAGAGCATATGCGAGTGCGGCAGGATCGAGGTACATTGCGGGCGCATCGGGCGGCAGAAGCACCTCCACGTGGGCCAGGTCATCTCGCAACGCTGAGTAATCGAACGCTGCGATCTCGGGCCGAGGGTCCATCATGATCGTGCGGCCCGAATAGGCGAAATTCTGCGTCACGCCACCGGTGACGGTTAGGCTGATCGGCTTCGCCCGCACGTACGGAATTGCCAAGGTGCTGTCCTTTCTCCCAACTTACTATATTGAGCGTGTCGGCAATCCGGAAGCCTGCAGGCCAAACTAGATTCTAGCCTTGGCGTTTCTCCGGCATCCATGGTCTCGTAGCAGAATGGATGGAGGAGAATTCCATGAAGAAGTCTGCTACGCTCATCCGTGAAATCGAGATCAACACCAACAAGTTGGCGCTATTGCAGAGGGATCATGCCCGCATCGGGCAGGAGATTTCGGATTTGGCCGCATCGAACAAGGCGAAGATCATCGAGCTCATCGGGACCACAGTTGTAAACATGGATCTTAGCCAAGTGCCGATCCACCTGCTTGTTTCGAGGGTGTCGAAGTTGGGCGACGGGCTGTTTCAGGAAGATCCGGCCAGCGAAGACGATACTACGGTTTTCGTGAAGTTCGGACGCAACGCATCGTCGGCGAACCGCCAGGTGCTCGTGTCGGCGGGGCTTCACTGGCACGGTCGGGATGGCGGATGGGTCGGCCGGGTAACCGAAGCGCAGCTTGCCAGCCTGCGCAAGGCATTCGGAGACCGCGTGAGCGCGTCGAAGGGTGATGATGCGGGCCTGGACCTTGAGGGGCAACCGAGCGCCGCTCCAGACGTGGTTTCCGCCGACGTGGCGGCCGTCCTGCCTCTGGCCGAGGACGACGACGGGCAGGCAGGGGGAGCTACTCGCGAAATCCAGCTTGCTTCAGGGTCGGTGCGGCCCTTCGCCGGTTTTCCGCCGCGCCGTCCTCCCGGGACCTAAGCGTCGCAGGATCGTGGGGAAGCGGCTGATCTCCGACATCATGAAGATGTCGAGGGTGGGATCTCCGCCAGCATCGCGTGAGCTCTCGGGTAGCTGCCAGTGCGTCCGGTCCGCCGAGCTTGCGGGATGCTGCACTGAGGTGCTGCACACGGCATCGGTGTTGCCCGATTTCGTTAGGCTTTTCAGGTGTATAGCTGCTACAGCCATGGGTCCAGATCTGGCTGAGTACCGTCCCGCCCCAGCCAGGAGCTCCGCTTCCCCTGATATTGCTGACGAAAACCGGCCTGGCTGGGGCGCTGCTGCACAGCGCTGCGACACATCACTGCTGCACAGGGTGTCGCTCGAAAATGGCTTTCCACATCTTTCGCCGCCAAGCCGTCTACTATTGGCGCCGCCGTACCCCTCGGCCGCTTGCCAGCGTGCTCGGCCGCCCGCATCTTTCTATGAGCCTGAAAACGACGAACCGCGCGGCGGCTTGTCGCGTGGCTACCCAGGTCAACCTGTTCTTGGATGATGTTGCCATGCTTGCTGATGGTGCCGATCCGCTGTCGCGGTCTCAAATTGAGACAATGCTTCATGCCGTCGTCGAGAAGCAGTTGGCCAAGCTCGATCGGGTGGCGTTCGCGGCCAAGAACGCGCCCGGCTTTGACGTCGACCAGGCTCGTCGGACGACCAGCGGGCCTTGTGGACATACACGCTGCTAGATGCCCAAGGACACGGCGCTGCCGTGCGTCCCGAGGATCGCGACCGCATGATCGCCGATGGTCTCTCGGAGGCCGACATCGAGGCTGTGAAGCGTCACCTGACCATGCTTCGGGCCAACGACATGGTGCCGACCAAGTACGATGTCCTTCGGCATATGATCGAAGGCGTATAGGCCGTTCCGACCGCCATGAACATGGACGTGGCGCAGGGAACGTATTTTCGCGGAATGAAGCTTGCTCTGGCAGGGTTCGAGCGCCGATACGAAGGGGTGAGGGTAAGACGAGGGACTGGTGAATCGCCTTCTGCGTGCGATGAACGATCCACCGAAGCCGATTACTGCGGTGGCAAGCCCCGCGGTGGATCGTTCAAACGATCCACCGAAGACGTCTGGTGCTGTGATCCCGCAATTCGTCCCTATGGCCGACTTTTCGCGATTTGCGGATGGCGTGATCCAGCAGAACGCTGCCGACGGTTACTGGGACGAGAAGACGCAGCGGCAGGCCAAAAGCATCTCGAACCTGTTCATCAAGTTCATGGTTCAGGACCAGCGCATTCACGACCTCAATCTTGTGGGCCAGGCAGAGGTCGGCAAGTTCCCCGATTTCCTCCGTCTCGAAATCTACAAGCACTACGGCAAATCGGTGCGGGACGAGAAACTCACGATCGAAGAGCTCCGCGAGAAAGGACGCTCGGTAGAACGGAGCAAGCGCGGCAATTGGGGGCGACACCCTCAATCGGCATTGGACTTTCATTGGCCAGATCTTCGATTACGCGATTGCTCGAGGTTCAAAGAGCCTGGAGGCAATCAACCTGACGAAATTGCGCGCAAAGAGTCCGCAGCAAGAACATGCGTGCCCGCGACGAAAGGGCGAAGCTGCCCATCGACAGCGCCAAGGCGATTTTTCAAACCCCGCCGTTCATTAACTGCGCCGGCTGGGACGATCTCGGAAGGTGGGGCGATGAGGGCGGCGCGCGGATCTTTCACTGTGCACCCTATTATGTCCCGATCCTCATCTACTATATGGGTGCGAGGCGGGAGGAGCTTTGCGGGGCTCGCGAAGGCTGCAGGCCGTACATCCACATTGCAGCCAACGAGCAGCGGCGCATCAAGAACGCGCAATCCAAGCGCAACATCCCGCTCCACCCCGAGCTGATCAGGTTGGGCTTCCTCGACTACGTCGGCAAGATAAAGGCGCTCGGCTACAAGCTGCTCTTCCCCGACCTCTACTCTCCGAGCAGCCGTTCGCCGTTGGGCAACCGCTTCTACAAGCTGTTCAAGCCGATCCTCACCGCCGCCAAAATCACCGAGGAAGGGCTGGGCGCCCATGCCGTGCGTCACCTTTTCGGCGCGCAATTGAAAAAGAAGTTGCTCTCGAAGGAGGACCGAGCGGATCTCCTCGGCCACTCCGGCGACAGCGAAACCCGCGAGCGCTACTGCGAACCGCACGAACTCGACACGTTGTTCGAATTCATCATGAAGATCGAAGTGATCACCGGCCATCTCGTGCCGCGCGCTATCAACCTTATCCCTTGGGTCGAGAACAAGGAGGTCGCGCCCTTCTCGCGGCCGTCTCGTGCAAAACCCGAGCCTAGGTCGACCGTTGGAGTTACTTAATTCCTGCCGCCTTATCGGGGGGAGAATCGCCCGCTATCATGGATTGGGTAGGTACAACGCCCCAAATTCTCCAGTGATTTCGCGAAATCAGCCGTATTGTCTGCCGGGGGGGTGGCTTGTGTCCTTCACATTGGACACGGTTTGCAGACGGCTCGTCACGCCTAGCCTCGCTCGCCATCTAGCTCACGGCAGGACGCACAAAGAGAGCCCTTGTTCATCTCGATCGAGGGCCAGTTGGCGGCCCCTTGTCTCCCCCCTGATGGCAGCTAAGGGCTCAGTCCAGCACATTTCAGCGCGTTGGAGCTTGCCGCAGCGTTCTTAGCCGAGGGCCGCAAAGATCGACATGCTCGGAACCGAGAGCGTAGCCCGAGATAGCTCCAAAAGACGCACGCCAGACGGTGTTTGGATAGCTGCCGGCGCAAACCAGATGTGTCGTATCGGATGCATAGTTGACGCAGCGCTTTAGACACTGCCTCGCCAGCGCAGCTTGGCGATCGGGGCAGTTCAGGCCGGTTCTTTCGTCTTCGACCCTCCCGGCGTCGTCCTCAAAAAAGCAATCCCGCAACTGCGCATTTCGAGTCAACACGTTCATGCATTGAGCGGTCGCGTCGACGACCTGCACCTTGGTCGGTTTCACCAATGGGCACTCTGGGGGAATCTGAGCTGGGACCACGTAGGTACGCGCTGGCCCGCGGGCGAGCACGGCGGCTCTGTGCTTGCTCACGGCGGACCCACGTGACGGCCCTCGAGAATCTTCGGCGCAGGCGATAGGAAGGCATCTGGTCCACAGCGGACCGCTGCTCACGCACCGATTGGCGTCTGGCGCGCAGCCGGTGGGGCAACAGGTTTGCGCAGACGCGGGCGATATCACCGCATATGCCAAAACCAGGATTGTCACCTTGAGATGGCGCATGTTCCCCCAACAGACAGCAGCTAAGCGGCGCTCGACTGGTCCTTTTCAATCGCGCTCATTCTTCTTCTTGTCATCTCCACCCTGGCCGCCAAAGCCCGAGGAGCCCTTGTTACCGCCGCCACCTCCAGATCGGGAGCCTTCCTCTCCGGAATGCGCGACCTTGGACCCCTTTGCGCCACCCGAGTTCTCGCCGCCACCTCCGCCAGAGCCCCCACCACCGCCGCCGGCTGATGAATGCTCCTTGGTCGAGTGATCCTCGGTCGCGCTGTGTGGATCATTGTCGAAGACTGAATGACTGCTGCCGCCGCTGCTATATCCTGCTCCGTCATGGGCGCCGGAACGTGCGATGGCTGTTGACGTCAACGACGTCGACAGGAGTAGAGTCATCGATGGCGGGGTTAGGGCAGCAAACCTGCCACACATCTTCAAGAACTCCCGGCGGTCTTCGTCTTCTTCTGTTGTGGGCATCGGGTATCCCCTCGGGCTAGTGCAACTGTTGAATTAGGTTAAGATTAAATAAATTAAATCCTTTTAATTGGTTCAATCACGAAAAGTTGCGTTCTAGTGCGCCTACCATTGGTCGTACTGCCCTGCCGCAGGCGGCAGAAGTTCTAGATGAGAGTGAAGAACCGCAGCCACCACGCTGGCAAATGCGAGCCGCTGGATCCGGTTGGCGCTTAGTCGCGCTGTTTGGCGATCCGGTTGCAATGGGGATCGTGTCAACAATTGCGCGCCCCGGTGGAAATGTCACGGGCGCAAGCATCGATGCTGGGTTGCAGCTTCACGGCAAACGTATCCAGCTGCTTGCGGAGATGATACCCAACCTGCAACTCTATCATCTCGCGTCTGCGGCGTACTGGGAGCGGGCCGCCGGTGTAGCCGTGCGGCTGGCGGCACAACAGGTTCGCATGCCGATGGTTGAACTCCGCTAGGTCGGGTCGTCTCACAAGAAGCCTATCAACGCTGCTTCCAAGCGATACAGAGTAGCGAACCGACTGCAGTCATGGTCTCCGATGAGGGTGAGCATCTCGCCTTGCGTCAAATCTTGGTGGAGTTGCTGGCGGCAGAGCACCTTCCTGCAGGCTATGCGTTCCGAGATTTCGTGCAGGCCGGCGGACTGATGTCCTATTCCGTCGATCTGACCGACATGTTTCGACTTATTGCGTCGCAAGCCGCTGACATTTTGCGAGGCAAGAAGCCTGCTGATATTCCAATCTACAGCCAACCAAGTACGAGTGGCGATCAATGTAACGACAGCAAAGGAGCTGGGCCTCGCACTGTCACTATCATTCCTTGCCCAGGCGGATCGGGTGATTGAGTAAACCAGTATCGAGTTGCGCGAGTTCAACTCTGGCTTGCGGACCTCACCGTCCTCTGGGCCGAGGTCGGCTGTTGGCCCAACTGCGAAGTGCGGTTTGGCTCGATATGGTCTGTTAATCGGGGCGGACCGGAAGTGACAGCACCCATCAAAACGGCGCTGTTGACCCACAACGACATAGGGCGTTGCAGGGCGGCTATGATCTCGATGCCGATTTTAACCCCTACCAAAGTACTCTCGATCCGGTGCAACACGGTCTCCTGAGCTTTGGAGCAGGCATGCGACGGCGCGAGTTCATCACGCAATCTCGACCTGCGAACGAATTGCCCGCAGGCTAATTTTTGATGGATAACCGGCGGCTCCAAGGGCTGGACGGATTGCGCGGCGTCGCGGCGTTGGGGTCGTCGCGTACCACTATGACCAAAACAATTTCTACTATGGCCTCTTAGGCGTCGAACTCTTCTTCGTCATCAGCGGGTTCGTGATCCTAATGTCTTTAGAGAAGGCCAACTCGCTGGCCGAGTTCGCTTTGCATCGTGCGGCGCGGCTTTATCCTGCGTATTGGCTGTCCGTCCTTGTGGCTGGTGGCTTTCTGATGACAACTGGCCGCACGTCGGTTGAAAACGTTCTCGTCAACACCACCATGTTGCAGGGATTTGGACGCTGGCCTACGAGCTATGGTTCTACATAGTGATGGGATCACTGTTCGCGTTAGGCGGCATTCGTTACGCTGATCGCTTTGCATTGGCGTGGATCGTGGCGATGACGGGTTTGCGGGTAGCAATGATCCTCACCAACCACGGCCATTTCTGGCTGTTCCAGTTGCTGCTCATGCCGCTGTTTGGAAACCTCTTCATCGCCGGTATGATGCTCTACCGGTTACACTCAGGGCGAAAAAATCAAGCAACATGGATCGCATTACTGGCCGCAGGCCTTTATTCGTCATTTGGAAGGCCAGATTGGGCGACGATCACGCCGACGATATATTTTTGCGTCAACGCCGCATTTATCGGAGCTGTCTATCTCGCAACAACACGACTCGCACTTACCAACCGAGCACTGGTATGGCTCGGGGCATGTTCTTACTCGCTTTATCTTCTGCACGATGCAGTGTTCATGATCGCGGGGCACTCACTTCTTGCAATCGCCGTGGCGATCATGCTCGCGCAATTCTCGCGCGCCTATATCGAGCGACCAGCTCAGCTTTGGGCCAGAGGCAAAAACGCCTGATAAAAAGCGTTTTTATGCCAGCACGCCCTGCATGAAGACTCAATGGTCAGAGAATTGCGTGCGGAGGCACGAATGGGTTTTTCGATTTGTCGTCGCATCGACTCCAGGCTGCCATTTTTTTGCTGCGTCGCATGAGACCGGTAATGGCCCATCAGCGAAGTAGCGGCGCAAGTTGTTGGGGTCCGCTTCCTGAGGACGGCGCAACAGATCTGCTCAGGTTGAGTTTTTCGCGTTTTGACCCACAACCGACATTCATCCCTAAAGACACTAGGACAAAATCGGCGTAGCGTCCGCCCACGGTCATGCGCGTTGCTTGCCTGTGAGCTGCCCAAAATGCCGGTCTACCGAAGTTGCCGCTTCCATAAATTGGCAGCCTGGTGCCGTCGGCACGCATTCTTTTCCAACCTAAAGTTTCTTACGTGTAGCTACCTGGTGAATGTCGGCTAACTACGAGGACGACTCCCAATGAAGCGTTCCGAGAAATTTCCACAGGTGCAGCTGCCGGGAGAGGGCGATCAGCCGCCGAAGGTTGAAAGACGGCCATTGGTGGATCTAGCCGAGATCCAACGCATCCACGAGGTGTTGGAACTTGCGGGAGCGCGAGGAGTGAGTGAGACGCTCCTTGCGGAGGCGAAGCGCAATGCTGAGTTTCTGGATCGGTGCGCGAAGGAAGCTGATGCGGTGTTAGCGGGCGAACAACACGGCTCGACACGGCTTTGGCTGCTGCTGCGCGAGCCGATCGAAGTTCGTCGCGTGATCCCGCGTTCAATCCTAAACGAGGTAGCCGGTGAGGCATGGCATTGTGCGCCGCGGTCCTTAGATGGCGACGCGCTGCTTCGTTTGATTTCCGGAATTGTTCGAGCGGCTCACCAACCATCGGAATCGGAAGAGATGTTGGAAGCGGTGTCGCGGTTGCTGCAGCCGTTCTTTTATTTGGATGTCGCGGCCGCGGGGGCTGAGAGGAGTCGCCAAGGCGATCGGCAGGCATTGGAGACTTTTGTGACGGCGCACGAGTCGTCCCGCTGGCGGGAAGAAACGCGGTCCATGAATCCAAGCGTGATGCGCGATCCAGTCGTGACCAAGCCGACGCTCGATCGGGATCGAATTCCGTTCGATATTGCCAGTTGGCGCGATGAGATCGTAAAGCCGGGAATTGACAGATGGGACTGGGGCTGGCCTTGCATGGGCGGGTCGCGGAAGGCGATGTCGGAGATCGACCGGTTCGGCCCACGGTACACAATTGGCTCACTGGTGAACGACCAAGGCTGCGCTGGTGAGATGCTGACCATACTTGGGAAGAGTTTTGGACCGAATGGCCGGGTTTATTTTCCGTCGCCGGGCATAAAGGATCCAGCCTTTCATTTAGCGGACGGCGATCCGGGCGTGCTGGTGGGCGTGAAAGCCAAGACTTGGACCGACACCAAGATCGAAGTCGTTGTACCGGTGTGGGCGACGGCGGGTGAATTGCATCTGAATGCGTTTACGCATCACGTAGACCTGTGTGCAATCATCGATGTTTACCGACTGGGGAACAGCGCCTTCTTTCGCGGCGGCTTGGCAAACGTATATGAGGTCAAGGTGGCGGGTGTTGCGATCGATCTCACCGATACCAAGTCCACTAATTTGGCCCCAGGAAACTCGGTCGCGCTGAGTTGGCGGTCGAGTGGCGGGCCAACGACGAGGATCAAGATCCAGCTGATCGACAGAGGTGAAATCGTGTGGGAGCGGACGGATTTGCCGGGCGGCTTCGGCGCGGTAGTGCTGACGATTCCCGATCCGGAGCCGAGAGAGCCAAGGAGTGCTTCGCTGGTATTCACTACGTTAAGCTCCTGCGGAGCTACTGCGCCACTGAACGTTCCGGTATGGATCAGCGTGCCACCGAAGCTGACCATTCAATATGTTGAAGTGACGCAGGGTGTACAAGAAGATTTGGGTGCCGTTCTGGCGGGACGGGGGATGCCGACGATCGCGAACAAGGACACGGCAGTACGGATTCATATGAACTGCGATCGCGGTGGCTGGTTTTCGAACAAGCTGGACAAGATCACAGGAAGCTTACTGGTGGACGGCCGGCGACTGCGGCCCACCAACGTGCGGGTGATGATTCCGCCTGATCGCGGGTTTGCGAGTATCCGCGGACTTTCTGATCCATCGTTCACGAACGACACTCTGAATTTCACCGTCCCCGCAGCTTGGCTGACGCCCGGTTCGCACACACTTACCATGCAGATTGTATGCGATGACCCGAGCGGCAAAATCACGTTGGGGCAAACGTCTACGTGGACCTGGGTAGCGCACGCTCCATTGCGTGTTCGCGCCGTCTACATGGGCCTGTATGGAACCGACGAGTTTATGCTCGACTATTTGCGCAGGGCGCTAGATTATTTGCCCACGCCGTTGACAGACATAGGCATTGCTTCGATTCGCTGGTTTTCACACACTTATGACCTATCGACCGACGACGCCTGGAACGACTTGGCTGACGACTTGGAGGATGCGTGGGACGATGCTGACGAGGCAAGCGACGTGCGGTGGCTGGGCATTATCCCGCAGAGCGAACGCTTTTTAGGCAAGCCGCTTGCCCATCAAGGGATAGCAGGAGTGCCAAGTATTGCCGCGCTCGCGATGGGCGACGTCCCGTTTGTAGGAGCGCATGAGCTTGGCCATACATACGGCCTTCACCACATCAATCTGCCTGCGGGTGCAGCCAAAGGGCCTTACGACCCGGCGGATAATGGAGGCTTGCTTCGGAGAGCGCCATTTGACGTGCGGAGCAGTACCGCGATTCCGCTGCCGGCAGGCGACCTTATGACCTATTTTGAACCGGTACGGCCGGGGATCAGCACATGGATGCGGCTGTTCCTGAACACGTAAGGAAGCCGCAATATGCCATCGATGACTTACCTTCATATACGTGGGACGCTGGCGGAGAACATGGTGTATCGGCCGCGGCCCGGGCACGAATCGTCGCGGCCGGGGCGGAGGGAGGAGGGTGACTCGGCCTACCAACTAGTTCTCCTGGACTCGCAGGGAAGCACGTTGCTGACCGTGGCTCCGCAGGTCAGCCCACGTGGCTGCGGCAATGTGGACGATCCACTACGATACCGCGTGCGGGGAGTATTGCCGCTGCATCCGAACGGAGTTGCTTACGAACTGCGCCGGGGAGAGCTGCTGCTCTATCGCACGGCTATTCCTGTCGCGCCCCCAACGCTGGCGGCTCCGCGAACTCATAGAAGCGCGAACGGCGTCACGATTAACTGGCAACATTGCGAACCGGCTTCCCAAGAACAGCCATCCTGCGTTGGTGGGTCGCCGATACCGCCCGGCGACACCTCGTCTAGTGCGCAACGAGTTAGTTACAGTGTGGTCGCCGTGATGGAGTCGGGCCGGCGCATCCGAGTTGCGCGTGGACTGACAGCGCTGGCTTATAGTGTGGATTTGAGCGTAATGCCGGTTCACGGGAAGGCAACTCTTTATTTAGTGGCGAGCGACGGCATTCGATCGACCGAGGTTGAGGCGGGGTCGATTGACGTTCCTCAGCGACCGCCTTCAGTACATATACTTTCGCCCGAGGCCGATGCGCGCCTCCCCTATGGCCAGGTGGTGTCGGTGCTCGGCTGTTGCTTGGATATGGGCGGACGACCCATATCACCTGAGCGAACGGCGTGGTCCCTTGATGGCGAAAGTTTCGCAGCGGGCACTGTTGTGGCGGTGGTGGAGAATCTGACTCCGGGTAAGCATCGGCTGACATTGGCCCTGGAGGCCGAAAACGCGCAGCTGCTGGAGGCCAAATTGACGTTCACCGTGGAGGAACCTGACGAGCATTTTTACCGCTGGCAGGTTCTGACGACTGAGCATGTGGACGCGGACTAAAAATTCCGCACGGGGCCGTTCGTCGTCATGGCTCCTTGAATAACGTAGAGGTCCAGCTGCTAACAGCTGATGACGGGCGAGCGCCATGACCTTTTGGTGCTGTTTGGATCGTTCTGTCCGCGTTCGGCGATGCAGGCATTGGCAGTCACGGCTCAAGGCAGCGCCCCTACCGGCCCAAATGTTTATGCGACTTCTTGGTGATATTCGACAACCTCCGGCGCCTCGACGCCAGCCATAGGATAACCACCAACATTGGCCACGGAGAAGGTTCGTATGTAAGCGACTGCGATCGGTTTTATCGTTGTAACCATAGACATGCCTCTGGTGTCTGTATGGGACTTCTTTGAGAAAGCCGGGCAACGGTGCAGCTCCGTGTGGGCGCGGAGAGGGTAACTTAGGGCAGTGGACACGGGCCGGGCCACAGGCGACGCCCAGCGGATTATACACTCCTCCTCACCATCGGTCGCAAGCTACTGTGAAGGCGCCGCTTCTTGGCGCTTCAGTGAAGCTGCGCGCAAATTGCTACGGTGATTAGCTACGAAGTTCGTAGCAGCCGTCGATCAGCTACAGAGTGTCCGGATTGGACCCATCCGTTTTCCTGGCGGGTGCCGCTCGTCGCACGCTCTTCTTACCTCCACCGTCGCCTCGTAGGAACGCGCCAGCGTAGCTCACGGCATCCAGATGTACGCTGGACCGAAGGCTAGGCGCGCCGCGCAGATGTCGGGAAAGCCGTGCCACGAGGCTGAGAGCGGAAGCGAGAAGCCGCCTCAGGGGGCGGCCTTCTCGTTGGAATGGTGGGCGTCCGCATGTCATTGGCGAACGAGCTAGGACCGCATCCCTCCAGCATCGAGAAAGCAAGGCCCCCAGGGGTGCCTCCGCCGACTTCCATCGCCTACGCTGCGGTGGAGCGCTTCCATGAGATCGACGACGTTCTCGCCGCTCGGTCGGTCCTTCGGCGTGAGGGGCTTTGCCGGCGCGCTTCTGGTAGATGAAGTTACCGGCAGTCTGCTCGACGAGTTCCTGGCCAGCTCGAGCATGTCCTTCGTGACCTTCAGTCGAAGTATACTTTCGGGGCGCGGACTTTGTAGGGGTCGCGGAGCTTCCATCAGACCCTTGACCGTGGCTCCAGCGATGATGTGCTCGCGATTGGTCAGCACCACGCGGCCGTTTGAGACCTTGTCCATCTCGCGGACCCTAGCGTCATGAGGAATTGCCCCCTCCTTGGATACGCAAAGGCGGCAGTTCCGGATGGCGTTTGACAAGTAGTAGGTTTGTTCGCCAGCGAGGGCGTCTAACCGTCCAACCGTCGGCACAGTCGGATGCACTAGAACGATCTTTGATTGGCGGCGTCGGCTCGACGTGCGACGCTTTCCGAGGTCTGATCGCGCCAAGCTGCCATCATAATTCGATGGCTATGCTGGTAACGGTATGACGATGCTAAATATTTCTTGCGCAGTTCGCCTGTCGTGCCGTTACGAAAGCGCGTACGGATGGAGCGTCGCGCATTTGTGTGCCGCGGCGGCTGCGTCAACAGATTTTGCACGAAACTGCGTGCGAATAGCTGTGCCATATACGTTTGCTGAAATCGTGTTGGCCGGAGGCATGCAGTGAAGCCCCATTCCAATTGAATCGGCGAGGCCGCGACCAGTCGTTTTGTCCTAATCTGTCGGGGATTTTAGCAATTTCTCATTGTCGCGCGGTACAGCGGACCCTTGTCAACAAATGATCGCTCGCGACATTGCGCAAAACATGGGAGCTTGAAGGCTGCGAAACGAAAGGACCACCCGCGATGACCAAGGTGTTGACCCACGAGCATATCCGGAAGCTTCTTCGAAACTTCAGCGCAGCGATCCAGCTTGACCAGCGTAGCGTCGATGCGCTGCCGCCTGCGCAGTTTCATCCACAGTACAACGACGAAATGTGGCGCGCTTGGCGTATCGACCATGTGAGCTACATCAAGCGTCTGCTCTCGACCGTGGAAGCGATTCCGTCTGCGCTTCTGGTGGAGCTGACGACCATGGCGACCACCTACGACACTATGGTCGTTAGGCGTGAGGCGCTCGAACTGTTCGCCGACGCCGTCTCTGGCAGCTGTCCCGAAGAACTCACGACCGCAGAAAACTTCCTTGGTTGGTTGATCAAGGGGGTAAGGCGGCGCCGCTCGCGTCGACGGCGCTCAGCGAGCGCTAAGAGCGCCATGGCGAAGTGGTTGGCCCGCAACGACCCGCTTCGCATCGCCGAGGATCCAGAGTGCCAGTATATCCTCCGTAAGGCCAGCTGACTCTTAATCAGCGGGTCCCAGGTTCGAGCCCTGGTGCGCCCACCATATAAATCAAACACTTAGCAGTTTGAGCAAACGACAAAAGCAGCGCCGTTTACACCACCGTTTACAGTTTTCTTCTCTCGTCGAGCTTCAGCACCGCAGCTTCTGCGAGCTGAATGTCGCGACTGAGGTAGTGCGCATCGAGAATGGCCTCGACGTCCTTCAACGAATGACCGGTGACGGCCGTGATCTGTGGCACGTTCGCACCAGCGACCGCTAGGCGAACTACCGCCGTGCCGCGTAGATCGTGAAACGTCAGGCCGTTGATGCCGGCACGCTCGCAAGCCGTTCCCCACGACGTGCGAAAGCCATCGGACGTCCAGGGCCGGCCCAGCGTGTTCGTGAAGATAAGCGGCCCCCGAGGGTCGTCGCATCGAGCAGGGTCCTTACGGGTGCGCCAGCGGGCATCGCGACCCGGCGGCCACCTTTCGATTGCCGAAGACGAATGTAGGGGGTCTCGTAGGCTGACCAGGGTAATCGCATCAGGTCTCCTTGCCGTTGCCCGCTCCACAATGCCAAGACGAGCGCGAGCTGGATCTCGCTGGATGCGACCGCGAGAACCGGCCGCCGCATTCGCATGGATTGGTCGCGATGATGCCACGGTCCTTCGCGAACGACACTTGTCCAACGCCACGTCGATAGCCTTGAAATCCTACCGCGTAGTGCCCGGCAGGGGGGCGGTAACTTCCGCAAGCGTACCCAGTTCGAGAACGACTCGGCGACAGGTTGCAGTATTCGGCAGCCTGCTGCCGGGTTAGTAATCGCGGTCGAATCTCGGTATGCGCAAGATCCCGCATGCCATCGACTGAGCCGTTGCGCGCGCTCATGACGTTCGGGCTCCAAGACCGGAGCTCGGGATAGTGGCTGGATGATCAAATAGACAGGTCGAACAGAGCGACGGAGCTGAAAAGCCCCGCAGCGCGAGAACAATAGACATAGCCAATACACGTTGCCCGCGAGGGCATGTTGCGCACTGGCCAAGGGCTCGGCCTAGTTCGACAGCAGCCAGTAACCGGTATGCCTGATTTCGTCGAACCAGAATCGGTTTGTGTACGAGCTGATCCGAGCGATGGTTCTGTCACGAGTTTCATTGTGGAATCAAAACCTCAGACGCCATGTTTGGTCTAGTGCGGCTTCGCCGCTCGCCGCAGCCTTTGCTGTCATAGAGAACTAGCAAGGTCGGTCGGCATTACCTCGGCAGCAGCATGACCGCACTTGGGACACGCGATCGTGGAGTTCAGGATCATTTATATTCAGGCGCGTGGTAGGCAACGAGCAAGGAATTGCCCGCGAGCCTTCTTCCGATGGCCGCCAATTTTATCTTCTCTCTCAAAATGAGGATTTCGGAATATTCCTTTTAGATCTCTTGGGGATGCGAAGTGCTTCAAGCTGCTGGGCGGTCAGTTTTAGTAACGCGGCAATATGCGTACTGATGTGCATGGGATCGATCTCTTCGTCGAGGTGAGCGCTTGGAGAAATCTTTAGGAGGAAGCCCACCATCCGTCGGGGAATGGCTGTAGCAAAGTCCAATCGACTTGGTTGTCGTTGTCAGGGGGGCTGACAGCTCCTGCATTCCACCTTAGTGGCGCGTGGCGACGGAGGCGAACAGACAATGCGACCCGTTCACGACGCCGAACGCGGCGCGACGGAGGATGTGTCAAGCGTAACGGAGGCACACCGCGGGCGCTTCGCTCAGCTTCTTCGACCAGATCTCGAAGATCTTCCAACTCTGAGAGTTGAGAAATAAGTTCGCTAAGTCGTTCAGTGTAAAGGATTGCGCGAGAGCCTCGCATAAATGTCCTCCCAGCACAAAAAGCACTGTCCGGATTGGCGTCAGAGCAAATAGCGCCGATAGCAAAAGTGGAAGACTACCACCGGTAGATAGCAGATTTCAATACGTCAGGCTCACTGTCTCAGGTCCGTCTGCTTCAGTGCGGCCCATGACCGTTAAGGAAGGATCGAGCGATAACCTTGCATCACGCCCTCGTGAGGTCTGCAGTTTTCCAGTGGGCAGAGGACCCCAGCTTCAGGGTGGTGAAGCTGGAGCCGTTGAGCTGCCGTAGCGAAGCAGCTGCTTCCTCAATTCTCGCCAGCGATGACGAAGTGATCGAATAATGGATCACGCCCGCTGATGGCCCATTGCCTCGGTTGAGGTGCCCCTGGGGACGTAGCGCGATCTCCCGCGGCCCTCCCCAAGGGCGCCCTCGACAACACAGCCTTCTTAAAAGTGCCGGCTACTTACGTCGATGGGTGGCAGCATTCCAATAGAGCAGCCCTCATCGTTCCGGCCAAACCTGCAGACTGGCCCTGCTGATAACAGTTCCGGAGCACGTCCTGGCAATGGCGGATCAGGTAATTGAGCAGCCAATGACGAACTTCCGCTTTCGATGGGGGAGCCTGCGACCCGTCGGAAGGATGCATTGTCCCCGGTTCATGCTGGGTGCCATACGGCGGAGGCCGCAGCGGGAGGTTAAATCGCTGCGGTCCGCGCGTGGTCAAATAGCCGGGTGAGAAAGACCAAGTGAAATAAAACTTCTGCCCTAGCTCTGTCTTCTTTGCAGATGCAAATTCGGTTTAACCAGAAATTGTGGGTGTATTTGGTTCCGGGAGCGGAACCATCATGCTCTTCTGCTGCGCGCCAGAGCTTGGCGCGTGCGAAACCACGAACCTAAGCCATGAACCACGGGTGAGGTATAGACGTGGATCAAAATGATCAACGGGGCTCAAGCCTTGAATGAAATCGCACCCGAGCTTGAAAGGTATGTCGCGCTGTCAAACGTCTGGCCCGAGACATGGGGGTTTCTGCTCAGAGCGAGAGGAGCGCTGCACAGAGACGTAGACGTATAAGTCGCTTGTGTCATCAGTTCTCGCGTCCTCTTAACTCGCGAAGAGAAACGTAGGCTCGATCTGTTTCCGGGGTGCTTCGGCGCTTCAGCAAACGGTTTCGTTCACCGAGGTGATATTAACCGGCGGCCTAAGAGGATTTCGGGTGACTAAGCTCCTGCGGGTAATCGAGCGTAGCCCTCGGACGCAAAAGAGGCGCCCGTCGAAGACAATCAGTGCGTTCCAAGCGCGCTGATGTTATCGCGGCTCCGATAATACAAGGCCAATAAGCGACGACAAACGAGGCGCCTCGATACTTGGGGCCGCATGAAGGGCGCGCCTCGCAACCCTCAAAACGTGGAAAGACGCCAGTAGCTAACGAACGTCATTGTTCGAGTGCGGGCGGAAGAGCTAACAACGGCAAGCTTGAGCGGTTGCTCCGAAGCGCGTTGCAAGCGGGCGCGAGGGATGTGGGCGATTCGACGTGAAAAGCCGTGTGATGCAATCCAAAAGCCACAGTCGCTGGGAGACGGAGAATGGACAAGCTCTTGTGTATTGATGTCGGAAGGAGGCTCGCTTGGTTCGGTACAAGATTATCGAAATGTCGGGGATTCGAGTCTCTCTCGCGCGCTGCCACGTATCGCGTGAGCCTCAGGAAAGACCTCCCGCCTTTGAGTGCGGCGAGCTAGCCTCTCCCTTACCTCGAAGCCTTTCAAAGCTGCCTTGGGAGCAGTGACGCTGTGAAGTTCACTCCTTCAGGGCGGTCGAGCTGCGCGGGATTAGATCGTGTTTCGGTCACTCTTTGGGGTCTGCTCCTCCGCGTCGCTGCGACTGAGTACTCGGAGGCGAGTGCAATGCAGCTACGGCCGAGGCGTGTCGCTCCGCCTCCTGGACTTTAAGCCGCAGATCTTCCAGCTCTGACAGTTGACAAACGAGTTCGTTCAACCGCTGGACAAGAAGGATCGAGCGATAACCCTGCATCAACGCCCTCCTGAGTCTGCGGCTATCCAGACAGCAAAAGGACCCCAGCCTCAGGGCGGTGAAGCTGGGGCTATCGAGCTGCCTTGGCGAAGGCAGTCGCCCCTTTGGGAAGGGAACGGGAAAACTTGGTAATTGGCAAGTCGTTCCAAGCTGAGTAAAAATGAACCTTGATTGGGAAGGGGGAAAATCCTGGGACCCACTCCATTGCCCCACCTCAAATTTGCATCGGAAGAATTGGCAACAGCGGGCCCGTTCACTGCTTTGCCTCGAAAAATGTTAGCGGTCGTTGGGGCTGCCATCCCCCGCCGTTACCCTACGGCTCAATTCTTGGTCGTCTCCATGAGCGCGTGCGGTGGGGAGTGTGTCGATCGATAGTAATGTCGACCGATCGAAAGCGCAGCCTGAGGATATTAAAATAGATTGAAATACGGTATTTAATCTGATTTAATATTTAAGATATAAAAATCAAGACGGTGGTTTCAGGATTTTTGGAATCATGCCTCATTTTCCGTCCATCGTGCCCCATCCATATCCACGTGACGTCTATCTTGTGCTCGAGGATTATGGAGGTGGGCTCGGACGTGGCTGGAGCGAAACCTCCGAAGACGACACTGGTCGAGCGACGCTGATGCGCCAAATAACCGTAGAGATCGCGGATGAACTGCGTCGTTGCTTTGTCGAGTTCGATGACGTTACCCCAGCTGCGTTGGAATTCACTGAGAGAGTTGGAAGGAACTGACTGTGGTGCGCAGTCGTGCCTTGGTTTGGTTTGCGCGAACCTCACGAACTTTTCCGAGACGCGGATGATCAGCGGCAGCACGAACAAACAAGCGGTGCTGCATAAGGCCAACCCGTTAGTGTTTGGAGTTGCCATGTCGGTGGATTGTGGTCGCGCTGTCGAATGGGACGGAAAGATTCTGACTGGTTCGCTGGTCGTAAATGGCGTGGCCACGAAAGTGACTGCGGACCGGGCGACCATCCATGCGTATGCCGCGGGGTTTAGCGATGCGCTTAGTTGGGAGATTGATCGCTTTCGGACAGAAATCTTTGAAAAGCTGGTGCCATTCCTCGTTCGTCAGAATAGCTGACGGTAAGCTATGACCTCGCCGCGTGTCCCGGATTTTTCCGCGACGATGCTGATTGACAACGCCGGACGTCTTGTTCTCCATTTGCGAGATGACAAGCCCGTCACCGGGCGCCCTGGAGAATATCGGGGGCATGCGAAAGGTGTGCATTTGACTGCGCGGGATAAGCGCGTTCCGCCTAGATGTTACGGAAGGCGGGCTGTTGATCGTTGAAGCCGAGGAGTTGAGCGCAGTTGAGACAGCTCACGCCGGTGACGGCCGCCTCCTCGACCGTTTCCTTGGCCTCCCGAAATGACCGATGGCTGCAAGCAGGTTCTTTTTCTTTGTACAGGCAACTATTACCGCAGCCGGTTTGCGGAGGAACTGTTCAATCACCTTGCTGAACAAGAGGACTTGCCTTGGCGAGCATTCTCCAGAGGCGCTGCCGAAAGGCGGGCGCCGGAGAACACGGGATCCATCTCCCGCTTTGCACTCGAGGCGTTGCAAGCACTGGGAATTAGTCCGAGACGCGCCGATGAACTTCCGCAGCCGTGCACCTTAGCTGACTTCCGCCAAGCAGATATTGTCATAGGATTGAAAGAGGCGGAGCATCGATGGATGGTTGAACGCCGCTTTCCGGCCGTCGCGGACCGGGTCCTATATTGGCAAGTGGACGATCTCGACGTCGCCGAACCCTGCGATGCCCTGCCGCACGTGCAGCAACTGGTCACGAACCTGATTGGCGTGTTGCGAATGGATGACCCGCAGTCCTAAAGGCTTGCTGGTGAGCTCGAGGCAGCAATGGTCGGAGCCGCGGGGCAGTCTTCGCTCGATCGCGATGCGTCAAGGCCAGCGTTCTTCCTCGCCAGGATGTAGTCGAAGGCTTAGCGCAAGGCATTCAGTTCCTCGACCTTGCCCTCCATCCGTATTCCCCATGCGGAATCGTTGCGGTGATCTCAACGTCATGGCCGGCCGACACGCGCCAGCTGCCACCCCGAAGCACAAGGTCAGCGTCGGGGCGAGGGCAGAAGCATAGAGACGAAATGGCTGGCGCGCGTGTACCCGCAAATCTGAAACCAGTTGAGAGCGTGCGGCCCGATTCGGAAATGCAGACGATCTGACCCATCGGCCGTTTGCCCCCAAACTTTATACGGGCCCAAAGCGCTCACGATCCCGATCGTGATCGGCACGAGCGCGATCACCACCCACAAGGCGGGGCGAGCTGGAGGACAGGCCAACAATCAGGTATCATAACACCGATCCCCACGAGGGGCCGCCGAAATTGCGTAGGCATCCACGAACAACAAGGATCGCTCGCACAAACAGCACTTGAGGCAAATCGAAGCATTCCGCCCCGGATTTAATTCGTTCGTATTTAATTCAGTTTTTGTAACTTAATTTCGACAAATTACAGGCCGCTTTCTGCGCACCGGGGCAGGGCTATTAACCCGGAGTCCTGCATGTTAAATCGAATAGTCGTAGCTTTAGTGCTCGCTTTTGCGACATCCATTTCTTCTGAAGCACGCCCGTTGGGCGCCGCTTCGCCACCTGAATGCAACGTGATTATGCCATGCGACTTTTCATCCTCGCTGGTGCAAGCGCAGAGATACACGAGATCGGCACCGCGCCTGCAGCGAAGTGCTGTTGTTAGCCTACGGATGTCCGTGGCTGGCTCCGAGGCCTCAAGGACCGAGATCGTCAGCGGTCGTCCGGCCGGTTGTCCTCGATCGTTCTGTGGATGTGGTGCGGCGATACGAGTGTTCGGTCGCGTGATACCGGAACTGAACCTCGCGGCCAATTGGCTGCGCTTTCCCCGCACCTCTCCAGCACCGGGAATGGTTGCCGCGCGACGTGGACACGTTTTCGTCCTCGAACAGCACATCGCCGGTGACATCTGGAAGGCGTACGATGCCAACTCAGGTGGGCACGCAACGCGAATTCACCCGCGCTCCCTGCGAGGGTACATCATCGTCAACCCTCATGCGGCCTGAGGCCATCGCGCAGCCTTCCCATTAGACTTTCCTCGCCACGTTCCGGAGCATCCGGCACGCGGCTTCCGCCCAAGAAACAGGGCCGCAGTGGGTTTTGCTGCGGCCCAGAAGTCACAACGTAATTCTGCGCCGGCTGTTCTCGCAGTTTGTCCCGAGCATCGAGATTGATAGCTCCGCATTATGGTATGGAAAGCTTCAATGCAGCCAGGCCGTTCCATATGATCATTGGTGTCCAACGTCAGTACGATAGAATTTCGACGATGCGGTGCTTCATTGAGACCCGCGGCTTCCCCAAGATCGCTTTGATTTCTGAAAAGGTCAGGCGGAGACTTTGACCGTTCTCCGTTCGCAGCCGTTCATGCAATGGCTGGTAAATCGACGCCGGCATGCGAGCACTAGGTCGGCAAATTTGGCTGGCTGCCGGCATTGGAATAGCAGTCTGATGCATATTGGGCGCGGAGGCAAAAGGCATTATCATTGAGGTTTGCAAGACCTCGCGGAGCCTGACGCAGCGACGTTTCTTCAGTGTTCCCGTAGCTCTAGGTCTCTCAACAGCACGTGGAGAAAGTCGCTGGCGTGGTCATAGCGTTTACGACCATTCACGATATCGCCGGTGCGCGGCTCGCGTGTACTGGCGATGGTTTCCGCGTCGGGCAAATCAGCCTCGTGCGACCATCGCTGTAGCAGCCGATCGGGAATGTCTTCAGCGGATCCAAACAGCTTCAACACACGATATTCGCCATCGTGCTTGTGATCAGCTTTCGCATAAACCGCGAATAATCCTCGAAACCTATTACGGGAAACGTCAAGTTTTGCCATTCAACTTCCCCAAACGTAAAATTCGACTCGCTTTAAGTCTGGGAATTTGAAGCGTTAAACAAATAAAATCCAGCAAAATTTAATCAATTGCCGTCGAAAAAGAGGTCACTAGAACTGACGTAAATCGCACCGTGCCTCACAGCTCGCCAATCGACCTTAGCGGGCGGCCGAGCAGGATGGGCGGCCGCGGGCTGCCCCGCAAAATTGCTACCAAACCTCGCAAGTGACTGAGACAAACCGATGTTCACTCAAACCCTTTCCCGAAGTCGCTCTGTTAATCAGACAGTCGGTCTGGCGCTGTCCGGTGAACAGCGCGCGATAGATATGCCCCCGATCGAGGCCAGTTCAATTTGCAACGGCTGCGGCGACCCACGCGGATGGTGTCGCGACCGCAGGCCAGCACCTAGCCGCTCGATAGGCATTGTCTGGTCGCCATTTTCATGGCTTGACGTAGGTCCATCCCTGCTCCTGCAACTGCATCACCCTAACGACGCCCGACCTCACCACCTGAGCTTGGGCAACGATCGGAATGTCCTTATTTTCGACCTTTTGCATTTTCTCCTGCGTGTTCCCACAGGCTTTGAACGATACTTCCGGCGTGCTCAGAGCCATTTCCTCGATTCGCGCTTTCACCGGCGACGTGTCATCGCGGAGCATATGCAGGCCGGGGCCGAAGGTAATCACCTCAACCTTCACCGCTTCGCCAACCTCCTTGTAGTATTGCGTGACATTAAGTGCATTGTTCAATGCAAGGTTCATGGACGCTGAGTCGTTTGTGTTGACCTGAAGGATCAAGCGGTGCTCTTGCTTGGCGGCAGACGGTGGTGCGATGCGCGCCAGCTCGGTTCTTTTTTGCGTTCCGCTCCTTGCCGATGAATTTGCGTGCGTTCTTGCCGCGCCGGGCGTTGAGGCAGCAGTCACGCTGGTCTGTGCCGGGATAAGGCCAGCCTGCTGTGCCACAGAGCTAGACAGCCCAACCAGGAGCGAGATGATTGTCGCACTCATTGCGGCGGTGGTCTGCGAAAATTTGCTCATGAGGTTGCTTCTCCAAGCGAGTTGGGGTTCATCATCAATTCTTGGGCCTTGCGTATGTGCCTGGCCATTTGCACGTTGCCGCCATTTTTGCACGTACGCGGTCCATACCATCGAGAACGAACACTGCACTGGCGCCGGCCCCCGTCCGGCGTGACACATCCACCGAAAGTTGGCCGTGTTCAGGGAGTGTTTGCAAAAGGTGAACAACATCGCTTTTAAGCGCGACACCGCGCGCCGATGCAACGGTCGAGACCCGAAAAGGTGGATCATCATTGATGCGCAGGGAGAGGATATGGTCCCCGCCGCGGCCCGACAAGCTAGCTCCCTCAAGCAACACTTCGGTCAGGTCTCCTCGACAGCGTATCGACAGGCTCATTGCTGCGTCGGAACTGCCCCCTTGAGATGGTAGCGTAGCCTTGATGATCGAGGAATAATCAACTGGCGATGTGGTTTCGCTAATGATCCACGCCCAGCCTCCATTTGAGGGCCGATCAGAGACGCGAAGCGGCGCCATCAAATCCTCGGCGCCTCTGGCTCGAGCGAAGTCATTTGCGATCGCGAGCGTCCCGACGAGAGCGATGAGGGTGAACGTCATTGTGCCGCCTGGCTCGAACGCGGCAGACGATCGAGCCAGGCCTGCGCCGCTGGGAAGCGCGTCAGGCCAGGGACTGTCGCCGCCAAGTTGATCGACTTCCATTTTGGATCGAAGCCGGGCTCCTGCAGCTTGTCGATCCGCGAGAACAGGCGGTCAACAAAGCGCGCCACACGATGAAAGCGATTGGATTTGATTGGCCAATTGAAAGCGACCAGCACGGTTGGGACGGCAATAGTTGTCACGCGCTCCCCCTGCCTGATCAAGTTCGGGTAATCACCTGCGTCCAACCAGGATGGCAGATAATAGTCTTCGAACTTGCTCTCGTAGGGGACCGGCAAGAACTTGAAGCCGACATCCCAACGACCACGTATGAACGCATCCACCGGCTTCGATGTTATGAAAACGACGGCGGCCAGCTCACCCCTGCGCATTTGTTCCATCGCAACCTGGTGGGGGATGAATGCCTTATCGACCTCGATCCCTAGCCGGCTGAAAATCAGCGGGCCCGAATAAGCTGCGGCGGTACCCTGTGTGTTGAAATTGACCTTCTTTCCGACCAGATCACTCAAGCTCTGAATTTCGGGCCTGACGAATATGTGCAGTTCTGATGGAAACAGGTTGAGCACATAGGTGATTCGTCGCTGGATGTCCGGCACTTGGACCTTGTACTCGTCAAGTGCGTCGGAATTGATGATTGCTGCATCAATTCCCCGCAAATACAGCAGCGAATTGACGTTTTCGGTTGCGCCCCGAGTCACGATGGGCAGCACATGGAGGTTCGTTCCATCATCGGCCACTCGCGCCATTTCCGCGGCAAGCCTAATGGGAGCTCCTTCCAGCAGACCTCCGGCAATTCCAACAGTCCAGTCGTTCATGGCCGCGATTTCCGGCTTCGAATGATCCGCACGCGCCCGCTGAGTCTGCTGGGCCGTTGCCAAGCAACAGCTCATGATCAGAAGCGGAGCGGCTATCACGATGAGGAGAAACCAAGAGCGTATTCCAACCAGCTGCCTCATCGATCCGGCTCCCTTAGGAACGTCTATTCTGTTTTGTCCGCAGCGCTTTTCCTTCGACACGTAAGTTTAAGTTCGATTTGACTAGTCGATACAGCGCACGACCATTTGTCTGCACCAATGCTGCTAATGACCAAGTGCGTCGAACCGCTCCTTTGCCTCCTTGACCCCTCCGGCTGCTGCTCTCGCGTAAAGCTCGCGCGCCTTGGACGTGTCGCCGCGCGTTCCGCTCGCGCCCCATTTTGCAAGCAGGCCCGGATCATACGTCTCGGCGAGCGCGAAACTTGCCGGTGCGCTCCCTAATTCAGCAGCACGCTCCAGGACAACTCGTGCCGCCCCAATGTCGCCTTGTCGAAGCAATCCGGTTGAGCGAGCGATCAATCGCACGAGCTCGGCGGCTTGTTCGTTCCCGAGAACCAGGGATGGCGCCTTCGGCTCATCGGCTGTGACCACGGGCTCTCGCGCGGATTGCGGGGGCAGCGGCGGCGATCCCAGCAGCAGCGTTCGGAGCAGTTCCCTTGTTGGCGAATTGCCGGCTCCGCGTTCACCCGACACTTCGGCGGGTAGCCACGGTCCGACATTGGGGCGCGCTGCGGCAAGTTCTTGCTCATCTCGGCTGCTTTGGTGGCATTCTCGCCGGAGCTGCTCTTTTGACTGTTCGGCTCGATCATTAGTTGCCGCGGCTTGCGCTTCATACGCGAACAGCTTGGAACGCGCCAATGAGAGCTCTTGCGCCAGCGCGTTTGCTCTTTCGTGCTCCTCCCTTAATGATAGCATCAGTTTAGCCGAGGTATTCTCCGCTATTTGCTTGGTCTGCTTCGTTTCTTCGGTTGCCTTCGCGATCTGCTGGGATCGGTTGTCGAGCTCGATTTGCGTCGTCGCGAGCGTCTCCTCCAGCTGTTTGATACGATCGTGCTCCTGTCGAAGGCTTGCCTGTAGCTGAGCCTCCGCTGCCTCTTTTGCACTGATCTCTGCGGCTTGCCTGGTTACCTCTGCCGACTGGGTCTCCAGGTCGTGATGAGCGGCTGTCAGATTCTGCTTCAGCCGGTTTGCCCAATCTTTCTCCCGCTCGACAGCTTGTTGCAGCTCTCTCGGATCACTCTGTGCCCGGCGTTCGGTTTCGCGACCCTCGGTGCCAATTTCGCGGCTTAGCCGT
The DNA here is from genome assembly GCF_003020125.1 of Bradyrhizobium sp. MOS003. GTDB lineage: Bacteria > Pseudomonadota > Alphaproteobacteria > Rhizobiales > Xanthobacteraceae > Bradyrhizobium. Next base: position 169,264 of record NZ_PYFW01000009.1, on the reverse strand, counting down.
GCCTGCACATCGAGATCGTTGCGCGCCTTGACAAGTTCCCGCTCCAGACGCTGCGTGTGCAAGCGCTCCTCCACGAGCGATTTCTGCAGCTTATCGGTTTCATTCTCGGTGGCCTCCGCAACGCTGCTCCATTGCTCGCGTGCATGCTGCAACAGCCCCAGCACAGTATCCTGCTCCCGGCGGCATGTTCGAAGGTCAGCAGCGAGGGCCTGTATCCTCTCCTGTTCTGTGGCGAGCACTTGCCGCGATCGCTCGCTATTGCTGATTGTGGCTTGTGCGAGCTTCAGGGGTGTCGTGTCGGCGGATGGTTTCAGCTGCGCCGCGCGCCACCCTCCCGAGCCGGTCGCGCCGCGCAAGTGCGTCGCCACGACATGGGCGTAGCTCGCCGGCCGATTTGGCTGCTGCGCGAGCACAGGCATGGTCAATACCGATATTACCGTCAGGACAGTCGGTGCAACCCACGCCAACCTTGTTGCGCAGGTGCGCGCACAGCTACGAACACAATCCACGGCAATCCACACGTCTGCGCGGCGAACGAGCGATCCAAGGCCCGACCCTGCCTGCATCGGCGCTTGTGCCCACATCCGCGACATTAATGCGTCAATCCGTTTCCCAATTTCTATTTATCCATATGCGAAATAAATCACATTATATTTTATTAAATTTTTTATATCAATAATTAAATTTTCGGCCGATGCAGCCGGTCGCTTGAGAAGGCGATGGTCCAATGCTCCACCAAATCCCTTCGCCGATCGTCGCGACTATCACGAGCGCATCTGTGCTGGCCTGGCCCAAGCAGGCGGCGCAGTGGCGGGCTCCAGAACTCAGCTTCGGCGAGAAGCTTCCAGCTTCGATCAGGATGACGCGCAGAAGTCTGCCGGCACAGCGAAGCCATTGCGCGCAAGCAGCGTATGGTCTCCATCCACTCCTCCCGTTAGTTTTCCCTCACCCAATGTTCTGTTCTGCGCCATATTGATTATGATTATACCCGATAACGAAATGTGCCTTTCGCTTGACAAAACCGAAAACAGGCAAAAAGTCAGCTTAAACCAACTCGGGTGCGGGACATGATCCGCAGCATGCCGCTCGAGGATGATCTCGGTCAGAGCCGGAAAGAGACGTTGGATTTAAGTACAGCACTTTTCTTGGCACAAAGCCTTCACGGGGGATCGGCTGCCTTGAAACTCTGCTGCGCGCACGCCTCATTGGGGAGCGCTCGGGTGGCTTGGAGCCGTGCCAAAGGGTTATTGGAGGCCTCAAGGTCGATCCGTGAAAAGATCGTCTTCGAGTTCGCTGAAATTACGCTCGCCGCTCGCCATCATTGTATCCGCGTGCGGCAACTCGTCCTAAACCGGGGCCTACGCATCCGTGACGCCGGCCCTAGTCTCGCTCTTTCTCCGAGGCTTCGCCCTTCCGCCCTTCGCACTTGCTCTCGTAGCCTGTGCAATTGGGCAAGCAAGCTAACGAGCTCCATCGCCGTTTGACGCAGAACAGCCAAGCGGCTGCAAACTCCACTACTCACTAAAATACCCCCAAACGGGCCCTTGCAGGATCAGCGATCGGAAGCGTTAGTTTGCGCCCATCTGCCGGTGTGACGCCTAATTTACGGTTCATGAGGGCGTCAGTTCGCTTCACGACGATAGGCCAAAATATTTCGCATCCCTCCAGTAAGCCCTGGCAAAAATAGCCGTCGAGACAGGAATCTGGATGAACGCTGCGCGAGGATTGAGCGCATCCAGTCCGTACCAAGACTAGTTCCCAGCCGGTTCGGCAAGCCATGCCGCAACAGGTCAACTCCGCACAAGGGGCGTCGAATGAGGCGGTCGGCCCAAATTCCTGTAATGCATGTCAGTTCGGCTCCGCGTCTGTACTGAAGCCCGCTACGCATCAACACAGCGGCGCTTCCTCGAATACCTCCCTGGGCCGCACGACCGGCTCATCGACCCGGGCCTCGCGAGAGAACCAGTTGTGATTGGCGCGACAGACTGGGCAAGCGGTAAAACACAAACGCTCCGCAGGAAAGCCTCACGGTCCGACCTAATATTAGTAGGAATCGCGCAACCGGTTTGCGGACATTTGACCGTGATCATTGCCATGCGAGCCTCCCTTGGAAATTATTCGTTGTCGAACGAAAGAGAACCGGCCGGCAGGAGCGCGTCGTCATCTCAGTGTGGGTTACTTGGGGGCATCGCGCACCGGGAGAGCTTGTTCGAGCAGGGCGGGTTGCTCGTGACGACGTTTTCGGATCGGCCGGACTCTGCTTGAGCGATCCTTGGACGCCGCCGCTCTTTGGCTCGGCAGCGCGGGCGTTGATTATGCGTCTCGCGAAAGCTCCTGGGGTGCCACTGAAATGGGTCAATCTGAGCGGGTGGGAGTTTTGCGCGTGCTATGCCGCTCGCGATGAAGACGATCATGTTGCTCGTGATGGGCAAATGCCTAATTCGATCAATCGGTTTGACTCCACTCTCGTCAGCGAAATATTCTTCGTTAAAATTTAATCCTGCAAAAAAGCCTTACGCTGTGGGTCTGGTTCGCGACCATCGTCAAATTTTATCTTTTGCTGTCCTGCACGCAGGAGGCCAGGAACATCGCGGCGATCTTTGGGACGCTGTTCTCGGCCTGCTGTTTATTTCGACGCAAGGCCCGCTCCTTGGTATTCGAATGGGGCATCCGGTTCAAACATGAAATAAATATTGATTATATTGAGATCATATAAATCTCGTTGAAAATTATTGTCAATGACGTAAGCTGTTTTCGTCATTTTTTTGGCTGGAGGAAACGATGCGGGAATCAGTCCAGAAGAAGCGCAACTCCACCTCGGCTGCGAAGCAGTTGGCTCAAATGCGCGAGAAACTAGCGAGCATCAGCGAAAGGGAGCGCGTTCTACGAGAGCGGAGTGCTGCTCGCGAAGTTTACCGCTATCTGCTAGACTCTCACCGGTTGACTGCGCCGGCGACCTTTCTCGCAGGACAAGTGTTGAATATTTCTCCATCTGGGGTGAACGAGGGTGGTCAGCTGGCGGCGTGATCTGGGGCCGTATGGTCATTCGAAACGAATCCCAGTCAGGCGATGTGCATCTGCACTGAAGGTGGAATTGCGCAGCTGTAGCACGGCGATCAAGCCGAATTTCCTCGACAACTCCGGCTCGTTTGAACGTGCCGCGGACAGGACATTGCAGGATGTTGTCGCCGCCGCGTCGACACAGCGGCGAAACAGATATCGTTGCTATCGGGCATAGCTATGCTGGAAAAAACATCGGCAGAGATGGTCGTGAGACCCGCCGCGGGTGCAGTCTTCGCGCTGGTGGACGGTCGATCAGTGCTTTTCAGCGAGACAAGGCAGAAGCTATATGAGTTGGACCAGCTAGGAGCATTCATTTGGTGCAAGTTGGCACAAGGCGCTTCTTTGGAAGACGTCCATCAGGAGCTTGAGCAGCTAGGCATTGGCGAGCGCGCAGCGCGCGAGTTCACGTGGCAGGCGATGAACGTCTGGATCGATCGAGGGGTGCTCGATCTCGATTGGCGAATGTCAGCCGGTTGTGCCTTCTCAACGGTTCTTGCCCAGCGCAGGATCAGCGTCCGGGCTGCAAATCGAGAGCTCTCGCAACAGTTGATTTCGCTATTTTGTGTTACGGACGACCGCGGCGGGGAGGAGGAGGAAATTGCGATCGAGACAATGATGCTCGGCGATCGAGTATTCTTCCGAGGGAATGACGCGAGCATCCAAAGATGCGAAGCCGCAGCTCTGGTCCCTACAATCAAAGCTCACATCACCGAGCGACTTATCCGAAGCAATCAGTCGGCTATCGCGCTCCACGCCGCTTCTCTTGCAAAGTGCGGCATGGGCTTGCTGCTGTGCGGCCAACCGGGAGCCGGCAAGTCGACTCTTGCACTAGAACTGGTAGACGCTGGATTTCAGTATGCCGGCGATGACGTTGCGCTGATTGGGGCGGACGGAACGATCTGCGGCATTCCATTTGCCCTCACCCTCAAGCAGGGATCGTGGCGGTTGCTGTCCCGACTGTATGGCGATTGGAACGACGTGACGCACCGCCGGTCCGATGGCGCCGAAGTGCGGTATTTGCCGATTCCGGATGCGCACAACGGGAGCCTCTCTGCCAACTGGATCATCTTTCTGAACCGGGTTGCAAGCGGCCCCGCCGAGCTGACCCCCCTGGATCAGCTTGATTCGATCAAGCGGCTCATTGATGGCGCTTTTGCCGCAGACGGGAAGCTGTCGCAGTCCGGCTTTTTTGCTTTGAAGCGGATCGTTGCGGGCGCACGATCGTTTCAACTCGTCTATTCGGAATCGGCGCAGGCTCGCCAGCTGCTGATGGATTTGTGCAATGACAAGGCATAGTGCGGCACTCACAAGCCTATGCAACTGCTTGCGAGGCTTGCCGCCCGTCGAAGTGGAATGGACCTCCGTCATCGGGCTCGCAAACCAGACGTTGACGACGCCTGCTCTCATTGACTTCGTCGAACAATTTGCATCGGTGTTGCCGGAGGACGTGTGCACCTATATCCGCCAGATCCATCGCCGAAACGTGCTGCGCAACGACCGGTTGGCCGGTCAATTGGAAGAGGCTGTCATTGCGATGAACGGCCATGGAGTTACGCCGGTGTTGCTCAAAGGTGCGGCAACGCTAGCCACGGCACCTGTCGAGCGGCGAGGAGTTCGGCTGATGTCCGATCTGGACATCATGGTCGTGCCGGACGAAGCTGAAAGTGCGGTCGCCGCTCTGGGCGCAATCGGCTATGAAATTCATAATCAAGCGCGCCCCGAAAGCCGGAGGTGGTATGTCGAGCTAAGTCGACCGCGGGATGTCGGAACCATCGATCTGCAGCGGGCCGCCCCAGGCCCCGCGTACCTCTATGCTGGCCCCGGACACGCCCTGAACCATTGCGTCCCCGCGCTGCTGGGGCGGGGGCGCGTGTACGTCCCGACGCCCACCTATCGAGCGCTGATGTTGATCATCCACGATCAGTTTCAAGACTACGGCTACTGGCTTGGCGAACTCGATCTGCGGCATCTGGTTGAGTTGCGCGACTTGAACGATTCCGAAGGGCTGGACTGGCAAGAACTTGCCTCTCATATCTCGGGCGAACTGATGAGAAACGCGGTAGAAACCCAACTGCTCGCCCTTGCTGCGCTGCTTGGGGTCGATATCCCGCGCTCAATGCGCACCCGGTTGATTCCTCATCTGCAGGTCATGCGACAATTGATGCAGGCGCGGTTTCCGGCCACACGTGTGCCGTTGCTCGTAATGACGGTCCTGGACCTCAGAAATTACAGGAGGGAGGCGACCTCTGGCTACACGCCAATCGGCACGCGCCGGCCTGGCTTGTGGTCCCTGCCAAGAACAGACACCTTACAGTTTCTGTTGAGGGCAGCCACCGCAGTTCGTGTCGGAAAGGTTTAAATCTAACAACGCTCGCACGAGCGCCTTGGCAGCCAAACAGTTTCGACAGCCAGCATTTCTGCAGTTGCGCGGAGCTAATGACCCTGTCCACCGGCATTCCGATCGGACGACTCGTCGTTCTCGCGAATTCTGAACTCTTCGAGCGTGTGCCCCAATTGGAGCGCGGCAACTAGCCAGCGAGGCTGTTTTCCACGTCCCGACCAAGTCTCGGTCGGGTGGAGTGGATTGATATATTTCGGCACGACCTTCGGGTATTTGCGGCGCGGTGGCTGGTCCGTTTCATCCTGGGCCGCCCCGCTTTTAGCTGGGCTAAATTGATCCGGTTGGTTGAGTTGTGCAAGACGTTTCTCGAGCTCCCGCTTCTCGACTGTGATCTTTTCGGCAAGTATCTTCGTCAGCTCTTCGTGGAGCATCCAGAGTTCCTCGAAATTCATGGCTTCGAGATCTTGCCGACGCATAGCATTCTCGTCACCGTTCGACTGAAGCCTGATCCATCCGTGAGTGTGGACCAAAGTCAGTGGTTAAATCGAAGCGATAATATAATATATATGGTTAAATAATTTATTGCGAGGGTTATTTATTAAATGAAGAAGATTAACGGTTTGCTGCAGCGGGGAAATGGGAGACTGATCGGGCTACTACTTAAGGCGCCCCAGGATATAACCGGAGATCCCTCTCCGTCGCACCGTCTGGCATTCGAGACCGATGGCCCATAACGAGCTCCGGCGACCAGCGCTAAGGGAAATTGAGGGTAAACCCGCCAGCCAACCTTATTCCTGGAGAAAATACCGCCTTGCAGCTGCCGGTATGACCACTTGATGTGGTTCTCGCCGCGTCGGGGGTCGCTTGAATGGCTCCATGACCGCTCGCGGCGTGAATTCACCCATCCACATCTCAACTGTGCGTAAATTTCATTTTTCGGCTTGATTAGCTGGTGCAACGCATTTATCTGGAACGCGAAGTTAGGCTTGGGTCCGTCTATTTTCTGGTAAAATCGAGTTCGCCGTCTTGATTAATGCTGATCTGGGGCAATATTAACCTGGGCGCAACTACAGGTGCAGATATGTCGGCTAAGAAACTCCAATTAGAATCAATGTCACTTGACGATCTCTGGTCGCTCCATGAGGAAATTAGCGGGATCTTATCGGATCGGATCAAGGCAGAAAAGCACGAACTAGAGAAGCGCTTGGCGGTTCTCGGGGGGGGGATGGCTGTTTCGGCGGACGCGAGCGGATCGGGCGTGTCTCCGAACGCCAAAGTGAGACGCAAGTATCCGCGAGTGCTGCCGAAATACCGGAACCCTCACACGTCAGAGACTTGGTCGGGGCGCGGCAAGCGGCCGCGGTGGTTGGTTGCTGCCGTGAAGTCTGGCCGTAGGATCGAGGACTTTCGTATCGGAGATGCGAGTCCGAAGCTTCGTCAGCGCGCGTGACCTAATCGGCACTGATCGATGGGATGGTTGCGGTCAATGGCCGGCGCAGCGCCGTGATCCTGTACGCCTAATAGGCGTTGCGTCCCCGCAGCACTTCGATGGGAGTTCGCAGCAGGATTACAAGATCAAGCCGAAGGCTCCAGTTGTCGATGTACCAGAGATCGTATTGTACTCTTGTTTCGACCGTGATGGCTGTGGGGGTCGGACCGCGGCAACCATGGACTTGGGCCCATCCGGTCAATCCTGGCTTGACCCTGCGGCGAAGGGCATAGCTCCGCACGAGCTTGTCGAATTCTCCGTCGTGAGCCAAGGCATGAGGACGCGGACCCACCAGCGACATGCTGCCGTCGAGAACATTCAGCAACTGTGGTAGTTCATCGAAGCTTGTTCGACGCAGCCATTTGCCGACACGGGTGACGCGTCGGTCGATGGGATTGGCCTGACGGATCGCGGGCCCGTCCTCAAGCACATGCATCGTCCGGAATTTGCGGATCAGGAAGATCCGGCCATTAAAACCACAGCGTTGTTGCCGAAAGAATATGGGGCCGGGCGAATCCAGCTTGATCGCAAATGCGGCGATCACAAGCAGCGGGGCAAATATCGTCAAGGCGAGCCCCGCGACGAAAAGATCAATCATTCGCTTGGTCGCATAGTCCAGCGGCGTAAGAGGACCACGCTGGAGTTCAACACAAACGGTACTTCCAAGACTTCTCGTAGGATGTCTCAGCAGTTCGGATGTCGTACCGACCGGCACAAACACGACTGGCAGCGGCAAGACCCGCAAGGCGGCAACGAAGGCCCGAAGTTCGGGCCATCGTTCCGGGTTCGCTTCCACCACCACCTGGTCGAACTCGGAACTGCGAATGTAGTCAATCACGCTAGCAGTAAGCCGCCTTCGGTAGGCAGGACCGAAGCCGATTGGGGGCAAGCTGAACCGGCCTCGGACACAATAACCATGCATCGCCAGCGTTTCAGACAGTCCGGCGTTTTTCGATGGCGGCTGGTCACTGATCAGAACAATGTTTGTGGTGGCGAATCTTCTGCCGCTCAAGCCTCTACCCAGAAGTGCTCTCACTCCCCACCGCTCGGCGAGAAGCAAGCCTAGGCCCAGGACAGCGAAAAGTGAGCCTGCTTGGTGAGAAGAGCCGGAACCAATTGCAAAGCCGTACCCGGCCCATATCAAGAGCAACAATGACGCCCATGCGATCCAGACGGCGCGCACCTGACTTCGGAGGACAAGGAGCTCAGCTGGCCGATAAAGGCCGTGGTGCTTCAACAGACAAACAAGACATGCTGCGCTCACTAGCGCCAAGCCAAGTGCGTTGCTTAGGTCGCCTGCAGCCCACCCATTCTGAGCTTGGCACAGCCACGTCGAAATGACGCTCGCAAAAACAATGGTCGCAACATCCGCACAGAGCGCCATATATTCGATTGAGTCGTAACGGAGAGGCCATTTGTGTTGGCGAGATGCTATCGGCCCGGGATTGACACGATCCGTAACCTCCCGGTCGGGGAAATGTCGGTTCACGAAATTCATTGCGTGGACACCAGCGATTTAATATTTATTATATTATTTAATTAACCTATTATCAAGAAAAATCTCGGTTTAGTCGTTTAATGATTCTATCGGGATCCCTGCCGAGAGTTTCGGGCGCGCATGTTGTCGAGGTAGGTCGGATCGAGCTCCGAAATCAGGTTCTCGAGATAGATCTTCCCCTCCGCCGAGGCTGCTCGGTACGCGGCCACAAGCACAGGTCTGATAGCAGGTCGACGCGTAACGACGAGGCTGACGTCCCGCTTGATCAAGTCTCGGAATTCAAGCTCCCGTACCACGGCATCTGTAGCGAGCGCGACGGATAGCCTTAGCGGAAGCAGATCCAGATCATTCGGCGCAGTATAGTATGACATCTTGAGCATGGCTGCCGTCTGGATCGAATTCTGTTTCGACGCCGCCGCGAGCATGAGCCAAATGTCGCCACGGAGCGGCGACGAGCGTAGCGCGCGGGCAAACGCATTCGACGCTGCCGGAACTTCTGTTTTTTGCTCGTCCGCGGCGAGAGCTGGATCTTTACGGGTTCGTGATTCCCCTCGGATACGAAAGTCTTCATGCGCTGCCGCAACCGAAACTGGTTTCGAGATCTCGTTCGGCCATCCTGCTGCAGCCGTAATAGCTGCCGATAAAGAAGACTGGCCTCCGAGATACCACCCAGGGAGGATCATCCATAGCGTCGGTACGATCAGCGCTATTCCAAGCACCGCCAGGGCCACGCGCGGCCAAAGGGTGACAAACGCTGGCGCAAGCTCCGGACGAGATGCCGGAACTGGACCCGCCATCCGGGCCGAAGCCTCTTTCGATTCCCAGGACATGGCCTCACGGCCCGCACCGGAGACGCTTTGACCGAACGCCAGCCCAAAAAGCGCAGCGATCAAAAGCGATGCGCTCAAATTCAGAATTCCATTGTCGGCAAAGGCCAGTATGGTCAGTGCGATCGAAGCACCGGCGCCCAGGGCTGGGTAAACGTAGTCGTAAGCTCGCGCAAGAGAACGCCTGATCAGAATACAAGCGCCGAGCATCGCTATAACTACAAGGCCGCAAAGGAACGCCCAGCCCATGTCTATAACCATTGCGGCGGCAGCCGTTGGCCTTTCTCGCGGGGCGCCGATTCCAATGTCGCGATAAAGCGGCAAAAGGACCGTCGAAGCGCCGGCGCCGGACCCCGCCGGCCTGACGTCCTGCAGCATCCGTTCTGTCGCGATCTGACTGCTCGTTGACAAGGCGATCGTTACATCGGTGTTCGTCCTAAACGGAATGACCGTTACGCTGGCAATAAAGAATATTGCGGCGGTTGCGAAAACGCCAGCGGTACCCCACAAGCCTAAGAACCACCTGCGAATAGCGAAAACCGAGAGCAGGATTCCTGATCCGACGAGGGCGGCGACGACGGCGGCGGAGTTGGTCGGAATGAGCAGCGCGCCCAAGCAGACAATCATTGCGATGGTCGCGCCGGACAGAGCAAGGAACGGAGCTGGCGCAATTGTTCCTGGCCGACTGTGCCGCGCTATTTGATCGGCCGCGCGTATTGCCGTCGCGCAGGAGAGCAAGACGCCGAGCACTGCGACGGTTGAACCATCGGGCCCGGCGACACCGGCAGTTTCCTTGCCGAACCACATGGCCGTGGCAATCGTGGCTATCGCCAGTAGAATATGCAGGACTCGCGCTGCGCGATAACGGTCAAGCGTGATGACCGCAGTGACGAGGGCCGTGGCGAGCGCAGTGCAATACTGCGCGAGCGAGAGCATGGTCGCCCCCATATCGACTGTGATTATTTCGGCGAGGGGCGCGCTTAAGGCCGCCGAAGCAGTTGCCCAGATGGGATTGCCGAGCGTGTCCATAGGCATCGGCATCGCCTGTAACGCCATCCAGAGGGCCGGAGCCGCGAGCACAACGGCGGGACCAGGCCGGAGCAGCTTGGCGAGCCCGAGGAAGGAGGGCGATGGGAAGATCGCTACAACCAGCGCGGCTGTTGCTAGTATGAATGATGCCAGGCCCAAGCTTTGCAGGCTTTCCGGCATTGCGAGCGCCGCGGTGATCGCCACAAACTCGGCTAACATGACAAGCCGGATCATCATGTAAACCCCATCGTGTGGTGCGGCCACTCCGCTGGCCGGAGAACGTGCAGGCCGCTACGAGACAGCCTCAAGAGCCGGAAAGGCCATAACGGATGTAGTGGCTGTCATGATAGTAATAGCTCCGATGACCGTCATATCGAGCCATTGCCTTGGTATCCGTTTTGCTGAGAACTGCCCCAATCAGCGATTCATGAATGTTGGGTGCCGTGTGCAGTGCATGCTGCACGACATCGATTTTGGTCCGGCCCCATTCAACAACGAGAATGTAACAGTCGATTAGAGACGAAGTGGCTCGGACATCTACCAACGGGGTCAGGGGAGGAAGGTCGACGATGACGTAGTCATAGTCAGCTCGCAAACGGTCGAACAGCTTGCTTATCGCGTCGGCGCACAGAATTTCGCTGGTGTGAAGCAGGGGTCCCCGCCGCACGGCGGGTAGAAATGCAAGGTTGGTCGTGGGATCGCGCCAAATTGTGTCCGCTAGGGATCGGCTGCCGTTTGCAACTTCGATGATTCCGTTGGCAGCCTTGGGCGCAAAGATCGCTGATAGCGAGGGATTCCTGAGGTCGCAATCGACGATGATAGCCTTCTTGCCGGTGTGCCCGATCAATTGCGCGAGCGAGGCTGCAATCGTGGTCTTCCCCTCATTCGGCAGGGCCGAGGTAATACCGATGACCTGGGAGGAGATTTTCGCAGGATTGTGGTCGATGGCTAGCTTGATCGATCGAATTGCCTCAGTATATCGAGATAGCGGCATCCCGACCACTGTCCGATGAATTGCCGTTGGAGACTGAACTATCCGTTGTTGAACATCATCATCGGTTGGCCGGGAGCGAACTGGTAGCTTCGCGGGTTTGCGGGCCGGCAACAAGGGGACCAAGGATAGGCAAGGCAATTCCAGTACAGTTTCCACTTGCGAAGAGGTACGAAAGACGCGGTCCATGAGATCTCTGAGCAGCGCCAAGCCGATGCCCAGCGCGAGACCGCCGAGGATGCCGAGCGCCAGCACCAACCTTGTCTTAGGCTTGCTCTTGCTCGGCGGCGGCGACGCGGGAAAAAGTACCCGCGTTTCCGAGATGGGGAATGTCTCCTGCTGTGCGGAGCCCATGTAACGCTGCAGGAAAGTCTCGTACAAGCTACGCAGGCCCTTTGCCCGGCTGTCCAAATCCTTGATAGTCAGCTCGGCAGAATTGACTGAACGGGACTGCGAAACGGCTTTGGAGAGCTGCTTTTCGATTTCTTCCTGCCGCTGTTTGGCGAGCTCGAATTCGCTTCGGCTGACTTCGGCAAGTCTCTTGACTTCGTCGAAAATGGAGACGCGAAACTCCCGGATGCGGTTACGGATATTGACGACTGCCAAGTGGTCGCGACCGACCCTGGCCGTCAACTCGGCCTCACGTCTTGTCAGTTCTAGATACTGTTGGCGTAGCCCCGTGATGATCTGACTGTTCATCGCGTCGGCCCCGACAGCATCCAGATTGTTCATCGAGGACGGCTTTGTCGGATCGGAGGCAAGGAGAGATTCATACCTCGCCAACTTGGCCGTGGCCTCAGAGGTCTGGGCGCGTGCGGCAGCCAGTCGATTGTTGATTTCTGTGATCTGCTGCTCGTCGATGGGCTTTCCGTCCAAGGAAACGATATTGTTCTGGGCTTTGTAGACGTCGACGGCACGTTGTGCGGCGAGGGCTTGGTCACCGAGATCGCGCAGCCTCTCCTGCAGCCAGGTTGTTGCCCTTCGATTGGCATCGAATTTTGCATTGAGCTGGTCCGCAACATAGGTATTGGCTACCGCGTTGACGATCTCCGCGGCTCGGGCTGCGCTGCTCGAATTGAAGCTGATCTCAATGACGTTGCTATACCCGATACGCCCTGCCGAAAGTCGGCTCAGAAACGCGTCTACGAGAGTGTCTGATGATTCGGCGGCCTTCGTCTCGGGCGGGCTATCCTTCCTCGATCCAGTCGAGGCCCATGACCGAATTCGCTGCCAGAGCGACTGTAGAGATAGCCCTGACGCATTAAAGTCTGGATCGTCCACCAGTTTCAACTGGTCGATTACCGCAACCGCAGTGGCCTTTGATCTCAGGAGCTGAAGCTGGGTCTCGATTTGACTGAGATCGAAAGCCGGCTCGGCGAGGAGTGATTGCTGCTGGACAAATTGGGGCCTTGGATTAGCCAAGAGGATCTGAACCTGCGCCGTATAGGTTGGAGACACCAACCGCAGATAGAGCAGGCTGGCCGCAGTCATGAGTCCCGCGGCGACAAGAATTACGAGATATTGGCGCCGTAGAAGCCCGATCGCGAAATTGATGACGTCGCTTATTCCTCCACCGTCTGCCGGGGCGGGTTGAGCCAGCCCGTTCACCGGCAGCCGCAGTCTATCCGTGTGTTGAAGATTGTTCTGGAGCATCACGTACCTGTCCGACGGTGGGTCACGTTGGGGCCGCCGCCCGCAGACCAACGTTCAAGGAGAACGTGCGGGCGCTGCGAGATTATATATATTAAAAAAACATGCTTGCCAAATTAAATAAATCATATATTAATTGGATCGCGGCAGAAAATAAGGATGAGGCCGCCACCTCGACGCGCGATCGGCAAAATAGATGATTTTTCAGAAGTTTATGGTCTGGTTGATGCGTGCATGGAAAATAATGTGAGCGTTTATAGATGAGTTGGCGGACGAAAAATTAATTCTATCGAGGATTATGGCCCGCTGCGTGAAACCTGATCGAAATTAAGGGCCGGCAGGAGGGTACCCAATGCTGGAACTGCGATCCTTGGCGATCCCTGATGTCAAAGTAATTCGAACAGATCGCTTTTCCGACGTCCGCGGCTACTTCTGTGAGACCTTCCAGCGATCGGCTTTTGCGGAGAAGGGAATCCTCCATGACTTCGTTCAGGATAATCAGTCCAGCTCGGATCGGATCGGCACGGTGCGCGGCTTGCATTTCCAGCGACCGCCCTTCACCCAGGCGAAGCTCATACGGGTGTTGAACGGGGCCATTCTCGATATTGCCGTTGATCTCCGGCGCTCATCGCCCAACTTCGGCAAGCACGTCGCCCTCCAGCTGGATAGTGAAAGCGGTGAGCAGGTGTTCATTCCGAAGGGGTTTGCGCATGGTTTCTGTACGCTGCAGCCCAAGACCGTCGTCTTGTACAAGGTCGACCAGGCCTATGCCCCGAGCCACGACGGCGGCGTCTATTGGGCTGATCCCGCATTGGCGATCAAGTGGCCCGTGACCATCTCGGAGGCTCAGGTGTCGCCGAAGGACCAGACCCTTCCTGCGCTCAACCAGCTTGCTTGCGTTTTCGAGTAGTGGAGATGAGTGGAATGCGTATCCTGGTGACCGGCGGAGCGGGCTTTATCGGTTCTGCGGTGTGTCGCCGTTTGGTGCAGCAGACCGGTGCCGCAGTGATCAACGTCGACAAGTTGACATACGCGGCCAACCCGGCTTCGCTGGCGAGCATCGAGGGACTGGAGTCTTATGCGTTCCTGCAGTCCGATATCTGCGATCGCGAGGTTATGGATCTCGCGTTCGCCGACTACGAGCCGGATGCGATCATACATCTGGCCGCCGAAAGCCACGTCGACCGCTCGATCAACGGCCCCGACGCCTTCGTCAACACCAATATAGTTGGCACCTACACGCTGCTTGAGGCTGCCAGGACGTACTACGAACGTCTGCCACTTCCGCGGCGGAAGCAGTTCCGCTTCATCCACGTATCGACAGACGAAGTCTACGGTTCATTGGGCCCGGACGACCTGTTTCGCGAGGACACGCCGTACAGGCCGAGTTCGCCGTATTCGGCGAGCAAGGCCGCATCGGACCACCTCGCACTCGCGTGGTTTCGAACCTACGGTCTGCCGGTCATTGTATCGAATTGCTCGAACAACTACGGGCCGTACCAATTCCCGGAAAAGCTCATCCCGCTGACGATCCTCAATGCGATCGACCGGAAGCCTCTACCGGTCTATGGCGACGGCAAGAATATTCGCGACTGGCTTCACGTCGATGATCATGCCGCCGGCTTGATAAGACTGCTGTACGAAGGTAGACCGGGCGAGAAGTACAATTTCGGCGGAGATGGCGAGCGATCCAACCTGGAGGTAGTCACCCAGGTTTGTGACGTGCTGGATCGATTGTCTCCGGGCGCGGGAGCGAGACGGTTTCTCATTACTTTCGTGCCCGATCGTCCCGGACATGACGCGCGCTATGCAATCGACGCGTCGAAGGCGCATCGCGAGCTTGGCTGGGAACCGACGAGAACCTTCGAACAGGGCTTGGCCGAGACCGTCGGCTGGTATCTCAAAAACCGTGCATGGTGGGAGCGTGCTCGCCGCGGTGTCTATGACGGCTCGCGTCTGGGTCTCCTGGCTACCCAACACTGAGGTGAAGATGACAGATCGACCCATCCTCATCGCCGGACGGAATGGTCAGTTGGCAACCTGTCTTCGTGATCTCGCTGCAATGCAAGGTCGGCCTGCGGTGGCTCTCGGGCGCCGAGAACTCGATCTAGCGAACCGCGAAGGGATCGACAAGCTCATCGCGTCGATCGCGCCGTCTGCGATCATCAATACGGCCGCTTATACGGCGGTTGATCAGGCCGAATCCGAACCAGCGAAAGTGTTCAGCATCAACCGTGATGGCGCGGCAGCGCTGGCAGATGTCGCGTGGCAGATGAACATTCCACTGATCCATCTCTCGACCGACTATGTGTTCGACGGCGCGAAACCGGATGCATACGACGAAAGTGACATTCCCGCTCCGTTGAATGTCTATGGTGCGTCGAAGCTTGCCGGCGAAGCTGCTGTATTGGCCGCGCATCCGCTCGCGACCGTGATCAGATGCTCGTGGATTTACAGCCCCTATGGCAGCAACTTCGTTCGAACGATGTTGCGGCTATGTAAGACGCAGCCCATTCTAAGGGTTGTTCGGGACCAAACTGGAAATCCGACCCACGCATTTGACCTCGCGGAGGCCGTCCTTCGCATCGCAGAGCGGTCAGTAACGGACGATCGCAGGGTTACGGCCGGCATCTTTCATCTTGCCGGTCAAGGCGAGGCAAGCTGGCACGACTTTGCGAAGGCAATCTTCGACGAGCTCTCCCGTCGTGGAGTGCGAATTCCGGTGCTTGAGGCGATCACGACTGAAGAGTTTCCGACCGCCGCGCGTCGGCCACGGAACTCGCGCCTGGACTCATCTAAGGCCGAACGCGTGTTCGGGATTCGATTGGCACCTTGGCGCCATTCACTCGAAGCCTGTCTCGATCGGCTAGTCGGAGAAGGAGAAACCGATGTTGAGGGGAATCGTGCTGGCTGGCGGCAGCGGAACGCGCCTCTATCCGATCACGCGCGTGGTCAGCAAGCAGTTGCTCCCGATCTATGACAAGCCGATGATCTATTATCCCCTGTCGACGCTGATGTTGGCTGGGATCCGCGAAATTCTGATTATCACCACGCCTTCAGACCGTTGCCAGTTTGAACGTTTGCTGGGGGACGGCAGCCAATGGGGCATTCGGCTCAGCTACGCGGAACAAACCCGTCCCGCCGGTCTCGCGGATGCCTTCATCATTGGTGCCGATTTCATCGGAAGCGATCGTGTGGCGATGGTGCTTGGGGACAATATCTTCTTCGGCGATGGCCTGAGCGAACTGCTTGCCAGGGCCGCAGGACGTAAGGAAGGCGCCACAGTTTTTGCTTATCACGTGCGGGACCCGGAACGTTATGGCGTCGTCGCCTTTGATGAGGCGGACCGCCCAGTATCGATCGAGGAGAAACCCAGACGGCCAGCTTCGAATTGGGCAATCACCGGGCTGTATTTCTTCGATAATCGCGTTGTCCGCTACGCTCGTCGAGTCGAGCCATCGTCGCGCGGAGAGCTCGAGATTACCGATCTTCAGATGCGCTACCTTTCGGCCAATGCGCTGCACGTTGAACGCATGGGGCGGGGGTTTGCCTGGTTGGATACCGGCACGGTCGAGTCTCTCATCGATGCAGGGACGTTCGTGCAGACCCTGGAAAAGCGACAGGGAATGAAGATTGCCTGTCTCGAGGAGGTCGCCTTCAGACTCGGATTCATCAATCGTGATCAGCTTCTTGCGCTGGCGCAACCGTTGGAGAAGAGCGGCTACGGCAAATATCTGAGCGAAATCACTCGGCTACCGCAATTTGCGTCGCAATAGCGCCACTCAGCTGATTTTTTGGAATTATGTTAAATGTTTTACCATTGAATTGACGGGCGGTTTAAAAGAGAATTAAAATATATATGGTAATTTGATTTAATCGGTATAACCATGCTGATTCAAAACGCGAGCGCCTTCGGTCGGGGAGCCCAGGCCGTTTTTCCTGGGAAACATATTCCCGCGTTTTGGCGAGAAACGCCGTCCTGGAATCCATTCGAGGGCTCGGATCCGTGGGTCCCGTTGTTTGCTAATCCGCGAGCAGGTGACGCCACTTTCTTCCCGCAATCGTTTCGGGCCGGCTCGGGCGATCTGCCAGACTTGCACGGCATCATTCCCCGTCTGTTCTCCCCATCTTTCCAGTCGCGATTGTCTACTCTGCTGTCTTCGACGTCATTGACGAGCCACTATCAGAGCTTGGTCACGACATTCCCATCTGCGGCAAGGGAAGGGACGCCGCCGACATCATCATCGATTTCGACCCCGGGCACCACTCACTGGACCAATTCGAGCGACGGAGTCTGGAACGTCGCTGCGAACTGGAGCGCCGGCGTCCCGGGCATCACTGACTCTGCGTTGCTCGATGCGGCGGGAGCCTATGTCGTCACCAGCACCGCCAATGTTGATATCAAGAGTCTGGTTGTTGATGTAGGCGCGACGCTTTGGTTCGGTGCCGGGTCGCCATTTATCGTAGAAGGCGATGTACTGAATAATGGGACGGTCGAAGTTGGGGCGTTCCTTGGTGATCGCATTGCTACAGGGGACTTTAAGGGCGACGTCAGCGGCACAGGATCTTTCGAAATTTCAGACAAGGCGATCCTGGAAATCGGAGGTTCGGTTTCCGGGCAGTTGTTGAACGGATCGTTCTCTGGCGTAACCGTGTCGTTCGACACGGGAATTGGCACGCTTATCCTCGATCAGTCGGCCAACTTCCACGGGTTGATCGCAGGTCCGTCGCCGGGAGCACCGCTTTCGCCAGGGAACCTCATCGACCTGAAGGATCTACCCTTCACATCGTCGATGTCTGCGACCGTCAACTACGACATTAGCTCGAATATCAGCGTAGTCGATTTCAGCAATGGTGCGGCCAATGTCACCTTGCTGTTCTCGGGGATGGACTTGAATTGGAAATTCGAAAGCGATGGGCAGGGAGGCACCATTGTCTCGGATCCTCCCACGAATTCCATCGTGCTGGAGAACCAGAAGCCAGGCACGCCGAGAAGCGTCTGGGAGATCCAGCCGGGCGACAATTCGACTCTGACCCAGGGGTTTGCGACAGCAATCAGCACCAATGTCGGGGGGACGGTCCAATTCAAGATCAACAACCTGACCGGCAATCCGAACTATCACATCGATGTCTACCGGCTGGGCTACTACGGTGGCGATGGCGCCAGGCTAGTTACGAGCCTGCAGCATCAGGCCGCAGCTGCGGTCGTCCAACCCGCTCCATTGAGTGATCCGTCGACCGGTCTTGTAGACGCCGGCAACTGGAGCGTAACCGACTCGTGGAGCATACCAACCGATGCGGCCTCGGGCGTCTACTTCGCCAGCGTCGTCAACGGCAGCGAGATTTTTCAGATCCCGTTCATCATAAGGAACGACGCTTCGCACAGCGACATCGTCCTGCAGACAAGTGATGAGGACTGGCAAGCCTACAACGGTTGGGGAGGGGCCAACCTTTATTTCGGGAATGG
Source organism: Bradyrhizobium sp. MOS003 (assembly GCF_003020125.1). Taxonomy (GTDB): domain Bacteria; phylum Pseudomonadota; class Alphaproteobacteria; order Rhizobiales; family Xanthobacteraceae; genus Bradyrhizobium. The sequence goes on along the minus strand of NZ_PYFW01000009.1, from coordinate 150,909 downwards.
CCCGGGCATCAACGGATCAGCCTATGCGGTCAGTTACAATCGCCCGCTCGTAACGCGTGACGGCACTGGAACCTTCTCCGAGGGGGGAGACTCCCCGTTCACGGCTGAGATTGCGGCCATCTATTGGCTTGAGCAGAACGGGTACGATGTCTCTTACATTTCCGGAATCGATGCTGCGACTAACGGCTCGTTATTGCTCAATCACAAGGTCTTCATGGACGCGGGGCATGACGAGTATTGGACCGAAGCTCAGCGCGCCAACGTAGAAGCCGCAGCGCACGCTGGCGTGAACCTTGCGTTTCTCACGGGCAACGAGATTTTCTGGAAAACAAGGTTGGCACCCAGCATCGATGGCAGCGGATCAGCCAACCGCACGCTCATTAGCTACAAGGATACGCACGCAAATGCGTTGCTTGATCCAACAGGTCAGGCGACCGGCAATTACTCTGACCCGCGGTTCGGATCGACGCCTCTTCCCTCGAATCAATTGACCGGTACCTTGTTCGCGGTCAACGCATTTCGGTACGATACGATCACGATACCGTACTCAATGACGCAATTGCGCTTCTGGCGCAATTCGGCCGTCGCGCAGACGTCACCCGGGCAGACCGCCTCGCTCGTGCCTGGCATATTAGGCGTTGAATGGGACGTCGCGCCGGACAACGGATTTCGCCCAGCTGGGTTGGTCAGTGTTTCGTCTTCAACAGTCAATGTGGACGGAAAGTATCTGCTTGATTATGGCAACACGTTCGGAAATGGCACGGCTACCCACAATCTCGTGCTGCATCGGGATCCCGTCAGTGGCGCACTGATATTCTCAGCTGGTTCAATCAACTGGCCGTGGGCGCTTGCTACCGACCACGACGGGCCTGCGACTCCGGTAGATCCCAATGTCCAGCAGGCGATGGTTAACCTGTTCGCCGACATGGGGGTTCAGCCGGCGACGCTGCAGGCGAGCTTGGTTGCCGCGATCCAGTCGACAGACGGTACGGCGCCGACCTCTGGTATCACCAATCTCTCGGCTACCAGCGTTGTCGAGGGGCAATCGATCACGGTGACGGGGACGGCCACCGACGTAGGTGGAAGGATTGCCGGCGTCGAAATCTCCACCGATGGTGGAATGACCTGGCATCCAGCCAACAGCAATGTCGGCGCGGCGAACGTGACGTGGTCGTACACGTTCGTCACAGGCGCTCAGGGAACATATTCTCTCAAAACCAGGGCGGTCGACGACAGTCTGAACCTGCAAACACCCGGTGCGGGCACTAGCTACACGGTCACACCATCTTCCAACACGACACTATTCAGTTCAACCGATACGCCTGCGGTGATCTCGAACAGCGATTCCGGCGCGGTTGAGCTTGGCGTCAAATTCGTTCCTGCCGTGTCGGGCAAGATCACCGGCATTCGCTTCTACAAGGGGCCTGAGAATACCGGTACCCATATCGGTGATCTCTGGACTACAAACGGCACGCTGCTTGCGAGCGCCACCTTTAGCGGTGAAACCGCGAGCGGCTGGCAGCAGGTTGATTTTGCGACGCCGGTCAGTGTGCAGGCCGGCGTCACGTATGTTGCGTCGTATCACACGAACACCGGCCATTATTCCTCAACCGACTTCTACTTCATCGACTATGATGGTCTGACGAAGGGTGCGCTCACCGCGCCCGGTAGCAGCCTCAACGGCGTCTATGCGTATGGCAGTAGCCCGATCTTCCCCAGCAATGCTTCCTCCATTGATGCCGCGAATTACTGGGTGGACGTCGTTTTCACGGATTCTGGCCTGACGTCGCCGCAAGCTCACGACGACAGCGGCTTCACCGTTAGCCAAAATGGCGTGCTGAACATTTCGTCATCAACGCTGCTCGCGAACGACACCAACCCGTCCGGGTTGGCTTTCTCGCTTACCAGCGTCGGTGGCCCTTCCAATGGAAGCGTAAGCTACAATTCGCAGAACCAGACCGTGACCTTTACTCCCACCGCTGGCTATGCCGGGGCGGCGAGTTTCACCTACACGATCACGGACACGAGCGGCCAAAGCGGGTCTGGCCAGGTGTCGCTCAAGGTCAACTATCCTGTCTCCGCGCAGAGCCTGTTCGGCACCAGCGATGCGCCAAACGTCGCCAATTCCGGCGATACCAGCCCCATCGAAGTTGGCGTCAGGTTTACCGCATCCGTGAGCGGGACAATAACCGGCCTGCGCTTCTACAAGGGATCGTTGAATACCGGCCCCCATATTGCGGATCTCTGGAGCTCGACCGGAACCCTGCTTGCAACTGCGACATTCACGAACGAGACGGCCAGCGGCTGGCAGCAGGTCAATTTCTCCAATCCCGTGGCCATCACGGCAGGCACAACCTACGTCGCGTCCTATCACACCAACGGTAATTATTCCGGTACCCAGAATTATTTCGCGACGTCGCTTGGCAACGGCCAGTTGACGGCTCCGGCTGGCGCCAACGGAGTCTATAGCTACGGATCTGGAAGCGCGTTCCCGACGAGTACCTTCAAATCCTCCAACTACTGGGTCGATGTCGTCTTCAACGGCTCCTCCGCCACCAGTGTCCCACAAGCTAACGCCGACAGCGGCTTCACGGTTAGCCAAAATGGCGTGCTGAACATTTCGTCATCAACGCTGCTCGCGAACGACACGAACCCGTCCGGGTTGGCTTTCTCGCTTACCAGCGTCGGTGGCCCTTCCAATGGAAGCGTAAGCTACAATTCGCAGAACCAGACCGTGACCTTTACTCCCACCGCTGGCTATGCCGGGGCGGCGAGTTTCACCTACACGATCACGGACACGAGCGGCCAAAGCGGGTCCGGCCAGGTGTCGCTCAAGGTCAACTATCCTGTCTCCGCGCAGAGCCTGTTCGGCACCAGCGATGCGCCAAACGTCGCCAATTCCGGCGATACCAGCCCCGTCGAAGTCGGGGTCAAGTTCACCGCATCCGTGAACGGGACAATAACCGGCCTGCGCTTCTACAAGGGATCGTTGAATACCGGTCCCCATATTGCGGATCTCTGGAGCTCGACCGGAACCCTGCTTGCAACTGCTACATTCACGAACGAGACGGCCAGCGGCTGGCAGCAGGTCAATTTCTCCAATCCCGTAGCCATCACGGCAGATACAACCTACGTTGCGTCCTATCACACCAACGGTAATTATTCCGGTACCCAGAACTATTTCGCGACATCGCTTGGCAACGGCCAGTTGACGGCTCCGGCTGGCGCCAACGGAGTCTATAGCTACGGATCTGGAAGCGCGTTCCCGACCAGTACCTTCAAATCCTCCAACTACTGGGTCGATGTCGTCTTCAACGGCTCCTCCTCGGCCACAAATACGCCGCCAACCGCGGTCGCGGACGCCGCTGATGCGACCGAGAAGGGTGGCGTAAACAACGGCACGGGCGGCATAGCGGCCATCGGCAATGTTTTGGCCAACGATATCGATCCCGATGCCGGTGACACCAAGACTGTCACTGCAGTCAGCTTCGGCTCGACCAACGTCACACCCGGCTCAGCGCTCGCGGGCGCGCACGGCACCTTGATGCTCAACCCGTCGGGTGCCTTCACTTACGCGCTGAATGAGAACGATGTAGCTGTGCAGGCCCTGCGGCTGCCGACCAATACGTTGACAGATGTCTTTAGCTATACGATGCGGGACTCTGTGGGCGTCCCGTCTTCGGCCACGCTCACTGTCACCATTCATGGCGCCAACGACGCACCGGTGCTGGCGATTCAGACCGCCAGCCAGGCTGCAACCGTTGGCTCGGCGTTCTCGCTGACGCTGCCCGCCGGCACCTTCACGGACATCGATTCCGGCGACTCGCTCACCTACACCGCAACCGCGGGCGGCTCAACCCTTCCCGCCTGGCTCGCGTTCAATGCGTCGACCCGCACCTTTAGCGGCACGCCGACGTCTGCGGACCTTGGTACGTTCACCGTTACGGTCTCTGCTGCTGATCTCGGTAACCTCACTGGCAGTGAGACATTGGATATCGCAGTGTCGCCAGTTCCTTCAACGGTTAGCCTGTTCTCGATCTCAGATACCCCGGCGATACGGTCGAATTCGGATACCTCCCAAGTCAACCTCGGGGTGAAATTCACGTCGTCTGTGGCAGGCACGATCAGCGGTATCAAGTACTTCAAGAGTGCAGATGACCTCGGTACTCATACGGGCTCGTTGTGGAGCAGCACCGGCACGCTACTGGCGAGCGCAACTTTCACCAACGAGAGCGGCAGCGGTTGGCAGACCCTCACGTTCAGCAATCCCCTGTCCATCGCGGCCGGCACCACCTACGTCGCGAGCTTTCACAGCAACGGCCACTATGCCTCCACCACCAACTACTTCACCACCGCTCGCACCAACGGTCCGCTCACGGCTCCGGCGAGCATCAATGGCGTCTACAGCTACGGAACAACCAATCTTTTCCCGACCAGCAGCTATAACTCAAGCAACTACTGGGTGGATGTCGTGTTCAACAGCTCGAGCGGCGGCGCCAACCAGTTACCAGTCGCTGCGAACGACAGTGGCCTCTACGCCACGCAGAACGTCCCCTTCGCGATCCCGGCCTCGGTATTGCTTGCCAACGATACCGATCCCGATGGCGATACGCTCACGATTACGGGCGCGAGCGGCGGTGTGAATGGCGTCGCCAACTTCAACGCCCAAAGCAACAGCGTGATCTTCACTCCGACGACCGGCTACACGGGAACGGCGTCCTTCGCCTATAGCATCTCCGACGGCCATGGTGGCACCGCCATTACATCCGTCGCTCTCAATGTGACCGCTGCGTCTTCGACGACTGTGCGCCTGTTCAGCGCAAGTGATGAGCCCAGCATTGTGGCGGCGAATGATCCACAGTCAGTGGAACTTGGCGTCAAATTTCAGTCGTCTGCGCCAGGCGATGTCGTCGGCATTCGTTTTTACAAGGGCCCATCCAACACGGGCACCCACGTTGCGGATCTTTGGAGCAGCACCGGAAATTTGCTGGCAACTGCGACCTTTACCAGCGAAACGGCCGACGGCTGGCAGCAGGTCAATTTTGCCACGCCCGTGACGATCATGCCGGGAACGACCTACGTCGCCTCCTATCACACCGCCGGGAATTATGCATCCGATCCGGGCCTCCTCGCCAACGCAATTACCAACGGACCTCTGACGGCCCCATCCTCGGCATCGATCAACGGCAACGGTGTCTTTGCGTACGGGACGGATAGTCTGTTTCCGACCAACACTTACAACGCAACGAGCTACGGCGTTGACGTGGTTTTCAGGCAGCAGCTCGCAGCATAGGAGACACTAGATGCACGCCGAACTTTATACCGACGGAATCGAAGAGATTACCGTTAGTGGAACCATCGTCCGCGTCGATCTGGTCAGTCTTTCACCGACGGAGCGTGACGCAAACAATGTCCCGAAACGCGTGTTTTCTCAGCGGCTGATCTTTTCGGTCGAATCCTTCGCCAATTCGGTCGATGTGATGCAGAAGGCGCTTCAGGGGTTGGTCGACGCGGGCGTGATCCGGCGGAATCAGCCGGTTGAGTCGCCCAACGGTGCGTCGGTCGTACGCGATGCGCTCACGCCCAACTCCCCACGGACTCATAATGTCTCTTCGAACTTCCGGTGAAATTGACGCCGCTGATGGCGCGAAAGGCCGGGTTGCAGACCCGCCTGGATTGGCGATGCGGACGGCATTGGAATGCCTGTCCAAGATTGCCGGTCATCATGGCATCGACCTGCCGGTCGAGCGTCTGAAGCACGCCTATGCCGTAGCCGGCCCGCTCTCGTTGAATCTCCTGTTGCGCATGGCGAAGGATGCAGGCCTGCGCGCGAGAAGCACGAAAATGGACTGGGCTGCGCTGATCCGTCTCGGAGAAGCCTATCCGGCGCTGGCTCGGCTCACCAATGGCAACTGGATCGTTGTCCTTGGTGCAGGACTGGGAGCCGAGGGCACTGAGGTCGTCAGCGTCTTCGACCCGCTCGCCGACCGCAAGGACGAGGTCTTGGTTGTCGACCGGGACCGGTTCTGTGCCCAATGGGCCGGTCACACGATCCTGATCAAGCGGGAGCAGTTGACACAGGATGGTCGCAGGAGTTTCGGCCTCCGGTGGTTCGTGCCGGAATTGCTTCCTCAATGGCGACTGTTTAGGGACGTCGCGATTGCCGCCATCCTGCTCTATGCTTTGGGCCTCGTCATCCCGATCTTTTTCCAGCTCGTCATCGACAAAGTTCTGGTTCACGAGAGCTTCACCACGCTCTACGTACTCGCGGCAGGGGCGGCCGCAGCACTCGTCTTTGACGCGATATTCGGCTTTCTGCGGCGCTACCTGCTGCTTTATGCGACCAATAAGGTCGACATTCGAGTCGCTACAAAGACGTTCGGTCATCTCCTCGGGCTGCCGGTTACCTTCTTCGAGCACATGGCAGCGGGGGTGTTGGTCAAGCACATGCAGCAAGCGGCGCGGATCCGTGAGTTTCTGACCGGGCGACTATTCTTAACCACCCTCGACGCGCTCTCGTTATTCGTCTTCCTGCCGGTACTTGCGCTCTACAGCGTCAAGTTGACGCTTATGGTTCTGGCTTTCACTGCCGCGAGCGGCGCTGTTGTCGGCCTGCTCATGGGCCCTTTCCGGCGACGTCTTTACGATCTGTACCAGGCGGAAGGTGCGCGGCAGGCTCTCCTCGTCGAAACAGTTCACGGTATGCGCACTGTGAAGTCGCTGGGGATGGAGCCCGTGCAGGGCAGGATTTGGGATAGCCGCTGTGCACAGTCGGTGACCATGCGATTCGGTGTCGAAAAGATTTCCGCCGGCGCCCAGGCGCTCACCGGATTTCTCGAGAAGATCATGACGCTTGGGATTATCGCTGTGGGAGCGCTCGATGTCTTCGCTGGAGAAATGACAATCGGCGCGCTGGTCGCCTTCAACATGTTGGCCGGGAGGGTCTCCGGACCATTGGTCCAGCTCGTGACCATGGTGCACGAATACCAGGAAGTTGCTCTTGCCGTGAAAATGCTCGGCGAGGTAATGAATCAGAAGCCTGAGCGTGATGGCAAGAAAGACGGGCTGCGGCCCGACCTTGCCGGCAAAATCGAGTTCGAGAGTGTTTCTTTTCGCTACGGAGCTGAGGGAGCGCCGGCGCTTGATGATGTCTCCTTCGCCGTCGAGCCAGGCTCGATCTTCGGGATCGTGGGCCGGAGCGGCTCCGGCAAGACGACGCTCACACGGCTGATTTCGGGCATGTATCCGGTGCAGCAGGGGCTGCTCCGTATCGACGGATATGATTCGAGGGAGCTCGACCTGGCACACCTGCGCCGAAACCTTGGAATCGTCTTGCAGGATAATTTCCTGTTTCGCGGGACGGTTCGCGACAATATCGCCTGCGTGAAACGTGACGCGACCTTTGCCGAAGTCGTCGCTGCGGCGCAGCTCGCAGGCGCCGACGAGTTCATCGAGCGGTTGCCCCGTGGCTTCGACACCATGCTCGAGGAAGACGCCTCGAACCTGTCCGGCGGGCAGAAGCAGCGGCTCGCGATTGCGAGGGCTCTGATCGTCAATCCACGGATCGTGATTTTCGACGAAGCGACGAGTGCCCTCGACTCCGAAAGCGAAATGATCATCAGGCGCAATCTCCGCCGTTTGGCGGCAGGGCGTACCGTCATCATCGTCTCGCATCGGCTGTCAATGCTGACCGAAGCAAGCCAGATCCTGGTGATGGACCGCGGCCGAATCGTTGACGTGGATCGCCACGACCACCTCCTGTCGAAATGCACCATCTACAGGCATTTGTGGAACCAACAGATGAAGCAGATTGCATGAAGGAGATAAAGCAATCACGCGCGGATACGCAGCCGGACGGTCTGGTCGTGGCCAGAACGGTCGAGCGACGGCGAAGGCTATTCAGGCCAGCGCCGAGGCGAGCGCCCGTGATCGCCGAATTCCAGTCCGATGCAACCGAAGTCGACCAGCAAGCGCCGCCGCGGCTCGCGCGTATCACTCTCTACAGCGTGCTTGCACTGATTGCCTTCGCGGTGACCTGGGCATCCATTTCGCAAGTGGAGATGATCGTCACGGCGCAGGGAAAATTGACCACGACACGTCCAAACCTGGTCGTGCAGCCGTTGGAAACGTCGGTCATACGCGAGATCCACGTCAAGGCCGGTGATCGCGTTAACCGCGGTGACCTTCTGGCGACGCTCGATCCGACTTTCTCGCAGGCGGATCGCGATCAATTGCGCGGCAAAGTGGCCGGATTCGATGCGTCGATCGATCGCCTGAGCGCCGAATTGAATGGAACCGAGTATTCCGTCACGGAGCTTTCGAATCCGGATCAGATCCTGCAAGGAAAGTTGTTCTTGCAGAGGAGGGCCTCTTATGAGGCGCAGATCCAGAACTACGACGCACAGATCGCTTCCGCTCAAGCCAATCTTAAAACAGCGCAGAACGAAGAGGCGGTTCTCCTTCAGCGACTCGATACGATGCGTTCAATTGAAGCCATGCGCGCCACGCTGATGGACAAGGAGGTCGGTTCGAGGCTCAACTTCCTATTGTCTCGCGACGCACGGCTCGAGGTCGAGAGCAATTTGGCGCGCGTTCGTGGAAGTATCGCCGATAGTACGCATCGGCTGGACAAGGCCCGCGCTGACCAGAAGGTCTTCGCCGAGGAGTTTCGTCGCACCACCTACCAGGAACTGGTAGAGACCGTGCCGAAGCGCAATGGCGCAGCAGAGGAATTGAAGAAAGCCGACTTTCGTCGGCAGCTGATCGTCCTGCAAGCGCCGGCAGATGCCGTGGTGCTGGATATCGCAAACCGGACAGTCGGCTCGGTGGTTCGCGAAGCGGAAACGCTGTTTGTCCTGGTTCCTCGTGACGTGCCTCTCCAAGCGGAGGTCAATGTCGAGGGTCGGGACATTGGTCAGGTGGCGCTTGGACAAGCGGTCCGGATCAAGTTCGAAGCGTTTCCTTTCCAGAAGTATGGAACTGCAACGGGCGAGGTCCGCGTCATCAGTCAGGACACGTTCTCGCCGGATCCGAAAGCCGAAGGTGCGCGCCGTGCGCCAGCTCCCTATTACCGCGTACTGGTCGATTTGACTGACGCGCACCTTCGGCTGCCCCCTGAGCGCATTCAACTGATTCCGGGTATGGCCGTGACGGCAGAAATGAAAGTCGGAAAGCGCACGGTGATTTCCTACTTCCTCTATCCATTGCTACGCGGATTGGATGAAAGCATTCGGGAATACTAACCCGGCTTGGGATGGCGATTGACCATGATCATTAGTTCGAATCTTGGGGTGAAGCTCGTGGTGCCGACCGCGGAGAGTAAGCTCTCGCAAAACTCACCGCTGGTGAACTATGCCCTCAACGGGCTGGAACGTTGTTGGCTACCTGAGCACCGCCGCTGGTCGCATATCTACCATCTTGATGGACGTTCTTCGCCGAACGAGTCGGTACCAAACAGCGACGTCTTTTATACCCTCAACGTTCTGCTCGGGATGTCGCGCGTCGCTGGGATTCCAAGTGGCATTGATCTGCCCGAAATATTCCGTCGCAACGTTCTGCTACTCACGACGCTTCCGGTACGCAAGTACGCCTTCGGTATGGCGTTATGGACCGCCGCCGAGCTCGGCACCCCAATACCAGAGCCGGTCAAATCCGAGCTGAGAGCCATTCTTGTCGATGAGTCCGGGTGGAGGTGCTTCCGTGCGCAGGATCTTGGCATGCTGCTCACGGGAGTCGTGGCTCAGGCGAGGGCAGGAGAGAATGAGTGGGTGCGCTACGCCAAGCCGCTTTATCGTTTCCTCAAAGAACGCTTTCAAAGCGAAACGGGATTGTTCTTCGATGCACCGTTCGGCCTCCGTCGCCGTTTCTCGTCATTTGCGACGCAGACCTATCTTTCAATCGCCTGCTATCAATATGGCGAATTCGCTGGCGACGCGTCCGCGCTTGTCATGGCCGATACCTGTGTGCGCAACCTTATAGCGCTTCAAGGCCCACAAGGCGAATGGCCTTGGTTTTTCGACGCGCAGAGTGGCCGCGTCATTGATTTCTACGAAGTCTATTCGGTCCATCAGTATGGAATGGCCCCGGCGTTGCTGGAGTGGGCCGAGCGCTTTGGGCGGCGGGGATCGCGGGACGCGCTGGTCAAAGGATTCAACTGGGTATTTGGCGATAACCAACTGGGCCGGGCCATGCTCGTGCCTGAACTAAACCTGACCCTCCGCTCGCAGGTTCGCAAAGGCGAATTGACAACCAAGGCGCCACGGGTATTGCGCGCACTCAAGAACGCCTGGCTCGGAAACGGGGAGCGACTGATCGATGGCGCTGACGTGGAAGTTCGGCTTGAGTGCCGGAGCTACGAGCTGGGTTGGATCCTGTGGTCATTCGGCCGGCGTACCGACCTGCAGGAGCTGACCCACAATTGTGCCTTTGGGGGCGCCTGACAGAATTGGCGTTTCGCTAACGGTTCCAGGCGACTGCTCGGCGGCCTCGTAGGTGCGAGAGCATCGTCATGGCGCGGTGCGCTCGGACAGCACACAATACAGCAATAGCTTTGAGGCGGACGCCGCTACCGTGTAGGCGGTCGCTGGTGAGCACAGTCACGGCGTTTGGCGCGAGTGACGCGAGGACGAGCAAAGCTTGCGCTATCCAGCGCAATTGCCAAATGGGTTTACGTTCCGCCATGTTGCGATAGTGCGCGATGTGTCGGTCCCATTTGGCGTAGAGCTCCTGGAGAGAGCCCCGGGCCGGATGGAAGACGATCATCTCAGGGGTGTATCGAAATCGAAGTCCGGCGCGCAGCGCACGCTCCCCCCACTCCATATCTTCGGCTACTTCAATGCCAGCGAAAGGGCCGGCGCGATCGAAGTCGCGGCGAAACACCGCCATATTGCCAGTGCCGGAATAACCGTGGCGCTCGATATAGAGCTTGAAACGATAAGCGAAGACGCTTTCGTAAGCCGCAATGGCGTCAAGCTTCGCATTATCCGGCCGCCAAATGCGAACGTCGCCCCCGAGAACGGTGCCAGCCGGTGACAAGCGAGACCATTTCACCACGCTGCGCAGCCAATCCTGATGGGCCCTACAATCGGCGTCGATGAAGGCGAGGATCTCGCCGTTGGCAGCCGCGACGCCTGCATTTCGCGCCGGGCCGGGTCCTGGATGCGGTTCGTGCTGCAACCGCACACCAGGATGAGCCGCAACGACGTCCATAGGGGGCGTTGCCGAGCCGTTGTCCACCACGATGATCTCAAACGCGTCACGCGTCAGGGTCTGCGCGTCCAGGCTGTGCAAACAGGCTTCCAGCGCATCGGGCTGGTTGAGGTGGGGAATAATGACCGAAATCATAAGTTAATTCCTCCATTTAATTCAGGTTGAATTTTCTGCCAGCCCGTTAGCGCGGCGGCCTCTGTATTTTGCGAGGGGTGCGACGAGGGCCGCTCGATTTAAACCTTGCAATTAAATGCTGCTGGCGTATTATCTCAATAATAATCTTAAATGCAAATTTAAATTTGGTCGAATTTTCTAGGAGATAGGTTCCAATGCGCGCCTCATTTCTGGGATGCCCCATCGACCTGCTGACAATGGCGGAAACCGTCGATCTGGCGCGCGGGGCCATGCACAGCCGGCGACGGCTGCAACATGTGGCGCTGAACGTCGCCAAATTCGTCAATATGCGATCCGATCCCGTGCTCGCGGCCGATGTGGCCAACAGCGATGTTGTCGGCATCGACGGCATGGGGATTGTTTGGGGCGCTCGAGCACTGGGGCTTCCGGCGACGTCGCGGGTCGCGGGCGTGGATCTCCTCGCCGAGTTGCTCGCGGTATGCGCGCATGAGGGCTTCAAGCCCTATTTCCTGGGAGCCACTCCCGCCGTACTGCGGCAGGCGGTGCAAGGCGCGCGCGAGAGGCATCCTTCACTTGTCTTTGGAGGCTGGCACGACGGCTACTTCAAACGCGAGCAGGAGGGTGACGTCGTCCGGGACATCCAATCCAGCGGGGCTGATTGTCTCTTCATCGGCATGCCGACACCTCGGAAGGAGCGCTTTCTCGCTGCTCACCGCGATGATCTCGGCGTACCTTTTATCATGGGCGTCGGTGGTGCATTCGATATTCTAGCAGGCACCGTTCGGCGCGCGCCGGTCCAGATTCAGAAACTCGGCCTCGAATGGTTGTACCGCATCTATCAGGAGCCTGGGCGGATGTGGTGGCGATACGCCACGACGAACACGCTGTTTGCGGGCGTCCTGGCGCAGGCCCTCATCAAGCAGGCGCTTCGGCACCCGCTTGGTGCGCCCGGCGCCGTTAAGCCTGGTCCGAACCGGATTGGAGGCTGAGGCGTGCGTAAGCATTTTTTCATTCTTCTGGGAACGCGGCCGGAAGCAATCAAGCTCTTTCCTGTCATCAACCGGCTCAAGGCCGAGAAGCGCAAGGACATCTCCGTAACGATCTGTGCGACTGCACAGCATCGACACTTGCTTGATCAAGTCCTCAAGTTGGCCAAAGTGGTCCCGGATTTTGATCTGAACGTCATGACGACCAATCAGACTCTCGATCATCTGACCGCTCGACTGCTCGGACAAATCGGCGAACTCCTCGAAAAATTGAAGCCCACCAGGGTTATTGTCCAAGGCGACACGGCGACTGCCATGACCGGTGCACTGGCATCCTATTATCACCGTATACCGGTCTCGCACATCGAGGCCGGGCTGCGCAGCGGTGACATCTTCGCGCCGTGGCCCGAGGAGGTGAACCGCAAGATCGTCGGCTCGATCGCCGATCAACATTTTGCCCCGACAGAGCGCGCGGCGCGTGCGTTACGCGCTGAAAATGTCTCCGATAACCGCATTCACGTTACCGGAAACACGGTGGTGGACGCTCTCATCCTCGCGAAAGCCATGGTCGAATCCGATCCAGGGCTCTCGTGCCGATGGGACGGCATCAAGAAGCGTCACGGCAATCGGCGCATCATCCTGGTGACCTGCCATCGCAGGGAAAATTTCGGCGGCGGCGTCGTTAATATCGCGAACGCGTTGGAGACCATCCTGCGCAGGGAGGACGTTGCCGTGGTGCTCCCCGTGCATCCGAACCCGAATGTACGCGACATGTTTGCGTCTCGGTTCTCGGACCATCCGCGGGTTGTCCTTATTTCCCCTCAGGAATATACGGATTTTGTGAGCCTGCTCTCGATGTCTTATATGGTCCTGACAGATTCAGGCGGCGTACAGGAAGAGGCACCCACCTTCGGGAAGCCAGTCCTGGTAATGCGCGAGACAACCGAGCGTCCCGAGGGAGTAGAAGCGGGAACGGCGCGCCTGGTCGGTGCGAACTACGACAGGATCGTTGCGGAGACATTTCGTCTCCTCGACGACGACGAGACTTATGCTGCCATGGCGCGTTCGCATAATCCGTTTGGTGACGGGCACGCGAGCGAGCGGATCGTGAAAGTGCTTCTCGATGCCTGAATTCCAAAAGATCAATGTCGTTGGACTTGGTTATATCGGACTGCCGACCGCAGCGCTGATTGCGAGCCGAGGGCTGCAGGTGGTCGGTATCGATACCAATGAACGCATCGTCGACACCGTTACATCCGGCAGAATTCACATCGCCGAGCCCGATCTAGATGGGCTTGTTTCCAAGGTCGTGTCGAGTGGTGCGCTCACGACGGCCAGAAAGCCGCAGCCTGCGGACGTGTTCATCATCGCAGTGCCGACACCGATCGATCACGAGAACCGTCCAGACTTGTCAATGGTGAATGCCGCAGTCGACAGTATCGTGGATCTTCTTGCGCCGGGAAATCTTGTTATTCTTGAATCGACATCGCCGATTGGGACAACAGAGGCCATCGCAAAGCGGATCGTTGAACGCAGGCCAGAGTTGCACATAGGTGTCAACGGCAAGGAAGATGGAGCGATTTACGTCGCATACTGTCCCGAACGCGTGCTGCCGGGACGGATCCTGACCGAGCTTATCAACAATGACAGGTGCATCGGCGGGATTACGCCAACCTGCACGCGGCGTGCTCAGCGCTTCTACAAGATGTTCGTTCGCGGCACTTGCGTCGGTACTACGGCGCGTGCGGCCGAACTGGTCAAGCTGACGGAGAACGCCTTTCGCGATACCAACATAGCATTTGCCAACGAACTCTCGCTGATTTGCGACAGGTTCGATATCAACGTCTGGGAAGTGATCGATATCGCCAACCGCCACCCTCGCGTAAACGTATTGCGGCCGGGACCTGGAGTGGGCGGGCACTGCATTGCGGTCGACCCCTGGTTCATCATCGACTCAGCGCCGGACCTTGCGCGTGTGATGCGAACAAGCCGAGAAGTGAACAACGCCAAAACGCAGAAGATCATCGAGCGCACGGAGGCACTGATCGACGATCATCCCTATGCGAACGTTGCTTGTTGTGGGCTGACCTTCAAGGCCAATGTCGACGACGTGCGTGAAAGCCCGGCCATGGAGATAGCCACGCATCTCGCGGCAAAATACGGCGAACGGATCAAGGTTGTTGAGCCGAATCTGCGCCGTCTGCCTCCTCAATTGGCCGATCATCGTGTCGCATTCGTGAATATCGAGGAAGCCCTGCGCAGTTGCGAGATCGCGATTCTCCTCGTCGATCATGATGAGTTCAAAATGGTGCCGTTGGCAGAGCGGCGGCACCTCGACGTGATCGATACGCGAGGCATATGGCAGGATATGCCGGCACGGACATAACGTATTGCGGCGTAAACCCCCGAATAGATCGAGGTCAGTATGCGAGATAGCCAAGTGGGAATCGGGGTCGTGGGATATGGCTATTGGGGCCCTAATCTCGTTCGCAACTTCTCGATCAGTCCGGACGCCCGCGTCGTCAGCGTCAGCGACCTTGATCCAGGCAGGCTCGGCGCCATAAGGCAGGTCTATCCGGGGGTATCAACCACACCGCGATATGACGATCTGCTGAAGGACGCCTCGATTGATGCAATCGCTATCGCTACGCCGGTACACACGCATTACGAGCTGGCAATTGCGGCGTTGAGAGCTGGCAAGCACGTGTTGGTCGAGAAGCCCCTGGCGCCAAGCACGGAGCTCGTGTCCCGCTTGATCGACGAAGCGGACCGGCGTGGACTGACGTTGATGGTCGATCACACCTTTCTCTACACGCCAGCGGTTCAGAAGATCCGTGAGCTCTTGGTGAAGGGAGAGCTCGGAGACATCTACTATTACGATAGCATACGCTCTAGCCTCGGGCTGTTTCAAAATGACGTAAATGTGATCTGGGATTTGGCGGTGCACGACATCTCGATCATCAACCATATCCTCGATGAGGAGCCGGTCGCGGTCTCGGCAACGGGCTCGTGCCATGTCGCGGGTTCGCCGGAAAACATGGCCCACATCACGTTGTTCTTCCCCAACGCATGCGTGGCCCACGTCAGCGTCAACTGGCTGTCGCCCGTCAAGGTGCGCCAGACGTTCATTGGTGGCAGCAAGAAGATGATCGTCTACGACGATCTCGAGCCGACCGAAAAGGTGAAGGTCTATGACAAGGGAATTATCCTTGATAGGCCTCCCGAAAGTGCACATCAATTTCGGATCGGATATCGCGCCGGCGACATGTGGGCTCCGCATATCTCGCCTAAGGAGGCGCTGCAAACGGAAGTCGAGCATTTTATCGACTGCGTGCGCACCGGCGGACAGCCGATTTCCAGCGGCATGTCTGGGCTGCGAGTTATCGAGGTGCTTGAGGCGGCTTCGCGATCGATCGCCGAACAGGGCAAACCAGTCGCGATCAGGCAGTTGCCGGGCAGGCTACCGGAGCGGGCTCGGGCCACGGCTTAATTGGCGGTTTGGTCGTGGCTGTTCGCCCGCCGAGCCCCGCGACGGAGTCGCAATGAACTCAGTACAGCGTTCAGTCTTGTTTTCTGCGGTGGACCGGTATGCGAGTCTTGTGCTGTTCCTTGTCTCGACCGCAGTACTTTCGCGTCTGCTGGCGCCGGGCGAGTTCGGGGTCTTCGCGGTTGTCAATGCGCTCACCGCCGTGATCGCGGCCGCTTTTCAAGAATTTGGAGGCGCGAATTACCTGATTCAGAAACGTGAGCTATCGCGCGGGACTATCCGCACAGCGTTCACTATCACCTGGGCGATCTCACTGGCAGTTGCGCTGATCCTGTTGGCCTTGGCCGACGTCATATCGCAACTGTTTGGGCAGGACAGTCTGAGGCGAGGTATCGAGGTTTCTGCGCTCAACCTTCTCCTTCTACCGGTCTCCGGAACGTTGGCCGCCTTGTTTCGCCGTGACATGCAGTTCGGGACGCTCGCGATCTGCAATCTTGCAAGCAACACGACGATCGCGCTGGTTTCGATCGGACTGGCGGTAATGAACTTCAGCTACATGGCTCCGATCTGGGGGGGGGTGGCAGGGAGCATGGTTCTCACGGCCATTCTGTTGAACTCGTATCGGGATTTCAGCGTGTTACGTCCTTCGCTGTCCGAATACCGAGACGTCCTTCGGTTCGGTCTCTTTTCCAGCGGCGTCAGCGCCATCAATATCTTCTACAACTTTGCACCCCAGCTCTTTCTTGCGAGAATTCTCGATTTTGCGTCTGTCGGTCTCTATAGCCGGGCGATGATCCTGACCCAGGTGTTCGACAGGCTCGTCACGCAGGTGCTGAATCCGATCATCATGCCGGAGATCGTGACGAGGCGTGCAGCCGGGGCGGACCTGAAGGGCGTATATCTTGACGCGGTCCAACTGCTTTCCGCCGTGCAGTGGCCATTCCTCACGTTCATAGCGATTATGGCAAGACCGATCGTTTTGCTCTGGCTGGGTGAAGCGTGGCTGGAAGTCGTGCCGTTAGTGCGAATCCTTTGCCTTGCAAATCTGGCGCTGTTCGCTGCGTGTCTGACGTATCCTGTATTCGTGGCAGTTGGTCGCGTGCGCGACGCGCTTGTCTCGTCCTTCATCTCGTTGCCGCCATCGCTCCTTGCCCTCCTGGGTGCGTCCTTTCTTGGCGTGGAGGCAGTCGCAGCGTGCGCCTTGCTGACGTTGCCATTCCAAGCAGCAGTGGCGATATACTATCTCAGTCCGCATCTGGCGCTGCGGCCGGGCGAATTTTTCCGTGCCCTGCTGAAAAGCGGTGTCGTCACGATGGCGACCGCCTCGGGCGCAGCCACCTGTGCGGTGTTGATCGGGACGGGAACTCTTAATCTCATGGTAGGGCTTATGTCAGCGTTGGTGGTCGCCGCCTTCTGCTGGTTGTGGGGACTGATCGCGACAAGGCATCCTCTGTTGCAGCACCTTCGTCAAGCGGCAGCAGGTCTTGCCGAGATGGCGCCCCGGTTGCTTCCGTCACGCCCGGTACTGTGAAGGCTTGCCTGACTGTAGAGACGAGGAACTGACATGCCAATAAAGGACACCGAGCTTGGCCGCGATGTCCGCATTCTGCATCCTGACCTGGTCAACCTGTATGGTTGCGCCGTCGGTGACGAGAGCAGGATCGGAACCTTTGTCGAGATCCAGGCTGGGGCAAAGATAGGTGCGCGTTGCAAGATATCGTCGCACAGCTTCATCTGCGAGGGCGTCACAATCGAGGACGAAGTGTTCGTCGGGCATGGCGTGATGTTCACGAACGACAAATTTCCGAAGGCAACAACCGCGGATGGTCGTCCTCAGCAAGCGTCAGACTGGACACTGCAGCGCACTCATGTCGGCAAGGGAGCCTCCATCGGCTCGAACGCCACTATTCTGTGCGGTGTAACGATCGGTGCGGGTGCCGCCGTAGGCGCGGGTGCGGTGGTGACGAAGGACGTTCCGCCCGGCGTCATCGTCGCCGGAGTGCCCGCTCGGGTTCTGTCCGGAACTGAAAACACCGTTCTGGGCGATCGAAGCTCGTCAGTCTCGCTCCATAAACCATTTTAAATCGAGAGATATATGTCGTATAATTTAATGCTTGATTAAATTGAATAGTGAGAGTTAATTTGTTTTATAATTTTCTCCAATCCAAGGTCTTGAATCTTGATCCCCTTCCTGGATTTGAAAGCCCAATATAGCCAGATCAAGCCGGAAATCGACGCCGCCGTAGCGAGGGTCGTCAGCAGCGGGCACTTTGTGCTCGGGCCGGAGGTGACGGCCTTCGAGGGGCGCTTTGCGGATTATTGCCGGACTGCCCATTGCCGCGCGGTGAACACCGGCACTTCGGCGCTTCACCTTGCCTTGCTTGCAGCGGGCGTCGGTCCCGGTGACGAAGTCATCACGGTATCCATGACGTTCGTCGCGACAACCGCGGCCATTCTCTACAGCGGCGCCAGGCCGGTGTTTGTCGACGTCGACCCGGTAACGTGGACGATGGATCCCGGCTTGATTGAAGCTGCCATAACGCCGCGGACCAAAGCGATCCTGCCGGTTCACCTCCACGGGTTGATGGCCGACATGGATCCGATAATGGCGATCGCACGCCGTCACGGTCTGGTCGTCATCGAGGACGCCGCGCAGGCGCACGGCGCGGAATACCGGGGACGCCGCGCAGGCTCGATTGGCGATCTGGGATGCTTCAGCTTCTACCCCGGCAAGAACCTTGGAGCGTTTGGCGAGGGTGGGGCGGTCGTAACCGATCGGCCTGACTTCGCGCGACACGTGTCACTACTGCGGGATTGGGGGCAGGAGGCGAAATACGACCACGTCATCCCCGGATACAACTATCGCATGGACGAGATTCAAAGCGCGATACTGAACGTCAAGATGGACTACATCGAGCGTTGGACGGAAGCGCGTCGGTCGCTCGCTGAGCGATACCATGCACTGCTATCCGATCTCCCATTCGCGCGTCCCCAGCCGCCCCGCCACGCCCGTCACGTGTATCACGTCTATGCGATCAGACTGCAGCGGCGCGACGACGCGCTGACCCTATTGCGTGATGCCGGCATTGGAGCCGGGATCCACTATCCCGTTCCGGTGCATCTGCAAAGAGCCTATGCCGAGCTCGGTTATCGTGCCGGTGATCTCCCCGTCACTGAGATGCTTGCGAACGAGTTCCTCTCTCTTCCCATCTATCCGGAGATGCTGCCGGAACAGGCGATCGAAGTTGTCGCTACATTGAGGAACGGGGCGGTCCTGCGGCCCAGCGACGCCTTCAGCGACCGGGCGGAGCATCCACAAAGCGTCATGACATGGTTCCACAACAGGAGAGCGTCTTGATTGATCTCAAGGGAAAGCGCGTTCTGGTCACCGGCGGGGCCGGATTCATTGGCTCCCACATCGTTGATCAGCTCTGCGACGAGGGCTGTATCGAGATTGTTGCCATAGACAACATGATCCGAGGCCGGCCGGAAAATCTCCGGCGCGCGCTCGGGCGCGGGCCGGTGAGATTGGTTCACGGCGACATACGCGATCGCAAGCTGATGGAAGCGCTCGTCAAGGCGGCCGATATCGTCTTTCACCAGGCCGCACTCCGCATCACTCACTGTGCAGCCGAACCACGCCTCGCCAAGGAAGTCATGGTGGATGCCACCTATGACCTGCTGGAGCTGTGCATCAAGCACGATATCGAGAAGATCATCGCAGCGTCCTCGGCATCTGTATACGGCATGGCCGAGGAGTTTCCGACGACCGAGCGGCAGAATTCGTACAATAACCGAACGCTCTATGGGGCCGCCAAGGCGTTTAACGAAGGGCTCCTGCGGGCCTTCAACGATGTAAGCGGCCTCGACTATGTGGCATTCCGATATTTCAACGTCTACGGCAGCCGGATGGATATCCACGGACGGTATACCGAGGTCTTGATCCGCTGGATGGAGCGCTTGGAAGCCGGAGTGCCGCCCATTATCTTTGGTGATGGCCGTCAGACCATGGATTTCGTCCACGTCCGCGACATCGCGCGTGCCAACATCCTTGGAGCCAGGGCAAAGGTTACTGATGAGGTCTTCAACGTCGGGAGCGGCACTGAAACCAGCCTGACCGAGCTGGCGACGGTGCTTGCGTCCGTGATGGGACACCGTGGCTTGACACCCCAATTCGCGCCGGAGCGCTCGGTCAATCCGGTGCCGCGACGGCTGGCTTCGACGGGCAAGGCAGAGCGTTTGCTGGGTTTCCGCACCACGGTCTCGCTTGAGCAGGGGCTCGCCGATCTCGTGAAATGGTGGCGATCCGAACGCGACCTCGGTTCGGACCGCCAGCGACAGGCGGCGGCATCGTGATTCCGATCGCTCTGCCGCTGCTTGCGGACGAAGAAGCTGACGCTGCGCGCGCGGTCGTGCTGTCGGGCTGGGTGTCGCAAGGTCCGCAGGTGGCGGCGTTCGAGCGCGAGTTCGCTGCACTTGTTGGCGCGCCGCACGCCTGTGCCGTCTCCAACTGTACGACTGCCCTGCAACTCGCCCTGACAGCGTTGGATATCGGCGCCGGCGCCGAGGTGATCACGGTCAGCCATTCCTTCATTGCGACCGCGAACGTCATCAGACATCAGGGCGCCACTCCGGTTTTTGTCGATATCGATCCCGAGACATACAATTTGGATTGCGCTCGGCTGGAGGAGGCCATCACCGAGCGCACGCGCGCGATCATCGCGGTCCATCAGATGGGCATGCCGTGTGATATGGCAGCGCTCATGGCTATAGCGCGCCGCCACGGGATCGCCGTGATCGAGGACGCGGCCTGTGCCGCCGGATCGCAGATCCGGATAGACGGGGAATGGGAGCCGATCGGCAAGCCGCGTGGAGACATTGCGTGCTTTTCCTTTCATCCGCGAAAGGTGATCACGACCGGTGAGGGTGGAATGCTCACCACCGCGGATGCGGGGCTCGATCGTAAATTCAAGCTGCTGCGCCAGCACGGCATGAGCGTTCCGGATACGGTGCGTCACAACTCGTCGTCTGTGATCTTCGAGGAGTACGTCGTTCTCGGCTACAATTACCGAATGACCGATATGCAGGCTGCAATTGGGCGCAGACAGCTCGAGCGACTTCCAGAACTGGTAGCACGCCGACGAGCGGTCGCCGCTAAATATGCCGAACAGCTCGGCAATCTGGAAGGCCTGCGGTTACCAACCGAGCCGGCGTGGGCCCGATCCAACTGGCAGAGCTATTGCGTGCGTCTCCCTGATCGCCTCGACCAACGCATCGTTATGCAACATCTCCTCGATAAGGGCATTGCGACCCGCCGCGGTATCATGTGCGCCCACCGTGAGCAGCCCTATTCGAGCCACCCCCAGGGGCAGGATCTGCGTCAATCCGAACTCGCCCAGGATTGGTCGATTTTGCTGCCCATTTATGCGCAGATGGACGCGGAGGATACTTTGAGGGTGGCTGCTGCGGTGCGGGCAGAGTTGGACCGATGATCTCGAGGATCGCCGATCAAAAGGCATTGCGGCTTTTGGTCGTGATCGCGAGCTATGGGACTGCCAATAACACCTACCTGGATCGAGTGATTAAGGAATACCAGTCCATGTCGTTCGACGTGGACGTCATAATCATCTCCAACATTGACAAGAAGCCGGCAGCAGGCATCCAGTGTGTCGTTGGCCTTCCCAATAAGAATCCCTGGTCGCTTCCCTTCGCGCACAAGGAGTTATTTGCAGCGCGGGTTGATCAGTATGACCTGTTCATCTATTCCGAAGACGATATCCTGATAACGGAAAGGAACATCCGAGCTTTTCTGGACGTGACTTCAGTCTTGAATGAGGACGAAGTTGCCGGATTAATGCTCGTCGAGAAAGCGTCAAACGGCGAACTGAATTATCCGCAGGCCCATGGCTCTTTCCACTGGGACTGCACGTCGGTAAAGATCAGGGGAAATTACTACCTTGCTCATTTTACCAACGAGCATGCCGCCAGCTATGTGCTCACCCGGCAGCAGCTTGTGAGAGCAATTGCGTCCGGCGGGTTTGTGGTCGGACCTCACCAAGGCAAGTACGACCTGCCGTGCACTGCTGCGACTGATCCATACACGCAGTGCGGTTTCAAGAAGTTGATACCGATCTCCAATATCGATGACTTCTCAGCTCACCATTTACCGAACAAGTATATCAACCGGCTCGGCGTCGATCGCCAACAATTGGACGCACAACTATCCGTCCTGATGCAGATCGCGCGTGAGGGAAACAACGCGGTTCCGCTATTCAGCGTCGAGACTAGGCTCTGGCATAGCATGTATTCGAAGGATTATTACGAGCCGGCCAGGGAGGAAGTGCTGTCCGGCGTACCGAAGAACGCTGCCGTACTATCGATTGGATCCTGCTCCGCCGCAAACGAGCGGCGACTGCTGGAGAGGGGAAACCGCGTGGTGGCTGTTCCCCTCGACCCCGTTGTGGGCAACGGCCTGGCCCAGCTCGGGGCTGAGGTGGTGTTAGGGGACGTCTTGACGGCGAGAGCAAAGATTGCAGCAGAGCGGTTCAACCGGCTGCTTTTCGTCGATGTTTTGCAATTCGTTCGTGATCCGGCACATCTGCTTAGGCTATTTGTCGATCTCCTGGCTCCGGACGGAAGGGTGATCATAAGCGCGCCAAATCGACCGTCGCTTCGTTATGCCTGGGAATGCGCGAAGACCAGCAACGTCTTTCAGCGCTGGGGGAGCTTCGAGGCTGTAGGGATCCACAATACCACAATCGGAAAAATTCAAGGTTGGTGTGCGCGGGCCGGTCTAGCGATCGAGAAGATCGAAAGGCGCGCTCCCCATCGAAGCGGTCCGATGTTGCAACTCCTGTCTCCCATACTTGCGCCCGACCTTGTTGTAACCGCCACAAGGCGTGAATCGCTGAAGCCGTTTGCTCGCGAAAATCACGGAATGGAGCAAATGGAGGTTTCCAGAGGGAGCGTCGTTCAATGAGCTTGGAAGCCTCCAGAAGAATTGAAATCGGCGAAATGCAGGGACGCGTTGGTGTTGCGCAGGGCTCGGCTGCGAAAAATTACTATAGCCGCTCTCGCCGCGAGATACGGTCGTTGCTGCCTAGCCGCGCCTCTCGGATACTTGAAGTGGGACCTGGCGCAGGCTTCACTCTGATGTGGCTTAAGTCGATCTACCCCGCTGCCACAACATGCGGAGTCGAGCTCAATCCAGCACTCGAGGCCGACCTGCAAGAGCATGCCGATGTCGCGATTATCGGAGACATCGACCATTTGATATCACGGGTGGCTAGCAAGTTTGACCTGATCTTGTTGCTTGATGTCCTTGAGCATGTCCCGGATCCAACTCGTACGCTTCAGGCTATCACCAGAAATCTGCTCATGGATGGTGGGCGCGTGATTGTTTCTGTTCCGAACATCGCGCATCTGAGCGTGACCCTTCCGCTGCTTTTCCAGCGTCGATTTGAATACGCAGATTCGGGAATTCTTGACCGCACCCATTTGAAGTTCTTTGTCGAGGACACCGCCGTTAAGCTTCTCAATGATACAAATCTGATCGTCAAAGATGGTCTGATCACAGGCCTTGAAGGTCCAAAATCCAAGATATTGGATGGACTTACCCTTGGATTCCTGACCCATCACCTGGCAAAGCAATACATTATGGCGGGTGAGCCGACTGGTGAACGTACCGCGCAGCCGAAGATCAATTGGAAGAAGAGCCGGCTGATCAGCTAGCAGGGCGATGACTGCGAGGCGAACCGCTCGAGTCCCGGAAGCGCTCGATACTCGTCGGGGCGTCGACTACGGGCGACCACAATCCGCGAATTCACTCTTGACCATAGATCGTGAAATCGCCTGAAGAAGGATCTCCGCATGCCGCTTGGAACATATGACAGGATCGAAGCGGCTTTTTGAATCCGCAGACAGTTGTCCGCGTACCCCTGACCAGTACTCTCGGTGTGCGACGACTGACTTCATAGCGGAGACGAGTTCATCCTTATTTTTTTGTGGCTGAAATCGCATTAGACTCGAGCTGTGCCAATTTGCGCTTTCGGGATCGCCAACCGGGTTCGCCACAACGAATCCGCGGCTGCCGTCCATACCGAGTTGTTCACGCGCGCCGCCGACGTCACTCACAATTGTGGGCAGCCCCGCGCTTAAGGCTTCCATGGAAGCCAATGACCAGCCCTCGAAAAAGGAGTTCAGAACAAAGCAATCAGCGGCGGCCAGCAGGATGGACGGATCTGGAAACGAGTGCCGGAGGTGAATTCGCTCTTTGCAAGGCATCGTGTCGCGAAGCGTACGCACTTGACGCGTGTATACAGCATCGTCCAAGCGACCGGCAATCAGCAGCTGCGCCTTTTGATCATCCTTTGCGAATTCGGAAAATGCCCGTACCAGGCCGTATGCATTCTTCTGAACCGTGTGACGACCGAGCGAGAGAAAAAGAAATTCGTCATTGAGGCCTAGCCAGGCGCGGGCTCTTGGCCGGTTCACAAGGGGGCGGTGTGTCTGGTTGAACGCATTGGGGATGGTGATAACCGCGCTATCAGAATAGGACGGATTGCCCGACAGGTACTGACGCCTCACGAGCTCGCTTACCGCGACAAAGCAGGTAACGAATTTCGATCTCTGGCGCTCCTCCCTCCAATTCGTGCTGATGGGAGTTGGAATGCCGTGGAGCGTTTCCACGATCGGAACGCGGGCGTCACTAGCCGCCTGCAAGAGCCAGCCGGGCGGATCGTGCGCGCTGACGACGTCAGGACGGTTCGTTTCCATCCATAGGCAAGCGTCGCTTGGCGAGGCGGCAATAACCGCTGTGCCTTCCCTCTGCAAGGCCGTGAACAGTTGTCCGACGGGTGCCGACGATGAATGTGCGCACATAACCGTAATGCGAAATCCGAAGTGGGGCAGGCGCCGTGCAAGAAAGGCGACGAATTCATCAAGGCCCCCGGCGTCGAGCACTGGAGTGACGATGAGGCAATGTACACTGCCTGGCGAGACAAGAAATTCGCTTGGGTTCGACACGCTGCTGGTCGGAATCGAGGCGGGTGCCGCCCGTGCATGCGGCGCGACCGTCGCATCGTATGGCATGAGCGGCTTCGACCAGTCGTCGACAATGTCGTCGCTTCCGGAGGCCAACTGACTGCTAATGAACAGTTTCTTTGCGATGCGTCTAACGCTTCCTGGCAGCCGCCAGGAGTTTCGCTGTGCCCAAAGTGTCGCACGTCCTCGTAAAGAAAGGTCGTTTTGGCTGAGACCCGTCATGCGTCAAATGCCGCCCGTCTGGATTTATAGAGGCCGATAAGTAGCACAAAAATTAAATATTAAACATATGTTGCGCAGAGCAAAAAATCCAATTAAATAGATGGCATTATCTTTGCCGCCATCTGATGAACGGTTGATCTGCAGTGGATAAGCGACATTGGAACGGACGCGCCGTGAGTTCCGTCGATGCAATCATTCCCTGTTATCAGTATGGGCATTTCCTCAAGGACTGCGTCGACAGCCTATTGAAGCAATGCGGACCCGAGTTGCGGGTGCTCATCATTGATGATGCGTCGACAGACAATACGGCCCAGGTTGCGCAAGAACTGGTTCGGTCTGATCCTCGGGTTGAGTTTCACAGGCATTCTGCCAATAAAGGCCACATCGCCACCTTCAATGAGGGGATCGCCTGGGCCGCTGCAGACTACATGATCTTGCTGTCCGCGGACGATTACTTGATGCCCGGCGCGATTGAGAGGGCGACGAGACTGATGGATGAGAACCCCTCCGTCAGCCTCACGTTTGGCGGCGCGGTCGCACTTTATCAAGGTCGCGAGGAGATCGTGGCATCGCCTCCGGAACTTGGGACTGGTACAAAGATACTGTCCGGCCGAGATTTCATTAAAATCGGGGGCGCCAGAAATATAGTGGTGGCACCGAGCGTGATTGTGCGAACGAGCCTGCAGAAGAAAGTGGGAGGATACTTACCGGATTTGACGCACAGCGGTGACATGGAGATGTGGTTGCGGTTCGCAGCGCATGGTCCTGTCGGCTTTATCGATGCGATCCAGGCTGTGTATCGACGACATTCAGCCAACATGTCAGGCGGATATTCGGCAGAGCAGGACTTCCTTCAACGCAAGCTGGCGTTTGAGCATTTCCTGGATAGCTGCCCTCCGGTGCTTCCAGACGTCAACGATCTCCGGTCCTGGTTGATGGGCCATTTGGCGCTCGACGCGATCAGTTGCGCGAGCCGAGCCTTCAATGACGGAGACGTTGAATTATCGGAACGCCTCTCGTCCATTGCGTCGAAGCTGGACCCCAAGGTCACGAGATCGCGTCGTTGGTGGCTTCTCGCCTGCAAACGGCAGCTGGGATCGCGCGGATGGCAATTGCTGCGGCCGGCCATCGAGCGGCTAAGGACGCCGTAATCGGCTCTGAGGCTTCCTGGCTGCTTTACCACGACGTTTCGGCGCTGACGGGAATTGCTCGTGGTGCCGCGCCTAAAAAAGCCTCGCGTTTGGACCGGCTGGCAGGGCTAGACCTGATACATCGAGTACTCCCGCAGCGACGCCCTAATGCCGATGCATACTCCCCAAAATATCCAGAGGTAATTCCAATAGTGGACCGTCAGCCCGGTAAACATGAGCATCACTACTGCGACGGTGAACGCGATGCGCAGACCTGGCGCGCTGGGATCCTCCGTTACGTCCGTGAAGCGACTTTTCGTCGGCAGGAGGCTCGCAATGTTTGCCAAAACAAGAAGGACAATCATAGGAAGTCCGAACCGAAGCGAAAACACCAGCCACACAGAGTCGATGGTGGTATCGAGAATGTCGTGATTGAGCGGGCCGAATGCGTATCCGGTGAAAGGAGATTCCATAATCTTTTGTGTAGCTGCGTCCCAGATCAACATTCGAAAGTATCCTGACACCGGATCGAAGGTCAGGTGGGAGATGATCCAGCCAAGCGGGTGATTGGCCACGGCCATGATTACGACAACGATCGTAACAAGACACACCTGCAGCACGCGCCATCGTCCAGGGAATTCTTTCAGTGCCGTATTATAAAGGTAGAGCATCAGGACAATGAGACACGACAATAGGGGCGCGGAGGACAACGACAAGAGGCAGCCGAAAATACAAACACTCGCCCAAAGCATCCTTGACAACGGGCGTTGCTCCGAAAACAGGAAGATGCTGCAAGCGACAGTGCAGTAGGTGCCCAATAGAATTGGGTGGTCAAACGTCGAGGCAGCTCTTACCCAGTACAGCCTGAAGTCGGGCGAGAGCAGCGCAGAGCTACCGAAAGCGGCGGAAAACGTTTCTTGAACAATGAGCCGGCCCGAAAGGTTATCGAAAAGCGCCAGCAGGACGATGTAAGCTGTCACAATCTTGAATGGCTGAATAAAGCCGTAAATTGCTGCCGGTCCGAAGAAAAATCCGCGCGCTACAAGGTAACCGCCCAGAAACTCGAGGCTCTCGGCGCCGGTCGATGAGATCGCACTCGGCCCGCTCGTGTAGTAGGCGGCTGCGAACATCCATGCTGCGACGGCACATGCAACATAGTCAGAGGCGAGTGTGTGACGACCTGCCCTGGCTAGTCTTGCCACCGCAGGCACTATGAGAAGCAGGATACCGATCCGACCTATCGTCAATTTCGCGTCGGCGAGGTAGAGTTGGACTTGTGCTGCTGGCAGAATGAGTCCGATCAGCAGCAGCCAAGCCGGCAGCGTACTGCATCGCTCAGCGGCTCTTGGCAAAGCCGTACTTGTCAGGCCGTACTCGCCGCCTGCAACCGTGACGCTCATGAGAGAACCGCCTTGCTCGGTGACCCAGCTTCGACCTGAACGCGGCGGCTTTGATCGTCAGTCAAATACCACGTGAAAGTGACTGAACGCGGCGCCAGTCCCCTCACGAAACGTCCGTTCTGAAAGATGTACGGCCTATAGCCGATGTCGGAAACGAACTCCGAAATCTCGTCCGATGCAAAGGCACACATCAGTGCTGGCTTGTGCCGCCTCAGCGTCTGCTCCGACCCTTGCAGGATCTCCAACTCGGCCCCCTGAGCGTGCACCTTGATCAGGGAGGGCGACACGGCAAAGGAATCGAGCGTGCGACATTCGATCCTGTGTTCGCCCACGGATAACTTGGACTGATCGAAACGGTACATGCGGCCGGAATCACTCAGCCACTCGGTCGCCGCCTTGCGGGAGGTCGCCGCCATACCATCGCATGCCCACCAGCCGTATGAGGGAACGAAGAATGTAATGGTGCCCGGCTTGGCCCCTAGAGCGCAGGCCAATATCGAGACGGACCGATCTCCGGAGAACCGGATTTTGAGCCGCTCGGCCGAGAGAGGTTCGGGTTCGAAGGCGACGATGCTCGATTGCGGCCTGAACCTCTTAAACGCGTGAATGCTCTGTCCGCGGTTCGCCCCGATGTCGATGATCAAACCATCAGCCCTCGCGGTCCACGTGGCACCCCTGTACTCGGGTTTTGCAAGGTATGAGGCCGCCGCATCCTTGAATGCAAACCGCGCGGCGGCAACGCCAGGGATGTTCGCATATGCGAAACGGGCAAAAGGCTTCAGATTCATGACGATAGGACCTTGCCGCGGCAGAGGTTACGAGTGGGCATTAAATAAGTTGAGATTAAACCAAATAAATCAGATTGCAACGTGGACCATTTAAAGTTACGAGAACATATATTATCTATCAGGATAGTCGGAGCGGAAGCCCCATGACGGCCGGCTTGAAGGCTAGCGAAACGGACGGTTCGTGCGGGCTGGCGGAAAACCTCGTTTCCGAGGTCGCGGTGCTCATCGTCGGCTATCGCAACTCACAGGACATTGTTGATTGTCTGCTGGCGTTGTCGCGGGCGACAGTTTCGCCGGCTTTCGACATCTTCATATGCGAGAATGGCGGTGATGATGCGTATCACCGCCTTGTTGGCGCCCTGATCGGCGAGGGAGGCCCTTGCCTGCGGGGCCAATCTTCTGGGACCGGGATAGATTGCAACACCAGCCGGTTTACCGACGTTCAGCGCCTGGCTCTGCGAGCGAGGTCGTCAAATGTGTGGGTTGCCTGCGCCTCCGACAACCTGGGCTATGCAGGCGGGATTAACGCGTGGTTGCGCCCCCTCTCTGCGATACCCACCTGGCGGGCCGTCTGGATCTTGAATCCGGACACCCAACCGACCGAGTCTGCGCTGGCGGCGCTACACCAACGGGCGGAGTCCGGCCGGAAAGCGATGGTGGGCAGCACTATTCTCGACAGCTTGGACGCAGACCACGTGAGATTTCGCGGCGGACTTTCCTGGCAGAAGCTGGCGGCGCGAGATGTTGCCATCGGCCTGGGAGAACTTCTCAACGTGTCCTGCAACATTGCCGCCGTTGAACACGCGATGGATAGTCCTTCGGGGGCATCGATGTACGTGACCCGCTGGTGCATCGAGCGGATCGGGCTGATGGATGAAAGCTATTTTCTGTTTTATGAGGATATGGATTGGGGGCTTCGGGCGAGACACTTGGGGCTCGGCTATGCGGTCGACTCGATCGTCGTTCACAAGCGAGGTACGACGACGGGATCAGCCAAAGGTTCATCGGCCATACCAATGCTCTCCGTCTATCTCCAGCACCGCAATTGCGTTCGCTTTGTGCGACGGCATTTTCCGTGGTCGGTGCCCCTGAGAGTTGCGGTTTCTCTGATGTATGCGCTCAGGTTCTTGCTCCAGGGAGCGCCAAACAACAGTCGCGCAGCGGTCGAAGGACTTGTCGCCGGTTTGAAAGGCGAGATGGGTCGGCCGAAGGAGCGGATGGCCCAATAGCGAACGCAAGTCGGGGTTCACTTCCAGATGCGGCAGTTGGTCTTCATTCAGGCGCTTCTATTGTTTGTGTTAGCAAGCCCCGAACCAAGTGGAGTTGTTGCGCGCGCAGCCGAGAGCGAGCAGATTTCCAGGTCCGAGTGGCCCAACGAAACGAATACGGGAGTGAGCCCGAGTGCCAAGTTGACGCCTTCTGGCGACCTCGTGGCAGATCAGGCCGGCATGACTATTTCGGGACTCGATATTAGAGGTCGCGTCTACATCAAGGCACCGAACGTTACCTTGACAGACTCCAGGGTGACTTCTGCATCATTTTACATCGTGAGAATTGAGCCGGGGGTGACTGGCACAGTGATCAAGAACTGTGAGATCAACGGCGTTGGCTCAGGCAACGATGGTTCCTACGGCATAGTCGGCCAGGGGACTTTTGTCGCAAACAACATCTACAAGGTCGAAAACGGAATTGGTGTGTCAGGGTCTGATACGCTCATCCAGGACAACTACATTCACGATCTTCTTGCGTCCGGTTCTCCGCATTACGATGGCATTTCGATAGATGGCGGCAACTCCAACATCGTTATCAAGCATAACACGGTCATCAACACGCACACGCAGACGTCGGCGGTCATGATCGACAATTATTTCGGACCGATCTCGAATGTTGAAGTCGACAGCAACCTGCTGATGGGCGGCGGATATACGGTTTACAGCTCTGCGCAATTCAATGGCGGAACGGTTGGTGGGGTTTCCTTTACGAATAACCGGATGGGCAAAGGAAAGTGGGGCTACAGTTCAATTGTGAAGAACGTCCCGGTCTGGCGGGAGAATGTCGATCACGCCTCAGGCCGCCTTGTTGGCCCGAGGTAAATCATCGGTTGGCCGGGTCTCTAGTCTATTTCACTCGCCGGAACCAGAATGAACCTGGCTCCCGCCAAGGTTCGCGCATCAGAACCGGACATGCGTTGTTCAGCCTGTCTCTGTGGGAACGGGCAAGCCAATTGACTGCGCCGATGATCTCGAAATGTACGTTGAAGCTCAGGAAGGCCTCGAGAAGATATTGTTCATTCCACAGCCAGCGGTCGCGAAGCAGCCATTGAGCGGGATAATCGTGCGGCGTGAAGACGTCGTGGACATGGACGATCACATTGGGGCGGAGGAGACCGAGCACGTGTAGGTATTCGTGCAGAACGTCGCCCTGCGGCCGAATGATGTGGGAGGAGTCGATGAAGAGAATGTCGTTCTCGCTCAGCGTCTCAAACAGGCTGTCGGGACAACACTCGATCTTCTTCCTTAGGACCGTCACGCCGGCCGATTCGAGCCATGGTTGCTCAAACGGTTCAATGCAGATTTGCTCACAGTCGTATTGTGGATTGTCCCTCTTGTTCGCCTCTATCGCCAGGCGAGCCATGAGAGTCGAATTCCCACTGCCGACCTCGATGATCCGCTTGGGTTGGAAGTGTCGTATCATATTGTAAAGAAATTCGGCATCTCCAGGCTCGAACGAACCATTGTGGTATCCGAATTCGCCGGGTCCTTTCTGAATGGTTGGAATTTCGAGTAGTTCATCCCGGTAGTTAAATTGCTCGGCCAACTCAAGCTGTGCCGCTTCGTTCAAGTTCAGCCCGGCAATTTGCCTCGGAAGAGAGAGATCGCGCTTCAGGTCCGCCGCAAAAAGGATGGGCTCGTAGTAGTGATGCCGCACAATGGCGAACTGAAACCTGTCGCAGACAAACCTCGACAAGCGAGCTCTATCACGAAGGCCGCTCACGAGGACTGCAAACGGAGCAAAGAGCAAAACGACCGGAGCCAAAATCAGATCAAGTATTCTGTAAACAGATTTGCGGAAAAAGTGCATGGACAATCACTTCCGATCTGAATGAAGAAAAACGAGGGTTGTCGGCGTCTAACAGCGCTCCACTTTATGCACGGGAATATTGTGACCCATTGCCATTCCGCCGTCCAGACCAGAACCACCCATACGGAGCGCGTCCGGGCTCTAAAAGCCGTCCGTGCTCTTCGCAAGGCGGAAACCACATACGGCTCGGGCCGGTTCGATACCATATTGGCTCTGGTGTTGGTCGCGATGTCGTTCACTGAGGAATAGCGGACCAATTCTTGATCGTCGAATTGCTTCAGGCGGCGCGGCTGCGGATTGACGTCAGTAGCGGGTGGGCAGGAGCGCTGTGGCGGCCGACGTTCCAGAGGGCCGCGTCGGTAGAGGAAGGGCGGCATCTTCAGCGAGGCCTTGCCGGGACATCGCGGTGAGCCAGCCTAGCGTGCAGCTCAGAGGCGCGAGAACTTCGCTCGCACCTGATAACGAAAGGCCACGGCTACGCGATAGGATTGGCCCGCAACATCAGGCACTCAAAAGAGCTCCTTCGAACGCTTTCGACCGCCGCTTCTCTCATGAATGTTGCCAGCGGACGCGCAGTACGTAGCCGAGCTTTGCTGGCGAGATCGCACGACGTCCGTCAGATCGAGAGGGTCGATCCCATGCCATTCGTGCTCAGGCGTTCTGGCAGCGGGTTTTGCTGCAGTCGTATATTATTTATTGCCAATTAAATCGAGTAAAATGCCCAGTGGCCTCGCCAGTGGTGGAGAGGCGTCCAATGCTGCCGACTCCTGCGAGGATTGAGATGAATAAGTTCATGGTGTGCTCTGGCGGCAACGCGCGAATGCTCGAATCTGTGGCAGCTTATATGGCGGAAGTTTCTTCGCTTTTTTTTAATCGCGATTGAATTTGGCCGAGCGATGCACCCAGAAAATGACCCTAGTCGCGCCCCCATCTCGTCCCAAAAAAGCCCCCGCCGATGGAGCATGACACAGGCCATGGCGCACCTATTGGGATGATCGCGCCTACGTGCACTGCACGTTTCTATTTAACTTCGAAGGAGAACACATTTTGGCAACGACGACTGCGTGGCCTGATGCTACGAACACTGGAGTGTCGGCGGGCGTGACCCTCACTCCTTACTACGGGGATCTCGTTATCAATACAGCGGGAGCCGTGATCAGCGGCCTCGACATCCATGGATCGGTCTTCATCAACGCTCCGAATGTCACCTTGGAGAACTGCAAGGTCACGACGGAAGCGTTCTACGCCGTGAGGGTTGCGGCTGGCGTTACCGGAGCGGTGGTCCAGCACAATGAGATCAATGGCGTCGGCTCGGGCAATGACGGCGACTATGGAATCATGGGGCAAGGGAAGTTCATCGCCAACAACATCTACAATGTCGAAAATGGGATCGGGGTTGATGGAGGGAATACCCTCATCCAGGACAACTACATCCACGACATGATCGCGTCGGGATCTCCGCACTACGACGGTATCTCGATCGACGGGAAGAACTCCAATATCACGATCACCCACAACACGGTCATCAATGACCATACCCAAACTGCGGCGATCATGATCGACAACTACTTCGGGCCCGTCTCGAACGTAACCGTCGACAACAATTTGCTGTACGGTGGTGGCTACAACATCTACAGCTCGGCCCAGTTCGACGGCGGATCCGTCACGGGTGTGTCGGTCACGAACAATCATATGGGCGGAGGTTATTGGGGCCCGACCGCATTCACCGGCAACAACCCGGTTTACACCGGCAACGTCGATGACAGTGCGGCCGTAGTCGCGACGCTCAACACGTCGGCGAACCACGGCAACACGGGCGGGTCGGCGCCAGCCGCACCAGACGCTCCCGTCATAGCCTCGTTCTCGACCGATAGCGGCACCGCTGGCGACAAGATCACCAACGACAATGCCATCGAGCTCAAGGGGTCCGCTGCTGCCGGCAGCACGGTCAAGTTCTACGACGGTACGACCCAGATCGGTTCGACGACTGCGGATTCAAGCGGCAACTGGGACTACATCACAAAGATCCTGACTGACGCCAAGCATACGCTCACCGCAACGGCGACCAGCGCGTCGGGGCTGACCAGCGCGGCGTCGGTTGCGTTGGCAGTCACCGTCGACACCAAAGCGCCGACTGCGCCGACCATTGCTAGCAATACGGTGAACAGTGCCAATCAGGTGGTGATGTCGGGCAGTGCCGAAGCGAGCAGCGTCGTAAAGGTGTTCGACGGCACGACCCAGATCGGGACCGCGACCGCCAACAGCAGTGGCGTGTGGAACTATACCACCAGCGGCCTTGCGGCCGGTTCGCACAGCCTCACCGCGAAGGCGATGGATGCGGCAGGTAACACCAGCACGGCGTCCACCGTGGCCACGGCCAGCATCAGCACCGGCACCTCGGCGCCGACCACACCGACGTCGCCGACTTCCGGTACGGTAGTCGAGTCCGCTGGTGCGACCGCTCTCGTTCAAAGCGGCGGCAAATATTATCTCAACGGCAGCACCGGAACGGGCCCCACGCTGAAGGATAGCGGCGCGGATTTCGTGAAAGGGTCAGATGGCACCTGGGCACCGATTGCTGCGGAGAAGACGGCGACTGGGTATGAGGTTGTCTGGAAGGAGGCCAGCACCGGTCAGTACACGGCCTGGAATACCGACAGCAACGGCAACTACGTGTCCCATGTCAGCAGCCTGACCGGCTCCGCGTGGGGCGGTTCGGTGTCGGGTACGGACTCTGGCGTTAAGTCGCTTGAGACGACCTTCCATCAGGATCTCAATGGCGACGGGCAGATCGGTACGTCCACTGCAACCACACCGACTTCGCCGACGTCGCCAACCACACCGACTTCGCCGAGTGCTGGAACGCAAATCGAGTCGGCTGGCGTGACAACCCTCGTTGAGAACGGTGGCAAATATTTCCTCAACGACAGCACCGGATCGGGCCCCACGCTGAAGAATAAGGGCGCGGATTTTGTGGACGGGTCAGATCACACCTGGGCACCGATTGCTGCTGAGAAGACGGGGACCGGCTATCAGGTTGTCTGGAAGGAAGCGAGCACCGGTCAGTACACGGCCTGGAACACCGACAGCAACGGAAACTACGTTTCCCACGTCAGCAGCCTAAGCGGTTCCTCGTCGGGCGGCTCCGTGTCGGGTACGAGCTCTGGCCTTAAATCGCTCGAGACGAGCTTCCATCAGGATCTCAACGGTGACGGGCAGATCGGTACTTCCACCGTAGCTACGTCGTCCACGAGCACCAGTCAGGTCGTTGCTACTTCGAGCTCGACAAGCAGCAACACACAGACGAGCACTTCAGGCAATGACGTGCTCGTTGGCACCAGCAAGGCCGACACGTTCTCGTTTGCCGCGAATTTCGGCAACGATGTCGTCAAGGGCTTCGTTGCCAGCGGACCTGCTCACGACACGATCGATTTTAGCAAGACCGTGTTCGACAGTTTCGCGAGCGTTCTCTCCCACGCGACCCAATCCGGCGGCGACGTCGTGATCTCGACGGGGAGCGACACGCTCACGCTGAAGAACATCAAGCTCGACTCGTTGACCAGCCACGACTTCCACTTCGCGTAGGGGACGGGGTAACCACACAGAGCAGTACTCAACAACTGCCTTGGGGATCTCTTGGGGGATCTTCCGATAAAGGCATGGTTCAAAGGCGGCACCCATGATTGACTTTGGACGGCGGGGGGGATCCCCCCCGCCTGCGGATCTATATCGAATCTCTCTTGTGCACATATCGGGACTCTGGTCCCTCGGTCGGCAGTGGGCGGAAGACGTCGAAGTGCGGACGCCGCAACTGATCGCTTGGGCAAAGCGCCCGGTCGAAGCGCTGCGGCAACGGATATTCGCTGGTCGCCCCCGGCCGGCGGAGGATCATGACGAGTCTCAGTCAGAGCTGACGGCTTTCCTGCGGTCTTGCCGCCGGATTTTTTGGGCTCTCGCGGCCTTCAGCGGGATGAGCAATCTCCTGATGCTCACCGGCTCGTTCTTCATGCTGCAGGTCTATGATCGAGTGCTGCCCGGTCGCAGCATACCGACTCTGATCGCCTTGATGGTTCTGGCGACGGTGCTTTACCTGTTTCAGGGTGGGCTGGACCTTGTCCGGAACAGGATCAGTGCCCGCGTCGGCCGGTATTTCGATGAAAGGCTCAGCCTGCGCATATTCGACGCGCTTGTTCGTCTGCCTCTCAAGACCAGGGCCGATGGCGATGGCTTGCAGCCGGTGCGGGACCTCGATCAGGTCCGCAGCTTCCTGTCGAGCGGAGGGCCGACGGCGCTGTTTGATCTGCCTTGGATGCCGATCTATCTCGGCGTCTGCTTCCTCTTTCACTTCTGGATTGGCGTCACTGCGCTGGCCGGCGCGCTGGTGCTGGTCGGCATTACGCTGCTCACGGAAACGCGCACCCGAGGGCCGGCAAAGGCGTCCTCGCGCCTGGCTGTTTCACGAACCGCCCTGGTTATCGAGGGGCGGCGAAATGCCGAAGTCCTGCAGGCCATGGGCATGCGGCAACAGGCGGCTTTCCGTTGGCGGGATGTCAACGCGAAGTACCTCGCAGCCCATGAGCGGGCCAGCGATGTCGCAAACGGGCTCGGCGGAGCCTCCAAGATTTTCCGGTCGATCCTGCAATCGCTGGTTCTCGCAGTTGGCGCCGTCCTCGTCATCAACCAGGAATCGACCGCCGGCATCATCATTGCCGGATCGATCCTCACCGCGCGGGCACTGGCGCCCGTCGAAATGGCCATTGCGAACTGGAAAGGCTTCGTAGCCGCGCGGCAATCGGGGAAACGGCTCGATCACCTGCTGAAACTTCTGCCTCACGAGGAGGAGCGGTTGGCTTTGCCCACGCCTGCCGAAAGCCTCTCCGTCGAGCATCTCTATGTCGGCGCCCCCAATTCCGAGAGACCCACCCTCAGCGAAGTGTCGTTCCAACTGCGGAGCGGGCAGGCGGTTGGCATCATCGGCCCGAGTGGATCCGGCAAGTCGACGTTGGCTCGTGCACTGGTGGGTGTGTGGCCGTGCATTCGAGGCAGGATCCGGCTTGACAACGCGGCCCTCGATCACTGGTCTTCGGATGCCCTCGGCAAGCACATCGGTTATCTGCCCCAGGACGTCGAATTGTTCGACGGTAGCATCGCAATGAACATTGCGCGGTTCGACCCGCAGGCGACGGCGGCTGCTGTTTTGGAAGCCTCGCATGCCGCGGGCGCGCACGACCTCATCCTGTCCCTTCCGGACGGTTACAGCACGAAGATTGGCGAGGGAGGGTTGGCGCTGTCGGCGGGTCAGCGGCAGCGTATCGGGCTCGCACGCGCCTTTTACGGCAAGCCCTTCCTGGTCGTACTTGATGAGCCCTCTTCCAATCTCGACGCCGAGGGTGAGGAGGCCTTGACCGAGGCGATCATGAACGTGCGCCGCCGGGGTGGGATTGTCGCGATTGTCGCGCATCGTCCGAAGGCGCTGGAAGGTGTGGACCATGTCTTGTGCCTCGGCGAGGGCAGGGTCCAGTCCTTCGGCAAGAGAGAGGAGGTTCTTAAGAAAGTGTTGCGTAATCCAGTACCGCTCAAGGTCGTCGATGCTCACGGAGGCGGCCGATGAATAGCGAGGTAGCGCCAGCGCTGCAATCCATCCAGCGTTACATGATAGTAGGTATGATCATGCTCGCTTTGGTAACTTTCGGGGTCGGCGGCTGGGCGACAACGACCCAATTGTCCGGCGCGGTGATCGCCCAAGGCACGGTCGTGGTGGATTCGAGCGTCAAGAAGGTCCAGCACGCCACAGGCGGGATCGTGGGAGAGTTGCGCGTACGCCAAGGCGACCGGGTCAAGGCAGGCGACATTTTGATCCGCCTCGACGAGACTCAGACGCTCGCGAACGCGACGATCGTCACAAACAGCATCGATGAGCTGTTCGCACGGCAGGCTCGTCTCGAGGCCGAGCGCGACAGCGCCGACCAGGTTGTGTTTCCCAAGGTGCTGCTCGATCGGGCCAAGGAGAGCAACTCCGAGGCGAATCGTGCAATCACCGCGGAGCGGAAGTTGTTCGACCTCCGTCGCCAGGCGAGAAGCGGCCAAAAAGCGCAGTTGCAGGAGAGAAGCGCGCAACTCGAAAACGAGATCAAGGGCTATACGGGGCAGACCGAGGCCAAGCAGAAGGAAGTCGAATTTATCCGCCAGGAGCTGGAAGGCGTGCGCAGTCTCTGGCAAAAAAATCTGGTGCCGATCACGCGGCTAAATGCCCTCGAACGCGATGCCGCGCGCATCGAGGGCGAGCGCAGCCAGCTCGCCGGCATGATCGCTCAGTCGAAGGGCAAGATCTCTGAAATCGGACTCCAGGTCATTCAGGTCGACCAGGACCTGCGGACCGAAGTCGGCAAGGACCTGATCGAAACGCGCTCGAAACTTTCCGAACTGAGCGAGCGCAAGACTGCTGCCGTTGATCAGCTGAATCGGGTCGATATCAGGGCTCCGCAATCCGGCCGTGTCCATGAGCTGAACGTCCATACAGTCGGCGGTGTCATCTCGCCCGGCGAGCAGATCATGCTGATCGTACCTGATGCGGATTCGCTCGCGATCGAGGTCAAGATCGCGCCGCGCGATATCGACCAGCTCTATGTGGGGCAGACCGCGACCATGCGGTTCGCAGCGTTCAACCAGAAGACCACGCCCGAAATCGACGGAGAGGTCAGCATGGTCTCGGCAGACATTACACAGGATCAGCGTGCTGGCACGAGCTACTACACGGGCCGCGTCCTGCTGAGGCCGGAAGAGCTGGCGAAGCTCGGGTCGGCCAAGCTGCTGCCCGGCATGCCGGTCGAGGTCTTCATCAAGACGGCCGGTCGGACAGCGCTGTCCTACCTGCTCAAGCCGCTGCACGATCAGGCGGAGCGCGCGTTCAAGGAGCGCTGAGTCGGCGCACGATCGCGGTTGGCGCTCGACTGCACGCATTCGGGACCGGCGCCCGTTCCGTGGGCGTCGGTGTTGCGCCCAGCCTCTGAAAGCCTCTGAAAGCACGGCTGGGCGGCCGGCAACATCGGCAGCCGACGTGCCCGGCCGCGAGCGCGCGTCTCAAACCGGAACGGCTTCTGCAGTCTGGTTTGAAGGAGAAGGATCCACCGCCG
Source organism: Bradyrhizobium sp. MOS003 (assembly GCF_003020125.1). Classification (GTDB taxonomy): domain Bacteria; phylum Pseudomonadota; class Alphaproteobacteria; order Rhizobiales; family Xanthobacteraceae; genus Bradyrhizobium. The sequence continues at coordinate 112,297 of NZ_PYFW01000009.1, read as the reverse complement.
CATTCTGGTGAGATCAGCGCGCCGCAAGAGATCTGGTGGGACGAACGTGACGCGGTCGCCCCACCTCCTGGTCAATCGTAGTAAATCGCGTGCCTTTCGACGGATTGACCGTGTTAGGTGCCTGTTGCCCTTGGGCGAGGCTACGGGTCGATCGAACGACCGTCTGCTCAGCACATCCTTCCGCTTGGCGTACAAGGTCATCGCGGCAACGAAGCCAAGTATTGCAACTTCAGCTCCCAGAATGACGAGTAGCTCGACTGGCATGTGAGACAATCCTGCCCGAGGAAGCTCTGTCCAACGATTTGGCCCCGGTGAATAATTAATTCAACAATAAAATTATATAGGCAGTAAATCGTTGCCCGGCTCAGGGGCGCGAAGCGCGTCCGCGCCGCGCCGCGCTTCGGCGCTTTCCAGCGAGACCAACCGAAGCCGGGTCCCTTCATCCTTCCCGTTCCGTCTCATTCGTCCTTGCAGGCGCCACTGGCGTCACTGCGCGCCCTGCAATGCGACTTTCTTGTCGATCCAACATTAAATGTATTATTGCTAATTAAATTAAATTGAATTATTAGTATAATATTAAAATGGTCGATTTTGCGCGATCGGGCGCCGATGTGCCGGCGGCGGGCGCCTTTGGCGTTCACATGGGGATCGGCAGATGCAACGAACCTCGGGCCCTGTCATCGCGGCAACCATAGCTATCGTGATCGGTGGCATTCAGTGGGCGCGTGCGGCATTGTTGATCATGCCGAGGGCGCCCCAAGCAGATCTTGCGCACATCGAGCTGGGACGCCCGACCCTTCCGCCCCTCACTTACACGGTGTTTTGCCTGCGCTATGAGGCCGAATGTCGCCCGCGGCGGTCGTTCCGCGGCGGGCCGATCCCGCTGACGAAACAACGGTGGGCAGAGCTGAAAGCAGTCAATCGCGCCGTGAACCGCGCCATTGCTCCGGAGCCTAATGAACTCGGCCTTGCAGGTGAGGAGTGGGTCGTTAACCCGGATCGAGGCGATTGCAACGACTACGCAGTGAGCAAGCGTCATGAACTGCTGCAACGCGGTTGGCCCGCGCGAGTCCTGCTGTTGAGCGAAGTGGTCACCAGGTCCGGAGACCATCACCTTGTGCTCGTGGTGCGGGCCAGGACTGGCGATCTGGTCCTCGACAATCTAACGCCCGAGATCAAGCCCTGGGCGCGGGTTCCGTATGGCTGGGTCCGCATGCAGACGCCGGGCGACAGCCAATTGTGGGCGACGCCTGGTCGTTCAGGAGCGTGACTCCTGCCACGCGGCCGGAAGCGGGGGACAGTCGAGAGCCGGCGCGCCCGCTGTCATGACGCTGGGAGCAGCGCGTTCCCGGCGGCGGCCGAGGGGTCGACCCAACGTCGGATCGTGCCATCATAGACATCGGCACCGTAGAGCCAACCGTCGGGCCCCTTCTGCAGGTCCACAATGCCCTGTACGTTGTCCACCAACTGGACGCTTGCGACCTGCCGGTTCGCATCCAAGGTCGCGGCGAAGATCGTGCCATTGTAGACGTCGTCGAAGAACATGGTGTTCTGATTGTAGAAATCTCCCGCTGTGATCACGTGGGCGTTGTCCGGAGCCCCGTGGCTTAGAGGTAAGATCGGGAACACGGCAGGCGGATCCGACAAATTGTTGCGGTTGCCGTTGTTGTAGAAGGTGATCGCCTGGGCGAGGTTCTGGTAGCTGGCGGTTTTGTTTGGACCTTCAAAGTAGGGCCATCCGAAGTTCGAGCCTGCGGGCCCCGTATCGATCTCTTCCCAGTTGTTCCAGCCGACGTCTCCAAGCACAGGCAGATTCGTGACGGGATCGAAGCTGAAGCGGTACGAGTTGCGGATGCCGTAGTAGAACACTTTCGACTGATTGCTGTTGGGATCACCAGCCTGATAATACGGATTGCCGGGCGCTCCTTCACCCGTAATAGGATCAATCCGCAAGAGCTTGCCCGAGAGATTGTGGATGTCCTGGACGCGCACTGCACGGGGATCGACGAAGTTGTACGATGTGCCGTCCCCGACCGAGAGGTAGAGATAGCCGTCGGGGCCAAAATGAACGGCACCTATGGAGTGCGAATCGCTGTCGGTCGCGAGATAGTCACGGATGTTTTGGTTCTGGATGCCGGGCCGATCCGGATCGTTGTCCTGCGATCCAACCTCGATCTGACTCGCGGGAGCCGTAATCGTCGTGCCGTTGACGATGCCGGAAGGAACGATGCTGGGATCGCCGCCGCTGTTCGCGTCGGGACTGCTGGTATAGGCCCAGATACTGTTCTTGCCGACCAGCACCGTTTCGCTGGACGGATCGGCGATCATTGTGGTGGGATCGACAGTGACCCTCACCAGACGAGAAGGTCGGTTGCCGCCGCCATCGGCGGCCGCGAGCCCGGTCTGGGTCGCCGTCTCGGGCGGATCGTAAGTGTAGAGCAGGTAGACATAATGGTTGCTTGCGAAGTTTGGGTTCACCGCGATGCCCAGTAGCCCGCGATCGCCGAAATCATTAACTTCGCTCGAAATGTCGATCAGTGGAGTCGACCGCAACGTGCCGTTGTCCACCACGCGCACCACGCCGTCCTTCTCCGCGACCAGCATGTAGCGGCCGTCGGGAGTCCAGTCCATCGCCACTGGCTGGTTCAGCGCCGTCACGGCTGTCTCGCCCACCAGATTGCCGAGAGCGGGGTTGTCATTATCCAGGATCTTCACTGTCGTCGTCGCCTGGGCGCCGAGAGTGGCGCCCGTCGGGTTGCTCAAGGTGACGGTGAAAGTCTCGTCGTTCTCCGGTGTCGCATCATTGATGATCGGCACCGAGATGGTCTGACTCACCTGTCCGGCGGCAAAGGTGACCGTGCCGGACGTGGTCGTGTAATCGGATCCCGCGAGTGCGCTTCCGCTGCTCGTCGCATAGCCGACGGTGGCTGTTTGATTGACGGGCCCGCTGCGCAACAGCGTGAGCGTCGCTGTCGGGGTGCTCTCCGCAACACTCACCGCGACGTCCGCCATTGCGATCGTGGCGGGTGAGTCGTCGTCGACGATGGTCACGAGCACAGTGCGTGGAGCTCCGAGGGATCCGGCGCCGGGATTTTGAAGGCCGACAGCGAACGTTTCGTTGCCCTCGATCAGTTGATCGTTGACGATGGGGATGGTGAAGCTCTTGGTGCTCTCTCCCGGTGCGAAGACGATCTGGCCGGTGTTTGCCCGACCATTGAAGGTGGGCTGGATGAAGTCCGATCCAGCCGTCGCACTTCCGCCGGTGCCGATTTCATTCGTCGTGTATTCAATGGTGTTTTGAGACGAGAGGTCGCCGGAGCGTACGACGGTGACGGTGGCCGTGCCGGCCGCTTCACTGACATAGATCGTAGAAGTGTTGAGGAGTGCGATGACGTTGGCCGGGGCGAACACGACGTCGCGGAAATAGTTTGCATTCTGATAGGCGGCAGTCGGGAAGACGCCCGCGCTGTAGTCGAAGACGCCGGCGCCGACCGGGGCGTTCAGGCCTCCATTGCTGATGCCGGAGGCGAAGCCTTGGGTGGTGGAGACGTAGTAGCTGTTGATATTGACCGAGACCACGTAGGTCGTACCGGCCGCGATGGTGAGCGGCGTGGCGAGGGTCGCTTGCTGCCAGCCCGATGCGCCTTCGTTGGTGAAGGTGACCGTCGCCAGCTCCTGGCCGGTGGCCGACCAGATGTGGCCGATATGGGTGCCGGTCTCGTTCGAGGCCTTGTAATACCGGATCGCCTGGATCACGCCGGACGTGTCGCTGGTGAAGCGCATCCCAAGCTCATAATCCGCGCCCGGCCCGTCGGTGGCATTGGCGTTGACCGGCGCCTGGGTGGTGAGCAAGGTGGTGGTGGCACTCGCAGCTGCCACCGTCGCCGTGGCCGTGCTGGTTGCGTTCTCGCTGGTGCCGAGCAGGTCGGTGTAGGTGGCGTTCACCCGGATCCGCTTGCCAACCAGGCTGCTGTCGAGGGTGAGGGTTGATGTCGTGGCGGTGAGATTGGTCCAGGTCGTGCCGTCGGGGCTACTCTGCCAGTGATAGGTGATGCTCGCCGGGACGCCGTCAGGATCCGTGACGCTGGCCGTCAGCGTCTGGTTCTGGGTCGCCGTGCCGCTGATCGTGACGACGCCGACGTCGTTGACGTTGGCCACTGCCGTGGCGGTCGCGGCGCTCACCGGGGTCTCGTTGCTGCCCAGCAGGTCGGTGTAGACGGCGTTGACTCGTATGAAGCTGCCGACCTGGGCCTGCCCGAGGGTCAGCGTGCTCGCCGTCGCACCGGTGATGTTGCTCCATGTGGTGCCGTTCGTGCTTCGCTGCCACTGATAGGTGACGGTGCCCGGCACTCCATCCGCATCGCTCACCGTCGCGGTCAAAATCTGGTTCTGCGTCGGGGTCCCGCTGACGCTCACCGTACCGGGGTGATTGGGGTTCGTCGAGCCCGCAGCGAACACGACGTCGCGGAAATAGTTTGCATTCTGATAGGCGGCGGTCGGGAAGACGCCCGCGCTGTAGTCGAAGACGCCGGCGCCGACCGGGGCGTTCAGGCCTCCATTGCTGATGCCGGACGCGAAGCCCTGGGTGGTGGAGACGTAGTAGCTGTTGATATTGACCGAGACCACGTAGGTCGTACCGGCCGTGATGGTGAGCGGCGTGGCGAGGGTCGCTTGCTGCCAGCCCGATGCGCCTTCGTTGGTGAAGGTGACCGTCGCCAGCTCCTGGCCGGTGGCCGACCAGATGTGGCCGATATGGGTGCCGGTCTCATTCGAGGCCTTGTAATACCGGATCGCCTGGATCACGCCGGACGTGTCGCTGGTGAAGCGCATCCCAAGCTCATAATCAGCCCCTATTCCATCCGTGTTGTTGGTCAGGACGGGGGCCTGAGTGGTGAACAAGCTTGCCATGTTGTTCTCCCGCGCAGTCGTTTCTTGCACGCAATAAACAAAATTTAACAAATAAAATGATGGGAGTTAACTTAATTTAAAAACAATTTATATTTATCGGGGGCATTTTTTTCTGCACGGTTGTCAATTTCGCTTGAAAGGCTAGGTCCCCAGTCAGCCTCCGGATCATGAACAGCTGCTGGCGGCTGCTCCCGTTGATGCAGCCGGCCCAAGGCGGGGTCCGCTTCAGTGGAGGCGAAGATCCCGGCGGCTCCGCGCGCTCTTGACGAACAAGCGTCGGCGGCGATTCTGCGAAGCTGTGCCGCGTCATGCCCATAAGGCGGGCGAGAGACACCAAGTAGGGTGGCGGGCCGCGTATTCCCGCGATCGTCTTTTGCGATGTCCAGTTCTTATGGCTCTATCCGTTTCGCGATCAGATCGGCGAATTCACCCAGGTTCCGGGCCGTCTCGACTTCGCCAACGCGGAATCGCACGCGAAACTTCTGCTCCACGGCGATGACGAGCGAAATCTGCATGAGCGAGTCCCACTCCTCGACCTCGGCCGCCAACAGCTCCGGCTTGGCCTCGACCTTCTCGAGGAAGATACCGTCGAACACCTCCTGCAACTTCGCCAGTACTTCAGCCTGCTTCATAAGCCCTCCGGATTACGCGGATCTTTGTCGAACGCATCTGATACTTCTCCACCTCGAGCTCGAACTCTTTTCGGGCGGCGGAGCCTTTCGTAAGTACGAAGCCAAACTCCTCGTAGATCCCGGCGACGATCCCGTTTTTGGCCGTCGGAAGATAAATGCCGCGCACTTTCGCGCAGCCGGCGACCTCTGAAAGCCGAAAAATCTCGTTCATGATCTCGTCCTCGACTTGGCGCTTGAGCACGCGGCAGCTCATGAGCCAGGTATCGAGAACGAAGACGCCACCCTCGATCTTTGCAATGACCACAGAGATGAGCCCGGAATCGCCGAACCGATCCTCAAGCCGCATGGTGAAGCACTTGTAGTCCGGCCTTTTCAGGAGGCCCTGGACCTCACTTTCGGATCGACGGGCCGTCGTCAGGTTGAACTGGTTGCTGCGCGCGATCAGCTGGGCAATGCGGGGCAGGTCGAGCGGGTCGAACTCCTTGATCGTACCTCGCATCTCGAGCGACGCGAGGTAGGCTGGCATGTCGGTTACGCTCGCCGCGAGCTCCGTGCGTCGCCGTTCCTGCCGGTACTGCGCCGTCCGCTCGAGATCCTCCTCGGTGACGTTACGTGGCTCGAAATGGCGCCCGGCCTGGAGGCGGCCGATGAATTCTGCGGGATCCGGCCCGAGGAGCACGCCTTCGACCTGGGGCAGAAACTGGCGCACGATCTCGATCTCCGCCGGGTTGTCGTCAGCGAAGACGAAGCTGTCCACGCCAACGCGGAGTTCATCGGCGATCCTCTGCAGGTTGTCGGACTTTGGATCCCAATTGGCTTTGAAGGCAGCGAAGTGCTCCAGCCGGAGAATCATCTCAGGATGCTTCTCGAATACCTCGATCGCGCGCGCATGGTCGTTCTTGCTGCACACCGCAAGCAGGACGCCGCGTTCGGAAAGCGCGAGGAGATACTTCTGGAAAGCCTTGAAAGCTTCGCCGCGGGGAGACGAGTCCCCAAGTTCGATTCCCTCGATGCCGTCCTCCGCGATCAGGCCGCCCCATAGCGTCTGATCGAGATCGAGCACTAACACCTTCTTCGGGCCTTGCTTACAGGAGGCGATCAGGTGGCTCAGCTCTTGCGCGACGTCCACTAGAAAATCAGGTGAGCCGAGTTGCTTCGATTCGTACCAAGCTCGCGCGTCCTGCGCGGCCGTGATCCCTCGGCGTGCCGAGAGGAACTCGACGTCGCAGATTTGCACCTCAGCCGGGGCCCGGAGCCCGAGCTCAAGGTTCACCGCCTTACGGAAGCTCCAATCGGCGCCAAGCGTGCGGGAACGAAACGAGCCGAGATCGAGGTCGCCGGGCAGCGCAAGATTGGCGAGAATCACCGCCGCACCTGAGCGTTCGATGAAAGTCTGCGCGAGGTCGAGGAGCTGCTCCGCAGCGCCGACTGCAGCTTCGCGCTGATGTTCCACGGCATCGCGGAGCGAGCCCGAAAAGCGGCAGTGGCTCGCGTTCGGCAGAATGAAGGCGAGATCCGGCTTGAAGGCGTACAGCGGACTCGACCCGTGGAGGATTTCCGAGACGAAGTTATCGTACTCGCCGAGGAAGCGTTCGCACTCGATTCCGCGAATGGCCAGGAGGTGTTCAACCAATTCGTGCAACGGATACAGGTTGTAGCCGCCGATCAGGGCTAGTCGAAGTCTTGGCTGACCGCTTCCGGTCGCATGTAGCTTCGCCTTTTTCCGAAGGTTCGACAGAAAGAATAGTTCGGAAAAGCTCGCAGCTTGCCGCGAGCGGGCCGCGAGATGCCCCCAGAACGCGGCATCGCCGGACAGCGCCAAGGACTTGAGTTCGGCATCGTTTACATGCCGGACCGGCAAAGCGGGGATAGCGGCGAGAATAGCGAGCCTCCACCAAGGAAAGAAGCATCGTCTGATTGTCAGTAACATTAAATAATGCTAATGCTCCGGTCAATTTAAATATATTTAATTTTGTTAAATTCGGGGGGTAAATATGACGGCGCATATGGGGTCAGAGCCGCCGGGCTCGCGCACGCTTTCCGCCAAGACTGAGAATCTCAGCCGGCTTCCTGAGGGAAACAACCTAGTCCTCCGAGAGGTCCGGCTGGATGACTCCGCGCAAATCATCGCCTGGCGGAACGATCCCGTTCTCGGCAAATTCATGACCCGAGAAAAGCTGACCTTGATCCAGCAAGAAGAGTTTTTCCGAGGCTATCAGGCTAGGACAGACGACTACTATTTCATCGCAGAGTTCAAGCGATCGAGAAAACCCGCTGCCAGCATTGCCCTTGCGAACCTGGATTTCGCGGCGAAACGCGGCGAGGTGGCGCGGTTGATTGTAGACCCGGGTGCGCGCCTCTTTCTGGCCGAGATATTCGATCTGCTTCTCGCGTTCGCGTTCGTGCAGTTAGGGCTTTCGGTCGTCGTAGCCAACGTGCAAAGCAAGAACGGGGCTGCGAAGAACTTCCATATTCGCCTTGGTTTTCAAATCGAAAAGATTTCGCCGAAGGCTTGGTGGAACGGCGACGACGTGATTACGTTTCGGATGTCGCGCGAAGACTATCCGCGGTTGAAGCAGGCCTGGTCGGCGTTGCTTCTTGATGCGCGGGAAGACTAACTGCCCCTAGCAACTGGTCAGAGCAGCGGAGGCAGCGCATCGCGCTTCTGGCTGCGACGGATTTCATGCTGGAATTGGGGGCTGTCCTCAGGCGCACCTCGTGGCCCGCGCGTGGATCTCGGACCCTCTGCTCCTTTCTATCGGCCGGGTCGCCCGACGCGTTCGTATCGTTTACTTGCTCGTGAAGAGCTCTACAGTCCTGGTATTTCAACTGCTGCCGGGCCTCGTTTCCTGGACGCAGCACCCCACGCCGGACGCACTCGTCTCCTTGCGCTAGAAAGGGAAGAAGGAAGAGCAGATGGATTTGCATTTTCATCATTTGGGAATGGCGTGCCGAAAGATCGCGACGGAGTTGCCAGAACTCGCGATAGTTGGCTACAGTCCGGAAGGACCCATATTCGAGGACCCGATCCAGCAGGTTCGGATCCAGTTCGTGTCAGGCGGCGGTCCGCGCCTCGAACTCATTGAGCCGGCCAGCGCACAATCGCCAGTGGAGGGCATCCTGAAGCGCCGCAGCAAGTTCTATCATCTTGGTTACGAAGTGGATCGGCTCGACGACGCGATCGCTTACTTCAGGGAGCGGCAGTATTTTCCCGTATCGTCACCCGCGCCCGCGGTCGCGTTCGGCATGCGCCGTATAGTGTTTCTCGCCTCCGCGACGCGCACACTCATCGAACTCATCGAGGCAAAGACGTAGTGTGAATTGGCGAAAGCTCGCCGAAGGGCCTCGTAACGAGTTGTGCGTATCCGTCAGACGAAACGGTTCTACTGCGCCGAACCCATTCAGCAGCGCGGAGACCGCCCGCCTGTAGCCTCACGATCGGTTCAGGGCCAATCTCCGACAGGAGAATGCCCATGTGTCCCATTGCTGGAGGCGCTGTTGGCCAAACGGCCAATCCATTTGCTGACAATACAGTCCGATCCATATCGCCCCAGAACTGCACGATAACGCTACCTGCGGGCGCGCAAGCAGCGAGGTGCGTTGCTTCCGGCGAACCGATGCGAGGCTGAGCCGCCGGTCGCAGCGCGACGATGATTGCGTCCCATTCGTCGGGATACACAGCTTGAACGTTGTCAAAAGTGTCCACGCATGCTCCAGAGCTCACGAGACCGGCGCAGAGCGAGTCAACAAAGTCGTTGTCACACAGCACACCAATGCGATTCTTGTAGACGGATAAGCCGCAATCGTGGAGCTGCTTCACGCAGAGTGGACCGAGAAACGAGAAGACATCGACTGACGGGTGGCGTTCGTTCACGCCGACAATCGGAATTCCGCGCCGTAAGCATGCTTCCATGTCGAGGTCCTTGGGGCGAAATTCCCAGGCCTCGAACATCAAGGCGATGACGGCCTCCTTTGGTAACTTATCAATGAGCGCAGCGGTAAGAGGCCGAAGATGGCCGCTGTTGGTTACAATATCCGTTTGATGGAGGATATCCGGGGTGATCTGCTCCAAGACGTCGATGCGATCGGCCACGCCGACCGAATCTGCAAGCTCCAGAGTGTGTTGCCTGGCGTCAGCTGGTGTGCCGTGCCGCGTAGGTCGCGTGAAGGCATAAACGTGCCTGGCTCCGGCCATCGCTGCGAGGACGGCGGTCACGGCATACGCGCCCGTCGCAGCCTCAGTGAGAACCGTTAATTCTGACAGGTCTAAGAGCGTTGCCGTCAGCGCTCGGCTCATCAAGGCTCCTAGACGCGGCAGTGAGAATCCTGGTCGCAAGGCCGTGTCGAAGCCAGACTGCAATTGCCTGAATGCTGCTCCGGTCTCGGTTCCGGTCATGAACTGACTTTCGTTTTTACCACTTGGCAAGAGCGATGCTTTGTGCGCCGCATATGTGGTCGGGCTGCCCCGAGCTCGTTGCGCGCCGAAAGGTTTTATAAGCAAAAACTGTCATGAGTTAATTCACGTATTTAGAATTATAATAGTTCCAATTTAATGTCAATGACGGGCCATGGCCGCGCTCGGGCCGAGGCGGCGCGGTAGTGCAACCTCAATGCTCGCAATGGACTGTGCGACCGGGTCGCCGTTGAGCGCTGTGCTGTGACGACGGGTCGGCATTTTAAATTGTTGAATTAACAAATTTAACTTGCAGTATTTCCAGTCTGGCCTATTTTTACCGCAACGACGATGGGAGGATACTGATGACCCACCCCGATAGCGACGGCGAAGATCGTCGTGAGTTCTTGAAGAGCTGCGGGAAATTTGCCGCCGTCACCCCTCCTGCCATGACGCTGTTGCTGTCCACCTCTCTTACTTCCGCCGCGATAGCCAGGTCAGGCGGTCATATTGTGCGTGGCAACAACGGCTACGGCAACGGCGGCGGGGACGGCAGTCCGAACAATAAAGAGGATCGCGATCGCTAGATGTCGCTGTGACGCGATTCCGGTGTGTACGGGGTCGCGACTGTCCCGAGGCTCAACCGGTGCGGCGGCGCTTGTGGCTGGATGAACGGTTGATCAACAAATCGTCCAGCTTCTTGCCAGCTCGGAGCTGCGCTTTCAACCAGCGGGGCTGCTTGCCGCGACCGGACCAGGTCTCGGATGGGTTTTTCGGATTTTGATACTTCGGCAGCACTGGCGGGTAGGGACGGCGCGCGTGTTCCCCGTTTGGGGCCCCGGAAGTTCCCTCGATTTTGCGCAGCCGCTCTTCGAGCTTGGCTTTTTCCGCAATCATTCTCCGACTAAGAACAGCCGTCACTTCATCGTAAAGCCGCCACAACTCGGCTGTGGCCGCAGATGCCCACTCGTCGTTCCCCATGGAAGCCGTCCCCACTACTTCCGATTCCAAATAGGAGGGGACTTATCAGGTCGAGGCACGGTCGGGCAAGCCTGATCGGCCTGCGCGCAGCAGTCTAGTGTGCAGTGCGGTACTTCTTGGTGCTACCAGCCGGGCCTGTGCCTTCGACCGGCCTGTCGCCTCCCAGCCCGTCTCCACCGGCGGGCCCTTCGCATTGGGCCGAGCAAGCGCTGCTCGGCCATCGACACGCGACTACGTAAATTCTGCAATTCGGTGAATTGAACGATCAGAGATTCATGCGTTTGCCGCAAAACAGCCGAAGAATACATGTGACCACCTACTCATTACCAGCGATACTCGTGACCGCAGATTAAAGTTTGCCGGGTTAGCGAAAATGTCGCCGAACTTAGCTGACCAGGTTTTCATTCCGAAGCAGAGCCGTTGTCGTTCGAGACGTCTGATTAATGGTCGGAAAAATTGTCCAGTCCTCATATGTTGAATTAATAGTCTTCCTTTTTGAACCTCCTTTTCGCGTTATGGGTCGAGGCCTTTTCAGCTGCCTCGCTCCGATCAAGTTTGTGATGTTAGACCTGAATCGTGAACGTGACCATATATCGTTCGTAATAAGCGGTCGGTAATGAGCTTGATGGCGGTTAACCAATCCAAACAAGGTAGCCACATACTGGACCGCCAGATCTGTGGGACGGTTTGCAGATCATCGCCAGCTGAGAAGGCGCTGTTTTGGATGAATTGGCTGCTTCGGTTTTACCATGGAGGACCGGAGTCCTACGGTGCTGCACGCATTCTCAAAGCGAGTTACAGTGGTGTGGCCATCATGCGTTGCCGATGCGCGCCGTGACGAATTGAAACAACGTTTTGGCAGAACAGATTGGCTGTGCTTTCCGCGCGCCTTGAGGTGAGGGCGGGAATAAAAACTGCCGCGCGGGGTATCAGGAATAAGCAGGGGAAGCATGCGCCGCAATCAGGGTCTTCATAGCGGAGCGGCACCCGATTGTCTTGCAGGGGATCAGCAGCTTCCTTCCGGCGCAGCGCGATTTTGCGATCATGGCCGCCTGCGGCGATACTGCAAGCTGTTGGGGCCATCCGACTTCTGGTGCCCGACATTGCACTGGTCGATAATTCAATGCCCAGTGCAAAACGGGCAATAATAGGCCGCACGTGAACTCGCCCCCTTCCAGCCTACTACAGCAGGATTCGGCGGTTCGAAACGATGAGGACGTCAAGCGCAGCATTGTCCTTTCGGAACGTACGCGTTAGCTGGACGTCGCATCATGCTGGGCGGTGAGCATCGGTTGCGGCGCGCAGATGCTCGGCCATGTTGCGGCAGGCTCCTTCGGCCTCAGCCAATGTTCGGAAGGGCGACCCGCTGATCTTGATCGCGCCATTGTTCTCGTAGATTGGTCGCCAACTCGCCAGGTACCCGGAGCGTCCGTGAAAGCCTGGACCGGTAGGGCTCTCCAGGCTGATCACAAACGAGAAGCCATCGCCGCTCGCGCTCCAGATCTCCATGTTTTCGACGGGCCGGTGAAATTGCAGTGGCATTGTAATCATCCGTCCTGCGCTGCACTTAACCAAGCTAATCAGATATATGCATATTAACCATTAATTTTAAACTTTCGATTTGGGGCTCCGGCGCCGGGGGCCGGCAAGCCCGAGTCGTGGAAATGCTGGCAATCTGCTGCCGGTGGCACACGCTTCGAAATCTGCATCTTTTTAAACCAAATTTTGGTTGAATATAGATTTAATATATAATACGAATGAAGCAAATTAAATCATAGGGTGCGCATGGTGACCCAAGGTGGCAATGAAGATGACGACCGGCGGGCGTTCCTGAAAACCTGCGGAAGATTCGCGGCCGTGACACCCCCCGTCATGACGCTGCTGCTGTCGACCTCGCTGACCTCGACGGCCATCGCGCGTTCAGGCGGACTGAGCGGAGCAACGCATGGCGACGACAGGGGCCAGTCATTCTTCGACAACGATCGCTCATCCTCTGCAGCGTCGGGGCCCTCTGGCGGCGGGTCCTCTGGCGGCGGGTCACCTGGAGGCGGTGGCGGACCTGGGGGGCGGCGTGGTGGGGCATCTGCTGCTGGAGGGGCATCCGGCGGTGGCGGCGGATCCGGCGGAGCGGCCGGTGGCAAAGGGCCCTTCGCGACAGGAGGGAACTCCGGAAATCCCACCGCATATGGAGGGGTCGATTGTGCAGATGACGAAGACGACGAGCGGAGGCACAAGCCCGAGTGCGGGCGAGCCGCCACTCGACTTTCGAGCGCAACCCGATCCGAGCATTAACAACGGTTCGACCCCCTGTTGTTGCATGCTGAGCAGCCTGGCTCAATGGAGCGTGCCGCGCCTGGGCACATGAGTACTCTCTTAACGCGCCGCCGCATCGTTATCGGCAAAGCAGCATCCGAATGTTAGTCGTGTTTTCTGTGTTTGCATATTTTTTTGCCCACCGTCAAAGCTGGCGGAATTCTAGCGTACATATTGCCAGGAGAGACCTCACATGAAAATCTGCGCTCGAGTGGACAACCCCGCTGCTGTTCTTCGCCAGCGTCTCGAAACGCTTGCCTCCCAACTCGCAGAACTTGAGAGTCTCAGGGGCCGAGTGGATCGAGAAGAGAACCGTCAGCGGGAGCTGCGCCGGTCGGGCTATCTCGGGCGGCGCGCGAGCTCACAGTGCAACCGAGCGGCCGTTGCAACGTCGCAGATTTAAGGCTTAGGCTGCTCCGCGGGGTCGCAACCATCAAATTATCAGCGAGAGTCCGAAAGCGAACGGATGGCTCGAATTTAATCGATCATATTTGGCTTCGGCAGGGGACGAGCGGTTCATCCGCAGCAGCCTCCCGTCACGCCGAGAACAGGGGCGCTAGTTTTATGGAGCAGTACGTGCGGGGAGAGGAGATTCGTCATACTAGTTTCGCTTGAAAGGATGAAAACTCGTGAATGATGCCAATGTGAAAGTCGAAACGCAGGGGATCCGGTGAATGAGAACAAGAATGGTGCAAGGTTCGATTTGCCGCTTTTGAATTTCCAGGAACTCCTCCATGGCTTCGCCGAGCAGGGCGCCGCACAGACTAAGAAAAATATCGCGAGCATGAGAGCGACTTCCCAAGAGATCAGCGACACTCTCCGTGAAGCCTGCTCTATGAACGCCAGAGGGGCCGTCGATTACGGCGCCAAGGTCATCGAGATTTCCAAAGACAATACCAGCGCCACCCTGGAGTTTTTATCCCGGCTCGCTGAGAACAGGTCGCTGCTGAATATCGTGCATCTTTCGACCGCCCGAAGCCGCGAGGCTTTCGACGTTGTCTCCGCACAGAATCGGGAGCTTTGGGAGCTCGCGCAGAAAGTTGCGATCGAGACGACCGAGCCCATCAAGACCAGCTTCAACAGAGTGCTGCACAAGACCGTCTGAATCGAGGCTACCGGCCGCGCGGATCGACTGGACAGGCGCCTCCGCGACGAGGGACGCTCGGTCCAGTCGATGGCGGGCCAAGGTGCCCAGGGTCCGCAACAGATTGCAGGAAATCAAGATGGTTGTGGTAATGATCAAGTGTCCGGAAACGGGCGACGCTATGTCGACGGGTATCGAGACTGATCGCGAAACTTAGCATTGATCGCGATATAGCAATTGGCCTCATTTTACAGGCCACTCTACAGGTCTGTTCGCCCTTCGAGCTTCATGACTGCTGCCTCTACGAGCCTGATGTCGCGACCAGGCAATGCGCATCGAGGATTGCCTCGACATCCTTCAAGGAGTGACCGGTCACGGTGGCGATCTGCGGCCCGCTTGCGCCGGCGATCGCCAGGCGTAATCCGCCTTCCGTGGCGTCTCAGCGAACAAGTCGCGCCACGCCTTGAACTCACTGCGTACCTGACGATCCGCCAGAGCTACCACCGGGAGATCGCCGAACTCCTCTTCGATCAGTTTGATATAGGCAGGGTAGGCATGGCGGGTCGACGCCGTTAGGCCAGTGAACTCGGTGCAGCCTTGTAATGTGCGATGATCGTCATGAACGTGCCTGCGCGCGGTTGTCGAAGGCTTGCGCGCGCGTCGTGATACTCTCGAACGAATTCCGGTGAGCCAGGCTTGGCTTGGATAGCGGGCTGGCGCGCAGAATCGATCAAGCGATGGTGCTCAGATAGAGGCTCGGATCGAAGTATTTGCTTGCCGGCGTGAAGTCCTTGATGCCCGCATTGGCCATGAAGAAGTCTGTCGACTGCTGCAGCCAGTTGGTGACGGTGCCGTCCGAGTACATCCGCTTCCAGTCCTTGGACGTGAACATCTTCTGGGCCTTGAACGACTCGTTGATGTCCGCAAGCGGCGTCTGGCTGTAATGACCCTTCTGCAGCTTCTCCATGGCCTCAGCGCTGTTCGCGACGATATAGTCGTTGGCATCGGCCCAGCCTCGGACCAGTTTGGCCAACGTCTCCTTGTTAGGCTCGTAATAGTCGTTAGCCGCCGCCCAACCACCGATGATCGCGGCTTTGGGATAAAATGCCGAAGCATCTGCCAGCTTAACGGCGCCCGGCACCTTGTCGCGAACCGTGACGTTGAAGGGCACCCAGAGTGCGACGGCAGGCACCGCGCCGGAAATGAAGGCGGTGACGGCGGCAGGCATGGTTTGGTTGACGAGCTCGACCTCCTTGGGATCGACCTTGTTGGCACGGAGCGCCGTGTCGAGGAATACGTGCGCCGTCGTGCCGGTGGCCGTCGCGATACGCTTGCCCTTGAGGTCCGCGAATGACTTGATGCCCTGATCGCCGCGCACCCAGAGCTGAGCGGTCGCCACCTCGATGTCGTTGATGAGGAAGACCTTGCCCTGGCCGCGGGCCGGGAAGTTTGAGAGGACCGCGCCGGTTGCCAGCACATCAAGGCTGCCGCCGATCAGCGCTTGAAAGATTTCGAGGCCGGTATTGAACTGCCGGAGCTCGAGATCGAGGCCCTGCTTTTCGAAAGAGCCGCGGTCCATACCGGTCCAGATCTGGCCGTCGACGGCGACGGTGTGAAGATAGCCGACACGAACCTTTGTCTTTGCCTGGGCGATCGCGGGTGCGGAGGCCGTGAAGCTGCCGAGTGCCAGGCCTGCCGTCGTGGTCAGAAATTGCCGCCGATCCATGATGTGTCCTCCGTTATGTTATTCCGAGAATGAGACCGGACGCATCTGCGCCTGTTGGGCGCGATATTCGTCCATGACCAGCTGCCTGATATGACTGCGCAGCTCAGCGAATTCCGGACGTTCCTGGATCGATTCATCGCGCGGGTAACCGAAGGGAACGTCGATGATCTGCTTGATCCGCGCCGGCCGCGCGGTCACCACCACGATGCGGGAGGCGAGGTAGATCGCCTCCTCGACGGAATGGGTGATCAGCATGACGGTCTTGCCTTCGGTCTCCAGCACCTTGAGCAGCAGGTTCTGCATGTTGGAGCGGGTCTGGGCGTCGAGCGCCCCGAACGGCTCGTCCATCAGCAGGAATTGCGGTTTGACGGCATAGGCCCGCGCGATCGCGAGTCGTTGCCGCATGCCGCCGGAAAGATGTTTCGGATAGGAATTGGCGAAGTCGGACAGGCCCATCAGGCCGAGATAGTGATCGCAGGTCGCATCGCGCTCGGCAGTCGGGACACGATTGGCGTTGAGCGTCAGGCCGAAGGCGATGTTTTGTTTGACCGTCAGCCAGGGGAACACGCCGTATTCCTGAAAGATGACGCCGCGTTCGGGGCCGGGACCGGCGACAGGGCGCCCATCGAACAGGACCTTGCCCGTCGTCGGCTTCTGGAAGCCGGCGAGCATGCTCATCATCGTGGTCTTGCCGCAGCCGGACGGGCCGATCACGGCGATGAAGTCGCCGTCGTTGATGTCGTAGCTGACGTCCTCGACGACCTTGAGGCGGCCCTTCGGCGTTTCGAAGGACAGCGAAACCTTGTCGAATTGTGCGCGCTTGTTCATGCGATGGCTCGATCTTGCCAGACCAGCAGCCGGGCCGTGATCTTGCGTAGGATCAAATCCATGATCAGTGCGATCAGGCCGATGCAGATGATGCCGACATAGATGACGTCGAGCAGGAAGTAGGTCGAGGCATTCTGAATCATGGCGCCGAGCCCGCGCTGCGCCGCGATCAATTCGGATGCGACCAGCGTCGCCCAGGCCACGCCCAACGCTACGCGCAGCGCCGTGAGAATGTGCGGGACGGTGAGGGGAATGATGACCTTGCGGAAGATCTCGGCCTGGTTGGCTCCGAGCGTCTGCGCCACGCGGATGTAGAGCGGCGTGATCTGCGACACGCCCTCATACATCACGATCACGCCGGAGAAAAACGAGGCGTAGAACAGGATGACGAGCTTTGCGAGCTCGTCGACGCCGAAATAGACGATCACCAGCGGGATCAGCGCGATCGGCGGCAGCGCGCGAAAGAAGTTGATCATGGGGTCGGCGAAGGTGCGGGCGGGGCGATACCACCCCAGCAGAAATCCGACCGGCACTGCCACGAGGATGCCGAGCGCGACACCGAGAAAGACGCGCCGGGTCGAGGCGAAGATGTCGATCAGCAAGCCTTCTCTGGTGAGAAGCTCGAAAAACTTTGCGGCGACCTGATGCGGCGCCGGGATCAGCGAGACGTTGACGAAGCCGCTCCAGCGTACGGCGTACCAGAGCAGGATCGCGCCGAACCACGGCAGCAATCCGAGACCAAAGCGTCTCACGCCAGCTCCGTTCATTCGACGCGTCCACCCACATTCAGGTTGATGTTTTCAACGGTCATATTATAAATAGGATGACCATACAAGTGCCGCCTTTGGTCGTAGGCGTCGCAGGCTTTCCCGCATGACACCATCGCCTTTCACCATCCGAAGCGTTCAGGCCTTTGGCTATCGCTATCCGCTGACGACGCCAGTCATCACGTCATTCGGGCGGATGAAGGACCGGCCTGCCGTCTTCGTCCGTGTCGAGGACACTGACGGAAATATCGGCTGGGGCGAAGTGTGGTGCAATTTTCCCGCACCAGGTGCCGAACATCGTGTTCGGCTCGTCAACGAGGTGCTTGCGCCGGCTCTTGTCGGATCCTCCGTGCCGGAGCCAATTGCGGCGTTCGAGCGTCTGACGCAGGGAACCTCGGTGCTCGCGCTGCAATCGGGAGAAGCCGGCCCGTTTGCCCAGGCGATCGCCGGCATAGATCTCGCGGTCTGGGATCTCCACGCCCGCCGCCAGAACCTCGCGCTGTGGCGGCTGCTCGGTGGTGCCAGGCAGAAGATCAAGGTCTATGCCAGCGGCATCAATCCGGTGGGCTCCGAGCGGACAGCCGAATCGGCGCTTGGCCGCGGCTACCGCGCATTGAAGCTGAAGATCGGCTTCGATCCGGCAGGTGACCGGGCCAATCTCGCCGCGCTGCGCCGGCTTGTCGGCGAAGGCCTGCTTGCTGCAGACGTCAACCAGGGCTGGACCATTGCGCAGGCGCTCGAACTTGCACCGCAACTCGAGCACTTCGATCTCGCCTGGCTGGAGGAGCCGATCCGTGCGGATCGCCCTCGCCAGGAATGGATGCAATTGCATGAGAGCGTCCACTTTCCGCTCGCGGCCGGTGAGAACATCGCGAGCCACGCCGTGTTTGCCGAGGTGCTGCGCGAGCCGGTTCTCGGTGTCGTCCAGCCCGACATCGCCAAATGGGGCGGGCTGTCGGCGTGCGCAGGTATTGCCCGCGACATCCTGACGTCGGGGAAGATGTTCTGCCCGCACTATCTCGGGGCCGGCATCGGGCTCCTGGCATCCGCGCATCTTCTCGCCGGAGTCGGCGGCGACGGACTGCTCGAAGTCGACTGCAACGAGAACCCGTTGCGCGACAGGTTCTGCGGTCCCGTGCTCGATGTCCGCGATGGCATGATAGAGCTCGGCGACGAAGCGGGCCTCGGCATCACGCCCGATCTTGCCTCCATCGAACAATACCGGACGGTCTGATGCCAGCACTTGGCTACGACTACATCATCGTCGGCGCAGGCTCGGCCGGATGTGTCGTTGCGAACCGATTGTCGGCCGATCCGACCTGCCGCGTGCTGCTGCTGGAGGCCGGCGGCTCGGATCGGAATTTTTGGCTGAAACTTCCGGTCGGCTACTACCGCACCATCTACAACGAGCGATATTCGCGCCTGTTCAGGACCGAGCCTTCGGAAGGGAGTGGCGGTCGTTCCATCGTCTGGCCGCGCGGCCGCGTGCTCGGCGGCTCCTCGTCGATCAACGGTCTGATCTTCATCCGAGGCCAGCACGAGGATTTTGACGATTGGGAACGCCTCGGCGCCGATGGCTGGGGCTATCGCGAGCTCCTGCCTTACTTCCGGCGCTACGAGCGTTACCGCGGCGGGGAGAGCCAGTTTCACGGCGGGCTCGGGGAGTTTGAGGTATCCGACCTTCGCAATGACAATCCGGCATCGAAGGCCTGGGTCGAGGCGGGTGTGCAGTTCGGTCTGCCGCGCAATCCCGATTTCAACGGCGCCACCACGCTGGGCGTCGGCAGCTACCAGCTCGGCATCGGGCGGCACTGGCGGACCAGTTCGGCCTCCGCGTTTCTGCGTCCCGTCGCCGGGCGTCCGAACCTCACCATCATCACCCACGCACAGGTCAGCAGGGTCGTTTTCAATGGTCGTGTCGCGACCGGCGTGGAGTGGATCAGCAATGGGCAGGTCCACAGAGCGGCGGCTGATCGTGAGATCATCCTGTCCGGCGGCGCGCTGCAATCCCCGCAGATCCTCCAGCTTTCCGGTGTCGGTCCGGCCGACCTGCTGCGCAAGCTCGGCATTCCCGTCGTCGCCGATTCTCCTGATGTCGGTGGCAATCTTCAGGATCATTATCAGGCCCGGCTGATCGTCCGGCTGAAGGAGCGGATTTCGCTCAACGATCAGGTCCGCAATCCCCTCGCGCTCGCGAAGATGGGGCTGCAGTGGATGCTGGCAGGCAGCGGTCCGCTGACGGTCGGGGCGGGGCAGGTCGGCGGCGCAGCCTGCACGGAATACGCCGTCGGTGGACGACCGGACGTGCAGTTCAACGTGATGCCGCTCTCGGTCGACAAGCCAGGCGAACCCTTGCACAGCTATTCTGGTTTCACCGCTTCGGTCTGGCAGTGCCACGGAAAGTCGCGCGGACAGCTCGCGATAAGCTCGACTGATCCGTTTGAGCAGCCGCGTATCGTGCCGAATTATTTTGCCGAGGAGATCGACCGCAAGACCATTGTTGCGGGTCTGAAGATTTTGCGCGAGATCTATCGGCAGAAGGCGTTTCGCCCGCTTTGGGATGTCGAGATGGTGCCGGGCGAGGCAGCCAGGGACGATGCCGGCCTCTGGGACTTTGCGCGCAGCACGGGAGGCACGGTATTTCACTGCGTCGGGACCTGTCGCATGGGCAGCGACGCGCAGGCCGTGCTCGATTCGCAGCTGCGTGTGCGCGGCGTCGAGCGGCTGCGTGTGATCGATGCCTCGGTGATGCCGCAGATCACCTCGGCCAACACGAATGCGACAAGCCTGATGATCGGCGAACGCGGTGCAGCGCTGGTCATGGCTTGATCGCGCGACCTGAATTCCGGAGGACGAGATGGAATTGAGTTCCGACAGTCACGTCCCCAAATACGCGCAGATCGCCGACATCTTCCGGCAGCGCATCGCGCGCGGCGTCTGGACTCAGGGATTTCGCTTGCCGGCCAACGAGGAACTGGCGGCCGAGTTCGGCGTGTCACGCGTTACGATCAGGCAGGCGGTGGAGCTGCTTGCCCGCGACGGCGTGATCGAGGCGCAGCAGGGCCGCGGCACCTTCGTCACGGGGACCGTGCGGCAGGATCGCTGGCTCAAGGTCGAGACCACCTTGTCAGATCTCGCCGACATGTACCGCGACACCTCGCCCGAGATCATCAACATCTCGGAAAGCCGCAGCAATGCCCCGCTGCTTCCCGGGGACGGCAAGCCGGCCGACAAATACGTCTTCATGCGTCGGCTGCATTCGCGGCAGAAGCAGCCTTATTGCGTCATCTCCATCTATCTCGACGAGAAGATCTTCCGCAGGTCGCCGAAGCGCTTCCGCAACGAGACCGTGATCCCGATCCTGAACGATCTCAGGGATCCCGCCATCACCAGCGCGCGCCAGACCCTGACGATCGGTACCGCGGATATCGAGGCGGCGCGGCTGCTGCGCGTGCCCCTGAACTCGCCGGTGGCCGAAGTCCGCCGCATCTTTACGACGCAGGACCGCACCGTGATCTATCTCGGCGAGGTCACCTATCGCGGCGACTTCGTGCGGATCGACATGGATCTGCGGCCCTGAGCGCCCTCAACGCGAGAACAATTCCTGGTTCCGGCGTTCGAGTTCTTCCCCGTAAGTGCGCAGAACGTGCGCTTCGCTCAGGGTGCCGATCGTGGCGCGATGGTCGGGACGGTCGACAACCGCGAGCACGTCGGCTTCGCTGCGTTCGAAGGCCTTCAGGATCTCGCGAACCGGCGTGGTCGGGAGCAGATATTCCTCCTGTTGCTGCGCCAGCGACCCGAGCAGCTCCTCGTCCCGGCTGGCCACGGAATGCAGCGTGGCGGCGGGCACGATGCCGGCATAGATTCCATTGGGATCGCGCAACACGATTTGGCGGACCAGCGCCGGCGAGAACTGCCTTTGCGCCTCGCCGATCGGCATCGTCGTCAGCGCATTCTCGAAGTCGGCGCGCATCAGGGATGCCGCGCTCATCTGCCGGACCCAGCCGACGTCCTGCGGGCCGCGGATTGCCTCGCCGCGCAGATGGAAGCGCCACGTCGCGAAGCTGTAGCCGAACAGCTCGCGGACGATCAGCGCGCAGACCGAGGAGGCGACCACGGCGCCGACGGTAACGGAGAAATCGCCGGTGATCTCGAGCGCGAGACAGACCATGCTGAAGGGCGCTCCGAGCACGCCGGTTCCAAGCGCGGCGAGCGCTGCAATCGCGGCGGTGCCGGGCTGAAGCGCGATCGTGGGAAGAGGGCCGGTCAGCACGACGCTGTAGAGCTGTCCGATCAGCGCGCCGAGCAGGAGTGAGGCGAAGAACAGTCCGCCGCGAAAGCCCGAGCCGAGCGAGATGGCGGAGGCCAGGATCTTGAACACGATGGTGGTCGTGAGCAGGAGCCAGGTCGGATTGCTGACCAGCAGGATCTGCATCGCGCCGTGGCCGGCGCCGAGCACGGTCGGCGTCAACAGGGCGAGGCCGCCGAGGAGCAGGCCGCCGAGCATCGGCCGCAGCAGGCCCTTGAGCACCGTGATGCGCTGAAAACAGCGTTCGGAGAATGCGACGGCGAGCATGACGACGATGCTGGCGAAGGCGCAGATGATGCCGATCAGCATCGTCTGCCCGATCATTTCAACGGACACCGGCGAGGGGAATCCAGGCACCATCAGGAAGGACTGGTGCGTCAATTGCCGCGCGACGAGCCACGCGGTGACGGCGCTGGCGATGACCGGCACAAGACCGGCAGAGGTGTAAGCGCCGAGTACGACCTCGAAGGCGTAGAAGGCGCCCGCTAGGGGCGCCGAGAACGCGGCGCTGATGGCTCCCGCGGCGCCGCAGGCGACGAGCAGCCGCATGTCGTTGCGTCGGGCGGCTAGGCGCTGACCGACATGGGAGCCGAACATCGAGCAGATCTGGGTGTAGCCGGCTTCCAGTCCAACCGATCCGCCGAACCCGTTGGACAGCAATGTCTGGATCGAGATCAGCAGGCTGCCGCGAAACGACACCCGGCCGCCATAGAGCGCGTTGGCC
Organism: Bradyrhizobium sp. MOS003; assembly: GCF_003020125.1. Classification (GTDB taxonomy): domain Bacteria; phylum Pseudomonadota; class Alphaproteobacteria; order Rhizobiales; family Xanthobacteraceae; genus Bradyrhizobium. Next base: position 89,632 of record NZ_PYFW01000009.1, on the reverse strand, counting down.
TCGATGGCGTCGGCGAGCTGCTGTCCCTTCACCCGCCGGGCGAAGTAAAGCCCGATCAGCGCAAGCACGAGCCCACCGAGCACCGGGATCAGTAGCGTGCGCTGCCACGAGATCACGCCGGTGGCACTGAGGTGGGCGTCGAAAGGAATGTCGAACAGCAGGGCGTGAAAGAGCTGGCTCAGGCTCGAGATCGCAGCCACGAGCACGCCGCTGAGCAGCCCGACGACGATGCCGACCAGCACAAGGCCGGTCTCGCGATTACGCACGAAATTGCGCAGGAACAGTGGCAGCAGCCGGATGCCGGGAGCGGCGGCCGGCTTCGCTGGATGGGGTGCCGACTCCATCCTATGCAGGATCCCGCAGCGGCTCGATGCGCACGACGCGGAAGCCGATATTGCTCGACGCGGAGTCGGGCGTATTGGAGCTTCGCGCCGCGACCCGGTAGCGATTGCAGTAGGATTCGTGGCAGAGGAAGGATCCGCCACGCATCGATCGCCTGGGAGCTGGCTCGCGGTTCAAGGGGTCTCGCGATGGCGTGAGGCGGTGATAGCTCGGCGAAAAATAGTCCTGGCACCATTCCCAGACATTTCCGGCGACATTGTGCAGGCCATATCCGTTGGGCACGAAAGCGTGAACGGGAGCCGTGCCGAAATAGCCATCGTCTACGGTGTTGCCGTCGGGAAAGTTGCCCTGCCAGATGTTGCAGCGATGCTCGCCGTCGGGCTGCAGCGCGTTGCCCCAGGGATAGGCGGCCTGGTCCAACCCGCCGCGCGCGGCCATCTCCCATTCCGCTTCGGTCGGCAGGCGCGTGCCGGACCATTGGCAGTAAGCCTCCGCGTCGTTCCAGGAGACGTGGACGACGGGATGATCGAGCCGGTCAAGGATGCTGCTGGTCGGTCCTTCCGGCTGCGCCCAATAAGCCCGCGTCACCGGGATCCACCATGGCGTGTCCTGGACGCGCATCGTGTGCGCGGTGCGCGTCGCTTCGGTCACGAGCCCCTCGAAGACAAAGCTCCAGCCGTAGCGCTCGGCATCCGTCGTGTAGCCCGTGGCCCGGACGAAGTCGCCGAATTGCAGATTGCTCACGGTGTAGCAGGCAATGGCAAACGGCGACAGCGTGACGAGCCGCACCGGACCTTCGCCGTCCTCGACAAAGCCCCCGTCGGCGGATCCCATGTGGAACGTTCCGCCGATCAGTGAGCTCCAGCGGCGCGGGATCGGGGTTGGACTCGGAAGGACCGTGACTTGCGCGTCGATGCCGGCCGCCGGTTCATTGCCGGCGGTGCGCAGGGTGCAACAATGTGAGCGATCCCCGGTCATGCCCTATTTCTGCTTCTCTTCCTCCCAGAAGGCGGTGCCGCCTTCCGCCTCCATCAGCTCGAGAATCTTCTCGCGCGGGATCACGCCGCAACGGTTCGCCCATTGCTGATACTGAGCCGTCATCTCGCGGACGCGATCTGGATGTTGCGCGGCCAGATCGTTCATCTCGGTACGATCCATCTCCATATCGTAGAGCTCCCAGGGGCCGGGATACTTTCGGACCAGCTTCCACTTGCCGACGCGCACGGCCGCATTGCCCTCGTGCTCCCAGAACAGCGGCCCACGGTTGCCATAGGCTGAGGCGAATGACGGCACCAAACTCTCGCCTTCGCAGGGCAGGATCGCGTTGCCGTTATACTCCTTGGGATAGGTGGCGCCGGTGACGTCGAGGATGGTCGCCATCACATCCGTGAGCTGGCTTGGATTGTGCCGCAGGCCGCCTTTTTCGGAGATGCCGCGTGGCCAGTGCACGATGAACGGCGTCGCGATGCCGCCTTCGTGGATCCAGTGCTTGTAGAGCCGAAACGGCGTGTTGGAGAGATTGGCCCAGGCCGTACCATAGCTCTGATAGGTGTCTTCGGCGCCGGGCATGAGGCTCGGATCGTTGCCGAAGCGCACCGACCTGCCGTCGCGGGTCTTTGCCTGCGCGATCATGAGCTGGTCGACCAGCTCTTTCGCGGTGACCCCCTCCGGAATGTCCTCGGCGCAGGCGCCGTTGTCGGACAGGAAAATGATCAGCGTGTTGTCCATCTGGCCGGTCTCTTCCAGCGCCTTCAGGATCCGGCCGATGCCCTGGTCCATGCGATCGATCTGGGCTGCGTAGACTTCCATGCAGCGCAGCGTCCATTCGCGTTGCTCCGCGTCGCTCCACGGCGGTTGGGTCGGATCGCGATCGGTGAGGCGCCAGTTCGGATGGATGATACCGTCATCGACGAGGCGCTTGAGGCGCTCTTCGCGCAGCCTGTCCCAGCCCGCATCGAAGCGCCCCTTGTACTTGGCGATATCCTCGTCGTGGGCATGGAGCGGCCAGTGCGGCGCCGTGTAGGCGACGTACTGGAAGAACGGGGCGTCGGGCTTTTCCGACTTGTGCTGGCGGATGAAGGCCGCAGCCTGATCGCTGATCGCGTCGGTGTAGAAGAACGACGGATCTTTCTCGGCCTCGTGCTCGATGTTTTCGTTGCCGCGCGTCAGCGTGTTCGGATGATAGAAGCTGCCGGCGCCGATGATGGTGCCGTAGAAATGATCAAAGCCACGCTGCATCGGCCACGCGTCGGTCGGCTCCGTCAGGCTGCTGGCGATGTGCCATTTGCCGCTGAGATAGGACGTGTAGTTCCTGCTCTTCAGGGCCTCGGCAATGGTCACGCAGCTCTTGTTCAGATTGCCGGCATAGCCCTCCGGGCCGTTGCTGTAGGTAAGGATGCCGATGCCGGTCTGGTGCGGATGCAGGCCGGTGAGCAGTGAGGCACGCGAGGGGCTGCAGCGGGCGGTGTTGTAGAACTGCGAATAGCGCAAGCCATTGGCCGCAAGCCGATCGAGGTTCGGCGTCTGGATCTCGCCGCCGTAACAGCCGATGTCCGAAAAGCCCATGTCGTCGTTGAGGATGAGCAGGATGTTAGGGCTGTCCGGGGTCTTTGCGCCATTCGGCATGTTCGTGTCCTCGTTATTGACGTGTGGCGTTGTCAGTGGCGGCGCGTCAGGCTGATGCTGAGGCGGAAATATTTCGGCAGATAGACGGCACGCAGCAGCTCGAGCGCCCGTCCGTCCTTGCCGAAGGTGACGCGTTCGATGGCGAGCAGGGGCGAGCCGACCTTCACGCCCAGCAGCTTGGCGCTGCTGGCGTCAGCGAGATCGGCGCTGATGGTCTGCTGCGCGTCCTTGATGGTGAGCCCGAGCTCATCCTCGAAGACGCGATACATCAGGATCGAGACCAGGTCGCGCTTCTCGAGCTCGAGACCGATGTCCGGCGGATAAAACGCGTGCTCGATCGCGATCGGCGTGTCGTCCGCGAAGCGGAGACGTCGAAGCTGCCAGACGGCCCGCTCGCGAAGCTGCTCGCGAACGGCGGGATCGTGGCGGTTGGTCATGCCCTGCTGCAGGATCTTTGCACCGGCTTGGTAGCCGGCGTCGCGGATGGTTTCCGAAAAACCCATGAGATGGCCGACCCAGTTCTCGGGCTGGTTCGAGCGCAGGAAGGTGCCGCGGCCGCGCGAGCGGTCGAACATGCCTTCGTTCACGAGGGGCGCGATGGCGTTGCGGATGGTGATCCGGCTGACGCCGAAATGACGGCCGAGTTCGGCTTCGGTCATGAGGCGGCCGGTCTCGTCGATCAGCTTGCCGTCACGCACCTGGTTGCGGATGGATTCCCGGATCTGGATGTGCAGGGGCGTTGAGCTTTCCCCGGTCACATCACTGCCCAGCGGTGCGGGCTTCTTCTTGCGCGTTTGAACAGCCATGGTGTCAGAGCCGCATGCGTGTCGCTGGGTCGAACAGGTGAATATCCTGCGGGCGTGAGGAGATCGAGATCGTGTCGCCTTCGGCGGGAATGTTGCCGTCGGAGACGCGCATGCGGATCATGGTGCCGGCGCAGTCGAGGTCGAGCACAGCGGTATCGCCGAGGTCCTCGATGAGGTCGACGCGCGCGCTGAGGCCGCCTTCCGTCATGCGCAGGGCGCCGGGACGAAGCCCGACCACCACATCGCGATCACCCGCGGTCGTGCTCGTCGTCTTGAAACGATGGCCCGCGACAATGACGTCGCCGTTCACGTAGCGGGCCGGGATGAGGTTCATGGGGGGATTGCCGATGAAACCGGCAATGTCGATCGAGTTCGGACGCGCGAACACCTCGGCGGGCGTGCCGACCTGCTGGATCTCGCCTGACATGAACACCGCCATGCGATCCGCGAGCGTCATGGCCTCTTCCTGATCGTGCGTGACGTAGACGGCGGTGACGCCGAGCGAGCGCTGCAGCTTCTTCAGCTCTGCGCGGGTTTCCAGCCGCAGCTTGGCGTCGAGGTTGGACAGGGGCTCGTCGAGCAGGAACAGGCGGGCCTTGCGCACGATGGCGCGGGCCAGCGCGCAGCGCTGCTGCTGGCCGCCCGAGAGCTGGCCGGGCTTGCGGTCGAGCAAATGGTCGATCTTCACCTTGCGCGCGGCGTCCTTGACCGCAGGCGCGATATCGGCCTTCGGCAGCTTCGCCATTTCCAGGGGGAAGGCGATGTTCTCGGCCACTGTCATGTGCGGATAGAGCGCGTAGCTCTGGAACACCATGGCGATGTCGCGGTCGCGTGCGTCGGTCGAGGTGACATCCTTGTCGTCGATCAGCACGCGGCCGGCTGTCGGCGCATCCAAACCGGCGAGAATGCGCAGCGTCGTGCTCTTGCCCGAGCCCGAGGGCCCGAGCAGGGCGAAGAACTCGCCCGGCTTGATGTCGAAGTTTACGCCCTTCAGCGCGGTGAACTCGCCGTGCATCTTGACGATGTTGCGAAAACTGACCTGACCCTGGCCGCTCATCGGCGCCCTCCGCCTTTGACTGCACCGACCGTCAGGCCCTTCACGATATGCTTCTGCGCGACCACACCGAGGACGACGACAGGAAGCATGGCGAGAACCGAGACTGCAGCGAGCTTGGCCCACAATGTCTGTTCGACGGAAACGAAATTGAACATGGCGACCGTGACCGGACGTACCGTGTTGCCGCTAAGTACGACCGCGAACAGGAATTCGTTCCACGCGTTGAGGAACACGAACACCACGGTCACGGCAATGCCGCCCCGGACCTGCGGAATGATGATGCGCCAGAGGGTTTTGAGCCGGCTGGCGCCGTCGAGATAGGCGGCTTCTTCCATCTCGAAGGGAATGTCCTCGAAATAGGAGACCAGCAACCAGATCGCGAAGGGCAGGGAGAACGACAGATAGATCAGGATGATGCCCTGATAGGTGTCGATCCAGCCGATGTTCCGCAGCACCAGGAAGTAGGGGATGATGATGCCGACCGGCGGCAGCATCTGCGTTGCGAGCACGTAGAAGCCCGCGAACTTCTTACCGCGAAAGCGCAGGCGCGCCAGCGCGTAGGCCGCGGGCACCGCCATCAGCATCGTGACGATGGTGGTGCCGACCGAAATGATGGCGCTGGAAAGAAGGTTCGGCAGGATCGATCCCGAGCCGAACAGCACGTCGCGATAGGCGTCCAGGGTCGGCGCGAACACCAGCTTGGGCGGATAGGCCAGCACGTCGGAATCGGTCTTGAGCGAGTTCAGCACGCTCCAGATGATGGGGAACGCCCAGGCCAGCAGGAAAACCATGGAGATCGCCAGCAGGGCGAAGACGCGAAGGCGCTTTGCGGTCATTTCGCCCTCCGCATCGCGAACAGGATGCCGGAGATGACGATGGTCACGATCAGGAGGGCGACCGCGAGTGCAGAACCGTAGCCGATCGACAGTTCGGTGAAGGATTTCCGGTAGGCATAGAGATTGAGGATTTCGGTCGCTGTGCCGGGCCCGCCCGCCGTGACGGTGAAGATCGCCGCGAACGCGGTCAGTGCCACCATGGTCCTCATGATGATGACCATGACGATCGCCGGGCGCAGCAAGGGCAGGGTGATGCGGCGAAAGCGTTGCCAGGCGGAGGCGCGGTCGAGCCGCGCTGCCTCGTAGATATCCTCGGGCAGCGAGGCGAGCGATGCCAGCAGCACCATGAACGCGAACGGCGTCCACTGCCAGGTATGGATCGCGATCACCGAGACCATCGCGAGCGTGGGATCGCCGAGCCAGTTCTTGCTGCCGAGCCCCGCATTGATCGCGAGGAAATCCACGATGCCGAATTCCGGCGCCAGCATGAAGGTACGCCAGATCATGCCGACCACGGCCGGCGACAGCACCACGGGCAAGATGGCGATGACGCGGAACCAGCCCTGGCCGCGCTTCATGTCCATGACCAGCAAGGCGAGCGCGAGGCCAATGACGACCTGAAGCGCAACGGTCGAGCCGGTATAGACGAGGCTCACCAGCAGCGAGGTCCAGAAACGTTCGTCGGAGAGGAGAACTTGGTAGTTGTCGACCCCGACGAAGCCGTTGGTGAACGGCATCGCCAGATCCATCCGAAACGCACTGGTATAGACCAGGAAGAGCAGCGGAAACGTCGTCGTAGCCAGCAGGGCGAGAAACGCCGGTGCAAGCAGGGCCGCCGCAAACCGGCGCTCGCGCTGTGCCAGGACGCGGCCGAAATCGCTGCGAGGCGCCTCGCTCGCGATCCCGGCCGATGCCACCGCTGTCGTCGCCATGGCTCAGCCGCGCATCATCGGTTCGATCCGGCGTTGCGCATCGTCCAAGGCGGCCTTGATCGTGGCCTGGCCGGAGAGGGCCGACTGGATCGCGGTTGCCATGGTATCACCGATCGCCGGCCATTGCGGCACGCGCGGACGCCAGTCGACGTCGGTGTCCTCCTGCAGAGCGCCCATCGTGGCCTCCACGAAGTTTTCGCCAAAGCCGCTCATCAGCTTGATGTAGTCGGGATCCTTCCACACCGACGTGCGGTTGACGCCCGAGCGTTTGGTGGGGCCGGCGAAACGATGCGCGGTGCGCGCCTGGGTCTCGGCGCTCGTGGCCCACTGGATGAAAAGCCAGGTCGCCTTGCGCTTCTTCTCCGGCAGCGCGGAATTGATCGGGAAGCCCCAGTTCCAGATCGAGGTGGTGCGCTTGCCCGACGGGCCCTTCGGCCAGCGTGCATAGGCAACCTTGCCGATCACCTTGGACTTCTCGGGATTGTTGATGACGGAGGCCGAGGAATGCGCGTCGATGTAGCTTGCGACCGTTCCTTGCGAGAACGCATCCGCGATGTCGGGCCAGTTCCAGTTTGCAGCCGCCGTCGGCGCGTACTTCTTCATGATATCGACGTACCAGGCGAGCGCCGCCTCGGCTTCGGGGCCGTTGACGGTGAGCTTGCCGCCCTTCATCCATTCGCCGCCGAACTCACGGAAGATCGACGGATAGATGTACATGTTCTGGCCGGCGCCGGCGACACCGCGCAGCGCTGCGCCCCAGACGCGATCGTTCGGGGTATTCAACGCCGCGGCGTTCGACATGTAGGCTTCCAGCGTGTCGGCCGGCTTCAGGCCCTTCGCGTCATAGAGGTCCTTGCGATAGACCTGAATGGTGACTTCGCCGTCATAGGGCATGCCGTAGAGCTTGCCGTCGATGCCGTTGGCGCTGCGCCAGGCCGGAATGATGTCGTCGAGCTTGAACCAGACCTGATCGGTCAGCGACTTGTCGTTCAGATAGGTGTCGAGCGGCTCGACCCATTTGTTGGCGGCACAGAGCGCGTAATACATTGGATCCGCAGCATGGGTCGCGTAGGTGCCGGTTTTCGAGGTCAGGTCGATGACGCTCTTCTGCCGGATCTGCGCCGGCGGAATCTTTTCGAAACGGACGTCGATGCCGGTGAGTGCCTTGAACTGCGGCGCCAGCGTGATGAGGTTTTCGAAATAGCTCGCCGGGATCACGGCGACTGTGATGGTCTCGCCCGAGACCTGCTGCCAATCGATCTGAGCGGATTTGTAAGGCGCGAGGTCGGCATCCTGCGCTGAGGCTTGCCGGAGTAAAGCCGGACCAATTGTCGCGAAAGCGGCGGCTGCGGTTCCGGTCTTGAGTAGCGTTCGTCGCGTCGGCGTGAATGACGGCATGCGGTCCTCCCGAAAATCCGGATTTTTACTTTCCGGTTAGTTAGAACATTTGCCCAAATGTTATAACAAGTCAACCGCGGCAAATGGGTTGGCGACGGGATGCGCCTGCGTCGGCCTCTGTCGATCCACCCGCACAAAAACATTCCGATCTACCGAAACCTGGTTTCGGCGCATGTCTGGTCCATCCCGGGGCATAAGCCGTCCAGCACTGCGCAGTGAGCACGTTGCCGCAATTCACGGCTGTGGCGTCAGGGGTGGCGCTTTCGAATGCAACGATCAGGCGACGCTGTGTTCACTTTCTTACCGAGCAGATGCCAGCCGCCGTCTCCTCATGGCGAAGGGCGCAGCCTCGGCCGCGGCTCTCGACGAGATCGAGTCCGACTTTGGCGTGGCAAGTCAGGATCTGCGGGAAGCGCAAGCCAATTTGCGCATCGCGCTGCTCGAAGTGCTGCGGGCCGAGGAGGTCCTGAAGCTACGTTCTGTCAGGAGCCCCATCGACGGCGTGGTGGCCGAACGAAATCTCCTTGGTGGGGAGTATGCCTACGATCAGGCGCCGATCATGACGATTGCGCAGATCAATCCGCTCAACGTCGAGGTCTTCGTGCCCATCGCCCTGTACGGTACCATCAAAGTGGGAATGGAGGCCGCAGTGACAGGTGAAGCGCCGGTCAGCGGCCGCTACGTCGCAAAGGTCGAAGTGATCGATCCTCTCATCGACGCCCGAAGCGGCACTTTCGGGATCCGGCCTCTATTGCCCAATCCCGACAACAAGCTACCTGCCGGACTTCGCTGCAAGGTCGAGTTTCCGAATGTATCTTGAGTCAATTTCCGGTGCTGAGGCGGAGACGGAGGAGGGGTAGCCCACCATATAAATCAATCACTTGCATTGATCGCGATACAGCAATTGGCCTCATTTTACAGGCCATTCTACAGGTCTGTTTGCCCTTCGAGCTTCATGACCGCTGCCTCTCCGAGCCTGATGTCGCGACCAAGGCAATGCGTATCGAGAATTGCCTCGACGTCCTTTAAGGAGTGACCGGTCACGGCAGCGATCTGCGGCCCGCTTGCGCCGGCGATCGCCAGGCGAACCGCTGCGGTACTGTCAGGTCTTGAAACGTAAGATTGTTGACACCAGCTCGCACGCATGCCTTTGACCACGACGTCCTGAAGCCGTCGGACGTCCGGGGCGGCCGAGCGTGTCTGTCAGGATGATCCGGCCGCGACGCAAAGTCGTGTCGAGGGGTGGTGATGATGCCGCGATCCTTTGCAAGTACATGATGCGGGCAAACACGGTCCAGGCGAGTTCAGCCTTGCGTGGTGTGCTGGCGCACTTGGGGCGCCCTTTTCGCCACGGGCTCAGCAGGCTCGATCCAGCCATCTCCCAGCCACCAAGGGTGCTGGACCATTGATAGGAGGATCAATAGTTTAGTGTCGCATGTATTGATTTGGACCGAAAAGTCTTTCCCCATAAGAAGGTCTTGATAGTGACTGCGATTGCTGTTGTTGGCATCGGCTGCAGACTCCCGGGATACATCGACTCCCCGGAATCCTTGTGGGGCGCGCTGCTGGCAGGCACCGACCTCGTTGGCGAGATTCCGCAGCAGCGCTGGAATGCCGACGATTACTACGAGCCCATAGCGGGCGTGGCGGGCCGCTCGGTTTCGCGCTGGGGCGCCTTCCTGGACGACCCATCAGGCTTTGATCATCGCTTTTTCGGTATCGGTGAACCCGAGGCCATCGCCATGGACCCTCAGCACCGGCTGTTGCTCGAGGTCGCTTGGGAGGCCGCCGAACATTCCGGCCGCGATCCGCGCAGCCTGTTCGGGACCGATGCCGGCGTGTTCTTCGGCCTTTCGCACCAGGACTACATGCAGGTCACGCGTGACGCAGATGCGATGGGCCAGGCCTACGCTTTCACTGGAACGCCCTTCAGCATGGCATCAGGGCGGGTTGCACATGCAATGGGCCTCACGGGTCCTGCCATCACCATGGACACGGCCTGCTCGTCCAGCCTCGTCGCCGTGCACGCGGCCCGGCGAAGCCTGCTTGCGCGCGAATGCCACGTCGCGTTTGCCGGCGGGGCCATGTTGATGTTCTCGCCCACGAGCTTCGCTTCGGCGTCGGGTCTCGGCATGCTGTCACCGACAGGGCGGTGTCATGCGTTTGACGAGCGAGCCGATGGCTTTGTTCGCGCCGAAGGCTGCGGCGTGGTGATGCTCAAGCTGCTGAGCGACGCCCTGCGCGACGACGACCGCGTGCTCGCCGTCATTCGCGGTAGCGCCGTCAACCAGGATGGACGCACGCACAACATTCTCGCGCCTTCGCGCGCGGCCCAGGTCGCGGTGATCGATCGTGCGCTTGCCGAGGCACAGGTTGATCCCTCATCCGTCGGCATGATCGAGGCGCACGGCACTGGTACGCCGGTGGGCGACACGGAGGAGTTCCACAGTCTCTCGACGCAGTATGGACGACATTCGCCCTGCGCCCTCGGCTCGCTCAAAAGCAACCTTGGCCACGCGGAATCGGCGGCGGGCGTCCTTGGTCTGATCAAGGCGACGCTCGCGCTGGCACATGGCGTCGTACCGCGATCGCTTCACTTCCGTCAGCTGCCTGCGCATCTCCAGCCAATCGAGACGCGGCTTTTTATCCCGACCGACACCGTGCCCTGGCCTTCGACTGGTCCCGACGGCCTTCGCCGCGCGGCCGTATCGTCTTACGGCATGTCCGGCACGAACGCGCACGTCGTGCTCGAACAGGCTCCTCGGGCACTTGCCTCATCTTATCGACCAGGGGCCGCCAGACCACAGGAGCAGCCGTGGCTGTTTCCAATTTCTTCGACCTCGCCGGAGGCGCTTCGCGCAACGGCTGCGCACCTTGCGTCTTGGCTGGACGGGAGCTCCGCCAGTCATCGCCCCGTTGACGTCGCGCGGACCCTTGCCTGCAGGCGTGGGCACCGAACAGTCCGGCAGGCGCTCATTGCGAAAACGCTCGGCGGCCTGTCGGCGCAATTGCGCGAGCTCGCAGCCGCTCAGTCTATCGATGCGGACTGGGCCGAGCATGATAGCAGCGGTCCCGTCTTCGTATTCTCCGGACAGGGCTCGCAGTGGGACTCGATGGGCGCGGAATTGCTCGATATCGACCCGGTCTTCGCCGGGACGGTTGCCGCTATCGAGCCTCTGATTCAGGCAATCGGCGACTTCTCGGTGACCGATACCCTGCGTCGCCCCGCGCAACTCGAAGGCATCGAACGTATCCAGCCGGCGATTTTCACATTTCAGGTCGCGCTGGCAGCATCGTTGAAAGCCCAGGGTGTGGTGCCGTCGGCAGTGATCGGCCATTCGATGGGTGAGGTATCCGCGGCAGTCGTGACCGGCGCGCTCTCGCTCGAAGATGGCGTGCGGGTGATCTGTCATCGCGCCATGCTGTGCCAGACGCTCGCTGGATCCGGCGCGATGGCCGCCGTCGGGATGGCACCGGCGGCGGTTCGCGAAGATCTGGCGCGCCGACGGATTGACGATGTCGAGATTGCCGTGCTGGCTGCGCCGACCTCGACAGTCGTCGGGGGCTCCGTCGAGGCCGTGCAGCGCCTCGTGGCTGCGTGGCAAGCCGAGGGCCTTTTCGCTCGTGAGGTCGCGGTGGATGTGGCCTCACACACGTCGCAAGTCGAACCGATTCTGGCGCAGCTGTCGGAGCGCCTCGCGGAGGTGACTGCGCACGATCCGCGCATACTGATGTACTCCACCGTGCTGCTTGATCCGCGCGAATCCCCGGTTTGCGACGGCCCCTACTGGATCGACAACCTTCGGCAGTCGGTTCGCTTCCGTCCCGCCGTGCAGGCGGCGCTCGAAGACGGACACCGCGTATTCGTCGAGCTTTCGCCGCACCCGATCGTGACCCGCGCAGTGCTGGAGAATGCTGCCGCGACGGACTTCGCCGTCCGCGCGCTTCCGTCGATGACCCGCGGCGAGCCTATGCCCAACGGGCTTTTGAATCTGGTCGGCGCCGTCCATGTCGCGGGAGCCGCGATCGATTTCAATGTCCTGTATCCGGACGGCCAGCTGCTTGACCTTCCGTTGCCGGCCTGGACGCACTATCCCCTGTTCCTTGCGCCGGCGACGCCGCCCGTAGGCGCGCATCACGTGCCGTCGACGCATCCGCTGTTGAACGTCCACCGCGTCCTGCACGAAGAGCCGGAACGTCACATCTGGGCATGTGAGGTTGGGCTCGGTGCCCACCCCTGGCTTGCGGATCATCGGGTCAACGGAACGCCGCTTTTCCCGGGTGCTGGCTTCTGCGAGATGGCGCTCGCCGCGGCGCGCACGGCCCTCGGCACATCGCTCGTCGAGGTGCAGACGATCACGTTCGACCACGCGTTGCGGTTGGAGCCATCGTTGCCGATCGTCTGCTCGGCAGTGCTGGACAGACCGGGTGAGTTGAATTTCAGGCTGGAGAGCCAGGCGAACCGCGAAGCGTCGGTCCTTGCAAGCGCCCGGCTTTCTGGCGCTCCCTCTGCAAAGCCGCCGGCCGCGCACGACTTAGCCGCGCTGCGCGCCGCTCACGCGACGCCCGTTGCTGCGGAGGAGGTGTGGAGGTGGTTCGACTCGCAGGGCATCCAGTACGGCCCGTCATTTCGCGCGCTGGCCCCGGACTTGGCGATGTCTGCGGACGGCGCTTCGCTCCTTGCGGATCTTCGGCTCCCGATCTCGCTCCGAACGGGCCGGCGGGGCTACACGGTGCATCCCGTGCTGCTCGACGCGTGCTTCCAGTCCGTCGGGGCGTTCGCCCGGGTCGTTTCGGAGACAAACGGGCGCCTGCTGCTGCCGCGCTCGGTACGAAGCCTCCGGCTCCACCGCACAGACGCCGAAGTCGCCCACTGCATGACCCGCTTGGTAGCCATCGACGCGCTGCACGTCGAAGCGGACATTGAATTGCTTGACGCCTCCGGTCGCGTGCTGCTCAGTGTTGATGGATTGGAACTGTGGAGCGGCGCGGCCGAACAGCACGCCGATGCCGTCGCCTGCAACGCGCGCCTGCTCGACATAACCTGGCAGCCATGGGACATTCCTCGCGCCAAGGTCAGGCCGGACGACGGCGCCTGGTTGCTGCTCGATGCCGATGATGCGGCGCACCGCTTGATGTTGGATCTGGAAGGAAGCCTGCGCGATCAAGGGTTCAAGTCTCGGATCCTCAGTTGCGCCGGGGTGGGGAAGGGGGACGCATGGCGCGAGCAAATCGAAGACGCTCTGCGTCTGCATCGCCCTGGAGCTGTGGTGGTGGTCTTGCCACGCGGCAATGAGCCGGCGAAACCCGACGCATCTCGGGCGAACATAAGCCGCCTGCTACACCTAACCAACGCACTGAGGCAATGCGAGCGGCGGCCCCGGCTCTTCGTGGTCACCTGTATGGCCCAACGCGTCCTGCCTGACGACACGGTTCAGCTCGCGCATGCCGGTGTGCGTGGATGGCTGCGAGCCATCGGTGCCGAGTGTCCCGCACTCCATCCCACCCAGATCGACGTAACGCCGCAGCCTGACGTGTCACTGCTTCGGTCTCAACTACTGAGCGGCTCGGACGAAGACGAAACGGCGCTGCGCGGAGGGAGCGCGTATGTCGCACGAATGCAGCGAAGTCCCCTTGGTCACGCTGATCGTCGCATGGTGGACCACGACGCGGCTCGCGACGGTCTTCGCCTGGAAATCCGCGTGCCCGGTGATCTGCAGAGCCTGGAGATGACCGCATTCGAGCGTCGTGCGCCGGGCGCGGGCGAGGTGGAAGTGGCCGTCCATGCCACAAGTGTCAATTTCGCCGATGTGCTCGTTGCCCTTGGCCGCTATCCTTCACTCGATGGTCGTGCGCAGGGGCTTGGCCTGGACTTCGCAGGCATTGTCTCCGCAGTCGGGCCTGGCGTTTCGGCGTTTCGCGTGGGCGACCGCGTGGCCGGGCTCTGCTGCGGGGGCGCCTGGGGCACCTATCTGACTTGCGATGCACGCCTGCTCGTCGCGATACCCCGCACGCTCACGGATGCCGAAGCGGCCGCCATTCTCACGACAACTGCCACGGCCATCCATGGCCTCGAGGATCTGGCCCGGATCGGGCCTGGCGACAAGGTGCTCATCCACTCGGCGACCGGCGGCGTGGGGCAGGCGGCTGTGGCCATTGCCCGCGCGGCTGGTGCGGAGATATTCGCAACAGCGGGCTCGGAAGCGCGACGAGAGCTGCTGCGCGCCGACGGCATCCGCCACGTTTACGACTCTCGAACCGCGCTATTCGCCGAGCAGATCCGGCAGGACACGGCGGGCTATGGCGTGGACGTCGTCCTCAACTCGCTCACGGGCGCGGCGCAGCGCGCGGGCCTGGAGCTCCTTGCGGCGGGCGGAAGGTTCATCGAAATCGGCAAGAAGGATATCTATGGAGGCACGTGGCTGGGACTGTCTCCGTTCAAGCGCAACCTCTCGTTCTTCGCCGTCGATCTTGCGCAGATGTGTATGACGGCTCCGGCCCGCGCGCAGGCGCTGCTGTCGCGCGTCATGCGTCTTGCCGGGGAAGAGCGGTTGCGCCTGCCGGACATCGCGAGCTACCCCCTCGCCGAAGCGGCTTGCGCCATCCGAATTGTTGGCGGCGCCGGTCACACCGGCAAGCTCGTGCTCACCGTTCCGAGAACCGGATGCTACCGGGTGTCGGCGGCGCCGGAACGCTTCACGCCGTTCAGGCGCGATGGTGCATACATCGTCACAGGCGGCCTTGGCGGGCTCGGCCTGTTCCTCGCCGACGCGATGTCCGCCGCCGGAGCGGGTCGCGTCATCGTCAACGCCCGTTCCAGGCCCACCGACGTCGTGGCCAGTGTGCTCGTCGCGATGAAAGCACGCGGCACCGAGGTTCGGGTGATAAGTGCGGATATCGCGGAGCCATCGACCTCACGACGTCTGGTCGAAGCTGCCACGGCGACGGGTCTGCCGTTGCGCGGTGTCCTGCACGGTGCAGCCGTTATCGAGGACGGCATCCTTCCCTCCATCACAGACGAGAAGCTGCATCGCAACTGGGCAGCCAAGGCGGAAGGCGCCTGGCATCTGCATGCGGCAACACTGAAGCAACGACTCGACTGGTTCTGCTGCTTTTCTTCGGTCGCCGCGCTCTTTGGTTCGCCCGGACAGTCCGCGTACGCAGCCGCCAACAGCTGGCTCGATACGTTCACACAGTGGCGGCGCGCCCAGGGACTGCCGTCGTCGGCGATCGCATGGGCGGCGTGGGCGGATATCGGTGCCGGTGCGCATCTGTCGGCCCGCGGCGATGCGCGAATGATCGAGCCACACGACGGTGCTTACGCATTCGAGACGCTGCTGCGGCACGACCGGGGGTATGCCGCCTATGTCCATCTCGACGGCGCCCCATGGCTGACGGCGCTCGCCGCGCGGAGCCCGTTCGGGGCGGCGCTGTCGCACGCACCAGAGGCCGCGGGCGAGCCGGCGCGCCACCGGCGCGTGGAGTTGAGGCGCGCGCCCTCCGAAGAGCGGCCGGCCCTGCTGCGGCATCTGATCATCGAGCATCTCGGTGTCATCCTGCGCCGCACCGTGAATCCAGACCGCTCGCTTTTCGATTACGGCCTCGACTCACTCGGGACACTCCAGTTGCTGATCGCGCTCGAGGCCGACACAGGCGTCCGGCTCCGTTCCATCAACGTAACGACCGTGCGCGCACTCGCCGACACGCTGTGTGGCGCCATGCAGCAATTGCAGTCCGCTGGAGCAGATACCCGTGACTGATCTGCGTCCATTGCACGACTGGTCAGGGCCTCCTGCGATGCTGACACTCTGGCGTCCGTCCGCGGCATCGATGGAACGTGCGGAGCGCGCACCGGTGTCTGCCGTATTGCCGAGCTACGAACAGGAACAGCATCTGCACGCCTTCCGCGCCTGTGAGCAGCGGCACGAGGCGATGGCGCGGCTGCTTGTCGTCGTGTGGGAGGAGCCCGGGCGGTGTGACCCCAGGGCCATGACCCATGTGGTGACCGCACATCTGCGCAGGCACGACACGTATCGCAGTTGGTTCGAACAGCGTGACGGGGCCATCGTACGGCACATGCTCACAGATCCCGCGGCCATCCAGATGGAGCCTGTGGCACTCGGTGAGGTTCGCGCGGAGGATTGGCAGAAACACGTCATGGCAACTCCTGCACCGTTTGCGTGGGATTGCTTTCGATTTGGCGTTCTCCAGCGCGCGAATGGGTTCACGTTCTTCGCAAGCATCGACCATTTGCATGCCGATGCGACCGTCATCGCGTTCCTGATGACAGAGATCCGCTCGGCCTATCGCGCCGTGATCGACGGCGAGGGACCCCTTCAGCTCGGACTGCCAGGGAGCTATCTGGATTACTGCAGCAATCAGCGCCGGCGGGCTGCCGCAACGACGCTGGCGGATCCTGAGGTGACGCGATGGATCGCGTTTCTGCACCGCAACAGCGGGCGGATGCCCGCTTTCGCGCTGCCGCTCGGTGTGCTGGAGGATCGCTATCATGCGGAGTACGTGGATGTAGACATCCTCGAGGATGCCGTCATGGACGCGTTCGAGGCCGCGTGCCACGCTGCTGGCGCGCGAGCGATCGGCGGTCTGTTGGCCTGCGCAGCGCTGACCGAACGGGAATTGGCAGGTCGCTCGCGCTACAGTGTCGTCACGCCCACGACGACGCGAAGATCGCCAAAGGCTTTCCGGACGACGGGCTGGTGCGTCGGCGTGGTGCCGATCGATTTCGACGTGCAACAACGGACGTTTCCTGAGCTCGCCTCGACTGCCCAGAGCAACTTTGACGAACGGCTAAGCCTTGCCGATATACCGATCGAGCTCGTGCTCGAACTCGCAGCTGGACTACCGACGGTCGGGCCCGTCGCCACAGGCGGCGTCATGCTCTCCTATATGGATGTAAACGTTGCTCCACTCAGTGCACACATTGCGCGCGAATGGCATCAGGCGAATGGCCGGGTCTATATCAACCAGGGCATCGCCGCGCAGGTTGCGATCTGGCTCTTCCGTACGCAGCGCGGTCTCTCGCTCACGGCGGCTTATCCGGCAAACGAGACAGCCCGCGCATCGATGCACCGCTATGTCGAAGCGTTTGCGAGCGCATGCCGCATGGCCGCCGACGCATCGATGCCGACATACTCTGATGTCGGTCGTGAACGATGACGCAGGCGATGGCGCACCCAGCGAACGCGTCGGATAGGCCGCCGGCATTCTTGTCCTTTGCAGATCAGGCCATGTACCTCGCGCATGTCTCGCTCGGGCAGCACGCGGTCATTCAGGTGCTATGGCGCTATCTGCGGCCTGTAGACATCGACGCCCTGACACGCTTCCGTGACAATCTTGCGCATGGCCATCTGGCGCGGCTGATCCGGCCGGCGCTGCTTCCGTTCGGGCGGCACCAATGGACCAACGCGCCACCGCCGTCGGCTGCGCTGACGGCCGCTGAGGCGCCGCTTGCGCCCGAATCCATGCAGACGTGGGCCGATGCGCAGGTGGAAATTCCATTGGACCCCGTGCGCGGACCTGCATGGACCCTGACGAGCCAGACCTTCACCGATGGCTCTACGGTGGTCTCGCTTGTGTTGTCGCACTGCATCGCAGATGGACTGACGACCGCAATCGCCGTGAGCGAAGCCGTGCGTGGAGACCGCCGGCTCCCGATCTATCCTGCAGTCCGCTCGGCACACAGCGCCGCGACGGTGCTGGCTGCCGAACTCCAGCGCATGGCGCGTGACGCGCCGGCAACACTTCGAGCGCTCCGGCAGCTGGCCCATGCCGCGTGCACCTCGCGCGGCACGCCGAAGACACCCGCCGCATCACCAGTCGTGCCAACTGCAGATGACCGGACGGTTGTCTTTCCGTCGGCTTTCATAAGCGTGCCCATTTCGGTCTGGGACGCCAGAGCACGGAGCCGCGGTGCGAGCCGTCTCACGCTCCTGACCGCGATGACCGCAGCGTTTGCGGAGGCCCTCGGTCGCGTCCGTGACGACGATGTGACCCTGCTTATTCCCGTGAATCAGCGCGAGGGTCTATCGCACACCGGTGGGAACGACGTCGCGCTTGCCACATTGAAGGTGCGTATCGACGAACCGCGCGGGCGCCTGCATGCGTTGCAGCGGCGTCTGCGGGCAACGCTGCTGCAGACAAGACGGGAGCCCAATCGACTAGCGGCGCTGCTGCCGCTGGTGCCCTTCGTGCCCAAACGCGCATTTTCGGCCGCCAGCCATCTGGCGCTTGGCGCGCTCGCCGACCTGCCGGTCACGTGTTCGAATGTGGGCGACTTGCACAAGGACATGCTCCAGATCGATGGCAACGCGGCTGATCGAATCTGCTTTCGCGGCATCGACCGCCCGGTCGCGCGCCGCGCGATCGAAGCGCGTCAGGGCGTGGCGACGCTCTTTGCCGGCGTCATATCCGGAAATATCTTCCTAAGCTTCGTTGCCTACCAGCCTGGCGTGGTAACTGAGCCTCGGCATCTTCGAGCGCTGGTCGAACGTCTCTTGGCTGATTACGAGCTGGCTGCCGAGTTTTTTGATGCTTGAGATGAACGCGACCGGCGCCTCGAAAGCCGCTCGGCACCGCCTCGCCTGGCTCGACCAGCTGGCCTACGAATTGTTCAGGGTCACCGGCCGGAGCCAGCTGATGCAATGCCTCTGGCTCTATGATCGTGACGTGAACCGGGCCGCGCTGGTGCAAACATATGAACGACTCATCTCACTGTCGTTCAATCGGCTCATCGAGCCGTCTCCCTTGCCATGGGGCAGGCCTCGCTGGGTGGCCGGGGCGTCCGTCCCGTTCGAGCAGAGTTCGGATCCGCTGCCGCGATCGCAGCTGCTGCAGTGGGCGAACCAGCAGGCGCGCGCGCCGGTAGACCCTGTCATCGGTCCGGCCGGGCGAATGGCCATCCAGCCATTCGATGATGGCAGCACAGCCGTGAGCATCGTCGGATCGCATTTGGTGCTCGACGGAATGGGAGCTTTGCGCGTCATCGCGGCTGCCGTGAACGGAACCGGCGTCCCGAATCCGTACTTGCCTCACGGCGCTCGCGGGCGAATGTCCGGCTGCCTGTCGGATACGTGGCAGATCATCGCCGATGCCCCGCAGACGGTTGCCGCACTCGCTCGGATTGCACAGGCGGGCTGGTCGAGACCCGTCGCTCCCGGGCGAAATCCGGCCGTTCCAGCAGCAGACGCAATTCACGACCCAACGATCGTAGAGCTGCCCTCTGTTGTGGTGAGTGTTGAATCGCGTGTCTGGCTCGCGTGCGAGCAACGGCTTGGTGGCGGCATGAGTACGCTGCTGCCGGGCTTCGTGGCGTCGCTGGCATCGCGTCTGGGCCGCCGCCGTTTGTCGGATGGCGCGATCAGCCTGCTCGTCCCAAGAAGCCGAAGGCGTGGGCTGGCCGACGAACGCGCGCTGGCGATCGAATTCCATATGATGAACGTCGCTCCTGAAGGCCTGACCGAGAGCCTGGAGCCCGTGAATGCCGCAAGGGCACTGCTCCGTGGCGCGAGGAAAAGCCAGACCGATGTACTGACCTCGTTGCTTCCTGCCATCGCTTTGATGCCCCGCACCGTCGCAAGGACGCTTGTGAACCGGTTGTTCGATTATGCCGACGATCTGCCGGTAAGCTGTTCGGACCTTGGAATGCTGCCGGAAGGGCTCGCGCGGATCGACGGCGCGCCGTGCCGGCACTTGCTGACGCGAGCCGTCGATGTCAACGTCACACGGCAGGACCTCGAGCGTTCCCACGGTCATCTCGTCGTCGTGGCTTCCCGCTACGACAAGACGGTTTCTCTCTGCATCGAGGCCTGCCAGTTGCGACCCGCAGCAACGACGCTCGACGAGCTTCGTTTGCTGGTCTCTCAAACACTCACCGACTTTCGGCTAGAGGCGGTCATAGACGGCTGATCTCGGCGCGTGACCGAAGCCGGTTATTGCAAGTGGATTTCGAATCAATAGGGAGATGGAGCCTTGATGGGCGGTGGTCGTATCGTGCAGCAGGACGACAGGGGGCTTGACGGTTGAACTCTTCTGCCAACGAACGGCGTGACGGGCGTAACCCCGAGGTCAGGGCGGACGACGTCCTGTGCTACATGGACCAGGCCTCATTCGTCGGATTGCGGGCGCTGGGACGCGAGCCGGCGATGCAGCTCACCTGGCTCTATCCTCACGCGATCGATGAGGCGGCCGTGACGCAATTCAGCGAGCGGCTCGCACACGGATTGCTCGGACGCCTGCTGCAGCGTTCACCATTGCCATGGGGGCGGCACCGCTGGGTGGCGAACCCCGTGCCGGGCCCGGTGGCGTGGTTCCGCGACCCGCTCCCCCGCGAGCGTTTGCCCGAGCTGCGACGTGTGCTGCTCGATCTCCCGGTGGATCCCGAGCGCGGACCTGGCTGGCGCCTGGCAGTCCAGGCGCTGGAAGGCGGTGGCTGCGCGCTGACGATGCTGGTGTCGCACACGATCGCTGACATGCGTGCCGCCGGTCTGGCCATCGCCGACGCGGTGGCCGGTCGACCTCTCGACCGCGGATTTCCGGCCCGGTCATGGCGCTGGTCCCCGCCGATGCTGGCGCGCGACAGTGTCGAGAGCCTGCGCGCCCTGCCTGACGTTTGGTGCGCTCTGGCGGCTCTCGCGCGGCGGTCGCGCAGGGCGAGGTTACCCGCTTCGAGTCCCAGCGTGCGAAGAGATCGGGACCACTTGGAGCCGGCCGTGGACGCGCCGGTCGTGCCGGTGGTCATGGACGCGGGAGCGTGCCAGCAGCGTGCGTCCGATCTCGGCGTTGCAAGTAGCACGCTGATCATGGCATTCGTGGCACGGCTCGCGTTTCGGATCGGCCGCGTGGACGCCTCGGGGCGGGTGAAGCTGGTGCTGCCGGTCAGCGACCGCCGTTCCGGCGACCGGCGTGGCAACGCGCTGCGGTCAATCACGGTGATGGCGGACCCGGATGCCTGCCGCAACGATCCGCGCGCCTTGCAGCGGGATTTCAAGGCCGCGCTGGCCTCGCTGAACCAGCACGGCGATGATCTGTCGCCATTGTTTCCATTGATTCCGTATGTGCCGCTGTGGCTTGTGCGGCGCCTGGAGCAGGAGGTGCTCGGGGCTGGCCTACCGGTTGGATGCAGCCTGGTTGGCGAATTGCCGCCGGACGCGAACCGTCCCTGTGGCGAGGCCTTGCTCCTGCAGGCTGCGCCTTTGCAGCGCTATACGGCCTCGGAGCTCGCGCAGCTCGGTGGCGTCCTCTTCGTCGCGTGCTGTCGTGTCGGCGAGCAGCTGTCCTGTACCGTATGCGGCTACGTGCCGGACCACGTCACGTCCCACGCCGAGTTGATGCCTTTCGTGCACGATGCGCTCGCGGACATGGGCCTGCGCGGGGCGATCGGCTGACGATCGCCGATCGACATGGTGCAACGCCGGGCGTTCAAGCGACCCGCAGGGCGTCGACGATCTTCATGCGGGCAGCCCGCACGGCCGGCAGGAAACCGCCGAGAAAGCCCATTATGAGGGCGAAGACGAGCGACCGCAGCACGATCCCTGGCGTCAGCACAAACCGAAATGCGAGCTCGGAGAGTGACGTCCAGTTGAGCGTCGTGATCTTTACCTGCGTCATCAGTGAGGCGAATAGGATTGCAACGGCCCAGCCGATCAGCGCGAGCAGCAGCGCCTCGACGAGGAATGCAATCAGGATCCTCGAACGCCGAAATCCGAGCGCGCGCAGCACCCCTACCTCCATCATGCGGCTGGCCACCGCCGCGTACATCGTAATCGTGGCGCCGATGACTGCGCCGAGCGAGAACATCCCCGAAAGCGTGAGCCCGAGCATCTGAATGAACCCGGAGAGCAGGCGTGACTGCTCCTCATAGAAGATGCGTTCCCGCTTGGCCTCGATGGTGAGGCGGGGATCCGCTTCGAGGCGCGCCTTGAGGGCTTCGAAGCCGGAACGATCGGCGAGCCGTACCGTGATCGAAGAGAAAAAGTCTCGGCGGAACGATTGCATGAGCTGCTCGCTATCGCCCCAGATCTCGGAATCGAACCCGCTGCCGCCCGCGTCGAACCGGCCTACGATCCTCCATTCCCGCTGGGCAAACCGGAGGCTCGATCCGATCTCGACATCTTGGAAACGTCCCGCGAGGGCGCGCCCAATGACGATCTCGTTGGACCCCTGGCGAAACACGCGCCCCTCGGCGATCCGCACTTGCGGGCGCACGGCCAAAGCGGCCGGACCGACCCCGCGGATCACGAGGTTGCTCGCCTGCCTGGACTTGCGTCTTTGCTGTGAGATCAGAACCGCCACTTCCTTCGATATGAGAGGCGCACCTTCGGCCCCAATCATGATCTCGGGCTGGCTTTCGATGATCCTGGCCTGACGGCGGTCGATCAGGCTCTGGATCTCGACTTCCGCGGAGCGGCGCACGATGATGATGTTCGTATCTTCGCCGGTCGCGACGAGCGTTTGCTTGAGTCCGGAGTCGAGCATGAGCACGGCAGCGTAGACGAACACCACGAGGGCCATGCCCGTCGCGGTCAGGAAATTGGTGAGCTTGCGCTCCTGTAGGTTTCGTAAGCTGTAGGAGAGCAGCAACGGCATGGTCAGCCCAACGCCCGAAGACCGTTCACGATGCTGACGCGGGCAGCCCTGCGCATCGGCAGGGCCGCGGCGAGGATTCCGACCACCACCGCTGCAAGTGCCTGCAGCATGACGGTATTGACGCTCACGATCAGGGTCGGGAACAGCGTGGCCGAGAGTTCGGCCAGGTGCGCGGCGACCGGGGGCGTGAGCCCGATGCCGATCGCACCGCCGATCGAGGCTATCAAGACGGATTCTGCGAGGATCAATCGCGCCACGTAGCCGGGGCTGAAGCCGATGGCTTTCAGTGTGGCATACTCGCGGAGCCGCTCGCGGGCCGTCATCGCCATGGTGTTCGCCATGACCGCCAGGATGATGAAGATCACCACGAAGGAGACGACGCGAATGGAGATGAGGATCGCCTCGGTCTGCTTGACGAAGCCGATCTGGAACGCGCGCTCGGTCTCGGTGAGCGTCTCGGCAAGCGAGTTTCGAAATATTTCGTCGATGGCCTGGCTGACGTCTGCGACGCTATCCAGGCTGACGACGTCCACGGCGAACACGCCCACCTGGTCGGCTTGTGCCTTGGAGCGCACACGCAATGTTTCGTTCAGGTAGTCCCAGCGGAAGAAGAGTTGCGACGTGTCGGTTTTTGGATCCCGGCCGTCGAAGACGCCGCAAATCAAGAATTCCCAATTGCCGGGGAAGATGGTCCCGCGCAGCTGGATCACGTCGCCCGGCTTGAAGCCGTAGCGGTTGGCGAGCTTGCGCCCGACAATCGCGCCGCGGCGCTCGCGCAGGAAGGCGCGCCGCACCTCGTCCGGGACCAGGAGCTCGGGGAACATGTCGAGATAGGTCGCGGCATCGATCGCAAACTGGGGAAAGAAGTTCTTCGAATCCTTGTAGACGCCGCCGAACCAGCTCAGGTGGGTGACGCGCCGCACGCCTTCGACGGCGCTGATGCGCTTCTGATAGGATTTCGGCAGCGGCAGCGCAAAGGAGATGGCGTTTCGGGTCAGGAGCCGCGAAGGGACGGCGCCGTCCACCCCCGCATACCACGTCTTGACGACGGTCTGGAGCACGCCGAAGGCGAGGATCGCGACGACGAGACCGACCAGCGTCAGGGACGTGCGGAGCCGGTGGCGCAAGACGTTGCGTGCCACGAGCGTGAGCCACTGGCTCATGACCGGCACTCACTCAAGCCGCTGCTCCACCAGATAGGAGAGATCGCCCTTCTCCAAGCTCATGATGCGTTTCGCATGCGCGGCGGCGCGGTGATCATGCGTGACCATCACGATCGTCTTGCCCATGTCGCGGTTGAGCCGCTGCATGATCTCCAGTACCTCCTTCGCTGATTGCCGGTCGAGGTCGCCTGTCGGCTCGTCGGCCACAAGCACCGTCGGGTCGGTCACGATCGCCCGCGCGATGGCCACGCGCTGCTGCTGTCCGCCCGAGAGTTCCGAGGGCAAGTGCTTGACGCGATCGCTGAGGCCGACCAGGCTGAGCGCGAGTTGTGCGCGGTCCCGGCGCTCGCGCCGCCCCAGGCTCGTGAGCGTGAGAGGCAACTCGACGTTCTCGAGGGCCGTGAGCACGGGCATCAGATTGTAGAACTGGAAAATGAAGCCGACGTTCGCCGCGCGCCAGTCGGCCAGTTCGGCTTCCGGAAGCAGCGTGATGTCCTCGCCCCCCACCCTGATCGAGCCCTTGTCCGGACTGTCGATGCCGGCGATCAGGTTGAGCATGGTCGATTTGCCCGACCCCGACGGGCCCATCAGGGCGAGGAATTCCTTGCGGCGGATGTCGAATGTGAGTCTGGCGAGGACCGGGACGATCTGCGCGCCGCGCCGGTAGCTCTTGCTGACATCGCTCAGCGCGATCAGAACGTCCTCTCCGGTCCGCGCCTCGGAGATGTGAACCACGGTCACTTCGTGGCCTGCTTCACTGCGCGCCCGTCGACCAGATCTTCGAGCGGCCGGACCACGACGCGCGTGCCGGCTTTGACGTCGCGGACCTCGATCTGATCGCCCACCTTTGCTCCGAGATCCACGCTCCGCAGACGGGCCTTGCCATCCTCGACGACATAGAGATGCTGCTTCCCATCGAGTTCGAAGACGGCTGCCATCGGCACCGCAAGAACAGGCTTGCGCTCCGATTCGGAGATTTCACGCTCGAGGAAAGCCACCTTGGCGCTCATGTCCGGAAGCATTCTCGGGTCGCGCTGCACGAATCGGGCTTTGACGAGGGTCGACGCCTTGGCGCGATCCACGGTCGGCACCATCCGGCTGACCACGCCCTCGAAACGCTCGCCGGGGATCGCGTCCAGCTGGATCTCGACCGGTTGTCCGACGTGGATGCTGAGATACGACGATTCCGCCACGTCGGCTTCCACTTCAAGCGAGTCCATGTCGGCAATGGTGACGACCGCGCCCTTTGTGTCGACCGCCTGCGAGAACGGCGTGATCGTGTCGCCCACGTTGGCGTGCCGCGTCAGGACGACGCCGTCGAACGGCGCTCGGATCTGGGTCTGCCCGACGGCCACTTCGGAGGCGCGGAGATTGGCCTGCGCCGCGGCGATGGCGGCCCCGTACCCGGCAAACGCAGCGCGCGCCTTGGCGAGGCGCGCCTCGGCGGTTTCGCGCGACGAGTCGCTGATGATGTTCTTCTCGCCGAGGGCCTCGGAGCGCTTGAACGCGATTTCCGCCTGCGTGAGCTCCGCCCGCCCCTGGGCGAGGTTGGCCTCCGCAACCTGGACGTTGGCGGCTGCCTGGTCGCGCACCGCCGCCGTGTCGCTGCTCTCGATCCGGGCTATCAGTTCACCCTCGTGCACCTTGCTGCCTTCGAGCACACCGAGCCATTCGAGACGGCCTGTCGCCTTCGAGGCGACGGACGCCTTGCGTTGCGCAACGACGTACCCTGTCGCGTTCAGCAGCGTCAGCGCCTGCGACGGATAGACGGAGTAGACGACCGCCGTTTCGACGACGATCTGCGTATGCCGCCGCCACACCCAGATCGCGCCGGCGATGCCGACGAGCAGCGCGACGAGAAAGACCCGTCCCAGGAGGCGGCGGAATTGCCTGCGGCGCCGCGAGCCAGCGCTACGGTCGATGGCAAGGGCGGACAGATCGGGGGCGTCGGGTGCGCCGTCGCTCAGGGCCTGGGGCAAAGTCATGGTTTGATCATGGACTTTCGAACAAAACAGCGCAGACTTTGAAGAAAATGTCTAATCGAGAAAGCCGTAAGTCATGCGCTTGACCCCTGTCAATTAGCAGAAAACGCCGCGTTTGACATCCATCAGTTCGCATTCTCCAAATCTTCTCGGGGTGGTAAACATAACCGATGGCACCCGCGCCTCCGCGTAGGATGCCACCGTGAGCCCCATGACCAAGGCTGCCAGCAGGAACGACCATACGGAATATGGTTAGGCGTGCCCGGCCAGGGCGCCGATCAGAACATAGATGTCCGCGCCGCTCGTGATGCCGGTCCCGTAGAGGACAAGCAAGGGAAGGCCGAGCCGGCGGCGCAGATTGCCTGAAATATCGACGGATGAATCGGTCATCTGTGGAGGAGCGATTCCTTGCTCGACCGGACGTCAGTAACGGACCGTCCGCAGGACTGCTTGATGTGCGTCAACGGGATAGCTGGGAAACGCGAGATAAAGGGGTGATCCGAGCAAAGGAGCAACGCTATGTCTCTTGCCAGCGTCATGGTCTACGTCGATTCCCAGCAGCAGGACGAAGGACAGATTGCCGTCGCCGAAGGCGTCGCGAACAGCTTTGGAGCGGCCCTGCTCGGCGTCTCGGCCATCGCAATAGAGCCTCCGTTCGTCGCCGAAGGCGTGATCATCGAGCAGACGACCGCCGACGATCTCGAGCGCATGCGCGCAACTCTTTCGGCCAAGGAGGCATGGTTCAGGCGCATCGTTCGCCTGCCGAGCGAAAAGGTGGAATGGCGTTGGGCGATCGGCTTTCCGACGGAATTCCTGGTCGAGCAGTCCAGGGCGGCGGACCTTGTCGTGGTGCGGCGCAGCCGGCTGAAGGCCAAATCCACTCGCTACCTCGATGCGGCCGGAGCCATGTTGCGGCTGGGCCGTCCGATCCTCGCGGTGCCGGACGGCGTCACCACGTTGTCGGGTGATCGGATCGTGGTCGGCTGGAAAGATTCCCGGGAGGCGCGACTGGCCGTTCGCGACGCACTGCCGTTTCTGACGCGGGCTTCGCAAGTCACGATCGCCGAAATCTGCACGTCGAGCGAACAGGATGCCGCGCGTGATCGGGTGCGGGACGTTGCCAGGTATCTTCAGCGGCACGGCGTCAATTGCCAGCACGAGGTGCGCGTGCATACGGCAGAACCCGACGCAGGCTATCTCGTTCGGCTGGCCGCCGACGTCGGTGCCGACCTCGTCGTGACCGGCGGGTATGGGCATAGCCGACTGGGAGAATGGATTTTCGGCGGCATGACGCAGAGCCTGCTGCAGCAAGCTCCGACCTGCCTGCTGATGTCGCATTGACGCCGAACACCAAGCAGATCCCCTCTTTTCAGTCGCGCGAATGTGAGCCGGCGGCGGTGTTGAGCTGAATCAAGAAGAGACCTCCCTTTCCTCATTACCATTCAAGCTGCAGCTGATGGCGACGGGAGAAGCAGGTTGGAGTCCGATCAAGGTTCACGGAAGCCGGGCCTCGCGATGGCTGCCGTTTTGGCGGGTGGCTTGCTGCTCGTCATGCTGCAGTTCGGCCTTGCTACCTATAGTTCGACCGAAACCATTCCCTACAGCCAGTTCGAGCAATTGCTCGCCCAGGACAAGATTACGGAAGTGTCCGTCGGCTCGGATACGATCCAGGGGAAGTTGAAAGAGCCGCTTCCGGGCGGCAAATCCGCCTTCCTCACCGCCCGGGTCGATATGGTCTTGGCCGAAAAGCTCGCGGCAAAGGGCGTGAGCGTCACCGGCGTTCCCGGTGGTGGAGCGTTGCAGACGTTGCTGTCCTGGATCTTCCCGGTCATCGCCTTCTTCCTGATCTGGTTCTGGATGGGGCGCGGGATCGGTGGCGCCCAGGGCCTGGGCGGGCTGATGTCGATCGGCAAGTCCCGCGCAAAGGTCTACGTCGAGAAGGACATCAAGGTCACCTTCGCCGATGTCGCCGGGGTGGACGAGGCGAAGTTCGAGTTGCAGGAGGTGGTGTCATTCCTCAGGGATCCCAAGAGCTATGGTCGCCTGGGAGCGCATGTCCCCAAGGGCATCCTGCTCGTCGGACCGCCGGGGACCGGAAAGACCCTGCTGGCCCGCGCGGTCGCGGGAGAAGCCGGCGTCCCGTTCTTCTCGATCTCGGGCTCGGAATTCGTGGAGATGTTCGTCGGTGTCGGCGCCGCCCGGGTTAGGGATCTGTTCGAGCAGGCCCGCAAGGCGGCCCCATGCATCATCTTCGTCGATGAGCTTGATGCGCTGGGACGCAGCCGCGGGCCGCAGTCGTTCGGCGGCTACGACGAGAAGGAGCAGACCCTCAATCAGCTCCTGTCCGAGCTCGACGGCTTCGACCCGAGCGCCGGCGTCATTCTGCTGGCGGCCACCAACCGGCCCGAGGTTCTGGATCCGGCGCTGCTGCGCGCAGGCCGGTTCGACCGGCAGGTTCTGGTTGACAGGCCGGACAAGATTGGGCGCGTTGCGATCCTGAAGGTGCACGCCCCCAAGATTCACACCAGCAAAGACGTCGATCTCGACAAGGTGGCTGGTCTCACGACCGGCTTCACCGGGGCCGACCTCGCAAACCTCATCAACGAAGCCGCGATCGCGGCGACCAGACGGAGCGCCGAGGAGGTCACGTTCGACGATTTCGTCACGGCGATCGAGCGGATCGTGGCCGGCATCGAGAAGAAGAGCAGGGTGCTGAGCAAGGGCGAACGGCGCAGGGTCGCCTATCACGAGATGGGCCATGCCCTCGTTGCGGCCAGCCTGCCCGGCGTCGATCCCGTGCAGAAGGTGTCCATCGTCCCGCGCGGAATCGGCGCGCTCGGATACACCATTCAGCGTCCGACCGAAGACAGGTTCCTGCTGACGGTCGAGGAACTGAAGAACCGCATCGCGGTGCTGATGGGAGGACGCGCGTCGGAGCATTTGATCTTCGACGGGGCGATCTCGACCGGTGCAGCCGATGACCTTCAACGTGCGACCGAAATCGCGATCGAAATGGTGACCAAGTACGGTATGGACGAGACGGTGGGGCAACGCACCTATGCGACAAAACCGCAGGTTTTTCTCGTGGCGGCGCAGGACAAGATCGTTACGGCCGCGGAGGCAACCGGCCGCGAGATAGATCTCGCCGTACGTAATTTGATCGAGGAGGGAGATCGCCGCGCCCGGGAGATCCTCCAGTGCCGGCGGCCAGATCTCGATGCCGGCGCCGAACTGTTGATCGCAAATGAGACCCTGACATCCGAGCAGTTTTCGCCGTTGCTAGGTAAGCGCTCCGGAGCAAGCAAGCCGGTCGCCGCATGACGGCGCCGGCAGCTTGATGGGCCGCGCACTCGGTCCTCGTCCTGAGGCCGCCAGCGGCGGGCGTCTCGAACGATGGCCACAGGCGAAATCGCTGAAGTCTGCGATTGCCCTACGCAAAGAATGGGGTCCTTTGAGACTTGCCTGATTTTCCCGGATTTGATCCGGGTCAAGATTTCGACCGGCGAGACCATTATGATTCGATTTTCCGGTTCGCCGCGGGCCACCCCAAGCCTCGGCAGCTCCTTTTCCCGGGATGATGGCGTCAAACGAGCCGCGCGAAGGCGCGAGAAAGAGTTCATGCCCAGATATTATTTCGACATGAAGGACGGTGTCCCCGCCCGGGACCGGTCTGGACTGGAACTGGTGAGCGATGGCGCCGCCATCGCGCACAGCAAGAGCTTGGCCGACAAGACGCGCAGAGATAAGCCGAAAGGCCATCCCGACTTGCGGGTCGTCGTCATCGATGAGAACGGCCGGGAAGTCCACCGCGAGCGAATTTATCCAGACGCCACCTGATCATTGGCCCGCCGCCACGCGAGCCGGGACCGCGATCATTCGGCCCGGCTCGGCCGCATTATTTCTTCTTGCCGCTTTCGGATGGCGAAAAAATCTGATTGGCGGGCGGTTGCCCGCCGGTCGGAACGGAGATCGTAATGAAACCGCGTCCCATCGAGGCGTGACAGGCGTTGCAGCCGTCGGTCAGCCCGCGCATGGAAACGGCGAACTTGCGATTGTCTCCCGCCGCGATCGCGTCGGCGATCGAGAGCAGCGGCTCCTTCATCGTGGTCACGTTGCTGATCGGAATTGCCGGGTAAAAAATGGCCGCTTCGGCCAAGCTGTTGGTCAATTGGCGCAATTCATACGCGGCGAGGTCCCAGTTTCCTGCCTTGCCTGCATGCCACAACTTGAGATGCTGAAGTTGGGCCATGCTCATGACCTCGACGAGGCGAGGCGCTGCTTGTTTGCTGTTCGCGGAGGGCGGAAAGTCGGACTGGGCAATCGCGGCTGAGACCGCACCTGCCGAGATCACCAGAGCCGCGCACCAATTCTTCAGCGTCATCCGACCATTCCTTGCTGATTGGAAGCCTGAATATCAGGACCACGCTCCGTGCTCTTGCGGTGAATCAATCCTGCTGCGCTCGCCCGTCTGGGCCGGACCAGCTTCTGGCCGGTCTGCGAAGCTTTTGCGCAAGCCTCAGCACAAGGCCTCCCCGGACGGGGCCGCCGCTCCCGAGTGCTCAAAAATTCGTGGCCATTGCGGCCAGACGTCGATGGGCCCTGTCCCGCGCAGCCTCGATCGGCTGCTGCGGTCCGGTGGTCGGGCCGATCGGCACGAAACGGACATTGTCGATGCCGATGAAGCGCAGGATGTCGCGAAGGTAGGGCGTCGCCATGTCGATGCGGCCGCGGTTCATGCCGGTGGCAAAGTCGCTGCCGCTGGCGAGAATCACCAGCGTCGGCCGGTCCTTGAGCAGCGGCAGATAGCCCTGTGCGGGGTCGAACCGGAACGTCAGCCCGGGCTGCACGATGATGTCGAACCACTGCTTGAGCTTGTAGGGAATGCCGAAGTTCCACATCGGCGTCGAGATCAGCACGCGATCGGCCAACGAGAACCGCAGCGCCATCCGCTCGGCCTCGGCAAAGCTGTCGCGCTGCGCGTCGTTGAACGCTTGCCCGTTCAGCCGGGCATATTTGGCCTCGACGATCGGGCCCGAGAATTCCGGCATCCGCTCCCGCCAGAGGTCCATGACGTCGAGGTCCCAGTCGGGCCGGGCCTGGCGAAAACCGTCAAGAAAGACGCGCGCGCCGGCGGTCGATTCTGAGTCGGCGCGGGGCGAGCAGGAGAGGTGCAGGAGCTTTGCCAACGCTCATCCCAGCGCTTTGATGACGGCGTCTGACCTCGTGACGATCGCGACGTTCTGCATGGCGAAGTTGATCGAGGCATTGTGCCAGTCGGCATTCATGGTCGAGCAGCAATCCTCGGGCACGATCATGAAGTAACCCTTGTCGGCCCCGGTGCGGGCGGTGTGCTCGACCGACATGTTGGTCCAGGCACCGGTGTTGATGATCATGTCGCGCCCGGTCGCCTTGAGGATGGTCTCCAGCCGCGTGCCTTCCCAGGCGCTCATCCGCATCTTCTCGACGACGAAATCGCCTGGCCGCGGTTCGAGGCCGGAAACGGGCGCCGCGCCCCAGCTGCCGCGCACCATCGCCTTGCTGTCGACCAGACCCTCGAACAGCGGCGCGTTCAACGTCACGCCGGGTGCCCCGGGCTCGACGACGAACCAGACGTGAATGATGGCGACGCCGCGGGCCCGCGCGGTCTCCGCGAGGCGGCGGACATTCTCGACGACGTGCTGCTGCTTCGCATGCCCCGGTGCTCCTGACTCGGCGAAAGCGCCGCCATCCATGATGACGTCGTTCTGGAGGTCCTGGATAATCATGGCACAGCGCTGCGGATCGAGCCGCATGTCGCCGTCGGCGAGGATCGGCGCCGCCGGCGAGGCGCTTGCCGCCTGGCCGCCGCCGCTTCGCCGGCCAGCCATATAGGGCTCATGCCGCGGGCCGACTTTGGTCGGAATGGCGTAGACCGAATGCGTCGCGGTCAGATACAGCGTTCGGAAATCCGGTCCGCCCCAGGCGAGGTTGGCGACCATCTCGGGCACGCGGACCTTGCCGAGCAGCTCGCCGCGCGGCGAATAGACCCAGACGCCGCCGGGCGCGGTGACCCAGACATTGCCATGCTGGTCGCATTTCATGCCGTCGGGCAGGCCGGCCTCCAGCTCGGAACGGATGCCGCTTGCAAACACCCGCGCATTCGACAGCGAACCGTCGGCGTTGACGTCGAAGACGCGGATCAGCGCCTGCACGGTGTCGTTGACATAGAGCAGCGTCTCGTCCGGCGAGAAGCACAGGCCGTTCGGCTGGTCGAACAGATTGCGCTCGACCACGAGCGCCGGTTCGCCGCCGGGCTGGACGCGATAGACGCCCTGAAAGCCGAGCTGGCGCGGCCGCTCGACGCCGTAGACCGGCATGCGGCCGTACCAGGGATCGGAGAAATAGATCGCGCCGGAGGAGTGCACGCAGACGTCGTTCGGGCTGTTCAGCTCCTGTCCCCTGAAATGCGAAGCCAGCACCTCGCGCCGCCCGTCCGGCCGTTCGCGGATCAGCGACGATGTC
Source organism: Bradyrhizobium sp. MOS003 (assembly GCF_003020125.1). Lineage (GTDB taxonomy): Bacteria > Pseudomonadota > Alphaproteobacteria > Rhizobiales > Xanthobacteraceae > Bradyrhizobium. The sequence continues at coordinate 57,386 of NZ_PYFW01000009.1, read as the reverse complement.
GCGTGCTCGCAGACGATCAGATTGAGCTCGGCATCATAAGTCATGCCGTTGCACTTGTTCGAGGGACGCTTGACCTCGGCCACACTGCGCCGCGCGTCCCAGCGACGGCGGACGTCGCCCGGCATGTCCGAGAACAGCAGATAGTGATCGACCGGATGCCAGATTGGCCCCTCCGTGAAGTCGAAGCCGGTGCCGACCTGCGCGACCGGCGCGTAGGGGTCGACCAGGGTTTCGAATTCGCTTCGCAAGGTGACGTGCGTCATCGGTCGATCCCTCCGATCATCTCAGGCCGGGAACCAGTTGCGCGCGGGCAGGGACTGCACGATCGGTCCGGGGACCTGATCGTGCAGGCGCCCGACGACGTTGCCGCCTTCGATCTTGGCGGGACGGTCGTGCACCGGCAGCAGATAGCGCGAATTGCTCAGCAGCTTCTTGATCGAGGCCTTCTCGGCGCGCTTGCTGGTGCCATGGTTGCCCGTCGTGCGCGGCTCCCAGTCGTTGATCTCGTTGAAGGGCGTCACGATCTGGTCGTTGAAGTCGTAGATCACGTCGCCGCAGATCGTCGCGATGCCGTCGGCGGTCTCGACGATGACGTTCATCGAGCCCTCGGTGTGTGCGTTGGCGGCGTCGCAATAGACGCCGGGCATCAACTCGATCGGGCCGGTGATCTCGAGGTCGAGGAAGCGCAGCGCGCTCTTGGTGTGCAGGCGGTCGATCAGGTGCTTGATGTCGGGCGCCGGATATTGCGGGTGCATCAGGCCGGAGACGGAATATTCGAGCTCCTTGCGGTTGAGCACGACGGTCGTGTTCATCGGGAACAGATCGTCCTTGCCGGCATGGTCGATGTGCAAATGGGTGTGGCAGACGAAGCGGACGTCGCCCATGCGCACGCCATGGCGCGCAAGCTGGTTCTCGATCATGTTCTCGTGGTACTGCAGTCCGCGCATGCCCAGCGTCTCCATGATCTGGTTGGAGCGATAGCCGGTGTCGACCACGACCGGATATTTCCCCCCGAGGATCAGGAAGCCCAGGGTGAGGACGCGGCGGGTGCGGCCGCAGTCGCGGCCGAGCACCAGAAAGCTCGATTCCAGCTCGATATCGCCATAGTCCAGGATCTTGATCTCCAGCGCCATTCGTTGCCCTCCCTGTCTGTTTCTTGGCTGTCAAAGCCGGTAGACGCGCGTCGCGGTCGTCCTGAAGATGGCGTCCTGCTGCTCCGCGCTGAACGGCGCGGCCGCCGCGCGAAAGGCGCCGACGAGCTCGCGATAGCTGGTCCACAATTTCTCGATCGGGAAATTGGAGCCGAACAGGCAACGCTCGGCGCCGAAGATCGCGACGGTGTCGGTGAGCACGGCGGCAATGTGTGCGGGATCGTTGCGATGGACGAAGGTGCCCAGCCCGGACAGTTTGGAGACGATGTTCGGGCAGGCGGCGAGCCGGGCCATCCCGCTGCGCCAGGCGGCGCGGCCGGAAGGCGAGAGATCCTCCAGCATGCCGGCATGCTGGAGGACGAAGGTCACGTCGGGGCAGGCCTCGGCCAGCGCAGCGGCGTCCGGCATCTGCGGGGTGAAGACCTGCAGGTCGAAGCTCCAGCCGTAGTCGGCGAGACGGGCGACGTTACGGCGGATCATCGGATCGGCGCAGAGATCCGCCCGGGCCGCAAAGCGGTACAACGGGTTCTCGTGCCAGTGCAGCTGCATGCGCACGCCGCGCACAAGTGGATAGCGCTTCAGGCGATCGAGCTGCGGGCGTACGTCGTCCACGGCAAGATCGGCATAGGCGACGATCGCGTGCGGCCAGCCGTGCTCGTCCGCTGTCCGTTGCACCCAGGCCGCCTCGTCCTCGAAGCGGTCGTTGGCCCAGTTGGTCTGCACATAGACCGATCGCGTGACGCCGCTGCCCTGGAGGTCATCGAGATATTCCTGGATCGGATAGTCGCGACGGATCGGTTCATACGGCCCGAAGATGCGCGGCTGCATGGGGCCGGTCAGCCAGGGCAGGTCGGCCTGCCGCCAGATATGATGATGGCCGTCGACAATGCCGGTCACGCCGCTCTCCTTCGTCCCAATGCCAGAATATGGGCGACGATCGATCCGCTCGAACCGCCGTCCACGAGATCATCGACGAAGCGCTCGATCGCGACGAGCGCTTCGGTCTGCGGTCGGAAACCAGGGCTCGTCGCCAGCGGCGTCAGCCAGCTCAGGCGCCAGGCCCGCCGAGACAGCTTCGCGACGGCGTCGCGAAGTGCGTCGGTCTCGCCGCGCTCGAGTCCGTCGGAGACGATCACCACCGCGGCCCCGCGGGCGTATCCGCCGAAGCGAGGCACGGCGAGGAACGCTTGCAGCGCATCGCCGATGCGGGTGCCGCCGTCCCAGTCGCTGACCAGATGCGAGGCGGCGTTCATGGCCTGCTCGCGGCGCTTCAGCCGCAGCGGGCGGGTGATGCGGGTCAGCCGCGTGCCGAAGGTAAAGACCTCGACACTTGGGGCCGCCTGCACCAGCGCATGCGCGAGCTTCATGTTCTCTTCGGTGCGGCTCTTCATCGAACCGGAGACGTCGATCAGCAGCAGCATCTTGCGCGGGCGCTGGCGCCGCTTCATGTGGCCGAGCCGCAGTATCTCGCCGTCGCTGCGGACAGAGTCGCGCAAGGTGCGGCGGAGATCGGCAAACGGCCCGCGGCGGGCACGCATGCGGCGATGCCCGCGCCGTCGCGGCAGGCGCCGCGGCGCCTCCCGCGCCAGCCGGCGCAATGCATCCGCGCTCGATGTCGCCCCAAAGCGGCGCTCGACCAGCGCCTCGCTTCGGCTCGCGGTGAGACCGGACTCGTTGGCGTCGTCGGCGAGCAGCGGTTCCTCATCACCGCGGCCTTCCTCTTGAAGCCGGACGGTCTCGTCGTCTTCGCCGTCCTGGGTACGCTCGATGGCCTCGCTGCCGCGGAAATGCAGGTCGAACAGCCGATCGAAGGTCGCGCGACGTTCGGGCGGGGGAGCCAGCGTCGCCAGTGCGGCTTGCCTGATGTGCTCGATGCTGCGCGGGCCGAGCAGCTCGATCGCGGCCAGGAACGTCGTCGTCTGTTCCGGCGCGACGGCAAAGCCGTTCGCGCGCAGCAAGGGTGCAAAGGCGACGAAGATGCGCGCGGCGCGCGGGAGCTGCGGCTCGGCGGTCATGCAGTCACCTCCGCGAGCATGGCATCGAGCCGCGGCGAGATGAAATGCAGATCCTCCTCGTCCTTCAGCGCCACCCCGATCGAGCGCTTGAACGCATCCGGCCAGCGCGCGCCGCCGTTATGCAGCAGCGTCGCCGCCTCCGCCCAGTCGACGGCCTCGGCAATGCCGGGCGCCTTGCTCAGGGGCTCGCGCCGCAGTTTCTCGACGGCCGCGACGACGGCGCGAGCGGTGGCCTCGGCGACGCTGGAGGCGCGCATCATGATGATCCGCGCCTCGCGCTCCGCGGTCGGGTAGTCGATCCAGTGATAGACGCAGCGACGGCGCAAGGCCTCGTGCAGATCGCGCGTCCGGTTCGACGTCAGCACGACCACGGGGCGTTCGGTCGCGCGCACCGTGCCACGCTCGGGAATCGAGATTTGGAAGTCGGAGAGGAACTCCAGCAGGAAGGCCTCGAACTCCTGATCGGCGCGGTCGATTTCGTCGATCAGCAGCACGGTGGAATCGGGCGCGCGGAGCGTGGCCAGCATGGGACGCTCGATCAGGAAGGTCTCGCCATAGATGTCGATGCTTTCGTCGCCGGCCTGGCGTATCGCCAGCATCTGGCGCGGATAGTTCCACTCGTAGAGTGCGGCAGAGGCGTCGATGCCCTCGTAGCACTGCAGGCGGATCAGGCGCCGGCCGAGCACGGCAGCGATCGCTTTGGCGGCCTCCGTCTTGCCGACGCCCGGCGCGCCTTCGAGCAGCAGGGGCTTGCCGAGCGCGAGGCCGAGATAGGCTGATGTCGCAAGGCCCTCGTCGGCAAGGTAATAGGCCGCGCGCAGCGCCTTCTCCAGGGCCTCCGGGCTGTCGATGCCGACGATGTTGCTGCGAACCGCCACGGCCGATTCCCTAGCGCCGCGCCTGCGGCCGCGCGCCGCCCTGGGCCTTGATCGCGCGCAGCACCTTTTCGGGCGTGATCGGCAGGTCGTCGATGCGCACGCCGACGGCGTTGAAGATCGCATTGGCAACGGCCGGCAGCACCGGGTTGGCGCACATCTCGCCGGGGCCTTTGGCGCCGAACGGACCATCGGGAGCGGGGCGCTCCAGCACCGCGATATCGTGCGGGCAGATGTCGCCGGGCCCGGGCATCAGATATTCGACGAAGTCGCGGGGGCCGTGAACGGGATCGGGATAATAAGGCTCCGGAGTCTCGTAGAGCGCGTGGCTGACGCCCATCCAGGCGCCGCCGACCAGCTGCTGCTCGACCAGACGTGGGTTGAGCGCGCGGCCGAGCTCGTAGGCCGAGTCCATCCGCACCATCGCGACCTCGCCGGTCTCGTCGTCGACATCGACCTCGGCGACCAGGCAGGCATGGGCGTAACAGGTCGCAGGCGACATCTCGCCGGTCTCCGGATTCACTTCGGAGAGCGGAACGAGAAAGATGCCGCGGCCCGAAATGGTCTTGCCCTGCTTGAACTGCGCGGCAATCGCGACGTCCTTGGTCGAGATTGAGCGATGCGGCGCGCCCTTGACATGGATGTTGCCGCGGCCGTCGGTTTCGAGATCGGCAGCGTTGACTTCGAGCTCCTCGGCTGCGGCCTCCATCATGACGCCGCGCGCTTCGCGAGCCGCGGCCATCACGGCATTGCCGACGCGATGGGTGCCGCGCGAGGCGAACGAGCCCATGCAATGCGGGCCGGTGTCGGAATCCGCCGTGTCGACATAGACATCCTCCACGGGAACGCCCAGCGTCTCGGCACAGATCTGCCGCGTCACCGATTTCATGCCTTGGCCAAGGTCGATCGACGACAGTGCCACCGTGAACTTGCCGCTCGGATTGGAGTGAACCAGGGCCTGGCTAGGATCGCCGCCAAGGTTCATGCCGATGGGATAGTTGATCGACGCCATGCCGCGTCCGCGATGCCGGGTCATGTCAGCGTCTCCTGGTGCCGAACACCGACGAGAACCGGGTCGCGCCGTGGGATGGTGCGGCCGGACGCGGCGGGGGAGGCGGCGGTGTCGGTGGGGGCGGATCACGCGGTGGCTCCCGCGTTGCAGTCACCGGCGCGCGGTCATAGCTCGTGCGCTGCTGTGCAGGCGCAGCCGGACGGCTACGGGAATCCGTCGGCGTCGGTGGAATGGCAGCGCGGCTGCCGCCGCCGTCCTTGCGCGAAGAAGCGCGCTTGAACTCGTCGCGGATCGGCCATTTTGCTTTCTCGGCGGCGACCTGAACGCATTCGATCAGCGCGGTGTTCTTGGCCTCGCGTCGGTGCGCCTTCATGTCGCCGTCGCGATAGGCGTTGAGAATGCGGAACTCCATCGGGTCCATGCCGACGAGGTTCGCGAGCTTGTCCATCTGGCACTCGATCGCAAAGTCCATCGCGGTGACGCCGAAGCCGCGCATGGCGGTCGCGGGCGTGCGGTTGGTGAAGACGCAGTAGACGTCGCCATAGACGTTCGGGATGGTGTAGGGGCCCGGCAAATGTGCCGCGCACTTCACGGCGGCGTAGCTCGACAGCCGCGTATAGGCGCCGCTGTCGAAATAGGCGTGGATCTTGCGGGCGACGATGCGGCCGTCACGCATCACGCCGTCCTTGATGTAGATCCGTTCGGCGCCGCGAGGAGGGCCGTACTGCATCTCCTCCTCGCGCCCGAACACGTAGCGCACGGGGCGTCCCGTCAGCATCGCGCCAAGGATGGCGAGCGGCTCGGTCAAGGTGTCGACCTTGCCGCCGAAGCCGCCACCGACGGTGCCGCCGATGAAGTGGAAGGTGTTGGAGGGCACGTCCAGAATCTTGGCGCAGGTGTCGACCGAGAAGAACAACGCCTGGGTCGAGGTGTAGACGACGTAGCGGCCGTTGGTGTCGGGCGCCGCAATGGCGCCGTTGGTCTCGGTCGGCGCGTGCTCGATCGGCGACATCTGGTAGCGTTGCTCCAGAACGTGATCGGCACTCGCGAGCGCCGCATCGGCATCGCCGAAGCGCAGGCGCTGATGGTCGTAGGCATCGTGATAGATGAACGCATTCTTCGGATAGGTCTCATTGACCACGGGCGCGCCGGGTTTCAACGCATCCTCGACGTCGAATACGGTCGGCAGGGGTTCGTAATCGACTTTGACCTTCGCAATGGCCTCGAACGCCTCGCGCTCGCTGTCGGCAACGATGGCGAGGATCGGCTCGCCCTTGTAGCGGACCTTGTCGACCGCGAGCGACGGCTCGTCGTCCTTGCCGAAGTTGATCAGGCTGAGCAAGGTGTTGAGATTGACCGGCACATCGGTGCCACGGATGATGCGACGCACGCCGGCCGAACGTTCGGCCTCGGCCGTATCGATGCGGCGGATCTTTGCATGCGCCTGTGTCGAGCGTACGACCTTCAGGTGCAGCATGCCCTGCAGCTTGTGGTCGTTGAAGTAACTCGACGTCCCCGTGACATGGCCGAGCATGTCCTGACGCTGGGTACCCTTGCCGATTTCATTGAGATTATCGTCGCGCTCGTCGGCGAAGATGTCCTTGCGAAGTTCCAGCATGGTTGACCTCAGGCGCTGACCCGGCCGCCGGCGGCGGCCAGGATGGCGTTGATGATCGGCTCGTAGCCGGTGCAGCGGCAGATATTGCCGGAGATGGCCTCGACGACTTCGTCGCGGCTCGGCGAGGGATTGCGGTCGAGCAGCGCTTTTGCCGCCATCAGCATTCCTGGCGTGCAATAGCCGCACTGGGCCGCGAAATGGTCGGCGAAGGCGCGCTGCAGCGGGTGCAAATTCGGGCCCTGCTTCATGCCGTCGAGCGTCTCGATCGAACGACCGCCCACGGTCTCCGCCAGCGTCAGGCAGGAGAGATGAAGCTCGCCGTCGATCAGAACGCTGCAGGTGCCGCAGCCGCCCTGGCCGCAGCCGAATTTCGGCGTCATGTCGCCGATCAGCTCGCGGAGCGCGACCAGCAGGTTGGTGCCGCCATCGACAAAAATCGCGACGTCGCGGCCGTTGTGACGAAATTGCAGGGGGATCTTGGACATGGGCTCTATTCCTGTCCCGACAGCAGGCGTCGCAGATAGACGCCGACGATCTCGCGGCGATACCAGGCGCTGCCGAGCGCGTTGTCCGATGGCGATGTTCCCTCGGCTGCGGCGGATGCGGCCGCCGCAATGGTCGTGGCATCCAGCGAGCGGCCCTCGAGCGCACGCTCGGCGGCACGGGCGCGGATCTGGGTCGGCGCCATCGATCCCAGCGCGATCCGGGCGCCCGCAATCCGGCCGCCACTGATCGGCAGATGCGCCGCCAGCGTGACGACCGAGCCGCCCTTCGGCTTGATGCGGGCGATCTTGCGATAGCGGAATGCCTCGCTGCTCGCCGGCCGGGTGCAGGAGACCGACAGCACCAAGGTTCCAGCCTGCCGGTCGCGCGCCTGCAGAAACTCTTCGATCGGGATGTCGCGTGAGCCAAAGCCGCCCGCGACCGCGACGGTGGCATCGAGTGCCAGCAGCGCCACGGTGAAATCGCCATAGGGACTGGGTGCGAAGAGATTGCCGCCGACCGTGCCCATGTTGCGGACGGCGGGACCGCCGATCGAGCGGGCGGGCGCGTGCAGGAAGGCGAGGTCGCGCTCGGCAAGGACGCGCGCGAAGGTAACGCCGGCGCCGAGCGTGACGCGCGGGCCGGAGGCGTCGATCCGGGTCAGCGCCTGGTCCTGGGCGCGGATGACGGTCGCGATCGCAACATCGCCCTCGTTCAGCGCGCGCATCACCAGCGTGCCGCCGCCGAGATAGCGCGCGCTGCGGTCAGAGGACAGCGCGCCGGCCGCCTCGCTCACGCTTGCATACGTCTTCACTGTCACGGCCATGATTATGCGGCCTCCTTCAGATGGCGGCGGATCGCCTCGAACCCCGCCTGATAAATGTCTTCGGCCACCATATGCGTGATGCGGTCGCGATCTTCCGGCCTGGTGGTGAAGCGCGACTCCCAGTGCCAGAAGGTGCGGTCGCCGTCGGTGACCGGCAGCAGCCGGACATGGGCGACGTAGTTGAACATCGGCATCGGCGTATCGAGCAGGCAATAGCTGAAGGACTGTTCAAGGTCCGACAGCGCCAGTAACTGCTCGCGCAGCTCGGAGCCGTCGTTGAGCTTGAACCGCCTGATGCAGCCGATCTTGTCGGAGGACTGCGCGCGCTCGATCGAGGACGTCGCGACGACCGGGTGCCAGCGATCGTGCCCGTTGAAATCGCGCAGCATGGTCCACACCAGTTCGGTCGGTGCGTCCAAGATCGTGCTCTTGACGACATGCGGCACGGCTAGCCTCCGAACACGCGCTTGAGCGCATCGAACCCGCCCTGGAATACGCCGCCGCCGATGTTGCCGACGAGCTCGGCCTCGCGCTCCGGCGCGCAGTCGAATTCGGCGGTCCATTCCATGAAGGTCTGGTCGCCGTCGGTGACGGGTGTCAGCCGTAGCGTTGCGACGTAGTTCTCGACACCCATCGGAGATTCCAGGATCGAATAGGTGCAGAACATGTCGTAGTCGGAGAGGCCAAGCAGCTTTTCGCGGATGCGATCGCCGTTTCGCAGGCGAAAATCCCGCACACAACCGATCTTGTCCGAAGGCTCGCCGCCCTCGATGCGGCTTTCGGCGATCGCCGGATGCCAGTTCGGCAGGCCGTTGAAATCGCGGACCCGCGCCCAGACGCGGTCGTTGCGGGCATTGACGACGGTGGAGACGTAGACGCGAGCCATGGTGCGACCTCAGCTCTTCTTCTTGGGCCCGGCCGGCGGCTCGCCACCTTCGGCCGAGGGGGCTGGCGAGGCTGCCGGCTTGTCGCCGCCACCGCCGCCGCCCTTGCGCGCGGCTTCCTTGATGCCCTGCATGTCGCGCGCTTCGCGGATCAGGCCCGGCATCTTGGAGAGGCTGCCGCCTTCGACGCCGATGTCGGCGAGGATCGAATCGATCAGCGGCGCCTGGACGCGATAGCGCAGGGCCGAATCGATGACCTCGTCGGTGGCACTGCGGCCGCCATTGCCGCCATTCCCGTTGCCGTTGAGGCCGTCGACCTGGAGGATGCGGATGCCCTCGATCTTCTCCATCGGCTTGACGCTCTCGCGCACGATACCCTCGATCCGGTCGAGCAGCTTGCGGCGGAACAGCGAATAGCGGGCTTGATCGGTCAGCACGTTCTCGGCTTCGTTGAGCATCCGCTGCGCCTCGGCCTCGACGGTGGCGCGCACGCGCTCGGCCTCGGCTGCGATCCGGGTTTCCTCGGCCTGCTTCTCCGCCAGCAGCACCTCGACCGTCTTGCGCCGCTTGGCGATCTCGCTCTCGCGCGCGGTGACGACGCGCTCGGTGGCTTCGGTCGCGCGCATCCGCGCTTCCTCGGCCGACGCCTTGGCGGCGGACTCTTCCAGGGATTTCGTGTGGATCGCAATCGCCTTCTCCATCAGGACGGTCTCGACCTCCTTTTCGCGATTGACCTCGAGCTTGCGCAGCTCGCGCTCGCGGCCGACGCGGGCCTCGTCGAGGCCCCGATCGGATGCGATCCGCGCGCGTTCGACCTCCTCGCGTGAGGCGATCTCGGCCTCTTGCAAGGATTGCACGCGGGCGACCTCTAGCTGCTCGATCGAACGGCGGCGCTCGATGCGGGCCGCCTCCAGCGCCTGTTCGCGCGAGACGTCGGTGGTCTCGACCTCCTTGCGCGCCACGATCTCGGCCTGCCGAACCTGGCGGTCGGCATCGATCCGCTCGGACTTCTTGGTCGACAGCGCGATGACGCGGTCTTCATCGGCGATCTCGATCGCCTTCTTCTGCTCGATATTGAGCACCTCGCGCTTCTTGGAGGAATTGATGCGTTCGGCCTCCAGCGCCAGATCGACGGTGATGCGCTGGCGCTCGATGGCGTCGCGCCGCTTCAGCTCGGCCGCCTCCAGCACGCCGGTGCGCTCGATCTCGAGCGAGCGGGTGTCGCGCTCGGCCTGGATGCGCTCGGCCGCAACGGCCTTCTCCTGGGCGATGCGGGCCGCCTCGATCGCCTCGCGGGAGGCGATGTCGGCCTCCTCGACGGCGCGGTTGCGGGCGATCTCCAGCGAGCGCACGCGCTCCTCCTGGGCAATGCGTGAGGCTTCCGTGGTCTCGCGCGCGGCGATGCCGGCGACGTCGAGCGCCTGGTTGCGCTCGATCTCCAGCTGCCGCGTGCTCTGCTCGGCGGCGATGCGCTCCGCGGAGAGCGTCCGCTCGCGGGCGATGCGGGCGGCCTCCACCGCGCGCTGCGCGTCGATCTCGGCCTCCTGGATGGTGCGGACCTGCTGGATCTCCAGCGCGCGGGTCCTTTCGTCCGAGGAGATGCGCTCGACATTGACGATCAGCGTCTGGGCGATGCGGGCCTTCTCGGTCGCCTCGCGCGCGGCGATCTCGGCCTCGTCGACGGCGCGGGTGCGCTCGATCTCGCGGCGGCGCGTCTCCTCCTCGTTGGCGATGCGGGCATCGGTGATGACGCGATCCTGCTGGATCCTGGCCTTTTCAACCGCCTCGCGCGCGGCGATCTCGGCTTCCTCGACCGTGCGCATCCGCTCGATCTCGCGCTGGCGCACCTCGCGCTCGGAGGCGATCCGCGTGGTGTCGATCGAGCGCTGGTTGGCGATCCGGGTCTTCTCGATCTCCTCGCGCGCCAGCAGCTCCTTTTCCTCGATGGTGCGGGTCCGCTCGATCTCCTTCTGGCGGGTCTCGCGTTCGGAGGCGATGCGGGCCTCCGCGATCGCCTGGTCATTGGCGATGCGGGCGCGCTCGATGGTCTCGCGCGCGGAGATCTGCGCCTGTTCGGCCTCGGTCTCGCGCAGCGCCCGCTCGCGGGCGACTTCCGTACGCTGGAGCGCGCGCCGCATCTCGATGTCGCGTTCCTGCTCCAGGCGCGCGGTCTCGCTCTCGCGCTCGATCTCCAGCGCCTGCCGCTCGGCTTCCAGATTCCGGGTGCGGATCCTGATCATCGAGTCCTGCTCGATGTCGTTGCGCAGCTTCCGCTTGGCCTCGATGTCCTGCATCAGTTGGGTCAGGCCTTCGGCGTCGAAGCGGTTCGAGGGGTTGAAGAATTCGAGGTCGGTCTGGTCGAGATCGGTGATGGCGACCGATTCCAGTTCGAGACCGTTTTGGGCGAGGGCCTCCGTCGCGTTGGCCTTGAGGCGGGCGACATACTCGCCACGCTGCTCGTGCATCTGCTCCAGCGTCATTTCGGAAGCAACCGAGCGGATCGCCGAGATGAACTTGCCGGCCAGGAGGGCGTGGAGCTGCTCGGGCTCCATGGTGCGGCGGCCGAGCGTGGCGGCTGCGATCGACACGGCCTCGCGGGTCGCCTGCACGCGGACGTAGAAGTCGGCCTCGATGTCGACGCGCATGCGGTCGCGGGTGATCACGGCATCCTGCTTGGAACGCACGATGCCCATCGGCAGCACGTTCATGTTGACCGGCGTGTAATCGTGGATGAACGGCATCACGAAGGCGCCGCCATTGATCACCACGCGCTCGCCGAGGAAACCGGTGCGGACGAACGAAGTCTCCTTGGAGGAGCGGTGATAGAGCCAATTCACGATGTAGACGCCGACCACGATCACGACGACCGCGACGATCAGCCAGAGGATCAATTCACCGACCAGATTGCCCGACATCTTTTCCTCCCTCGTACCCTCAGGCGTTATCGCGCGCCGATCGCCTTGAATTGACGCACCTGTTCCGTCAGCGCCCGTTCCACCGGCAGCCGTTCCATCGAGGAGGCGCCGTAGAAGCCGTGGCAATGGCGGGTATTCTTCATGATGAAATCGGCGTCGGCGGGATCCGCGATCGGGCCGCCATGCGCCAGCACCAGGATGTCAGGATTGACGCTGAGTGCTGCCGAGGCCCAGGTGTCGATCCGCGCCGGGCAGTCCTTCAGCTTTGGTGCCGTCTGCGCGCCGATCGAGCCGCCGGTCGTCAGCCCCATGTGGCAGACGACGATGTCGGCGCCGGCGATCGCCATCGCAGCGGCCTCCTTTTCGCTGAACACATAGGGCGTCGTCAGCATGTCCTTGTCGTGCGCCTTCGCGATCATGTCGATCTCGAGCGCATAGGACATGCCGGTCTCTTCGAGATTGGCGCGGAAGGTGCCGTCGATCAGGCCGACGGTCGGAAAGTTCTGGACGCCGGCGAAACCGAGCGCCTTCAGCTGGTCGAGGAAGACGTCCATGTCGCGGAACGGATCCGTGCCGTTGACCCCTGCAAGCACCGGCGTCCTCGTGACGACGGGCAGCACTTCGCCGGCCATTTCCAGCACGATTGCGTTGGCATCGCCGTAAGCCATCAGGCCAGCGAGCGAGCCGCGGCCGGCCATGCGGTAGCGGCCGGAATTGTAGATCACGATGAGATCGACGCCGCCGGCCTCCTCGCATTTGGCCGATAGCCCCGTGCCGGCGCCGCCGCCGACGATCGGCTCGCCGCGCTTCGCCATCTCGCGAAATCTCTTCAGCAGTGCTGAGCGTTCAAACCTGGCCATCTCTCACCTCGCTAGTCTCCGCCGCGCGCCGGGTCGCCCGAACAAAGTTCGGAACGCACTGACGATGGCGGCGGCGAAGTCGGGATCGTTGATGTTCTTCGGCGTGCGAATGAGCTGGCGATGACCGGTCTGCCGTACGGTCCGCTCCAGCGCGCGGAACAGCGCGGCGTCCGCATCGGGGTCCCAGAACGGCTGGCCGCGGGCATCGAGCGCGGAGACGCCGCCCTCGGGGAGGAAGAAGCGCACGGGTCCGTCCATCTGGTTGAGCCGCTCGCCGATCCAGCGGCCGATGCGCTCGTTTTCCTCCACGGTCGTCCGCATCAACGTCACCTGCGGATTGTGGACGTGGAATTTGCGGCCGCGGTAGCGCTCGGGAATGGTGTCGGGCGCGCCGAAATTGACCATGTCGAGTGCGCCGACCGAGCCGATATAGGGGACGCGCGTGCGGATGATCGCGCCGAAGCGGTCATTGGTTGCGGGAAACACGCCGCCCATCAGGAGATCGCAGACCTCCGTGGTGGTGAGGTCGATCACGCCCGCGAGCTGGCCGGACTCGACGAGTTTCTCCATGGAGCGGCCGCCGACGCCGGTGGCATGGAAGACCAGGCATTCGAAATCCTCGCGCAAATCGGCGGCGATCTTCTGCACCGCCGGCGTCGTCACGCCGAACATGGTGATGCCCACTGAAGGCAGGGCGGCAGCTGGGCGGGCCGCGCGCTGATCGAGCCGCGCCTTGACCATGCCGGCGAGAGCATTGGCGCCGTTGGCCAGCACCGCGCGCGAGATCGAGTTGAGCCCCTGCACGTCGGTGACGGAGTACATCATGGTGATGTCGGCGGGGCCGACATAAGGCCCGACATCGCCGGACGCGACAGAGGAGACGATCAGCTTGGGCACGCCGATGGGAAGTGTGCGCATGCCGGGGGCAACCAGCGAGGCGGCGCCCGAGCCGCCGGCCGAGATCACGCCGGCGACATTGCCCTGGCGCCGCAGCCAGCTGGCAAACGCGTCGGCCATCGCCGTCACGGCCGCGCCGCGGTCCGGGCCGAATACGGCGGAGCCGCCGCGGCCGTGGTTCAGTGCGATCTCCTGCGCCGAGACATCGCAAGACGAATGCTTGCCGCTGGTCGAGACGTCGACCAGCCGCGTGTGCAGGCCGCCTTCCGCGATGATGTCGCGGATGAAGCGCAGCTCGAGACCCTTGGTGTCGAGCGTGCCGACCACCAGCACGACGGGCGGACCGGCGGTCTGCGCCGCCACCGGTTCGCGCTTGCGCCGCGCGGTGTCGTCGAGCCGCGCAACCTGCGTCGAGAGCGTGCGCGCTGCGGCCTCGATGCGGGCGATCGGCACCGGTTGCGACCACCGCGTCGGAAGCGTCGGGTTGGAGATGTAGATGCGGACCGGTCCGTCGCGGCGTGGCGCCGGCGCTGGTTTCGACTCGGCCGTGGGGGCGGAGATATCGATATCGTCTTCGAGTTCGGCGTGAAGGCCGACACCGAGCAGGCGCTGCTGCAGCTCGCGGTCGGCGGCGAGCCGTGCGGAATCGATGATGCGGTTGATGCGGCCGTTGACCATGATCGCGACGTTGCGCGAGACAGCGGTGGCGACGCCGATGTTCTGCTCGATCACGAGCACGGACATGTCGCCGTCCTCGCCAAGCCGCAGCAGCATCTCCTCGACCTGCGCCACGATGACGGGAGCGAGGCCTTCGGTCGGCTCGTCCATGATGAGCAGCTGTGGATTGGTGAGAAGCGCGCGCGAGATCGCCAGCATCTGCTGCTCGCCGCCGGAGAGCTGGCCGCCGCCATGGTCCTTGCGCTCGGCAAGGCGGGGGAAGGTGTCGTAGATGCGCTCGACGGTCCACGCGCCGGACCGCAGTCCGCCGGCCAGCCGCAGATGCTCGTCGACGCTGAGCGAGCGCCACAGGCGGCGTCCCTGCGGCACATAGCCGACGCCAAGCCGGGCGATCTGGGCGGGAGGCCGCCGCGTGATGTCCTCGCCGCGGACCCGGATCGAGCCGCCGCTCACGGCGACCAGCCCCATGATGGCCTTGCACAGCGTGGTCTTGCCCATGCCGTTGCGGCCGACGACGGAGAACACGCCGCTTTCCAGCGTGAGGTCGACGCCTTGCAGGGCGTGGGAGTGACCGTAATAGACGTCGAGCCCACGGACCTCGAGTGCGGCGGCGGAGCGGCGGGCCTCATTCATGGCCGCCTCCGAGATAAAGCTCCTGCACTTCCGGATCGGACTGGATCTCCTGCGGCACGCCTTCCTTGAAGACGCGGCCGTTGTGCATCATCGTCACGCTCTCGACGACGCGCAGCGCCACGTCCATGTCATGCTCGATGATGATGTAGCCGATATGCGCCGGCAGCGAGGTCAGGATCTCGATCAGCTCGGCCCGTTCGGTCGGCGACAGGCCCGCGGCCGGCTCGTCGAACAGCACGAAGCGGGGGGCGCCGGCGAGTGCGAGCGCGATCTCGAGCTGGCGCTGCTGGCCGTGAGCGAGTTCGGCGACGCGCTGGTCCTTCACGGCGGACAGATGCACGGCCTGCACCAGATTGTCGGCCGCGTGCATCAGGGCATCGTTCTGTCCCGGACGCAGGAACGAGAAACGTCCGCGCGAGACGCCGCGGCAGGCGAGATAGACGTTGTCCTGCACGGTGAGGCCGGGAAACAGCGCGGAGATCTGGTAGGTCCGGCGCAGCCCGCGGCGGATGCGTTCATAGGGCGGGAAGTGCGTGACGTCCTCGCCGAAGAAGCGGATCGTGCCGGAGGAGGGCGGGAAGTCGCCGGTGATGCAGTTGAACAGCGTGGTCTTGCCGGCGCCGTTGGAGCCGAGCACCGCGCGGCGTTCGCCGGGACGCACGGTGATGGTGACATCGGTCAAAGCTGCGAGCGCGCCGAACAACCGCGTCACGCCGCGCAGCTCCAGCGCGGCGCCGGCGCCGACGGCCGAGAGGCGGTGGGCGACGCTATCCATGGCCGTGTCCTCCGCCCGGTCGATTTGCAGCAGGACGCCGGCTCTGGCGCCAGCGCTGCCACAGCCCGATGACGCCGTCCGAGGACCAGAACACGATGGCGAGGAAGCCGAGTCCGATCAAAAACCGGAATCGGTTGCCGTCGAGGCCGATCCTGACCAGGAAATCGAGCGCGAAGGTGCGGAGCAGCACGAAGATCAGCGCGCCGATGAAGGGGCCGATCGGGCGCGTGATGCCGCCCACGACGGCGATGATCAGCACGTCGATGCAGGCGCCGACGCTGACGGAGCCCGGCGAGATCTGGCGGTAGTTCCAGACCTGGAGGACGCCGGCGAGCGCCGCGATGAAGGAAGCGAAGGCATAGGCTGCGACGCGGTGCGCATTGACGTTGAAGCCCAGCGCCGCCATGCGCCGGGGATTGTCGCGCACGCCCTGCAGCGCGAGCCCGAACGGGGCGCGCGAGAGATATTCGACCGCGAAATAGCAGAGCGCTGCGACCGCGAGCACGATGTAATAGAAGGGAATGTCGGCGCGCCAGTTGACGCCCCAGAAGTGCGGCGTGGCCACGGTGTTGATGCCGGTATGGCCGTTGAAGATCGCCCAGTTCTGGTTGGTGAAATAGTAGAAGGCAGCTCCGATCGCGAGCGTGATCATGATGGTGTAGATGCCTTCGGTGCGTACCGCGAGCGCGCCGCCGAGCGTGCCGAAGGCGGTCGCCAGCGCCAGCGCCATGGGAACCGCGAGCCACCACGGCCAGCCCAGGCTGATATTGGCGTTGCCGCTAACACCGAACACCGCGACCATGTAGGCCGAGAAGCCCGCGATGGTGAGCTGCATCAGGCTGACCATGCCGCCGTAGCCGGCGAGGAACATCAGGCTCAGCGCCATGGTGCCGAGGATCAAGGTGGAAGCGAAGATCTCGATCAGGAAGAAGCCGTTGGCGATCAGCGGCATGATCAGGAGAATGACCGCGACGATCCAGGCCGCGGGATGATTGATCTCAGGCCAGATACGCGCCGGGCGCTGCGCCAATGCGGCGGGCCGGACCGTGATGCGGCTATCGTGGGCGAGCGACATCTCAGCGCCTCGCCAACAGGCCTTGCGGCCGGATCGCCAGCACCAGCACCATGATCAGGAAGGTCACGACGATGGCGTAGGTCGGGATGTAGACCGAGCCGAGCTGCTCGGCGAGGCCGATGATCAGCGCGCCGAGCGCCGCACCGGGGATCGAGCCCATGCCGCCCACGATCACGACGACGAGGGAAGCGAGCAGGAAGCGGATGTCCTCGCCCGGCGACAGGGATTGGAAGGTGCCGCCGACGACGCCGGCGACGCCGGCAAGGCCCGCGCCGAACGCAAACACCGCCACGAAAACGAGCTGGATGCGCACCCCCGTCGCCGCGAGGATATCGCGATCGTCGACGCCGGCGCGGACGATCATGCCGATCCGGGTGCGGATGAGAGCAAGCCACATCGCAACGCCGATGACCACGGAAGCTGCGAAGATCACGAGCCTGACCATGGGATATCTGAGATAGACCGGTTCGCCCGAGGACTTGATCGCCGTGACCAGCGGCAGCTCGATGGGACCGATCAGCCAGTTCGGAGTCTGGATCTGGTAGAAATCGCCGCCGCAGGCCCAGAGCATCAGATCGGCAAATACGATCGACAGGCCAATCGTCACCATCGTCTGCCGGAGGTCCTGGCCCTCCATTCGGCGGAACACGATGACCTGCAGCAGCACGCCAACCAGAGCGGTGAGGATGAAAGCGACGATGAAGCCGAGAATCCATGAGCCGGTCGCTGTGCTGATGGCATAGCCGACATAGCCGCCGAACAGATAGAGCGAGCCGTGGGCGAGGTTGACGTTGCGCATCAGGCCGAAGATCAGCGTGAAGCCGCTGGCGACGAGGAAGTAGAGGCCTCCGAGGGTGATTCCGTTGAAGACCGCGTTGAGGAAGACGCGCTTGCGGCCGATGGCTTCTTCGAGGCCCGGCGGCCAGATCGCAAACACCAGCCACAGCATCACGGCAATGGCGATGATCGAGATCAGCGCCCAGGCCGGATGGCGTTCGACGAAGCGGCTCATGGTTTCACCTCGCCCCGCTTGCGGGGAGAGGTCGCGCCGAAGGCGCGGGTGAGGGGGAGTCTCCGCGAGTCGAACAGCAACCGACCTTGTGGAAACTCCTCCTCACCCCGACCCTCTCCCCGCAGGCGGGCAGAGGGGGCAGGCAGACCGTCACCGGCTGCTAGCCTCACCATGAACGCGCGCTCCCTTCGGTCGCGACCCTCTTCCGGGATCGCGTTGCCTGCATCCTAGCGAGGCTGCGAGGGTGACGTTTGATCGTGAGTATCTTTTCGTGGCCCGCTCAGGCGCGCAAAATCTTGGCTGCGCGACGATAATCGGTTGGCGCCATCCCGACATTGGCAGCGAAGAAGCGGGTGAAGCCGCTCTGGGAGGAGAAGCCGAGATCGAAGCCGATATCGGCGATCGGCGCCTCGCTCGCCACCAGCGCTTCGAGCGCCTGTTCCATGATCAGCGTGTTGAGATAGAGGTTCGGCGTCACGCCGGTCTGGACGCGAAACAACCGGTA
Organism: Bradyrhizobium sp. MOS003; assembly: GCF_003020125.1. Classification (GTDB taxonomy): domain Bacteria; phylum Pseudomonadota; class Alphaproteobacteria; order Rhizobiales; family Xanthobacteraceae; genus Bradyrhizobium. The sequence goes on along the minus strand of NZ_PYFW01000009.1, from coordinate 39,172 downwards.
GAAATGCGGCCGCGACAGGCCGGATTCCCGCGCGATCGCGTCGAGCTCGATCTCGGCGCCGGGGCTTTCCGACATCATCTTGATGCACTTGCGCACGCGAAAATCGGTGACGGAGCCGTTTGCGCGAGGATCACGCGCGATCTCCGCCTGCTGCCAGCTTTCGTCGTAGCAGACGTCGATCAGCCGCCGCAGCTCGGAATCCAGGCTGGAGAGCGATGGTGCGCCGCACACGAGCGCAGCTGTCCGCCTGATATGCTTGTCCAGCGCCGGCGTGCGCCGGAACTGGGTGCGTCCGAAACGCATCCGGTGGGTGCCGGATGGATCGGGCGCAAACCATTCGGCGTTGACATAGAGCACGAAGAAGATCGCGCCGCCGTCGACATCGGTCGGGAGGAAATTGTGCGGCTCCCACGGATTGACCGCGACCACGGACGTTTCGTCGAGATTGTGGTGCCCGTCGGAGACGTCGATGCATGCGGGCATGCCGCCGACATGGAAGATCAGATGACCTTCACGATGGGCGTGGATATTGAAAGGGCGGTTCAACTGATAAACCGTCGCCCGGCCAAACCGGCCATGGAAGACGGCGAGCGCACGGCTCATGCCTTCCCCTCCCGAATGTTCTTGTCTTTTCGCTCAGCGTTCAACAACGCCGGCGAGATTGCAAGAGCGGAGAGCGACCGCGTCAGCGAGTCGCTCCCCGGATTGTGCATCGCAGGAGTGATGCGTCAGTACTTCTTACATTCCGGCACGGTGCGGCTCGGCAGCCCGATCTTGGAGAAGACGGCCGGGTCGTAGCCGAGCGTCTGGTTGACGTTCGGGATCACCTTCACGACCTTGCTGAACAGCGCGCCCTTGCCGTCGTCGACCACTTCGGTGACGAAGTTGGTACCGATCGCCTGTCGGTTGGAATCGAGCTTGATCTTGCCGTTCGGCGCATCGATCTCGATCTTGGCGAGCGCTTCCTTGTACTTGGCTTGGTTGTTGGAGAGATCGCCATTGACCGCACGCAGCGCCAGGATCAGCGCCATGGTCGAGCCGTAATAGTTGGTGGCGAGCAGCGACGGGCTCGGGAATCGCTTGTTGGGCGGGAAGGCGTCCTGATAGGCCTTCACGAATTTCTGCCAGCCCGGATCCTCCCAAGTGTCGGCCTGGCCGCTCGCTGCGATGGTGCCGACCAGGGCGTTCTTGGCGTTGCCCTTCGACGACAGGATGGTCTGGTCGATCATGATGGAGCCGCCCATCAGATGCGCCTTGCCGCCAGCCTGCTGATACTGGTTGAGGAAGTTGACGGCGTCGGCGCCGCCGAGCCCGAGATAGATCGCATCGACGTCGTCGGGCAATGCCGCGATGACCGAGGCGAAGTCCTTGGTGCCGAGCGGCACCCATTGCCGGTTGGTGACCTGTCCGCCGGCGCCGCAGAACTCGAGCACGAGGCCGAACACCTGGGTGTAGATAAAGGAATAGTCCTCGCCAACGGTCGCGATCTTGCGATACTTCTTTTCCTCAAAGGCGTATTTGCCGAGGCCGACCTGCCACTGCGCGCCGTCCATGTTGTAGCGGAAGAAGTTCGGGGCAGGATCGACATAGGTCGTTTCCTGGGCGCCGGAGGCCGCGTTGATGAAGGTCAGCTCGGGATGGGTTTTTGCAAAATTCTTCACCGCGATGCCCTCGTCGCCGGAGAGCGGTGAGAGCAGGATCTGCACCTTGTCCTGCTCGATCAGCTTGCGCACGGCGCGCACCGCGCTGTCCGGCGTCGCGTCGGTCGAGGCGACGATGAATTCGAGCTCCTTGTCGCCGACCTTCTTGCCCAGGACGTTGAGTGCCGTCTGGTGGCCGCGCATGCCGTCCTCGCCGAGCACCGTGTAGGTGCCTTCGAGGGTTGCGGTCACGCCCACCTTGATCTTCTCCTGGGCGAAGGCCGCGGTTGAAAGAAACAAGCTGCTCAGCGCGAGCAGTCCCACACTGCATTTCGACATTGTGCTCCTCCCTGTGTGTCGTGTTTTGTCGCCACGTGGCTTTCGAACGGCCCGCGGCTTTGATGGGAAAGCTAACCGAAGTCGGACGCGATGCATGCGTTGGCGCCTCCTTTGGTTTGACGGGCAGTCTCATTTTTGAATGCTGCGGCGCAAATGGTTTCGCGATGCAGCAGCGCGGATGCAGGAACGCTGCTCGACGCAAAACAAGCACCGTGGCCCCCCGGCGGGGCGCTGCCTGTGTCGCCCGCTGTCAATCCACGCGCGCGATAATATTCCACTTTACCGAAATTCGGTTTCGGCGTATGTGTCGTCCATCCCGGCTCACCAAGAGGGGCGACGTGAAGTCGTCATGTTCGCGAGCCGGGCTTGCGGTGGACGCGGCAGCGTCGGCATGAGAGGTGCGGGCAGGGCGGGTAGTTCCTGTGAGTCCGTAACCGCGTGCGGACGACGGCGCTGTCAGGCTTCGTCTCGCTCGTAAGTTTCCGGCTCCGTCGACAGGGCTGGAAAAACTGCGGCGACATGGCGGGCCGTGCGTACGGCAAAACCGTGTGGTCCTGGCCGTCGTTGCCACGGTCAAGCCGTTCGAAGATGTGCGCGAGCCCAACCGGGTGGACGGCATCGTCAATTCGAACGGCGAGGGAGGCCAGAAGGAATGGTCGGCTCCCGGGAGATCACGGCATAAGCCGTCCAGCCATCGCGCAGGGAAGGCCGAGTGATCGGCGACACCTGTATGCTGCTGTGCGGTTCTTTCTGCGTGTGCATTTCGCGCAGCGGACCGCGGGTGCCAGCCGGCACCCGGCCTTCCCTGCGCCCTCTTGGCTTTAGAGGGTGGAGCGACGAAGCAAAGCTCGGGCAAAACGCGCCGCGAGAACGCGAAGGCATGTCCGCAAGCCAAGCTGCGTGCCACAAGCTCGATCTCGTAGGGTGGGCAAAGCGCAAGCGTGCCCACGTCTGTGTTGCTTGTGAATGGAGATCGTGGGCCCGGCGCTAGGCGCCTTTGCCCACCCTACGGCAATGCGTTGGCGACGAAGCAATCCAGAACGTCTCCGCGGAGAGTCCCGGATTGCTTCCCGCGCTTCTCAATCAGGCGGCGTTGGACGCCTTGGCGTTGACGCCCTTGCGCAGAGCCACCGTGTTCAGCTTGGTGTTGGCGGCCTTCTCTTCGTTCAGATTGGTGGTGAGAAAGCGCACGATATCGTCGTGGCCGAGCTCTTCCGCCCAGGCGATCAGCGTGCCGTAGCGGCACATCTCGTAGTGCTCCACAGCCTGTGCGTTGGCGACGATCGCGGCGTCGAGCACGGCCTTGTCCTCGATCTCTCCGGCGGTCTCGTCGGCCTCCTTGATGATGCCGTCGATCGCAGGACATTGCGTGCCGCTGGGCTCCTTGCCGAGCTTCGCGAACACCTTGCCGAGCCGCTCCACCTGCTTGTTGGTCTCGTCCAGATGGGCTTTCAGCCCGGTGACGAGGTCCCGGTTGGTCGCCTTGTCGATCATCTTCGGCAGCGCCTTGAGGATCTGCTGTTCGGCGTAATAGATGTCCTGCAGCCCGTGCAGCAGCAGGTCTTCCATCGTTTTGATGTCCTTGGTGAAGAAACCCATAAATGACACTCCTTTGACAATGATGACACTGGAACGCCTTACGGCCACAGCTGTTCCATTCCGTGGTGACACCAGGAGAGCCGAATGAGCGACGGAATTGATCATCTTGCGGGCCTGCTCGGACGCGCGGCGATGGACGTGTGGGGCGATATGCCCCGCGATATCCAGGAGGCGCTGTTCGAGACCGCCATGAAGGGCCGCGCTACCGAGCGCGAGGAGCTCGCCCGCCTGCTGCACGAGCGGCATCCGCGCACGCTTCATCCGGCCCGGCCGGGCTGATGCCGTGGGAGGAACGTTCGTACGCGGCGCTGATTGGTAAATTGAGCGCCGCGCCGTCGAATGGTTCGCATCGGGCCGCGGGAGGCGCAACGCTCGACCGCCGGAAATTCTAGATGAACATTGGAAAATGGTACGACCCGATCTCGGAACGGTGGATCGTGCCGCGTGAAGCGCGCGCCATCTCTGGCCGATCCAGTGCCGAGAAGGCACCGGAGGATCACGCGAAAGGCGAGGCGCAGCGGATCTGGCAGCTGTTGGTGGATAGCTGCGCAGGTGGGTGATGCCGGACATCGGCAGGTTCTATGCTGCACGTCCCGGCGAGCATCGTCATAACGTGATCACGAAGACCGCGAAGGCGATGCCGATCGCCAGGCTCACGACGACGACGCTGATGAATAGCTTGCCCATGCTGCTCCTGCGGCATCAATGAAACGGTCGAGGCTTTCGTTCCTCGCCGTGCAGTCGCCCCATCGGGCTCGGGCGAACAGCCCCGGCAGCGGCCTCGGGCCTCGCGCGGGGCAGCCCAGCGTTTCCGTCAACGCTCATCTCGACGAATTCCGGATCGGATCGGTATATTACCATCTTGATTGAAGGCCGACGCCGGAACAAGGATCAGATGATGGACGATACGATTGGCTTCCCCGATCCCGGTCTCGACCTCTCGGATGGCTTCAAGCCGCACACCTCGCATTGGGGCGTGTTTTCCGCGCGTCAGAGCGCGACCGGTCTGGAGGTCAGGGCCTATGCGGGCGATCCCGATCCGAACGGCATCATCGATAATTTCCCCGGCACGCTCCGCCACCAAGCGCGCATTGCCCAGCCGGCGATTCGCCGCGGCTGGCTCGAGCGCGGGCCGGGGCCCGACGATCGCCGCGGCCGCGACGAATTCGTCTCCGTGAGCTGGGAAAAGGCCCTTGACCTCCTCGGCGACGAGCTCGGCCGCATCCGTGACACGCGCGGGCCGGGCGCCGTATTCGGCGGCTCCTATGGCTGGTCGAGCGCCGGGCGCTTTCATCACGCCCAGAGCCAGGTGCATCGTTTCCTCAACATCGCGATGGGCGGCTATGTGCGCTCGGTCAATTCCTATTCCTCGGGCGCGTCGTCGGTGCTGCTGCCGCAAATCCTCGCGGGCTATGAAGACATCACCAAGCGCAACGTCACCTGGGAGCAGATCGCTGCCGACACCGACATCGTGCTGGCGTTCGGCGGCATGGCGCTGAAGAACTCCATGGTGGCCGGCGGCTCCATCAGCAAGCATGTCGAGCGCGGTGCCATGGCAGCAGCCCGCAAGCGCGGCTGCGAGTTCATCCTGGTCAGCCCGCTTCGCGAAGACCTGCCCGTCGAGGCCGGTGCGGAGTGGATGACCTGCGTGCCGAGCACCGATACCGCCTTGATGCTCGGCCTCGTCCATACGTTGGTCAGCGAAGGCCTGCACGATCAGGCCTTCCTCGATCGCTACACCGAAGGGTGGCCGGTCTTCCTGCGCTATCTCACCGGCGAGAGCGACGGGCAGGCAAAGCATGCCGAGTGGGCGGCCGCGATCGCGGGCGTCGATGCCGAGACGATCCGCACGCTGGCGCGCCGGCTGGCCGGAAAGCGCGCACTGATCACCGTCTCGCATTCGCTGCAGCGGGCCGAGCATGGCGAGCAGCCGGTGTGGATGGGCATGGTGCTGGCGGCAGCGCTCGGCCAGATCGGCCTTCCCGGCGGCGGCTATGCCTATTCGCTCGGGGCGATCGGCTATTACGGCCGCCGCGTCAACGACGTGCCGGGGCCGACGCTGGGACAGGGCCGCAACGGCGTTGCCGATTTCATCCCGGTGGCGCGCATCGCCGACATGCTGCTCAAGCCGGGCAGTGCCTATCGCTACAACGGCGAGACGCGAACCTATCCGGACATCCGCATGGTCTACTGGGCGGGCGGCAATCCCTTTCATCATCACCAGGACATCAACCGCCTGCGCAAGGCCTTTGCGCAGCTCGATACGTTCGTCGTGCACGAGCTCGCCTGGACCGCCACCGCCCGTCACGCCGACATCGTGCTGCCCGCGACGATGACGCTCGAGCGCGAGGACATCGGCTATTCCAGCAACGATCCCTTGATGGTCGCCATGCATCAGGTCGCCGAGCCGTTTGGGCTTGCGCGCGACGATTACGATATCTTCGCCGATCTCGCCGACCGTCTCGGCGCGCGCGAACCCTTCACCGAGGGCCGCACGTCGCGGCAGTGGCTGGAGCATCTCTACGAGCCGACCCGCGCCTCGCTCGCCAGGCGCGGACTGGAAGCGCCTCACTTCGAGGAGTTCTGGGCGCGCGGCAGCCTGGTCGTGCCGCAGCAGCCCGATGACGGCGGCCGGCTGCGCCGCTTCCGTGAGGATCCCGTCGATCACGCGCTGCCGACGCCGAGCGGGCGCATCGAGATATTTTCGGCCAAGATCGCGGGGCATAACGATGCGGATTGTCCGGGACATCCGGTCTGGCTCGACAAGACCGACTTGCCCAGGCCGGGGGCGCCGTGCTTCCTCGTCGCCAACCAGCCGGTGACGCGCCTGCACAGCCAGCTCGATTTCGGCGGCCATTCGCTTGGCGCGAAACATCGCGGCCGTGAGGTCGCGCGGATGAACCCGGTCGATGCGAATGCGCGCGGCATCGGGGACGGCGACATCATCCGCCTGTTCAACGATCGCGGGGCGTGCCTTGCCGCGGTCCACGTCACCGATGACATCGCGCCCGGCGTGGTCCAGCTTCCGACCGGCGCCTGGTACGATCCGATGGATCCCGAAGACGAGGCGCCGCTGTGCGTTCACGGCAATCCGAACGTGCTCACCCGCGACGTCGGGACTTCGTCGTTCGCGCAAGGCTGCACCGGACAGCTGACGGTGGTCGAGGTGGAGAAGTTCACCGGCAATCTGCCGCCGATCCGCGCGTTCGATCCGGTGTAGCCCTCTCGTGCCCCTGAGGCGGCACTACGCCGCGGCGCTGGTGATCCAACCGACCTCCGGGGAAGGACGTCGCCGCGGCGGCGCTTCGACCTCGAGCCGTTCATCCCTGCTGGCGAGGCGCCAGCGTGCCGGCGATTCACCGCTGATGCGCTTGAACACGGTCGAAAAATGCGCCTGCGTACTGAAGCCCACGGCGAGCGCGATCTCTGCCAATGGCCGCTCGGTGGTCGCAAGCAGCATCTTCGCCTGCTCGGTCCGGTAATTGAGCAGATATTCGCGGGGACGGTAACCGGTCGCGATGCGGAATTGCGCCGCAAAGTGCATTCGGGACAGGCCGGCGACGTTAGCGAGTTCGGACAGGCTGATGCAGCGGTGGAAATGATCTGCGATATATTGCTCGACACGCCGCAGTCGCCATTTCGGCAAGGCATTGACCCGAACGCGCGGCAACTCCATCCGGGTGAGATGCATCGCCAGGGTCTGGCCGATGCACTGCGTAAAACGCCGGTCAGCGGCATCGCTCTGCTCGATCAGCGCCTTGGCAAGCTCGGCGGCGAGTGGATCGCGCAACAGCACGAGGTCATTGAGCCCGTCAGCCGCCACGACATGCGCCGGAAGATGATCCGTGGCAATGTGGACGTGCAGGAAGGCGCATGGCGACTGGAATTGCACGCCGAGAGACTTCGACGGAGCGGTGACATAGAGCGTCCCTGCGGGCATCGTGCCGTCGAAAATGACCTGGCGGTCCCGTGTCAGCTTCGCGCGCGTGGTCTTCAGGGCAATGCCGATGAAATAGCGATCGTCCGGCGTCGTCGTTTCGTGGGACGAACTGCTCCGCAGGTCCTCCCATCGCGAGATGGTGACGTCCTCGGTCGCACCATCCGGTGGAAGATCATTCTGACGCCATCGGCTCTCCCAGGCGATCACATGCGCGGGGCGAAGAACCTCGTGATCCCGAGCGCCGGCCGGAAGATCGATCCAGGCATGGGCCGCGTGCAAATTGTTCGACATCGCTCGTCCTCTCCTAGTCCAGTGGCTGCTTGCGACGACCGGCAAACGCGCAAGCCCAATGCTTTCCATGCTCGAAGGATAGGCGTGAGCTGGCCAGGACGCCCGTTAGTGGTGATGAGGAGTTGTTAGATTTTGTGCGCCAGGTGCGACAGCCCGCCGCAGACGTTTGATTAGGTCCAATTTGTCGAATATTCGGCTGGCTGCCCTGTTTGAGGGGCCCTCACGGAGCATCGCGTGGGGAATCGACGTGCCGATTTGGGATTAGCGCAGGGCCTTCGCTGGACCTCGCATCGGGTCCGGGTATAGTCCCTGCGCGTTTCGAGGAAGCCGTCGTCAAGATGAGCAAAATGTGACCGACCTCTCGGCAGGACATGGCCCCCGCGGCGCCGGCGCCGGAACGATCCCTGATCTCGATGCCGTCTCGTTCGGGCCGTTCTCGCTTCGGTCGCGGCTGCTGCAGAAGGACGGCGAGCCGGTCAAGCTCGGCAGCCGCGCGATGGATATTTTGCGCCTGCTCGTCAGCCGTGCCGGCGAAGTGGTGCCTAAGAGCGAGATTCTCAGCTACGCGTGGTCCGGACTCTCCGTCGAGGAGATCAGCCTGCGGGTTCATGTCGCGGAGCTGCGCAAGGCGCTCGGCGATGGCAAGGACGGTGTCCGCTACATCACCAACATCCCGAGCCGGGGTTATTGCTTCGTCGCGCCGGTGCAGCGCGGCACACGCGCAGAGCCGCCTGCACCCGCGTCGCTGCCGCCCAATAAGGTGGCGCCGTCACCGTCTCTGCCGCATCGTCTGGACCGGATGGTCGGGCGGGACGAAATCGTGGCCGAATTGGCGCCGCGCTTGCTCCGCGATCGTTTCGTCACGCTGCGCGGGCCAGGCGGCATCGGCAAGACCACCATCGCGGTCGCGCTCGCGCATGACCTGTGCGACAGGTTCGAGGGCAACGTCCATTTCCTCGAATTCGGTCCGCTCAAGGACGCCGCGCTGGTGGCGAGCACGGTTGCCGCCGCGCTGGGCCTCGTCGTGCATCACAACGATCCGAGCGACAGCATCGTCAATTTCCTGCGTGGGCGGAGGCTGCTTCTCGTTCTCGATAGCTGCGAGCACGTCATCGACGCTGTCGCGCGTCTCGCAGAGGACATCCATCGCGAGGCGCCCGGCGTCGCCATCCTCGCCACCTCCCGCGAGTCGCTGCTGGTGTCCGGCGAGCAGATCTTCGAGCTCGTTCCGCTGCCGGGCCCGCCGCAGGGCACGCGCCTCAGCGCTGACGAGGTGCTGGGCTATCCGGCTGCGCGTCTTTTCGTCGATCGCGCCAATGCGGCGGGGCATCGCGACGACCTCACCGACGAGGATGCGGAAGTCCTAGTGCAGATCTGCGGCAAGCTCGACGGCATCGCGCTCGCGATCGAACTCGCCGCCGCCCGCGTCGGTCTCTACGGGCTGCGTGAGATGGCGGCGCTGCTCGACAGCCGCCTGCAGCTCGAATGGCGCGGACGGCGAACGGCGCCGCCGCGGCAGCAGACGCTCGGCGCTACGCTCGACTGGAGTTTCGGCCTGATCGGCGAGAACGAGCGCGTCGTGTTCCAGCGGCTCGCCGTCTTCGCAGGTCACTTCACCCTGAAGGGCGCCATAGCGGTGGCGGCCGAGCAGGAGACGCCGGAAGATCGCGTCATCGACGCGCTGGAGCAACTCGTGGCCAAGTCGCTGGTCTCCTCGCAGCCGGATGGCGCATCGCGGCGTTATCGGCTGCTGGACGCGACGCGTGCCTATGCCATGCAGAAACTGGTGGATGTCGGTGAGGCCAACGTCATCGCGCGCCGTCACGCATGTCATGTCCAACGCACGCTCGAAGCCGGCCCGACGGCGCAGGGTGGCAGCGGCCAGCTGTCACGCTCGCATCAGCGGGCGGGCCTGCTCGCCGATGCCCGCGCGGCGCTGGCTTGGAGCTACGCCAATGATGAAGGCGCGGATTTGCGCGTGCCGCTTGCCGGCAGTTGCACGGGTCTTTTCGTCGAGCTCAATTTGCTGAACGAGGCGCGCATCTGGTCCGATCGCGCACTCGCAATGCTCGACGACGCCGATCGCGGCGGCCGATGGGAGCTCGAGCTTCAGTCGACGCTCGGCCACGCCTCCATGTTCACCGAGCGCAACAGCGAGCAGGCGGAAGCCGCGCTCCGGCGCGGGCTGGAGATCGCGCAAACGCTCGGCGATCACGCCAACACGTTCAGGCTGCTGTCGCGGTTGAACATGTACTACCGCCGCACCGGCGGTTACCGGCATCTGGTGCCGACAGCGCGTCACGCCGAACGGATTGCGCGCCTGATCGGAGATACCGCGGGCATTGCCGGCAGCAAGGCGCTTCTCGGGGTGTCCTATCACCTCGCCGGCGACCAGGCCGAGGCGCAAGCTCATCTCGACGAGGGCATGCGCGACGACGCCGCGCTGCGGGGCACGCAACCCGGACATTTCGCCTATTCGCGTACGCCGCAGATTCCGCTCGCGCGGGTGTTGTGGCTGCGCGGCTATCCCGATCGCGCGCTCGAATGCGTCCTCCCGCTCGTCGGTGCGTCGGCGCCGCGCGACGTGGTCATGCATTGTATCGCGCTGTGCTGGTCCGCCTCGGTGTTCGGCTGGGTCGGTGACTGGTCCGCCGTCGAGACCATGAGCGCTCGCCTGGCGACGCACGCGAGCATGCACGGGCTCGTCCCCTACGAAGCCGTTGCGACCGGGTTTCGGGCGCAGACCTTGATCGCCCATGGCGAGGTAACCGGCGGCATCGACCTGTTGCGGAGCGCGCTCCCGCGCCTGCACGCGGATCGCTACGAGCTCTATATGTCGGCATTCGCCGCGGATCTGTCCCGCGGGCTGGCCTTGTCGGGGCGATTGGCGGAAGGCGCGCAGGTCCTGCACGAAACCACCGACCGCGTCGAGCAGGAAGGCGGCGCCTTCGATATGCCGGAACTGCTCCGTCTGCGCGGAGAGCTCGAGGCGCAGAGCGGGAACCTCGACGCGGCCGAGGCAAGCCTCGTCGCGTCGGCGGAGCTCGCCGAGCGACAGGGGGCGCTATCCTGGCGGCTGCGCACCGAGATGTCGCTCGCGCGGCTGCGCGAGCGGCAGGGTGTCCAAGATCCGCGCGAGCAGCTCGCCAGGACCTATGCGCGGTTCACCGAGGGGTTCGAGACCGCCGATCTCAAAGCCGCACGGCTCATGCTGAACCCGCCGTCTGCCTGATCAAGCCGAAGGGTTTATCCCGGCAGCCATGCCGGACCGAACTGGATCAGCACGAGCAGAACGACGACGAGCAAGGCGAGGGTCGCAAACAGCCGGCGCATCCCTGGTCGCTCCCTTGGTGCGGGTTTCGCCATTGTGATGCTAGCTCGCGGCTGCCACGTCCAGGATGGCATCGGCAAAGTCCTTGGGCGCCTCCTGCGGCAGATTGTGCCCGATGCCGCCCTTGATGGTCCGGTGCGAATAGCGCCCGGAGAATTTTGCGGCGTAGGCGGACGGCTGCGGATGCGGCGCCCCGTTAGCGTCACCTTCCATGGTGATGGTGGGCACCGTGATCACGGGGGCCTGCGCCAACCGGGCCTCGTAGGCGTCGTATTTCGCTTCGCCCTCGGCGAGGCCGAGGCGCCAGCGATAATTGTGAATCACGATCGCGACGTGGTCCGGATTGTCGAAGGCCGCCGCGCTGCGCTCGAAGGTGGCATCGTCGAAATGCCATTGCGGCGAGGCGAGTTGCCAGATCAGCCGCGAAAAATCCCGACGGTACTTGTCATAGCCTTCGCGGCCGCGTTCGGTCGCGAAATAGAACTGGTACCACCATTGCAGCTCGGCCTTCGGCGGCAACGGCATCTTGCCGGCCTGCTGGCTGCCGATCAGATAGCCGCTCACCGAGACCATCGCCTTGACGCGCTCCGGCCAGAGGGCGGCGACGATGTTGGCGGTGCGCGCGCCCCAGTCGAAGCCGGCGAGCGTTGCCTTCTCGATCTTGAGCGCGTCCATCAGCGCGATGACGTCGGTTGCGATCGCCGCCGGCTGACCGTTCCGCATCGTCGCGTCGGAGAGCAGGCGCGTGCTGCCGTAGCCGCGCAGATACGGGATGATCACGCGATGGCCGGCCGCCGCGAGCAGCGGTGCGACGTCGACGAAGCTGTAGATGTCATAGGGCCAGCCGTGCAGCAGGATCACGGGCGGACCATCCGCGGGACCCGCCTCGGCATAGCCGACGTTGAGGAGGCCGGCGTCGATCTGCTTCAGGGACGCGAACGCCGTGCTGGCTCCCGGCTTGATGGCGACGGCGGGCTTGGCCGGCTTGGCCGTCTCAGCCGAGGCGGTCGCGGTGAGCGAAAGCTGGGCGGCTGCGAGCGTCATGGCGGCACTTCCGAAAAAGCGGCGGCGTTCACGGTTGATGTTGTCGGACACGTGTTGCTCCTATCGTCGTTGCATGGTGTGTAGCGTGGCGATCCGCCACGCGGTTGCCGTTCAGCCCTTGTGTCCGTCCAGTCGCGCAAGGAAGTCGCGAACGCGCGCAGCGATTTCGTCGGTGGCTTCATCCAGCGCGAAATGGCCCGCGTCCAGGAGGTGAACCTCCGCATCCGGAACGTCGTCGCGATAGGCCGAAGCGCCGGCAACGGTGAAGGACGGATCGTATTTGCCCCAGACCACCAGCGTCGGCGGCCGGGTCTTGCGCAGCCACTCCTGCCATTTCGGATAGGAGGCGACGTTGGTCCGGTAATCCAAGAACAGCGTGGTCTGGATCTCGGCCTGTCCCGGACGCGTCAGGAACGCGTATTCGTCGTTCCAGGTATCGGGGTCGTAACGTTCGGGGTGTGGGCTGGAGCCGAGATGCCGCTGGCGCGTCGCCGCCAGCGAGATGAAATTGGCCTTGAGCGCTTCGAGTTCGTGTGCCGGATCGGCCCAATATCTGCGGCGCGCATCCCAGAGCGGGCTCAGGCCCTGCTCGTGCGACACGGCGTTCTGGATGATGATCCCGCGCACCCGTTCGGGATGCGCCAGCGCCATGCGGAAGCCGACGGGACCGCCATAGTCCTGCATGAACAGGACGGAATTGCCGAGGCCGAGCTTGGCCGTCAGCTCGGTTATTACGCCGGCGATGTTGTCGAACGTATAGTCGAAATCGGACGGCGGCGGCGCGCTGCTGTTGCCGAAGCCCGGATAATCAGGTGCGATCACGTGATATTTGTCGGCCAGCAGCGGCAGCAAGGGCTCCCACATCCGCGACGAGGACGGAAAGCCGTGCAGCAGCAGCACGGCCGGGGCGTCGGGCGATCCGGCCTCGCGATAGAAGGTCTTGAGACCGCCGATATCGATGGTGTGATAGCTGATCGAGCGCCGGCTCGATCGCAATTCCTGCGCCGAGGCCTGTACGGCGGCGCAAGCCATTGCGGCGGAGAGGGCGAGGGCGGCTGGAATGCTCATGTCGTTGCTCTTGCGCGTAGCGTGAGGGTTTGCGGAAAGTGCTGCGGCGCATTCCACGCGCGTGGCTGCGTCGCCTGGGTTTCGTTCGAGCACGTCGTTCGTTGCTCGCGAACCCAATCTGCGCTCAAAGTCGGCTGTTGGCCCGTTATGTATTGTTAGGCGTTGAGAGCGGCCGTACCAGGCGCGTCGCCGCTATTCGAAGACGGCGTCGAAGATCTCGACGTCCATCAGCACCGGCTTGGCAATCACGGTTCCATCGGGCCGCACTGTCTGCGCGCGCCGAAGTGTCGGCACCACGATGCCGCCGAAGCTGTCATGAGCCCAGGAGGAGTGCGCGACCTTCATCCCGAAGAGGTCGTGATCTGTCCGCCGCTGCAGCGCGCTCTCGTCGAAATAGAAGACCTGCTCGGGCGCGAGCGTCATCAGGTGAGCCGGGAATTGTGCCCGCAGCCGTCGCCAGGTTTCGGCATTCTCCTGCCAGGGCGACAGCTCCTCGATCACGACGTCGGGATGGGCCAGCAGGAATGGAATCGTCAGATAGCTCCAGATCGCGACGCCGCAGAAGAAGATCAGGTGCAGCTCATCAGCGAGCGCCGATGGATCTACCTCGGGAAACGCAAGGCTGGGGTCAGGCCAGGCCCGGAACACTTCCCCATCCAGGCTCTCGATGGTGATTGCATCTGGTTGAAAGGAGCCGGAGTACTCACCCCCGGTGATGCCGGTGAACCGCACCGATTGCGTCCGGGTCGAGCCTTCCGCGGTCACGTCCTTGAATTCCCGGGCATGGCCGGCACCAGAGAACAGCGTTCCGCCAACGGAAAGGTGGAGCGTGAACCGGTTCAAGCTGTTCCAGCGGGCCATTCCGCCGCTGGCATCGATTACATCGTCAAGAAGCGCCATGTCCCGCCATGTCCACCGTGAGTGTTTCCACCATGGCGGGGACGATGCGGCTTGGCGTGTTAGAAGTTGTTAGGAGTTGCGAGCGGGCCTCCTGGCGGTATCTCGTTGAAGATACTCTCAATTCAGGGTGCTCAGCAGCTCCCTGGCAGCGATCAGATCGCGAGTCTGCAAGCCCTCCTGGTAGCGCGCAACGAGGGGGGTGAGCAAAGCGCGGACGTCAGCGGGCTGGCCTGCCCGCTCCCAGATGCGGCCGAGGCTGATCGCCCCGCGAAGCTCCCAGCCGACCGCGGATTGACGCCGGGACAGATCGAGCGATTTGCGCAAGGTCCTCTCCGCCTCTGCAGCGTGGCCCGACCCGGCGAGGATGTCACCCTTGATCCTGAGCATCTCCGGCATGTCGAAGGATTCGCCATGATCGGGAATCTGGGCGATCGCCTCGTTGATCGTCTGCAAGGCCGCGTCCGGCTGGTTCTGGGCGGCAAGCCCCTCCGCGAGTGCCGTCGCAAACACCGTCGTCATGATGCGGTGCCGTGTCGCGTACAACGTGGCCTGGCTGCGGCGAAGGTGCTCGATACCCGCCGCGACGTCGCCGCGTCGCAGCAGCAGCTCGCCCTTCTGGCCGATGCCGACCGCGTGATAGGGGCCGAGGAAGTGACGTGCGGAATGATCGATCAGCCGCTCGATCAGGATTTCGGCATCGGCCCAGTCGCCGACCCAGAGAAACACGTAGATCGTCCAGATCAGGGAGATGCCGAGGGTGAGAGGTTGCTCCAGTAGCTCGGCCTCGCGAATGGTGTATCTGGCCACCTCGACCGCTCGCTCGGGCCGCCCCGTGAGCCAGAGCCCGCGCGCCAGCGCGACCAGCGCGACGATGCGGTCGTCATAACCGAGGTGCCCGATGTTCAGCCGTTGCGAGCCGGGATTCTGCACCATCGCGCTTTCGCAGAACCGAACCGCCTTGTCCTGGTTGCCGATCAGATGATGCGCGACGCCGAGCATCCAGTCCACGTTCAGCGTGGCCGCGGAATCATTCAGTTTGCGTGCAACGCCCTCGCCCTGTTGGCCGGTGTCGAGCGCGCCGTGAAAATCTCCGACTCTGGTCAGGTAGATGTGCAAGCCGCGCAGCAGCCAGAGCTGCCAGTGCAGGTCATCGAGCTGACGGGCGAGTTCGAGGCTGCGCGTGAAGGCCGACCGAACCGCTTCCGTATTGCCCTGTGTGAACATCACGGAGACGCCGAGCGCGGCCTGCAGGGTCATCTCCTGGCGGCCGTCGACGGCGCGCGTGTCGAGGGACGCCAGCGCCTGCTGGGTCCATCGGTAGCATTCCGTCAGCAATGTCAGTTCGAGGAAGAACTGGGCCGCCGAGGCCGCCAGATCCACGCCGATCGTCCGGTCGCCGCGGTCCGAAAAGCTGAAGGTCAGCGCGGCCCTGACATTAGGCAAATGGTCGGCATAGGGGAGAAAGCCGCCCGCGCTCTGCATGCCCGTGGATTTGACGGCAATGTCGTGCAGGACGTCGCGGAAATATTCGGCGTGGGCGCGCGCGACACGGTCCGCTTCGCCGTGCTCGACCAGCTTGTCCGCCATGAAGGCGCGGGTGGTGTCGAGCAGGCGATAGCGCAGCCGCCGCTCCGCCGGCGAGGTCGCGATCAGGGATTTGGAGAGCAGGTTCGAAATGGCTTCCACGCCTTCGGCCTCGCCGATGCCCTGGCAGGACGCGACCGCAAGCGCGGCTTCCAGCGTGAACGGCCCGACGAACACCGACAAGCCGCGCAGGGTCGCGCTCTCGGTCGGCGGCAGCAGATCGTAGCTCCAGGCGAGCGCGGCGCTCAGCGTCTGGTGCCGCGGAATCGCGGTGCGCCGTCCCCGCCACAGCAGCGAGAAGCGGCTGTCGAGCAGTGATGCGGTCCCGGCAATGCCATAGGCGTTGACGCGTCCGGCGGCGAGCTCGATTGCCAATGCAATGCCGTCCAGGCGCCGGCAGATTTCGGCAACGAGCGGCGCATCCTCCTCGGTGAGCTCGAATTCGCTCAGGCTCTCGGCAATGCGTTCCACGAAGAGCTGGCTTGCGGGATAGGCAAGGATGTCGGCGATGCCGAGGCCTTCGCGCTGCGGCGGGCAATCCAGCGGAAACAGCCGGTGGACGCGCTCACCTTCGGTACGAAGGGATTCGCGGCTGGTGGCCAGGATATGCAGCTGCGGAGCTTCGCGGACCATGCGCTCGGCCAGAGGGGCGAGCTCGTCGAGGATATGCTCGCAGCTGTCGAACACCAGCAGCATGCGCCGGCTGCGCAGGACCGCGAGCAGGCTCGGTACGGGATCGTCGGCATTGACGGTCAGGCCCAGTGCGGAAGCAATCGTGCCCGGGACCAGCCGGACATCCGTCAATGCGCCGAAATCGACGAAACACACCTGGTCACCGAAGGCCGCGAGCTCGCGGTGCGCGACGGCAAGTGCGACCGAAGTCTTGCCGATTCCGCCCGGGCCGACGATCGTGACGAAGCGATGCTGGGCAAGCTCAGCGCAGATCTTCTCGACCGCATCGTCCCGTCCGATCATCCTGGCAAGCGGCGTGGGCAGCGAGCGGGGCGAAGCGGCCGGCGGGCCGGCCCGGCTCTCCGAAGGCGCAGCCCGGAGCAGCGGGGCCGCGAAACAATAGCCGCGGCCGGGGACGTTGATCACATAGCGGGATGCTTCCCCGGCAGCGCCCAGGGCCTTGTCGTCCAAAGCCTTGCGAAGCGTCGTGATGTGGAAGCGCAGGCTTCCCTCGTCGACGTTGACGTCGGCCCAGACGCGCTTGATCAACTCTCGCTTGTCCACGACCTCGCCGGCACGTTCGGCGAGACAGATCAGGATATCGAGCGCGCGGCCGCCGAGATGATGCGGTGCGCCGTTCTTTTCAAGCAATCGCGATTTCGCGAACAAGCGGAAGGGCCCGAAGGCAATGGCCGAATCCTGCTCGTTGGTGTCTGGCACTGGCGAGTAATTCCGGTGAAAGGGCAATGTCGGCACTTTGAACTACCAGAACGCACCGTACAGTAAACTGGCCGAAAGTGGCGAAATCGCGTGACGGTGGGCCGATTGCATGGAGACGATCCCGGCAATTGCACCCCAAAGCAGCAATTTTAGGCACGGCCGGGCCAGCTGAGCAGTCCCGTCGGCAGTGATCGAGAGGGTGCTAACCGGGTGACTGCACCGCCCTTCATAACAGAATCTTGCAACGTCTAACGGGCTAAACGGCTGCGATGCATCCAGTATGGCCTTCGAGTTAGATCCTATTTCAACGGGGAGGCCATGATGTCCATTATCGGCGCTCGGCCGAACGACCATGTCGTTCGATCTCAATTCGTCGCCAGTCTCGATGAGCAGTCGCGTGATTGGGAACTCGTGCTGCGGGAATCCCATCATCGCATGAAGAACACGCTGACACTGCTGGGTGCGTCAGTCCGTCGCGATTTCACGCGTGCGGGCAGCGGCGATGTGTCGATGGTGGTGGACCGGCTCGAGCGGCGCATCGTCGCCTTCGGCAGGCTCTATCAACTCTTGTCCGATCATGACGATCTGCCGCTGGTCTCCACAGCGGCCTTCTTCGAAGGCCTGTGCAAATCGATCTCCGAGGCCGTGCTGGAGCCGGCGGGCATCCGTTGCGAGGCTGCGATCGAAAGCGGCTTGTTGCCTGCTGCGCAGTGTCATCGGCTCGCGCTGATGCTGACGGAGCTGGTGACGAACGCGGCAAAGCATGCCTTCCCGAACAAGAATGGTGCGTTGATCCGTATCGGCTTGGCCAGGCGCGACGGCACCTGGCTCTGCACGGTGGCCGACAACGGCATCGGTGCCACCGGTCCGCTTCAGGGCACCGGCAGCCGGATTCTCGAAGGGCTCGCTCGCAGCATCCACGCTCGTTTGCAGGGCGAGGCGGGGGAGGGCGGCACGCGGGTCACCATCGTGCTGCCGATCGCTGCGGCGTGACGGCCGGGGGAGTTTTGCCCTTCCCTCACAACGGCTAGCGGACCCTAACACTCCATAACGGGCAAAGGTCTCTCCTTTGCGCGACAGTCTTGACGTCCGGAGCGGGTGTCGATCCCGAACCCGCGGCTTGAAACAAGGAGTTCAACATGGCTGTGATCGAGATCAATCGCCAAACTGAAACCAAGCCCTCTAGATCTCGCGGAGTTGATGCAAAGCTCGAGGTCCTCGTGATCCCGGTGTCCGATGTAGACCGCGCTAAGGCGTTCTATGCGCGACTAGGCTGGCGGCTGGACGCCGACTTCGCCTCTGGCGACGACTGGCGCGTGATCCAGTTCACGCCGCCGGGATCGGCCTGTTCGGTGATCTTCGGCAAGAACGTCACGGCCGCAGTGCCCGGCTCGGCCCGAGGCCTCTATCTGGTCGTCTCCGATCTCGAAGCGGCACGACAGGATCTGCTCGACCGCGGCGTCGAGGTCAGCGCGCCATTCCATGGTGACGGCGACGTTCACGCCGGGCCTGACGAGCCATATCTGTTCGGCAGCGTTCGAGTCAGTGGTGCTGACCCGAAGCGCGGAAGCTATGCTTCATTCGCCGCGTTCAGCGATCCCGACGGCAATGGCTGGCTGTTCCAGGAAATCACCACGC
This sequence comes from Bradyrhizobium sp. MOS003, assembly GCF_003020125.1. Taxonomy (GTDB): domain Bacteria; phylum Pseudomonadota; class Alphaproteobacteria; order Rhizobiales; family Xanthobacteraceae; genus Bradyrhizobium. The sequence goes on along the minus strand of NZ_PYFW01000009.1, from coordinate 20,406 downwards.
GATTGCCCGGACGCGTCGCGTCCGACAGCACGACATTTGCCTCGACGACCGATCTGGCCGCAGCGCTGCGTCGCGCGGCGCTGGCGCATGGCGAGCATGAGACGCGGAGCGGCGGACACGACGAGAACTGGGCAGACTGGTACGCCGACTATATCGTCCGCGAGCAAGCCGGCCAGCCGCTGCCAATTTGAGCTGCAGCGTAAGATATCTCCCGATCTCGGCCGACACGGCGCGCGATGATGATCGGGCGCCGTATCGCATTGCGCCGATGTCGTCGCACTCTTGCCGGGCACGGACTCGCAACGGCTAACGCAGGCTAACAACCCATAACGCGCAAATTGCCTGGTCCTGAGCCAATCTCTCTGCACGCCGACGGACGCATTGATTTCGAATTCGGTCAGCGTCACCGACCAAAGCAAGGGAGATCCAACATGACCACGCAAGCACGAATCGAGAGCCTCAATCCCGACCGCCGTCAATTGCTGAGCCAGGCCGCGATGACCGCGATCGCCGCCAGCGTATCGAGCCTGTTGCCGCTGCGTCCAGCCAAGGCTGCCGCAGGCGGCGCCATCCGCCCCTTCCAGATCAGCGTGCCCGAGCAGGATCTGCTCGACCTGCGCCGGCGCCTGGCGGCCACGCGCTGGCCGGATCGCGAGATCGTCACCGATCAGTCGCAAGGCGTGCAACTGACGACGGTGCAACAGCTCGTGCGTTACTGGCAGAGCGACTACGACTGGCGCAAGCTGGAAGCGCGGTTGAACGCCCTGCCACAATTCGTCACTGAGATCGATGGCATCGACATTCACTTCATTCACGTCCGCTCCCGGCACGAGAATGCACTGCCGATGATCGTCACGCATGGCTGGCCCGGCTCGATCATCGAGCAGATGAAGATCGTCGGTCCGCTCACCGATCCGACCGCGCATGGCGCCAAGGCCGCGGACGCGTTCGACCTCGTGATTCCCTCGCTCCCCGGCCACGGCTTCTCGGGCAAGCCGACGGTGCTCGGCTGGGACCCCCAGCGCATCGCGCGGGCCTGGATCGTGCTGATGAAGCGGCTCGGCTACAACCGCTATGTCGCGCAAGGCGGCGATTGGGGTAACGCGGTCACCGAGCAGATGGCGCTGATCGCGCCGCCGGAACTGCTCGGCATCCACACCAACATGCCCGCGACCGTCCCCGACGACATCGCCAGGGCGCTGCAACCCGGGGGAACACGCCCGGCGAACCTCTCGACCGAGGAGCGCCTTGCCTATGACCAGCTCGACGATTTCTACAAGCACGGCCTCGGCTATGCGATCGAGATGTCGAACCGGCCGCAGACGCTCAACGGTCTCGTGGATTCGCCCGCGGGCCTGGCGTCGTGGATGCTCGATCACGATGCGCGCAGCGCCGCGATGATCGCACGCGTGTTCGACGGCAGGACAGAAGGCCTGTCGCGTGACGACGTGGTCGACAATATCACGCTCTATTGGCTCACCAACACCGCGGTGTCGTCGGCGCGGCTGTACTGGGAGAACAAGCTGGTGTTCTTCGCGCCCAAGCACGTCAATATCCCTGTCGCCGTCAGCGTCTTTCCCGACGAGATCTACGCTGCGCCGCGGAGCTGGGCCGAGAAGGCCTATCCCAAACTCATCCACTACAACCGTCTCGACAAGGGCGGACACTTCGCGGCCTGGGAGCAGCCGGCGCTGTTCTCCGCGGAGATACGGACGGCGTTCCGTCCACTGCGGCAATCGATCTGAGATGCGAACCCATACATCAGGAGTGCAAGCAATGAACCGTCCCGAACGCAATTTCACGACCGGCGACATCCGCCTCGAGCGCCGGCTGCCGACCTATTGGCGCGTCACCTTCAATATGCCGCCGGTGAACATTTTTGGCCCGAGGCATCTTCCACTGCTCAATGACGTCGTCACGGCGATCGAAACTGATCCGGACGTGAAAGTCGTCGTGTTCGACAGCGCGGTCGAAGGCTTCTTCATCACGCATTACGACTTCCTCGCGCCGCTCGAGGATTCCCTCCAGGTCCCGCCCGGGCCGACCGGCCTGCAGTCGCTACCTGACACGCTGGTGCGCCTCAGCCGCGCGCCGGTCGTCTCCATCGCCGCGATCCGGGGTCGCGCGACGGGCGTCGGCAGCGAGCTCGCGCTCGCAAGCGACATGCGCTTTGCCAGCCGCGAGAAGGCGATCCTGTCGCAATGGGAGGTCGGGGCGGGCCTCGTGCCCGGTGGCGGGCCGATGGCGCGGCTGCCGCGCCTGATGGGCCGTGGCCGCGCGCTCGAAGTGCTGCTCGGCGCCGACGACATCCATGGCGATCTCGCCGAACGCTATGGTTACGTCAATCGGTCGTTGCCGGACGCCGAGCTCGATGGTTTCGTCGAGGCGCTCGCGATGCGCATCGCGTCGTTCGACAAGGAGGCGATCGCCGAGACCAAGCGTCTCGTCGATGTTGCAAGCCTGCCGCCGGACGCCGACATCAAGCCGGAGTGGGACGCGTTCCTGGCCTCGCTCGGCCGTCCAGCGAGCCGGACCCGCATCAAGGCGTTGATGGCGCGCGGCTTCCACCGCGCCGGGGACGTCGAGAACCGGCTCGGCTTTCACGTCGGACAGATCGGCAGCTAAAGCGGTTTCGGGCGACGTGGATGCCGGTTCGCGTGAAGAAAACACGTCAAAACAAGCATCAAATCCCCTTCCGATGTCATCGGAACGGGATTTGGCGGAACCGTTGCGATGCTCGGCCGGTTGGAGCGGCGGCGGGCGGTCACGCCGATGCCGCCTTCCGTCGGTAGAGAGTGCCGGTGTGCAAAACAAGCAAGGAGAATTGAGATGATCCGCAAGGCAAAGGCACTATGGAAGGGCACCGGCCGCGACGGCACCGGCCAGCTCTCGAGCGACTCCGGCGTACTCGCCGAGACGCCTTATTCGTTCAAGACCCGTTTCGAGAACGAGAAGGGCACCAATCCCGAGGAGTTGATCGCTGCGGCCCATGCGGGCTGCTTCACGATGGCGCTGGCCTTCGGGCTTCAGATGGCAGGTTTCACGCCGGACGAGCTCTCCACCGAAGCCGCCGTGACGCTTGAGCCTGAAGGCAAGGGCTTCAAGATCGCCAAATCGGCGCTCACCTTGCGCGCCAAGGTGCCGAACCTCGACGAGGCCGGTTTTGCCAAGATCGCCGGTGAAGCCGAGAAGAACTGCCCGGTGTCGAAGGTGCTCAACGCCGAGATCACACTCGACGCCAAGCTCGCCTGAGCGAACGGAAGGACCCGCGCCATGTCGCGTCAAGATCTGCCTCGTCGACATCAACCGGATGAAGACAGGTTCCGGGCGATCCTGCCCGAAGATATTGCGTGGCAGCCCTTCCCGGCATTCCCGCCGGGCGCGCGGTTGGCCGTCATGGTGGGACATCCGGCCGAGCGAGGGCCTTACGTGGTCCGGGTCAAGGTGCCCGGCGGCACCAGGCTGATGCCGCACAAGCATCCGGAGGACCGGATCTACACCGTCATGTCGGGCGTCTTTTACATCGGGCTCGGCGAGAGTTTTGACGGCGATAAAGTCAGCGCCTATCCGCCGGGCAGTGTTATCGTGCTGCCCGGCGAGACCTGGCATTTCCATTGGGCGAAGTCCGGCGAGTATGTCACGCAGGTGAGCGCGATTGGGCCGCTAGGCCTCGAATATCACGACGACAAGGACGACCCGCGCTTGCATGGGATTGCAGAGCAAAGGTAAGCATCTCGACGAAACCAAGGGAGCATCAAATGACGATGGAACGCGCAGTTTTGGCCGGAGGCTGCTTCTGGGGCATGCAGGATCTGATCCGCAAGCAACCAGGCGTGATCTCCACACGCGTCGGCTACACCGGCGGTGCGGTGAAGAACGCGACCTACCGCAACCACGAAGGCCACGCCGAGGCGATCGAAATCATGTTCGACCCCGCCAAGACCAGCTTCCGGACGATGCTGGAATTCTTCTTCCAGATTCACGATCCCTCCACGCTCAACCGTCAGGGCAACGATCGGGGCACCAGCTATCGCTCCGCGATATTTTATACGAACGACGAGCAGAAGCGGATCGCCGAAGACACCATCGCCGACGTCGAGGCCTCGGGCCTGTGGCCGGGCAAGGTGGTGACCGAGGTCGCGCCCGCAGGCGAGTTCTGGGAGGCCGAGCCCGAGCATCAGGACTATCTCGAACGTTATCCTGACGGCTACACCTGCCACTTCATCCGGCCGGATTGGAAGCTGCCGCGCCGCGCGATGGCTGCGGGAGGCTAGCGACAACTGCGGGGCAACGGATTCCCTCTATCGCGCGATCTCTGATCCGGACGTCATGGGTCGGCGCGATGGTCGAAGACATCGCCGGTTTCTGATTGGGAAGGCGGGCGCGTGCACAGGCTGCTCTTCTGGCGTTGCCGGCAGCGTTTGCCGCCGGCAGGCTCTACTTGCCGCAGATCACGCCGACGGCCTTCCGGGCAAGCTCTCGCAAATCGGCGCGGCGGACACCGGCACGGGCGCGAATCGCGATGGTCTGCATCGTGGCTGCGGCAAGCAGCGCGAGCGCGGCAGGGTCGGCAGTTGGCTTCAGCTCGCCCCGCTCTTGCGCCAGGCGGAAGCGGGCTTCGAAATCGGCATCGATCGCCCGCAGTCCCGCCGCGACACTGCCCCGGATCGCCGCATCTTCCGCAACTTCGGTCACGGCGGTTCCGACCACGAAGCATCCGCGGGCGGTTCCCTTACCTGAGAAATAGATCGACAGCGCCGCCTCGTAGGCCAGCATCAAAGCTTCGTCCAGGGGATGGTCCCCCGCAAGTGCCTCGCGCGTCGCAGCAAGGCTCATCTCCCAATAGCGTGCGAGGGCTTCGAGGTAGAGCGCGTGCTTGTTGCCGAATGCCGCGTAGAGGCTTGGCGGGCTCATGCCGGTCGCGGCGGCGATCTTGTCCAGTGATGTGCCGGAATAGCCTGCCCGCCAGAATGTTTCCGTGGCCTGCCTGAGGGCCGTCTCCGCGTCGTAGGCGGCCGGCCGACCGCGGCGAGCTGCGCTCGTATCGCTCTTCTTTCGTGCCATTTTCGCCCGATTTCCCGTTGTCCTGTCTCGCACATATATTTGTATGACCCGTTATAAAAATCAATGACCGGGCCCCTTGATCCTCGCGCGCCGGTACAATATTTTGTAACGATCGTTAGTCAAATGGATGGAACGAGGGCTTTCCGATGGGTTTGAATTTTGCGCCAATCGGCGGGTGGCTGGGCGATCGCAGCAGCCTGCGCGAGAGCGAGGCCGGTGCACCGCTGTTCGGAGCCAATCTTGCCGGTCGGCTGCGCCGGCCCCTGATGGTGCTGTTGCCGGCCGCAGCCGCCGTGTTCGGCGGCTTCATGTATCTGGCGCAGGAGCAATTCGTCGTGACCGACGACGCATTCGTGCGTGCCGCGAAGGTCACGATCAATGCGCGGGTCTCCGGCCAGGCGGTCGAGATCGGCGTGCGCGACAACGAGCGCGTCCGGCAAGGCCAGGTCCTGTTCCGCATTGACCCCGAGCCGTATCAGATCGCCGTCGATCAGGCCGAAGCACGGCTCGGCAGCGCCCGGCTGCAGATCGACTCTCTCAAGGCAACCTACCGCCAGCAGCAGGCAGAACTGCGATCGGCCAAGGAGACGGCCTCCTTCGACGAACGCGAGTTTGACCGCAAGAAGATGCTGGTGGCGTCCGACTTCACGCCGCGCGCGGTTTACGAGCGGGCCGAGACGGATCTCAAGGTGGCGCGCCATCGCATGGCGTCGATCGAACAGCAGATCGCCAACACGGTCGTCGCGCTCAACGGCGATCCCGATATCGATCCGGACCGCCATCCGACGGTCCGCGCAGCCAGGGCGCAGCTCGATCGTGCGCGGCTCGATCTCTCCTACGCCACGGTGCGGGCGCCCGACGACGGCATTGTGACCAAGGTCGACGATCTCCAGGTGGTGGTTTCGTCAATGCGGGGGCGCCCACGTTTTCGCTGATGTCGAGCCGCGACGTCTGGATCGAGGCGAATTTTCGCGAGACCGGCCTGGCGCACATGCAGCCGGGCCAGCAGGCGACGATCGATGTCGATGCCTATCCGGATCGCAAGTTCACGGCCCATATCGTCAGCATGAGTCCCGGTACCGGGTCGGACTTCTCGGTCCTGCCGCCAGAGAATGCGACCGGAAATTGGGTCAAAGTCGTGCAGCGGCTGCCCGTGCGTCTCGAGATCGACGACCCGGATTTTGCCCGGCCGCTGTTCTCCGGCATCAGCGTGACGGCGCGGGTCGATACCGGCCATCGTCGCAACTGGCTGCATCTGCTTCAACCCTCGCTCGCGACGGGTGTCAAATGAGTACATCGCTTCCACCGACCACTGCGGCCGACGGTCGTTCCGCGATCTCCGCGGCGGCGCTGCTGGCGACTTATATGCAGGCGGTCAACATTTCGGTGCCGAACGCCGCGCTCCCGCACCTCCAGGCGACGCTCTCGATGGCGAACGACGAGGTCGGCTGGGTGTTCTCCTCCTATATTGCGGCGAGCGCCGTAACCATGTCGGTGACGCAATGGCTCGCGGGACGCTTCGGCCGGAAGGCCGTCTATCAAGCAGCCCTCGCGATCTTCGCGTTAGGCCTCGTGCTCGACACGCTGGCGACGACGTCGATCCAGTTCGTGATGGCCAGGATTCTCCAGGGAGCTGCCAGCGGACCGCTCGCGCCGCTCTCGCTGGCAATCCTGCTGGAGGTGACGCCGCCGCCGCGCCATGCGCGCATGAGTCTCGCGTGGACCGTCTGCTCCTTGCTCGGCATCAGCACCGGCCCCGCCATCGGGGGCTGGCTCAGCGAATATTACGGCTGGCCGTCGATCTTCCATGCGAGCCTGCCGATGACGGCATTCGTATTCCTGACGATGGCCTCGCTGCTGAGCGAGAAGCGGGCGGAGCGAAGCAAGTCCTTCGACTTCTTCGGCCTGACGACCTTTTCGGTCGGCATGATCGGGCTGCAGATGCTGCTGGATCGCGGCGAGCGCCTCGAATGGTTCGCCTCGACGGAGATCTGGGTCGAGGCAAGCGCCTCGGTGCTGGGTTTCTATCTCTTCGTCGTGCATGTCATGACGACAAGGGAGCATTTTCTCCGCACCGCGCTGTTCCGTGATCGCAATCTCGTCCTCTCCACGGTGATCTCGTTTGCACTTGGATTCGTCCTGCTGCCGACGCTGGCCCTGACGTCTCCGATGCTGGAGGAGTTGCTTAACTATCCCGTCGACACCACAGGTTACATGTCCATTCCGCGTGGCGTGGCGCTGGTGGGAGCGCTGGTGCTGACGAGCCTCGTTCCGGGGCAGGTCGATTACCGGATGTTCCTCGTCGGGGGAATGACGCTGGTGGTCTACGCCAACTGGCTGATGCTCGGCTACTCGCCTGCCATGGACTGGCGGCCGGTTGTCGAAGCCGGCTTCCTCCAGGGCGCGGGTCTCGGCATGGTGTTGCCGGCGCTCGCCAGGGCCGCGTTCGGCACGCTCGATCCGAAACTTCGCCCCGAGGGCAGCGCGCTGATCAACCTGTCGCGCCTCTATGGCAGCACCATCGGCATCGCGGTGGTCCAGCTCTTCTTCTATGCCAACACCCAGGCCCTGCACGTCGCGCTCGCCAAGCATCTCACGCCGTTTCGCGTTGCGGCGAACGCTCCTGGCCCGATCGGCAAACCTGGCCTGGCCGCTCTCAACGGCATGGTCACGCATCAGGCAGCCACGGTCGCGGTCATCGACCAGTTCGAGATCCTGATGTTCGCGATGCTCGTCGTGATCCCGCTCGTGTTCTTTCTCCGTAAGCCGCGTCCCGCCGGCTGATGCCGGGGAGACGAAGCGACGTCCCATCTGCCAACCGCGATCATTTCGCCGCCGCCGGCGAGCGTTCAACAAGGGAGTATCAGCATGACGATTTCGGATGCACTTCGTGACACCAGGATTTCCACCCATGGGTCGGTGACGATTCCCGCTGTGGGATTTGGCACGCTCATTCCCGATCCGGTCGTGACCAAACAGGCCACGAAGGCCGCATTGGAGGCCGGATTTCGACACCTTGATTGTGCTGAGCGCTATCGCAACGAAGCGGCCGTCGGCGATGCGATGCAGGATGCGTTCAAGGCCGGCGTGCTTCGGCGGGAGGACCTGTTCGTGACGACGAAGCTATGGAACACCAATCATCGGCCGGAGCGGGTCAAGCCTGCCTTCGACGCCAGCCGCCGGCGGCTGCAAGTCGAGGATATCGACTGCTATATCGTCCATACGCCCTTTGCCTTTCAGCCCGGCGACGAGCAGGATCCTCGGGACGCAAACGGTCGGGTCATCTATGATTCCGGCGTTACATTGGCGGAGACTTGGCACGCGCTGGAGCGCCTCGTGGACGAGGGGCACTGCAAGTCGATCGGCCTGTCCGACATCACCCTGGAGAAGTTGAGAGAGATCGTTGCCGTCGCGCGGATCAGGCCTGCCATGGTGCAGGTGGAAGCGCATCCATATCTCCCCGAATGGGAACTGCTCGACTTCTGCCGCGCGCATGGCATCGTGCTTCAGGCCTTCGCGGCGCTCGGACATGCGATGGAGCCGCGCGTGCTGGAAGACCCCGTGATCACGGCGATCGCGCGACGGGTGCACAAGACGCCGGCGCAGGTCGCGTTGGCGTGGGCCGTGCAGCGCGGCACGGCGTTCCTGACGACCTCGACCAATCCGGGTCGCATCCGGGAGAACCTTGCTATCTCGGCCCTGCCGGAAGACGCCATGCGCCAGATACGAGACGAGATCACGACCAATGTCAGATTCAACGCAGTGGTGGAGACCGGCGTGCCCGGGTTCATCGCGCGGACTGGCTGAATCGCCGGCGACGCGGCCGTCAGATACGGAGCTGCTCGATCAAATCGCGCGCGCGACGGATGTCTGCGAAGACGGCGCCCTCGCTGAAAGGCTCGCATACGCGTTGCAAAGCTGGCAAGGCTTCCGCGCCCCGGCCGGCTCCGATCATGGCCCGCGCGAGGCTGGTCGCGCATCGAAGCTCCCAGAAACGCGCGCCCTGCTGTGCGGCTATGCCCATCGCCTCGTGAAAATGCGTCTCGGCCTGCTCTGCACGCCGCGTGCTCCTGAGCATCAATTCTGCCTTGATGCGGAGCAGCTCCGGTAGATACCAGCGCTCCTGCCGGTCGTTGCAGCGGATCAGGACGTCCTCGATCACGTCGAGGCCCCGGTCAATTTGGCCGGCCTCGAGGAAGCACGCGGCGAGCTCGCCAAGCAGCGGCAGAAAGCGCGGCAGGAAGCGCGCATCACCTGCACGATTGAGCTCTTCGCGCAAAAGCGGCAGGCCGGTGGCGATGTCGCCGCGCCTGGCCACGACCGCTGCGTTGAAGGCCCGTGCCCACAGTCCCCACGGCCGGATCGCGTTGCGCTCGGTGTGTTCGAGCAGCTCGGCGCCGTGGCGCTCCGCGGCCTCGAAATCGCCGGACCAGAACGCGATCGGGCAGGCAGCCTGCCCCAGCACGCTGCAGAAGGTCAGCGCGTGGCCGTTGGCGCGGCCTTCCTCGATGTTGTTGGCGGCGAGCGCCTGGGCCTGATCCGCGAAGCCCTGAAGCCAGAGGATCCGGGCCCGGAAATATTGCGTCGATATCCTGAGATCGAGCGGGAAGATCTTCGGCTTCTCCACCAGCACATGCAGCGAGGCGTTGACCCGGTCGATACGCTGCCGCGCCTCGTTCTGGTCTCCCAGATAATGCAGAGCGACCGCCATCAGGCGGTCGCTCAGCATGAGATCGGTGTTGTCGGATGAATTCACCGCGGCATTCGCAAAGCGGTCCGCGAGCGCGCGAGCCTTGCCGAACTGCCCGTTGTTGAACTGGTCGATGCACAGGCCCCAGAGCGCGCGCAGCCGGAAATCCTTGTCGTCGAGGCTCTCGGCCAGCTCGAGGGTCGTCTCGAGGATCGGGCGCGCCTCGCGCGCGCGGCCCTCGCCATACATCAGCGACCAGCCGAGCGCCGACAGCAGCTGCATGCGGATGCGATCGTTGTCGACGCCGTCTCCAAGCGCCGCCAGTGCCGTTCTGCAGCGCTCGCGGCATTCGGCGAACAGCGAAAGACGCACCCACAGGGTGACCGCGGTCGCCGTCAGCGCGATGCCGAGCCTCGCGTCGCCGTCGGGTGCGAAGGCCCAGTCCAGCGCCGCGCGCACATTGTCGAGTTCCCCGGCATAGGTGCTCAGCCATTCGGGAAGCGGCGTCGAGGTGTCGGCCCCCGCGCGTTCGAAGAGGTCGCGAAAATGCTCCGCATGGCGCCGCGCGAAGTGCCTGCCTTCACCGAGCTCGTTCAGTTTCCCGAGCGCGTAAGTGCGCGTTGTGTCGAGCAGGCGATAGCGCAGCGCCCGCGCGCCGGATGGAGAGATCAGCGATTTGGTGACCAGGCTGTCGATCGCCTCCAGCGTCTCCGGGGTGCTGAGGCCATCGCCGGACGCGACCGCGGCGGCCGCCTGCGGCGCGAAGGGTCCTGCGAACACCGACAATCGTCGCAAGGTGGCGCTTTCCGCCGGAGGCAGCAGGTCGTAGCTCCAGTCGAGGGCGGCGGCGAGCGTCTGGTGCCGCGGGACGGCCGTGCGCCGTCCGCGCCATTGCAGCGAGAAGCGGCTGTCCAGCAGGGAGGCGGTGCCGGCGATGCCATAGGCATTGACACGGCCCGCCGCGAGTTCGATCGCCAGCGCAATGCCGTCGAGCCGCCGGCAGATGCTGGCGACGAGCGGCGCCTCTTCCGCGCTGAGCTGGAATGGCCCGGAGCTCTGCGCGATGCGCTCGACGAAGAGCTGGGCCGCGGGGTAGGCGAGAACCTCGGTGGCGTCGATGCCCTCGCGCTCGGGCGGGCAATCCAGCGGAAACAGCCGGAAGATCCGCTCGCCTTCGCTCCGGAACGACTCGCGGCTGGTGGCGAGAACACGAAGCTGCGGCGCTTCGCGAACGATGCGCTCCACGATCGGCGCCAGCGTGTCCAGTACATGCTCGCAACTGTCGAAGATCAGCAGGGCCGGGCCGCTCTTCAGAAATGTCAGGATGGCGGGTGTCGGATCCTCCGAGCTGACGGTCAGTCCGAGCACGGCGGCGATGGTGGTTGGGACATGGCTGGCGTCCCGCAGCGGACCGAAATCGACGAAGAAGACGCGGCCGTCGAAATCCGCCGAGCGCCGATGGCCGACCGTGACGGCGACGGCGGTCTTGCCGATGCCGCCGGGACCGACCAGGGTCATGAAGCGATAGAGCGTCAGGCCGTTCGAAATCTTCTCGATGACCTCCTCCCGTCCGACCATCTTCGCAAGCTGGGCGGGCAGGGAGCGGGGGAGAATGATTTCGGCGGCGGCCGGAACGGTCTGCGAGGCGGCTTGGGCGGACGCGGCGACGAAGCAATAGCCGCGGCCGGGCACATTGAGGACATAACGGGCCGATTTGCCGGTGTCGCCGAGCACTTTGCGCAACGCTGCGATATGGAAGCGCAGGCTGCCCTCGTCGACATTCACCTCGGCCCAAATGCGCTTGACCAGTTCTCTCTTGTCGACGACTTCGCCGGGACGCTCGGCCAGCAGGATGAGAATATCGAGTGCGCGGCCGCCGACGTGAAGCGGCACCCCTTCCTTTTCCAGGAGCCGGGACTTGGGAAACAGCCGAAATGGCCCGAATGAAATGGCCGAATCTTGATTGTTATTGTGAGCTGGCACGTGCCATTGCCCCCGCAACGGGAGTCAAAAGGTATCTTGTTGTGGTCTAGCAGAACGAGCCGTACAGTAAACTGGCCGAAAGCCGCATGGCTGGCAGACCTGCGCAGATGGCTTGGGCTCGGCCTCCGTCCACCTGAATCATGCTGGGAGTGGAAGGGGTTAGGTCGCCATGGTCCGACCCGGGTCCTTTGTGGCAATACGTGCCGTCAGCGCGACCAGACTCATCAGCACAGCCAGCAGCCAGAAGGCCATGGGCAGTCCGCCAAAACGGGCGACGAAGCCGACGCCGGCGGGGCCGACCAGAATTCCCGCGTAGCCTGCGGTCGTGATCGCCGCGACCGTAAGCCCCGTGGGCATCACCGTTTGCCGCGCCGCCCGGCGGAACAGCACCGGCACGAGATTCGATGCGCCGAGCCCGATCAGCAGGAAGCCGCCGATGGCGACTGCCGCAACGGGCGCCGTCAGCAGGACCACGAAGCCAGCGATCGCAATGAGGCTGCCCCACAGCAACGTCGCGCGGTCGCCGATGCGCGCGACGACGGCATCGCCGCCGAGCCGGCCCGCAGTCATCGCGATCGAGAACACGATATAGCCGGCGCCGCCTTGCGCCTCGGTGACGAGACCTGCGCCGATGACGAGGAGGGCGCCCCAATCCAGCATCGCGCCTTCGACCAGGAAGGTGATGGCGCCGAGCAGCGCGAGCAGCAACACCGATCCGTGCGGCAGCACGAACAGCGGGCCCTCCTGCACCTGCACGGAACGAAGCAGGCGCGGCGAGGTCACGACCATCGCTATCAGCATCAGGACGGAGCAGATCAAGGTGCAGGCGAGCGTGCCGAATTGCAGCGAGAGCAGCGCCGTCATCAGCGCGGATCCGGCAAAGCCCCCGATGCTGAACAGCGCGTGGAAGCCGGACATCAGCGGGCGTGCCGCGGCGCGCTCCACCTCAACGGCGTGGATGTTCATGGCGACGTCGATCGAGCCGAGCGCGGCGCCGAATGCGAACAGCGCCAGCGCCAGCGTTGCAGGCGAAGCCGCAATGGCGAGCAGGGGCAGGACCAGCGCCAGACCAAACCCGCCCGCAATGATGATCGGCCTGCTGCCGTAGCGCGCGCTCACGATTCCGGTCACCAGCATCGCGACGACCGAGCCGATGCCGAGGCTGAGCAGCAGCAGTCCGAGCACGCCGTCATCGACGCCGAGCCGCGTCTTCGCGAACGGCACCAGCGGCGCCCAGCACGAGATGCCGAAACCCGCGACGAGGAAGGCAAGCCGGGTCGCAAGGCGCGTCGAGGGCCGGTCGGCGGAAGACATGGGAACTCCGGGAGAGCAGGCGGGGCGATCGACAAGCCCGTGAAATGCCGCGGCTTTATGTCCGGGGCTCTTCCAAATCGTCACGGGCGGCCCGCGCGAGCTGCAAGCGGACGCGCAGGCCCTTTGGCGCGTTGTCGAGCAGCTGAAGCGATCCGCCATGCGCGGTCACGATCGTCTGCGCGATCGAGAGGCCGAGCCCGAATCCGGCCGTCTCGTCCATGGTGCGGGCTTCCTCTCCGCGCACGAAGGGCTCCAGCATCGCGGCCTTCCTGTCCTCGGGAATGCCCGGCCCGTCGTCGGAGACGTCGATGACGAGCCGGTCTCCGGCCGCCAACAGCGCGACCTCGATCCGGGTTCCGAAGCGCGTTGCGTTCTCGACGAGGTTGGTGACCGCGCGGATGATCTCGTCGGGCCGCAGGATGAAGGCGGCCCGGTCCGGGCCGGAATAGGTCACGGCGAATCCGGAGTCCGAAAACTGGTCGCAAACCATTTGCAGCAGCGCCGCGACGTCCACCAGCGTCGGCTTGACCGGGCTCTCGCTGCGCAGGAGGGACAGCACCGATTCGAGCATCGACTGCATCTGGTCGAGGTCGCGCACGGTCTGCGTGCGTTGCGCCGGATCCTCGATATATTCCGAACGCAGCCGCAGACGCGTGATCGGCGTGCGCAGATCATGGCTGATGGCCGCGAGCATGCGGTTCCTGTCGTTCATCAGCGTGGTGATGCGATCGCGCATCCGGTTCAGTGCCCTCGCCGCGGACCTGATCTCCTCCGGTCCGTTTTCGGGCAGCGGCGCGGAGGACCGGCTCAGGCTGAAATCCTCCGCGGCGCGCGCGAAGGCCGACAGCGGCGAGGAGAGCGCGCGGCCGGCCCAGACGCCGAGCAGCGTCAGGCTCGCCACCAGGAACAGCAGCGTCGATGTCCACAGGCCGCTGACGAAGCCCGGCATTTTGGGCGAGCCGATCGTGGCTTCGAGCACGTCGTCGCCGGGAAGGTAGAACCAGACGCGCTCGCCGTCCGCGCCGCCGCCGCGAACGAGCTCGGCCCTGACGCCGAGCACGGAAGGGATGGGCAGGGACGTCCGCATCGACTGCGGCGTGGCGGCAGCGGAGCCGCCGTCCCGCAATTGGAGCTCGAGCGCCGGAAAAGTCCGGCTGACGCTGTTCAGGACCAGCGCGCGCTCGGCTTTCGGCGCGTTGGCGATGATGCGCACGATCAGCTCGATCTGCTCCAGCGGTGTGTCCGCCAGCAGCTTCGGCTGGTTGAGGAGAAAATATCCGGCGATCAGGACGTGGATCAGGATCAGCGATCCCAGGATCAAGGCAGCGATCTGGCCGCTGATCCGCCGGAAGCTGAAGAGCGCGACGATGTCGGCGGTGCGGCTCATGCTTCCTCCACCACCGGCGTGAAGACGTAACCACCGATGCGGACGGTCTTGATCACGGACGTTTCTTCCGTCCGGTCGAGCTTACGACGCAGCCGGCTGACCAGCACGTCGATGCTGCGGCCGAAGTTTGCTCCGGGACGGCCGCGCGTCATGCTCAGCAGGTGGTCACGGGTGAGAACGCGGCCGGCCCGCTCGCAGAAGGCCTGCAGCAGATCGAACTCGGCACTGGTCAGCGGCACCTGAGCGCCTTGGGGATCGCGCAACTCCCGCAGGCGAAGGTCGATGGTCCAGCCCTGGAACTTGAGACGCGCTGCAGCGGAGCCGGCGGCGAGGCCGCTCGAACGCCGGCGCAGCACCGCGTTGATCCTGGCGAGCAACTCGCGCGGGTTGAACGGCTTTGCCAGGTAGTCGTCGGCGCCCATCTCGAGGCCGAGGATCCGGTCGAGATCCTCGCCCTTGGCGGTGAGGATGATGATCGGCGTCGTGGAGTCCGTCCGCAGGCGGCGGCAGAGACTCAGGCCGTCCTCACCCGGCAGCATCAGGTCGAGCACGATCAGATCGACCCGGTCCTTCGAGAGATAGCGGTCCATCTCCTTTCCGTTCGCGACCGCGTCGACCGAGAACTGGTGATCGCGCAGATAGCGCGAGATGAGGTCGCGGGTCGGCTTGTCGTCCTCGACGATCAGGATGTTCTGGTTGCCGTCGGTCATGATTGAAATCGCATCGGGGGCAACGATCGTTGGTCGATTTGCGGACGATTGTCTCGTCCGAAGAACTACGGTCATGGGGCAATCCTACGGTCAGTCACGGCTCAGCGCCACCACGGGGTCGAGGAACGCGGCGCGGCGGGCGGGGAAGAAGCCGAAAGCGATTCCGATTCCGGTCGAGGTCAGGAATGCCGCGCCGATCGAGAAGGTCGAATAGCTGACCTGAAATCCCGGCACCGCGACGTTGATGGCGACGCCGAGCAGGACCGCGATCAGAATGCCGGCGATGCCGCCGATCGACGAGATCAGAGTCGCCTCGACCAGGAACTGCTGGAGGATGTCGCTGCGCCTGGCGCCCACCGCCATGCGCACGCCGATCTCGCCGATCCGTTCCGACACGGACACCAGCATGATGTTCATGACGCCGATCCCGCCGACCACCAGCGAGATCACCGCGATCGCCGCCACCAGGAACGCCAGCGTTTGCGTCGTGCTGGTGATGGTGCGGCGGATATCGTCGGTGTTGAGGATGACGAAATCCCTCGTGTTGTGCCGCTGCGTCAGCAGCGTGGTCACGGCGTCCTGCGCCAGATTGGTCGAGACTTCGTCGCTGATCCGGAGCAGGATGCTGCGCAGCGCACGGTCGCCGGTGAACTGGGCCTGCACGGTGGTGTAGGGCAGGTACACCGACAGGTTCTGGTTCGAGCCGAAGCCGCCCTGCTGCTGGGCGATGATTCCGACGATGCGGCAGGGCACCTTGCCGAGCCAGATGACGCGGCCGATGCCGGAGGTCTGGTCGTCGGAGAAGAAGGTCCTGCGGGTGTTGTCGTCGATGACGACCTGCCGCTCGATGTTGCGGACAGCGTCGGCGTCGAACAGGCGGCCTTTCGCCAGCTTGGCGCCCTTGACCTGGAAGTAGCTCTCGCCGACGCCGTTGACCAGCACGTTGGACTCGTTGCCGCGATATCGCACCGTCGTGCTGGTCGAGACCGTCGGCGTCACACCGGCAATGAAAGCCTGCCGGTCGAGCGCGCGGGCATCGTCGACCACGAGCGTCTTGATCTTGCCGGCGCGCGCATCGCCGAAATCCTTGCCCGGGAATACCTCGATCGTGTTGGTGCCGAGGTTGGAGATATCGGACAGCACCTTGCGCTGGGATGCGTTGCCGAGCGCGACCACGGACGACACCGCGGCGATGCCGATGATGATGCCGAGCATGGTCAGGAACGCACGCAACCGGTGCGCGGCCATCGCGGCCAACGCCATGCGCGAGGCCTCCCTCAGGCGTCCCATCGCGCTGAACCAGCCGACAGCGCTGTCCCGTGCGGATGGGGAGACCCTGGCGGCAGGTTCTGCCGTGGCGGCAGTTTCAGTGCAGCGATCAGAGGCGATCTTGCCGTCCCGCAATTCGATAATGCGCTCGGCCCGTGCGGCGACATCGGCATCGTGAGTGACGATGATGATCGTGCGTCCCTCGCGATGCAGCTCCTTCAGGATCTTCAAGACCTCCTCGCCGCTGCGCCGGTCTAGCGCGCCGGTCGGCTCGTCTGCCAAAATCACCTCAGCGCCGTTGATCAGCGCGCGAGCGATCGAGACGCGCTGCTGCTGGCCGCCGGAGAGCTGGTTCGGGCGATGACCGCTTCGGGTCGCCACGCCAAGTCGTTCGAGCAGTGCGTTTACGCGCTTGCGGCGCTCGCGCGCATTGATGCCGGCATAGACGGCGGGGATCTCGACATTCGCAGCCGCGGAGAGGTCCCCGAGCAGATGGTAACGCTGGAAGATGAAGCCAAAATGCTCCCGGCGCAGCGCCGCCAGCGCATCGGCGTCCAGCTCTGAAACGTTCTTGCCGGCGACGCGATAGGTGCCGGACGTCGGACGGTCGAGACAGCCGAGGATGTTGAGCAGCGTCGATTTGCCCGACCCGGACGAGCCGATGATCGCGACCATTTCGCCAGGCTGGATGCAAAGCGAGACGCCGTCGAGCGCAACCACGCGTGTGTCGCCGGCCGCGAACTCCCGCCGGACGTTGTCGAGCGCGATGATCGGATCGGTCATGTCAGGGACCTCCCCCTCTAGGCGGACCGCCGCTCGGCGTGCCGCGCGATGCGGTCTGCTCGCTCGCCTCGCCGGTGATGACGCGCTCGCCTTCGTCAAGGCCGGATTTGATCTCGACGGTGGTACGATCGTTGAGGCCGGTCCTGACCTCGCGCTCGGCGACATCGCCGGCTGCGCTCAGCGTACGCACGGTGCTGCGTCCGTCGGATTTCCGCATCACGGCCAGCGACGGAATGACCTTCACGCGCTTGGCCTCGCCGGTGATGATGTGAATCTCGGCGGTCATGTAGGTTCGGAGCGCATAGTCCTTGTTGGGGACGTTGAAGACACCGATGTAGTAGATCGCAGTGCTGGTCGAGTTCGATGAACTCGAATTTGAACTCGAGGTCGTGGTGGTGGAGGAGAAGCTGGCGTCGCTCTTGATCGATTCGGGAGCCGGCTCGATCTGCTCGAGCTTGGCCTCGTAGCGGTGATCCTGGTCGCCGAGGATGGTGAAGTAGAGCGATTGGCCGGGCTTGACCTTGACGATGTCGGCCTCGGAAATCTCCGCCCGCACCGTCATCGTCTCGAGCTGGCCGAGCACGACGATGGTCGGCGCGGACTGCACCGCGTTGACCGTCTGTCCTTGCTGCGCCACGGTGGCCAGGACCGTGCCGTCGATCGGCGCGGTGATGCGGGTGTAGTCGAGGTTCACCTTGGCGGTCTCGACGCTGGCTTCGGCGCCCACGATCAGGGCGTCGAGGGCGGCGATCTGGGCGCGGGTCTGGCGCACCGTTGCATCCGCGCTGTCGAAATCGCTGCGCGAGGTCGCGCGTTGCGCCAAGGTCGCCTGCTGGCGCGCGAGGTTCGCCTCGGCCAGCACCTGCGCGGCCTCCTTCTCGGTCTTCTGCGCGCGGTAGTTCTTGAGCGAGGCTTCCGAGCTGCGCAGGTCGTTCTGCCTGGTGACGGGGTCGATCTGGGCGATGACATCGCCCGCCTTGACCGTATCGCCGACGCGAACGTTGAGGGCGGTGATCCGGCCCGACACCTGCGCGCCGACCGCCGTCAGCCGCGCCGGCTTCAGCGTGCCGCTCGCGAGCACCTCCTCGCGCAGATCGCTGACGGTGACCGGCGCCGTGATGTAGGACTGCGCCTTGTTCGACGTCCCCGGAAAGCGCATGGCGGCGACGACGCCGGTGGCCGCGACGGCAACGATGGCCGAGGCGATCTTCAGGCGCTTGGCGGTGATGATCCCGGTCACTTCTGCGTCTCCCGGAAGTGAGGTCCCGTGTTGCTGTCCACGATGATGGGCGTCGACACGTCGACCGGTTCGGACCAGCCGCCGCCGAGCGCCTTTGCCAGCGCAATGTAGTCCTTGGCCGCCGACACCTTGCTCTGGATCAGCGAATCCTCGGCCGAGTACAGCGACCGTTCGGCGTCCAGCACGTCGATGAAGCTGGCGCTGCCGGTTTCGAACAGCGATCGCGACAGCCGTGCGGCCTCGCGGTAATCTTTGGCCGCTTCCGTCAGCTTGGTCGCACGCACGCGTTCGCGCGACAGCGAGACCAGGGCGTTCTCGACGTCTTCGAACGCGGTGAGCAGGGTCGAATGGAATGTCGCAAACGCCTGGTCGCGCTGCGCCTCCGCGATCCTGACGGTGGCTAGGCGCTTGCCGGCGTCGAAGACCGGCACCGTGATCGAGGGGCCGACCGACCAGCTCACGCTGGAATATTTCGCGAGATCGCCGGCGCGCAGCGCCGAGGTGCCGACCGAGCCGGTCAACGATACCGCCGGATAGCGATCGGCCTCGGCCGCGCCGATCTTGGCGGTCGCCTGGGCCAGCTTGCGTTCGGCGCTGGCCACATCCGGACGGCTCATCAGGAGATCCGCAGGCAGTCCGGTGGGAAGCGGCATGCGCGGTGCCGGCACGGGGGCGGACCGCGCCATCAGCGAAGCGACGCCGTTGGGTGGCCGGCCGAGCAGGATGCCAAGTCGGTGAATGTCGGCCGCGAGCGCGGCCTGATAGGTCGGAACGTTGGCCTCGGTGCTGGCAGCTTGCGCCGTCGCCTTGGCGAGATCGACGGCATTGCCGCTGCCGGCGTCGTATTTGCTGCGGGTGAGCTTTTCGGTGTCGCGCTGCGAGACCGATGTGCGCTGCGCCAGCGCGATCCGGGCCTGATGGCCGCGCGCGTCCACATAATAGGCGGCGACGTCGCCGATCAGCGTGACCAGGCTGTCGTGCAGATCCTCCTCGGCGGATTGCGCACCGCGCACGGCCGCCTCGACGTTCCGCTGCGTGCCGCCGAACAGGTCGAGCTCCCAGCTGGAATCGAAGCTTGCCTGGTGCAACGTGTAGGGTGAAGTGTCGACGACGGCTGAGGCGGAGCCAGCACTGGTCTTGTTGTCGGTTACCGAGGCGGAGCCGCTGATCGAAGGAAACAGGCCGGCGCTGGTTTGTTGAACCGTTGCTCGCGCCTCGCGCACAGCCGCCTTGGCCTTGGCGACATCGGGATTGGCTTCGACGGCTTGTTCGATCAGCCGGTTGAGCAGGGGATCGCGCAGGCGCAGCCACCAGCGGTCCAGTGTTCCGGTCTGCCGTCGCGGCGCCGATCTGGTGCTCCAGTGCGCAGGCATTTCCAGCCGGGGCGGCCCTGCGTAATCCGGACCAACCGCACAGCCGGTCAACAGGCCGCCCAGCATCAGCGCGAGGCAGGCTGCTCCGGCGCGCAACTGCGTCGGCGTCGGACGATGATTCTCCTTTGCGGATGGTACGGGGATTGCGACGAACGGGTGTGACGGCATCAAGTCGGTTGAGATCCATATGGCCTTGCCCCGGGAGAGGCGCCCATGGCCCGCGGCGGGGCAGGAACGAGCTGGAACCAATAGCCGCGCGATCGTGGCGTTTCAGCAGCCCGAATGTTGCTGGATGTAAACAGGTATTGCCGGACATTCCGGCCTACCGGACCGCGCTTGTGTCGTCCGCTGTCAATCCACGCGCGCAAAAATATTCCACTTTACCGAAATTCGGTTTCGGCGTATGTGTCGCTCATCCCGGCTCACCAAGAGGGGCGACGTGAAGTCGTCATGTTCGCGAGCCGGTTTTGCGGTGGACGCTGCAGCGTCGGCACGAGAGGTGCGGGCAGGGCGGGTAGTCCCTGTGAGCCCGAGGCTTCGTGCGGACGACGGCGCTGTCAGGCTTCGTCTCGCTCGTAAGTTTCCGGCTCCGT
>NZ_PYFW01000008.1 GCF_003020125.1 Bradyrhizobium sp. MOS003 | reverse complement strand
CCCGTGTGCATTTCTGTTGCGCACGGACTTGCGGGTGCCGCCGGCGCCCGGCCTTCCCTGCGCCCTTTGGTCTTTATGGGGCGCGAAACGACAGCAAGCCTCGGGCGAAACGCGCCGCGAGATTGCGATGGCGTGTCTGCAAGTTAGCCGAAAGTTGGAGGATGGCGATGCCGCCCCTTGCTCCGTCATTGCGAGGAGCCCTTGCGACGAAGCAATCCAGACTGCCTCCTCGGAGAGATTCTGGATTGCTTCGCTACGCTCGCAATGACGAGTTTGATGCAGCTGTGCGCCAAATTTCCGCTCTCGTGCCCCGAAGCTTATCCGGGACACCTGCCCCCCTCACCACTTTTCGCCCGCACGCCGGACTGATAGACTGGTGCCATTATTTTGGGGAATTTGGATGCGCGCGAGGATTTTCAATCGCGTTTTAGGGCTGGCAGCGCTGGCCTTGCTCGTCGTCACCGCACACCCGGCATCGGCCGAGAAGCGCATCGCGCTGGTGGTCGGCAACTCCGCCTACAAGAACATCACGCCGCTGGACAATCCCTCCAAGGATGCGAGCCTGATGGCGGAGACGCTGGGCCTGCTCGGCTTCACGCTGGTGGGCGGACGCGCCCAGCTCGATCTCGACAAGGGCGCGATGGACATCGCGGTGCAGAACTTCGGCCGTCAGGTCCAGGGCGCCGACGTCGCGCTGTTCTACTACGCCGGCCACGGCGTGCAGGTCGCCGGCTCCAACTATCTCGTGCCCGTCGGTGCCAATCCGACGCGCGAGGCCGACGTCGATTTCCAGATGACCGATGTCAGCCTCGTGCTGCGCCAGATGCAGGGCTCGGGCACGCGGCTCAATCTCGTGATCCTGGACGCCTGCCGCAACAACCCGTTCGGCTCACGCGGCTTGCGCGCCTCCGACGGCGGCTTGGCGCAGATGCGCGCGCCTGAGGGCACGCTGATCTCCTACGCGACGCAGCCCGGGAACGTCGCGCAGGACGGCAGCGACGGTCACAGCCCCTATACGAAGGCGCTGGCGACGACGATCCGGACCGCGGGCCTCGACGTATTCCAGACCTTCAACCAGGTCGGCCTCGCCGTGAAGCGCGCCACCGCGGGCGCGCAGCAGCCCTGGGTGTCGTCCTCGCCGATCGACGGCACCTTCTATTTCGTGGCTCCGACCGAAACTGCCCCGCCGAAAATCGCGGCGATGCAGCCCGATCCCCTGCCGGCGGAGCGCTTGCGTGCCGATCCCGATCGCGTCCCCTTGCGCGATGCCGCCCTGCTCAGTGAGCTCAGCGAGCGGCTCTACGAGCTCAATTTCGACCCTGACACGCCCGACGGCCTCACCCGCGCCGTCACGAAGCTGCAACAGCGGATATCGATGACGCCCACGGGTGAAGCCACCGAAGGCCTGCTGCTGCGCATGCGCAAGATGGAGGATCTCAAGCCGTGGGGCTCGATCGTCTACGGGCCGGACAACAGCAAATGGGGCATCTCGTGGAACCACGCCTCGCGGCGCGCGGCGGTCGCCGATGCGCGCGGCAATTGCGCCGGCGCCAAATGCCCGATCGAGCTGTCCTTCTACGGGCGAAGCTGTGGCGCGTTTGCGATCTCCGACAAATCCTGGTCGCTGGTCCAGCGCGAGGGCGTGCAGCGTGCCAGGGACGCCGCGCTTGAAGAATGCGGCAAGGCTGGCAAAGCTTGCCGCATTATCGGATCCGTTTGCGCCGACGGCTCCGGCCGCTGATATCATTTTTTAATTTGGATGTTTGCTCATGCCTTTTGTCGTCATCCGTACGATTGCCCTCGCCGTCCTTCTCACCGGCGCCATCGCCTCATCACCCGTCTTCGCCCAGTCCGGCAGCGCCGGCGGCTCGATCGGCAATGACGAGAAGTCGATGTCCGGCTCGCGCCAGGATCGTTCGGCCGAGCCGGCCCCACCCGCGCGCCGGAGCAAGCCGGCGGCTGAAGAGCAGCGCTCGTCGTCACGGCGAAGCGGCGGCGGCGGAGGTGGCGGCTTTGACGGCGCCTGGATTGTGACCAGCGTCGGCTGCGGCGGCACCACGTCGGGCGCGGTCGTGGTCTCGTCGGGCAAGGTCATCGGCCAAGGTGTCAGTGGCACCGTCAGCCCAAGCGGTTCGGTCAGCACGATCGGTCAAGGCGACGGCGTGACCTTCACCGGCTCCGGACGGCTCGGCGCGCGCAGCGGTTCCGGAACCTGGCGCCGCTCCGATGGCTGCGGCGGAACCTGGAGCTCTGCGAAGCAATAGCGGGAAATCGCCTGCCCCGCAGCAGGACGGACGCTCCGCGAGCCCAATTCAAGCCACATCCTCTCCGGATTTGCGGCTCATTGCCACCCAAGTCTTTGATGACAACGG
Source organism: Bradyrhizobium sp. MOS003 (assembly GCF_003020125.1). Lineage (GTDB taxonomy): Bacteria > Pseudomonadota > Alphaproteobacteria > Rhizobiales > Xanthobacteraceae > Bradyrhizobium. The sequence goes on along the minus strand of NZ_PYFW01000008.1, from coordinate 280,572 downwards.
GCTGGTTGAGAGTTGCGTCATGCGTAAACGGGAGACCAGGATGGGCAACCGCACCGCAAAATTCGTATCCGCGCTGATCGGCAGCATCGTTGCCGGCGTACCGCTGGCTGCCGTGTCGCAGACCGCGCCGAGCGCACCCGCCACGGCCAATGCAGCCACCGACTGCCTCGCCTCGCCGAAGGGCGCCGCGCCGCAGGGGCAGCACTGGCACTATCGTCTCGAGCGCTCGACCAAGCGGCAATGCTGGTATCTGCGCGCTGAAGGCAGCAAGGTCACCCAGAGCGCCCAGGCCACGACCGACACGCCAACGCCGGATCCAGCGCCGTCACGGCAGCAGACAGTGCAGGACGCGCGAGCCGAATATCTGACGCCACGCAGTGGTGTCACCTCCAGGACGTCGAATGCCGTCGCGCAGGCCACAGCCTCGACGCCGGCGCAACAGACGCAGGACCAAGCCACCGACAGCAACCCGCAGCAACCTGCCGTCGCCACGCCTTGGCCCGATGTCGCGACCACAGTCGCACCGCCCACGCCGCAGCCCGCTCCTGTCGCAACAGCTGCGCCGAGCGCGAAGCCGGCAAAGCCTCCCGCGCCGACGGCCCTGGCTGCGGCAGACAGCACCGCCGACAAACCGGTCGGCTCGTTGCAGATGCTGCTGCTCGTGATCGGCGGCGCACTGGCGCTCGCCGGCCTGCTCGCCAGCGTCATCTACCGTCTCGCCCGCAGGCGCGTGCGCCTCCAGGTCGCCGAGCGCCGCGGGCATTGGGACGATTGGGGCACGCAGGACCAGGACGCAAGCCGCGCGCCTTGGCTCGGTGCGACGCCGGACGCGCGACCGCGCCCGGTCGACTTCGATGAAGCCCGACCGCAGCAGACCGTGCAAATCGCGGCCTTCACCAGGGAGATCGGCAGGATCGCGGCGCAATCCGCCGCCGTTCGCAGCGAGGCCGCCGAACTCGACGAGGCCGACATCTTCGACGGCGCCTTCGAGATCGAAGCTGCGCCTCGGCTGGCGGCCCGGAAGACCGACGCCGAAAAGCCGTTCGCTCGCGACGAAGACCATCGCGATGAAAATGCGCAGATCGAGGATGCCGTCGACGTCGACGTGATCACCGCGATGCTGGAACGCCTGGCGACGCAAGGGCCGCAACTGCCGCAGCCTAGGCCTGAAGCTGCCCTTGCAAACCTCGCACGAATCCAACGAGGCCAGTCCGCCGCTCGCGCTTGAGGCGCTCGGCCTTCAGGATCGACTGCACCTCGGCGAAGGCCTCGTCGACGTCGTGGTTGATCACGATGTAGTCGTACTCGGCCCAGTGGCTCATCTCGTGACTGGCGCGGCTCATGCGTTTGCGGATGACCTCGTCGGAATCCTGCGCGCGTGAATGCAGGCGCTTCTCCAGATCGGCCGCCGAGGGCGGCAGGATGAAGACGCTGACGACGTCGGCGCGCGCCTTCTCGCGCAGCTGCTGCGTGCCCTGCCAGTCGATGTCAAACAGCACGTCCTGCCCGGCGGACAGAGCGGTTTCGACGGGGCCACGGGGCGTGCCGTAGCTGTTGTCGAACACGGTGGCCCATTCCAGCAGTTCGTCGCCCTTCACCATCGCCTCGAAGCGCGGCTTGTCGACGAAGAGATAGTCCTTGCCGTCGACCTCGCCCGGCCGCTTCGGCCGCGTGGTCGCCGAGACCGACATTCTCAGGCCGGACATCCGGTCCATCAAAAGACGCGACAGCGTCGTTTTGCCCGCGCCCGAGGGCGAGGACAGCACGAACATCAGGCCGCGCCGCTCGACACCGTCAGTTCCGTGACCGCCGCCGCTCGTCATCGATCACTCCAGATTCTGGACCTGCTCGCGGAACTGCTCGACCACGTTCTTCATGGCGAGGCCCGTGTTGGTCAGCTCGATGTCGTTCGACTTCGAACAGCAGGTGTTGACCTCGCGGTGGAACTCCTGCGCCAGGAAGTCGAGCTTGCGGCCGATCGGTCCGCCCTTGCCGATCAGCTCGCGCGCCTGCGCGATGTGGGAAGCGATGCGGTCGAGCTCCTCGCGGATGTCAGCCCTGGTCGCGATCAGGATCGCCTCCTGCATCAGGCGGTCGGAATCGAACCGATCGGAGGTATCGAGCAGGGTAGCGATCTGCTCGGCGAGCCTCGCCTTGATCGCCTCCGGCTTGCGACCGGGCGCGGCCTCGGCCTTCTTCGCCAGTTGCTCGACCTCGTCGACCCGCTGGGTCAGGATCTGACCGAGCGAGGTGCCCTCGCGCTTGCGCATCTCAACGAGTTCGGCGAGCGCCTTGTCGAAGGCTTCGGCTGCAGCAATACGCGCGGCCTTGTCCTCCTCCTCGTCGCCCTCGGGCTCGGCGACCTCGATCACGCCCTTGATGGCGAGCAGGCCGTCGACGCTCGGCGCCACCGCGTCGACCTTGCCGGCGATGACGGCGGCGGCCTTCAGGACGGCATTGAGCACGTCCTCGTTGACGCGAACGGCGGCAGCGGCATTGGCGCGCTTGACGGTGAGATTGGCGTAGACGGTGCCGCGCGACAACAGTTCGCCGGCCCGCTTCTTGGCGTGCGCCTCGAGCTCGTCGAACCCCTGCGGTAGCCGCACCCTGAGGTCAAAGCCCTTGGCGTTGACCGATTTCAATTCCCATTCGAACGTATACGGCCCGCTTGCGCCGTGGCTTCGGGCAAAGCCGGTCATGGACGACAGCGCCATCAGGTCAGATTCTCCAGAAACACGGGATTCGCGAGGCATCAAGCCACGCGAAACTTAAGACTATTTTTCAGGAAAGTGGAATCCGCAAAGTCCGCGGGCAGGTCTGCAGCGCGCCTAGCGCTGGACCACCGGTGGCGAGGGTTGCACCGCGCCCTGCCGCGCCGGTGCCGGACCGGTGGGGCGTGCCGCGGGCGGCTTCTTCTGTTGATTGGGTCGCGCCGGCGTCGCCGCCGTCGGCGTATCGGCAGTTCCAGGCGGCGCGGCGGCTGGCGGCGGCGCATCCTCGGCCGGCTCCACCGTGTCGTTCTGGATCTGCTTTTCGATCGCGCGGAGCTTGGCGACGTTCTTCTGGTGCGCGTCGTAAGTCTCGGTGAAGGCGTGCCCGCCGGTACCGTCGGCGACGAAGAAGAGGTCGCGGGTGCGCGCCGGATTGGCGGCAGCCTCCAGGGAGGCGCGGCCGGGATTGGCGATCGGACCCGGCGGCAGGCCCTCGATCACATAGGTGTTGTAGGGCGACGGCTGCGTGATCTCGCTGCGCTTGATCGGCCGGCCCAGCGTGCCCTTGCCGCCGACGAGACCGTAGATGATGGTCGGGTCGGACTGCAGCTTGATCCGCTGCTTCAGCCGGTTGGTGAACACCGCGGCGACACGGCTGCGTTCGTCCGGCTTGCCGGTTTCCTTCTCGACGATCGAGGCGAGCGTCACCAGTTGCTCCGGCGTCTTGACAGGAATGTCCTGATTGCGGCGCTCCCAGATCTCGCCGAGCACGCGCTTGTGCGCCTGCTGCATGCGCTGGATCACCTGCTCGCGCGGAGTGCCGCGCGGGAACTTGTACGTCTCCGGCAACAGCGTGCCCTCGCGCGGCAGCTCGCGCACGCTGCCGGTGAAGATGTCGTTGTCGGACAGGCGGGCCACGATCTGCTCCGAGGTGAGCCCTTCCGGAATCGTGACGGCATGCTGCACCACCTTGCCCTCGACGATGGTGGCGATGACGTCGCGGAGCGAGGCGTTCTTCTGGAACGAATATTCACCCGGCTTGAGGTCCGAGCTCGCCTTCAACGCAGCGACGCTGGCGATGAACACCCAGGGATTGACGTCGGTGACACCTTCCCGGTTCAGCGTCTCGGCGATGTCGCGCTTGCCCGCACGCTGCGGGATATTGACGATCTTGTCGTCCTTCAGCGGCCCCGGCGCCTCGAGCACCTGCCGGCCGTAATAATATATGCCGCCGGCGCCGAGCATGGCGACCAGCAGAAGGGTGATGATGGCGTTGCCGACGACCACGAAAGGATTGCGCGCACGCTCCGACCGCTTCGGCGGCGGCGGGAGCTGCTCGGGCTCGAGCGCTGCCCGCGGACTCCGGGGCGAAATGGGCGGCCTTTCACTCATCAAAACAACCTGAATCCTGCCGGTTCAACCGCGGCCCGACAATCGCTTGCCCTGCCAAATGCACGCGCCCACTTCCATGACTATCGCCGAATACGGCAAAACGGTGGATTCGTCTCAAACTCAAACTAACTGACCAAACGCCGGAGGATCACCGACGCATTGGTACCGCCAAAACCAAACGAGTTCGACAAGGCGACGTTGACCTCTCGCTTCTTCGCCGTGTGCGGCACGAGATCGATCGCGGTCTCCACCGACGGATTGTCGAGGTTGATGGTCGGCGGCACGACATTATCGCGAATCGCGAGAATGGCGAAAATCGCTTCGATCGCACCGGCCGCGCCGAGCAGATGACCCGTCGACGATTTGGTCGAGGACATCGCAACCTTGGAGGCGGCATTGCCGAGCAGACGCTCGACGGCACCGAGCTCGATCTCGTCGCCGAGCGGCGTCGAGGTGCCGTGCGCGTTGATGTAGTCGAGATCGGAGGCGGTCAGGCCGGCCCGCTTGAGCGCGGCCGACATGCTGCGGAAGCCGCCATCGCCATCCGGCGCCGGCGACGTAATGTGATAGGCATCACCCGACAGGCCATAGCCGATCACCTCGGCATAGATCCTGGCGCCGCGGCGCTGGGCGTGCTCGAGCTCTTCCAGCACGAGGACTCCGGCGCCCTCGCCCATCACGAACCCATCGCGGTCCTTGTCGTAGGGTCGCGAGGCCTTCTCGGGTGTGTCGTTGAATCCGGTCGAGAGCGCACGCGCGGCGTTGAAGCCGGCAATGCCGATGCGGCTGATCGGCGATTCGGCGCCGCCTGCGACCATCACGTCGGCATCGCCCAGCGCAATCAGGCGCGCGGCATCGCCGACGGCATGCGCACCGGTCGAGCAAGCGGTGACCACCGAATGGTTCGGTCCCTTCAGCCCGTGCTTGATCGAGACGTAGCCGGAGGCGAGATTGATCAGGCGGCCCGGAATGAAGAACGGCGACACGCGGCGCGGCCCGCGTTCCTTCAGGAGGATCGCGGTCTCTGCGATACCGCTGAGGCCACCGATGCCGGACCCGATCATGGTTCCGGTCGCGCATTTGTCCTCTTCGGACTCGGGATGCCAATTGGCATCGTCGAGCGCCTGGCCCGCAGCCGCCATGCCGAAGATGATGAAGTCGTCGACCTTGCGCTGGTCCTTCGGCTCCATCCAGATATCGGGATTGAAGCTGTCGTTGGTGCCGTCGCCGCGCACGACGGTGCAGGCGTATTTGGTCTGCAGATCGGAGACGTCGAAGCTCTCGATCCTGCGCGCACCGCTTTCGCCGTTGAGGATGCGCTTCCAGGTCGGCTCGACGCCACAGCCGAGTGGCGAGACCATGCCGAGACCCGTGACGACGACCCGCCTCATATCCGAAAACTCCGCATCGAAAGATTCACGGCCAATAACAAGAAACCGGCTGACCGCTGGGAAGCGGCCCGTCCGGTTTCAATGTTGTCCCCGCGAAAAAGAAGAGCCTTAGCTCTTCGCGTTCTTCTCGAGAAATTTCGTGGCGTCGCCGACGGTGAGAATCGTTTCCGCGGCGTCGTCCGGAATCTCGCAACCGAATTCTTCTTCGAACGCCATCACCAGCTCGACGGTGTCCAGACTGTCGGCGCCGAGGTCGTCGATGAAGCTCGCAGCGTCGACAACCTTCTCGGGTTCAACACCAAGGTGTTCGACCACGATCTTCTTAACCCGCTCGCCAATGTCACTCATTGCTTAACCTCGTGTTGTTCCCTGTAGACCCGACCCCCCGGGACGATACGAGCCGTCGTGGTCGCGTTACTTGCCTTCGCTTACGAACTTTGATTTGGCCCCATGCTAACCGATACAGGGCCCGGCGAACGTCGGCCAAGGCTCCGCATCGCCAATATACAGGGTTTCAAAAACCTGCAATGGCGTTCTTTGCCCATCCGTTGAAGGTCCGGTTAGCATACTTCAATTACCTTGACTACAAGCCTCATTTCGCTCCGGAAACGGCCGTTTGCCACATCCGGCGCCGTCCCTGTGGGCAGCGCCGAACGAGACGTCAGATCATGGCCATACCGCCGTTGACGTGGATGGTCTGCCCGGTGACGTAGGCTGCTTCGTTTGAACTCAGGTAGACGGCGGCCGCGGCGATGTCCTCGGGCGTCCCCAGGCGGGCGGCCGGAACCCTGGTCAGAATCGTTTCGCGCTGCTTGTCGTTGAGCGCATCGGTCATCGGCGTCTTGATGAAGCCCGGCGCGATGCAGTTGGCGGTGACGCCGCGCTTGGCGTATTCGGCCCCCAGCGTCTTGATCATGCCGATCAGGCCCGCCTTCGACGCCGTATAATTGCCTTGCCCGGGATTACCGGTAACGCCGACCACAGAGGTGATGGCGATGATGCGGCCGAAGCGCTTGCGCATCATCAGCTTGGTGGCGGCGCGCGCCAGGCGGAAAGTCGAGGTCAGATTGATGTTGATGACCTCCTCCCAATCCTCGTCACGAAGCTGCACGAAGAGATTGTCGCGGGTGATGCCGGCATTGGCGATGAGGATGTCGACCTGGCCCATTGCCGCTTCCGCAGCGGGCACCAGTGCCTCGACCTCGTCGGCCTTGGAGAGATTGCAGGGCAGCACGAAGGTGCGCTCGGCGAGCTTACCGGCTAGCTCGTCCAGCACTTCCTTGCGCGTTCCCGAGATCGCGACCGTCGCGCCCTGCGCATGCAGCGCCTGCGCGATCGCGCCGCCGATACCGCCGGTCGCGCCGGTGACGAGCGCCTTTCTGCCAGTCAGATCGAACATCGATAACTCCTCTAGCCCTGCTTCGCAGCGGCCAATGCATCCTTGGCGGCGGCAATATCGTTCGGTCCGCCCACGGCAACGCCGACAGCGCCGTCGGCAATACGCTTGACGAGTCCCGTCAGCACCTTGCCGGCGCCGATCTCGAAGAAACGGGTGACCCCCTGCCCGGCCATATAGGCAACCGACTCGCGCCAGCGCACCGTTCCCGTGACCTGCTCGACCAGACGGCGGCGGATCTCATCGGGATCGGTGATGGCGCTCGCCAGCACGTTCGACACCAGCGGCGCGGCCGGCGCCTTGATCGTGACCTTCGAGAGCGCGTCCGCCATGGCGTCGGCGGCGGGCTGCATCAGCTTGCAGTGGAACGGGGCGGAGACCGGCAGCAACATCGCGCGCTTGGCGCCCTTGGTCTTGGCGATCTCGACGGCGCGATCGACCGCAGCCTTGTCGCCGGAGACGACCACCTGCCCGCCGCCATTGTCGTTGGCGGCCTGGCAGACCTCCCCTTGCGCCGCCTCGCCCGCGACCGCCATGGCGGCCTCGTAGTCGAGGCCGAGCAGAGCGGCCATCGCGCCGGCGCCAACCGGGACGGCCTTTTGCATTGCGAGACCGCGGGTGCGAAGCAGACGGGCGGTATCCGAAACCGTCAGGCTGCCGGCCGCGGCCAGCGCTGAATATTCACCGAGCGAGTGGCCGGCGACGAAGGCGGCGTCCCGTCCCACGGAAAAATCCGCTTCAGCTTCCAACACGCGCAGGGTGGCGATCGAGACCGCCATCAAAGCCGGCTGGGCGTTCTGGGTGAGCTGAAGGGTTTCGGCCGGACCATCCCAGATGATCGCCGTCAGCTTCTCTCCGAGCGCGGCATCGACCTCGTCGAACACGGCACGCGCGACCGGAAAAGCGTCGGCCAGGGCCTTGCCCATGCCGACCGCCTGGGAACCCTGCCCAGGAAATGTGAATGCAGCCGTCATCGGCGCTCCCTGCTTGTCGGGCACGATCCCTTTCAAGGACCGGCAGCCGATTACACGCGGCCTTTACGCACGGCGCTGGGCCATGGTTCCGGATCATGCTCCAAAGGGGGCCGTAGACACTGTCAGGGGCCGGACTGTCAAGCCGCGACGGAAATCCTGGCTGGCATTCGATTGGGGATACGTCCCGTCAAAATCCACCGGCGGTCTGGTTGGCATCGACCTCCGCTCCAGCCTGCGCACGGCGCGCGCTGCTCGCCAACTGCCCCGGCCGATCCTCCCTGTCAGGCCTTGCCGTCGCCAGCCGCAGCACCGCTGCGTAGTTCGGCTGCACCTCCATGCGGTCAGCGTGCCGGCTCTCGCTCAGCAGGTGATGGACCTTCGGCAGATTGTAGCAGGGCACGTAGAACAGCAGATGATGCTCGAGGTGGTAGTTCACATAGTACGGCGCGATGAACAGGCGCTCGAGAACATTGGCATGCGTGGTGCGGGTGTTGCGCAAGGGATCGCTGCTGTCGGGGACGACGGCATGCTCTGCAATGTTACGGATGCGGGTGATGACCATCATCCAGGTCAGAAGTGGCACCAGCCATAGCAGCGGATAGGCCCACCACACGCCGGCCGCCGCGAGTGCTGCGAACATCGCGGCATTGAGCAGGCATTGCGGGCCGAGCTTCTCCCAAAAATGCGCCGCGCGCCGGCGCCACGGCCAGTCCTTCGGACCGAGCGCGTTGAGCAGTTGTGCCTTGCGCTGCTGGTAGCCGGTCTGTCCGGTGATGTCGCGAATGAACTTGCGGCGATAGCTCAGCTTCGTAATCGGAAACGGCGCCGACAGCACGAGATCGGGATCATCTTCCTGCTGGGTGCGCGCATGGTGCTGAAGGTGGTAACGCCGGTAGCTGCGCGTCTCCGCAAACAGCGGATAGGCACAGAACCACTGGCTCAGGGCCAGATTGGTTTTCTCATCGGCGGACAGACAGCCATGCGCGCCGTCATGCATCAGGATCGCAAGGCCCAGCTGGCGCGAGCCGATGATCGCGACAGCGAGGACATAAGTGACCGGATTGGGCCACCACGCGACCAAGGCGATCGCACCGATGATGAGCGCCCAGGCGTGCGCGATCAGGGCAACGCCTTTCCACGTCACACGCTGGCGCACGTCGGCAAGCTGGTCGTCGGTCAGGAAATCGCGGGCACGCATGCGAAGCGCGGTCATGGGCTAGCCTTCCTCGTTCGAATTGCTTGCTGCATCATCGACGAGACGCAGACGTGTCGCCTCACCGGTGGATTTCGCCTGCTCGCCGAGCACGCGCAGCATCTCGGCGCAGAGCGCCTCGGGCGAACGTCCCATCGCGTAGCCTTCGAGAATGATTCCGATCGCAACGGCCCAGAACCGCCGCGAGCTTTCGTCGGGCGCGCGCAGCGAGCGCCAGCCGTGCCGCGCCACCTGGCTCGCATAGGCGCGCGCGCCTTCGCCGTGCAGGCGCTCGATCGTGCGCTCCACGAGCGGTGCGAGATCCTGGCGGCGCCGCGTCAATGTCAGCGCTTCGGCGAAGAACGCCACTGAATCGCTCGCCGTCACGGTCTGCGCCAGCGCATGCGTGTAGTCCCGCGGCGTGCGCGCCTTCAGCGCCGCCTGCTCCGTCGCACGCGCCAGATACAGCAGTTCGCGGCAGGCGCATTCGACGAACAGCGCCTCCTTGGTGCGGAAATAATAGGTGATCTGGCTCGGGAATGCGTCCGCGGCCGCCGCGATATCAGTAATCGCCGTACCTGACAGCCCGCGCTCCCGGAACAACGGGCTCGCCGCATCCAGCAGCAGCGACCGCATCTTGCGGCCGGCCGACCGTGTGGCCCGCGCAGCGTGCTTGGGATCGCCCGTCGAAGCCTCGAACGGAGCCTGGACCGACTCACCTGCCATCAGAACCTCCCGATCCCATTATTTGTATGCTATACAAACAAATAGATCAAGCCGGTATCGAGGTGGGGCTGGCCGCCTCGCCGGTATCGTCTGGCCCAAAACGAGGTGTTCCAACCTTGCCAAGCCGGCCAAAATCCGTATAAGGCGCGCATCCGCAGACCCCGGCCGGGAGCTGAACGGACGGTCTCAGCAAATCATTCGTGATTTTGGTGTGGCAGGGCCAGTCGGCCCGTCGTCCCGTGTTTCCGCCTTCTGAGCTTAATCCCAGAGTCCTTTCCGAAGGCCTCTTAAGGGCTTGACGCCGGGCGATGCGCCAACATGAGGAAAGGACCACCATGGCTCTTTATGAGCATGTCTTTCTCGCGCGTCAGGACGCGAGCACGCAGCAGGTCGAAGAGCTGACTGCGCAGATGACCGGTATCGTCGAGGGTCTCGGCGGCAAGGTCACCAAGACCGAGAATTGGGGCGTACGCTCCCTCACCTACCGCATGAACAAGAACCGCAAGGCGCACTTCGTGCTGCTCAACATCGACGCGCCGTCCGCGGCGATCGCCGAGATCGAGCGCCAGGAGCGCATCAGCGAAGACGTGATCCGCTATCTCAGCGTCCGCGTCGAGGAACTCGAGGAAGGCCCGTCCGCGATGATGCGCAAGGCCGACCGTGACCGCGAGCGCGACGACCGTGGCGGCGGCTTCCGTGGCGACCGCGAAGGCGGTGGCTTCCGCGGCGACCGCGAGGGTGGTTTCCGTGGCGGCGATCGTGACGGTGGTGGCTTCCGCGGTGACCGAGGCCCGCGCCGTCCGCGCGAAGACGCTGAAACCACGACCACGACGGAAGGGGAGTAAGAACAATGGCTGAAGCTGGTGCACGCCGCCCGTTTTTCCGTCGTCGCAAGAGCTGCCCGTTCACGGGCGCCAATGCTCCCAAGATCGACTACAAGGACTCCAAGCTCTTGATGCGTTACGTCTCCGAGCGCGGCAAGATCGTGCCGAGCCGCATCACCGCGGTGTCCGCGAAGAAGCAGCGTGAACTCGCCCGCGCCATCAAGCGCGCGCGGTTCCTGGGCCTGCTGCCCTACGTCATTCGCTAAGACGAATTCAGCCGGCGGCGACATCGCCGCCGGCTGCACTCTTTAATCTCATAAGGCTTCCGGGTCGTCCGGTTGCCGATGGTTGGGGCGAGATGCCTCTAACCGCTCGAAGGGAGCGGGACAGCTGATGATGGCCTTTGTGCTGATAGCCCTGATTGCCGGCGCTGCGTCGGCGCTGATGTTCGCCTCGATCATTTCGGGCGCGCTGATCTCGCTCGTCCTGTTCTATCTCGCACCGCTGCCGCTGATGGTCGCCGCGATCGGCTGGGGACCACTATGCGCGAGCCTCGGCGGCATCGCAGCCGCGATCGGCCTCGGTGCGCTGTTCGGCCTGCCCTATTGCATCGCCTTCGCCGTCACCGTCGCGCTGCCGGCGTGGTGGCTCGGCCATCTCGTCCTGCTCAGCCGTCCAGTCGGACATGTCGCGCCGGACGCCGCCGCGCCCGCAGAGCCCGAGCTCGAATGGTATCCGGTCGGCCGCATCCTGCTGTGGCTCGCGGGCTTCGCCACGCTGACCACGATCGCCGCCCTGCTCACGCTCGGGACCGACGCCGAGACCATCATCGGCACGCTGCGGCGCGGCCTGATGCGCATGCTCCGGGCCACCGACCCGCAAAGCTCCGGCGAGGCCGGTCAGTTCGTCGATGCGCTGGTGCGGATCGCACCGGCCGGGGCCACCATCATCGCGATGATGACGCTGACCCTCAACCTCTGGCTCAGCGCCAAGATTACGGCGACCTCGGGCCGGCTGCGTCGCCCGTGGCCGGACATGAAGACGGCGGAGCTGCCGCCGATGACGCTGGTGGCGCTGTGCATCGCGCTCGCCTTCTGCTTCACCGGCGGGCTGCTCGCGATCGCCGCACAGATCACCGCCACCGCGCTGATGATGGGCTATGCGCTGACCGGCTTTGCCGTGCTGCATACGCTCACGCTGGCGCTGAAGAGCCGCACGTTCTGGCTCGGCTCGACCTACGCCGTCGTGGTCGTGTTCGGCTGGCCGGTGATTGCGATGGTGATCCTCGGAATGGCGGACGCAGTGTTCGGCTTCCGCGAGCGCTTCCTGCGCAGCCGGCAGCCGCCGCCACTGCCAACCGCTTAAGTTCAAGTTCGAAAATCCACACTCAACACTTCAAAGGAGAACGAATATGGAAGTCATTTTGCTGGAACGCGTGAGCAAGCTCGGCCAGATGGGCGAAGTCGTGAAGGTTCGCGACGGCTATGCCCGCAATTTCCTGCTCAAGCGTGGCAAGGCGCTGCGCGCCACCACCGACAACAAGGCCAAGTACGACGGCATGAAGGCCGACCTCGAAGCTCGCAACCTGCAGAGCAAGGGCGAGGCGTCCAAGGTCGCCGAGAAGATCGCGGGCAAGAACATCATCGTGATCCGTCAGGCCTCGGAATCCGGCCAGCTGTTCGGCTCGGTCAACGTGCGTGACATCGTCGTCGCGTTCGAAGCTGACGGCATCTCGCTGGCCCGCCCGCAGGTTCAGCTCGATGCGCCGATCAAGGTCATCGGCAAGCGCTCCATCACTGTTGCCATCCACCCCGAGGTTGAGGTCGAGATCTCCGTCACGGTTGCCCGCAGCCAGGACGAGGCCGAGCGCATCAACCGCGGCGAGGACATCTCGACCCGCAACGAGGACCGCGACGCAGCCGCCGAGGCGATCGCCGCCGCCGGCGAGTTCTTCGATCCGGAAGCCGAGCAGGACGAAGCCGAGCCGGCGCCGGCTGCGGAAGAGAAGTAAGCCACAACTCGTCATGCGCGGGCCTGACCCGCGCATCCATCAAAGGGATTTTGCTCAAGTCGATGGATTGCCGGGTCAAGCCCGGCAATGACAGGTATCGAAACCCGGTCGCCTCAGGCGGCCGGGTTTTTCGTTTTTGCGGCGACGTCCTCGCTCAACATCGCGATCGAGGCCAGCGCCGTTGCCGTGTGCTTCTCGACACCGTCGCTGACGCAGAACACGTCGGCCGCGACCACCGACACCTGGCGGCCAGGCTTGATCACCCTCGCGCGGCAGATCAGCCTCTCGCCGACCGCGGGTGACAAATTGAGCTTGTATTCCGCCGTCAGCGCCGGCTGGCCGCGCGAGGTGGCGGCTGCGATCGTCGTGGCGTTGTCGACCAGGAAGGCGGTGACGCCGCCATGGAAGAAGCCGTGCTGCTGCAGCAGCTCCGGCCGGCGATCCACGGCGATCGTGCAGGTGCCGCGCGACAATTCCGAAAGCTCGGCGCCGACCAGGTTCATGAAGCCTTGCCGACCGACATTGGCATGAATGCGTTCGGAGATCGGTGCAAATTCAGGATCTGCCTCGTTGCGCATATCGCTCTCCTTATCGTTTGTTGATGCGTTCGGGCGGTCGGAGCGCACGGCAGGCGCAGGCGATCAGCGTGTCGGCCTCGACGCGCGGATCGGCGCGGTCGCGTCCCGACAGGAAAGCGCGGCAGAAGATCTGCGCGGGACCGATGAGCTGGCTCACGAACATCACCGGCGTCATCGGCAAGAGCTCGCCGTTTGCGACCAGCGGCGCACGCCAGCGCTCGATGCCCTCGGCGAGCCGCGCATTCTGCGCGCGCTGGGCGTCGCGGACGTCCTCGCCCCACTCGCTCCGCGAAATCTCGAACAAATAGCGCGCCTCGCGCCGGCTGGTCACGACCCAGTAGAGGTGGGCCCGGATCAGCCGATCGATGCCCTGCTCCGCATTGGGCACGGGATCGAGCGTGGCCAGCACCGCGGCGTGATAGTGCCGCAGGACCTCCAGGAACAGCGCGCCGGCGAGCTCCTTCTTCGAGGCAAAGGCGTGGAAGAAGCTGCCGTTGGAGGCGCGCGCCCGGGTGCGGATCGCGGCCACCGTCGCAGCTTCGAAGCCGACGCGGTCGAACACGATTAGCCCGGCTGCCAACAGGTCGTCCCGCACGCTCGCCGTCATCAACGCCTCCTAGAGTATCACTCTAGAGTATTGCTCTAGCGGTGGTCAATACGATGCGGAGGCCGCGATGAACGCGGCCTCCGCATATCGATAAGAAAAGCAGCTGGCTTAACGCGAGATCGGCGGTGCCGGCGGACCGGAGGACTCGGCTGGCGCGGCAGACGGGGCTGCTGCGGTCGCGGGCGGAGCCGGCTGCTGCGGCTTGGCCGCCGGTTCGGAACTGGCCGCAGGCGCAGCCGGTTTGGGAGCAGCCTCTTCCGTCGGTTTGGGTGCCGCCGGCTCGGCAGGCTTCGCGGCGGCCGGTGCAGCCGGCGTCACCGCCGGGACCGGATCGGGCCGCAGCGCCGGAGCTTCGGTGCCGCGGGGCTCGACCTTGGCGCTCTCGGGCTTGGTCTCGGCGGGCTTCTCCGACGCCTTGCTGCTATCGGGCTTGGCCTCGTCGGGCTTCGGCTCGGGCTTGGACTCCGGCTTGGGCTCGTTCTTCTTCTCTTCGGTGGCCGGCGCGGCGGCGTCGACCTTCGGGGCTTCTTCAGTGCCGGGCTTGGCGCGCCGCTTGCCCTTGCGTCCCTCGGGCGCAGCCTGCCCCTCGGGCTTCGTGCCGTCCTCGGCCGGACGTGCGGCGCGCTTCTGGCGCGCACCATCCGCAGCGGGAGCAGCCTCGCCGTCCGGCTTGGCGGCGTCCTGGGCGCGCGGCCGGCGGCCCTGATGCTCGGGATTGGAGCTGGCATCCTTCTCCTTGGCGCCGTCCTTCTTGTCCTTGCCGTCCTTGGCCTGATAGCGCGTATCGGCGGCGCCGTTGGAGACGAGATAGGAGGCGAGGATGCCCGCCATGTCCGAGCTCGTGGTGTAGTGCTGGCGCAGGAAGCCCGGCAGGGAGCCCGGCGCAACGGACTTCAGAAGTCCGCGCGGGCTCTTGTGACAGGCATTGCAGGTCTGCGAGAAAATCTGGGACGGGGTTTTGCCGGCCTCGAGGTTGGTCGCCTGCGCAAGAACGGTATCGGACGCGCCGAAGCCGATCAGAAGCACTACCGTCGCGAGGCTGAGCGCTCGGCTCGACATTCCCATCATCTCCATTGAATTCCGAGAGGTGCAGCCGGCATCGGGCGCGGCGGGGTCACCTTTTATCCGATTGAGCCACGAATGGAAGCAGGCACCACGCGCAAGAATGTGATTAGGCGGTTTGAGGATATCGGCTGTGAACTCAGCGCATTAGCGCAGCCGCCCCCAAAGGCGCGGCGCAAGCGGCCGAGCAGCTCTCCGACGGGGTGCTGGTGACGCGCGACTACATGCCGCGTGAGGAGATCCGGCGAGCCCGCGAAGGCTCGAGCAAGCCCAGGCCCAAATTGGCTGGTGAATAGATCCTAGTGACGCAGGATCGAAATCTGGCAGGAGCGGGAAAGGGCTGTTAACGCCAGTTGCGCCTGCAGCTCGACCATGATTTCGGGTGCGACAGGCTGGCGACGGATTTCGGGTCGTTCCGCGTGCTCCATGGCCGCAATCAGCCCCGAGAGCCAAAGCCGGCTGCCGGCCTCGCTCCGCCAAATCTGGTGCTGCCGTTCTGGCCGCATCGCCTGCCTCGTTCCCTGTTGGCGGATCGCGGGAGACAATTCCCTTCTCCGCCTGCCTGTTCCGTCCATACCCCCGAAAGAATCCGGGGAGATGTGATCCAATTCACATAAGTCTGGTCGGGCCTGGCTTAGACCGTCGCCATGAGCAAAGAGACCCAAACCTCATTCGACGTGCAGGACGACCTCCGCACCGATTTTGCCCTGATCGTTACCGGCGTCGGGGCGGCTCTGGTGGCACTGGTCTACCTCCTGCTGATCTGAAGGCGAGACTGAAGCCGCCAGCGTGCGTCATTTCGCGCGTTTCTGGATTCGTCTGTGCGCCGGTCCATAAGGTTCATGCCATTTAGGGCTCAGGCTATAAGGCTCACGGTTTCAGGATTTTTCCATGGCGCGGGCGCGGCCGCTTCCTGGCGGGGGCGAGTTCCGCAAAAATCCGTCAAGCGCGGTGCGTGCTGCGAGCGTTAATCATCCACCATTTTAACTGAGCGGTTGATAGCGGTCAGCTTTCGCTTCCGCTTTCGCGTGCGGCGGCGCTTTATCCCGGCCCCGCATCCGCCCAACAAAATTGCTAAGCACGTTGGACCATGGCCCTGACTGATTCGAACGTCCTCAAACTCGCGCCCGAGCCCGGCACTCCCGCCTATCGGAGCGCGCCGCATAATATCGAAGCGGAACAGAGCCTTCTGGGCGCGATCCTGGTCAACAATGATGCGTTCTACCGTGTCTCCGACTTCCTCGAGCCGAAGCATTATTTCGAGCCGCTGCACCAGACCATCTACGAGACCGCGGCCAGCCTGATCCGGATGGGCAAGGTCGCCACGCCCGTGACGCTGAAGACGTTCCTGCCCGCCGATACCGACGTCGGCGGCATGACCATCGGGCAATATCTTGCGCGCCTCGCGGCCGAAGCGACCACCATCATCAACGCCCAGGACTACGGCCGCACCATCTACGACCTGGCGCTGCGCCGCGACCTGATCGGCATCGGCGAGGACATGGTCAATGTCGCCTATGACGCCCCGGTCGATTTCGCGCCGCGCGCGCAGATCGAGGATGCCGAACGCCGCCTCTACGAACTCGCCGAATCCGGTCGCTATGACGGCGGCTTCCAGAAATTCTCCCAGGCACTGGCGGTCGCGGTCGATCTCGCCGCAAAGGCGTTCCAGCGCGACGGCAAGCTGTCCGGCATCTCGACGGGGATGCGCGACCTCGACACCAAGATGGGCGGCCTGCAGCACTCCGACCTCATCATCGTCGCGGGCCGTCCTGGCATGGGCAAGACGTCGCTGGCGACCAACATCGCCTACAATGTCGCGCAAGCCTATGTTCCGGAAGTCCAGGCCGATGGCACCACCAAGGCCGCCAATGGCGGCGTGATCGGCTTCTTCTCCTGCGAAATGTCGGCCGACCAGCTCGCAACCCGTATCGTGGCCGAGCGCACCGGCGTTCCCTCCTCCCACATCCGCCGCGGCGGCATCTCGGAGGCCGATTTCGAAAAGATCCGGGAGGTCTCGATCGAACTGCAGTCGCTGCCGTTCTATGTCGACGCGACCGGCGGCCTGTCGATCGCGCAGCTGATGGCGCGCGCGCGCCGGCTGAAGCGACAGAAGGGCCTCGACCTGCTGGTGATCGACTACATCCAGCTGCTGTCGGGCTCGGGCAAGCGGAGCGATAATCGCGTGCAGGAAATCACCGAGATCACGACCAGCCTGAAGGCGCTGGCGAAGGAACTCAACGTTCCCGTGATCGCGCTGTCGCAGCTGTCACGACAGGTCGAGTCCCGCGACGACAAACGGCCGCAGCTGTCCGACCTTCGTGAATCCGGCTCGATCGAGCAGGACGCCGACGTTGTGCTGTTCGTGTATCGCGAGGAATACTACCTCGCCATGAAAGAGCCGCGCCCGGGCACGCCTGAACACGAGAAGTGGCAGCTCGACATGAGTCTTGCGCACGGAAAGGCCGAGGTCATCATCGGCAAGCAGCGTCACGGCCCGACCGGCACCGTCGACCTGGCCTTCGAAGCCTCGGTCACACGGTTCGGCGACCTCGCCCCCGACAGTCAGGTCCCGGTTCGCAGCGGCAACGACTACTGAGTTCCTTGAACAGGACCTGCCTCTTGCGTAAAACGACGCCATGACAATGGCGTCCGACCCGAAAACCGTCTCGCAATCCGGCCTTCTCTCCGCGGAGGCCAATCAGGCTGCCGCGCTCGCTGCCTATGGCGGCGTGCTGACCGTCGATCTCGACGCCATCATCGCCAACTGGCGCAAGCTCGAGAAGACCGCGGTGCCGGCCGAATGCTCGGCGGTGATCAAGGCCGACGCCTATGGCTGCGGCGCCGCCGAGGTCGCGCGTGCGCTGAGCAAGGCCGGCTGCAAAACCTTCTTCGTCGCCACCATCGAGGAAGCGCGCAAGGTGCGCGCCGCCGTCCCGGAGCCCACGATCTACGTGCTCGGCGGCTATTTCCAGAACACCGGCGAGCACTACGCCAAGATCAATTGCCGTCCCGTCATCGGCGACCTCAACGAGCTCGCCGAATGGGACGTGTTCTGCCGCCGCACCGGCTGGACCGGGGGCGCGGCGATCCACATCGACACCGGCATGAACCGGCTCGGTCTGACATTATCGGAAGCGCAGGCCATCATCCCGCGCATCAATGCCGGCGATCACGGCATCACGCTGGTGATGAGCCATCTGGTCTCGGCCGAGCAGCTCAACAACCCGGTGAACGCCAAGCAGCTCGCGGCCTTCCGCGGCATCGCCAGCGAGTTCTCCGGCGTGCCGGCGGCGCTCGCCAATTCCTCCGGCATCTTCCTCGGCGCGCCCTTCCAGTTCGACCTGGTGCGGCCGGGCGCCGCCCTCTACGGCGTCAACCCGACGCCGGAGGCCGACAATCCGATGCAGCCGGTGGTCGACCTCAAGGCGCGCATCGTGCAGATCCGCACCATCGAGCGCGGCGAGAGCGTCGGCTATGGCGGTACCTGGACCGCGCGGCGGCCGACCAAGCTCGCGATCATCGCAGTCGGCTATGCCGACGGCTATTTCCGCGCCGCCAGTTCCAATGACGGCACCCGCGGTGCCGAAGTCATCGTCGCCGGCAAGCGGTGCCCGGTCGCCGGCCGCATCTCGATGGATCTGATCGCGATCGACATCACCGATCTGCCGCCGAACGCGGCGCGGCGCGGCCATATGGTGACGCTGCTCGGCGAAGGCATCACCGTCGACGAACTCGCGCATCATTTCGGCACCATCGGCTATGAGGTGTTGACCAGCCTCGGCCACCGCTACGCCCGCCTCTACAAGGGCGGCAATGTGGAGGAGCCGCTGACGAAGCCGGTTCCGGCGAGCACGGCGGAGCAACCGCCCTCCCCGCCACCGATCGAGCAGCCCGCGGCGCCGCCGCCGCTGCCCACCTAGTCGTCAGCCGCTTACTTCTTCTTACGGCCGTCGAGCGCCGTCTTGCAGGACACGCTGAGCTGGTCGCGCTTGGCGTCGAGGCAGGCCACGACACGGCCGCCACCGGGCGCGATGCCGGCGCAGAATTTGTCATAGTCTGCCTTGCACGCACCGCGCGGGTCGGACGATTGTGCCGACGCAGCCCCTGAGAACGCGAGGGCGACGACGATGGCGGCAAAGTTCAACTTGGACATTGTATCTCCGGATACGGAAGGCAGGAGCCGGTAGCTCTACATGAAGATCGCGACGTTCAACATCAACAACGTCAACCGCCGCCTGCCAAATCTGTTGGCATGGCTGGGCGCGGCAAAGCCCGATGTCGTCGCGCTTCAGGAATTGAAGGCAAGTGATGGCGAATTTCCGGCGGCCGCGATCGAAAAGGCCGGCTATGGCGCAGTGTGGCGAGGACAGAAGACATGGAACGGTGTCGCCATCCTCGCCCGCAATGCAGAGCCCATTCTCACCCGCGACCGCTTGCCTGGAAGGCCCGGCGATCTCGAAGCCCGCTACATCGAGGCCGCCGTGCGCGGAATCATCGTCACCAGCATCTATCTGCCGAACGGCAATCCGCAGCCGGGACCGAAATTCGACTACAAGCTGGACTGGTTCGCGCGGCTGAAGCGCCACGCCAGGAGCTTCATTAAGCAGGATCTGCCCGTGGTGCTCGCCGGCGACTACAACGTCGCGCCAACCGAGATCGACATCTATCCGACGCGCTCATGGGACAAGGACGCGCTGGTGCAGCCGAAGAGCCGCGCGGCCTATGCTTCGCTCGTCGAGCAGGGCTGGTGCGATGCGATCCGCGAACTGCATCCGGACAAGCGCATCTACACGTTCTGGGACTACAAGCGGAACCGCTGGCCGCGCGACGCGGGGCTGCGGCTCGATCATCTCCTGCTGAGTCCTGCGCTGCTCTCACGGCTGGCCAAGGCCGGCGTCGACAAAAAGATTCGCGACGAGGACGGGGCGAGCGATCACGCGCCGGCGTGGGTGGTGTTGAAGTAAGCGAGGTGCCGTAGGGTGGGCAAAGCGAAGCGTGCCCACCCTAAATCGATTAAGGAGAGAGATCGTGGGCACGGCGCAGACGCGCCTTTGCCCACCCTACGAGATCACGCGGGTTCACCGCCCATAATAGTCCTGCACCGTGTCCCACGCCGCCTTTTGCAGCAGCTGCGTCGTCCCGACATCCAGACCCATCGTGTAGGCATTGTCGACGGGCGAACGGCCCGTCAACGCGGCAAACGTAACGCATGCCGCAAGATAGGTGCCCGCCGGACTCGGATGCCGCTTGTCCGGTGCGTAGAGATTGAGCTCCGGCTGCAACTTGCGCACGCGCGCGAAGGCAAGACCCGCAGGAATGACCAGCGCATCGTTGGCATTGCCTGCGATCGTGTAGGCTTCGGCCAACGCTTCCGTCATCTCCGGCTTGTCGGCATAGGCCCAGGACATGAGCAGCACCGGCCGCATGCCGTGGGCGCGGACGATCTCGCTGTCCTTCTTCGCGAAGGCCGTGAACGCATCCCTCAATTGCGGATGGACCGGGCACTGGCTGCAATCCATGATCACGACGGCGTCGTACTGCCGGCCCGGCTTGTTGAAGACGACGTTGTTCTCTCGTCGAAGGAATATGCGCCGAGGCCGCCCGGCCGCAGCAGGTTGTCCATGTCGTGCCAGTCGAGGCCGGAGCCGCCGATCGTCACCATGGTGTTGCGATACACAGCCTTATTGGCGGGATCCATAGCCCGCTCCATGAAGGTCAGATGCCCGGGCATGCCGTTGTTGTAGTAAAAGAAGCTGTTGCCGACGAACAGCGCGGCCTTGGGGAAGTCTGGTCCGAGCGAAGTCACCTTCGGCTTGGTCTGTGCCTGTGCATTGAAGCCGGCTGCAACGGCCAGACACAATGCGAGCATCACTCGCGCAAAAAAACGCGTCATGGCTTCCTGCCCTTTTTCAGGGCCGGACCAAATCAGCTTTTCGAAATCGCCCCAAGAGCACGAACGTGCAGCAGACACATGCGCGTACTTGCAGGCTCACCACAGATTCTTGCCGTCGATCATGTTGACCGGCACGGCCTCCAGATCGAAATCGTCGAACAGGCGCGCGTTCACCGCGACCTTGGGGTTGTCGAAATCCGGCTTGCCGGTCGACCAGTCCGGCGACTCTGAATAGGTGCCGCAGCCGCAGCTCGCGCAAAAATGGTGTTTGACCGTGCGGCTGCCCCAGAGATAGGTCGCGACATTGTCCGGCGGTGACAGCAGACGAAACTGCGCCGGCGTGTAATAGGCCCATAACACGCCGCGCTTGGCGCAAAGCGAGCAGGTGCAGCGCGTGACGTTCGTGGGCGGCTCCGTCACCTCGAACACCGTTTCACCGCAATGACAGCTTGCCTCGATCGGCATGACCCGCTCCCCGTTTTGTCAGGAGATGGTCGTAGCCTGCCCCTGCTGCCAACATGCTGTCAGCAGCGGCTGCCTGGACAAAAAACGTGAAAACAACCCCATGCACAGTAGCACACCTCAATCGATTCAATGACTTACGCACCCCGAATGCCAGATTGCCCTTGCCCCGGCAAACACCCGGCGCGATGTCAGGCATGAGTGACGTCCGCCGGCGTGAATGGGCGTGAGGCCGTTCAGGTCGCGCCTTCATCGGGAATATTGAGGAGTATACCGCAGGCTTTGCAATGCACGGCGTCGGCATCGTGCCTCTGCAGCCCGCAATCCGGACATGGAAATCGCACTTTGTTGGGACTGAGAAGCGCGCGGGCGAGATTGAAGAACAGGGTCACGCCGAAGATCATGATCACGACGGTGATGAGACGGCCCAGCGTGCCCGGCAGCGTGATGTCGCCGAAGCCGGTCGTCGTCAGCGCCGTCACCGTGAAATACAGCGCATCGGCGTAGTTGTGGATCTGTTCGTTACGAAACTTCTGCGTCTCGTAAACGATGCCGGTCATGACGAATATGAAGACGGCGAGGTTCGTGACAGCGAAGATGACGTCTTCGTTGCGACGAAAAAACGGAGAATCGATGCGGAGCCTCGCCAGCATCTGGTAATCGCGAAGCAGCCCCAGCGTTCGCAGGATCCGGAGGAAGCCGCCCGCCTCGCCGGCAAGCGGTGCCAGGAAGGATACGATCGCCACCATGTCAGCCCAGGTCGCGACCTGACGGAACTTCCGGAAGGGATGACGGCCGACGAGCAGTCGCGCCGAGAAGTCGGCAAGCAGAAGCATGCCGAACAGAACGTCGAGCGTCTCGATGATCTCGCTGGGATGCAGGAACGAGGTGGCGATGATGAACAGCACCGTCACGATGTCGAAGGCAAGCAGCGCGTAGCGGAAGCGCACGCCATTTGGCGTAGCGCCCTCGTACAGCCGCCGGACGTCGCTTCTGAGGGACAACAGGGTCACCGCCTCATGATCGCGATTTGCCCAGCCAATTGCAACCGGGAGCATGCGTTCGCGCACCGGGTCCGGTCGAGACAGGCGCGATCGATGCTGCTGTGAAAGGTCATGGCTGACCAAGCCGGGCAATGATGTCGCCCGGCAGGAGCGCTTGTTCTTGCGCCGGCCCTCCCCGCCAAAGGCATTCGCCCGCCACCAGCTTCGGCATGGGTAGCGGCCGGTCGGCAAAGTTAGCGACAATCTGCAGAGTGTCTCCTTTCTCTGTCTGCCAGCGCACGTCTATCCCGCCCTGACGCGGATGATCGCCGAGCAGTTCGCGGTGCGCAGAGGCGAAACCTTGTTCGATCAGCGGCACGATCTTCTCGCGCCGGATCGTCAGCAGCCGCGACGTCACCGCTCGAAACTGCGCACGGCGGGGAGACCGATCGATGTCGTTCCAGTCGAGCTTCGAGGCATGAAAAGTCCTCTCGTCGCACGGATCCGGAATTCTGGCGCGCATTTCAGGCGTCGAGAATGACTTGAAGTGCGAGAACTCCTTGCGCCGCCCTTCCCGCGTCAACTCGGCGGCTTCTCCCGTCCAGTCTGCGAAGAACAGGAACGGCGTTTCGACGGCCGCCTCCTCACCCATGAACAGCATGGGAATATGCGGATTGAGCAGAACCAACGCCATCGCCTGGCCAAGCTTGTCCGGACTGATCAATGTCGACAGTCGCTCACCTAGAGCCCGGTTACCGATCTGGTCGTGGTTTTGGGCGAAGAAGACGGTGGCGTCCGGCGGCAGATGGGCGCTCGGCTCGCCGCGAGGCTCGTTATGAAGCGCGAAGACCTCGCCCTGGTAGGCAAAGCCTTCGGTGAGCGATCGCGCAAGATGTTCGAGCGGCTTGTCCGCAAACGCGCGGTAATATCCCTCGTCTTCTCCCGTCAGCAGGACATGAAGCGCATTGTGGAAATCGTCACCCCACTGGGCGTCGTAATGTCTCGGACGTCCTTCCACGCGATCCAGCAGATGCGCCTGATTGGCCTCGTTCTCCAGCATCAGATGCACGCGCCGGCCCGGCAATTCGTGGCGGATGGTCTCGGCAAGCTCGGCGAGAAAGTGCCGCTCGGAATCGTCTTTCAGCGCGTGAACTGCATCGAAGCGCAGCCCGTCGAAGCCGTAGTCGCGCAGCCACATCAGCGCGTTCTCGATCAGGAATTCGCGCACCAAGGCGCCGTCTCGTCCCTCCAGGTTGACGGCAGGCCCCCAGCCGGTGGTGTGACGCTGGGTGAAGAAATTCTCCGCGTAGCTGTGCAGATAATTCAACTGCGGCCCGAAATGGTTATGGACCACGTCGAGATAGACCATGATGTCCAGCGCGTGAGCTGCCCGCAAAAGCCGCTTGAGATCCTGCGGCCTGCCGTAGCGCGCATTGGGCGCATTCAGCAGAACGCCGTCATAGCCCCAATTGTACCGGCCGGGGACATCGTTGATCGGCATGAGCTCGATCGCGGTGATGCCGATATCGCGCAGATAGGGCAACCGGTTCTCGACGCCCGCATAGGTTCCCTCCTCGCTGAAGGTGCCGACGTGCAGCTCATAGATCACGGCTTCCGGCCATGCACGCCCCGGATAAACAACGGCATCACGCAGCGTAGCGGTATCGACCACTTCGCTTGGTGCGCCGACATCATCCGGCTGGAAGAAGGAGGCCGGGTCAGGGACGATCAGGTCCTCGTTGATCCTGAACTGATAGCGCGTGCCGGCATGCGCGGTCGGGCTGAGCAGCTGATACCAGCCGTCGTCATCGCGCGACATCCGTTGCGGGGGTCGGCCGGCCTCCAGCAATTCCACCGAGCGGGCCGACGGGGCCCACAGGTTGAAGCTGACCCCATGATCGACGATGTGAGCACCGTGGCGCCGAGCCTGGCCGGCAAGTCCCAA
Source organism: Bradyrhizobium sp. MOS003 (assembly GCF_003020125.1). Classification (GTDB taxonomy): domain Bacteria; phylum Pseudomonadota; class Alphaproteobacteria; order Rhizobiales; family Xanthobacteraceae; genus Bradyrhizobium. The sequence goes on along the minus strand of NZ_PYFW01000008.1, from coordinate 256,422 downwards.
TCTTTGAATCAAATTCGTCTGCCTTCGCCTGCATGCTCGGAGAACGGCATGCCCGGGAGTGAAGTGCCATGGGCGAGCCGTCACGAGTACTTAAGGATGCCTGGGGACAGGAAAGCTGACGTTCGTATATTCGTTCCTCGCAACAGCCGTGCGCGCGTCCACATTTCTTCACCCGTTCCGCCAAAGATGCGCGGGAGGACGACGCGGCTCACTTGTGTACATTTTTACACTCAACGACAAAAAAAGCTCAGTCGCAGGCGGAGCTTAGGAACTTTTGTTGCATCGCAGAATTCAAAGGAACAGCGCTTCACTGAGGAAGCGCCCTTGGAATTCGAAGATGGTTGGCAAAGACCACTATTGTCCCGGTTGGTGGGCATAGCGAATGCGGATCCTGTTCGCGACGCCTGAAGTATCAGACTTCATTCAAGTTGGCGGACTTGCCGCCGTTTCTGCGGCCCTGCCGCGCGCCTTGCGAGATTTTGCTGACGTACGCGTCATCATTCCAGGCTATCCGGCGGTCCTGCGCGGCTTGAGCGATCTCAAGACCGTGGGTCGAGGCCCGCCGTTTGCTGCCCTGCCGGCGTTCGACGTTGATCTCGGACACACCGCGGACGGTCTGGCCTACTACGTCGTACGCTGTCCGGAGCTATTCGAGCGCGACGGCACGCCCTATGCCGACGGCAGCGGGGCGGATTGGGGCGACAACAATGTGAGGTTCGCGACCTTCTCCTACGCGGCCGCGCAGCTTGCCAGGGGATTGGTCGACAAGGATTGGTCGGCCGATCTGGTTCACGCAAACGATTGGCAATGCGCGCTGATCCCCGGCTATCTGGAATGGCACTACGCGCACATTCCGACCGTCTTCACGATCCATAATCTGGCCTATCAGGGTGTCTTCGACCGCAGCTCTCTCGCTCCGCTCGGGATTCCCGAGGCCAGCTTCAACATCGACGGCGTCGAATTCTACAACCGCCTGTCCTTCATCAAGGCGGGTCTGGTCTATGCCTCGCACCTGACGACCGTCAGCCAGACCTATGCGCGGGAGATCACCACCGCCGAATTCGGCTGCGGTCTCGAAGGCCTCCTGAGGCAGAGAGCGGAGCGCAACCAATTGTCCGGCATCCTGAACGGCATCGACGAGAGCTGGGATCCGCGAACCTGCTCATCGCTGCTCCAGCCGTTCGGGGCCGGCGACTGGGCCGAACGTTCCATGAATGCCGACGATGTCAGGGATCAGTTCGGGCTAGCGGTCTCCCGTGGCCCCCTGTTCGCCCTCGTCGCGCGGCTCGTGCACCAGAAGGGTGTCGACCTCGTCATCGAAAGCGCGCAAGCCATCGTCGATGCCGGCGGCCAGATCGTCGTCACGGGCAAGGGCGAACCGCGGTTCGAGCAGGCCCTGCTGCAGGCACAGGCTCGCGCGCCGGGCTCCATCGCCGTCAAGATCGGCTTCGACGATGCCGAGGCGCGGAAGATCTTCGCCGGCAGCGACTACACGTTGATGCCGTCGCGCTTCGAGCCATGCGGGCTGAGCCAGATGTATGCCCAGCGCTTCGGCTCCCTGCCGATCGGCCATCGCACCGGCGGCCTCGCCGAGACCATCGTCGACGGCGAGACCGGCTTCCTGTTCGACCATGTATCGGCGCCGGGCTTCCTAGGAAGCCTCTGCCGGGCCTTCTCGACCTTCGGCATGAAGGATCGCCTCGACCACATGCGCAGGTCCGCGATGGCTCAGGCCTTCAACTGGAGCCAGTCGGCCAAATCCTACGCCGCGCTCTACAAATCATCGATCTAGCGGGCATCGGGGGGACGAACCATGAAGATCGCGCAAATCGCTCCACTGGTCGAAAGTTGCCCTCCGCGTTTTTACGGCGGCACCGAGCGGATCGTCTCTTACCTTACTGAAGAACTTGTACGACAGGGCCACGAGGTGACCCTGTTCGCGAGCGGGGATTCGATTACATCGGCCGAACTGGTACCCTGCTCCAAGATGGCCTTGCGTCTGGATCCCGGTGTCAAGGACATGACGCCCCATCACGTCATGATGCTGGACAGGGTGGCGCATCGTGCCCACGAATTCGACGTGCTTCACTTCCACATCGATCACCTGCACTATCCCTTGATGCGGCCCTATGTGGATCGGATCCTCACCACATTGCACGGGCGGCTCGACCTGCCCGATTTGATGCCGTTCTACTCGGCCTTCCCCGACGCGCCTCTGGTCTCGATCTCGAATGCGCAGCGTCGTCCGATGCCGCCCGTCAACTGGCTGGGCACCGTGCTTCATGGACTGCCCGAGAATGTCCTGACATTCCGGCCCGAGCCGTCCGGCAACTATTTTGCCTTCCTGGGCCGCATTTCGCCGGAAAAAGGGCCGGACAAGGCGATCGAGATCGCGGCCAGAACCGGCGTCCCGCTGAAGATGGCCGCGAAGATCGACGCCGCCGACCAATGCTATTGGGATCAGGTCATCGCGCCGATGGTGGCTGCCCATCCGAATGTCGAGTTCATCGGCGAGATCAACGAATTCCAGAAGGCCGACTTCCTGGGCAATGCCCGCGCGCTTCTGTTTCCGATCTGCTGGCCGGAGCCGTTCGGCCTCGTCATGATCGAAGCCATGGCATGCGGCACGCCCGTGATCGCTTTCGCCCACGGATCTGTGCCTGAGGTCATCGACCACGGCGTCAGCGGATTCGTCGTGAACACAATGGACGAGGCGGTTGCCGCAGCACATTCGATCGGCTCGCTCCAGCGCCATGCGATCCGCGCGCAGTTCGAGCAACGCTTCACCGCCGAGCGCATGGCCAAGGACTATCTCGCCGCCTATCGCCGCTTGCCGGCGCTGAGGCGTCCGCCGCAGCTAGACGTACTGACGATCCCTGCGGGCGAAGAAGCAATCCGGATGCCGGTACCTACCGTCAGCCCGGACCCGAGCGCGGTGAGCGCGGGCTGAAGCCGACCGCGGGCACTGGAACAAGATCATAGGGCCACGGTTGCCAGTGAACACGGGAGTTCGCCATGCGCCGCTCGACACCGAAGCCGATCCGCAACAAGCTGGACCTGACCGACCGCGTGCAGATGCGCCTGGTCAGAAAGCGACTGGGCCTCTCCGAGACAGAACTGACCGCAATTGTCGGACGGATCGGCAATTCGATCTCTGCGATCAGCAAGGAGGCGGCCAAACAGCGGGCTGTCGAGCTGCCCAAGCCGGCCGAGGTGCCTCCCGCAGCCGTGATCGCTTCGGCATCGGCATCCGAGCAGGCAGCAACCGAAGTGACAGCAACAGCGCCGATTTCCTAACCGCGTTTTCATTGGGGGCAAGCATGGACCAGAAGATAAAACACGACGACGCCCTGACTCGGGCGGCGTCGAGCCTTCGACGAACCCGGATCACCGAGGGCAAACCGTTTCCGCTTGGCGCGACCTGGGACGGCCTCGGCGTCAATTTCGCGTTGTTCTCGGCCCATGCCACCAAGGTCGAGCTCTGCCTTTTCGACGACGACGGCGAGACCGAGCTCGAACGGATCGAGCTTCCGGAATACACCGACGAGGTCTGGCACGGCTATCTGCCCTCCGCCCGCCCGGGCACCGTCTACGGCTACCGCGTCCATGGGCCTTATGAGCCTGACGCCGGACACCGCTTCAATCCCAACAAGCTCCTGCTCGACCCCTATGCCAAGCAGCTGGTTGGACGGCTCCGCTGGGGACCCGAGCTGTTCGGCTACCAGCTGGATCACGCCGACAAGGACCTCTCCTTCGACGAGCGCGACAGCGCACGACTCATGCAGAAGTGCCGCGTCATCGACCCCGCGTTCACCTGGGGCGCGTCGCGCAAGCCCGAAGTGCCGTGGGAGCGGACGATCGTCTACGAGATGCACGTCAAAGGCTTTACTCAGCAGCATCCACTGGTGCCTGAAGCCGACCGCGGCACGTTCTCGGGGCTCGCGCATTCGGAAATCCCCGCCTATCTGCGCTCACTCGGAATCACGAGCGCAGAGCTGTTGCCGATCCACGCCTTCGTTGACGACAGCTACCTGGTCGATAAAGGCCTGCGCAATTACTGGGGCTACAACTCCATCGCGTTCTTCGCCCCAGAGCCGCGTTACATGAAGACGCCGTTCGCGAACGAATTCAAGGAAATGGTCAACCAGTTCCACGCCCACGGTATCGAGATCATCCTGGACGTCGTCTACAATCACACCGCGGAAGGTAACGAGCTCGGCCCGACCCTGTCGTTCAAGGGCATCGACAACGCCAGTTATTACCGCTTGCTGCCGGACAAGAAGCGCTACTACATCAACGATACCGGCACCGGCAACACGGTGAACCTCTCGCACCCCCGCGTGCTCCAGCTGGTTGCGGATTCCCTGCGCTACTGGGCGACCGATATGCGGGTCGACGGCTTTCGCTTCGACCTCGCCACCATCCTCGCGCGCGAGCCCTACGGCTTCGACGAAGGCGGCGGCTTCCTCGACGCCTGCCGTCAGGATCCGGTGTTGTCCAGCGTCAAGCTGATCGCAGAACCCTGGGACATCGGTCCTGGCGGTTACCAGGTCGGCCAGTATCCGCCCGGATGGGCCGAATGGAACGACAAGTTCAGGGACACCGTGCGTGCGTTCTGGAAGGGTGACGAAGGCACGCTCGCAGACTTTGCCAAGCGGGTGTCCGGATCCGGGGACCTCTTCAACAAGCGCGGCCGGCGGCCATGGGCCAGCGTCAACTTCGTCACTGCGCATGACGGCTTCAACCTCAACGATCTCGTCTCGTACAACGAGAAGCACAACGAGGCGAACGGGGAGGACAATCGCGACGGTCACAGCAACAACCACTCCTGGAATTGTGGAGCGGAAGGCCCGACGGACGATCCCGAGATCATCGCGCTACGCGAACGCCAGAAGCGCAACATGCTGGCAACCATGCTGCTGTCGCACGGCACGCCGATGCTGCTTGCGGGTGACGAGTTCGGGCACACTCAGAACGGCAACAACAACGCCTATGCCCAGGACAACGAGACCGCCTGGCTCGACTGGATGGGGATAACGGCAAACGGCCGTAACCTCCGTGAGTTCACGCGCAAGCTGATCGCTACGCGAAAGGCTTTCCCGATCCTCTATCGCAGCCGCTTTCTGGTCGGCTCCCACAATGAAGAGCTCGACGTCAAGGACGTGACATGGCTGTCGCCCTCCGGCGACGAAATGAGCAGCGAGCAATGGCAGGACGGCAATGCCAAGTGCTTTGGCATGCTGCTCGACGGACGCGCCCAAGAAACCGGCATCAAGCGCCGCGGCTCGGACGCAACGATGCTTCTGATCTACAATGCCCATTACGACGTGGTGAATTTCGTCCTGCCGCCCGTCACTGACGGAAGCCGCTGGCTCGGGCTGATCGACACCAATCAGCCCGATGTCCAGATGCCTTCCTTCGAGTTTGGGCACGCCTACGAGGTGACAGGACGATCGCTCGTCGTCTTTGGCCTTGCCACCGAGAATGCGGCGACGCGCCGCCTGCGCCAGGGTCTCGGCGCACTGCTCGATGTCGCGGAGGCGCCACTGCCCGGCTAGCTGGCCGGCGGCCTCCCTTGGAGCCAAGGCAGAGCGCGACCGGCATGCCGGTCGCGGCCGAGAGTTTGCCTCGACCGGCCACAGGGCCGGATCGACGGCGAATTCGCGGGCCGCGGCCGCAGCCAGTGTGGCCAGCTCAGTGGCTTGCACGTTGGTGATAAGCGGTGGCGCTGCGCCCTAGCGACCGATCATAGCCCCTTGACCGCCCCGCCGTGGTTAGCATACTGGTCTGACCAAGATCAGACCAACGAGACCGGGATGGAACTCAAGAGAACCGCCGACGGCGAAACCGGGTTCGAGAAGGTGTTCGCCTTTCTGCGCGAGCGGCTCCTTGCGGGCTCGCTCAAGCCGGGCGACCGCCTCATCTCGGAGCGCGAGCTGGCCACGCTCCTCGGCGTCAGCCGGCCGATCGTCCGCGAGGCGCTGCGCGCCCTCACCGTGCTCGGCATCGTTGAGATCCGCGACCGCATCGGCACCGTGGTGACGCGGCCGGATGTCTCCGTGCTGAATGATTTCTTCACTTTCGCGCTCGCCCAGCAGGCGGACATGCTCGACGACGTCATGCAGGCGCGTGTCGCGATCGAATGCCAGGCCATCCGCCTCGCCTGCGAGCGCGCCAACATCGCCGATTTCGAACGCCTGCAGCGCGCGCTCGCGAAAATCGGCGAGACGATCGACGAGGCGGATGCCGGCGGCATGGCCGATTTCGAATTCCATCGCGCCATCGTCATCGCGTCGCATTCGGAGACGCTGACCGTGCTGCACGGTTCGCTGGCGGGCCTTTTGACCCATTCGCATCGCAGCCGGCGCAAGCTGGTCCAGGCCTTCCCGTCGATGAAGACGTACCTGATCGACGACCACCGCCGCATCTTCGACGCCGTGATCGCGCGCGACCCCGAGCGCGCCGACGCGACGCTGCGCAAGCACTTTGCCATCGGCGACGAATACCGCAGGCGCGCCATCGTCGGCGACATCGACAGGACCATCGCCTCGGGCTGATGGCAGGCCGGCCAAGGGACCAGGACTTCAATCAATCAAGAAACGGACTGACGACATGGGACGGAATGACAAGGGCAGCGTCGGCTTCATCGGCATCGGAACGATGGGCCGCGAGATGGTGCGCAACTTGCTGGGGGCCGGCCACGCCGTACGCGTCTTCGACCTCAACGAGGCCGCATTGGCCGACAGCGTCAAGGATGGCGCAGTTCGCGGCAGGAGCGCGGCCGATGCTGCGCAAGGCGCCGACGTCGTCATCACCATGCTGCCCGACACACCCCATGTCGAAGCGACCATCTACGGCGAGCAAGGCCTGCTGAGGTCGCCGCCGCCGGGCAAGCTGATCGTCGACATGAGCACGATCTCGCCGGTCGCGGTCCGGAATATCCACGCCGACCTGCAAAAGGTCGGTGTCAGCTTCATCGACGCGCCGGTCTCGGGCGGCCCCGTGGGCGCCAAGAACGCCGCGCTTTCGATCATGGCCGGCGGCGATGTGGACGCCTTCGCCAGGGCCGAGCCGTTCTTCCGCGCGATGGGCACGACCATCACGCATGTCGGTGCGTCCGGCGCCGGACAGACGGTCAAGCTCTGCAATCAGCTGATCTGTGGCATCAACATTCAGGCGATCTGCGAGGCGCTGGCGCTCGGCCGAGCTTCGGGCCTCGACCTCAATCTGCTGCGCCGGGTGTTGCTCGGAGGCTCCGCCGCCTCCTGGATGCTCGACAAGCTCGGGCCTGCGATGATCGCAGGCGACGTCTCCGCCGGCTTCCGGATCGATCTGCAGCTCAAGGACCTCCGCCTCGTGCAGGAGCACGCGCAGGCGCTGAGCGTGCCCCTGCCCGGCACCGCGCTCGTGACCAGCCAATATGTCGACGCCCGCGCTCATGGAGAAGGCAGCAACGGCAACCAGGCGCTGTTCCGCGTTTACGACCGCATGACCAACCAGACCACGGGTTGAACCTCCGACGATGAGCATCCAACTCGACTTTCCCGCAGTCCTGGAACGCTGGCCAAGCTTTTTGGCCGGCGCCGCACTGACGCTCGAGTTGGCATTCTTCGCGACCGTGCTCGGCGCCCTGATCGGCACGCTCGCAGCCGTCGGCCGCGGCTCGCGGAGTGCAGCAATTGCAGGCGCCTGCAAAGTCTATGTCGAGGCGATCCGCAACACACCGCTGCTGGTGCAAATCTTCCTGGTCTATTTCGGCCTCGCCAGCCTGGGCCTGAAACTCTCCGCTTTCACCGTGGCGGTGGCCGCGCTGACGATCAATGTCGGTGCCTACACCGCCGAGATCATGCGCGCCGGTTTCGAGGCGATCCCCCGCGGGCAGATCGAGGCCGCCGAAGGCCTGGCGCTGTCGCGGTTGCAGATCTACTGGCACATCATCCTGCTGCCCGCGATCGAGAAGGTCTATCCGGCGCTGACCAGCCAGTTCGTGCTGCTGATGCTGGCCTCCTCGGTCTGCTCGCAGATCTCGGCAGAAGAGCTTACTGCCGTCGCCAACTACATCCAGTCGGACACCTATCGCGCCTTCGAGACCTACATCATCGTCGCCGTGCTCTACATCATCCTGTCGCTGGTGATGCGCGCGGGCTTCTGGGGCCTCGGCCTCGTGCTGTTCCCGCGCCGTCGCCGGCTCGGCACGCCGCTGTGAGATGACCATGGGCGGACATCTCAACATCAACCATCTGATGTTCCTGGGCCAAGGCGCGCTTTGGACGATCGGCCTGTCGGTGATCGCGCTGATCGGCGGCGGCATCGTCGGCTTCGTGATCGCGCTGGCGCGGATCTCGCCGCTCAAATCGGTGCGGATCGCCAGCGCCGTCTATGTCCAGCTCATCCAGGGCACGCCGCTGCTCGTCATCCTGTTTCTCGGCTATTTCGGCTTCGCGGCCATCGGCCTGAAGGTCTCGCCGCTTGCGGCCGCCGGCGCCTCGCTGACGCTCTATGTCGCCGCCTATCTCGGCGAGATCTGGCGCGGCTGCATCGAGTCGGTGCCGAAGCCGCAATGGGAGGCCGCCGAGGGCCTGGCGCTGAGCCGGACCCAGCGCATGATGAAGGTGATCCTGCCGCAGGCGATCCGCATCGCCACGCCGCCGACCGTCGGCTTCATGGTGCAGATCATCAAGAACACCTCGCTCGCATCCGTCGTCGGCTTCGTGGAGCTGATGCGCTCGGGCCAGATCGTCAACAACTCGCTGTTCGAGCCGTTCGCCATCTACGCGATCATCGCCGTCACCTATTTCGCCATGTGCTATCCCCTCTCCCTGTTCAGCCAGCGGCTGGAAAAGCGGGTGGGGCGTGGCAGGTCCAACCTTGCACCAGCCTGACATGCAGCAGAACCCCTCATCCGAACCGATCGTGTCGCTCCGCGACGTACAGAAGAGCTTTGGCCCGCTCCGGGTGCTCGACGGCGTCTCTTTTGCCGTCCAGCGCGGCGAAGTGCTCGCGCTGATCGGCCGTTCCGGCTCCGGCAAGAGCACGGCGCTGCGCTGCATCGACCGCTTCGAGAAGGTCGACGGCGGCGAGATCGTCGTCTGCGGCCACCGGGTCGACCGCCCCGACGTCGATTTGCGCGCGCTGCGCCAGGACGTCGGTATCGTCTTCCAGAGCTACAACCTGTTTCCCCATCTCACGATCGAGCAGAACATCACGCTCGCGCCTTGCGCGGTGAAGGGCATGGCGACGGCCCAGGCCCGGGATCTCGCCCGAAAGGTGCTGGCGCAGGTCGGGCTCGAGGAGAAGCTGCACGCCTATCCGGAGCAGCTCTCGGGCGGCCAGCAGCAGCGCGCCGCAATCGCCCGCTCGCTCGCGATGCAGCCCAAGGTGATGCTGTTCGACGAAATCACCTCCGCGCTCGATCCCGAGCTCACCAGCGAGGTGCTGAAGGTGATCGAGCAGCTCGCAGCCGACGGCATGACCATGGTGATGGTCACCCACGAGATGGGCTTCGCCAAGGGCATCGCCGACCGGATCGTGTTCATGCATCGAGGCAAGGTTCACGAGACCGGACCTGCCTCGATCCTGACGTCGCCGACCACGCCCGAACTCACCCAATTCGTGGGGACGGGAAACCTAAAATCATAACAAGGAGAGGAGAACCAGGGATGACCAAGAAGATAATGCTGGGAGCTGCCGCCGCATTGTGCGGTTTCATCATGATGGCCGCGACACCGGCATCGGCCGACCTGCTCGACGACATCATGAAAGCGAAGAAGATCCGCATCTCGACGGACCTTGCCATTCCGCCCTCGGGCATGATGGATTCCACCATGAAGCCGACCGGCTCCGACGTCGAGGTGGCGCAGCTGCTCGCCAAGGACTGGGGGCTCGAACTTGAATTCATCCAGACCACCGGCGCAACCCGCATTCCCAACGTCCTGACCGGCAAGGCCGACATCATCATCTCGACCCTGTCGGTGACACCGGACCGCGCCAAGGTGATCGACTTCACCAAGCGCTACGCGACGCTGCAATCCGACGTCGGTTGCCTGAAATCCTCGACCGTCAAGGACTGGCCCGACCTGAAGGACAAATCGATCGGCGTCTCGCGTGGCACCACGCAGGACACCACCCTGTCCAACATGAAGGACAAGGACCTCAAGATCGCACGTTACGACGACGACGCCACCATGGTGACGGCGGCGGTCTCGGGCCAGGTCGATTGCGTCGGCTCGTCCGCGACGATCATCAACCAGATCGGCGTGAAGAATCCTTCGCGCGTGTTCGAATCCAGGATTCCGCTGGCAACCTTCGACCTCGCCATCGGCCTGAAGAAGGGTGAGCAGCCCCTGATGGACAAGCTCAACGCCTGGATCACCGAAAACGTCAAGAACGGTAAGCTCAACGCAATCTACAAGAAATTCCACGGCGTCGATCTTCCCGCGGACATGCGTAGCTGAAACCAAACGCCGTGACGGCCGCGTGCGGCTGTCACGGCCATTGCAAGGTCAAGAAGGACATCACATGCGTCTCGTCATCGGATCCGACCACGCCGGTTGGCCGCTCAAGCAGACCGTCATCGACCACATCCGCAAGCTCGGCCACGACGTCGTCGACGTCGGCTCCTATGACGACAAGCCGGTTGACTTTCCCGACATCGCACGGGCGGTCGCCCAGAAGGTGACATCGGGCGAAGCGGCGCGCGGGATCATGGTCTGCGGCACCGGCGTCGGCGCCTCCATCGCCGCCAACAAGATGAAGGGCATCCGCGCCGCGGTCTGCCACGACGTCCATTCGGCGCATCAGAGCGTCGAGCATGACGATGTGAACGTCATGTGCATCGGCGCGCAGATCGTCGGCGCGTGGCTCGCCGTCGACCTCGTCTCGTCCTACCTCTCCGCCGAATTCTCCACCGACGAGGATTTCCGCCGCCGCGTCGAAAAACTGCGCATCATGGACGAGCAAGGCTGACGTCGCGCCATGATCCTGGTGTTCGGGTCGATCAACATCGATCTGGTGGCGCAGGTCCCGGTCATTCCCGGCCCCGGCCGGACCGTGCTCGCACCCTCCTACCAGCGCCATTTCGGCGGCAAGGGCGCCAACCAGGCCGTTGCTGCCGCACGGATAGCAGCACCCGGCCAGGTCCGCATGGCGGGCCGCGTCGGCCGGGATGGGTTTGGCGACAGTGCGATCGCGAATCTCCAGGCGAACGGCGTTGACGCCGCGCTGGTCGTCAGGGCGGATGAGTCCACCGGCTGCGCCTTCATCACGGTCGATCCGGCCGGCGAGAATGCGATTACGGTGGCCAGCGGCGCCAATATGACGGCGAATGCCGGCGAGCTTCCCGCGACGCTCTTCGGTGCCGACACGGTGCTTGTGCTTCAGATGGAAATACCCTTTGCGCAGGCGCTGGCAGCGGCACGCCGGACGCATTCCGCCTCCGGCACCGTCATTTGGAATCTCGCACCCGTTCCCGAGAAGATGACGCGCGAGGTGGTGACCGAGCTTCTCGCCGCCACCGACTTTCTTCTCGCCAACGAACACGAGGCGCTCGACGCTGCCGCTGCCATCGGCCTCGCTCGCTCCGATTACGAAGCCGCAGCAACGGAGCTTGCGAAGGCCGGCAACCTCACCTGCATCGTCACTGCCGGCGCCCAAGGCGCCTTGGCTGTCGCAGCGGACGGAACCCGCCTGCGCGCGCCCGCGCCGCGTATCGTGCCCGTGGACACCACCGGCGCCGGCGACACCTTTGCCGGTGCATTTGCGGCGATGATCCACGAAGGGGTTCCGTTGCAAACCGCTCTTGGGGTCGGATGCGAAGCGGCGGCCCAAAAGTGCCTCACGCCCGGTGCGCAGGCCGGCATGCCGATGCGGGAGAAGATTCCGTCTCTCGCTTAGCGCCATGTCCGGCTAAAGTGCTCCGATTCCTGGAGCCCTGCACGTGGCCTTTCTGTTCGTCCTCGCCGTCGGCCTCATTGCCGGCACCATCTCAGGCATCGTCGGCACCGGTTCGTCGATCATGCTGATGCCGGTGCTGGTCTATGCCTATGGGCCGAAGGAAGCGGTGCCGATCATGGCGGTCGCGTCCGTGATGGCGAACTTCTCGCGCATCCTGGCCTGGTGGCGCGAGGTCGACTGGCGGGCCTGCGCGGCCTATTCGGTCACGGGCATTCCGGCCGCCGTGCTCGGCGCCCGGACGCTGCTGGCCCTGCCCTCGCACGCCGTCGATCTCGCCATCGGCGTCTTCCTGATTGCGATGGTGCCGGTGCGGCACTGGCTGGCGCGGCACGACCTCAAGGCCAATCTCTGGCATCTGGCGATCGGCGGCGCCGTGATCGGCTATCTCACCGGCATCGTGGTCTCCACCGGCCCTCTCAGCGTGCCGCTGTTTCTGTTCTACGGCCTGTCCAGGGGTGCTTTCCTTGCGACCGAGGCCGCGAGCTCGCTCGGCCTCTACTTCGCGAAATCCGTGACCTTCGAGCGCTTCGGCGCGCTGACCGGCGATGTCTTCATGAAGGGCCTGATCGCGGGCTCCTCGCTGATGTCGGGCGCGTTCATCGCAAAACGCTTCGTGCTGCACCTCAAGCCGGACATGTTCCGCCTGGTGATGGACGCGATCATGATCGCAGCCGGTCTCTCGATGCTCTGGAACGCGACGCAGCCGTAATCGCCTGCGCTCAGGCGGCGAATTCGGGCGCGATCGACGGGCTGTCGGTGACGATGCAGCTCTCGGCCCTCGGCCGCTTCTCGAGCCATTCCAGCAAGGCGTCGAGCGGCTGCGGCCGCTGGTAGAGATAGCCCTGTCCGAACCTCACGCCCATCTCGCGCATGGCCGCCGCCTGCCCGGGCCGCTCGATGCCTTCGGCGACCAAAGTGAGCCCCAGCGTGCCGGCGAGCGATGCGATCACGCCGACGATCGCCTTGTCTTCTGCGCTATTGGGAATCTCGCTGATGAAGGCCTTGTCGATCTTGACCTTGTCGAGCGGGAAGCGCCTGAGATGAGCGAGCGAGCTGTAGCCGGTGCCGAAATCGTCGAGCGCGATGGTGGCACCCAGGCGGCGCAGGCGATGCAGCGTCTCGGTGGCGCTGGCGATGTTGTTGATCAGCGATCCCTCGGTGATCTCGAGCTCGAGCGAGCTGGCGGCAACGTCGAAGCGCGCGCAGGTCGCACGCAGCTCGGCGGCGAGCGAGTGGTCGGCAAGCTCGGACGGCGGCAGATTGATCGCGATCCGGATCTGCGGCCGGCCGGCCGCGGCCAGGCGTTGCAAGGCCCGGCAGGCATCGGTCAGTACGTAGCGGGTCAGCCGCGCATTGTTGCCGCTGCGTTCGATCAACGGCAGGAATTCGCCGGGACCGATCACGCCATGTTCGGGATGGCGCCAGCGGATCAGCGCCTCCAGGCCGACGACGTCGTGGCTTTCGAGGTCGACCTGGCTCTGGTACCAGACCTCGAATTGTCCCTCGGCAAAGCCCGCGGGAATGGCGAGCTCGAGATCCCTGTCGTGGCGGTAATCGCGCTGGAGCGCTTCGTCCAGCACAGCGACCGTGCCGGGCGCCTTGCTCTTGGCGTGATAGAGCGCGATGTCGGCCAGCGTCGGCAGATGCGACAGCTCCGGATCGTCGGCGCGGCGCACGGCAAGGCCGATGCTGGCGCGCGGCACGACCTGCTTGTCGTGGAGCCGGATCGGTTCGGAAATGGCGTCCAGCACCTGCTGGGCGAATGCGTACGCCGCCTTTTCGTGACCGACCTCGGGACGGATGACGACGAACTCGTCGCCGCCGAGCCGGGCGACCCAGTCCTCCGCTTCGACAGCGCCGCGAAGGCGCTCGGCGATATGAACCAGGAAATTGTCGCCGGCCTCGTGGCCGAAAGTGTCGTTGATGCCCTTGAAGTCGTCGAGATCGATGAAGCAGAACGCGACCAGCGCGTCCGGCCTGCCTCCATCGCGGCTCGCCACGGCCAGCCGCTCGGTCAGGGAGCGCCGGTTGGGAAGTCCCGTGAGCGGATCGTGCCCGGCCATGTGCCCGAGCCGGTCGAGCGCGCCCGATGTCGTGTGCTGCATCGCGTTGAAGGCGCGCGCGAGCTGGCCGAATTCGTTGGAGGATTTGACGTCCGCCGGATAGGCCCGGCCGTCCTGCTTGCTGCGCTGGATCGCCGACATCATGGCCGCGAGCGGCCTGCCGATGAAGATGTTGGCGGAGATCCGCATCGCGATCAGTGTCGCGAACGTCGCGAGCAGGCCGACGACCAGCAGGCGCACCATCCGGCTGCCCGCGCCTGCGTAAAGCCCCGCATAGGAATAGGCGATCACGATACGGCCGGCCTGAACCGCCATGTTGCCGTTGCTGTAATGGACCGGGCGCGAGATCTCTGCGATCGAATGGTCTTCGGAGCGCGCCACCACGCGGGCGATCGCTGCGCCCGTATCGTCATAGACGGTTGCTCCCGCGATGGTCTCGTCGTTCATGATCTCGTTGAGCACGCCCGTCACCTGGTCGTAGCGCATCTTCCAGAGCGGCTCGGCGATCAGCTCGGCCCGGCTCTCGGCGACCCGGGCCATGTGGGCGTCGAGCTGACTGATCTGGGACCAGAAGCTCGAAGCCTCCATGCCGGTCGAGGCGAGCAATTGCACCAGCAGCAGCACGGGTACCGTAGCCCAGATCATGGCGCGAACGACCGGGCGCAAGCGCGGTGCGGCCGGCTCGTGGCGTTCGGGATCAATCATCGCCTCATCCTTGCTCATCAGTCGGCAACGCCTTCGGGAACCGGCAGGGACGAAATGAGCGCGTCGAGGGAAAAGTCATAGTGGCCGCAGCGACCCGCCTTCGCCCTGAAGCGGGCAAAGTCTATCCGGTCGAACGCGCGCGTCTTGATGAGGTCGCCGACCGAACCGAGATTTTGGCGCGTGATCGCGGACGTCTTGACCTCGACCCGAGGCGACACAGCCGCGAAATCGCAGCCGTCGGCATAGTCGCGCAACAGGACGATCGACCAGCCGCCGAGCAGGAAATGCCCGCCGTCGGTCAGCAGCAGGCGGCCTGCCCTGATCTCGCGCAGCGCCTCCTCCGACCAGTTGAGGCCAACGAGCTGGATGTCGCGGCCAGGCACGAGGCCGGCGGCCATCACCGCGCGGATCGCACCGAGCGCCATGGGATCGTTGCCGGCCCAGATGCCGGCGGGACGGATTTGCTTGCGCGAGGCCCAGCTCAGATAATTCGCGGTGACGTTCTCGGCCTCCGACTGCGTCCAGTTGGCGAACAGCAGCCGGTCCACCACAACGTCAGGCGCGGCATCCACCGCGAGCTTGAGACCGGCGTTGCGCGCGATCGAGGCCGGCGTGATCTCGTCACCGCCGATGCCGAGGATGTGGATCTTGCCGTCCGGGCTCTGCCATTTCTCGTCACGCGCGGTTCGGATCAGGGCATTGGCCATCCGTGCGCCCGCGGTCTGAAGATCGGTCGTGATGTCGCCGAGCCAGGTCTTGAGCTTCTGCCTGGGCGGTCCAAGACGCACCGCATCCTCGCCGATCAGCGTGTTCGAGAGCAGCAACGTCTTGACGCCGGCAGCCTCGGCCGCTTCCACGATCGGGACGGCGGCGGATTCCTCGTTCGACAGGATGAGGAAATCGGGCTTGTCGTGACGCGCCAGCACGCCGAAGCCGAGCTCCTGCATGGTGCGATAGTTGCGCTCGCTGTTCAGCACCTCGACATGCGCGTCGAGCTTGCGGCCGGCGGCCTGCATGGTCTGCGCGACCATGTCCCAATAGACCTCTCCGGTCTTGCCGGGATTGACGAAGACGATGTCGAGGGACCTGGCGAGGCTGTGGCAGGCGGACGCGACGAGGCCGCCACAAACTGCGCCCGCAACGAGCAATAAGCGCAGGATTTTCGTCATGCCTCTCCGCCGCCCCTTTATGGTTCCAGAAATGGACCCGCGTCAGCTAACACTTCGCAAAATCGGCTCCCCTACGGCGGCATAAGGCTAACGAAAGGTATATCCGGCGCGACCGACCGGGATATCGCCCCGTCATTCCGTGCTATCAGCAACCTGAAAACCGCGACTCACCCGTTCCCCATGGCCAAGAACACGCTTTCCTTCGTCTGCCAGAACTGCGGCGCGGCCTATAACCGCTGGCAGGGCAAGTGCGAATCCTGCGGCGAGTGGAATACGCTCGCCGAGGAGGACACCGGCGGCAGCGTCCCGGTCTCGATCCGCTCCAAGCGCAAGGGACGGACGTTTGCGCTGGAGAGCCTGTCGGGGAAAACCCAGGATGCGCCTCGCCTGTCCTCAGGCATGACCGAACTCGACCGCGTCACCGGCGGCGGCTTCGTCCGCGGCTCGGTGCTGCTGGTGGGCGGCGATCCCGGCATCGGCAAATCGACGCTGCTTACGCAGGCGACCAGCCTGATGGCGCGCGCCGGCCATCGCATCGTCTACATCTCCGGCGAAGAAGCCATCGCCCAGGTGCGGCTGCGCGCCGAACGGCTTGGGCTCTCGGATGCACCGGTGCAGCTCGCCGCCGAAACCTCGGTCGAGGACATCGTCTCGACGCTGTCCGAGGGCGCGGTGCCCCGGCTGATCGTGATCGATTCGATCCAGACGATGTGGACCGACACCGTGGAATCGGCGCCGGGCACGGTGACCCAGGTGCGCGCCTCGGCTCAGGCGCTGATCCGTTTCGCCAAGAAGACCGGCGCTGCCATCATCCTGGTCGGCCATGTCACCAAGGACGGCCAGATCGCCGGCCCCCGCGTGGTCGAGCACATGGTCGACGCCGTGCTGTCGTTCGAGGGCGAAGGCTCGCAGCAATTCCGTATCCTGCGCGCCGTGAAGAACCGTTTCGGGCCGACCGACGAGATCGGCGTGTTCGAGATGACGGGATTGGGCTTGCGCGAAGTCACCAACCCCTCGGAGCTGTTCCTCTCCGAGCGCGATCTCGGCACGCCCGGCACCGCAGTCTTCGCGGGCATCGAAGGCACGCGGCCCGTTCTGGTCGAGTTGCAGGCGCTGGTGGCGCCGACCTCGCTCGGTACGCCGCGCCGGGCCGTGGTCGGCTGGGATCAGAGCCGGCTTTCCATGGTGCTGGCGGTGCTGGAGGCCCATTGCGGGGTCAAGCTGTCCGGCCACGACGTCTATCTGAACGTCGCCGGCGGCCTGCGCATCCACGAGCCGGCGGCGGACATGGCGGCCGCGGCTGCGCTGGTGTCGTCGCTGGTTAACGCTCAGTTACCCACGGATGCCGTCTATTTCGGCGAGATTTCGCTCTCCGGCGTCATTCGTCCGGTGGCGCAGACCCCGGCGCGGCTGAAAGAAGCAGCCAAGCTCGGCTTCAAGCGCGCCGTGCTGCCCGAATCGGCCCGTGGCGGTGATGCCGGTGGCGACGCCGGACTGTCCCTGAACACGGTCAACAGCCTGACGACGCTGGTCGCCGAGATCGCCGCCCGAGGCTCCCGCCGCGGCGAACAGAACCCGCAGGCAGAGAAAAATGCCACACCGGCAAGATTCCGCCGCGGAGAGGGTTAGCTGGTGGTGACGTCCCCCGCCCCCGCCGCTATACAGCCGTCACAAAAGCAGCATGGGATTGCGTGGTTGCGGCCTTGCCGGGAACGCCGTCTGCCCCTCTTTTAGGGCAGCGGCCAAACACCGATTCGGTTAGAGCACCTTCGACGTACGAGCGGACCAGACCAGCCGATGCCAGTAACCATCCTCGACCTGATCCTGCTCGGTGTGATGCTGATCTCGGGCCTGCTCGCCATGGTTCGTGGCTTCATGCGCGAAATCCTGTCGATCGCGGCCTGGGGCGCGGCGGCGATCGTGACGCTGTACTCCTTCTCGAAGCTGCTCCCGACCGCCAAGAGCTATTTCAACAACGACACCGTGGCGAGCGTCGTCGTCGTCGCCGGTGTGTTCGTGGGCACCCTGGTCGTGGTCTCCGTGATCACGGTCCGGATCTCGGACATGATCCTGGATTCCAGAATCGGCGCCCTGGACCGGACCCTCGGCTTCCTGTTTGGGCTCGCTCGCGGGCTTTTGATCGTCGTGGTCGCCTTCCTGTTCTTCACCTGGCTGGTTCCGGACAAGCAGCGCCCGGACTGGGTCACGGGGGCCAAATCCCGCGTGGTGCTGCAGGGAACCGGAGATTGGCTGATGGCGCTCTTGCCTGACGACCCCGAGAACACCATCTTGAAGAGATTCAAGAAAAACAAACCAGATGATGATCAAGCTGAATCCGAGCAGCAGCCTTCGGGCAGTGGCGATGGATACAGTAAACCTGCTCGTGACGGCCTGAAAAAGCTGATCGAGAAACCTGCGGCGCGTTGATTTAGCCCCAAAGAGAGGCGCGGACGAGATGCGAGACCCTGACCAGGACGCCCAATTTGATCTCGATCCAAACGCCGGCCCGGGTCCGGCCGCGCTAGAGGTTCAGGACGACCTGGAAGGAGATACGCTGCGCGAGGAATGCGGCGTCTTCGGCATCTACGGTCACCCTGACGCCGCCGCCATCACCGCGCTCGGCCTGCACGCGCTTCAGCATCGCGGCCAGGAGGCCGCAGGCATCGTCTCTTACGATGGCAGTCGGTTTCACAGCGAACGCCGCCTCGGCCTCGTCGGCGACACCTTCTCCCGCCGCGAGGTGATCGACCGCCTGCCCGGCAACATGGCCGTCGGCCATGTCCGCTACTCCACCACCGGCGCCACCATCCTGCGCAACGTGCAGCCGCTTTTCGCCGAGCTCAATGCCGGCGGCCTCGCGGTCGCCCACAACGGCAATCTCACCAACGGCCTGACGCTGCGCCGCGAGCTCGTGAAGAGCGGCGCGATGATGCAGTCGACCACCGACACCGAGGTGATCCTGCACCTGGTCGCGCGCTCAAGGCGCAGCCGCTTCATCGAACGCTATATCGACGCGCTGCGCGAGATCGAGGGCGCCTATGCGCTGGTCTCGCTGACCAACAAGAAGCTGGTCGGCGCGCGCGATCCGCGCGGCATCCGTCCGCTGGTGCTCGGCGAGCTCGACGGCTGCCCGATCCTGACGTCGGAGACCTGCGCCCTCGACATCATCGGCGCCCGCTTCGTGCGCGACATCGAGCCGGGCGAAGTCGTCGTGTTCGACGAGAACGGCCAGGACGTCCACAAGCCGTTTCCGCGGATCGCGCCGCGGCCCTGCATCTTCGAATACATCTACTTCTCCCGTCCGGACTCCATCGTCCACGGCCGCTCGGTTTACGAGGTGCGCAAGGCCTTCGGCGCGCAGCTCGCGCGCGAGAGTCACGTGCCGATCGACGTCGTGGTGCCGGTGCCGGATTCCGGCGTGCCCGCCGCCGTCGGCTACAGCCAGCATTCGGGCGTGCCGTTCGAGCTCGGCATCATCCGCAACCATTATGTCGGCCGCACCTTCATCCAGCCGACGCAGGCGATCCGCGAATCCGGCGTGCGCATGAAGCATTCGGCCAACCGCGCCGCGATCGAAGGCAAGCGCATCATCCTGATCGACGACTCGCTGGTGCGCGGCACCACCTCGAAGAAGATCGTGCGCATGATGCGCGATGCCGGTGCCAAGGAAGTGCACTTCCGCCTCGCTTCGCCCCCGATCCTCTATCCCGACTATTACGGCATCGACCTGCCCGACCGCGGCGGTCTTCTGGCGGCGACCCATTCGCTGGAGGAGATGCGCGAGATTATCGGCGCGGACTCGCTCGCTTTCCTGTCGATCGACGGCATGTACCGCGCCATGGGCGAGCCCGGCCGCGACCCCGCCAATCCGAAGTTCTCGGATCATTGCTTCACCGGGGCGTATCCGACCCACCTCACCGACCAGACCCAGACCGAGCAGCAGCCGCGGCAGCTGTCGCTGCTGGCGGAAGCGAGCTGACGGCGCAGCCGTCATCCCGGGGCTCATCAGAGGGCTGCTTTTTCGTCATGGCCGGGCTTGTCCCGGCCATCGACGTCTGTAATACCCGCCGCAAAGAACGTGGATGCCCCGGGCCTTCGCCTCGCCGAAGCGGCTTCGGCCGCGCAGGCGGGCAAGCCCGGGCATGACGGAAGTATTCGACGATGACAAATCCCCTCGCCGACCGCATCGCTCTCGTCACCGGCGCCTCGCGCGGCATCGGCTACGCCACGGCGCTCGCGCTGGCGAAAGCCGGCGCGCATATCGTTGCCACCGCGCGCACGCAAGGAGGGCTTGAGGAGCTCGACGACGAGATTCGGAAACTGGGCGGTAGCGCCACGCTGGTGCCGCTGAACCTCACCGATTCCGACGGCATCGCGCGGCTCGGCGCCGGCCTGCACGAACGCTACGGCAAGCTGGACATCCTCGTCGGCAATGCCGGCGTGCTCGGCCCGTCCTCGCCGATCGGCCATATCGAGCTGAAGAGCTTCACCGACGTGATGGCCGTCAACGTCTCCGCCAACTTCCAGCTGATCCGCTGCATGGAGCCGCTGCTGAAGGAGTCCGACGCCGGCCGCGCCGTGTTCGTCACGTCGGGCGCCGCCAACAAGGCGACCGCCTATGTCAGTCCCTATGCGGCGTCCAAGGCCGCGCTGGAGACGCTGGCCCGCGCCTGGGCGCAGGAGACTGCGAACACCAGGCTGCGCGTCAATCTGTTCAACCCGGGCCCGGTCCGCACCCGCATGCGGGCCACGCTGATGCCGGGCGAAGACCCGGCGACGCTCGACACGGCCGAGCAGGTCGCCGAATTCATCGTGCCGATGTGCTCGCCCGACTGGACCGAGACCGGCAAGTTCTACGACTACAAGACCCGCAGCCTGCTGAGCTTCCGCTCGCCCGCGTAAATCCCTTGCCTGATTGACTCGACTGCCTCCCCGCGATTGACTGCCCGCGCGCAAGCGGCAGCAAGCCGCACGCCAAAAAGGGAGGTTGCCATGGCGCCATGGCTTGATCGCGCAGGCTCTGCGTCTGCGCTCGCACGTCACGCTCTCTCCATTCTGATCGCAGCCGTCGTATTCGCGCTTCCGTATGCGGCGACCGCCGGCGACGTTCCGACTTTCGCGGTCGATGCCTCCTGGCCGAAGCAGCTGCCGAACAACTGGATCCTCGGCCAGGTCGGCGGCATCACCGTCGATGGGCAGGGCCACATCTGGGTGATCCATCGCCCGCGCTCGCTCACCGACGACGAGAAGGGCGCGAGCCTCACCCCGCCGCGCTCGAAATGCTGCGTTTCGGCGCCGCCCGTGCTCGAGTTCGATGCCGAGGGCAATCTGCTGCGCTCATGGGGCGGTCCCGGCCAAGGCTACGAATGGGTCGGCCGCGAGCATGGCATCGAGGTCGACGAACGCGGCTTCGTCTGGGTCGGCGGCAATGCCGACAATGATAATGCGATTCTGAAGTTCACGCTCGACGGCAAGTTCGTTGCCCAGATTGGCAAGATCGCGCCGAGCCTCGGCAGCAACGACACGACCCAGCTCGGCAAGCCCGCCGAGACCGCGATCGACAAGGAGGCCAACGAGATCTACGTCGCCGACGGCTACGGCAACCGCCGCGTCATCGTGTTCGATGCGACGACGCTCGCCTACAAGCGGCATTGGGGCGCCTATGGCAACAAGCCCGATGATGCCAAGCAAGGGCCGTACGATCCCAAGGCCCCGGTGGCGCAGCAATTCGGCAATCCGGTCCATTGCGTGAAGCTGGCCAATGACGGCCTCGTCTATGTCTGCGACCGTATCAACAACCGCATCCAGGTGTTCAACAAGGACGGCAGCTTCGTGAAGGAGTTCTTCTTCGAGAAGAACACGCTCGGCAACGGCGCGGTGTGGGACATCGCGATCTGGCCCGATCCGAAGCAGACATGGCTGCTCAGCGCCGACGGCGAGAACAACGAGATCAGGGTGATCAAGCGCGACGACGGCAGCGTGGTCGGCAGCTTCGGGCACAACGGCCGCAACGCTGGTCAATTCCACTGGGTGCATGCCATGGCGATCGACGGCAAGGGTAATGTCTATACCGCCGAGGTCGATACCGGAAAGCGCATCCAGAAATTCAAGCTGACCTCGGACGCCCTCAAATAGCGTCTCGACGCATTTTGCCCAAAAGTTAACCGACGGATGACGCTACGACGCAGCGTCATCCGGCTTTAGGCGCATTGCCGCCGGCCCTGGGACAGGCTAGAGCCATCAGCCGGAACAAGGCTCCGCAAGAGAGCCGTCCGCATATTTGACAAGGGAGGAAACCTTTTATGACGACGACGTTCGTGCGCCGCTCCGCGGCCCTTCTGGCCTGTGCTGCCTTCGGTTTTTCAACATCCGCCTACGCGCAGGACAAGACCGTCAAGATCGGCGTGCTCAATGACATGTCGAGCCTCTATGCCGACATCGGCGGCCCCAATTCCGTGGTTGCGATCAAGATGGCGGTCGAGGATTCCGGCCTGCTCAAGAAGGGCTGGAAGATCGACGTCATCAGCGGAGATCACCAGAACAAGCCCGACGTCGGCGTCAACATCGCCCGGCAGTGGATCGACAACGAGAAGGTCGATGCGATCGCCGATACGCCGAACTCCGGTGTCGCGCTGGCAGTCAGCAACCTCGTCAAGGAAAAGAATGCGGTCCTGCTGAACTCCGGCGCCGCCTCCGCCGACCTGACCGGCAAGGCCTGCACGCCGAACACGGTCTCCTACACCTATGACACCTATATGCTGGCCAACGGCACCGGCAAGGCGCTGACCAAGGCCGGCGGTGACAGCTGGTTCTTCCTGACCGCGGATTATGCCTTTGGCCACGCGCTCGAGCGCGACACCACGGCGGTCGTGACCGCAAACGGCGGCAAGGTGCTCGGCAGCGTCAAGCATCCGATCAACACCGCGGACTTCTCGTCCTTCCTGCTGCAGGCACAATCGTCCAAGGCCAAGGTCGTGGGCCTCGCCAATGCCGGCGGCGACACCACGAACTCGATCAAGCAGGCGGCCGAATTCGGCATCGTCTCCGCCGGTCAGAAGCTCGCGGCATTGCTGCTGTTCATCAACGACGTGCATTCGCTCGGCCTGAAGACCGCACAGGGGCTGACCTTCACGGAGTCGTTCTACTGGGATATGAACGACAAGACCCGCGAATGGTCCAAGCGCTTCTCGGCGCTGGCCAGCAAGAGCGCGATGCCGTCGATGACCCAGGCCGGCAACTACGCGATGGTGCTGCACTATCTGAAGGCGATGGACGCGCTCGGCGGCAATCCGCATGACGGCGCCAAGGTCGTCGCCAAGATGAAGGAGCTGCCGACCGACGATCCGCTGTTCGGCAACGGGCCGCTGCGTCAGGACGGCCGCCGCCTCATCCCGGCCTATCTGTTCGAGGTGAAGAAGCCCGAGGAGTCGAAGGGACCGTGGGACTACTACAAGCAGATCGCCACGATCTCGGCGGAAGATGCCGCCAAGCCGCTCAAGGACAGCGAGTGCCCGCTGGTGAAGAAGTAACCGCGTAGCGAACATCCCGGGGCGATGCGAAGCATCGAACCCGGGATCTCGCGCGGCATTCTCCACAGCCATTCGTAGGGCGGGTTGGCCGCAGGCGTAACCCGCCACTTCTCTCACCTGGAAAACGGCGGATTACGCTTCGCTAATCCGCCCTACTTCTACTCGGCCGTCCTCGGTCCACCCAGCGTCCGCACCGCGATCGCCACGCAGACCACCATCAGCATCGCCGCGAGCAGGAACGGCGCGCCGGGCAGATGCAGCGGCGCGCTGGCGCCGATGAAATATGAAAATGTGAGCGTGAACAGGAACGGGCCGACGAGTTGCGACATGCTCTGCACGCTCGCGGTCGCGCCCTGGAGCTGGCCCTGCTGATCGGGCGCGACCAGCCGCGTCATCAGCGCTTGAGACGCTGCACCCGAAATGCCCCACAGCGCCAGAATGGGAATCCCGATCCAGGACAGCGGCCCGGTCGGTGCACTGCCGAGGACCAAAAAGCCGAGCGCCCCACAACACAGGCCGAGCAGCAGTGCATTCCGCTCGCCGAGGACCCGGACGATGGCGCCGATTGCGAGCCCCTGCACCACCATGGCGCAGATGCCGACCATCGCCAGCGTCAATCCTACGGTCTTGGAATCCCAGCCGTAGCGATAGGTCGCATAGAGCACGAAGGTCGAGGGCAGCACGACATGCGCGACCTGCGCGATGAAATTGACGACGGACAACGCGGCAAGCATCGCATTGGAGCGCAGCAGGCGGAGTGCACCGACCGGACTGGCGCTCCTCCAGCGGAACGGCGCGCGCTTGTCGGGCGCGAGCGATTCCGGCAGGACGAACAGCCCGTAGAGCGCATTGGCGAAGCTGAGGGCGGCCGACGCCCAGAACGGCAGCCGCGGATCGATATCGCCGAGCAGGCCGCCCAGCGCCGGCCCGAGGATGAAGCCGGCACCGAAGGCCGCGCCAATCCGGCCGAACACCGCCGCGCGCCGCTCCGGCGGCGTGATGTCGGCGATGTAAGCAAACGCCGTCGAGATGCTGGCCGAGGTTATGCCGGAGATGCCGACGAACAACCACAGCAGGGATGGCGCCAGCGCCATCAGCACGTAATCGGCGGCGAGGCCGAAATTCGACAGCAGCACCACCGGCCGCCGCCCGAAGCGATCTGACAGCGCTCCCAACAGCGGCGAGAACACGAACTGCATCAGCGCCCAGGCGGTGCCGAACAGGCCGAAGATGCGCGCCGCGTGCGCGGTGTCGTTGTCGACGAAGCTCTCGATCAGCTTCGGCAGGATCGGCATGATCACGCCGAGCGCGAGCATGTCCAGCAGGATGGTGACGAAGATGAAGGCGACGGCACCGCGCCGGACCGGCGCAGCGCTCTGCGCCATCGCCTCGCCGGCATCGTTGCTCACGACGGCCGCTTGCGCTTATGGGCGAAGGGGTTGGCCTTCTCGCGCAAGGTGATGCGCACCGGCGTGCCCGGCAGTTCGAAAGTCTCGCGCATGGAATTGATGAGGTAGCGCAGATAGGACTGCGGCACCGCGTCGGCGCGCGAGCAGAATAGCACGAAGCTCGGCGGGCGCGCCTTGGTCTGGGTGATGTAATTGAGCTTGAGCCGTCGCCCGGACACGGCCGGCGGCGGATTGGCCTGAACTGCCTGCTCGAACCAGCGGTTCAATGCCGAAGTCGACACGCGCTTGTTCCAGAGCGCGTAGGCATCCTGGATCGCCTGCATCAGCCGATCGATGCCCTCGCCCATCAGGCCCGAGACGGCGACGATCGGCACGCCCTTGATCTGCGGCAGCAAATGGTCGGCATCGCGGCGCAGGCCCGAGATCGCGCCGCCCCCCTTGCTCTCCATCAGATCCCATTTGTTGACGGCGAGCACCAACGCGCGCCCCTCGCGCTCGATCAGATCGGCGATGCGCAAATCCTGCTCCTCGAAGCGGTTCTGCGAATCCATCATCATCACCACGACTTCGGCAAAACGGACCGCGCGCAGGGCATCGGCGACCGAGAGCTTTTCCAGCTTCTCCTCGATGCGGGAGCGCCGGCGGAGACCTGCGGTATCGAACACGCGAAACTCGCGGCCCTTCCAGTTGATTTCGACCGCGATGGAATCGCGCGTGGTGCCGGCCTCCGGGCTCGTCAGCAGGCGTTCCTCGCCGAGCAGATGGTTGATCAGCGTCGACTTGCCGGCATTGGGCCGGCCGACGATGGCGACCCGGATCGGGCGCGTCGCGGCCTCTTCCTCGGTGAGCGGTTCGTCGTCCTCGGTTTCATCCTCTTCGACGGGCTCCGGCATCAGCTTGGCGAGCGCGTCGTAAAGCTCGCCCATGCCCTCGCCGTGCTCGGCCGAGATCTGGATGGGATCGCCAAGGCCGAGCGCGAAGGCTTCCATCGCGCCGGCATCGCCGTGCTTGCCCTCGCTCTTGTTGGCGACCAGCAGCACCGGCTTGTTGGCCTTGCGGGCGAAATCGGCGAAGGCGCGGTCGGTCGGCGTGAGGCCGACGCGGGCATCGACGACGAAGAACAGCGCGTCGGCCTGCGCGATCGCAGTCTCGGTCTGCTCCTGCATACGCGCGGTCAGCGAGCCCTTGGCGCCCTCGTCGAGGCCGGCGGTATCAATGATGGTGAATTCGAGATCGCCGAGCCTGGCCTCACCCTCGCGGCGGTCGCGGGTGACCCCGGGCAGGTCATCGACGAGCGCCAGCTTCTGCCCAACCAGACGGTTGAACAGCGTCGATTTGCCGACATTGGGCCGGCCGATGATGGCGATCGTGAAGGACATGAATCATTCGTGCGCTGCCGGAGCCGCGTCTGTCAATGCAATGAAGAATATCAGCGCGAGAAGCTGCCGCTCGGCAGCGGCGCCGGGAAGCCGCCCTGCGTCTGCTGCTGCGTGGTCTGGGTCGGTTGCGCCTGCTGGACCGGCTGGTCCGGCGGCGGTGCAGTGGTGCGCTTGCGGACGATCTTGTGCTTGGGCGGTGGAGCGGCCGTGGCCGGCGCCGCCTCCGGCTGGGCCTCTCCGTCAACCTCGCCGGCAGGCGCCTCCGCGGGCGCGACGGCTGCGGCGGCGGGCTGCCTGGTGTGCTTCGCCTTGGCTCCCTTCGCCGGCTTGGCCGGCTCGGGCGGCGGCTCCGCAGGCAAAGCCGCGACGGCAGGCGCGTTCGGATCCGGCTGCTGCTGCTGAGCGCCCTTGTACATCTCCTTCGGGACGCCCTGCTCGAGGCCCGGCACGCCATCCGGGAAGACCGGCTTGCGGTCGCCCGGCAGCTTCTTCTTAGTGTCGAGGAAGTCGAGCATGTCGCTTGGATCGAAGCTGGAGCAGCCGCCCAGGACGCCCGTGAAGGCGATCAGGACGGCGGCTGCGATCAAGCGTGGCGTGCGGCGCATCGTGTGTGTCTCGTTTACGTCAAAGGGCCGTCGTCAGCTGTTCTTGCTCAGCTCTTTTTGCTCAGCTCTTGGCGACGGGCGGAAGCAGGGCCTGGAGCGCTTCGGCGCGCGAGCGCAGGCCGGGTGGCGTTTCGCCGTCTTCACCGATCGCGTCGAGCCATTTGCGGGCCGCGGTCATGTCGTTGTTGCGCCAGGCCGACAGCGCCAGCATCTCGCGGGCGCTGTGGCGGAAGGTCGATTTGGGCGCCGCGGAAGGCTCCAGCCGCTGCTGCATGTCGGCATAGGACGCGCTGTCGAGCAGCAGACCGGCGGCGCGGATCCTGGCCAGATCCTGCCACTCACCACCGACGCTGCGGTCGGCAGCGATATCGTCATACATCTTGGCGGCAGCCTTGGCGTCGCGGGGCGCCGCCTCGGCCGCGGCGCGCAGCCGCGCCAGGGTGCGAT
Source organism: Bradyrhizobium sp. MOS003 (assembly GCF_003020125.1). Classification (GTDB taxonomy): domain Bacteria; phylum Pseudomonadota; class Alphaproteobacteria; order Rhizobiales; family Xanthobacteraceae; genus Bradyrhizobium. The sequence goes on along the minus strand of NZ_PYFW01000008.1, from coordinate 229,164 downwards.
AGCCAGACGGCGCCTTGCCGGCGAGCTCGGTGAAGGCGGCCTCCGCCTCGGCATGCTTGTCCTGATCGGACAGCTCGGCCGCCTTCTCGAAGGCGGCGCCGGCCTCGGCGGCCTTCTTGGCCTCCAGATACTGATAGCCGCGCCAGCCGCCGACGGCCGCCACGACCAGCACCATCAGGGCGATGAAGTAGACCGAGTATTTATCCCACAGCTTCTTGAGCTGTTCGCGACGTACTTCCTCGTCGACTTCGTCAAATAATTCAGCCACTTATGCCAATCCCATGCCCGTCCGGGTGCGCGCGCCAAGGCGTTCGCGTCAGGAATCCCGTCCCCCACGTGGCGGCGAGGTACCCTAACGATATGGCGCTGGCAAGGCAAAGCGAGCCCGATCAAGGCGTTAACCACCCGGTCAGCCCGTGGCGCACCTGTCGGCTCAAGCGCCCAGGAGCTCCCGAAGCTGCCGCTTCAGCACCTTGCCGTTGGCGTTGCGGGGCAGCGGCTGGGGCGTGATCGCCATGGTCTCGGGAACCTTGTAGTCGGACAGGCGCTCGGCGCACCAAGCCCGCAAGTCGCTGTCCGCCACCGGCTCCCGCGTCACCACCACCGCGTGGACGCGCTCGCCCAGCACCGGGCAGGCCTTGGCGATGATCGCGCTCTCGATCACGGCGGGATGGCCGGCCAGCACGGATTCCACCTCGGCCGAATAGATCTTCAGGCCGCCGCGATTGATCATGTCCTTCTGCCGGTCGAACACGCGCACGAAGCCTTCCGCATCGACCGAGCCGAGATCGCCCGAATGCCAGAACCCGCTGGTGAAGCTCTCGGCGGTGGCCTTCGGGTTGTTCCAATAGCCCTTGATGACGGAGGCGCTCTGGATCCAGAGCTCGCCGATCTCGCTATGGGGCAGCTCGCGCCCGTCCGGATCCATCGCGACGATGCGAGCGCCGGGACACGGCAGGCCGACGCTGTCGATATGGCTTTCGGTCAATTCGCCCGGCATGATCGTCGAGGGCGACGTCGTCTCGGTCGCGCCGTAGCAGTTCATCAGCTTCAGGCCGGGAATGGTCGCCTTGAGCTTCTTGATGGTGGCGACCGGCATCGGCGCGCCACCGAAGCCGCCGATGCGCCAGCTCGACAGATCGTAGCCGTCGAAATCGGGCTGCAGCAGACAGAGATTGTACATCGCCGGCACCATCACCGTGTAGGTGACGCGCTCGCGTGCGGCGAGCTTGAGATAATCGGCCGCCTTGAACTCAGGCATGATGATCAGCGCGCCTCCGCAGCGGATCATGGTCGTGATGTTGGCGACGACACCGGTGACATGGCCGAGCGGCACCGCAGCGATGGATCGGTCCGCTTGCGTCAATTGCAGACAGGATACGAATACCATCGAGGAATGGACGATGTTGCAATGGGTGAGCATCGCCCCCTTCGGCTTGCCTGTGGTGCCCGAAGTGTAGAGGATCATCGCGGTGTCCTCTTCGCTCACCTCAACCGGCGCAGGCGCCCGCGGGTTGTCGGCGAGCGCGGCGAAGTGCGAGCGAGCCGGATCATCGTCGACGGCGATACGGTGGACAAGATCAGGCAGCTCCTGCGCATCGGGCAGCCGCTCGGCAAGGCCTGCTTCGTGGATCAGGATCCTGGCGCCGCAATCGGCGAGGACATAGGCGATCTCCGGCTTCTGCTGGCGCGTGCTGAGCAGCACCGTCACCAGCCCCTCATGCGCGGCGGCGAACAGCAGCAGCGGGAATTCGATGCGGTTGCCGAGCAGGATCGCGACGCGGTCGCCGCGCTGCAGGCCGAGCTTGCGGAAGCCCGCGGCGATCCGCGCAGCCTGCTCCACGACCTGCCGCCAGCTCAGCCGGGCGTTGCCTGCGACCAGCGCCTCACCGTCGGCATTGCGATCGCGCGCCTCCGCGATCATCGCCCATACGCTGGACGGCCGGTCGCAAAAGGCCGGCACCACGCGGTCGCCAAAACGCGCCTCGAACCGCATCGGCGGGATCTGAGATTGCGACCAGTCCATCGAAGGGCCCTCTGCTTGTTGCTCTTATCGGCTTCCACACATGGACATCGGGGTTTCGTCTTGTGCCGACCGGCTAGACCCCGATCACGGGGACGCCGATCACGACCGGATGGAACGCAAAGGCCAGAGCGAGATAGGCGACGACACCGACGGCGACCGCAATCAGATCGTTGCTGACGCCGCCCACCGGAATCGGCGGGCCACCGGCGTCGGTGCGAGCTTTAAGCGAAATGCGGTCATAGACAGCCCAGCCCAGGAACGAGCCGAACAGGATGATGGAGCCGAGGTCGCCGTTGGCCAAAAGATGCGCCGCCCCCCACAGCTTGATACCGGCCAGCATGGGGTGCTTCAGTGTCGCGTAGATGCGGCCGCGGAGATAGGAGGCGACCACCAAAATGACCGCAGGCAGCATCAGCGCGAGCGTGATGTGCTTCATCGCCTTCGGCGGATACCAGACGTCGATCCATCCCGTCGCACGGTAATGCGCAAAGCCCCAGATGATCAGCGCGAGACCCGCGAGCGAGACCATGGCATAGAGGATCTTGTAGGTCCCCTCACCCAGCCTCGCGATCGCCTGCGCGCGCGCCTCACGTTTGGTGGTGAACACATGGGCCGCAAAAAACAGCGCAAGCCCCAGGATCATGACCAGCAGACCCACGACATCCTCCCCGCAAAGCAGCCCCCACCAATGGCGTATCATCGATTGCCCGGCGGTCGCAACTCTCACCCCTCATGGTGAGGAGCGCGCCCTTGCGCGCGTCTCGAACCATGCAGGCCCGGCTGCGGCAACAGCGGGGGCCTTTCATCCTTCGAGACGCGCGTGACGAACGCGCTCCTCAGGATGAGGGGATAGAGCTATTTTCCCAGCTCACGATTGTCGACATAGCGGATCGCGATCGGCCGCCCGGCCAGGGCGCCGGCGAGTCCGCCGGTGAATTTCAGCGGCAGGCAGGCGTTCAGCGACGCGTTAATCGCCTTCAGATATGTCGTACGGGTGTCGGCCGGAGCGCCTGGGGTCGCGAATGTGAGGCGCGGCGGGCCGATCAGGCCACCGGCCCTGTTGAAGCTGAAACGCACCGACATCTGCATGCCCGCGCGCGCACTATCCGATGGCGGCGACCAGCAGCTTCGCAACTCGGCGAAGAGGTCGCCGATCGTGTCGAGATCGTGATCGGGCTTTTGATATTTGGCGCGGTCGGCCTTTGAAGGAACGCTCTCGATGGTGAGCTGGAGATTCTGGCCGTAGGGATAGTCGATCTCGGGAATGCAGGGACCGGGTTCGAGCGGGCTGCAATAGGACGGCGTGCAGGGCCGACCGTCGAGCACACTGCACGGCTCGTGCGCGAACGGGATCGGATTGATCTGGCGGCGCCGCGCGTCGGCCGCAGCGATCGATATCGCCAGCAAGAGAAGAATGAAGATGCTGCGCCACATGATGCGAACTCGCGATGCCACTTGGACAAACGTGGCACCGTCCTTGAACGCGTCAAGCCGGCGCGCGTTCACATGCTCGCGTGCAATTGGCTGGGGCGCTCTACCCCTTCTTCTTGACGTCCTTGACGTTGGTGAACTCGATGCCCTCGGCGCGCTCCTTGGTGTAGCCGAGATAGAATTCGTTCCGGGCGAGATAGACGGGATCGCCGTCGACGTCGTCGGCGATGCTGGAGGTGTTGGCGGCGATGAAGGTGTCGAGCTTCTTGCGATCGTCCGAGGAGACCCAGCGCGCCAGCTGGAATTCGCTGACCTCGAACTCGACCGGCAGCGAATACTCCGCCTCCAGCCGCGCCTTGAGCACGTCGAGCTGGAGTGCGCCGACGACACCGACCAGCGCAGGCGCACCGTCGCGCGGACGGAACACCTGCACCACACCCTCCTCCGACATCTGCTGCAGCGCTTCCTTCAGCTTCTTGGCCTTCATCGCGTCGGTGAGGCGGACGCGGCGGACGATTTCCGGCGCGAAGCTCGGCACGCCCACGAAGTTGAAATCCTCACCCTCGGTCAGCGTGTCGCCGATGCGCAGCGTGCCGTGATTGGGAATGCCGACCACGTCGCCGGCGAAGGCTTCGTCCGCGACCGAACGGTCCTGCGCGAAGAAGAATTGCGGGCTCGACAGCGGCATGCTCTTGCCGGTGCGCACCAGCTTGGCCTTCATGCCGCGGCTGAGCTTGCCCGAGCAGAGGCGCGCGAACGCGATGCGGTCGCGGTGGTTCGGATCCATGTTGGCCTGGATCTTGAACACGAAGGCGCTCATGCGCGGATCGGTGGCCTCGACCCTGCGCTGGTCGCTGTCCTGCGCGCGCGGCTCCGGCGCGAACTTGCCGAGGCCTTCCAAGAGGTCGCCGACGCCGAAATTGCGCAACGCGCTGCCGAAATAGACCGGCGTCAGATGGCCCTCACGGAACGCATCGAGCTCGAACGGTTTCGACGCCGCGGTGACGAGCTCAAGCTCGTCCTTGACCGCGGAGACGTCGAGATTGGCGTTGAGCTTGGCGAGTTCCTCGATCTCGATCTGCTGAGCCGCGCCGGTCTTGGCGCCGCCACCTTCGAGCAGGCGCACGCCGCCGTTGACGACGTCGTAGGTGCCGAGGAAGTCGCGGCCGCGACCGACCGGCCATGTCATCGGCGTGGTATCGAGCGCCAGCGTCTTCTCGATCTCGTCGAGCAGCTCGAACACGTCGCGGCTCTCGCGGTCCATCTTGTTGATGAAGGTGATGATCGGGATATCCCGAAGACGACACACCTCGAACAGCTTTCGGGTGCGCGCCTCGATGCCCTTGGCGGCGTCGATCACCATGACGGCGGAATCGACCGCCGTGAGCGTGCGATAGGTGTCCTCCGAAAAGTCCTCGTGGCCCGGCGTGTCCAAGAGGTTGAACACGAGGCCTTCGAATTCGAAGGTCATCACCGAGGTCACGACCGAGATGCCGCGCTCGCGCTCGATCTTCATCCAGTCCGACCGTGTGTTACGCCGCTCACCCTTGGCCTTGACCTGGCCGGCGAGGTTGATGGCGCCGCCGAACAGCAGCAGCTTTTCGGTCAGCGTGGTCTTGCCGGCGTCGGGATGGGAGATGATCGCAAACGTGCGCCGCCGCGCCACTTCGGCGGCAAGCGGCGAACGGGCCGGCGATTCGGCGGTGGTGGTGGCGATGTCGGACATGGCGGCAGCGTGTGGCAGGGAAAACGGGCCTTATCAAGCCTCATCTGGTGATTGCGGAGCATTCCAGCCAGCCCCATATCGGCCTTGGCCCTACTGGCCTCGGGGGGAGGACGGCCTCCCCGCCCATCAGCATGTCAGCCGCGGGGACGCCCCTGCCTTGAATGGAGGGTCGTCATGGCCTGGAGCATCCTGTTCGTTGCGGGCCTTCTCGAGATCACCTGGGCGATCGGCCTGAAATACACCGAGGGCTTTACCAGGCTCGTTCCGTCCGTCGTCACGCTCGCGGCCATGGCCGGCAGCGTCATCTTGCTCGGATTTGCGCTCAAATCCCTGCCCGTTGGAACCGCCTATGCGGTGTGGACCGGCATCGGCGCGGTCGGCACCGCAACGCTGGGCATCATCCTGTTCGGCGAGCCGGCCACCGCCCTCCGCCTCGCCAGCATCGGGCTGATCGTCGCCGGGATCGTCGGGCTGAAGCTGGTTACCTGACGAAGAGCTTGACCGCCCACCAGGTCAGCGCCGCCACGATGGCCGAGGCCGGCATCGTGATGACCCAGGCATAGACGATCGAGCTGGCGACATTCCAGCGCACCGCCGAGAGGCGCCGGGCGGCGCCCACGCCGACGATGGCGCCGGTGATGGTGTGGGTGGTCGAGACGGGAACCCCGAGATAGGTCGCCATGAACAGCGTCGCCGCTCCGCCGGTCTCGGCGCAAAAGCCCTGCATCGGGGTCAGCTTGGTGATGCGCAGGCCCATGGTGCGGACGATGCGCCAGCCGCCCATCAGCGTGCCCATCGCCATCGCTGCCTGGCAGGACAGCACCACCCAGAACGGCACCGAGAACTCGCTGCCGAGATGGCCCTGCGAATAGAGCAGCACCGCGATGATGCCCATGGTCTTCTGCGCGTCGTTGCCGCCATGGCCGAGCGAATAGAGCGAGGCGGACGCGAATTGCAGGATCCGGAAGGCGCGATCCACCGCGAAGGGCGTTGAGCGCACCGAGGCCCAGGACACGATCGCCACCAGCACCATCGCGAGCAGGAAGCCGACCAGCGGAGACAGCACGATTGCGATCACCGTCTTGGACAATCCGCTCCAGACCGCCGCCGAAAGGCCGGCTTTGGCCACGCCGGCACCAAACAAGCCGCCGATCAAGGCGTGAGACGAGGACGATGGGATGCCGAGCGCCCAGGTCACGAGGTTCCAGACGATGGCGCCGACCAGGGCTGCGAAGATCACCTGGGCATCGACGATCGCGGGATCGATGATGCCGGTGCCGATGGTCTGGGCGACGTGCAGCCCGAACACCATGAAGGCGACGAAATTGAAGAACGCGGCCCAGAATACCGCGAATTGCGGCCGCAAAACGCGGGTCGAAACGATGGTCGCGATCGAATTGGCCGCGTCGTGCAGGCCGTTCAGGAAGTCGAACAGCAGCGCGACGGCGATCAGTCCGACCAGGACGGGAAGACCCAACGCGGCATCCACAGCGGCCCTGCCCTATACTTGCTCGATGACGATGCTGTTGATCTCGTTCGCGACGTCGTCGAAGCGATCGGCCACCTTCTCGAGGTGGTCGTAGATCTCGACGCCGACGATGAAGTCCATCGCATTGCCGTCGCGGTGCTTGAGAAACAGCTCCTTCAGGCCGATGTCGTGGAGATCGTCGACGCGGCCCTCGAGCTTGCCGAGCTCCTCCGTGATCGCGGTCAGCATGGCGACGTTCGGACCGATCGATTGCATCAGCGGCAGCGCGCGGCCGACCAGATTGGCGCATTCGATCAGAAGCCCGCCGATCTCGCGCATCGGCGGCTCGAAGGTGCGGACCTCGAACAGCATCACCGCCTTGGCCGTCTGCTGCATCTGGTCGATGGCGTCGTCCAACGACGTGATCAGGTTCTTGATGTCGCCGCGGTCGAACGGGGTGATGAAGGTGCGGCGCACCGCGGTCAGCACCTCTCGGGTGATGTTGTCGGCATCATTCTCGAACTGGTTGACGCGCTGGCAATAGACCGGCGTCTCCTCGCCCCCCTTCAGCATGCCCTGGAGCGCGATGGAGCCCTGGATCACCGTCTGGGCATGCCGGTCGAACAGGTCGAAGAACCGTTCTTCCTTGGGCAGGAATGCACGAAACCATCGCATCATGGGGGTAGGCTACCGATTGGAAAAGGCCCGGCCCTGTCAGGCCGTCATGAAACTGTCATAGACCATTTTCGATCCGCGCGCGTGTCATCTCACGCCCGCGGAGCCGGGTCATCCACCGCTTTCAGACGACCGGCAAACCGCTTCCAAATCAGATAGTTAGAGCGATCGCCGGAAGTAATGCGCGATTTCGCCGATAACGCCGCGGCGGAAGGTGAGCACGCAGACCACGAAGATCGAGCCCTGGATCACCGTCACCCACTGGCCGAAGCCGGCGAGGTATTGCTGCATTGCGATGATCGCGAAGGCACCGACCACGGGGCCAAAGATGGTTCCCAGGCCGCCGACCAGCGTCATCAGCACGACCTCGCCCGACATCGACCAATGGACGTCGGTGAGCGAGGCGTTCTGCGCCACGAACACCTTCAGCGCTCCGGCAAAACCGGCCAGCGTTCCCGACAGCACGAAAGCCAGGAACTTGTACTGGTCGGTCCGGTAGCCGAGCGAAATCGCGCGCGGCTCGTTCTCGCGGATCGCCTTCAGCACCTCGCCGAACGGCGAATTGATGATGCGGAAGATCAGCAGGAAGCCGGCGAGAAACCCGACCAGCACGACGTAATAGAGCACCGTGGGCTTGGACAGATCGAAGACGCCGAACATGCGTCCCTGCGGGATGCCCTGGATGCCGTCCTCACCGTGGGTGAACGGAGCCTGGAGGTAGATGAAGTACAACAGCTGCGACAGCGCCAGCGTGATCATCGAGAAATAAATGCCCTGGCGGCGGATCGAGATGTAGCCGGTGATCAGCGAGAGTACGAAAGCCGCGGCGATGCCGACGAGGATGCCGAGCTCGGGCGGCAACGCCCACACTTTCAGCGCATGCGCGCAGCAATAGCCTGCCGTCCCTAGGAACATGGCGTGTCCGAACGACAACAGGCCGCCATAGCCGATCAGCAGATTGAAGGCACAGGCGAGCAGCGCAAAGCACAGCGCCTGCATCACGAAGAACGGGTAGACGCCCGTGAATGGCACCGACGCCAGCAGCAGCGCCATCAATACGAAAGCGATCATCTCGTCGCGCATTGCGCGAGGGGTCACCGGCAGCGTGTCGTCCGTCAGGGTTGTCATATCAGGCTGCCCTTCCCGTCAATCCCGTTGGCTTCACCAAGAGCACCAGCACCATCAGCACGAACACGACGGTGTTGGAGGCCTCGGGGTAGAAGTACTTGGTCAGTCCCTCGATCACCCCGAGCGCGAAGCCGGTGATGATGGAGCCCATGATCGATCCCATGCCGCCGATCACGACCACCGCGAACACCACGATGATGAGATCGGCGCCCATCAGCGGCCGCACCTGGTTGATCGGCGCCGAGAGCACGCCCGCAAGCGCGGCAAGGCCGACGCCGAGACCGTAAGTGAGCGTGATCATGCGCGGCACGTTGACGCCGAAAGCGCGGACCAGCGTCGGATTTTCGGTGGCGGCGCGCAAGTAGGCGCCGAGCCGCGTCTTCTCGATCAGGAACCAGGTTGCGATGCACACCACCAACGAGAAGATGACGACCCAGCCGCGGTAGATCGGCAGGAACATGAAACCGAGATTCATGCCGCCTTTGAGCTGATCCGGAATGGCGTAAGGCAGGCCGGAGGAGCCGAAATAGTTCTGGAATACGCCCTGCACGATCAGCGCGATGCCGAAGGTCAGGAGCAGGCCGTAGAGATGGTCGAGCCCTGTCAGCCATTGCAGCATGGTCCGCTCAAGAATCATGCCGAAGATGCCGACGATAATGGGCGCAAGCAGCAACGCCCACCAATAGTTGATGCCGCCGAGGTTCAAGAGGAAATAGGCAACGAAGGCGCCCATCATGTAGAGCGCGCCATGGGCGAAATTGATGATGTTGAGCATGCCGAAAATCACGGCAAGCCCGAGACTGAGCAGCGCGTAGAACGAGCCGTTGATCAGTCCAACCAGTAGCTGAGCGTATAGAGCCTGCATCGATCCCGCACCCGGTCCTTCGGCGTTCCCTGAAAGTCGCCCGCGGGCCTGACGGCGCCGCGGGCTGTTATCCTATTTCTTCAAGAGCGCACACTTGCTCTCGGACAGCGGCGTGAAAGCCTGGTCGCCCGGCACCGTGCCGACCAGCTTGTAGAAGTCCCACGGCCCCTTGGATTCGGAGGGCTTCTTCACCTCGAACAGATAGGCGTTGTGGATGGTGCGGCCGTTGGGCTGGATCTCGCCCTTGCCGAACAGCTCATCCTCCGTCGGCATCGACTTCATCTTCTCGACGACCTTGACGCCGTCATGAGGATTGCCGCCGAGCGCATCGAGCGCCTTGAGATAGTGACGCACGCCCGCATAGACGCCGGCCTGCACCATGGTCGGCATCGCGCCGTTCTTCATCTTCTCGCCGAAACGCTTCGAGAACGCCCGGGTCTGGTCGTTCATGTCCCAGTAGAACGTCTCGGTGAAGTTGAGGCCCTGCGCCGTCTCCAGGCCGATCGCCTTGACGTCGGTCAGGAAGAGCAGCAGCGCCGCGAGCTTCTGGCCGCCCTTGCCGATGCCGAATTCGGCTGCCTGCTTGATCGTGTTGGTGGTGTCGCCGCCAGCATTGGCAAGACCGATGATCTTTGCCTTGGATGACTGCGCCTGGAGCAGGAAGGACGAGAAGTCCGGCGTGTTCAGCGGATGCTTGACGCCGCCGATCACCTTGCCGCCGTTGGCGGTGACGACCGCGCTGGTGTCGCGCTCGAGCGCAGCACCGAAGGCGTAGTCGGCGGTCAGGAAGAACCAGCTGTCGCCGCCCGCCTTCACCAGCGCCTGGCCGGTGGTGTGGGCCAGCATGTAGGTGTCGTAGGTCCAGTGCACGGTGTTGGGCGAGCACTGCGCGTTGGTGAGGTCGGAGGTCGCCGCGCCCGAATTGATGTAGACGCCGTTCTTTTCCTTGACGACGTTGTTGACGGCAAGCGCCACGCCGGAATTCGGCACGTCGACGATGATGTCGACCTTGTCGACGTCGAACCATTGCCGCGCGATCGCGGTGCCGATGTCGGGCTTGTTCTGGTGATCGCCCGAAATGATGTCGATCTTCCAGCCCTTCGCAGCCAGGCCGGAATCCTCAACGGCCATCTGTGCGGCGAGCGTCGAGCCGGGACCGCCGAGATCGGCGTAGAGGCCGGACTGATCGGACAACGCGCCGATCTTCACGGTCTTGTCCTGCGCGGATGCGACGCCCGTCACGGCGAAGGAGAGCGCGGTGCTCAGCAGCAATGATGCAATCGACGTCGTCTTCATGCAACTTTCCTTTTTGAATTTTCTCGTTGGCAGTATCAGACACCAAGATAGGTGTGGAGCTTGTCCATGTTGGCGGCAAGATCCGCATTGGCAAATCCGTCAATGATCTTGCCGTGCTCGACGACATAGTAGCGGTCGGCGACGGTGGATGCGAAGCGGAAATTCTGCTCGACCAGGAGGATCGTGAAGCCCTCCTTCTTGAGCCGCGCAATGGTGTGGCCGATCTGCTGGATGATAACGGGCGCCAGGCCCTCGGTCGGCTCGTCCAGCATCAGGAAGCTCGCGCCCGTGCGCAGGATGCGCGCGATCGCCAGCATCTGCTGCTCGCCACCGGACAGCTTTGTGCCCTGGCTGTTGAGGCGTTCCTTCAGGTTCGGGAACAGATCGAAGATCTGGTCGAGCGGCAGCCCGCCTTCGCGGACCACCGGCGGCAGCAGCAAATTCTCCCGCACGTCGAGACTGGCGAATATGCCCCGCTCTTCCGGGCAGAATGCGATGCCCATGCGCGCGATCTTGTCGGAGGTCGCGCGGATGATCTCCTGATTGTTGAACTTCACCGAGCCGGTACGCTTGCCGATGATGCCCATGATCGACTTCAGCGTCGTCGTCTTGCCGGCGCCGTTACGTCCGAGCAGGGTGACGACCTCGCCCGCGTTCACGTCGAAGTTGATCCCGTGCAGGATGTGGGACTCGCCGTACCAGGCTTCGAGGTTGCGGACCTGGAGGATGTTTCCGCCGGTCGCAGCCTTGGCCGGAGCCTCGGCGATCGCAGTGTCAGGCATGACCGGCTCCCAGATAGGCTTCCTTGACGCGCTCGTCCTTGGTGAGCTCGCTGTAATGGCCTTGCGCCAGCACCTGCCCGCGCGTCAGCACGGTGATGATGTCGGAGAGGTTGGCCACGACGCTTAGATTATGCTCGACCATCAGGATGGTGTATTTCGCCGAGATGCGCTTGATCAGCGCCGCGATCTTGTCGATGTCTTCGTGGCCCATGCCGGCCATCGGCTCGTCCAGCAGCATCATCTCAGGGTCGAGCGCAAGCGTGGTTGCGATCTCCAGTGCGCGCTTGCGCCCATAGGGCATCTCGACCGCGGGCGTGTTGGCAAACTCGCTGAGACCGACGTCGTTCAACAGATCGCGCGCGCGATCATTGAATTGGTTGAGCACGGACTTGGAGCGCCAGAAATCGAACGAGGAGCCGTGCTGGCGCTGAAGCGCGACGCGGACGTTTTCCAGCGCGGTGAGATGCGGAAACACCGCCGAAATCTGGAACGAACGAACAAGCCCCAGGCGCGCCACATCGGCGGGCGCCATCGCGGTGATGTCCTGCCCCTTGTAGAGGATTTTTCCGGCAGACGGTTTCAGGAACTTGGTCAGAAGATTGAAGCACGTCGTCTTGCCGGCCCCGTTCGGGCCGATCAACGCATGAATGCTGCCACGGCGAACCTTGAGCGCAACGTCGCGGACGGCGAAGAAGCCCGCGAACTCCTTGCTCAAGCCCTCCGTTTCGAGAATAAACTCATCGGCCAAACAGATTTCCCCCTGCCCGCAAAAAGCGTGGCTATCCCTAGTTGCTTCGGCTTTCCGGGGGCCTTGGAGCTTATCCTTGCAGCCTGTCCCGAAACGTCGCCTCCGGGCGCGGAATATGCCGGAGGTGACGGGGGTTAGGCAAGGCGGAAAGCTGAGCAGATCAGGTCTCCGCCCGGGAGACTTATGCTCCCTTAGTCGGACCCGTTTCGGTATCGCCTGCCCGGCCTCCCGGTTCACAAGACACCGGTCGTCAAGCCGTCGTTAACGGTCTTTCGGCCCGCGCGCCAGCCTTCATAGAAAATTTTCCCGCGGGGAGGATCATGCGCGGGTTTCGAACTGCCGGGAATATTGTTTTGAATTTCGCAAGCTCCGCTCCCTCCGTCGTCAAGTCGATCAGGCAGCGTGATCTACTGAACACGTGGCTGCGACTTTATGCGCGCCAGCAGAGCGCGCCGGCGATTTGGGAGTACCAGCCCGAGCGCCTCGAAGATGAATTGTCCGATCTGATCTACTATACGGTGGATGCCTCGACACCGGAGCCGCAGCTCACCATCCAGAGCGAAGGCACGCGCATCTCCCGCGCCTACGGCCATACCGGCAAGGGCGTGCTGCTCGACGACTATATCGGGCCGCGCCTCGCGCCTTTCGTGATGCCGATCTATTATGAATGCGCGGCGCGCGGACTGCCGGTCTACAGCATTGCCGACGTTGACGACATCTACGGTCGCGTGGTCGCCTACGAACGGCTGCTGCTACCGTTCCAGACCGACGGCAAGGTCTGCCACATCATCGCCTCGCTCAAGACTTTCTGCGAGGACGGCGGCTTCGAGATCAAGAATCTGATGCGCGGAAATGACGCGCTTCCGCGCCCAAAGCTGCGCGCCGTGATCGAACGCGACCTGTTCCACCGCGCACCCGGCCGCATCGCGGCCGCTGACGTTGTCGAGTTCGCCGACTCGTCCGGTCCCGCCGTCGCCACCGAGACCGTCGAGCTCAACTGACCTTCAGTGCGATTTGACGTCCTTGGCATAGATGTCCGGCTTGAAGCCGACCAGCAGCTTGCCGCCGATCTCCAGCACCGGCCGCTTGATCATCGATGGTTGCGCTAGCATCAGTGCCAGCGCCTTCTTCTCGGTGACACCTTCCTTGTCGGAATCGGGCAGCTTCTTGAAGGTCGTGCCGGCGCGGTTGAGCAGCATCTCCCAGCCGACCTTGTCGCTCCACTGCTTGAGCTTGTCTTTGTCCACGCCTAACGCCTTGTAGTCGTGGAATTCATACGCGACCCCATGGGTGTCGAGCCAGGCGCGCGCCTTCTTCATGGTGTCGCAGTTTTTGATGCCGTAGATGGTGGTGGACAAGATGTTCCTCGCGCATGGCCTTCGTGATGTTCGCAGCGTTGTACGAAACTCCGCCTCGCGCGACAATATTGCGAACGCCAACGCCGAACGGACACCCCATGCACGTCACCCACGATCCCGCAGCCGCCGCCACGCCGACCATCGACTTCAACAGCTTCCTCGCGGTCGATATCCGCGTAGGCACCGTCGTCGATGCAAAGCCGTTTCCGGAGGCACGCAAGCCGGCCTTCCGGCTGTGGATCGACTTCGGCCCGGTGATCGGGGTGCGCAAGAGTTCGGCCCAGATCACCGAGAACCATCCGCTCGATACCCTGGTGGGACAACAGGTCGCCGCCGTGGTCAACTTCCCGCCGCGCCAGATCGGACCGGTCATTTCCGAAGTGCTGACGCTCGGCTTCCCCGGTGCCGAGGGCAAGGTCGTGCTGGTGCAGCCGAGCAAGCCGGTGCCAAACGGGGGACGGCTGTTTTGATCTCTCACGGCCGCGGTGGAATGTTCAACCCACGCTGCGCCGCCGGGCGCGCCAGCCCGCGTTCGAGCCAGGTACCGACCGATTTGAACTGGCTGAATTCGACCAGATCGCCGGCGCCGTAGAAACCGATGAGATTGCGCACCCAGCCGAGCATGGAGACGTCGGCGATGGTGTAGTCATCATCCATGAACCATTGCCGACCAGCCAGATGCGCTTCCATCACGCCGAGCAGGCGCTTGGCTTCAGCGACGTAGCGATCGCGGGGCCGCTTGTCCTCGAAATCCTTGCCGGCGAACTTGTGGAAGAAGCCGACCTGGCCGAACATCGGCCCGATGCCGCCCATCTGGAAGTGCACCCACTGGATGGTCTGGTAGCGGCGCGCGGCGTCCTCGGGCAGAAGCTTGCCGGTTTTCTCCGCGAGATATTGCAAGATCGCCCCGGACTCGAACAGCGGCAGCGGCCTGCCGCCGGGTCCGTTGGGATCGATGATCGCCGGAATCTTGCCGTTCGGGTTGAGCGAGAGGAATTCCGCCGTCTTCTGGTCGTCCTTGCCGAAGTCGACGAGATGGACTTCGTAGGGCAGCCCTATCTCTTCCAGCATGATCGAGACCTTGACGCCGTTCGGCGTCGGCAGCGAATAGAGCTGGAGCAGTTCGGGATGTTTGGCGGGCCAGCGCTTGGTGACGGGAAAGGCGGCGAGATCAGACATCGGCACTCCGGCTGCGGCTGCGTTGGTGAAACGCCGCCTAGTCTAGGCCAGCCGGCCGACGGCGCAAGGCCGAGCAGTTGTCAGTTCAATGCCCGTGCAGCCAGCCCGTCACATCGGCCGCAACACGTGCCCGCTGGTGTAGGCGACGTCACGCTGTGCGCGTTGCTCGATGAAGAGCTGGCCGGTGACGAGAAGTGCTCCAGTGAAAACGAGCGCGAGCATCGCAGTGGCGAACTGACTGGCATCATTCATCGCAAGAGCTTCCCCGGCATCTGTTCGGACGGGAACGCGGATCGACCGGCGCCAGTTCCTGCATGCTTCAAATAAATTGCCGCTTTTTCCCGAACTGGACCGACCCCTCGCTCTCAATAATTGATCTCCATCCGCAATCCGCGGGTATCGATCTCCTCGCCGCCGACACGCTGTGTGCTGTCGCGCGCCGCCACTGCGCAGGCACAGGCGTCGATGAGATCGTCGCGACCGATGCCGGTGCCGTGGCGAAGCGCCAACCATCTCGCGACCTCAGTGAAACCCCGATCTCTCAGCAGCGCAAGGCGCTGCTCGCGGCCTTGCACCGATGTCTTGTTCGCGAGCCGTACTCGTCCGGCAAGATTCCAGAAAATCAACTCCGGATGCGCTTCGCCGATCGTCGCCTGCCGCGCCGGCGTCATGACATCGTCGACTTCCCTGATCTTGTCCCTGATATTCCATAGCTGCGCCGACACACCCCTGCCCTTGCCCTCCTGCGTCCAGTAGTAACGGTTGGCTTCAGCCATGTCGGTGAACGTCCAGAGATCCCGCCGCGCACCGAGAAACACGGCGGGGCCAATCAGCTCGCGCGCACGCAGGTCGCAGGCGCGATAGCCGGCCGGATTCAATCCGATCGGCATGTCGATCATCGCTCGCGCATGCGGCATTGCGAGCAGGCGCGTCAGGCCCGGCGAATAATCGAAGCCATGATCGCCGCGCTCGTTGATCCAGGCCGCAACCCAGCCAAGGCGAAATCCGTCGAGGCCGAGATAGTTTGGCAAGTTACGCGTCCGTCATGGTCGATGTCCTCATGCGCCCGAAGACCTATAACGTCTTGTCGCGATGGCGTTCAAACAGACGCTGCGCCAGCAATGCATGGCCGAGCGTGCCGCCAGCCCGGACAGCCGCCGCGATCATTGCGGCTTCTGCAACTTCTTCCCGGGAGGCACCGGCCTTGGCGGCTGCCGCCGTATGCACGTCCAGGCAATAGGCACACTGCGTGGTGAGGGCAACCGCGAGCGAGATCAGCTCGCGGTATTTCGGCGGAATCAATCCGTCCTTGCGCTCGACCGCATGGTTGAAGGCCAGGAACGCCTTGGCCTCGACCGGCGCGAGGGCTGCGAACGCCGGGACCGACTTGAGATCGTCAGGGCTTTGATAATCGGTCATGGCTCACCTCGTCAGATATTCGCGCATCAAGGCGCGGGCGCGATGCAGGCGCGCCTTTACGGTTTGCCGGGTCGCACCAATTGCGTCGGCGATTTCATCAATGGTCATCTCCTTGACGTCGCGCATCAGCGCGACATCGCGATAGTGCGGCGGCAGCGCCTCGAAGGCCGCGGCCACGTCGATCCGCAGATCGTTTTCAGGACGCGTCAACAGCAGCGCTTCGGCCGCAGCGTCATCAATATCAGGCGCGAGGCCTGCTCTGCGCGCCAGCCGCAGGCATTCGCGGCGGACGACGCTGAACAGCCACGCCGAAAACGCGAGCCAGGAGCGGATGGTGCCGACGCGACGGAACAGGATCCACAACGCTTCCTGCGCCGCATCCTCGGCATCCGCCGAGCTGCGGCACGTCGCACGGGCATAGCGGCGGATGTCCGGATGTGCCGTCTCGAGCAGCGAGGCGATCGCATGGGGGTCGCCGAGCCGGGCGGACTCGAACAGCTTTGGTGAGATCACAGCCGCGCTCACGACACGTCCCCTCGCCCAATACCTGCCATCGCGCACATCGGGCAATAACCGACAAGGCCGGTCAGCGCGAAGCCGACGCCGCCGAGCGCGACCAGCCACGCGGTCGCACCCGCCAGATAAACGAATGCCGCGATCACCACCGCCACGCCCAAGGAGATCCGCACCGCCTGGTGCAGGCCGCCGATGTTTTTCCTGTAAAATGCCATTGCATCCTCCGAGATGAGCCGAGGCCCAATGCCTCGACCATCAAGAGGGCGCGCCGGCCGGAAAGGATTCGCGGGCAGCGTGATTTTTTTCGCGTCAGCCTCCGACGGCCTGATAGGCCAGGCGCTTGAACTCGAAGAAGAACGGATTCCAGAAGCCCATGTAACGCTGGGTCATCAGGACGCCCGCGGTATTGGCCTGCGGGCAAATCCACCAATGGGTGCCGGCAAGGCCGCCCCACTGGAATTCGCCGGTGGAGTTCGGCGGATCAAACGGCGTCGGCGCAAAGGTGACGGCGCCTCCGAGGCCAAAACCCTTGCCGGGGATCGGGCCGAGATTGGCGAAGCGGATGGTCTGCCCTGCCGGGAGCTGGTTCGTCATCATCTGCCGCAGCGTCTCCGGCTTCAGCAGCGCATCCGAACCAGGCAGCAGCGCGCGGACCAGCGCGAGCATGTCGGGCAAGGTCGAGACCAGACCGCCGCCGCCCGAGAGCCGCGGGAACGGCCGCCGATAGGCTTGCGGAAACGGCAGATTGTCGGCCCGCGTGAGGCCCGGCTTCATGGGATCGAGCACGTCGGCACCGGTGTAGAGCGCAACCAGCCTGCCCTGCTGCGCTTCGAGAGCGTGGAAGCCGGTGTCGGTCATGCCCAGGACATCGAAGATGCGCGCCTTGAGGAAGGCATCGAGCGGCTGGCCGGAAACCACCTCCACGATACGGCCGAGCACGTCGGTGGCCACCGAATATTCCCAGGCCGTGCCGGGATGATAGGACAACGGCAGATCGGCGAGCTTGTCGATCATGTCGGAGAGCGGCGTCAGCGGATTGAGCACGCGCGCTTCGTTATAGCCTTTGAACAGCACCGTGCCGGGATCGAAGATGCCGTAGCTGAGGCCCGCGGTGTGGGTCAGGAGCTGCCGGATCGTGATCGGGCTCTTCGCCGGCTCGACATCGGCAAGGCTCGAAGCGCCCGGCTTCAGCACCTTGCGACCAGCGAGCTGCGGCAGGAATGTCTCGACCGCGTCATCGAGCCCGATGCGGCTTTCCTCGACCAGCAGCATGATCGCGCAGGTGACGAAGATCTTGGTGTTGGAGAAGGCGCGGAAGATATGGTCGGGCCGGAGCGCCGTATTGGCCTCGCGGTCGGCAAAGCCGACGCATTGCTGATCGACCAATTCGCGCCCGCGCAGCACGGCCCAGGATGCGCCCGGAATGATTTCCTGATCGACGTAACGCTGCATCGCCGTCCGCACGGCGGAAAATTCCGTCACCTTGGCGTCCATCAGTCTCCCCCAATTGTGTTTGGACGGATATAGCGCGCTTTCGCGGGAATTGAAGGCCGCAGCGACTATTGCTGCTTCATGAACGCGGTGACGTGCAGGCAGCGGCGGATGCGCATGCCCTGCCGCTGGTACAGCGCGATCGCCGACGCGTTGCTGGAAAACACGTGCAGGAACGGAATTTCCCCGCGGGCCTCGATCCCGCGCGCCACCGCCGCGAGCAGCGCCTGCGCATAGCCGCGGCCGCGATGGTCGGGATGCACGCACACGGCCGTGATCTCGGTGAACTTGCCCGGCTTCATCCGCTCGCCGGTCATCGCGACCAACTGGTCCCCGGCGCGGATGCCGAGGAACGTGCCGAGTTCATGGGTGCGCCGCGCAAACGGCCCGGGCTTCGTCAGTTCCGTCAGCGCCATCATCGCTGAAACGTCGTTGGCACCAAGCGTGACGATCTCGGCATCGCGAAGCGGACTGTCGGCGGGCGAGCCGATCATCTGCTCGCAAGGCCCGGCGATCACGACCTTGAATCCGGATGGAATTTCGACCGGCTCCGGCGTGAACAATGCGGCGACCTGCGAGCCCGACATGAGATCGCCGAGCGCGGCAAAGCTGGCCTCGGATATGTTGGCCATGTCTGCGAATGGCGTCATGTCGACGGGATAGCGCAGCGCCCGCGGCCCGCCCTCGGCCAGATGTTTATGGCTGGTCGTCAGAGCGCTCCAGATCGGACGATCGAGCAGCGCCTCATCGCTGGCGGACACCGTCTCAGTCCTTCTCGAAGCTGACGATGACGGCGGCATTCGCGATCAGGATGGGGTCGTTGGCGACTTCCGTGGCCGAGGGAATTTCCAATCCGCCCTTGACCGCGGTGACGGTGACGGTGCCGTAAGGCAGCTCCTTCGCCACCGCTTCCTTGTCAACGGCTTCCGGATTGGGCACCGCGATCGTGACGTCGACAAACATGTCGTTCGCAGTCTTGCCGATCATCCGGAAGAAGCCAAGGCTCGAATGCCTGATGGCATCCGACACCGCACGTTTGGCCGCTTTGGTGGCGTCCCTGCCGTGCACGTCGACGCCCATGCCCATCTCGGTAACGCAGCGAATGCGGGTCATGATTTTTTCCTATTGTTGGTGGGCTACTCAGTTTCGGCGCTCAGAGAGGGCAGCGCAAGTTATCACTGCCGCGTCCCAGCAGGCGATAAGGCTCGCTGGTAGATGGACCCGGCTCTGCAGCGCCCGCCAAGAGGCGCTGCGCCGCGTCCGGGGCATGATAGCCAATCATCACCTCTTCGCCTTCTCATGCGCCCGCAGCTCGTCGACCAGCACCCGCACGTTCTCCGAATAGTCGATCGGGATCACGACCAGATGCACCCCGCCCTCTTTGAACGCGGCATCCAGCGTGGCGCCAAAACTGTCGATGCTCTCGATCCGATGCCCCTTCGCCCCGTATGCCTTCGCATACTGAACAAAGTCGGGATTGCCGAAGGTCATGCCGTAGTCGGCGAAATGGTCGACGGCCTGCTTCCAGCGGATCATGCCGTAAGCGTTGTCCTCCAGCACCAGCACGACGAGGTTGAGCTTGAGACGGATGGCGGTCTCCATCTCCTGGCTGTTCATCATGAAGCCGCCGTCGCCGGCGACCGCGAGCACGCGGCGGTCGGGATAGAGCATCGCGGCCATCATCGCCGACGGCAGGCCGGCACCCATGGTCGCCAGCGCATTGTCGAGCAGCAGCGTGTTGGCGACGCGGGTGCGGTAGTTGCGCGCGAACCAGATCTTGTACATGCCGTTGTCGAGCGCGACGATGCCGTTCTCGGGGATCACCTGGCGGATGTCGTGCACGATGCGCTGCGGCGTCGGCGGCCAGCGCGCCTCGGTGGCGCGGTCGGCGATGTGGCGCAGGATTTCCTCGCGCAGCGGCAGCAGCGCTGCAGCCTGCGGCAGCTTGCCTTCGAGCCGGTCGGCGAGCAGCTCGAGGCTCGGGCCAACATCGCCGACAACCTCGGCGTCCGGAAAATAGACCTGCTCGACACTGGCCGACGTGTAGCTGACGTGAATGACCTTCGGCCCCGACGGCCCCATGATGAAGGGCGGCTTCTCGATCGGGTCGTGACCGATCGCGACGATCAGGTCGGCGGCATCGATGGCGTCGTGGACATAGTCGCGCTCGGACAGTGCGGCGGTGCCCATGTAGAGATTTGTGCCGCCGGGCACGGTGCCCTTGCCCATCTGCGTGGTGAAGAACGGAATGCCGGTGCGACGCACGAAGCTCGATATGCCGTGCGTCGAACGCGGCCGGCTGGTCGCAGCCCCCATCATCACCAGCGGGTGTTTCGCAGCCAGGATCATCTCCGCGGCGCGGTCGAGCGCGGCGCGATGGGCGACCGGGATTTCGATCGGATGGACCGGGATCACGGGGACATCAGGCACCTCGTCACCAGCGATGTCCTCGGGCAATTCGAGATGCACCGGCCCGGGCCGCTCCTCCATCGCGACGCGAAAGGCGTCGCGCACCACGGTCGGAATGCTGGAGGCACTGATGATCTGCCGCGACAGCTTCGTCAGCGGCTTCATGGTCGCGACCACGTCCACGATCTGGAAGCGCGCCTGCCGGCTGCTCATGATCGGCTTCTGGCCGGTGATCAGGATCATCGGCATCGCGCCGAGATGCGCATAGGCCGCGCCGGTGGACAGGTTGAGCGCGCCTGGGCCGAGGGTGGACAGACAAACGCCGGGCTTGCCGGTCAGCCGGCCATGCGTGGCTGCCATGAAGGCGGCGGCCTGCTCGTGACGGGTCAGGACCAGCTCGATCTTGGAGGTGCGCAGCGATTCCACGAGATCGAGATTCTCCTCGCCGGGAACGCCGAAGATGCGATCGACCCCTTCGTTCTCCAGCGCCGCGACAAACAGGTCCGATCCCTTTGCCTTGCGTTCCTGCCCGCTCATGTCGCCTCCGCTTTTCTGGCTCCCGTGTTCCACGGCAGATGGCATATGGTAGCGGCCTGCCGCTCCGGCACAACTCACAAAGAAGCGCGACTGTTCGCTTGATCGCTCGATTGACAGACGATGATATCTGACTAGAGTCAGATATCATGCTCGACCCCGTCTCGCGCGTCCGCCGCTTCAACCGCGCCGTCACATCCGCCGTCGGCGCGCTCGATACTTCGTTCCTGGGGCGCGGCCGGCCGCTCGGCGCGGCGCGGGTGCTCAACGCGATCGGCCACGGGCGTTCGGACGTGGCCGAGATCCGCGATTATCTCGGCCTCGATTCCGGATTGATGAGCCGTCTCCTGCGCAGCCTCGAGGACGAAGGACTGATTGAGACCGAAACGCATGAAAGCGACGCGCGCCGGCGGGTCGCGACATTGACGCGGACCGGCCGGCGCGAGTTTGCGGCCTACGAGGCGCTGTCGAACACGCAGGCCGAAGGCTTCCTCGCGCAGCATTCGCAAACCGAGGCGCTGCTGGTGGCGATGGACCTGATCGCCTCCACCTTGACGCGCGACCGGATCGCGCTGGAGGAGATGAATCCGCGGAGCGAGCAAGCGCGTTACTGCCTCGGCGAGTATTATGCCGAACTCGGCCGCCGCTTCAGCCAAGGTTTTGACGTCTCGCTGTCGCGCGACCCCGACGCCAAGGACATGCGCCGCCCGCGCGGCAGCTTCATCGTCGCGATGTCGGACACGCTGCCGATCGGCTGCGTCGGCCTGAAAGGAACGGATCACGGCTATGCCGAGATCAAGCGGCTGTGGGTCGCGCCCGCCGCGCGCGGATTGCGGCTCGGCCGGCGGCTGATGGACGCAGCCGAAAGCGCCGCGCGCGAGCTCGGCATCACGCTGCTGCGGCTCGACACCAACAGCGCGCTGCCCGAGGCCGGCCAACTCTACCGCAGCACGGGCTGGCGCGAGATTCCGCGGTTCAACGACGACCCTTATCCGGACCTGTTCTTCGAGAAGCGCCTCTGAGTTCTCCGATCATGCGGCCGCCGGGGCAACGGCGACCTGCGGCTTCGCGAAGGGCTTGAACGTCATCGCCATCAGGAAGGCACCGAGGCCCATCGCCCAGGAAAGAATGTACAGCCAGGCGTAGCTGGAGAAGGCGTCGTAGATCAGGCCGCCGGCGAGCGGGCCCGTCGCCATGCCGAGGCTGCCGGCCATCGCCGTGCCGCCGATCACCGTGCCCATCATCTTGAGCGGAAAGTTTTCGCGGATCAGCACGGCGTAGAGCGGCATGGTGCCGGCATAGATGAAGCCGAACACGGCGCCGACGGCGTAGAAGGTCGCAAGCTGATGGGCGACGACGTAGGCGAGCGCGCCGAATGCCTGCAGCAACAGCCCCGAGACCAGCACGCGCTTGGCCCCGAAACGATCGCCCATCAGGCCGAAGGCGATGCGGCCGCCGAGACCGGCAAAACCCTCGATGCTGTAGATCGTCACCGCCGCGACCAGCGGAATGCCGCAGCTCACGGCATAGCTGACGGTGTGGATGATCGGGCCGGAATGGGTGGCGCAGCAGAAGAAGTTGGTCGCGAGCAGAATCAGGAATTGCGGCGAGCGCAGCGCCTCGCCCATCGACATCTCGTCCTGCCCGGCCCCCTCGCCCAGCGGTGCGGCCGCGGCCTGCGCGAGCGCCGGCGGACGGCGCACCAGGAACGAGACCGGGATCATGATGGCGCCGACCACCAGAGCCACGATCTGCATCGAGGTGCGCCAGTCGTGATTCGAGACCAGCCAGGCCGCGAGCGGCGACATCGTCATCGGCGCCACGCCCATGCCGGCGGACACCAGCGACACGGCAAGGCTGCGATGGGTATCGAACCAGCCGGTCACGGTCGCCATCATCGGCGCGAAGATCGCCGCGCAGGAGGCACCGGTCAGAAGGCCGAACACGAATTGGAACACGATCAGGGAGGTCGCATGGCTCGCCGCGAACAGGCTGAGCGTCAGCACCGTCGACCCCGTCAGCACCACCGGCAGCGGACCGAACCGGTCGGACAGCGTGCCCCAGACCATGCTGGTGCACGCCATTGCCAGGAAGCCGATCGTCATCGCGCTGGAGATGCCGGTCACCGACCAGCCGGTGTCCTTGGCGATCGGCTGCAGGAACACCGGCAACGAAAACATGCCGCCGATGGCGACGCAGCCGAGCAGGCCGCCGGCGGCGACGATCACCCAGCGATAGGTGGAAGAATTCATCTCTGGCCTCCGCATCCAATCTTGTCCGAAGGGAAGACGAATGGGAACTGCGCCGGCCGACAGGGATCACGCAAGTTTTTGCAGGACCCGCCAAGTAAAATTCGCGAAAACAACCCCATGCACAGTAGCCGGCCCCTGCTGGATCAAGGACTTAACGAGCGGCGGCGATGAGCCGAAGGCGGCCCGCCGCGATTTGACCCGTCGGGCAAAACACTTGTCCGACGGCCGGTTCCTGCACAGGGACGATTCAGCGCGATTCTGACGCATGAAACGTCCGATGCAAGGTCTCAGACGGCGGCGCTGCGGCGCCAGGTGCTGACCGTGAGCCAGACCGCGGAGACCAGGAAGTAGACCGCGCCGATCGCGGCATAGCCGGCGACGTTCGCGATCGACGGGACTGCCGGCATCGTGGCCTGAAAGATGAAGAAGCCGCCAGCCAGCGCGGATTGGCCGCCGCTGAGCACCATGGCCCATTGCGCGCCGTAAAGCTTCCAGCGCCGCAACGCCGTTCCGAGCTGCAACAAGCCCGACAACATCGCCCAGGCGCCGAAGATCCCGAGCATCCAGTTCATGCTCACCCGCAGCGCCAGTGCGACCGCGAATGCGGTCAGCAGGCTGACCAGCACGTTCAGGCCCTGCGTCCGGTTCTGATTCAATCCGCCGCTCCAGAGCGCGTCGAGATAATTGGCGGCGGCATCCCACGCCGGATAGGCGACGAGCAGCGTCGCGGCGACGACTGCCGATGATGGCGCGATGGCCAAGGCCGCGATGACCCAGGCCAGCGAAAACGCCGCCCGCAGGAAGTAATACTGCTTCAGCCATTGCGCGCGGTCGGCGATGTCCAAGGTTGTCTCACGATTTGTCATGTTAGATACTTCCTACTAGTTGGTAGATTCATGGCTCAGATTCAGTGCCGCAGGCCGGCTGCACCGCCGGGCTCGCGCGATCTCCGTCAGTGCCTGATGGACAGCCGGTCCAGCAACGGCCGGGTGATCGCTCCGAACATCTTGGGATCGCCATAGGCACGCGATGACAGCATCGCGCCGTGAACGGTCGCCATGACGCCTTCAGCCTCGATCTTCGCAGAGCTGGACAAGTGCAGCCGGCCCTTCCGCTTGCCGCGCTCCAGCACCGCCGTCAGCCAGGATGCCACGGCACGAAAATGCGCGCGGACTTCCAGCGCGACCTCGTCCGGGAGCATTGGAAGCTCGCTCGCCAGCAGCGCACAGACGCAGAAAGGAGCTGTCGCATCGGTGATGCACGCCTCCCAATAGGCCACATAGTTTTCGAGCTGATCGCGCGGGTCGGGAATGTTGCGTTCGAGCGCAGCCAATCCTGCCTGCGCCTCCTCGCGATAGCGTGACACCAGCGTGCGGACCAGATCGACCTTGCTGGCGAAGTGATGGTGAATGCTCGGCTTGCGAATGCCGACGACGTCAGCGATGTCGGCATAGCTGAAGCCGTTATAGCCGCCGGCAATGATCAGCGAGCGCGCACAGGCCAGGATGTCGTCGGCAGTGGAGGAAACGTTGCTCATGCCAGCTATCTACCTTCCAGTTGGTAGAACGGTCAAGACGGGATGCTTCAATGATCCGTGAATGCTAGGAGGTGTGCATGACCATCCGCCCGATCGTCCGCTATCCCGACCGCCGGCTCGCGATGCCGGCCCGCCCGGTCACTGCATACGATGCCGGCTTGCGCGAACTCGCAGCTGACCTGCTCGACACCATGCGCGCCGCGCCCGGCATCGGCATCACCGCTCCGCATATCGGCGTGCCCTTGCGGCTCGTCGTGCTCGAGCTCGACGCCAAAGATGGCCCCCTCACCTACGTCAATCCGGTCATAGAATGGACCTCACCCGAGATGATCCTCCACCGCGAAGGCAGCGTCTCGATGCCGGGGGTCAAGGACGAGGTGCAGCGCCACGCGCGGGTGCGGATCAGCTATTGGGATCTCGACGGCAACGTGCGAAGCGAGGAATCGGACGGCCTGCGCGCCGTCTGCCACCAGCACGAGATCGACCAGCTCGACGGCATCTTCTGGATCCAGCGGCTGTCGCGGCTGAAGCGCGAGCGGCTGGTGAAGAAGTTCGAGAAGATGGGCCGGAGTTCGTAATGTACGCGCCCCCGCGGAGGACTATCGCATACGTCGCCTTGCGCGATCTGAGCGCGCGCCTCGTCCTTCGAGACGCCCGCTTCGCGGTCTCATCGGGATGAGGCTAAGCAGCGTCAGTGCGCTGACAACGAGTGCCACACATCAGGTCCTCATCCTGAGGGCCCGCCAACGGCGGGCGTCTCCAAGGATGGCAGCAGGCGAAGCCGCCCCACCTTGCGAACCGCATCCTCACGCCCGCTTCCCACGCCGCTTGGTGATCGGCGCGTTGCGACGCTCGCGCTTGCCGCGCGCGATCTCGGTTGCCAGCGCGTCGAGCTTCGGCTCCCAGAAATTCCGGAACTGGCCGACCCACGCATCCACCGCGCGAAGCCCGGCGACGTCGACCGAATAGAACCGCCTCTGCGCCTCCGCGCGGACGTTGGCAAAGCCGCTCTCTCGCAGCACCTTGAGGTGCTGCGAGACCGCCGCCTGGGTGATTCCGAACTCGGCCCCGATCATTTCGACGACCTCACCGGACGCCATTTCGCCGCGCGCCAGCAACTCGAGGATGCGGCGGCGCACGGGATCGGCGAGGACTTCGAAAACGTGCATCAGCTTCCTGTGCCGGGATGTGCGATGTCGGGCGGCATCTCGCCGCGATAGAACGCGATGGTCCGGTCGGAGCGCCGCTTCGCGTCGTCGGGATCGACTCCGCTGGCGACATGCGCCGCGCGCCAGGACTCGCCGCTGGTCGTCATGAACTCCTTGCCCTCCGGCGAGACCATCCAGGCCTCGGCCGTCTCATGGTCGACCGATGCCCCCGTCGCAACATAGCGATCCAGCCCCGCGAGCGCGAGGTCCCAGCCGACGCCCACCGCGCCCGGACCGAACTGAGTCCAGTGATCCTCGATGATGGCGGTGTGCTCGAGCGTCAGACGCGCCTGCTCTCGTTCGGCCGCCAGCGTGACGTCGATCCAGCTGATCGCGCCGCCGAACTCCCACGTCGCTGCGAAATGGGTCGGCGGCGTGCAGGCCGTGATGGTGCCGCCGGCGTTTCCCTTGACCTGGTAACGTCCGCCGAGCCGGAGGTCGCCCTCGACCGCCGCAAACCAGCGCGGAATGCGTTCCCTGCTGGTCACGGCGTCCCAGAGATCGTCGACGCCGGTGTCGTAGAGCCGCGTCAGAGTCACTGCGCTCGCGGGTTGCCCGTCCTTCTCGAAATTGCGCACCGAGCGCGCAACGAGGCCCAGAACTTTGGCGACGTCGATCTGCATGGCGTTTCTCCCGATCGTTTCGTTCGAGCGGAAATATCGGCCTCCACGAATATAAGTCAATACTTATATTAATGCGCCGCGCTGCGTCAAACCACCTCGCAGGCGGCGAACCAAACACCTGCCCAACGTCTATTCCGTCCCCACCCCATCAGTGCTCGCAGACGGAAGGCTGTCATGAAAGTTCGCAAATTCACCCTCGCCGATGCATCGTTCGAACGCTCACCCGGACAGGACGGCGAGATTTTCGCGGCGAATGTGATCGACCAGCGTCACGGCGGGCCGATCACCATCGGCTTCGGCCGTTACGCACCGAACCAGCAGCTGGACGAAAAGCTCGGCGTCGACGACGTCATGCTCGTCCTGGAAGGACAGCTCTCGGTCAGCAGCGCCGGCAGCACCGTCACGGCAGGTGCCGGCGAGATCGTCTACATGCCGAAGGGCGAGACGGTCACCATCCGCTCGCACGAGCAGGGTGCCGTCACCGCCTATGTCACCTATCCGCATTGGCAGGAGGCGGGCGAGTAAGCGCGAGCTCGCCCGCGGCCCATCCTTCGAGGCGCCCCCTGCGGCGGGCACTCAGGGTGAGGTCTTATCTTGCGGCCAGTTTCTTGGACCTCATGGTGAGGAGCCCGCACAAGCGGGCGTCTCGAACCATGAAGGCCAAGGTCGCTACTTGAGCGGCAGGAACAGCTCCGCCACCGTCTCATGCTCGGGCACTTCCGGGAAGAAGCTCAGCCGCTGGCAATAGATCGGGAAGTCGCGCGCCTCCTCGCCGCTGGCCGGAAGCCAGTCGCGATAGAGGTAGAGCGCGGCGGGCTCAAGATTATCGGTGTAGCCGACGACCCGCAGCACGGCGCAGCGTCCGCCGGGAATCTCGCCGGCCTTGATCTCTTCGCCATTCGGCTCGATCGGCTGGTCGGTCCCGACACAGAGGTCCGTGCTGTAAGCGGCCGGCGTCGAGGGGCGCCGTTCGGACCGCCAGACATTGAAGGTCGGATGTGTCCTGGGGTGCAGGCCCGCTGCCCTGCGCCAGGCGATGAATCGCCGGACGGTGTTGCCGAGCGTTGCCGGGTCGCCCCGATGCTCCATGATCGCAACCCGCGTCGTGGGTACGTCGCGGATCGTTACGTCGTCGTGGGTAAAAGTCCTCATGCGCTTGCTCCTCGCGTTATCGAGAGGCCCGAAGGCCACAAGCCACGGTTCCCAGTCCGGCGAGTTGCGAAACGACGACGGCGATTGCCCGAACCGTTGCCGAAAGGCGCGGGCGAAGGCATCCGGGGCATCGTAACCGGCATCCATCGCGATATCCGTCACGCTTTGGGCGTCACTGTAGGCCAGCCGGTAGGAAGCGCGCTTCATACGGGCGAGCTGGACATAGCGATGCACGGACAGCCCGAACGTCGCCGCGAACTGACGGTGGAAATGAAATTTCGAGAAGGCGGCAACAGCGCTCAGCCTTTCCAGGTCCAGATCCTCGTCGAGGTGCCGGTCGATATGGTCCAGCACCCGTCGCATCCGGTCCTGATAGTTGTGCAGCGCCGCCTTCATCGTCCCTCCTCCGTGGCGGCTCCATCTGGTCACGGACGGCTATGACGTGCTCGACCGATCTTGCGGTTTGGCTCACTGTCGTCGCCCGGCTTGACCGGGCGACCCAGTACGCCGCAGCTTTTCGGCCCAATCCCAACCATCTGTGGAATACTGGATCGCCCGATCAAGTCGGGCGATGACAGCGCGTGTGAGGCGCGAACGTGCGACGCCCTACCCGCCCGCCATCAGCGCCTTCGCCAGCGCCATGTAGGCCGGAAGCGTCACGGGATCGTTGGCGGCGTTGCCGGCGACGGGGTGCGAGGCGTAGCGCGCGATCACCATCTCGGCCTTGGGATCGATGTAGATGCCCTGGCCGTAGACACCGCGCGCCATGTAGGCGCCGTGTTCGTTGTGCGTGACCCACCATTGGTTGCGGTAGGACGCGCCGGGCAGCGTGGGATAGCCGGCCGGCGCGAACTTGGCGGGATCACCGCCGCACGCGATGTCTTCGACCACCTGCGACGGCACGATCTGGCGGCCGTTGAAGCGGCCGTGATTGCGCATGGTCTCGCCGAAGCGAGCCAGATCGCGCAACGTCGTGGAGAGGCCGCCGCCGCCGCTTTCGGTGCCGATGCGGTCGACGTGGTAATGCGCATCCTCCTCGGCGCCCATCGGCTGCCAGATCCGCTCGGACAACAGCTCCGCCAGCGTCAGGCCGCTGACGCGCCGGCAGATCCATGCGAGCACGTCGGTGTTGACGGTCTTGTAGGCAAAGGCCTTGCCGTGCTCGCCCTGCTTTGCCTGCGCGACGAGGAAATCGAAGATGTTGGTCGGGCCTTCGTAGTCCGGCGGGATCGGCGCCATGCCGTTGGCACGCCGCAGCCCCCACACATCCGAATTCTTGTCGGTGTAAACCTCGGTGTAGGCGAGCCCTGTGGTCATATCCATGACCTCGTGCACACGCGCGTCGCCAAACCCGCTCGCCTTCAGCTCCGGCACATAGTCCGTGACCGGCGCCTGCGGATCGATCTTGCCCTCGCTGACCAGGATCCCGGCGAGCACGCCGGTGAACGACTTCGTCACGGACATGCCGATATGCGGCTTATGCGGCTTCAGCGCGCCAAAGTAACGCTCGTAGATCAGCTTGCCCCGGTGCAGCACGGCGATGCCGTCGGTGTAGGTCTCCTCCAGCATCTTTGCGAACGTCATCGGACGGCCGTCCATCGTGATCGACGCGACCGCGCCGATGTACTGCTCCGCGCGCGGCAGCGGTGAGGCGGGCCCTGCCCCGCGCCAGACGTTTACGGTCGGCACGAGCTGGCGGATGTTGGACCACGCCCAGCGCAGCTCGGGGAAGCTGCGGAATGAGCCGTTCTGGAAGGTGATGAGGCGGTCCGGGGATGGCGGGAAGCCGCGCATCCAGCCGACGGTTTCGGGATCAGCTTCGGCAGCACTGGATGTTTGGCTCGAGGCAGTCGCGACAGACATAAAGGCGGGCTCCGGAAGGGAACGATCCGGACGTCGTATCACGAGAGCGCGAGACGGACACCCAACGTTTGCGCCGGGTACGCACGCGCGCTCAGGACGGCAACAAACTGCGCCGGCGACCAAACGGCATCGATGCGCGGACGCCCCGTCTTACGTCGAAGACGGTCCTTGCAGGCTTGGCGATGGAGTCGCATCGTCGACATCTGGATCGCGCCCTACACTCTTGTCGAGCTGTCGCATCACTGGCGTGACCGTCAGTCCGTGAAGCAAGATCGAGAGCAGCGCGACGAGGCCAACGATCGCCCACAGCCGCTCGCCCACGGTTAGCTCCATATGGTTGAGCCCATAGGCGAGATAATAGAACGAGCCCACACCTCGGATCCCGAAGAAAGCAAGCGTCATCTTCTCCGAAAACCGAGCCTTGAATCCAGCCAGGGCGATTAATCCGCCGACCGGCCGGATGATGAGCAGGATCGCCACGGCCGCAGCCACATCCACCAATTCGAGCGGGCGCAGCAAACCGCTGACCAGCGCCCCGCCGAACAGCAGCAACAGGACCATCATGGCCAGCCGCTCTACCTGCTCGGTGATGTCGTGCATTTGCCGGTTGAATTCGTGATCGCGGTGCGAGCGGCGCAGCGTCAGCGCGGTGACGAAAACGGCGAGGAAGCCGTAGCAGTGGATCAGTTCGGTCACGCCGTAAGAAACGAAGGTGGCCGAGATTGCGATCAGGCCGTCTCCCGTTTTGGCCAGCTTCGTGTCGGCAGGGACGTGGAACGTGAGCCAGCCGAACAGCCGACCAATGAGCCAGCCACCGATCAGGCCGGCGGAAATCTCCCACAGGACGTTGTGGAGAAGCCACTGCCCGGCCCAGGGTTTTCCCGTTGTCGCGGCCAAGCCGAGGGCGATCGCAAGATGCACGAACGGAAACGCGAAGCCGTCGTTCAAGCCTGCCTCAGATGTCAGCCCGAAGCGAACCTCATCCTCTTCCCCCGTCTTTGGAGGCCCGACCTGAACGTCGGACGCGAGCACCGGATCGGTCGGCGCGAGGCTTGCCGCCAACAGCAGCGCCGCGATCCAGGACAGGCCCAGCAACCACCCTCCCATTGCCGTGATTGCGAGGATTCCAATCGGCATTGTGATCGCCAGCAATCGCCAGGTGACGCCCCACTTCCGCCAACTGAACGGGCGATCGAGCTTCAACCCCGCCCCCATCAGCGCAATGATCACGACGAACTCGGTGAAACGCTCGGTGAGTTCGGGGTAATCGAGCGGCAGCGGCCGGAGCGTGACGGCCGGCAGCGAGAAGATCGCAGCTCCGATCCCGATGCAGACGATCGGAAGAGACAGGGGCAGCCGCTTCAGGGCGAGGGGTAGCCAAGCGACGAGCGCGATCAGCAGACCCCCTCCCGTCAGGATCAGGATGTATGGCTCTGGGGCTAAGGAGGAGACTTGCACCGACCTTCAACGCCGCAGAGCTGTGAACAGTTCACATGCGGATTGGGATTCTGTGGACTGGGCCCTATCGAACATTTCCAGCGCGCAGGCGCAGCAGCTGCGTGGTTGAGAAAAAACCGCCCCATAGGGCGGCTTCAGGATGCGGGACCATCCTCGACCGCATCCTCACGCGATTGCGCGCCGGCACGGGGCCGAAAATAACTACCTAGCAGTGGGCGGCCGCACGCCTCCGCGACGCTTGATCTTCGCCGCTACCCGGAACAGATCCGGCATGTTAATGCGGTCGCCGGACCGTTCTTCGACCACACCAATACTCTTTAGTGCATCCAGCAAAACCTCCTCGGCCGCACTGTGTCCTAAAGTACCTTCAAGTCCAATCGGACCGGGTCGACTGCTTCGACGAGCAACTTGATTGACCCGGGTCACAGTCCCTTGGCTCCGCCATCGCTTTACAAAGGCATCTGGGGGGCAGGGAACTTCGAGCCCCTCTAGGTCGTCGAGCACAGTTTTGATCCACGGATAGTCTTCGCCCAATTGATCCACGCGCACCGTTGAAGCCGCCTGAACACCCTCTCGAATACCAAGGTGATCGATCGGCGTGACCTTCGGATTAATTCGGGTTTGCGCTGCCTTACGCAAGGCAATGAGAAAACTACGGGGTGTAGTTTCATGGAAAGCGTCTGCGAGATGATCTATGACCCAAGTGTAAGTACGGCCTCGCCGTCGATCGGCCCCCATAAACTCGCCAGCAATCAAATTGAATATCGCTCGTTGAGTAGCTGCCGTCGCAACGTACTCAAGAATGCCAACTTCGGAATCGTTTAAGGCATCGTCAAACAATTCATCAGGTGTAGCTATCGGGAGGTCGCCCGCGTATGTTCCCATCTCCAACTTTACGGCGTTTGCAAGCGCGTCACGCTTCGCCGGTGCGATCTTGCCCCGAACGACGTACGTCAAATTTCCATCCGCATCACGTAGAAAACAATCTCGTCGAAGTGCTTTTGACCCCAAGTGCTCAGATACCAAGTCCGTGAATTTCGGCAAAGCTTCGTCGTAGCGGATTGTGGACTTAGTCCTCTGCGCCTTTCCTTTTTTTGCTTTCTTTCCCATCATCGCTTGAGCCCCGCGGCAGACATTAAACGAGCGGCATGTCCGCGCCAGACGTCATATTGCCGTTTCCCAACGGCGGCGTTTGGTGCATATCGATCGTTAACACTCCACCCATCCATCAATGCGCTCATTTTCAAAACAGTGTGGAGAGTGGCGTCACGTCGGCCCTTCAAATGCTTTCTCGCAACCGCTAGCAAGCTTGGAAAATGCACGTGCGGCACCTCCGCCGCGGGCCGCAAATTCTCGAGGCGATACTTCACCGCGCATTCAGCTGCGAAGCCCACGAGGTGACTTGCATTAGCCCACCGCGAGTCCTTCGCTAGGAGCTCGGAGTCCTGAAAATGCCGGGTTGCAGCCTCAGAGTAATTCTCAGCCATTGCTACATCGCATCATTGTTTGTCTGCCGCCTGTATTAGCCCCCTACTCCCACTCAATCGTCCCCGGCGGCTTGCTCGTCACGTCGTACACCACCCGGTTCACGCCCTTCACCTCGTTGATGATGCGCGTCGCCGTCTCGCCCAGAAACTTCATGTCGAACTGGTAGAAGTCCGCGGTCATGCCGTCGGTGGAGGTGACGGCGCGCAAGCCGACGACGAAGTCGTAGGTGCGGCCGTCGCCCATGACGCCGACCGTCTTCACCGGAAGCAGCACCGCGAAGGCCTGCCAGATGTCGTCGTAGAGGCCGTGCTTGCGGATCTGGTCGATGTAGACGGCGTCGGCCTTGCGCAGGATGTCGAGCTTGTCGCGGGTGATCTCGCCGGGGCAGCGAATGGCGAGGCCCGGGCCCGGGAACGGGTGGCGGCCGACGAAGATTTCGGGGAGGCCGAGTTCGCGACCGAGCTTGCGGACCTCGTCCTTGAACAGCTCGCGCAGGGGCTCGACGAGCTTCATGTTCATGCGCTCGGGCAGACCGCCGACATTGTGGTGCGACTTGATGGTGACCGAGGGGCCGCCGGTGAAGGAGACGCTCTCGATCACATCGGGATAGAGCGTCCCTTGCGCGAGGAAATCGGCGCCGCCGATCTTCTTGGCCTCCGCTTCGAACACCTCGATGAAGAGGCGGCCGATGGTCTTGCGCTTGGTTTCCGGGTCGGTGACGCCTTCGAGTTCGCCCAAGAACTGCTTGGAGGCATCCACGTGCACGAGCGGGATGTTGTAGTGGTGGCGGAACAGGTCAACCACGGTCTTGGCCTCATCCAGGCGCAGCATGCCATGGTCGACGAACACGCAGGTGAGCTGGTCGCCGATGGCCTCATGGATCAGCACGGCTGCGACCGCTGAATCGACGCCGCCGGAGAGGCCGCAGAGCACCTTGCCTTGGCCTACCTGCGCGCGGATCTTGGCGATCTCCTCCTCGCGGAAGGCGCGCATGGTCCAGTCGCCGGAGAGGCCGGCGATCTTGCGGACGAAATTGCGAATGAGTTTCGCGCCGTCGGGCGTGTGCACCACTTCGGGGTGGAACATCAGGCCGTAATATTTGCGCGTCTCGTCCTGGATGATCGCGAACGGCGCGTTCGGCGAGGTGCCAGCCACCGAGAAGCCTGGCGGCATCTTGGTGATGCGGTCGCCATGGCTCATCCAGACCTGGTTCTTGCCGCCGGGTGACCAGACGTCCTCGAACAGCTGGCTCGGCGCTCTCACCTCGACATCGGCGCGTCCGAATTCGCGGTGATGGCCGCCTTCGACGGTGCCGCCGAGCTGCTCGGCCATGGTCATCTGGCCGTAGCAGATGCCCATCACGGGCACGCCGGAATCGAAGATCAGCTGCGGCGCGCGGGGGGAGCCTGCCTCATGCACCGACTCCGGCCCGCCGGAGAGGATCACCGCTTTCGGCTTCATCTCCTTGAAGGCCTGTTCGGCCTTGTTGAACGGGACGATCTCGCAATAAACGCCGTCCTCGCGCACGCGGCGCGCGATCAGCTGCGTCACCTGGCTGCCGAAATCGACGATGAGAATCTTGTCGTGCGCCGAGGCCACGGAGGGCGTCGACGCGGAGCGGTCGTGCTGTGCTGCTGTCATGGCCAGCAGATACGCGACGTGCGACCGGCCCGCAACCGCGCGGGGCACGCACCCACATTCTTCTTTGGGCATGGACAAATGAAAATAGGTCAGTATTCTTGACCTAATTGGCTCCCGATCACAGAGGAGCCCAATCAGGGAGAACGCTTATGTCACCGCACCATCAGCCATCAACGCTCGCCGCGCTCGGCCGGACCTGGGTCGAGGCCTGGAATGCGCGCGATCTCGAGCGCGTGCTCACACTCTATGACGAGGCGGCCGTGATGACGTCCGACCGTATCCCCATGCTGGGGTTCGATGCCAGCGGCACGGTCCGTGGCAAGGATGCGCTGCGGGCCTATTGGGGCAAGGCGCTCGGGCTGATCCCGAACCTGCATTTCACGGTGATCGACGTTTTCGTCAGCCCGGACAGCGTGGTTGTGTTCTACGAGAACGAGCGCGGCAAGCGGATCTGCGAATATCTGCGGGTCAACGAGGCCGGGTTGATCGTGCAGGGTTCGGCGAACCATCTGCCGCACTGACCCCGCGATCCCAGCTTGAAGAGGCCGGTGCGCCTTCAGCGCTTGCGCGCGCCGGCCTTTCTCACCCTGGTGTCCGACCATGTCAGGGGCCGGCCGGCCCGAGACGGAAGCACGAGCTTGCCGACCGGCTGGCCCGCCTCGTCCACCAGATCGGAATGCACTTCGCCTCGGGCGTACAGATTGGCCTCGCCCCACTGGCGCAGGCTGACGACGACCGGAAAGAGGTCGCGCCCCTTCTTCGTCAGCGCATATTCCTGATAGGCGCTGCCGTCCGAGGCCGGAACCGGTTCGAGCACGCCGAGCTCCACCAGCCTGTGCAGGCGCGCGCTCAACATGCCCTTGGCGATGCCCAGATTCTTCTGGAAATCGCCGAACCGGCGCAAGCCATCGAAGGCATCGCGCACGATCAGCAACGACCAGACGTCCCCGATGGCATCGAGCGCGCGCGCCACCGGGCAGCTCGCCTCGGCAAAACCGGTCCGTTTCATTCACAGCCCCTTCAGACTGGTCCTAAAATAAGACTGGACAGCATCTGATGCAACTGGTCTTCTTTTAAGACCAGATGGAATGCGCCGGAGACGACGATGACGGGGAACGACACCGCGCCCGCGGGACTGAAAGCTGGTGACGGCAACTCGACCGGGCGCGGGCTCTCTCCCGCCATGGCGCTGCTGTTCGCGCTGACCTGCGGCCTGAGCGTCGCCAACATCTACTTCGCGCAGCCCCTGCTCGACGCCATGACGCACGACCTCGACATCGCGCCCGCCGCGATCGGCATGGTGGTGACATTCACCCAGATCGGCTACGCCCTCGGCCTGATCCTGATCGTGCCGCTCGGCGATCTCCGGGATCGCCGCCGCCTGATCGTCGGCCAGACCGTGCTGTCGGCGATCGCGCTCGTCGTGGTCGGCACGGCGACGCACGCCGCGGTGCTGCTTGCGGGAATGGCGCTGGTCGGCGTGCTGGCCGTCGTCGTCCAGGTCCTCGTTGCCTTTGCGGCGACGCTCGCGACGCCAGACGGGCGCGGCCGCGCCATCGGCACCGTCACCAGCGGCGTGGTCGCGGGCATCCTGCTGGCGCGGTTCGCCTCCGGCGCGCTGGCCGATATCGGCGGCTGGCGCATGGTCTATTTGGTCTCGGCCGGCCTCATGCTCGCCCTCGCCGCCCTGCTGGTGCGCGTGCTGCCGCCCGGCCGGCCGACCGCGATGGCCGGAGCGTCCTATCCGTCGTTGCTGCGCTCGACGGCCGCGCTGTTTGCCGCGGAGCCGCTCCTGCGCGAGCGCGCGCTGTTTGCGTTCCTGATTTTCGCGGATCTCAACGTGTTCTGGACGTCGATCGTGCTGCCGCTCTCGGCGCCTCCCTTCGCGCTGTCGCACACCACGATCGGGTTGCTCGGCATCGCCGGATTCGCTGGAGCACTTGCCGCGCGCAATGCCGGGCGCCTCGCCGATCTCGGATGGGGCCAGCGCACCACCGGGCTCTCGCTGATGCTGATGCTGGCGGCGTGGGCTCCGATCGCCTGCCTGGAAGCCTCGCTCTGGTTCGTGGTCGCAGGTGTCATCATGCTGGATTTCGGGCTTCAGGCCGTGCATGTGACCAGCCAGAGCCTGCTCGTCGCCGCGCGCCCGGATGCGGCCAGCCGGCTGATCGGCGGCTACATGGTGTTCTACTCGGTCGGAAGCGCTGTTGGCGCGATCACCTCGACGATGGTGTATGCGATGGCCGGCTGGACCGGCGTCTGCATGCTCGGCGCCGGGATCAGCGCCGCCGCGCTGCTGGTCTGGGTCATGATTGCGAGCAGGCTGCAGGTGCCTGCCGCGTGCGCATTGACGCACCAGCAAAGATGAGGACTGCGGCGGTCGCATCCGATAACAAGGGCTCCGCCGGCTCTGAAACAGGACCTCCTCATGAAGCTCCCCACCTCCCCCTTTACCGTCACCGACTGGAGCAAGGTCAGCCCGACCAAACATGCCGGCGAGCGCGGTGAGGCCATTTGGCGCACGCTCGACATCGGCGATCTCCGGGTCAGGATGGTGGAATATTCGCCGGGTTATCTGGCCGACCATTGGTGCGATCGCGGCCACGTGCTCTACGTGCTGAAGGGCGAGCTCGACAGCGAGCTGCGCGACGGGCGAAAATTCAAGCTGACGGCGGGGATGAGCTACCAGGTTTCGGACTACGGCGACGCCGCGCACCGGTCTTCGACCGCAACCGGGGCGACGCTCTTCATCGTGGACTGAGAAACGACCGACGGTTTATTTGCACCGCAAAATAGCAAAGTCGTGCGACGTGCCGGGTCGCGGGTGATGCCTTGAACTGGCCCCAAATTCTCGCTATATTGTGATCATCGATACTTGGCCGAACGACTGGGCCGCTTCGCTTCGTTGCTGACGGGCGCGCACGCTTCAGATGACTTCTCCAAACATCGACTGAACAGGACTATGGGCGCATGCCGCGTACCGGTCCACGTGCGTAGGCTCTTTAACTAACTAAAGGAAATTCCCATGGCTATGGGCACCGTGAAGTGGTTCAACACCCAAAAGGGTTATGGTTTCATCCAGCCGGACGACGGCCAGAAGGACGTATTCGTGCACATCAGCGCCGTCGAGCGCGCTGGCCTCTCCTCCCTCAACGAGGGTCAGAAGGTCTCGTTCGACATCGTCGCCGATCGTCGCAGCGGCAAGTCCTCGGCTGACAATCTCCGCGTCGGCTAACGCCAACGCATCGTTCTGACCACGGACGTACCGGCAGAACGCCAGAGCTCGAAAACCCCGCGGCCGGGATCCGGTCTGCGGGGTTTTTGTTTTGGCAACTGGCATTCAGGGTCGCGAAGCGAGAGCCCGGAATCCATCGAACCGCACGTACTGCGCGATGGATTCCGGGCTCGCCCTGCGGCCGCCCCGGAATGACGGCGGAGTGTGGTTAGCCTACCTTCTTAAGCACCGACACGAAAAATCCGTCGGTCCCGGTCCGCCGCGGCGTCATCAGCCACCCCTCCGGCGACTGCAGCGCGGCCTCGCCGAAAGCCTCCGCCTTGTCCCAGAGCACGCTCGCAGTCTGCTCCGGCGGGACGGGCGCAAACTCGGGATGGCGCGCGACGAATGCCCTCACCTGCTCGCCGTTCTCTTCCGACAGCACCGAACAGGTGATGTAGGCGATGCGGCCACCGGCCTTCACCAGCGGCACCGCGCGCTCCAGCACCTCGGTCTGGTCGCGCAGGCGAATCTCCAGCGCGCCGGGACGCATGCGCCATTTCGCGTCGGGGTTGCGACGCCACGTCCCGGTTCCCGTGCAGGGCGCATCGATCACGACGAGATCGGCGGTGCTGCTGATGTCTGCCAAGGGATCGGCGTCGCCCTTTGGCGTGCGGACCTCTGCATTGTGGACGCCGGCGCGCGACAGCCGCTCGTGGATCGGCGCGAGCTGGCGCTTGTCGCTGTCGGTCGCGATCAGCCGGCCCTTACCCTGCATCAGGGCAGCGAGCGCCAGCGTCTTTCCGCCCGCACCGGCGCAGAGGTCGATCACCTGCTCGCCGGGTTTTGCAGCGGTCAACTGGGCCGCAAGCTGCGACCCCTCGTCCTGAACTTCAATCGCACCCTTGATGAAATCCTCCTCGGCCTGGATCCCGGGGTTGCGCGCATCGGCCGAAAGCGCGATGCGCAGGCCCGTTGCCGACCAGGGCGTCGGTTTCGCATGAAGATGAGCAAGCGACTGCAGCGCCTTGTCGCGATTGGATTTTAGCGTGTTGACGCGGAGGTCGAGCGGCGCACGGCTGGCCATCGCGGCCGCCTCCGCCGCGCGGTCCTCGCCGAACACTTTTGCGAGGTGCGGATCCAGCCATTCGGGATAGTCGCCGGCAATCGCGGCCGGCGCGTCCTTGAGGGACCGATGGCTGAGCGCCGCCTGCTCGGCCTCGGTCAGCGGCGCCGGCGCGAAGCGGCTGCCGTCGAACAACGCGCCCATCGTGGCCGTGTCCATGTCACGCTCGAGCCGGAGCATGCCGATCAGCCTAGCACGCGCGGTATCGGACTCCATCAGGAACGCGCTCGAGGCGTAGCGGCGCAGCACGTCCCAGACCAGGCCGGCGATGGCGGCGCGGTCACCCGAGCCGGCAAAGCGGTGCGCGGTACCCCACTCCTTCAGCGCCTTGGCAGCGGGCACGCGGTCCTTCTCGATGGTGTCGATCAGTTCGATGGCTGCGGACAGCCGGGCAGCGGGAGTCATTTGAATCTTTCAGGTCAGGATTGGCGCGCAAGCGTCAGATCAACAACAGCATCTTCAGCGCGAAGTAGATCCACATTGCGAGCAGCACCAGCACGCTGGCGAGCCAGACCGTGGAGCGCCGGCCGAGATCGTTCGAGGACACGAACACCCCGGCATGGGCAAAGCGCGTCACCACGAACACCCAGGACATCAGCACGATGAAGAGATCGGCATGGCGGAGCGGGAGCGCCAGCGCGATCAGGACATAGAACAGCACCGGCAGTTCGAACTGGTTGCGGTAGCAATTGGCGATCTGCGTGGCGCCCTTCGGCCAGTTCGGCTCGCCGAGTGCAATGTCGCGAATTTTGGTCTCGCCCGCGACCAGGGTGCGGCGGCGCGCCAGCACCATGCCGATCAGCAGCGCGAAGGTGAGACCCACCTGCACGAACACAGGCAGCAGAACCATTTGGATGGACATCGGAACTTTCCCGTAAGGCGGCATGCCGCGGACCGTCATTAGCCGCGTCCGCTGGCCCTGACAATCAACGAGTTGAACCGGCGTTCCCGTTTCCGCGACCAACCGCCGATAGTTAAAGCGATTTTGCTCCTTCGGGCCGCACGGCGAGCCAGCCATGACCACCCTGTCCAGCCTTCTGATTGACTCCGCCGACGGCAGGCTGGGCATCCTGATGTCGGCGCTGTCGGGTGTTGCGGCCGCCCTCGCGGTCGCGCTGGCAATGACCGTGTACTTGCGCCTGTCCTACCGCAGCTGGCGCGATGTGGTCAGGCATGGCCTCGCCACCCTCGCCGCGCTCGTCCTGTTTGCCTTTGCCGCCTACGACATGCGCCATGCCGCAGCGGCCTATCTCGGCCTCAACCCGTCCAAGCCGGCGGTCGAGTTCGAGATCCGCATGCCCCGGGAAACGTTGACGACCGCGTCCGATTCCCAGATCGAGCTGCACACCGACCGCAACCAGACCCTGGCGCTGGTCGACGGTGTGAGCGAACTCGGCGACGGTCGCTCGCTGCTGCGCGGCGCGGTCGCGCTCAACCACCGCACCGCGGACCGCGTGCTGGTCGTGAACCTGCCGGGCAAGGGCATTTTCGAATTCCGCCTCCGCCTGCCCGCCGAGCCTCATCGCTCCCAGGAGTTCGGCCCCTGGCACCTCGCCGACCGCATTGCCTCGCCGCTCGCCGACACCGTGGCGCCTCAAGACGCCTACAAGATCCGCTATCGCGTGCTCTAAACTTTGTTGAGCTGTTCAGCGCTCAGGCGACGCTCTTGAGATCCTGCTGGATCGCGGCGAGCAGGGATTGCAACGCGTCGCTGTTCACCGGCCTGGCCGAGAGATCGTTGGCGGGCGGCTGCCTGACGGGCTGCGCGGCCTTGACCGGGCGCTTCGGGAATGGCGGCGGCGGTTCCGGCATGGCCGGGCGGGCAAGATCGCCCTCATGGTCGACATGGACGAACTTGCCATGAATGACGTCGTCGTGACGACCCATGATGAACATGGCCGTCCAATAGCCGGCGGCAAGCAGGATAACGCAGAAAACACTGATCTCTAACATCGCAGCACCTAAAATATGCCCGATGATTCAATGTCTTCGCCTTGCGGTCAATGAACCGACGGTCACACCTGCGGCTTTTACGGAGCAGGTGTGGCCGATCGGTCACTCTTTATTAACCATATTCGTCCGCCTTCGTGGGGCGGAGGTGGTGGTTCAGACCTTGTCCGGCCCGACCCGAACCAGCTGCTTGCCGAAATTGGCGCCCTTTAGCAGGCCGATGAAGGCGCTTGGCGCGCTTTCCAGGCCCTCGGTGACGAACTCCTTGTATTTGACCTTGCCGTCGCGGACCCAGGAGGACATGTCGCGCAGGAAGTCGCCGTGGCGGGAGGCGAAGTCGGAGACTATGAAGCCGCGGAAGGTCAGCCGCTTGGTCAGCGTCGCGCGCATCATGCTCGCGGCCCATTTCGGCGGCTTGGCTTCGGTATCGTTGTAATGCGCGATCAGGCCGCAGACCGGCACGCGCGCGAACGGGTTTAGCAGCGGGAATACCGCCTCGAACACGGCGCCGCCGACATTCTCGAAATAGACGTCGATCCCTTTCGGGCAAGCCTCTTTCAGCTTGGCGGCAAGATCGGGATCGCGGTGATCGATGCAGGCATCGAAGCCGAGCTCTTTCACGACGTAGTCGCACTTGTCCTTGCCGCCGGCGATGCCAACCGCGCGCGCCCCCCTGATCTTCGCGATCTGGCCGACGGCCGAGCCGACCGCACCGGAGGCACCGGCCACGACGACGGTCTCGCCTTCCTGCGGCTTGCCGATGTCGAGCAGGCCCGTGTACGCCGTCATGCCGGGCATGCCGAGCACGCCGATCGAAGTTGAGATCGGACCGAGCTTGGGATCAACCTTGATCAGGCCCTTGCCATTCGAGATCGCGTTGGTCTGCCAACCCGTGCGTGCACGGACGATGTCGCCCTTGGCGAAGTCCGGATTGTTAGAGGCGACAACCTCACTGACCGCCTCGCCTTCCATCACGCCGCCGACCGGCACCGGCGCGGCATAGGACGGACCATCACTCATGCGTCCGCGCATATAGGGATCGAGCGACAGCCAGATCGTGCGCAGCAGGACTTCGCCTGCGCCGGGCGTCGGCACCGTGAATTCCTCGATGCGGAAATCAGACGGCTTGGGTTCGCCGACGGGACGGGCGGCGAGAACGATACGTTTGCCTTGGGACATGGCTTCCTCCGAATTGTGTTTCGGCGTGAACGGAAGCGGAGGCGGCGAGGCGCGTCAACACAAAAGCGGCGGAGCCACACACGCGCTGTCATCGCCCGACTTGATCGGGCGATCCGGTATTCCAGAGACGGTCGCAATTGAGCCGAGAAGCCGCGGCGTACTGGATGCCCCGGTCAAGCCGGGGCATGACACCGTCCTTGAGGCAAGCGCGTCGATACACACGCGCTCGCGCGGTGCTGAGAGCGAGCGTCTAACCCCCGCCCGGATAGTTCGGGCTCTCGCGGGTGATCGTGACGTCGTGGACGTGGCTCTCGCGCAGGCCCGCGCCGGTGATGCGGACGAACTGGGCCTTCTCGTGCAGCTCCTTCATGTCCTTTGCGCCGACATAGCCCATCGCGGCGCGCAGGCCGCCGGCGAGCTGGTGCATGACATGGCCGACCGCGCCCTTGTAGGGCACCTGGCCCTCGATACCTTCAGGGACGAGCTTGAGCGTGTCCTTGATGTCCTGCTGAAAATAGCGGTCGGCCGAGCCGCGCGCCATCGCGCCGACCGAGCCCATGCCGCGATAGGCCTTGTAGGAACGGCCCTGCCACAGGAACACTTCGCCGGGTGTCTCGTCGGTGCCGGCCAGCAGCGAGCCGACCATGGCGATGTCGGCGCCGGCGGCGAGCGCCTTGGCGAGATCGCCGGAGAACTTGATGCCGCCGTCGGCAATGACGGGAATGTCGGCCTTCTTCGCCGCCTCGACCGCATCCATGATCGCGGTGAGCTGGGGAACGCCGACGCCCGCGACGATGCGCGTGGTGCAGATCGAGCCCGGACCGATGCCGACCTTGATGCAGTCAGCGCCCGCGTCGATCAGTGCCTGCGTGCCTTCAGTGGTGGCGACGTTGCCGGCAACGACCTGAACCGAGTTGGACAGGCGCTTGATGCGGTTCACGGCATGCAGCACGTGCCGGGAATGGCCGTGCGCGGTGTCGACGACGATGAGATCGACGCCGGCATCGATCAGCCGCTCGGTGCGCTCGAAGCCGGTATCGCCAACGGTGGTGGCGGCGGCAACGCGCAGGCGCCCCTGCGCGTCCTTGCAGGCGAGCGGATGGGCGACCGCCTTCTCCATGTCCTTCACGGTGACGAGGCCGACGCAGCGATATTGCTCGTCGACCACGAGCAGCTTCTCGATGCGATGCTGATGCAGCATCCGCCGCGCCTCGTCCTGGCTGACATTCTCGCGCACCGTGACGAGACCTTCATGGGTCATCAGCTCGGAGACTTTTTGCCGGCGGTCGGTGGCAAAGCGCACGTCGCGGTTGGTGAGGATGCCGACCAGCTTGCCGGGCGTGTTCTTGCCGGCGCCGGTGACGACGGGAATGCCTGAGATGCCGTGGTCGTTCATCAGCTTCAGCGCGTCGTCGAGCGTGGCATCGGGGCTGATGGTGAG
Source organism: Bradyrhizobium sp. MOS003 (assembly GCF_003020125.1). Lineage (GTDB taxonomy): Bacteria > Pseudomonadota > Alphaproteobacteria > Rhizobiales > Xanthobacteraceae > Bradyrhizobium. The sequence continues at coordinate 185,981 of NZ_PYFW01000008.1, read as the reverse complement.
CGGGTTCACCACCATGCCCGACTCGTAGCGCTTGACCTGCCGCACCTGGGCAGCCTGCCCTTCGGGATCGAAATTGCGGTGGATGACGCCGAGACCGCCGGCCTGCGCCATGGCGATCGCCATGCGGGCTTCGGTGACGGTGTCCATGGCCGAGGCCATGATCGGAATGTTGAGCGGAATGGCGCGGGTGACGCGGGAGCGGATGTCGACCTCGCCGGGCATGACGTCCGACAGGCCCGGCTTCAACAGCACGTCGTCGAACGTAAGGGCTTCGCGAATGCCTTGTTGCACCGTGGCCATGTGCCAACTCCTTCCGCGGCCCTGCCGCAAATGCTTATGGATGAGCGCCACCCTCGGCGTACCTTGCGGCATCGCCTGAGAATCGGAGCCCATCGGTGGGGTTGACGCGGGTCGATAGCACGGCCGTGTGACGAATCAAAGCAATTCGGATGGCTGGCCAGCCATGCACAGGCTTTTTGGGTAAATTCAGCGTGGATAGCCCGTGCGTGACCTACCGTCGTTCCCGCAGCGGTCCCTGAGGCCAGATGGATTCTCAGGTGCGCAATTGCGCACCATAGCTCGCGCCGAGGAGCGCGCCCCGGAATGACGAGGGTGCCAGGCACGCCGTTGTCGCGCAGGATTTAGGTGCTATGCGTCGAACCGCAATGGTCCCGGCTGGACAGCGGTGGTAAGCCGCAACTCCACCCTCTTCCGATTTTCATTACAATTCCGTCATGGTCGACAAGCAACGCGTCATTCCGCTGATCGTGGCCACTGCTCTCTTCATGGAGAACATGGACTCGACCGTGATCGCCACCTCGCTGCCTGCGATCGCGGCCGACATCGGCACCAGCCCGCTGACGCTCAAGCTCGCGATCACGTCCTATCTGCTGTCGCTCGCGGTGTTCATCCCGGCGAGCGGCTGGACCGCGGACCGGTTCGGCGCGCGGATGGTGTTCGCGATCGCGGTCGGCGTGTTCATGGTGGGATCGATCGGCTGCGCGCTCTCGGGTTCGGTCACCGATTTCGTGTTCGCGCGCATCCTGCAAGGCATGGGCGGGGCGATGATGACACCGGTCGGGCGTCTCGTACTGCTGCGCTCGGTCGACAAGAGCGCGCTGGTCAACGCCATGGCCTGGGTGACGGTCCCTGCCCTGATCGGTCCGGTGATCGGCCCGCCGCTCGGCGGCTTCATCACGACCTATGCGTCGTGGCACTGGATCTTCCTGATCAACATCCCGATCGGGCTGCTCGGCATCTTCATGGCCTTGAAGTTCATCGACCCGATCAAGAGCGAGGAACGCGAGCCGTTCGACCTCTATGGCATGGTGCTGGCGGGCATCGGCCTCGCCGGCATCGCCTTCGGCCTGTCGGTAGCCGGTCTCAACCTGCTGCCATGGAGCACCGTCGCCGCACTGATCGCGGGCGGCGCGATCTCGATGACGCTCTACGTCATCCACGCAAGGCGCACGGGCTCGCCGGTGCTCGATTTCTCGCTCCTGAAGCTGCCGACGCTACGCGCGGCCGTGCTCGGCGGCTTCCTGTTCCGGCTCGGCATCGGCGCGCTACCGTTCCTGCTCCCGCTCCTGATGCAGATCGGCTTCGGGCTGTCGCCGTTCCACTCGGGTCTCGTCACCTTTTCGTCCTCTTTGGGGGCGATGGGCATGAAGACGCTGGCCGCCCGCCTGATCCGCACCTTCGGCTTCCGCAACCTGATGACCGTGAATGCGATCATCAGCGCGTTCTTCCTCGGCGTCTGCGCGCTGTTCACGGTGACGACGCCGCTGCTGATCATCATGGTGATCCTGGTGGTGGGTGGCTTCTTCCGCTCGCTCGAATTCACCGCGATCAACACCGTCGCCTACGCTGACGTGGAGACCCCGCAGATGAGCCGCGCCACCACGCTCGTCAGCGTCAACCAGCAGCTCGCAGTCTCGGCCGGTGTCGCCGTCGGCGCGGCCTGCGTGGAAACGACGATGTGGTTCCACCATGTCAGCGAAATCGACGCCACCGTGTTCGCTCCCGCCTTTCTGGTAATCGCGCTGACCTCGGCGGCATCGAGCTGGTTCTTCTGGCAGATGCCCGTCGATGCCGGCCACGAAATCTCCGGCCGCAAGGCCGTGGAGATCGCCAGCCGCAAAGGCGCCGGCAAGGGTGCAGAGAAGGCGGGGGTGAAGGCCGCGTCCGAGGATACGCAGGACGTACGGGATCAAAGGTTGGGGTAGTCTCTCTTCTCGTCATTGCGAGCGAAGCGAAGCAATCCAGAATTTTTCCGTTGAAGCAGTCTGGGTTGCTTCGTCGCAAGAGCTCCTCGCAATGACGGAGTTGGCGGCTATTCCTTCGTCCCACCCCGAAATCCCGTCGCCAGCACGTAGCGTTCCGAGGAATCCTGCCGGCTCGCCGCCGGCTTCACATGGCGCACCGTCGCAAAGTCGCGCTTGAGCTGGGCGAGCAGATCGGCATCGGCGCCGCTCTGGAACGTCTTGGCCAGGAACGCGCCGCCGGGCTTGAGCACGTCGCAGGCAAACGCCGCGGCGGTCTCGATCAGGCCGACGATGCGGAGCTGGTCGGTCTTGCGGTGCCCGGTGGTGTTGGCGGCCATGTCGGACATCACAAAGTCGGCGCCGCCACCGAGCATGGCCTTGAGCTTTTCCGGGACATCGTTGTCCATGAAATCGAGCTGCGCGAAATCGACGCCGGCAATCTCAGGCATGTCCAGCAGGTCGATCGCGACGACCTTGCCCTTGCCGTCGACCGAGCCGACTCGCTTGGCGGCGATCTGACTCCAGCCGCCCGGCGCCGCGCCGAGATCGACCACCGCCATGCCGTGCTTCAGCAGCCGGTACTTGTCGTCGATCTCGAGCAGCTTGAAGGCGGCGCGCGAGCGATAGCCGAGCGCCTTGGCCTTGACGACGTACGGATCGTTGAGCTGCCGCTCCAGCCAGAGCTTTGACGACAATTTGCGCTTGCCGCCGGTCTTGACCTGGACGTGCAAGCGGCCGGTGGTGTCTTTCGCCATCTCACCAGCTCCTGAGGGCGCCGTCCTCGCGCATCATCTCGACCAACATGCCCTCGCGCAGGCCACGGTCGGCGACGCGCAGGCGCGGCAGCGGGAAGGACCGCCTGATGGCATCGAGGATGGCGCAGCCGGCGAGCACGAGATCGGCGCGCTCGACGCTGATGCAGCTGTTGTTGGCGCGTTCCTCGTAGCTCATGCCGAGCAGCTTGTTGATGGTCGCGGTGATGTCGGAATCGTTCATCCAGATGCTGTCGATGCGGCGCCGGTCATAGCGCGCGAGGTTGAGGTGGATGCCGGCGAGCGTCGTCACCGTGCCCGAGGTTCCGAGCAGGTGCATGTCGGCGAGATCGCCGCCGTGCACCTCGGCGAACGGCGCGACGTGGTTGGCGACCTCCTGCTCCATCGCGGCGTAAATCTCCGGCGTCACGTCGCGGCCGCCGAACTGCTCGGCGAGCGTGACCACACCGTAAGGGATCGACATCCAGGCCTTGATGCGCGGCTGCGGATTGTCTGCGTCGCGCTCGATCCGCACCAGTTCGGTCGAGCCGCCGCCGATGTCGAACAGGATCGCGCCGCGTCCCCTGGGGTCGACCAGCGGCGAGCAGCCGACCACCGCAAGCGCGGCCTCGGTCTCGCGGTCGATCACCTCCAACTCGATGCCGGTCTCGGCCGCGACGCGGCTGCGGAACCCCTCCGCGTTCGAGGCCGCGCGGCAGGCCTCGGTCGCGATCAGCCGCAGCCGGCGCGCCTTGCGCAAATTGATCTTGTCACGGCAGATGCTGAGCGCGGCGATGGCACGCTCGATCGCGGCCTCGCTGATGCAGCCGGTCGACGAGACCCCCTCCCCGAGCCGGATGATGCGCGAGAAGGAATCGACGACGCGAAAGCCGTCCTGGGTCGGACAGGCGATCAGTAGCCTGCAATTGTTGGTGCCGAGGTCCAGCGCAGCATAGACGCCGGTTCCCGACGCCTGCGCGCCGACGGCCGGTCCGGTAGCCAACGCCACCGCCGCCATCGACCCCTCCAGCTCACCGTGCGGCGCATGGCCGTCGCGGAGCCGCGTGTGGTCATTCATCTAAACTGTCTTTCCGCGGCCGGTCGGGCCGGTCTGGAATTGATTTTTCGCCTGAAACCTTAGCAGCGCGGCGGGTATGCGCAACAACGCATCACATGGGACCATGCCCATTCGTGCGTTGTCGTGAACGGGGCGGTGGGTTATTTGAGGAGAGCCCGGTGCCCCGCTGCCGCGAATTTGCGCAAATGCCGGCTTTTCAGGTCAATTCCATGCAAGATCACACCTCATCGTCCACGCTCGAAAACGCTATTGCACTGCAAAAATACGGCGTCGGGCAGCCCGTCCGCCGCAAGGAGGACGACACCCTGGTGCGCGGCAAGGGCCGCTATACCGACGATTTCAACCTGCCCGGTCAGGCCTATGCCGTGGTCGTTCGTTCCACCCACGCCCATGGACTCATCCGCGGCATCGGCATCGATGCCGCCAAGGCCATGCCGGGCGTGCTGGGGGTCTGGACCGGCAAGGATCTCGATGCCGCCGGCTACGGTCCCTTCACCTGCGGCCTGCCGCTCAAGAGCCGCGACGGCTCGCCCCTGCTGCAGACCAACCGCCAGCCGCTCGCGACCGACAAGGTCCGCTTCGTCGGCGATCCCGTCGCCTTCGTGGTCGCCGAGACGCTGGCGCAGGCGCGCGATGCCGCAGAGGCGGTCGAGCTCGATATCGAGCCGCTGCCGGCGGTGACCGATCCCGAGGAAGCCGCAAAACCCGGCGCGCCGCAGCTCTACGACCACATTCCTGGTAACGTCGTGCTCGACTACCATTATGGCGACATGGACAAGGTCACCGCGGCCTTCGCCGGCGCCGCCCATGTCACCAAGGTCGACATCGAGAACACCCGTGTCGCCGTGGTGTCGATGGAACCGCGCGTCGGGCTGGCCTCCTACGACAAGAAGACCGAGCGCTACACGCTTCAGGTCCCGACGCAGGGCGTCGCCGGCAACCGCGCCAACCTCGCCAAGAACCTCAAAGTGCCGAACGACAAGGTGCGCATCCTCACCGCCAATGTCGGCGGCTCCTTCGGCATGAAGAACATCAACTATCCCGAATATATGTGCATCCTGTACGCGGCGAAGGAGTTGGGCAAGCCGGTGAAGTGGCTCGACGAGCGCTCGACCGCTTTCCTTTCCGACAGCCACGGCCGTGCGCAGAAGATCCATGCCGAGCTCGCGCTCGACGCCGAAGGAAATTTCCTCGCGGCCAAACTCGATGGCTATGGCAATCTCGGCGCCTACATCACCGGCGTCGCGCCGGGGCCCCTGTCACTCAACACCGGCAAGAACTTTTCCAGCGTCTACCGCACGCCGCTGATGGCCGTCGACATCAAGGTGGTCTTGACCAACACCACGCTGATGGGCGCCTATCGCGGCGCCGGCCGGCCCGAGGCGAACTATTACATGGAGCGGCTGATCGACCGCGCCGCCGACGAGATGGGCATCAACCGGCTGACCTTGCGCAAGCGCAATTTCATCAAGCCGAGCCAGATCCCGTTCGCGGCCTCCTCCGGCGTTACCTATGACAGCGGCGACTTCCAGGCCGTGTTCAACAAGGCGCTCGAAATCTCCGACCACGATAATTTCGCCAAGCGCAAGAAAGAGAGCAAGAAGGCCGGCAAGCTGCGCGGCATCGCCGTCGGCTCCTATCTCGAGGTCACCGCACCGCCGAGCCCGGAGCTCGGCAAGATCGTGTTCGATGCCGACGGCACCGTGCAGCTCATCACGGGCACGCTCGATTACGGCCAGGGCCATGCCACGCCGTTCGCGCAAGTGCTGAGTGCGCAGCTCGGCGTTCCCTTCGAGAGCGTCAAGCTCGTGCAGGGCGACAGCGACATCGTCCACACCGGCAACGGCACCGGCGGCTCGCGCTCGATCATGGCGACCGGCCAGGCCATCGTGGGGGCTGCCAAGCTCGTCATCGAGAAGGGCAAGCGGGCAGCGGCGCATATGCTCGAAGCATCCGAAGCCGACATCGAATTCGAAGGCGGCAGCTTCACCATCGCCGGCACCGACCGCAGCATCGACATCATGGAGCTCGCCAAGCGCCTGCATGACGGCAAGACGCCGGAGGGCGTGCCCGACAGCCTCGACGTCGATCACACCAGCGAACCGGTCGCCTCGGCGTTCCCGAACGGCTGTCACGTTGCCGAAGTCGAGATCGATCCGGAGACCGGCGTGGTGCAGATCGTTCGCTACAGCGCGGTCAACGATTTCGGCACGGTCGTCAACCCGATGCTGGTCGCAGGCCAGCTCCATGGCGGCGTCGTGCAAGGTATCGGCCAGGCGCTGATGGAGCACATCCGCTACGACGAGAGCGGCCAGCCGATCACGGGCTCGCTGATGGACTACGCCCTGCCCCGCGCCGAGGACGTGCCCAACATGACGATCGGCGACCACCCGGTGCCCGCGACGACCAACCCGCTCGGCAGCAAGGGCTGCGGCGAAGCCGGCTGCGCCGGCAGCCTGTCGACGGTGGTGAACGCGGTGCTCGACGCCTTGTCCGAGTACGGTATCAAGCACATCGACATGCCGCTGACCTCGGAGCGGGTGTGGCGCGCGATCCAGGACGCGAAGGCAAAGGCGGCTTGAGGTCTCCCCCTTTTGCCTCCACGGACACACTGTCGTCGCCCGGCTTGACCGGGCGATCCAGTACTCCAAGGCGGTCGTGATTGACCGACAGGCCGCGACGTAGTGGATTCCCGCCTTCGCGGAGAATGACAGCGAACGCGAGAAGCACTGAATCCTACGCCACCGCCTGCTCGCGCGGCTGGGTGATCGCGGTATGCTGGCAGTGTGCAATCGGCGTGGTGCCGTTGGCGACGACGAGTGCGTCGAGCTCGACGAAGCGGTGGCCCTTCTTCTCGTAGTTCGCTGTCACCTTGGCCCGCGCGGTGATTTCATCGCCGGCGCGCGCCGCCGACAGCAGCTGCATGCGGCTGCCGACGTGGATCCACGGGCCCAGAATGGTGTTGTCGACCAGCACGCGGTTCATCACCCGCTGGATCAGGCCGGGATGGCCGAGGCGTTCGCGCGCAAAGATCGGATCTGTCTCCCTGATGTCGGCGAGGTAGTCCGCCGCATCCTGCCCGGCCCAGCGCCGGGGCGTGGTGCCCAGCCATTTGCCGGTCTCGAATGTCGTTGGGCTGACCGGCGTGCGTTCGGCCACGACGGGCACCGCGACATAGTCGCTCAGTGACACCACAGGCGCCGCCGCCGGCAGCGAGGCCGTGCCCGTGGCGCACAGTGTGGTGCGGCTGAACACTTCGATGGTCAGCACCCCGTTGTGCTCGGTCGCGTCGACATCGGCGGTCTCGCCGTCATAAACCGGCTTGATGAAGCGGGCCTCGATCAGCCCGCGCGACAGGAAATCGCGGCCCCAGCGCGCCACCGGCACGTGCATCATGTAGGCGAAGACATCGACGCCGGGCACCAGCCCGCCGGAAAAGCCGAAGCGGCGCGCGACCGTGTCGTCATGCATCTTGTTTTCCGATTGCTTGGCGGTGTTGTAGGCCTCGACGCGCCAAGTCTCGAGCCGGTTCGGCATGGGGTCATCTTCCCTGTTCTTGTTGTTTCGGGACGATCGTAAGCCCCGGGGAACACCGGTCAATCCCCTCGCCTTTGCGGCCCGAATGGGGTACCACGCGGCGAATGACTGACACCCCTACCCGCATCTATGTCGACGCCGACGCCTGCCCGGTCAAGGACGAGATTTACCGCGTCGCGCTGCGGCACGGCGTGCCCGTCAGCGTGGTCGCCGGCAATTTCATCCGCGTGCCACAGGACCCGCTGATCGAGCGCATCGCGGCCGGCGCCGGCATGGACGCCGCCGACGACTGGATCGTCGAGCGCGTCAAACCCGGCGACGTCGTGGTGACATCGGACATTCCGCTCGCGAGCCGCTGCGTGAAGGCCGGCGCCGATGTGATCGCCCCGAACGGCAAGCCGTTCACGGAAGAGTCGATCGGCATGACGCTGGCGGTGCGCAACCTGATGACGGATCTGCGCTCGGCCGGCGAAGTCACCGGCGGCCCGCGCTCGTTCGCGCCGCGCGACCGCTCCACGTTTCTCTCGGCGCTCGACCAGACGCTGCGCCGGATCCAGCGCCGCCGCGCCGACCAGGCCGCAACACATCAAGGCTGATCATGGCGCCCCCGCTGATCCAACTGAAAGACATCAAGCTGACCTTTGGCGGCACGCCGCTTTTGAGCGGTGTCGAGCTGAACGTCGCACCCGGCGAGCGCGTCTGTTTGATCGGCCGCAACGGCTCCGGCAAATCGACACTGCTGAAGATCGCGGCCGGCCTCGTCGAACCCGACGGCGGGACACGCTTCGTGCAGCCGGGCGCAACCGTCCGCTATCTTCCGCAGGAGCCTGACTTCGGCGAGCACAAGACCACGCTGGCCTATGTCGAGTCCGGGCTCGCGCCCGGCGACGACCAGCACCAGGCACGCTATCTGCTGGAACAACTCGGGCTGACCGGCGAGGAGGACCCGCATAATCTCTCCGGCGGCGAGGCGCGCCGCGCAGCGCTGGCTTTTGTGCTGGCGCCCTCGCCCGACATTTTGCTGCTGGACGAGCCGACCAACCACCTCGATCTCGCGACTATCGAGTGGCTGGAGCAGGAGCTGGACAGCCGCCGCAGCGCGCTGGTGATCATCAGCCATGACCGCCGCTTCCTGACCAATCTGTCGCGCTCCACCGCCTGGCTCGACCGCGGCAAGATCAAGCAGATCGACCGCGGCTTTGCCTCGTTCGAGAGCTGGCGCGACGAGGTGCTGGCGGAAGAAGAGCGCGACCAGCACAAGCTCGACCGCAAGATCGTCGACGAAGAGCACTGGCTGCGCCACGGCGTCTCCGGCCGGCGCAAGCGCAACGTGAAGCGTCTCGGCAATCTGCATGCGCTGCGCGACCAGCGGCGCAATTATCGCGGCACGGCCGGCAGCGCCAGTCTCGCGGCGGCAGAGGCGGAGCAATCCGGCAAGCTGGTGATCGAGGCGAAGGGCGTCACCAAGGCCTATGGCGACCGCATGATCGTCGACAATTTCTCGACACGCATCCAGCGCGGCGACCGGCTCGGCATCATCGGCCCGAACGGCGCCGGCAAGACCACGCTGGTCAATCTGCTCACCGGAGCCGCGCAGCCGGATTCCGGCACGATACGTCTCGGCGCCAATCTGGAGGTCGCGACGCTCGATCAGCACCGCGAAAGCCTCGATCCGAAATCCACCCTGGCGGAAGCGCTGACCGGTGGCCGCGGCGACCAGATCATGGTCGGCGGCAAGCCGAAGCATGTCGTCGGTTACATGAAGGACTTCCTGTTTGCGCAGGAGCAGCGCGGCACGCCGGTGGAAGTGCTCTCCGGCGGCGAGCGCGGCCGGCTGATGCTGGCGCGCGCGCTGGCCAAGCCGTCGAACCTGCTGGTGCTGGACGAGCCGACCAACGACCTCGATCTCGAAACCCTCGACGTGCTCGAAGACATGCTCGGCGACTACGAGGGCACAGTCATCCTGATCAGCCATGACCGCGACTTCCTCGATCGCGTCGTCACCTCCGTGATCGCGCCCGAGGGCAACGGCAAATGGACCGAATATGCCGGCGGCTACAGCGACATGCTGATCCAGCGCGGCGCGGATTTGAAACGCGAAGCGGCCAAGGCAACGCCGGCTGCCGAGAAGAAAGAGGGGCGCTCCGCTGCCCCCGCCTCCGCGCCGAAGCGCAAGCTGAGCTTCAACGAGAAGCACGCGCTGGACACGCTGCCGAAGAAGATGGAAGCGTTGCAAGCCGATATTGCAAGACTGCAGCGCGTGCTCGACGATCCCAATCTCTACACCAAGAATCGCAAGAAATTCGACGACACTTCCGCCGCCATCGCCAAGGCGCACGACGAACTGTCCGCCGCTGAAGAGCGGTGGCTCGAGCTCGAAATGCTTCGTGAAGAGATTGAACAGGCCTAGCGCGCATTCCGCAAAAGTGGGCACCGGTTTTGCGATCAGAATGCGCGCCAACTAAGAGACTTCCATGACCACCACTCTCGCCGCCAAGATCGCCCGCGAATACGGCACGCCCTGCGCCGTCATCGACATGGACAAGGTCGAGCGCAACATCGCGCGGATACAGCAAGCCTGCGATGACGCCGGCATCGCCAACCGTCCCCACATCAAGACGCACAAGAACCCGACGCTCGCGAAGATGCAGGTCGCGGCCGGCGCCAGGGGCATCACCTGCCAGAAGATCGGCGAGGCCGAGATCATGGCCAATGCCGGCATCGATGACATCCTGATCAGCTACAACCTTCTCGGCGAGGAGAAGATGGCGCGGCTCGGCGCGCTGAATGCCAAGGTCAGCATGACGGTCGCGGCCGACAATTCCACCGTCGTCGCCGGCCTGCCCAAGGCTGCTGCGGCGTCGGGCCGCCCGCTCTTGGTCGTGGTCGAATGCGACACCGGACGCAAACGCGCCGGCGTCGAGACGCCCGCCGAAGCCATTGCTCTGGCGCGCGAGATCGCCGCATCGAAGGGACTGCAATTCGCCGGCTTCATGATGTATCCGACCGAGACCGGCTGGGGCGATGCGCAGAAATTTCTCGACGAGGCGTTGGCCGGCGTGCGCGCGCACGGGCTAGACGCCAAGATCGTCTCGACCGGCGGCACGCCGAACCTCACGAACATCGGCAAGCTCAAGGGCGGCACCGAGCACCGCTTCGGCACCTACATCTACAACGACCGCATGCAGGTCGCGGCCGGCGTCGCCAGCTGGGACGACTGCGCGCTGCACATCTATTCGACCGTGGTGAGCCGCGCCGCTCCCGAGCGCGGTATTCTCGACGCCGGCTCGAAGACGCTGACCACTGATACCGGTGGCCTCGACGGCCACGGCCTGATCCTCGAGCACCCCGAAGCCAAGATCGCGAAATTCGCCGAGGAGCACGGCTTCCTCGATCTCTCCCGCAGCAACACGCGGCCCAACGTCGGCGACGTCGTCCGCATCGTGCCGAACCACGTCTGCGTCGTCGTCAACATGATGGACGAAGTGGTGATGGTCCGCGGCGAGGAGATCATCGGAACGCTGCCGGTGGCGGCGCGCGGGAAGTTGCGGTAGGCCGCAACTCTCTCGACCGTCATTGCGAGGAACGAAGCGACGAAGCAATCCAGACTCTTACCGCGGACAGACTCTGGATTGCTTCGCTACGCTCGCAATGACGGCGGTTAGTGCTTGAGCCGCTCCAGCACGCCCCTGCCCGCCGCAGCCCCCGTCGCGAACGACGCCTGCAACAAATACCCACCGGTCGGCGCTTCCCAATCCAGCATCTCGCCAGCGGCGAAAACGCCGGGCAGCTTGCGCAGCATGAAGTGCTCGTCGAGTTCGTCGAAGGTGATCCCTCCCGCGGTCGAGATCGCGCGCTCGATCGGAGCAACGCCGGTGAGCTGCACCGGAATCGCGTTCACGAGTTGCGCAAGCTCGGCCGGCGAGAACGCGGCCAGCGGTCGGCCGGATGCAAGCGCAGCCTCCTGCAACAGGCCGATGCCGACCGGCGACAATTGCGCCGCCTTGCGCAGGAAGTTCGCGAGCGATTGCTTGCCGCGCGTGCCCGATAGCCGCGTCGTCAGAACCGCGGCATCGAGATCTGGCCGCAAGGCGATCATCAGCGTCGCCTGCCCGAGACCCAGGACCGCCTCGCGCAATTCCGCCGACAGCGCGTAAATCGCACCGCCCTCGATGCCGCTGCGCGTGATCATGGCTTCGCCGCGCACGGTGTGTGCACCGACGGTCAGCGCCACACCCTTGAGCGGCTGACCCTCGAAACGATCGCGGAACACATTTGACCAGGCGACCATGAAGCCGGAATTGGCTGGCCGAAGCTCTGAGACGGCAACGCCCTTCGCGGCAAGGATGTCGGCCCAGCTGCCGTCCGACCCCAGCCGCGGCCAGCTTGCACCGCCCAACGCCAGCACGGTCGCATTGGCGACAACGGGTGCCACGCCCTCAGGCGTTCGAAACAGCAGCCGTCCCTCACCGTCCCAGCCGGTCCAGCGATGGCGAAACGCAAACCGTACACTGCTCGCATCGAGCCGCCGCAGCCAGGCGCGCAGCAAGGGCGAGGCCTTGAACGCTTTTGGAAACACCCGCCCGCTGGTGCCGACGAAAGTCGGCTCACCCAGCGCTTCGCTCCACGCGCGCAGCGCGTCGGGCGAAAACGCCTCGATCGCCGCTTGCAGCTTGGGTCCCGCCTCGCGATACCGCGCCATGAATTGAGCGAGCGGCTCGCTGTGGGTCAGATTGAGCCCGCCGCGGCCCGCCATCAGGAACTTGCGGCCAGCTGACGGCATCGCGTCATAGACCGTCACGCGGGCACCGCCTTGCACCAGCACCTCCGCCGCCATCAGCCCGGCGGGACCGGCCCCGATGACGGCGACGTCGGTCAGAGCTTGATCCCCGCCCGTGCCGCGGCCTGCGCCACGTATTTCTGCGTCTGCTCGAACGCGCCCTGCAGCGCCCTGGCCTTCGACATGTCGCTGATCTCTTCGAAATGCGCGGCAACCGCGTCCGGCGTCCATTCGGATTCCGGCAGGTTGATGCCTTCGCTCTCCAGGATCTTGATCACGGCAAAGGACCCGGCGCCGGCGCCCATGATGGTGCGGGTCGGCGCGTCCTCGCTCAGCATGTACTCGACCGCGGGCGTGATCGCGTTCGGCTTCATCAGCTGCAGCGCCTGCGGCGGCAGCAGCTCTTCGGTCATGCGGGTCGCGGCCGTCGGCGAGATGATGTTGACGCGGATGTTGTTCTTGCGGCCTTCTTCGGCGAGCACGTTCATCAGGCCGACCATGCCGGACTTCGCCGCGCCGTAATTGGCCTGGCCGAAATTGCCGTAGAGGCCGGAGGACGACGTCGTCAGCACGATGCGGCCGTAACTGCGGTCGCGCATGCCGGCCCAGGCCGCCTTGCAGCAATAGAAGGTCCCGACGAGATGCACGTCGAGCACCTTCTGGAAATCGGCCGCTTCCATCTTGCCGAACGACTTGTCGCGCAGGATGCCGGCATTGGCGCACATCAAATCGACGCTGCCCCACTCCTTGGTGGCGCGCTCGACCATGGCAGTGACCTGCTCGAAATTCGAGACGTCGGCACCGTCGGCCATCGCGGTGCCACCGGCTTTGCGGATTTCCTCGACCACGCTCTCCGCCGGCGACAGCGAACCGCCGGTGCCGTCACGCGCGCCGCCGAAATCGTTGACGACGACCTTTGCGCCGCGGCTGGCCAACCCCAGCGCATGCGCCTTGCCGAGACCATTGCCCGCGCCGGTGACGATGGCGACGCGTCCGTCGAACCTGATTGCCATTGTGCAACTTCCTGTCTTCTTCCCTTCTCCCCTTGTGGGAGAAGGTGGCGCGCAGCGCCGGATGTGGGTCTCTCTCGGCAGCCGAGTTCGTGGAGAGATACCCCTCACCCGGCTTCGCGTTCCGCGAAGCCACCCTCTCCCGCAAGGGGAGAGGGTGCACCGAGCGCGATTTGACCGGCTTTTGAGCAGCGATGGGTTGCCGGGTCAAGCCCGGCACCGACGCCCGGATCAGGCGAAATAGATCAACCCGAGCCAGTCCGCGACAAGCGCCGGCTTGTCCTCGCCTTCGATCTCCACCGTGACGTTGGTGCGGGACTGCAACTCGTTCGGCTTGCGCAGCTTGGCTTCGGCCAACACGAACCGGCCGCGGACGCGCTTGCCAGAGCGGACCGGCGAAATGAAGCGCAGCTTGTCGAAGCCGTAATTGACGCCCATCGTGGTCCCCGCAATTGCCGGCATCACTTCGTAGGACATCACCGACAGCATCGACATCGTGAGGAAACCGTGCGCGATGGTGGTGCCGAACGCCGTCTCCTTCGCCCTCTCGGGATCGACGTGGATGAACTGGTGATCCTCGGTCACGTCGGCATAGGTGTCGATGCGGGGCTGATCGATCAGGTGCCACGAGGACACGCCGATCTCCTTGCCGATCATGGCCTGATAGGCCTGAAGCGTGATCGGCGGCTTCTTCCAGATTTCGTTCATTCAGCAACTCCAAATGCCGTCATTCCGGGGCGCGCGCAGCGCGAGCCCGGAATCCATTTGGCAACGATTCTGCCGCCCAATATGGATTCCGGGCTCGATGCTACGCATCGCTCCGGAATGACATGCTCCAATTAAGTCTCACTTCTTGTCTTCACCAGCTCCGGAAAATCCTCTTCCCGGAATTCGCGACCGCGCAGGGGATCCTCGCGGTCGTCGTCGCGCTCGAGCCGCCGCAGCTGAACGCGCCGGATTTTTCCTGAGATCGTCTTCGGCAGCTCGGTGACGATCTCGAGGCGGCGGATCCGCTTGAATGGCGCAAGGCGCGCGTGCAGATGCTTGAAAATGGAGAGCGCGGTCTCCGGCGTCCGCTCCGCGCCTGATCTCAGCAGCACGAACGCCTTGGGGATCGCGAGCCGGATCGGATCGGGGCTCGGCACCACCGCCGCTTCGGCGACAAGCTCGTGCTCGAGCAAGACGCTTTCCAGCTCGAACGGGCTGATACGGTAATCCGACGACTTGAACACGTCGTCGGAACGACCGACGAAGGTAAGATGGCCGTCGTCATCCTCGAACACGACATCGCCGCTGCGATAGAGCTCGCCCTCGGCGCCGGAGAGCTTGCCGTCATCGCCCTGATAGCCCTGCATCAGGCCGGCGGGCCGCTCGGTGCCGAGCACCAGCGTGACCTCGCCTTCCCTCGCCTTGTTGCCGTCGGCGTCGCTGATCTGCACGCGATAGCCCGGCAGCGGCCGGCCCATCGAGCCGATCTTGATCTTCTGGCCCGGCGAGTTGCCGGCCAATGCCGTGGTTTCGGTCTGGCCATAGCCGTCGCGAATGGTGAGACCCCAGGCGGCCTGCACCTGGTCGATCACTTCAGGGTTGAGCGGCTCGCCGGCGCCGCAGACCTCGCGCAAGGCCACCTTGAACGACGCCAGGTTCTCCTGGATGAACAGCCGCCACACGGTCGGCGGCGCGCACAGCGTGGTGACACCGCACCGGCCGATCGTGGCAAGCAGGCCCTTCGCATCGAAGCGCGGCTGGTTGACCACGAACACGGTCGCGCCCGCATTCCACGGTGCGAAAAAACAGCTCCATGCATGCTTGGCCCAGCCGGGCGAGGAGATGTTGAGATGGACGTCGCCGGGTTTCAGCCCGATCCAGTACATGGTCGAGAGATGACCGACGGGATAGCTGCGCTGGCTGTGCCGGACGAGTTTTGGTTTTGCCGTCGTGCCCGAGGTGAAATAGAGCAGCATCGGATCGTCGGCATTGGTGGGGCCGTCGGCGGAAAAACTCTCAAGGGCCTTTGCGGACTCATCATAGGAGAGCCATCCGTCATGGGCCGCGCCGACCACGATGCGGACGATATTCTCCGCACCCAGGCTTGCGAATTTCGCGACCTGGTCCTCGGCCGCCACCACCGCCTTCGCCCTGCCGCGATCGAGCCGGTCGCGCAGCTCATCGGCGGTGAGCAGCGTGGTCGCGGGAATCACGACGACGCCGAGCTTCATCGCCGCCAGCATCGTCTCCCACAGCGGAACCACGTTGCCGAGCAGCAGCAGCAGATGATCGCCGCGCTTCAGACCCTGCGCGCGAAGGAAATTCGCGACCTGGTTTGAGCGCTTCGAGAGCGCCGCGAAGGACAGCTTGGTCTGGCGATCCTGCGCGGCGTCGACGATCCAGAGTGCCGGCCGGTCCTTGGCTTCGGCATCCTTCGCCAGTTCGTCGAACCAGTCGAGCGCCCAATTGAAGGGAACCGGATCCGGCCAGCGGAATCCTTTGACCGCGGCCTCGTAATCCGTGCGGTGCTTGAGCAGAAACGCGCGCGCGTCCTGAAATGTCGTCATGTTCCGGGCCCGTCGAATGGATGTTCGAGCGTAGCCCGGATGGAGCGAAGCGCAATCCGGCGCGGCCAGCCCCAGAAGGGACTATCCCGGATTTCGCTTCGCTCCATCCGGGCTACGAAGCCTCGCTATTGTCCAGCGAGGCCGCGAACGTGCTTGATAATTCCGGAAAAATCCACCCCGCCTTGGCCGGCTGCGTCGAAAGACTGATAGATCTCCTGCGCATGCTTGCCGAGCGGGGTGGCCGCGCCCGCGGCCTTCGCGGCGTCCTGCGCCAGCGTCAGATCCTTCACCATCAACGCGGAAGCAAAGCCCGGCTTGTAGTCGTTGTTGGCGGGCGAGGTCGGCACCGGGCCCGGCACCGGGCAATAGGTCGTCAGCGACCAGCACTGGCCCGACGAGGTCGAGGCGACATCGAACAGCGCCTGGTGCGAGAGCCCGAGCTTCTCAGCCAGTGCAAACGCCTCGCTCACCGCGATCATGGAGATGCCGAGGATCATGTTGTTGCAGATCTTGGCCGCCTGCCCCGCGCCGGCGCCGCCGCAATGGACGATCTTCTTGCCCATGTTCTCCAGCACCGGCTTGGCCGCCGCGAATGCGTTCGCCTCGCCACCGCACATGAAGGTGAGCGTCGCGCCCTTGGCGCCGCCGGTGCCGCCGGAGACCGGCGCATCCACCGAAAGCACGCCGTGCTTGGCGGCGAGCGCATGCGCGGCCCTCGCGCTCTCCACGTCGATGGTGGAGCTGTCGATGACCAGCGCGCCCTTGGTCATCGCGGGAAGGATTTCGTTCCAGACGCCGAGCACGTGCTTGCCTGCGGGCAGCATGGTGACGACGACATCGGCGTCCTTCGCCGCGCCCGCGGCGCTGTCGGCGATGGCCGCGCCGTCAGCCTTGGCCTGATTGCGCGAGGCCTCGACGAGATCGAACGCCACCACCTTGTGGCCCGCCTTGACCAGATTGGCCGCCATCGGGCCGCCCATGTTGCCGAGACCGATGAATGCGATCGTGGCCATTGTCGTTTCCTCCGCTTCAATCGTTGCTTAGTTGAACTTCAGCTCGTCGGCACCGATCCCGGCGAGATACGGCGCAAGCATCTCTGGCGTCACATCCTCGATCCGCGGCGGCGACCAGACCGGGTTGCGGTCCTTGTCGATCACGGCCGCACGCACGCCCTCTCGGAAATCGTCGCTGCGGAAAACTTCGAGCGCGGCGCGATATTCGCGCACCAGGCACTCCTCCAGGCTCGACGCGGTACGCGCGAGCCGCAGCAGTTTCAGCGTCACCACCATACCGCGCGGCGATTTTTCGTTGAGCGTCTTCAGGGTCGCCAAGGCGAACTCCGAGCCCTCACGTTTCAGCGCGGCAAAAATGTCTTCCATGCGGTCGAAGCCGAACAATGCGTCGATCACAGACTGCTTCGCGGCCACCGGCCCGGCGGTCTCGCCGGTCGCAAAGCCGTTGATCAGCTTGCCGACATCGGCCGCAGTTACGCCTGGACGAACCTTGGTCAGCGCTTCGCGCAGCTCCGGCCATTTGGCCAACCGCACCACCGCGTCGGCGAACTTCGCATGGATGGCGTCGGGCCCGTTCATTGTCTGGCCGGTCAGCCCGAAGTAAGTGCCGATCTCGCCCGGCGAGCGCGACAGCAGATAGGTGCCGCCGACATCCGGAAAGAAGCCGAGCCCGACCTCGGGCATCGCGAGCTTGGTGCGATCGGTGACGATGCGGTGGCTGGCATGAGCCGAGAGGCCGACGCCGCCGCCCATCACGATACCGTCCATGAACGCGACATACGGCTTTGGGAATTTCTTGATCCGGGCGTTGAGGATGTATTCCTCGCGCCACAGGATCTTGCCGAGATCGCCATTGGCTTTCGAGCTCTCCCAGAGCGTACGAATGTCACCGCCGGCACACAGGCCACGCTCGCCGGCACCTTCCAGCACGATCAATGCGACGGCCGGATCGGCCTCGAAGCGGTCGAGCGCCTTGTCGATGTCGCGAAACATCTCCAGCGTCGCGGCGTTGATCGCCTTCGGACGGTTGAGCCTGATGACGCCAGCCGCGCCCTCGACGCGGGCGATCAGATCGCCCTCTTCCACCGAATTCATCGCGCGCCCTCGATCAGCTTGCGCGCCACGATCAGCCGCATGATTTCATTGGTGCCTTCGAGGATCTGGTGCACGCGCAGATCGCGCACAATCTTCTCGATGCCGTATTCGCTTAAGTACCCGTAGCCGCCGTGGAGCTGCAGCGCATGGTTGGCGACCTCGAAGCCGACGTCGGTGCCGAAGCGTTTTGCCATCGCGCACAGCATGGTGGCATCGGGGTCTTTTCGGTCCAGCGCCGCAGCCGCCCGCCACAGGAACGTGCGCGCAGCCTCGAGTTCGATCGCCATGTCGGCGAGGCGGAATTGCAGTGCCTGGAATTCGTCGAGGCGCTTTCCGAACGCCTTGCGCTCCTTCATGTAGGCGCGCGCCTTGTCGAGCGCGGTCTGGGCGCCGCCGATCGAACAGGCCGTGATGTTGAGGCGGCCGCCGTCGAGCCCGGCCATCGCGATCTTGAAGCCGATGCCCTCCTCGCTGAGGCGATTGGCGACCGGCACACGGGCATTCTCGAACATCACAGCGCGGGTCGGCTGCGCGTTCCAGCCCATCTTCCGTTCATTGGCGCCGAAGGAGACGCCCGGCGTCTTGCCGTCGATGACGAGGGTCGAAATACCGCCCGGGCCATCGCCGCCGGTGCGCACCATCGCGACCAGGAGATCTGTGCCACCGGCGCCCGAGATGAACTGCTTCTGGCCGTTGAGCACGTAATGCTCGCCGTCGCGCACCGCGCGGGTGCGCAGCGCGGCCGCATCGGAGCCCGCGCCCGGCTCGGTCAGGCAGTAGCTCGCGATCAGCTCCATGGTGCAGAGCTTTGGCAGCCATGTGTGGCGCTGGGTGTCGCTGCCGAAGGCATCGATCATCCAGCTCGCCATGTTGTGAATGGAGATGAAGGCCGAGGTGGTCGGACAGCCCGTCGCCAGCGCCTCGAAGATCAGCGCCGCGTCGAACCGCGTCATCGCGGATCCCCCGACATCCTCGCGGATGTAGATGCCGCCCATGCCGAGCATGGCCGCCTCGCGCATCACCTCGACGGGGAAATGCTTCTCCTCGTCCCAGCGCAGCGCATGCGGCGCAATCTTTTCCGCCGCAAACGCCAGCGCCATGTCGCGAATTGCGATCTGATCCTCGTTCAGAGCGAATTGCATGCTGCCGCCTACCTTATTTCCGTCATTGCGAGCGCAGCGAAGCAATCCAGACTGTCTTCGCGGAAAGACCCTGGATTGCTTCGTCGCAAGGGCTCCTCGCAATGACGGCCGAGGCCGTCACTTCATCAGCGGGATCGAGAACTCCGCACCTTCCTTGACACCGGACGGCCAGCGCGAGGTCACCGTCTTGGTCTTGGTGTAGAAGCGGACCGAATCCGGGCCGTGCTGGTTGAGGTCGCCGAAGCCCGACTTCTTCCAGCCGCCGAAGGTGTAATAGGCGATCGGCACCGGGATCGGCACGTTGATGCCGACCATGCCGACATTGACCTTGGCCGCGAAATCTCGCGCGGCATCGCCGTCGCGGGTGAAGATGGCAACGCCGTTGCCGTAATCATGCTCCGACGGCAGCGCCAGCGCTTCCTTGTAGTCGTGCGCGCGCACGACGGAGAGCACGGGACCGAAGATCTCTTCCTTGTAGATCCGCATGTCCTTGGTGACGTTGTCGAACAGCGAACCGCCGAGATAGAAGCCGTTTTCGTAGCCCTGCATCTTGAAGCCGCGACCGTCGACGGCGAGCGTGGCGCCTTCCTTGATGCCGATGTCGATGTAGCCCTTGACCTTCTCGACCGCTTCGCGCGTCACGAGCGGACCGTAATCGGCGGACGGATCGATCGAGGTACCGATCTTGAGCGACTCGACGCGCGGGATCAGCTTTTCCATCAAACGGTCGGCGGTGGACTTGCCGACGGGGACCGCGACGGAGACGGCCATGCAGCGCTCGCCGGCCGAGCCATAACCCGCGCCGATCAGCGCATCCACGGCCTGGTCCATGTCGGCGTCGGGCATGATGATGGCGTGGTTCTTGGCCCCACCAAAGCACTGGCAGCGCTTGCCGGTCTGGGCGGCGCGCTCATAGATGTACTGCGCGATCGGGGTGGAGCCGACGAATCCGACGGCCTTGATATCGGGGTCGTCAAGGATGGCATCGACGGCTTCCTTGTCGCCGTTGACGACGTTGAGGATGCCGGCCGGCAGGCCCGCCTCGATCATCAGTTCGGCAAGCAGCATCGGTACGCCGGGATCGCGCTCGGACGGCTTGAGGATGAAGGCATTGCCGCAGGCAATCGCCGGGGCAAACTTCCACATCGGGATCATCGCCGGGAAGTTGAACGGCGTGATGCCGGCGACGACGCCGAGCGCCTGGCGCATCGAATAGATGTCGATGCCGGGGCCGGCGCCCTCGGTATATTCGCCCTTCATCAGATGCGGAATGCCGCAGGCGAATTCGGCGACCTCGAGGCCGCGCTGGATGTCGCCCTTGGCGTCCGGAACGGTCTTGCCGTGCTCGCGGGCAAGCAGCTCGGCGAGCTTGTCATAGTCGCGCTGAACCAGCTCGACGAATTTCATCATGACGCGGGCGCGGCGCTGCGGATTGGTCGCGGCCCATTCCGGCTGTGCGGCGCGCGCGTTCTCGACGGCGGCGCGGACTTCGGCCTTGGACGCCAGCGCCACCTTGGCCTGGACGTCACCGGTCATCGGCTCGAAAACGTCGGCGGTGCGGCCCGAGGTGCCCTTGACTTCCTTGCCCCCGATGAAATGTCCGACTGAACGCATGGAATGCTCTCCTTAAGGCCTGATCCGCTTTGACAAATCCTATCGACCTGCATTTTATAGGATTCAAGTCCGAGATAATGCACCATAGATGTGCGAAAATGCTGGATCAAGGCGCTATCGATTGGGACGACTTTCGCTTTGTGCTGGCCATCGTGCGGGGCGGCTCGGTCTCGGCTGCGGCGAAACAGCTTGGGGTCGACCACGCCACCGTGATCCGCCGCGTCGACCGCCTGGAGAAGCACCTCTCGGCCAAGCTGTTTGACCGGCGCAAGACCGGCTACCTCCTCACCGAGGCCGGCCAGCGCGTTGCCGACAGCGCGGAAGCCATGGAATCGACCATCGTCGCCAACCAGGAGCAGGTCGGCGGCTCCGTGGCGCGGTTGACCGGCACGGTGCGGATCGGCGCGCCCGACGGGTTCGGCACCGCTTTCCTGGCGCCACGGCTGGCACCCTTCGCCGACCGGTATCCCGATCTCGATCTGCAACTTGTGGCCACCGCGCGGCTGTTCAGTCTCTCCAAGCGCGAGGCCGATATCGCCATCAGCCTGACCATGCCGAAGGAAGGCCGCATCGTCGGCCGCAAGCTGCTCGACTACCGTCTCGGCCTCTACGCCGCCCCCACCTACCTGGACCGCTTCCCGAGAATCGCCTCGCGGCAGGACCTGCCGCAGCACCGCTTCGTCGGCTACATCGAGGAACTCCTGTTCACGCCGGAACTCGATTATCTGCCGCAGGTCTCGCCGCGGATCTCAGCGCGCTTCCGCAGCGCCAATCTGATCGCGCAGCTCAATGCCACGCTCTCAGGCTTCGGCATCGCGGTGCTGCCGCATTTCATGGCGAGTGATTATCCGCAGCTGAAAGCCGTGCTGCCGGAGGAGATCTCGATCACCCGGACGTTCTGGATGCTGATGCACGCCGACAGCAAGGATCTGGCGCGGATACGCGCGGTGGCCGACTACATCGGCGAGATCGTCGAGCGTGAACGGGCTCTATTTGCGGGGAGGTAGTGTAGGTCTCGTAGGGTGGGCAAATCGTAGCGTGCCCACCTCCTCTATCCATCGAGACAGATGGTGGGCACGGCGCAATCGCGCCTTTGCCCACCCTACGGCAGCACCTCGACTAGGTCTTCGCCTTCTTCCCCGCCGACGCCCTCGGCTCGCGCTTCACGCAATCCAGCGCACTGTCCCGGCCCACCTTCAACACCTCGTCGGAGAGCTCGCTCGACCCGGCGATGCGCGCCAGCAGCATGGTGCCGGCCATCGTCGCCAACGTCGCAACCGCCTGCTTGCGAGCGGCCTTGCGGGGCACGTTCGGGATGTTGTCCGCCAGCATCTCGATCATCTCGTCGAGCTTGCCGGCAAATGCCTTTCGCGCCTTCGGGCTCTCGCGGGCAATCTCGGCACCGAGCGCGGGAATCGAGCAGCCATGGCCGGGATTGTCACGATGCAGTGTCGACAGGTAGGCGTCCGCGATCATCGCCAGCCGCTTGTCCGGCGAAACCTCGTCCGTGAGCTTGCGCCAGTGCTCCATCGAGCGGTCCATCGCATAACCGAACGCCTCGATGACCAGCGCCTCGCGGGAATCGAAATGCGCATAGAAGCCGCCATGGGTCAGGCCCGCCTCCTTCATGAGGTCGGCGACGCCGATGCCATGGGCGCCCTTTTCGCGCAGCCGCACCGAGGCCTTCTTCACGATGCGGTCGTGGGTTTCCTGCTTGTGTTCCGGGGAATAGCGCATGCAGTTCTCATTGAATGTCGAGGGTCATCTCATAACACGCAAATGCCGAAACCGGTGCATTAATTCATGTTAAGTTGCTTCCGATCATGGAAAACGTTGCAGTTGCATGCACCGCAAGGCCTCCCTTGCCGTCCCGGACGAAACCTTCGGTATAGCTGGTCTGCCGTCCGAGCTTGATCACCTTGCCTTCGGCCGAGATCAGGCCCGAGCGAACCGAGAGCGGACGCAGGAAGGTCATTTTCAGGTCGAGCGTCACTGAGCTCTGCCCTGCTTCCAGCCGGGTCGAGATCGCGCATCCCATCGCGGTGTCGATCAGTGCCGCCGCCGTCGCCCCATGCAGGAGGCCGATGGTATTTTCGAGATCCTCGCGCGGCTCCAGTTCCATGACGATCCGGCCCGGCTCGACAACGGCCATTGTGAACCCGATCAGTTTCGCAAAAGGCGGCGGCGGCAGCCGGCCGTCGCGAATGCCCAGCATGGCATCCATGCCCGACAGGCCCATCGCCACTTTCGCGACGGGTGCCGGCACCTGCCAGTCCACCACGCGTTCACGCCGCTGCGCGGGCGAAAACAGATCGAATTGGTCGGGTTCAGTCATGGGACCCCTTTGGTATTATGAACGTCATACTATGCCACGGACTTCGCACTTGCAACTCGCCTCCCCACCCGCTTGACAACAAGGACGTTTCGGCCCGGAAGTGGCACCGACCCGCGCGCCTCGCGCCGGTCCACGAAACCTTCGAGATGCCACGATGGAAATGCTCAACCCCCACTGCGGCGTGACGCGCGATGCACGCGGCGTCGTTCATGTCGCGATCTGCAACGCCGGCCCGCTCAATATTCTCGGCTCGCCGGTGACCGACGCCTTGCGCGAAGGCCTGCAGCAGCTTGCATCCGACCGCAGCATCCGCGTCGTGGTGCTGCGCGGCCAGAGCGAGAAGAGCATGATCGGCGGCGCCGACATCAAGGAGATGGCCAAGCTCGACCAACGATCCGCCGAAGCCTTCATCAGCCACCTGCGCGATCTTTGCGAGGCCGTACGCCAGTTCCCAGCACCCGTGATCGCGCGCATGCCCGGCTGGTGCCTCGGCGGCGGGCTCGAAGTGGCGGCAGCCTGCGATTTTCGGATTGCCGCGCATGATGCGCATTTCGGCATGCCGGAGGTTCGCGTCGGCATCCCCTCGGTGATCCACGCGGCGCTCTTGCCTCGCCTGATCGGCTGGGCCCGTGCGCGCTGGCTGGTGATGACCGCAGAGAACATCGACGCACCGACGGCGCTGGCTTGGGGACTGGTCGACAAGGTCGCCCCGCCGGGCGAACTGGATGCCGCCGTCGAGCATCTGGTGAACACGCTGCTCGACTGCGGCCCAGAAGCGCTGCGCTCGCAGAAGGCGCTGCTGCGGCAATGGGAGGAGCTGCCGCTGACGGAGTCGGTGAATCTGAGCGTGAAGGTGTTCGGCGAGTCGTTCCTGACGGACGAGCCGACGCGGCTGATGCAGGCGTTCGTGAACCGGAAGCGGTAGGGCTGCCTCCTCCGATCGACGACCAAATCTCATCCCACCCACGACAATTTCTCATCCCTGGCGCGGGTTGCATTTTTTGCGCCGCATCATATGATGATCATAATCTTATACATCATCGCCAAGGGAGCTCCATCATGGCCGAAGCCGCCGATCCCGTCGTCATCGTTTCCGCCGCCCGTACCCCGCTCGGCCGTTTCATGGGCGAGCTGTCGCCGCTCCCCGCACACAAGCTTGGATCGCATGTGATCGGCGCCGCGCTGGAGCGCGCGAGGCTGGCGCCGGAGAAGGTCGACGAGGTCTTCATGGGCTGCGTGCTGCCGGCAGGACAAGGCCAGGCCCCCGCCCGCCAGGCGGCGCGCACGGCCGGGCTGCCCGACGCCACCGGC
Organism: Bradyrhizobium sp. MOS003; assembly: GCF_003020125.1. GTDB lineage: Bacteria > Pseudomonadota > Alphaproteobacteria > Rhizobiales > Xanthobacteraceae > Bradyrhizobium. Next base: position 161,495 of record NZ_PYFW01000008.1, on the reverse strand, counting down.
GCCACCACCGTCAACAAGGTCTGCGGCTCCGGCATGAAAGCGACCATGCTGGCACACGACATCATCCGTGCCGGCTCGGCCGACATCGTCGTCTCCGGCGGCATGGAGAGCATGAGCAACGCGCCGTATCTGCTGGCCAAGGCACGCGGCGGCTATCGCGTCGGCCATGACCGCATCATCGACCACATGATGATGGACGGCCTGGAGGACGCCTACGAGACCGGCCGTTCCATGGGCGATTTCGGCGAGGCCACCGCGGAGGCCTATCAGTTCACCCGCAAGGACCAGGACGCCTATGCGATGGAAACGCTCAGCCGTGCCCGCAAGGCCGTCGAGGGCGGCGCGTTCAAGGCCGAGATTGCGCCGATCACGCTCGCGGAGAAGGCTGGCCCCCGCATCGTCGCCAATGACGAGCATCCGCTGAAGGTCGATCCGGCCAAGATCCCCGGCCTCAAGCCGGCATTCCGCGCCAACGGCACCATCACGCCGGCCGCCTCCTCCGCCAATGCCGACGGCGCGGCCGCGCTGGTTCTGACGAAGCGCTCGCTTGCCGATCGGGGTGGCCTGCCCGTTCTCGCGGAGATCAAGGGCCACGCCACTCACAGCCAGGAGCCGCAATGGTTCACCACGGCGCCGATCCCGGCGATCCGCAAGCTGCTCGACAAGGTCGGTTGGGCTGCCTCCGATGTCGATCTGTTCGAAATCAACGAGGCCTTTGCCGTGGTGGCGATGGCGGCGCAGCGTGACCTCGGCATTCCCCGCGACAAGCTGAACATCAATGGCGGCGCCTGCGCGCTCGGCCATCCGATCGGTGCCACCGGCGCGCGGCTGATCGTGACTCTCCTGCATGCGCTCGAGGCGAACAATCTCAAACGCGGTATCGCCGCGCTCTGCATCGGCGGCGGCGAAGCGACGGCGACCGCGGTGGAGCGGCTCGGGCGCTGACCCGCTTCGTCCGAAATAGAGGGAAATGTGTCATTTCAGACTTCCCTTGTTCATGCCAGACTGCAACGATGACGCGGGTCCCCCGGGCCCCGCCAACCCACATTGAGGCCCAATGATCTCGAACTGGCTCGCGGCAGCATTGTCCCGCCGCAATATCCATTATGGCTGGGTGATGGTCGGCGTCACCTTCCTCACCGCGCTGATCAGCGCGGGCACGGTCGGCGCGCCCGGCGTGTTCATCATTCCCTTGCAGAAGGAGTTCGGCTGGAGCACGGCGGAGATCTCCTCCGCGCTGTCGATCCGCTTCATCCTGTTCGGGCTGATGGCACCGTTCGCCGCCGCCCTGCTCAACCGCTACGGCCTGCGCAACGTCACGCTGTTGGCCCAGCTTATCGTCGTCTCGGCGCTGCTCGCCTCGCTCGGCATGACGCAGGTCTGGCAGCTCGTCGCGCTCTGGGGCGTCGTGATCGGCATCGGCACCGGCATGACCGCGCTGGTGCTGGGCGCCACGATTGCCACGCGCTGGTTCGCCGCACGGCGCGGTCTCGTCGTCGGCATTTTGACCGCGAGCGTTGCCACCGGCCAGCTCGTGTTCCTGCCGCTCCTTGCAAGCCTGACCGAGCGCTACGGCTGGCGGCTGGCGCTCGGCTTCGTCTGCATCGCGCTTGGCGTTTCGGCACTGGGTGTCCTTCTCGTCATGCGCGACCGTCCGAGCGATGTCGGCCTGCGCCCGTTCGGCGACGAGGGCACCGAGCCCCTGCCTGCCCCGCCCGTGAGCCATGGCTCGATCACGGGCGTGGCGCTCGGCACGCTGCGCGATGCGTCGAAGTCGCGCGCGTTCTGGATACTGTTCGCGACCTTCTTCGTCTGCGGCGCTTCCACCAACGGTCTCGTCCAGGTGCATCTGATTCCGATGTGCCTCGATTTCGGCATCCCGCAGGTGCAGGCCGCCAGCCTGCTCGCGGCGATGGGCATCTTCGACTTCTTCGGCACCATCATGTCGGGCTGGCTGTCGGACCGTTACGACAACCGCTATCTGCTGTTCTGGTACTACGGCCTGCGCGGGCTCTCGCTCATCTTCCTGCCCTTCAGCGACTTCTCGTTCTACGGCCTGTCGATCTTCGCGATGTTCTACGGTCTCGACTGGATCGCGACGGTGCCGCCGACGGTGCGCCTCACCGCGCAGAAATTCGGGCCCGAACGCGCCAATCTGGTGTTCGGCTGGATCTTCGCCGGCCATCAGCTCGGCGCCGGAACCGCCGCATTCGGTGCCGGTCTGTCGCGCACGCTTCTCCAGAGCTACCTGCCCGCATTTTTCATCGCGGGTGCGCTCTGCGTGTTCGCCGCGCTGATCGTGCTGGCGCTCTCGCGGCAACCGAAGCTGCAGCCAGCGGCGGCCTCGACCTAGCAAGCTTTGCGAGGAGGCCGTTTCCGCCAGGATGTAGACACACTTCCGCATTCTCGCGGCACATTTCGCCCGAGCTTTGCTCTCTTCGTTGCGCCCTCTCGTCAAGAAAGGGCGCAGGGAAGGCCGGGCGCCGGCTGGCACCCGAAGTCCCGTGTGCGAACAAAGATGCGCACGGGGTGGACCACAGGTGTTGCCGGTCGTCCGGCCTTCCCTGCGCGGATGGTTTTACGGCTTATGTCGCGCTCTCCCCGGGGAGCGATGCACTATTGCCCCCGTCGCCTTGCGGATGACTGATGTATCGACCCGGTCGGGCCGCAACATCACCGCAACACTTGACGCACAGACCCCGGGCGTCAGGACCACACGATTTTGCCGCCGCGCACATCCCCGCCCCTGTCTCCGATGGCTGGCGTGCGCTCGCCATCGGGACCGAACGAGGACGCCGTCAGCGCCGTGTCGTACCGCGCGTGCCGCTGCTCACGGGGTTTCCCGCCCTGCAGTCTGCCCAGCGCGCCGACGCCGTCGCGGCCACCGCCTCCCGGCCCGCGTCTCGTGACGATCGCGAAGCGCCCCTTTTCGGCGGGCGGGATGGGCAACACATACGGTATATCCGAATTCTTGTAAAGCGAATTTTTGGGCTGGCGCGGGCGCCCGGCCACCCGAAACGCCAAAACCACCCCATGCACAGTAGCCGGATCATTATCGATCAATGACTTGGCGAGTTCGCGGCTCGTTTGCTCAGCGGCCTCAGTCGAGACATCTTGCCGTTAGACTCCCCGCTCCAAACGTGAACAATGGCAGGGCACGTTACGTGCGCAGTGCACAGCAAGATGCGCCAAGGGGAAACGAAAATGCCGACTGCCTTCCCGTCGTCCGAACCCACCATTCCGACCACTCCCCTGACCGCCGAGTTGCGGGATGCGTTGCGCGCGATCGTGGGTGAGAAGGGCCTCATCGAGGACGAGCACGGCAAGCAGCCGTTCGTGACGGATTGGCGCGGATTGCTGGCTGGCAGTGCCGGCGCCGTCGTCCGGCCGGGCAGCACAGAGGAAGTCGCGAAAGTGGTCCGGCTTTGCCATCAGCACGGCGTCGCCATCGTGCCGCAGGGTGGCAATACCGGCCTGATGGGCGGGGCCACGCCCTGGCCTGCACACACCGGCATCGTGTTGTCGCTCGGCCGCATGAACCGCGTGCTGGACGTCGATCCCGTCGGCTACGCCATGACGGTCGAGGCCGGCTGCGTGCTGCAGACCCTTCAGGAGACGGCAAGCCGGCACGACAGGTTCCTGCCGCTCAGCCTCGGCGCCCAGGGCTCGTGCATGATCGGCGGCAATCTGTCGACCAATGCCGGCGGAGTGCAGGTGCTGCGCTACGGCAATGCCCGCAATCTCGTGCTGGGGCTGGAGGTCGTGCTGCCGAGCGGCGAGGTCTGGGACGGATTGCGCGCGCTGAAGAAGGACAATACCGGCTACGACCTCAAGCACCTCTTCATGGGCGCCGAGGGTACGCTCGGCATCATCACCAAGGCCGTGCTCAAGCTGTGGCCGGCGCCGAAGGACGTCTCGACATCGTGGCTCGCGATCCGCGATCCGCGCGCGGCCCTGGAGATCCTGTCGGAGGCGCATGCGGCATCCGCAGACAATGTCGGCTCCTGCGAGCTGATGAGCCGCGCCGCCATCGACATGGTGCTACGCCATATTCCCGGCACCCAGGATCCTCTCAAGGCGAACACGCCATGGTACCTGCTGCTGGAATGGTCGTCCTCGCGGGCGCGCCAGGACGGCACGGAGGGCATGTCCGAGAAGATGGAGCAGTTTCTTGGTCATCAACTCGAGCCCGGCCGCGTGCTCGATGCGGTGATCGCTCAGACCGTCGGTCAATCGCGCAACATGTGGCGCATCCGCGAAACTGTCGCCGAGGCCTCCCGGGCCGAAGGTCCCGGGCTCAGCTTCGATGTGTCGGTGGCCATCTCCCGGATTTCGGAGTTCATCGACAAGGGCATCAAAGACGTGCGCGATATCCTCCCGACCATCCGGCCCTATCCTCTCGGGCACATCGGCGATGGCAATCTGCACTTTTCGTTCATGGGGCCATCAGGCATGGATCAGCAGACGCTGACCCAATACAAGGGCGCCATCACGCGGGCCGTGAACGATCTCGTCACCTCGATGGGCGGCTCGATCTCGGCGGAACACGGCATCGGCATCGACAAGCTCGACGAACTCAGCCATTACCGCTCGAAGACCGAACTCGACATCATGCGGACCATCAAGCGCGCGCTCGATCCCGGGAACATCATGAATCCCGGCAAGGTGCTCCGGCTGTGATGACGCCGGGCACCTCCAACACGGTCTCAGCCGCGCGGATTGACGACCGTATAGCCCCGCAGCGAACGCGCGTGGATGCGTGTGGCGTGACCGCCGGAATTGGCGTCATACGCCATCCAGGTGTCGCCTGCGAGATGCTGCTCCAGAACGAAGACATGGCCGCGGCGCGCTGCGACCATGCCCGGCGCCGGCGCCGTGCGCGGAAAGCGCAACCAGTTGGACGCCAGATTCAATTCCGGTACGACGCGGCCGAACACGCGCAGCGATGCACCGCAGCCGCAGAAGGACGAGGGACAACCGGCCGGCCGGCCGCCGACGACGCGCTCGCCGGAAACACTCATTGTGGTGGTGGCGGGGCTGCCATCAGTCACGGTCATTTGCATCGAGCGATAGGCCTGCAATGACGGGGACCTTTGAGCCCGCTCGCGGCGCGGCTGCGAATACGAGAAGTCGCAGGGCATGGTGACGTTGCATTCGGACGCTTGCTGAATTCGATAAGGCCGAGCTTCGGAAGCGGCGGAGGCGGCGACAATGAGGAAACACGCAGAAAGAACTTGCTTGATCATTTGCAGGACTCTGGGTTGGAGGTCCTGCCCCGCTTCGGAGAAACCAATATTGGTTTGACCGAAATAGGCCTGAAAGGCGGCAGAAAAAGACTTCTGCTGACGCCCTTAACACAGGTTATGTTCCGTAATCCGTGTGGTGGGCGGCTTGCTAAACCGCTGCGCGTTCAACCGCTACTGCATGATCGCAGCCGCGATCTTCTCGGCCGACATCAACACGGGAAAGTTGGTGTTGGCGCATGGCACCACCGGGAAGATCGAGGCATCGACGACGCGCAGGCCCTGGATGCCCTTGACGCGGCCCTGATTGTCGACCACGGCCATCGGGTCATCGGCGCGGCCCATGCGGCATGAGCAGGAGGCGTGCCAGACGCCGATGGTCGCCTTGCGCACGAAGGCTTCCAGCGCCTCGTCGTCGTTGATCACCTGATCGAAAGTGAACCCTTCGACCACGAAATTGTCGATCATGTAGTGGCGTAGCGCAGCCGGCCCGTCCATCAGCGTCGCGGCAATTTTGGTCAGAAGCCTGTTCTTGTTATTGACCACGCCGATCTTGCGGACCTTGTCGGTATAGGCGGCCGGGAACGGCTTGTCCGTCACCTTCTTCACGATGTCGCTCATCTGAATGGCCGCCATCTTGCGGAAGCCGCTCATCAGGCGATCGAGATCGCGCCGGTCGGACAACAGATTGAACTCGACGATCGGCTCGGCCGAAGGATCGCGCGAGGCGAGCTTGACCTGTCCGGTCTCGGAATAGGTCTTGTTGACGAAGGTCAAGAGCGAGCCGATCTGCTCGCCGACCGCATGCCAGGCCGATTTGGAAAGCAGCACGACGAACATGTCGCCCTTCGGCACGCCTTCGAGACCGGAGGAATAGCGCAGGCCGAGCTGCATGTGGCGCCTGGTGTGCTCGTTCATGCGCGCGCCGCGGCGGACGAAGGACGACAGCGAGATCGAGGGATGATCCATCAGGCGTTGCCCGACGCCGGGCAGTCCCATCAGCACGGGAATGCCCATATCCTTGAGGTGGCCGACCGGGCCGATGCCGGCGCGCAGCAGGTGCGCCGGAGAATGGATCGCGCCGCTGGAGAGGATGATCTCGCGGCCGCGGAATTCCTGCTCGCGTCCGTTCACCACGGCCTTCACGCCGACGCATTGCGTGCCCTCGAACAGCAGCTCGCGGACTTGCGTGTTGGTGGAGATGGTGAGATTGGCGCGCTGGCGGGTGTCGCGGTCGAGATAGCCCATCGCGGCCGAGACGCGCTGCTCGGCCTGGTTGGAATGCGTCACCGGGAAGAAGCCGTCGACGAACTCGCCGTTCTGATCGGGCAGGAATTGATGGCCGGCCTGCTGGAAGGCATCGGCGAAGGCCTGCGAATGCTTCGTCCAGTGCTCGCGCGGTATGCGGCGCACAGGGATCCTGCCGTCCTTGCCGTGGTAAGGGCCGTCGAAATCGAGATCGCGTTCGACCTTCTTGAAGAACGGCAGCACATCGTTCCAGCGCCAGCCCTCGGCGCCGCGCGCGTCCCATTCGTCGTAATCGGTGGGCGCGCCGCGATTGGCCATCTGGCCGTTGATCGACGAGCCGCCGCCCAGCACGCGCGCCTGCTCGTATTTACGTAAGGGGGGACGGGCTTCGTTCGGATTGTTGTGGCTGACGACCTGGGTCGTGACCTTGAGCTCGGTCCAGTGGAAGCGCGGATCGAAATAGGCCGTGCCCGGATAGCTGTCCCTGATCTCGGCCGGCTCGTTGCCGGGCGGCGTGTCCTGACCGGCTTCGCACAGCAGGACCTTGTTGGCACTCTTCGCCGAAAGCCGGTGGGCCAGCACGGACCCCGCAGAGCCGCCGCCCACGATAATGAAGTCATACACGATTGGCGCTTCCTGTTGCGTCTATTGAGTTTCTCGATTGCTTCGCAACGACAGCCGCACTGCTACGGCCTGATCGAAAAGTTCGCCGGCGGTCCCGGCTTGCGCAAGGGCTCTGCCAGCCGGGCGAATTCGCACAACAGCGACCGTGTCTTCCGGGGATCGATGATCTCCTCGACCCAGAATTTCTCGGCCGAGCGGAACGGCGAGCGCAGCTTGTTGAGGCGCTCCTGGATTTCCTCCAGCTTGGCCGCCTTGTCCTCGGCCGCGTCGATGTCGGCGCGGTAGGCGGCCTCGATGCCGCCTTCGAGCGGCAGCGAGCCCCAATAGGCCGAGGGCCAGGCGTAACGGATCGAGAAGCGGTCGGCCGGCTGGTGCACGACCCCGGCAACGCCGAACGCGTTGCGCAGGATCACGGTGCACCAGGGCACGGTGGTCTGGTTCACCGCGGCCATGACGCGGACGCCGTGACGGATGGTCGCCGCCTTCTCGGCATCGAGACCGATCATGAAGCCCGGGCAATCCATGAGATAGACCACCGGCAGATGGAAGGTCTCGGCGAAGTCGACCCAGCGCACCACCTTCTGGCAGGCATCCGCCGTCCAGGAGCCGCCATAGTGAAAGCTATCGCTGGCGAGCAGCAGCACGGCCCTGCCTTCGAGCCGGGCGAGACCGACGATGATAGGCTTGCCGAAATTCTTGCCGACCTCGAAGAACGAGCCCCTGTCGACGACCGACTCGATGATCGGGCGCATCTTGTAGACTTGCTTCCGGTTGCGCGGCACCGCGTTCATCAGCGCCTCGTCGCTGCGCTCTGGATTGTCGGTGCAGCGCAGGGTCGGCGGCAGCTCGTAGACCGAGGACGGCAAATAAGACAGGAAGCGCCGCGCGCAGGCGAAGGCCTCCTCCTCGGTGTCGACCGCATGATCGACCGCGCCGGCGCGGGTCTGGATGTCGGCGCCGCCGAGTTCCTCCTTCGAGAGGTCCTGCCCCAACGCCTTCACCACCGGCGGCCCCGCGACGAACATCGCGGACTTCCGGGTCATGATCGAATAGTGGCTGGCGGCAAGCCGCGCGGCGCCGAGCCCTGCGACGGAGCCGAGGCCGAGTGCGACCACCGGCACGCGCGACAGGTTCTCAGTCGTGAAGCGATACCAGCGCGTGCCGCCGATACCGCCCGGCAGGTTCGCCGCGCCCTTGGTCTCGATGGTCTTGACCGAACCGCCGCCGCCGGAGCCTTCGATGATACGGACGATGGGCAGACGGAGATCATGCGCCATCTCCTCCGCCATCAACGGCTTTGCGGAGATCGACGCATCCGCCGAACCACCACGGACCGTGAAATCGTCGCCGACCACGACCACGGTGCGGCCATCGACGCGCGCGCGGCCGAACACGCAGTTGGCCGGCGTCAATTTCTGCAGCTCGCCGCTGGAATCGTACTCACCGATGCCGGAGACGGCACCGATCTCGTGGAAGCTATCGCGGTCGATCAGCTCGTCGATACGCTCCCGAACAGTCAGCCGGCCCTGGTCATGCTGTCGCTTGACCTTGTCAACGCCGCCCATCTCCCGCGCGAAGGCTTCGCGCCGGGCGAGCTCGTCGAGTTCCGGCTTCCAGTTCATTCACTCCCTCCGAATTGATCGGCTTGTTATTGTTGTGCACGGCCATTGCGACCGGTTTACGCGACATGCGGTTGTTGAAGGCGTCGCCTTCCGCGCCCTCCATCAGGCTGCCGAGCGAACGGCCGAGCTCGAGCATCAGGGGTGCGACTTCAGCATGCAGCCGCTGCTCGTCATACATCGTTGACAGAAGGCCGATCGTGATGACGACGTAGGTCTGGTACTGCGGCGACCAGATCGGCACCGCGAGCCCGTTGATGTGCGGGCTCCACAAGCCGCAGGCCACGACATAGCCGCGCTCGCGCAGCATCTGCCGGTTGGCCTCGATGCGTGGCTTGAGGATCTTCGCGGCCTCGGGCGCTTCGCGCTCGACGTCCGCGATGAAGGCATCGCCGATCTCCGGCGCTAGCGCTGCGGTGTAGGCCGCGCCCGCGGCGGTCGAAGCCATCGAGATGCGGCTGCCGGTGCCCTCGTGAAGGCCCAGCGCCGAGGCCGAGCGCGCGAACTGCAGATAGACCAGATGGAAGCGATCGGGCACGACGAAGCCGACGGTGCCCGGCAGCTGCTCGGCGACTTCCTGCAGCCGTTGCCGGATCATGCTGCGCAGCTGCGCGCCCTTCATCATCGAAGCGCTCATCGCCACCGCGCTCGGGCCGATGCGATACTTCTGGTCACGCGGCAGATAGACCAGCTGGCCCATCCGCGTCAGCGTGTGCGTCAGCCGCGACACCGTCGAGCGCGGCAGGCCGCAGCGATTTGAAATCTCGAGATTGCCGAGCCTGGCCTCATGGCCCTCGAAGCATCGCAACACGTCGAACGCGCGCGACACCACCTGAATGACATCACCCTCGCCGGCATCGCCAGCGAGCACGCCCTGCCTACTCAACCGCTCGGATCGTCTTCCCATGTTCCCTACCGTTTGTTCCGCTGTGCGGAATTAAATTCCACTTGGAGATGACGCTACCTCACTCATTTTGCGGCGACAACAAAAAGGCGATGGCATGCCAGAAATTAAGATGCGTCACGGAAGTCGCGCAGTGCGTCTGCGCAACTCCCGTGCAAGTTGGAGGAACCGTTGCGGATGGCGATGAAATTGTAATCGGCGAAGCCATGAAGATGGAGATGCCGGTATCCTCGCCCGCCCGCGGCATGATCACGTCGCGTCCAATGAAGCTCGATGACGTCGTGGCGGAGGGACAGGCGGCTGCGATCATCGCGAGCTGGCTCGCTCTCCATTGTTTCCGCGGCAATCTGTCAGTCTCATTCCTACATGCGCGGTACGGCGTTGCCATCGCCTGATACGGATGACATGATCCGTCGCAAACAAACTCTGTTTCAAACAAAGAACGAAAATCTTCGCGGCGAACGCGAAGTTCATTGGAGGGAAACATGCTTCGTGGGCTGCTCATGCTCGCGCCTGCCTTGGTGGCCGGCATTTCTTTTGCGTCTACACGCTATTCGTTCGCCGAAGACATCAAGCTGCCGGCGACGTTGACGTTCACCGCCTATGACACCGGAACTGCCGGCTTCAACATCGCCGTCGGCGTCGGCAAGATGATGAAGGACAAATACGGCACCGACGTGCGCGTGCTGCCCGCAGGCAACGACGTCGCCCGCCTCGCGCCGCTGCGCGCCAAGCGCGCCGCCTCCTCGGCGATGGGATCCGGCACCTATTTCGCGCAGGAAGGCGTGTTCGAGTTCGGCGCGAAGGAATGGGGCCCGCAGCCGCTCCAGATCCTGCTTTCGACCGTGGACTGCAATTGCGGTTCGCTCGGCGTCGCCGCCGACACCGGCGTGAAGGAGCTGAAGGACCTCAAGGGCAAGCGCGTCGGCTTCGTGGTCGGCTCGCCCGCGCTGAACCAGAACTCGCTCGCCGTACTCGCATTTGCCGGACTGACTCAGAAGGACGTCAAAGCCGTCGAATTCGCAAGCTACGGCGCGATGTGGAAAGGGCTGATCAACAACGACGTCGATGCCGCTTTCGGCACCACCATCACCGGCCCCGCCAAGGAAGCCGAGACCTCGCCGCGCGGCCTGATCTGGCCGCCGCTGCCCGCCAAGGACAAGGAAGGCTGGGCGCGGATGCAGAAGGTCGGCTCGTTCTTCTTCCCGCAAACCGCGACCTGCGGTGCCGGCATCTCGCCGGACAAGCCGGTCGAGCTCGGCAACTACCCCTACCCGATCTTCGTCGCCTACGCCTCGCAGCCGGCCGACCAGGTCTATGCGATCACCAAGGCGATGATCACGAATTACGATGCCTACAAGGATTCGGCGCCCGGCGCCGGCGGGCTCGCGGCCGACCGCCAGACCAAGAACTGGGTGGTGCCGGTGCATCCCGGCTCGGTGAAGGCGCTGAAGGAAGCCGGGCAATGGAGCGATGCGCAGGAGACGCACAACAACAGACTGACCAAGCGGCAAGAGGTGCTGGCAGCCGCGTGGACCGATTACGGCAAGTCCAATCCCCCGTCGGACGACAAGGCATTCCTCGACGGCTGGATGAAGGCCCGCGCGGCGGCGCTTGCGAAGGCCGACATGCCGAACGGGTTCGAGGATTAATCTGTAACGTTCAACTGCCCACGCGCGGGGTCGATGATGTCTTCTGTTTCCACCTCCATCGCCCCGCAAGACGAGCCCAAGCGGGTCGTGTTCGACGATCCGCACGGCGCCGCCGCCAACATGCAGGAAGCGGAGGTGACGCGCGTGCGCACCTTGCGCGGCGCGTGGCGCTGGGCGCTGGTGGCGGCGACCGCGGCGACGATCCTGCTCTGCATCAACCAGCAATTCTCGCTGCGCTTCTTCATCGGCTACACCCAGCTCAACACGGAATATTTCTATCTCCTGATCGCGTTGATGCTGCCGTTCACCTTCCTGATCTTTCCGGGCACGAATCGTGCGCCGCTCGACCGCATTCCCTGGTACGACCTCGTCCTGTTCGTCGCGACTTTCGCCGCGGCGCTGCTCCTGATGTCGAGCGTACGCAAGGCGGCGGAAGCCGGTTGGGAATTCGGCGGCGCGCCGACCAACGTGATCGCGGCGGGCCTCGTGATGTGGGCGATATTGATGGAGGCGCTGCGCCGCACCGGCGGCTGGAGCCTGCTGTTGAGCGTGCTCCCTTTCACGCTCTATCCGCTGTTCGCCGAATCCGGCTGGCTCGGGCCGTTCCGCGGCACGCAATCGACACTGGAGCAGGCAACCGCCTATCACGTGCTGTCCGGCGAGAGCCTGCTCGGCATCCCCATCCAGGCCTTCGCCGACACCGTGATCGGCTTCCTGGTGTTCGGCACTGCGCTGATGATGACCGGCGCTGGAAAGTTCTTCATCAACCTCGCCTTTGCGCTGTGCGGCACGTTCCGCGGCGGCGCGGCGAAGGTCTGCATCTTTGCCAGCGGCCTGCTCGGCATGATGTCGGGCTCGATCATCTCCAACGTGCTGACCGCCGGCACCATGACCATCCCCGTGATGAAGAAGAGCGGCTTCCGCGCCTCCTATGCCGCCGCGATCGAGGCCTGCGCCTCCACCGGCGCGGTGCTGGCGCCGCCGGTGATGGGCGCGACCGCCTTCGTGATCGCGCAATTCCTCAATGTCAACTACGCCGACGTCGCGCTCGCCGCGATCATTCCGGCCGTGCTCTATTATATCGGGCTGTTCATGCAGGTCGATTCCTACGCCGCGCGCCATGGGCTGAAGGGCATTCCGCGCGCCGAGCTGCCGCGGATCATGGATACGATCAAGGACGGCTGGTATTACGTGTTCGTCATCGCGCTGCTGATCGTGATGCTGCTCTACTTCAAGCGCGAGAGCCACGCGCCGTTCTACGCTACCGCCCTGCTGCTGGTGCTCAACCAGCTCTTCTCCAAGGATACGCGCTGGACCTTTGCGACCATCGGTAAATTCTTGGAGGTCAACGGCCGCACCTTCGTCGAGCTGGTCGGCATTCTCGCCGGATGCGGCCTGCTGATCGGCGCGTTCTCGATGACCGGCGTGGTGTCGAGCCTTGCCAACGACCTCCTGCATATTGCCGGCGACAATCCGTTTCTGCTGCTCGGCATGTGCGCGCTCACCAGCCTCATCCTCGGCCTCGGGCTGACGACGACGGCCTGCTATATCTTCCTGGCCATCCTGGTCGCGCCGGCGCTGGAAAAGCTCGGGCTGAACAAGATGGCGGTGCACATGTTCATCTTCTATTGGGGCATGCTGTCGTCGATCACGCCGCCGGTCGCGATCGCCTCCTTCGCCGCTGCCGGCATTGCCGGCTCGCCGGCGATGAAGACGGGCTGGGAATCGATGTGGGTCGGCAGCATCATCTATTTCATCCCGTTCTTCTTCGTGCTCAATCCGGCGCTGGTGCTGCAGGGGCCGAGCCCGTATCTGGCCGGCCTCGGCCTGATGGGACTCGCTGCGTTCGGCACGCTGTTCATCTGCGGCGGCATCCAGGGCTACCAGCCCTTCGTCGGGGATCTCCGCGGCGCAGGCGGCCTCGAATGGCCGATCCGCGTGCTGCTGGTGATCGGCGGCTTCGTGGTGGCAACGCCGGGCGGCGGGATCATGCCGCTGTCGCAGATGCAGGTGACGCTGCTCGGCCTTGGCATCCTCCTGCCCACGGTCCTGCTCGCCCTGCTGCTGGTCCGACGGCAGACCATGGTGCCGAACGGGTTGCGCGTACCCTGATTGCGTTGCACAAGAGAGGCGATGACCCCACTCTCGCCTCTCGCCGCCGCCTGGACCCGCTCGAAGCCGCCCTTGCTGCGGTTTCTGGACAATTGCCTCAACGAATTCTCTGCCGAAACTTCAGGCAGTGTCGCCAATTACATTCCCGAACTGAGCAAGGCTGATCCTGCCTGTTTTGGCATCAGCCTCGCGACACTGGACGGCCATGTCTACGAAGTCGGCGACACCAGAGTGCCCTTCACCATCCAGTCCATGTCGAAGCCGTTCGTGTTCGCGCTGGCGCTGGACCTGCTCGGTGCAGGCCGGGTCGAGAGCGCGATCGGCGTCGAGCCGTCGGGAGATCCCTTCAACTCGATCCGGCTCAACGCCGACAACCATCCGTTCAACCCGATGGTCAATGCCGGCGCGATCGCCTGCACCGGGTTGATCTACGACAGCAAGGGGCCCGAGGCCTTCGAACAGATCCGCCTCGCGCTGAGCCGCTTCGCAGGCCGCGATCTCGCCGTGGACGAAGCCGTCTACGGCTCGGAGAGCCAGACCGGCGACCGCAACCGCGCCATCGGCTACCTCCTGAAGACCAATGCGGTGATCTCGGACAACGTCGCAGGCGTCCTCGACGTCTATTTCCGGCAATGCGCGGTGCTGGTCACCGCGCGCGACATCGCGGTGATGGCGGCAACGCTCGCCAATCGCGGCGTAAATCCGGTCACGGGCGAGCAGGTGTTGAGCGCCTACGCGATCTCCCGCACGCTGTCGGTGATGACATCCTCGGGCATGTACGACTATGCCGGCGAATGGATCTACCGGATCGGCATCCCCGCCAAGAGCGGCGTCGGCGGCGGCATCCTCGCCGCTCTCCCCGCCCGCCTCGGGCTCGGCAGCTATTCGCCGAAGCTCGACAAGCACGGCAACAGCGTGCGCGGCATCAAGGTCTGCGAGGCGTTGTCGGCGCATTACGACCTGCACATGCTCAACCGCAGCGACGACGCCCGCAACGCCGTCATCGCCGACTACGACATCGGCAAGAGCCCGTCACGTCGCGTACGGCGGCCGCAGGAGCGCGAGATCCTCGCCGCCCATGAGCAGGAGGTGCGGATCATCGAGCTGGTCGGCACGCTGTCGCTGTCGGCGGTGGACTACGTCTCCCGGCGGCTCGCCGCCCGGCCCCGTCCCCAATTCGTGATCTTCGATCTCCACCGCGTCACCTCCACCACCCGCGCCGGCGCGCGGCTGGTCGCCGAAGCGTTCGAGGAGCTCGCCGCACTCAACGTGACGGTGGTGCTGTCAGGCGTCAGGCGCGCATCGAGGGAATGGGATACGCTGCGGGAATGGACCGCCGAGCTGAAGAACGTCCGCGACTTCTATCTGCTCGACACCGCGATCGAATGGGCCGAAGATCAGATCGTCTACCGCTATGGCGGCTCGATCGACTTCCACGAGACCACCGAACTTGCCGAGCAGCCCCTGCTCGAGGGCCTCGGCGAGGACGAGCTGACGGACCTCGCATCGATCTGCACCATCCGCACCTATCAGTCCGGCGCCAAGATTCTCACCACGGGCGATCCCGCCAATTCGCTGTTCTTTCTGCGCAGCGGCGCGGTGCACGTCACCTTGCCCGACGGCGTACGACTGGCAACGCTCACCGCCGGTATGGCCTTTGGCGAGATGGCGCTGCTGGAGCCGACGCGCTCGGCCGACGTCTTCGCCGACATGGCCGCGACGGCGTACGAAGTCCCGCTGAAAGATTTCGAGCGCTTCCGCGAGCAGCACCCGCACGCCAGCGAGCGCATCATGCGCAACCTGGCGAAACTACTGGCCGATCGCCTGATCGTGGCCAATGCCAAGGTGGATATCCTGACGTCGACGTGATGACTGTCGACCTTGCTCCGCAAGACGTCGTCATGCCCGGGCTCGTCCCGGGCATCCACGCTCTTCTTACCGCTTGCAAGACGTGGATGGCCGGGAAGAGCCCGGCCATGACGCTGTGGAAGCTGTCTTGTCTTCAGTTGGCGCCGTTCTCTACCGGCTCGCCGCCTCGCTCAGCCGCCGCTTGATCTTGGCGGCGCTTGCCATGAGCAGTTCGGATGGCTGCTGGCCGGTCGCGGCACACAGGCAGGCCCAGTAATAGATGACATCGCCGAGCTCATCGACGAGCCCCGCCTTGTCGAGCCAGTCGTCGCGCAGCAGCTTCTTGATGTGCTCGGCGACCTCGCCGGCCTCACCGGCCAGGCCGAGCCCGAGATAGGACAGCCGCTCGTTGGAGGGATGCTCATCGACTTTCGCGACGCTCGCGGCCCAGGCCGCATATTCATCGATCGTCATCGGCATCCCTCATCGCGGTGCTTCGATCAGCCCACCACTTCGGTGACGGGTTGAAGATCGATCTCGAACGTCTCCAGGAATTTCGAGGTCATGATGTAGAAGCCGACCGAAAGCTGCAACTCGACCAGCGCGGCCGGCGTCAGTTTTGCTGCGACCGACTTGAAGGTCGCGTCGGTCGGCTTCTTCAGCTTCACGATCTCGTCGGTGAAGGCGAGCGCGGCGCGCTGGACCTCGTCGAAGCAGGTCGCGGCCTGCCAGTTCTCGAGCGCCTCGTTCTGAGCGTCGGTGACGCCGAAATTCTTGCCGATCCGTTTGTGTGCGACGATCTCGTACGGTGCCTCGCACAAGATGCCGGTGCGGGTGATCGCGAGCTCGCGCACGACCGGATCGAGCTCACCCTTGTGGCGGATGGCGCCGCCCAAACGGCAGTACTGCTCGAAGTAACTCGGCGAGTGCGCCATCATGCGGAAGATGTTGGCATTGCGATTCTTGTCGAGAATTTCGCGGGTGCGATCGGATGCCTTGGACAGGTCGCTGTAATCGATGCGGGCCATGATTTTCCTGAAGTTTTCCCTGAATTTTTGATGCTTTTTGTCGCCAGCGGCGAAAGTTCCGCGAAACTCTATTCTTGCGCGTCCTTGGGAGCAACAACATCGAGTCAAAATGCCGCCGCATTGCTGATCGACCCTGAGATAGTCGATATTCGCCGCGTGGGGACACATCGCGGTGAGTACTCGCAAATGGGGTGTTCCGAGTAAAACAATTGGCCGTCGGGTGCGCTAGCCGCACAACGATGAGTCACGCCCAAGTCTAGGGAGAAAAGGCATGAAGGAAGCCACCAAGGGGGCGGCCTCGGGAGCGCTCGCGCATATGCTGGCGGTGACAGCGATGCTCGTCATCGCCAGCATCTTGTTCTACGGGCGTTGAGTTGGAGTTGCGTTAGCAAGAGTTTTCGTCATTCCGGGGTGGCTCTCCCGGGACCGCGCAAAGCGCGGCCCTGGCAGGCCAGGCCCAGAATACCCGTTCCAGGCTCGGTCGTCTGACCGCCCCCGAATGACGAATCCACTTACGTTTCCTTCGTGAAGAACGGCACGAGCTTGCCGGCAAACGGCCTGAAGCTCGCGGTGACCGTATCGCCGATAGCAAGATCGTTCTCACCGTGAGCCATCATCCGAAAGCCCTCGGCGCAATCGACCAGCAAGATGTTGTAGGGCACGTGAGCGCGGGTCTCAGGCGTCGCGGCGCGGCAGACCAGCGAGGTCGCGTACACTGTGCCCTTGCCGCTGGCGCGCTGCTCGCGCGGATTCGATTCGCCACACGCCCCGCAGAAGGCGCGGTGGAAATACTGCACATGGCCGCAGTCGCCGCAGGTCTGGTAGGTGATGGCCTCCTCGCCCCTGGTCCAGTCCACGATTCGCCCGCTCATCGCACCCGCTCCAGGAACATGCTCACGTGCGACGACAGCACGCCGCCGTCGCCATGCAGCAGCGCGATCGAGGCGTCGCGCACCTGGCGGGAAGCCGCCCGCCCCGTCATCTGCAAATGCGCCTCGACCAGATGCGCCATCGCGCCGCCGACGCCGCAATGGCCGTAGCTGAGCAGGCCACCATGGGTGTTCAGCGGCATCGCGCCGTCTCGGCTGAAATGGCCTGATCGCACGCGGGCTGCGGCCTCGCCGCGGCCGGCAAGGCCGAGGTCCTCCAGCAGCATCGCGAGCGTGATCGTAAAGCTGTCGTAGATCGCGGCGTAGCGCACGTCGGAGATCTCCAGGCCCGTGGCTTCCTTGGCGCGCGCGATCGAGATTTCCGCACCGAGCTCGCTGAGTGCCGGCGCCGCCGTGACATGCTGATGCGTGTGAGCCTGGGCGCAGCCCCGGATGCGCACGCCCGCCTCGCCGGTCCGTTCGTGGCTGATGATGAAAGCCGCGCCGCCGTCGGACACCGGGCAGCAATCGAGCAGCTTGAGCGGCATCGCAACCGGCTTCGAGTCCATGACGTCGGCGACGGTGATGGGCTCTTGGAATTGCGCGCCGGGATGGGTGCAGGCGTGGGCGCGCATCAGCACCGCGAACTCGGCGAGGTCCCGTTCGGTCACGCCGTATTCGTGCATATAGCGCGTGGCGACGAGGCCGTAATAGGCGGGGATGGTCGGGCCCAGCGGCACCTCGTAGTCGGGATGGCCGACCTGCGCCAGCGCCTGGATCGAGGCGTCGCGGCTCTGCCCGGTGAGACGGTTCTCGCCGGCGACGACGAGCACGTTGCGCGCGACGCCTGCTTCGACGAGATGATGCGCGAGCATCGTCATCGCGAGCCCCGTGGCGCCGCCGACCTGTACGGCATGCGCATAAGACGGGCGAATGCCAAAGTGCTCGGCGAACACGGTCGCCAGCATGATGTGGGGCGAGACGGTGGAATAGCCGCACAGAATGCCGTCGATGTCGGAGCGCTTCAGGCCTGCGTCGTCGAGCGCTGCTTGTGCCGCCTGGCTCATCAGGTCGAGCGAGGACGAGCCTTCATGCTTGCCGAACGGCGTGAGGCCGACGCCGGTGATAAAGCTCATGTTCTCTCCTCCCTGTCATTCCTGGGCAGCCCGAAGGGCCGAGCCCGGAATCCATCGAGCGGCATGTGCGGAGGAGGAATGGATTCCGGGCGCGCGCCCAAGAGGGCGCGCCCCGGAATGACGGATGAGAGAGCTATTGTCACCCCCTACTCCGGCACTGATCGCGTGATGCCGTCGCGGACCATGGCGGCGAACTCGTCTGGGGAGTATCCGATCTCGCGAAGAATCTCCGCGCCATGCTCGTTCAGCCGCGGCGCCAGCCGCACCGGCTCTGCCTCGGTTTCCGACCAGGTCGCCGTCACCTTCATGCTGCGGATCGGCCCCTCGGTCGGATGATTCACGACCGGGAAGAACTTCGTCGCCTCCAGATGCTCGTCGTGGAGCACACCCTGCAAATCATGCATCGGCATCACAGGCACGTCGGCCCTGGTCAGCAGGTCGATCCATTCGGCGGTGGGGCGCGTCTCGAAGATGCGCGCGAGCTCGGCATAGACGACGTCGATGTTCGCGGCGCGGCCGGCGAAGGTCGCGAATTTGGGATCGGCGCGCAGATCATCGCGCGCCGTCGCCTTGAAGAAATTCTCCCACTGCTTGTCGTTGTAGACGATGACGCTGAGATAGCCGTCCGAGGTCTTGTAAGGCCTGCGGTCGCGCGAGAGGTGGCGGGCATAGCCACCCTTGTCGAGCGGCGGCTCGTAGGTGAGCCCGCCCATGTGGTCGCCCATGACGAAGCCCGCCATGGTCTCGAACATCGGGATGTCGACCCGCTGGCCGCGGCCGGTGCGGTCGCGATGGACGAGGCTGGCGCAGATCGCGCCGACCGCGGTGAGGCCGACGATGCGGTCGACCAGCGCATTCGGCACGTAGCGCGGCACACCGTCGCCGGTCTGCGCCATCAAGGCCGGCAGCGCGGTGGCGCCCTGGATCAGATCGTCATAGGCGGGCTTTGCCGCATAAGGCCCGTCCTGGCCGAAGCCGAACACGCCGGCATAGACCAGGCGCGGATTGATCTCGGAGACGACGTCGTAGCCGAGCTGAAGCCGCGCCATCGCCTGCGGGCGGACGTTGTAGACCAATACGTCGGCGTCCTTCAGCAGCCGCAGCACCGCCTCGCGGCCCGCGGGCTTCTTGAGATCGAGGCAGATCGAGCGCTTGCTGCGGTTGGTGTTGAGGAACACCGGACCCATACCGGCGTGGCGCATCGGGCCGATCAGGCGGGTGACGTCGCCGTCGAGCGATTCCACCTTGACGACATCTGCGCCGTAGTCCCCGAGCATCTGGGTCGCGTAAGGCCCCATCAGCACGGTGGTCATGTCGACGACCTTGACGCCCTTCAGCGGCCCCATTCGTTCACTCCCGATCGCGCGGGGGATCAAAACGCGGCCCCGCGATTTCGGCCCAGCTAAGGGCAGCGGTGCCGCACGCGCAAGGGCAGCGTGCGTATGGCCGCATGCGTCGCGCGGTGATATCGGCCGCTATTTCTTCTGGCGGGATTCGCGGATCTTGAGGAGCCGGTCGAGCTCTTCGTTCTGCTGGCTGATCCGGTCGGCGATGCGCGACTCGTTCTGTTCGCCCGAGGCGGCAGCGGCCTGCTCGATGAGCTGCCTTATGTTGTCCTCGAGGATCGCGATGCGATCGTTGAGTGCGTCCATCGACAGCGAGTCTTCGTAGTCAGTGCTCATGATGCTTTTCCGCCAATCAATCAGGTGCGTTAAGATGGGCCAAGCGAAGCGGGCTCACCATGATCTAACGCAAGGAAGATGGTGGGCACGGCGCCTTCGCGCCTTTGCCCACCCCGACGAGAGCCTTATTTCAGCGGCTCCAGCACGGAGACGTAGTTGGCGACCGCGGCGCCGCCCATGTTGAAGATGCCGCCGAGCTTTGCGTTCTTGAGCTGCATGCCCTCGGGGGCCTGGCCGGCGAGTTGCATCGCTGTCATCACATGCATGGAAACGCCGGTGGCGCCGATCGGATGGCCCTTGGACTTCAGGCCGCCGGACGGATTGACCGGCAACTTGCCGTCCTTGAGCGTCCAGCCTTCCTTGATGGCGCGGGCACCCTGCCCCCTCGGCGTCAGGCCCATCGCCTCGTATTCGATCAGCTCGGCCACGGTGAAGCAGTCATGTGTCTCGACGAAGGAGAGATCGTTGAGCGTGACGCCGGCCTGCTCCAGCGCGCGCTGCCAGGCGACCGTGCAGCCCTCGAATTGGAGGATGTCGCGCTTGGACATCGGCAGGAAGTCCTGGGCATGCGCGGTGGCGCGGAAGCCGATCGACTTGGTCATCGTCTTGGCGGTCTCGGCATCGGCCAGCACCAGCGCCGCGGCGCCGTCGGAGACCAGCGAGCAATCGGTCCGCTTCAGGGGACCGGCAACGAAAGGGTTCTTCTCGCTCTCGGCACGGCAGAAGTCGAAGCCGAAATCCTTGCGCATCTGGGCGAAGGGATTGGCAACGCCGTTCTTGTGGTTCTTGGCCGCGATCAGCGCCAGCGCGTCGGACTGATCGCCGTATTTCTGGAAATAGGAGCTGGCGATCTTGCCAAACACGCCGGCGAAGCCGCCGACGGTGTCGCCGTCCTCGGGCAGATAGGACGCCTTGAGCAGGTTCTTGCCGATCTCGGGGCCCGGGGTGCGGGTCATCTGCTCGACGCCGACCACCAGGACGATCTTGGCGGCGCCCGCGGCGATCGCGCGCAGGCCCTGATGCACGGCGGCCGAGCCGGTGGCGCAGGCATTCTCGACCCGCGTCGCCGGCTTGAAGCGCAGCTTGGGGTCGGCCTGGAGCACCAGCGAGGCGGTAAAATCCTGCGCCGAGAAGCCGGCGTTGAAATGGCCGAGCACGATCTCGTCGACATCGCCGGCCGAAATGCCGGCATCGGCCATCGCCTCATTGGCCACGCGGGTGACGAGGCTTTCGACGGTTTCGGTGTCGAACTTGCCGAACGGTGTATGCGCCCATCCGACGATGCTGGCGGTCATGGTCATCTCTCCCTGGGGGTCTCTTCCTGAGCTAAGTCTTAGCCCAGCGATGGCAAGACTTCACGCGGGTTTCAGGGCCTTGAGGGTGCGCTGGCAGATGGCAGTTATGCCGGCCCAGTTCCCGGCCTTGATCTCGGCGGACGGGCACAGCCAGGACCCGCCGACGCAGAGCACGTTGGGCTCGGCGAGCCAGCTCGCCGCATTGGCCTCGCCGATGCCGCCGGTCGGGCAGAACCGCACGTTCGGGAACGGTCCGCCGAGCGAGCGGAGGCCCTTGATGCCGCCGGCCTGCTCGGCCGGGAAGAACTTTGCGACGTCGAAGCCGTGCGACAGCGCCATCATCAGCTCAGACGCGGTGGCGATACCCGGCGCGAACGGCAGGGAGCTGTGGGCTGCGGCCTTGAGGAGATCCGGGGTCAGGCCCGGGCTGATGGCGAAGGCGACGCCGAGCTTCTCGACACGGGTGAAGTCGGCCGGATTGAGGATCGTACCGATGCCGACGACCGCCTCGGGGACTTCGGACATCATCGCCCGCGCCGCTTCGATCGCAACGGGGGTGCGCATGGTCACCTCCAGCGTGCGGACGCCGCCGGCCACCAGCGCCCGCGCGAGCGGCACGGCATCCTGGATGCGCTCGATGGTGAGCACGGGGATCACGGTTGCCGCCTTGAACAGCGCGGCAAGGTGGTTCTGTTGGGCGGTCGTGGTCATAGGTTTCGATCTTTATTTGGTCGCCTGGCGGGAGGTCGCCGGCCGGTGCCGTTTCTTCGGCGGCATGGCATAGCCCGGAATGATGGCGCCGGCATAGCAGATCACGACGCTGGCGAGGCGATGCCCGGCCTGGGCGGCCTCGACCGGGTCGGAACCGGCGAGCCGGGCCGCGATATAGGCCGCGGCGAAGCTGTCGCCGGCCGCTGTGGTGTCGACGACAGGGTTGGTCATCGGCTCGGCGCGGACCTCGTGGGTCGCCCCGGGGAAGCGCAGCAGGCTCACCGGCTCGGCGAGGCGGAACACCAGCTCTGATGTCAGGATGCGCGCCATGAGCTGCTCGTTACTCTCGCCGGGATAGAGCGCGAGCAGGTCCTCGGTCGAGGTCAGCACGATGTCGGCGGCCGCGAAGGCCGCATCGAACACCTCGCGGGCGACGTCGCGGTCCGGCCAGCCGCGTGCGCGAAAGTTGGTGTCGAACACGAAGCGGGTGCCGAGCAGGCGCGCCCGCTTGATCGCCGCGAACAGGCGCTCGCGCCCGGCTTGATCGTAGATCGAAAGCGTGATCGCGGAGAGATAGATGATGTCGTAGCTCATCAGCGAGTTGAGCAACTCGCCGGTCTCCGGCAGACTCATCAGCTGCCGCGCCGCCGCGCTGTCGCGCCAGTGGAAGAACTGGCGCTCGCCGTTCGCATCCGTCTGAATCATGTAGAGGCCTGGCAGCTTGCCCGCGAGCCGCACGACGCGGCGTGTGCCGACGTTCTCCGCGGTCCAGGCTGCGATCATCTCGTCGCTCAGGGCGTCGTCGCCAAGCGCGGTGAGATAGTCGACCTTGACCTCGAGCCGCGCCAGATAGACGGCGGTGTTGAGGGTGTCACCGCCGAAGCCGCGCGAGTACAGCCCGCCGCCCTGCCCGGCAGACGCGCCGCTTTGCGCCTGCCTGAGCTCGACCATGCATTCGCCGATGCAAGCAACGCTCGCCATCTCGGGTACCCGCTCTGCCGGAGATCAGGCGACGAAATTGCCGCCGAGTTCGTCCTCGATGTGAATGCGGATGATGTCGTCGAAGGTCTTCTCGGCGGTCGTGAAGCCGAGCTCGAGCGACCGCTTCGCATTGAAATTGCGCGGCCAGCCGCCGACGATGCCGACGATGAACGGATCAGGCTCGCGCTTGATGCGCGCGGCGACCTTGTCGCCCGCAACCCGCTTCAAGGCGGCGATCTGCTCGCCGACCGTCGCCGACAGGCCCGGCATGGTCAGGTTGCGGCGCGGGCCGACCTTTTCGAGGTCCATGGTGCCGGCGTGCAGCAGGAAGCCGACCGCGGAGCGCGGCGTGGCGTGCCAGTGACGGACGTCCTCGGACACCGGGAGGATCGCCTCCTTGCCGGCCAGCGGCTCGCGCAGGATGTTGGAGAAGAAGCCCGATGCCGCCTTGTTGGGCAGGCCGGGCCGGATGCAGATGGTCGGCAGGCGGATGCCGATGCCGTCGAGGAAGCCGCGGCGCGAATAATCGGCCAGCAGGAGTTCGCCGATCGCCTTCTGGGTGCCATAGCTGAGCAGCGGGGTGTGAAAGAACTCGTCGCCGATGGCATCGGGGAACGGCGCGCCGAACACCGCGATCGAGGACGTGAATACCACGCGGGGCTTGTAGCCGCCGCCCACGAGCCTGACGGCGTCGAGCAGCATCCGCGTGCCGTCGAGATTGATGCGGTAGCCCTTGTCGAAATCGAGTTCGGCTTCGCCCGAGACGATCGCGGCGAGATGGAAAATCACGTCCGGGCGGCCGGCGATCAGCTTTTCGGCCGCGCCCGGCACGGCGAAATCGCCCGACACCGTCTCGACGGGGAAACCAGCCTTTTCCGGCTGCTTGGGCTCGACCACGTCATGCAGGGTCAGCCTGGTGATGTCGCTCTTACCCAGCCGGCCGTCACGCAACAGTCGTTCACAGAGTTTGCGGCCGACCATACCGGCGGCGCCCAGAACCAGGATATGCAAGAGCTCAACTCCTTCTTATTGGCCGGAACGCGCAGCCTTTGGCAGTTCTCCCGGGCGCGCTCCCGTGCAGACCCCGCGACTATTCCTTCACGGCGCCGGTCATCGCGGACACATAATGCTCCACGAAGAAGGCGTAAAGGATGACGAGCGGCAGCGAGCCGGCCAAGGCTCCGGCCATCAGCGAGCCCCAGCGGTAGATGTCACCATCCACGAACTCGTTGACGATCGCGACCGGCACCGTCTTGTTGCTGGTCGACTGCAGGAAGGTCAACGCGTAGATGAACTCGTTCCAGCACAGCGTGAAGCAGAAGATGAAGGCCGAGATGAGCCCGGGGATCGCGAGCGGCAGCACGATCTTGGTCAGGATCTGCCAACGGCTCGCCCCGTCGATCAGCGCGCATTCCTCGAGCTCGAACGGGATGGTCTTGAAATAGCCCATCAAGAGCCAGGTCGAGAACGGGATCAGGATGGTCGGATAGGTCAGGATCAGCGCCAGCGGCGAGTCGAACAGGCCGTACTGGAACACGACGGTGGCGAGCGGGATGAACAGGATCGACGGCGGCACCAGGTAAGCGAGGAAGATCAGCCCGCCGACGAGGTTGGCGCCCTTGTAGCGCAAGCGCACGATGGCGTAGGCAGCCAGCACCGATGCGATGATCGAGAGCATCGTGGCGCAGATCGCCACATACATCGTGTTCCAGAGCCAGTGCGGATAGTAGCTCTCGAACAGCAGCTTGTGGAAATGCTTGAAGGTCGGATTCCAGGTCCAGAACGGATTGAACTTGTCGAGATCGAGCAGCTGGTCGTCCGGCTTCACCGAGGTCAGCGCCATCCAGTAGAACGGAAACAGGAGGACGACGACGATGATCGTGAGCGGCAGGTACAGCGTCACGAGCCGGCGCGGCACCGACTGCAGATAGCTCATACCCTCGCTGTGATCGTCCTTCGCCGCCGTCGGAGAGGACCCCGATAGCACGGCCTTGAGATCAATCGACCTGGTCGGCAGATCAGTCATTGTTCTCTCCCTGCTGCCATTTCCTGCGCTGCAGGCCGAACCAGGACACCATGATCGCGGCGAGCAGGAACGGAATCATGGCACTGGATATCGCCGCGCCCTCGCCGAGCTGCCCGGCGATGATCGCGCGCTGGTAGGACAGCGTCGCCATCAGATGGGTGGCGTTGACCGGGCCGCCGCGCGTCATCGCCCAGATCAGCTGGAAGTCGGTGAAGGTGAACAGCACCGAGAACGTCATCACGACGGCGATGATCGGGGTCAGCAGCGGATAGGTGATGAAGCGGAAATTCTGCCAGCGCGTGGCGCCGTCGAGCGTCGCCGCTTCATAGAGCGACGGCGACACCGTCTGCAGGCCCGCCAGCAGCGTGATCGCCACGAACGGCACGCCGCGCCAGATATTGGCGAAGATCACGCAAATGCGCGCCCAGGTCGTGTCACCGAGGAAGTTGATGTTCTGGTTGATCAGGCCGAGATGCTTCAGCGACCACGAGATGATCGAGAATTGCGAATCGAAGATCCACCAGAACGCCAGCGCCGAGAGCACCGTCGGCACGATGAAGGGGATCAGCACCATCGCGCGCAGCATCGCCTTGAACGGCATATTCTCGTTCAGCAGCAGCGCGAGATAGAGCCCGACCGCGAATTTGATGGCGCTTGCGACCGTGGTGTAGAGCAGCGTGTTGAACACCGACAGCCAGAAGATGGAATCGTCCCACAGCCACTCGTAGTTCTCGGTGCCGACGAACTGCCCGACCCTGCCGATGCGGGTGTCGGTGAAGGACAGCCAGATGCCGAGCCCCAGAGGATAGGCCAGGAAGAAGATCAGGAACGCCATGGCCGGCACCATGAACCAGAAGCCGAGCCAGTTACGATTGTGTTTGAGCTGGGTCCAGGCGTTGGCCTCGATCATCTGAGGCTTGGCCCGGGGAATTGCGACATCAGCCATGCCCGATATCCCTGATCGAAATGTTGACGAGCGGGCGGCCGGATGGCCGCCCGCTCCGTGACGCTCAGCGATAGATGCGCTTCAACTGGCGCTCGGCTTCCGCCATCGAGCCCTTCGCATCCTTGGTGCCGGTGCAGTAGTTGGCGAACATGTCGACGACGATGAAGTCGGCGATGGCAGTTGCCGCCTTTTCGCCGACGGTGCCGATACCGGCGGCCGGCAGAGTGCGCTTGGAGGCCTGAGAAAAGACCTCGTTCTTGGGATCAGCCTTCCAGATCGGCGCCGATTCATAGGCGTTCAGGGTCTGCGTCAGATAGCCCTGCGCGCCGTCCAGCCACTTCTCGTAGTTCTCCTTCTCCAGCATGAAGGCGATGAAGGCCTTTGACGCATTCGGATATTTGGTGAAGTTGAAGGCGAGGATCGGCAGCGCAAGCTGCAGCTCGGTCGGCTTGCCGACCGGTCCAACTGGCCAGAGCGCGTGATAGGTGTCCTCGGCGAGCTCCTTCTTGCTCGCATCGGTCTTGGCGGCGACGTAGATCGAGATGCCGTTCGCCGTGCAGTAGAGCTCGCCGGCGAGGAACGCCTTGTTGTTGGAGGAATCGTTCCAGGACGCGGTGCCCGGGATGAAGGCGTCGTACAGCGCCTTGCAATATTCGAGCGCCTTCGCCGTCTCCGGCGAATTGATGATGATCTTGTCGTTCTGGTCGACGGTGTAGGCGCCGTGACCCCAGAGAACCCAGTGCAGCCACGAATTGCCGTCACCCGAGGCATGACCGAGTGCGAAGCCGGCCGGCGTGTTGTTCGCCTTCAGCGCCTTGCACATCTCGAGGAAGCCGGGGAAGTCCTTCGGGAATTCCTTGAACCCCGCCTTGTCGAGCGCCGACTTGCGGTACGTCATGTAACCGCCGTTGGTCGCGACGGGAATGCCGAGCCAGTCGTTGCCCTGCTTGCAGGTCTTGGCGGCCGCGTCGGTCCAGCCGCCGTATTTCTTGCCGAGATAATCGGCGACGTCGTTCATCTTCAGCACTTTGGTGGGGAACAGCTGCGGCAGCGTGTGCAGGCCCCAGGCGAGATCGAGTCCGGAGCCGGTGTTGGCCGCAACCGACGCCTTCGGCTGCACGTCCTCGAAGGATTCGCTGAACACGTTCATCTCGGTGCCGGTGGCGGCCTTGAACGCGGCGACCATGGCGTTGAACGCATCGTCCTCGGCCGGCACGAAGCGCTTCCAGCGCATCACGGTCAGCTTGGCGCCGGGCTCCGCTTTCCAGGGCGAGCTCTGTGCCCAGGCTTTGGCGAAATCGAACAGCGCCGGCCCGGTGAGCATGCCGGTCGCAGCCAATGCCGTTCCGCCTTGAAGCAGAGTCCGGCGGGTAAAGTCTTGCATGGTGTCCTCCCTGTGATGCTTTTTTATTGTCTTGACTTGGTCTTACGCTACGCGTTCAGGCGCTTCCCCGTCGTCTCGTCGAACAGATGCACCAGTGACGGCTCGGGCTTCAGCCGGATCTTGTCGCCCGGGTTGAACTGATGGCGTTCGCGGAACACCGCGACGACCTGCTCGCCGCCGATCTTGGCGAACACCTGCGTCTCCGAGCCGGTCGGCTCCACCACCACGATCTCGGCTTCGGCGCCGTCGTCGGCGATGGTGAAATGCTCGGGCCGCACGCCGTACACCGCGGGACGGCCGTCGGACGCCGCGGGCGCGGTCTTGAGCGGCAGCTTGACCCCGTTCGGCCCCTCGAAGGTCGCAACGCCGTTGACCCGCACATGCCCCTTCAGGAAGTTCATCGCGGGCGAGCCGATGAAACCGGCGACGAACTGGTTGTCGGGCTTGTCATAGAGCTCGAGCGGCGTGCCCATCTGCTCGACGATGCCGTCATGCATGACGACGATCTTGTCGGCCATGGTCATGGCTTCGATCTGGTCGTGGGTGACGTAGACGGTCGTCGTCTTCAGCCGCTGGTGCAGCTCCTTGATCTCGGTGCGCATGGCGACGCGCAGCTTGGCGTCGAGGTTGGACAACGGCTCGTCGAACAGGAAGACTTGCGGATCACGCACGATGGCGCGGCCCATCGCAACGCGCTGGCGCTGACCGCCGGAGAGCTGGCGCGGATAGCGATCGAGCAACGGTCCCAGCGCGAGGATCTCGGCGGCGCGCTTGACGCGCTTGTTGATCTCGTCGGCGCCTGCGTTCCGCAGCTTCAGCGAAAAGCCCATGTTGTCGGCGACCGTCATGTGCGGATAGAGCGCGTAGTTCTGGAAGACCATCGCAATGTCCCGCTCCTTGGGCTGGACATTGTTGACGACGCGGTCACCGATCGAGATCGTGCCGGAGGTGATGTTCTCGAGACCGGCGAGCATGCGCAGAAGCGTCGACTTGCCGCAGCCGGAGGGGCCGACCAGAACGACGAACTGGCCGTCCTCGATAGGTACAGTCACGCCGTGCAGGACTTCAAAATTGCCGAACGATTTCCGCACGTCGCGGATTTGCACAGACGACATCTAGCTCCCTCCTCGAAAGTCCACGACGCCTCTAGCGCCGCGACCGTCTTGTTTTTTCAGACTTTACCGAACTCGGCCCGATCTTAGCGAGCAACATTGTCGGCAGTTTGTGCGGTTTTGGCAATTTGTCTTTGGTTAGTCGTTGCTGGTAGCGCTGTCAACGTTCCTTTGTTTGCGGGAATGACTGTGTTAAGAGCAGCAAATGGGTCGAAAACGCACCAAGTCAGGCAAGATCCGGCTGGCGGAAGTCGCCGAGCTTGCCGGCGTCAGCCCGATTACGGCGTCCCGCTTCTTCCGTAATCCGGACGCCCTGTCGATCGGCAAGCGGACGCGAGTCGAGAGCGCCGCCAAGGAGCTCGGCTATGTGCCGAACCTTGCGGCCCGCGCGCTAGCCTCGCAACGCACCGAGGTCATCGGTGTCTTGATCCCCTCTCTCACCAACAACGTCTTCTCGGACGTGCTGCGCGGCATCTACGACGCGTCCGAAGGCAGCCGCTACTCAATCCAGTTGTCGAACACGCGCTACAGCATTCTGCAGGAAGAAAAGCTGCTGCGGCTGTTTCTCGCGCAGAAGCCAGCCGGGCTGATCGTCACCGGTATCGACCAGACCCCGGAATCGCGCGCCATGCTCGAGGCCGCCGATTGCCCGATCGTGCAGATCATGGAGATCGGCCCCGATCCGGTCGACATGATGATCGGCTTTTCGCACTATGATGCAGCCCGCGCAGCCGTTGCGCACCTGTTCGAACAGGGCCGCCGCAAGATCGGCTTCGTCGGCGCGCGCATGGATCCCAGGGTGCAGCGGCGGCTGGACGGATATGTCTCGGCCATGAAAGACGCCGGGTCGTTCGAGCAGCGCCTCGTCGTCACCACGGCGACGCCGACCTCGGTGACGCTGGGCGGCGCCCTGTTCACCGATCTTCTGGCGGCCGAGCCCAATCTCGATGCGGTGTTCTGCGCCAATGACGACCTCGCGCTCGGCGTGCTGTTCGAATGCCGACGCCGCGAGATCGCCGTGCCCGAGCAGATCGCGATCGTCGGCTTCAACGACCTGGAATTCATGGCCTCCGCCGTCCCCACCCTCACCAGCGTGCGCACCAACCGCTACGAGATGGGCAGGACGGCCGCCACCATGCTGATCGAGGCGATCGACGGACAGCGCCCGGAGCGGCCGGTGCTCGATCTCGGCTTCAGGGTGATCGAACGGCAAAGTTCATTGCCGCGCCATTCGGACAGCAGGCCAGCCGTTTCAGGCGCGGGCGCGACGAACAAAATGGTAGCGTTACCAAGTAGCCATGACTAGTATCGCTTTTGTGAGGAAACGACCCGCCAGCGGGCCAGCGATCCGTCATTGGCGCCATTGGGCATCGCACAAGCCGACGCCCCAGGACTGATGTAAGTGGACGGACGCCAGTGCGTTTGCATTGCAGGAGAAACCAATGACAAAAAAGCCAACCAATGGGCATGCCCCCGCCGGCAACGGCTCCCGCCGCCACCTTCGCTCGCAGGAATGGTTCAATAACCCGCATAATCCCGGCATGACGGCGCTCTACATGGAGCGCTACCTCAATTACGGCCTCACCCGTGCCGAGCTGCAGTCCGGCAAGCCGATCATCGGCATCGCCCAGACCGGCAACGACCTCTCTCCCTGCAACCGCCACCATATCGAGCTCGCCCATCGCGTACGCGAGGGCATCCGCGAGGCCGGCGGCATTGCGATGGAATTCCCGACCCATCCGATCCAGGAGACCGGCAAGCGCCCGACCGCCGCACTCGACCGCAACCTCGCTTATCTCGGCCTGGTCGAGATCCTCTACGGCTATCCGCTCGATGGTGTGGTGCTGACCACCGGCTGCGACAAGACCACGCCGGCCTGCATGATGGCGGCGGCGACCGTGAACCTGCCCGCGATCGTGCTGTCGGGCGGCCCGATGCTCAACGGCTGGCATGCCGGCGAGCGCACCGGCTCCGGCACCATCGTCTGGAAGTCGCGCGAGCGGCTCGCCGCGGGCGAGATCGACTATGAAGAGTTCATGGAGATCGTGGCCTCGTCGGCGCCGTCGGTCGGCCATTGCAACACCATGGGCACGGCCTCGACCATGAACGGTCTTGCCGAAGCGCTTGGCTTCTCGCTGCCGGGATGTGCTGCGATCCCGGCCCCCTACCGCGAGCGCGGCCAGATCGCCTACGAGACGGGAAAACGCGCCGTCGAGATGGTGTGGGAAGACCTCAAGCCCTCGGACATCCTGACCCGCAAGGCGTTCGAGAACTGCATCGTGATCAATTCGGCGATCGGCGGCTCGACCAACGCGCCGATCCACATCAACGCGCTGGCCCGTCACATCGGCGTCGAACTCACCATCGAAGACTGGCAGAAGGTCGGCCACGACGTGCCGCTGCTGGTCAACATGCAGCCGGCCGGCTTCTATCTCGGCGAGGAATTCCACCGCGCCGGCGGCGTGCCCGCCGTGGTGCGCGAATTGATGAAGCACAAGCGCATCCATGAGGACGCCGTCACCGTCAACGGCCGCGGCATCGGCGAGAACTGCAAGGATGCGCCGAAGCCGGACAACGACGTGATCTGGGCTTACGACAAGCCGCTGGTGAAGGATGCCGGCTTCCTGGTGCTGAAGGGCAATCTGTTCGATTCTGCGATCATGAAGACCAGCGTGATCTCCAAGGAATTCCGCGACCGCTATCTCAGCAATTCGAAGGACCCCGGCGCCTTCGAGGGCCGCGCCATCGTGTTCGAGGGACCCGAGGACTATCACGCGCGGATCGACGATGCTTCGCTCGACATCGACGAGCATTGCATGCTGTTCGTCCGCGGCACCGGCCCGATCGGCTACCCCGGCGGCGCCGAGGTCGTGAACATGCAGCCGCCGGCAGCGCTGATCAAACGCGGCATCCTCGCCCTGCCCTGCATCGGCGACGGCCGCCAGTCCGGCACCTCGGGCTCGCCCTCGATCCTGAACGCCTCGCCGGAAGCAGCCGCCAACGGCGGACTTGCCATCCTCAAGACCGGCGACAAGGTCCGCATCGACCTCAACAAGGGCAGCGCCAACATCCTGATCTCGGACGAGGAGCTGAAGAAGCGCCACGCCGACCTCAAGGCCAATGGCGGCTTCAAGCATCCGCCAAACCAGACGCCGTGGCAGGAGATCTACCGCAACACCGTCGGCCAGCAATCGACCGGCGCCTGCATGGAGCTCGCCACCCGCTACCAGAACGTCGCCGGCACGTTCGGCGTGGCGCGGGATAACCACTGATAGCCACACCGTCATTGCGGGCGAAGCGAAGCAATCCAGAGATTTGTCCACGGAGACAGCCTGGATTGCTTCGTCGCAAGTGCTCCTCGCAATGACGGCGGACAGAGAATCAAGAAGGAGAAAAACAAAATGGCCAACCGCCTCAAGGGCAAGCGTGCCGTCATCACGGCTGCGGCCGCCGGCATCGGGCGCGCCTGCGCTCTCGCATTCGCGCGTGAAGGCGCAACCGTCATCGCGACCGATATCAACGAAGCCGGCATCGCTGATCTGACCAAGGAAGGCATCGCCGAGGTTGCCAAGCTCGACGTGCGCAACACCGCCGACGTCAACGCCTTCGCCAAGCGCATCGGCAAGATCGACATCCTGCTGAATGCGGCGGGCTTCGTGCACCACGGCACCATCCTGGAGTGCTCGGAAGAGGATTTCGATTTCTCGTTCGACCTCAACGTCAAGTCGATGCACCGGACCATCAAGGCGTTCCTGCCCGAGATGCTCGCGGCCGGCGGCGGCAGCATCGTCAACATTTCGTCCTGCGCGGCCTTGAGGCCGCCGGCGAACCGCTACGTCTACAGCGCCTCGAAAGCGGCAGTGTCGCTGCTGACCCGCGCGGTCGCGCTCGACTTCATCACCAAGGGCATCCGCTGCAACTCGATCTGCCCCGGCACCGTCGAAACGCCCTCGATGCTCGACCGCGCCGCCGCACAGGGCCCGCAGGGCAAGGAGATGTTCATCTCCCGCCAGATGATGGGTCGGCTCGGCACCGCCGACGAGATCGCATCGATGGCGGTCTATCTCGGCAGCGACGAAAGCGCCTTCACCACCGGCGTCGACCTCGTCGTCGACGGCGGCTACATGCTCTGACGGCCAGAGGATCAGTCTCATGAACAAGATCGACCTCGAGGGGCGCGTCGCCGTCGTCACCGGCGGCGCGCAGGGCTTTGGCCGCGCCATCACCCAGCGCCTCACCGCCTCCGGTGCCAAGGTCGCGATCTGGGATTTCGACGCCGCGCTGGCCGAGAAGACGGCGAAGGAGATCGGCGGTGAGACCAAGGTCTTCAAGGTCGACGTCACCGATACCGCAGCCGTCGAGCAGGCGCGCGATGCGACGCTGGCCGCGTTCGGCAAGATCGACATCCTGGTCAACAACGCAGGCATCGCCGGCGTCAACAAGCCGGTCTGGGAGACCGATCTGGAGGAATGGCGCAAGGTGCTGCGCATCAACCTCGACGGTCCCTTCATCGTCTGCAAGGCGATTGTGCCCGTGATGCTCAAGCAGAAATACGGGCGGATCGTGAACATCGCCTCCATTGCCGGCAAGGAAGGCAATCCGAACGCCTCGCATTATTCCGCGTCGAAGGCAGGCCTGATCGCACTGACGAAATCGCTCGGCAAGGAGCTCGCCGCGCACGACATCCTCGTCAACGCGGTGACGCCGGCCGCGGCCAAGACCGCGATCTTCGACCAGATGACGCAACAGCATATCGACTTCATGCTGTCGAAGATTCCAAAGGCGCGCTTCGTGCTGGTCGAAGAACTCGCCGCGATGGTGGCCTGGCTCGCGTCGGAAGATTGCGCCTTCTCGACAGGCGCGGTGTTCGACATCTCGGGCGGACGCGCAACCTATTGAGGACCGCATGATCCGGGAAGGCGGATGCCTGTGCGGCGCGGTGCGGTTCAAGGCGGAGGGCGAACCGCTCAACGTTCGCGTCTGCCATTGCCGTCTCTGTCAGAAAGCGATGGGCTCGCCCTTCTTTGCCCGCGCGCAATTCGACCAGCGCGCGCTGAGCGTCGAAGGCGAGACCGAGCGCCATGCCTCGTCCGAGGCTATCGACCGCGTGTTCTGCAAGCGCTGCGGCACGCGCCTGTTCGCGTGGCGACGCAATGGGACGCTGGCTGGCGTGTCCCTCTCCGTGTTCGACGACCGCAACGCCTTCGCGCCGACCGAGCACATCTGGGTCTCTGAAAAGCCCGCCTGGCTGAAGCTCGACGACGGCCTGGTGCAATATCAGGGAACGATCCCGGTATAAATTTGCACGGCGGCGTGCGCCGGCGGTCCGTTTGCAGCGTGGCATTTCGGGACCGCTCTCCCTATCTTGAGCCCCAGCGTTGCCGCACCACCGGTTTGGCCGGGTCGTCCGCAAGGCCGCAGACAAACCGGGATCAACGAGCCGTGAACATTTCCTTTTATGACCTGTCGGTATGGGTGCTCCCGCTGTTGCTGGCGATCACCTTCCACGAGGCTGCGCACGCCTTCGTCGCGGACCGGCTCCGGGACAACACGGCCTCGCAGCTCGGCCGCGTCAGCTTCAATCCCATCAGGCACATCGACCCGTTTGGCACCGTGATCCTGCCGGCGATGCTGCTGTTTACGCACTCGCCCTTCCTGTTCGGCTATGCCAAGCCGGTGCCGGTCAACTTCCGCAAGCTGAACAACCCCAAACTGGATATGGTCTGGGTCGCGCTGGCCGGGCCGGCCACCAACATCCTGCTGGCGCTTGCAGCGGCCCTCGCCTTCCACGCCCTGCCCCTTGTCCCCGCGAACTCGGCGAAATGGGTCGCCGACAACCTCAAGAATGCGCTCATCATCAACGCCATCCTGGCGGTCTTCAACATGATGCCGATCCCGCCGCTCGATGGCGGGCGCGTCGCGGTCGGACTGTTGCCGCGCGCCCTCGCCATGCCGCTGGCCCGGCTAGAGCCGTTCGGGATGCTGATCCTGATCGGCCTGTTGATCCTGTTGCCCCTTGCAGGTTCCCAGTTCGGTCTAAATCTTGATGTTATTTCAGCAATACTGCGAACGTTGACCGGTCATGTGATTCAGGCTGTTCTCTTCATGACCGGCAATGCGTAGTTGAACAGCCGCACCCGAACTTTTAAGCCGAAGGGCCAGAGGCCGACTTGGTCAAAGCTGCCGATATGCTGATCGCGCGACGCGCGGACACCCGCGCCCGCGCCGATTTCGCCACCTGGAAGATGATGGCCAAGCTCAACGGGGCGTCCGCGCTGCCTTCGGGCGCCCAGGAATTCCTCGCGAGCTACCAGAACTTGCTGGCTCGGATGAGCGAGGGCGAGGCTACCGAGGCGACCATCGGCGCGATCTACAAGGCCTATTATGCGGAGATGGGCGGTGGAGGAAACCCGCCCGACGTCCGTCCGCGCCCGGCAGAGCCGGCAGCGGACAATGTTACCGCCTTCCGCCGCCCGGCGCCGAAGCCAAAGACGACTAGCTTTTTCGGGGCTGGCGCGGCCGCTGGAACCCAGAAGCGGCCGCTTCCGGTGGCGCTGATCTTTGCCTGTCTCGTCGTGGTCTATGTTGGGATCCGGCTCTACTGGCGCTGAGCCGTCTTCTTCTTTTTCGCGTCAGCCGGCGTGAAAATGATATCGACGGTCCGCTCGAACCGGTCCTCGGTCAGCCCGGCAGGCGGCTGCGGGATCGGATCCGACTTGCGCACGATCGAGACCGCGGCCGCGTCGTAGGCTGCATCCCCTGATGACTGCACGACATCTACCGACAGCACGTTGCCCTTCCGGTTGATCGCGAAGCTCACCTTGACCTTCTGGTTATTGGGATGTTTGCCTTCCGGATTGATCTTGTGCAGCGACAAATGCGCGCTGATCTTGCGGTTCCAGTCGGCC
The DNA here is from genome assembly GCF_003020125.1 of Bradyrhizobium sp. MOS003. Lineage (GTDB taxonomy): Bacteria > Pseudomonadota > Alphaproteobacteria > Rhizobiales > Xanthobacteraceae > Bradyrhizobium. The sequence goes on along the minus strand of NZ_PYFW01000008.1, from coordinate 126,167 downwards.
GTCAGCTTCAGGATGTCCTTGCCGATGCCGATGACGGGCGCCAGCGCCTTCTCGGCCTCGCGCGCGTCCTCCTCGAGCGTCTGCCTCGCCGTCGCGACCGATTTCGGCGAGGCTTCGGCGGCCGGCGTTTCGACCGCCTGAATCTTCGGATCGTCTTCCGTCGGCTTCTTCGCGTTGTTCTCGGTTACGACGCGGTCGGGATCCTCGACCTCCTGCGACTGGTCCTTTGGAAGCTCCGTCTCCTTGGTCTCGGCCTTCTGCTCGGGAAGCGCCTGCTGCTCCTGCATCGCTTCGCTGTCAGGCCCGGGCGGCAGATCGGTTTCGGGCGCCTTGGGCGAGGCCATCTCCACCGCGAATTCCGCGCCGTTCGCACCGAGGCCGTCGCCGTCGTCGTCAGCGCGCAAATGTGCCAGCGCGAGCGCAGCACCACCCAGATGGAGCACGAGCGCGGCCACCGCCGCGAGGATCCAGAGCTTCCGGGATGGTCTGAGTTCGTCCGACATGCCGTGTCTTCTCAAGGCTGTGCGGCGCCTGCCGCAGGCGCTCCCGGCGGGCCTTCCAGCGCCACCAGCTTCACCCGCGTATAGCCGCCTGAGCGCAGGAGCTCCATGACGCCCATCAACTCCCCATACGGCACCGACTTGTCGGCACGCAGGAACACGTATTTATCCTTGCTCATGTCGGACAGTCCGTCGAGCGTCCCGATCAATTCGGCACGGTGGACCGGGTTCTCCCCGAGGGCAAGCGTCAGATCGGGCTTGATGCTGAGATAGGTCGGCTTGTCCGGCTTCTTCTGCGGCGTCGCACTGGACGTCGGCAGGTCGATCGGCAGGTCGACCGTGGAGAGCGGCGCTGCGACCATGAAGATGATCAGCAGCACCAGAATGACGTCGATGAACGGCGTGACGTTGATGTCATGCGTTTCCGAGAAATCGTCGTCGTCGCCGTCGTTGTCTGCGAGCGAAACGCCCATGGCTCACTCCGCTGCGCGCGAATGCACGCTGCCGTGGCTGCGATCGAGATCACGCGAGAGCAGCCGGCCTGCGGCACCCGAGGCGCGGCTGACGAGCTCGAGATAGCTCTTCGTCACGCGCGAGAAGTGGTTGTAAATGATGACGGCCGGGATCGCGGCGACGAGGCCGATCGCGGTGGCGAGCAGCGCTTCGGCGATGCCGGGCGCGACGACGGCGAGGTTCGTGGTCTGCGACTTCGAGATGCCGATGAAGCTGTTCATGATGCCCCAGACCGTGCCGAACAGGCCGACGAAGGGCGAGGTCGAGCCGATGGTCGCGAGCACGCCCATGCCGATGCGGATCCGCCGCGCTTCGGCGCGCACGATCTCAGAAAAGCTGGAGGCTGCGCGCTCCTTGATGCCGGTATCGCTGGACAGGCCGGCCGACATCCGCGCCTCGCGCAGGGCCGCCGCCAGGAACGACGGCAGGATGCCCTCCTTGGCTCCGAGCGCCATCTGTGCTTCCGCGAGCGAGCGCGACTCCGCAATCTTCTTCAGGGCCGAACGAAGCTTGGTGGATGCGACCGACAGCTCGATCGACTTGGCGATCAGGACGGTCCAGGTCATCAGCGATGCGAAGGCGAGCCCGATCATCACCGCCTTCACGATGACGTCCGCCGACATGAACATCACCCAGGGTGACAACTCCTTCATCGCCGGCGCGACGCCGGCCGCCGCATCGGGCTTGGCATCAGGCTTGGCAGTGGTCGAAACGGCGGCCGCCTGGGACGCCGCAGGAGCAACCGGGCTGGCCGCCGTCGGAGCCGGACCAACAGGGGCCGGCTGGGCCGCCGACTGCGCCGGTGCCGACGGGGTTTGTGTCTGGGCCAAAACGGGGGATGCGAGCCAGGCGGCCGCCAGCATCAAAGCTGCGGCAAGGCTTGCTCTCGAGGTCATGGTCTTCATACTTCGGCCCAGTAGCGAATGAGATTGTGATAGATACCCGTCAATTTGACCGTTTCGGGATCGTCACGCCCGAGCCGGTCCACCAGCGCCTGAATCGCGGTGTCGAGGTCGAAGATCATGCTCCGGGCTTGATCGTCCCGTATCATGCTCTGGAGCCAGAAGAAAGACGCAACCCGCGTTCCCCTGGTCACCGGCGTGACGAGGTGCAGGCTGGTCGAGGGATAGAGCACGCAGTCGCCGGCTGGCAACTTCACTTCGTGCGAGCCGTAGGTGTCCTCGATCACAAGTTCGCCACCGTCATATTCTTCCGGCTCGGCGAGGAACAGCGTGACCGAGAGGTCTGTGCGGATGCGAAGGCCGGTCAGACGGTCGCCGCGGATCGCATTGTCGACATGCAGGCCGAAATGGTGGCCGCCATCCGCCGCATAGCGGTTGAACAGCGGCGGGAAGATCTGGAGCGGAATTGCCGCCGCGATGAAGCGCGGGTTCGACGTCAGCGCCGAGATGATCCGGTTGCCGAGCTTGCGCGCGACCTCGCTGTCCGGCGGCAATTGCTCGTTGCGCTTGACCATGGCCGACTGCGCACCAGCAGTCGACCGGCCGTCCTCCCATGCGCTGGCGTCCATGATGCGGCGGAAATCCGCCACATCGTCCTTGCTCAGAATGCCAGGCAGGCACGTCAGCATGATCAGAACTTCGCCGTCGTGACGATGTAGAAGGCCCGGCCCGGAGCGACCGCCACGAACGGGACCGCGCTGCGATAGAACGAGTCGTAATACAGCTTGTTGGTGAGGTTCTGCGCGTAGAACTTCATGGTCCAGTTCTTGTCGATCTTTTTCTCGACGAACGCGTCGAAGCGCCAATAGCTCGGCAGCTCGTTGGTGTTGGCCGCGAACGTGCCGCCATAGACCTTCGAACGGTACACCGCCTGGCCGCCGAGTTCCCAGCCATCGTCGAACTTGTATTTGGTCAACATGCTGAACGACTGGTGGGCGATATTGGCAAGCTGCAGACCCTGGTTCGAAGCAACCCCGCTCTGCGTGACCTTGGATTGCATCAGCACCAGGCCGCCGAAGATGCTCCAGCGATCGGTGATCTTGCCCTCGGCCTCGATGTCGATGCCCTGGATCCGGTACGCAGCGCCCGATGTCAGCAGGCCATTGACGGTCTCGCGCGCATTGTCCTTGGTGGTTTGAAACAGCGCGCCGGTCACCAGCAGATGGCGATCAGCAAGCTCCCATTTGGTACCCACCTCGATCGCCTTGTTGCGCTCGGGTCCGAGCAGGATGGTCGAGTTGGCGGGAACTCCACCGTAGTCGGTGCCGGTCGCGTCGAGCTCCGAGCCGAACGGATTGGCCGAGGTCGCGTAGGCCGCATAGACGCTGCCGATCGACATTGGCTTGTAGACCGCGCCAACGTTGTAATTGACGAGATCGTTGCTCTGCTTGAGGTAGGCCGAATTCGTCGACGCGCTCTGGCTGTAGCCGTCGTAGCGGATGCCGCCATTGACGATGACGGTGTCCTGCCAATTCGCGGTGTCCATCACATACACGCTGCTAGTGTTGACGCCATAGCGCGTCGGATTTCCAACCAGCGACGGCGTGCCGAACGGAATGTTGGTGTATTGCGGAGAGTAGAGATTGACCCCCGTCACGGCACCGGTGCTCGTGAAGGGACTCCCGGCCAGCTCCGACGCGAGGCCGGCGTAACGATCGATCGAGATGTTCTCGTTCGAATATTCGACGCCGAACACCGCGGTGTGCTTGACGCCACCGGTGTCGAGCTTGAACGTGGCCTCGTTCTGGTTGGCCCAAACGTCGGCGGTCTGGTAGCGGCTCTGCGCGCTCGCCGTCGTGGTCCAGAGCAGCGGATTGGGGCTGGTCGTAATCGGGTTCTGTGGCAGCGTGCCGATGTAGTTGAGCAGCGAGTGCTCGCCGCGCACCTTGCTGGTCAGCGTGATGGCCTCGTTGACCTTGTACTCGATCGTGCCGGTGCCGAAATCCTGCCGTGCCGTCTGGAAGTCGCGGTTGAGGAAGCCGTACCAATTGCCGCGCGGAATGCCCGCCGATGTCACCGGCACGTTGCCCTGCCTGTAATAGGGCACGCCGAAATCCGGGTAGCCGCTGAGGTCGGTATGGACGTAGTTCGTGGTGATCTTGATGTCGGTGGTCGGGGTGTACTTGGTCGAGATGAAGGTGCCCCAGCGATTGTCGGTCACGTAATCGCGGCCTGCGACGTTGGCGTCCTGGAACAGGCCGCCCGTGCGCACCGAGAAGGTCGGGTCGATGACCTGGTTGACGTCCAGCGTGACACGTTTGGTCATGTCGGTACCGAACTCGGAATCCATGCGCTTGAAGTTGACGTCGCCAGCCTGCTTGGTGACGATGTTGATCGCGCCGCCGGCGGTGCCGCGGCCGGCATAGGACGATGCGGGGCCGCGCAGAATCTCGATCTGCTCGGTGAAGAAGTTCTCGCGGATGGAAACCGCGGGATCTCGGATGCCGTCGATGAACACGTCGTTGCGCGCATCGAAGCCGCGGATGAAGAAGCGGTCGCCGAACGCGTTGCCGCCCTCGCCCGAGCCCAGCGTCACGCCCGCGGTCGAGCGCCCGATCTCCTTCAGCGTCGTTGCGTTCTTGTCCTCGAGCACTTCCTTGCTGAGCACCGTGATGGACTTGGGCGTGTTGAGCATCTTCTCCGGGAACTTGCCGGACGCCTGGACGTGATCGACCTTGTAGGGCGCGGCCGGATCGGCATAGGGATTGCCGTCTGGAGCGCCGGACGGCGTGGTCGGCGCCGTCTGCTGAGCGGCCTGCTCGCGCTGTGCGGCGCGACGAATCGCGTTGCGGGCGCGGACCTGCTCCGGCGAAGGCTTCGACGCCGTCGGACGCGGACGCTCGACGGGAGCATCGACCGTCACCGGCGGCAGGTTCGACTGCTGCGCCTGCGCGCCGCTCGACACCGACGCCACTGCGATCAAGCTCGCAACCGCCGAGGCCTTCTTGCCGGAAATGCCTGCGAACTTTTCATCTACAAAATCGAATGCTGCGACCGAACGCAACGACTTCGGTGCGACCACCTGCCCCATTACCAAACGCCCCATCTTCCTGTTCGCTCGTTCACTTCGACGAACGATGAGTTGTTGGTATCGGCCGTAAAATAGCGGGTCAATGCGAGCAGCTCGCAAGAACCCTTGAATCGATCCAGATCAAAACGATTCTAAACTGTAGTTTGAAATCGTTCTAAATCGAGATTGGACTCGTTCTAAGAAACAACGCCGCGAGCTGCACATCGCCGCTTCGTTTACAGCATCAATCGCTGCTCGGCGGCTTCATCAGCGAAAACAATTCGTCGACGGTTTTCAGCGCGACAGCGCGCACGCGATCGGTTGAGTCCATGCCGGCGATGTTGACACCGTTCACGACGGCTTTGATCTCGTCGCGGAAGTCGGTGAGGAAGCGCAAGGGATCACGCTGCTCGTTGGCGACACGCGCGATCAATCCCGTGATCAGAATCTGACACGCGATCAGCTTGCCGTTCAGTTCGTCCATGCTGCGCTCCATGTGTGGCCGCGCCGCTATGGATGATGGCGATATCCCTGACAACCGAAACGGCTGTCGCGCAATTTAGAACCGTTCTTGTCGCCGTCACCGGGCTGCGGCCGGCGCGGCATCATTCGGGTTGAGTACACTGTCTGCGAGTGCCGCCCAGGACTTGCTCGCAGTTCGGTCCGGCCGGGAAAATGCAGCATTGCACGCGGCCGCGCCACAGCACTGCCTGGATGGTGCAAAGCTTTCCAATTGTTTAGGATTCTCGACGGTTAGTGCTGTTTACACTCGAACTTGGCGTGTATTATACAAGCTCGCTGGAACCCTGCGATTGCCCTAATAATCCGGCTTTGAGGGCATACGAGCCGACACGAGACGACATGAAAAAGTCCCGGCCGATCCTCTGGATTCTGATCATCGCGGCCGTGGCCTCCGCGGGTTACTATGGTTGGCAGAAATTCGGGCATAGCGCCGGCAAGACCCAGACCGCCGACAAGGGGCCATCCCGGCCGTCCGCCGTCCCGGTCAGCGTCGCCCCGGTTCAGAAAGTCGACTTCCCGGTCTATCTGACCGGTCTCGGCACGGTTCAGGGGTTCAACACCGTACAGGTCCGCACCCGCGTGGATGGCCAGATCGACAAGCTCGCCTTCAAGGAAGGACAGATTGTCCAGCAGGGCGAGCTTCTGGTCTCGATCGATCCCCGTCCCTATCAAGCCACGCTCGACCAGGCCAAGGCCAAGAAGGCGCAGGACGAGGCTAGTCTCGCCAACGCCAATCTCGAACTTCAGCGCGCCATGAAGCTCGGCGAATTCGCGACCGCGCAACGCGTCGACACCCAGCGATCGACCGTCGCCCAGCTCACCGCCCAGATCGCCGCCGACGAAGCCGCGATCTCCAACGCCCAGACCCAGCTCGACTACACCCAGGTCAAGGCCCCGATCACCGGCGTCGCCGGCCTGCGCCAGGTCGACGTCGGCAACATCGTCAATGCCGCGACGCAGACAGGCGTCGTCACGATCTCGCAGGTCGAGCCGATCGCCGTGATCTTCACCGCGCCGGAAGACCAGCTGCCCTATATCGGCGAAGGCCAGAAGACCGGCGCGCTCAAAGTGATCGCCTTCACCACCGACGGCAAGAAGACGCTGGCCGAGGGCAAGCTTGCGGTCATCAACAACCAGGTCGACACCACCAGCGGGACGATCCGGCTGAAGGCCGTGTTCGACAACAAGGACCACGCGCTGTGGCCGGGCCAGTCGGTCTCGACGCGGCTTCTCGTCCGGACGCTGAAGGATGCGACCGTGGTTCCGGATGACGCGGTCCAGCATTCGACCAACGGCCTCTACGCCTATACCGTCAACCAGGACAACAAGGCCGAGATGCACAAGATCAAGGTCAGCTACGCCATCGATGGACATTCGGTCATCGAGGAAGGGCTGAGCCCCGGTCAGCAGGTGATCACCGGCGGCCAGTTCAAGGTGCAGCCGGGCAGTCTCGTCTCGACCGCGGTGGCAAGCTCGAACCCGGCCCAGACCCAGAACAAGGTACGACAGGAATGACCGGGGGCGGGATTTCGGCACCTTTCATCCGGTACCCGATCGGCACCTCGCTGTTGATGGCCGGAATTCTTTTTGTCGGTCTCGTCGCCTATCCCCTGCTTCCGGTCGCACCGTTGCCGCAGGTCGACTTCCCGACCATCCAGATCACCGCCAATTTGCCGGGCGGCAGCCCGGAGACGATGGCCTCGTCCGTGGCGCAGCCGCTGGAGCGCCAGTTCGCCCAGATTCCCGGCATCGCCCAGATGACCTCGACGAGCTATCTCGGCACGGCGTCGATCACCATCCAGTTCGATCTCAACCGCAGCATCGACGGCGCCGCCAACGACGTGCAGGGCGCCATCAACGCGGCCTCCGGCCAGTTGCCGAAGAACCTGCCGTCGCCGCCGACCTATCGCAAGGTCAACCCGGCCGACGCGCCGATCCTGCTGCTGTCGGCAACGTCGGAAACGCTGCCTCTGACCAGCGTCAGCGACGCGGTCGATGCCCAGCTTGCCCAGCAGATCAGCCAGCTCTCCGGCGTTGCCCAGGTCTTCATCGGCGGCCAGCAGAAGCCCTCCATCCGCATCCAGATCGACCCGGCGAAACTGGTCGCCAAGGGCCTGTCGATGGAGGACGTGCGCAGCCAGATCGCGATCACCACGGTCGACAGCCCGAAGGGCAACATCGACGGCGAGAAGCGCGCCTACACGATCTACGCCAACGACCAACTCACGCACGCGAAGGACTGGAACGACGTCATCATCGCCTACCGCAACGGCGCTCCGTTGCGAATCCGCGACATCGGCCAGGCGGTCAGCGCCGCTGAAGACGCCAAGCAGGCGGCCTGGGCCAACGGCAAGCGCGGCGTGTTCCTGGTGATATTCAAGCAGCCGGGCGCCAACGTCATCGAGACCGTCGACAGGATCAAGGCGACGCTGCCCCGCCTCGTGGCGGCGATCCCGCCCGCGATCAAGATCGAGCTCATCAGCGATCGCACCACGACCATCCGCGCGGCGGTCGAGGACGTCCAGTTCACGCTGCTGCTGACCATCGCCCTCGTGGTCATGGTCATTTTCATTTTCCTGCGCAGCTTCTGGGCCACCGTCATTCCCACCATCACGGTTCCGCTGGCGCTGCTGGGCGCGTGCGCCCTGATGTGGGTCGTCGGGTACTCACTCGACAATCTGTCGCTGATGGCGCTCACCATCGCGGTCGGATTCGTCGTCGACGACGCCATCGTGATGCTGGAGAACATCACGCGTTACATCGAGGAAGGCGAATCGCCGATGGAGGCCGCCTTCAAGGGCTCCAAGGAGATCGGCTTCACCATCGTATCGATCAGCATATCGCTGGTCGCGGTGCTGATCCCGCTACTTCTGATGGGCGGCATCATCGGGCGCCTGTTCCGTGAATTCGCCGTCGTGCTGGCCATGACCATCTTCGTCTCGATGTTCGTGTCGCTGACCCTGACACCGATGATGGCGTCACGCTTCCTTCGCGCCCATGGCGAAGTGACCCACGGCAAATTCTATCAATGGAGCGAGCGCGCCTTTGACGGAATGCTGCGCGGCTACGAGTATGTGCTCGACCATGCCCTCGCCTGGCGGCGCACGACGCTTGCGATCTTCTTCGCCACGCTCGGTCTGTCGATCTATTTGTTCGTTCTGATCCCGAAGGGTTTCTTTCCGCAGCAGGACGTCGGCCTGATCACGGCGACATCGGAAGCCTCGCAGGACATCTCGTTCAAGGAGATGCAACGGCGCCAAGTCGAGCTGGGCAAGATCGTCATGGATGATCCCGACGTCGCGACTATCGCGATGAATATCGGGGGCAGCGGCCGCGCCGGAAACAACGGCAACATGTTCATCACGCTGAAGCCACGCGACAAGCGCGAGGCTTCGGCGCAGCAGATCATCGCTCGGCTTCGGCCCAAGCTCGAGAAGGTGTCGGGCGCGCGCCTCTATATGCAGGCTGCGCAGGACGTCAGGCTCGGTGGACGGCCGACACGCACGCAGTTCGAATTTACGCTCCAGGATGCCGATCTCGCCGAGCTCAACGAATGGGCGCCCAAGATCCTCGCCAAGATGCAGACCCTGCCGGAGCTGCGCGACGTCGCGACCGACCAGCAGACCCAGGGCACCACGGTCCAGCTCAAGATCAACCGCGACACCGCCGCGCGCTACGGCATCCAGCCCCAGCTGATCGACGACACGCTGTATGACGCTTTCGGCCAGCGGCAGGTCACGCAGTATTTCACCCAGCTCAACACCTACAAGGTGATCCTGGAGATCCTGCCGGAGATGCAGGGCAATCTCGACAGCCTCAACAAGCTCTATCTGAAGTCACCGCTGACCGGCGACCAGGTGCCGCTATCGACCTTCGCGACCTGGACCACCGATCCGGTCCGTCCGCTCTCGATTAGCCACCAGGGCCAGTTCCCGGCGATCACGATCAGCTTCAACCTCGGCCAGGGCGTCGCGCTCGGCCAGGCGACGGAAGCCGTGCAGAAGGCGATGGCCGATCTCGGCGCGCCGCCGACGCTGAACTCGAGCTTCCAGGGCACCGCGCAGGCGTTCCAGCAATCGCTCGGCACCGTGCCGCTCTTGATCCTCGCCGCGCTGGTCGTGGTCTATTTGATCCTCGGCATCCTCTACGAGAGCTACATCCATCCGATCACGATCCTGTCGACCCTGCCCTCGGCCGGCGTCGGCGCGCTTCTGATCCTGATGGTGGCGGGCTTCGACTTCAGCCTCATTGCCTTGATCGGAATCATTCTCCTGATCGGCATCGTGAAGAAGAACGGCATCATGATGGTCGACTTCGCCATCGCCGCCGAGCGCGACGAGCACAAGACGCCGGCGGAATCGATCCGCCAGGCCGCCCTGCTCCGCTTCCGCCCGATCATGATGACGACGATGGCCGCACTGCTCGGCGGCGTGCCGCTGATGCTCGGTCACGGCACCGGTGCCGAAATCCGCCAGCCGCTCGGCTACGCCATGGTCGGCGGCCTGATCGTCAGCCAGGCGCTGACGCTGTTCACCACCCCGGTGGTCTATCTCTATCTCGACGAACTCAACAACTGGTTCTCGGGCTGGGGCCGTTCGGGTGACGGCGAAGGCGGCGAGGCGGTCGAGCACAGCACCGTTAAGGAAGCTGCCGAGTAGCGGCTTGCACGGCTCTTCCGGCGACGCTACAGCGAGGCCCCCGGTTCACGCCAACGCGGTTTCGCCATGCTCATGCAATCCAGACTTGTCGCCCTCGCCGCTGCTGTCCTGCTGTCGACTGGCGCCGCTTATGCCCAGCAGGGCACCAAGAAGAACGCCCCCGCTCCGGCGGCGCAGCCGGCCCCGGCGACGACGCAGCCACAGGCCGACGGCTCGCCTGCGCAACAGCCCGGCTGGATCGTGCGCTGCACCAGTGCCAGCCGTGACGCGCCGCTCGAATGCGCGATGGAGCAGAACGCGGTGCTGACCAAGACCGGCCAGACCATCGTCCTGATCAACATCCGCATCGCGCCCGATACCCGCACGCCGGTGGCGCTGCTGCAATTGCCGCTCGGCCTCAACCTTCCCATCGGCGCCAAGCTCCAGGTCGACGAGGGCAAGACCGTCGACCTGCAGATCCAGACCTGCGAGAACCGCGGCTGCTACGCCTCGTCGCCGATCGCGCCGGACCTGCTTGCCGCGTTGCGGTCTGGCAGGCAGCTCAAGGTCTCCTTCCAGAACATGGCCAAGGAGACGATCGCGATCCCGATGCCGCTGGGCGACTTCGCTTCCGCCTACGACAAGATCAAGTAACGGGCTGCTCCCCGCTTTCTGCTGGAGCGCACGCCTCTCTCACCTCGTCATTGCGAGCGTAGCGAAGCAATCCAGCAATCTTTCCGCGGAGACAGTCTGGATTGCTTCGCTGCGCTCGCAATGACGACGCGGATGCAGCGACGCCCCTCGCCTCTCACTGCCGCGCCATCTGCGCGTTACCGACGGCTTCGCCGTCGAGCTTCTGGTCATTGTGCATGGTGACAGTGACGCGCGAGAGCCGTCCGGCGAATTCGAACGGCGCCTCGTAATCTGACACGGGGCTGCCGCGGTCGCGGCCGATGTCGAGTCCGGACCACGAGATCAGCGTGTGAAAGCCGAGCTGGGTCTGGAGTGAACCCGCGGGCTCGCCGTCGATCAGCAGCGTATATTCGGTGACGCCGGTGCGCGAGCCCTTGGCAGGAGCCTCCTTGCGCACGAGACGTTCGACGTGCACGCCGAGCCGGCGCGCGCCTGTCGGCACCTTGCGGTCCGATCGCACGATCTGGTGACTGCCGCCGATGTTGAGATCGTGCACGAGATGACCGTCGCTGACATAGAGGCTGTAGCCCGACGTCGCATCGCCGTGCGAGATCAGCACGCCGTCGGCGCCGGCCTCGCCGATCTCGACATGCGCCTCGATCGTGTAGCTGCGGCTGCGCACGTCCGGCGCGACGTCGGTTGGCACGTGCCCCATGCCGGCGTGGAAGACGAAATGGTGGCGCGCGCCGTGGAAGCGCGCGGCATTCTCGGCAAAACGCGGCCCGAAACGGTCGTCGAGGGGCAGCACCTTGTGCTTCTCGGCCTCTTCCCACCATGTCGCGATCATCGCTGCGAGACGCTCCGGCTCCTTCGTCGCGAGATCGTCGGTCTCGGAGAAATCGGCGTCGAGATGGAACAGCTCCCATTTGTCCTTCTCGAACGGCGTCCCCGATGGATGAAAGGCGACCGCCTTCCACCCCGCGTGCCAGAGACCGCGATGACCGAACATCTCGAAATATTGCGGCGAGCTCTTCGACGGTGCCGAGTCATCAGTGATCGAACGCGCAAAGCTCTCGCCTTCCAGCGGCATCTGCCGGCAGCCCGCGATATCGACGGGCGCCTCGATGCCGATCAGCTCCAACAGCGTCGGCGTGAGGTCGCAGGCGTGAACGAACTGGTGGCGCAGTTCGCCTTTGGCGGCGATCCTGTCCGGCCAGTTGATGACGAAGGGATCGCGGATGCCGCCGCCATGGGTGTTCTGCTTGTAGCGCCGCAGCGGCGTGTTGGACGCCATCGCCCAGCCATGCGGAAAGTTGCTGTGGGTGTCGGGCCCGCCGATGTCGTCGATACGTGCGAGCTTCTCGGCGATCGGCTCCGGCCTGAAGTTGAACGGTCCCATCGCGTTGACGAAGCCGAGCGGCCCGCCTTCCTGGCTCGCGCCATTGTCGGACATCACGATGATCACGGTGTTGTCGCGGATGCCGGCCGTGTCGAGAAATGCGACTAGACGCGCAAGATGGCGGTCGGAATGGTCGAGCATGCCGGCAAAGGCCGCCTGCAGGCGGGTGAAGACGCGGCGCTCGTCGGCCGAATGCTCCTTCCAGGCCTTCACCCCGTCATTGCGTGCGGGCATCCGCGTATCCCCGGGCACCAGGCCCATTGCCTTTTGGCGCGCAAGACGCCGCTCCCGCTCGACGTCCCAGCCATGCGCGAAGGCGGCGTCATAGCTTCTGATGATCTCGACCGGCGCCTGATGCGGCGCATGGCAGGCCCCGAGCGCGACCCAGGTCAGCCATGGGACGTCGGGACGATCGGCGATGTGATCGCCGATGAAGCGGATCGATTGGTCGATCAGATCCTCGGTCAGATGATAGCCGTCGGCATAGGTGCCCGGCGGGTCGATATGCGTGTTGTCGGAGACCAGCTCCGGCGCGTATTGGTCGGTCTCGGCGTCGAGGAAGCCGTAGAAGCGATCGAAGCCACGGCCGAGTGGCCAGCCGTCGAACGGACCGGTAGCGCCGCTCTCGGTCAGCGGCGTGACGTGCCATTTGCCGACCATGTAGTTGCGATAGCCATGCACGCGAAGCATCTCGGCCAGCGTGCCCGCCTCGCGCGCGATCTTGCCGCGATAGCCGGGATAGCCGGAATCGAAATTGGCGAGGCACCCGACCCCGACGGAATGATGGTTGCGCCCGGTTAGTAGCGCGGCGCGCGTCGTCGAGCACATCGCGGTGGTGTGGAAACCGCTGTAGCGCAGGCCCTCTGCGGCGAGCCTGTCGATGGTCGGCGTCCTGATCGCCGAGCCGTAGCAGCCGAAATCGGAGAAGCCGACGTCGTCGAACAGTACCACGAGGATGTTGGGCGCCCCCGCGGGCGGCCTTGGTGCTTCCGGCCACCAGGGTTTCGACTCCGCAACAGTCTTGCCGACGGTGCCGCCGAACGGCGTGCCGCTGCCTACGCTCATCTGATCCTCCCTGCCGGATCCGGTGTTTCATGTCGTCGCGCCCGCGATTGACCCGCGGCCCGCCCGGCCCTAAATTATAATCAGAATTATGATTATGATTTTTGGCGGATGCAAGCACGGATGCGCGCACGGTCAGACCAGCCGGAGTTTCGCGATTTCGACCTGCCGGGCGTCGCCCCGTCGCGGCAGAAGCGCAGCCGGGAAACCACGCTGGCGCTGCTGCGCGCCGGCGCCGCGATGCTGCGAACGCGCAGCCTGGCGGAGCTTTCGATCGAGGCGCTCTGCACCGAAGTCGGGGCTACCGTCGGCGCCTTCTACAGCCGCTTCGAGAGCAAGGAGGCCTATTTCAACGCGTTGATGGCGCTAGCCGCGCGCGATGGCGAGCAGCGGCTTGCGGGGATCAGGCCGCCGTCACCCGATCCGGGCCTCGACAGGCTCTGCCAAATCATCGTCAGCGGCATCATCGGTTGGATGCGCAACCACGAGGGCGTGCTGCGTGCCGCGCTCCAGCATGACGACACCCGTCCGGACAAATGGACGCCGTTCAAGGCGCTCGCGCAGGCCACCACCGCGCGTGCCACCCCGCTCCTGCTGCCGGCGATGGGCACCGGCCGCAAGGCGGCAAAGACCCGCACCATCGCCTTCGGCTTCCAGATCGTGCTGGGCACGCTGGTCAACGCGATCCTCAACGATCCCGGCCCGCTGTCGCTGTCGTCCAAAGAAATGGAGACGCGGCTCGCCGGTTGCCTGGCGCTGTTGCTGCAGGCGGAGGTCGACCGCGCGCCTCCGAGATAAGCCTCTCGCGCCCGCTGTCAGCCGACGATGTCGCTCGCCCGCAACAGCGTCGTGAAGCCGCCATAGATCATGCGCTTGCCGTCAAACGGCATGCCCTCCATCTTCAGCCGCGGATCCGCCATCACCTTCTTGTTGACGGCATCGCGGGTCTCGCGGTCGCGGTATACGATCCAGGAGAACACCACGACCTCGTCCTCCTTCGCCATCACTGCGCGCGGAAACGAGGTCAGTTCGCCATAGGGAACGTCGTCGGCGATGCACTCGACGTAATCGAGCGCGCCGTGCTCCATCCAGATCGCGCAGGCGCTCGTCGCCAGCGTCTTGTAGGCCTCGACCTTGTCGTTCGGCACGGCCAGAACGAATCCATCGACATATGGCATCAGGATCTCCTTGAGTTGTGTGACCCAAGGACGATGGAACGCGCGGCGATCCGACCGGGGAAACGCGTTTCCTAATGAGGCAAACGGTCGCGATCGGCGGCGCGGCCGGTGGACCAATCACTGTCACTGAGGGACCTGGAAAGCCGGACCTTGGAAGGCCCGGAGCTGGCTGGGGAACCTGGATTCGAACCAAGACAAACAGAGTCAGAGTCTGTTGTGCTACCGTTACACCATTCCCCACCGAAGTGCTTGAAATAGCTAAGCTTTCTTCGGAAGTTCTGCAAGGCGGGCTGACCATTTTGCAAATCAGCGGCTCGCAGGCCGCTCATATAGCCGCGCTGACCTTCGCGGTCCAGCCCCTCTGTGAACATCGCCGGCTTGTTCTCGCTGCGTTCGCGTGGGCAAGACGAAAAGGTCTCAACCCTGCCGAAGGAGTCCTACGGTCCTTTGCGGCTGTAGAACAGCGATCGGCGCGCCAGGTCGATCCTTCGCTGCACCTAGAACTCGAAGGCGAGCGCGAACATCGTGGATGCGAGCAGGATGCCCAAGGTCTGAAACAGAATTCGCCAATGGCTGACAATGTACGGATTGGTGAACGTGACCGGATCAAACAGCTGCAGATTGATCGCGATCTGATGAAGAGAAAATGCGAGAGATAGACGATGAGCGATCTCTTCGGGAACGTGTCTCGCGCGACCTTACGGCCGACGATCTGCATTCGAACATCATTGTGAAAGTGCTTTGAGGACCTATATCCTCAAGACTTGCTTCCGAAACCCGATCTCTCCTTGCGAAGAACCGTGCTCATTTTCTTCCTGCTCCTGTTCGTACCGATCGGCCTGTCGGCCGCGCGGTACTATTGGCTTGGAGATGGCCGCGGCAATTGGCAGACGGCTGACCGTTCCAGCGCCGGCCTGCTGCCGCCGGCTTCTTCCCATCCCGATGCCCTGATCCGGGTTTATGCGGCCCGAACGGTCCGGTGGCGAAGCATCTTCGCCGTCCACACGTGGATCGTCGTCAAGCAAAAGGATGCGACCAGCTACAGCCGATACGACTACACGGCGTGGGGCGAACCGATCCGGAGCAACGGCTTCGCCCCCGATGGAAGGTGGTTCGGCGCCCTGCCGGAAACCGTCGTCGCCGTAGATGGGCCACAGGCCGAGTTCCTCATTCCCAGGATCCGGACTGTGATCGAGACTTACAAGTTTCGAGCCTACGGGGACTACAGCGCCTGGCCGGGACCGAATTCGAACACCTTCGTTCAAGCCGCTCTTGATGCCGTGCCGGAACTTCGCGCGGTTCTGCCGCCGACGGCGATCGGCAAGGATTATCCCTATTCCGGCGAATGGATTGGGCTGACCGCCTCGCGCACCGGCTTCTATGCCTCGCTCTCCGGCTATCTCGGCCTGACCCTGGGCTGGGTCGAAGGCCTCGAGCTCAACTTCTTCGGCGCCGTGCTCGGCCTCGACATCCGGCGGCCCGCCATCAAGCTGCCGGGCATCGGCCGCCTCGGTGTTGCCGCCGGTCTATAGCGCCGGACGATACGGCGATTGGCGATGGTTCGTCGCGACGGCTAGATCACGATGTGATCGAAGTCGGCGGCGATCCGGCTGTTCGGAAAGATCCCTGCCGCCTCAGCGAGAACCTCTTCGTTCTGATAGCGTCCCGACATATGGGTCAGCACGAGATGCTTCACATTGCTCGCTGCCGCAAACGACGCCGCTTCTGCCGCGGTGAGATGCCCGTAGTCCCGCGCGGTCGACGCATCACGATCGAGGAACGTTGCCTCGATCACGAGCAGATCGGCATCAGCAACGTGTTGCGCCAGCCCCTCGGTGGTTTCGGTGTCGCCGATCACGACGAGCCTCTTGCCGCCGCTCGGCGGACCCAGGACGTCTTCCGGATCGATCGTGCGATCGGCGATCACGATGGCTCGTCCCGCAGCCAACTCTCCACGGATAGGGCCATCCGGCACGCCCAAGGCCGAAAGGCGTTCCGACAAGAGATGACGGCGCGCGGGACTTTGGAAGACGAAACCAAAACTGTCGGTGTCGCGGTGGCGAACCGGAAAGCAGCCGATGGTGAAGTCGCCGGCGTCGATGACCTGTCCTTCGCTCAAGGCTGCGAACTCGACAGGGATCGGCGCCCTGCCCGCACCCCACAGGCCCGCGAGCATCCGGATGACGATGTCGAGCGTGCCAGGCCCGCCATGAATGGTCATCGCGTCGGCACTCCGCCGCAATCCCAATGTTGAAAACAGACCGGGGATGCCCAGCACATGATCGAGATGCGCGTGCGTCAGCAGCACGCGATCGAGCCGCCGAAAGCCCGCGCCGCTGCGTAGCAACTGACGCTGCGTGCCCTCGCCGCAATCGACCAGCATGCGCTGGCCGGCCGCCTCGATCAGCAGGGCCGGATGGTTGCGCTCGGCGGACGGAACGCTCGCAGAGGTCCCGAGGAATGTCAGGGCGAACATGGTCGTCGTTTGTCCAGAGATGAAGCGTCGTCTCTGAGGCCTTACAGCTTCACAACGACCTTGCCGAAGTGGGAGCCGGTCCGAAGATGGGCGAACGCGTGGGGGACCTCGTCGAAACCGTACACCCGATCGACGATCGGGTGGATTGCCTTGTCGGTCAAGAAGCGATTCATGGCGGTGAAATGCTCGCGCGATCCGACGGTGACACCGATGATGTCGGCATTCTCCCACTGTAGACGCGCGAGGTCCGGCTTCGGGCCAAACCCTGTCAAGACACCGATCTGGATGATCTTGCCGCCCGAAGCGAGCGATCTCAGCGATCGGTCATAGGTGCCGGGTCCACCGAGTTCGAGGATATGACTGGCGCCTTCGCCGTCCGTCGCCTTCATCAGCGCGGCATCCCAGTCGGGCGTGTCGCGGTAGTTGATGAGGATAGAACCGCCCAGCGCCTTGGCGCGGGCGAGCTTCTCATCCGAGGAGGATATCACGATCGCGCGCGCGCCCAGCGCCGCGGCGAACTGAAGGCCGAACAGCGCCACGCCGCCTGTTCCCTGGACCAGCAGCGTGTCGCCTTTGCCCATCCCGCCGCGAGCGATGAGGCCATGCCAGGCCGTAACGCCAGCACAGGGCAAGGTCGCCGCTTCGACCGCGGACAAGTGCGCCGGTGCGGAGACAAGCGCAGTCGCCGGCAGCACGACATACTCCTGGAGCATTCCGTCCATGGTGTTGCCACCGAGGGCAGACGGACCATAGCTGGACTTGAACGGCCCCGCGACCCAATCGCGAAAGAACGACGCGACGACGCGGTCTCCGGGCTGCCATTGCGTGACGCCCGAACCGATGGCGTCGACGACACCCGCGCCGTCAGACAACGGCACCCGACCATTCAGCCCGCCTTGGCCAACACGGTCGAGGATCATCAGGTCGCGATAATTCAGGCTTGCCGCCTCGACCCGGATACGGACCTCGCCGCCGGCGGGTTCAGGTCGACCGACATCGGCTAGCACAAGGCCACCTGCACCGGCAGCGCCGTTCAAATGGTAGGCTTTCATCGTTGCTCCTCCGCGATGGTGTTCACATGGACGAGCACGACCTGTAAGGTCTGACAGCACTGTCAGGGTCAACAGGATTTTTCAGTGAAGATTGGTGAGCTCTCCCGCAGGACGGGCGTCAGTGTCCGGATGCTGCGTTACTACGAAGCCGAAGGACTGCTTGCGCCGCAGCGGACAATCGCGATTATGGTCCGGCGGAAGAGGAGACCGTTCGGCGGATCAAAATGCTTGGCGCTGCCGGGATGACGCTGGAAACGATCCAGCAATTGCTGCCGTGCGTTCGGAACAACGATCCGGAATTCACGCCGTGCAACAATCTGCGCAGAATACTCGCGCAGCAGGTCAGCCTCATCGATGAACGCATCGAGACGCTCAGCCAAAGCCGGACGATTCTGGCGGGCTTCCTGTCGAGTGTGAACTGAGCGCCAAACCGCCTGCTCGGCCTCACCGCCCCCAATGCCACGTGAGCAGCAGCGCGTACAGAGCCATCGAGGCGGCGTAGAGCGCGGCAAGAAGTGCGTAGCCCGCGATCTGGCGACTGAGCGCGGCCTTCGGCGTGACCCACCAGTCAAGCGCCCTGAAGGCGGCCGGCACCAGCCACCACCCGAGCAGCTGGGTGCTGACGAGATTGCCTGCGAACAGCGACAGCCAGACCGGCACGCCGTGACTGTCGATCAGCGGCGCGCTGACCAAAGTGCCCCAGAGATAGACCACGGGATAGAGCACCAGAAGGACGATGAGATTGCTCTTCCAGATCAGGCCCGCGCTTTGCTCCGGCGCTCGGGTCTTGCCGGCGGGAAACCAGAAATTGAACCCATAGCTCGCGCGCTTGACGTTCATGCCGGCATTGAAGCGCGCCCCCTCCTCCAGCAGCGTCTGCCGCATCGGCGAGTCGAGCCAGGCATTGAGATTGGCATCGCTGTCGAACGACAGGATGACGATCCATTCGTCATGCAGGCCCGGAATCGGCCGCTCGATCTTGTGGCGCAAGAAGCCTTTGAACTCGGCCTCGGTGGCCTGGATGCGCTGCTGCCATTTGAGGAACGCGTTCTCGAGTCCGTCAGGCACCTTGAACGAGATGACGGCCGAGACCGCGCTGTCGCGCTGAACGCCGGTGTCGGGCAGGATATGGACATCCTCCGAACCGACGAAGAAGCTCTGCACCTCGGCGATCAGCCGCGCCCGCACTTCGCTCTGAAGCCAGGCGCGCGCGGCGGCGGAGCTCGCGAAACGCAGGATCGTCACCCAATCCACATGCGCGGGCGGCTGCGGCGGCACCACCTCCTGGCCCAGGAAGCCGGGCCAGGCCTTGAGCGCTTCGCCGACCTCGCCGTTCCAGCGCGCGAATGCGGCAAAGCCGTCGTCGGCGATGCGACGCTGGATGACAAGAGCGACCGGCTGGCCGGTCGTATCAGGAGATGCGCCCATCGCAGCCGTCTCAGCTTTTCTTATAGAGACGCTTGCCCATCACCCAGGTCTCGTCGACGCAGCGATCGTCGCCGACCATCATGACGCCGAACAGCATGCTCGCGGCCTCGTCCATCGTGCGCGGGCCGGCGCCGTCGGCGATGAGCGACTGGTGCCACGCTTGCGCGATCTGGCCACCATTCGGATCGAGTGCGACGAAATCGGCCTCCTTACCCGGCTCGAAATTGCCGAGCTTGTCGTCGATGTAGAGGCCCTCGGCACCGCCGAGCGTGATCGACCAGAAGCCGCGATAGGGCGACAGCTTGTTGCGCTCGGCTTCGGCCAGGTCCTTGCGCACGGGATCGATGCTGCCGTCGAGCAGCGTGTTGTTGCACATGCCGACCTTGTAGGCGTCGTCGAGCACGGAGATCATCGAGAAGCGGTTGCCGCCGCCCATGTCGGTGCCGAACGACATCTTCACGCGGTGCTCCGGATCGGTGGCGCGGCCGAGGCGGAACAGGCCGCTGCCGAGGAACAGGTTCGAGCACGGGCAGAACACCACCGCGGCGCCCTTCTTCGACATCCGGCGGAATTCGTTGTTCGAGAGATAGACGCCGTGGCCGCCGGAGAATTTCGGACCGACCAGGTCGAACTTCTCGTAGACGCCGAGATAGTCCTGGCAATCCGGATGCTCGACCAGCACGCCGCTGCATTCGGCCGGGTTCTCGGAGATGTGGGTGTTGACCCAGCAATCCGGATGCTCGTGCTTGAGGCGCTGGCACGCTTTGAGCAATTCCGGCGAAGCACCGAACGCGAAGCGCGGCGTGATGGCGTAGAGGTTGCGGCCCTTGTTATGATACTCCGCGATCAGCCGCTTGCTGTCGCGATAGAAATTCTCGGGCGTGTCGATGAAATCCGCCGGCGCGTTGCGATCGATGCCCGTGAGGCCGGCGATGACGCGCATGTTGCGGCGGGCGGCCTCCTCGAACAGCTCTTCGGTGGAGACCGGAGAGGAGCTCGTGAAGGCCTGGCAGGTGGTGGTGCCGGACGCCAGCAACGCGTCGAGGAAACGCTTGACGCCCTCGCGCGCGTAGTTGCGATCCCGGTACTTGAGCTCTTCCGGATAGACCCACTTCTGCAGCCACGGCAGCAGCTGCTCGCCATAGGCCCCGAGCACGCGGGTCTGCGGCAGATGGATGTGGCCGTCGATAAACCCGGGGACGATGATGCGGTCCTTGATATGGGTGATCTCGACGCCCGGATGCGCGGCGGAAACCTTGTCATGAGCACCGAACGCCTTGATGACGCCGTCGGTGACGACCATGAGTCCGTCCTGATAAAAGCGAGCGGCGACCTGCTCGTTGCCGACGTGCTTCCAGGGATCGTCGATGAAGTCGAAAAACGTGCCGCGAATACCGACGGTGGTCATGAACTGGTTCCTTCCTTAAGACTGTGTGGCGTGGTGCGCCGACGGCAGCGAGACCGCGAGCAGCGTGCCCGCGATGGCGCAGAGGCCGAGATAAAGCCATCCGATCGGCGCCTGGGTTGCTTCAGGCAACACCGCCGTGATCGCCATGGCGCCGCTGACGGCGAGATAGCAGACCGCGCTGATGAGGCCGCCGATCAGGCCGTGGTCGCGCTCGAACAGGCCGAGCGCCATGCCGTACATCATCGGGCACAGCACACCGCAGCCGCCGAGCACCAGCGCACCGCCGATCGTGATCGACACGAAATCCAGACCGACGGCCATGCCTGTTCCGGCCAGCACCGCCGAGCCGGCAACAAACAGCGCGAAAGCGCCGAAGCCCAGCATGCGGGCCGGCATGACGCGCGCGAAATGCGCGCAGCCGAGCTCGCCGGCGAGATTGACCCCGCCAAGACCGAGCGCGACGAGGCCGTAGATCGCCGCGGAATAGCCGAGGCCGGTCTGGTAGAAGAACGGCGCAACGACGCCGAACGCCAGTTGCGCACTGGCTGACGCGGCGAACACCAGGACGAAAGCCAGGAAGCCCGGACGGACGAGCGCGCCGCGCAAGATGCCGGCGGTACGGCGCGGATCGAACGGCGCGCGCCGCACTGCCGGCAACGTTTCGGGCAGAAACAACACGACGATCGCAGCGACGATGGCCGCGGCAATCGCAATGATGACGAAGACACCGCGCCATGAGGTCAGCTCGACGATGAAGCCGCCGGCCGCGGGTGCCAACACGGGCGCGAGCCCCCAGGCCGCGCCAAGCAGGCCGGAGATCGCCATGAGCTCGCGGCCGCGAAAGCAATCGGCTGCAACCGCATAGGCGACCACAAGGCAGGTGCAGCCGCCGATTCCTTGCAGGAAGCGCAAGCCCAGCAGCAGCGAAGCACTGGAGGCGAGCGCGCAGGCGATGCTCATTGCGATGAGCACGGCGAAGCCCGCAAGCAGAACATTGCGACGGCCGAGCGTGTCGGAGGCGATGCCGACCGGCACCAGCGCCAGGCTCATGCCGAGCATGTAGGCGGTGACGGTGTTCTGCATCGACGCGGAGTCAGTTGCGAGATCCGCCACCATCTGCGGCAGGCCGGGCGTGTAGGCATCGAGCGGAATCTGGCTGAACGGCACGACGCACAGCAGGATCGGCACGATCCCCCGCTTCGCGCAACCGGCGTCCGAAGCAAGTGCGGTCATGAGCAGCGCCCCCTTAGTCTCCGCGTCCCCGTCTTTTCGTGCGCGCGTTGAGACGCGACGATGCAGTTTGCGGAATCTTGACGCGCGGGAACGTGCCAGAACTGTGTGTAAAAACCCTTAGGGGTTCCGGTTCAATGCTGGCAGCTCATGCCCCGAACCACGCAGCGTGGTGACGCTCACGTCAAAAATGCGAAAACAACCCCATGCACAGAAGGGATCGCACTGAAATCATTGACCTTCTCAAAATTCGGGAACAGCGAAGTGTTCATTTGCGCCGTCGGGCAAATCAGGTGCAGAATTGCATCATCACCAATCGTGAATTCGCCGGCCGGTGCCGAGCCATTAACCGTTCGGAAGGCATCGCCGTTTCGAACCAACGCGCCGATCACCGCAAGAATTCCTCGATGGCTTCGAGAAACTGTCGCGGCGATTGGAGCTGCGGCACATGCGCACAACCACCGAGGATCCTGAGTTCGGCGCGCGGCAATCCGGCGGCCAGCTCATGTGACATCGGCGGCGGCGTCGCTTCGTCGTGCTCGCCGACCATCACGAGGACCGGAACTTTCACCGCGACGAGTTCTGAGCGGAGATCCAGGCTTGCCAATGCGTCGCACGCCGCACGAAACACGTCCGGATCCGTCCGCAGAAACGCGGCACGGCGATCCTGCATCAGCTCAGGATGCTGCGCCTGAAACTCCGGCGCGAACAGGCGCCGCATCGCGACGTCAGTGATCGCCTCCAGTCCCTTCTCCCGCGACACCTTCGCCATGTTGCGAAACGCTTCGCGGCCGGGCTCCGAGAAGGCTGCGCCGCTGTCGGCGAGAACGAGTTTGCTGGCGATGTCGGGATGCCGGATCGCCATCTGCAGCGCGACGAAACCACCATAGCCATTGCCGAGCACGATCGCCGGCGCACCGCCCGCAGCATCGCTCACAGCCTCGGCCATTCGGTCCGCAATCCTGGCAAGGCCGCCTTCCACCGCACGCGACCTCCCGAAGCCCGGCAGTTCCGGCACGATGATGCGAAACGATCCGGCAAGGCCGGGCACGATCGCATCGAAACTCGCACGGTCCGACAACAGCGAGTGGAAGAGGAACAGCGGCGGCCCCTCGCCCAACTGCGCGGCGTTGACGGTCCCGTTGGCAAGAAGCCTGTCCATGTCCGGTGTTTCCCTGACTGCGTCGGCCGGCCCGCGCGTGATCGCAGGCCTCATCGGTCCGACTGATAAATCAAATCTGCGGGATTTCAAGCTTTTGGGCCTTGACGTGAAATATCAGGATTGCCAGATTGAGGCCAACGAGGTTCCAAATATCCATGCTTTTACGCGAAAACATCTATGATCTGCTCAGATCTGATATTTTAGCATGTCGACTCGCTCCTGGCGATGAAATGCGAGAGCAGGATTTAGCCGAGCGCTATTCGGTGAGCCGTCAACCGGTCCGGGATGCGCTTTTGAGACTGCAGCGCGAGCACCTGGTGACGGTGCAGCCGCGCCAGGGTTATCGGGTCACACCGATCTCGCTGTCCGACGCCCGCGACCTGCTGCGCTTCCGTCTTGCGCTGGAGCCGGCCTGCGTTGCCGAGGCGATCGAGAGCGCGCCCGACAGCGTCTTGAAATCGCTCGACGAATTCCGCCGCTTTTCGGGCAACCACGAAGACTTCATCGCCTACAATCGCGGCTTCCACACAGCACTCGCCAATGCGTCCGGCAACCGCCGCATGGCAACCGCGCTGTGCGACCTGATCGGCCAGGCCGACCGGCTGGTCCGCGTCAGCGTGTCCAATCTGAAAGGCCACGATCCCGCGAAGCTCGTCGCCGAGCACGTCGCCCTGATCGACGCCATGCAGAACCGCGAAGCGAGAACCGCCGCGCGCATCATCAAGGCCCATATCGGAGCCACCGAAAAACGTGTCCTGCCGGCGCTCAAGCGCAACGCCGTCATCGTCGAAGAGAGGTCGTCATGAACATCCCGTCAAAACCCGCGTCGATCGACGTCGAGATCCACGGCAATTTCATCGACGGGCGTGAAGTCGAGGCCGGCAATGGCGCGATGCTGGACGTCCGCAATCCCGCAACCGGCGATGTGATCGCACGCATTCCCAATTCCACCGCCGAAGATATCGACCGCGCCATGATCAGCGCGCGCGCCGCGTTCGAAGGCAAGGCCTGGGGCGGCATGGACACGCGTGCTCGGTCCAGGCTGGTCAACAAGCTCGCCGACGCCTTCGAGGCCAATCTCGACAGCCTGTACCGGCTGGAGACTCTCAACAACGGCCGTCCGATCAACGAGACCCGCGCGCAGCTCTCCCGCCTGCCGGATTTCTTCCGCTACTTTGCCGGCGTTGCGCTCGCACGTCGGGACTCCGTGATCCCCGTCGAAGGCGCATATCTGAACTACACGCTGCGTACCCCCATCGGTATCGTCGCCAATTGTACGCCGTTCAATCACCCGCTGATGATCCTGTGCAAATCGCTCGCCGTGGTGCTGGCGACCGGCTGCGTCACCGTGGTCAAGCCGTCCGAATACACGCCGCTGACGACGTTGAAGCTGGCGCAGATCTTCACCGAGGCAGGTCTGCCGCCCGGCGTCTTCAACATCGTTCTCGGCCTCGGCCAGAGCGCCGGCAAGATGCTGGCCGAGCACGGTGACATCAACAAGCTGGTCCTGACCGGCGGCACCGAGGCCGGCCGCATCGCCGGCAGCGCGGCCGCAAAAGTGTTCGCGCATCAGACGATGGAGCTCGGCGGCAAGACGCCGGTGATGGTGTTCGACGATTTCGACGTCGACCGCGCCGTCAACTATGCCGCGTTCGGCGCGTTCATCGGCGCCGGACAGACCTGCGTCTGCGCCTCGCGCCACATCGTCCAAGCCTCGATCTACGACGAATTCGTCGAGAAGCTGCAGGCCAAGACCCGCACGATCCGCGTCGGCGATCCCTTCGATCCCGCCACCCAGATGGGTCCCGTGATCTCGGCCAAGCAGCGCGATCGCGTGCTGTCCTATGCCGGTTACGGCCGCGAAGACGGCGCGCGTCTCGTCACCGGCGGCGTCGCCGCCAAAGTGCCGGGCCACGACAACGGTTATTTCGTCGAGCCGACAGTGTTCGCCGACGTCAGATCCGACATGCGCATCTTCCAGGAGGAGGTGTTTGGTCCCTTCACCTCGGTGACGCCGTTCAAGGACGAGGCCGACGCGCTACGGCTCGCCAACGACTCGCCGTTCGGCCTGGCCGCCGCGATCCGCACCCGCGACGTCGCCCGCGCTCACCGCGTTGCCGCCGCCGTCAAGGCCGGCATCGTCTGGATCAACGACCATCACCGGCTCGACCCGGCCTCGCCCTGGGGCGGCGTCGACGATTCCGGCATCGGCCGCGAATGCGGCACCGAAAGTTTCAACGACCACTTCGACACCAAGAGCGTGATGGTCGCGACCCACGAGCAGCCGTTCGACTGGTACCGCGACACGGCCAACCAGAAACGATTGAACTAGCAAAAACGAAAGCGGCTGGCCGCCCGGAGAAGGCGGGCCGCATCAACCAGAATAACAGTCAAGGGAGAGCGTCAATGTCGACATCAGTGAACGCGGGCGGCCGTCTGGATCGGCTGCCGATCGGGCCATTCCACCGCCGCATCATGCTACTGATCGGCATCGGCATGTTTTTCGACGGCTTCGACATCTACATCGCAGGGACCGTGCTCAGCGTGACGCTGAAGACCGGCTTCTCGACACTGGCCCAGAACGCAGCCTTCATCTCCGCGACCTTCGTCGGCATGATGCTGGGGTCGTTCGGTACCGGCTTTCTCGGCGACCGCTATGGACGACGCTTCACCTATCAATTCAATTTGCTGCTTTTCGGCATCGCTTCGCTTGCCGCCGCGTTCTCGCCGAACATGGCTTTCCTGATCGCCTGCCGCTTCGTGATGGGCGTCGGGCTCGGAGCCGAGAACGTCGTCGGCTATTCGACGATGACCGAGTTCGTGCCCGCGCGCACCCGCGGCAAATGGCTCGGCTTGACGGCCGTGTGCGTCGTCACGGGCCTGCCCGTCGCCCTGCTGGTCGCATCCGTGCTGGTGCCGCAATTCGGCTGGCGCTCGATGTTCGTGCTCGGCGGCATTGGCGCGCTCGTCGTATGGTACATGCGCAAGTCGCTGCCGGAATCGCCGCGCTGGCTGGAGGCTGTGGGACGCACCACTGAGGCGGAAGCGCTCATGCAGGCGATCGAGAAGGAGGCGGCCCAAGGGCAGCCTCTGCCCGCGCCTGCGGCCACGACACCAGCGCCGGTGTCCCCCGATCTCGGCACGCTGTTCACTGCGCCCCTACTGTCGCGGATGATCGTCGGCGCCGTCTGCCTGATCACGATCAACACCCTGCTTTATGGATTCGTCACCTGGCTCCCTGTGTTCTTCGTCAAGCAGGGTCTCTCGGTCGCGACCTCGTTCGGCTATTCACTGCTGATGGCGCTCGGTGCGCCGATCGGCGCGGCCATCGGTGCATTGACCGCCGACCGCTGGGGCCGAAAGCCGACCATCATCGGCGCGTCCCTGATCACGGTAGCGTTCGGCATTCTCTATCCGATGATCTCGGATCCGATCCTGCTTCCGGCCGTCGGCTTTGCACTGACGGTGCCGATCTACGTGCTGGTCGCGCTTCTGTTCGGCATCTACATCCCTGAACTGTTTCCGACCGAGGTCCGCCTGCGTGCCTCCGGCATCGTCAATACGCTGGGACGCGGTGCCACCATCGCCACGCCATTCCTGGTCGTGTCGCTGTTCGAGTCGCGCGGCGTGGCTGGGGTGATGGCGCTGATGATCGGCCTGCTGGTGGTGCAGATCGTCACGGTCTGGGCGCTGGGGATCGAGCCGCGGCATCGCAGTCTCGAGGAGATGAAGGCGGAGGAAACGGCAGCGCCGGTGCTCAAGGAAGCTTCCTGACGATTGTTGGCCTGCACTGCGGACGCTCCGATGGTTCCATCGGAGCGTCATGCGTTGCGGTGCTCGGGGATTGCGACCTCGTTCCGCGCTGATGGCGCCTCCCACGCCGCAGCGAAAAATCCGGGCCGGCGAGGTTGCCTCCGCGATCTCATTTGGCACAATGCCACGCTGGTCCAGCAATGGACCCCACGGCAGGATTAGGCCATCGAGGTTGGAAATGACTCTCTGGACGAGCGACGGTGTGTGGCTGAATGAACCGGAACGATGGACGGCAGAGAGCGACAGTCTCAAGCTCGTCACTGACAAAGGCTCTGACTTCTGGCGGGAAACCCACTACGGATTCAATCGCGACAGCGGGCATTTCCTGGGCTTTCCAACCGGTGAGGCGTTCACGGCAAGCCTGCGCGTTCAAGGCGACTTCCAGGCCCTCTACGATCAGGCGGGCATCATGGTCCGCATCGACGCACACCATTGGGTCAAGGCCGGGATCGAACTCTCGGACGGTCGCGCCATGCTCGCAAGCGTGCTGACTCATGAGCGATCCGATTGGGCAACGGCACCTTATGAGCATGATGCCGGTGACTTCTGGATCCGCGCAACCGTCGCCGATGGGGTGCTTCGTCTGCAAGTTTCAGCCGACGGCAATTACTGGCCTCTTATGCGGCTGGCGCCGTTTCCGAACGCAAGTTCATACCTTGTGGGGCCGATGGCCTGCACGCCAGAGCGGGCCGGGCTCGACGTCGCATTCTCCACTTTTCGTCTAACACCGCCGCTTGGCAAGGACCTGCACGACCTGAGCTGAAAAGTTGTCAGCGCCCCGTGAGGAGATGTGTTCACTCCCGAAGCCCTGTCGGTCGTTTCTCCTCCGCCGCCGACTGCGCCTCGACCGCCTGCACGGCCACGCTCGCCACCTGGCGCAGCGCCTCGCGATCCGAGCCCGACGACGCCATCACACCCATGCCGACTGACACGGCGGATACGTAGCGCGCCAGCGCGGCGGGATCGGAGGTCGGCTTCAGGTCGCCTTCGGCCTTGGCGCGAACAAAACGGTCGCGCAGCTGGTCTTCATTCCGGGCGCGGTGCGCGGCGAGTTCGAAGGGGACGTTCTCGGAGCCGCTGCCGCAGGCGATACCGCCCTGCACGAGCAGGCAGCCGGGCGGATTGGCGGGATCGGTCTGCTTTTCGGCGATGCCCATCAGCATTCGTTCGGCGACATCGCGGGCGGTGGGCGCCGCGACCACCTCACTCATCCAGATGTTGCGCAGCTTGGTGTAGCGGTCGAGCGCGGCTTTGAGCAGGCCTTCCTTGTTGCCGAAGCAGGCGTAGAGGCTTGGCGGATTGATGCCCATGGCCTCGGTCAGCTGCGCGATGGTGGCGCCTTCGTAGCCGTGTCGCCAAAACACTTCCATCGCCTGATCCAACGCCGTTTCGGCGTCGAATTCGCGCGGGCGTCCCATGCGCATGTGCCTGTCTCCTCGGAAGCGGCGGCCTGTAGCAGCCCAACGCCGGTCCCTATCTAATTGTTCTAGCTTTATTTTTCTTGTGTCTTCCCATCATCGCGGTAAGCGGCTACAATTTTCTTAGTGAATGGTACATAAGTATCTTGCACTGCGACATCCAGCTCCACATCTGTAGTGAACACTACATATCTGGAGCGCGCAAATGCACCCCTCCCGAAATACTTCCCGCACCGGTCGTTTCCGCCGCCTTCTTGGCGGCGTTGCCATCGTCGGTACCCTTGCCGCGGCCGGCGCGATTGCAACCGGTCACTATCTTCATCCCGCCCAGGCAACCGCGACGGCCGCCGCGGCTGAACAGGCGGTGCCCGTCACCGTCGCCATGATCGAGCCGCGGCAGACCGCGCTGTGGGATGACTTCTCCGGCCGATTGGAAGCCATCAACCGCGTCGAGCTCCGCCCGCGCGTTGCCGGTGCGATCCTTGCGACGAAGTTTACCGAAGGCGCGCTGGTGAAGGCCGGCGACGTCCTCTTCAAGATCGATCCGGCGCCCTACGCGGCCGAGGTCGACAAGGCCAACGCCCAGCTCGAGGCGGCAAAGGCGCGCGTGGTGTTCACGAACAGCGAGGTCGAACGCGGCGCGCAGCTGGTCGGCAATGCAGTCGTGACACGCCGCGATTTCGACCAGCGCGAGAACGCCAACCGCGAAGCTATCGCCAACGTGAAGGCGGCCGAGGCAACGCTGCAGACTGCAAAGCTCAATCTCGACTATACCGAGGTGCGCGCGCCGGTGGACGGCCGCGTCGGCAAGATCGAAATCACCGTCGGCAATCTCGTCGCAGCCGGTACGGCCTCGCCGGTGCTGACCTCGCTGGTCTCGGTCAATCCGATCTATGCGTCCTTCGATGCCGATGAAGAGGTCGTGCTGCGTGCGCTGAACTCGATCGCCGATGGCTCCGGCCAGCGCGGTAAGCTCGACCAGATCCCGGTGGAGATGGCGACCTCCGGCGGCTTCTCGGCGAAAGGCCGCATTCAGCTCATCGACAACCAGGTCAACGGCCAGAGCGGCACCATCCGGGTGCGCGCGGTGTTCCAGAACGAGGACGGGCGTCTGATCCCCGGCCAGTTCGCCCGCGTGCGCATGGGCCAGCCGAAGCAGCAGACGCTGGTGATGATCGACGAGCGTGCGATCGGCACCGACCAGGACAAGAAGTTCGTGATGGCGGTCGGCGACGACAGCCGTGCGGTGTACCGTCCGATCACGCTCGGCGGCGCCGTCGACGGGCTTCGTGTCGTCACCTCGGGCCTGAAGTCCGGCGATCGCATCGTCGTCAACGGCCTGCAGCGCGTGCGGCCGGGCGCCCTCCTCAAGACGGAGGTCGCGGCGATGGGCGCGCGTGGCCAGCAAGCAGCCTCCAACCACAGCAACCAGGACGTGGTGCAACGTTAGTTACCTCGTTCCGGGGCGCGCGCGCAGCCCGCCCCGGAGCTCGAAATCATAGAACGACCAGGACTTAGAACGACCAAGACATCCCATCTCGATTCCGGGTTCGCGGGCGCTCCCGCGACGGAGTGACGGGAGAGGTGTCTCCGGCGCAGGGGCAAGGCCATGAATCTCTCGAAATTCTTCATCGATCGTCCGATTTTTGCCGGCGTGCTGTCGGTCCTGATTTTCCTTGCCGGCCTGATCTCGCTGTTCGCGATGCCGATCTCGGAATATCCGGACGTGGTGCCGCCCTCCGTCGTGGTGCGCGCGACCTATCCCGGCGCAAATCCCAAGGTGATCGCGGAGACGGTGGCGACCCCGATCGAGGAGCAGATCAACGGCGTCGAGAACATGCTGTACATGTCGAGCCAGGCGACCACCGACGGCGCCATGACGCTGACCGTGACGTTCCGGCTCGGTACCGACCCCGACAAGGCGACGCAGCTGGTGCAGAACCGCGTGCAGCAGGCCGAGCCGCGCCTGCCGGCCGTGGTGCGGCAGCTCGGCATCATCACCAAGAAGTCGTCGCCCGACCTCACCATGGTGGTGCATCTGTTGTCGCCGAACGGCCGCTACGACATGACGTATTTGCGCAACTATGCGGTGCTCAACGTCAAGGATCGCCTCGCGCGGATCGACGGCGTCGGCGACGTCCAGCTCTATGGCGCCGGCGACTATTCGATGCGGGTCTGGGTCGATCCGCAGAAGGCCGCCGAGCATGGCCTGACCGCGAGCGATATCGTCAAGGCGATCCAGGCACAGAACGTCGAGGCCGCCGCCGGCGTCGTCGGCTCCTCCCCCAACGTCAGCGGCATCGACCTGCAACTGTCCGTCAACGCGGAAGGCCGGCTCGCGACCGAGGAACAGTTCGGCGACATCGTGGTCAAGACCGGAACGCGCGGCGAAGTCGTTCGCCTGCGCGACGTCGCGCGCATCGAGCTCGGCGCCTCCGAATACGGGCTGCGCTCGCTGCTCGACAACAAGCAGGCGGTGGCGATCCCGATCTTCCAGGCGCCCGGCTCGAACGCGCTGCAGATTTCCGACAACGTTCGCGCCACCATGGCCGAGATCAAGAAGAACATGCCGGAGGGCGTGTCCTACCAGATCGTCTACGATCCCACCCAGTTTGTACGCTCGTCGATCGAGGCGGTGATTCACACCCTTCTGGAGGCGATCGCGCTGGTGGTGCTGGTCGTGATCCTGTTCCTGCAGACCTGGCGGGCCTCGATCATCCCGCTGCTGGCGGTGCCGGTGTCGATCGTCGGCACATTCGCCGTGATGCACGTGTTCGGCTTCTCCATCAATGCGCTGAGCCTCTTCGGCCTCGTGCTCGCGATCGGAATCGTCGTCGACGACGCCATCGTGGTGGTCGAGAACGTCGAGCGCAACATCGAATCCGGGCTGTCGCCGCGCGACGCCACCTATCAGGCGATGCGGGAGGTCTCGGGCCCGATCATCGCGATCGCCATGGTGCTGATCGCGGTGTTCGTGCCGCTCGCGTTCATCTCCGGCCTCACCGGGCAGTTCTACAAGCAGTTCGCTCTGACGATCGCGATCTCGACCGTGATCTCGGCGGTCAATTCCCTGACGCTCTCGCCGGCGCTCTCGGCCCTGCTGCTCAAGGGCCACAACGAGCCGAAGGACCGGCTGACGCTGATCATGGAAAAGGGCCTTGGCTGGTTCTTCCGCGGCTTCAACAAGGCCTTCACGCGCTCCTCGGAGAACTACAGCGGCAGCGTCACCAAGGTGATCTCGGGCAAGGCCGCCGTGATGGGCCTTTACGTGGTGCTCGTCGGGATCACTGCCCTGCTCTTCCAGCAGGTGCCTGGTGGATTCGTGCCGGGCCAGGACAAGCAATATCTGGTCGGCTTCGCCCGTCTGCCCGACGGCGCGGCGCTCGACCGGAGCGAAGAGGTGATCCGCAAGATGAGCGACATCGCGCTGACACAGCCTGGTGTCGAGAGTTCTGTCGCCTTCCCCGGCCTGTCGATTTCCGGATTCACCAACTCGTCCAATGCCGGCATCGTTTTCTCGACGCTGAAACCATTCGAGGAGCGCAAAGGGCCGGCGCTGAGCGGGAATGCCATCGCGGCCGACCTGAACAAGAAATACGCCGGCATCCAGGAAGCCTTCATCGCCATGTTCCCGCCGCCGCCGGTCAACGGCCTCGGCACCATCGGCGGCTTCAAGCTGCAGATCGAGGACCGCGCCGGCCTCGGCTACGAAGCCCTGAACGAGGCGACCAACGCATTCGTGGCGGCGATGCAGAAGGCGCCGGAGATCGCCGGCGTGTTCTCGAGCTTCCAGGTCAACGTGCCCCAGCTGTTCGCCGACATCGACCGCACCAAGGCGCTGCAGCTCGGCGTACCCGTGACGGAGGTGTTCAACACGCTCCAGATCTATCTCGGCTCCTACTACGTCAACGACTTCAACAAGTTTGGCCGCACCTATTCGGTCCGCGTCCAGGCCGATGCGCCGTTCCGCGCGCGTGCCGACGACATCAGGCAATTGAAGGTGCGCTCGTCCTCGGGCGACATGGTGCCATTGTCGGCGCTGCTCAACATCCGCCAGAGCGCGGGGCCGGAGCGCGCGATCCGTTACAATGGATTCCTGTCGTCCGACATCAACGCCGCCGCCGCGCCCGGCTTCTCATCGGGCCAGGCGCAGGAGGCCGCGACCCGGATCGCAGCGGAGACGTTGCCGCCCGGCTTTGCCTTCGAATGGACTGACCTGACCTATCAGGAGTTCATCGCCGGCAATTCCGGCCTCTGGGTGTTCCCGCTGGCGATCCTGCTGGTGTTCCTGGTGCTGGCCGCGCTCTACGAGAGCCTGACCCTGCCACTCTCGATCATCATGATCGTGCCGATGGGCCTGCTCGCCGCCATGTTCGGCGTCTGGATCTCCAAGGGAGACAACAACGTCTTCACCCAGATCGGCCTGATCGTTCTGGTGGGACTTTCGGCCAAGAACGCCATCCTGATCGTCGAATTCGCCCGCGAGCTCGAATTCGCAGGTCGCACGCCGATCCGGGCCGCGATCGAGGCGAGCCGCTTGAGGCTTCGCCCGATCCTGATGACGTCGATGGCGTTCATCATGGGAGTGCTGCCGCTGGTGCTCTCGACCGGCGCAGGCTCGGAGATGCGGCGCGCCATGGGCGTTGCCGTGTTCTCCGGCATGATCGGCGTCACCGTGTTCGGCCTGTTCCTGACACCGGTGTTTTACGTGCTGCTGCGAACGGTGACCGGCAACAAGCCGCTGGTGCATCACGGCAGCGACATCAGCGCAGCATCGCTCCAGGGCTCGATCACCAACCCTAGCCACTAGACCAGGGAAACTCCCGAGAGCAGCAACAGGACGAGTACGGTCTTGCGAAACACCGTCTCGTTGACGCGGTGAAAGGCGATCACGCCGAGCGCGGAACCGGCGAACAGCGCCGGCAGGCTGACCGCGAGATCGATGAAGACTTTCGACGACAGATCCTGATGTCCGACCAGCAGCGCGATGGCAAACAGTTGCATCGCGGCGATGAAAGGCTGCACCAGACCGCGCTGCTCGCTCTTGGGCATGCCGCGCATGTCGCACCAGATCGTCGGGATTGCGCCCGGCATCGCCGTCAACCCGCCGACGAGCCCTCCGCCGAAGCCGATCAGCGCAACCCAGTGCCGGCCGACCGCGTCACCGGCGGTGATCAGCGTGGGGCGCAGTAGCATGTAGGCCGCATAGAGCGCGACGATGATGCCGAAGCCGCGCCTGAGCAGATGTGTATCCGCGCTTTGCAGCAGCGAGACCGCAATGGGAACGCCGATCAGTCCGCCGACGATCAGCAGCAGACTGCCCTCCCAGCGGATGCTACGCCGGAGCGCCCACAGATTGGTCGCCTGCACGCCGATGCTGCACGCCATCATCAACGGCACCGCTTCGAGCGGCTGAAACACCCGCAGCAGGATCGCGCCCGCGACGGCCGAAAACGCGAAGCCCGAGAGCCCCGAAACGAAGGCGCCGGCGAACACGGCAACGCTGAGCAGCATCAGAGTCGTGACATCAGGCACGGACCGTCCTCCGGTCAATCGTAGGGGATTTGCGGAACGGCAGCACCCGGAGTATCGGTGCAGGCGGCCGGCTCGCGTGGAAACGACATTTGCATGGCATGAGCGTGGGATCGTTCCAGAAGCGCCAGCCCGACCAACTGAAGCGCGACGAGCGCCGTGGTCAGCGCGATCGCGACGATGTTGAAATTATGCGCGCTCGTGGGCCGGTTCGCCGGCGGCGCGCTCGCGCGCATCAGATCCGTGGGCATTTGCTGAAATATCCTCTTGCTTGCTGAGCGGAGTGATTCCGTTCAAAGGCAATGTTTCGCCAGGCTGGGCCAGCAAATGGTGATAGCGCTGCAATGCGCGCCGCGCCTCGATCTTGCGCTGCTCGCGGAACACAGCGCCGACGCGAGCGACGATGTCGCGGAACTTGTCGGCCATGGCCAGTGACGTCCTTCGCATGACGATCTCCTCTCGACCTTTGACAGAGAATGATTGGGTTCACGCCTGTCTGCCGTGAGTTGCTTCACAGAGAAATCCGACACGTCGAACAAGAACTCGTGTGATGCGTCACTAGAAGAGAACGAAAAAAATCGCGTCATTCGATCGAATGACGCGCGATAACTTTCAAATGATGTCTCTGTTTGAACCTGTTCGCGAGCTGCAGCGTAGAGTCACACTGCGCGCGTGCGCGTCAGTGCAGTAGCGGATTGGAGAATCCCGCCGCCAGCTTGACGAGATCGGCCTGACGGGACACGCCGGTCTTGGCGAAGACGCGGTGCAGATGCGTCTTCACCGTCGTCTCGGCGATCCCCAATGCGACCGCGGTCTCCGGCACACCGCCGACCTCAACGATCGAT
The DNA here is from genome assembly GCF_003020125.1 of Bradyrhizobium sp. MOS003. Lineage (GTDB taxonomy): Bacteria > Pseudomonadota > Alphaproteobacteria > Rhizobiales > Xanthobacteraceae > Bradyrhizobium. The sequence continues at coordinate 91,387 of NZ_PYFW01000008.1, read as the reverse complement.
TGCAGCACCCTCAGTTCCGCCGGCGTCAGTTCGAAGGTGCGGTCGATCAGGCCTGCGCTGGAGCGGCTGTCGAGTTCCGCTTTCCAGACCAGCAAGGCTCCGACGGCTGAACTACGCTCGTTGGCCCCATCGCGCAGCAGCGAGGGCAGCGCAATCACGTGCGCGCCATAGTGTGAACCGTCATGCGACGTCAGAGAGATCTTTCGACCATCGGCCGCGGCCATCGCCACCTCGCCCGGATCACGAAAGATATTGCGCAGGGCCAGATTGGCCTCGGAGGACCTCGTCACCAGCCGACCGGAGATCGCGCGCAGGACGTCGTCCTTGGCCAGGATCGTCTCCGCCGCCGGATTGCTGTGGATGATCTGGCAGCCTGCATCGAGCAGGATGACGCCGGCATTCAGACGATCCACGACGTCGGCCAGCGCGCTCGCGCGTTGCAGCTTCCGTTCGATCGCGCGATTGATCATCAGCGCCCGGCTCGCATGCGGGACCAGGAACTGCATGCGCGCGCGCTGCTCGGCATCGAGCATCTCCCTGCCCGGGATGACGGTGAGCAGCATCGGACACGGCGAGTTCGACTGCTCCAGCACCACGTTGGCGACGTCGATGCAACCCTGCGGGCGCAGCCATTCCTGATAGAAGCGCCCGCGGCGGTATTCGTCGAAATTCACGAGGTCCGGAATGTTGCGCACCTCGCCGTAACGGGGAAGCCGGGCGAGCGGATCGTACCGGGAATAGGTTTCGGAATAGAGCTGGATATAGTGGGGATCGACGCCGCAATAATAATGCGTCGCACCGGATTTGCTGACCGTATCCTTCGAAATCAGGCCGCAGGCCCGGCTGCCGATGAACGCATTGAGCATGACGACGACGTCGCTCCACAGCTCCGGGTGGAGTCCTGCATCATAGATGCTCTCGATCAGCTCGGAATGTCCTTGAGGTCGGGGCATCGGAAGAGCCCATGGTCACATGTGGAGATTTGCGGAATGGTGTTCGTGCCTTGCGGCTCCTGTGAGTCTGTCGCGAGAGCAAAAGGTTCAACGCCGACGCGATCTGTCAGTGGACCAGCGGATTGGCGAATCCGGCTGCGAGCTTGACGAGATCGGCCTGCCGCGACACGCCGGTCTTGGCGAAGACGCGATGCAAATGCGTTTTCACGGTCGTCTCGGCGATACCGAGCGCCGTCGACGTTTCCGGGACGCCGCCGACCTCCACGATCGACAGGAACACGCGGAGCTCCGCCGGCGTCAACTCGAACGTTCGCGCGATCAATTCGCCACAGGATTGTCCACCGAGCGACACCTTGCGCACGAGCAGCGCACCGGCGGCATCGACCACGCGCTCGCTACGATCGCGCAGCAGGGACGACAGCGGCAGCATGTGAGCGACGTAGCGCGCGCCGGTGGCGGACAACAGCGGAATCGCATGGTCGCCAGCGGCAAGCGATGCGCGGTCACGGCGGTCCGCAAATGCCTTGCGCAACGTCTGATTGGCTTCAGTGCTGCTGGTCACGAGCTGCCCGGCGACGGAGCGCACCACGTCATCGGCTGCGAGCAGTATCTGACCGGCCGAATTCGCGTGCACCAGGCGGCAAAAGCCGTCGAGCAGGAAGATCCCGACCGCAAGATTGTCGAGCACGTCCGCCAGTGCCCTCGCCAGCGTCAGTTGCGAGGTCATGGCGCGGTTGATCAGCAGCGCGCGGCTGGCGTGCGGCACCAGCAGCGACAGGCGCTGCTTCATGCCCCGATCGACCATGCGGCGGCCCGAGAGCACGGTCATCATGACCGGGCAGCTCGCATTCGACATCTCGAGCACGACATTGGCCGCATCGCGGCACCCCTGCGGCTGCATCCATTCCTGGTAGAAGCGCCCGCGGCGGTACTCATCGAAATTGACGAGATCCGGAATGCTGACAATCCGGCCCTGTGGCGGCAGGACCGTGAGCGGATCGAATTTCGCATGGGTCTCGGAATAGAGCTGGATGTAGTGTGGGTCGGCTCCGCAATAGTAATGCGTAACACCGGATTTGCTGATCGCATCCTTGGAGAACAGCCCGCAGGCCTGGCCGCCGACGAAATCCCGGATGCCGGTCACCACATTGTTCCACAGCGAAGGATCGAGCCCGGCATCGTAGATGGACTCGACGAGAGCTGGCAGTTTTTGCGATCCGTGCATGGCTCAAAATGGCACTGAATGATCAATGCCGGGGAGCATAACACAACCGCAGCAAGCAGCATCCTCCGATCGGAGGAGGAGGCGCCGGCCGGGCGGATGGAGCCCGGCCGGCGGCATCGCGTTCGAGCCGCCAGGGCTGATGCCGGCTCAGAACGCGACGCGAACACCGCCCTTGGCCGTACCGGTCCGGCTCTGGTCGGACATCATCATGCCTTCGACCGCGCCGAACACGGACACGTTGCGGCTGGTGCGATAGTCGAAGCCGAACCCGGCCACCGCGCCGACAGCGCTGCTGCTGCCCGGCGTCACGAAGGACAGGTTCTGGCCGAGCAGCACGGTGTTGATGTTGGTGTCGCCGACGCGCTGGAGCGCGATGACGCCGCCGTGGACATTGGCCTTCAACTCACCGCCGGCGAAGCTCGTCACCCGCGAGAGATCGGCCTCGCCCCGCTCCTCGATATCCTGCAGCGTGCGACCGCCGACCGAGAGCGACTGCGCCGAACCCGTCTCGCTATAGCCATCAAATCGGCCCGCGACGTAGCGCAGCCGCGCCGTCGGCGTCAGCACATAACCGCTGCCGATGTTGAGCCTGTAGCCGTAGGCGACCTCCGGGCTGACATACCAGCCGCTGTAATTCGCCGTCGCCGTCTCCATGCCGCCGACGGCGGCGTTGTTCAGCACCAGGCGGCGCGATCTGTTGTCGGCATTGCCGCCCTGGATCGTGAAGTCGAAGAACTGCGAAGCCCATTCGAAGCGGCTGTAGGCGCCGGCGAACACGTAATTGGTGTCGACCGATTGCGAATTGAGATCGACCGAGAGACCGCCCTGCCCGCCGCCGAGGAAGGCGCCAACGAGCCAGTTCGGCCGAACCTTGCGATCGATGCCGATCGCGCCAGCCCACGCCGTCGAGGTCGTGCGCAGCGTCGCCACGGTCTCGTCCTGGACGCGCTGGCCGCCGAAGCTGTTGGCCCAGACCGTGATTGGCGCCGGATCGGTCCAAAAGCTGCGCGGCGACTTGGTGAAGGGACCAGCCTGCGCCGTCTCCGGCGCATAGGCCATCGCCATCATGTTGCCGCCGGCCGGACCGGCGCCGCCGTTTAGACGCCCTTGCACCAGCGAGGAGGCGCCGCCGGTGAAGTCCATCAGGGTGCGGTCGGTCTGCGCCAGCGCGGTTGGATCGAGGGTTGCGAGCGTGTCGCCCGCAAACACCTTCGGGCCAACGAAGCTCCCGCCTCCGGTGTTGGTTTTGATGACGCCCTCGAAGTTGACGAAGGTCGGGAGCTGAATGGCCGTCAGCGACGACACCCGGCTGCTCAGCGGAATGAAATTGACGTTGACGACATCATTGCCGAAGCCGAAATCGACCACGCCATTGATCCTCGAACCCGGCAGCAGCGTCAGCATGTCCGCTTTGGCGGAAAGCTTGATCGCGACCCCGCCGGCGCCAGTGATGGTACCGGAGTTCGTGATGTTCGATCCGTCGGTCGATTCGATGCCGATCCGACCGATGATCATGCCGGAATTGGCGACGTTCGCCTGGGTCGTCAGAATGCCATGGCCATTGACGGCCGAGCCTTGAAGCAGGCCTGTATTCGTCACATTGGCAATGTTGGCGTTGACGGCGGCGCTCTGCCCGATGATCGATCCGGAATTCTTGACGTGGCCGAAGATCGCGTTGACGCCGCGATCTGCCGTGACGGTTCCGGAATTGTCGAGGTTCACCGTGATGCCGCTCATGCCGAAGCCGAGCGTCGTCGCAATCCGCCCTGCGTTGGTCACATTGACCGTCGTGGCGAAGATGACGGTCGAGCCGCTGGTGATCGTGCCGCTGTTCAGGACGTTAGCCGCACCGTTCCCGGCGTTGATGCCGGACTGGGTCCCGCTGATCGTGCCGCTATTGCGGACGAAGGCATCTCCGGTGTCCACAACGACGGCAACGCCAATGCTACCTGCGGCACTGATCGTCCCGGCATTGTCGATGACGGCGGAAGTCGCGGCGAAAACCGAATTGTTGTCGGCAATCACGGTGCCGCCTGCGAGGTTCGTCAGATCGATGTTTTTCGCCATTATCCCGGCTTCGTGGCCGGAAACTATCCCGGCGTTACTTACTGTCGCCAGGCGGTCGGAGAAGATCGCGGCGCCGGAAGTTCGGGTCTGCGTGATCAGGCCCGTGCGGAGGTTGGTGATGGTTGCATTGCCGCTGGTGTCGATGGCCCTGTCCTCCCCCCTGATCGTGCCAGCATTGCTGAGAAGGATCGTCGTGGGCGTAATAGCGTTGAAGCCGGCAATCGTTGCCCCTTCCAGGTTCGTGATCGTCATGTCGCCGCCGGTAATGCCCGCCGCATTCGTTCCACTGATCGTGCCTGCGTTGGTGAAAACGCTGTTGTCGCCGACCTTGAAGCCAAAGTCGCTACCCCTGACGGTCACACCCGCGCGGATGTCATAGGCGTTATTGTCATCGCCGCTCGTCCCGTAGCCCGTGCCGCTGCCCTGCTGGGTGTCCGTGTCACTTGCACATACCACTGTCGCGTTGCTGACTGGCGCCGTCGGAGCACAGGCGGCCATCGCGGGCTCGCTGGTAGACACCGCAGCGACCAGCGCGGCTGGTATCAATAGCCACAGCGATCGCAAAGCCAAAGGCCATGGCGCGACGCCGCGCGCATCCGACACAATCATTCCCAGTCCCTCGAAGCTATTTCGTCGCCCGCCTGCTGCGATCGAAGGAGAACGGTTCCAGCGAATCTGAATTCGCAGAACGCCAACGTAGAAAGGAGCAATGCCTTCGACTTGGACGGATACGACCGGGGTTCGGTCTGGAACGAACAGGCGCGGTTTTGGTGAAGCGATGATGCAAAGGCGCGACACCTCCGAAAGAACTACGGTTGGTCCCAGCCGACCCTTTCCCCGCTCTCCGCCCAGACCGGCGCGCGATAGATTTCGCGGCCGCTGTTGTCCCTGACGCGGATCCAGGCGTTGCGATCGCGCAGATCGTCACGCCAGACGAAAAGATGGTTTGCCATCTCGTTGGCCACCACGAATGTCGCTTCCGTACATTCGAACACCATGCCGCCGGGATCGATCTTCACGATGTTGCCGACCAGAAGGTCGAAAAAGAAACGGTGCATTCAATACTCCGGCTGCTGATGCCGCACGCAACGCTGGGGTTCAAGGCTTCGCAATCGGGGATCATGTCAGATCCCCGTCTGCTGGTTGAAATCGGCAATTGACTGAAATTCAATCGCGCGCGATCACGGCATTTCGCCGCTCCTGACGTCGCTTGGGGTCGCATTATAAGTCCGCCGGAAGCAGCGGTTGAAATAAGAGAGATCGCCGAAGCCGACGTCGTATGCGATCGAGCTCACCGTTCGGCCGGCGTGTCCGGGTTCCCGCAGCATGCGATGCGCGCGCTTGACGCGCTGCTCGATCAGGAAGGAGGAGAACGTCTTGCCGTCGGCCTCGAACAGGCGCTGGAGATAGCGCGGCGTCACGCCGAGCTCCTGCGCGACCGAGGCCACCGACAGATCCTGCCGCCAGCAATTGTTGGCGATGGAGACTTTCGCCTTCTGCAGCCGGGCCGCCTTGACGCCGCGCCGGCCGGCCAGCTCTCGCGTCTCACCGGTCGCACCGAGGACGAGGGCCAGAAGGTCATGCAGATGCCCGACCCCGAGCTGTCGGAGGTCAGGTGCCGCGAACGCCTCCTCCCGCACCAGCGTCACCGCGTAGTCGACCAGCAGCCGGAGTCCGGTGGACTTTTCCGGCATGATTCGCATCACGGCATCATCGACGTCCACGATCATCGGGGCCAGTACGCGCCTCGGCACACGCAACGAGAAGCAGCTGCCCAGCGACAACCGCTCAAACGTCGTAACGTCCTCCGCGCTCGTCAGGACCGCCTCTCCCGCATTGAGCTTCAGATCGTACCCTCGTTCGGATATCCCGAGAACACCGGACCTGTTCACGATCAAAGCAAGACTGTCGTCGCCGTCGGCCACCAGCTGCCTGGTGCGAATGACCCGCGCTCCGCACAATCCCCCGATCAGCAACTGGGCTTCCGGCAGGAGGTGGGACGTGAAGCTCGCCGCGGCCGGCTTGCCGTCCCTAGCCTCGACCTCTGCCTTCAGCACCCCGCGACAATAGAAATCGCGAAGCATCGAGATGCGGTCGCCTTCGGGAATTTCGTTGGTCGAAACGTTCAGAACGGAAAAATCAACCATGCTGCTCACTGCAATATCTCCAACCGACGAGCAGGCCGGCCATACGCTGTCGTTTCCTCACACGCGCGTTCGATGCCATCGCGGCATGTTCGTGCGGCGGGCGCTGCTCTTCTTTTCAGAAGCGCGATATACGAAAGTCTCGAATGGCTCGCGTCCTGCGTTCGGAGGACCGGCGGGCCGGGCCTATCACAATGGATTGAAAGCGCGGCACGTTACATCGGGGCATGGGACATGAATCACGCGGCGCCGTCATCGCCGTTCGTCCGCCTGGCGAACGGCACGGCAAAGCCGGCGGCGATCTTCACGAGATCGGCCTGCCTGCCGGCGCCCGTCTTCTCGAACAGGCGGCCGAGATGCGTCTTCACCGTCGTCTCGGCGATGCCGAGTTTTGCGGCGATATCGGGAACACCGCCGATCTCGACGATTGCCTTGAGCACGCGCAATTCGGACGGGGTCAGTCTGAAGGCTGCTGCAATCGCATCGGCTGCGAGCAACGGCAGCATCGAAGCTCGTTGAACGAAGAGCACCGTGGCTGCGATGTCACGCAGCAGGCTGCGATCCCGCTTCAGCGGAAAGGCATGGAGCAGATAATGCTGCCCATCGGCCGACGTCGCAAGTTCGATCTGACGACGAGCAGCGGAATCCGTACCGTGATCGAATTCGCACAGGCCGCGGAATATTTTGTCGGCCTGGGTGTTACGGGCCACGATTCGGTCGCCGACCATCGCAAGCAAATTCGCGTCGGCGAACAACCGGCGGCATGCCGCGTTGGCGTGGACGACCCGGCCGTCGGCGTCGAGCAGGCAAATCGCCATGTTCAATCCGTCGAGGACGTCGGCCAGGTCGTCGACTGTATGGGAGCGAGCCCTGATCTGCCGGCCCATGAGTTGCGACCGCTGGATGTGCGGAGCAAGCAGCCGCATGCGTTCGCGCATCGCCTCGTCGACGGTTCCGCGGGAGCGATGACGTAGCACCTGCAGAATCGTGGTGCGGGCGGCCGTCTTCTCGAGCCCGACCGTCGCAAGGTCTATCGCCCCTTGCGGCTCCACCCACTCGCGATGGAAGCTCGTCTCGACAAAATCCGCATGGGACATGATGTCGGTCACGCCGATCGTCTGTTCGGGCGCGAGGGTGAGATGACGGTCGAGCAAAGGATCGAGCTCCACATACCGGTCGCGATAAAGCTGACGGAAGCGGGCGTCGGTTCCAAAATGCTGGTGAATCTCGATCGAAAGCCGCGCTGAATCCCTCGACAGGATCATAGCGGCACAACCACCGACGAACTGCGAAATCTGTTCCAACGCGCCGCTGCGCAACGCGGGGGCAATCGCCGCGTCGTAGATCTCGCCGATGAGAGACGAGAACCGATTTGCCTGATGGATCGTCATAGGACGGACGCCATTTGCCGGCGGCCCGTCCGAGACGGCGAGCTCGCGATCCGGGAGCTGACGGAGAAGACGGGCCGGTCAATTGCCGCCTTCGACGAGAAAAAAACGGTGCAGCCGGATGCTGGAATCTCGAACATCGTCCTTGCGTAACGTCAACCGCAGGGTGCGGCTTGGACGGTTTCGCCAAAGACTAGGATAAATGCGAACAGCGCGCGGACTCTGTGCGACGAGTCACGCGCGGGTTCGCTGCCACCGCTCATTGCCGACATCCTGTCGGCTTCACGACCGGCAGCGGCGATTTATTTCCGGTTCTCCTCGCAGAACTTCAACGCCGCCAGCGCTTCGCCGGCCCGCGGGATCTGCATCTCGATACTGTCGTCGTCATCGTCCTCGAAATCGAGCGTCAGGCGCCTCGCCTTCGAGAGGCGGTCCATCATCGACTGGTCGTACTCGAAGATGCCGCGCACGGTGGTCTTGTCCATGACCTCCCACTTCGCCTTCTTCATGATGTCGGCGTCGTCGGTGCCGACGTCGGCCCGGAGAATCTCGCCGACCTTGTCCCACTCCCAGCCGTCGTAGATCATCACGATCACGATCGCCTTGTCGGAATAGGTGATCACGATGACGTAGTCGCGGTTCTCGTCATCCTTGTCCTTGTAGCCACGGCTCGCATTGCAATGCGCGTCCTGCGTGCGCTTTTCGATGGTCCAGTCGCCGACCTTGGATTGCTGCGCAAGCGCCGGCCCGGCGCCCAAGACGCCCGCGCTCAGCAAAGCGGCGAGAAGGAATCGTTTCATGTCAGCCTCCAGCGCGTTCCCGGGCTGAGATGACCACCTCCGCGGAAGTGCCGCAAGGCCTTACCTGGGCGGTCTTGCTGGGCAGCCTTGCCGGGGCAGACCGGCGCCTGTGCCTATTCCCGCCGCGGCACAATCGCGATGGGGGTGAAGGTGTAAACCTCCTCCCCGCTCTGGTTGAACATGGTCCATTTCACTAGTGCGATACCCTGCGGCTTCGACTTCGAGGGCGTCAGGCTCATGACCTCCCCGACCAGATGCAGGCGGTCATTGGGCCGCACCGGCATCGTCCAGCGCAGGCCGTCGACGCCGGCGCCGATCAGCGGATGCGGGCCGAACGGGCGAGCCTGGATCGCGAGATTCATGGCAATCGCGGCGGTGTGCCATCCCGAGGCTGCAAGGCCCCTGAACAGGGTCGCCTTGGCCGCCTCGTGGTCGAGATGCATCGGCTGCGGATCGAACTCGGCCGCGAAGCGCTTGATGTCGGCCTCGGTCACCGTCACCTCAGGCGATTTGAACCGCATCCCAATGCTGAGATCGTCGAACCATTCCACCTGCGCCATGATTTTGCCCCGCAACGCGATTGATCAGCCGCCGAAAGGCGCGGCTGACGTCATTAACCAACACTGGGATGTAGCTTCTCTGCAGCGCACAAACCAGCCCAGGGTTCCACGCGAAACCCCTTTCCCGGTGCGACGAAACACGCCTGAAACAGACGGCCGTCTAAGTAGTTGTCAAAATAAATACAGGGACGGCCACCATGCAATTCCTCCTCGACCTGATCTACGACTATTCCTGCTGCCGCAACCTCGTCGCCCATTCGCTGCGGGAGGACGAGCTATGATCGAGCTCATCTCGGGCCTACTCGCCCTCTGCAGCATTGGTGTCTTCGCAGCGCATGCGCTGGATGCCTACCGCACCACTCATTACTGAGCATCGCCTCACCGTTCAGCCGCTAGAAAGGCCGCCGGTAGAACTGCTCCGAATGCGTCGCGGGCGGAAACCGGTTGGCGAGCGCGAGCGCGCCTCTTTCATCCGTCTCGATCGCGATCTTCTGCGCCAGCATGACGTCGCCCGGCACCAAGAAGCCTGACGGGACGAAGCACCATCCCATCGTCGCCCGGCCCTCGCCGTCGATTTCGTGAACGTTGGCGGCGGTGCCGTAATGAATACGGTAGGTCTTGCCGGTGTCGCTGCCAATGACGTCGAAATACCGATGCTCTTCGAATTGTGCGCGCTGTGCGGGCGAAAGCCATTCGAAGAGCAGCCGGCGGCCACGCGCATCCGGCGTGTTCTCGCCGAAGAAGCGCCGATAGAGTTCACGCAGCGCATGCAGACGCGCACGCGCCGGCGCGCGGAGCCAAACCGCCGTCATCATGAGCAGCTCAGATCAACCGCCGACCAGGCGGGGATAGAACAGCGTTTCCTGCGCGGTCGGGTCGAACGATTTGACGCGAGTGACTTCGCCGGGTCCGGTTCGGAGGGCGGCGGTGAAGCCGGCCCCCGTCAGCTCCCGAAAGCGCCGTTCGGCTCGCGCCAGCGCTTCGGCATTGCCAGGATCAAACTCGTGGCGCGTATCGCCAGTCTGGTCCATCACGATCTGGGTAGCCATGTTGAGTCTCCTCATGCCCAGCCCTGAATCTGATCAAAGCAAACCTCGTGCCGTCGGTTCCTGATGGCAACAACTTTCTCGTGCCGGCGCATCACGCCTTGCTGAGCAGGAGCGTGTTCGAACGCAGTGGACGCGGTTTTCGTCAGCGCAAGGCTGCCGCCCCGCCGCCCTCGTCGATCTGCCGGCCCATCAGCGCGATCGCCTTCTGATAGACACCCGCGGCATTCCAGGCCTCGATGGCAGCGAAATTCGGCTCGCCCGGCTGGTATCCGGCTCCCGCGCGCCAGCCATGGGCCTTGAGGAAATTCGCCGTCGAGTTCAGCGCATTGGCGGCAACTTCGAGATTGCCGGTGCCATAGGCCAGGATGTTCTTGGGCATGAACTGGGTCTGGCCGACCTCGCCGTGCATCGAGCCGCGGGTCGCCCCCGACAGCGTGCCACGGTCGACCAGCTTCAGGGCAGCGTAGAGCTGATCGGTGAAGAATTCGGGACGACGGCAGTCATAGGCAAGAGTTGCGATCGACGACAGCATGTTCTGGTTACCGCGCTGGCTGCCGAAACCGGTCTCCATGCCCCAGATCGCGAGCAGCGGGCCGGGCGGGACGCCGTAGCGCTGCTGGATGGAGGCGAACAAGGCCGCCTGCGACTGCTTGAGCTGGCGTCCCTTGGCGACGATGGTGGTGGCGCCGCGCTTGGCGAGGAACTGGTCGAGCGTCAGCTGGAAGCTGCGTTGGCCGCGGTCGGCCGCGATGGTGGCGCTGGCGTAATTGGTCTGCATCAGCGCCGCGAGCGCGGTCTGACCAATGCCCTTGCCTTGTGCCTCCGCACTGAACTCGCGCTTCCAGGCCTCGAAGCCGCCGGGACCGTTGCCGCAAGTGGCGGCCTGGGCGGCGGGCGCCAAGCAACCGAGCAGTGCCATCGCTCCAAAAACCGCCCCGGCTACAGTCCTGCCCCTGGTCATGTTCACGTATCCTCTCTGTCTGGCGCTCGTGGACCTTGCCGGCCACTGCATGCCCGAGCTTACCCGGACGAAGGCGCCGACTCCATGGCGGGATCATACGACAGTTCCAGCCCTTCCAGATTGCCTTCCTTGCGCCATTTGTCGAGCAGCCGCAGGAACGCCATCGGCCCGCGCCAATATTGGCTGTTTCTTGCCGCGATTGGATCGAACACGCCTTCGTTGTTGTAGTAGCCGGGCGTGCATTCGGCGAGATAGGTCTGCCGCCCGATCGCAGCCTTGACGACCTCGTCGACCCAGGCGTTCTCGGCGGCGAGTGTCGGCTCCAGCGTTCGGGCTTTGCGCTTGCGCACTTCGGCGATCACATAGGCGATGTGCTGCGACTGCTCGTCGATGATGTGCGGGAAGTTGGCGCTCTGGCCGGCCTGCACCGTGACGATCAGGAAGCAGTTGGGGAAGCCGCGGCTGTAGAAGCCGTGCATCGTCTTGACGCCGCCCTGCCAGCGCTCGGACAGGCTCATGCCGTCGCGGCCGTAGACCTCGAAGCCCATGCGGCGGGCGTAATCGGTGCCGACCTCGAAACCGCTGGCGTAGATCAGGCAGTCGAGCTCGTATGCCTTGCCGCCGGCCACGACGGCATTCTCGGTGATGCGCTCGACGCCCTGTCCCTGGGTGTCGACCAGATGAACGTTCGGGCGATTGAAGGTGTCGAGATATTCGTCGTGGAAGCATGGCCGCTTGCAGAACGCCTTGTACCAGGGCTTGAGCGCGTCCGCGGTCGCGGTGTCCTTGACCACCGCATCGACCCGGGCGCGGATCTCCTCCATCTTGCGGTAGTCGGCCTGCTCGATGACCTTCAGCGCCTCTTCCATGGAGGTCACCGGCTGCTTCTGACGACGCGGCGCCAGCAGGATCTCGCCGAGCAGGCCGGTCCAGCCGTCCTGCACCAGGTCCCGCTCGAACGGCTCGCCCGATATCACCGCGGTGAAATTGTCCATGCGCTCGCGCTGCCAGCCGGGCTTGAGACTTTGCGCCCAGTCCTGATCCGTCGACCGGTCGTCGCGCACTCCGATCGCGGACGGCGTGCGCTGGAAGACGTAGAGCTCCTTTGCCGATCGGCCGAGATGCGGCACGCATTGCACGGCGGTGGCGCCCGTGCCGATGATGCCGACGCGCTTGTCGGCAAGTCCGCTCAGACCACCATCGGCATTGCCGCCGGTGTAGCCGTAATCCCAACGGCTGGTATGAAAGCTGTGGCCTTTGAAAGTCTCGATGCCGGGAATGCCCGGCAGCTTCGGCCGGCTGAGCGGACCTCCGGCGAGAATGACGAAGCGCGCGCGGATGCGATCGCCCCTGCTGGTCTCGACCAGCCAGCGCGCCTCCTGCTCCTGCCACGCCATCCGCGAGATAACGGTGTGAAACAGCGCGCGATCGTAGAGGCCGAAGTGTCGGCCGATACGGCGGGAGTGCTCGTAGATCTCCGGCGCCCGGGCGTATTTGCGCACCGGCATGTAGCCGGTCTCCTCCAGCAGCGGCAGATAGATGTAACTCTCGGTATCGCAGGCCGCGCCGGGATAGCGATTCCAATACCAGGTGCCGCCGAAATCGGCGGCCTTTTCCACGATGCGGAAATCATCAATGCCTGCTTCACGCAAGCGCGCGCCGCAAAGCAGACCGCCAAAGCCGCCGCCGACGACGAGCACTTCAGTCTCTTCACTGACAGGTGCGCGCGAAAATACGGGATGGGCCCAGGGATCGTCGAGGTAGCGGCCGAAATCGCCTGATACCTCGACATACTGCGCCTTGCCCTCGGCACGCAGGCGGCGATCGCGCTCGTCGCGATAGCGCGCGCGGAGTGCGTCAATGTCGACCGTAAGATCGCCGGCCGCACCGGTCTTGTGTCTTTCCGCTGACATTCATTTCCTCCACGGCGAACGCTGCTTCGCCGGCAGCTCACCTCACGTTAGCCCTGAAAAAGTGACGCACGCAATCGCGTCCCATGCTTTTTGCGTGAACGCCGCGCGACGTTCCGCTAACCTCGCGCACAAATCACGAGCGTCCGCCACGCAACGACGTGGCTTCCGGAGGAGACCATGCAGGGATTGATGATGGATATGCCGCTGCTGATCAGCGGCCTCATCCAATACGCAGCCGACTATCACGGCGAAGCCGAGATCGTCGCGCGCGAGATCGAGGGCGACATTCATCGCACCACTTATGCGGCCGCCCATCCGCGCATCAAGCGCATGGCGCTGGCGCTGAAACGGCTCGGCATGAACCCCGGCGACCGCGTCGGCACCCTGGCATGGAACACCCACCGTCATTTCGAGATGTTCTACGCCGCGCCGGGCATGGGCTATGTGCTGCACACCGTCAACCCGCGGCTGTTTCCCGAACAGCTCGTCTACATCATCAACCATGCCGAAGACCGCCTGCTGTTCATCGACCGCGCCACGCTGCCGATCGTCGAGGCGATCGCGCCGCAGCTGAAGACGATCGAGGCTTACGTCGTGATGTCCTCGCGCGAGCGGATGCCGGAGACGAAGCTCGCCAACGTACATTGCTACGAGGAATTGCTGGAGAAGGAGAGCGACGCCGGCTTCGTCTGGCCGGAGTTCGACGAGAAGTCCGCCTCCACCATCTGCTACACCTCGGGCACGACCGGCAATCCCAAGGGCGTGATCTATTCGCACCGCGCCGCGATCCTGCAGACCATGACCTGCAGCAGCTTCGACTTCCTGCCGGGCCATGCCGAAGGCGTGCGCGAGGTGATGATGCCGATGGCGCCGCTGTTCCACGGCAATGGCTGGAACATGCCGTTCACCGCGCCCTATACCGGCTCGAAGCTGGTGCTGCCCGGCCGCAATTACGAACCCGACAAGCTCTATGAATTGCTCGAAGGCGAGAAGGTGACGCTGTCGGCTGGCGTGCCGAGCTTCTGGCTGATCCTGCTCGACTGGCTGGGCCGCACCGGCAACAAATTCTCCACGCTGCGGGCGACGCTGTCGTCCGGCTCGGCGCCGCCGCGCGCCATGGTCGAGAAGCTCAAGCGCGACTATGGCATCGACTACATCCAGGCCTGGGGCATGACCGAGGCGCTGGGCTGCTCGATGCCGGGCTTACGGCCCGGCTCCGAGCACCTCAGCGAGAAGGAGAAATTCGACCGGCGCCAGGTGTCCGGCCGCGCCTGTTTCGGTACTGCCTTGCGTATCGTCGATGACGCTGGAAACGAGCTACCGCGCGATGGCAAGACCGTCGGTCATCTCCGCGCCCGTGGCCCCTGGGTCGCCTCCGGCTACATGAAGCTGGAGGAAGGACTCGACCGCGACGGCTGGCTGATCACCGGCGACATGGCCGTGATCGACAGCCAAGGCCACGTCACGCTCACCGACCGCTCCAAGGACGTGATCAAGTCCGGCGGCGAATGGATCTCCTCGATCCAGCTCGAGGACGTCGCATTGTCCCACCCCGATGTGCTTCAGGCCGCGGTGGTCGCGATCAACCATAAGAAATGGCAGGAACGTCCCCTGCTGCTGGTCGTCCGCAAGAAGGGCGCAACCGTCGACGGCAAGACGCTGCTGGACCACATGCGCCCGAAAATCGCGAGCTGGTGGATGCCGGACGCCGTCGAATTCCTCGACGAATTCCCGATGACCGGCACGGGCAAGGTGCTCAAATCCACGCTGCGCGATAAATTCAGGGACTATCGCGTCGCATGAAGCATCGCGCGCTCGCGCTGGAGCCAGCACCGTTCACCGATCGAGGAAACCAGAGATGCTCTACCAAATGTCGCCAAAAGTCGTCGAGCTCAAGCGCAAGCTCGAGAGCTTCATGGACCGGCACATCTACCCAAGCGAGGAGCGCTTCTATCGCGAGGCGGAAGAGCTGGGTCCCTGGAAGGTCTATCCGGTCGTGGAAGAACTGAAGCCGCTGGCGCGTGCGGAAGGCCTCTGGAACCTGTTCCTGCCGGAGTCCGGCCATGGCGCTGGCCTGACCAATCTCGAATACGCCCCGCTCTGCGAAGTGATGGGCCGGTCGCATCCTGCACCTGAGGTCTTCAACTGCTCGGCGCCCGATACAGGCAATATGGAGGTGCTGGAGCGTTATGGTTCGGAGAAGGACAAGGAACGCTGGCTGAAGCCGCTACTCGCCGGCGAGATCCGGTCCTGCTTTGCGATGACGGAGCCGGCAGTGGCCTCCTCCGACGCGACCAACATCGAAAGCTCGATCGTGCGCGATGGCGAGCATTACGTCATCAACGGCCGCAAATGGTACACGACGAACGCGACCGATCCGCGCTGCAAGATCTGCATCTTCATGGGCAAGACCGATCCTGACAATCCGGACCGTCACAGGCAGCAATCGATGATCCTGGTGCCGATGGACACGCCAGGCATCGAAGTCAAACGTCCCCTGCCCGTGTTCGGCTTCTACGGCGTGCCCGACCGCGCCTCCGAGGTCGTCTTCACCAATGTGCGGGTGCCCAGGGAGAACATGCTGCTCGGCGAGGGCCGCGGCTTCGAGATCGCGCAGGGCCGCCTCGGGCCCGGCCGCATCCACCACTGCATGCGGCTGATCGGCCTTGCCGAACGCACCCTGGAGAAGATGTGCCGCCGCGTGCGCAGCCGCGTCGCCTTTGGCAAGCCGGTCTCGGAGCAGACGGTCACGCAGGAGCGCATCGCGGAATCCCGCATCATGATCGAGCAGGCCCGGCTGCTGACGCTGAACGCGGCCTATGCCATGGACACCGTCGGCAACAAGGTGGCAAAAGCCGAGATCGCGATGATCAAGGTCGCGGTCCCCAACATGGCCTGCCAGGTCATCGACTGGGCGATCCAGGCCCACGGCGGCGGCGGCACCTCGAATGATTTCGGCTTGACCCAGGCCTACGCCACCGCGCGGTTGCTCCGGCTTGCCGACGGACCGGACGAGGTCCATCGGAACCAAATCGCGCGGTTCGAGCTGAAGAAATATTCGAACAGTTAAGCTGCCATATCGTGGACGACCAAGGTGCTACTGTTCCTTCTCCGGTTAGGTGAAGGTGGCGCGAAGCGCCGGATGAGGGGTATCCATCCACACGGAAAATAATGAGCAGCACGAAGTGCGCGATCGGCAGCGTCCCCCCTCAGTTCACCACATACACGTCGGGATCTGCGCTCGAGCTCGGCTTCTTGAAGGCGTTGCGCAGGGCGGGCGACATCGGGACGTTGTAGTCGAGGCCGTTCGGCGGCGTCGGCGATTGCAGCCATTTCTTGTAGAGCACATCGATCTCCGGGCTTGCATAGAGCTCCGCAGTCGCGCGGTCGGCGAGCGCCTTGAACGGCGCATCCTCACGCCGCAGCATGATGCCGTAGGGCTCGGGCTTGGAGAACGCTTCTTCGCTGATCATGAAGGCTTGCGGCTCCTTCGAGCGCGCGATCGCGACCGCGAGCTGCACGTCGTCGAGTGCGTAGGCCTGGGCGCGGTCGGTTTCCAGCAACAGGAAGGCCTCGGCCTGGTCCTTCGCCGGCATCACGCTGATGCCGAGGTTGCGCTCCGTATTGACCTTGGCGAGCTGGGTCAGGTTGACCGAGCCGGCCACTGCCGTGACCGCCTTGCCCTTGAGGTCGTCGATGGTGTTGATCTTCGCGGCCTTCTTGGCAGCAAAGCGCGTCGCGCTGAGAAAATGGGTGTTGGTGAAAGCGACCTGCTTCTGTCGATCGGCGTTGTTGGTAGTCGCCGAGCAATGCAGGTCGAGCGTGCCGTTGACCATCAGGGGAATCCGGTTCGACGAGGTCACGGCGAGCGTGTCCACGGTGATGTCGGGCATGCCCAGCTGCTTCTTCACCGCATCGACGATCGCAAGGCAGATGTCCATGGCAAAGCCGACCGGCTTCTGGTTGCCGTCCAGATAGCTAAACGGGACCGACGCCTCCTGATAGCCGAGCGTGATCTTCTTGGTTTCCTTGATCTTCTGGAGCGTGCCCGTGAGATCTTCGGCAGAAGCTGCGCTCGCGAGGCATGTGACGGCCAGAAAAAGGGTGGGAAGACGCATCGGGGGCTCCTTGAAGAGGTCTCGGCAGTGCCGGCGCGCCGCCGCAGCTGTGATAGCGCAGGCCGGCATCAATCGCCAGACGAGGTTCCGCTTATCAGCTATCGCGGTTTTTGATCGGCCGGACCAAGGCCGACGTCGCGCCCGGCCTAGTCGCAGGTGAGCTGTTGCCCGAACCAGCCGGCGACCCGCTCAGACAGCTGCGGCCACATGCGCTCGAAAGCGCCGAGCTTGCCGACATTGATGCGATACATGGCCCGCAACTCCCGCTCGATGGCCGGCAGGTCGACGCCGGCACACACCCCATCGCCGACGATCGTCTTGCCTGAAACGACGACCTCCCTGACCAGCGAGGCGTTGCCGCGCGCGAACAGCAGCCTCATGGGATCGACAGGCATGATGCGGTCGCGATCGAGCCGATCGAGGTCGATCACGACATAGTCGGCGGGGTTGCCGACGACGAGCTCCCCGCTCCCGGGCGCCCCGGTCGCACGGCGCCCATTGCGGATGGCGAGAGAGAACAGCTCGGCCGGTGTCCAAGTCGCCTTGAAGCCGAGGCCGCCATGGACCATCTGCACCAGCCGCATCTCGCGCAGGATGTCGTCGTCCTCATCCAGCGCCAGCCCGTCGACGCCGACCGCGATGGCGCAGCCGCATTTGTGTGCGGCGGCGAGCGGGGCGAGGCCCGAGCGCAGATGCATGTTCGAGCTGAAATTGGTGACGATGCGCGCACCTGACGCAGCGATCATCTCCAGCTCGTCCGGGCGGGCGTGGATACAATGCGCCAGCGTCAGCCGCTCCGAAAGGAAACCAACGTCGCGAAGCCAGCGCACCATATCCGGAAAGTTCTGGTCGGCCCAGGCGCGCTGATACACGGTCTCCAGCAGATGCATGTGGATGCGCCGGCCGGTCCGCGCCGAATTCTCGGCAACCGCCTCCAGCAGCGGCTTCGAGCACCATTGCACGCCGGCGGGCCCGAGCTGCACGTCGATCATCGGGCCGGCGATGGCGGCGGCAATGGCGTCGGTCAGCTCGATATAGGCCTTTGGCGACATCGGCGCGCGGATGAAGATGTCTTCGATGGCCTTGCGATCGTCGGCGGGAAGTCCCGAGATCGCCGGCTCGGCATCGCCATAAACGATCGGGTTCTGGTCGCGCACCGCGAGCGCAAAGGCCATGCGGATGCCGACGTCGGATGCCGCTCTTGCGATCGCCATGGCCTCGTCGAGCAATGGCATCGTCCCGCTTGGCCGGGTGTAGTGCACCATCATGGCCGCGCAGCCGGCCTTTGCGGAGCGGGCGAGCGCAGCGGCTGCGGTCAGGTAAGGATCGACCGGCGTGCCGAGCGCTGTTCGCAGGATCCAGCTTTCCAGGGGCATGCCGACCGCGCCGAAGGACGATGCCGTGGCGCGGGCATGATCGTGGGCATTGACGAACGCCGGAATGATGAAGGAGCGCGCGCCGCCGGCGGCTCCCGCTGCTTCCGAGATATCGGTGATGACACCGCCGTCGTGCCGCAGCACGACATCGTCGCTGATGCCGAGATCAGGGCCACGGAACAGGCTGGTCGCCGAAATCTCCGTGGCCATGGCCCTCTCTCCGGGCTCAGTTGGCCGTATACACCAGCTCACGCTCGGCCCGCGGCGGCAGGAACTCACGCGAAAACACTTCGGCCGGAGTCGGCGCGCGGGCGAGCTGATAGCCTTCGACGATGATGCCGATGGCGCGGGTCATGCGCTCGTCCTTGATGTCGCCGACGCCGATCTCCTTCATCTCCGGCGAGACGATCAGCTTGTCGAACGAATATTGAAGCCGGCGCTTCTCGACCGCGACGTCGATCAGATTGTCGTAGTTCAGCGCGGCCTTCATGCCGGCATTCTGGTCCTTGGCCACCGCGATCGCGGCCTTGTTGATGGCACGCACGAGACCCGCGACCGCTTTCGGGTTCGACGCGATCAATTTCTTGGAGACCATGACGCCGTTGGAATAGAGGTCGAGACCGTAGTCACCGAACGAGAACCATTTGAAGTCCTTGTCTGGGTCCTGGCGGTTCAGCACCAGGTTGAAATAACTGGTGATGTTGAAAACGAGCGCGCCGTCGATATCGCCCTTGATCAGCATCGGCTCCTGGAGATTCGGCGCCATGTTGGAGATCTTGATCTTCTCGCCATCGAGGCCGTTCTTGCGCGTGAACACTGGCAGCAGGCGAGTCGTCGGCGTGCCCTGCGCGCCGCCGAGGGTGTGGCCCTCAAAATCCTTGATGGTGTTGATGCCGCTGGTCTTCTTGGCGACGATCGCGAACGGCGGCTGGTTCCACATCATGTAGACCATGACGGGCGCCTCCTGCGGCTTGGTCGAAGCGTTCTGGATAATGGCGTTGACGTCGCCGAAGCCGGCGTCATAGGCGCCGGACATGATGCGCGTCACGGTGGCACCCGAGCCCTCGCCCTGGTCGATGACGACGTTCAGGCCCTCCTCTTTGAAGAGGCCGTTGTCCTTGGCGTAGAAGAAAGCCGCATCGCTGCCTTGGGTCTTCCAGCCCAGCGTGAACTTGATCGTGGTCTCCTGGGCCATCGCGGCCCCTGTGGACAGGGCCAATCCCAGCAGCGCGGCAGTTACTTTTCTCAACATCGAGACCTCCTCAAGCTTCGTTGCGTGACGGTTCAGAAAATCAGGTGGCAATCACGTCGTTCTTGCGCGTCGCCCAGCCGGTGACGCGGCCCTCGATCAGCGAAAACACGGCGTAGAGCGCGACACCGAGGCCGGCGAGCACGAACAGGCCGGCGAACACCAGCGGCACGTTGAAATTGGAGGACGCGGTCATCATGACATTGCCGATGCCGCGGTTGGAGGCGACCGTCTCCGACAGCACCGCGCCGACGAAAGCGTAGGAGATCGCGACCTTCAGCGAAGCAAAGAAGAACGGCATCGTCCGGGGCAGACCGACATTCCAGAGGATGTCGAACTTGCTGGCGCCGAGCGCCTTCAACACGTCCTCGAGCTCCGGCTCCGTGGTCGCAAGGCCCGTCGCGATATTCACGACGATCGGAAAGAAGCAGATCGACAGCGCCGTCAGCACCGCGGGCACCGTGCCCGATCCGAACCACAGCACGAAGATCGGCACCACCGCGACCTTGGGGATCGAGGAGAAGCCGATCAGCAGCGGATAGCAGGTGTCGTAGGCCGTCTTCGATACACCGATGATCGCGCCGAGCGTGACACCGAGCGCGACGCCAAGGACGAAGCCGAACATCGTGGTCCCGAGCGTCTGCAGGATATGCGGCCACAGCACCGGGAAGCGCTGGACCAGCGTCACGAACACTTGTGACGGCCGCGGCAGCACGAGGTCCGACATGCCCGTGATCACGCAGAACAATTCCCAGGCGACGAAGAACAGCACGATCAATCCGGCCGACCACGCTTTCTGCCTGATATCGATCCCGAACATCAGCCTGTTCCCTGCGTAGCTGCGCTGCGCGCGTCCTCGATGAAAGCGCGCAGCTTCTGATTCAGCGCGACGAAATGCGGCTCGAAGGTCATGGCGACGGTGCGCGGCCGGGCGAACTCGACGCGGCTGTCGTCGAGGATGCGGCCGGGGCGCGCGCTCATCACGCAGATGCGGCTGGCGAGAAAGCCAGCCTCGCGCAGATCGTGGGTGACCAGCAGCACCGTCGGCCTGTGCGTCATCCAGAGGTTCTGCAGGATCGCCCACAGTTCCTCGCGGGTGAACTGGTCGAGCGCGCCGAACGGCTCGTCGAGCAGCAGCATGCGCGGCTGGTGGATCAGCGCCCGGCAGAGATTGGCGCGCTGGAGCATGCCGCCCGAGAGCTGCCAGGGGTACCGGTTGCCAAATCCTTTGAGGCCGACCTGCTCCAGCAGCGCATTGGCCTTGTCACGGAATTCGGTGTTGCGCAGTTTGCGGAAGCTGGAGCGGAACGGCTCGACGATCTTCAGCGGCAGCATGATGTTCCGCTCGATCGTCATCCAGGGCAGCATGGTCGGATTCTGAAACGCCATGCCGACCCGCATCGCCCGCGCCGCGACCTCGCGCCCGCCGACGATGACGACGCCGCTGGTCGGCTGCACCAGGCCGCTGACCAGACGCAAAATGGTCGATTTGCCGCATCCGGACGGGCCGACCAGTGCGACAAACTCGCCGTCGGCAATCTTGAGCGTGGTCTTCGACAGAGCGGGCACGGCGCGGTCGCCGCGCCCGAAGGTCACGACAGCCTCGGAGAGCTCGATGGCGGAGACAGCGGTGCCTTCGGGAACAGGCTGGCCGTCAAACTGGTCTTGGGGGTGCATGCGCATCACAGCCAAAGTGCATGCAAGCTGGATGCCAGCCTTCGCTCCCCGAAAAATCAAGGACTTGACCAAGTGGCACTCCGAAAGGGCCAGATCCCAGTTTAGGCAATCAGCGCACAAAACTGCATGCAATTGGAGCGCTGGATTGCGCCACGGCTGTGCTAGAAAAAGCTTCCGACCGCACTCTCGAGGATTCGCCGATGGCGGCGCGCCCCACTAAAAAGACGTCTGAATCATCCGACAAGGTCAGCGTGATCTGCCGCGCGCTACGACGCGCGATCATCGAGCAGGCACTCGAGCCCGGCGCAAAGCTGCCCGAGGATTCGCTTGGTGAGCGCTTCGGTGTCAGCCGCACCATTGCGCGCCACGCGCTGGGGCAACTCGCGGCCGAGGGCCTCGTCGAGCTACGTCGCAACCGCATCGCGGTGGTGGCGACGCCGAGCTGGCAGGAAGCGCGCGATGCCTTCGATATCCGTATCGAGCTTGAACGCCTCGTCGTTCGCCAACTCGCCGGCAAGCTGACCAAGGCGCAGATCGCGGAGCTGAATGCCCATGTCGACGCCGAGGACGGCGCACGCGGCGGCACGGATGCGGTCTCGATCCGCCTGGCCACAGAATTCCACATCCTGCTCGCGCAGATGACGAACAGCCCGATACTGGTGCGCTATGTCAGCGAAGTCGCCTATCGATGCTGCCTGACGCTGTCGCTCTACAGCCGGCCGCATTCGACGGAATGCGCGATCAACGAGCACCGCGCCATCATTTCCGCCCTGGCCAAGGGCGATGAGGCCAAGGTGATGGACTTGATGCATCATCACCTGGATTCGGTGGCCAATCGCGCGCTGGTCGCCCCCACCCCGCAGCGTGGCCGAGATCTGCTCGACATTCTCGCGCCCTATGCCGACGACATCGCCGGCAACCGCGTGGTCAAGCTGCCGAAGGTCGCGCGAAGCTAAAGCACAGTGAATTGCGCTTTAGGCTTTCTTATTTGCGCATGATCCGATCGAAAAACCGCTGCATCTTTTCCGGATCATGCGCATCAGGCCTCGATCCCGCGTTGGACGAGAATCCGCTCGGCGCTGTCGTTCCAGACGTCCATCTTCACGATCTGCCCGCCCTTGACGACGAAGCGATCGACATAGCGATTGCCTTCGAACGGCGTGCCGTCGATCCACTCGCCATAGAGCGTGCCGACGCTATAGATGACGGTTTCATCGGCGCCGGGGCAGACGTCGAACCGGTCCATCCTCTTCTTCACCCAGCGATAGCGCTTGGCGTTGAAGCCGGTCGGCCCGCGCGGATGATCAAACTCCCGCCCGCCGGTGAACGTGATCAGCGTGCCGGGCTTCATGAAAGCCGCGGCGGCGTCGGGATCGGGTATCATCGAGGCCGTCAGATAGGCCTCCACGATCTCGGCATCGGTCATCGGGCGTTCGGCTTTCGCTGGGGCGGACATGCTACGGCATTCTACAATCCTACCCAAAAAGTGTATGCACATTTTTTGAACAATTTGGTGGAGCTATTGCACACAATCTGGAGCTGCCTCCCCCGGAACCTTCCGCTAGATTACCGCAGCTGAATTCCATGCCATGATCACCCAGCCCGCCTTCGACCTGATCTTCCGTAACGCGCTGTTGCGCTCATCCGCCGCACCCGTCGATATCGGCGTGAAGGGCGGCCGGATCGCCGCGATTGAGCCGAAGCTCACTTGCGAAGCGGTCGAGATCGATCTCGGCGGGCATCTCGCCCTGCCCGGCTTCGTCGACACCCACATCCATCTCGACAAGGCCTGCCTGCTCGGCCGCTGCGCGCACGATCACGGCAGCGTCTCGGAAGCCATCCGCGCCGTCGCTGGAATGAAGAAGGACATCACCGTCGAGGACGTCTACGCCCGCGGCGCGCGCGTGCTCGAGCGCGCCA
Source organism: Bradyrhizobium sp. MOS003 (assembly GCF_003020125.1). Classification (GTDB taxonomy): domain Bacteria; phylum Pseudomonadota; class Alphaproteobacteria; order Rhizobiales; family Xanthobacteraceae; genus Bradyrhizobium. Next base: position 67,987 of record NZ_PYFW01000008.1, on the reverse strand, counting down.
TCGTGAACGGCACCACACGGATGCGCACCCATATCGAGATCGATCCGCGCATCGGCCTGCGCGGCTTCGAGGCGATCAAGTCGCTAAAGCGCGACTATAGCTGGGCGATCGACCTGTCGCTCTGCGTCTTTCCGCAGGAGGGCCTGACCAACGACCCCGGCAGCGACGAGTTGCTGGTGCAGGCTCTGCGCGATGGCGGCGAGGCCATCGGCGGCTGTCCCTACATGGACACGGATCCGAACGCCCATCTCGCGCGCATCTTCGATCTCGCGCAGGAATTCGACGTCGATGTCGATCTCCATCTCGACTTCGATCTCGATCCATCCTGGTGGCACCTCGACGAAGTCTGCCGCCAGACCGAGCGGCGCAACTACGGTGGACGCGTCGCGATCGGCCACGCGACAAAACTGTCGGCCTTGCCGCCGGAGCAGATGAAGGCGGCCACCGCACAACTGGCAAAGGCCGGCGTCGCCGTCACCGTGCTGCCGGCGACCGATCTCTATTTGATGGGGCGCGAGGCCACCCACAACGCGCCGCGCGGGCTGACCCTCGCCCACAAGCTCGCGGGCGACGGCGTCGTGTGCTCGGTCGCGACCAACAACGTCCTCAATCCGTTCACGCCATTCGGCGACGCCTCGCTGCTGCGGATGGCAAATTTCTACGCCAACGTCGCGCATGCCTCAGTCAGCGATTTCGACACTTGCCTCGATCTCGTGACCGATTTGCCGGCGCGGCTGATGAATCTCGACGATTACGGCGTCAAGGTCGGCAATCCCGCCGATCTCATCGTGCTCGACACGCAAGACAGCCGCTTCGCGATCGCCGAGCTGCCCGATGTCATGATGGGCTTCAAGGATGGCCGGCAGACCTTTGCACGGCCGCGGCCGGTCCTGCTCCGGCCGGGAAGCTGAACGCGCTTCCAGTCAGGGTTCCAACGGTAAAATCACGGGAACCCGCAGTCGATCATCGGACCGTTCCGGACCGGTTTCACGGCCCAACGCGAGTCCGGTAGAATCCCGGACCGTAGCTGCGCGCATTGCACAACATGCCATCCGGCTCATACTAAGGGGACGCATTGAATGATGTATGTTCAGTGGAGAAGTTGTGTATGTTCAGCGCATTCAGTAGCATGGATTATCATTCCATTTGGGCCAGCACGCCGGCGGAAACGGCCGTCAAGCGACTGAATGGAATCGGCGAAGTCCTGTCGAGCCTCGATATTTCGGCGATCCACACGCAGGACGATAAGACCCGCACGCTTTGGACACTCGACACCGCCGACAAGTGCATCCGCATGATCCTCAGCGAGTTCCGCACCGCGCCCGCCAAGGAGCAGGTCGTCCGCGAAGCCAAGAGCCTGGTCGATCTGATCGAACTCGCCCGGGACGAAATCTCGAACTATCGCGACGGCGGCAGGGTCCTGAGCTGAACTTGCGCGTTCGGCCTCAGCGTTTGATCCTGGCCAGGATTCGGTCTGCCTCGGTACGCCAATCGGCACTGCGGGCGAACTCTTTCGTGCCCTTCATTCCGAACAGCCCTTCGTCGGCGAGATCGGCCACCCAGGCCTGACGCTCGGCTGTTCCCTGCGCCGACCACGGCGTCAGCCCCACCTCGCGCACGGTTTCGGCGACCTCACGCACTTCCTCGGCACGCCGGCGACCGTGCTCGATCACGCGCTGAAAGCAATAGGCGCCCTGCTCCTCCCAATTGATGGCGGGAAAGGTTTCCGCGAGCGAGGCCAGCACGGCGTCCTCGACGCCGTAGGCGCGCGCGGTGGTAAAGCTCTCGATGATCATGGCCTCGAGGCCCTTGATCATGATGCTGCGGCACATCTTCACCGCGGAGGACACGCCAAGCTTGTCGCTCGCGACCTTGGCGGCAAAGCCGATTGAGTTTAGAAGCGGCTCCAGCTCTCTCGCGCCGGGGCCACCGAGCAGCAGCGGCACCTTGATGCGATAGGGCGGCACCGAGGTCATCACGGCGCCCTCGACATAGCGGCCGGCGGCGCCGTCGATCAGCGCAGCGGCGCGCTGCTTGGCCCCGGGCGAAGCCGAGTTGAAATCGAGGAACCAGGTGCCCTGGTTGATCGCAGCGGCGCAGGCCTTTGCGACAGGCACCGCCTGGCTCGCGGTGACGGCGGAAATGATGAAGTCAGATTTCGCCGTCAGTTCGGCATGAGACGCTGCCAGCGTCACACCGTGTTTCGCCGCATGCTCCTCCAGCGGCGCGCCCTGCTCGCCCCCGAGCTTGACGTCGAAGGCTGCGACCTTGATGTCCTGCTGACGCAAATCCTCGGCCAGGATACGGCCGACTTCGCCATAGCCGATCAACCCGATCTGCCAGCGCCTGGGATCACCTGCCATCACTTCAATCCTCGTGTCGTCGCGTCGAAAAGCTCCTCGACCGCATAGCGGCGCGGGATCAGCGCCTGCTGGAATGCGTAGTCGACGATCAGCTCCAGCGGCTTCCGGTTGGCCTCGACCCCGAACGGGACAAGGTCGGGCTCTGCCGCAGGCCCCATCCGCTCCTTGTTCTGCTTGAGCAGATCATAGATGCCTATGACCACGTCGGGGCGCGATTTCGCGAGCTGCTCGGTCACGACAACGAGATGATTGATCGGAACGACGCCGCGGCGCTCGTACCATTTGGCGGCTTCCGCAGCCGGATGGGGGAAAAGCGGCTTCAACGCGGGATGATCAGAGGTCTCGCCGAGGACAGCATCGAGCTCGCCGTCGAGCAGCATCTGCAGGATCTTCTTGTCATTCGGCGCGCGTTCGGTGGTGTCGACATATTCGACGACGTGGGGATCCTCGAAGGTTACCCAGCGGATCTTGTCGAGATCGACGCCGTAATCGTTGGCGAGGATGCCCCTGATCCAGGCGCCGGTCGTCGTCGTGAACGAGCGGATGCCGACGCGTTTGCCTTCGAGGTCCGACGGCCCGAGCGTTCCCCGTGCAGGATTATAGAGCGCATAGGAATGCTGGAAGCGCCCGAGCATGCTTGCTGGCAGCAGCACCAGCGGCTTGCCGTGCGCCTTCGCCATCAGATAGGTGACGATCGCCATTTCACAGACGTCGAAGGCCTGCTCCCGCACCATCGGCTTGAACGCCGTGTTGGTCGGCGTGTATTCGACGAAATCGAGATCGAACAGGTCGGAGCGCAGTGCGCCACTCTTTACAGCCTGAACGTGGGGGTGATTGCCGAGCACGGCCTTCAGCTTGACGCGATCCATCCACCCGCTCCGCTTCTCTTCAGACATCCTCGGGATTGTCGACATAGACGAGCCCGGCCTTCGCCAACGCCTCGCGCATGCCGTACATGTCGAGACCCAGCTCACCAGAGGCAAGCCGCTCGCGCTTGCCGCCTTCGTCCGCGTTGCGCTTCTTCGCCTTCTCGGCGACTTCGGCGGCATAGCGCTTCGGCACCACGACGACGCCGTCGTCATCGGCGACGACGATGTCGCCGGGATCGACGCTGACGCCGGCGCAAACGACGGGAATATTGACCGAGCCGAGCGTCGCCTTGACCGTGCCCTTGGCCGATACCGCCCGCGACCACACCGGAAACTTCATCTCGTGCAGCGCTTTGACGTCCCGGCAGCCGGCATCGATGATCAGGCCATGCACGCCGCGCGCCTGCAGCGAGGTCGCCAGCAGTTCGCCGAACATGCCGTCGGTATTGTCGGTGGTGCAGCCGACGACGAGGATGTCGCCTTTCCTGCACTGCTCCACCGCGACATGGATCATCCAATTGTCGCCGGGCTGCGCCAGCACCGTGACGGCAGGTCCGGCAATCGACGCACCAGCCCAGACCGGCCGCAGATAGGGCTTCATCAGGCCCATGCGGCCGAAAGCCTCGTGCACGGTCGAGACACCGTAGTCCGCCATGCCGGCGGGATCGGCTCGCTCAATGTTGCGAACGACGACCGGCTTCATGCGAGCTCCTCGGCGACCGTTGGGAACAGGCGCTGATAGGCCTCGCCATAGGTCATGGGCACGCCGGTGTTGCGGCTGCCCTGAATGCCGCGGTTGAGCGCAACGCGCTCGTAATAGCCCCACAGATGCTTTTGCGCGGCGAGTATCTGGAACGCCTCGTACTTCTCCTTCCAGACCTCGTCGATCTTGAGGAGCAGATCGGGCTTGTAATTGCACTGCTCGGGCTGGTGCGGCTCGAACAGGAACACCGGCGGCGCGGAGTATTTGTACTGCGCGCCGGGCTTGTGCCCCATCGCCTGCGCGACGATTCGGGTCTCCTGCGCGAAATGCGCCGCGTTCGGGTGGTCGAAATTATAGGGGTCTTCCAGTGCGTGGGTCAGCACGAAGCTCGGATTGAGCTCGCGGTAGATGTCGACCATGCGATCGAAATGCGCCTCGGTGAGCTTGAGCGGATAGTCCCCGCAATCGAAGAACTCGATCTCGGCGCCCAGCAGCTTTGCCGCCCGCTCCGCCTCGTCCTTGCGGCCGGCCTTGACCGATTCCAGCGTCGCGCCCTTCTCCTTCCAGGCGAACTGGCTCTCGCCGCGCTCGCCAAACGACATGCAGACGATCTTCATGCGATAGCCCTTCTTCGCATGCAGCGCGATGGCGCCCCCGGCACGCCAGACGAAATCGCCGGGATGGGCAGTAACGACAAGACCTGTCTTCATGGGACGAACTCCCCTCTTTCATTCGTATGCCTGGATTGATTGCGTGCGCCGTCATCGTCGAACCCGAACAGGCGTGCGGGATTGTCGACCAGGATCTTCTGCTGCAACTCCGGCTCCGGCGCGAACAGCGGAATCAGATCGACGAGGTCGCCGTCATTCGGCATCACCTTGACGTTGGGGTGCGGCCAGTCGGTGCCCCAGATGACGCGATCCGGCGCGGTCTCGACGATCTTTCGCGCGAATGGCACCGCGTCGGTAAAGGGCGGACCGCTGGAAGACACCCGCTCCGAACCGCAGATCTTGACCCAGCACTTCTCCTCGCGCCGCATCAGTTCGATCAGAATCCTGAACGGGAGCTGGTCGAGCCCTTCGGAGGCCTTCACCCGTCCCATATGGTCGATCGTGTAGCTCAGCGGCAGCCTTGCCAGCATGTCGGCATGGTCAGGCAGGTCGATCGCATCGAAATGCAGGTCGATGTGCCAGCCGAGCGGCGCGACCATCGCGATGACGCGGTCGAATACGTCCTTGTCGGGCACGCCGCCGAGATGGCGGACGAAATTGAAGCGGCAGCCGCGAAAACCGCCTTCGTGAAGCGCGCGTAGCTCGCGCTCGGTAATGGCGCCGTCGATGTTGGCGACCGCGCGGTAGGTGCCGTTACTCTGCGCGATCGCATCGAGCGCCACCCTGTTGTCAGTGCCGTGCACGCTGGCATTGACGATGACGGCGCGCTCGACGCCCAGCCTGGCATGCAGCGCCCTGAAATCTTCGAGCGGCGCATCCGGCGGCGTGTAGGATCGGTCCGGCGCATAAGGGTATTTCGCACCGGGCCCGAAGATGTGGCAATGCGCGTCGCAGGATAGTTTTGGCAATTTGAACTTCGGCGTGCGCGTGTTCGGATCGGGCGGCGGAATGGTGGGCGCGTACATCATCGTCATCACTTCAACCACCGGGCGAAGCCGCGTCTTTCAAGTCTTGCTTCCGACGACCGGCCGCCGCCGCGCCGGCGCGGCATGATCGAGCGGCGGCGCCTGGAACGCGGCGACCGTGGCCTGCACCAGCTGCTCGATGGCGCTGGCGGCATCGCCACCGTCGGCTTCGCCGCGCGACAGGCGCGAGACGCGGCCCGGCGTCACCAGCGAGTAATAGAGTGCGCCGAGCAGGAAGTGACTGCGCCAGACGATGTCGGTGCGCGGAATATGCGGCAGGCTCTCGTGGATCGCATCGATGAAAGCGTGGCTGGTGTCGTCGAAGGTCTGCGCGATGATTTTTCGCGCGACCTCGTTGCCCTCCGCCGACATCACGGCCCGCAGCCGCGTGAAGCGTGCCCCGCCGCCGGCGAGATCGCTGCCCGAGGTGAAGGCAGGCACCACATAGGCGCGCACGATCGCCTCGAGCCGATCCTGGAGATCGCGGACGCGTTTTGCGGCGGCAAGAAGCTCGAAGCGGCGCAAATTCATGGGACCGCAATGGCGCCGGTAGATCTCCAGCAGCAGGCCGTCCTTGGTCTTGAAATGATAGGTGACGCTGCCGGGATTGGCTCCGGCGGCCTGAGCGATGTCGCGCACCGATACGGCGTTGAAGCCGTTGGTGGCGAACAGCTCCTCGGCCGCGGCGAGGATCGCCTCGCGCATGTTCGGCTTGCGGGCTGTTTCCTTGCTGGTGGGCTTGCGTACCATGTGATTTGTACTATCGTACAAGAAATCAGGTCTCGTCAACAAAAACCATGGGCGGCATCCGGACGGCTCGAAAACCGATGCAAGGATGCGTGCGCCCGCAAGGAGTACTGGGAAAATGCCGGGTTTGAAGAAGATGTTCGGCGGATTGGTGCTGGGCGCCGGTTTGCTGCTCGCGAGCAGCGCGACGCGGGCCGCCGACAATTATCCGAGCAAGCCTGTTCACATCCTCGTGCCCTACGCGGCCGGCGGCGCGGTCGACGTTCTCGCGCGCACGCTGAGCCAAGCGCTGGCCAAGACCTGGGGGCAGCAGCCGGTGGTCGACAATCGTCCCGGCGCCGGCGGCATCGTTGCCTCGCAGGCGCTGACGCAGGCCGCACCCGACGGCTACACGCTGATCCTCGTCGCCAGCGGCCATCCGCTCAATCAGTTCATCTATCCGAGCGTGCCCTACGACACGTTCAAGGACTTCACCGCGATCACCGAGATCGCCTCCTCGCCGCTCGCGATCCTCGTGGCCAAGGACAGCCCGTACAAGACGCTCGCCGATCTTCTGGCCGCGGCGAAGAAAGAGCCCGACAAGCTGTCTTACGGCATGTCCGGCAACGGCACCTCGGCGCATCTCGCGGGTGAGCTGCTCAAATACATGTCCGGCACCAAGATCGTCGCGATCCCCTACAAGGGCGGCGCGCCGGCGCTGACCGCCGTGATAGCAGGCGAGATACCGCTCAGCATCAATCCGCTCGCGGAAGCGATCGGCCAGCTCGAAGGTGGCCCGGTGCGCGCGCTTGCCGTGACCTCGGCCGAGCGCTCCAAGGCGCTGCCCAACGTTCCGACCGTCGCAGAATCCGGCGTCTCCGGTTACGACGTCTCGGTCTGGTGGGGCGTGCTCGGTCCGGCCAAAATGCCGCCGGAGATCGTGGCGAAGCTCGAGACCGATCTCAAGGCAGCGCTGCAGGATCCGAACGTACTGTCGACGCTCGGAAAGATCGGCGCCGCGCCGGTCGGCTCTTCGCCCAAGGAGTTCGACGCCTACATGCACGCCGAGGCGACCAAATGGGAGCCGGTGCTGAAGGCCGCGAACATCCGCGCCCAGTGAGGCACTTCAATCGGCGTCACCACAGGCACGACCTCCGACCGCACGCTGCCGGCCAGGACGCGCTGCCCGCTCCATCGTTTCGTGACGGAAGAGCAGTGGCCGCACGGCCGCTTCACAAATGTCGACGGCGCTCGAGCCTGCGAACGATTGGCGATCGCAGCATCGCCGATAACCTCGTTTCCATTTGCGGCACATCAACGCGACAATGTGGACAAAGCGTCATTTGACCTCGCGCACGTGATCTCGATCGGCACGCGCGGCGGCCGCGTCATGGCGCGCCTCTATGAGGATGGAGAGCTGCGGCCTGCTGATCTGGGCCCGACGTAAACTGCGCAAGCGGCGTCCGCATTCCGACCGGCAATTCGGCGCGGCCGAGGTCGGCGCCGCCTGATCGCGCCAACGTCAATTGCGCGTACTCGCCCGCGTCTTTTCCGGTGGCCTGACAGGCTGCGGGAAGTCGGCATCGTCTGCCGACGGGATCAGGATCGCCCGCTCGCGCGGCAGCGCCTCCGGCATCTCGTCGCGGATGAAGGCGATCAGCTTCTCTCGCATCTCGCAGCGCAGATCCCAGGATTGCGGCGCGTTTCGCGCGCTGACCAGCGCACGCAGCTCGATGGTGCGCGAGTCCGCGTCGATCACCTGGAGATTGACCACCGCCCCATCCCAGAGCTTGGATTGCTTCACGGCCTCCTCCAGCCAGCGCCGGATGCGCGGCACGTCCGCGCGGTAATCGACGTGGAGCGCGATGACGCCGATCAGGGAGGCGGTGTCGCGCGTCCAATTCTGGAACGGCTTTTCGATAAAATAGGACAGCGGCACCACCATGCGGCGCCAGTCCCAGAGCCGGATCACGACATAGGTCGAGGCGATATCCTCGACCCAGCCCCACTCGTTCTCGATGATCACGGCGTCCTCGATGCGGATCGGCTGGGTGATCGCGATCTGCAAGCCCGCGATCAGATTGCTGAGCAGCGGCCGCGCGGCAAGACCGACGATGATACCGGCCGCACCGGCGGAGGCGAACAGGCTGACGCCATATTGCCTAACCGAATCGAATGTCATCAATGCGGCGGACACCGTGATGACGACGATGATGGTGTCGGTGACGCGCTTGAACACGCGCACTTGCGTGACGTGCTTGCGCGCAACGAAATTCTCGGTGACATCGCGGAAATTCTGCAGATAGCGCGCCGCGCTCATGTCGACGATCCGGATCGAAATCCAGCCGATCAGGGCGATGAAGGCCACGACGAACAGGCGCATCATCGGCGTGCGGATCGTGTCGCCGAGCGGCGCGAGAGGCAGCACCAGTGCGACGGCCGCCAGACAAAGCGCCAGCTGGGCGGGGCCCGCCGTCCGCTCGATGAATACGCTCAGCAGCGGAATGCGCGTTTCGAAGGCGCGGTTCAGCAGCCATGTGGCGATCCGGTAGAAGAACAGTGCCAGCAGGATCGCACCGGCAATCAGGCTGAGGCCGATGAACCATGTCGGTATCCAGCCAAACATCTTGTCGATGTGGGCCATCAGGGCCTGCAAGTTCATCGATTGGTTCCGTCATTGCGTTCGCGTAGCCCGCTCAACGCCTCCCGGCCGGCTTCGCTCCCCCGCCTCGTGCAACGCAGCATTCCGCAGATGCAAGCGTCTCCGAACTGCGCTAATTTGAGGCATCATGACCAGACGTACCGGCAGCGCCGATCTTCCCTTGCACAGTGGACGAGTTCCGCCGTGGCTCGCGAGCCGCATGGCTTCGCTCGGATCGATCGTCACGCAGGCGATCGTGCATCATTACGGGCGCGATGCATTTCTCCAGCGGCTGTCCCATCCGTTCTGGTTCCAGTCGTTCGGCGCCGTGATGGGGATGGACTGGCACTCTTCGGGGATAACCACCTCCGTGATCGGCGCGCTGAAGCGTGGGCTCGGTCCGCTTCAGGACGAGCTCGGGATTTACGTCTGCGGCGGTCGAGGCCGGCATTCGCGCAAGACGCCGGACGAGTTGATGCAGCTCGGCGACCGCGTCGGATTCGACGGCGCAAAGCTGACCCGCGCCAGCCGTTTGGTGGCGAAGGTCGACAGCGCGGCCGTTCAGGACGGCTTCGACCTCTATCTGCATGGCTTCTTCGTCACCGCCGACGCGAAATGGACGGTGGTGCAGCAGGGCATGAACGGCGACAAGCGGCAGGCCCGCCGCTATCACTGGCACTCGGAGGCGCTGAAGAGTTTTGTCGATACGCCGCACAGCGCGATCGACGGGCCGCAACAGGGGGAGATCGTCAATCTCACCGACCATCGCGCCGATATATCGCGCAGCGCGCAGCTCGAACTGCTCTTCGGTCTCGGCCCGGATCGTATCCTCACCGAATTCGAACGACTTACCGGGACCGCGCCCGAGCCTGCGCAGGCTATGTTGCCGCATCTGATCATGCCCGCGCACCACGATGTCCGACCCAAGGATGTGTTCGCACGGCGCCTGCACGGCACCCTCGCCGCAGCCGCCGAACGCGGCCCGGTCGATTTCCCGGAACTGTTGCTGACGCCGGGAGTCGGAGCACGCACCGTGCGCTCGCTCGCGATGGTCGCGGAGGTCGTGCACGGCGCACCTTATCGCTTCAGGGACCCCGCGCGTTTCTCGCTCGCCCATGGCGGCAAGGACCGGCATCCCTATCCCGTCCCGATCAAGGTCTACGACGAGACCATCCGCGTGCTGAAGGACGCGATCCAGAACGCGAAGCTCGGACGTGACGAGGAGATGCAGGCAATCAAGCGCCTAGACGACCAAGCGCGGCGGCTGGAACGCGCCGCGAGCGGACCATCGGTCGAGTCCTACATCGCCGGCGAGCGCGCGGCCTCCCCCGACCTCGACGGTCGTTCGGTGTTCGGCTGGGAGAGAGAGCTTGTCGCTGCGAAGAAGTTGACGGGCTCATGACGGCGCCTGATCTTCGGGCTCCTCGTAACCCGTGGGCCGCATGTGGCCAACGCCAGGTTTTTGTCTCGCAGTCGCATGAGGGTATAGCGATGGCGGTTCCCCTTAACTTGCGAGCAGCCGCGCGGCATTGCTCCCGGCTGGCTGACGCCCCTCACGTGCGTCAGCGCTCACGGGCAATTGCGCGATCATGCGAATCCCCGGCCGCCGCCGCCAGCGGACCTCGGCGGGATTGACGGCGAGACCAAGTCTTGGCCATCGCACGAACAGTGCTTCCAGCGCGCAGGTCGCCTCGATGCGCGCGAGCTGATGGCCGAGGCAGAAATGGATTCCCGTTCCGAACGACATGTGTCGGTTCGGCTTGCGTTTCAGATCGAGGCTTTCGGGACGATCATGCACCGCCGGATCCATGTTGGCGGCGGCGAGCATCACCATGACACGGTCGCCCTTCTTCAGATGCACGCCCTCGACCTCGACGTCCCGCCGCACATAGCGCGGTTTTGAAAATTGCACCGGCGAGACAAAGCGCAGGAACTCCTCCACCGCGAGCCCTGCGCGACTCCAGTCCTGCTCCAGCCAGTCGCGCAAGTCTGGACGTCGGAGCAGCTCGTAGGCGGATCCGCTGATGAGATGCGTGGTCGTCTCGGAGCCGGCTGCGAGCAGCAGGAGCACCATGGAGACCATTTCATCCGGCGTGATCTCGGCTCCTTCGCGCTCGACCTGGACCAATTCGGCAATCAGGCCCTCACCGCCATGCACGCGCGCGGCCTGCAATTGCCGTTCGAGATAGGCCCTCATCTTGCGAAAGGTCCACAGCAAACGGAAGAAACCGACGACGTTGGTCAGCGAGGACATCGCGTTGCCCCAGGCGATGAATTTGGGCCGGTCGGCCAGAGGCAGGCCCAGCAGCTCGGAGATCACGGCGAGCGGCAGGATTCGCGCGTAGCGCTGGACCAGATCGGCTGGACGTCCCTGTGCGAACAGCTCGTCGGCAAGGCCATCGGCAATAGCGCGGATGCGCGGCTCCATCGCGACGATGGCACGGCGGCGAAAGGCCTCGTCCACGATGCTGCGGAGTCTGGTATGGTCAGGTTCGTCCATCGTCAGCATGTTGTTGGCGACGGTCCTGACGTAGCTCGGCATCCACCAGCGCAGACCCGCGAGGTCGCCATCCTCCTTGCGCAGCGTGAAGGTTGCGCCGTCCTTCAGAACCTGTGCCGCCGCGTCATGGGTCGTGGTGATCCAGACATCGCCGACCAGGGGAAATCGCGACGCGACGAAAGGACCGGACATGCGCAACGCCGCGATCGCCTTGGGCGGATCGCGGAAGAAGGCCTCGCTGGTGAAATCGAGGCGCGCTGTCATGGGATCACCGGAGTGATTATGGGCGTCTCACCCAGATGGTATGGGCGGACCGACGCGCAAGGGGTCGGAACTCGCGCGAGGAGACGACCTATCCGCCTCCCGGCGAACGCTGCCCCGACTTGCGCTGCTGTTGCGTGTATGCGTCCCAATGACTCCAACTGCCATTGCTGAGGCTCTGCAGGTCGGTGCCGAGCGGCCGGCGCGTGCGCTTGTCGTGATCGGCGATGACGCGCTCGGACTGCGCGATCTTGCGCTTGAGTTCCGCGACCGTCTTCTGGGTCTGGCCGCTCCGCTTCGAGGAGGCGATTTCGCCCATCGTGAAGCGCGCGGTCTCGAGCGCCTTCAACTCGGCGCGGTTCTTCTTCAACTGGACCCGGTGCCAGGCGATGTGGCTGTCGCTGTCCGCAACCATGTGGGAACTCCGCTGATTCGCGCCCACAGTGTATCGCGCGCCGAATCGGCGCCGCAACGCCTGTGGAGCGGCGAAACTACGGTCTTATTGCGCGCGAATTCCGCGCTCAGCGCTCGGCAAAGGCCTTTTCGACCACGAATTGGGCCGGCTCACCGTGATTGCCCTCGATCAAGCCGCGTTCGCCCAGGAGCACGCGGGTGTCTGCGACAAGGGCCGGGCTGCCGCAGATCATGACGCGGTCGTGGGCGGCCTCCAGTGCCGGCAGGCCGATATCGGCGAACAGCTTGCCGGACGTGATGAGATCGGTGATGCGGCCGCGGTTGCGGAAGGGGTCGCGGGTCACGGTCGGGTAGTAGATCAGCTGGTTCTGGATGTACTCGCCGATCAGTTCGTCCTTCGGCAGCGTCTCCGTGATCATCTCGCCATAGGCGAGTTCCTTGACGTGCCGGCAACCGTGCAGCAGCACGACCTTCTCGAACCGCTCGTAGGTCTCGGGGTCCTTGATCACGCTCAGGAACGGCGCAAGGCCGGTGCCGGTGCCGATCAGATAGAGGTTGCGCCCCTCCTCCAGATTGTCGATCACCAGCGTGCCGGTGGCCTTGCGGCTGACGATGATCTCGTCGCCTTCCTTGAGATGCTGGAGCCGCGAGGTCAGCGGACCGTCGGGCACCTTGATCGAGAAGAATTCCAGCGTGTCCTCGTAATTGGCGCTGGCGACGCTATAGGCCCGCAGCAACGGCTTCTCGCCGACCTTGAGCCCGATCATGGTGAATTCGCCGTTGCGGAAGCGGAAGGTCGGGCTGCGGGTCGTCTTGAAGGAGAACAGCGTGTCGGTCCAGTGGTGGACGCTCAAAACGCTTTCCTGATTGAAATTGCTCATCTCACCTATCCGTGGCGCGTCAATGCGGTTGTCGAGGCGGGGCAGCTATGCGTCGTTTGTACACGATCATTCGTATACTAATGAATAATCCCGCTTGCTCCCGGGGTCAAGGCTGCCCAAGATCGGGAGCGTTGCAGTTAAGGACAAGGACCCCTTCCATGGCGCATGACGCACCCCAGGCCACCGGACCGTCGAAACTCGTGATCCGGAATATCGGCCTGATCCTCTCCGGCGCGCTGGAAAAGCCGATCCTGGACGGCGACACCATCGTCGCCGAGAACGGCAAGATCACCGCGATCGGCCGCTACAAGGACCTCAACACCGAAGGCGCAACCACCATCGTCGACGCCAACGGCACGACGGTGACCCCCGGCCTGATCGACAGCCACGTCCACCCCGTCGCGGGCGACTGGACACCGCGGCAGAACCAGACCGGCTGGATCGACAGCTCGCTCCATGGCGGCATCACCACCATGATCTCGGCGGGCGAAGTTCACATGCCCGGCCGCCCCCGCGACGTGGTGGGCCTGAAGGCCATGGCGATCTTCGCCCAGCGCGCGTTCTGGACCTTGCGTCCGGGCGGCGTGAAAGTTCACGCCGGTGCGCCCGTCATCGAATGCGAGATGGTCGAGGAGGACTTCAAGGAATTGGCCGCCGCCGGCGTCAAGCTGCTCGGCGAAGTCGGCCTTGGCGGCGTGAAGGACGGACCCACTGCACGAAAAATGGTCGGCTGGGCCCGCAAGTATGGCATCCAGAGCACGATCCACACCGGCGGCCCCTCGATCCCCGGCTCCGGCCTGATCGACAAGGACGTGGTGCTGGAGGCCGACACCGACGTGGTCGGCCATATCAATGGCGGACACACCGCCCTGCCCGACGACCAGATCCGCTGCATTTGCGAGGGCTGCAAGCGCGGGCTGGAGATCGTCCACAACGGTAACGAGCGTTCGGCGCTCTACACGCTGCGCATCGCGCGCGAGATGGGCGACCTGCATCGCGTCATCCTGGGCACTGACGGGCCGGCCGGCTCCGGCGTGCAGCCGCTCGGCATTTTGCGCATGGTCTCGATGCTGTCTTCGATTGGCGAGCTGCCGGCCGAGATCGCGTTCTGCCTCGCCACCGGCAACACGGCGCGGATGCGGCAGCTCGACTGCGGCCTGATCGAGGTCGGCCGCGCCGCCGATTTCGTCATCATGGACAAGGCGCAGCACTCGCCCGGCAAGACCATCCTGGAGAGCGTCCAGCTCGGCGACCTTCCCGGCATCGGCATGACCATCATCGACGGCATCGTGCGCACCCAGCGCAGCCGCAACACGCCGCCCGCCGGCAAGGTGCCGGAAATCGTGGCGAAGTGACGCATACGGAGCGCCCCTCCGCTCCGCATCGCCCCGCGATGGCGTTGAACAAGTCTGCGGCCTGCTGCGTCTAACGCAGGCAGCCCTCGGTGGCGGCAGTTCATTGCTGGACCATCGGGGGAGACATGAAGAACTCATCACGGATAGCCGTCGGCGTTGCCGGCGCGGTGGCGGGTTATGTCGCGAGCTTCGTGCTGCTTTCTCTGGTCGATTTCGGCAACCGGGCGGATCCCATAACAGCGGGGCTTGTGGGACTTTTCGTTTACTCCCCCATCGGCGCGATCGGCGGCGCGGTGTTCGCAAACTGGCTGGTGACGCGTTCGGGCGAGGACACCAGCAATGGCAGCGTCGCACGCAACAGCCTGAAATCGCTCGGCGTCGTCGTCCTGCTCTGCGCCGCCGGGATCGGCATCTACATTGCCTACGCTTACGCGACGGCAACGCCCTGGCTCAACCGCAACGGCGCCAATCCCCTGCTCGTATTCGAGGTCCGTTTTCCGGCCGGGGTCACGGTGCCGACATCAGCCCAGGGCATCACCATCGAATTGCAGACCGACCTCAATACCATGCCCGGCGAAGTGACCCCGGCCGCCTTTCATCGTGACGGCGACCAACCAGTCATCGCAGGCGAGGTCGAGCTCGCGTTTCGAACCTCGCACCGGCAGCTCGCCGTGGACATCCAGGGCCAACCGAGCCGGATTTATCCGATCGATCTGAGCGCCCGGGCGCCGCATACGCCGGAGTTCGGAACGTGGCGGCGGCTCGGCGACGGCAGCGAAATCCGCTACCGCGCCAAATGGCCGGGCAAGACGTAGGCGTTCAAGATCAGCGCTTCTTCGCGATCTCACAACGCACATAGGTCTGGCGCTTGTCACGCCCGACTGGTCCGTTGTCCATCACCAGCTTGCCGTCCGTGGCGATGGAGACCCGGGGATTGGAGCGAAACTTCTCGCCTTCGCCTTCGCAGGCGAGCTTCATCTTCCAGCCGAGCTTTCCGCCGGCGGTGATCTCGCTGGCGCGGCACCGCGTCTCGTACCAATACAGCCGATTGCCACCCTCGATGCTCATGCGGTTGGGGCTGTCGTCGTCGCGGCAATCCTTTTTGGTGGACGCCCAGAAGCCCTCGTAGGGCTGCGCAGCAAAGGCAGGCGCACATGCTCCCGCCACCGCCGCACTTAGACTCAAGACCAATGCAAATTTCGTGGCGGCTCTCATGACTAAAGACCTCGACAAAACCCTCATCGAGGTTAGTCGCCAATTCTCGCAGCTTGTTCAACTGCCGTAGGGTGGGCAAAGGCGCGACGCGCCGTGCCCACGATCTTTTCCTGACTGACAAGATGGGGGGCACGCTTGCGCCTTCGCTCTGCGAGCTACGGCGGACGAGCCGCTTTGCCCACCCGACGGCACCGTCGTTACCGCAGCTTGTTCAACAGCGCCATCAGCATCTCGCGCTCCTTGGGATCGAGCGGTGCCAGCGTCTCGCGCGTGATGGCGAGCGCGTTCGGCGCGACCTTCTCCGAAAGCTGCTGACCGGCACGCGTCAGGCTGACAAGGAGCCGCCGACCGTCCTCAGGATCCTGGCTGGTCTCGGTCAACCCGCGCGCGGTCAGGCGGTCGATCACGCCCTTGATGGTCGCGACGTCCATCGCCGTAAGCCGGCCGAGCTGGTTTTGCGAGCACGGCCCGGTCTCGGCGAGTTTCGACAATGCCGCCCACTGCGTCGGCGTCAGATTGGTGCCGATATCGCGGGAGAAGATCGAGCTGTGGCGCTGCCAGACCTGACGCAGGATGAAGCCGACCTGCTCATCGAGCACGTAAGGCGGTTTTCCCGGCTTGACGCTCTTCTTCGCCGTGACGCTTCTCGCCATCCGTTCGCAGCCCTTTTCTTTGCCGTCACAACGACAGATGCGCGTCGCGGATATCAGGACGCGCGTCGAGCTCGGCCATGGTCCCGCCAAAGCAGATGCGGCCGCGCTCGATGATGTAGGCGCGATCCGAAATCAACCGCGCGAAGTGCAGATTCTGCTCGGAGACGACGATGCTGACGCCCTCCTTCTTCATGGTCAGGATGGCATCGACCATCTGCTCCACGATCTTCGGCGACAGGCCCTCCGAGGGCTCGTCGAGTAGCACCAGCGACGGATTGCCCATCAGGGTGCGCGCGATCGTGAGCATCTGCTGCTCGCCGCCGCTCATGCGGCCGCCTGGGCGGTTTTTCATCTCGCCGAGATTGGGAAACAGCGCGAACAGTTTTTCGCGGGTCCAGTATGGCGCGTTCGGACGCTTGAGCTGCTTGCCGACTTCGAGATTCTCCTCCACCGTCAGGTCGGTGAAGATGCGCCGCTCCTCCGGCACATAACCGAGCCCTTCGCGCACGATCTCGTGGGTCGGCTTGGCCGAGACGTCCTTGCCCTCGAACATGATGCGGCCGGAGCGTTGCGCCACGAGCCCGACGATCGAGCGGAACGTGGTCGACTTGCCGGCACCGTTGCGCCCAAGCAGCGCAACGACCTCGCCCTCGCCGACCTCGAAGCCGATGTCGAACAGGATATGCGCCGGGCCATAATGGCTGTTGAGGTCCTGCACCGTCAGCTTCATGCCGAGGCCCCCTCGCGATGGCGGGCATCGTAGACGAGGCCCTCGCCGAGATAGACCGCCTGAACCTGCGGATTGCCGCGCACCTCGGCCGGCGAGCCCTCGGCGATCAGCGTGCCTCGATTTAGCACGATGATGCGGTCGGCGTGCTCGAACACCACGTCCATGTCGTGTTCGGTGAAGAGCACGCCGATCGATTTTTCGCGCGCGATTTGAGCCGTGAGCCGCATCAGGTCGACACGCTCGCGCGGCGCCATGCCGGCGGTCGGCTCGTCCATCAGGAGCAGCTTCGGCTGGTTGGCGAGCGCCACCGCAAGCTCGAGCCGCTTGAGGTCGCCGTAAGCCAGCTCACCGCAAGGACGATCCGCGTAACCGCCCATGCCGACCAGTTCGAGCAGCCGGCCGGCTTCGCCGCGCTCGAACTTCGGCGCCGAGCCGAACAGGTTGAACAGCTGCTTGCCGTGCGAGATCAGCGCGACCTGCACGTTCTCGCGCACCGTCATGGTGGCGAAGGTCGCGGTGATCTGGAAGGTGCGTCCAACGCCCATGCGCCAGATTTCGCGCGGCTTCTTGCCGGTGGTCTCTTCGCCGAGCAGGCGGACCTGTCCGGTATCAGGCTGGTTCTGGCCGTTGAGCATGTCGAAGCAGGTGCTCTTGCCGGCGCCGTTCGGCCCGATCAGCGCCAGAATCTCGCCGGCGCGCAGCGAGAACGAAACGCCGCGCACGGCATGGATGCCGCCATAGGATTTGGTCAGGCCTTCGACAGCGAGAAGTGGGGGTGCAACGCTCATTCGGCGGACTCGATCGGCTTGGCAAGCAGAGATGATCCCGGCGGCGAGGACTTCCTGCGCCGTTGCGCCAGCATTTCCAGCATGCCGACGATGCCCTTGGGAAAGACGACCACGATCAGCATGATGAAGGCGCCGAGCACGAGCTTCGACAGGTCCGTCTGGCTTATCAGCCAGATGCTCAGCGCCTTGTAGACGATGGCGCCGATCACCGCGCCCGACACCGTTTCGACGCCGCCGAGCAGCACCATGACCAGCGCATCGACCGACAGCGAGATACCGAGATTGTCGGGAAAGACGCTCCCCTTCAGATAGGCGAACAGCGCTCCGCCGATCCCAGCGGTCGTGCCCGCGATCACGAACGCCGTCCACTGGATGCGCTTGGCATTGATGCCGATCGCTTCGGTACGCAGCAGCGAGTCGCGCGTGGCCCGAAGCGCGTAGCCGAACGGCGAGAACACCATGGCCCGCAGCGCGATGGTCACCAGCGCGGCAACGCCAAGCGCCAGCCAATAGAAGTGCGACGGGCTCCCCGCCCATTTTTCCGGCCAGACGCCCAAAATGCCGTTGTCGCCGCCGGTGACGCTCACCCACTGGAACGCGATCGACCAGACGATCTGCGCGAAGGCGAGCGTCAGCATCGCGAAGTAGACACCGGAGAGCTGCACGGCGAAGAAGCCGAAAACGGCGGCCCCCATGCAGCCCAGCAGCGGCCCCAGCAGCAGGCACACGATCATCGGCAACCCCGCCATCTTGGCGAGGAAGGCAACGCCGTAGGCACCGAGGCCGAAATAGGCGGCATGGCCGAACGACGCGAGCCCGCCGACCGACATCAGGAAGTGCAGGCTGACGGCGAAGATCACGAAGATCGCGATTTCGGAGCCGACGGTAAGCGCGTAATTTCCGGCGAACAGCGGCAGCGTCGCCGCGATCACGAGCGCCGCAAGCGCCAGCAGCCGCTCGTTCGAGGTCAGCGGGCGCCATGGATTGACGGTAAGCCCGGGCGTCTTGCGCGCGGGCGCCTCCGGCTTGCCGAACAGCCCCCAGGGCCGCACGATCAGCACCACCGCCATCACCAGGAAGACCAGGATGATGGAGATCTTCGGAAAGATCAGGATGCCGAAGGCATTGAGCTCGGAGACCAGCACGGCCGCGACGAAGGCGCCGACGATGCTGCCGAGGCCGCCGATCACGACGACCACGAAGACCTCGACGATGATGCGCAAATCCATGGCGTGGTGCACGGCATCGCGCGGGATCTGCAGCGCGCCGCCGAGCGCGGCCAGGAAGACACCGACCGCGAACACGGACGTGAACAGCCATTTCTGATTGACGCCGAGCGCTGCGACCATGTCGCGGTCCTGCGTCGCCGCGCGCACCAGAACGCCCCAGCGCGTGCGCTGGAACAGCAGCCAGAGAATGCCGAGCACGACGGGACCGAGCACGATCAGAAACAGATCATAGCTCGGAATGTTCTGGCCGAAGAAATCGATCGCACCCCGAAAGCCCGGCGCGCGGCGGCCGACGAGATCGTCGGGCCCCCAGATCAGCACCACGAGATCCTCGACCATCAAGGTCAGGCCGAAGGTCGCGAGCAGTTGGAACAGCTCCGGCGCGTGATAGATGCGGCGAAGCAGCACCATCTCGACCAGCACGCCGATCAGCGCCACGGCAATCGCGGCCAGCACCATGCTGCCCCAGAAGCCGAACGCACCCGACAGACGCTCCGTCAGGGTGAAAGCAATGTAGGCGCCGATCATGTAGAAGGCGCCATGCGCGAAATTGACGATCCGCGTCACGCCGAAGATGATCGACAGGCCCGAGGCCACCAGGAACAGCGACGCCGCGCTGGCGAGACCGGTCAGAAACTGTACGACGTAAAAGGCCATCGGCGGTCCGGGTTGGGTGTTGCATGCCGCGGCACGCGGGTCTTGGTTCACCTCTCCCCGCCTGCGGGGAAAGGTCGAATTGCGCAGCAATTCGAGTGAGGGGGAGTCTCCACGAGTCGTATGTCACCTCCCTCGCGGAGGCTCCCCCTCGCCTCGCAAGCGGGGCGAGGGGGAAGGAAGTGATCAATCCTTCGGACGCAGCTTCTCGACTTCGGCATCGCTCGGGAGATAGTCCGCGCCCTTCTTGTAGACCGAGTCCACCATCACGCCCTTGCCGTCCTTCAGCGCGGTCTTGCCGACATAGGCACCGAGCGTTGACTGGTGATCGATCTTGCGGAAGGTGATCTCACCGAACGGCGATGGCATCGACAGCCCTTCCGCAGCGGTAATCAGCTTCTCAGGATCGGTCGAACCGGCCTTGGCGAGAATCGCGGCGGCCGCCTTGATGGTCTGGTAGCCGACGATCGAGCCGAGGCGCGGATAGTCGTTGTACTTGGCTTGGTAGGCCTTCAGGAACGCGTCATGCTCGGGCGTCTTGATCGAGTACCAGGGATAGCCGGTGACGATCCAGCCCTCGGGCGTCTCGTCCTTGAGCGGATCGAGATATTCCGGCTCGCCGGTCAGGAACGAGACGACCTCGCGCCCCTTGAACAGTCCGCGGGTGTTGCCTTCGCGCACGAGCTTGACGAGGTCGGCGCCGAAGGTGACGTTGAGGATCGCCTCGGGATTGGCGGCGGCAACGGCCTGCACCACCGGACCCGCGTCGATCTTGCCCTGCGGCGGCCACTGCTCGTCGACCCACTGGATGTCAGGGCGCTTCTCCGACATCAGCTTCTTGAAGACGGCGACGGCGGACTGGCCGTATTCATAGTTCGGCGCGATGGTCGCCCAGCGTTTTGCGGGCAGCTTCGCGGCCGCCTCCACCAGCATCGCCGCCTGCATGTAGTTGGAGGGGCGCAAACGGAACGTGTACTTGTTGCCCTTGGACCAGGTGACGGCGTCCGTCAGCGGCTCGGCCGCGAGGAAGAACACCTTCTTCTGGTTGGCAAAGTCGCTGACGGCGAGGCCGATGTTCGACAGGAACGTACCCGTCAGCATCGCGACACCCTCGCTCGACACCAGCTCATTCGCCGCGGTCTGCGCATCCGCCGGCTTGCCGCCGTCGTCCTTGGAGATGACGACGAGCTTCTTGCCGTTGATACCGCCGGCCGCGTTGATCTCTTCGACCGCGAGCTGCCAGCCCTTGCGATAGGGCTCGGTGAACGCCGGCAGCAGCGAATAACTGTTGATCTCCCCGATCTTGATGTCCTGCGCCACGGCCGAATGAGCCATGCCGCCCGCCAGAAGCGCAAAGGCCGCGCCGACGAAGTAATTTCTTGCTCGCATCCCAACCTCCAGTTTTGAACTCTCTTACGTCTTCTGCGTGATCTCATCGGAGAGGCTATGCCCGCCTCCCGCTCCGAGTTCTATCTCAAACCGTCCTCGCCTTTCACTTCCGCAACCGTCAGCCCGCCGACGCGCGGCAGTGGACGACCGCTGTCAGTCACGGCGACCGCGACCATGATCTCGTTGGCGCGCGGCGCGTCGTTGATCTGCACCTCCATGCCGTCGAAATGGCTGCGGACGAAGGCGGCATCCTTGTGCCCGAGCGGGATGTCGAGCGTCGTGCCCGGCCCGCTACGCTTCTTGGACGACGGGATCAGCGCCGCGCCCTTGCTCAGCACCTTGCGCACCGGCGCGCCCATCTTGGGATGGAGGATCGCGGCGGCATGCTCCAGTTCGCCGTTCTCGCCGACGGCCGCGGCCTTGCCGTAGCTCTGCGCCTTGGCGCCGTCGATGCCGAGCGCCGCCACCGCGCGCTTCGACAGGAGCTCGCCCAGTTCCTCGCCGATCGCGATCAGGAGCGAGAGGTCTTCGACATATTGTCCGGCAAAGGGATTTTCGATGACGGCAATCGCCGCCGCGCGACGGGTCGGCGGCGAGACCTGGCGGCCCATCTCCATCTGAGTCTCTTCGACGACGGTGACGATCTTGCGGATGATCGCGCTCATGCTTCGCTTCCCCGTTCAGGCACAGACCGCGTTCTCCGGCAAAGGCGGACGCGTTCGTTGCCGTTCAATATCTTTCGGTCCGATGACAAGCATATCACCACAAAGCTGCAGGACGGCACCCTCGATCAATCCGCGATCGAACAATTGACGTGCACATTCCGCGCCAGATTCGAGCGCCGTCGCGATCTCATTCTGCGACAATACACCGACATTGCGGGTCACAAGTCGCGCGCCGAGGTCGCTGTCCGGCTGCAGCTCGTTTGCGGGCATCCGCATGATGGCGGGATGCCCGGGCAGATCGACGGCGTTGGCTATGACGGTCGCAGCGGCATCGGCCCGCGACGCGGTCGCCGCCAGCACTGTCACCGCATCGGCAATGCCAAGCGAAAAACTGCGGCCGTGCCGTCCGCTGGTCGCGATGCCGCGCACGGGATCATCGGCGTCCACCTGCATCGTCCGCATCACGCCGTCGCGATCAGGTCGGTCCATCAGGCCGACGGAGAAATATTCGGCATCACCGAGATGAAGCGCGATGTCGCCACCGTTGTTCACATAGACGCGGTCCAGCGTCGCAGCGCCGAGCATCGCGCCCAGAATCTCCTCCGCCACGCTGCCGGCCACCGCGGCCATCGGCGTGATGAAGCAATCGGCGGCATAGGGCGCGACAGCGGCGTGCATTCGACGCGCAACCACGCCCTTCAGCGAAGTGCGTGTCCCGGCGGCGCTCCGCAGTTCAAGCAATTCGGCGCAGAGTTCGTCGAGCAGCCCGGTAAACCGCCGTGCCGCGGCCTCGTAAGCCGCACGCACATCTGCCGCGCGTCCCCTCGCCTCGACGATCAGGTCGATCGGTCCATCCTGCAAATGCAGCCGCCGGCCATCAGACAGCAATGCGATTTGCGGGAGCCTCGTCATGACCGCGGTCCCGGAATCGGGTTCTGCCACGGCAGCTGACGCACATCGTCACCGGCCTGCACCTCGGCGAGCGGCTTCACGTAATCCATGTGACCGCCAAGCGCGGCGTAGTCGGACAGCTTCATCGTGAATTCGATCGGCGCGACCAGCGCCGGGGTCGGCACATAGCCGAACGCGCCTGACGGCATCTGCGTCACGTCGACCATGTAGGTGATGCCGCCGCCCGGCCAGACATAGACCGGCGCGCCGCCGCTGGTGACACGCGTCAGCGCATCCTTCACCGACCGTGTCAGCCGCACCGGATTGTCGGTGACACCCGCGCGCAGCGAACCGCCGGCTCCTGCCATGAACAGCACCGTGCACAGAGCCGGCTCGCAATTCTCCTGGATGCGCTCGACCGAGAACTTCAGATCGGCCGGCATCTCGGTCTCGACCGGCTTCAGGGCCTCGTCGAGCACGTAATAGGACGAATGCTCGCCGGTCGTGGAGACCATCAGCATCGAGAGACCCGGCTTTGCCTCCTTGGCATCGAACGGCCCGAGGATCGCGAGCGGATCGGAGATGTTGGTCCCGCCCCACCCCGTGCCGGGATCGGCGACCTGGAAATAGCGGCCGGGCGTCGAGCGGCGGCCCTTCATCTTGATGCCGGTGTCGGCGATGTCGAGCAGCTTGCCGGCCTGATGCTCCGAGAGGACGCCGGTGATGTGATCGTCGACCACGACGACCTCGTCGACTTTGCCGTGCCATTGCTTGGCGAACATGCCGATTGTCGCCGAGCCGCAGCCGACGCGCATGCGCTCTTCTTTCATGCCGTTGACGATCGGCGGCTGGCCGGCCTGCACCACCACGTTCGCGCCGCCGTCGATGGTCAACTCGACCGCCTTGCAATTGGCGAGATCCATCAGCGTGTCGCAGGTGACGCGGCCCTCCTTCTTGGAGCCGCCGGTCAGGTGATGCACGCCGCCGAGCGACAGCATCTGTGAACCGTATTCGCTGGTGGTGACGTGACCGACCGCCTCGCCCTGCGCGCGGACGATGGCGGTCTCAGGCCCCAGATAGCGATCGGTGTCGATCTTCACCTTGATGCCGCAATAGGAGAAGATGCCCTCGGTGACCACAGTCACCATGTCGACGCCGTCGACCTCCGCAGAGACGATGAACGGCGCCGGCTTGTAGTCGGGATACGTCGTGCCTGCGCCGATCGCGGTGACGAATGTGGAGGGTTCGTGGACGATCTTGCCGTCCCAATCTTCGGTGCGGCTGAACGGGACCAGCTTGCCGCCATGCGAGACCGTGCGCTCCAGGATCACATGCGGATCGACGCGGACGAGCTTGCCGTCGTGGTTGGCGTAGCGATCGCAGGCGCCCGCGGCGCCCGGCTTGATGTAGCACATCACCGGACAGGCATCGCAGCGGATCTTGTCGATAGCAGCGCTCGTCGTTTCCATCATCACCATGTCAGAGCCAGCGAGACCGCGGTTATCATTCGTATACGAACGATGGTGCGCGCGCCCCGGATGGCTGTCAAGCGGCGGTGCAGCGCAAAAGATGCGGCTGCTGCATAAAACCTCATTTGCCTATCCGCTCTGTCCACAAAGAAGGCAGCCGCGCTGCAGTGCGGCATGCACGGCTTGCACGTTTGTGTACAAACGGTATCGTCGCGACGTAGATTTTCGCCACGACTTGGATTTCGACACGACTTGGCCGAGCGTTTGGAAACGAGGATGACGCAGACACCGATCCGTCTCACCGTGAACAGGGCGATCCACGAGGTCGCCGCAGCGCCGGAGACGCCGCTGCTCTACGTGCTGCGCAACGACCTCGCGCTCAACGGCCCGAAATATGGTTGCGGCCTCGGCGAATGCGGCACCTGCACTGTCCTGATCGACGGGGCCCCGGCCCGCTCCTGCGTGATCCCCGTCAGTGGCTGCGCCGGCCGCGACATCGTGACGCTCGAAGGGCTCGGCACGCGCGACAAACCTGACGTGGTGCAACAGGCCTTCATCGACGAGCAGGCCGCGCAATGCGGCTATTGCCTCAACGGCATGATCATGACCACCAAGGCGCTGCTCGCGATCAACCCGCGGCCGACCGAGCAGGAGGCCCTCGCGGCGCTGCGCTACAATCTCTGCCGCTGCGGCACCCATGTCGAAATCCTGCGCGCCGTGATGCGCGCTTCAGGCCAGCTCACCGAGGCCGTTGATTGATGGCTTCCCCTGCCCCTGATGAAGCTGAGCGCCAATCCGGCTCGCTCGTGGTCGTCCGCACCGTGGACGAGCTCACCTCCGAGACCTTCATCCGCATCACCGCGGATGGATCGGTCAGCGCCTATAACGGCCATGTCGATCTCGGCACCGGCATCCGTACGGCGCTGGGACAGATCGTCGCCGAAGAGCTCGACGTGTCCTTTGCGCGCGTCGTCGTGGTGCTCGGCGACACCGCGGTGGTGCCGAACCAGGGCGCGACGATCGCCAGCGAAACCATCCAGATCACCGCCGTTCCCTTGCGCAAGGCAGCGGCCCAGGCGCGGCAGTTCCTCATGGCGCGCGCGGCGGAGCGGCTGGACCTGCCGGAGGGCGATCTCAGGATCGAGGACGGCCTCGTGCGGGGGCACGACAACCGCAGTGTCAGCTATGGCGAGTTGATCGGGAGCGAAGAGATCCGGCTCGAGCTTGCCGACGATGTCGAGGTCAAACCGGTGGGCGATTACGCCATCGTCGGCCAATCCGTCCCGCGCGTCGACCTGCCCGCCAAGGCCACCGGCGAATTGACCTTCGTGCACGACATCCGCGTGCCCGGCATGCTGCAGGGCCGCGTGGTGCGCCCGCCCTATGCCGGCGTCGATGCCGGCCCGTTCGTCGGCACGAGTCTCATTGCCGTCGATGAATCCTCGGTGCGCGACATCCCCGGACTTGTCGCGGTGGTGCGTATCGGCGACTTCGTCGGTGTCGTCGCTGAGCGTGAGGAAAATGCGATCCGGGCGGCCGAGCAGCTCAAGGTGAGCTGGAAGCCGACGCCGGCATTGACCGATCTGTCCGACGTCGAGACCGCGCTGCGCGCCAATCCATCGACGCCGCGCACGCTGATCGACAAGGGCGACGTCGATGCGGCGATATCAGGCGCGGCCAAGCCGATGCAGCGCACTTACGTATGGCCGTATCAGATGCACGCCTCGATCGGCCCATCCTGTTCGGTTGCCGATTTCAGCGACGGCAATATCCGGGTCTGGTCGGGCACGCAAAACCCGCACGTACTGCGCAGCGACCTCGCGCTGCTGATCGAGCGACCCGAGAGCGATATCGAGGTGATCCGGCTGGAGGCCGCCGGCTGCTACGGTCGCAACTGTGCTGACGACGTCACCGCCGACGCCCTGCTGCTGTCGCGTGCGGTCGGGCGCCCCGTGCGCGTGCAGCTCACGCGCGAACAGGAGCACGCCTGGGAGCCCAAGGGCACCGCGCAGCTCATCGATGTCAATGGCGGGCTCGATGCCACCGGCGGCATCGCCGCTTACGATCTCGCCACCCGTTATCCCTCGAACGCCGCGCCGACGCTGGCACTGCTGCTCACCGGGCGCATTCCATCCGAGCCCGCCGTGCTGCAGATGGGCGACCGCACCGCGATCCCGCCCTATGATTACGACCACATGCGCGTCGTTACCCACGACATGCCGCCGATCGTGCGCGCCTCCTGGTTCCGAGGCGTCTCTGCGCTGCCGAACACCTTTGCGCACGAATCCTACATCGACGAAGCCGCGACCGAGGCCGGAGTCGATCCGATCGAATACCGCCTGCGCTATCTGAAAGACCATCGCGCCGTCGATCTCGTCAACGCGGTCGCCGAACGCGCGGGCTGGACGCCGCGACCGGTGCGCGAAGAGAAGGACGGCGACATCTTGCACGGGCGCGGCTTTGCCTATGCGCTTTACGTCCACAGCAAATTTCCCGGCTATGGCGCGGCGTGGTCGGCCTGGGTCGCCGACGTCGCGGTGAACAAATCGACCGGCGACGTCAGCGTGACGCGGGTCGTCGCCGGACAGGATTCCGGGTTGATGATCAATCCGGACGGCGTGCGCCACCAGATCCACGGCAACGTCATACAGTCCACCAGCCGCGCGCTGAGGGAGGAGGTCTCGTTCGAGCGCGGCGCGGTGGCGGCGCGGGAATGGGGCGCCTATCCGATCATCCCCTTCCCCGACGTGCCCAAGATCGACGTGCTGATGCTGCCGCGGGCGGATCAGCCGCCGCTCGGCGTCGGCGAATCCGCATCGGTGCCGAGCGCCGCGGCTATCGCGAACGCGATTTTCGATGCCACTGGTGTGCGCTTTCGCGAGCCGCCGTTCACGCCGGAACGCATCCTGAAGGGATTGCACGGTGAAATATCGCCGATGCCGCAGGCCCTGCCCGCGCCCGCTAAGCCGCCTTCGCGCATCTGGGAGAATCCCTTCGCCAAACGCGCCGGCATTGTCGCTGCGATTGCGGCGGTTTGCACCGCTGCGATCGGCATCGGCGCGGCGCTGCTGCCGGGACGCGCGATCACGCCGATCGCGCGTCCGGATGTATCGGTCTATTCCGCCGCGACAATCGCGCGCGGACAGCAACTCGCAGCGCTCGGCAATTGTGCTGAGTGCCACACCACACTCAACGGCGCGCTCTACGCCGGCGGCCGCGCATTGGAGACGCCGTTCGGCACGATCTACGCGACCAACATCACGCCCGATGTCGAGACCGGAATCGGCGCCTGGTCCTACCCGGCCTTCGAGCGCGCGATGCGCGACGGGCTGCACCGCGACGGACGGCAACTCTATCCCGCCTTCCCGTACACGCATTTTTCGAAGACCAGTGACGCCGACATGCAGGCGCTCTACGCCTACCTGATGGCTCAGCCTGCAGTGCGCGCGACGGCGCCGGCGAACACGCTCGCCTTCCCGTTCAACCTGCGCCCGCTGCTCGCGGGTTGGAATGCGCTCTTCCACCAGACAAAGGAATTCAAGCCCGACCCCACCAAGTCCGAAGCCTGGAATCGCGGCGCCTATCTCGTGGAGGGCCTCGGCCATTGCAGCGGATGTCATTCGCCGCGCAATGCGTTGGGCGCCGAGCAAGGCAACGCCTACCTCGCCGGCGGCTTTGCCGAGGGCTGGGAGGCGCCGCCGCTGACCTCGCTCTCGCATGCGCCGATCCCATGGAGCGAGGACGAGCTGTTCGCCTATTTGCGCACCGGCCATTCGCGCTATCACGGCGTCGCTGCCGGCCCGATGGCACCTGTCGTCCGGGACCTCAGGGCCCTACCGGACCAGGACATCCGCGCGATGGCGGTCTATCTCAATTCATTCAACGACGCCGCCGCCGATGCGGATGCGCTTGCTGCAAAGCTCGAGAACGCAACCCAGGTCACAACAGGCTCTTCGACCGGCGCGCGGCTCTATCAAGGCGCCTGCGCCGTTTGCCACGAGGTCGGCGGCCTGCCGCTGTTCGGCGCGCGGCCCTCCCTCGCGCTCAACAGCAATCTGCACAGCGCGACGTCGGACAATCTCGTGCAGGTCATCCTGCACGGCATCGCCGAACCCGTGTCGAGCGACCTCGGCTACATGCCCGCGTTCAGAAACAGCATGAGCGACGCGCAAATCGAGGAACTCGTCACCTTCCTGCGCAAGCAGTTCGCGCCGGACAAGCCGGCATGGACCGGGGTGCGGGAGACGATCGCACGCGTGCGGACGTCGGCGCACTAGCGTTCATTCCGTCATTCCGGGGCCCGAGCGTAGCGATTGAGCCCAGAATGACTCGAAACACTACCCGTGCTTCTTCACGTCCACCGGCGGCGTGCCGTGGGTGTGGAAGGACTCGATCGTCTTCAGCCCCCACGCCTGGCCCTTCTTGCGCTCCTCCTCGGTCCACACGATCGGCTTCCAGTCCGGCGCGAGGATCAGGCGGGCGCCGGCATTGGCGACTTCGACGCGGTTGCCGCCGGGCTCGTAGACATAGAGGAAGAAGGTCTGCTGAATCGCGTGCTTGTGCGGGCCGGTCTCGATGTGGATGCCATTCTCCAGGAAGATGTCTGCAGCGCGCAGAATCTCCTCGCGGCTGTCGAGCGCGTAGGTGACGTGGTGGAAGCGGCCCGGCACGCCTGAATGGTCGAGCGAATAAGCGAAGTCATAGCTCTTGTTCGACATCGTCAGCCACATCGCGGCTTCCCGTCCGTCATTGAGCACGATCTGCTCGGTGAGGCGGCAGCCGAGGTAATTCTCGAAGAACTCGCGGTTCGCCTTGATGTCGACGGCGAGGCAGTTGAGATGATCGAGCCGGCGGACATTGACGCCGCGTGCAGGAAAGCGCTGCGCCTGGTTCTTCAGCGCCGGCTTCAGCTCGGGCGGCGCCTGATACCATTCGGTCTCGTAATAGAGCTCGACGATGTGGCCGTCGGGATCGCGGCAGCGGAAAGTCGGCCCCTGCCCCATGTCGCCGTCGATCCAGCCGATGTCGAAGCCGGAGCCCTTCAGCGCGGCGACGCGGCGCTCCAGCGCCTGCTGGCTGCGCGCGCGCAGCGCCATGTGCTCCATGCCTGAGGTCTTCGAAGCCGTCAGCTTGAGCGAATAGCGCTCGTAATCGTCCCAGCCGCGCAAGTAGACCGACTCGCCCTTCTGGCCGCTGACGGTCATCCCCATCACGTCGACGAAGAATTTCAGGCTCTCGTCGGGCTTCGGCGTCATTAGTTCCATATGGCCGAGATGGGCGAGATCGAGGATCGGTTCGGGCTGCATGGTCTCCTCCAGGGCATGGCTGCGATCCGCCGGACCGGATCTCGCATCCGGATGCAGTGCTCATGATTGGCTCATGCCTCCGGGCGGCACTCGAGGCCGCGGGTTCATTTGTACTAATGTACAAATGATTAGGTCCCGTCAACAAATCAACGTGTGCAGTTCGGTGCAACCCGGCGCGCACCGCTGTGACCGGCCGTCCTCCGAACGGCCGACGGAGTGCCCGGATGGTAAAATCTTCCTTAATCGCACTCATGCTCAAAGGCCCGGAAAAGCAGCATTTTTGAGCCGATTCCGCCGCCAAGTATGCATTCGGAACAAACCTATCGACCGAATTGTCGCAGATTTAAGAAAACGCCTGCACCTGCCGCTTAACCGTTTGTCCAGCCCCCGGCTCGCATAGTCAGGGCCAAATTCCTCGCTCATGCCAGGTTCATTCATCGTGACATCCTTTGGACGTGTGATTTCGGTACGCGGATCGCTCGCCCGGGTCGGGCTGCTGGCTGAAAGCCAGATGCCGATCTCGGAAGTTCGGGCGACCGTCGGCCGCTTCGTCAGTATTCGCAGTTCCAGTTCGGTCATCGTCGCAATGATCACCGAGGTGTCGTGCGAGAACCTGTCGAGCAGCGACAATTATATCGCGGTCGCATCGGTCGACCTGCTCGGCGAGATCCTCAACGCCAGCGACAAGCCGAAATTCCAGCGCGGCGTCACCAATTATCCGACCATCGGCGATGCCGTCGATCTCATTACCAGCCAGGAGCTGCGCACGATCTACGCGCCGACCGGCTCGGACCAGATCAATGTCGGCTTCCTCCAGCAGGACCGCTCCGTCATCGCCTATGTCGATGTCGAGGAAATGCTGTCCAAGCATTTTGCGGTACTGGGATCGACCGGCGTCGGCAAATCCACCGGCGTGTCCCTGCTGCTCAACGAGATCCTGAAGGCGCGTCCCAACCTGCGCATCTTCCTGCTCGACGTGCACAACGAATATGGCCGCTGCTTCGGCGACCGCGCACTGGTGCTCAACCCGCGGAACCTGAAGCTACCGTTCTGGCTGTTCAACTTCGAGGAAATCGTCGACGTGCTGTTCGGCGGCCGCGCCGGCGTACCCGAGGAG
Source organism: Bradyrhizobium sp. MOS003 (assembly GCF_003020125.1). Taxonomy (GTDB): domain Bacteria; phylum Pseudomonadota; class Alphaproteobacteria; order Rhizobiales; family Xanthobacteraceae; genus Bradyrhizobium. The sequence continues at coordinate 37,532 of NZ_PYFW01000008.1, read as the reverse complement.
CTCGACATCCTCGCCGAGGTGATCCCGCTCGCCAAGGGTGTCTACACCCAATACCAGAACGCCGACCGCATCGGCCTCAAGCGCATCGATCCCAAGCAGATCGGCTACACCGTCGACACGCCGGTGCCCTATCGCCTGGTCGACCTGATGTCGCTGATCGACGAGCGCATGGGCAAGCTCGAGAACCGCTCCTCGCGCATCATCTATCACAAGCTGATCTCGCGCATCGAGGCCGTGCGCAACGACCCGCGCTACGCCTTCATGTTCGACAACGCCAATGTCGGCGGCGACACCATGGCCGAGGTCATCAGCCTGCTGTTCCGCCTCCCCGCCAACGGCAAGCCGATGACGGTGATGCAGCTCGCCGGCTTCCCGGCCGAGGTCATCGATTCCGTCGTCTCGGTGCTCTGCCGCATGGCCTTCGATTTCGGCCTGTGGAGCGATGGCGTCTCGCCGCTGCTGTTCGTTTGCGAGGAAGCGCATCGCTACGCCTCCGCGGACCGCAACGTCGGATTCGGGCCGACCCGCAAGGCGGTGTCACGCATCGCCAAGGAAGGCCGCAAATACGGCGTCTATCTCGGTCTCATCACCCAGCGTCCGGCCGAGCTCGATGCCACCATCATCTCCCAGTGCAATACGCTGTTCACGATGCGTCTTGCCAACGAGCGCGACCAGGCGCTGCTGCGCGCCGCCGTGTCGGACGCTGCCGCGAACCTGCTGTCCTTCGTGCCGTCGCTCGGCACGCGTGAAGTGCTGGCCTTCGGCGAAGGCGTCGCGCTGCCGACCCGGCTGCGCTTCAAGGAGGTGCCACCGCACCAATTGCCGCGCGGCGAGGCCACCATCAGCAGCGTGCCTTCGGTCACCTCCGGCCACGACATGCATTTCGTCGGCGCCGTGCTCGAACGCTGGCGCGGCGCCACCTCGCAGCGCGACGTGCCGAACGATCCGGTGTTTTCGGCTCCGCCCGCCAAGACGCTCTCCAACGTCGAAGCCCCGATGCTGCAGCCCTCCATGGGGCTCGATCCGGATCGCTTCTCGCTGTTGAAGAAGCCGCTGCGGTAGCTTCTCGCGTGTCCCGGACGCGCTGCAGCGTGCAACGCTGCCGCGCACGGCCGGGACCCATCCCACATGCACGACACGCTCGGATACACAGGCCCCGGCTCTGCAGCGCACCGCCAAAGGGGCGCTGCGCTGCGTCCGGGGCACGAGAGCTTCGGACACCTCTGGAGCGTCCCTCCCGCATCGACTATGGTTGACGGCCCCAAGCCGGAATCCATGCCATGACACAGCCCGCACAACGCTTCCCCGCTCCCGCCCTCGATACGCTGCCTGACGACATCCGCACGCGCCTTCTCGCCGTGCAGGAGAAGAGCGGCTTCGTGCCGAACGTGTTCCTGACGCTGGCCTACCGTCCCGACGAGTTTCGCGCCTTCTTCGCCTATCACGACGCGCTGATGGAGAAGGACGGCGGCCTCAGCAAGGCCGAGCGCGAGATGATCGTGGTCGCGACCTCTGCCGCCAACCAGTGCCAGTATTGCGTGATCGCCCACGGCGCGATCCTGCGCATCCGCGCCAAGAACCCGCTCATTGCCGACCAGGTCGCGGTGAACTACCGCAAGGCCGACATCACGCCGCGGCAGAAGGCGATGCTCGATTTCGCGATGAAGGTCTCGGCCGACGCGCAGCGAATCTCCGAGGAGAATTTCGCCGCACTCGCCCCGCACGGCTTCAGCGACGACGACATCTGGGACATCGCCGCGATCTCCGCCTTCTTCGCGCTGTCGAACCGGCTGGCGAATTTCACGGGCATGCGCCCGAATGACGAATTCTACCTGATGGGACGCCTGCCGAAGAAGTGACGGACAAGACATGACCGGGATGGACTGGCCAGAGATCCTGCTGCGCCTCGGCACCGCGACATTCGCCGGCAGCGCGATCGGCCTCAACCGCGACCTGCACGGCAAGCCGATCGGACTGAAGACGCTCGGCATCGTCGGACTCTCCACCGCAACCGTCGTGCTGCTCGCGGTGCAGTTCGCCGAGCCCGGCAAGATCACCGATGCGGCGAGCCGCGTGATCCAGGGCATCCTGACCGGCATCGGCTTCCTTGGAGCCGGCGTCATCGTCCACGAGAGCGATCGTTTTCGCGTGCGCGGCCTGACCAGCGCGGCCTGCACCTTCCTCGCCGCCTGTCTCGGCATTGCGTGCGGCGCCGGGCAATGGAAGATCGTGCTGGTCGCGCTGACCTTCACGTTCGTGCTGCTCACGATCGGCCGCCGCGTCGAACGCTGGCTGCATCGCGCCCTCGGCGGCAAGGAAGATCCGCACCATGCGGAGGCTGTGCCGAAGACCGGCTCCCACCAGGACGGCGTCTAGAATCGCAACCGCCGTGCCCATATCGGCTTCAGCAGTTCGAGCACCGTGAGCACCAGCAATCCCGCGCCGAGGGTGACCATCAGATCGTCCAGGTGCAGGGGACCGAACCGGAAGAGACTGGACGCAGGCGGCCAGAACAGGGCCGCGGCAAGAACGAGAGCGATCGACAGGAATATCCAGAGCAATGCCGGATTCGGACGGAAGAAGGCAGACAGGAAGGACGGGCTGAAGGACCGGTTGGCCAGCACCAGCGCGACGATGCAGGCGACGAGCGCGATGAAAGCCAGCGTACGCGCCTCTTCGGGCGGCACGCCCCAACGAAGCGCGACGAGGAAGATCGCAGCGATCAACACAAATGCAACAACGCCCTGCAGGACGCTCCAGCCGACCAAGGCCCACGAGAACAGCTCAGCATCAGCGCGCCGCGGCGGGCGGCTCATGACATCGTGCTCCTCCCGCTCGGCTTCAAATACGAGCGAGCAGACGGGGTCGATGATCAGCTCCAGAAACGCGATGTGAACGGGGCCGAGAACCAGAGGCAGCCCGAAAACCAGCGGCAGCAGGGCAAGTCCCGCGATCGGCACGTGGACGGCGAAAATGAAGGCCATGGCCTTGCGCAGATTGTCGTAGATCCGGCGCCCCAGGCGGATGGATGCAACGATGGAGCCGAAATCGTCGTCGAGCAGGACGATCGAGGAGGCCTCCCGGGCGACATCGGTGCCGCGGCCGCCCATCGCGATCCCGATATGGGCCGCCTTCAGCGACGGCGCATCGTTGACGCCGTCGCCGGTCATCGCGACGATCTCGCCGTTGCGCTTCATGGCCTGAACGATCCGAAGTTTCTGCTCCGGCAGGACCCGCGCGAACACGTTCACGTTCCTGACGAGTGCCTCCAGCCCGTTCTCGTCCGCGAGCTTGATCTGCTCGCCGGTCGCGACCTGGTTGACGTCGAGCCCGGCCTGCCCGGCGATCGCCAAAGCGGTCGCCGGATAATCGCCTGTGATCATGACGACGCGGATGCCGGCCGAACGGCATTCGGCGACCGCCTCGGAGACGTGCGGACGAAGCGGATCGGCCAACCCGACCAGACCGAGGAAGCGAAACGAAAAGCCTTCCTGCGAGCTCGGCAGGGCCTCGCCGTCGCAGGTCGCAGCGGCGACGCCCAGCACGCGAAGACCATCCTTCGCCATCACCGCGACCGCGTCCCGCATCGCGTCCTGATCCGCCGCATCCAGCTTGCAGAGGCGCGCAATCGCTTCGGGAGCGCCTTTGGCCGAGGCGAACACCGCCTCGGACGATTGCCAAACCTGGGTCATCGCCAGCAGTTCCGGGCGAAGGCCGTAGCTGCGGATCAAGATCCGAGCACCCGGGATTTCATCATCCTCCGGCAGGCTCGCCTGCGCAAACGCGTGCAGGGCCTTCTCCATCGGATCGAACGGTTGGGCCGAACTCGCCAGAGCACTGCAACGCGCCAGCTCGAAAAATTCTGCTCCCACGGGCGCCGCCTGCGACGACGCCAGATGCACGCTCGCCCCGTCGGGCAGCCTCAGTTCCGCGACCGACATCCGGTTCTGCGTCAGCGTGCCGGTCTTGTCGGTGCACAGCACGGTTGCGGAGCCCAGCACCTCGATCGCGGCCGCGCGCCGCGTCAGCACCCGCGCCCTCGAGATCCGCCAGGCGCCCATGGCCATGAACACCGTGAGGACGACGGCAAACTCCTCAGGCAGCATGGACATGCCGATCGCGATGCCTCCGAGCAGCGCCTGCAGCCAATCTCCGCGCAACGTTCCATAAAGCAGGACGGCAGCGAGGCTGATCGCCGCGCCGCCGAGAAAGCAAAGCCGCACGAGCCGTGCGGTCTGCTGCTGCAGCCGCGGCGGCTCCTGTTGCAGGCTGTGCAGCGACAGTCCTATCTTTCCGATCTCGCTACGAGGGCCGGTGGCATCGACCTCGGCGAGGCCCTCGCCTCGCACGACCAGCGAGCCCGAATACACGAACGGCAGGTCATCGCCGCCCGGGCGATGTTCAGCCAAAACGGCCTTTTCAGTCGAGGATGCTTTGGCGAGCGGCGTTTTGATGGCCTGCTTGCGAACCGGAACCGATTCTCCGGTCAGCAGGGACTCGTCGACCGCCAGATCACGCGCGCTGACGAGGACTGCATCTGCCGGGATCCGATCGCCCTCAGCCAGCATGAGGAGATCGCCGCGGACGACGTCCCGGCCCGCGATGCGCCGGCGCTCGCCGTCCCTGACCACGAGCGCTCGCGGACTGGTCAGCTCCCGCAACGCCTCCAGCACGCGCTCGGTGCGGGCTTCCTGCACGATCGTGATCACGACGGAGATCGCGCCGAATGCCGCAAGCAGCAGGGCCTCGCGGAGGTCGCCGAGCAGCAGGTAGATCAGCCCGCCGCACAGAAGGAGCGCGAGCATCGGCTCTCGCAACACCTCGAGCACGATACGCAGCGGCGTGCGCCGTTCGGGCCGAGGCAGTTCGTTGTAACCGTCCTGTTGCAGCCGCAGCCGGGCCTCTGTTTCGCTGAGCCCGGCCGGACTGCCGCGTTCTGCGTTGCTCACGTCTTCCGCCGCATGCTCCAGAGACTTCCAGCGCCCACGACGACTGTCACGAGCAAGACGGCGACGAAGGTCTGGATGATCGTGAAGTTCAGGGCATCGCGTGCGACGAACAACGCGGTGAGCGCGCCTGCGGCGATAAAGACGATGCGAAAGATGAGGCTCATGGTCGTGTCTCCGGCCAGCATGACCTGGAGCCGACCTCGCCCTCGCCATCGGGGCGCAACGCTGCTTCGGCAATCATGCAGCCGAACTTTAACCGACCGCAACGACGTGGACTTGCGGCAGGTCAAGCCTGATCCGGCCGGTCGACGGGTGCGACGTGATGTCGACGTCGCAGCGATCAGCCGCTGCATCGCTCGATGGCGGCAGAGCGCCAGGCCGCTAGCGCTGCGCCATCAACTCGAGCGCCGGAGCAAAGCGCTCCGCGAAAGTCAGCGACTTGGCGTGATGAACCGCGGCAAACGATGCCGAAATTCCCGCCGAAGCGACCGCGAGCAAGGCAATTACGAAAACCAGACGGCGCATGTTCGCCTCCTGTGTGAGCTCGACTACCCCATAGAGATGGGACGGCTCTGTTTCAGGACGGCTTCATGGGCGCGGAAATTGATGTCACTCAAGCGACTGTGATGGGGTTCGGCTTATCAGGGCACAAGCCATAACCAACTAACAATCATCGGCGCGTTTTGCGGCGGAATGCAAGCGGCGATCGGAATGTTACAGCCGCGTTTGCAATCCCAGGCAATGCGACGACGAGCGGCATTCGCTGGCATGTGGAGTCATCGAGGACTATCCAAATGAAGATCGTGATCCAGAAGCTCAATGGCCTGTGGCACCTCATCGTCGGGTCGTACCAGATCCGAACGCCTTTCCTGGACACCCAGGATCGCGCGCTGGTGGTCACCTACGCTCGCCGCGCCTATCCCGGCGCCAGGATCTTCCAGCGCGACTGACAAGAGGCATCACCCCACGCGATGCCCCAGGCCTCTAGTCATCGTCTTCCGGACCGCACCAGCCGGGCAGATAGATCGCATCCTTGCTCTTGGCCGCGGACATCGCCTTCTCGAGCGCCTTGTCGAAATCGGCCTCCACAACCTTGCGCGAAACCTTTCGGCGCAGGAAGTCGGCCCACAGGAATTCGGAGAACGGCGTGGTATCCTTGGCGAAGCCGCCCAGGCGGCGCAATTCGCCGGCAAGGCTGCGGAACGGATCGTCCTTGAGATCGGCGACCGATTTCGGCAGGTCGCGGAACCGTCGCCGTTCGCCCTTGGCGTCGTAAGGATAGACCCAACGCTTGTTGTCCATCACGCCCCAGAACGCCTCGCGCTCGACCATGCGGAGGTCGCCGACGATGGTCACCAGCACCTCCTTGACTCCTTCGTCGTGTAGCGCGCGGCCGAGATGATGATGGTCGATCACGTAGTACCGCGCGTCTGGGCCGTAGACGACAGGGATCATGTGCTTGCCGAGCAGATCGGCCTGCTTCTTCTTGTCGTGCTCGCGCCAGCGCTTGCGCTTCTCCTTGACCTCGCGCATGCCGACCGTCATCTGCGTCGGCCGGAGCGACAGGATCGGGACCGGATGCACTCTCGGCTCGCGCGCGTTGGTCGTGGTCATGGTCGAAGGCCCTTCGGACGGCTGCAACTGACGGTACAGGTTCCCCGACTATGGCATGGGCCATGCGGCGGCAAAACGTGTTCGCGAGGACACCGAGATCACAAGCCGATGTAAGCGGCGCAACCTTGGTTGTTGTTGCAACGCAACCCTCGTGCCGGTTTCGGCATGAGGGCCGGTTCCGGCAATCGCTCCACACCGGTCCCTGCAAAAATAGTGCAAGCGCACGAATGCACGCGGGTATTGAGAAGATTTCCTGCGACGTGTTCGTCACGTATGCTATCTAAAATCGCTGCTTTGGAGTGATCCCCGCCCCATGACGACCCAGCGGCCCATAAGCTCTGACGACGAGCACCGGGTGCTCCAGTTCAGGCCGCGCACCTCGCCGTCCCCAACGGCCCGCCGCGGTAGCGGTACCGTGCAGCCGTTGCACGTCACGCCCGAACCGCTCGACCTGTCCCGCTACGAGCAACCCCGCGCCGAGCCGGACGATTTCCGCCATCGCATGCTCGCCAACATCGCGGCGCTGGCCTTTACCATCGCGCTGACTGCAATCGGAATTTGGCTCGCGGTCAGCATCGCCGACCTGCGCCGGACTCAGGATTGCGTGCTGATGGGCCGTCGCGACTGCGCCAAGATCACGACGCCGCATATCTAGGCCCGCCTGGCCGCCGGCCCCGGCGGGTAAGGGACACCAGCGGAGCATCCCCAGCCCTGTCTCGCCGCCCGCCCGGCTCCATTGAACTCAGGGCTTCGCTCCGATATACGGGCTTTCGACCCGGCCAGAGGGGGGTTGAGGGCGTCATCAGGGGCGCGATGCCCACCCACCGTGCCACTCTGGACAATCTGATAAATATCCGCAATATATCAAAGGCTTAGTGATGTCTTCCACATTCGATCAGGTCGCCACGATCATCGCTGAAACCTGCGACATCCCGCGCGACACGATCACGCCGGATAGTCATGCCATCGACGATCTCGGCATCGACAGCCTTGATTTCCTGGACATCGCGTTTGCGATCGACAAGCAATTCGGCATCAAGCTGCCGCTGGAAAAGTGGACCCAGGAGGTCAACGACGGCAAGGCGACCACCGAGCAGTATTTCGTGCTGAAGAATCTGTGCGCCCGCATCGACGAACTGGTTGCGGCCAAGGGCGCGAGCGCCTAAGGGCGCGGTCATGCAACTCGAATACTTCCACATGATCGATCGGATCGTCGACCTCAAAGTCGACGAGAAGACGATCGTCGTCGAAGCCCAGGTCCCCCAGGAGAGCACCGTCTTCGAGGGGCACTTCCCGGGTTACCCCTTGATGCCCGGCGTGCTCCTGATCGAATCGATGGCGCAGGCCTCGGGCTTTCTCCTGCTCGGCGTGTTGAAATTCGAGCGCATGCCGATTCTCGCGGCCGTCAAGGAAGCCAAGGTCCGCGGCTCGGTTTTTCCGGGCGAGCTGATGACGCTCGAGGCGAGCGTGGCCCATGAGGGCTCGGGCTATGCCATGACCGAAGCCAAGATCAGGGTCGGTGGCAAGCTGCGCGCCAATTCCTCGCTGACCTTCACGCTGATCCCCTTCCCCAATGCGGATATGCGCGGCTACATGGCGAAAGTCGCCGAGCGCGTCGGCTTTCCGCAACAGGCCGTATCGCCATGACTGACACTGCTTCGAAGCCCGGCCAGACCGAAGTCTGGATCACCGGCATTGGACTCGCGACCTCGCTTGGCGAGGGCCTGGACGCCAACTGGGCCGCGCTTTCCGAGAAGCGCATCAATGTCGACGAGGAGCGCTTTGCGCCCTACATCGTGCATCCCTTGATGCCCGTCAGCTTCGACAGCCAGATCCCGAAGAAGGGCGACCAGCGCCAGATGGAAGCCTGGCAGCGCATCGGCACCTACGCCGCCGGCCTTGCGCTCGATTCCGCCGGGATCAAGGGCAACAAGGACATCCTGTCGAAGATCGACATGGTGGTGGCCGCCGGCGGCGGCGAGCGCGATCTCAACGTCGACACCGGCGTCTTGACGGCCGAGGCCAAGGGCGCGAACGCACCCGGCTTCCTCAACGAGCGGCTGATGAGCGATCTCAGGCCGACGCTGTTCCTGGCGCAGCTCTCCAACCTGCTCGCCGGCAACATCGCTATCGTGCACGGACTCGGCGGCACCTCGCGCACCTTCATGGGCGAAGAGGTCGCTGGCGCCGATGCCGCCCGCATCGCGCTTGCGCGCATCGCCTCGGGCGAGAGCGACATCGCGCTGGTCGGCGGCTCGCACAATGGCGAGCGCAAGGACCTGCTCGTCCTCTACGAATTCGGCGATTTCAACCTCAAGGACAAATTCGCTCCCGTCTGGGCGCGCAAGGATCACGCCGGCTTCGCGCTGGGGTCTGCCGGCGCCTTCCTGGTGCTGGAATCGAAGGCGCATGCGCAAGCGCGTGGCGCAAAACCGTTCGCCAGATTGACGAGCGTCGTCGCCGACCTCGCCCGGCGCAAGCAGCCCGGCGACATGGCCGCGACGCTGGAGCAGCTGTGGGCCAAACTGCCCCGGCGCGAAGGCAAGGGCGCGATCATCTCGGGCGCGACCGGTGCAGAACCTGCGACGAGCGAAGAGCATGATTTCCTGAAGGGCCATGCCGACTTCCCGGTGCGCTCGACCGGCACGATGTTCGGCCACACCATGGAGACGCAATTCCCGCTTGGCATCGCGCTCGCCGCGCTGTCGATCTCGCGCGGCGCGCTATTCCCGCCGAACGATTCGACGGGCACCGAGATTGAAATGCAGGGAGCGCCCACCCAGATTGTGGTGGTCGGAGCCGGACACTGGCGCGGCGAAGGCATGGCGCTGGTCGAGGCAGTTGGCTAGCTCACCCGGGGGATCGACATGACTGCACCACGCGACAAACTCGAGCGTCCCGTCGTCGTCGTCACCGGCATGGGCATCATGACCTCGCTCGGTGCCGGCAAGGCCGACAATTGGGCCAAGCTCGTCGCCGGTGAATCCGGCATCCGCACCATCACGCGTTTTCCGGTCGACGGCCTGAAGACCACGATGGCAGGCACTGTCGATTTCGTCAGCGTCGATCCGTTCTCCTCCACCGGCCTGTCCGAGCGGATGGCCGAGCTCGTGACGGAGGAAGCGCTCGCGCAGGCCGGTATCGGCGCCAAGGCCGATTTCCCAGGCCCCCTCTTCCTCGCGGTCGCGCCGGTCGAAGTCGAATGGCCGCAACGCCGCGAACTCGGCCGCGCCGTCGGCGCGCCGGATTTCACCTATGACGATTTGCTGCGCATCTCCGGCGGCGGCAAGTACAGCGCCTATCATCACCGCTTCATGTTCGGCTCGGTGGCCGCTTATCTCGCCGAGACCTTCGGCACCAAGGGCTCGCCCATCTCGCTGTCGACGGCGTGCGCCTCGGGCGCGACCTCGATCCAGCTCGGCGTCGAGGCGATCCGCCGCGGCGAGACCGACGCTGCGCTGTGCGTGGCGACCGACGGCACCGTGAATCCGGAAGCCCTCGTGCGCTTCTCGCTGCTCTCGGCGCTGTCGACCCAGAACGATCCGCCGCAGGCGGCCTCCCGCCCCTTCTCCAAGAACCGCGACGGCTTCGTCATGGCCGAAGGCGCCGGCGCGCTCGTGCTGGAAAGCTACGAAGCCGCCACCGCGCGCGGCGCAAAAATCCTCGGCGTGATCGCCGGCTGCGGCGAGCTCACCGATTCCTTCCATCGCACCCGCTCGTCGCCCGACGGCAAGCCGATCATCGGCTGCATGAACAAGACGCTGGCCGATGCCGGCATGACGCCGGACCAGATCGACCACATCAACGCGCACGGCACCGCGACGCCCGAGAACGACAAAATGGAATTCAACACGACATCGGCCGTGTTCGGCGAGCTCGCGCAGAAGATTCCGGTGACGTCCAACAAGTCGATGGTCGGCCACACCATCTCTGCCGCCGGCGCCGTGGAAGCAATCTTCTCGCTGCTCACGCTCGAGCATCAGCGCATCCCGCCGACGATCAATTACGAGACGCCGGATCCGACGATCCTGTTCAACGTCGTCGGCAACAAGGCGCGCGATGCCCGCGTCACCGCGGTGATGTCGAACTCGTTCGGCTTCGGCGGCCAGAACGCCTCGCTGATCCTGACCCGCGAACCGGCCTGACCGGACGCATGGCGCTGATTCCTATCAGCACGAAGATTCGCGCGCGGAATGCAGCCAAATCGATCAGCGGAAGCCTGATCGGCGCGGCCACCGTCGGCATGCTGCGTACCACGCGCTATTTCGATCCGGCCAAGACTTCGGACTTTTTCGCGCGCGTGACCAAGCTGATCGGGCCGCGCCTGCGCGAGCACCGCATCGGCCGGGCCAATCTCACCGCCGCATTCCCCGAGAAGTCGCCGGAGGAGATCGAAAATATCCTGATGGGCGTGTGGGACAATCTCGGCCGCGTCGGCGGCGAGTTTGCGCATATGGACCACGTCTGGGATTACGATCGCGACCATCCGGAAAACAGCCGGATCGAATTGCCTCAGCGTAGCATCGAGCTGTTCGACCGCATCCGCGACGACGGAAAGCCGGCGCTGATCTTCGCAGCCCATCTGGCCAATTGGGAATTGCCGGCGCTCGCCGCCGTCGCGCATGGGCTGGATACCGCGATCCTCTATCGCCGGCCGAACATCGCCTCAGCCGACCGCATCATCCAGGAGATGCGCCAGGTCAACATGGGCACGCTGATCCCGGCGGGCCGCGATGCGCCGCTGCGGCTCGCCCAGGCGCTCAAGGACGGCAAGCACGTCGCCATGCTGATCGACCAGTATCTGACCGGCGGCGTCGAGGTCACCTTCTTCGGCCGCAAGACCCGCGCCAACCCGATGCTGGCCCGCCTGCTACGCCAGGTCGAGTGCCCGATCCACGGCGTCCGCATCATCCGCCTGCCCGGCGGCCGCTTCACCGCCGAGATCACCGAGGAGGTCCAGCCGGTGCGTGATACCGAGGGCAAGATCGACATCCAGGGCACGACCCAGGCGATCACCAGCGTGGTGGAAGGCTGGGTGCGCGAACATCCCGAGCAGTGGTTGTGGCTGCATCGCCGCTGGCGGTGATTTGCTCCGTCATTGCGAGCGAAGCGAAGCAATCCAGAGTCTTTCCGCGGAAACGGTCTGGATTGCTTCGTCGCTTCGCTCCTCGCAATGACGGGTACTCTCAGCGCCCCGTCTTCACCCTGGTCCACAGCCGATTGATCACCCGCTGGGTCGCCGGATCGCGCGCGGTGATCACGAACAGTTTCGCGAGCGCGGCCTCGTCCGGATAGATGTTCTTGTCGCCGAGGATCTTCGGATCGACCAGCTTCTGGCTGGCGAGGTTGCCGCTGGCATAGGACAGAAAGTCCGAGTTCTTGGCGGCGACGTCCGGACGGTAGAGATAGTTGATCAGCTCGTAGGCTTCCTTGACGTTCCTGGCGTCCGCGGGGATCGCGAGATTGTCGAAGAACATCTGCGCGCCCTCCTTCGGAATGGCGTAGCCGATCTCGATGCCATTCTTGGCTTCCGCGGCGCGGGCGCGGGCCTGCATGATGTCGCCGGACCAGCCGACCACGAAGCAGATCTCGCCGGTGGCCAGCGCGCTTAAGTATTCGGAAGAGTGGAACTTGCGCACGGAGGGACGGACTTTGGCGACGACATCGGCGGCCTTCTCGAGGTCCGCCTGCTTGGTCGAGTTCGGATCGAGCCCGAGATAGTTCAGCGCCGCCGGAAAGATGTCGTCGGCGGAGTCGAGCATGTGGACGCCGCAATCCTTGAATTTGGCGAGGTTCTCTGCCTTGAAGACGATGTCCCAGCTGTCGATCCTGGCATCCGGCCCGAGGAGCGCCTTCACCTTGGCGACGTTGTAGCCGATGCCCGTCGTGCCCCACATATAGTTGGCGGCGTAGTCGTTGCCGGGATCGTAGGTCGCAAGATGCTTGGTGACCATCGGCCAAGCATTGGCGAGGTTAGGCAGCTTCGCCTTGTCGAGCTTCTGGAAGATGTTGGCCTTGATCTGCCGCTGCAGGAAATAGGCGGTGGGCACCACCACGTCGTAGCCGGATTTGCCGGCCATCAGGCGTGTCTCCAGCGTCTCGTTGGCATCGAAGGTGTCGTAGACCACCTTGATGCCGGTCTCCTTGGTGAAGGCCTCGAGGACATCTGGCGCCATGTAGTTGGACCAGTTGTAGAAGTTGACGACCCGCTCCTCGGCCCTTGCAGGGGTGGAAAGCGTCAGCGCGGCGGCGATTGCAAAGCCGAGGCAAAGCCTGGAGCGGCCGACGTCCCTCATCTCAATCTACCTCTTGTGACCGCGCACCGCGTCCGACAACCGCTCCAGCGCGGTGTCGAGGGTCTCGTCCTTCTTGGCGAAGCAGAAGCGGACCACTGAGGTCACCGGGTCCTGCTCGTAGAAGGCCGAGACCGGGATCGCCGCGACCTTGTAGTCCTTCACGATCCGCCAGCAGAACTCGGTATCGCTCTCGTTCAGCCCGAGCGGCGACAGGTCGACGGTGAGGAAGTAGGTGCCTTGCGACTTCAGCACGGGGAAGCCGAGGCTCTCCAGGCCCTTGGTCAGGCGGTCCCTGCTCCGCGTCAAATCCTTGCGCATCGACAGGAAATACTCATCCGGCTTGCCGAGGCCGTAGGCGACGGCAGCCTGCAGGTTCGGCGCGGTGGTGAAGGTCAGGAACTGGTGCACCTTGGCGGCGACGCGCAAGAGCGGCGGCGCGGCGCAGACGAAGCCGATCTTCCAGCCCGTCAGCGAGAAGATCTTGCCGGCCGAGCCGACCTTGATGGTGCGCTCGCGCATACCGGGAATGGTGATCAGCGGGATATGCTTGTGCTCGTCGAAGGTGACGTGCTCCCACACTTCGTCCGTGATGGCGATGACGTCGAACTCCTGGCAGTAGCGCGCCAGCAGCTCGAGGTCCTCGCGCGGATAGACCACCGCGGACGGATTCAGCGGATTGTTAAAGAGCACCGCCTTGGTCTTTGAATTGAAGACGCTTTTCAGCATGTCCTCATTCAAGCGCCAGTGCGGCGGCTCCAGCCGCACGAGGCGCGGAATGCCACCGGCTTGGCGGATGATCGGCAAGTAAGAATCATAGACCGGCTGGAAGCAGACCACTTCGTCGCCGGGCTGGACCACTGCGAGGATCGCCGAGGTCAGCGCCTCGGTCCCGCCGGAGGTCACCATCACCTCGCTCATCGGATCGAGCTTGAGCCCGTGCCAATGGCCGTAATGGGTGGCGATCGCCTGGCGCAGCTCCGGCAGGCCCATCATCGAGGGGTACTGGTTGTAGCCGTTCAGCGAGGCCTCCGCCGCGGCGCGACGGATGTCCTCCGGGCCGGGATCGTCGGGAAAGCCCTGGCCGAGATTGATGGCGGCGTTGTCGCGCGCGGCCTGCGACATCGCCTCGAAGATGGTGACGGGAAGGTCGGCGAAGACCTTGTTCAGCGCGGAGCTCTTGGTCGTCATCGCGGGGTCAGCCACCGACTTTGCTCGGAAGGCCCGCCGCCTTCCAGCCTAGCATGCCGCCGGCCAGATGCTTGTCGTACGGCAGGCCCGCCGCCTGCGCCGCGAGCGAAGCCGTCACCGAGCGCTTGCCGGAGCGGCAGGCGAACACGACGTCCTTGCCCTGGGGATCCGGGATCGCCTTGGGATCGAAGGTCGAGAGCGGCACCACGACGCCGTAGGGATAGGCCTCGGCTTCGACCTCGTTCGGCTCGCGCACGTCGACGAGGAGATAGCGGCCCTCCGCGACGCCCTTGGAGACCTCGTCCGGGGTCAGATCCTGCACCTGGTTTGCCACATCATCCTCCAACGTCGCGCGTGCCCGCCGGACGTGTCCCGGCCGGCGGCAACCTCGCCTCTCGGCTCACGAAAATCAAGCGCTACAAAGGCTTGAGCCCCGGGGCGCAAGTTAAAGCTAAATCGCAGCGACTTGAAGTGCGGCGTTGCCTGGCGGCTAGATCGTCACCTGGGTGCCGACCTCGACCACCCGGCCGCTCGGGATCTGGAAATAGTCGGTGGCGTCGTTGGCGGAGCGGCTGAGCGAGATGAACAGCCGGTCCTGCCAACGCGGCATGCCGGAATGGGCGGCCGGCTTGAGCGTCCTGCGCGACAGGAAGAACGAGGTCGACATGATGTCGAACTGCCAGCCGAGCTTGCGGGCGATCGCCAGCGCCTTCGGCACGTTCGGCGATTCCATGAAGCCGAACTTCAGCGTCACCTTGGAGAAGGTCGGGCTGATCTGCTCCAGCTTGACCCGCTCGGCCGGATCGATCCGCGGGGTCTGCGCCGTCTCGATGGTGAGAATGACGTTCTTCTCGTGCAGCACCTTGTAGTGCTTCAGGCTATGCATCAGTGCGGTCGGCGCGCTGAGCGGGTCCGAGGTCAGGAACACGGCGGTGCCGGGCACCCGTTGCGGCGGCCGCTTCTCCAGCATCGCCACGAGATCGGCGAGCGGGAACTCGAGCTTGCGCGATTTCTCGAACAGCAGCCGGCTGCCGCGCCGCCACGTGTACATCAGGATGATCATGAGCGCGCCGAGCGCCAGCGGCACCCAGCCGCCCTCGAACACCTTGAGCAGGTTGGCGGCCAGGAACGTGAGGTCGAGGAACAGGAACGGCGCAATCAGCGCTCCGGCCGCGAGCGGCGACCAGCGCCAGACCTTCCAGATCACGACGAAGCCCATCATCGCCGTGACCACCATGGTCCCGGTGACGGAGATGCCGTAGGCGGACGCCAGCGCGCTGGACGAGCGGAACAGCAGCACCAGCAGCACCACCGCGACCAGCAGCAGCTGGTTGATGCGGGGAATGAAGATCTGGCCGGAATGGGCTTCCGACGTATGGCGAATTTCGAAGCGGGGCAGCAAACCGAGCTGGATCGCCTGGCGCGTCAGCGAATACGCGCCGGTGATCACCGCCTGGCTGGCGATGACGGTTGCCATGGTGGCGAGCACGACCATGCAGCCGCGGAAGAAGCCTTGCGGGAAGAGCTGGAAGAAGGGGCTGACGATGGCGCCGGGATCGCCGAGCACGAGCGCGCCCTGCCCCAGGTAGTTCAGCGCCAGCGACGGCAGCACGATGAACAGCCAGGCGGTCTGGATCGGCCGCTTGCCGAAATGGCCGAGGTCGGCATAGAGCGCCTCGGCGCCGGTGACCGCCAGGAACACCGCCCCCAACGTGACGAAGCCGATGATGCCGTGGTGGAGCATGAAAGAGACCGCATAGAGCGGGTTCAGCGCGTACAGGACTTGCGGCTGCTGGATGATGGGATGGATCGCCGCCACGGCAAGGACAGCGAACCAGACGCACATGATCGGGCCGAAGAAGGCGGCGACCCGGGCAGTTCCGCGCGATTGCACGGCGAACAGGCCAACCAGGATGATCACGGTCAGCGGCACGATATAGGGCTCGAACCGCAGCGTGACGTCTTTCATGCCCTCGATCGCCGACAGCACCGAGAGTGCCGGCGTGATCACGGCATCGCCATAGAACAGCGCACCGGAAATGATGCCGAGCAGAACGATGGTCGCCCCGCCGGTTCCGACCGCGCGTTGGGCCAAGGCCATCAGCGCCAGTGTGCCCCCCTCGCCATTGTTGTCGGCGCGGAGCAGGATCACGACGTATTTGAGCGTGACTACCACGATCAGCGCCCACAGGATCAGCGACAGCACGCCGAGCACCGCAGCCGGCGTCGGCACCCCCTCCGCGCCCGAGGCGGCCATCACCGCTTCACGGAACGCGTAAAGCGGGCTGGTGCCGATATCGCCATAGACAACCCCGATGCTGCCAAGCGTCAGCGCCCTGAAGCCGGCGGTCGTGTGGGCGTCGCCATGCCCATTGGCCGCCGCCGTTTCCGGGGCGGAAATCACTACGTCACTTGTCATGGGAGAGCCCGATGGCCTCTAAAATGCTTCACTGCACAACGGCGGAAGAGCGCGCGGCTTATAGTCCTGCGCTGCTGGCATAGCCTAGCCCGATTTTGGGCACTTGCCATGCAATTTCCGCATGGATGCGCCAGTCCCGCTCAGATAGTGACCTGAGTTCCGACTTCAACCACGCGCCCGGTGGGAATCTGGAAATAGTCGGTGGCATCGTTGGCCGACCGGCTGAGCGCGATGAACAGATGGTCCTGCCACAACGGCATGCCCGACTGCGCCGACGCCTTCAACGACCTCCGCGACACGAAGAACGACGTGGACATGATGTCGAACTGCCAGCCCTGCTTGCGCGCGATCGCGAGCGCCTTGGGCACGTTCGGCTGCTCCATGAAGCCGAAGCGCAGGCGGACCTTGGAGAACTTGTCGCTGATCTTCTCCATGCGGAACCGCTCCGCCAGGTCGACGCGCGGCGTCTGCGCCGTCTCGATGGTCAGGATCACGTTGTGCTCGTGCAGCACCTTATTGTGCTTGAGATTGTGCAGCAGCGCGGTCGGCACGAACGAAGGATCACTGGTGAGGAATACTGCCGTGCCCTTGACGACGTGAGGCGGCCGCTTCTCCAGGCTGCGGATCAGATCGTCCAGCGGCACCTCGATCCGGCGCGTCTTCTGGATCAGGATTCCGGTGCCGCGCCGCCAGGTCCAGATCGTCCCGGCCATGACGACGCCAAACAGCAATGGGACCCAGGCTCCTTCGAGCAGCTTGAGCAGATTGGCGCTGAAGAAAGTCATGTCGACGATGACGAAGGGCATGATGACGGCGGCCGCTGTCGCGGCGCGCCAGTTCCACAACTTCCAGATCACGACGAAGCCCATGATGCCGTCGGCGACCATGGTGGTGGAGACCGCGATGCCGTAGGCGGACGCCAGATTGCTGGAGGTGTGGAACAACAGCACCAGCAGCATCACGCCAATCAGCAGCAGCCGGTTCACGCGCGGCAGATAGATCTGGCCGGCATGAGTTTCGGAGGTATAGCGCACCTCGAAGCGCGGCAAGAGGCCGAGCTGCACCGCCTGGTAGACCAGCGAATAAGCGCCGGTGATCACCGCCTGGCTCGCGATCACGGTCGCCGCGGTCGCAAGTCCGACCAGCGGCAGCACCAGATACTCGGGCACCATGCGGTAGAAGGAATGCTCGATCGCACTGGGATCGGAGAGCACCAGCGCGCCCTGCCCGAAATAGTTGATCAGCAGCGAGGGCAGCACGAAGAACATCCAGGCCGACTGGATCGGCTTGCGGCCGAAATGGCCGAGATCGGCGTAGAGCGCCTCGCCGCCGGTGACCGCCAGAAAGACGGCACCGAGCGTGACGAGGCCGATCGTGCCGTGCGACAGCAGGAATTCCAGCGCGTAATAGGGGTTGATCGCGGCCAGCACCGACGGATCGTCGGCGATATGGACGGCGCCCATCACCGCCAGGCAGGTGAACCAGATCACCATCACCGGTCCGAACGCCGAGGCCACCAGCGCCGTCCCCTTGCTCTGGACCGCGAACAGCAGCACCAAAATGAAGACGGTGAGCGGCACGACATAGTGCTCGAACGCCGGCGTGGCGAGCTTGAGACCTTCGACCGCCGACAGCACCGAGATTGCCGGCGTGATCATGGAATCGCCGATGAACATGGAGGCGCCGACCACGCCGAGCGCGAGCAGGAACCAGCTTCGCCGCCCGAGCGCGCGCTGACCAAGCGCCATCAGCGAGAGCGTGCCGCCCTCACCGTTGTTGTCGGCGCGCAGCAGCAATAGGACGTATTTGGCGGTGACGACGATAAAGAGCGCCCACAGGATCAGCGAGAGCACGCCGAGCACGATGACCCGGGAGACCGGCTCGCCATGGGCTGCGCCTCTGACGGCCTCATGGAATGCGTAAAGCGGCGAGGTGCCGATATCGCCAAAGACGACGCCAATGCTCCCGAGAGTAAGGGACCAAAAGCCCGAGGTGACCGGCCCGTCCTGGGTCTCGGCCTGTGTGATGCTCGCCGTCATGGAGGTGGAAAACGCTTCTTCCCTGGAATTGATCCGGCGCCTTTCGACGCTTCCGGCGCGCCTGTCAATCGGCCCACCACCATAGCAGGCGCCGAGCCGGATGCTGTGACGTCGCGGCCACGTTCGTCGCTAGCGTGACGACATGCCTCAGGTAAAATGGTAGCGCAAGAGGCCTAGGGCTTCAGATTCGGCGGCAGCGGCGGATCTTCGCGCATCAAGGTGATGGTCACCCGCCGGTTGGCCGCGAGCGAGGGATCGTCGGGAAACAGCGGCTGGGTATCCGCCTTGCCGGAGACGGCGAAGATGTGCGACGGCGGCAGGCCCTCGCGTTCGAGGATCTGGCGCACGGCGTTGGCGCGGTCGGCCGACAGATCGAAGGCGCCATAGTCGCTGCGGTTCGGCACGAAGCCAGCCGCGGTGTGGCCGGCGATGGAGACGCGCAGCGGCGTGGCCTTGAGCGGGATCGCGAGTTTCTCGACCAGCCGGCGGGTGCGATCATAGGGCACTTTGGAGCCGTCAGCGAACATCGAACGGCCGTCCTGGTCGACGATCTCCAGGTTGAGGCCCTGCTTGGTCTCCTCGAACATGATGTGCTTGGAAATCTCGGTCAGTTCCGGCATGTCCTGTAGCGCCTGCCTCAGCGAGGCGGCGGCCAGCGCGAAATTTCGGTCGACCTTCATCCTCGCGCCCGAGGTCTTGTCGTGATCCTCCTGGTCCGGCGTCGGCGTGTTCGACGACTCTTCTGGCTGGATGTGGTCGACGTTCTTCAGCCGCGCGCGGGTCGGCAGGCCGTCGGATTCGATGATGCCGGCGTAACGGGCTTCGCTCTGGACGCCGAAGGCTTCGCGCATGGAGCCTGCAACGATCTTCAGTTTATTGGCGTCCTGGGTTGAAAACGCGACCAGCATCACGAAAAACGCCAGCAGCAAGGCCATCAGATCGGCGAACGTCACGAACCAGCCATGGCCGCCGTGTGCTTCTTCGCGCTTCTTCTTTGCCATCGGTCAGACCCCGGCGTAAGTCGTCACGCCGGAACCGGCTCGCCTTCGGCATGGCGATGCTTCTCAGGCAAATAGGCCAGAAGCATCTCGCGCACCAAGGTCGGGCTCTTGGAATCGCGGATCATCAGAATGCCGTCGATGATCAGCGTACGATTGGTTTCTTCGTCGATCAGCTTCGTGTGCAGCTTGTCGGCGATCGGCAGACAAAGCAGGTTCGCGACCAGCGCACCATAGAGCGTAGCCAGCAGCGCGGTCGCCATGAAGGGGCCGAGCTTCGAGGGATCCGACATGTTCGAGAACATCTGCACCATGCCGATCAGCGTTCCGATCATGCCGAACGCGGGCGCGCAGTCGCCGATCGCGCGGTAGATCTTGCTGCCTTCGTTGAGATGCAACAGGAAATTGTCGCGATCGCGCTCCAGATTGTCTCTGATGAAATCGAGGTCGTAACCGTCGGCGACGTAGCGGATGCCCTTGGCGAGGAACGGCTCGTCGGTCTCGACCTTTTCCAGTCCCACCGGTCCCTGCTTGCGGGCAATCTCGGCGATGCGGGCAAGCTCGTCCACCAGGTCATGCGCCGACAGCCGGCTCATCGTGAAGGCAAACTTCATTCCGAGCGGCAGGCCGTGCATCAGCACCGACAGCGGGAAACGGATCATGGTCGCGGCGCCGGAGCCACCGAAGATGATGATCATCGCATGTTCACTGATGAACATGTGCAGATCGCCGCCCATCAGCACCATGGCCACAATAACGGCTAATCCGCCCGCAAGTCCGGCGCCTGTCATAATGTCCATGGCATACTCCAACGCGTACGCAACAACGGCCGTCCTGGCCGCTGGCGCGGCCCAACCCCGAACCGCATCAGGAACCCTAGAGCGCCGCCCTTAAAGCCGCGTAAAGGTTAAGTTCGGACAGCGTGGTAGCCGCGCTTGCGAGCCACGAATTGCCGCCCGGCGATAGGAATTTCAACCGTTCGCTAACCATACCGGCCGCAACAGGGCGCGCTGCGGCTGCGGCCCTGCGCCACATCGAAGCCGTGGTTCGTTTGCTGTCATGTAGCAGCGCGACATGCCCATGGCGGGAGCCATCGCAATGTTGACGCTGTTCAGTCTTCTCACCGCGGTGCCGGCGGTGCTGGCGCTTCACCTGCTCGAGCCGGAACTCGTCCTGCCGGCATTCAGCGCGTTGCTCTTCGTCGAAGCAGCGTTCGCCGTGATTGCAGCACGATTGATTCACAGCACCCACAGCGCAGACGACATCACGCTGTGGGATCTCGCAGGCGGCTTCACCTTGATCGGATGCGCCGCCGCGATGCTCGGTGAGCCCGATCAGGCCGCACTGTTTCTGACCGAACAGGGCGGCCCTCGGCAGGCATCATCGCCGTAAGCTCAGTGAATCTCCGCCGAGCGCTTCAGCGCCGCCTTCAGCTTCTCCAGCGAGAAATCGGGACTGCGGGCGATCTCCAGGATCGGCGTCTCGCGGCGGCCGCAGAGTTCGGCGGCCTCCGGCAGCTTGGCAGCGATGTCGAGCGGGATCACGATGGCGCCATGCTGATCGGCGTGGATCAGATCGTCGGACTTCACGGTCATGCCGGCGACGCGCACCTCGCCGCCGAAGCTTTCCGCATGCACCCAGGCATGCGAGGGGCCGATCGAGCCCGCCAGCGCCTGGAAGCCAGGGGCCCATTGCGGGATGTCCCGGATCGAGCCGTCGGTGATGACGCCGAGACAACCGAGCGCCTTGTGCACGTTGCTCTGCACCTCGCCCCAGAACGCGCCGTAGCCGACATCGGGGCCGTCGATGTCCTGGATCACCGAGATGCGCGGTCCATGGCCGGTGCCGACATATTCGTAATATTCGATGCGGCGCTTCGACTGCTCTTCGGCGGGCAGCGAGGATTTCAGCACCGAGCGGATCGCAACCGTGCGGGCATAGCCGACGATTGGCGGCAGGTCGGGAAACGGGCAGACCAGTTGCTTGGTGGTGTAGCCGATCAGCCGGCGCTCGGGCGCCACGATCTCCATGGCGTTGCAGATCGTCGGCGTGTCGTAGCGGCCCAGCGCTTCGAGGACGGAAGCGGGCAGCGGCCCGGTCGCTTTTTCGGTCACGGCGTTCTCTCCCAGATTGGCGGCTGATTGACGCGATGCCGCCGTCACAGGGCGATATAGCCGAGATCAGGTCTCAACCCAACTCGGGGGGCCTCATGGCAGATATCCGCGTGCCGCCGTTCAGTGCAGCCGTCCGGGACGGTCGTCGTCGTCGTCGTTGGGAGGCTCCGACAAATTCGCCAGCGTCGGTGCCGATGGCGGCGAGGTGACCTCGCTTCCCGAGGGCCCGGTCGCCTCCATCGCGCGCGCCTGGTCGCGATAGGATTTGTAGCCGAGCGGCAAAGCGAGAAGATACAGTACCGTGCCGATCGACAGCACGTGCCAGGGATAGGCGATCAGCAGCGCGATGAAGACGATCACCGCGACGAATGCCGGCAACACCAGTTCGGGCGGCACGCGCATGCGCTTGGTCTTGCCGGAGAACACCGGCAGGCGAGATACCATCAGGAAGGCGATCAGCAGCGTATAGGCTGCCGTCATCACGGCGGGCCAGCGGCCGAGATCGAGGAACGCGACATAGATCGGCAGCAGCACGGTGATCGCGCCGGCCGGCGCCGGCACGCCGGTGAAGAAATTGGCAGCGAAGGCCGGCTTGTTCGGATCATCCATGGTGGCATTGAAGCGCGCAAGGCGCAGGCCGCCGGAAATCGCGAACACCATGGCGGCGATCCAGCCGGCATTGCCGAGCTCGTGCAGCTGCCAGAAATACAGCATCAGCGCGGGGGCGACGCCGAAATTGACGAAATCGGCAAGGCTGTCGAGCTCGGCGCCGAACTTGGACTGCCCCTTGATCATGCGCGCGATGCGGCCGTCGATACCGTCGAGGGCGGCCGCGAACACGATGGCGTAGACGGCGAGCGACATCCGCCCCTCGATCGACAGGCGGATCGAGGTCAGGCCTGCGCAGATCGCCAGCAGCGTGATGACGTTGGGCACCAGCATCCGCACCGGAATCGGGCGGAACCGCCGGCGGCGCACATCGGGGTCTTTGAAGTCATAGGGCGTCATCGCGGGTCCTCACCTCGAGGCGAGATATAGCAAGCCGCGTCTCCCTCCGCCATTGGGGCGGGAGGCCCCCACAGGCCTGGTTAATTGGCGCGGAAGGCGCGGCTGGGGTCGTCTCCGGCAAGATCGGCCAGGATCGTCTCGCCGGCGATCGCGGTCTGCCCTTCCGAGACCAGCGCTTTGGTCCCCACAGGCAGATAGACATCGAGCCGGGAGCCGAAGCGGATCAGACCGAAGCGCTCCCCGGCGCCGATCGCCTGGCCCTCCCTGACGAAGCAGACGATGCGCTTGGCGACGAGCCCTGCGATCTGCACCACGCCGATCCGCGCCGTCGGCGTCGAGATCACCAGCGAGTTGCGCTCATTGTCCTCGCTGGCCTTGTCGAGCTCGGCATTGATGAAAAGGCCGGGCCGGTAAGCGATGCGGTCCACCCGGCCCGCGACCGGAGCGCGGTTCACGTGGCAGTTAAACACGCTCATGAACACCGAGATTCGCGGCAGCGGCCGGTCGCCGAGCCCGAGCTCGGCCGGCGGCAACGCCATGGTGATCATCGAGACGCGGCCGTCGGCCGGCGACACCACCAGCCCATCGCGCACCGGCGTCACACGGACGGGGTCGCGGAAGAACAGCGCGCACCACACCGTCAGGATCGTGCCGATCCACCCCAGAGGCGACCACAGCCAGAACAGGACAAGGCTTGCCAGCGCAAAGCCGCCGATGAAGGGATAGCCCTCCTTGTGGATCGGCGGGATCTGACGCTGGATCGAATCGAGAATGGACATTGCTATTTGCCGCTCGGGGTTAATGGCGCGGGTCGTCGCGCGGGCCTGTTTAGGCCAGAGTTGGGACCGGAGACAAGGTCACACCGCTGCCGCAGGCGCCGTCAGGGCGTCGTCGACCGGCGGCGGCTCCCGGTTGGGCGCCTCGCTGGCGTCGGCCATCTTGGCCAGTTTCTCGCGGGCAGCCTCCGCCTCACGCTGCCTGTTCCACATGCTGGCATAGAGACCGCCATGCGCGAGCAGCTGGGCGTGGGTCCCCCGCTCGGCAATGCGGCCCTGGTCCAGCACGATGATCTCATCGGCCCCGACGATGGTCGAAAGCCGGTGCGCGATCACCAGCGAGGTGCGGTTCTTCGCCACGCGGTCGAGCGCGCCCTGGATCTCGTGCTCGGTATGGGTATCGAGCGCCGAAGTCGCCTCGTCCAGCACCAGGATCGGCGGCGCCTTCAAGACGGTGCGCGCGATCGCGACGCGCTGCTTCTCGCCGCCCGACAGTTTCAGCCCGCGCTCGCCGACCTGGGTCTCGTAGCCCTTCGGTGCCATGCGGATGAAACGATCGATCTGCGCCAGCTGCGCCGCCTCCTCGACCTCGGCATCGCTGGCGTCCCAGCGACCGTAGCGGATGTTGTAGCGGATGGTGTCGTTGAACAGCACGGTGTCCTGGGGCACCATGCCGATCGAGGCGCGCAAGCTGGACTGCGTGACCTCGCGAATGTCCTGGCCGTCGATCAGGATCCTGCCGCCGGAGATGTCGTAGAGACGGAACAGGAGCCGCGAGATGGTCGATTTGCCCGCACCCGACGGGCCGACGATAGCGACCGTCTTGCCGGCCGGCACCTCGAAGCTGATACCTTTCAGGATCGGCCGCGCCGGCTCGTAGGCAAAGCGCACGTCCTCGAAGCGCACATTGCCGGCGGAGACCACCAGCGGCTTCGCATCGGGCACGTCCTTGATTTCGGCTTCGCGGCCGAGGACGTTGAACATCTTCTCGATGTCGATGATCGCCTGCTTGATCTCGCGATAGACCATGCCCATGAAATTCAGCGGCTGGTAGAGCTGGATCATCATCGCGTTGACCAGCACGAAATCGCCGACCGTGTTGGTGCCGTTGCGCACCCCGATCGCGCACATCAGCATGGTCGCGGTCAGACCCAGCGTGAAGATCACGGCCTGTCCGGTGTTGAGGACGGCGAGCGACGTGTAGGCTTGGATGCTCGACTCCTCGTAGCGCGCGACCGACTTGTCATAGCGCTGCGCCTCGCGCGCCTCGGCGCTGAAATATTTGACGGTTTCGTAGTTGAGCAACGAGTCGATCGCCTTGGTGTTCGCCTCGGTGTCGGAATCGTTCATCTTGCGGCGGATGCCGATCCGCCACTCCGTCGCGACATAGGTGTAGTACATGTACACCGTCACCGTGATCAGGGTTGCGACCACGTAGCGCCAGTCGAACTGCCACAGCAACACCGCGAGCAGCAACGAGACCTCGACGATGGTCGGGATCAGTTGCAGGATCACCATGCGCACGATGACCTCGATGCCCTCGCGGCCGCGCTCGAGCACGCGCGTCAGGCCGCCGGTCTTGCGCTCGAGGTGGAAGCGCAGCGAGAGCTCGTGCATGTGAATGAAGGTGATGGTCGCGAGCTTGCGCACCGCATGCATGGCCACGCGGGCAAAGATCCCGTCGCGCCATTGCGTCAGCACCGCCATCACAATCCGCATCACGCCGTAGCTCGCGGTGAGCAGCAGCGGCGAGGCGATCACCCAGAGGTGCCAATTGTCCGCCTGCACCGGCGCCGTGTTGGCGCCGGTCAGAGCATCGGTCGCCCATTTGAAGCTGAAGGGAACCGTGAGCGTGATCAGCTTGGCGGCGAGCAGCAGCACCATCGACCAGACCACGCGCATCTTCAGGTCGAAGCGATCGCCCGGCCAGATATAGGGCCACAGATGCGCCAGCGTGCCCATCAGCGTCGCGCGTTCCAGCGGTCCGCCGGCCGGCTCGGGCGCCTCGGAGCCATGGGGCGAATGGGGAGGATTCATCAAAACAGCCTGAAAGCCCACCGAATGCGGGCCGCGTTGCGATTCACGATTTTCGCTCGTCATATAGAAGCTTCCGAGGGCGAACGCACCCCGCCAGATGGCGTATCTTCATTGTTTGTCGCCATTTACCGATAAATTCCCGGGAGTATCGAATCACCGATTGGGCTTGACGCCTCTTCGCTGCAATGCATCATGGCACCAATGAGCACGATCAAAACCGTCTGCGTCTATTGCGGCTCCGGCCCCGGAACCAATCCCAACTTCATCGAAGCGGCGAAGGCGCTTGGCAAATCGCTGGCGGACAACAAAATCCGCCTCGTCTATGGCGGCGGCTCGCTCGGCCTGATGGGGGCGGTCGCAACCTCGGTGCTGGATCACGGCGGCACTGTCACAGGCATCATCCCTGACTTCCTCCGGATGCGCGAGAACGCGCTGACCCGCGTGCAGGAGATGGTCGTCACGCCAGACATGCACGAGCGCAAGCGGCTGATGTTCGAGCGCTCCGACGCCTTCGTGGCCTTGCCCGGCGGGCTCGGCACGCTCGAAGAGCTGGTCGAGCAGCTGACCTGGCAGCAACTCGGCCGTCACGCCAAGCCGGTGCTACTCGCCAATGTCGACGGCTTCTGGGAGCCACTGTTCTCTCTGGTGTCCCATATGCGGCAAACCCAGTTCATTCGCGCCGGTCTTTCCGTCGATATCCTGAAGGCGGACAAGGTCGAGGAGATCGTCCCGCGGCTCCGCGCCGCGGCTGCGCAGATTCCCGACAGCCAGCGCGATCTCGCGCCGGAAGTCGCGCGCAAGCTGTAGCGCCCTACTCTGCCGGAAACGTCACCGCCTCGATCCGGTTACCGTCGGGGTCGGCGACGAACGCCGCGTAGTAGCGCACGCGATCGTGCGGACGGATGCCGGGCGCACCGTCCGAGGCGCCGCCGGCGGACAGCGCTGCGGCGTGAAAAGCATCGACCTCGCTTGTCGTCTTCGCCCGCAGGCAGATATGAACGCCGCTTTCGGGGGCTACGGGCGGCATGGCTTCGCGCAGATTGATCCAGAATTCCGGATAGGCCTTGCCGAAACCGACCGTGCGCGGCCGCGTGACGAGGCGCGAAAGGCCGAGGGCGGCGAGCGTGGCTTCGTAGAATTTTGCGGAGCGTTCGAGATCGCTGACGCCGACGGAGATGTGGTCGATCATTGGCGGCGCTCCCCCTCTCCTCCTCGTCATTACGAGGAGCCCTTGCGACGAAGCAATCCAGACTGTTCCCGCGGAGGGATTCTGGATTGCTTCGCTACGCTCGCAATGACGGCGTTTGTGGCGCCGCCATGGCCTTACGCCGGCGCGCCAGACTTCACGAGCTTGTAGATCACCGAATCCATCAGCGCCTGGAACGAGGCGTCGATGATGTTGGGGGAAACGCCGACCGTGGTCCAGCTGTCGCCGTTCTCGTCCTCGCTCTCGATCAGGACGCGTGTGACCGCGCCGGTGCCGCCGTTGAGGATACGCACGCGGTAGTCGATCAGCGTCAAGCCCTCGATGTATTTCTGGTACTTGCCGAGATCCTTGCGCATGGCAAGGTCAAGCGCGTTGACGGGACCGTTGCCTTCGGCGGCCGAGATCAGATGCTCGCCGGCGACGTCGACCTTCACCACGGCCAAAGCGACGGTGACACGTTCGCCATGCGAATTGTAGCGCTGCTCGACATTGACGTCGAACTGCTCGACCTCGAAATAATGCGGCACCTTGCCGAGCGTGCGGCGCGCCAGCAGCTCGAACGAGGCGTTGGCGGATTCATAGGCGTAACCGGCCGCCTCGCGCTCCTTCAACTCCTCGACGAGGCGCGTCAGCTTCGGATCGCTCTTCTCGTAGGGAATGCCGGCACGGTCGAGTTCGGCGATGACGTTGGACCGTCCGGCCTGGTCCGAGACCAGGACCTTGCGGTGGTTGCCGACCGTCTCCGGCAGCACGTGCTCGTAGGTCTGCGGGTCCTTCAGCACCGCGGATGCATGAATGCCGGTCTTGGTGACGAAGGCGCTCTCGCCGACGTAAGGAGCATGCCGGTTCGGCACGCGGTTGAGCATGTCGTCGAGCGTGCGCGAAACCTTGACCAGGGTCGCCAGCTTCTCGGAGGTGACGCCGATCTCGAAAGCGTCGGCGAAGTCCTTTTTCAGTTTCAGCGTCGGGATCAGCGAGCACAGATTGGCGTTGCCGCAGCGCTCGCCGAGACCGTTCAGCGTGCCCTGGATCTGCCGCGCGCCGGCGCGCACCGCGGCGAGCGAATTGGCCACCGCCTGCTCGGTGTCGTTATGGGCGTGGATGCCGACGTGATCGCCGGGGATGTGCTTCGTCACCTCGGTGACGATGGCCTCGATCTCATCAGGCATGGTGCCGCCATTGGTGTCGCACAGCACCACCCAGCGCGCGCCGGCCTCATAGGCGGCTTTGGCGCAAGCGAGCGCAAAGCTCGAATCTTCCTTGTAGCCGTCGAAGAAATGCTCGCAGTCGAGCATGACCTCGCGACCGGCAGCCTTCGCCGCCGCAACGCTGTCGCGGATGGAGGCGAGATTTTCCTCCTTGGTCGTCTCCAGCGCGACGCGCACCTGATAGGCGGATGCCTTCGCCACGAAGCAGATCGCGTCGGCCTTCGCTTCCAGCAGCCCGGCCACGCCGGGATCGTTCGAGACCGAGCGGCCCGCGCGTCGCGTCATGCCGAACGCCGTGAAGCGCGCATGGGCGAGCTTGGGCTTGCTGCCGAAAAATTCGGTGTCGGTCGGATTGGCGCCGGGATAGCCGCCCTCGACATAGTCGATGCCGAGATCATCGAGCATCGCGGCGATGACCTGCTTGTCGGTCAGCGTGAAATCGACACCGTTGGTCTGCGCGCCGTCGCGCAGCGTGGTGTCGAACAGATAGAGACGCTCCTTGCTCATTGCGGCGCTCCGAGCGTCTTCTTCATCGTGGTGTTGGCGAGCCACTCGTCTCCAACGGTGATGGTATTGCGCTGCATGGCGACGTAGCCGCGCTTGGCGAAAAATCCTTGCGCTGTGTCGCTGGCATCGACTGAGAGGCTGGTCGCGCCGCGGCCGCCGGCGAGCTTCTCCAGCGCGTCGACCAGCATGGTCGCGATACCCTGCCCGACGACAGCCGGATGCACATAGAGCATGTGGATGTGATCGGCGCCGCGCAACGAGGCGAAGCCGACAGGCGAGCCTTCCATCGTCGCGATCAACGTCAGATCGGCCGCGAGCCGCTTGCCGAACTCTTCGTCTTCTGCCGCCTCCATCCAGGCCTGCTGCTGCGCCTCGTTATAGTCGTCACCGGTCAGCCCCTCGATGCTGGCCGCGAAGATCGCCGCGAGCACCGGCACGTCATCGGGCAGGAACGGCCGCAGGCCGGGCTTTGGCAAAGTCTGTCCCATCGTCCTCACCACATCCCGTAGAGTTTAAGCGCCAGCGCCACGGCGCCCGCGAGCAGCGCGATCTTCAGCGCGATGTAATAGATCCAGTGCCGCGGGAAAGGCGTGTCGGGCCGCTTCATCGCGAAAACTCCCAAGTGGTGCCGTCCTTGGAGTCCTTGATCGCAACGCCCATTGCAGCGAGCAGATCGCGTATGCGGTCGGATTCCTTGAAGTCCTTGCGGCTACGCGCCGCCGTCCGCTCCGCGATCAGGCCCTCGACCTCCTTGGCGTCGACGCCACTGGCCTGCTGCTTGCGGCCTTCCCATTGCGCGGCACTCTCGGACAGGAATCCGAGCAGGCGCAACGAGCCCGCCAGAGCGCCTACGTCACCTCCACGCAGGCCATGCATCGCTGCAATCGCAAGCGGCGTGTTGAGATCGTCGAGCACTGGCTCGACCACCGACGCAGCCGGCTCGCCGGGCGCAACGTCGGCCGCGACACGATACCAGTCGTCAAGCGTCTTGGCGCTCTCCTCCAGCGACTTCATGGTCCAGTCGATCGGCGAGCGGTAGTGCGTCTTGAGCATGTTCAGCCGCAGCACCTCACCCGGCCAATCCTTGAGCAGCTCGTGAATGGTGATGAAGTTGCCGAGCGACTTCGACATCTTCTCGCCTTCGACCTGCAGGAAACCGTTGTGCATCCAATAATTCGCCATACGCTCCCGATGGAAGGCGCAGCAGGTCTGCGCGACCTCGTTTTCGTGATGCGGAAACACGAGATCGATGCCGCCGCCATGGATGTCGAAATGCTCGCCGAGGTGCTTCCAGGCCATCGCCGAGCACTCGACGTGCCAGCCTGGGCGCCCCTCAACCGCGATTCCGGCAGGCGACGGCCATGACGGCTCGCCGGGCTTGGACGGCTTCCACAGCACGAAATCGGTGGCATCGCGCTTGTAGGGCGCGACATCGACGCGGGCACCGGCGATCATTTCGTCGAGCGAACGCTTCGACAGCGCACCATAGCGCGGCAGCGTCGAATTGGCAGCGTTCATCGCCTGCGGCGAGAACAGCACGTGATCCTCGGCGACATAGGCAAAGCCGCCCTTGACCAGCCGCTCGATGATCTCGCGCATCTCGCCGATGTGCTCGGTCGCGCGCGGCTCGACGCTCGGCCGCAAGCAGCCCAGCGCATCGACATCGGCGTGAAACTGCTCGCCGGTCTGCTCGGTGACCTTGCGGATCGCCTCGTTGAGCGGCAGGCCCGGAAAATCGCGCGCGGCGCGGTCGTTGATCTTGTCGTCGACGTCGGTGATGTTGCGGACATATTTGACGTGCGCCTCACCGTAGAGGTGGCGCAGCAGCCGAAACAGCACGTCGAACACGATCACCGGCCGCGCATTGCCGATATGGGCGAAGTCGTAGACGGTCGGTCCGCAGACATACATGCGGACGTTCTTGGGATCGAGCGGCACGAAGGTGCGCTTTTCCCGGCTCAGCGTATCGTAGAGGCGCAATTCCATATGGATACCCGTCGGCTGTTGGCCGGGCGTCCAGGTCTCTCAACGTGTTTGAGAAAAGACGGCTCCAGCCAGCGAATCGCTAGCTCGTAATCTCGCAAATGGTGCAAATGGCGAGGAGACCGTTCATGCGGAACATATGGGCTATGAGGCGGCCCCGCGTCAAGGGAGCCGCGCGAACGCCATTTACCCGGACGATGGATCCCGATAGTTCATATCCTTAACTATTTGAGTCCATTTTGAAACCTGATTGTTCCACCTTTTTGTCTCTCGGTATTTTCATGCGATCCTTGCTCGCGCTCATTTTCAGCGCCTCGATCCTCGCCGCATCCGGCGCCTGCGCCGAGACCCGCGTCTTCATCATCGCCAACGGCTACGGCGACCAGTGCCTGGCCAAGGGTGACAAATGCGGCGCCTCCGTCGCCCGGACCTATTGCCAGTCACGAGATTTTGCCCAGGCATCAAGCTACCGCCGGGTCGATCCCGACGAAATTACCGGCTCTGTCCCCAAATCCGGCACAAATTGCTCCCATGGCCATTGCGACGAATATGTCGCAATCACCTGCCAGCGCTAATTTACGCGGAGCTGGCGCAACTTAGGCCGGTCCCTTGGCCCCCCGAAACGACGTGACGATGCCGCAGGAAGCGGCTATGGGAGGGCGCGCTTCGGCCCTTCCAAGTCACGTGGAACGTCACATCGGGCCGTGACCTCGCTAGAATGGCGGATATGCCTGAATTCCTATCCCTCTCCCGTGCCCGCTTCGTCCTTGCCTGCACCGTGCTCTTGAGCACGGCCGTGCTCGTCACCGGCGCTTTCGCGCAGGCCGGCCCGCCCGGACCGCCGCCGCAGCCCGGTCAGAACGGACTTGGACCCAATCCGATGTGCGTGCGGCTGGAAGGCCAGCTCGCGGCGCTCGACCGCGGCGGCGGTGGCGACCCCGCACGTGAGGAGCAGATCCGCCGTTACCAGGACTCCCAGGCCAAGCAGCAGGCCGAGCTCGACCGCGTCACCATGCAGGCCAAGCGCATGGGCTGCGATTCCTCCGGCTTCTTCTCGCTGTTCAACGGCCAATCGGCCCAATGTGGCCCGGTCAACACCCAGATCCAGCAGATGCGCGCCAATCTGGACCAGATCACCGGCAATCTCGAACGCCTGCGCGGCGGCGGTGGCGGCGGCTACAGCCCGGAGCGCGACAGTCAGCGCCGGTCGGTACTAGTGGCGCTGGCGCAAAACAATTGCGGCCCGCAATACGCCAACGCCGCGCAAGGCCAAGGCGGCGGCAACTTCCTCAGCAATCTGTTCGGCGGCAACAACGCGGGCAATCCGCAAGGCGTGCCGCCCTCCGATCTCGGGCCGCAATCCGGCACTTTCCGCACCGTGTGCGTGCGCACCTGCGACGGCGCCTATTTCCCGGTCTCGTTTGCCACGGTGCCGGCGCGCTTCCCCGACGACGAGAAGACCTGCAAGGCGCTGTGCCCGGCCGCGGAAGCCGTGCTCTACACCCATCGCAATCCCGGCGAGGACATGAACTCGGCGGTCTCGATCAGCGGCCAGCCCTACACGGCGCTGCCGACCGCTTTCAAATTCCGCAGCGAGTTCAACCCGTCCTGCTCCTGCAAGGCGGCCGGCCAGACCTGGGCGGACGCGCTGAAATCCGCCGACGACAAGACGGCGGCCGAGCAGCAGGGCGACATCATCGTCACCGAGGAAAGCGCCAAGAAAATGCAGCAGCAGCGGCTCAACAAGGGCACGCCTGCGAACGCCAAAAAGGGCGCAGCTCCCGCGCCGACGACGGCGGCTGCACCGGCTGCGACGCCGGATACCGGCGCGGCTGCGAGCTCCGAGAACAAGCCGATCCGCTCGGTCGGCCCGACATTCCTGCCGCAGCAGCAGAAATAGCGTAAGGCGCCTGCTCCAATCTCAACTGTCATGCCACGCGAAGGCGGGACATCCAGTACTCCGCGGCAGATGGCGTATCCGACAATGCCCGCCGCGGAGTACTGGATCATCCGCTTTCGCGGATGATGACTGTGGAATGCGGCGACGGCGTCCGCCCAACAAACCGTGCCCTCACCCCTCGAATGCGTCGATCGACGCCTTGCTGCCGCGCGAGACCAGCGTCTCGTCCGGCGCGGGCTGCTTCTCGCCCTTGTCGCGAAAGCGGTTGGTGATCGGATAGCGGCGGTCGCGGCCGAAATTTCTCGGCGTCACTTTCACGCCGGGCGCGGCCTGGCGCCGCTTGTATTCGGCGACGTTGAGCAGATGGTCGATCCGGGTGACGGTCTCGCGATCGAAACCGGCGGCGATGATGTGATCGAGCGGCTCTTCGCGCTCGATCAGACGCTTCAGGATCGCGTCGAGCACGTCGTAAGGCGGCAGCGAGTCCTCATCGCGCTGGTTCTCGCGCAATTCCGCAGACGGCGGCCGCGTGATGATGTCGGGCGGGATCACCTCGCCTGCAGGCCCAAGCGCGCCGTCGGGCTTCCAGCCGTTGCGCAGGGCCGCCAGCCGAAACACCTGTGACTTGTAGATGTCCTTGATCGGGTTGAAGCCGCCGTTCATGTCGCCATAGAGCGTGGCGTAGCCCACGGACATTTCCGACTTGTTGCCGGTCGTCACCACCATCAGCCCGGTTTTGTTGGAGATCGCCATCAAGAGCGTGCCACGGCTGCGGGCCTGGAGATTTTCCTCGGTGACGTCAGGCGGCAGGTTCTTGAAGAGGCCCGAGAGGATGGTCTCGAAGCCGGTCACGGCCTCCGCGATCGGCAGCACCTCATAGCGAATGCCGAGATGGCCGGCGAGCTCGCCCGCATCGGCGATCGAGTGTGCCGCGGTGTAGCGATACGGCAGCATCACGCCATGCACCTGGTCGGCGCCGAGCGCATCCACCGCGATCGCCGCGCACA
Organism: Bradyrhizobium sp. MOS003; assembly: GCF_003020125.1. Taxonomy (GTDB): domain Bacteria; phylum Pseudomonadota; class Alphaproteobacteria; order Rhizobiales; family Xanthobacteraceae; genus Bradyrhizobium. The sequence goes on along the minus strand of NZ_PYFW01000008.1, from coordinate 4,282 downwards.
GCGCGGAGTCGATGCCGCCGGAAATGCCGAGCAGCACGCCGGGAAACCCGTTCTTGACGACGTAGTCGCGCAGGCCCAGCACGCAGGCGGCATAGTCGGCCTTGTCGCCCTCGGGTTGCTCCGCGATCGGTCCCGCGCAACGCCAGTCGTCGCCGTTTCGCGTGAAGCGCAGCGTGACGATGCTATCTTCGAAGGACGGCAGTTGCGCTGCGAGCGAGAGATCGCCGTTGAGCGCGAAGGAGGCGCCGTCGAATACCAGTTCGTCCTGACCGCCGATTTGGTTGAGATAGACCAGCGGCAGCCCGCTCTCGGTGACGCGGGCGACCGCGACCGACAGGCGCACATCATTCTTGTCGCGGGAGTAAGGCGAACCGTTCGGCACCAGGATGATCTCGGCGCCGGTCTCGGCCAGCGTCTCGACCACGTTCTCGTAATCCTCGGATTCTTCGAGCCAGATGTCTTCGCAGATGGGGACGCCGATGCGCACGCCGCGGACCGTCACGGGGCCCGCCGCGGGGCCGCGCGAAAACAGCCGCTTCTCGTCGAACACGCCGTAGTTCGGCAGATTGCATTTGAAGCGAAGTGCGGCGATGCGCCCGCCGTCGAGCAGCGCGCAGGCATTGTAGAGCTTGCCGTCCTCGGCCCAGGGCGTGCCGATCAGCATGGCGGGCCCGCCATCGGCGGTCTCGCGCGCCAGTGCCTCGATCGCGGCGCGGCAGGCCGCCTGGAAGGCCGGCTTCTGCACCAGGTCTTCCGGCGGATAGCCGGCGATGAACAATTCCGGAAACAGCACGAGATCGGCCCCGTCGGCGATGGCGCGCGCGCGCGCATCGCGCGCCTTGGCGGCGTTGCCCTCGATGTCGCCCATGGTCGGATTGAGCTGGGCGAGCGTGACCGCGAATGCTTTGAGACGTTCGGTCATGGCCGCGGCGCTCCGATCAGATAAATCCCAGTCGCTCGATGATGGCGATGATCCAGAACGCGCCGGCCATCAGCAGCGCGACGCCGACCGCCGCCGAGCCCATGTCCTTGACCCGGCCGATCTGCTTGTCGTGATCCATCGTCAGCCGGTCGGCGAGCTTCTCGATCGCGGTGTTGAGCAGTTCGACGGTCAGCACGAACGCAACCGAACAGACCAGCTCGACCGCGCGCATCGCGGTCGCACCGACCAGCCAGGCCAGCGGCAGCGACAGCAGGAGCGCAAAAATCTCCTCGCGGACGGCCTGCTCCGATCGGAACGCAAAGGCCAGACCGTTACGGGAATTGATCGTGGCCTTCCAGATCCGCAGCAAGACCCTAGAGCCCCGCTGCGGCCGGCATCGGCGTGGCCTTGCCCGCGCGTTCCTGCTTGAGCAGCTCGGCAATCAGGAAAGCCATGTCGATGGATTGCTCGGCATTGAGGCGGGGATCGCAGACCGTGTGATAGCGGTCGTTGAGGTGCTCGTCCGTGATCGCGCGAGCGCCGCCGATACACTCGGTAACGTCCTGCCCGGTCATCTCCAGATGCACGCCGCCGGCATGGGTGCCTTCGGCGGCATGGATCGTGAAGAACGACTTCACCTCCGACAGGATGCGGTCGAACGGACGCGTCTTGTAGCCCGAGGTCGATGTGATGGTGTTGCCGTGCATGGGGTCGCAGGACCAGACCACCACCTTGCCCTCGCGCTTCACGGCGCGGATCATGTTCGGCAGGTGCTCGCCGACCTTGTCCGAGCCGAAGCGGCCGATCAGCGTCAGCCGGCCCGGCTCGTTGTCTGGGTTGAGCACGTCGATCAGCTTCAGGAGTTCGTCGGGCTTGAGCGACGGGCCGCATTTCAGCCCAATCGGGTTCTTGATGCCGCGGAAATACTCGATATGGCCGTGATCGAGCTGGCGGGTGCGGTCGCCGATCCAGATCATGTGGCCCGAGGTCGCGTACCAGTCGCCGGTGGTGGAATCGACGCGGGTCATGGCCTGCTCGTAGCCGAGCAGCAGCGCCTCGTGACTGGTGTAGAAATCGGTGGCGCGCAGCTCGGGATGGGCCTCGAGATCGAGGCCGCAGGCGCGCATGAAGTTGAGCGCGTCCGAGATGCGGTCGGCCAGCTCCTTGTAGCGGCGGGACTGCGGACTATCCTTGAGGAAGCCGAGCATCCACTGATGCACGCTGCCGAGATTGGCGTAACCGCCGGTGGCGAAGGCGCGCAGCAGGTTCAGCGTCGCGGCCGACTGGCGATAGGCCATCAGCTGGCGCTGCGGATCGGGAATGCGCGCTTCCTTGGTGAAGGCGATGTCGTTGACGATGTCGCCGCGATAGCTCGGCAGCTCGACGCCATTGATCTTCTCGGTCGGCGAGGACCGCGGCTTGGCGAACTGGCCGGCAACGCGCCCCACCTTCACCACCGGCACGGCGCCGGCATAGGTCAGCACCACCGCCATCTGCAGCAGCACGCGGAAGAAATCGCGGATGTTGTTGGCGCCGTGCTCGGCGAAGCTCTCGGCGCAGTCGCCGCCCTGCAGCAGGAAAGCCTCGCCGGCCGCAACGCGCCCCAGCGCCTTCTTCAGGTTGCGCGCCTCGCCCGCAAACACCAGCGGCGGAAAGGTCGCAAGCTGCGCCTCGACGTCGGCCAGGGCCTTGGCGTCGGGATAATCGGGCACCTGTAGCACCGGCTTGCTGCGCCAGGACTCGGGCGTCCACCGCTCGGACATCGCAATCTCTCCGTGAAGCAAAAAGCACAACCTGATCTAGGGGTTGCGAGGGCCGCCTTATACACAGGCTGGCACGACATCGCCAGACGTAAATCCGCCTTGAACGGCAAACCCTTGCGGGGAAAGCCAAATTCGCATTTGCTGGGCGGGCGAGGCAACTGGCAGGATACCTTGCGCCCATGGACGCGGCACCGGACGACGTTTTCATCGACGAGATCAATTTCCCGGCGACCGACGGGTATGCCCTGACCGGCACCCTGTTCCTGCCGCGCGGCACAAAGCGCCATGCCGTGCTGATCAACTCCGCGACCGCGGTGCCGCGAAAAATTTATCGCGGCTTTGCCTCCTATCTCGCCCATCGGGGCTGCGCGGTGCTCACCTACGACTATCGCGGCATCGGCGATAGCCGGCGCCCCGCGATGGTCGGCTACAACCAGCCGAAATCGCTGGTCGGCTTCAAGGCCTCGATGTCGGACTGGGCCGCGCTCGACGTCACCGCCGCGGTCAGCTGGATGCGCGAGCGGTACAACACGCTGCCGCTTGCCTATGTCGGCCATTCCTTCGGCGGCCAGGCGCTGGGGCTGATCGCCAACAACAGCGAAATCTCGCGTGCCGCCTTCGTGGCCTCGCAGGCCGCGACCTGGCGGCTGATGACCTCGCCGGAGAAATACCGCGTCTTCGCCTTCATGAACCTCATCGGCGTACCGCTCGCCCATACGCTCGGCTATGCGCCGGGCTGGGCCGGCGTCGGCGAGGATTTGCCCAAGGACGTCTTCCTGCAATGGGCCGAGTGGGTCTCGAGCCCGCGCTACCTCTTCGATTCCAAACTGCCGGCGCTGGAGAATTTTGCAAAGTTCAAGGGCGAGCTGCGGGCGCTGTGCTTCTCAGACGATCCCTGGGCGACGCGGCCGGCGGTCGAGCTGCTCGCGAGCGGCTTCACCGCGATCAAGCCCGAGGTGCTCGACGTCAAGCCGTCCGACGTCGGCGCCAGGGCAATCGGCCATTTCGGCTTCTTCCGCCCCGAGCACCGCGACACGCTGTGGCGCGGCGTCGCCGAATGGGTCCAGGGGGAGTGAGACACAGCTTCGCGCGCGGCGCATTCAGTCCGGGCTTCCGGAACGCCTTCGCGGAGACAGTCTGGATTGCTTGTGGCAAGTGCTCTCGCTAAGGGGAGGCATGGCGATCGTGGGTCTCTCTCGTGTCCCGGACGCGCTGCAGCGTCCTTGCGCTGCTGCGCAGAGCGGGGACCCAGCAAGCCAGGGCCTGTTGATGCATGGGCCCCGGCTCTGCAGCGCATCGTCGAAGGGACGCTGCGCTGCGTCCGGGGCACGAGAGCGTGGTTTTCGCGCACACTGCATCCAACGTCGTCATTGCGAGCGCAGCGAAGCAATCCAGAATCCCTCCGCGGAAAGACTCTGGATTGCTTCGCTGCGCTCGCAATGACGTGGTGATGGGCTCGCTCCTTCAATCCGCATCTCGCTCCGCAGACACAGATTTGCATCCTCGCGGCGGATTTCGCCCGAGCTTTGCTTGATCTCTTCACCCTCTTGAATGGAGAGGGCGCAGGGAAGACCGGGTGCCGGCCGGGCACCCACGG
>NZ_PYFW01000007.1 GCF_003020125.1 Bradyrhizobium sp. MOS003 | reverse complement strand
ACCACACGATTTTGCCGTACGCCGATCACACCGGTCGTGCGCGCCAGGTGTTTCGCTCACGGTTGCCCGCCCTGCAAAATCCTTGGCGCCGATGTGACCCACGTCCACCGCCGCCCGGCCCGCGTTCGTGACGATCGCGATACGCCCCTTTTCGTTGGGCCGGGATGCAGCAACACATATGCGATATCCGAATTTCGGTAAAGTGGAATATTTTGGTGACCGGCATGGACCCATGGATGGCGTGTTTTGCCCGTCGGGCAGCGCAAGCTCTGGTAGCCAGAATTGAACGCAGCGACATCCGGGATAAGTTCGGGGTGCTGTCCCGGGTATCGCGTCCGCTCACCCGCGCTACGACGTGCCCGCCTACGCAGCCTCAGCCTGCGAGCCGATCGATGACGAGATCGAGCAGCGCGCGCAGGCGGGCGAGGCGCTTCATATCGCGGTGATAGCCGACATAGGTGTCGCGGCCGGGCGGCGCCGTTCCGATGTCGAGCGCGACCAGGCGGCGGTCGCGGTCGCCGAGGGGACGCGGCAACACGGCAAAGCCATCGCCGCTGGCGCAAAGCTCGGCCTGCACCTGCCTGTTGTTGCTGCGCGAGGCGATGGCTGCATTCGGCAGCGCGCGCGTCAGCCAGACGGCGTCCGGCATGTCGGCGAATTCGGCATTCATGGTCACGACGCGGACAGCGCGGCCGTCGCCGGCGCGCGGCGGCTTGCTGCCCTTCTTGCCGTAGAGCGCGTAGGGAATGTGCAGCAGCTTCCTGGAGATCACCTCGGGCTCGCTGAACGGCTTGATGCGGAAGACCAGATCGGCTTCGCGCCGCGGCAGACTGTAGAGCCGCGCATCGGTCAGGAGCTCCACCGTCACCTTCGGATGACGCTTGCCGAACGCGGCGATCACCGGCGACAGCATCACCGTCCCGAACCAGTCCGACGACGACAGGCGCAACAGGCCGTCGAGCTGCGTCTCGGCACCGGAGACGTAGCGTTCCAGCGCGAGTGCCTCGTCCTCGATCCGCTCGGCATGGCGGAGCACGGCTGTGCCCTCGTCGGTCAGCACCAGGCCATCCGCCGTGCGCTGGAACAGGGTTTGCCCCAACGACGTCTCGAGCGCGCGAAGCCGCCGGCCCATCGTCGGCTGGGTCTGGCCGATCTTTCGTGCGGCTGCGCCGAGCGTGCCCTCGCGCGCAATTGCTAGGAAGATGCGCAAATCGCTCCAGTCCATCGGAAATTCCGCCATACAAAAATGTATGACCATCGTACAACCTTGTTCCTTCTCATGCAAAATCTCATGGGCATATTGAGCCGATCACGGAGCAAGACGATCATGACGAGACCATCGACGATGCGCGCCGGCGTCCTGGAGACCCACCACGCCCCCTTGCGCCTCTCAACCATCTCCACGCCCGAGATCGGCCCGCACGACGTGCTGGTGCGGGTGCGCGCGAGCGGGGTCAATCCGCTCGACACCAAGATCCAGGCCGGCGCAGCCGCGCATGCGCGCCATCCGTTGTCGGCGATTCCCGGGATCGATCTCGCCGGCGTGGTCGAACTGACCGGGCGCGAGGTGACGCGGTTCAAGCCGGGCGACGAGGTCTACGGCATGACCGGAGGTGTCGGCGGCGTGCAGGGATCGCTGGCCGAATTCGCCGCGGTCGATGCCGATCTCCTCGCGTTGAAGCCCGCCAATCTCAGCATGCGGGAAGCCGCCGCCCTGCCCCTGATCGTCATCACGGCCTGGGAAGGCCTGATCGACCGGGCGGCGTTGAAGGCGGGCCAGAAGGTGTTGATCCATGGCGGTGCCGGCGGCGTCGGTCATGTCGCGATCCAGATCGCGCGCGCCTTCGGAGCGGAGGTGTTCGCAACCGGTTCGCCGTCGCAACGCGCCACCATCGAAGGCTTTGGCGCGGTGTTCATCGATCGCGACAGTCCAGTCGAAGCCTATGTGACGCAGCACACCGGCGGCCGCGGCTTCGACGTCGTCTACGACACCGTCGGCGGGCAGGTGCTCGACGCCTCCTTCGAAGCGGTGCGCCGCTTCGGCCATGTGGTGAGCGCGCTCGGCTGGGGTACGCATGCGCTCGCGCCGCTGTCGTTCCGGGCGGCCACCTATTCCGGCGTGTTCACGCTGCTGCCGCTGCTGTCGGGCGAAGGCCGCGCCCATCATGGAGAGATCATGGCGCAGGCCACGCGTCTCGCCGAGGCCGGCAAGCTCGTGCCGCTGCTCGACGACAGGCGCTTCACGCTGGAAAACGTCGACGAGGCCTATGCGCTGATCAGGGACCGCGCCGCCAAGGGCAAGCTGGTCGTCGATTTGTAAGGTGGAGCTTTTAGCCGGGATGAGCGCAGCGATATCCGGGGGGCTCGCCTGGGAGCACGAAGGTCCCGGGTATCGCTGCGCTCACCCGGGCTACGAAGACTCGCTGCGAAGGCGCTCGCCGCTAGTCCTCGCTGGACGCGGCCGAGCGGTTGCGCAGATAGGCCTGCGACAACAGGAAGAACAATGCGCGCTCGCCCTGATATTTGGCCGACGGCCGGGTGCGCTCGAAACCATCGGCAAAGACCTTGCCGGACTGGTCGCACACTTGCCATCGCCAGCCAAACCGCTTGCGCCTGGTGAGGATCACTTCGAACATGCCGACGAGCTTGGTCCCCTGCTCCTTGCCGGTCCGCCAAGGCATCCAAGCCCTCGCTCCGGCCTCCCCCAATAGACGGATGCCCGACATATAACCCAGCGGAGTGGAAAGAGAATAAAATTGATGATCGGAAATTCGTGTCTTTCACCGCTGTGATTAAGACGCGAGGCGCGGGGAATAAGCTTTCGACAGCGGTGTTTTACTTGGCCCACGAGGCAAGCTGCTGGCGCTTGCGGTATTCGAGGCAGAACACAGGAGGCGATGGGGACGAGCATCTGCTCACCGCCCCCGCGACGGTCGCGGCGGTAACAGGGGACGCACGATTGTGCGCAAAATGAGAATTATCGTGCCGGGTGCCAGGTCGGGTGCAGGCTGCACGGCGGCACCGCCCCCGGGTGCTAACGCGCGACGACCTCGACTTCGCCGTCGACGCCGTTCACGACATTGAATCCGCGCTCGTAGACCTTGCCCTCGTTCTTGGCGATGGCGCGGTATTCGCCTTCGGAGAGCACGACGCGCGGGAAGGCGCCGATCGATTCCTTGATGACGTCGCCGCCGGGGGTCAGCACCGACCAGGCGGTGTTGGCGAGCGCCTCGCCGCCTTTGTCGCTGACCAGCTTGAGCGTGATCACGGCGGCGCGGTGGGTGATGGTGACGTCGGTGAGCTTGCTGGCCTGGACGCGGATGTCGGAGCGCACCACCGAATTGGCGTCGCCATAGTTGGAGATGATGTAGTAGGTGCCCTCCGGCAGAAGCACGACGTCGCCGGCGGCGACGTTCGGCACCAGCGAGGCGCGCTCGCCGGATTCGAACTGGCTGCCCTTGTAGATCGCGAACGAAATCTGGTTCTGCGGAATGCGGGTGGTGCCGACCCGGCCCTCGATCCGCAGGCCCCCGGCCGGCAGCACGAAGGATTCGCGGTCGGTCTCGGCCTTCAGGCTGACGGTGCGCACCGCGCTGACGAGGCCAAAGGCAACGTGCACGACGTAATTGCCGGGCGGCAGCACGATGTTGGGCGTGGCGCTGCGGTCCTCGCGGATCAGCTTGAAGGTGCCGTTCTCGTCCGGACGGTCGGCAAACACGCGCCAGACCAGGCCGCTGGTGATCGCCGGAGAATCCTTGCCGTATTTCGCGGTCAGCGACAACACGCCCTGTCCGGGCACGGCCGCGTTGAGCGGGGCGGCCGGCGGCACGGTCGAGACCGCGGGCGGCGGCATGCTGGGGGTCGTCGGCTGCATCAGGGTCGGCGGTAGGCTCGGGGGACCGGTGCCTGGACCGGAGGGCGGCGCCAGGCTGACCGCGCCGCCGGGGTCGGGCACCGAAGCCGGCGGCACCGGCGGCGGACGGTCCGAGAAAAGCTGCGCCTGCGCAGCGGTTTGGCCTGAGGTCACGACGCACGCGGCAAGGATCAGCGCCGGCAGCAGCCTGCCGCTGCGCCGCCATCCGATGATGCCGTCACCCCCGCGTGTCATACTTCCTGCTTTTCACCGAAAACGCGGCAAATTCAAGCCTCTGAAACCCCAGGAAATACGGGCTCGGTCCGATGGATGGAACCCGGTTGACGCTTGCGTGATTAGCCCAGCGGCCACCTGCCCTCGCCAAACTGCTGCCCCCTGCTTCCCAAACGGTATAAACCATGCTTGGCCCTCGTTCTGGTGCAGCGGAAGTCCGATGCCTACTCTGGTGTCGAGGGCTGGCCCGGGTAGGAGAGTTTCGGTGCTTGATATCTTGAAGGGTCGTGGTGCGAACGGCTCGAACGGTGAGAAGATTGGCCTTGGCCCCACCCGCCGGCCGGTCATCGGCCTCGCCCTCGGTGGCGGCGCCGCGCGCGGCTTTGCCCATATCGGAATTCTCCGAACCCTGCTCGCCAACGGCATCGTTCCCGACGTCGTGGTCGGCACCTCCATCGGAGCCGTGGTCGGCGGCCTCCATGCGGCCGGCCGGCTCGAGACATTCGAGGAGTGGGGGCGCAGCCTGCAGGGAATGCGCAACATCCTCGGCTATCTCGACATCCGCCTCAACGGCTCCGGCCTGCTCCGCGGCGAGAAGCTGGCCAGCAGACTCGAGGATGCGGTTGGGCAAACCCTGATCGAAGATTTGCCGGTCAAGTTCGCGAGTGTCGCGACCGAGGTCAGGACCGGTCACGAGATCTGGCTGACGCGTGGCCGCCTGGTCGATGCGATGCGCGCGTCCTATGCGCTGCCCGGCATCTTCCAGCCTATGCTGATCGGCGATCGCTGGCTCGTGGACGGTGCGCTGGTCAACCCGGTGCCGGTCTCGGCCGCCCGCGCGCTCGGCGCCGAAATCGTCATCGCCGCAAATCTTTCCAGCGACATCTTCACCCATTCCACGACGATCTATTCGCACGGCGCGATGCCCGCACCTGTGACGCCGCAGGTCGAGGAGACGACGGCCAAGCGGCGCTTTCCGCGGCTATTCTCGGCCGAGAAAGCCATGAAGCGCGAGTTCTTCGGCAGCGCCGGGCGCCCGGGCATCTCTTCGGTGATGGTCGACGCCTTCAACATCATGCAGGACCGCATCACCCGCGCCCGCCTCGCCGGCGATCCGCCGGATCTCCTGATCTCGCCGCGGGTCGGCCAGTTCGGCTGGTTCGACTTCCATCGCTCCGAGGACCTGATCGCCCACGGCGCGCGCGCCGCCGAACGCGCGCTGGAGTCGATCGAGGAGGCGATCGACGTGCTGGCGCCGGCGCCCGCGGGCCACGCGCCCAAAGCGGACGAGCAGGCCTGATCAGGCCGTCTTGATGTAGTCGCGCAGGGCTTCCTGCTCGGATTCGTATTCCTGGACCCGGCGCTTGACGATGTCGCCGATCGAGATCAGGCCGACCACCTTGCCATTGTCGATCACGGGCAGATGGCGGAACTTGCCTGACGTCATCATCTCCATGAGCTCGGCGACCGTGTCGGTCTCCTTGCAGGTCACCACCTTGCGGGTCATGACCTGAGTGACCGGCTCCTCCAGCGCGCTGGCGCCGCGCTCGCCCAGAACGCGGACGATATCGCGCTCCGACAGGATGCCCTCGAGCCGGCTCTGGTTCATCACCAGCACCGCGCCGATCTTCTTCTCACCGAGCAGCTTGACCGCGGCAGCCAGCTTCGCGTCGGGCTCGACGCTCATGATCTGGTGGCCCTTGGTGTTGAGAATGGAACGTACCGTCATTGTTGCCTCCCTGAATCGGACCCGTCCGCCTGTTGGCGGCGCGGACTTGTTCTTCGAGTCTTCAACTAACAGTTTTGCTTGGCGCCGGTTTCACGCGCGGGCGCTTTGCGAAGCAGCGCCGCTAGCGCTTTGTCGCTTCGAACATTCTTCCCGCAAATGATGGATGAATTCGGGCCGGGCCGCAAGCGCGGCTTCAAATACGGTCTGAAACGTCCTGTGATGACGCATCCGCAGCATCGTTTCGCATGCGCGGTACGGGATCGAACAGCGTGAACAGCAGCAGGCCGGCGAAGAACCCGCCGATATGCGCCTGCCACGCCACGCTCGTGGTTTCGGAATCGACGCCGATGGCGCCGACGCCGAAGATGATGTTGACGCCGAACCACACGGCGAGGAAGCCGACCACCCGCCCGTCGCGCAGCGCGCGCGACAGCGGCAGCGCCGGAACCCTTGCTGCGGTATCGGCGTCCGACCGGTTGAACGACAGGAAGCTGCCGCGGACGAAGGCGAAGCGGATCGCGGCCGCCATCGCGCCCGACACCGAGGCCGAGGCGCCGATCATCGGCGCCACGGCGTGCTCATGGGTGACGAGATGGGCGAGCGCGCCGGCCGCCGCCGTCACCGCGAGAAACAGGAAGAACCTGACCGCGCCGAACCGCCGCGCCAGCGCGCTGCCGAACGGCAGCAGCCACAGCACGTTGAAGCCGAGATGGGTCAGATTGGCGTGCAGCAGCGAATAGGTGACGAAACTCCAGACCTTGGCACCGGCCCCACCGGGGATCTCCAAGTTCAGCAGAGAGGAATCGTAGCGCTTGGGGATGAAGCCGAAGACGTCGATGGTCCAGTTCTCGAGCTCCGGCGGCAGCAGCACGCGCAGATGGATCACCGCCAGCAGGACGATATAGGCCGTCAGCGCGAACGGCAGCGTCAGGATCGGCTCGCGCGGAGGCTCCTCATGGGCGGCCGGGAGGCCGGGCTGAGAATCCTGCGGCGGAGAATCGTGCGGGGAATCCAAGGCAGTTCGCTTTCAGGCGCGATCGGAGCGATCCGTCTGCAGATAGTCGCCTTTGCAGGCCTTGCGCAAGTGCACAAAAGGAAAAGGCAGGGCCCTGGGAGGCCCTGCCTGTCCGTGTCGGCCTTCCGGTGCCGGAGGAATGAAGGTGTATCCCCACCCCTCCCCGCGGCCCGTGACCAAACTGTTTGACGCCCTGTGTACGGGCCCCGCCGAGAACCTGGATGAAAGCGGCGAGGCTTGCGACTGCGATCACCATAGCAGCGGCGCGCGAGGCGCAAAGCGCATAGTTAACTTAACGTTAACGACACAAAGACCGCCTTAACGGGGGTGAAAACGCCCTCCCGGCATGGACGCTGCAAATCCCCTCCTGCACAACAACACAAGGGATCGCGGGTGCACTGAAGCGGGACAGCTCTGTCCCTTCGAGGTTGCCCCCCGGGATAAGCGTTCAGACATGAAACATCCGTCGAGCCGCGCGTTCTTCGCGTATTGGGACGACAAGCGCGGCGCTGCACGGGCGCCCGACAGGGCCGACATCGATCCGGCCGCGGTCCGCGGCCTGCTCGGCGATATCTTCGTGCTGTCCTGCGAGCCCAATCTCGGCTTTCCGTTCCGCGTCGCGGGCACGCGCGTCTGCGCACTGGCAGGATGTGACCTCAAGGACCAGAGCTTTGCGGCGCTGTTCGTTGATGCGAGCCGCGGCGAGATCGAGGAGATCACGACCATCGTCGCCGACGAGGCGCTCGGTGCGATCGCCGGCGTCACCGCCACGCGCGAGGACGGCAGCAAGGCCCATCTCGAGCTGCTGCTGCTGCCGTTCAACGCCCGCCCGCACACGCCGGTGAGCGTGACGGGCGTGCTCGCGCCGTTCGACGACGAATGCGGCGCGCTCTCGACCTTCACCCTCACCTCCTGGCGCTATCTGCACCAGCCGGAGAAATTGCTGCCGCGCGCGATCCGGAAATTGCAGATCGCCCGCGGGCTGATGGTGTATGAGGGGCTGCGATAGCCGCCCGCTCTCACGGCATCGCCAGATGCCATGCACCGTTCAGAAAACCGTCGCCGGTGATGTCGCCGGGCTTCTGGTCCTTGGCGAAGGTGTAGAGCGGCTTGCCCTTGTAGGCCCATTGCTTCGAGCCGTCGTCGCGGGTGATGACGGTGTAGCCGTCGCCCGCGGCATCGCTCGCCTCGGCCTTCAGCACCGGCCAGTTCGTCGCGCACGGACCGTTGCAGGCGGATTTGCCGTCCATGTCCTTGTCGAAGGTGTAGAGCGTCATGCCCTTGGCGTCGGTGAGCACGCTGCCCTTGTCGGTCTTGCCCGTCTTGGTCGGCTCCGCGGCGAAGGCGGCGGGAACGATCGCGAGCGAGAGTGCGAACGCGAGCGCGAGGCGGATCGATGACGTCATGAGTTCTCCTGTCATGCAATTGGCTTGCAGGAGGTAGGACGCCGCGCGCGGTCCGGTATTCCTGACAGCGCGGCAAAGATATTTTTCGCTGCGCGCGGCGACGCGGTGGAATAAACTGGGATCGACATGAGCAAGCCGAATTGGCGTCCCGCGCACGCATCCGACCTGCCCGCGATCAGCGCGATCGCGGCGCGGATCCATCCCGCTCTTCCCGAAAGCCCGGAGGTGCTCGCCGAGAAGATGCGGCTCTATCCCGACGGATGCCGCGTGCTCGTCGCCGGCGACGAGATCGCCGGCTATGGGCTTTCGCATCCCTGGAAGCAGCACCGGATCCCGCCGCTCGACGGCTTGCTCGAACGCCTGCCCGAGGACGCGGATTGTCTCTACGTCCATGACCTTGCTGTGTTGCCCGAATCTCGCGGCGGAGTTCTGCGTGCCTATATCGCTGACATCGCGCAGCTCGCGCGTGCGTCAGGCCTCGCAACGCTCGCGCTGGTCTCGGTTTACGCCACCCAGCCGTTGTGGCAGCGTCTCGGCTTTCGGCCGGTCACCGCGGATGCGGCGCTGCTCGCAAAGCTTGCCTCCTATGGCGAGGGCGCGACCTACATGCTGCGCGACCTCGCTGCGACGTAACGTCCCTTCCCGGCTCACGCGGGCGTGAACCGCCGCCTCGAACCGGGTTGGATCAGCCCCCGTCGAAGGTGTGTGCGAGCCCTTCCGGTCTCGCCGAACCGAGGCTGGAGACGATCCATGAAACTCACATTGTCGAAACTTGCTTTCGTCGCGTGCGTTGCGACGGCCGCGTTCACCGCGACCAGCGCCAACGCGGCGCAATACCGCACCTATGGCTGCGACACCGCCTTCTTCGAAGGCTGCGGCATCGTGGTCGAGACGCCGAACGCGCCGGGCCGATACCGCCCGACCGTCACCCATCACGACACATCGCCGATCTACATGAAGCAGACCGATCCCCGTTACAGCTCGTCGATGCGTGATGGCGGTGGCGGCGGTGGTGGTGGTGGCGGAGGCGGTGGTGGCGGCGGCGGCGGCCGCTGAGCCCACCCGACTTTTCAGATGATGCCGCCGGTTCAACCCGGCGGCATCATTGTCGCCTGCGCTGAACGGCGCCGGTTCAGCCGCGATTCTTTTTCTTCTTTGGCTTCTTTCCAGGCGCGCCCTTCGCGGGCCACGGCATGACCGACGGCTCCGCGTGACCCGGCTTGTGCTTGTGCTTCTTCTTGCCGAAAGAAGACGGAGGCTCGTCGAATTTCGGCCCGCGCTCGCTGTGAGGCTTGCTGCGCGGCTTGAACTCGCTCTTGTCGCGCGGACGTTCGTCGCGACGTTCGCGATGATCGCTGTCGCGGCTCTCGCGCCGGGGCGCATGGGACCGCTCTTCCGCAGGCGCCTGTTGCTGCGGCGCGCCCGCCATCGGCTCGAGGCGGATATTGTCTTCCTTGTCCGGACGCTTGATCTTGGCGGCGAAGGATTCCGCGACCCGCTCGGAAATTTCGAACTCGGTCGTGGTGTCCATGATCTTGATGGCGCCGATATCGCCCTTGTCGATGCCGCCACGACGGCAAATCATCGGCAGCAGCCAGCGCGCTTCCGCATTCTTGCGTCGTCCGATGTTGGCGCGGAACCAGACGGTGGACTCTCCCATGCCGTGCCGGGCTGAGGATTTGCCTGGTTTCGATCGCGGCCCCGCTGGGCGATCGTCGCCGCGTGAGCTGCGGCCATCGTCGCGCGGCGTGCGATCGTCGCGCGGCGTGCGAACATTGTCGCGACCGCGGTCGTCACGCGGCCGGCCGGTTCGCTCGCCGGGATCGAGGATGTCTTCGGGCGACGGCAGCCGCGCGCGATAGAGCCGCGCCAGCGCCGCGGCGATGTCCTCGGCCGACCGCTCGGCCAGCAGCGCCTGGGCCAGCACCAGATCGTCCGGCGTGGCCTCCTCGGTGAACAGCACGTCTTTCATGCGATCATGGTCGAGCTTGCGGATTTCGTCCGCCTGCGGCGCCGTGCCCCAGTCGGCGTCGACCCCTGCGAGATTGAGCAGCAGCTCCGCGCGACGCCGCCGGGCGGGCGGCACCAGCAGGACGCTCGTCCCCTTGCGTCCGGCGCGCCCGGTGCGGCCCGAACGGTGCTGCATCACTTCGGCGTCGTTGGGCAGGTCGGCGTGAATGACGAGATCCAGGCTCGGCAGGTCGATGCCGCGGGCGGCAACGTCGGTCGCGACGCAGACGCGGGCGCGTCCGTCGCGCAGCGACTGCAGCGCCATGGTTCGCTCGTTCTGCGTCAATTCGCCCGACAGAGCGACCACGGAGAAACCGCGCTCCAGCAGTGCCGCCTGCAAATGCCTGACGTGATCGCGCGTGCTGCAGAACACCAGCGCGCTCGGCGCCTCGTAGAAACGCAGCACGTTGACGACCGCATGCTCGGCATCGGCGGGCGCGATCCGGATGGCGCGGTACTCGATATCGGCGTGACCGCCTTCGTCGCCGGCGACTTCGATCCGAAACGCCTGCTGCTGATATTGCTTGGCGAGCGCGACGATGCCGCGCGGGAACGTCGCCGAGAACAGCAGGGTGCGGCGCGTCTCCGGGGTGGTCTTGAGGATGAATTCCATGTCCTCGCGGAAACCGAGATTGAGCATCTCGTCGGCCTCGTCGAGCACGACGACCTTCAATTCCGAGATGTCGAGGCGATTACGCCGCAGATGATCGCACAACCGGCCGGGCGTACCGACAACGATGTGGGCGCCAGCCGCAAGCTCGCGCTGCTCGCGGCGCGGATCCATGCCGCCGACGCAGGAGACGACCCGCGCCTCCGCATGCTGGTAGATCCAGGAGAGCTCGCGCTGGACCTGCATCGCGAGCTCGCGGGTCGGCGCCACGATCAAGGCGAGCGGCGCGGCCGCCCGCTCGAAGCGCTCGGCATCGCCGAGCAGGTCACTGGCCATGGCGAGGCCATAAGCGAGGGTCTTGCCGGAGCCGGTCTGGGCCGAAACCAGGAGGTCGCGGCCGGCAGCTTCGTCCGCGAGCACGGCGAGCTGAACGGGGGTCGGTGAATCGTAATTCCGCTCAGCCAAAGCGCGGGCGAGCGGCGGGGTCAGGGCCGGAAAAGACACGGGATGGAGAACCTTGGTTAATTCAGGCGCGCAAACGGTGAACCGAGGGGCCTGAGCTGCGTGCGGGGCAATCGGCCCGGCCGCACGCTGATTTGATCTGCGCGCTCTTTACGCCAAGTGACCGGAAATCACCATGCCTATGATGCATGGCTTGGCCAAGAGAACCGCGCCCTGGAGGTTGCAGGGGATCATTTCGGCTACCTTGAACGGTTAATGGATGCGGGCTTGCCGCACCGGCCGTCCGATACCAAATCGTTATTCACAGGAGACAATGGGGGAAACATGGCCGACAAGATATCGCTTGCCGACAAGCTCGCAACCTTCGAGGACCATTGGTCCCCGCGCACGGTCACGACCTTCAACGATTGCGACGTGATGGTGGTGAAGGTGAAAGGCGAGTTCACCTGGCACAAGCACGACGACACCGACGATTTCTTCCTGGTCCTGAAAGGCAATCTGGAGATCGAATTGCGGGACCGCACGGTCAGGCTCGGTCCGGGCGAACTCTACGTCGTGCCCAAAGGCGTCGAGCATCGTCCCGTGGCGCATGAAGAGGTCCATCTCCTGCTCATCGAGCCGACCGGCACGCCGAACACGGGCGACAAGGCCACCGCCGCGGCGCGCAAGCTCGCATAGGAGATGCACGCGGGCTAACAGCTTTAGTCGGCCGGGATGAAGCGAAGCGTGCCTGCCTGACGCGTCGGCTTGCCGGTGTCGTTGGTGTGATTGACGCCGTCCATGACCGGCACCTCGGCGAAATCGAACGGGCTCACCCCATCCAGGCAGGCGACGTTGACGGCATAGAGGGATTGGTCCGACCGGCGCTGGTGGTGGGTGTAGATTCCGCAGCGGGAGCAGAAGAAGTGCTGCGCCGATCCGGTATGGAAGCGGTACGTCGTCAGCGCCTCCTCGCCCCGCAGGAACCTGATCCCGCCCATGGCCGCCATGGCAACGACAGCGCCTCGCATTCGGCAATAGGAGCTGGTGCAGCGGCGGATCGACTTGAAGCCGTCGCTGAGTGTCACCTCGAAGCGCACCGCACCACAATGGCACTGGCCGGCTCGAACGTTCGCGTCACTCGTCATGGTCCCTGTGGTCCCCGATCCAGATTATATCCGCGCCCGGTCCGGGCGCACTGGACTGTCTTAGCGAGGATCGCGCGCGATGTAAGAAAATTCGGGCGACCTCTTCAATCCCGGGAGGTCGCCAGCCTGCTGAAACCGTTGACCAGCCTTGCTCTTGCCCGCGCAACACTGTCCTTCACCGCGCGGCCCACGGACCGGACAAAGCGCCAAGCGTCCGTCTCCTGCAGCCACGCCTTCGCCGCGGCGTATTTTCCGTAAACCCAGGCGAAGGCGGGAATGCGCATCAGCTTGTCGCGCGTCAGATGGAACAGACGCTCGACCAGCACCAGCTTGAGCAGCTCGCCCACGATCAAGACTACAGCTCCGCTCAGCACCTGACCGGTTGCGGTGAGGTACGCAGCGACCGGCTTGACCGGCTCCAGAATGATCACGGGCACCAAGAACAATGCGAGCGAAGCATATGGCGAAAGTGATTTGATCCAGGCGCTCAAACGCTTGAATTGGACATACCGCCCGATCCAGCGGGCAACCGGTGCCGCCACGGCCATAAAGACTGCGTCCACCAGGAAGTAGATCGCAGCCAGGATATAGGTGATCGGTTTCAGGATTCGCTTCACGGCATCACTCCCGTAGAGTGAAAGCCGGAACCTGGGCCTAAGTTTCACCTCCGCGTCGATAGTTCGAGGCGGCCGCAGGGAACTTTTTGCGGACCGGCTTTCTCAGATCTCGGCATAGACCTCCAGCAGATTGCCGTCAGGGTCGCGGAAGAACAGCGTGCGGTGGCCGAACGATTGGTTGGTCGGCGGCGACAGCAGTGCAACGCCCTGTCGGACGAGCTCGTCGGCACATGCATCGACCTCGGCCGCGGCGACCTTGAAGGCCAGCTGCAGCGACGCGCTGCCAGGCGGCGTCGGCGCATCGGCAGCGGTGCGGCCCGGCCGCGCCAGGGCCAGCGTGTTGCTGCCGAGGCCATACTCGATCCAGTTCGGCGACAGTTCGCGCAACAACGGGAAGGCTAGCACATCCTCATAGAAGCGGCGCATCGCCACCATGTCGCGCACAAAGACGACGGTGTAGTCGATCGCGCGGATGGCGTTGAAGGGGGAAGGACGGGTTGGTTCGGGTGTCTGTTCGTTGGTCATCGTGTCCTTCATTCCGAACTTCCGTCACGTAGCCCGCATGGAGCACAGCGGAATGCGGGGCCGGCCTCCCCGGATTGCGCTGCGCTCCATCCGGGCGACAAGATATCATTCCACTAGCTCCGGCCACGGCACGATGGTCGACTTCACCGTCTTCATCGCCATGGCGTCCCTCACCGCCTGCGCGACGCCTTCCTCCGTGAACGGATAGATCGTCTGCATCTTCAGCCAGGGATATTTGTCCGCCGTGCGGTAGAGCATGTCGACGCCCAGCGGCAGGTCGTTGCCGGTGAAGCCCCAGGAGCCCAGCACGTTGAGATCCTTGGTGCAGATGCGGTGCCAGGACGTCTCGATCGAGCCGGCGTCGGTGAACTGGCCCATCTCGACATAGGTGCCGCCGTCACGCAGCATCTCGATGCCTTCGGGGCCGGCGGTGGGGTGACCCGAACAATCCATCACGAGATCCGCGCCGAAGCCGCCTACGATCTCGCGGACGCGCGCGATGCGCTCCTCGGGCGATTTGATCTCCTCGATGTTGACCGTCGCCTCCGCGCCGAACTCGCGCGCGAGCTTGAGCCGCGGCTCCTCGGGGGCACCGACGCAGATCACGCGCCCTGCCCCCATTTCCTTTGCCGCCGCGACCGCCAGAATGCCGATCGGACCCGAGCCCTGGATCACCACCGTATCGCCCCAGGTGAAGCCGCCGGCGCGGGTGGCGCGGTTGAAGGCGCGGATGCAGGAGGTCAGCGGCTCGGACAATGCGCCCAGCCGCAGCGACATGTCGTCCGGCAATTTGTAGATCTTGGTGCCCGGCAGCATCTCGAGATCGACATAGACATACTCGGCCCAGCCGCCCCACATGTGCGGCGCCTTGTCGAAGCCGAGATAGCGGCCGTAATAAACCGGCGTCAGGCACTTGTTGGCGGTCTGCGGATAATGGATGCAGTAATAGCAGCGGCCGCACGGCATCAGCGGTGGGATCATCACTTTCGAGCCGACCTTGAGCGGCTTGCTCATGAAGTCCTCGGTAAACTCCT
This sequence comes from Bradyrhizobium sp. MOS003, assembly GCF_003020125.1. Classification (GTDB taxonomy): domain Bacteria; phylum Pseudomonadota; class Alphaproteobacteria; order Rhizobiales; family Xanthobacteraceae; genus Bradyrhizobium. The sequence goes on along the minus strand of NZ_PYFW01000007.1, from coordinate 301,420 downwards.
CGCCGCACTCGACGATGACGCCGCCGATCTCGTGGCCGAGCGTGAACGGCCAGGGCAGTGGCTTCGGCCAATGACCCTTCAGGATGTGCAGATCGGTGCCGCAGACGCCGCAGGCGCCCACCTTGATCAGCGCGGCCTTCTTGCCGACCTTCGGCCACGGCACGGTTTTGATCGCGGGCTCCGAGCCGGGACCGGCGTGAGTGCAGACGCGAATGGATTCCATGAATGTTTCCTCGATGCTCGTCTGTTATGATTGTGGTGCGGGCTGCGGCGAAGCGTATGTGAGATACGCGCGCGTGCCAAGATGGAGGAATTCGTAGCGGGAGACAGTGGCCCCGGATATCGCTTCGCTCATCCGGGCTACAAAGCTTGCCGCAAACATCGCCGTCTTCCCCGCGGTGGAGCGTGTGGCAGCGGCGCATGGCAGATGCCCACGCCGACCGAACGGCTTGAGCACCGACCGGCGAACGTGTAAGCGCCGATAGTCTCACCCCAGGTCATGCTCCCTTGAATCCCCTTACCCAAAATCCCGCCGCTGCGTCAGGCTCGTTCGCAGCGATGAAGTCGCGGCCGTACCGGCTCCAGTTCGGCGCTTACGTGCTGGCGATGATGGCCGACAACATCGAGCATGTGATCAGCTATTGGGTGGTGTTCCAGAAATTCCATTCGCCGACGCTGGGCGGCTTTGCGGTGCTGTCGCACTGGCTGCCGTTCCTGCTGTTCTCGGTCGCGGTGGGCGGGCTTGCCGACCGGGTCGATCCGCGCCGCATCATCCAGTGCGGCATGCTGCTGTTCATTCTGGCCTCCGCCGGATGGGGTTTCTTCTTCCTCACCGACACGATCCAGATGTGGCACGCAATGCTGCTGCTGGTCATCCATGGCTGCGCCGGTGTGCTTTGGCAAACCCCGAACCAGTTGCTGCTCTATGATCTCGTCGGCCCCGCCGATTTGCCGAGCGCGGTGCGGCTGAATGCGATGGCGCGCTATCTCGGCATCCTGGTCGGACCTGCGGTCGGCGGAATCATCATGCTGACGCTCGGCACCTCGCACGGCATCATCTTCAACACGCTGTTCTACCTGCCGATGCTGCTCTGGCTGTTCTGGGCACCGGTGCGTGACAAAAGCGTGGCGGCGCGGCGCTTCGCGGTGCGCGGCCTTGCCGACATCGTGCTGACGATCCGCGCCATCGGCACCCAGCCGATCCTGACGGCGATGACCTGGCTCGCCGGTCTCACCTCCTTCATGATCGGCAACGCCTACCATGCCCAGATGCCGGGCTTTGCCAGCGATCTCGGCCATGGCGATCCCGGCGTCTCCTACAGCGTACTGCTCGCGGCCGATGCGGCCGGCGCGGTACTCGCCGCCATCGCACTGGAATCCTGGGGACGCCTCAAGGGCACGCCGCGCACCGCGATTTGGCTTGCGATGCTCTGGAGCGTGGCGCTGCTCGGCTTCGCCACGGTGCGGATCTATCCCGTTGCGATCGTGCTGCTGTTCTTTGCCGGCTTCTTCGAGCTGTCGTTCAACACCATGGCGCAGGCGCTGGTGCAGTTGAACGCGCCGCACGACATCCGCGGCCGCGTCGTCGGTCTCTATAACATGGCGGGGCTCGGAATGCGGGCCTTCAGCGGCATCACCGTCGGGGTCGCAGGTGCGGCGATCGGCATTCACTGGTCGCTGGGGCTGTCGGCCGCAGTGCTGCTGGCGCTACTATGTCTCCTTTACGGACGCGCGACGAGGAAGACGGCCGGTTGACTCCGGTATCTCGCCACCGCACGCTTACACAGGGCTTGGGGAGATCACGCGTTGCGCAATCGCTGGGGCATTCTTGCGATCCTGTTCGTCGTGCGCCTCACCATCGCGTTCCAGTTCCAGAGCGTGGCCGCGGTCGCGCCGCTGCTACAACAGAGCTTTGGCGTTGGCCTTTCCGATATCGGCATCCTGATCGGGCTCTATTTCACACCGGGCGTCGTACTGGCGCTGCCGGGCGGCGCGATCGGCCGCAGGCTCGGCGACAAGCCTACCACCATCGTGGCGCTGCTGCTGATGACCGCCGGCAGCCTCGCCATGGCCACCACCGATGTCTGGGGTTGGCAGATGGCGGGCCGGCTCATCTCCGGCGCCGGCGGCGTGCTGCTGACGGTGCAACTCACCAAGATGGGCACAGACTGGTTCGCGGGGAAGGAGATCGCCACCGCGATGGCGATCTTCGTCAACTCCTGGCCCGCGGGCGTTGCGATCTCGCTTTTGGTGCTGCCGGCGATCGGCACGGCCTACGGCGCCGGCGCGGTGTTCCTGTCGACCGGTGCGCTGACCGCGATCGGCATTCTGCTAATTTTGTTCTACCAGCCGCCACCGGCCACAACGGCGGCGAGTGCCGAAGGCTCAAGCCGGCTTGATCCCCTCGCGCTGCTGGCGGTGATCGTCGCGGGCCTGATCTGGGGCCTCTATAATGTCGGTTTCGCCATGATCTTCTCGTTCGGCCCATCCCTGCTGGTCGAGCGCGGCTGGAGCATCGCCGCGGCAGGCTCGGCGATCAGCCTCGTGATGTGGCTGTCGGTGATCTCGGTGCCGGCAGGCGGCTTTTTGGCCGATCGCGGCAAACCACTTGTTATGGCGATCGTCGCTGGCCTCGTCGTGGCCGCCCTGCTGGCCTGGCTGACCCGGTCAGACGCCGTGATCGCGATCCTCGTGCTGATCGGGCTGATGGGCGGCCTTCCGGCCGGTCCGATCATGAGTCTGGCCGCCCGTGTGCTCGTACCCGAAACCAGGGCGATCGGTATGGGCGTGTTTTACACGCTTTTCTACGCCGCCATGATGCTGGGACCGGCCATTGCGGGCCGGTTGGCCAAGTCGGTCGGGACCGCGGCGGTCGCGCTCGATCTCGGCGCACTTGCGGTGCTGGCCTGCCCACCCCTGATGTGGCTTTTCGAACGCATCGTGTCTGGCCGTTACCGCCGCATCCGATCCTAACGCGGCATTAACCCTATGCACCTTAGGGTCGTCCCGGACTCCGCCAGGCGGGGGGTCGGGTTGTGAAAATGGCGTTGGCGAACAAAAAATTTCTTCCGGCCGCCGAAGAGCGTCGGCGTTTCCAGCGGGTGAAAGTGCACCTGCTTGGCCGCTACATGCTGCCGGACCGCCGTGAATTTCCCTGCCAGGTGATCAACATGTCGCCGGGCGGCCTCGCGCTGCTCGCCCCCGGCATCGGCAATGTCGGCGACCGCGTCGTCGCCTATCTCGACCATATCGGCCGCGTCGAGGGCAAGATCACCCGGATCATCGACAATGGCTTCGCCATGACGGTCGGGGCGACGCCGAGGAAGCGCGACAAGCTCGCCGCGCAACTGACCTGGCTTGCCAACCGCGACATCCTCAACCTGCCGGAGGACCGCCGCCACGATCGTATCGTGCCGCGCAACCCGATCGCGGTGCTGACGCTCGAGGACGGCACCAAGATGACCTGCCGCATCATCGACCTTTCCTTGTCCGGCGCGGCCATTGCCGCGGAGAACCGGCCGCCGCTGAAATCGACGGTTCTGCTCGGCCGGGTCCAGGGCCGCGTGGTCCGAAACCTCGAAGACGGCTTCGCGCTGGAGTTCGTCCACGCGCAGCCGATCGAGACACTCGAAGAGAGCGTTACCGCGCGGTAAAGCGCTGGCACGCCAAATCCCCTGCATTTCCAGCTCTGAAGGCGGCCTCCGCAAAGCGGACGCCGCCTTTTTCATGCGTGATGACGAGCCTCGCGCCGGTTAACGCGCGGCCCGTTTGCGCGTGGAAAGGGCGGTTTCGCCAACGTTTCCGCGTTAATCGATAAAATTTGAATCAATTGCAGTTGTTTCAAATTTTATGAGAATTCGATTCAAGTATAGATCGAATTCGCTGCGCCTTTTACTTGTATTCGTCTCGACTTGACTTGGCTGACTTAGCGGCAACGCAAAAGCTCCGTGCGAAATGTGGTCCCAACAAGAAACGGGGGCCGCAATGTTTGATTTCAAGGGACAGGGGAAAGGGCTGGCGCTGGCCGCCATGCTCTTCGGAATCAGCGCAGCAGCGCAGGCCGGCGAAAGCCGTCTGCTCTACGCGAGCCTCGGCGACACCACGCGTGCGCCGATCGGCTGGGTCGAATTCTGCGCGGACGATGCCGCTCAGTGCCAGAGCGCGCCGGCGCAGCCGCGCGACATCGTGATGTCGCAGGCCGCATGGCGCGACCTCGTCAAGGTCAATCGCTGGGTCAACGAGACCGTCAAGCCTTTGACCGACCAGGAGCACTGGGGCGTGATCGAGAAATGGTCGCTGCCGACCGACGGCTACGGCGACTGCGAAGACTACGTGTTGTTGAAGCGCAAGATGCTGATCGATGCCGGATGGCCCCGCCAAGCCCTGCTCATCACCGTCGTGCGCGACAAGAAGGGCGAAGGACACGCGGTGCTGACCGTGAAGACCGACAAGGGCGAGTTCGTTCTCGACAATCAGAACGAGAACGTCGTTGCCTGGACGGAGACCGGCTACCGCTTCGTCAAGCGCCAGTCGCAGAGCGACCCCAACGTCTGGGTCTCGCTGGGCGATACCAAGCCGGCGGTCTCGACCGCCAGCGCCAGAGATTAAGAACGAGACAAGGAGTTACGCGACCCGGTCACATCCCCACCCCTCCCCGTCCCAGACCGGTTCGCGCGCGCCCAGCCATCCCCCAATGGCTGGGCGCAACTTTTTTGGGGTTGTTCGATCAGCTCGGTGACGACCATGGTACGCGCGCGGCGGTGAAATCGCGCCAGGTGCCTTGCAAGGCCGGCCTGACGCCGATCGATGCACGCGCCTGCCAGCCGGCGATCGCGGCCGCCGCGATTGCGCCGTCGGGCTCGGCCTTGAGCCCGTCGAGCAGCGAAGCCGTGACGGCCATGTCGTTGAAGGCGCCGAGCTCCTCCTGCAAACCGACCAGCCTGCGGGCAAATTTCCTCGCGGACTTGCGATCGGCAAACAGCGGCAGCAGGAACTCGCTGAGATAGCGCAGCCGCTTGGTCGCGAGCCGCACCCGGTGCAGTTCTTCCATCGTGAGCGACTTGAAGCGGCGGCCGCGCTTGCGCACCTTGGCATACTGCTCCGAAAGAATGCGCTGCGCGAAATTGACGGCGGGCTCGGCGAGCCGGCCGAGATCTTCGGCGGCGACGTCGTTGCGCCATCCCCGTGTCTCGATCCAGTTGCCGAGACCGATCAGGAACATGGTGCAGCGGCGATCGTCGAGCGCGTGATGCGCCTTGCGATAGGCGTCGGACTGGCGCTCGGCCGCAGCCCGGCCGAGCGCATCGAAACCTGCGACGGAAGGGCATGCCTGCGCGATCGTCGGCAAGGTCTCGAACTGGAACACATCCCAATCGCGTGCGGCGGAGAGGTCCTGCGCCAGCCAGCGCGCCTCCGATCGCAGTGAGTCGACATTGCTGAGCGCGCCGACCGAGCGCATCAGGCCGAGCGCCGATCGGATGCGGCGCAGCGCGACGCGCAGCTGATGCACGCCTTCGGGATTGCGCCCGTCCTCGGCCGCCGGCAGCGACTGAAGCAGATGCAGGAAGCAAGAGCGCAGGATCGTCGCGAACGCCTCGTCGAGCGTCACGGACGGGTCGAGGCGAAGTTTTCGCGGGCGTCGCGCCGCCGGCGGCGTGCCAGCGGCAAGGTCGAAGCCGCGCGCCGATTTGCTGCGGATGGACGGCTTCACCGCGCCGTGCTCGGCCAGCCGCAAGGCAACCTCGTAGATCGTGCTCGCGCTGCCGCTCTTGAGCTCCAGCTCGATCTCGCTCACCGGCAGCGATCGATCACTTGCCGTCAGCACGCCACGATCGAAGGCGATCTCGACAGTGCCGGACGGCAGATCGATCATCCGCGCATGGCGGTGGACGTCGGCTGTGAACACGGCTTCGAGCGGACGCGCTTCGAGATGGCCGCGAAGCTTCTCCGGAATGAAAGGCATCGCCAGAGCGAGATCGGGCGCCAGCGAGGCCACGCTCGCCTCCCACTCGCCGCGGCGCAGCGGATCGTCCGCCGCCTCGGTCTTCACGGTCTGCACGAAGCGCGCGCCGCTCTGGCGAACGCGCAGGCTGAGGCCGTTGCGCCGAAGCATCCGCTCGGGCGTGTCGTAGTAAACGGATTTGAGATGTTTTCGCACGCCCTTGTTGCGCGCATTGGCCGCGATGACGGGTGCGGCGTTGAAATGCGCCATGCGATCGGCATCGACCAGCAGCTTGAGCTCGATTTCGCCGGCGTGCGCGGCAACGCTCGACTGCGACGGCTCCGGCGCGGACGGGGCATCTTGCGACGGCGTCTGATCACTCACGGCGCCCTCGACGATCGCAGGTTCGGCCGGTTCAATCTGCCTGAGGAAGCCGGTGGCGACTTGTGTCCTCCTGTTGTCCTTCGGGACAGCATTCCCGTCCGGCGCGCTCGGAGTTTTGCGTGCCGGTGTTGCGTCTGATTTCAGCATTTGCGGCAACATGACAGATCAATGACAGAGCGGCAGCATATAGCCGGTCAGGCCCGCAAGGAATAGTCACGTGACGTCGCGCCGCGTGATCATCGACTGTCATAATTCGCAGCAAGGTTGCGAACTACATTACTTGCAGGGATTCGCGAGCGTTCGAATTGATGGCGAATCTCGCCCTTCTCGAAACCGAGATGAACGCGTTCGCGAGCTTGACTCATGCTGGCCGAGAAATTCTTTCTGGTTCTGGAGACGCTTAGAAGCCACGCGTCCGACGACAGACCCGCGATTGTGACAAGCCTTGCGCCGCCGTCTGCCGTCCCTGCCATCGCAACTGCCCTGCATTGCACGACACCGGTTCCCGACGAGCGGAAATAGAACCCATCCAGCCTGGATGATCGATACCTGGTGCTGCGCGCGCTCACGCGCTCACGCGCCCAGGACGTCCGCGAGCCGCAGCTCGTCGGCGGCGGGATCCTTCAGGAACAGCTCGGCCTCGATCTCGGTCAGATGCGACAGCATCTCGCGGCGCGCGGCCTGCTTGTCGCGCTTGCGGATCGCGGCGACGATGCCGGCGTGATGATCGGTGCCGCAGGCCGGCGTGTCGTGGCGGCGGTACAGCAGGATGATGAGCGAGGAGCGCGCGATCAGCTCCTTCAGGAAGCCGAGATAGATGCTGTGGCCGCTCATCTCGGCGACGAGCTTGTGAAACTCACCGGACAACCGAACCGAGGCGCGCGCGTCGCTGCGCAGCTCCGCCTCGCGCTCCTCACTGAGGTGTTGCTGGAGACGATCGAGCCAGGCCGGCGACATCGCTTCGATGGCGTGATCCAAGATGGTCGGCTCAATCAGGCGCCGCGCCTCGAACACTTCGCGGGCATCGGCGGGCGTGGGACGCGCGACGAAGGCGCCGCGGTTCTTCTCGATATTGACGATGCCCTCATGCGCGAGCTGCTGGAGCGCCGTGCGGACCAGCGTGCGGCTCGCGCCGTAGATCTCGCCGATCTCGTCCTCGCCGAGCTTGGTGCCCGGCAGCAGGCGGTGCTCGAGGATCGCGGCGGTCACGCCCTCCCGGATGCGGCTGACGCGATCGCTGGCGTTTGGCGCGTCGGATTTGGGGCGGGGCTTGGCGGCCATGGTTCAAGGGGCTCGATCGACGACGTTCGTCCCCGATGCTAGTCGAGCAGCTGTATCCAATCACAGGCGAAACTTTATACAATCGTCGCCCACTTTGTGTGCAGGCGCCAGCGCCCAGGTTCGGCGGCCGGGATGCGCCGGATTCGATCTAACGATCTGACTCCGCTACACAGTTTTGAGAAATCGGCGGACCGAAGGCGGTTGGCACGGACCTTGCGGAGAGAGCGGCAGCACCGCCCTCCTCGGACACGCCATGGCCACACCCGCCGCTCTCGAACTGGTCGCCGTCACCAAGCGCTATGACACCACGCTGGCGGTCGACACCGTCAATCTGAAGATCCCGGCCGGAACCTATTGCTGCCTGCTCGGTCCGTCCGGCTGCGGCAAGACCTCGACGCTGCGGATGATCGCGGGCCACGAAGCGGTCAGCGAGGGCGACATCATCCTCGGGGCGCAGAATGTCACGGATCTGCCGCCGGCCGAGCGCGGCACCGCGATGATGTTCCAGTCCTATGCACTGTTTCCGCATCTGAGCGTGATCGACAACGTCGCCTTTGCCCTCAAGATGCGCGGCATCGACAAGCCGACGCGCCACAAGCGCGCCGGCGAATTGCTGGAGCTGGTGGCGATGACGCCCTACGCGGCCCGGCTGCCGGCGCAGCTCTCCGGCGGCCAGCAGCAGCGCGTCGCGCTCGCCCGCGCGCTGATAACCGAGCCGCAGATCCTGCTGCTCGACGAACCGCTCTCCGCGCTCGATCCGTTCCTGCGGATCAAGATGCGCGGCGAGCTGAAGCGGCTGCAGCGCGAGCTCGGCATCAGCTTCATCCAGGTCACCCACGGCCAGGAAGAGGCGATGGCGCTGGCCGACCATATCGTGGTGATGAACCACGGCAAGATCGAGCAGCAGGGCACGGCCCGCGACATCTTTCACCGTCCCCGCACCGAATTCGTGGCGCGCTTCATCGGCGGCCACAACGTCCTCAGCGACGCAGGCAAACTCATCGCCGTGCGCGCCGATCAGCTCGGCATCGCGCCGTTCACTGACGGCGCGTTCGGCGCGCCGGCGCTGCTGACCCAGACCGAGTACCAGGGCTCCTACATCGCCGTCTCGCTCACGCTCGACGACGGCACCGCCCTGTTCTCCCACGTTCCCGAAGCCACCTTCGACGTCCACCCGTTCCGTCCGGGCGATCGCGTGCTGGCCACCTGGGATCCCGCCAAGGCGCAACGCCTGCAATAGCGCCGATCGATCACTGGAATGCGCAACAGAGGAGTGACTGACGTGAGCGAGACCAAAAGGACGAAGGGCGTCAGCCGCCGTACGCTGCTCAAGGGCACCGCGGGCCTCGCCGGCCTTGCCGCCGGCTCCGGCGCCATCACCGGTTTTCCCTATGTGAAGTCGGCCGACGCGAAGGTGCTGCGCTATCTCGGCACCGCCGTGAACGAGGGCGACGACATCTCCAAGCAGTGCCTGAAGGACACTGGCATCAAAATCGAATACATTACCGCGACCACCGACGACGTCACCAAGCGCGTGATGACCCAGCCGAACTCCTTCGACGTGCTGGACACCGAATATTTCTCGCTCAAGAAGATCGTGCCGTCGGGCAACATCCTTGCGCTCGACGCCAGGAAGATCAAGGAATTCGACAACATCACGCCCGTCTTCACCAAGGGCGAGACCCCCGGCGGCAAGAAGATCGGCGGCCAGGGCACCGCACCCTGGAAGGTGCTCTATCTCGAGGGCAAGGACTCCAAGAAGTTCGCGACGTCGGCGACCGAATTCGTCACGCTGATCCCGACCGTGTACAACGCCGACACGCTCGGCATCCGTCCCGACCTGATCAAGCGGCCGATCGGCTCGTGGTCCGAACTGCTCAATCCCGAGTTCAAGGGCAAGGCTTCGATTCTCAACATCCCCTCGATCGGCATCATGGATGCCGCGATGGTCGTGGAGGCCACCGGCAAGTACAAATATGCCGACAAGGGCAACATGACCAAGGAAGAGATCGATCTCACCATGAAGGTGATGACCGAAGCCAAGAAGGCCGGCCAATTCCGCGCGTTCTGGAAGGACTTCAACGAGAGCGTCAACCTGATGGCATCAGGTGAAACAGTCATCCAGTCGATGTGGTCGCCGGCGGTGACCAAGGTGCGTTCGATGGGTATTCCCTGCACCTTCCAGCCGCTCAAGGAAGGCTATCGCTCCTGGGCCTCGGGCTTCTGCGTCTCCAAGGGCGTCTCGGGCGCGAAGCTCGAATGGGCCTACGAGTTCGTCAACTGGTTCCTGTCCGGCTATGCCGGCGCCTACCTCAACCGCCAGGGCTACTACTCCGCGGTGCTCTCTACCGCGAAGGCGCATATGGAGCCCTACGAGTGGGCCTATTGGATGGAAGGCAAGCCGGCCGAGAAGGACATCAAGGCGCCCGACGGCTCGCTGCTGGAGAAGGCCGGCGCCGTGCGTGACGGCGGTTCCTACGAGGACCGCATGGGCGGCGTCGCCTGCTGGAATGCGGTGATGGACGAGAACGACTACATGGTCCGCAAGTGGAACGAGTTCATCGCAGCGTAATGTGATGGACACCTCGGAAGACATCCTGCAACAGGCATCCCCGGGATTGATCCCCGGGTCGGGCACAGCGCGCGCCGCAAAGCCGACGCGCCTGTCGCCCTCCTTCATCTCCTGGCTCCAGGCCGGGCCGATGATGCTGGTGTTTCTCGCCTTCTTCCTGATCCCTCTCGTCTTCGTCGTCATCGTCTCGTTCTGGGACTACAACGAATACCAGTTGCTGCCGGCCTTCTCCGGCCGCGGCTACACCGACACGTTCGAAGGCTGCATCGCCCAGCTCCCCGAGCTCTGCACGATCGGGCGAACCTATGTGATGACGCTGAAGCTCTGCTTCATGGTCTGGGCGATCACGCTGTTCATTGGCTTCTGGGTCGCCTATTTCCTCGCCTTCCACGTCAAGTCGAAGACCTGGCAGATGGGATTGTCGCTGCTCTGCACGATCCCGTTCTGGACCTCCAACGTGATCCGCATGATCGCCTGGATCCCGCTGCTCGGCCGCAACGGCCTCGTCAATTCCGGCCTGGTCAAGACCGGCCTGATCAACCACCCGCTGGAATGGCTCTTGTTCTCCGAATTCTCCGTGGTGCTGGCGCTGGTGCACCTCTTCACTTTCTTCATGGTGGTGCCGATCTTCAACTCGATGATCCGCATAGACAAGTCGCTGATTGAGGCCGCCTATGATGCCGGCGCGACGGGTTTCCAGACGCTGGTCAACGTCATCATTCCCCTGGCCAAGCCCGGCATCGTGATCGGCTCGATCTTCGTCATCACCATCGTGATGGGCGACTTCATCACCATCGGCGTGATGGGCGGCCAGCAGATCGCCGCTGCCGGCAAGATCATCGAGACGCGGGTCAACGCGCTGCAATTCCCGGCCGCCGCCGCCAACGCCGTCATCCTGCTCGTCATCACCTTCCTGATCATCACCATGATGTCGCGCATCGTCGACATCAAGAAGGAGCTCTAGAGCATGAAGGAAGGACGCCCGCGCTCGTTCTACGTGCTCGCGATCTTCTTCGCGGCCTATGTGCTGTTCCTCTACGGTCCCATGATCGCGATCTACGTGCTGTCGTTCCAGGGGCCGCAGGGCGGCCTCACCTTCCCGATGAACGGCGTGTCGACCTTCTGGATCGCAAAGCTGTTTAAGGGGACCGGGATCGTCGATCTCGGCGCCGCCTTCCGCCGTTCGCTATTGCTCGGCATCATCGTGATGATCGTCACCGTCGTGCTGTCGGTCGCCGCCGGCATGGCTTTCCGCCGCAAGTTCAAGGCGCAGAGCATCCTGTTCTATTCGGCGATCGCCAGCCTGATCGTGCCTTCGATCATCACCTCGCTCGGCATCTCGCTCGAATTCCGCATCATCGACGATCTGATCAAGGCGCATTGGAACGAGAATTTCGAGACCTCGATGGGCCTGCTCACGTCCGGCCTGGGTGCGCATCTGACCTGGACACTGCCGTTCGGCCTGCTCATCATGTTCGCGATCTTCAACCGCTTCGACCCCAGACTGGAGGAAGCCGCGCGCGATCTCGGTGCGACGCCGTGGCAGACGTTCCGTCACGTCGTGCTGCCGATCATCCTGCCCTCGGTGATCGGCATCGGCCTGTTCGGCTTCACGCTGTCCTGGGACGAGTTGGCGCGCTCGAGCCAGGCGATCGGGGCGGTGAACACGTTGCCGCTGGATCTGCAGGGCCTCACCACCACCGTGACGAACCCCGACATCTATGCGCTCGGCACCGTGATCTCGGCGGTGTCGTTCACCGTGATCACGCTTGCGCTCGGCACCATCCACGTGCTCAACAAGCGGCAGGCCGCAAAGGGTTCGGATGCCGGCCAAGGACTCGTCTAACGTGCTTGTCTGACAAAGGGCTCGTCTGATCGCGATGCGACTGCACGTCGTCAATCCCAACACCACCGCGTCGATGACGGCGAAGATCGCCGCTGCGGCGCGCGCGGTCGCGTTGCCCGGCACTGAGATCGACGCGCGCCAGCCGTCGATGGGCCCGGTCTCGATCGAGGGATTTTATGACGAGGCGTTCGCCGTCCCCGGCATGCTCGGCTGCATCCGCGAGGCCGACCGCGACGGTGCGGATGCCCACATCATTGCCTGCTTCGACGACACCGGCCTGGATGCCGCGCGCGCCGTCGCGAAGGCACCGGTGGTCGGCATCGGCGAGGCCGGCTTCCACATGGCGAGCCTGATCGCCGCGCGCTTCGCCGTGGTGACGACGCTAGGTGTCTCCATCGTGCCGATCGAGCACAATTTGCGGAAATACGGCCTCGCCGAACGCTGCGCCCGCGTCCGCGCCGCAGAGGTCCCGGTGCTCGCGCTCGAGCAACGCAATACCGATGCGCTCGCAAAGATTTCCACCGAGATTTCGGCCGCGATCCGCGACGACCGTGCGGAGGCGATCGTGCTCGGCTGCGCCGGCATGGCCGATCTCGCTGCCGAACTCGCCAGGGAGCACGGCCTGCCCGTCATCGACGGCGTCGCCGCAGCCGTGACGCTGGCGGAATCACTGGTGCGGCTGGGGCTGACGACGTCGCGACTCGGGCCGTATGCGGCGCCGCGGTCGAAGACTTATTCCGGAATGTTGTCGGGCTTTGAGCCGTAAGCATTGCACAACGGTGCTGCTCTATGCGGGAGCGGCGTGTCTTGCTGGCAACATCGGGATCCTTTTGCGGCGCCGAGTTCCCATGCTGTTGCGGCCGATGCGATGAACTGCAAGCTTGCCGGAAATGATTTGCAGATTCGGGGCGCGCGCGGTGGGGCTGAACGCAGCAAAATACTTGATCTCGACAGTTGCCGGAACGCTGGCATGGGCCGCTCTGGCGGGTTCGGCGCTGGCGGCCGACATGCCAGTGAAGGCGCTGCCGGCTGCGGCGTCATGGTCGGGATTCTACGCCGGCGTGTCGCTCGGCGCGCGCTGGGCGGCCAACGACTGGCAGACCAGTGACGTCTCCCCGAACTTCGGCGCCGGCGCGTTCGTGCCGACGGCTGGCACCGGCGGCGCAATCGACAGCGTCGCGGCGAGGTTCGGTGGTTATCTCGGCTACAACGCGCAGATCTCGACATCCTGGGTGGCGGGCGTCGAGGCCGATTTCGGGTGGGCCGACAACAAGAAGACGACAAATCCTCTGCCGGGGACGACCGGGCTCTTCTTCGGCGCGCCCTTAATCGGCCTCCCAACCGGGACAATGAAGGAGACCTGGGACGGCAGCCTTCGCGGCCGTCTCGGTTATCTCATGACGCCCGCTACACTGGTCTACGGCACGGGCGGCGTGGCGTGGCAGCGCCTCGAGCTGAATACCAATTGTACCGTCGTTCCCGGAAACAGCTTCTGCTTCGGCGCCTCTCACAACGAGACCTCTGCAACGACGCGAGTCGGATGGACCATCGGCGGCGGCGTCGAGCAAATGATCGCCGGGCACTGGCTGGTGCGCGCCGATTACCGCTATGCCGATTTCGGGACCTGGACCCAGACGTTCTTCACCGCCGGCGGGACCGGACTCGGGTTCGACGACCGCTTCACCGCGCACGTGAAGGTTCGCACCCACACGGCAACGATCGGCATCGCCTACAAGCTCTGAGGCGGAATCACCGACTCGCGCTCCGTCGAATCAGCTCGGCATTGCCTGCCTGGACGAGGCCGGCCGCGTACCGCTGCATCGAGATAGATCGGTACCCCAGAACCTTTTCTCGTCGAATTCCGTTCGTTCTCATGGGACCAGCCTCTTTTTGGTCCCATTTGTTGCTGATCAGTAACACTTTAGGGACGCCCCGGCGGCTTTCGGCTTGCCGGTCTTCGCCACGCACCAAGTTTCAATTTGGGTTTAGTCAGCGATGATCGATCTCGCAGCGGACACTCGGTCCAATCCCCTCCTTCGTCTCGGCGCCCAGCCCATCGCGCTGACCGCCGCCGCCCTCCTGCTGCTGATCGCGGGCGTCACCTCGATCGCGATCTGGCGCGCCTATACCGGCGCCGCACCTGAAACCGACCGGGTGGTGGCATCGCGGCAACTCCAGGCCCGCACGGCCCAGGCCTCCGAGCAGCTGGTCGAGAAGACCAAGGGGCTGGAGGCGACCCAGCAGGAATCGATCGACCAACTCCAGGTCGTGCAGGACCAGCTCACGACGATGAAGCGGCTGATGGCGGCGCAGCAGGCTGACACCAAGCGCCTATCCGAACAGGTCGCATCACTGAACGAGTCGATCGACGGCTTGCGGCAATCGTTTGCAAGCGCACGGGCGACCGAGGTTGAAACACCCTCGGTTACCCGCAGGAAACCGGCGCGACAGCGTGTCCACGCCAGTGCACGCAAGCGCGCGCGCGGCTGACCGCCCCCACCCGGTGGAACTTTTATTTTCGGCACTTGTGAACTGGATCACATTCGCCCGTATGATTCCGCGCGATGTTCACCGTTACCGGATGGCGTGAGCCGATTTCAATGTCCGGGGCTGGCAAGGTCGTTGACGGTATACTGCGTCAACGACCTTGTTTTTTATGGGATGCTATTCGCAGACGTCCACGCGGCGGATCCGCCAGCCTGCAGGCGTCATGACACGCTGACGCGCGACGTAGCAGCCGCCATACCCATCGTTGTAGTCGCCGTATCCGTTACGATAGCCGTAATAGGGGTACCCGTAACCGTAATAGCCACCGTAGTAGCCGGCACCGGCGATACCCGCCCCGATCGCAACTCCGGGCCAAAAGCCGCCGCCGTGCCAGTGGCCGCCGTGGCCCCAGCCACCACCGCCATGACCCCAGCCGCCATGCCCGAAGCCCCTGGCGTGGGCCACCTGCGGCGCCGACAGCCCGACCACTGCAACGGCCAGCGCCGCCATCATCATCCTGCGTAACATCACTCGATCCTCCGCGTGGACACGCTCCACGCTTCAACGCGGGATCAAGCTAGCGTCACTGGGGCATTCGGGACAGCCACGCTGTCTCACTTCCGCGCGAGCGTTCAGCACCCGCGGCAGATGCTTTTCAGCTTCTTGTCGAGGAGCTTGTTCTCGGCATTCACCGCGGCATCAGTTCCGCGGCCCGTGCCGCTGCCGGTCGTGCCTCCGGAGCCCGCGCCGGATGACTGAGCCGTACCCAGGCTGTTGGTGCCGGGCGGCGGAGCCGGCGAGTTGGCAACGCCTCCGCCCGATCCCGCCGGACCTCCGGTCGATCCGGCAGAACCGCCGCTCGCCTGCGCGAACGCGACGGCCGGCATCGCCGCGAGAGCAAAGATCACCATCAAGGTTTTGAGTGAGGCGGTTGCGGGCGATGCGGCCATTGAAATTTCTCCTGTGCCGGTCAACCGCCGCGGCGAAGTCCAGTTCCGGAACAAATATCGCCGCATCAGCTTGAATCAAAGGATCGCGCGATCGCGCGCAAGCTCATCACCTGCGACCTCCAACAACAGAAAGGTGAAGTCACGATGACCGATCGCGACCCTTTTGCAGAAGGCGAATACGCCGCGCGCCAAAACATTCCGGCTGAAGCCAATCCTTATTCAGACGGCAGCGATGAACACGCGTTGTGGTCGGCAGGCCATGAGAAAATTGCGAGCGCCATGGAAGCAAGCGAGTCCGAAGGCACTTAGCCGATCCGCTTCAGTCCCTTCTTGAAGCGCGGACCGTTGGCGACGTAGAACCTGGCCGCACTTCCCATCTTCTGCACCTGGGCGTCGTCGAGCGTGCGGATCACGCGCGCCGGCGAGCCAATGATCAGGGACCGTTCGGGGAACTCCTTGCCCTCAGTGATGACGGAGCCGGCTCCAACGATGCTGTTGCGGCCGATCTTGGCGCCGTTCATCACGATCGAGCCCATGCCGATCAGCGCGCCCTCCCCGATGGTGCAGCCGTGCAGGATGACGTTGTGGCCGACGGTGCAGTTCGTTCCGATGACCAGCGGAAAGCCGAGATCGGTGTGGCAGGTCGAGCCGTCCTGCACATTGGCGCCCTCGCCGATCTCGATCCATTCATTGTCGCCGCGCAGCACCGCGCCGAACCAGACGCTGGCACCAGGCTTCAGGCGCACGCGGCCGATGACCGTGGCGGTGTCCGCGATGAAATAATTGCCGTCAGCGGGAAGGTCGGGCGCCTGCCCGTCGAGCTCGTAGATCGCCATGGAAGTCTCCTGTCGCGTTGGCCACAGGCATAGCGAAACGGCAGCCGCGACGCAAAGGCGCCGGCGGCGCTCAATGCGCGGGCGTCAGCCCAGAACGCCGGCCGCGCGCAGCGTCATCAGGAAGAAGGTGCCGCTCATCATGCTCCAGAAACCGGCGATGAGGGTCGCCATCATCACGAACTCGGCGCGGCGGCTTTCCACCCGCATGCCGCGCAGCGTGTTGCGCATGATGATGAAGGGCGCGGCGAACACCAGGAACGGCACCGCAGCGAAGGTCTTCGGCGCCACGCCGTCCTGCAACAGGCCGAAGCCGGCGGGCCGCTGCGCCAGCGCCTGGTATCCGTTCACGAGCGCGCCCGCGAGCGCGAAACCGATGAAGATGGAGAAGAAGGTATTGAGAGCTTCAGGTGTCATCGGAACGGTCCGCCCTTACGCAACGCCGGAGCATTCCTGTGACAAATCGTGCCGGTTAACGCTACATTATCCTTAAGGGAAGGTTAACGCCGCCGTCCCGTCCACGCAGGGCCGTCCCCGCCCCCCGCAGGCGGGAACGCTGCGGGATATCACCGCCGCGTGGCATATTCGCCGCTGATTCGTCGGCCACCGGCCGACTTCCGGCTCGACCTCGCGCAAGCTCATGACGGTGTTTTCGGCAGCTCCCCAAAGATCCCCCCGCACGCGCACCTGGGCGCATGCCGTCCCGATCGTGCTCGGCGGCATTGCTGCGGGCTGCGCGGTCGCGCTCGTCGCCTATCTGTTGTGGCCGACCTGGGGCACCCGCGGCGCGGACGCCCCGGACAAGCTGCCGGTGAGCGTCGGCGGCACGCTGTTCAACCTGCCGGTGACGGCGATCCGCATGAAGATCCAGCGGCACTCCGGGCCGCAGGAGCGCATCGATCTCGACTTCGTCTATCCGTCGCTCGCGCCGCCCAGCGCGCCGAAGCACGTCACCGCCGACACGGTGGAAGCGGCGGTGCAATCGATCGACCGCATCTTCCTGTCGATCGCAGCCCATCACGATGCGCTCTCGCCCGAGCAGCGGGCAGCCACGATCTATCCGCGCTATCTCGACCAAGCCGCGGCGGCGCCCGCAGATGGCCTGACGATGCGGATGTTCCGCGCCGACACGCCCTACGGCAGCGAAGACTTCTATTCGGCGGCCAGCCCGGCGCTGACCGCGCGCTGCACCCGCGATGCGGCCACCCCGGGCATGTGCCTGTCCGAGCGCCGGGTCGGCGGCGCCGACCTCACCTTCCGCTATCCGCGGAGCTGGCTGTCGCACTGGCACGATGTGGCGGAGGCGATGGACAGGCTGACGGCGCAGCTGCGCGGGCCGAAGGGATGAGCGGGGCCCGTTCGGCCCAGGTCTTTTGTGAAAACTGTCCGAAGTGAAATTGCGAAAACAACCCCATGCACAGTAGCCAAGCGCCTGTGATTGTTCGTATTTTCCGAAGTCGAATTTAGCGCTTTGATGTCGTCATGGGGCAGTTGTGAAGCTTCTGTTCGTCATTGCGAGCGCAGCGAAGCAATCCAGAATCCCTCTGCGGAAACATTCCTGGATTGCTTCGCTGCGCTCGCAATGACGGAGGAGAGACTTATTCCTGATCGACGAGATCGTCCTCGAGGATCGCCATCTGGAACTGGAACGAGCGATCGTCGTCCTCGTCGTCGACGAACAGCACGCCGATGAACTCCTCGCCGATATAGACTTCGGCGGAATCGTCCTTCTTGGGCCGCGGCACGACGCGGATCTTGGGATTGCCGAATACGCGCTTCAGATACGCATCGAGCTTTCTGACTTCTTTCACGTCCACGGCAAGTCTCCGATCGAAAATGGCAGGCCGCGTTTTAGGACGAGACGCGACGAACCGCCAGCATGAATTGCCAAAGAATTTGGGGACGAAAAAGGCTGGAGAATCCAGCCCTTACACGCGAGCTCAAAGCCCCGTCGCGTTGATCATCTGATCCATGGTGCGCGACGGCTCGGCGCAGCCGGCCTCGCCGACGATCTTGGCGGGCACGCCCGCGACCGTGACGTTGTGCGGCACCGGCTTGACCACGACCGAGCCCGCGGCGATGCGCGCGCAATGGCCGATCTCGATGTTGCCGAGGATTTTTGCGCCGGCGCCGATCAGGACGCCATGGCGGATCTTCGGATGACGGTCCTCGTTCTCCTTGCCGGTGCCGCCGAGCGTGACGCCGTGCAGGATCGAGACGTCGTCCTCGATCACCGCCGTCTCGCCGCAGACGAAGCCGGTGGCGTGGTCGAGGAAGATGCCGCGGCCGATGCGTGCGGCGGGATTGATGTCGGTCTGGAAGACCGCGGAGGCGCGGCTCTGGAGATAATACGCGAAATCCTTGCGGCCCTTCAGCCAGAGCCAGTGCGCCAGGCGATGGGTCTGGATCGCGTGAAAGCCCTTGAAGTAGAGCAAGGGATCGATGAAGCGCGAGGTCGCGGGATCGCGGTCGTAGACCGCGACGAGATCGGCGCGGAAAGCGTTGCCGAGATCGGGATCGTCGCGCAGCGCCTCGCCATAGGTCTGGCGCACGAGGTCACCCGACAGCGCAGAGTGATCGAGCCGGTCGGCGACGCGGTGGATCACCGAATCTTCCAGGCGGCTGTGATGCAGCACCGTCGAATAGATGAAGGTCGCAAGCTCGGGCTCGCGACGGACGATGTCCTCCGCTTCGCCCCGGATCCGCTCCCAGATCGGATCGAGCGATGCGAGCTTTCCTCCCGGATTGACCTGATGCACTGTCATGGATTTGCTCTTTGGGATTTGCTCTTCGAATGGGCTCGTTTGACCTGCTCTATAGCACAGTCTAGGCGACGAAGTCCTGACCGGCTTGCCTGAGAGTGAACAGCGCCTTGCCTCGCGAAACCACGACAAGACGTTGAAACACAACAGTTTCTTTCGGAGACCAATCAGCGAGGTCGGCTCAAAGTGGTCAGAGTTTCGCCAAATTCAAGCCGGACGGCATCAAACTATTGGTGAATTCTCCGCCCACCGTTATTGCGGGCATGGTTCCACAGCGAGGACGGGGAGCGAATTTGAGCATCACCACCGATCGATTGCGCGCGCGCGCCGCTGATAATTTTTGGCTGCGCGTGGCGGCGGTGGCCCTGCCCCTGCTGATGATCGCGCCGGCGTTCTGGAATGGCTATCCGTTGTTGCAATGGGATACCGGCGGCTATCTGGCGCGCTGGTACGAGGGCTATCTCGTCCCCAGCCGCTCAACGGTGTTCGGCCTCTATCTGCACTATGGCGAGAGCTTCGGCTTCTGGATCAACCTCGCGGTCCAGTCGCTGGCGACGCTGTGGCTGTTGCAGCTCACGCTTCGCGTGCTCTCGATGATGCAGACCTTCCGCTTCGTCGCGATTAGCCTCGGCCTGATGCTGTCGACCGCGCTGCCTTGGCTCGCGAGCATGCTGCTCACCGACATCTTTGCCGGGCTTTCGGTACTGTCGCTGTTCCTGCTGATTGTGGGCGCAGGCCGCACCTCGACGGTCGAGAAGATCTCGCTGTTCGTCTTCACCGCCTTTGCCGCGGCGACCCACAGCGCCACGCTCGGCGTGCTGCTCGGTCTTTGCGTCGCGGGCTGGATCGGCCGGCCGTTTCTGAAGGAGCGCCTGCCGCTGGCCGGATTGGCGCAGGCCAGCCTCACCATCGTTGCGGGCGGCCTGATGCTGGTCTCGGCGAATTATGCACTGTCCGGCAAGCTGGCCTGGACGCCCGGCGGTACCGGCGTCGCCTTCGGCCGCATGATGCAGGACGGCATCGTCGCGCGCTATCTCAATGACCATTGCCCGCACGAACGCTACAAGCTGTGCCCGTATCGCAACGAGCTGCCGGCGAGCGCCGACGAGTTCCTGTGGGGCAAGAGCGTGTTCAACACGCTCGGCCGCTTCGAAGGCATGAACGATGAGATGGGCACCATCGTCGTGCAGTCGCTGAAGGAGTATCCGGCCTGGCAGGCCGGCGCGGCGCTGCGAGCGATGGGCCAGCAATTGCTGCATGTGGCGACCGGCGAAGGCACTAATGGCTGGATCCCGCACACCCGTGGCATCATCGAGCGCCATGTCCCTGCCCAGGTCGCGCCGATGCGCGCGGCGCGGCAGCAGAATTGGCAGCTCGACTTCACCGCCATCAACTGGCTGCACGTGCCGGTCGCGCTGGCCTCGATGCTGGCGCTGGTCGGCCTGCTCGGCCAGGCGCTGGCGCACCGCCGGCTCGACGACCTGACATTGCTGGCGGCGACCGTGACGCTGGCGCTGCTCGGCAACGCCTTCATCTGCGCCGTGATCTCGGGGCCCCACGACCGCTACGGCGCAAGGATGGTGTGGGTTGCGACGTTTGTGGTGATGATGGCGCTGGCGAGGTCAAGCACCCATCCAGCGTCCGGAAAGTTCGGGGTTCGACCGCATCACCTGCTCTGAAAGGAAATCCGCGACGGCGCGGACGCGGGCGGACCCAGCCAGGTCAGCGTGGGTCACCAACCAGACGCTGGCGTTGAACATCTGATCGTTGGGGATGACGCGAATGAAGTCGTCCTTCAGCGTCAGGAAATCTGGAACGACTGCCAGGCCGAGACCCGCCCGCACCGCGGCGATCTGTGCAGGCAGGCTGCTGGTGACGAGCGCGATTTTGCAGCCGGGATGCTCTCTTGCAAGCCACTCCGCGGCGGGCAGATGCGCGTGGCTGTCATCCCAGGCGATGAAGTGCCGCCCTCCGAGTGGTTCGCCCTCAACATATGGATGCCGCTCGAGATAGTCGCGGCTGCCATAGACGGAGTAAGCCATGTGGCCCACGCGTCGGACCTTCAGGTTGCCTCGCGCAGGCCGAACGACACGAAGCGCGATGTCCGCCTCACGGCGGTCAAGCTCCGCCGTGGCCGTGCTGGTGATGATCTCCAGGCAGATGTCCGGATAGAGCCCTCGGAATGGCGCTAGGGCGGGGATGACGAGGTCCGTCGCGAGACTCTCGGAGGTTGCGAGCCTCACGGTCCCCGTGGGCTTGCTGTCGAGACCTGCCGCACTTCGCTGAAGAGCCATGATGCTGTCCTCGACGAGCTCCGCCTGCCGGAACACCTCCCGCCCCTCGTCTGTCAGGAAATATCCGGTCTGATGTCTCTGGAAGAGCGTCATGCCGAGGCTCTCCTCGAGCTCGATGACGCGGCGGCTCACGGTGGACTGGCTCACCCGGAGGTTTGTTGAAGCCAGGGTAAGGCTGCTGGTCCGCGCTACGGCCAGGAAATAGCGCAGGTCGTTCCAATCCATGGACGTTTTCCATTTTTGACAAACCATTCTCCATCATCGTTCGTTGTTTTCGGAACAGGCCGCAACGACATTCTTTTCGGTTCTCAGATGCCGCTCACAAAATCAGCTGCATCTGACGAACCGCAGTCCACCAGCCATCGGAGAAATCATGCTGAAACGACGAAAACTCGGTCGACAGGGATTGGAAGTTTCCTCCCTGGGCCTCGGCTGCATGGGTATGAGCCACGCTTACGGTCGTCCGGACGACACGGAATCGATCGCCACGATCCACCGTGCGATCGAGCTCGGCTGCACCTTCTTCGACACCGCCGAAGTCTATGGTCCTTTCACCAACGAGGAGTTGGTCGGCCGTGCGCTCAAGGGCCGTCGGACGCAGGTGCAGATCGCGACCAAGTTCGGCTTTATCATCGGTAAGGGTCTCTTTGCAGGCGCGGATAGCCGTCCGCAGCACATCCGAGAGGTCGTCGAGGCGTCGCTCAAGCGGCTGCAGACCGATTATATCGATCTGCTCTATCAGCATCGCGTCGACCCTGCCACGCCGATCGAAGACGTGGCCGGCACGGTCAAAGAGCTGATCGCCGAGGGAAAGGTTCTTCACTTTGGATTGTCCGAGGCCGGCACCGAGACGATCCGTCGCGCCCACGCCGTCCAGCCGGTGTCCGCGTTGCAAAGTGAATATTCGATCTGGGAGCGCAATCTGGACGACGGAATCATGCCCCTTTTGGATGAGCTGGGCATAGGTCTCGTCCCGTTCAGCCCCCTTGGTCGCGGATTTTTGACGGGGACGGCCAAGCGTGCAGAAGAATATTCCGCCGACGATTTTCGCTCGAAAGGCGATCCGCGACTGCAAGGTCAGAACTTCGACGCGAACATGCGCATCGCCAATCTGGTACGAGAGATCGCGAAACCCTACGGCGCAACGCCCGGCCAAGTGGCGCTCGCTTGGCTGCTTCAGATCAGGAACGACGTGGTTCCGATTCCCGGCACCAAGCGGAGAAGCTACCTCGAAGAGAATCTCGGGGCGGACAAATTGACGCTTTCTGCCGACGACGTGAAGCAGCTAAATGGCGCGCTCGTTGCTTTCTCCGTCTCTGGCGAACGCTACGGGGCTGCGGCGTTGGCAATGGTAGATCGCTGAATCGTCACCATCGGCTGCCGCCCCGATGTGACCATATCCCGTGGACGAAAATACCTGCGCCGAGCTCGGCCAGAAGCAAAGGGAATCGCGTGTTCGACGGTAGAATCATCGGCGGCATCACCGTCTTCGTCGCGGTTGCGAAGGCGGGAAGCTATGCCCGCGCCGCCGATCAGGTCGGACTCTCGCGCTCCGGCGTCGGCAAGGCCATCGCGCGTTTGGAAGAGCGGACCGGCATGCGGCTGTTCGATCGAAACAGCCGCGCGCTGAAGCTGACCGATCAAGGGCGCGGCTTCCTGGAGGAAGTGACGCCGTTGATGGAGCGGCTCGGCGCGATCGCAACGCCCGACTCGCTCGCAGAGGTGCGCGGTCGTTTGCGGGTTTCGACGGACGCCGCCTTCGGTCCCTTCCTGCTCATGCCCGCTCTGCCCGAGCTGCTGCGTGCGCATCCTCGATTGCGGATCGACGTGCTGGTTCGCGACCGGATCGACAATCTGCTGGCCGAGGGGGTCGATGTGGCGATCCGTTTCGGCGACCCCGATGCGCGCGGGTTGGACAAACAGGCTATCCTGCAAAGCCGCGTGGTGACGTGCGCAACGCCCTCCTATCTCGCGGCGCGGGGGGTGCCAGAGACGCCGGAAGATATCGCCCATCACAACTGCGTCAGGCTGATCGACGACGTCACGGGCAAGCCGCACAGCTGGGACTTCCTGAACGATGCCGGCGATGCCCGATCGATCGCGCCCGATTGCGGTCTCGTGGTCAATGACGCACCGCTGCTGGTGGCTGGAGCGCTGCATCATGTCGGCATCGTCCGTCTTCTTGACTTTATTGCCGAGGAGCATTTGCGCGCCGGGCGGCTCGTCGAAGTGTTGCCGGATTGGAATCGACGGATGTGGCCCGCCTGTCTCTACACACCCGAGACCGCACACCCGTCCCCCGCTATCCAGGCGTTCAAGCGCTTCATGTTCGAGCGAGACTTCGCGCAGACGAGGACCGAGACACCGGTGACCAGCCGTCCCCGCTGACGCGACATTTCGGAGACGAACCAAACAAGGGCTCGCGCTATTAGCGGTACGAGGTTTCAACGCCGCGGATCGGAGACGTGTGAACATGCCCCCCAAGCTAGCGATGCTCCTCGCAGGCGCGGTCGTGCTCGCCACGCAGAGCCTCGGCCGGGCACAGGACAACAGCCGCATGAGTTCATCGGCAGAAGAACAGAATCGGACCTTCATCAACGCCGCCTTCGAACGCTGGTCTCGCGGAGAAGGAGATGTCTTCACTCTCCTCGCCGAGGACGCGACGTGGCAGATCGTCGGCGCCGATCCCGAGGTCGCGAAGACCTATGACAGCCGCGATGCGCTGCTGGCGGCGGCCGCGCGCCCACTGGCCGCGCGGTTGAAAACACCCCTCAAGCCCAGCGTCCGCAAGGTCTGGGCGGACGGCGACGATGTGCTGGTCCATTGGGACGGAAGGGCCGAACTCATCAACGGCACCTCCTACGAGAACAGCTATATGTGGATCATGACGGTCAAGGGCCAGCGGATCGTCGCCGTCACAGCTTTCCTTGACATCCCCGCCTTCAAGGCTGCGCTCGCATCGCCTCCGCGGGCTGATTGAGACGACGAACTCCCATTCATTTGGCTTTCTCAAGAGGAAATCAGTGCCCTGGATCGAAGCAAACGCCAACGTCGCCGTGACGTTGACCGTGAATGGCGTGTCTCATCGCCTGGAATTGGATGCACGCGTCACGCTGCTCGACGCCTTGCGCGAGCATCTTCGGCTGACCGGTACCAAGAAGGGCTGCGATCACGGTCAGTGCGGTGCCTGCACTGTGCTGGTGAACGGCCGCCGCATCAACAGCTGCCTTTCACTGGCCGCAATGCACGGCGCGGACAACATCACGACGATCGAGGGCCTTGGCACGACGGACGCGCTACACCCGCTCCAGGCGGCATTCGTCGCGGCGGATGGCTTGCAATGCGGCTATTGCACCGCTGGCCAGATTTGTTCCGCGATGGGGATGCTCGAGGAATGGCGCGCAGGCTGGCCGAGCCATGTCGGCGAGCATGCCCCTGCCGAGGCGATCACCGCAGCAGAGATTCGCGAGCGCATGAGCGGCAATCTTTGCCGCTGCGCCGCCTATCCGCGCATCGTCGAGGCGATCCAGCGTTACGCAGGCGACGAAGGAGCTTCCACATGATGCCCTTCGAGTACCTTCGTGCGGGCAATGAAGCAGACGCGCTTCAGGCCGCCGCGGATCGTCCAGACGCGCGCTTTATCGCCGGAGGCACCAACCTGCTGGATCTCATGAAGCTGGGCATCGAGCGGCCGCCGCAGCTGATAGATATCGGCGGGCTCGATCTGCGCACCATGGCGGAAACGCCGGATGGTGGCTTGCGCATCGGCGCGCTGGTGACCAACGCGGAGCTGGCGGCACACCCGCTGGTGCGGGCGCGCTATCCGCTACTGTCGCAGGCGATCCTCGCGGGCGCTTCAGGACAGCTGCGGAACAAGGCGACGACCGGCGGCAACCTGCTGCAGCGGACCCGCTGCTACTACTTCTACGACCCTGCTTCACCCTGCAACAAGCGCGAACCGGGAACCGGCTGCGCGGCGATCGGCGGGTTCAACCGAATCATGGCGATCCTCGGCACGTCTGCCCATTGCATCGCGTCTCATCCGTCGGACATGGCCGTGGCGATGCGTGCCCTGGATGCGAGGGTGGAGACGCGGCAGCGGGACGGCCAGATGGAGGTCCGTGCGCTCGATGCGCTTTATCGTCTGCCGGGCGAGACGCCGCACATCGACCATACGCTCGCGCCAGGCGAACTGATCACCGCTGTAGTGCTGCCTGCCCCCCTGAACGGCCGTCAGCGTTATCGCAAAGTGCGCGATCGCGCCTCCTATGCCTTCGCACTCGTTTCGGTCGCCGCCACGCTTGCCGTCGAAGATGGCATGATCGTGCAAGCGGCCATGGCCTTCGGCGGCGTGGCTCCCATGCCCTGGCGGGACCGCACGGCGGAGGCATTGCTGATCGGCCAAACGCCAAGCCAAGCGCTGTTCGAACGCTGTGCGGATGCAGTGACGGCCGAGGCGCAGGGCCAGGGCGGCAACGACTTCAAGATAACACTGCTGCGGCGGACACTCGCCGCCTGCCTCACGGATCTGACGGGGAATGTGCCATGACCGAGGCGATCGTGAAGATGGATACGCCCTTCGCGGACAGCCTGCTCGACCGCGTGCCGGCTCCGCTCGTCGGCACCGAGCTGCCGCGGATCGACGGACCGCGCAAAGTGACCGGGACTGCGCGTTACGCTGCAGAGCATTTTCCCGATGGCTTGGTCCACGGCGTCCTGCTACGCGCCCCGTTCGGATGTGGCCGCATTACCAAGGTGGATCCTGCGGAAGCACTGGCGATGCCGGGCGTGCTTGCGGTCATTCGAGACGAGCGGATGGTCCGCAATGGGGGCGGCTTTGCCGGCGCTGCGGCGCCGGTGCAGGGGGTGGAGGAAGTCGCGTATTTCGGCCAGCCGATCGGACTGGTCGTCGCAGACAGTCTCGAGCGTGCCCGCGCCGCGGCCTTGTGCGTGCGCCTGACGTTCGAGACGGCGCCCGGCGTATTCGACATGGTGGCTTCGCGCGAAACCGCGCTGCCGCCAACTGACGATATTTTTGGGCTCTTCCTCATTCATACCGAACAAGGCGATGTCGCGCATGCCGCAAGCGAGGCATCCGCTCTGGTCGACGCCGTCTGGCAGACTCCCAGCCAGAGTCATGCGGCGATGGAGCCGCATGCCTCGGTGGCGATTTGGCAGGATGGGCAGCTGACCCTGCATGGATCTTACCAGTCGCCGGTCGTGACGAGGGACCAGCTGGCGACGGTAATGGGCCTGGAACCTACGCAGGTTCGCATCCTCTCGCCCTTCGTCGGCGGCGGCTTCGGCGGCAAGCTGGGAGTGATGCCGGAGGCCGTAGCGGCGGCGATCGCCGCGCAACAGCTTGGCCGTCCGGTGAAGGTCGTCATGACGCGCCAGCAGGTGTTCGAGATGACCGGCCGGCGTCCGATGACTTATCAGCGCTTGCGACTTGGCGCAGATGCGGCCGGACAGCTCACGCTCGTCCAGCATGACACGATCACCGATCAACTGACAGGCGAAGTGTTCTTCGAACCCGCCGGCCTCGCCACCCACCTGCTCTATGCGGGCGCGAACCGGCAGGTGGACCACAAGGTGGTGCGTACCAACAAACTGCTCGGCGTGTCGATGCGCGCGCCGGGCGAAGCGGTGGGGCAACTCGCGCTCGAATGCGCCATGGACGAGCTGGCGGAGGCGTTGAATCTCGATCCGATCGAATTCCGGCTCCGCAACGAACCCGAGCGGCACCCTGAAACGGGCGTTCCCTTCTCCAGCCGCGCGTTGGTCGCGTGCCTCAAACAAGGCGCAGCGCGCTTCGGCTGGCCCACGCGCAGCCGCGATCCCGGCGCGTTCCGGGACGGCGAATGGCTGGTCGGGTACGGGATGTCCTCTGCGGCACGCGGCAATCTGTTCGGACCAAGCCGGGCACGGGTGCGAATCGAAGGCGACGGGCGCGTAACCGTGGAAACCGAGATGACCGATATCGGGACGGGCACGTACACCATCCTTGCGCAGATTGTGGCGGACCTCCTCGGCGTGGAGCTCGCGCAGGTGGACGTGCGGCTCGGCGATACCGACGATCCCGCAAGCGCCGGTTCGGGCGGCAGCTGGGGCGCGACGACGAGCGGCTCCGCCGTCTATGCTGCGTGTTCAGAACTGCGCGTCCGGCTTGCCGCCGCTGCCGGTGCGCCGGTGGATGCGATCACGCTGGCGGGCGGCGTGCTGACGGCGCCGGGAATCCGGCGGCCGATCACCGACCTCGTCGGCAATGGCTTGGCAGTGGAAGGCGTGGCCCAGCCGGGCGAGAGCAACACCCGCCTCAACCAGACATCCTACGGCGCACATTTCTGCGAAGTCAGGGTGCACGCGGTCACCGGTGAGATGCGGGTCGCGCGATGGAGCAGCGTGTTTGCGGCCGGCCGAATCCTCAACCTCAAGACCGCGACCTCGCAAGCGATCGGCGGCATCGTGCTGGGAATCGGCGGGGCACTGACCGAAGAGCTGATCCATGATCCTCGCTCCGGAAAGGTCGTCAATCGCGACCTCGGCGAGTATCACGTTGCAGTGCATGCCGACATCCCTGCTATCGACGTCCATTTCCTGGAGGAGCGGGATTCTGTGGCCAATCCGCTGCTCGCAAAGGGCGTGGGCGAGTTGGGCGTGTGCGGTGCAGGCGCGGCTGTTGCGAACGCAGTCTACAATGCCACCGGCGTGCGCGTGCGGGAGTTTCCAATCACGCTCGACAAGCTGCTGCATGGCTTGCCGCCGCTGACGAGCGCCACATCGCGGACGTGACGTCCGTACGGTCGACACTCCCCCGATGACCCTCAGCCTGCGCCCGATCAAGGAGGATTGGCTCGTGAAGCACTATCTTCTCATTTTGGAGTTTGGAGAGACGTACGAGGCTCGGCGGCAGGAATTTCGCAACGATCACCTCACGAAGGCCTGGGCTGCGGCCGAGCGCGGCGAACTTGTCCTTGCGGGTGCTCTGACGGATCCGCTCGATGCCGGAGTCATTCTCTTCAAAGGGGAAAGCGCTGCGGTCGTGGAAAGATTCGTGAAGGAAGACCCCTATGTGAACAATGGGCTGATCCAGAGCTGGCGCATTCGCGAATGGGCGACTGTCGTCGGCAAGGATGCGTCGGCAAAATTATGGCCGGAGCGGTGAAAGCGGGCTTGCATGCATCCGTCCAATTTGGACTCGAACGATGCTGCTTGGCCCGGTTTCGCGTGCGACTGGCACCCGCCCCGGCGCCGCAATTGACACTTCGAGATTCTTCAAACCGTCTTGGCGAGTGCGAGCAGCCTGAAATCCTCAAGTGCCGCGTGCCGATGGGGCGCGACTTCGCGTTGGTAAGTCTCAGTCTCGACGATCGAGCGAAAGGTAGCGAAATCGCCGTACTCGTTGATCGCCGCTTCGTCCCAGTGTTCGCCCGGCGAACCGACGAGGCTCGCAAGGACCGGGACGGAAAACACCCGCACCAGCGGCTTCCCGGTTGCGAGACGCCGGAATGCCGGCCTGTAGCGTTCATTAAAGGCTTCCCGTCCCGAGCAAGGCGCAGCGTCGAATCCATCCTCATAACGCGCATGCGCGCGGTAGCGCAGCAGATTGAGCATATATATGGGCTGGCCCGGTGGAATCGCGCGCTCCGCGGCATCAAGGGCTTGCAGAGTGATTTCTATGGGGTTCATCGGACTTCCCGTGTTTTAGCGCTGCAAAATGAGCGCTGACGCTTCCTTAGCTAGCCGGTTGGGAATGGCCCTTGTAGTGCCTGGGTAGCCATGACTATGTGGACTGTATGTCCACAACAAATTTGCCTCCCGACCTCTCGCGTCTTCTTGCCTTCGTCCGCGTCGTCGAGGCGGGCTCCTTCGCCGAAGCCGCGCGGCGGGCGGGGACGACCACATCGGCGATGTCCAAGGCAGTGGCCCGCCTCGAAAAGGCTCGCGGGTTGCGGCTTTTGCATCGCTCCACCCATTCGTTGGCGCTCACTGAGGAGGGCGACAGGTTGATGGCGGCGGGACGCGCGTTGGTCGAAAGTCTCGCCCATGTCCAATCCGCGCTCGGCGAAGTCGCGCGCGACGAAGGCGGACGGGTGCGCGTGACCGCCCCCGCCTCGTTCGCGCGCGCCTGCATCCTGCCGCGACTGCCGGCGTTCCTGCGGGAACGGCCGGAAATCGAGATCGAGGTCAAATTCCGCAACGAGATTCTCGATCTCGCAGCGGAAGGCGTCGACGTCGCGATCCGCTCGGGGCCGCTCGACCGCGCGCCCGGCCATCAGGCGCGGCGGCTTTGCACGTTCTCCTGGATCGCTTGCGCCTCGCCTGCCTATCTGAAGGCGCGCGGCGCGCTGGCGACTCCAGACGAGCTTTCCGCGCACGACCACGTCGGCTTCCGCAATCCCGCGAGCGGTCAGATCCTGACCTGGCGCTTTGCCGACCCGCGCGGCAAGGGATCCATTCGCGTCACGCCCAAGCCCAAACACATTTGCGACGACGCGCACGCTTCGCTCGCGTTGGTGGTGAATGGGTTCGGGGTCGGCTGGGGGCCGGCGTGGCTCGTCCAGGAAGACCTCCGCACCGGCCGGCTGGTCGAGGTGTTGGCGCCCTGGCGCGCGTCCGGAGAACCCCTGTGGATGCTGCGCACCTCCGACCGCCGCCCGCCCCTGCGCACGCAGCGCGTCATGTCGTTCCTCATCACGCTTGCCGCTGGGTTCAGCGACAAGGCGGTGTGAAGCATCGGTCGCCACCGCAATTGAGGCGCCAAGGACACCGAGCTCCAGGTCCCGGGATTTGGTCGGCGAAGAGACCCTCTTGGCCTTTTGCCGGCTCAGCCGCGGCGGGAGAGGAAATCGAGCACGCCGTTTTTGTAGACCTTGTCGCCGACCGCACGCATATGGTCGCGGTTCGGAATGTCCAGCACTTCCGCATCCGGAATGATCGCGCCTAGCGCGCTGGCAGAACCTGCAACATCATCGGTCGAACCGACCGCGATCAGCACGGGCACATCGATGCGCGCGGCTTCGTCCTTCGTCATCAGGTCGCGCGTGCCGCGCAGGCAGGCGGCGAGCGCGCGGCGGTCGGAGCGGGTCTGATCGGCGAACGCGCGAAAGGTGCGGCCGACGGGATCGGTGACGTCATCAAGCGACGGCGCTTCGAGTGCCTTGGCGACGTTCTCGCCGGGTCCGGTGCCCTCGATCAGGCCGCCGATGCCGATGCCGCCGAGAATCGCCGAGCGCAGGCGCTGCGGCTCGTTGAGGGAGAGCCACGCCGTCATCCGTCCGCCCATCGAATAGCCCATGATGTCGGCCTGCGGGATGGCGAGATGATCCATCAGCGCGAGCACGTCGCCGGCCATTACGGGAATCGAATATTGCGCGGGCTCGTAGAGCTTTGCGCTTTCGCCATGGCCGCGATTGTCGAGCGCGATGACGCGTCGGCCGTTCTTGCGCAGCTCCGACACCCAGGTCGGGTAGACCCAGTTCACGTTCTTGCTCGAGGCAAAGCCGTGCACCAGGATGATCGGATCGCCCTCGCCTTCGTCGAGATAGGCAATTTCAACGGCGCCGTTGTGAAAGCTCGGCATCATCAGTTCCGTGAGGTCTTGTGGGGATCAGTCGATCTTAGAGCACGATCCGGAAAAGAGTGCAGCGGTTTTCCGGCAACATCATGCTCAAACAATAACCCGGAGCGCCGCGCGCCTCAGGCCGTGACGGCCGCGTTTGCCAGAGCAGCTTCGGCTGTGATCCGGGCACGGCGCAGCCGCCGCGCCCGTTTGCGATCGCACCAGGCCTGGGTCAAGCTCTCGGTGGTCGCCTTGATGGATGAGAGAAGGCCGAACAGCGTCAGTGCCGCGCCGAACAGCCACAGCGTCAGATCGAACGCGCCGCCGATCAGCAGCAGGGCGCCGCGGCCCAAGAGCTTCATGATGGCGCGCGCCTTGCCGCCTTGCGCTTCGGCAAGCCGCGCCGCGCGCGCGACGTCCTTCGGACCTTCGGCGATGCGCAGCGTATCCATCGCCCCGCGCGTGCCGGTTTTCTCGGCGACGCGGGTGACGTCCTTGCCGAGCCGGACCAGCGCACCGGCCTTCTCGGCGCGAAACGCGGCCTTGATGGCGGTCGCGGTTTCGCCGGGACGGAAGATCGAACCCTTGGCGACTGCGGTCTGCAGCATCGGCGTATCGACGATTTCGCGCGCCGAGCGTCCGGCCCATTTGGCGAGCCCGTCGCCGAGCCGACCGACCTTGCGCGCATCCTTGACCAGCGTCAGCCCGGCGCGCGCCGGCGCGGCACCGCCGACGGACACGTAAGTGGCCGCCGTCACCGCAAGGCCGGCGGCCGCAAGCCCGAGCACGAGGCGGTCGGTGTCCTCGCCCATGGCAAGGTGCTTGCCCTCGCGCACCACGTCCCTGATGTCGCCGATCACGAAGAGATCGCCCGCCACCGTCCCGGACAGGCTCGCGACGTCGTCGGCATTGCCGGTGACAAGACCAGTGGCGAACCGTTTGGCAAAATGCGAGGTGGAACTCTCGGCTTTGACCGCGTCATTGACCCGGCTCAGGAGGTCCTCGGGCAGCGCGATGTCGCGGTCCCGCGCCAGCGCGACGAAACTGTCGGCGAGATCGGCATCGCCGGCGGCGAGTGCGGCTTCGATATTGTCCTGAACCATGCGGTCATTGTGCCGCAGCAGTTGATCGAGCTTCAGCTCGGAGAGCACGGCCGGATCATCCTGGGCGGCGAGGATCGCGCCGGCCTCGCGAGCGTGCGGTGCTACCTGCGCGAGCAGGAAGCCGCAGGCCGCGATACCGGTCAACGCTGTGCTGATTCGCAGCCATTTCATGTGGAAGAACCCGGCGATCCCTAAAATCGTCTGCGCCTTACGATTCGTCGTTCGGTGCAATTTGCTCGTCCAGGAGACATAGTATGCCAAAATTGCGACACAACGTCCCCGACGAAAGAAGGGCTTCTCTCAGGCCTCAAGATTGTGTCGAATTTGCATGAGCAAATGAGCATGGGGCGATTGCGGAGCTATCGGTTCCGCCGGACTAGCAATCATCGACACCCGCCAGTATGGTCCGCGGCGCCTTAAAGATGCCGCGTCAGTTCGTGATTGTGTCTGCCGCCATTGCCACTCCAGGATGAGTTAGATGTCCGACCATGTCGTCCCGCACTTCCACAACGATGCCGGTGTCGCCGTCATCGAGATCGGCTCGCAAGAGTTCATGTGCGTGGGCGCCAACCCTCCGTTCGACCATCCGCACGTCTTCCTCGACCTCGGCAACGACAACGAGATCATCTGCCCCTACTGCTCGACGCTGTACCGCTTCGCGGCCGATTTGAAGGCGGGCGAAGCCCGTCCGCCGGAATGCGTCCTGAAGGACAAGGTGGCCTGACCGCGTCCATCGGTCAGGGGTGGCGCTCTCCCGAACGATTGTCATCGCCGGTGCCGGCATCGGTGGACTGACGGCCGCGCTCGCGCTCGCAGCCCGCGGCTTTCGCATCGTCGTGCTGGAGAAGGCCGAGCGGCTCGAGGAAGTCGGCGCCGGCCTGCAACTCTCCCCCAATGCCAGCCGCGTGCTGGTCGAGCTCGGGCTCACCGAGCGTCTCGAGCTGCGCGCCGTCGTCCCGGAAGCGGTCTCGATCATGAGCGCGCGGGCCGGCGGCGAGCTCTTGCGCATGCCGCTCGGTGAAGCCGCATCGCTGCGGGCCGGCGCCCCCTATTGGGTGGTGCACCGCGCCGACCTGCAATCGGCGCTGGCGGGCGCCGTTGCCGACCATCCCGACATCGACCTGAAGCTGGGCGCGACCTTCGAAGACGTCGCGCCTCATGCTAAGGGGCTGACAGTGGTCCATCGCAGCGGAACGATCCGCCGCAGCGATCTCGCCAGCGCCCTGATCGGCGCCGACGGGATCTGGTCGACGGTCCGCCAGCATCTGTTTCCCGAGGTGCAGCCGCGCTTCTCCGGGCTGATCGCCTGGCGGGGCACGCTGGATGCCACGCAACTGCCGAAGGACTACACCGCGCGCCGGGTGCAGCTGTGGATGGGCCCGAATGCCCATCTCGTCGCCTATCCGATCGCGGGCGGGCGCCAGATCAACGTGGTCGCGGTGCTGCCGGGTACCTGGAACAGGGCGGGCTGGAGCACGCCCGGCGATCCCCTCGAGGTGATGGACGCCTTCGCCGCGCCGCGCTGGCCGGCCTCGGCGCGCATGATGCTCGCCACGGTCGAGAGCTGGCGGAAATGGGCGCTGTTCGGCGTGCCCGACGGCTGCCCCTGGAGCAAGGGTCCGGTGGCGCTGCTCGGCGATTCCGTGCATGCGATGCTGCCTTTTGCAGCCCAGGGCGCCGGCATGGCGATCGAGGATGCGGCGGTGCTCGCCCGGCGCCTCAGCTTCGAGGCCGCCGAGAGCACGGCGGGCATCAACGCTGCGCTGACGCAATATGGCCGTGCCCGCCAGGCGCGGGTGCGGCGGGTGCAGCGGACCGCGCGGCAGCAGGGCCGCATCTATCATCTCAGCGGACCGCTTGCGGCCGCGCGCGATCTTGCGATCCGCGCGCTCGGCCCGGACCGCATGCTGGCGCGGCAGGACTGGATTTACGGCTGGCGGCCCTGATGCGAAGCGCCGCGCCTCAGCGCGACGCTTTGCCGGATTTCGAAGCGGGCTTGGCGAACGCCGCAGGCGATAATGGCGTGGCAGGCGGCGTCGCATCGGGCGGCGTTTCCCGGCACCTGTTGCGACGCCAGGCGTCCTCGGCCATTTGCGACGACCCGCGCACGGCGACATAATCGTTGCGATAGGCGAGCTCGGACACCACGGCGCCACCGGTCCCGGTCTCGGCCTTCTCCATCAGCGCCCGCAACTCGTCGGTGCGCTTGGCGAGCGTCTTGCGCTCAGCCTCCAGTTGCTTGCAGTCGTACAGTTCGTATTTGGCGGGATCGGCAAAGGCCGGCGCGACCGTCTCGGTCATGCTGGCGCAGCCGGACAGCCCGGCGCCGGCCGCAAGCAGCGCGAAGAGCGCGCCGAAGCCGCGCGGCGATGTGAAGAACGAAGCAGCCATGCCGGATGAATAGTCCCCGTGGATTGAGAATGCCTAAAGCAACAACAGATGTCCGGATTGAGGCTTTGCCTTGTGCGCCCGCCTCGCTTAAGGAAGGACCGTCCCTCCGGGCCCGCGAAACGCGCCAATTCCAGACGGCCGGAGATGGACTTAAGTGTTTGATCTCGTTGGATCAAGCGGGCATGGCGGAATTGGTAGACGCAAGGGACTTAAAATCCCTCGGCGCGCAAGCGCTGTGCCGGTTCGACCCCGGCTGCCCGCACCACGAGATCTGATGGCATCCCTCAGCTTGCGCCCAGCACAGTCAGTTCGAGGCTCTCGAGCTTGAGGGGCCGGACCAGGATGTTGAAGCCGAAATAAACCGGTCCCGTCGCGTTGTCGGGCAGCTTGACGACCGTCTCGCAGCCGATCGGGAAGGGCTTGGTTTCTCCGCCGTCTGGTGTGCTCGGTCCCTTGAGCGTCGCCGAGCTGCCGCCAATCCGGCCGATGAGTGCTCCTACCGCACAATCGGTGAGGATCAGCCGGTCGTCCGGAAAGGATTGTCCGATCAGCCCGTCCGGTCCGCAAGTGGGAAGCCCCGCCATCGCCGTCCACTTCCCAATTGCCCTGCACCTCACATATTTGAGCGCCGGATCAAGCGCTTCCAGGGCGACAGTCCAGGCCGCAACCACGTCCTGTGCAGACAGATCGATCTTCTTGATCTCAGACCAGTTGAGCGTGAGCATGTTGCCTCACAGATCGCACTTTCTTGCCAATCTCAGTTCGTTGGTGGTCGCTTCATCCTTCAGCGCTTTGGCGACCAAATCGCCAGCGCCGGAATTGGGCAATTCAACCATGGCTATGCATCGGTCGTTGTCCTTGTCGCAGCGCACCGCCTGGACGGTGACGGCGCCGTAAGCCGTGGGTTTCTTTCCACAGAGCTGGGGATTGCTGCCCGCGTTCAGCACGCCGGAAGCCGTGGAACGATCGAGGTTGACGAGAAGCGACAACCTGCCTTGCGCGCCGTCGAGCAGGTTCGGCTGATCGCCCAGGTCCGCGGCCGAAACCGTTGCGCCTTGCGCGAGGCCCTTCGCAGCGACGACGTATCGACCGTCGTACCCGGAGTAGCTCAGGTCCGTCGGCAACAAATACGTGTTCGGTGGAAGGAAACGCGATGCCACCGGACCTTGAGGCTTTCCGTAGAAGATCAGGAACAGCGTCCCGAACAAGACGAGGAGACACCACGCGACCATCGGAATGAGACGTGAAATCTGCATGGCGTCACTGCGTCTTTGGTGGAAGGTAGACGAGGTCGGTCGTTCGGCCATCCTCTTCGGCACGACGAACCTGCTCCCACAGCAGCCGCTCGCCGCTGCGCGAGGCGGGCTGCGGAAGCCCCAGCATCTTGAGCACGAGGAGCCGGTGTCGATCGATGGTGGATTTCACGACGTCGCCAAACGCGAGTTGGTTCTCGAAGACCAATTCGTAAAAGAACGTGAGCAACATGGGAGTTGCCGCGCCGATGGCCAGGAACAGCCAGGCCGGGCCGCCGCGCACGAGCAGCGTCGGCAACCATATCGCTGGAACCGTGAGGATGAGAACCAGGGACAGAACGGCAAAGTCCGACTGCGCTCTCGCATTCTCGATCGAGGTCAATATGGGGTCGTCGGCCTTCTCCGCCTTGATGGCAACGAGCAGGCGTGGCCAGAGGAAATCGAACTGCGCGCAATACACGTCCTCGGCGTAGCTCTCCACCACGTATCGGGCGTCTCCGATCAGCGTCGCGCGAGGATTCTTCAAGGCTGCGGCAATCCGGACCCGCTCCTTGACGATCTCATGAGCATAGAAAGCCTCCCGACATGCCGCACTCAGAACATCTTCGAACTGGTTCGCCAGGTCCCCCGTGTCTTCGCACAGCCTTGCTGCGGCGGCGTCGAGTGTGGCAGGCGCGATCAGGCGGGCGAGCGCAAGCTTGTCGGGATTGTTGCGGGCCAGCATCGCGAGCACGCTGGCCTCCGCCTCTCGTACGGCCGCGGCCATCAATCGACGCTTGTCGATTGCCGTCCTTGCGGCTTTGAGCGAAGCGGCTGCGGTGTCGACGACTTTGGAGTCTGGCGGTCTGGCGAGGCGTTCCGCGTCCGCATACGCCATTCTGAACGGACTATCGGCAGGATTATACTTCTCCAGCATCGTGTGGAGCGCTCCCAAATCGTCAAGGCGCTCCTGGATCGTCCTCTCGAGGATATTCGCTTCAGTGCGGCGCATGCCTCGAAGCCAGTCGTGAATGTCCACCGGCAGAAGGGTTCCGTCGAGCAACCCGCGAAAGCGCGGCATCAGCGGCATGACTGCGTAGGCGACGATGACAAGGCCGAGGACGATCACGATTCCAGAGGTGGCAAACTGGGCGGCGTCGACGCTCCCAGACAGGCTCACGGTCGCGCCGAATATCTTGATCGGGCCGACCGCCAGGGTGGCGATCGCCAGATGAATGACCGCAATCAATGCGACGGGAAGAAAGGCTGCAAACCAGAAGGTCCTCGACAGGAAGCCCTGGAGCGCGGTGTAGACCGAATTGAACGCGCCGATCACACGATGCCCGCCTGGCTGCAAGTGACCGGCTTGCCGTGGGGCTTGTTGCAGACCCCGGGCACCCTGACCTGATCCGGTTCGAAACTATGGACGGGCTCGCCCGCGCATTTGCAGATGGTCAGGCTCTTGGCGAGGTGGCCGGCGAATGCTTCGGACGAGGTCACGATCACCGCCCCCTCGGGACCGATCTCCTCGACGAGGTAGTGCGCCTCCTTGCCACCGTCGTTGGCCACCAGGAGCGAGCGAAATCGATCCTCTTCCGGGAAAGTCAACGACGGCCGCGATCCCGGTGGTCCAAACCTGTCGGTTGCCGTGACTGGAGGCGCTCCCAACGCAACTCTCGGGAGCGTCGGCTTCACCTCGCCGATCTCAACGCTCTTTGGGTCCCTGCCCGCATCAAGCGCCTCATTCATGGCTTCGAAGATCTCACCGGCGGTGACGACCCTCGATCCATGACCGTCACCGACGACCACGGCTCTCGTTCCGGCCTTGATCTTGTCGAGCGCTTCCGGAAGTGAAAGCGTCGGCTTCACGCGCCCCAAGACAATCCGCTGCATCGAAAGCCCCTCCCGGAACTCGCCGCTGTCACGATCGAAACATTCTGCGCCGCCGACGACGTCAGCTCACGCCGGGCCTACTTCAAAACCTTTTTTTTCGCCCATTCCCGGATGCGCTCCTCCGAGACTTCGAAATGCATGGTGTCGTGGAAGCCGACGCCCGAATACCAGCCCGCCTTGTTGAAAAGCGGAATGAGGAGCGCGATGAACGCCGGCACGCTCCCGCCGGTATTCGCGGGCGCTTCGAAGCCGACGACCTTGAAATCCACCGCCGTTCCCCAGGCGTGGTTGGAGACGTGGGTGCTGACCGAACCATTGGTCGGCTTGCGCATGCGCACGCTGAGCATGCCTTCGGTCGACAGAACGTTCGCGAGATCCGGTTCTTTCGCGAAAGCTTTCGCCAGAACGGCTTTCACGTCGTCGATTGCCGGCTTGATGCCGGTGAGGCGAAATAGGGGAGACATCCGCTCCAGCACGAGGTTGCGCTTGACGAGATCGGACGCGCGCTTGTTCTGTCCGACGGTCGTGAGCGGCATATGAGGCGAACCGAGCAGCGAGATCATCGTCTCCTCCTTGGCGCTCGAGAGCCCATTGTTGATGGGCAGCAGAGTCGCAAGAGGGACCGGTGCCGAAAAACGGCGGGCAAGATCCCCTCGGCTCAGCGTCGCGTCCGCGCCAAGCCCCCGGGCGGCGGGCCCGGCTGCCCCGATCGCCGGCGCATCGACGATCCGTTCCACGGCCTGCAGCAATTCCTTGCTCGCCGATCGCACCTCTGCGGCGTGATTGATGATCGGTCCCCAATGTCCCGCTTCCTCCCGCAGCCCCAGCGCAGCGATCTCGACCACCATGGCCGGACATTGCTTGCTGAGCTTTTGAAAGGCGAAGCCCCGGGAAGCGGGATCGCCGAAATTCTCGCGGTCGCGATCGTTCTCGCGCGGACGCATATCCACCTCGAATATCTCGCGGAGCCCCTCGCCGGGATGGTCCTGATAGTGGTGGAAGACGTCGAGCAGTTCCGCACGCGGCGCAATGAGGTCGAAGCTCATCTGGAACAGACCCGCCTCCGCCGTGTCGGCAGCCCGATTGTTGGCGCTC
Source organism: Bradyrhizobium sp. MOS003 (assembly GCF_003020125.1). GTDB lineage: Bacteria > Pseudomonadota > Alphaproteobacteria > Rhizobiales > Xanthobacteraceae > Bradyrhizobium. Next base: position 262,794 of record NZ_PYFW01000007.1, on the reverse strand, counting down.
CGATCCCGTCCTTCGCAGAAACGCCCGCTGCTCTCCCGCATGCCGAGACCGAGCAGCAGGACGAACAGGGCTCGCAAGCGCTCGACCGCGGTCGCCGTGCCCATGCCGATGGCCCTCAACTGGTCGCTGTACCAGCTCAGAGCATCTCCCTTGAGATGGCCGTGGGAATGGAAGGCCGGTTCCAAGGCGCGCGCCATGCGGTCCGCGACGGGATCATGCGCCTGCAATCGGGCGTAGGCCGACGCGTAAGCCACGGCCATGCCTTCGGTGTAGCCGATGCAGGCCACGCCGCGGTTCTTCCAGTCATATCGCGCGATCGCCGATACTTTTGCAGCGGTGATGACCTGGGGCGTGATCTCGGTCACCAATGGTGCGGCATCGGACAAGGGGGCGAGGAGCTCGAAGTGATGATCCTGCCCATCCAGGTTCACGACGGACATCTTCGCGGTGGCCTCTGCCTGCCCGGACGTCCCGTCGGATTTTTTTGATGATGGCTTGGGCTTCTGTTTCTTGGTCATGCAATCCTCCAGCAGCCGCCACGACCGACGGCCTCTAAAAAAATGTTCGACAATCAACGCAACGTGTAATGGCAACTTCCAGCAATAATCATCATTAGTACGGCGCCGCCAGGACGCCGTCAACCTCAGCGTGTCAAACGATCTCACGCACCACCGGTCACGCTTCGGTGTAAGCGCCCTCGCCCGGCGCTACTCCGCTCATCGGCCGCGCGAGCCGTCAACTTTAAGGCGATTATGCCTCACATGTCCTTGAGAAATGGGGCGCTCGCTGCTAACCCGGGCGAGAACAAGGCGCAGGCTCCATGGCTCAGACTTCCTTTCCCGCCCAGTCCACGACGGAAAGCCTGAAAGTCGGGGCCGACACGTATTCGAGCGCGATCGCCGACGCGCAGAACTACATGAACTGGGTGATCGACCAGTTCCGCCCCTACCTGAAGGGCGCGATCGTCGAGGTCGGGTTCGGGCATGGACTCTACAGCAGAGTGCTCGGAGAGCTTGGCGAGTATTGCGGCGTGGACCACGACCGCGAAAGCGTCGAACGCGCTGCGAAGGCGATGCCCGATCGCAAGTTCGCCGTCTGCGACATTCTGGTCCGCGATCAGCTGAGTTCCCTGTTTCCCCAGGGCGTAGATGCGGTGTTCACCATCAACGTGCTCGAGCACATCGAGGATGACGCCACCGCAATTGCCAATCTGGTGCAGGTGCTCAAGCCCGGAGGCCATCTGCTGATCAGCGTTCCCGCCCTGATGCTGCTCTACAACGATCTCGATCGCCTGGCGGGACATTGCCGCCGCTACACCACGGCACGTCTCGCCAAGCTGCTCGCCGATCAACCGGTCGAGCTGATCCGGCTGAACTACTTCAATCCGATCGGCGGCCTTGGGTGGCTTGCCAATCGCCTGAAGCGACATCATTCGCTGAACGATACCGCCGTCAACGGGCAGATCGCCCTGTTCGACAAATATGCCGTGCCGCTGTCGCGGGCGCTCGATCCGCTCTCGAGAAGCTTCTTCGGGCAATCCGTCACCTGTATTGCACGCCGCTTATGATCTCAGTTGTCATTCCCGCGCTCAACGAGCGCAACGGCATCGTCGAAACCATCGATCGAGCCAAGGCGGCTCTCGACGGCGCTCGGCTCACCCCCTACGAGATCATCATCGTCGACGATGGTTCGGCCGACGGCACCGGCGAGCTTGCCGAACGGGCCGGTGCAAAGGTGCTCAGGCATCCCCACAACATCGGCTATGGCCGTTCGCTCAAGGATGGAATTCGCACCGCATCCTACGACACGATCGTCATCAGCGATGCGGATGGCTCTTACCCGATGGAAGCGATCCCGGCCCTCGTCGCGCGCTTCAACCAGGGTTTCGACATGGTCGTCGGCGCCAGGACCGGGCCCAATTACCGCGAGTCGATGCTGAAGTCGCCGTTGCGTGCCATCCTCAAGGCGATCGTCGAATTCACCGCCAACCGCGATATCCCCGACATCAATTCCGGCTTGCGGGTGTTCGGCAGGCAGGTCGCGATCTCCTATTTCGACCATGTCAGCGACCTCTTCAGCTTCACGACATCGCTGACGCTCGCCTACATGATGAACGCGAAGTTCGTCGACTATATCGACATCGACTACAAGGAGCGGATCGGCCGCTCCAAGGTGAACCTGTTCCGGGACTCCATTCGCACCCTGCAATACGTCCTCGAGGCCTGCACCTACTACAATCCGCTCAAGATATTCGTGCTGCTGGCGATGATGTGCATGGCCCTCGCGCTGGTCTCGCTGATCGGCGGCATCATCCTGCAACTCGTCAGCGCCTTCGTGCTCGGCGTCGGCGCGATCCTGCTCAGCATCCTCGTCGTCGCCATGGGACTGCTCGCGGTGCTGCTGAAGCAGATCATGAATCAGCGACCATGACCTCCCGCGGCGAGGGAACGCGATGTGCGGCATAGCGGGCATCTTTCACCGTGACGGCCGGCCGGTCGACGGCCGCGCGGTTGCGGCGATGTCGGAAGCCCTCGTCCACCGCGGGCCGGACGGCGACGGCCACTGGTTGGACGGCCCCGTCGGTCTCTCCCACCGCCGGCTCGCCATCCGCGATCTCTCCGATGCCGGGCGCCAGCCGATGCTCGATGCATCCGAGCGCATCGTCGTCACCTACAACGGAGAGATCTACAACGATCACGAGCTGCGCAGCGAGCTCGAGCGGTCGTTCGGCGTCCGCTTTCGCAGCACCTGCGACACCGAGATCCTCCCTTACGCTTATCTCGCCTGGGGCGAGGCGATGTTCGAACGCCTGGAGGGCTTTTTCGCGATCGGCCTGTGGGACCGGCAGGAGCGCCGCCTGATCCTGGCGCGCGACGGCATCGGGATCAAGCCGCTGTACTATTCCGAAAGCAGCAGCCGCGTCCTTTTCGCGAGCGAGATCAAGGGACTGACCGCGAGCGGTGACGTCGCCGCGCGGATCGATCCCGTGGCCCTGCACACCTATCTCGCCGCAGGCCATCCAGGAACGCAACAGAGCCTGTACCAGGACATCAAGCAGATCCCGCCCGGCACGATGATCGGATTTACCGAGCGCGAGCGGACCGAGCGACGGTTCTGGCGGCCGGTGCGCGCGCCCGTGATCCGCGACCTCGACGAAGCCGTTGTCCGGCTGCAATCGACGATCGAGACCGTGGTGAAGAGCGAGATGGTGAGCGACGTTCCGCTCGCCGTGCTGCAGAGCGGCGGCATCGACAGTTCGCTGATCAGCCTCACGCTCGGCCGGCTCGGCTTGAAGCCGCCGCTGTTCACGGCCGGCTTCACCGAGAAAAGCCATGATGAGACCGCGGTGGCGCAGCAGATCGCGACCGCCGCTGGCCTGTCGCTCAACATCATCGACGGGGAAGCCGGCGAGGATGCCGAGGCGGCGCTGCGGGCGGTGGTCTATCATTTCGACGGCCAATGCGCCGATACGGGCGCGCTCGGCTTCTATCATCTGGCAGGTGCGGTCCGCCGGCATTCCACCGTGGTCCTGTCCGGCGACGGCGGCGACGAATTCTTCGCCGGATACGAAACCTATGCCGCGACCATGATGGCCGAACGCGCGCGCCATGTCGTTCCGCGCAGCCTTGCCGGCCTGATCGGACGCCTCGCCTATGCCTCGGTGCGGGGCAACGAGAAGCGGCTTCCGGCGGCGGCGCAACTCGCCCGCTTTGCGCTCGGGCTCAGCGAAGCCGGCGACAGCCCTCATCTCCAATGGCGGCGGCTGGTTCCCCGCTTTCTCGCCGAGAAGATCTATGACAACGGGATGGCCGATCTTGCATCGGCCGACCCGTTCGCGGAATACGCCGGATATTATTCGGAGCCGCACGACAATGTGCTGGATCGGGCGCTGATCGCCGACCAGCGCTTCCATCTGCAAAGCGTCCTCACCAAGGTCGATGCCATGAGCATGGCGCACGGTCTCGAAGTGCGCGTGCCGATCCTCGACCGACGGGTCATGGACCTCGCCGGCAGCCTCGACGTCTCGCTGCTCAATCCCTGGCCCAAGGGCGCGCCGAAATATGTGTTGCGCAAACTCGCCGAGCGCCTGGGCATGCCTGGCGAGGCCGCATGGTCGCGCAAGCGCGGCTTCAACGTGCCGATCGCGCAACTGATGCGACGCGGCGGGCTGCGGCCGATCTGCGACCGGGTGCTCGGCCGCGAGGCTGATGTCTTCGCGCCTTTCCTGAAACCGGAGGCGATCCGGCAGCTTTGGAATGCGCATCGCGAGGCCAGGAGCGACAATGCGTTCGCGTTGTGGCCGATCCTGACGTTGGGCATTTCGTTGACGGGGCTTGCCGCTCCCTCGCCGCGCCGAGCCTAGGGAGCGGGCGCATGCCGGACCTGAAGGACCAGACGATCAACGATTTCGGCGAGCAATGGACCGCGTTCCGCGACAACCCCGGCTATTACGGCTCAGCGGACCTGCTTGCCGATCTGTTCGGTCCGTTGCTGTCCCTCGACGAGGTCAAGGCCAAGCGGATCGCCGACATCGGGAGCGGCACGGGGCGCATCGTCAACATGCTGCTCGATGCCGGGGCGGATCGTGTCGTGGCGGTCGAACCCTCCGATGCCATGCTGGTCCTGAAGGACAACACGGCGGCACGCGCGGAGCACATCGACTATCTGCAGGTGCCCGGCGAACAATTGCCGCCCGATCTCGGGCTCGACTATGTGGTTTCGATGGGTGTGCTGCATCACATCCCCGAACCGGCCCCGGTGGTTCGCGCGGCCTACGCTGCGTTGCGCCCCGGCGGACGCTGCATCGTCTGGCTCTACGGCTACGAAGGCAACGAGACCTATCTGTCGCTCGCGATCCCGCTGCGCAAGCTCACCGTCCTGCTGCCGCACCGGCTGCTGGTGGTGCTGTCGCATGGTCTGGAATGGATCCTGACGGCCTATATCGCGCTGTGCCGTATATTGCCACTACCGATGCGGTCCTACATGCGTTCGGTGCTGGCGAAGTTTCCGCGCAGCGTTCGCCGCTTGACCATCTACGACCAGCTCAATCCCGCCTACGCGAAATACTACACGCGCGCCGAAGCGGAGGCGCTGCTGTCGGATGGCGGCTTCGGGGATGTGAGGCTCTACCACCGCCACGGCTATAGCTGGACCGTGTCCGGCACCCGGCCCGCTTGACCGGCGTCGAGCAGCAGCACCCAGAACAACATCAGCGCGCTGAAGAGCAGGATGAAACTGTCCTCCAGGGAGGTGCCCACAATTGAGATCAATGAGGGCATCAGGAGACCGACGATGAGCGCGGCGGCGAGCGCCGTGGCCGAAAGATCGACCAGCAGGATCGCGGCATAGAGCGCGAGTTCGAAGAAGGCATATTCCTTGAGGCGCGGCGAACTGAGATAGAGCGCAAACATCGCCAGCACCGTGATGCGCATCGCCACGCGGGGGTGATCCATCAGCCAGCGTTCCAGTCGCCCGGGAAGCGAACCTCCTCCGTGCGCCGGCCGCTTCCCGATCAAGCGCAGGACGGACAGGGCGAACGGCCCCAGCACCAGCGCGGTCGCGGCGACTGCATATGTTGCGAAGATCGCCGGCTTGCTATCGATCAGGCCCACATGACCCATCAGATCCCGGGCCAGCAGCAGCAGTGACGGATTGCTCTCGAACAGTTCGACGAGGTGCTGGTCGGGAATCTTTCCGGCCATCGCAAGCTGCCAACTCGCGAATAGATCGGGGTAGGCCAGCCACGATATCAGGATCGGCAAGGCGAAGCTGAACACAGCCATCGCGATCAGCGTCAGCTTGCGACCGCGCGGCAGCGGCAGGAAATACAGCGCGGCCAGCACTGGAAAGAACACCAGCTTGAACGACATCACGAGGCCGAGCAGCGCGGCGCCGGCGAGGCGCGACGGAAAGCTGCGGTCCCCCGACGACCCGGATGCGGGCAGAGAAAGCAGGAGTCTCAGCGCGATCGCGGTCAGCACGCCGCTCAGGATCGCGAAATTGCCCGACGCCTGGACCCATTCGAAACCGACGAAGGCGCCCAGCGTGCAGAGCACCCTGAGCCCGACGTCGCGAGCGCTCGGGCGCGCTCGGCCATGACCCTGAAGACCAGGACCTGGCAAGACAAGGCTTGGCAAGACAAGGCTTGGCAAGACAAGGCTTGGCAAGACAAGGCTTGGCAAGACAAGGCCTGGCAAGAGGAGGCCGCAGAGCACGGCGAGGACGGGAAAGATAGCTTTGTGATGGGCGACCAGAATGCCGCCCGCGCAGAAGGGACGGAAGGCCTCCAGGGTCACCGGCAGATAGGGGTAGGAGAGCTTGGTGCCCTTCAGGTTCTTGACGAAGTAGGGATCGAGCCCGCCGGCATAGGCATCCACCGCCGCGCAATTGACGCGGGTGTCCCAGCCATATCTCACATCGAGCACGGCGTCGTTGGCGAGATTGCCAAGCACCAGGAGCGCGGTCAGTGCGATCAGGCAGCCAAGCCAGATGTTTCGCCTCGAAGCCCTGTCGGCCGAGGGCTCCAACCATCGTGCTGTACCGGTGACATCAGACACAATCGGATACCTTGTCTGGCCTGCTTCTCGCGGCGCCCGCGCGACGCCTGGTCGATCGGCCGCCACATTGGACAAGAGGCGTTTCCGTTTCCCCGCGCCGGGCCGCCCTGCCCCGCCGGACGCCGATCTTTAAGGGAAGGATGGTGAATCACTGGTTTCCGGGCCAGAGCCGAATCCGCAGGTCGGCTGCCGCAAGATCGGACTCCTCACCAATTCTTGTCCGCTCCGCCCCCGCCTGCCAGCCATCCAGAAACATGGGTTGTGCAATGCAGCATGGACGATGGATAAAGTCGCTCAATTCAGAGGTGAGCTCCTTGTCTGACGTCAATGCCGACGCTTGGGTGTCCTCGGGACACCGCCCGATGAGGTTTCCGGAATTCGTCATCGTCATCGCGTCCATTATGGCGCTGAACCCGCTTGCGATGGACATGATGCTGCCGGCGCTGCCCAATATCGGGGCTGCCTTCAACATTCCCGTTGCGAACCATCTCCAACTGGTGCTTTCGACCTTCCTGATCGGCTTCGGCGCCGGCCAGTTCGTCATGGGCCCGCTGTCCGACCGCTTTGGCCGCCGGCCGGTGCTGCTCGGCGGCATGGCGGTCTACGCGGTGGCGAGCGTGCTGGCGGTCGCAGCACCCTCGTTCGAGACGCTGCTGCTGGCGCGCGCGCTGCAGGGGCTCGGCACCTCGGCGACACGCGTGATCGCGACCTCGATCGTGCGCGACTGCTATGCCGGCCGCCGCATGGCGAGTGTGATGTCGCTTGCCATGATGGTGTTCATCGCGGTGCCCGTGGTTGCGCCCTCGTTCGGACAGGCGGTGCTGCTCGTGTCGCAATGGCGGGGCATCTTCGTCGTGCTGGCGCTGTATGGCCTGCTCGCCCTCGCCTGGAGCGTGCTGCGTCTGCCGGAGACTCTGCCCGAGTCTGGACGCAGGTCGCTTGCTCCTGCCGATATACTTTCCGCCTTCCGACAGACCCTGACCAACCGGCAGACCATCGGCTACGCGATGGCCGCAGGCAGCGTCATGGGGGCGCTGTTCGCCTATGTGTTCTCGGCGCAACAGGTCTTCACCGGCATCTACCACCTCGGTCATTATTTCCCCCTCGCCTTTGCCGCGATCGCGACCGGCGTCGCCATTGCCGGTTTCCTCAATGCGCGACTTGTCGGTCGGCTGGGCATGCGCGTGATCTCCCACGGCGCGCTGACGCTTTATGCCGTCGTGGCTTCGATCCTCCTCATCACGGAAAGCCTGCACGTGCTGCCGCTTGCCCTGTTCATGGTGCTCTCGGCGCTGATGATGTTCTCGTTCGGCATGATGGTTGCCAATTTCACTGCGCTCGCGATGGAGCCGCAGGGCCACATCGCCGGCACCGCCTCCTCGCTCTACGGCTCGATCACGACGCTGATCGGAATCGTGGTCGGCATGGCGATCGGACAAAGCTTCGACGGCACGCTGCTGCCGTTCTCGGTCGGCTTCTTCCTGTCGACGCTCGCCGCGCTCGCGATCGTGCTGGTGGTCGAGAAGGGCCGGCTGTTTAGGCCGCATCACCATCCCGTCGCATAAGGAACTTCCCGACCGCCTCCATGTTGTCCTGCAGCAATTTTGAAAGGCGCTGCGATGGAACTGGAACCCCGGGAAGATCACGGCCACGTCGAGCCGAAACCGACGGAACGTTCCGAGCCGGGCACCGGACGGTTCGCGTTCACGACGCCCTTTGCGAGCGAAGGGCTGGAGCAGGTCCGCGACAGCCACTGCTGAGCGACGGTTGCTCCTGAGCAGGGCCTTTATTCGCTCGTTCGCCGGCTGGCGCTGAAATCATCCGCAGCGCTCTCGGGCATCATCCGCATTCCCCGTGGCCGCATCATCAGAGCGACCACTTCACGCGTGACACCGGGCCTCCCCCAGAGCGTGGCCCGCACGGTGTACTCGCGCCTGACGACATGTCCGGTCTGCGAAGACGCCCACTCCATCCATCGAATGCAAGATTCCTGGTCGCGGAAACAGAGTGCGGCCCAGCCACGGTCGCGCTGGGTCCCGGCCGGCAAGCCCAATGTCTGCTCGTATTCCAAGGGCGCCGCATTACGCGGATGGTCCGGGCTGTAGAACGCAGTGGCGAAGGCCAGCGAACCATCACCACTCACCGCGCTCAACGGCACGCCGGTCAACTCGCGCCACTCACGCGTCAATTCGCCGGCGGCCTGGGCATAGAGATTCCGCCCCTCCTCGTAGCCGTGATCGTTGCGATAGACGGCATGGATGGGCGCGGCGATCAGGACGGCCGCGAGTGCAACGCCGGTTACGATCATCGTGAGGTTGACGGTGTAGAAACGCTCGATCGGGTAGCTCGTGCCGCAGACCACGAGAACGGTGAACAGGAACATTCCCTGCAACGCCCATAGCGACGGCAGATCGGTGCCCATCACGAGCGACGTCACCACCGGCAGCACGATCGTGCCCATCGCAACGTAGAACAAAAGCCGCAAGCCCGGGGTCATTGCCGCGAAGTCGGCCGGAAACCGCCTCAAGCGCGTTCCTGCGACGAGGACCCAGAACACGGCCGACACGCTCATGGCCGCCGCCAGCCCCAGCAGAAAGTTTCGCGCCTCGCCGAGCGAGGTCGCAGCGTTGCCGCCTGCGTGCGCCATCGCGTAGGTGAAGGTCGACGCGCCCGTCGTCGCAAGCCAATAGATGTGAGGTGACAGTGCCGCGAGCCCGACGACGACCGATATCCAGGGCGAAGCGGAGGTGAAATAAGCGCGCCGCGCCGGGTGCGCCAGCGCGGCAAACGCGAAGCTCGTGACCAGAAAGATCGAATAGTATTTGCCGACCATGGCCAGCGCCGTCGTGCATCCCACCGCGACCGCCCACAGCGGGGCGCGCGTCTCGAATGCGCGCAGGAAGCACCAGGTCGCCAGCGGCCAGGTCGCCAGCAGCACCGAATTGGCATTGAAGCGCTGGGCGTGGAATTGATAGACCGGCGTCAGCATCAGGAGCAAAAGCACCAGGATGCGCTTGTGCCCGGTCACGAATTGCCGCGCGATCCGGTCGACGAAGATCAGCGCAAGCCCGGCATTGGCCATCGCCATCAATTGCAGCGACCAGTCGCTGAGCGGGAAGACGGCGGTCCAGCCGGCGGCAATCCAGCCGGACAATGGCGGATGCTTGTGGTAGCCCCAGGCGAAATGCTGCCCGAGCGTCCAGGCTTCGAGCGTATCAGGATGCAGGCCGCCGCCGGCATAGGCGATCGCCAGATAAAGCGTCCAGACCGCAACGAAGCAGGCAATGAGGAGCGGCACGGCCCAGCCCGCCTCGACGCCATCGAGCCAATGCAGGAATGGCCGCCGCCAACGCGCCGGCGCGCGATCGGACCGTTCGGCCATCGCCTGGAGAGCAAAATCGATCGGCACGGGAATCAAACTGAGGAAGGAAAATGATGCGTGAGGCGACACATCTATTTCAGGTACGAAACAAATAGCAATGATTGGAAACTGGAAAGGTTAAACGCCCCACCGGTTCAAGCTGACGTGAAGCTGACAAATGGCAACGGCGCCGCTGGTGACAGCGGCGCCGCATGGTGAACAAGCCGGACCCTACGTGAGTGCGGCTCGCCTTAGTCCGATTTGTCGACGTTCCAGAACACTGGAGTTGCCGGGCCGTCGAGAACGCCGTTCAGCGATTTGCGCCAGGCGCTCGGCGCCTGATACTGGCCGAGCGGCATATAGAGCACCTGATCGTAGGCCTCCTTCTGAATCTCGGTCGCGATCTTCTTCCGCTCCTCGAGCGAGGCTGCGCGGACGAAAGCGTCCTTGAGCTGCTCGATCCTGGCATCTTCCGCCCAGCCGAACCAGCCACCCTTCTTGCCCTGCCCACCGACGGCGACGTTGGAGATCGGGTTGTCCACGTCGGCACTGACCCAGTTGGTGATGAACATGTTCCAGCCGCCCTCCTTCGGGGGCTTCTGGCTGGCGCGCCGGCTCACCACTGTCTGCCAGTCGGTGGCCTGCAAATCGACCTTAAAGCCCGCTTCACGCAGTTGCTGGGCCACCACGATCGGTTGAGCCTTCAGCGTCAGCACATCACCAGGCGCCATCAGCACGACAGGCGTGCCGTCGTAACCGGAATCCGCGAGTGCCTTCTTCGCCGCGGCAATGTCGCCGCCCTTGGCGAGAGTCTCGCCGCCGACCTCCGTTGCGAACGGCGTGTCGCAGATGAACGCCGCAGCGCAAGTCTTGTAGTATTTGGGATCGCCGATCAGCGCGTCGAGCACGTCCTTCTGCTTGATCGCGAGGAATGCCGCACGGCGGACCTTGACGTTGTCGAACGGCGGATGGAGGAAGTTCATCCGCGCGCCGGTCTGGAAGCCGAACTTGTTCAGGATCTCGAGCTTGAGCCCCTTGTCGGCTTCGATGGCCGGCAACATCTCGATGGCGGGATTTTCCATGAAATCGATGTCGCCCGACTGAAGCGCGTTCAACGCCGTCTGCGCGTCCGGCATCGTCAACCACTCGACGCGGTCGACCTTCGCCACTTTGCCGCCCGCAGTCCAGCTCGCCGGCTCCTTGCGCGGCACATAGTCGGTGTTCTTGACATAGATCGCCTTCACGCCGGGCTGGAATTCGCCCTGCACGAACTTGAAGGGGCCGGAGCCGATCTGTTCGGGAATCTGCTTGTCCACCGGCGTGTCGGCGAGACGCTTCGGCATCATGAAAGCGACCCGCGAGGATGGCTTTCCAATCGATTCCAGCACGAGCGCGTACGGCTCCTTCAGCTTCAGCGTGATGGTCCTGGGGTCGGTCGCCTCGAGGCTCGCGGTGAACAGCATCATCTGCTGCCCCATGCCGTCGACGACGGCCCAACGCTTGAGCGAGGCCACGCAGTCTTCCGCGGTAACTGGAGTTCCGTCATGCCACTTCAGGCCATCGCGCAGCGTGAAGGTATAGGTCAGCTTGTCGTCGGAGACCTTCCAGTCGGCCATCTGCGGCTGGATCTTGAAGTTCGAATCCGTCGCGATGAGCGTGTCGTAGACCATGTAGCCATGGTCGCGCGAAATATAGGCGCTGGTGAAGATCGGATCGAGAATACGCAGATCCGAATGCATCACAGCGGTGATGGTCTTGCCTGCGGCAAGAACTGGCGAGGCAAGTGCTGAAAGTGCCGCGACCGAAAGCGCAAGTGTGGAAGCGAAACCGAGACGCCCCCGACGCATGAGTTGGAACATTGACGTTCTCCTGGCGACCGGCTGGCGGACGGCGCCGCTGATGACCAGCGGCGCCGCGTAACGTTCGGCGTGAAAGGCGCGACGTGCCTTCCTTCTTTGGAGCGGACCTTACTCCGACTTGTCGACGTTCCAGAACAGCGGGGTCGCCGGGCCGTCGAGCACGCCGGTCAGCGATTTGCGCCAGCCGCTCGGCAGCAGATATTGCCCGAGCGGGATATAGATGACCTGCTCATAGGCTTCCTTCTGGATGTCGGCGGCGATCTTCTTCTGCTCGTCGACCGAGGGCGCGCGGACGAAGGCGTCCTTGAGCTGCTCGATCTTGGGGTCTTCCGCCCAGCCGAACCAGCCACCCTTCTTGCCTTGGCCGCCGATCGAGAGATTGGCGATCGGGTTGGAGACGTCGGCCGCGACCCAGTTGGTGAAGAACATGTTCCAGCCGCCCTCCTTCGGGGACTTCTGGCTGGCGCGACGGCTCACCACTGTTTGCCAGTCGGTCGCCTGCAGGTCGACCTTGAAGCCGGCCTCACGCAGCAGCTGGGCCGCCACGATCGGCTGTGCCTTCAGCGTGGTGACGTCACCTGGCGCCATGATCACGACCGGGGTACCGTCGTAGCCGGACTCGGCGAGCGCCTTCTTGGCCTCCGCCATGCCGTTGCCCTTGATCAGGGTGTCGGCGCCGACATCGGTTGCGAACGGCGTGTCGCACACGAAGAAGGCACCGCAGATCTTCTGATACTTGGCATTGCCGACCAGCGCGTCGAGCACGTCCTTCTGGTTCATGGCCAGAAACGCGGCACGCCGCACCTTCACATTATCGAACGGCGGATAGAGGAAGTTCATCCGGCCGAGCGTCTGAAAGCCGAACTTGTTCGAGACCTCGATCGTGATGTCCTTGTTCGCCTCCAGCACCGGCAGCATGTCGTAGGGCAGGTTCTCCATGAAGTCGATGTCGCCCGACTGCAGCGCGTTCACCGCGGTCTGCGAGTCCGGCATGGTGATCCACTCGACGCGGTCGACCTTCGCCACCTTGCCGCCGGAGGTCCAGCTCGCCGGCTCCTTGCGCGGCACGTAGTCGGTGTTCTTGACGTAGACCGCCTTCACGCCGGGCTGGAATTCCGAGGCCACGAACTTGAAGGGGCCCGAGCCGATCTGCTCGGGGATCTGCTTGTCCGGCGGCGTCTCGGCGAGACGCTTCGGCATCATGAAGGCGACGCGCGAGGACGGCTTGCCGATGGAATCGAGCACGAGGCCGTAGGGCTCCTTCAGCTTCAGCGTGATGGTCTTGGCGTCGGTCGCCTCGATGCTCGCGGTGAAGTCCATGAGCTTCTGGCCCATGCCGTCGACCGCGGCCCAGCGCTTCAGCGAGGCAACGCAGTCTTCCGCCGTTACCGGCGCACCGTCATGCCACTTCAGACCGTCGCGCAGGGTGAAGGTGTAGGTGAGCTTGTCGTCGGAGATCTTCCAATCCGCCATCTGCGGCTGGATCTTGAAGCTCGAATCGGGAGCCACCAGCGTGTCGTAAACCATGTAGCCATGGTCACGCGTGATGTAGGCCGTGGTGAAGATCGGATCGATGATGCGCAGATCGGAATGCATCACCGCCGTAATGGTCTTGCCGGCCGCAAGCACCGGCGAGGCGAGCGCCGTCGAAAGCGCGACGACAGACAGCGCGAGTTTGGAGGCGAACGCGCGAGACCCCCGGCGCATGAAGTGCAACATAAAAAGTTTCTCCTGACGTGAAACTGTTCAAAGGCGGGCTATTGATTGAGCATGTGGTTCGTTCTTTGGGCGAACTAACCTCATGCAACGCCTTTATCTTTCGAGACTTGCAGACCGTGCCGAGCGCGTCAATCCGGTTTCGCTGCAGGCCCAGGCGGCACGCGCACAGGCTCCACAAAGATCGGTTTGGCTCTACAACACTCTCCACTCGTCCCGACCGTGGCAATGCAATGCGCGTTCCATCTTCCGAAGCTTGAGAGACATTGAGATGAATCCAGCCAATCTTCCTTTCGATTCCGAAGCCATGCTCGATGGTCTGCGCACCTGGGTCGAATGCGAAAGCCCGACCTGGGACGCCGGGGCCGTGAATCGCATGCTCGATATCGCAGCGCGGGATATGGCGATCATGGGTGCGACGATCGAGCGCATCGCGGGCCGGCAGGGCTTCGGCGGCGTGATCCGCGCGCGCTTTCCCCATCCCAAGCAAGGCGAGCCCGGCATCCTGATCGCCGGCCACATGGATACCGTCCATCCGGTCGGCACGATCGAGAAGCTGAAATGGCGGCGCGAGGGCAACAAGTGCTATGGCCCCGGCATCTACGACATGAAGGGCGGCAACTACCTCTCGCTGGAAGCGATCCGGCAACTGGCGCGCGCATCCTTCACCACCCCGCTGCCGATCACGGTGCTGTTCACGCCGGACGAGGAAGTCGGCACGCCCTCGACACGCGACATCATCGAAGCCGAGGCCGCGCGCAACAAATACGTGCTGGTGCCTGAGCCCGGCCGCGCCGACAACGGCGTCACCACCGGACGTTACGCCATCGCACGTTTCAATCTCGAGGCGACGGGACGGCCGAGCCACGCCGGCGCGACGCTGTCGGCGGGACGCTCGGCGATCCGCGAGATGGCGCGGCAGATTCTCGCCATCGACGCCATGACGACGGAGGACTGCACCTTCTCGGTCGGCGTCGTGCATGGCGGGCAATGGGTCAATTGCGTTGCCACGACCGCCACCGGCGAAGCGCTCTCCATGGCGAAGCGGCAGGCCGATCTCGACCGCGGCGTCGAGCGGATGCTGGCACTGTCGGGCACGGCCAACGACGTCGCCTTCAACGTGACGCGCGGGGTGACGCGTCCGGTGTGGGAGCCGGATGCCGGCACGATGGCGCTGTATGAAAAGGCGCGCGGCATCGCCAAATCGCTCGGTGCCGAACTGCCGCATGCGAGCTCCGGCGGCGGCTCCGACGGCAATTTCACCGGTGCGATGGGCATCCCGACGCTCGACGGCCTGGGCGTGCGTGGAGCCAATGGCCACACGCTGGAGGAGTATATCGAGGTCGAGAGCCTGGTCGAACGCGGCCGCTTGATGGCGGGACTGCTGGCAACGCTGGAGTGACATCCGGGAACACCGCCTCATGGCCGGGCTTGGCCCGGCCATCCCCGCCTTTGCCACCAAACGCGAAGAAAGACGTGGATTGCCCGGCTCAAGCCCGGGCATGACGCCCCTCGGGGTCCCGGCCCCGGATGGCACGGGAATTGCTGAAATGTTAGGCTGGTGGCAGAACAGACCCTAGCGGCTGCTGCCGATTTGCCTCTAATCAGACGGATTCAACTTGCTCGGATATCTCCTTCGCCGAATCTTCGCCGCTGTGCCCGTGATGGGCGTCGTCGCGCTGTTCGTCTTCCTCCTCCTTCGCCTCACCCCCGGCGATCCCGCCGCGATCCTCGCCGGCGACAACGCCACCCCGGAGCGGCTGGAGCGCATCCGCACTTCGCTCGGCCTCAACGAGCCCCTGATCGTGCAGTTCATCACCTGGGTGAACAAGCTGCTGCACGGCGATCTCGGCACCTCGCTGATCTCCAACCTGCCCGTCATGAAGATGATCGGCCAGCGCGTCGAACCCTCGATCTCGATCGCGCTGTGCACCATCATCCTTGCCGTGATCGTGGCGGTGCCGCTGGGAGTGATCGCGGCATGGAAGCATGGCACCTGGATCGATCGCTTCGTGATGGGGCTTTCCGTGCTGGGCTTTTCGGTGCCGGTGTTCGTGGTCGGCTATGTCCTGATCGAGGTGTTTGCGCTCGAACTGCGCTGGGTGCCGGTGCAGGGCTTCAAGAGCATCAGCGCAGGCTTCGGCGCGTTCTTCGAACGCATGATCCTGCCGACCTGTGCCCTCTCTTTCATCTATATTGCCCTGATCGCGCGCATGACGCGCGCGGCCATGCTGGACGTGCTCGGCGAAGACTACGTCCGTACCGCACGTGCCAAGGGCATCAACGAGGTCGCCGTGATGATGCGGCATGCGCTGCGCAACGCCGCCGTGCCTGTCATCACCGTGATCGGCACCGGCTTCGCGCTGCTGATCTCGGGCGTCGTCGTCACCGAGAGCGTGTTCAACATCCCCGGCATCGGACGTCTCACCGTGGATGCGGTGCTGGCACGCGACTATCCGGTGATCCAGGCGATGATCCTGCTGACATCCCTGATTTACGTCGTCGTCAATCTTCTCATCGACGTCGCCTACACCCTGCTTGATCCCCGGATCCGGTACTGAGGCAAGGATTTAAGGACAAACATGTCGGTCGATACCCTTCCCCAGTCGTCCATTCCGATCACGTCGCCGCTGCGGCCGCGCTTCGGATTCCTGACCTCGACGCCGATCATCGCCACGGCGACGATCCTGCTCACGCTGATCGTGCTGATCTCGATCCTCGCGCCGCTGATCGCGCCGCATGATCCGATCCAGCTCGCGCCGTCGCAGCGATTGAAGCCGGCGTCCGCGCAGTACCTGCTCGGCACCGACGCCTATGGCCGCGATCTGGCCTCGCGCGTCCTCTATGGCGGCCGCATCTCGCTTCTGATCGGTATCGGCTCGGCGATCCTCTCGATCGTCATCGGGCTCGCGATCGGCCTCGTCTCCGGCTTCTTCAAGCTGGTCGACGCGGTGCTGATGCGGGTCATGGACGGGTTGATGGCGATGCCGAGCATCCTGCTCGCGATCGCCGTGGTCTCGCTGTCCGGCGCCAGCATCTGGACGGTGCTGATCGCCATTACCATTCCCGAGATCCCGCGCGTGGCCCGCCTGGTGCGCTCGGTGGTGCTGTCGGCGCGCGAGGAGCCCTATGTGGAAGCCGCGATCTCGGTCGGCTCGTCGCTGCCGAAGATCATGTGGCGCCATCTGGTGCCGAACACCATCGCGCCGCTGATCGTCCAGGGAACTTATGTCTGCGCGAGCGCCATCCTCACCGAGGCGATCCTCTCGTTCCTCGGCGCCGGCATCTCGCCGGAAACGCCGACCTGGGGCAACATCATGGCCGAGGGCCGCCAGTACTTCCAGATCAAGCCGTCGCTGATCTTCTGGCCGGGCCTTCTGCTCTCGATTGCCATCCTCAGCATCAACCTGATCGGCGATGCCGCCCGCGACGCCCTCGATCCGCGCATGAAGCAGCGGGAAGGCAAGTGATGACCGATAAAGTGATGACCAACACCATCCTCGACATCAACAACCTCGTGGTCTCCGTCGGCAAGAAGCCGGGCGGGCCGAAGATCATCGACGGCATCTCGATCCAGGTCCGCGAGCGCGAAACGCTGTGCCTGGTCGGCGAAAGCGGCTCGGGCAAATCGGTGACCTCGCTCACCACGATGGGGCTGTTGCCAAAGGGCACGCTGGTGCCCACCGCCGGCAGCGTCAAGCTGGTCGGCGAGGAGATCCTCACCGCGACCGACCGCCGCCTGCGCCAGCTTCGCGCCACGCAGATGGCGATGATCTTCCAGGAGCCGATGACCGCGCTCAATCCGGTGGTGCCGGTCGGCCGCCAGATCGACGAGGTGCTGCGCGCGCACACCAGTCTCGACGCGAGGGCCCGCAAGAAGCGCATCCTCGACATGATGGAGCAGGTGCGCCTGCCCCAGGTCGAGCGCATCTTCGCTTCCTATCCCCACCGCCTCTCCGGCGGCCAGCGCCAGCGCATCATGATCGCGATGGCGCTGGTGCTCGAGCCGAAGCTGCTCATTGCCGACGAGCCGACCACCGCGCTCGACGTCACCACGCAGAAGCAGATCCTGACCCTGATCCGCGACCTCCAGCGCGATCACGGCACGGCCGTGCTGTTCATCACCCACGACATGGGCGTGGTGGCCGAGATCGCCGACCGCGTCGCCGTGATGCGGCAGGGCCGGCTGGTCGAGACCGGCCCGCTCGAGACCGTGCTGCGCAATCCGACCATGGAATACACCCGCAATCTGCTCGCGGCGGTGCCGAGCCTGGTGCCGCGGGCGCCGCGCGAGGACAGCCGCGAACCCGTGGTGCTGGAGGCCAACGAACTCAGCAAGGTCTACAAGGAGCGCGCGTTCTTCGGCAAAGGCCGCGAGGTCGTCGCCGCCGACAAGGTGACGCTGACGCTGCGCAAGGGCCGCACGCTCGGCATCGTCGGTGAAAGCGGTTCCGGCAAGTCGACGGTGGCGCGCTGCATCGTGCGCCTGATCGATCCGACCTCCGGCGGCGTGCGCCTCGCCGGCCGCGAGATCGCCGACATCTCGCGTCGCCTGCTGCAGCCGCACCGGCAGAAGATCCAGATCGTATTCCAGGATCCCTACCGCTCGCTCAACCCGCGCGTCACCGTCGGCGAGAGCATCGCCGAAGGCCCGATCAATTACGGCGTCGCGCATGCCGACGCGATGAAACGCGCCCGCGAGCTGCTGGAGCTGGTCGGCCTGCCCGCCGATGCCGTGTCGCGTTATCCGCACCAGTTCTCCGGCGGCCAGCGTCAGCGTATCGCCATTGCCCGTGCGCTCGCGCTCGATCCCGACGTACTGGTCGCGGACGAAGCCGTCTCGGCGCTCGACGTCTCGGTTCAGGCACAGGTGCTGGAACTCTTCGACGAGATCCAGACTAGGCTCGGCATCGCAATCCTGTTCATCACCCACGATTTGCGTGTCGCTGCGCAGATCTGCGACGAGGTCATGGTGATGCAGCACGGCCGCGTAGTGGAACAGGGCCCCGCCGCCGAAGTGCTGACGCATCCGAAAGAGGCCTACACCAAGGCCTTGCTCGAAGCTGCGCCGGGCCGCGGCTGGGATTTTGCGAACTTCCGGCCGGTGACCGAGGGCGTGGCGGCGACGGCCTAACTTTCTCGGCCGTCATTCCGGCATCGCGAAGGCGATGAGCCCGGAATCCACCGCGCCGCGATCTGTGTCGCACGATGGATTCGGGGCTCGCGCCGAGTGGCGCGCCCCGGAATGACTGCGGAGCAGCATTCCCAAAACAGCTTGACCCTATGCGCGGTGCGATTGCTTCCCGCCTTGCCCTCGCCTTGGGGCCAAGGCTAACGTCGCGCACTCTTGATTGATTGGACTGAACTGAATGACACGCATCGCCGTCGGCGGCTTCCTGCACGAGACCAACACCTTCGCTCCCACCAAGGCGACATTTGCCGACTTCCAGCACGGCGGCGGCTGGCCGGCGATGACGGAAGGCGCAGATGTCCTGAAGGTGATGCGGCGCATCAATGTCGGCCTCGCCGGCTTCGTCGACAGCGCAGAGGCCAATGGCTGGGAGCTCGTCCCGACGATCGCCTGCGGTGCAAGCCCGTCGGCGCACGTCACCAGGGATGCCTTCGAGCGCATCGTCAAGGTGATGGTCGACGGCATCGCGGCCGCCGGCCCGCTCGATGCGGTCTATCTCGACCTGCACGGCGCCATGGTAACCGAGCATCTCGACGACGGCGAAGGCGAGATCCTGGCGCGGGTGCGCCGCGTCATCGGCAAGGACGTTCCGCTGGTCACCAGCCTCGACCTGCACGCCAACGTCACGCCCGAGATGATGGAGCACGCCGACGCACTGATCGCCTACCGTACCTATCCCCATGTCGACATGGCCGAGACCGGCCGCGCCTCAGCGCGGCATCTCGCTCTACTGCTGAAGTCCAAGCGGCGCTTCGCAAAGGCGTTCCGGCAATTGCCGTTCCTGATCCCGATCAGCTGGCAGTGCACCAACGACCAGCCGACCAAAGGCATCTACGAAAAGCTCGCCGCCCTGGAGACCGACGCAATTCCAACGCTGTCTTTCGCACCGGGCTTTCCCGCCGCCGATTTCCGCGACTGCGGCCCGAGCGTGTTCGCCTATGGCAAGACGCAAGAGGACGCCGATCGCGCGGCCGATGCGATCGTCAAGCTGATCGAAAGCCACGAGGACGATTTCGATGGCAAGATCTGGTCGCCCGACGACGGCGTGCGGCACGCCATGGAACTTGCGAAGGGCGCGAGCAAGCCGATCATCATCGCCGACACCCAGGACAATCCCGGTGCCGGCGGCGATTCCGACACCACCGGCATGCTGCGCGCACTGGTCCGCAACAGAGCGAGTGCGGCGACCGGCGTGATCTACGATCCGACCTCCGCCAAGGCCGCGCATGATGCCGGCGTCGGTTCTACCGTGACGCTGTCGCTCGGTGGCAAGTCCGGCATTCCCGGCGACGAACCCTATACCGAGACCTTCGTGGTCGAGAACCTGTCCGACGGCCGCTTCATCGCGCCCGGCCCGTACTATGGCGGCCGCGAGATGGAGATGGGCCCCTCCGCTTGCTTGCGCATCGGCGACGTCCGAATCGTCGTCTCCTCGCACAAGGCGCAACTCGCCGACCAGGCGATGTACCGCTATGTCGGCATCGAGCCGACCGAACAGAAGATTCTAGTCAACAAGAGCTCGGTGCATTTCCGCGCCGATTTCGAGCCGATCGCAGAAAAGCTGATGATTTGCGCCGCGCCCGGCGCGATGCCGGCCGACACCGCCACCCTGCCCTGGACGCGCCTGCGGCCGGGCATCCGCATCAAGCCGAACGGCTCCGTTTTCACGCCTCCCTCACGCTAACCGGATAGAAACACATGCCCACGATCGACCGCATCGACGGTTACGCCGACGAGCTCACCGCCATCCGCCGCGACCTGCACGCCCATCCCGAGATCGGCTTTGAGGAAGTGCGTACCTCCGGCATTGTCGCCGACAAGCTGAAGAGCTGGGGCATCGAGGTGCATCGCGGCCTCGGCGGCACCGGCGTGATCGGCGTGATCAAGGGCAAGGGTTCGAGCGGCAAGCGGATCGGGCTGCGCGCCGACATGGACGCGCTGCCGATGGAAGAGAACACCAATCTGAAATGGAGTTCGAAGATCCCCGGCCGCTTCCACGGCTGCGGCCATGACGGCCACACCACCATGCTGCTCGGCACCGCGCGCTACCTCGCCGAGACCCGGAATTTCGATGGCACCGTGCACCTGATCTTCCAGCCGGCGGAGGAAGGTCTCGGCGGCGCCCGCGCGATGATCAAGGACGGCCTGTTCGAGAAATTCCCCTGCGACGAGCTGTACGGCCTGCACAACGCGCCCGACCTCAACCACGGCGAGATCGCGATCCTGCCCGGCCCGGCGATGGCCAGCGCCGACTTCTTCGACCTGCGCATCACCGGCTACGGCGCGCATGGCGCGATGCCCGAGCGATCCAAGGACGCGGTGATCATCGCGACCACGCTGGCGCAGGCGATCCAGACCATCGTCAGCCGCAACGTCGAGCCGCTGCAGGCCGCCGTCATCTCGATCACGCAGATCCATGCCGGCTCGGCCTACAACGTCATCCCGGGCGACGCGCATCTTTGCGGCACCATCCGCACCTTCTCGAAGGAGGTCCGCACTCTGATAGCGGAACGCATCCGCACGATCTGCGCCGGCATCGCGAGTGCCTATGAATGCGTGATCGACGTCGACATCCGCGACACCTTCGACGTGCTGATCAACCAGGTCGAGCAGTCCAAGGTGGTCGAGGAGGTCGCGCGCACCATCGTCGACCCTGCCAACGTCATCACCCGCGCCCAGCCCAAGATGGGCAGCGAGGATTTCGCCGACATGCTGCAGACCATTCCCGGCGCCTATTTCTGGGTCGGCCATGACGGCTCGGTGCCGGTGCACAATCCCGGCTTCGTGCTCGACGACAAGATCCTGCCGATCGGCGCCAGCATGTTCGCCCGCATCATCGAGACCCGCATGCCGGTTGGCGCTCATGCCTAAGAAGAGCGCTGAAGAGGCGGTCACCTCGCTGCACGATCTGTCCGCGGTCGATCTGATCGCCGGCTATCGCGCCAAGCAATTCTCGCCCAGCGAGGTGCTGGAGGATTTGCTCTCGCACGTCGCTGCGTGGGAACCGCATCTGAAGGCGCTCTATGCGTTCGATCCGGACGGCGCCCGCGAGGCCGCCAAGGCCTCGACCGCACGCTGGACCGGCGGCGAGCCGTCCGGTGCGCTCGACGGCGTCCCCGTGACGGTGAAGGACAACATCGCGACCAAGGGCGTGCCGGTGCCGCTGGGCGCCGCCAGCGTCAAGCTCGTCCCGGCCGAGAAGGACGCCCCGCCCGCCGCACGCCTGCGCGAGTCCGGCAGCATCATCTTCGCCAAGACCACCATGCCCGATTACGGCATGCTGTCCTCCGGGCTCTCCTCTTTCCACGCACTCGCGCGCAACCCCTGGGACCTCTCCAAGAATCCCGGCGGCTCCAGCGCGGGCGCCGGCGCTGCGGCGGCGGCCGGCTATGGTCCCCTGCATCTCGGCACCGACATCGGCGGCTCGGTGCGCCTGCCCGCGGGCTGGTGCGGCCTCGTCGGATTAAAGCCGAGCTTCGGCCGCGTGCCGATCGATCCTACCTATGTCGGCCGCGTCGCCGGCCCTATGACCCGCACGGTCGACGATTGCGCGCTGATGATGAGCGTGATCGCAAAGCCCGACCGGCGCGACGGCATGAGCCTGCCGGCCGAGCCGCTGAACTGGAAAGGGCTGGAAAAATCACCGCGCAAGCTGCGTATCGGATTGATGCTCGATGCCGGCGTCGGCCTGCCGGCTGAAAGGCCCGTTCGCGACGTCGCCGTGAAGGCCGCAAAGGCATTCGAATCCGCAGGTGCTGTCGTCACCGAGGTCGACGGCATCCTGACGCGCGAAATGCTCGACGGCCTCGACAATTTCTGGCGCGCACGGATGTGGGACGATCTGTCGAAGCTGACGCCGGCCGAACAGGCCAAGGTGCTGCCCTATATCTTCGAGTGGGGCGCATCCGGCGCGAAGCTCTCGGGCGTCGACGTGATCCGCGGCTTCAACCAGACCATGGCGATCCGCGCGGCGGCGTCAAAGCTGTTCTGCGAGCTCGATTACGTGGTCTCGCCAACCGCGCCGAACGTGAACTATCCGGCGGAATGGGCCTCGCCCACCAACGATCCGATGAGGCCGTTCGAACACATCTGCTATACCGTGCCGTGGAATATGTCGGAGAACCCTGCCGTGTCCCTCAACGGCGGCTTCGATGCCAAGGGTTACCCCATCGGTGTCCAGATCGTCGGTCGCCGCTTCGACGATATCGGCGTGCTCGGCATGGCCAAGGCGTTTGAGGGCCTGCGCGGCCCGCAGAAGCCCTGGCCCAAGCCGCCTTCACACAAGACGCAACACTAGCGTCACTGCACAATTCGCCATGCGTGGGCTCGACCCGCGCATCCCTTCTCGTTGAAAAGATGGATTGCCGGGTCAAGCCCGGCAATGACAGAGTTGGGTCAAGAATCCAAAAGGAAGGAAACCGCCATGGCGTATGAGACGATCAAGTACGAGGTCGCCGAGCAGATCCTCACCATCACCCTGAACCGGCCAGACAAGCTCAACGCCTTCAACGCGCAGATGCAGGCAGAACTGATCGATGCGTTCGATGCCGCTGACAAGGACGACAATGTCCGCGCCATCATCGTGACAGGCGCCGGCCGCGGTTTTTGCGCGGGCGCCGATCTGTCGTCAGGTGCTGATACCTTCGATCGCGACGCTCGGCGCGGCCCGGTGAAGCGCTTCGCCGACGGCAAGGTGGACTACAGCGATCCGCAAGTGCGCGATGGCGGCGGCCAAGTGACCTTGCGCATCTTCAAGTGCCTCAAGCCTGTCATTGCCGCGGTGAATGGCCCGGCCGTCGGCATCGGCGTCACCATGCAGCTCGCCATGGACATCCGCATCGCCTCGGACGCCGCGCGGTTCGGCTTCGTGTTCTCCCAGCGCGGCATTGTACCGGAGGCGGCATCGAGCTGGTTCCTGCCACGCATCGTCGGCATCTCGCAGGCGCTGGAATGGTGCTATTCGGGCCGTGTCTTCCCGGCGCAGGAAGCCCTCGCCGGCCGCCTCGTCAGCAAGGTCGTTGCCCCCGATGACCTGCTGCCGACCGCCCGCGCGCTCGCCAAGGAATTCGCGGCGAAGACCGCACCGGTGTCGGTCGCGCTGATCCGCCAGATGATGTGGCGCATGATGGGCGCCGACGATCCCATGGAAGCCCACAAGGTCGACAGCCGCGGCATCTATGCCCGAGGACGTTCCGAGGACGTCAAGGAAGGCGTGGTGTCGTTCCTGGAGAAGCGACCGGCGCAGTTCAAGAACAAGGTCTCGACCGATATGCCGGACTATTTCCCGTGGTGGACGGAGCGGGAATACAAGTGACGCTCTCGTAGGGTGGG
Organism: Bradyrhizobium sp. MOS003; assembly: GCF_003020125.1. Classification (GTDB taxonomy): domain Bacteria; phylum Pseudomonadota; class Alphaproteobacteria; order Rhizobiales; family Xanthobacteraceae; genus Bradyrhizobium. The sequence goes on along the minus strand of NZ_PYFW01000007.1, from coordinate 238,779 downwards.
CAAAGGCGCTCTTGCGCCGTGCCCACCACCTCCCGGCAATCGCGACGGATGGTGGGCACGCTACGCTTTGCCCACCCTACGGCACCGTCACTCCATTACCAGCGCCACGCGCCCGATCGCCTTGCGGTCGAGCAACAACCGCATCGCCTTCGCATAATCTTCCAGCGGCAGACGGTGCGAGACGTTGGGGCGCAGCTTGCCCTCCTCCGCCCATTGCAGCAGAGCTTTCAGGCGCACCTCTCCCAGCGCAGGGTTCTTTCGCACCGCTTCACCGGCGCGCACGCCGAGCACGCTGGCGCCCTTGATCAGCAGCAGGTTGGTCTTGGCCGAGCCGATGCCACCGGTGAAGCCGATCACCAATAGCCGCGCGCCCCAGGCGATGCAGCGCATGGAGTCTTCGAAAACCTGGCCGCCGACGGGATCGAATACGACGTCCGCGCCGCGACCGTCGGTGATGCTCTTGACGGCATCGCGAAACGGCTCGCGGTCATAGCGGATGAGGTGATCGGCGCCTCGCGCCTTGGCGATGGCGAGCTTCTCGTCGCTGGACGCAGTCGCGATCACGGTCGCGCCCAGCATCTTGCCGATCTCGACGGCGGCAAGGCCGACACCGCCACCGGCGCCATGGACGAGCAACACCTCTCCCGGCTCGATCCGGCCGCGATCGATCAGCGCATGATAGGCCGTGCCATGGCCGGCGAGATAGGTCGCAGCCTCGGCGTAGTCGAACGTCGACGGCATCGGCGTGAGCTGCGACGGCAATACCACCGCCTCGTCGGTGAACGCGCCGTGCCGCATCTTGACGATGACCTTGTCGCCGACGGCAACACCGCTCGCCTCGGCGCCGATCTCGGTGACATCACCAGCTGCTTCCATGCCGGGCGTGAACGGCAGCTCGGGCTTGAGCTGATATTGGCCGGCAGCCATCAGCACGTCGGGAAAGTTTAGGCCGGCGGCGCGGATCGCGACGCGAACCTCGCCGGGCTTCAGGGCGCGCGACGGAAATTCTTCCAGCCGCAAGGTTTCGGGCGCGCCGAGCGAGCGACAGACGACGGCGCGCACCATCAGGCCGCGCTCGCCTTGCTGCGCAAGAGCGCCTCCCGGATCAGCGGCAGCCGGTCATTGCCGAAATACATATCGGTCTTGTTGACGAAGATCGTCGGCGAGCCGAAGCCGCCGCGGGCGACGACCTCTTCCGTATTCGCCTTGAGCTGATCCTTGATCGTTTGTTCCGAGATGCCGGCGAAGAATTTTGCCTCGTCGATGCCGACCGTCTTGCAGATCTCCGCGAGCACCGCGTCCTGCGAGATGTCCTTGTCCTCGCCCCAATAGGCCTCGAACACTGATGTCGCGAACGGCACCATGTCTTTGCCGAGCCAGATGCAGCCGCGCATCGCCTTGACGCTGTTGACCGGAAACACCGTCGGCGGCATCTTGATCGCAAGGTCGGCCGAGCGTGCCCAGTCCTGCAGATCCTTCTTCATGTAACGCGCCTTCAAGGGCACCGGCTTCTCCCGCTGCGCATAGACGCTCGGATTGACCGTGTTGAAGATGCCACCGACCAGGATCGGCCGCCAGACGATCTCGACGTCCAATTCCCTGGCGAGCGGCTGGATGTTGTGGAAGGCGAGATAGGTCCACGGGCTGGAGCAGTCGAAGAAGAATTCGATCATCGGGTTTCCTTTATCGCGTTTCGTGGTGCTCCATCCCCGTCGTTGCGAGGAGCGGAGCGACGAAGCAATCTAGAATCTTTCAGCGGAACCAGTCTGGATTGCTTCGCTTCGCTCGCAATGACAGGAAGAGAGCGGAGGTCTACTTCTTCCCCAACACTTCCTTAGCCCGTTGCCCGAACATGATCTTGCGTGATTCCTCGTCGAACGGCTCTTTCACGAATTTTCCGATCGCGAGACCCGCCTGCACCTGCGGCCGGGCGCGCACCAGGGCGTACCAGCGCTTCACGTTCGGATAGTCGTCGAGCGTAAAGCCCTGCGCCTTGTGGGTCATGGTCCAGGGGAAGCAGGCGATGTCGGCAATGGAATAGTCACCGACGACATAGGCGCCGGTCTTCTCCAATTGCCGGTCGAGCACGCCGTAGAGCCGGGCCGCCTCGTCGCGGTAGCGCTCGATCGCATAAGGGATCTTCTCCGCCGCATAGAGCGCGAAATGCCCGTGCTGGCCGAGCATCGGCCCGAGGCCGGCCATCTGCCACATTACCCACTGGATGGTGGCGGAACGTTCGCGCAAGTCGGCGGGCAGGAAACGTCCGGTCTTCTCCGCGAGATAAATCAGAATGGCGCCGGTCTCGAACACCGGCAACGGCCCGCCGCCGTCGGCGGGTGCGTGATCGACGATCGCGGGGATGCGGTTGTTCGGGGAGATCGCCAGAAATTCGGGGCTGAACTGCTCGCCGACGCGGATGTTGACGGGCTTCACGACGTAGGGAAGCCCGAGTTCCTCCAGCATGATCGAGATTTTCCAGCCGTTCGGCGTCGGCGCGTAATGGAGGTCGATCATGACCTTTCCCTTGGTATTTCCCTTGGCAGCCGCTGGAAGAGAGAGCGACTTTCGTTGTTCTGTACCTCGACGTTAGGACATGGCAGGAAGGGGCGCAACACAACCCGCCGCGAGGGCCGCCATGCTGTTTCCAACCACGATCGCCGGCTCCTTGCCGAAGCCGGAATGGCTCGCCGAGCCCAACATGCTCTGGGCGCCCTGGAAGGCGCAAGGCGACGAACTGCTCCGCGCCAAGCGCGATGCGACGCTGATCTGGCTGAAGATCCAGGAGGACGCCGGAATCGACATCCTCACCGAGGGCGAGCAGGCCCGGCAGCATTTCGTGCACGGCTTCCTGGAGAAGATCGAAGGCATCGATTTCGCGCACAAGGTCGAGATGGGCATCCGCAAGGACCGCTACAAGGCGATGGTGCCGCAGGTGGTCGCCCCGCTGCGGCTCAGGGATCGCGTCCACGCCTTCGAGGCGCGCGTGGCGCGCACGCACACCAAGAGGAAACTGAAGTTCACCCTGCCCGGTCCTATGACCATCATCGACACCATTGCCGACCGCTACTATGGCGATCGCGTCAAGATGGCGTTCGCCTTCGCCGAACTGCTGAACGAGGAAGCCAAGGCCTTGCAGGCCGACGGCGTCGATCTCGTGCAGTTCGACGAGCCCGCCTTCAACGTCTACATGGACGAAGTCAACGATTGGGGCATCAAGGCGTTGGAGCGCGCCGCGCAGGGGCTGACCTGCGCCACCGCCGTGCACATCTGCTACGGCTACGGCATCAAGGCCAACACCGACTGGAAGGAAACGCTCGGCACGCAATGGCGCCAATACGAGCAGATCTTTCCGGCGATCGACGCCAGCCCGATCCAGCAGGTCGCGATCGAATGCCGCAATTCCAAGGTGCCGCTCGACCTGCTCGCGCTCCTGAAGAACAAGATCGTACAGGCCGGCGTGATCGACGTCGCCAGCGACACGGTCGAGACCGCCGAGGATGTCGTCAAGACGATCGACGCGGTGTCGAAATTCGTGCCCAAGAGCAACATCATCGCCACCACCAATTGCGGCATGGCGCCGATGCGGCGCCAGATCGCCGAAGCCAAGCTGATGGCGCTCGGCGCCGGCGCCGCGTTGGCGCGCGAGAAGCTGGGATAATGGCAGGGGTCCGCAGGCCGCTCTGCTAATCAAGAGCCGTCGGATGCAGCGCCGGTTGATAGCCGGCGCTCAGCGCACGCAATGTGGACGGAGGTGTCAGCAGCATTGGGTTCTCCAGAGCGTTACTGGCGCGGGCATAGCCGGCTGGCGACCATTGCCACAGCCGACCCTTCGTCACCAGAAAGCTCTCCTCGCCCTGCTGCACCATCGCGCCGCCGGGCAATTCTGCCACGGGCATCGGCAGCGCGTGCAGGCGCTTGCGGCCATGATCCAGACGCTCCAGGTGGAGCCGGGCGTCCATCGCCTTCGCACTCACCTTGCTCACAACATTCCCCGTCTCCCACGCCGCGCGAAAGCGGTTGGCATCGGTGCGCCGGCAGAAGAAGCAGGGACGATGGCCGGCGGCAAAGGCGGTGGCCTCGTCGAGAAAGAACAGCTCGGTCCAGCTCCGCCGCGCCATCACCGGCCGTCGCCAGCCGCGGAATTCACACAGGCATGTAATCCAGGCCGGCGACGACCAGCGCCTGTTCAGCAGTGTCTTCGTCGCGGGATCATGGATGATGCCGCGATTGCCGGTGAAGAGGCCGCGATGCGGGGTGGCGATGATGTCGCCGATCGGCGTGACGCGGTTTTGCAGGGGCATGACTGCCTCCACCAGTCATTGCGAGGAGCGCAGCGACGAAGCAATCCAGACTATGTCAGCGGATGCATTCCTGGATTGCTTCGCTTCGCTCGCAATGACGAGCGTGATCACGCCGCGCCGTCGCGCAGCGGCGGGTGATAGGACAGCGCGGTGTCCCAGGGGAAGAAGATCCACGTGTCCTGCGAGACTTCCGTGATGAAGGTGTCGACCAGCGGACGGCCCTTCGGCTTGGCGTAGACGGTGGCGAAATGCGCATCGGGCAGCATCTTACGCACCATCCTGCCGGTCTTGCCGGTGTCGACGAGGTCATCGACGATCAACAGCCCCTTGCCGGTGCCGCCGCCGAGCTTCATGGCCTGTTCCGAAATGCCCTTGAGGACCTGGAGCTCGCCCTGCTTGTCGTGGTCGTAGCTGGCGATGCAGACCGTATCGATGACACGCACGCCGAGCTCGCGCGCCACGATCGCGGCCGGCACCAGGCCGCCGCGCGTGATCGCGATGACCGCATGGAACGGGCCGACCTCGTTGAGCCGCCAGGTCAGCGCCCGGCAATCGCGATGGAACTGGTCCCACGAGACCGGGAAGGCCTTGCCCGCCCGCTCCTGTGCGCTCAGTTCCGGTGCTTCACCAGCCATTGTCGTCTCCTGCTTCGCCTGCCGGCAAATTCCCTGCTAACGGGTGATGTTCAATCCCGCCAGCATTTCCTTCACCGCGGCCATGGCTGCCGCGAGCTTGTCCGCATCGCGCGAGCGCACCACGAGGTTCGTATTCGGCTTCTGCTCCTCGTCCATGAAGGGATAGCTGCCGATGATGGTGTCGGGATGGGCGGCGGCAATCGCGCGCAAGGGGCTGCCGATGTCGCCTTCGCGCGCATTGGCGCGGACCGATTCGGAGAGCATGCGCACGCCCGATTTCAGCTTGGGCGAGACGATGTCCATCATTGCCTGCATGATCGAGGGCACGCCGGCCATCACGATGACATTGCCGATCTTGAAGCCGGGGGCAAGGATGGTGGCGCTCTGGATCAGCTCGGCACCGTCGGGGATGCGGGCCATGCGCAGGCGGGCCTCGTTGAGGTCCTGCTCGCTCCAGCGCTCGCGGAAGCGGGCGACCACCTCCGGATGATGGTCGATGCCGACCCCGAACGCCTTGGCGACGCTGTCGGCTGTGATGTCGTCATGAGTCGGGCCGATGCCGCCGGTGGTGAAGACATAGGTGTAGCGATGCCGCAGTGCATCCAGGGCAGCGATGATGTCGGGCTCGTCGTCGGAGACGACCCGGACTTCCTTCAGGTCGATGCCGATATTGGTGAGGTATTCGGCGATGAAGCCGATATTCTTGTCCTTGGTCCGGCCGGACAGGATTTCATCCCCGATGACCAGAATACCCGCCGTGACGATCTCGCTCATACCTTAAGTCCCTCACCTCTGGTCCCGACTTTGCCGAGGTAACGCGTTGAAGTCACGCGGTTTTGCTGCCGAAATAAGCAGTCCTCAGCCATTTTTTCAGGCAGGCCGCCAAGCATCCCGGGCAAATGCCCTCTCTCCATGCTTATCGCGCTGGCCCGCCCCTTGCTACCTCCTCAAAGTCATGCACTCTTGCCGCATGGCCAGGGAGACACGTCGGGATCTATGGCAGTCGCGTTTGACGAAATGAATATTCCGGGTGGGGACCTTCGCCCCGCCTATCAGGAGCTGGCACGCTGGCTCAAGGAGACGCCTCCCGAGGCGCTCGAATATCGCCGCCAGGAAGCCGAGCTCCTGTTCCGCCGCATCGGCATTACCTTTGCGGTCTATGGCGATTCCGAATCGACCGAGCGCCTGATCCCGTTCGACGTGATCCCGCGGATCATGTCCGGCAAGGAATGGGGGGTGCTGGAAAAGGGGCTGAAGCAGCGCGTGAAGGCGCTGAACATGTTCCTGCGCGACGTCTACCATGGCCGCGACATCCTCCGCGCCGGGATCGTGCCCGAAGATCTCATCTTCCAGAACCCGGTGTTCCGGCCCGAGATGAACGGCCAGCAGGTGCCGCACGACGTCTATGTGCACATCGCCGGCATCGACATCGTCCGGGTCGACTCCAACGACTTCATCGTGCTGGAGGACAATGCGCGGACGCCGTCCGGCGTGTCCTACATGCTCGAGAACCGCGAGATCATGATGCGGTTGTTTCCGGATCTGTTCGCCCGCCACAGGGTGGCGCCGGTCGAGCGCTATCCGGACGAGTTGCTTTCCGCCCTGCGCTCGGTCGCGCCGCTAAGCGCCTCGGGCGAGCCGACCGTGGCCCTGCTCACCCCCGGCGTCTACAACTCGGCCTATTACGAGCACTCCTTCCTGGCCGACAAGCTCGGCATCGAGCTGGTCGAGGGCCGCGACCTCATCGTCAAGAACAACGAAGTGTTCATGCGGACGACGGAAGGGCTGAAACGGGTCGACGTCATCTATCGCCGCGTCGACGACGACTTCCTGGATCCCCTCACCTTCCGCCCCGACTCCGCGCTCGGCGTGCCCGGGCTGATGTCGGCCTATGCGGCCGGCAACATCACGCTCGCCAACGCCGTCGGCACCGGCATCGCCGACGACAAGGCGATCTACTCCTACATGCCTGACATCGTGAAATTCTATCTCGGCGAGGAGCCGATCCTGAAGAACGTGCAGACCTGGCGCTGCCGCGAGCCGAAGGACCTCGGCTATGTGCTGGATCATTTGAGCGAGCTCGTCGTCAAGGAGGTGCACGGCTCCGGCGGCTACGGCATGCTGATCGGGCCCGCCGCGACCAAGGCAACGATCGAAGCGTTCCGCGAGAAGCTCAAGCGCGAGCCTGAAGGCTTCATCGCCCAACCGACGCTGGCGCTCTCGACCTGCCCGACCTGCACGGCCTCCGGCCTCGCGCCGCGCCACGTGGATCTGCGGCCGTTCGTGCTCACCGGCAGCAAGAGCACCACGATCGTGCCGGGCGGGCTGACACGCGTCGCGTTGAAGGAAGGCTCGCTGGTGGTGAATTCGAGCCAGGGCGGCGGCACCAAAGACACCTGGATTTTGGACGAGTAGAGAGATGCTGTCGCGCACCGCCGAAAACCTCTACTGGCTCGCCCGCTACGTCGAACGGGCCGAATATCTCGCGCGCACAATCGATGCGACGCTGCGCGTCACGGCCTTGCCGGCCGCCTATATCGGCAAGACCAATGAATGGGACTCGGCACTCCTCACCGCCGGCGTGGCCGCCAGCTTCTATCAGACCTACGAGGAAGCCAACGAGCACAACGTCGTCGACTACCTCTCGTTCTCCGTGGACAATCCCTCCTCGATCCGAAACTGCATCGAGGCAGCGAGGCTGAACTCGCGCTCGGTGCGCACCGCGCTGACCAGCGAGATGTGGGACACGATCAACTCGGCCTGGATCGAACTACAGGCGGTCTGGAGCAAGGGCACTTCGACCCGCGAGGATCTCGCAAAGTTCCTGCGCTTCGTCCAGGAGACCTCGCTGCGCTTCGACGGCTCGGCCTACCGGACCATGCTGCGCAACGACGCCTACTGGTTCTCCCGGCTCGGCCTGCATCTGGAGCGCGCCGACAACACCGCGCGCATTCTCGACGTGAAGTATCACGTGCTGCTGCCCGAAGAGGAGCACGTCGGCGGCCCGCTGGACTTCTATCAGTGGAGCTCGATCCTGCGCTCGGTGTCGGCGCTGACGGCCTATCACTGGGTCTATCGCGAAACGCTCAAACCGTGGCTGGTCGCGGATTTGCTCATTCTCAACAGCACGCTGCCGCGCTCGCTGGCGAGCTGCTACGACAATCTCGTGCGCAATCTCGACCAGATCGGCGTCGCCTATGGCCGCCAGGGCCCGGCCCAGCGCCACGCCCGCGGCATCCGTAACCGGCTCGAACACAGCAATATGAACGACATTTTCCAGCATGGCGTGCATGAATTCATTCAGGAATTCATCACGGACAATTCCAGGCTGGGCGAAATCATCACGAAGCAGTATTTGATCTGATGTCCTCCGACTGACGAAACGGGATATCGTCATGGCCGGGCCTGTCCCGGCCATCCACGTTCTTGCTTCCACGTACAGGGAAGAGCGTGGATGCCCGGGACAAGCCCGGGCATGACGAATGACTTCGCGGTAGCCATTCGGGCCCAACCACACTAATGCACGGTCCACCATGCGCCTGCGAATCCTGCACACGACGACCTATCGCTACGAGCCGCCGGCCACCAGCGTGATCCAGATCCTGCGCATGACCCCGTGCAGCCATGACGGGCAATATGTTGCGGAATGGCAGATCGACGTCTCCACCGACACCAGGCTCGACGCCCACGAGGACGCGTTCGGCAACGTCACCCATGTGCTGTCCTGCGGGCCCGTCGGCGATATCAAGATCACCGCCGAGGGCCTGATCGAAACCCACGACACCGGCGGCGTGCTGCGCGGTACCGACGAGCGCTTCCCGGCGGGCATGTTCTTGCGCACCACCGACCTCACCTCGGCCAATACGGCCATGATGGCGGTCGCGCGCCAGTTGCGCAGCGAGGCCGAGAGCGACACCCTCGGCTTCCTGCACACGCTGATGACGGAGATCGGCGATCACATGACGTTCGACGAGGACCCGACCAACAGCGGCACGTCGGCCGCCGAGGCATTCACGCTCAAGCGCGGCGTCTGCCAGGACTATGCGCACATTTTCATCGCCTGCGCCCGCACCAGCGGCGTGCCGGCGCGCTTCGTCTCCGGCCACTTCCTGCGCTCGGACGGCACGGTGCATCAGGACGCCGGCCATGCCTGGGCTGAAGCCTACGTGCCCGATCTCGGCTGGGTCGGCTTCGATCCCGCCAACTCCATCTGCGCCACCGATGCCCATGTCCGCGTCGCGATCGGGCTCGACTATCTTGGCGCAGCCCCGGTGCGTGGTACCCGCTACGGCGGCGGCGCGGAGACTCTGACCGTGGCCGTGAAGGTCGAGCAGGCCAGCCGCGGCGGGCCGTCGCAATCGCAATCCCAGCGACAGAGCTAGACGCAGCCGCCCGAACGCACGGGCCGTGCTACACTCGCGGGGATCAGATCTGCTCCCCTGCGAGGTACACCATGGCAACCGTCAAGCTGCTTTCGGACGATGAACTCTCTCCTGAAGCGCGGGCCGTCTTCGACGATATCCGCAAGGTGCGGAAGTCGGATTTCGTCAACAATTTCTGGCGCGCGCTGGCGCATGATCCGAAGACGCTGCGAAGGACGTGGGAGAGCATCAAGGAGGTGATGGCTCCCGGCGCGCTCCATCCCAAGGTCAAGGAAATGCTCTATGTCGCGGTTTCGATCGCACATGGCTGTAGCTACTGCATTCACTCCCACACCGCCGGCGCACGGGCCAAGGGCATGACCGAGGCCGGATATGCCGAGATGCTCGCCATCGTCGGCATGGCCGCGGAGACCAACCGGCTGGTCACGGCGCTCGGCGTGCCGGTCGACGAGGCTTTCCTGGTCGACGCGGCCGATTGAGCCAAGACAGGAAGATCTCACCACCCGTCATTCCGGGGCGCGACGAAGTCGCGAACCCGGAATCCATTCGTCCACCAACTCTGCCTCTCAGTGGATTGGGGGCTCGCGCTGCGCGCGCCCCGGATGACGGCCGGAATCGGGGGTTTCATGCCTCCCCGAAATTGGCTAGTACTTCGGCGCAAACGCGTTCGGGGACTGGAAATGACCTATTGCTGCGGAATTCTGGTTCGGGACGGTCTGGTGATGATCGCCGATACCCGCACCAATGCCGGCCTCGACAACGTCTCGACCTTCCGCAAGCTGCACATCTTCTCAAAGCCCGGCGAGCGCATCATGGCGATCGCCAGTGCCGGCAACCTCGCCATCAGCCAGTCGGTGCTCTCGACGCTGACGGAAGGCCTGGAAGACCCGGACACGGGCGAGATCGAGACCCTGATGAACGCGCCGACCATGTTCCAGGCCGCCCAGCGCATCGGCCGCGCCATCCGGGCGGTGCACGCCACCGAAGGCCCGGCGCTGAAATCCGAGGACGTCTCCTTCGACGTCTCCTTCCTGTTCGGCGGCCAGATCAAGGGCTCCCGGATGCGCCTGTTCATGGTCTACACCGCCGGCAATTTCATCGAGTGCACCACCGACACGCCGTACCTGCAGATCGGCGAGCACAAATACGGCAAGCCGGTGCTCGACCGCGCCATGCATTACGACGTCGAGCTCTACGAGGCGCTGAAGACCGGCCTGATCTCGATGGACTCGACCATGCGCTCCAACCTCGGCGTCGGCCTTCCCATCGACGTGCTGGTGGTGCGCGCCGACGCCTGCGATGCCGATCTCAACCACCGCATCGAGGCCGGCGAGCCCTATTTCCACGATCTGCGCTCGCGCTGGTCGGCGGCGCTGCGCGCGGCGCATCAGAACATTCCGCGGCCGCCCTACAAGAACGAAAAAGAACCGAAAACCTGACAGAATGAGAAAAGGCAGGAAACGATGAGTGAAGCAAAGAAGATCGCCCTGGTGACGGGCGCCGGCACCGGCGTCGGGCGCGCGGCCTCGCTGGCGTTGATGAACACCGGCTTCACCGTGGTGCTGGTCGGCCGCCGCCTCGACATGCTCGAGGAGACCGCAAAGCTCGGCCCCGCCGGACAAAGCCTCTGCGTCACCGCGGACATGACCAAGCCGGAGTCCATCGCCGCGCTGTTCGACAAGGTGAAGGCGACCTATGGCCGTCTCGACGTGCTGTTCAACAATGCCGGCATGGGCGCCCCTGCCGTGCCGTTCGAGGATCTCGGCCTCGAGCAGTGGCAGGCGGTGGTCAACACCAACCTCACCGGCCCGTTCCTGTGCACCCAGCACGCCTTCCGCATCATGAAGGACCAGAGCCCGCGCGGCGGCCGCATCATCAACAACGGCTCGATCTCCGCGCACGCGCCGCGCCCGTTCTCGGCGGCCTACACCTCGACCAAGCACGCCATCACCGGCCTGACCAAGGCCAGCAATCTCGACGGTCGCATGTACGACATCGCGGTCGGCCAGGTCGACATCGGCAATGCCGCGACCCCGATGACCGACCGCATGGTCAACGGCCCCGGCGTGCTGCAGCCGGACGGCACCACCAAGCACGAACCGCGCATGGACGCCAAGGCGGTCGGCGATGCCGTCGCCTACATGGCCGGCCTGCCGCTCGACGCCAACGTGCTGACGATGACGGTGATGGCGACCAAGATGCCGTTCGTCGGACGGGGCTGACCCTAAAATTGCGAAAACAACCCCATGCACAGTAGCCGTCAAGAGGCGTCTGCTGCTGCAGTGACGGGGGGTGACACGAGCTAAATGCCAGCGCTGCCGTCGCAATCGTCATTGCGAGCGCAGCGAAGCAATCCAGACTGCTTCCGCGGAGGGGTTCTGGATTGCTTCGTCGCAAGAGCTCCTCGCAATGACGGCGGAGAGGCCCGTGCCCTACTCCAAGCTTTCGACCTTCCGCAGGCTCGGAAACAGCTTCATCCAGAGCAGCGCCACCGCAACCGTGGCAACGCCGCCGAGTACGGCGGCCGGCATGGCGCCGAGCAGCGCGGCGGCCACCCCGCTTTCGAACTGGCCGAGCTGGTTCGAGGCGTTGATGAAGAGGAAGTTCACCGCGCCGACCCGGCCGCGCATCTCGTCGGGCGTGGACAGCTGCACCAGCGAGAAGCGGATCACGACGCTGATCGTATCGGCGGCGCCGAGCACGGCGAGTGATAGCACCGACAGCCACATCCAGGACGACAGAGCGAACACGATGGTGGCAACACCGAACACGATCACGGCCTGGAACATGCGCAGGCCGACATGCCTGGAGATGGCGTGACGCGCCAGCACCATGGTCATCAGAAGCGCCCCGACTGCGGGCGCGGCACGCAGCACGCCGAGCCCGACCGGGCCGGTCTGCAGGATGTCGCGGGCATAGATCGGCAGCAGCGCGGTGACGCCGCCGAACAGCACCGCGAACAAATCGAGCGAGATGGTGCCGAGGATCGCCGGATTGCTGCGGATGAAGCGGACGCCGGCGAAGATGTTGTCCGAGTCCGTTCCCTCCTTCGCGACGGCTTGCGGGCGCGGCCGGATGAAACCGGTCAGGATCATTCCAAAAATCCAGAACAGCAGCATCATGGCATAGGCCAGATGCGGGGCGACTGCATAGGCGAAGCCGCCGAGCGCGGGCCCCGTGATGGTCGCGACCTGCGCCGCGCCGCTGGAGACGGCGGTGGCGCGCTGCAGCGAGCCTTGCGGCGCGATCAGCGGCAGCAGCGCCGCCGTAGTCGGGCTCTCGAATGCGCCGGCAATGCCGAGCACGAAGGTCGCGATGAAGATCTGCACCTCGCCGACCGCGCCGAGATAGGTGATGATTGCGAGATAGAGCGCGGTCGCCGCCTCGACGAGTTGGCAGAGCTGGACCACGCGCTTGCGCTCATAGCGGTCGGCGGCGTGGCCGGCGACGAACACAAGAAGTGCGGTGGGCAGAAATTGCACGAGGCCGACCATGCCGAGATCGAAGGCCGAGCCGGTGAGATCATAGATTTGCCAGCCGATCGCGACCGCCGCGATCTGGCTGGAAAAGCGCGACAGGCTGCGCGAGAGCAGGAAGAACAGGAAAGCGCGGTGGGTCAGGAGTTGGCCGGCGGTCACCGGCGGATTCACGACTGTTGGCTGCTCTGGCATCGCCTGTTGGGTCACCCTGACCGTCGCTCCCTTGGACGTCTTCCGCGTGGCTGACGCAGACCAGCTTGTCAACAGCGGGACGGCCAACACCATTCCCGGCATTGCCTTTGCAACGCAGGCGCGGCCATAATCATTGAGGGTTTGGGGACATCATGCTGCGCCTGCAATCGGCACTCGGCATTTTCGCATTGCTTTTGATCGCCTTCACGCTTGCGGAGAACCGGCGCGCCGTGTCGCTACGACAGGCGGCCATCGGCCTCGTCGCCACATTCGTCACCGCGATCGCGCTCCTGAAGCTGCCGGTCGTCGCGCACGCCTTCGGCGCCATCAACGAGGCTGTCGGTGCGATTTCCGCGGCCTCGCGCGCCGGCTCCGCCTTCGTGTTCGGCTATGTCGGCGGCGGCCCCCTTCCTTTCGACGTCAAGGTGCCCGGCGCCGATTTCATCCTGGCGTTCCAGGCGCTGCCGATCGTGCTGGTGATGAGCGTGCTGACGACGCTGCTGTTCTATTGGCGCGTACTGCCGCCCGTTGTCCGCGGCATGGCCTGGCTGCTGGAGCGGACGCTCGGCGTCGGCGGCGCGGTGGGCCTCTCGACCGCCGCCAACATCTTTCTCGGCATGGTCGAGGCGCCGCTGTTCGTGCGGCCCTATCTGAAGCAGATGACCCGCAGCGAATTATTCCTGGTGATGACCGGCGGGATGGCGGGCATCGCCGGCACCGTGCTGGTGCTCTATGCGACGCTGCTGGCGCCCCTCATTCCCGACGCGCCCGCGCATTTCGTCATCGCCTCCGTGCTGGGCGCGCCGGCCGCGATCCTCGTCAGCCTGATCATGGTGCCCGAAACCTCCGACAGTCGCACCGGCGGGATGTTGGAAAATCCCGAGATGGAGGTTGCCAGCACGATGGACGCGATCGTGAAGGGCACCGGCGCAGGGATCGAACTGCTGATCAACATCGTCGCGATGTTGCTGGTGCTGGTGGCGCTGGTCTATCTCGTCAACGCCATGCTCGGCCTGCTGCCGAATGTCGGCGGCGCCGCGATCTCGTTGCAGCGCCTGCTCGGTCTCGCGATGGCGCCGGTGTGCTGGCTGATGGGACTGCCCTGGGACCAGGCGGTGACGGCCGGCAGCCTGATGGGCACCAAGACGGTGCTCAACGAATTGATCGCCTATGTCGACTTCTCGAAGCTGCCGCCCGATACGCTCGACCCGCGCTCGCGCCTGATCATGCTCTACGCCATGTGCGGCTTCGCCAATTTCGCCAGCCTCGGCATCATGATCGGCGGGCTCGGCGTGATGGCGCCGGAGCGGCGCGAGGAGATCAACGCGCTCGGGTTGAAGTCGATCGTATCGGGGACGCTGACGACGTGCCTGATGGGCGCGGTGGTGGGGGTGCTGGCTTGATGCCGTGGCCAAAAGGAGCGCAGCGACATCCGGGATCAGCTTCCCGCGGAGAGATTTTCCCGGATGTCGCTGGGCCCGTCCGGGCTACGAACCGGTCATTCCGGTCGACTGCACAATTTCGACTTCTGCAAGATACGGCGCACCTCGGCCAGCTTGGCACGGCAGGGCTCGACCGCCATTGCCTTCGCCTCGCTCGTTCGTCCCTGCGCCCACAGTAACACCGCCATCAAGCCCTGCGCCCCGGAGCGCACCGGCCCACCCGCCACATCTGAAGCAGCGAGCGACAGGGCGGTTCGCGCCTCCGTCTCGGCGGCACCGAGGTTCGCTTGTTCCAGGAAGAAGACTGATCGGAACACGTGGGCCCGCGCATCTCTCGGGTAGCGAGTGACGAGATCGAGCGATCGGCTGACCATCTCGTCAGCCTTCGACGGCACTTCCGACGCGCGGATATAATGCGCGGCATCGGCCATGTAGGACGCATAATGAACGGCGGCGAATCCGGCGCAGATCAGTGATCCGAGGGATGCTGCAAGCAACGTCATGCCGGCGCTCCGCGGCAGGCTGTCATAGGACCAGAAGGCGAGCCACGGCGTGATCGCGAGCGCGGCGCCGGCCACCGCACCGCCCGCATGGGCATAATAGTTGACATTGCCCGAGGCACCGAAGGCCAACGGCAGCAATGCGGGCACACCGAAGAAGAGCGACGTCTTCAATCGCGATATGGTTTGATCGGCGTCCGCTTCGGGCTCGAAGCTCGCGACGAACAGTGCGGCAATGAGCCCGGTAATGGCGCCGGACGCGCCGACGCCCACCGTGCCGGGGCCATTGCCCAGCAGAGAGCCGACCTCACCCGCCACTGCACTGGCGACGAAGATCAGCGCAAACCAGCCACGGCCGATCAGAGACTCCAACCTGACGCCGACGATGAACAATGCAACGCAGTTGCTGATGAGGTGCCACCCGCTGCCGTGCAGCAGCGGCGCAAGGCCAATCCTCCACCACTCTCCTCGTCCGACAACGAGATCGTACCCGGAGGCGCCCTGAGCGATCAGCGAGCGGACATCAAGGTCGCCGTCCCGCGCAACGTCGATGGCCAGACTGCGTTGCAGGGCAAAGATCAGCAGCAGACCGAAAATCAGGCCAATGGTGAGAAAAGGGATATCGGCCAGAAGCTTGTTGTCGCCGAAAAGCGTCCCCTCATCGGGAAAGGGCCGAGCGGGGTCACGCACGATCTCCGGAGCGATCGGCGCGGCGATGGGTCGAATCGACGCTCTTGAGGGCGGCGCCGCGACACCACGTCGGCCAAAAGTGTTGGTCGCCATGAAAGCATTCCTGCGTTTTCACAGCTTTGAGTTGACGGGAGAGGTCTTTTCGACTGGTTAGCGCCAGCGCTGCGGGGCAGCTGAAACCATCCGACTGGTAATTGCGCGGTTTCTCAGATCGGCTGACTTTTAGCGATCGTGACGGGGGCTGGCCCCTGTTTGATGGGGCGCGGTGGTGGGGGGCTGTCGTAAGTCTCTCCGGCGTCATTCCGGGGCGCGACGAGGTCGCGAGTTCTGGTGCGGAACCGCGCAACTGAGAATCCTTTGGGCCGCGGTCTATGACCTAAAAGGGATTCCGGGCTCGCGCCGAGAAGCGCGCCCGGAATGACGAGAGATCCCGTAGTCGGCCGTGATCAGAGGTCAGCCTCTTCCTTGGCCAGCGTCAGCAATCGAAGCGTCAGGAACGTGAACACCGCGATCGTCACCGCGACATCGTAGGCACCGAGCCCGACGGAGACGCCGATGGCACCGGTGGCCCACAGGCTTGCGGCCGTGGCCGTGCCGTGTACCGAATTGCCCTGCTTGAGGATCGCGCCGCCGCCGATGAAGCCGATACCGGTAATGAGGCCCTCGATCACCTTGGCCATGCCGTCAGGCGAATGCACCAGAAGACTTTCGCTCGCCTGCACGAAGCCGCAGCTCGCCAGCGCGACCAGTGGGAAAGTGCGCAGGCCCGCGCTTCGCGCGCGCTTCTCGCGATCCCACCCGATCGGAACGGCAAGCGCAAACGCGGCCGCCAGCGCAACGACATGAACGCCGATGTTGAACCTGTCCAAAGCAAATCCCCGAAACGAAAGCCGCCATCACTATCAAGCCGGCTGCAACGCGGCCAAGCGGCTGATGGTTTCCTGACGGGCGAATTTGTCGCATGCGTCGTGCAGGGATGCGTTTCGCGGGGCGCGCGCAGCCTGGATTGGCGCAAGCGTAATCCGAGCAGATCGCCTGCCAGATGCGCTGTCCCGGATTGCGCTGCATCCGGGCTGCGAACCGGTTCGTCATCGCGAGCGAACCGAAGCAATCCAGAAATGCTTCCGCGGAGATGGTCTGGATTGCGTCGCTCGCAAGGACGGCGGAGGCGGAGAGAAACGAAAGCGCCTACGCCTTCAACTCCACCGTCTTGAACTCCGCC
Organism: Bradyrhizobium sp. MOS003; assembly: GCF_003020125.1. Classification (GTDB taxonomy): domain Bacteria; phylum Pseudomonadota; class Alphaproteobacteria; order Rhizobiales; family Xanthobacteraceae; genus Bradyrhizobium. The sequence goes on along the minus strand of NZ_PYFW01000007.1, from coordinate 221,936 downwards.
GGCAGGATCACCTCCAGCAGTTCGACGTCATCCGAGTAGTCCAGAATCATGTGCTTGATCTTCGGCGGCTGGGTCCAGGCACTGCCTTCCTTCATCAAGGTCTCGCCCTGCCCCTCCATGTAGGTCTTCACCCAGCCCTTGAGCACGTAGACCATCTGGAAGTCGACGTCGTGAAAATGCAGTTTTGACACCTCGGCCGGATCGCAAGGACCTTGCAGACGGATCACGTGGGCTTGCGCGAGGCCGCGGCTGGCGTCGGCGATGCCGAGGTCCCGGTATTTCGCGTAAGCGCGCAGGCCATCGGCCTTGAAGTCTTCCTCGCGGTGATGGCTGATCGCGATGCGCTGCCTGGGGCGTGCGGGCTTCTTTGGAGCTACGATCGGTGCCTTTGCCTTCACCGCTATGTGCGCTGGAGATCGCGCTGCGGCCTCTACGCCGCTCCGCTTCTTGACCGCGGTCTTCGTTGCGGGTCTTGATGTTTTTTGCTTGGCCATTGTCTGCCTCCCTGATCTGAGCCGGCCCGCCGGACAGGCACAACCCGAGGGCAGACTATCCAGTCCCGGATCAGGCGGCAATTGCCGGGCGCAAGTCTGGCAGCACGATGACCCCATCGGTCGTAGCTTGTCCGAAGCTGTCGTGGCGCGCGGCCGTCGTCTCGTATTCGTTTTCCCGCTGAATTAATCTCGAAGGGAGATTCTGGGGGAATGAAATCATGGGCAACAGCGTAGGTCAGCGTGCATTTCAAAATGCCCGGCTTCAGAAAAGGCAAAAGGCCGAAGTGCTGCCGCTGCTCGGGCATGCGCTCCAACTCCACAAGATGGGGCTTCTCCCCGAGGCCCGGGCTGCCTATCGCCAAATCCTGCAGCTCGCGCCCAACCAATTCATGGTGCTGCACATGCTCGGGGCTCTGGAGTCCGATGCCAAGAACTATCAGCAAGCCGAAATCCTGCTGAGCCGAGCGGTCGCGGCGGATCCGCGATCTGCCGATGCTCATATGAGCCTGGGCATCGCGCTCAACGGGCTGCGGCGGCACGACGAGGCCTGCGCGAGCTATCGAAAGGCCCTCGCCTTGCGGCCCAACCACGCCGTAACCCTTTCCAATCTCGGGAACGCGAGCGTGGCCCTCGATCTTCACGAGGAGGCGCTCCACAGCTACGACAAGGCGATCGCACTCAACGCAAACCTTGCCGAAGCCCACAACGGCCGGGGTTGGGCGCTGTGCCGTCAGCGCAATTATGACGAGGCCCTCGCCAGCTTGAACCGCGCGCTGTCGATCAAGCCCGACTATGCCGCGGCGCTGGCGAACCGTGCCACTGCACTACGGGAGCTTCAGCGATTTGACGAAGCGTTGGCAGACGGCAACCAGGCCATCGCGCTCGCTCCCGGCGACGCGAATGGCTGGCTCGCCCGGGCCAGTGTCCTGCTCCAGATCCAGCAGATTGCCCAGGCATCGCACGATTGCGTGCAGGCGCTCGCGATCGATCCCGATTCGATTCAAGCTCACCTGGTGCAGGGCCTTTGCCTCGCCGGACTTGGCCGGGTCGACGAAGCCCTCGCCAGTTTCGACAAAGCCCTCGACATCCAGCCCGACCTGCAGAGCGCGATCTCCAACAAGATCTTCACGCTCGATTTTGCGGGGGACGCCACCGTCGAACGGCATCAGCAGGCGCGCCATGTGTGGTGGGACCGTGTCGGCGCGAAAATCGCTTCGGAAGCGGCGGCACCGCATGACAACAGCCGCGATCCGGATCGACGCCTGGTGCTTGGCTATGTCTCGTCGGATTTCAATGCGCATTCGGCCGCGCTGATTTTCAAGCCGGTCCTTCAACACCACGACCGCACGCAGTTCGAGGTCGTGTGCTACGCTTGTTCGTCGAAAGTGGATGCGACGACCAGCGAATTTCAGGGGATCGCGGATCGCTGGCGCGACGCCTCGCAATGGACCGAAGATCGCCTCGCCGCCGAGATCCGCGCCGACGGCATCGACATCCTGATCGATCTGTCCGGCCATACCAGAGGGAACCGTCTCGGCGTGTTTGCGCGCAAGCCGGCACCCATCCAGGTGCATGGCTGGGGTCACGGCACCGGCACCGGCCTGCCGACGATCGATTATCTGATCTCGGACCCGGTCGCGATCCCCTTCGAGGTTCGGCATCTGTTTGCCGAGACCGTGGTCGACCTGCCGTGCTTCGTCACGCTGGCGTCGTTGCCGACCGAGATTCCGCGGGCACCAACGCCGGCGATCTCGAACGGATTCGTCACCTTCGGCGTCTTCAACCGCATCAGCAAGATTTCGGACGAGGCCGCGCAAGTCTGGTCCACGATTCTCGAGCGGGTGCCGGGTTCGCGCCTGCTGGTCAAGGATGTTGCGCTGGACGACCAGCTGGTCCGCGAGAACCTGCTGGCGCGTTTCGAGGCTTGCGGATTGCCGGCCGAACGCGTCGATCTGCTCGGCGCGACCTTGCGAAGCGAGCATCTGGCATCGTTCAATCGCGTCGACATCTGCCTCGACCCCTTCCCGCAGAATGGCGGTGTCAGCACATGGGAAGCCTTGCAGATGGGCGTGCCGGTGGTGGCGAAGCTCGGCAACAGCCTGCCCAGCCGTGCTGCCGGCTCCATTCTCACGGCACTCGGCCTGCCCGACTGGGTCACGGACAGCCATGAGGCGTACATCGACACCGCAACCAGCCGAGGTTCGCAAGTTAGCGAGCTCGATCGGTTGCGCCGCGAGTTGCCCGAGAAAATCCGGACCGCAGCCGCCAGCAACCCGGTCTCATACGGCCGAGCGGTCGACGACGCCTATCGCGCGATGTGGAGACGCTATTGCAGCGCCGGCACCTGATCGCCGTCTCAATGCAGCCGGAACACGCCATCCACGGCGCGCAACTCGGCCGGCTTGATCAGCTTGGAGTGCGCGACGGTGACTGAATGGAGCGGACCGTCGAGCTTGTCCTGCCAGAACGCCAGGAAGTCCTTCAGCGCCGGAAATTTCGGAAACATGTCGTAGTTCTGCCAGACGTAGGTCTGGAGCAGCGAGGGATGATCCGGCATCCGGTAGAGGATTTGTGCCGTCGTCAGCCCATAACCCAAAAGCTGCTTCCGAAAATCCTCGGAAACGCCCCCACTCCGCACGCCCATGCCAACCTCCTTTGCAGGAGCGCATTCAAGGGGCGGCTTGGTCGGTGTGCGCCTTACGAGCCACCCGGTACTGATGCGCTCACATGAGAGAAATGTGACGCAAACTGACAACTCATCTCAAGCCCAAAAGTTTAACAAGCTGTTGAAATTCAATGCGTTAGCAGCAGATGCGGCACCGTGCTACTACGGTCACAAAGCCCGGTTAACGATGGCCAAGGGATTTGGCAGCCTGCTCGCTTGAGTGCTTATTTTTCTGCTACAAGCCCTTGCTCCCGCAAAAATCCTGGCTTATCTGAGCAATGCCTTGCTGGCACTCGCCGGTAGGGATTGCTAACAATCCAAAAACATCAACCCGAGCAATTGCTTAGGAGGACTGCATGAAATTCCGTCCGCTTCACGACCGCGTCGTGGTCAAGCGCATCGACGCAGAAGAGAAGACCGCTGGCGGCATCATCATTCCCGACACTGCCAAGGAAAAGCCTTCGCAGGGCGAAGTCGTCGCCGTCGGCCCCGGTGGCCGCGACGAAGCCGGCAAGCTGATCCCGATCGACCTGAAGGTCGGCGACCGCGTGCTGTTCGGCAAGTGGTCCGGCACCGAGGTCAAGATCGACAATGTCGACCTGCTGATCATGAAGGAAAGCGACATTATGGGCGTCCTCGACGTCCCCGCTTCCAAGAAGAAGGCGGCCTAAGAGCCCCTCTCTCACCCAGCTAAACACCTAAGGAAAAATCCAGATGGCAGCTAAAGAAGTCAAATTCTCCGTCGATGCGCGCGACAAGATGCTTCGCGGCGTCGACATCCTCGCCAACGCGGTGAAGGTCACGCTCGGCCCCAAAGGCCGCAACGTCGTGCTCGACAAGTCGTTCGGCGCTCCCCGCATCACCAAGGACGGCGTCACCGTCGCCAAGGAGATCGAGCTCGAGGACAAGTTCGAGAACATGGGCGCGCAGATGGTGCGCGAAGTCGCCTCCAAGTCCGCTGACGCGGCCGGCGACGGCACCACCACCGCGACCGTGCTGGCCCAGGCGATCGTGCGCGAAGGCGCCAAGTCGGTGGCCGCTGGCATGAACCCGATGGACCTCAAGCGCGGTATCGACCTCGCAGTCGAAGCCGTCGTTGCGGACCTCGTCAAGAACTCCAAGAAGGTCACCTCGAACGACGAGATCGCCCAGGTCGGCACCATCTCGGCCAACGGCGACGCGGAGATCGGCAAGTTCCTCGCCGACGCCATGAAGAAGGTCGGCAACGAGGGTGTCATCACCGTCGAGGAAGCCAAGTCGCTCGAGACCGAACTCGATGTCGTCGAGGGCATGCAGTTCGACCGCGGCTACATCTCGCCCTACTTCGTCACCAACGCCGACAAGATGCGCGTCGAGATGGACGACGCCTACATCCTCATCAACGAGAAGAAGCTCTCCTCGCTGAACGAGCTGCTGCCGCTGCTCGAGGCCGTGGTGCAGACCGGCAAGCCGCTGGTCATCGTCGCCGAAGACGTCGAAGGTGAAGCGCTTGCGACCCTGGTCGTGAACCGCCTCCGTGGCGGCCTGAAGGTCGCGGCCGTCAAGGCTCCGGGCTTCGGCGATCGCCGCAAGGCCATGCTGCAGGACATCGCGATCCTGACCGGCGGCCAGGCGATCTCGGAAGATCTCGGCATCAAGCTCGAGAACGTCACGCTCAACATGCTCGGTCGCGCCAAGAAGGTGATGATCGACAAGGAGAACACCACGATCGTCAACGGCGCCGGCAAGAAGGCCGACATCGAAGCGCGCGTGGCGCAGATCAAGGCGCAGATCGAGGAAACCACCTCGGACTACGACCGTGAGAAGCTCCAGGAGCGTCTTGCCAAGCTCGCGGGCGGCGTCGCGGTGATCCGCGTCGGCGGCGCGACCGAGGTCGAGGTGAAGGAGCGCAAGGATCGCGTTGATGACGCGATGCATGCGACCCGCGCGGCTGTCGAGGAAGGCATCGTCCCGGGCGGCGGCGTCGCCCTGCTCCGTGCTTCCGAGCAGCTCAAGGGCCTGCGCACCAAGAACGACGACCAGAAGACCGGCGTCGAGATCGTCCGCAAGGCGCTGTCGGCTCCCGCTCGCCAGATCGCGATCAACGCCGGTGAAGACGGCTCTGTGATCGTCGGCAAGGTGCTCGAGAACAAGACCTACGCCTACGGCTTCGACTCCCAGACCGGCGAATATGGTGACCTCGTCAAGAAGGGCATCATCGACCCGACCAAGGTGGTCCGTACCGCGATCCAGAACGCAGCTTCGGTTGCGGCCCTGCTGATCACCACGGAAGCCATGGTCGCCGAGCTGCCCAAGAAGGGCGGCGCCGGTCCGGCGATGCCCCCGGGCGGCGGCATGGGCGGCATGGACTTCTAAGGTCTACGCACCTCAAGGACTACGAAACCCCGGCAGCGATGCCGGGGTTTTTGTTTGGGGGGACGATACACGCCCAGATGGTGGCGAGTTCGTCATTCCGGGGCGGCGCAAAGCGCCGAGCCCGGAATCCATAACCACAGGCGGATGGAATGGCCTACGATGTCTACATCCTCGCAAGTAAGAAGCACGGCACGCTCTACATCGGCGTGACCAGCGATCTCATTCGCCGTGTGTACGAGCACAAGACAAAAGCCGTTCCCGGATTCACGACGAAGTACGGCGTCGAGAAGCTCGTCTTGTTCGAGATCCACGACGATGCAGTTACCGCAATCGCCCGCGAGAAAGAACTCAAGAAGTGGCGCCGCGACTGGAAGACGAGGCTCATCGAGGAGCAAAACCCAAATTGGGATGATCTCTATCCTGGGATAGCCAAATAAGGCCTGTGGTTATGGATTCCGGGCTCGATGCTGCGCATGGCCCCGGAATGACGGAGGAGAGTCCCGCCGCCTCACTCCACCCTCCCCAACCGTTCGAAGCGCGGCTCGCCGTCTTCATCGAGCGACCAGAAGATGCGCGTCAATTTGCCGACGAGGTTGTCCATCGGCACGAAACCGAACGCCGACATCATGCGGCTGTCGGTGGAATTATCGCGATTGTCGCCGAGCACGAAGAAGTGGCCCGGCGGCACCGTGAAGACGTTGGTGTTGTCCAGGTAACCGTTGTCGACGCAGTCGTACGTCACGTAGCTCGCACCGTTCGGCAGCGTCTCTCGCCAGCGCTTGACCGTTGCGTCGTCATCCACCCCGCAGGCAGAACCGGCTGGCGTCTCCTTCAGCGCAACCCGCGTCACCGGCTTGTCGTTGAGGAAGAGCTGGCCTTGCAGCATCTGGATGCGGTCGCCGGGCAGGCCGATCACGCGCTTGACGTAGTCGGTCGAATTGTCTTTCGCCGTCCGGAACACGACGATGTCACCATATTCCGGATCGGCAGCAAAGACGCGGCGCGAGATCCAGGACGACGCGAACGGCAAGGAATACCGGCCGTAACCATAGGCATATTTGGCGGCGAAGACATAGTCGCCGACCATCAGCGTCGGCACCATCGAATTGGAGGGGATGCTGAACGGCTGATACAGGGCGAAGCGAAGCAGGATCAGCGGCGACCACAGCACCGGGACCAGCAGGATCAGGATGACGATCACCTTCCACTCCCGCGATCGCGCCGCCGGCGGCCGGATGGTGTCCTGAACAATCGTCATGCGCCTGCCCTGATCAAAGAAATGGTTATCGCGAGATTACGCAACCTTCGCGGGCGCGCAATCCCACGTCCGTGATTTTGGTCGCACAGGAGCGGTTCCGCGTTCACTGCAAGCGACGACAACGGATGTGTGAAGGACCGCCCGTGGGCGGCCCCTCGTTTTCATGCGCTCTCGGGCGCTTTCAGGCGCACGAGCCGGGTCAGGAGGGCATCGAGGCCCTCGCCGTTGCCGGCATGGAGGTCGATGCGGCCGACCTTCTCGACCAGCCGCTCCAGCGACTCCAGCTCCTTGAGCCGCAGCAGCAGGGGGTTCTCCTCCATCAGGCGGGCGGTGTTCAGAAGCGAACGCGTCGCCGCGGTCTCTTCCTGCCGGCGGATCAGGTTCGCCTTCGCGACCCGCTCCGCCTCCACCACCTTGTTCACCAGCTCCCGGATCTCGCCGGGCAGGATCACGTCCTTGACGCCGAGCTCGGTGACCTCGACACCGGACTCCGCGACGCGTGCGCGAACATAGTCGCGCAGCTCCGCATCCAGCGCCGCCTTCGCAGACAGCACCTCGTCCAGCGTCCGGCCCGCCACCGCCTCGCGGATCGCGAACTGCACCAGGCGGTACAGCCACGCATCCACGTCGGGCACGGTCGCCACCGTGCGCTCGGGATCGACGATCCGGCGGAACGCCGTCAGCGTCACCCGCAGCGCGATGCGATCCTTGGTCAGCATCTCCTGCGCGGTGATCTCGACCGCCTGGGGCCGCAGGTCGAGGCGCTTCACCTCGACCTTGCGACCGACGGTCCAGAAGGCGTGCCGACCGGGCGCGAGCCGCTCGACGAGCCGACCCTCGACGTAGAGCAGGCCCGCCTCATGGTTCTCGACCACCGTCTCGGACGATACCGCCGAACGGTTGCGCTCGATCATGCCCAGATGCCGCGCGTCGATCCGGGGATCGCCCGACACATCGACGCGCTCGACATCGATGCCGGTCACGACCTTCCAGTAGACGCGCACCTGCCAGGGCGTCAGCAGATGCACGGGCCGGCCATCGAGGCTGACGATGGCGATCTCGTCCGCCTTGGTTTCGACTGCCTCGAACAGCTCGGCGGCCAGATCGGGCCGCGCGGCCTTCAGCACCGCGTAACGATCCGCAGGGAATTCGGTCCCCACGACGTTGTACACGGTGGCCGTCAGCTCGTTGCGCAGATCGAACAGTCGATGCCGACCGGGCGCGAGCACACGCTCGAGCTGGCCGTTTCGCGTCAGTAGTGCGCGCTCACCGTCCTTCACGGTGATCGTGGTCGTCAGCAAATGCCAGGTCATGGCAACGCCTCCATCATTTGCATCCGGCCGAACGCGGTCGGATTGCGGGTTTCGTTCGCAAAGGAAGTGAGGACGCGGACGACGCTTCCTGCGGAAATCGGCGGACCGGGGCTTGAGCTTGCATGACGACGGGTGCACGCGCGCGATCGCCCGACGCGTGTCGAGCGGTCATGCGGAGCCACCCGGCATCAGCGCAAGCGGTATCTACCCGCGGCGCAAAGCCGGTCTCACAGTGTCGTTGTTCGGACGAAAGCCTTTTGAGCAATGCGGCCGGACGGCAACTGAAGCGCGCGTCCGGTCCTCCTCAGAGGTGTCAGTTTTTCAGGCTGACCCGTAGCGCTGGAGCGGGATTCGAACCCGCGTCACGATGATTAACAGTCATCTGCTCTACCAAACTGAGCTATCCTTTGTGCAAGAGACCGGAATCGAACCGATGCCTTCGGGTGTTCAGCCCGACGCTCTCCATGAGCTACGTCCTGCGTTTGCCCTTCATTCGGCGGAACACGAAACCGGAAACCGGCCCGCGCCAGTCGGGATCTCAGAGAGCCCGAACCCATGGCCTAGCGAAGGCTGGCGCTAATAGACGAAGCACCTTCGGGTTGCAAGAGGGCGGCTCAAGATTTTTAATCACGCAGGACAAACTGTGACGCGATAATCACAATGCGGTGTGACCTTAAACGCGAGACGTATCCTGAAAACACGCCCTCACCCAGTCGATCGTCACGCGTGTCGCCGGATCGCGCTTGAGGTGGTTCTGCACCAAGAGCCAGACATCGCGCCGCCTCGGCAGCAGCGTCGCGCGCAGGCTGCGGTCCGCTAGCAGGCCTTCGCAACTGTGCTCGGGCAGCACGCCGACGACTTGATGCGACTGGATCATGGTCCTGATGATGCGGACATTGTCGGTGATGCAGCGCACGTTGGTCAGCCGCTTCGCCCGCAGGAATTGCTGCTCCGGAATCGTGTCGAGCTCATCGGGATAGACGCAGGCGACGGGCTCGCCGCCGATGCGGTCGGCGGGCTCGAAGAAATACAGCCTGACCTCACCGAGCTTGGAGATGGTGAAGTCACCCTTCTCCGGCTTGCGCAGGCGAATGGCGAGGTCGGCCTGCCAGCGCGAGAATTTGACGTTGCCGCTGGAGGTCAGGAATTGCAGGGTCAGGCCGGGATGATCGCGCAGGAAGCTGCTCGCGTGCGGCGCCAGCAGCTCTTCAGCGACCGCATTGGTCGAGGCGATGCGCAGGCGGCCGACCGGGCCGGATTGGCTCTCCTTGATGTGGTCGATCGCCGCGACATGGGCGGCCATCGCGCCGACATGCTCGAGCACCGCCTCACAATGGCGCGTCGGCCGCCGCAGCCCGTCCACGGCATCGAACAGTGGCACGCCGAGATCGCGCTGGATGCGCGCGAGGCGGCGGCCAACCGTGGTCTCGTCGATGCTCAGCCGCGCGCTGGCGCCGGCATAGGTGCCCTCGTCTCTCACGGCAGCGATGATGCGCAGATCGTCCCAGTTCATGGCGGCGAGCCTAGCAGGGCTCGCTGTCCCCTGCAATTCTGCAGCCATAAGCTGGCAATAGTCCTGCACAATGGCAGCCCCATACTGCGCTAGTGTGGTGTCATCCGATATGCCTGGAAGGCCTGCCGACATGACCGCTCCCAAGACCCTGCTCGAACTCTCCGGCGCCGATCTCAATCCGCCGAAGCTCAACGAGGCCTGCCTCGTGCTGATCGACCTTCAGAACGAATATTGCGCCGGCCCGCTGGCCCTGCCCGATGCGCAGCCCGCAATCACCGCGGCGGCGCGCCTGCTCGCGCGGGCCCGGGAGAGCGGCGCTGCGATCATCCATGTCGCGCACAAGGGCCGCGCCGGCGGCCTGTTTGATCGCGAGGCCGCGCGTGGCGCGATCGTCGATCGCCTGACACCACTCGCAGGCGAGCCCGTCATCGAGAAAGCGCTGCCGAACGCTTTTGCCGGCACCGATCTGCAAGCCCGGCTTGCCGCGGCCGGATGCAAGAACATCGTGCTCGCCGGCTTCATGACCCACATGTGCATCTCCTCGACCGCCCGCGCCGCGCTCGACCTCGGCCTGCGCACGACGATCGCGGCCGATGCCTGCGCGACCCGCGACCTGCCGGATGGCCACGGCGGCACGCTGGATGCCCGGACGATTCACGAGGTCGCGCTGGCCGAGCTGTCGGATCGCTTCGCGATCATCACGCAAGGCGAAGCGCTGGCCTGACGGAGCATACGATGCTGCAACTCTATTTCTTTCCGATGGCCTGCTCGCTCTCGAGCCGCATCGCGCTGATGGAGGCCGGTATCGAGGCGCAGTATCACCTCGCCCATATCTGGACCAAGCAGGTGGTGGACGACGGAAGCGATTTCCGCGACGTGTCGCCGAAGGGCGCGGTGCCGGTTCTGGTGCTGGAGAACGGCGAGCGGCTGACCGAGAGCGCGGCGGTGCTGCAATACATCGCAGATTTGAATCCGAAGGCGGGCCTTGCGCCGGCGTTCGGCGATCCCGATCGCTATCGGCTGCAGGAATGGCTGAGCTTCGTCGGCGCCGAGATCCACAAGGCGTTCCTGTTTCCGACCTTCTGGTACAAGGACGACGGCTCGCTCGCCAAGCCGCGTGCGAGGATCACACAGACCTTGTCGGTGCCGGCAGCGCATCTGGCGGAGCGCGAATTCCTCATCGGCGACAGCTTCACCGTGGCGGATGCGAATCTCGCCTGGGTCTTGCTGCTGCTGCGTCCCGCGGGCGTCGACATCGCGCAGTGGCCGTCCCTTTCGGCCTATCTCGCGCGCATGCAGGCGCGGCCGGCCGTGCGGGAGGCGGTCGCAACGGAGATGGCGCTCCGCAAAACCCTCGCGGCGTGACAGGATGCCACGGCTGCCAAATTTGGAAGCGCGATCGCGAGGGCATTGAAGTCGGCGCGGCATGCGCTAATCTGACGGGATATTTTTCAATTTTCCCGGACGGCTTTCATGCGCCTCTTTTTTAGAAGTGACCTGCCCAGATTCTGTTTGGCTCTCCTCACCTACTGGCTTGGCCTTGGTTCCGTCTTTGCGGACGCGCGGGTCGCGTTGGTGATCGGCAACGGCGCCTATAGCTCCACCGCCCAACTTCCCAATCCGTCACACGATGCCGAGGACGTCGCAAGCTCGCTCAAGCGCAGCGGTTTCGAAGTGATCCAGGGTATCGACCTGCGTCAGGCCGACATGCAGGACCTGACCATCCGCTTCGCGCGCGCCGCGAGCAGAGCCGATGTCGCCATATTCTATTACAGCGGCCACGCGATGCAGTACAACGGCGTGAACTATCTGATGCCTGTCGACGCCGCGCTGACCGATGAGGCCGACCTCAAGCGTTTCGTTCGGGTCGACGACATCGTGAACGATCTGCAGCAGGCCAAGAACCTGCGCATCCTCGTGCTCGATTCCTGCCGCGACAATCCGCTGGCGGAAACTCTCAAGCGCTCTGCGACGCGGGCCGCCTCGGTCGGGCGTGGCCTGTCGAAGGTCGAAGCGCCGCGCGGCACCATCGTGTCGTTCTCGACGCAATCGGGACAGGTCGCAGCCGACGGCGCCGGCCGCAACAGCCCCTACACGACCGCGTTCCTGAAGCACATCGAGGAGCCGCACGAGATCGGCGACATCTTTCGCGACATCAGCAGCGACGTCTATGATGCCAGCGGCAAGACGCAGCTGCCGGAGCTGTCACTGTCGATCATCGGCAAGTTCTACCTGAACGGACCGGTGTCGGTCACGATCGCACCCGGGGCTCCGCAAGCCGCGCCGCGGGCCGACCCTTGTGCATCCGCGGAGGCTCACTGGAAGGCTGCCGACACCATCGGCACCGTCAGCGCCTTCGAGGACCATCTGACGCGATTTTCCGGCTGCAGCTTCGCCAGTCTCGCCAAGGCGCGGATCGAGAGCTTGAAGCAGAAGGTGGCGCTGGCGCCTGCGAGCAACAGCCGGGCCGGCGGCGGTAAGGATTTCGACGGCAGCTGGGACGTTACGCTGAATTGCCCGGCTTCCGGCAAGGCGCAGGGCTACACCAGACCCCTCTCCGGCACCGTCACCAACGGCGTGTTTCACGCCGAGGCGCAGGTCAGAGACGGCGCCAATCGCCTCGAGATAGACGGTCAGATCCCGGCCGACGGCAAGACCACCCTGAGCGCGCGAGGGACAACGGGGGCAAGCGCCTACACGCTCAACGACCTTGCGCCCGGTTCTCCCTATGCCTTCACGATCGATGCGCAGTTCGATCGCAACCGCGGCAGCGGCAAGCGCAACGAGGCGCGTCCCTGCAACCTGATTTTCGTCAAGCGCTAAAGCGCTATGAGTTTCGGATGAAACGTCACCGCGCTTTAGACTGTTGTTTGCGCATGATCTTTTCGGACAACCGCTTCGCGCTTTTCCGGATCATGCTCTAGGCTACGGGACGATCGCTCACACGCCCGTCTGGGTGATGAACTTCATGTTGAAGTAGGCTTCCATGGCCTCGGTGCCGCCTTCCGAGCCGTAGCCGGAATCCTTGATCCCGCCGAACGGCACTTCGGGCAATGCGAGGCCGAAGCTGTTGATCGACATCATGCCGGCCTCGACCGCCGAACCGATCGCGGTCGCGGTCTTGGTCGAACTGGTGAAGGCGTAGGAGGCAAGGCCGAACGGCAGCCGGTTCGCTTCCTCGACCACTTCGTCGAACGACGAGAAGCGCGAAATCAGCGCCAGCGGGCCGAACGGCTCCTCATTCATGGCGCGCGCATCCTTGGGCACGTCGCTCACCACGGTCGGCTCGAAGAAGTAGCCCTTGTTGCCGACACGCTTGCCACCGGTCTCGAGCTTGGCGCCCTTGCCGACCGCGTCCTGCACCATGCCTTCAATCGCGGTAACGCGGCGCGGATTGGCGAGCGAGCCCATCTTGGAGTCGGGATCGAGGCCATTTCCGACCTTGAACGCCTTGGCACCGTCGACGAACTTCTCGACGAACTCCTTGAACACGTCGTCCTGCACCAGCATGCGGGTCGGCGAGATGCAGACCTGTCCGGCGTTGCGGTACTTCGCAGCCGCCAGGATCTTCGCGGCCGAAGTGACGTCCGCATCCTTGAACACGATCGCCGGCGCATGGCCGCCGAGCTCCATGGTGGCGCGCTTCATATGCAGGCCGGCGAGCGCATTGAGCTGCTTGCCGACATTGGTCGAGCCCGTGAAGGAGATCTTGCGGATCACCGGATGCGGAATGAGGTATTCGGAGATTTCGGCAGGAACGCCGTAGACCAGATTGATGACACCGTCGGGGACGCCAGCGTCCGCGAACGCACGGATGAGTTGCGCGGGTGAGGCCGGGGTTTCCTCGGGCGCCTTGACGATGATTGAGCAGCCGGCGCCGAGCGCGGCAGACAATTTGCGCACGACTTGGTTGATCGGAAAATTCCAGGGCGTGAAGGCGGCGACCGGGCCGACAGGGTCCTTCATCGCGAGCTGGTAGATGCCGGGCCCGCGGGCGGGGATCACCCGGCCATAGGCGCGCTTGGCTTCCTCGGCGAACCACTCGATCACGTCGGCTGCGGCCATGGCTTCCATCTTGGCTTCGGCCAACGTCTTGCCCTGCTCCATGGTCAGGAGCAGCGCGATCTCATCGTTGCGCTCACGCATGATCGCGGCAGCCTTGCGCATGATCCGGCAGCGCTCGAACGGTGCGACATTGCGCCAGACCTTGAAGCCAGCGGCGGCCGCAGCCAACGCCTCGTCTAGGTCGGCCTTCTCGGCATGGGCGACGGTGCCGATCACTTCTTCGGTCGCGGGATTGACGACCTCAATGACCTTGCCCGATTGGGCCGGACGCCATTTGCCGCCGATGAAAAGCTCAGTGTTCGCGTAAGCCAACGGTCTCTCCCTGTTGTTGCTTATCGTTGGAATTGAAGTGGGTGGACGATGGGACCCCATCTGGCAAGACCCTTAGCACAGGGCGCCCCGTCACCTCACGCGTCAAATTTACCTGCAACGCTGCCCTGACAAAGGGCGTCTGCGGCCCGTGTCATTTCCGGCCCGAGATAGGTGCGGAAACTGGGCTCGGCGACCAGCCCGCGAAAATCCGCGATCTGTGCCACTCCGCCACCGGCCACGAACAGAAATCGCTCGGCAATGTCGGCGAGGATGTCCAGGTGCCAGGCCGCCGTCGGATGCATGCAGAGGATCACCAGCCTGCCCTCGTCCCGCAGCTTGCGGAAGAAATCGAGCATGAAGCCGATATAGCCGTCCTGCAGGTTGAACTGCGGCTCATCGAACAGATGAACCAGCGGCATCTTCGTCGGCGACGGCGTCAGGAAGGCGGACGGGATACGCTTGCGAAAGCGCCTGACCTGATAGGACTGGTGGTAGTGAATCGCAAGCCGATCACGCTCCCGATATTTGACGCCGTGGATGTCGGTGCCGGCGACCAGCACGCGGCCCGAGGTCGGCGCATTGGAGCCGGTCATCATCTCGAACAGGGTGGTCTTGCCGGCGCCGTTCGGACCGACCACGCCGACGATGCCGGGCTCGTCCAGCGACAGGTTTGCCTGCAGCGTGAATGTCGGGCGCCGGATGACGCGGCCCCTGGTGTAGACCTTGCGAACGTCATCGAGAACGAGCATCGGTGCGGCCACTTATTGGACTCCCAGCAAGCGCTGACGAAGGGCGCGATCGTCGCGCAGCAGCGCGGCTTCGCCGGTCCAGACAATCCGGCCGCGGTCGATCACCGCAGCATGATCGGCGACCGACAGCGCGATCTCGGCATTCTGCTCCACGACCAGCGAGGCGATGCCCTCGTCCTTCATCCGCACGATGGTCGCGAGCACGTCGCCGACGATCTTCGGCGCAAGGCCCTGGCTGGGCTCGTCGAACAGGACCAGCCCGGGCGAGCCGACCAGGGCGCGCGCAATCGCAACCATCTGCATCTCACCGCCTGACAGGTTTTCGCAGTCACGTTCCATCAGGTATTCGAGCGGCGAGAAGATCGCAGCCGCCTCCTTCAGGGACCAATTCCGAAACCGCGTCCGCTTCTGCGCAATCGCCAGATTGCGCGCCACAGACAAGGTCGGGCACAGCCGTCGGTCGTCAGGCACCCAGCCGATGCCGGCACGCGCGATCTCGTGAGTCGGATGGCGCGTGACGTCATGCCCGTCGAAGCGAACGGCGCCACGGCGCGGACGCGTCAGCCCGAGGATCGAGCGGAGCATGGTGGTCTTGCCGGCGCCGTTCGGCCCGAGCAGCGCACACACCTTTGCGCGCTCGATGGCGAGCGAGGCGCCGAACAGCGCCTGGGTCTCGCCGTAGAAGGTATCTACACCATCGACTTCGAGGATCATGCGAATTTCCCGAGGTTGGAGCGCCGAACCCAATCATTCTGTTGCAATTCGTGCGGCGTGCCACGCGCGACCACCTGGCCCCAATGGATGACCGAGATGCGATCGGCGAGGGAGAACAGGAATTCCATGTCGTGCTCGATGGCGACGATGGTCAGCTTGCCCTTGAGGCGGGCAATCAGGGCAGCCAGCCGCTGCACGCCGTCGGAGCCGAGGCCGGAGGTTGGCTCGTCCAGGCAAAGCACGCGCGGCGCCTGCGCGAGCGCCACCGCGATCTCCAGCGCGCGGCGATCGCCGTAGGACAGGTCCTTCGCACGGACATCGCCCTTCTCCACAAGCCCGACCGCGGCGAGCGCCTCGGAGGCCTGCTCGGCAAATCTGCGATCCCCTGCCACCGCATGGACGACGTCGAGGCCGCGCGCGCGGAACTCGGGCAAGCCCATCATGACGTTGTCACGGGCGGAGAATTCGTCGAACAGCGTCATGATTTGGAACGAGCGGGCGATACCCTTGGCGGCGATGCGGTGCGGGCTGAGGCCCGTGACATCCTCGCCGCCGAGGCGGACCTTGCCGCGGCTCGGCTTCACGCGTCCGGTCAGCACGTTGAAGAAGGTGGTCTTGCCCGCACCGTTCGGCCCCATCACCCCGTGAAACTCGCCCTCGGCCACCGCGAGATCGACGCTCTCCAGCACCACGCGATCGCCAAAGCGGACATGCACGCCCGCGGCCTCCAACATGCTCATCGCCCGCCTCCAACCAGGAGCCGCATGGCGGACGTACCACGCTGGCGCAGGGCATTCAGGGAATGCTGCTGCAGGGCGGCCGAGATCGCGCCGGCGATGCCCTCGGGGCGGAACAGCACGATCGCGATGAACAAGAGGCCAAAATAGAGCATCCAGGCATTGGTCAGCGCGCCGATCACATCGCGCGCGGTGAGGAAGAGGAACACGCCGATCACCGGTCCCCAGAAGCTGACGAGGCCGCCGCCGACAAGCGTCATCATCACGACATAGCCGGACTGATGCAGGCTCATGACATCAGGAAATGCGGCAAGCTGCGCCATCGCGAACAGCCCACCGGCAAAACCGGACACGGCGGCCGACAGCGCGAATATCGATGCCTTGTAGAGCCACACATTATAGCCGAGATGAGCCGCGCGGGTTTCGCTCTGCCGCATGGCGGCGACCACCCGACCATAGGGCGAATGCACCAGGCGCCACAGCGCAGCAACACCGACGGCGAAAGCCGCGAGGACAAAATAGTAGAAGGCGACGTTGTCGGTGAGGTCGAACGACACCAGCCCGAAATCGGCCGGCAGCCGCTTGATCTTGAGCAGACCGTCCTCCCCGCCGGTGATCCGGTGCGACTTGATGGCCAACGTCCAGAATATCTGACCGAAGGCGATCGTCATGAAAGCATAGTAGATGCCGCGCCGGTGCGAGATGAACAATGCCACCAACGCGCCGGCGAGCCCCGCGGCCAGCGCGGCCGCCACGAGGCAGATCCAGAGGTTGGCGACAATGTCGAACTGGCAGAGCCCGAACGCGTAGGCGCCGATGCCGAAATAGGCGCCATGCCCGAACGACGGGAGTCCGGCCGTACCCAGCACCAGGTTGAATGCCAGTGCGTAGAGCGACCAGATCAGGATCTCGATCCCGAGATAAGGGTAGAGCCCGATCCGCGTGATCCAGAGCGGCACCGTTGCAAGCACGAGCCAGAGCACCAGCATCGTCGGCGTGACGAGGCGTGAGGCCTCGGAAGAAGACTTCGATCCAACCATCATTCCCTAGGCCTCGAGCACGCTCTTCTTGCCCCAGAGGCCGCGCGCGCGGAACGTCACGACGACAACGAGCAGGATATACATCGACAACAGCGACCATTCGGACGCGTAGGCACCGGCAAGGCCGACGCAGAGTCCGACCAGCAATCCGGCCACGACGGCGCCCCAGAAACTTCCGACGCCGCCGAGCACGATCACCAGGAACGCGGGGATGACGGCATCGACGCCCATATGCGGGCGAATTCCCCAGATCGGCGCGACGATGATGCCCGCGATTGCAGCCAGCACGGTGCCGAACACGAAAACCAGCAGCCGCAGTCGCGACAGGTTGATGCCAAGCGCGCGGACGATTTCGCTGTCATGCGCACCGGCCTTCACGGTAGCGCCGAACGAGGTCTTCTCGATCAGCAGCCAGACGAGGCCGATGATTCCCGCCGCGATGCCCGCCGCGTAGAAGCGATAGGTCGACCAGATCAGATCATTGAAAATGAAGCCGCCATTGATGGCGGACGGCACCTGCAGGACGTAGTCCCGCGTGCCCCAGACCAGGCGGATCATCTCCTCGATCACCATCGCAGCGCCGAACGTCAGGAGCAGACCATAAAGCGGGTCCTTGCCGTAGGTGCGTCGCATGCAGAGCTCGATCAGCATGCCGACGAGGCTGACGATGACGGGCGCAACGACCAGCGTCGCGGCGTAGCGCCAACCGAGCGGTAGCGTAAGCCAGACTTTGGCGAGATCGGCCGGCAGTGGCGGGCGCGGTCCGGTGAGCTGCATGGCGACATAGGCGCCGAGCGCGAACAACGAGCCATGCGCAAGGTTGATCTGCTCCATCAGCCCGACGATGAGCATGAAGCCGAGCGCGATCAGCGCGAACAGCAGGCCGAGTGTGAGTCCGTTCAGGAGATGCGGAAGAAGATCAAACAATGTTTTGGCTCTCGCAACAGGCGTTTCCGACCCGGGGCATGGATGGCCCGGGCGAACGGCGCGCGAGACTGCGCGCCGCCCGGTCTGCGACGTGACGCGCCGTCTCTAGGAGTCGACGGTCGGCACCTGCTCATAAGGCGTGAGCTTGCACTTGCCGGGTGCAGCGTCATCGGCGGCCGATTTTGGCTCGGTCCAGCTGATGATCTCGAACAGGTCGGTATTGTCCGCCGGTTTGGCGTTACGCCGCGCCAGATAGATCGTCTGCTGCATCTGGTGCGTCACCGGATCCATGTAGGCGTCGAAATGCTGCATGCGATCGGTCGCCGAGACCTTCAGGTTCTCGAGTTCCTTGATGATCTTGACGTTGTTGGTCGACCCCGCCCGCTCGATCGCGCGCAGCAATTCGCGCGTCGACATGTAGCCGTTGTAGGAGACATTGCCCGGCACCGGGATCGGGCCGTCCTTGTTAGCGGCCTGCCACTTCTTGACGAAGTCGGCGACGCCGGGCAGCTGCAGCTTGTGATACCAGGTGGTCCCGAACACGCCGAACAGGCTGTCGGGCGCGCCCCACACGTCGGGCCAGTCCTGCTGGTTGTTGATCCAGGCGGGCTTGCCGTCGAGCTTGAGCTGCGCCACCTGCTCGCGCAGCGCCTTGATGTCGTCTCCGCCGATCGCGGTTGCCACCACGTCGGGCTTCGCCTGCTGGATCTTCAGCAGATAAGCGGTGAAGTCGCGGGTGTTCTGCGGCACCAGGAGATTGTCGATGATCTTGCCGCCGGCCGCCTCGACCTGCGCCTTGGTCGCGGCCGACGTCGTGTGCCCCCAGACATAGTCGTTGGTCAGCAGCATCCAGTTCTTGCCGATGGAATCGACCGAGTTCTTGACCGACGCCTTGGAGAAATTGGTGCCGTTGCCGTCCCAGACGAATTTGACGCGCGAGCAATTCTCCCCGGCCTCGCTCGGCGCGGAGGAATTGGTGTTCATATAGATCACGCCGTATTTGCTCGCGACCTGGGTGATCGCGTTGGCGACGCCGGAATGCAGCGCGCCGATCAGGATGGTGCAGTCCTCGCGGGTGATGAAGCGCTCGGCGACGCGGCTGCCGGTGGCCGGCGTCGTCTCGGTGTCCGCTGTGATGAACGTCACCTGTCGCCCGAGCACGCCGCCTTTGGCGTTGAACTCGTCGATTGCCATCTTGATGCCGCGGAAATCATCCTGACCGCTGTTGCCATATTGGCCGCTGGCATCACAGGTCAGGCCGAGCTTGATTGGCTTGGCCGCGCCTTGGGCCCACGCGTGATTCTCTTTCCACGGCCCGAAGAAGCTGCCGGTGCCGCCGATGACACTGGCCATCAGGCTGCCCTTCAAAACGCTCCGCCGTGAGATCTGACGCCCTCTCATCGTTTCCTCCCGTTTTCGAAGTCTTTTGCTTTTTTGTGAAGTTAGAATATTCATTCCATTTATGTTGTAAAGTAGAATATTTGATCCAAACGCTGAAATGCCGTTAAAGAGGCGACCGATCTGGAGACCGACCGATGAACAAGGCGTCCGGCGCCATGAGTTATGACGAGCTGCGCGGCGCGATCGCACAGCGTCACCGGGCGCTGTCCGGCCGGCTGCAGCAGATTGCCGAGTTCGTGCTCGATCATCCGACCGACGTTGCGCTCGGCACCGTCGCCGAGGTTGCGCAACGCTCGGGCGTGCCGCCGTCGGCGATCGTTCGCTTCGCTCATGCTCTGGGCTTCGGCGGCTTCACCGAGATGCAGCAGGTGTTCCGAACCCGCCTCGTCGCCGGCGTGGCGCCAAGTTACAAGGCACGGCTCGCCCGCATGAAGAGCGAGGAGAAGTCGGTTCTCGGCCGCCAGCCGGCGGCGGTGCTGTCGCGCTTCGTCTCGGAAGCGCAATCGTCGCTGGTGACGCTGAGCCAGTCCGTGCATGCACGCGAGCTCGATGCGGCAACCGCTATCCTTGCCAAGGCGCGCGACATCTATCTGCTCGGCCTCGGCGGCTCGTTTCCGGTCGCGACCCACCTCGCCTATGTCTTGCGCAAGCTTGGACGTCGCGTCGTCCTGCTCGACGGTACCGGCGGCAGCATTCATGAGCAATCACACGCAGCGACCGTGGACGACGCACTGGTGGCGATCAGCTTCCGCAATTACTATCCGGATACGGCCCGGCTGTTTCCGGAACTCGTCGCGCGCGGCGTGCCCGCGATCTCCATCACCGACAGCCTCTTGAGCCCGATCGTCGAGGGCGCGCGCGTGGTGTTCGAGATCCAGGACATGCCGGAGCCGGCGCTGCGCACATTGGTGGCACCGATGTGTCTGGTGCAGGCGATGGCGATCGGCCTCGACCTCGCGGCAGACTGACCTTTCATAACAGGAGAAGATCATGGCATCGCATGACGGAACGAAGATTCTTGCCGGCAAGGTCGCGCTGGTGACCGGCGCAGGCCGCGGGCTTGGCCGCGCCTTTGCGGAGAAGCTCGCCGCACTCGGCACTGATGTCGCCATCCACGGCATGCGCGAGAACGGGCCGGCGGAATATGGCGAGGGCACCACGTTGACCGCGGTGGCCGCGGAGATCGGCCAGCAATTTGGCGTGCGCAGCCAGCGGGTGCTCGGCGATCTCACCAAGGCGAGGACATCGCGCGGGTGATCGCCGAGACGGAGGCTTCGCTCGGCCCGATCGACATTCTCGTCCACAATGCCGGCGGGGATATCGCGGCTGCCGGCGGCAAGCCCGACCCCAACGACGCGGTGTACATCAAGGAGGCAGATGTGCGTGCGGTGCTGGAGCGCAATCTGCTCTCGACCATCCTGACCTGTCAGGCGGTTGCGAAGGGAATGATGGAACGGAAACGCGGCCGCATCGTCACGCTCGGCTCGGTCGCCGCTTTCAAGGGGCGCACCCAGGGTTCGATCTACGCAGTGTCGAAGGCCGGCGTGACCCATTACACGCGATGCCTTGCCGACCAACTCCGCCCCTACGACATCGCCGTCAACTGCATCGCGCCCGGCGATACCCGCACCAGCCGCTTCCTCGGCACGCGCGCGGTGGACCCTGACCGGATGGTCGAGAGCGGCACCCTCGACCGCATCGCGACCGTCGACGAGGTCGCGCGCGTCGTCGAGTTCTTTGCCGGCCCCATGGGCGCCTTCGTCTCCGGCCAGGTGCTGAGGATCGATGGCGGCGGGCAGTGCTGGCCGGGCTGAAGCCGAAAAGAAAAGGGCCGCTCCGGAGCGGCCCTTTTGAATCATCTCAAATAGGCTGAGCTCACTCCACCCGCGCCAGCACCGCGAGCTTGCGAATGCCCTTGTTCTTGTAGGCATCGAGGAAAGCGTAATAGTCCTTGAACGACACGCAGCCATTGGAATCGCCGTTCGGCCCGAGCATGAAGGTGTGGGCAAGCAGCCCGTCGCGGCCGTAGATCGCGCTCTCGCCGCCGACCGGTGTCAGGCGCAATGCGGGCACACCGTGGAACAGCGCTTCACGCGGCTTCAGCGTGTAGATGTGCGGCGGCGTCACGCCGCGCATGCGCGTGCGCTGGGAGCGCGGATCGTCGAGATTGGAGCCGAGGCCGGAATGCGCTTCGAGCTTGGTGCCGTCGGGCAGATACACCGTCTTGGCGGTGATATCGTAGACCGCGGTGTCCCGCTCGTAGGGCGGCGCACCGCCGAACATCGGGTTCTGCTCCTTCGGCGCGATGGACGCGGTCACGCTGGCATCGGCCGAAGCATAGGCCAGCAGCCCGCCGGACGGCTCCCGCTTGCCCCAGAGTTTTTCGACCATCGACTGGCGCGGACCGGTGATCGACATCACCGCTGCCTTGGCGCGATCCGCGAACGACTTCTTGGCTTCGGGCGCCGGCACGATCTGCGCCGGATCGGCCGAGGCCAGTTGCATCTGGGCATCCGGAGTGCGCTTGGACTTGTCGGCAGCCTTGTCAGCCGCCTTCTCGGCCATCTTGGCCGGGGCCGACGGCTTCAGCGCTTCCGCGACCTTCGCGATCACGCTCTGCTTCGGTGCGTCCTTGGCCACGGCAACCTGAGTTGCCGGCGCCGCGCTGGAGGCGTTCGATGCCACGCCTTGGGTCGCAGCCGCAGCAAAGCGCTCGTTGAACATCTCACGCGAGATCGGGGCGGCGACCTGCAACCGGTCGGGCAGGAGCGCAAAAGCGTCCTTGATGGCGTCGCCGGCCTCGCGCAGCGCGACCTTGGGCGTACGCTTGAGCACCGGCGCGTCATAGCCGGTGTTGCCGACGGTCGGATAGACGCTCGCGCCAAAGACGTTGCTGTAGATGGTCCAGCCGGCGCCCATCACGACGCAGCCGATGGCCGCGGCGCCGAGCCAATTGGTCGTCGTCATTTTTCGGGAAGAATTCCGCGAATTTCTCTTGGACTTCCGTGCCGCGTTACTCTGCGCAGCGATACTCGTACTCATTCGCCTTGCGTCCAGGACGGTGTCACTCAGTCCCCCTTCAAAGTGCCGCTGGTCACGATCCGGGAACAGCATTTCGCAGAGGGTCGGAGCGTCATTAAGGCGACTTTTAGTTAAATGCGGATTAAGTTCGGGCGGATGTAGGGCAATTGGCCAAGTCGTCCCATTTCGAGAAAAAAGCCCGCGGAACTACGGACTTAGTCGGGTCTGTTAACCATAATTCTCGGCCGGATCGGCGCAGCGAGCCGGCTCCTCCGGACACCTCTCTAGGGCCACCCAACCAAGTCGTTTTCGTGGCCATCGATACCCGGAAGATAGCGGGGAAGCGTTGCGCGAGGCTGGTGCACTGGCCTTCCCAACCGGGCGCGAGTGACGCAAGCAAGGCCGGGCAAGGTCAGGCGCATCACACAGCGCGTTCGGATGCGCACGCACTCGCCCCTGACCGAAAGTTGATCGCACCTCTCTGGAAAAGGCCGGGATGAGAAAATAGCTGGTGGAGCGGCACTTTTCAGCAGCCTCTGCGTGTGATACGGTACCGTATCAACATCGCCTTGAATTGTGCCGGGCATGCAAACGGAGGCTGGCATGAGAAGGTTCGCGCGCGCCGGATATTTTGCTCTGGCGTGGTCGTCGTTGATGGGATTCGCAGCCGCGCAGCCTGCCAATGCAGCTTGCACATCGTCGGCCTCGGCCGCGGGCACGCAAACCTGGCGCTGCGACAACGGTATCACCATCGTCGCGGAAAACGGCGCCAGATTTGAACTAAGGGACGCCAACCGCGACGGACATATTGACTCCGTCGAGTTGAGCAGCAAAGCCCTGCTGATCGAAGTGCCCAGGAAGCCGGGCGGCAATCCGTTCAAGGTGCTGACGCCGCAGGCGATTGCCGCGGTGCGGGGCACCCGATGGGCCGTCGATGTCGCTGAGGCCAAGACCTCCGTCTTCGTCGCCGACGGTCGTGTCGGCGTCAGCCACAGGGCACGTGGGCGCGGCGTCGTGCTGGGCCCCGGCGAAGGCGTCGACGTGGAAGCGACCGGGCCGTTGACGGTGAAGCAGTGGGGCCAGCCGCGCATCGACGCCCTCATGGCAAGACTTGGCCAATAGGACTTGGCCAATAGGACTTGGTCAATAGGACTTGGTCAATAGGGCTTGGTCAATAGGACTTGGTCAATAGGGCTTGGTCGATAGACCTCAGCCCGCAGGTCCCGAAGAAAAAGACGATTGCAGTACGACGTAATGACGAGACGCGTTCAAATCCTGGCGGCACTCGCCCTCACCGCGCTGTGGGGCGCGGGCATCTATGCCGCGCACGCAGGCGGCCATCTCCGCTTTCTCGACCGCCTGGAAGCAACGCTGACCGATTGGCGGACCCAGGTCCGCGGCGTGCAACGTCCGCCCGATCTCGTCACCATCGTCGCGATCGATGACACCGTGGTGAAGCGCGGCGGCAGTTACCCGCTGCCGCGCGCCGATCTCGCCCGGGTCGTCGACACCATCGTGCAGTTCAAGCCGAAGGTCGTCGCGATCGATCTTCTGCTGGTCGACCGCAGCGCGGCGATCGGCGACGCCACGCTGGCCAACACGCTCGCCACCGGCCCTATGGTGCTCGCCGCCGCAGCGATCTTCCCCTCCGCCAGCGAGACCGTGGAGGCCGGCAGCGCAGGTCCCCTCGCCGTGCTGCCGCAAGCGGAACGTTTCCTGCTGCCGCTGCCTGCGTTCGCCGATCACGCAGAGGTCGGCATCGTCAATGTCGCGACGGGACAATCTGGATCGCCGCTCTCGGTGCCGATGCTGTTCCGGACCCGCGACAAGGTCGAACTGTCGTTCCCGCTGCGCGTCGCAACGCGCGCGCTCGACAAGCCGCTGACGATCGCGCCCGATCACCTCATGCTCGGCGACCGCGTCGTGCCGACCGATGCCGACTTCGCACTGCCGATCACCTATTACGGCCCGCGCCGCACCATCCGCACCGTGAGCGCGCAGAGCATTTTCGACGGCACGCTCAATCGCGCAGCGATCGAGAACCGGATCGTCGTGATCGGCGCCGCGGTCGCGGGCGGCGGCGATTTCTATCCCACGCCGTTCGATTCCCTGATGCCCGGCGTCGAGGTGGTCTCGACCGCCATCACTCATCTGCTCGCCGGCGACGGCATCGTCCGCGACCACAGGGTCCGTATCGCCGACGCGTTTGCTGCGATCCTGCTGCCGATGCTGCTGGTCGGCTTGCTGGCGTGGCGGCGCAGCGCGCTCGGCATCATGGCCGCGGCCATTGTGATGTTCGCCTGGGCCGGTCTCAACGCGTTCGCGTTCACGCATGGTGTCTGGCTGAATGCAGCCACCACGCTCGCCGCTGCGGTGCCGCCGGTTGCGATCTTTGCCGGTGTGCAGCTGTGGGCCGGAGGCCGCCGTACGCAATATCTCGCCGCCAAGAGCAGGTCTCTCGCCCAATTCCAGGCACCGGCCGTGCAGGAATGGCTGGCGCGCGATCCGGATTTCCTGTCCAAACCGGTCCGGCAAGACGCCGCAATCGTCTTCATCGATCTCTCCGGCTTCACGTCGTTGAGCGAACAGATCGATCCGGATGCGCTTCAAGAAATCCTACGGGCGTTTCACGCGCTTATCGACAAGGTCGCGGTCGCTTGCGGCGGCATGATCACCGGCTTTCTCGGCGACGGCGCCATGATCCTGTTCGGTCTGCCGGCTGCGATGCCCGATGATGCCGCGCGCGCGCTCAAATGCGCGATCGATCTGCATCGCGGCGTCCAACACTGGATCGCCTCGCTGCCGTCAGCCATCGGCGGTCAGCTCGGCTTCAAGATCGGCGCGCATTTCGGCGAGATCGTCGCCTCCCGCCTCGGCGAAAGCCATCAGCACATCACCGCGACCGGCGACACCGTCAACGTCGCGAGCCGGCTGATGGAAGTCGCCGTTCAGAACGATGCACGGCTCGCCCTGAGCAATACGTTGCTCGATACGGCCGACTTCCACGGGGCTCCTGACGGCGTCCTGTCGGGCCCCCTGCTCGCCCAGATCCGTGGCCGCTCCGGCGTCGTGACCGTGTGGTTCTGGCGCGACCGGGACGGACCGAGCCAGGCTGCGGCCAGGGCCGAGATGATCGATTAAGGCCGCTACCTTGTTTCCGGCGGCGGCGAGCGGTCCAGCACGTCGCCCTTGGCGTCCTCCAGCAGATCGACGCTGTAGGTTTCGACCACGAGCGGGCCGCGCTTGCGCTGCAATTGCGCGACCTGCGTGACTTTCGCAAATAGGTCGTCGAGGATGGGATGACCGCCCGGACGCAGTTCGTCGACTGAGAGCAGCTTGCCCGCAAGCAGCTTTGGATCGGGCTCGCGCATGTTGACCCAGCGGATGCGCTGGTTCTGCTGCACCACGCAGGTGCCGGGCGGCAAGTAGAAGGCGAGCCAACCCGTCGTGCCATAGTCCTGCGCGAGCACGCAGGTCGCGCCATAGCGCGCGCGCATGGCTTCGATTCCCGCGGCGAGCTCGCGCCAGCCGACGCCGACGCTGCGCACGGTGGCATCGCGGCGATATCCGGAGAGCCAGCCGGTGTTGGCCTGCACGATCAGCGCCGCAAACATCACGATGCCGACAGGCGCGGCCCAGCGCAGGCAGAAATCCGCCAGGTGCTGCGCACGCGGCTTCCACTGCACGAGGTTGGCGGCGGCCGCAGCGGCAACAATGAAGGGCGGATAGACCGGAGCGAACCAATTGGCCTCGACGCGGGCATGCAGCGAATGCCAGACGAAATAGGCAACGATGGTCCAGAACATCGCCTCGATCAGCACGCGCGAGGCCAGTGCGCCGGCGCGCTGCCAGGTCAGCGCGTGCAGGCCCATCGCACCGAGGATGAAGACCAGCGGCGTCGCGAACGCGATCTGGGTCGGGATCAGCTCGGCGATGAAGACGGGGCGGAAGTCCTCGATCTTCGCGCGCCCAAGCTGCTTTGCGAACGAGACCCATTGATGGTCCGCGTTCCAGAGGATCACCGGCGAGAACAGCGCCAGCGCAACGAGGCCGCCGAGATAGGGCCAGGGCGAGAGAAACCAGCGGCGCAGCTTCGGCACGCAAGCGAGCCAGATCAGGATTCCCGCACCAAAGAACATCGCCGTGTATTTCGACAGCAGCGCCGCCCCGACGGCCGCACCGACCGCGAGCCACCAGACGCCGCGACCGGTCTCCAGTACTTTAGCGAGAAAGAACAGCACGAAGCTGGATGCCACCAGAAGCGGCGCATCCGGCGTCACGATCAGCGTGCCGACGGAGGCCATCATGGTGACGTTGAGCAGGATCGCGCTGGTCGCTGCCACGCGCGCGCCCCCAAACAGGATCGCAGCAGAGCGATAGACCGCATAGCTCATCGGCAGCGCCAACAGGACCGAAACGAGGCGGACGCCGAGCTCGTTATTCCCGGCAATCATCGTGCCGGCGCGGATCACGTAGGCGACCATCGGCGGATGGTCGTAATAGCCCCCGGCGAGGTTGTTCGACCACATCCAGTAATAGGCTTCGTCGAAAGTGATCGGCGTGAACGCGGCCGCAACGAGCCGCATGGCCACAAGCGCCACAATCAGCAGCGCGGTGTTGCGGACGATCCGCGCATCAGCCCCGCCCATATCGCGCTATTTCTTGCGCCAGACGAACAGGCCTGACATCGCGTAGTTCCACACCACGCCCATCAGCGCTCCGGCCATGCCGGCCAGCCACCAGATCGGCTCCTGGTCGTAGACCGAGAAGGCGACGCCGACATTGGCGAGCAGGCCGACGCTGCACACGATGTAGAAAGCGATGAGGCCGCGCAGCAGCGCAAAGCCCTTCAGCCGCTGGTCGCGATAGGTGAGGAAGTTGTTGAGGATGAAATTGCTGGTCATGGCGACGATGGCGCCGGCGGCCTGCGCTTCCGCGAACGGCGCCTTGAATAGCTGAAGTCCGATGAACAGCGTGGTGAGATGCACCACGAGGCCGATGCCGCCGACCATCGCGAACAGGATGAAGCGCAGCGAGACGATGTCGTTGCTCAGCTTGGCCAGCACGAGGCCGAGGAAGTCGAGCGCGACCATGGAATCGAGCTTGCTCTCGCCGTGCTGGCGGGCGCCGAAAGTGTAGGGAATCTCGACCGCCCGCAAGCCGCCGTGTGCGGTCGCGACGACGTCGAGCAGGATCTTGAAGCCATGCACGGAGAGCTTCGGCGCGAGCTGCTCGAAACGATCGCGGCGGATCATGAAGAAGCCGCTCATGGGATCCGCTATCTCGACCCGCAGCATCTTCCTGGCGAATTCCGTCGCCAGCGCGCTGGCGCCGGCGCGCTGCTTGTTGAAACCCTCGGTCTTGTAGCCCTCGATGTAGCGGCTGCCGACCACGAGGTCGGCCTCGTCGCTTGCGAGCAGCAACAGCATCTTCGGCAGTTGCGTCTCGTCGTGCTGGAGGTCGGCGTCGATCACGGCCACATAGGGGGCGCTGGACGCCAGGATGCCCTCGATGCAGGCCCCGGACAGGCCGCGGCGGCCGATGCGGCGGATACAGCGCACGCGGCTGTCCTGCTGCGCCAGCGCGCGCACGACGTCCCAGGTGCCGTCGGGCGAATTGTCGTCGACGAACACGACCTCCCAGGCCACGCTGCCGAGTGTCGCCTCCAGCCGCCGGTACAACACAGCGACATTGTCGCGTTCGTTGAAGGTCGGGACGATGACCGACAGTTCCGGCCCTTCAAGAGCCTGCAAAGGAGAGTCGGAGCCCGGTCTGATCGCTTCATTCATGACGGCAGCGTATATCCGCCGCGTCCTGCGCTGCCAAGCCGGTGGTTCTGTGGGGAATGCCCTAAAAGGGGCCCAAAAATGCCAACGACCCCGGAATGGCGGGCTGCGCGTACATCCGGCGCAAGCCTTAAGCTATTCCAAGGTCGTCCCAGCGCCGGAGTTTTCGCTCAACGTCGCCGTTAAAGACTAGATGGGAATGACGAGATCGCTTCGCAAGGGGCGAAAACGACGATTTCTGAGTCCTATTGGTTCGGCACTTCCCGGATGATTGGCCCGCGCGGCGCGGGCGCGGCGGGGGCTGCGGGTGCCGCAGCCGGAGCCGGCTCGACTTTCGCCGGTTTGGGCGGCTTGCCGTACTGGCCGATCGGCCCGAACACGACAGCGACCGCAAGCACGACCGCGGCAACGATCGCGCCCAAAATGCCCCCCACCGACTCAGACGCCATGGAAACCCATCCCTGTTCCAGATAGGCCTCCTGATATCACGGATGCGCGCTGAGCCGGAAGGGCGCTGGGCGCCGAATGAGACGGCGCCGGCGTCTGCCCTGCTCGCCACTCGCTATTTCGACGGCGGCCTCTGCTTGACGAAGGCTGTCACGATGTCCTTCTGCGCGGCCTCCACCGCCCTGTTCGCGGTGGCGAGATGGGCGCCGGCATCGATATCGGGATATTGCGTGGTGAGATAGTCGAGCAGCGCCACCCGGTAATATTGCCGCTCCGACGGACAAGCGCCCGCGACCGAGCGGCCAAAATCCTGCTGCGACATTCCCTGATTGGTGTCGCGCGAATATTCCCGCGCCAGGCAATGCCAGTAATCGTCGCGGCCCTGCATGGCGAGCTTCTGCGCGCCTTTCGTATCGTCATCATCCGCCATGATCGGAGAAATCATGGCAGCAGATGTCATCATGACGAGCGCCGCTCCCAGCATCAGCATCCGCATCTTTTTCTCCCTTATCGCAGATCACAGAGCGACCTTAGACCGGACGCAGCAACTGGCCAATCACAACTGGTTTGATTAGGATGACGCATCCCCTCCACGTCGATGCGAGATCCCTCCGTGGCCAAAGCAAAAACCGCGTCCAAGAAATCAGGCAACATCTTCATCGGCGTCGGCGGCTGGACCTTCGAGCCCTGGCGCGGCGTGTTCTATCCGGAGAAGCTGACGCAGGCGAAGGAGCTGTCCTATGCCGCTTCGAAACTGACCTCGATCGAGATCAACGGCACCTATTACGGCTCGCAGAAGCCGGAGAGCTTTCGCAAATGGGCGAGCGAGGTACCCGACGGCTTCGTGTTCTCGGTGAAGGGACCGCGTTTCGCCACCAACCGTCGGGTGCTGGCGGAAGCAGGCGATTCCATCAAGCGGTTCTATGATTCAGGCGTGCTGGAACTCGGCGACCATCTCGGGCCGGTGCTGTGGCAGTTCGCGCCGACCAAGAAATTCGACGGCGCCGATTTCGGCAAGTTCCTCGAGCTGTTGCCGCGCAAGCTCGAGGGACGCGCATTGCGCCATGTCGTCGAGGTCCGCCACGACAGCTTCTGCACGCCGGACTTCGTGGCGCTGATCCGCGAATTCGAGACGCCCGTCGTGTTCGCCGAACACGGCAAATATCCGGCGATCGCCGATGTCGCCGGCGATTTCGTCTATGCCCGCCTGCAGAAGGGCAATGACGAGATCAAGACCTGCTATCCGCCGAAGCAGCTCGATGCCTGGGCCGAGCGCCTTCAGGCCTGGGCTTCGGGCGGTGAACCGGACGACCTGCCCAAAATCGACAAGACCAAGCCGAAGAAAGAACCGCGCGACGTGTTCGCCTATGTCATCCACGAAGGCAAGGTGCGCGCGCCCGCCGGCGCCATGGAATTAATCGCAAGGGTGAGCTGAGGTGGGCCATGGCAAAGGCGAAGAAGCTGTTCACCATCGGCTATGAGCAGACGCCGCCCAAGGCGGTGCTGGACGAACTCGAACAGGCCGGCGTCAAGCTCGTGGTCGACGTGCGCGCGGTGACGTCGTCACGGCGCCCGGGATTTTCCAAGAAGCAGCTGTCGGCAGGCCTGGACGCACGCGGCATCGCCTATGTCCACCTCGCTGCGCTCGGCACGCCGAAGGAAGGTCGCCTCGCTGCGCGCAGCGGGCAATATGATTTGTTGGAGAAGATCTTCTCAAAGCAACTGAAGTCGCCGGAGGCCAAAGAGGCGATGGACGAGCTCTCGGCGCTGGTGAAGAAGGCGGGCCCCGTATGCCTGCTCTGCTACGAGCGCGACCACACCCATTGCCACCGCCAGATGATTGCGGAGCTCATCGAGGAGCGCGATGCGGTTGCGGTGCGGAATTTGGTTGGGCGGCAGGTCTGACGGAATTCTCCATCATGGCCGGGCCTGTCCCGGCCATCCACGTTCTTCTTCCCTGTGGCCAAGACGTGGATGCCCGGGACAAGCCCGGGCATGACGATGGATGGAGCTCAGCCCTCGCCCGCGAGCCGGAACGTCCCCTCCATCATCTGCACGCATTGCCCACCAACATGCGCCGAGACGATCTTGCCGTCCTGCTTGCGCACGCGCGTCAGCAGGATACTCGGCCTGCCCATGTCAAAGCCCTGGCCGACGGTGAGCCTGAGTTCGCCATCGCGCACGGGATCGAGGTCGGCGAACAGTGCAGCCGCGGCAACCGTGGCGCTGCCGGTGGCGGGGTCCTCGGCGAAACCGCTGGTGCCGCGCATGAACATCCGCGCCTGGATATCGCAAGGCGCCTCCGCCGCGCCAACGTCCCGCGTGTAGAACCACACGGAGAACGCACCGTCACGCGGAAGCACCCTGCCGAAGGCGGCCGCATCCGGCCTTGCCCGCTTCAGCGCATCGCGCGAATGCAGCTCCGCCACCAGGAAAGGCGTGCCGACGCCAACGACCTGCGGCGCGTGGCGATCGGTCCTGATGTCATCGGCAGTCAATGAGATGCAGGCCGCAATGTCAGCGGCGGAAATTTCCGCCAGTCGTGACAGCGGCTGCGGAGCGGTCAATTCGGTGCTGACCACCTTGCCTTGCTCCCGACGAATGTCGACCGGCACGAGCCCCGCCTTCTCCTCGAACAGCAAACGCGGCTTCGACTCACTGGCGAGACTCGCCAGCACGAAAGCGGTCCCGACATTCGGATGGCCGGCAAAGGGAAGCTCCCGCACCGGCGTGAAGATGCGCACCTCGGCATCATTGGCCTTGTCGCGCGGCGGCAGCACAAAGGTGGTCTCGGAATAGTTGAACTCGGTCGCGACCGCCTGCATCTGCTTTGTCGTGAGCCCGCCGGCGTCGAGCACCACGGCGAGCTGGTTGCCGCCGAAGGCGCGATCGGTGAACACGTCGGCGGTGATGTAGCGGCGCTGCATCGTCTCTTCCTCATGCAAATCGCGGCCGCGAACGGCCGCATCGCGCGCAGTCTACAAGCCGAAAACATCACTCGTCATGCCCCAAAATTCGGAGCAATCGGAGCAATCGCCGATGCAAGAGGCGCGCCCTATCCGAGTTGAAACACCGCCACCTTCCGCTCATAGCCGCGCACCTCGACCTCACCGAGCGCAACGGCATCGTCACCGTCGTTGCCCAGCGCCTCGCGCACGGTCGCGGAAATCAGGAGCTGCGAACCGAACTCCTTGTTGAGGGCTTCCAACCGCGAGGCGAAATTCACGGTGTCGCCGATCACGGTATATTCCTTGCGCCGGGGCGAGCCGATATTGCCGGCGACGACCTCGCCGAAATGAATGCCGATACCGATGCGAAGCGGCCAGCTCGTCTGCGCGTTGATGCGGTCCATCGCGCTCAGCATCTCGCGGCCCGCGGCAACGGCACGCTGCGCCGCGTCTGAGGCCTCCAGCGGCGCGCCGAACAAGGCGAGAAAGCCATCGCCGAGAAACTTGTTCACGATGCCGCCCTGACGATCGAGAATGTCCACCAGCACTGCAAAGGCGCCGTCGAGCCGGTCGACCACCTCCTGCGGAGTGCGGGACTGCGCGCCCGCCGTGAAGCCGCGAAAATCGACGAACATCACCGCAACGCGGCGAACGTCTCCGCCCCCCGTGGTTCCCGCCGCCATCAGGCGCTCCACCACTTGCGGAGAGACATGCTGGCCGAACAGGTTCGTCACCCGGTCGCGTGCGTTGGCCGCCGCGATGCTCGCGGCAAACTGGCGGCGCAGCTGCGCGCCGACGGCGCCCGCCAGCACGCCGCAGATCAGGATGACGACGCTGCGCACGGCGTGGAAATAGATCAGGGGATCGCCGGCCTCGTCCGCCGAATTGTAGTACAGCGCGACGGACAGAAGCCCGGCTGCAGCCACGAAACCGGTGAATGCGGAGAGCCAGAAATCGAGCCGCAGGGTCGAGAGGATGACGAAGATGAAGTACATGAGCGGCACGGCGAAACCGAGCGCCTGGCTTGCGCCCATGGTGCGGGTTTGCAGGATCAGGATCACCGTGGGCAGCGACGTCTCGATCAGCGTGCCGATATAGCGTCTGACGACCGGTACGTCGCGATCGAGCCGCAGGTTCTGTCTGATCTGGGTGTGGACCCAGACCTCGAACAGAATGAAACCGGCGAGTAGAGCATAGACCGCGACAATCCCGTCCGAACCGCGCCACACCCGGTTCACCACGCCGGGGTCGATCAAATAAATCGAGGTGAGCAGCAGCATCATGATGCAGCCCGTCAGGATCAGTGCCCGCACCCGCAAGAGCTCGGTGCGCAACACCTCCCGCGTCAGCTCGCGCTCGAAATCCTCCGACAGCACGGCCTGGTGCCGCGTCTTCCTGCTCGCAAACCTGACCATTTGCCCTCGATTCCGAAGGCATTGTGCCTCAATCCAGCGTGCGGCGGAAGCGGGTCACGGCGATGGTCATGGCCAGCAGCATCAGGGCTGCCAGCGCCAGCGTGTCGAAGTGCAAGTTCTGCATGCTCGCCCCCTTCAGCATGATGGCGCGGACGATGCGCAGGTAGTGGGTCAGCGGCAGGCATTCGCCGACATATTGCGCCCAGGTCGGCATGCCCGCGAATGGGAACATGAAGCCGGACAGCAGGATGCTTGGCAGGAAGAACATCATCGACATCTGCATGGCCTGGAGCTGGTTCTGCACCACGGTGGAGATCGTGTAGCCGATCGACAAATTGGTGGTGATGAACAGTGTCGAGAGCAGTGCCAGCAGGAACAGATTGCCGAGCACCGGGACGCCGAACAGGCCGACGCCGATGCCGATGATGAGGAAGGCCTGCAGGAAACCGACCAGCACGTAAGGCACGATCTTGCCGAACATCACCTCGACCGGCTTGATCGGCATCGAGAGCAGGCTCTCCATGGTGCCGCGCTCGACCTCGCGCGTGACCGACAGCGCAGTGAAGATCAGCATGGTCATGGTGAGGATTGTGCCGACGAGACCCGGCACGATGTTGAGACTGGAGGATGCGGCCGGGTTATAGCGGGCGTGTGCGCGGATCTCGAACGGCATCTCCGGGGGATCGCCGATATAGAGATCGTGCTTGAGCGCGGTCTGCACGACCATACCGAGCGAACCGATCGCCGCACTGGCGGCCACCGGATCGGTCGCATCGGCCGCGACCAGCAGCGCCGGCCTGTCACCACGCCGCACCGCGCGCTCGAAGCCGCGCGGGATCTCCACGCCGAACAACACCTTGCCGGATTTCAGGAGGTTGTCGAAATCCTCGACATCATGGACTTCGTGGAGGAAGCGGAAATAGGCCGTGTTCTCGAGAGCTTTCAGGATCGAGCGGGCGAGATCGGAGTCCTCCTGCAGCAGCACCGCGCTCGGCAGATGGTGCGGCGTGGTGTTGATGGCATAGCCGAACAGCATCAGCTGCATCACCGGCAGCATCACGATCATCGCGAACGACACGCGGTCGCGCTTGAGCTGGATGAACTCCTTGATCAGCATCGCATAAGAACGCCGCAGGAAACCAAAGCGCTCACGGATTTCGCGGCGCGGCGCGGGAGGGTCGACGGCACTCATTGGAAATTGTCCTTGGAGCGACCCATCAGTTCGATGAACACGTCTTCCAGCGACGGCGACGATTGGTGCCAGTGCAAGCCGCTCTTTGCCCGCCAGGGCGCGATGCTGGCTTCGAGCGCGGCAACGTCGCGCCCCGAGACGTGCAGCGAGGTGCCGAACGGCGCCACCATGTCGATCCCCGGCTTGCCGGTGAGCGCGGCAGCGAGCTCGTTCAGCCCCTCGCCCGTTACAGTATAGGTCGTCAGCGCGGATTTCGCGATCACCTGCTCGACCGTGCCGTGCGCGAGCAGATGGCCGTAGGCGATGTAGGCGATCTCATGGCAACGCTCGGCTTCGTCCATGTAATGGGTGGAGACCAATACGGTGAGGCCATCGGCCGCGAGCGCGTGGATCTCGTTCCAGAAATCGCGCCGCGCCTTGGGATCGACGCCCGCCGTCGGCTCGTCCAGCAGCAGCAATTGCGGATTGGGGAGCGTACAGGCCCCCAGCGCCAGCCTTTGCTTCCAGCCGCCGGAGAGTTCGCCCGCCAGCTGCTCCTCGCGCCCGGATAGTCCGAGCCGCTTGACCATGTCGCGCGCGGCGCCGCGCGCGTCGGCGAGACCGTAGAGCCGCGCCACGAATTCAAGGTTCTCGCGCACCGATAGGTCCTGGTACAGGCTGAAGCGCTGGGTCATGTATCCGACCTGGCGCTTGATCTTTTCGGCGTCGCGCAAAATGTCGTAGCCGAGACAGGTGCCCTCGCCGCTGTCGGGCGTGAGCAGTCCGCAGAGGATACGGATGGTCGTGGTCTTGCCCGATCCGTTGGGGCCAAGGAAGCCGTAGATCGAGCCGCGCTTCACCTGCATCGACAGATCGTGCACGACCTCGCGGCCGCCGAACGATTTGGTCAGCCCCTTGACGTCGATTGCGATGCCGTTGTCGCCGTTCATCGCTTGTCCGCCACCGGGGTCTTCGGATTGAGATAGACGTCGATCGGTTGTCCGACCCGCAGCGCGTCGGGGCGCGACGGCCGCGCCTGGATCAGATAGACCAGCTTGTTGCGCTCATCGAGGCTGTAAATGACAGGCGGGGTGTATTCGGCCGAGGTCGCTATGAAGTAGATCTTTGCGGTGAGATCGGCCGCGCAATTGTCGCAGGAGATGCGCACCGTATCGCCGATTGCAAGCTTCGGCAGCGCGGTCTCCGGCACGAAGAAGCGCAGCTTCATGTTGCCGGGCGGCATGATCGACAGCACCGGACGCTGCGCCGCCACCATCTCGCCCTCGCGGAAATAGATCTGCTGGATGGTGCCGGCGACGGGCGCAAAGCCCTTGCGCCGCGCCATTCGCGTCTCCGATGTCGCCACCCGCGCTTCCGCGACGCGCAAGGCGGACACCGCGGAATCGAGATTGGCCTGCGTGCCCGAGCCAGTCTTGCTCAGCGAGGCCGCGCGATCGTAGGTCTGTTGCGCGTTGGCAAGCGTCGCCTTTTGCTGGTTGAGATCGGCGAGCTGAAGATCGTCGTCGACGGAATAGAGGGCATCGCCGACCTTGACCTCGTCGCCCTCGCGCACGCTGAGCTTCGTGACCCGCCCCGCTTCGTCAGGGCTGACGAAAATCATGTCGGCCTCGACCCAGCCCTGGAAGCCGGGATCGCGCTTGTCGTTGCAGCCGGCAAGGCCGCTTGCGAGCACGAGCGCCAATGCAACAACAAAAAACACCCGCGACGACCTCATGTCGTCCTCCGTTCGCCAAAAATCAAATCGAGATGGACGCGCAGCATCTCCTGGGCGTCGAGCGGCGCGTGCCGCGCAAACAGGCTTTGCCAGATCACCGCGATCATCGCCGGTGCGACCAGGATCTGCGGATAGCGCGCGAGGTCCTTCTCGTGGATCTCGCCGCGGGCGATGCCCAGCTCGATCAGCGCGCGCATGGCGGCGATCCCGCGCGAGACGACCTCGCGGTAGTAGAAGTCGGCGACGGCCGGAAAGCGCGGCCCCTCCGCCACGATCAGCCGCACCAAATCGCCGCGCCTGGTGCCGATGACTTCTTTCAGGAAATTGCCGGCAAAGGCCTCGATGAGGTCGCGCACCGATCCGGTGGGCGGCGGCAGCGCAGTCAGCCGCGCCACCACGGGCACGATGACGATGCGCACCAGCTCCTCGAACATCGATTCCTTGTCCTTGAAGTGCAGGTAGATCGTGCCCTTGGCGACGCCGGCACGCTTGGCGATGTCGTCGAGTCGCGTCGCGGCAAATCCGCGGGCGATGAACTCCTCCATCGCGGCGTCCACGATCGCCGCGCGCCGCTCCTGCGCCCGCGTAGCGCGGTTCGATGCAGGCGACTCTTCGCGGGCTACGGACGCTGGCTTGGCACTCTGTGCAGACTTGTCGGTGAGCTTGGTCGGCTTTCTCATGAGTAATAGTATGACTGACCAGTCAGTCATAGTCAACTTGAGGTCGAACGGACGAGCCATCCAATTAGTGTTGACTAATATATTAGCGCAGGCTAATTGAATGTTATGATCGAAGCCGCTGCAAACCCCGTCACCACCGTGATGCGCGCCCTCGCCGACCCGACCCGCCGGGCCGTGTTCGAGCGCGTGTTCGAGAGTAAGGAAATCACCGTCGCCGAGCTGACGCGCGGCAGCGGCGTAACCCAGGGCGCGATCTCGCAGCACCTGAAGTCGCTGAAACAGGCGGGCCTTGTCGCCGAGCGCGCCGAGGGCCGAAACGTCTATTACCGCGCTGCACCGCAGGGACTCGAACCGCTGGTCACCTGGATGGACCATTACGGCGTGTTCTGGCGCGAGCGCTTCCAGAATCTGCGTGACCTCTTGAAGGAGATCGATCCGTGAGTGCTGTTGCTTCGAATATCAAGACACAGGACATCGTCATCGACGAGGTCTTCCCTCACGCCGCCGCGACGATCTGGAAGGCGCTGACCAGCGCCCAATTGATTGCGCGCTGGCTGATGCCGCCGACCGGTTTCGAGGCCGTCGAAGGCAATACTTTCACCTTCAAGACCAATCCAGCCGGCGCGTGGGATGGCACGATCCATTGCCGCGTTCTGGAGGTCGTGCCCAACCAACTCTTCGCCTATGCCTGGAAGGGCGGCGACGCCAGCAATACCGGCTACGGCTCGGCGCTCGACACCGTCGTCACCTGGTCGCTTACGCCGGTGGAAGCAGGGACGCGCGTGCGCGTGGTACATTCGGGCTTCGTGACGCCGACGAACGACACGGCTTATCGCAACATGAGCGACGGCTGGGTCAAGGTGCTGCAGCGGCTCGATGCCATCTCCGGCGAAGACAAGTGAGGAAGCACCGCAATGGACAAGCCCTATACCGGCGGCTGCGCCTGCGGCGCGATCCGCTATTCGATTGCCGGTGAGCCCTTCTTCAGCAATCATTGTCAGTGCCGAGACTGTCAGCGGGAAAGCGGCAGCGGCCACGGCTCGTACGCGACGTTCGCGCGGGCCGGCGTCACGGTCACTGGCGAGGCCAGGCATTGGAACATGGCCGGCGACAGCGGAAATGTGAAGACGCGCGGCTTCTGCCCGCAATGCGGCGTCGCGGTCTACCTGACGTTCGTGGCGATGCCCGACATCTTCACCATCCGCGCCGCAAGCCTCGACGAGCCCACCCGCTACAGGCCGCAGGCGGTCACCTACGCGGCGCGCGGTCACGGCTGGGATTACCTCGATCCCGGACTGGTCAAGTTCGAAGGCATGCCGCCTGGATGAGGCGCTAGCCGAAATCAAGTACCATCCGACCATCGATCTTGCCGGCCTTCATCCGGTCGAAGACGTCGTTGATCTGCGCGAGCGGCACCTTCGTCACCTCGGCCTTCACCTTGCCGTCGGTCGCGAATGCGACGGCTTCATCGAGGTCACGCCGCGTGCCGACGATGGAACCACGCACGGTGATGCGCTTGAGCACGACGTCGAAGATCGGCGTCGGGAATTCGCCCGGCGGCAGGCCGACCAGGCTGACGGTGCCCTTGCGGCGCACCATCTTCAGCGCCTGGGCGAACGCCGCGGTCGAGACCGCCGTCACCAGCACGCCGTGCGCCCCGCCCCCGGTTGCCGCCAGAACCTTCTCGACGGCGCCGGCTTCGAGCGCGTTGACCGCGAGATCGGCGCCGGTTTCGCGCGCCAGCTTCAGCTTGTCCTCGGCGATATCGACGGCCGCGACCTTGAGCCCCATCGCCTTTGCGTACTGGATCGCGACATGGCCAAGCCCGCCGATGCCTGAGATCACGACCCACTCGCCGGGCCTGGCCTCAGTCTCCTTCAGTCCCTTGTAGGTGGTGACGCCGGCGCACAGGATCGGCGCGATCGCGGCGAAGTCGACCGTCGTAGGCAGCTTTGCAGCGAAGGCCGCCGAGGCGATGACATATTCGGCGAAGCCGCCGTTCACGCTGTAGCCGGTATTGTGCTGGTGCTCGCACAGCGTCTCCCAGCCGGTCTCGCAATATTCGCAAGACATGCAGGCGTCGTGCAGCCAGGCGACTCCGACGGCATCTCCGACTTTCAAATTCTTCACGCCGGGCCCAAGCGCGGCGACGATGCCGGCTGCCTCGTGGCCGGGAATGAAGGGCGGCACCGGCTTCACCGGCCAGTCGCCGGAGGCTGCATGCAGATCGGTGTGACAGACGCCGCAGGCCTTCACCTTGACCAGAATCTCGCCGGGACCAGGCTGCGGCACCGGTACGTCCTCGATCACCAGCGGCTTGCCGAATTGCTTGACGATTGCGGCTTTCATGGTCGGCATCGGTCTGCTCCTGTGCACTTTGGAGCAGAATAGCGACGACGCCCACGACTCCTTTGACGGGAGTCAAACCGCACAAAGTTTGCGCAAGCCGGCCCCATCATGACACCACGATGACGACGCGCGGATGCCGGCGTGTCAGCTATGGAACTTCAGCCCGTCGACGATCTTGTCGATCACCTTGCGCTCGGCGCGCATGGCGATGCCGACGAGATTGAGATCGTTGCGCGCCACCGCCCTCACCGCCTCGCGATTGGCGACATCGTGCGTGGTGCTGAACATGTCCTCGGTATAGACCGCCGGCTTGACGTTGCGCGCCAGCGCGCGGTCCAGCGCACGCGACAACGCCGGACCGTCGGCGCCGTAGATCAGGATCGGCTGTCCGATCAGCGCGTGATATTGCGTGCCTGATGCATCTTCATAGGCTTCGCCGATGCATTCGGGAAAAGCCGCGGCGATCCCGCTGGTGAGGAAGGACGCGACGTTGAGCTTTTGCCAGGCTTGAAGATCGGTACGGATCACGACCGCGATCTTGGTATCGAATTGCATGTGGTTCCTCAATTGTCATTCCGGATTCGATGCTACGCATCGCCCTGGAATGACAGCAAGAAGAATTAGCGCTCCAATAATCAACCCTTGGCGTCGCAAGCCCAGGCGCGGATCACGCATTCCTTGCCGCCGTATTTGTAGCATTCGCGCGTGGCGGCGTTGAGCGAGGCAGAGATCTTCGGCTTGACTGCATAGCCATACGCGCCGCAGGGGTTGGCGAGATCGACCGACACCGCGGCGCAGGCGCGCCTCATCGTCACGGTCGTGCAATCGCCCTTGCACTGCTTCTGCGCCGCGGCACGCGCTTCGTGCTCGTGGCCGTAATCAAAAGCCTGGCCATAAGCGCCGCACTTGCCGACTGCAATCGCGCCGGCGGCATGGGCTTCGGTGATGTAGCGGGCGCCGGAAACACAAACGGACAGCACAAAGAAAAACATCGCGCAACGGCGCGCGACGACATTCGAAACCATGGAAAACCCCTCCCCCGAGGCAGCGGAGGAACTTTAAGCCCGGGTCGTTTCCAGATGGTGAACGGGGGTTGAAATAGAGTCGAACGGGAGCTCTCGTAGGGTGGGCAAAGCGAAGCGTGCCCACGAATTGTAGCTTAGGTCGAGAGATGGTGGGCAGGGCGCTACGCGCCTTTGCCCACCCTACGGCACCGTCATCCGCCGCGGGCCGCCTCCAGCGCCTGCGGCGTGTCGATGTCGAGGAAAGCGCTCTCGCCATCGACCGGCACTTCGGTCACGGCCTCGGAGTGCTTGGCGATCAGATGGCGCGCGCCGACGTCGCCGTCGAGTGTCATTAATTCCTTGAAGAAGCGGCGCGACCACAGCACGGGATTGCCGCGGCGGCCTTCGCTCACGGGCACGACGATGAGATTGCCGCGATCCGGCGCAAAGCCGTCGATGAGACGGTCGATGAGGCCGGCATCGATCAGCGGCATGTCGCCGAGGCACACCACGGCGCCGTCGCAAGTGTCGGGGACGGCAACGATGCCTGATTTGACCGAGCTGGCGATCCCGCCGGCGAAATCCGGATTCTTGACAAACCGCACCTTCAGGCCTTGCAACGCCTGCTCGATCAGCTCGGTCTGATGGCCGGTGACCACGATCACCTCGGATGCTTTCGACGCCAGCGCCTGCTCGGTCGCGATCCGCACCAGCTTCTTGCCGTCGAGCTCGGCCAAAAGCTTGTTCGGTCCTCCCATCCGGGTCGAACGACCTGCCGCGAGCACGATGGCCGCGACCCGGTTGTTGCCCTCGATCTCGGGCGTCGCGCGAGGCTGCGGCCGCGTGACGATCTCCATCAGCAGGCCGCCCACGCCCATGCCCATCAGCTCGGCGCGCGTCACCTTGATGCCGGCGAGCAGCCGCATCAAGACCCAGTCAAAGCCATTCTCGACCGGCGAGCGCGCGCAGCCCGGTGCGCCCAGCACCGGGACATCGCCGGCGCGGGCGATCAGCAAGAGATTGCCGGGATCGACCGGCATGCCGAAATGCTCGATCTCGCCGCCCATGCCCGTGACGGCCGCCGGGATCACGTCGCGGCGATCGGCGATCGCGGAGGCCCCAAACACGATGACGAGCTCGGCCCCCAACGAGAGCAATTCCTTGATCGCGGCCGAGAGCGCCTGCTCCTCGTGCGGCACGCGCCGCTCGGCGATGATGCTGGCGCCGGCCGGCGCGAGCCGCTCGGCGGTGACGCGCAGCGTCTTGTCGATCACCTTGGAGGAGAGGCCCGGCAGCAGCGTCGAGACCACGCCGACGCGCTTGATCACGTAAGGCGCGATCTTCAGCACGTTCTGGCCGGCGGCTTTCACCGCGGCATCGCGCAAACTGCCATCGACGCCGAACGGGATGATCTTGACCGTGCCGACCATCTCACCCTCGACCACCGGCTTATATGCGGTGAGCGTCGCAAAGGTGATGGCCTCGTCGATGTTGTTGATGCGGTCGACCGCGGCGCGGTCGATCACCAGCACGCCCGGGCGCGCGGCGAATAGATTGGCACGGCCGGTGAAGGCGCGCTCGACACGGATGCCCTCGCCGCCGACGGCCAGCGCGATGCCGGCGGCCGCAACGTCCTCGGAGACGTCGCCCGCCTCCATGCGCACCACGACGATGTCCTTGATGCCGGCGCGCTCTAGGGCCTCAACCTCGACGGCGCCGATCGTCGTCCCCTTCTTCAGCACCAGCGGTCCCTGGCGCAGCGTGTGGACGGTTACGCCGCCGATTGCATCCTTGGGACTCGCGGGGCCGAATTTCATGCGGCCTCTTCTTTTTCCTTGGGTGGCAGGCGGAGCACCGCGGTGATCTCCGCCATGATCGACACCGCGATCTCGGACGGGGAGACGGCGCCGATCGCGAGACCAATGGGCGCGTGGATGCGCGCGATGTCGCTTTCCTTGGCGCCCTGCGCTCGCAGCCGGTCGCCGCGCTTGGCGTGCGTCTTCCGCGAGCCGAGCGCGCCGATATAGAAGCAGCCGCGCTCGAAGGCGTGCAGCAGTGCCGGATCGTCGATCTTGGGATCGTGCGTCACCGCGACGAAGGCGGTGTAGGCATCGACATTAAGCTGCGGCAGCGCGGTGTCCGGCCATTCGGCCACCAGCGGAATATCGGGGAAGCGCTCGGGGCTCGCAAAGGCCGTGCGCGGATCCACGACAGTGACGTCGTAGCCGAGCGAGCGCGCCAGCGGCGCCAAGGCCTGGCTG
This sequence comes from Bradyrhizobium sp. MOS003, assembly GCF_003020125.1. GTDB lineage: Bacteria > Pseudomonadota > Alphaproteobacteria > Rhizobiales > Xanthobacteraceae > Bradyrhizobium. Next base: position 179,576 of record NZ_PYFW01000007.1, on the reverse strand, counting down.
ATATGGACCGCGCCGACGATGACGAGCTTCGCGGTCGGCGCATAGACGTTGAGGAACAGCTTCTTGCCGCCGGCCTCGACACTGGCGCTCTTGCCCATGCGGAGCTGCTTGTCCAGTTCCGCGCGCAGCGGATCCTTGGCGAAATCAGCTGATTTCACCAGGCGCTGCTCGCCGCTCTCGGTGTCGGTCACCAGAATCGCCGGCCGGCGCGCGGCGCGCTCGGCGTTGAGTTCGTGCAGGATCTCGAGCTTCACGGCTAACCCACCTTCTCGACGAAGACGCGGATGGTGCCGCCGCAGGACAGCCCGACGTTCCAGGCGGTCTCGTCGGCGACGCCGAACTCAAGCATCCGCGGCTTGCCGCTCTGGATCACGTCCATGGCCTCGGTGACCACGGCGCCCTCGACGCAGCCGCCGGAGACCGAGCCCAGGAACGTGCCCTCGTCGTTGATGACGAGGCTGGATCCCGCCGGGCGCGGCGCCGAGCCCCAGGTCTCCACCACGGTGGCGAGCGCGACGCCGCGGCCGGCCTTCTGCCAGTCCTCCGCCGCCTTCAGAATGTCCTCGTCGCGATCGAGCATGGCTTAACCTCTCAAGCTGCGGAACGGATCAGGTTGCGATGATGCGGCGGCAGCGGCCGCGAGAGCGTCGTAATCAGCTCCTGGATCGAGCTCAAATTATGTACCGGACGGAATTCGTCAACGTGCGGGAGCATCATTTTGATGCCCTGGGCCTTGGCTTCGAAGCCGCCGAACCGCAGCAGCGGGTTGAGCCAGATCAGCCGCCGGCATGACCGGTGCAGCCGGTCCATCTCGAAGGCCAGCTTGGAATCCGCCTCCCGCTCCAGCCCGTCCGATATCAGCAGCACGATGGCGCCCTGGCTCAGCACGCGTCGCGCCCACAATTTGTTGAAGTTGTGCAGCGAGGCCGAGATCCGCGTGCCGCCCGCCCAGTCCTCGACCGAGGCCGAGCAGTTCGCCAGCGCCTCGTCGGGATCGCGCTGGCGCAGCGCGCGGGTGACATTGGTCAGGCGGGTACCGAACAGGAACACCGAGACGCGCTTGCGCGCATCGCCGATGGCATGGAGGAAATGCAGGAACAGGCGGGTGTACTCGCTCATCGAGCCCGAAATATCGAGCAGCGCCACGATCGGCGCCGGCTTCTCGATCCGTCCCAGGCGATGGATATCCACGATGTCGCCGCCGGTTCGCAAGGAGGCGCGCAGCGTGCGGCGCAGGTCGAGGCGCAGCCCGCGAGCATCGGGCCGGTGGCGGCGCGTCAGGAGTTCGGCCTGCGGCAGCCGCATCCGCTCGACGGCACGCAGCGCCTCGGCGATCTCCGCGGCGCTCATCTGCGCAAAATCCTTCTTCTGGAGGATTTCCCTGTCGGACACCGACAGCCGCAGATCCTGCTCCTGATGCTGCGGCGTCTCGGTCATGCGCGGCTGTGACATCGCCTCCTGCACGCGGCGGGAGCCGGCCTGCGGCTTCTTCTTGGCCTCGTCCGGCAGCGGCACCGAATCCAGCATGTGCTTCCATTCTTCCGAGGCGCGGAAGAACAGGTTGAAGGCCTGCTTGAAGATCAGCGCATGCTCATGACGCTTGACGAAGATCGCCTCCAGCGTGGTGAAGACATCGGCGCGGTTGCCGATGTCGATCACCTGCAGCGCGCTCATGGCATCGATGACGGCGCCAGGACCGACCGGCATGCCGGCCGAGCGGAGCGCGCGGGCGAAGCCGACGATGTTGTCGGCGAATTGCTCGGTCTGCTCGGGGGCAAGGTGGTTGATGACCATGGTCTCGTATCCATCCCCTCGTCATTCCGGGCGCGCCTCTTGGCGCGAGCCCGGAATCCAGTCCACCGTCACCGCTGCACAATGGATTCTCAGGTGCGCAATTGCGCACCATAGCTCGCGCTGACGCGCGCCCCGGAATGACGGGCTAATCGCTCGTCGCTTCCTTCAGCACCTTCTGCAGGGTGTCGCCCTGCATGCGGGTGATGTCGTCCTGGTACTTGAGCAACGCGCCCAGCGTGTCGCCGACCACTTGCGGGGTCAGCGAGCGGGCATCGAGTTCGGACAACGCTGTGGCCCAGTCGATGGTCTCGGCGACACCCGGCGACTTGTAGAAGTCCTGGTTACGCAAAGCTTGGACGAAGCGCACGACCTGCTGCGACAGTTTGGCGGAGATGCCGGGCACGCGCGACTTGACGATCGCGAGCTCGCGCTCGGCGGCGGGATAATCGACCCAGTGATAAAGACAGCGCCGCTTCAGCGCGTCGTGAATCTCGCGGGTGCGGTTGGAGGTGATGATGACGATCGGCGGATGTGGCGCCTTGATGGTGCCGAATTCGGGGATCGTGACCTGGAAGTCGCTGAGGATTTCGAGCAGGTACGCCTCGAACGCCTCGTCGGCGCGATCGAGTTCGTCGATCAGCAGCACCGGCGGTCCCGCAACGTCGGGCTCGAGCGCCTGGAGCAGCGGCCGCTTGATCATGTAGCGGTCGGCGAAGATGTCGCTCGAGAGCTGGTCGCGGTCGGTGTCGCCGGCGGCTTCCGCCATCCGGATCGCGATCATCTGCGCGGCGCTATTCCACTCGTAGACCGCGGACGAGACGTCGAGACCCTCGTAGCATTGCAGGCGGATCAGCTTCCGCCCCAGCGCAGCGGACAAGACCTTGGCGATCTCGGTCTTGCCGACGCCAGCCTCGCCTTCCAGGAACAGCGGCCGGCCCATGCGCAGCGAGAGATAGGTCACCGTCGCCAGCGACCGCTCCGCGAGGTAGCCGCGTGAGGTCAGGAGTTCGAGCATCGCGTCGACCGATGCCGGCAAGCCCACTGAAGTATTGGCCCCGGAAGTATTGGCCGCTGAAGTCATGAAAAAGCCAGTCTCGCTATGCCCTCACTGAGGACAAGTTGGGGCCGAGGCGTGAGGTTACCTCACTCCTTGGCGTTGGCGGCATCGACGGCGCGCCGCGTCAGCACGCCGATGAGATGCGCGCGGTATTCGGCGCTGCCGTGGATATCGCTGTTGAGGCCCTCGGCCGGCACCTCGATTCCGTCGAGCGCCTTGGACGCGAAACGCTTCTTCAGCGCTTCCTCGAACGCGGTGACGCGAAACACGCCTTCGGAGCCGGCGCCGGTGACGGCAACCCGGACGTCCGATGGACGCCGCGCCACGAACACGCCGACCAGCGCATAGCGAGAGGCCTGGTTGCGGAACTTGATGTAGGCGGCCTTCTTTGGCAGCGGGAACATCACCTTGGTGACGATCTCGTCGGCTTCGAGCGCGGTTGTGAACAACCCCTGGAAGAACTCTTCCGCCTTGAGGCGGCGCTTGTTCGTGACGATGGTCGCGCCCAGCGCAAGCACGGCGGCCGGATAGTCAGCGGTCGGATCGTTGTTGGCGAGCGAACCGCCGATCGTGCCCTTGTGGCGCACGGCGGGATCGCCGATCTGGCTGGCCAGATTCGCCAGCGCCGGGATCGCCTCGCCGACGATCGCGGACGTCGCGACCTCGGCATGCTTGGCGGTGGCGCCGATCACCAGCGAACGGCCCTTCATCTCGATCGTGTTGAGCCCCTCGATATGGGAGAGGTCGACCAGATGCGGGGGGCTCGCGAGGCGCTGCTTCATCACGGGAATCAGCGTGTGGCCGCCGGCGATGATCTTGGCGTCTTCGTTCTTCACCAGGAGGTTGGCGGCCTGCCGCACGGTCCCGGGGCGATGATATTTGAATTCGTACATCTGAATGTCCTGATCGCGGGATCGTTGCGCGCTTTAGGCGAGATCTGATTTCGCCATCGCCTTGGCGCCGGCGGAGATCGAGGCGACGATGTTCTGGTAGCCGGTGCAGCGGCAGAGATTGCCTTCCAATTCTTCCCGGATCGTATGGTCGTCGAGCTCGTTGCCCTTGCGATGGACAAGGTCGATCGCGGTCATGATCATGCCCGGCGTGCAGAAGCCGCACTGCAGGCCATGGTGCTCGCGGAAGGCCTCCTGCATCGGATGCAACGGCGCGCCGTCGGCGGCCAGCCCCTCGATCGTCTTGACCTCATGACCGTCGGCCATCACCGCCAGCGTGGTGCAGGACTTTACGGCCTTGCCGTCGACATGAACGACGCAGGCGCCGCACTGCGAGGTATCACAGCCGACATGGGTGCCGGTCAGGCGCAGATTCTCGCGCAGGAACTGCACCAGGAGGGTGCGGGGATCGACGTTGGCCGTGACTGGATTGCCGTTCACGATGAGGGAGATTTTTGCCATAAGCACTCTCTATCAGCGCCCCGACGGGTCCCGTCGAAGCGGTTCTTATAATTATTCCAACCCATCATATGGGCCATTAAGCCCCGGGGCAACATCACCCGGGGCGCAAGGCGCCATGCTGAAGGCGCTGACCTTCAGCCCTGTACCGCCTTGGCGAAGTTCGCGAAAAATTCGTCGGCGAGCTTCTTGGCGGCGCCGTTGATCAGGCGCTGGCCGAGCTGCGCCAACTTGCCGCCGATCTGCGCCTCGACGTCGTAGGACAGCAGCGTGCCGCCGTCCTTCTCCGCCAGCTTGACCACCGCGCCACCCTTGGCGAAGCCGGCAACCCCGCCCTCGCCCTCACCCGAGATCCGATAGCCGTTCGGCGGATCGAGATCGGAAAGCGTGACCTTGCCCTTGAAGCGCGCCGACACCGGGCCGACCTTCATTTTCGCCGTAGCGCGAAAGCCGCCGTCCTCGGTCCTCTCGAGCTCCTCGCAGCCGGGGATGCAGGCCTTCAGCACCTCGGGATCGTTGAGCTTGGCCCACACGGCCTCGCGCGGCGCCGCAAGCTGGACTTCGCCGTTCATCGTCATGGCCATGAGGGTGCCTCCCGGATCGCGTAACTTATAATGCTGATCAAGTAACGCAGGGACGCGGCAAAGGAAAGGGCGGCGCCCGGTCAAGTGCAATGCATATTCGCAACTGCAAAAAGACGTGTCCGCCCGGTTGGGGATTGGCACGGCCGGGCCATGGTGATTAGGTCGCGCGCAATATGAGCACATCCCTCTCCCCCCTGCTCGCACCGATGCTGTCGAGCGCCGCCATGCGCGCGGTCTGCGATGACCGCTCGACCCTGCAGAACATGCTCGATTTCGAGGCAGCCCTGGCACGCGCGGAGGCCGCCACGGATGTAATTCCGGCCTCTGCTGTCGGGTCCATCGAGGCCGCCTGCAAGGCCGATTCCGTTGACATGGCGGCACTGGCCGAGGCCGCGACGCGATCGGGCAATCTGGCGATTCCCCTGGTCAAGATGCTGACCGCCAATGTCGGCAAAGCCGACACCGAGGCCGCGCGCTACGTGCATTGGGGCGCAACCAGTCAGGACGTCATCGACACGGCGACCATGCTCACGCTTCGCGCCGGTCTCCACGCTCTGGACGCCGACCTCAGCCGTGCCATCAAGGGATTTGCCGAGCTCGCACGAACCCATCGGGACACTGCGATGGTGGCTCGGACCTGGCTCCAGCACGCACTGCCAATGCCGTTCGGCCTGAAAGCTGCCGAATATGCCGCAAGCCTCGCCCGCTCCCGCTGTCGCCTGCGGCGGCTACGCCGCGAGGGCCTCGCCTTGCAATTCGGCGGCGCTGCCGGCACGCTCGCGGCCCTCGGCGACAAGGGGCTGGCAGTAGCCGAACGGCTGGCGCAGGAGCTGAACCTGCCGCTGCCGGCAGCGCCATGGCATACCCATCGCGACCGGATCGCGGAGGCCGCCTCATGCCTCGCGATCCTCGCCGGCAGCTGCGGCAAGATCGCGCGCGACGTCTCGCTGATGATGCAGACCGATGTCGGCGAAGCGTTCGAGCCGGCAGGCGAAGGCCGCGGCGGCTCCTCGACGATGCCGCACAAGCGCAACCCGGTCGCCGCCGCAAGCGCGCTGGGATGTGCAACCATGGCCCCACAGCTTGCCGCGACGATTTTTGCCGCGCAGGTGCAGGATCACGAGCGCAGCGCAGGCCCCTGGCATGCGGAATGGCCGACGCTGCCGCAATTGATGCTGGTCACCTCGGGGGCGCTGGCCGCCATCGTCGACATCGCCGAGGGCCTGGACGTCGACGCCGCGCGCATGCGCAGCAATCTCGATGCGACGCACGGGCTGATCATGGCGGAAGCGGCCACCTTCGCGCTGGCCGCCAAGATCGGCAAGAGCGACGCGCATCATCTCGTCGAGGCCGCCAGCAAGCGCGCGGTCGCCGAGAAGAAACATCTGCGCGAGGTGCTGTCGGCCGATTCGCACGTCACTGCGCATCTTTCGCCGGAAAAAATTGCGGCTTTGTTCGAGCCGATGGCCTATCAAGGAGCTTCCCAGGCTCTGATCGACCGGCTGCTCGCTTCATTGGATCTCCCTTGATGTCATTGCCGGGCTTGACCCGGCAATCCATCATCTTGGATAGATCCACTTTCTAGATGGATGCGCGGGTCAAGCCCGCGCATGACGAGGAGTAACCCATGCCCATGATCGATGCCGACGGATGCCTGCTCAACGTCTCCGTCGAGGGCCGCGACGGCGGGCCGACGCTGATGCTCTCCAATTCGCTCGGCTGCACGCTCCAGATGTGGGAGCCGCAGATGAAGGCGCTGACGCAGGTGTTCCGCGTCATCCGTTACGACCGCCGCGGCCACGGCAAATCGAACGTTCCGCCCGGTCCCTATACGATGGAGCGCTTCGGCCGCGACGTGCTCGCGATCCTCGACGACCTCAACATCGCAAAGGTGCATTGGTGCGGCCTGTCGATGGGCGGCATGGTCGGACAATGGCTGGGCGCAAACGCGCCGGAGCGCTTCGGCAAGCTCATCCTCGCCAATACCTCCTGTTACTATGCCGAACCGACCAAATGGCTCGAGCGCATCGACGCCGTTAAGAAGGGCGGCATCGCTGCGGTCGCCGATGCCGTGATCGCGGGATGGCTGACGCAGGATTTCCGTGACCGCGAGCCCGACATCACGGCGAGGATGAAATCGATGCTGCTCGCCTCCCCCGTCGAAGGCTATCTCGCCTGCTGCGAGGCGCTGTCAACGCTCGACCAGCGCGACTTGCTTCCCAAAATCAAGAGTCCGACGCTCGTGATCGCCGGCCGTCACGACATGGCGACGCCGATCTCGGCGGGCGAGTTAATCCGCTCGAAGATTCCGGGCGCCAGCATGACCATCATCGACGCGGCGCATATTTCCAACGTCGAGCAGCCGCACGCCTTCACGGATGCGGTGGTGGGCTTCCTGACGCAGCGCTAACCGCAGAACGCCGTCATTGCGAGCATAGCGAAGCAATCCAGGCATCCCTCCGCGGAGACATCCTGGATTGCTTCGTCGCTACGCTCCTCGCAATGACGGGCAGGAGAAACAGCAATGGACGACCAGAAGCGCCGCGATGCCGGCATGAACGTACGCAGAAAAGTGTTGGGCAACGCCTGGGTCGACAAGTCGATCGCGAACCGCAATGCCTTCAATACCGATTTCCAGGACATGATCACGCGCTATGCCTGGGGGGAAATCTGGACCCGGCCGCATTTCGACGAGCGCACGCGGCGGGTGCTGGTGATCGGCACCATGGTCGCGCTCGGACAATGGGACGAGTTTCGCCTGCACGTGCGTGCGGCGCTCGCAGAGGGGGGCTTCACCCCCGACGACATCAAGGAAATCCTGCTGCAGCAGGCGATCTATTGCGGGGTGCCGGCGGCGAACCACGCCGTCAAGGAAGCCTCAGCGATTGTGCAGGAGCTCGGCCTGCTCAAGTCCTAGCGACGCAGGGATCTCGGCAGGCGTCTCGGCGGTCTGCGGAGCCGCCTCGGGCCGCTCGATCAGGATCACGATGGCAGCACCAAGCAGCAGCAACAGTTCGGTGGCGTGCAGCCGCAGCGCAGCCATCTCGCCGACCTTCGAAGCCATCACCATGCTGGCAAACGAGATCAGGCTGCCGATCGCCAGTGCAATCCCAAGCGCCTCGTCGCTGCCGCCGGACTTGCGGATGCGGGGAATACAGAGCAGCACGAGGTAGATCGCAAAGAACGCCACGACGGTCAGCCGGCCGAGCGCAAGCAGCCAGGCGGCACGCACCGTCTCCATGCCCGCCATCTGAAGATGGTCGCTGAGATATAGTGCAACGGCCACGCTCGGCCGCTCATAGAGGCCGTGCACCGGCGCGATGATGATGTTGAAGGCGACAAGGGTCCAGGCCGGAATGAAATAGGCCGCCAGCAGCGCGCCGTTGACCGAGCCGATCCGCCAATTCCTGAACATGCCGCTTCCCGCTTCGTCAATCACGCGCCTTCGCTGGGAAGGCTTTGCCGGAGCTAACTCGCATCAGACTGTGGCGGCAATTTAAACCCTTTGTTTACCTTAACTGCCCTCGCAGGGGTCGTCGTTCCGGCGTCGGCTCTCCGAGCCGCCCCGGAACGACGACGTAGACGACCAAAAGAAAAAGGCCCCGCCTATCGGCGGGGCCTCGTGCTCCTGGGCTCCCAAACTCGCTATTTCTGACCCTGCTGGTGGCCCGGGCGATCGCCCTGGCGCATCGGATCGTTCTGCTGCTGCTGTCCGGGTTTCTGACCACCGCCCTGCTGCTGCCCGGGCTGTTGATCGGGGCGCTGCTGGACGGGATTTTGACTCTGCTGACCCCGGTTCTGGTTCTGCTGCTTCGTCATTCGGGGAACTCCCTTGTTGAACGTCAGAGAAGAGATAACCCCTGGCAGACGGTTTGGTGCCCATGAAACCGGGTTCCTCGCAGTTACGGAACCCCGCGCCAAATGACCTCTGTACAAGACCTTCTGCCGAACCGTGAGCTGTTGCAGCAGCCAGTTCCCTCCTGTTACAAATCCGGAAGAATGCGTAAGGGGCTGCCGGGGCCCAAGAAACCACACTCCAACCCACTCTCCTAAGAGCTCCCTTTTGAGCCCGCGTCAGGTTTGGTACGGCAGCCCATGGATTATTTCGCCCAACAGCTCATCAACGGTCTCGTCCTGGGCTCGATCTACGGCCTGATCGCGATCGGCTATACGATGGTCTACGGCATCGTCGGCATGATCAACTTCGCCCATGGCGACGTCTTCATGATCGGCGGTTTCATCGCACTGATCACCTTTCTGCTGCTGATCTCGACCGGCCTGACCGCGATCCCGGTGATCCTGCTGATCGTGCTGCTGGTCTCGATGGCGATCACCGCGCTCTATGGCTGGACCATCGAGCGCATCGCCTACCGGCCGCTTCGCCACTCCTTCCGCCTCGCCCCGATGCTGTCGGCGATCGGCATGTCCTTCGTGCTGACAAATTACTCGCAGGTGGCGCAGGGCGCGCGGGTCAAGCCGATCCCGCCCGTCATCACCGGCGGCTATACGTTGCACGAGAGCGCGGACGGCTTCGTGATCCAGCTCTCCAACATCCAGATCATCGTGGTCATCACCACCATCGTGCTGCTGGCGATCTTCACCTGGCTGGTATCGCGCACAAGGCTCGGCCGCGACATGCGCGCCTGCGAGCAGGACCAGACCATGGCGGCGCTGCTCGGCGTCGACGTCGACCGCACCATCTCGATGACCTTCGTGATCGGTGCGGCGCTCGCCGCAGTCGCGGGCCTGATGTACCTGCTCTATTACGGCCTCGTCGATTTCTTCATGGGCTTCGTCGCCGGCATCAAGGCGTTCACCGCTGCCGTGCTCGGCGGCATCGGCTCGCTGCCGGGCGCCATGCTCGGCGGCCTCGCGATCGGCCTGATCGAGACGTTCTGGTCGGCCTATTTCTCGGTCGAGTACAAGGACGTCGCCGCGTTCTCGATCCTGATCGTGGTGCTGATCTTCATGCCGACCGGCCTGCTCGGCCGTCCCGAAGTCGAAAAAGTCTGACGGTCGCACGCGTGAAAGCTCCCTCGACCCACCCGGCCAAACCTGCAACGAGCATCCCCGCTCTCCTGAAGACAGCCTTCGTCAACGCGCTGATCGCGCTGGTGCTGTTCTCGCTGATGATCGGCATCCGCACCGAGGCGGGCTCCTCCGGCCAGCTCACCTATTGGACCCGCTTCGGTGACCTCGCGTCCATCGTTGCCGCCGTGTTCGGCGGCTCGATCGTGATCGAGCTGCTCAGGCAATGGATCGGCCGGACCGGCGCCGAGAAGCTGGTGCCGCCGGCGGTGCAGAGCGGCATATCGTTCATCGGCCGCTACCTCGCGCCAGCGCTCCTGATCTTCACGTTGCTGGTGCCTGTCATCTTCTATAACCAGCGCTACATCCTCGACCTCGCGATCCTGGTGCTCACCTATGTCATGCTGGGGTGGGGATTGAACGTCGTGGTCGGCCTCGCCGGCCTGCTCGATCTCGGCTACGTCGCCTTCTATGCGGTCGGCGCCTATTCCTACGGACTGCTCGCCACCAATTTCGGCTGGTCGTTCTGGATCTGCCTGCCGCTCGCCGGCATCCTCGCCGCGTTCTGGGGCGTTCTGCTCGGCTTCCCCGTGCTGCGCCTGCGTGGCGACTACCTTGCCATCGTGACGCTCGCCTTCGGCGAGATCATCCGCCTCGTCATCATCAACTGGCAGGATCTCACCGGCGGGCCCAACGGCGTCTCCGGCATTCCCCGCCCCTCCTTCTTCGGCATCCCGCTCGACAACAGCGATGACGGACTCGCCGCCAGGCTCGGCATCGAATATTCGCCGACGCACCGCATCGTGTTCCTGTTCTATCTGATCCTGGCGCTGGCGCTGCTCACCAACTGGGCGACGATCCGACTGCGCCGCCTGCCGATCGGGCGAGCCTGGGAAGCCCTGCGCGAGGACGAGGTTGCCTGCCGCGCGCTCGGCATCAACACCACGACCACCAAGCTCACGGCGTTCGCGACCGGTGCGATGTTCGGCGGCTTTGCCGGCGCGTTCTTCGCCACGCGGCAGGGCTTCATCAGCCCGGAATCCTTCACTTTCCAGGAATCTGCGCTGGTGCTCGCCATCGTCGTCCTCGGCGGCATGGGCTCGCAGCTCGGCGTCGCGCTCTCCGCGCTCGCCATGATCGGCGGCTTCGAATTGTTCCGGAGCCTGGAGAACTATCGGATGCTGGTGTTCGGCATGGCCATGGTGCTGATCATGATTTGGCGGCCGCGCGGCCTGATCGGCCATCGCGCGCCCACCGTGTATCTGACCAAGGCGAAAGCGATCTCCTCCGACCTCGTCAAGGAAGGACACGGATGAGCGGCGACAAGATTCTCAACGTCGACCGGCTTGCCATGCGCTTCGGCGGCATCGTTGCCGTGCAGGACCTTTCGTTCGCCGCCGAGCGGAAGAAGATCACCGCGCTGATCGGACCGAACGGCGCCGGCAAGACCACCGTCTTCAACTGCATCACCGGATTCTACAAACCAAGCGGCGGCGCCATTCGCCTCACCCATGACGGCGGCAGGACGATCGCGCTGGAGCGGCTGAACGATTTCCGCATCGCCAAGCAGGCCAAGGTGGCCCGCACCTTCCAGAACATCCGGCTGTTTCCCGGCATGACCGCGCTGGAAAACCTGATGGTGGCGCAGCACAACGCCTTGATGCGCGCCTCCGGCTTCACCTTCCTCGGCCTGATCGGCGCCCCCGGCTATCGCGAGGCCGAAAAGCGCGCGATCGATCTCGCCACGGACTGGCTCAAGCGGGTCAATCTGCTCGACCGCGCCGACGATGCCGCCGGCAATTTCGCCTATGGCGACCAGCGCCGGCTCGAGATCGCGCGCGCAATGTGCACCGAGCCCGCGCTGCTGTGCCTGGACGAGCCTGCCGCCGGCCTCAATGCGCGCGAGAGCGCGGCCTTGAGCGAGCTCCTGCTCTCGATCCGCGATGAGCTCGGCACCTCGATCCTCCTGATCGAGCACGACATGTCGGTGGTGATGGAGATCTCCGACCACATCGTGGTGATGGACCATGGCGTCAAGATCGCCGAAGGCACGCCGCGCGAGGTCCGCGACGATCCCAAGGTGATCGCCGCCTATCTCGGCGCCGATGAGGAAGAGGCGGCAGCCGTGATGGAGGGCGGCTCATGACCGCGGCACCGTCCCCCCTGCTCGCGATCCGGGGCCTGCGCGCCGCCTACGGCAAGATCGAGGCGCTGAAGGGCGTCGACGTCGAGATCAACTCCGGCGAGATCGTGGCGCTGATCGGCGCCAACGGCGCCGGCAAGTCGACGTTGATGATGACGATCTTCGGCAAGCCGCGCGCCCGCGCAGGCCAGATCCTGTATGAAGGCCGCGACATCACTGACGTCCCCACCCACGAGATCGCGCATTTGCGCATCGCGCAATCGCCGGAGGGCCGCCGCGTCTTCCCGCGCATGAGCGTAGCGGAAAACCTCCAGATGGGGGCGGATGCCACCGAATGCACCGAGGCCGAACGCGAGGCGACGCTGCAACGCGTCTTTGCGCTGTTTCCGCGGCTGAAGGAACGTTACGCCCAGCGCGGCGGAACCCTGTCCGGCGGCGAGCAGCAGATGCTGGCGATCGGCCGCGCCTTGATGAGCCGTCCCCGCCTGCTCCTGCTCGACGAGCCCTCGCTTGGCCTGGCGCCGCTGATCGCGCGCCAGATCTTCGATGCGATCCGGACGCTGAACCGGCAGGACGGCCTGACCGTCCTGATCGTCGAGCAGAACGCCAACCACGCCCTCAAGCTCGCCCATCGCGGCTATGTCATGGTCAACGGCCTGATCACGCTGGCCGGTACCGGCGCCGAGTTGTTGCAGCGCCCCGAGATTCGCGCCGCCTACCTGGAAGGCGGCCGGCACGGCTGACCAGGTCGGCAAGCCCGACCTGCGTCCGGCCGAATGTGGCGAGATATCTCTCTCGATGCCCGTATTTTGCCGGTGACTTCTCGGTAAATTCATTCGAGAATGGCGCCGGTTTGGACCGGGCACGCCCGGCAACTTCCACAGGCGACCACCCGCGAGGTATCTCATGAAATCACTGAAGCTCATCGGTCTGGCATTCGGCGCATCGCTCGCGCTGTCGGGCGCGGCATTCGCGCAGGATGTCACAGTCGCAGTCGCAGGCCCGATGACCGGCGGCGAGTCCGCCTTCGGCCGCCAGATGAAGAACGGCGCCGAAATGGCCGTGGCCGATATCAACGCCGCCGGCGGCGTCAACGGCAAGAAGCTCGCGCTGTCGGTCGAGGACGATGCCTGCGACCCGAAGCAGGCGCGCTCGATCGCCGAAAAGATCGCCGGCGCGAAGATCCCGTTCGTGGCCGGGCACTATTGCTCGTCGTCGTCGATCCCGGCTTCGGAAGCCTATGCCGACGGCAACGTGCTGCAGATCACGCCGGCCTCGACCAACCCGCTGTTCACCGAGCGCAAGCTCTGGAACGTGGCGCGCGTCTGCGGCCGTGACGACCAGCAGGGCCTGATCGCGGCGCAGTACATCGCCAAGAACTTCAAGGGCAAGAACATCGCGATCCTCAACGACAAGACCACCTATGGCAAGGGTCTGGCGGATGAGACCAAGAAGGCGCTCAACAAGGCCGGCGTCACCGAGAAGATGTACGAGTCCTACAACAAGGGCGACAAGGACTTCAACGCGATCGTCTCGCGCCTGAAGCGCGACAACATCGACCTCGTCTATGTCGGCGGCTATCATCAGGAGAGTGGCCTGATCCTGCGCCAGATGCGCGACCAGGGTCTCAAGACGATCCTGATGGCCGGCGACGCGCTCGCCGACAAGGAGTACTCTTCCATCACCGGGCCGGCGGGCGAAGGCACGCTGTTCACCTTCGGCCCGGATCCGCGCAACAAGCCGACCGCCAAGAAGATCGTCGACGCCTTCAAGGCCAAGAACATCGATCCGGAAGGCTACACGCTCTACACCTACGCGGCGATGCAGGTGTGGTCGCAGGCGGCCAAGAAGGCCGGCACCACCGACGCCAAGAAGGTCATGGAAGCGATGAAGGCCGGCAAGTGGGACACCGTGATCGGCCCGATCGAGTACGACGCCAAGGGCGACATCAAGCAGCTCGACTACGTCGTCTACAAGTGGGACGCCAAGGGCGGCTACGCCGAGATCAAGGGCAACGGCACTTAAGCTCGCTTGGGGCCTCGAGCCCGCATACGATCACCACCGCGCCCCGGCTTGTCCGGGGCGTTTCTTTTCGCGGCGGGTTCAGACGGCTGCAGGCAGCTCGCCGCCGGCTGCAGCCTGGGCTCTCCGAAGCGCCTGCAGCAGATCGTTCGGCCGAAACGGTTTCTGCAGGCAGACCACGCTGGCGAGGTGGGGCGACTGCTCCATGAAATCCAGCGCCGTCATTCCGGACACCGCAATGACGGGAAGCCCCGGGGCGCGCTCGCGCAGGGTCGCGATGACGTCGACACCGCTGATGTCGCCAAGGAAGATATCGACAATCGCAGCGTCAAAGGAGCCTTCCGAGAAGGTTTTCAGCCCGGCCGCACCGCTGTCGGCCTCGGCAACCTCGTAGTGATTGACCCGAAGCACGATCGCAACCATCGCACGCACGTCCTTCTGGTCGTCGATGATGAGGATACGAGGCATGGGAATAACCCCTACGGGTTGATCAAATCGTGTGATTCAAACCTGGAACCCGCCGCGGCGGGAGAGCATTATGACACCGCCCAGTAAAGCGCATCTTACCCGATCCCCATTCCGCGTTCCCACCAAAATTAAGTAAGCTGTAACCTTCGGTTGAGTCGTCGCTGCAACAGTTCACGGCACGCGCCCAGACCGGGCTACCGTAGGGGTCAAGGACTGCCAAATCTGGGATTGCGGCGATGCTCAAGACTGGTTTGCATGAGATGAACGCGCCTGCGATCGACCGAAGCACGTTTCTTTCAACGCTTCCGGCCACATCGGCCGACCGGACCGCGGCATTATGGATCGTCGGCGTCTCCTCGATCCTGTTCGCACTGGCTGTTCCATTTGCAGGTACAAAATTACCACCTGTCCCTGCGTTCGTCGCGAGCTATCAAGCAGCCCTTGCCGTGAGCGACATCGTCACGGCCGTGCTGCTGCTGTCGCAGTTTGCGGTGTTGCGGACCCGCGCTCTGCTGTGGCTGTCGAGCGGCTACCTGTTCACCGCTGCGGCAGCGCTGATCCATGCCCTCACCTTTCCCGGCCTGTTCGCGCCGACCGGACTGTTTGGCGCCGGCGCCCAGACCACGGTCTGGCTCTACATGATTTGGCACGGCGCCTTCCCGCTGTTCGTGCTGGGTTATGCCTGGCTCAAGGAAGAAGATGGCGGCCCCAAGATCCGTGGCGCGACAAGAAACGCGATCTACGCCATCGTGTTCGGCGTCATCGTGACCATGGGCGCCTTCACCTGGATCGTCACTGCACAGCACGATCTGTTACCGGTGCTGCTTCGCGACGGCCGTTACACGACGACCATGATCGGGGTCGTGTCCTTTGTGTGGTCGCTGAGCTTCGCCGCGCTCATTTCGCTGTGGTTCCGTCGCCCGCATTCGGTGATCGACGTCTGGCTCATGGTCGTGATGTGTGCCTGGTTGTTCGACATCGCGCTGTCCGCAATCGTCAACGTCGCGCGGTTCGATCTCGGTTTCTACGCCGGCCGTCTCTATGGCCTCTGCGCGTCGAGCTTCGTGCTGGCGGTGCTGCTGATCGAGAACGTTCGCCTCCAGGCCCGGACTGTGGGTCTCGTCGGCAGGCTGCGCGAGCAATCGGCGTCGGATCGCGACTTCTACGGCAAACGCCTCGCCCTGTATGGCGCGGTCGTCGAATCCTCCAACGACGCCATCATCACCCAGTCGCTCAACGGCGTCATTACCGGCTGGAATCGCGCCGCCGAGCACCTGTTCGGCTATTCCGCCGCAGAGGCGGTCGGCAAGCCGATCGACATCATCGTGCCGGGGGACCGCAAGCCGGAAGTCAGGAGTATTCTCAATCGAATCAGCAGCAACGAGTCGATTGCCCAGCACGAGACGGTGCGTCTCAGGAAGGATGGTCGCGCGATCGACGTCGTCCTCAACGTCTCGCCACTTCGGGCGGAGAGCGGCGAGATCATTGGTGCCTCCAAGATCGCCCACGACATCACCGAGGAGAAGCAATCCAGGGAAAAGCTTCGCCGCGAGATCGAGGAGCGCCAGCGCATCTTCGAAACCTCGCAGGACCTGATCCTGGTCACCGACGGTTTCGGCAATTTCATCCAGGTCAGCCCGAGCGTGAAGGATATTCTCGGATACAGCCCGGAAGCGATGATCGGGCACAGCGCGACCGAGTTCATTCACCCCGACGACCTCGATAGAACCCGGGAGGAGATGCGCGCGGCGCGGCGCGGCGCGGTCAAGCGCAGCTTCGAGGCGCGCTACTATCACGACGACGGTCACGAGGTCGCGCTGAACTGGATGGGCACCTGGTCCGACCCGGTGAAACGTCACTTCTTCATCGGCCGGGATCTCACGGAGAAGCAGGCCGCCGAAGCCCAGTTCCGGCAGGTCCAGAAAATGGATTCCATCGGTCAGTTGACCGGGGGCGTCGCTCACGACTTCAACAACGTGCTGACCGTCATCACCGGCACGATCGGCATCTTGTCGGACGCGGTCGCCGATAGGCCCGAGCTGGCTGCGATCACCAAGCTGATCGACGACGCCGCCGAGCGCGGCGCACAGCTGACCAAACACCTGCTTGCCTTCGCCCGCAAGCAGCCGCTCCAGCCCCGCGAGATCGACGTCAATGCGCTGGCGCTCGAAGCCGCCAAGCTGTTGCACCCCACCCTTGGCGAGCAGATCACCATCATGCCGCAGCTCACCGAGGACGCCTGGCCGGCGCTGGTCGACCCCGGCCAGCTTTCGACAGCGATCCTCAATCTCGCGCTGAACGCGCGTGACGCCATGCCCGAGGGCGGCACCCTGGTGCTGGAGACCCGCAACGTCTTCCTCGACGACGGCTATGCCAGCATGAATGCCGACATGGTCGCCGGCAGTTACGTGATGATCGCGGTCAGCGACACCGGCTCCGGAATCCCGCCGGAGCTGATCGACCGGGTTTTCGACC
This sequence comes from Bradyrhizobium sp. MOS003, assembly GCF_003020125.1. Lineage (GTDB taxonomy): Bacteria > Pseudomonadota > Alphaproteobacteria > Rhizobiales > Xanthobacteraceae > Bradyrhizobium. Next base: position 162,596 of record NZ_PYFW01000007.1, on the reverse strand, counting down.
CCTTCTTCACCACCAAGGAGGTCGGCAAGGGCACCGGACTCGGGCTCAGCATGGTGTTCGGCTTCGTCAAGCAGTCCGGCGGCCACATCAAGATCTACAGCGAGGAAGGCCACGGCACGAGCGTCAAGATCTACCTGCCGCGCTCGAGCGGCGTGCAGGAGACCGATATCGAGGCTCTGCAGAACGCGCCCATCACCGGGGGCGACGAGAAGATCCTCATCGTCGAGGATGATGCGCTGGTTCGGCAATATGTGGTGACCCAGGTCAAAAGCCTTGGCTATACCGCGCTCGAGGCTGCCAACGGCGCCGAGGCCCTGACCATCATCGACAGCGACAAGACCATCGACCTGCTGTTCACCGACATCATCATGCCGGGCAACATGAACGGTCGCCAGCTTGCCGACGAAGCCGCCCGCCGCCGCCCCGGCCTCAAGACGCTGTTCACCTCGGGCTACACCGAGAACGCCATCGTTCACCACGGCCGGCTCGATTCCGGCGTGCTGCTGCTGGCAAAGCCCTACCGCAAGTCCGAGCTTGCCAGGATGCTCAGGACCGCGCTCGCCTGTTGAGCCTGCGTCCTCCCTACGCTATCGCAGACCACGAACTGCACTCGACGATGAGGCCGCCTTGAAAAATCTGCTCACCGATATTGCCGGCGTCCGCGTCGGCCATGCCGAAGACGCGAAAGTGGCCTCCGGCACGACCGCGATCATCTTCGACCAGCCGGCAGTGGCGGCGATCGACGTCCGCGGCGGCGGACCCGGCACGCGCGAAGACGCACTGCTCGATCTAGCCAACACCGTCGAACGCGTCGACGCGATCGCACTGTCAGGCGGTTCCGCCTTCGGCCTCGATACCGGCGGCGGGGTGCAAGCCTGGCTCGCCGAGCAGGGCCGCGGCCACCGGGTTCGGGAAGCAGTGATCCCGATCGTGCCGGGCGCCATCCTGTTCGACCTGCTCAATGGCGGCGACAAGGCCTGGGGACGGTACTCGCCTTATCGCGACCTCGGCTACGCCGCGGCGGCTGCCGCCGGCACCGACTTCGCGATCGGCAGCGTCGGCGCCGGCCTCGGTGCCACCACCGCCACGTTCAAGGGCGGGCTCGGCTCGGCCTCGGCGGTGACGCCTGACGGCGTCAAGGTCGCCGCGATCGTCGCCGTCAACGCGGTGGGAAGCGTCACCGTCGGCAACGGACCCTGGTTCTGGACGGCGCCGTTCGAGGTGAACGGCGAGTTCGGCGGACGCGGCCTGCCGAACGAATTCACCGACGACATGCTCCGCATGCGCATCAAGGGCGGCCCTGCCGCGAACGCGCGCGAAAACACCACCATTGGCGCCGTCGTCACCGACGCGGTGCTGACCAAGCCCCAGGCCAAGCGGCTGGCGATGATCGCGCACACCGGATTTTCCCGCGCAATCTATCCGGTACATGCACCCCTCGATGGCGACGTACTGTTTGCCGCGGCCACCTGCGAGAAGCCGATCGAACCGCTGGTTGGCCTCACCGAACTCGGCATGGTCGCCGCCAACGTGGTCGCGCGGGCGATCGCAATCGGCGTGTACAACGCGACGGCGCTGCCCTTCCCCGGGGCGCTGCCAGCGTGGAAGGACAGGTTCGGCTAGAAACGAAAAGGCGGATACGGCGTTATCCCGGCGGTCAAGGTGTATTGCCATGCCGTCGTCCGTGATCCGCTTCTTTCGCTATGCGCCGGACACGCGTGAACTGAGGGTGACTTTTGTCAGCGGACGCCTCTATGTCTACGAGGATGTTCCGGCCGAGGTCGCGGCCGCGTTCCGGGAAGCGCGTTCAAAGGGAACGTTCTTCAACCGCGAAATCCGTGACCGGTATGTCTATCGTGACATCACTTGCGAGTATGCCGGCTGATCTCGGATGCCGCTCAAACGCTCATCGACATCGACGAACCGGCAGCCGCCGAAGCACCCTGCCCCTTGCCGCCTTGCTGCTGCATCAACTGCGCGAACAGATCGTAAGCCGAGTTGCGGGGGCTGGAGGCACCCGGCACCGTCGTCGACATCTTGAAGCCGTCGGCATAGGTGACGGTCGTCGTGGTCGAGCCGTCGGCAGCGGTCGTCGTGGTCGAGGTCGATCCGCCGCTGGGCTTCGACGAGGAATCCGATCCATCGCCCGCGCCACCGGCGCCTTGCGCGTGATGGTGCCCGTGGCCGCTCTGCAGCGCCTTCGACATCTCATCCAGGCTCACGCTGCCGTCCGCATTCGAATCCAGCTTTGAAAATACGTCGTCGGCCTTTGCGAGGTTGGTCCCGCCGGCGCCGAGCGCGACCTCGAACTCGGACTTGGTGATGCTGCCGTCGCCATCCGCATCGATTTGCGAGAACAGATCCTTGAGTGCTGCATCCCGGCTCTTCGACGCCGAGGGCGACGAACTCCACGAGGTCGAGCCCGCCGAACTGCTCGCGCCGTCGGTCGACTGACTCTGCGCGGCCAGCAGCGCGTTCATGGTCTCCGGCGCGATCTGTGGAGGACTGCCTGAGCCGGCCAATGAGGTCGTCATGCTGCCCGTGCTGCTGTCGATCGCGAACGGGTTGGTTGCGCCTTGCGAAGATCCGGTCTTCTGCGTTGAACCGGCCTTTTGCGTCGACGAAGACGACTTCGAGTTCGCCAGCGACTGGATCGCGTCGAGCGCGCTAGATACGGCACCAAGGGCGAACAACATTGCACAACTCCAACCGATGCGGCATGCCGCAGCCAATGTTCTGCAGGTCGTGGCAGCAAGCGGCGTGCCAGCGCAAAAAGTTCAATGAAATCCGCGCCTCGTGCGCATCGCCGAGCCTCGAAATATCGGCAATTCGTGCCGGTGGCGGCAGAAATTTCCGCCCACAGGAAGCACGCCTGTCCTGCATTGCCCGCCAAGAGGGCCCATGTTAGGCGAGGCTCAATCTCCTTTCGGCCGCCACGGGAAACCGCGTCATGACCCAAGCCTTCGCCCCCCGCCCCCTGGCAATTGCGCCCTCGATCCTGGCCTCGGACTTCTCCAGGCTCGGCGAGGAGGTGCGCAGCGTCGACGCCGCCGGCGCGGACTGGATCCATCTCGATGTGATGGACGGTCACTTCGTTCCCAACATTTCCTACGGCCCCGACGTCATCAAGGCGATGCGCCCGCACACGAAGAAGGTGTTCGACGCGCACCTGATGATCTCGCCCTGCGACCCCTATCTCGAGGCCTTTGCGAAAGCCGGTTGCGACCACATCACCGTGCATGCGGAGGCCGGTCCGCATCTGCACCGCTCGCTCCAGGCGATCCGCGCGCTCGGCAAGAAGGCCGGCGTCTCGCTCAATCCCGGCACGCCGATCGGCACGCTCGAATATGTCCTCGATCTCGTCGACCTCGTGCTGGTGATGTCGGTCAACCCCGGCTTCGGCGGCCAGGCCTTCATCCCTTCCGCGATCGGCAAGATCCGCGACATCCGCGCGATGACGGCGGGGCGCCCGATCGACATCGAGGTTGATGGCGGGGTCGGCCCTGACGTCGCAGGTGCGCTCGCGGCGGCGGGCGCCAACGCCTTCGTTGCCGGCACATCCGTATTCCGGGGCGGCACGCAGGATGCCTACAAGACTAACATCGCCGCGATCCGCAACGCGGCGCTGGGGGCGCGCGGCGAAGCGATCTGATCTGGATCGAGCGCGCACGCGAACGATCGGAATTTTTCCGCGGCTTTTGCGGGTGTTGCAACGCGCAATGCCTAAAATTTGCAACCTTGATCCGTACTCATCCGGACTTCACTGATTCGCGCAAATCACCGCTAGTGCTTCCTGCCTGCTTTTGACGGGAGGACATCATGACGACGACCCTGATTTGGACTGGCGTGGCATTGTGGCTCGGGTTCAACGCGGCAGTTGCAGTTCGCAGCCGCTATATCGCGCAGCCGGCGAAGGTCCCGGATTCGGCCCGCATCATTCACCTTCATCGTCGGCAGGGTTGAGCGTCATGCAAATCGCCCTCGTGAAGCGCCAGCCGAAGCGCAGATGCCGAATCCCGCGCCGCCCGCATCCGAGCCTCGATTTTTTCTTCGGCCGCTTCGAGCGCACCGATCACCAGCTCGACGACGATGCGGGGCTCGACACGACGGACCTCGATCATTGTTTTCCCTCGCAACGCCGACACTGAGACTTCCTTTCCGGACACCCCATGAAACCGCACTGCCCGAACTGCCTGAAAGAAATGACCAAGGCATCCGCCTCGCGTAACCTGTTCAATTGCGAGCCCTGCCGCGAGATCATCCAGTATTTTGGCGGCAGCGCGGATCACGGCGAGCCCGGACCGCAATTCTCGTGGCCGATCCGCCGCAAGCGCGTCGCCCACACCGCCCGCGCGGCTTGATCAAGCCTCAAGTCGGCAGGCGGCCTAACCCGGCGCTTCGCCGGTATCGGACTCGCCGGCTTCCCCCGCCATTCGCGGCGGCCGCACCACGGTGACTGTGCAGGACGCTTCCGCGGCCACTTTGGCCGAAACGCTGCCGAGCAGCGTGCGCCTGAACGAACCCTGCCGCGCCCCGATGATGACGTGGTCGACATGGTTGACCTCGGCGAATTCAAGGATCGCGGCGGCGGGATCGACCGCCTCCAGCACATGAGCCGACAGCCGGCTCTCATCCAGCTTGAGCGGCGTCGCCCAATGCCTGAGCGCGACCAGCCGGTCGATATGCTTGTTGGAGCCCTGCTCGTCCAGCGTCCGATCAATCGCGATGCGGTTGAGCTTCAGCACATTGAGGCAGGCAAGCCGCGCCGACGGCAGGGTAGCGAGGATGCGCTCGGTGGTGACGCGCAACGCCTCGTTCAGCTCCGGTGCGCCTTCCGTCGTATCGAGCGCCACGGCGAGGATCGGGCTCGATGCGATCTGGGCGGCGACATCCGATTTCGCGCGTGGCGCCATGACACCCTGGTTGAAGCGGCGCCGCCAGGCGATACCGAGGGGGTCACGCTTCATCCGTTCCGAGCGCGTCGTGAGCCTGATCTGATCCGGATGGGTGAGATCGAACGCGAGCTGGGACGCCGTCGGATAGCGCCGCACCGGCTCGATCTCGAGGCACCGCAATACCACCTCCTGGAGCCATGGCGGATAATCCGCGCGCAAGCTACTCGGCGGATGCGGATCGCGCCACAGCCGGCGCCGCATCGCGCGCAACGTCTCGCCCTCGCCGAACGGCCGCTCGCCGGTGGTAAAGAAATAGAGCAGCACGCCGAGCGAAAACAGGTCGCTGCGCGGATCGTCGCGCACCCCTGACAGCCGCTCGGGTGCCATGTAGGGCGCGGTGCCGTAAGGCAGGCGGAATTCCTCCTGCAGGAGATCCGGCAGATGGTTGTGATGCGACAGGCCGTAGTCGATCAGCACAGCCTCGCCGCTCTCGCGGAACATGATGCTGCTCGGCTTGATGTCGTGATGGATCACGTTCTGGCGGTGCAGATCGGCAAGCGCGGTTGCGATCCTGGCAACGAGCAGCCGCGCTTCGTCGTAAGGCAACGGCAAGTCGGGCAGCCGCTTATAGAGCGTGGTGCCGCCGATACGCTCGATCACGACATAGGGCTGGTGCGCGAAATCGCCGGTGCCGAAACAGGCCGGGACGTGCGGACCCGCCAGTCGCGGCAGGATCATCATCTCCATCTCGAAGGAAACGATCGCGGCTGGGTCCTCGCCCTCCGACACCCGCGGGATCTTCATCAGCAGGGGCACGTCGATGCCGGGATGGGTGACCGTCCACAGTGTCGCCATGCCGCCGGCATGAACGCATTCACCGATGGTGTAACCATCGATCACCGCGCCGGATTTGACCAGGGGCTTCGGCATCGGCCTCTAGCGCCCCTGCGAGAGCCGATCGGCGAGCCAGTGCGGCAGGCCGTTGTCGCGAATCCTGTCCGCCGCGGTCCCGATGTCGTAAGGCGCGCGGCAGTAGGTGATCTGGCACGTCTCGGTGTCGAACAATACGAAGGCCGCCGACGGATCGCCGTCGCGGGGCTGGCCGACCGAGCCGAGTACGGCCAGCCATTGCCGGCCGCGCAGAAGCTGCACCGGGACGTCGGTCTTCGGCACGAAGCTCGTCATCTTCGCCGTCACCGACATCGAATAGAGCGCGGGACGATGGATATGGCCGCAGAACGTGACATGGGCGGGCGTCGCAATCAGGCTCTTGGCGGCGTCCACCGTCGAGCGGACATAGTGCCAGCGTTGGGGGCTGGAAGCTTCCGAATGCACGAAGAGACGATCGCTATCCTCCACCAGCATCGGCAGTTCGGTCAGGAAGCGCCGCTGCGCGGTATCAAGCCGGCCGCGGGTCCATTCGATTGCGATTTGCGCCTCGGCGTTCATGGTCTCCGTCGGGGAATTGACCGCCTGGTCATGATTGCCGCGGACGGCGATCGCCCCCTGGGCAACGAGCTCCATCGCGGTATCCACCACCCATTCCGGATCGGCGCCATAGCCGACGAAATCGCCGAGCAGGACGAACCGCTCCGCGCCCCTCGCGCGGGCAACCTTCAGACAGGCCTCGAAGGCCTGCCTATTGCCGTGGATATCCGAAAAGACAGCTAGCAGCACGCCCCCTCCACCCTCCAATTCTTAGTGAAGGCCGGTAAGGCCAAATTGAGGGAAGTCAAAACCATGCGCCAGCGCCGCGCCGTTTACCAGCGCAGCCTTTCGGGGATAATTCTGCGGCGATGATCCCGCGGTGATGCTCCTGGCGGCGATGGTGACGAGCCTATTGCTCGTCCTTTGGCGGCATACGGGGCGGCGGAAGCGGCGTGAAGCTCACGCCTTGCGCGCCGGCCGGCGGCGCGATGAATTCGCCGGTCGAGGAATCACCGCCGGTCGTTTCCATGATCGTCTTGGGCGTCACATATTCCCGGACCATGTCGATGAGGCTGCCATCGCCGCCGCCGAAATCCGCGGCGCGGCCACCTTGCGGATGTCCCAGAGCGATCTCGTTCTCCGCGGCATGGGTCTTGTCGGCAAGGGCGTCGTTATAGGGCACGCGGAACGCCCGTGGGATGCCGCTCGGGCGATTGTCCTCGTCCAGTTGCTCGACCCACAGATAGATCGCGCCGGGATCGCCCTGAAGCGAATGCGGCTCGACGATACGGGACTTCAGCAGCTTGAAAGTCGCCGGCAGCCGGTCGGAGCTGGCCCAGCCGAGCAGCCCGCGCATTTCGCTGAAGCTGACGACATAGAAGGCACTGGTCACGACAACGGCGACCGCCTTCAGCGACCAGTGCAGGCGCGCGTAGACCAGCACGATCAGCAGCAGCGCGCCGATCACAGCATAGGCGAGCGACAACGTGAGGATGACCGTTTGCAAATTACTCACGGATCGTCCTCACTGCCGGAATCCTGACCCCGGTGTTGGGATCGACACCGGCGCCGTTGGCTCTCACGTTGCGGAAGGTCTCCAGCAGCGATTTCGGCCGCTGGCTCACGTCGATGACCTTGCCCTCGGCATCGAGCCGGAACCGCACCGCGGTCTTCTCGTCGCCGGTGTGGTCGAGCGTGAACTTGTTATCGAAGACCACCTGCGCGGTCGGATTGAGCTTCTGCACCTTCACATTGGCCGTGACGGGCTCGCCGGTCGTGGCGACGAAATGCGAGACGTTCACCGTGTATTCGCCTGGGACGATGCCGCGCACCGTGACGATCTCCTCGCGGATCGGCGAGGCGATCTTCTTGCCGGCGACCATGATGAAGTCGTTGGCGCCACCACGGTCGTCGCGATCGAGGGTCAGGAAGCCGGCCTCACGATGGCGATACCAGGCGATGTTTCCGGCGGGATCCTGTACGAACAGGTCGAGATCGTCGGGGTGGCTGTCCGGCCAGTCGAGCGTGATGATGAACTCCGCCTTGGAGTCGATCTTGCCCTCCTTGGCATCCGGGGAGACCGCGAGCAGCGCGAGGAAAAACAGGAACGCGATCACCTGGAGCGCCTTGAACAGCATCACGCCCAGCGGATCGAACGGCTCCTCGCGCGGATAGAGACCGAAATCATCCATCATGGCGGCGTTCCGGAGCCCTTGTCGGAGCTCTTGTCCGAACCCTTGCGCTCCAGCACCGGCGTCACATAGGTTTCGGTCAGCACGACCGCATCCGAGAACACCCGCTGTGTCGCGGCGTCCAGCATGTAGTACTGAATGCGGACCAGGATCGAGCCGACGAGGCCGGCGAGCGTCGTGTACATCGCAACCGCCATGCCGTCGCTCATCAGCCCCATCGAAGAGCGCATCGCGACCTTGTCGGCAGCATCCAGCCCCGCGATCGGCGCCAGCATGATGATGAAGCCGACGATGGTGCCGAGCAGGCCGAGCTTCATCAGCGTATCCGAGACGAAGGCGCCGAACCCATTGGAGCCGCGCAGCCGGTCCGCGAGCGTCCGCAGCAGCAGCGTCTGGTCCACCGGGCGAAAATCCTGCGCGGCCGCCTTCGTCACCAGACTCTGGATGTGGTCGCGCACCAGCCCGCGCGGCAGCACCGCCGCGTTCGCATCGAGCACCTTGCCGCCGTCAGGCGCCGCGAGCGCCTCACGGCAGCGCCGCGCCGCTGCGCCTTCACGCGCGATCGCGCGCGTGCGCAGAAAACAATGGCCGCAAGTCAGGACATAGAGCACCGCGATGACGCTGGAAATGTAGGTCCGGTCCGAGGTCAGCATCAGATGGATCAGGCCGAACCGCCACAACAGCACGACGGCGAAGATCGAGAGCCCCGTGAAGATCATCCAGAACAGGAGCGCTCTGCGCTCGGACGGGTCGGTCGTCGCAGACGCGATCGGTCCAATCGTGATCGAACTCATGCTGCACTGCTCCTGGCCAGTAACGTTTCCCACCCGATTAGATCAAAACAGCCGTATGAGGTCCAAAGACCCATGCCCAATCCGGCTTGGGAAATTTGCCCGAGCTGCAATCCGGCCCCACCCCGCAATTGGCAAGGCGCGGCGGCGTTGTTAGGCTGAGCTTATCAAACGTCGAGGGTGATCGCATGCGCCTCGTACTTCAGCTTGTCGCCCGTCTGCTGCTTATCGTGGCGCTGTGCCTTGGCGCGGCAACCATATGGGCCACTTTCGACGCCTATCGCAGCGTCGACCGCGCGACTGCGGCCTCCGCGCAGCGGGTCGCGCAGGCGCTTCAGGCCTTGTACTGGCATGAGTTTTTGTTGCGCAGCAGCAGAACGCGCGAGCAGCTTTTGCCGGTTCCGGAGTGGCGCACACTGGAGACGATGAAGCTGATCTCGCCGGGAGTCTGCGTCGAGTTCCAGCCGGCCATCGCATTTGAAAAGCCGCTCTGCGGCCAGAGCGAGGGGCTGGGCAAAACCCCGCCGCGCTGGTTCGCATCGATCGTGCCGATCTTCCTCGGCAACCATGCCGAGGTGATACGGCCCGTCAGTCCCCGCGCCGCCTCGGCCGGAACGGTGGTCGCGACGCCGGATGCCGCGGCCGCCATCTCGCTCGCATGGGAATACATCCTCAACGTGATCGACGTCGCGCTGTTGATGGCGGCCGCGATCGCGCTGCTGGCTTCGCTGGCGATTGCCCATGCGTTGGCCCCGGCGCGCACGATCGTGACCGCCCTGCAGCGCATGGCGCGCGGGCAGTATCGCACCAAACTGCCGCGCTTCCGCTCGATGGAACTGGCAATGATCGGCGGCGCCGTCGACGAGCTCGGCGGCCGGCTGGAAGAAGCCACCGAGCAGCGCGCTGCGCTGACGCGGCGCCTGATCGAAATCCGCGACGACGAGCGCCGCGCCCTCGCCCGCGAGCTGCACGACGAATTCGGGCAGAATCTCTCCGCCATCCTCGCCTTTGCCAATACGATCGAGACGGCGAGCACGAAGGGAAAAACCGACAGCGGCATCGCACAGGATGCGCGCATGATCTCGCAGGCCACCCATCATCTGATGGCCTCGCTGCGCGATGCGCTGAAGCGCCTGCGCAATCCCCTGCCTGATGAGCTTGGGCTCGAGGCAAGCCTCGTCAATCTCGTCGACAGCTGGCGCTCGCAGAGCGCGGCGCGGCCGATGATCCAGCTCGATCTCCGGGGTGACCTCACCGACATCAGCGGTCCGGCCGCGACCACGGCCTATCGGGTGGCACAGGAATGCCTGACCAACGCGCTGCGTCACGGTGCGGCGCGGGAGATCTCTTTGCGCATAGAACGCCGGGCCGGCGAGGACGACGCGCTGCTGATCCGCGTCGAGGACGACGGCGGCGGAGATGCTGAGCGCGTCGCGCAATCGGCCGGCTTCGGCCTGACCGGCATCCGCGAGCGCGTCACGGCGGCCGGCGGATCGCTGTCGATCCTGCCTGCGAGAGGCGGCCTCAGCGTCGCCGCCACCATCCCGCTCGCCGCGTGAGGGCGGGATGAGCGAGGTCGCAGCAACAGGCATCTCCGTGCTGCTGGTGGACGACCACCCGATCGTCCGGCAAGGCTATCGGCGCGTGCTGGAAAGTCAGGGCGATCTGCATGTCGTGGCGGAAGCCGACAACGCCGCGGACGCCTACGGCGCATTCAAGACGCATGATCCCGATGTCGTCCTGCTCGACATTTCGATGCCCGGCGCGAGTGGTCTGGAGGCGATCCGCAACATTCGCGCGCGCAGCCCGCGGGCGCGGATCCTCGTCTTCACCATGCACAACGAGGCCGTGCTGGTAAAAGCCGCCTTCGGCGCCGGCGCCAGCGGCTTCGTCACCAAGAGCAGCGAACCGTTTGCCGTCGTCACTGCGATCCGCGCCGTCGCGCGCGGCGAGCGGGCCATGAGCGACGATATCGCACACATCCTCGCTGAGGACAGCCTGTCGGCGGGCTCAGTGTTGGATCAGCTGGGCGAACGCGAGATCGAGATCCTGCGCCAGTTTGCCGGCGGCGCCACCACCGAGCAAATCGCTACGCATCTCAATCTCAGTGTGAAGACAGTGCAGAACTACCACTATCTGATCAAGACCAAGACCGGCGCGCGCACGGATGCACAGCTTGTGCGGCTCGCGGCGACGTGTGGGTTGACGAGGATCTAGCAGCAGCGCTGCCGCATTGCCCTGGTCCCCTGAAGCTTCTCAAACTTCCGAACGAAATTGGAACGGACTCCATCCGGGTCTGGTTATTCCCGGAGTGAAGGAGTGACGAGATCATGAGTAAGGGTCATCACAAGGCAGCCGACCATCACCCGATCATCACAGTAGGCGACCTCATCGACGAGCTCTGCCGCTTGCCTGACACAGCCGTCGTCCACTTCCGCTGTCCCATGCTCGATCAGGAGCTAACCTTCTACCGACTTCGCAAGCGGTCAAAGGACGCCGTCGAAATCGCGGTCAATGCCTATCCGAACAGTCCGCCGATCGTGGCGTCGGCTGATCATGCCTTCCACGCGCGAAGACATGCTGCTTCAGCGCCCTCGCTTGGCGACAGCACTCTTCTTCACAAGGCGAGTCTTCACAAGGCGAGAGGTTGATCGGCAACTCGGCGGATTGAACGGATCCCGCGGCCTCAGGCGGCCTTCAGACCGCGCAGCAGCAGCGCGAGCATCGCATCGACGCGTGCGGGGAGATCGGCATCCTTCCACTCGTCGGCATGCGCCGGATGGTGGAAGCGGACGGTGGCATCGAAGATCGCGCGCGCGGTGGTCTTGACGTCGCCCGGGGCGAAGACACCCTGCGCCACTCCATCAGTCAGGATCGCAGAGATCTGGTCGATCATCGTGTCCTTGTGGCATTTGACAGCCGCGCAGGCCTCGCGGGCCAGCGTCAGATAGGTATCGAACATTTCGGGGTCGTCGAGCACGCGCGACCGCTTGGCGGCGAACAGCGTGCGCAGCCAGCGATCCAGTCTTGCCGGCGCCGGGCCCTGCTCCTCGGCGATCTGGCGCAACGGCGCGTCGATACGGTCCAGCCAGCGTTTGGCGACGGCCTCGCGCAGCGAGGCCTTGCTCGGGAAATGGCGATAGACGCTGCCGTGGCTCACATCGAGCGCACGGGCAACATCGACCACGGTGGCCTTGGCAAGCCCAAAGCGCCTCAGCACGTCCTCAGTGACTTCGAGGATCCGCTCCGGCGTCAAGACAACGGCTTCATTCATGCCAGCACCATGTTCCCGTTCAGGGCTCAGTTATCCGGCGATCGAGCTGCTTCCGAAGCGCCCATTGCCGGCCGTTCGGAAAGCTCTCGCCTCAATGAGGCAGTTTTGCAGCCTGCGCCGCAATCTGGCGCGCCACCAGTAAATTGAGCCAATGCCCAATTGTGCCGGTGAGATTGATGATTTCGGTCGTCATTGTCGTAAGTCTCCATTCGTCCGCGCTTCCCGTTCTTCAATCCGCCCTTCGATCCGAGCTTGGCTCGGATGTCGGGCTCTCCGGGTCTTGTCGCGGGACACCCAATCGGAGCGTCCGAAAAGGCATATACACGTCTCGATGACATATTTCAATATCTGTCAGTCAATGATCCGTGATTGATAGCCAATATTTGCGGTCAGGCCCGTGCCCGGCTAGCCGTCCGGTGGATAGGCTCGGCGTTCCCCCTCTCCTGGGGCCCAGACCGTTTGTTTCGTCCTGCCCGCTCTGTTAAATCACGGCGTAAAAAGCATTTTGGCCGGCGCTGCCCCTTCGCGACCGCCCGCCCACCTTCCTGGAGCCGTCAGATGATCCCCCGCTATACCCGCCCGGAAATGGCCTCGATCTGGGAGCCGCAGACCCGGTTCAAGATCTGGTTTGAGATCGAGGCGCATGCGGCCGACGCGCTGGCCGAACTCGGGACCATCCCCAAGGAGGCCGCCAAGACGGTCTGGGCCAAGGCCAAAAACGCCACCTTCGACGTCGCCCGCATCGACGAGATCGAGCGCGAGACCAAGCACGACGTCATCGCCTTCCTCACCCACCTCGCCGAGATCGTCGGCCCCGAGGCGCGCTTCGTGCACCAGGGCATGACCTCTTCCGACGTGCTCGACACCTGTCTCAACGTCCAGCTCACCCGGGCCGCCGACCTGCTGCTCGCCGACCTCGACAAGGTCCTCGCCGCACTGAAGAAGCGCGCCTTCGAACACAAGATGACGCCGACCATCGGCCGGAGCCACGGCATCCATGCCGAGCCCGTGACCTTCGGCCTCAAGCTTGCTTATGCCTATGCCGAGTTCTCGCGCGCCAAGGAGCGCCTAATCGCGGCGCGCAAGGAAGTCGCGACCTGCGCGATCTCGGGCGCCGTCGGCACCTTCGCGCAGATCGATCCCCGCGTCGAAGAGCATGTGGCAAAAGCCATGGGTCTCGCCCCCGAGCCGATCTCGACCCAGGTGATCCCGCGCGACCGCCACGCAATGTATTTCTCGACGCTGGGCGTGATCGCCTCGTCGGTCGAGCGCATCGCGGTGGAGATCCGCCACATGCAGCGCACCGAGGTGCTGGAGGCCGAAGAGTTCTTCTCGGAGGGACAAAAAGGCTCCTCCGCGATGCCGCACAAGCGCAACCCGGTGCTGTCGGAAAACCTCACCGGCCTCTCCCGCATGGTGCGCGCCTATGTGACGCCGGCGCTGGAGAACGTGGTGCTCTGGCACGAACGCGACATCTCGCACTCCTCCGCCGAACGCATGATGGGTCCGGATGCCACCGTGACGCTCGACTTCGCGCTGGTGCGCCTCGCCGGCCTGATCGAGAAGCTGCTGGTCTACCCCGCCAACATGCAGAAGAACCTCGACCGCCTCGGCGGCCTCGTGCATTCGCAGCGCGTGCTGCTGGCCCTGACCCAGAAGGGCGCGAGCCGCGAGAACGCCTACAAGCTGGTGCAGCGCAACGCGATGCCGGTCTGGCGCGGCGAAGGCGATTTCCTTGTTCTGCTGAAGAAGGACGCCGAGGTGAAGAAATATCTCACCGACGCCGAGATCGAGGAGCAGTTCGACCTCGGCTATCACCTCAAGCACGTCGACACGATCTTCAAGCGCGTGTTCGGCGAAAGCTGAGCGTCACGTCCGTAGCCCGGGTGAGCGCAGCGATACCCGGGTATCCTTTCACAAGATCCCGGATGTCGCTTCGCTCATCCGGGCTACAGCAAGAACGAGAACGGATCCCCCCATGCCCATCGTCAACCGCGTTGCCGCCCTCTCCGACGAAATGGCCGCCTGGCGCCATGACTTCCACGAGAACCCGGAGCTGCTCTACGAAGTCCACCGCACCGCCGGCATCGTCGCCGACAAGCTGCGCGAATTCGGCTGCGACGAGGTGGTGACGGGCATCGGCCGCACTGGCGTGGTCGGCGTGATCCGCGGCCGCAAATCCGCCTCCGGCAAGACCATTGGGCTCCGCGCCGACATGGACGCGCTGCCGATCATGGAAACCTCGGGCGTGGCCTATGCGTCGAAAGTGCCCGGCAAGATGCACGCCTGCGGCCATGACGGCCACACCGCGATGCTGCTCGGCGCTGCCAAATATCTCGCCGAGACGCGCAATTTCGACGGCACGGCGATCGTGATCTTCCAGCCCGCCGAAGAAGGCGGCGGTGGCGGCAAGGCGATGGTCGAGGACGGGCTGATGACGCGCTGGAACATCCAGGAGGTCTACGGCATGCACAACATGCCCGGCCTTCCCGAAGGCCATTTCGCAACCACGCCCGGCGCTATGCTCGCCTCCTCCGACAACATCCAGATCACGGTTCACGGCAAGGGAGGCCACGCCGGCGCGGGCCCGCACAAATCCGTCGACAGCGTGCTAATCGGCTCGCAGATCGTGAATGCGCTGCAATCAATCGTGGCGCGCAACGTCGATCCGCTGAAGTCGGCGGTCATCTCGATCACCCAATTCCACTCCGGCACGGCCTTCAACATCATCCCGGAGATCGCCGAACTCGGCGGCACCGTGCGCACACTCGACCCTGAGGTGCGCGATCTCGTCGAGCGCCGCATCGGTGAGGTCGCCGAGAGCGTTGCCCGCGCCTATGGCGGCTCTGCCGAGACGAAATACACGCGGATGTATCCGGTGACGATGAACCATGCGCGCGAAGCCGGGCTTGCCGCCGACGTCGCCCGCGACATCGTCGGCGCCGATCGCGTCAACGACAAGTTCATCCCGATGATGGGGGCCGAGGATTTCTCCTTCATGCTGGAGGCGCGTCCCGGCGCGATGGTGCTGGTCGGCATGGGCGACGGCAACGAGTGCCATCACCCCTCTTACATCTTCAACGACAACATTTTGGGTCACGGCGCGTCGTTCTGGGCGCGTCTGGTCGAAACGCGTATGCCGGCGGGATAGAGCTGCTTGTCACTATATTCGTAGCCCCGGTGAATGAAGCGAAACACGGGAACGCTTGCGCCGGACTCGTAGCAGGGTTCCGGATATCGCCGCATTGATCCGAACTACGCGCTCAGATCACTCCAAAAGCTACGGGGCACGAACGTCAATTGCATTCTTCGTCCTCGGCGGCCTTGGCAGCGGCCGCGGCCTTTTCCAGCTCCACCTTGTGGGCACGTTCGGCCGAGAGCTTCACCTTCTCCAGCTCGGCCTGCCGGGCTTTTCGGTTGCGGTCGCACGCTCCTCCTCGGCCGCAATCTTCTTCAACTGCACGCGGGCGAGGTTGGCGTAGAAGCCGTCCGGATAGGTCTGCAGGAAAGCTCCCCAGGCCTCACGCAGGCCCGCCTGAAGCGCAAGCCCATAGTCCCGGCGCACGCTATCCTGCGGATTGGCCTGCGGTCCCGCGACAGCGACCGCCTTCGCCGGCAGCAGCGACACATCGTCGCCGCCGAGCGCTCCATAGACATAGGGCTCCTGCCTGCCGCCGGTGTTCTTCAGGACGTCGTCCCGCACGAAGCCGAACGCCTTGCGCAGACCAAGCCCCGGTTTCGGCAGGTGCTCGACCAGTGACATGGCGAACGGGCTGTTGCGGGAATCGCCGTCAGACGCCGTTGATCCCGCCTTGGCCGCGAACGCAATCATCGTGTTCGGGCTGGTCGGCTCGACCTTGGCAAGCCCGCGCCCGATCGCGCGCGAGGCCACGGCGCGCCGCATCGTCTTCGCAAACGGATTGTCACGACATGCATCGATAAGGACGAGGCGAAACTGCTTTGCAGGCTCGATGCTCACCAGTACGCGATCGATCGGCAACGCCTCGTCATAGACGTCGGTGTCGGTCTCGAGCGCGGCATCGGTCGGGATCAGGTAGTGGTGCCGTCCACTCCATGCGGTGGCCCGCATAGTAGATCACCGCGACATCGGCATCCCGAGCACGTCCTCCGAACTCGCGCAACGCCTTGCCCCGAGCGCGATGCCTGGCCATCAATTGCACACCTCGCCTGTGATCTTGACACTGGCGTTTGCATTAGGAACTAGCCCGAGACGACAACCCTTTGCGACGGGCCTGCATCCAGCGCTATTGCAAATTATCTGCCCGGAGGCTTGTGACTTCGGCGTAGCAGATTCCGCTTCCCTTCGGCCTTGGTCTCGCCTTATGGACTCCTCACGCGCAACCGGCTTCTTCTCCTGGATCTTTTCGCACTCGTTGTCGTCGCCGACGCGATAGCCGGCCCGGCAGGTGATCTTCACACATTGATCGCCGTCGGCCTTGAAGCCGAAATTGCACACCAGCGGGCAGACCCGGCCCGGCTTCGCCTTCAGCGCATCGAGCGCGTCCACGCTCGCGAGCTTCACGTCGAGCTGGGTGCCTGCATATTTGTTGAACAGGGTCAGCGAGCGCTGCGCGGCGGCGCTCCAGTCGCCGTCGGCGCCACCGGACAGGCAGCCGACGCGGCGCAATTCGGTCTGCACGCTTTTCGCGAGGTCAGCCGCTGACAATGTGGATGTCGGCGCAGGCGCGAGGGCCGCCACTTTCTGGTCTGCTTCCGGCATCTGCCGATCGGCCGCTGGCTTTGCGGCCTGCTCCGCCTTCTCCGCCGCCTGCTTGGCGGCGAGTTCGGCCTTGGCCTTCTCCGCCGCCTGCTTCTCGGCCAGCGCTTTCGCCGCCGCCGCCTCGGCCGCTTTGCGCTGCCGTTCGGCCGCTTCCGCCTTCGCCTGCTCGATCTGCTTCTGCTTTTCGGCGGCGATCCGGGCCTCTTCCGCTGCCTTGGCAGCCGCAGCCGCCTTCTCCTGCTCGGCCTTCTGGGCGCGCTCGGCGACGAGCCTCGTCTTTTCCTGCTCGGCCGCCTTGGCCTTTTGTTCAGCCGAAGCGCGCGTCTCTTCGGCGCCGATCTTGTTCAGCTGGCCCTTGGCCAGGTTGGCGTAGAAACCGTCGGGGTATTGCGCCAGGAATGCTTCCCAGCCATCGCGCGTCGCAAGCTGGAGCGCGAGTTCGTAGTCCCTGCGGATGGCTTCCTGTGGGTTGGCCTGGGGACCGGTTGCCGCCGGCCTTACCACCAGGGGCACGTCGTCGCCGCCGAGCGAGCCGTAGACATAGGGCTCCTGCTTGTAGCCGGTAGCCTTGAGCACGTCGTCGCGCACGAAGCCGAAGGCCTTGCGCAGATCGAGGCCGGGCTTTGGCAGGTGCTCGACCAGCGCGGTGGCGAACGGGCTGTTTCTGGAATCGCCATCGGACGCCGTCGAGCCGGCCTTGGCCGCAAAGGCGATCATCGTGTTCGGGCTGGTCGGCTCGACTTTGGCCAATCCCCGACCGATCGCGCGCGAGGCTAGCGTGCGCTTCATCGTCTTGGAGAACGGGTTGTCCCGGCAGGCGTCGAGGATGATCAAGCGCAGCTGCTTGGCCGGCTCGACCGCGAACAGCGCACGTTCGACCGGGATGGTCTCGTCGAGAACGTCGCCATCCGTCTCCAGCGTGGCATCGGTCGGAATGAGATAGTTGGTTCCGTCGAGTTCGATGCCGTGGCCCGCGTAGTAGATAACCGCCATGTCCGCATCACGCGACCTGCCGGCAAACTCACGCAGCATGCGCCGCATCTCGCTGGCGCTGAGGTCCAGCCGGACGTCGACGGAATCGAAGCCGGCCTTCTTGAACATGCCGCCGACCAGAGTGGCATCGTTCGCGGGGTTACCCAACTTGGGGGCGCTTTTGTAGGCGGAATTGCCAATGACGAGTGCCACCCGGCGGTCGGCTTGCGCCGGACCGCAGGCAAGTCCCATCGCCAATATCAACAATGCAAATAGCCGAACCGGAATCACTTGCGTCCCCCCGGATGCAATTCCATGAGACTATTCGGTAGTGTCGCCGATTACCAATTCTTCCTATGTGACACCAGTCACATAGAGCTTTCCAGCTGCGATATGGGTAGTGCGGCGAAGCGTCGCCCCTCACTGTCGAGCTGGGCGACGCCAAAACCTGATCTGTTTGGGCTCGCTAAAGCTGCACCACCTCGTGACGCATCACGAAGGGTGCAAGCAGCGCGTGTACTTCGCTCGCAACCTCCTCGCGCTGTTCCGGTGGCAGGCCAGCAAGGGTCACAGTGGCGATCGATCCGTGACTGCCATGAGCGCCGACCTTGACCTCGCAATCGATGCCGCGCGCGACCAGCGGCGTGAGCACCTTGGCGAACACGCGCTCGGCCGCGTCCCAGCGCAACTGCGGCTTGAACACCTTGCCGACGCCGGTCACCGGCATCGGATCGATCGGAATGACTTGCACCGGGACGGCTGCACGCTCCGGGGTGCGCTCGCGCACCCACGTCTCCAACTCGCCCGGCTCGACTTTTGCGCCCGGCTTCAACTGCACGTATCCCACCGGCAGTTCGCCGGCATAGGCGTCGGGCTGGCCGACGACGGCGGCGAAGCCGACCGCGGGATGCCGGAACATGATCTCCTCGATCGGCGCGGGATCGATGTTGTGGCCGCCACGGATCACGAGATCCTTGGCGCGGCCGGTGATCCAGAGATAGCCGTCGGCATCGAGCCGGCCGAGATCGCCGGAATTGACCCAGACGTCATCGACGAAGGCGCCCTTGTTGTGCTCGTCGTTGAGATAGCCGCCGAACACGCCGGGCCCGGCCATGATGACGACGCCGATCTCGTCAGGCTTGCAGTCGCGGATCAGGCGGCCATCGGCATCGAGCTGCACGATGCGCACGCGCGCATAGGGCATGGGAAGGCCGACCGAGCCAAGCCGGATCGGCCGCGACGGATAGGCCAGCGTGTGCACGCTCGAAGTCTCGGTCATGCCGTAGACCTCGACCACTGGCAGCTTCAGCTTGTCCTGGATCGCCGAGCCCACCGCGACGGGAATCGCCGAGCCGCCGCCGGCGGCATATTTCAGGCTGGAGATATCGGCTTGATCAGGCGGCACCGCGAGCGTCGCCGCGAGCACCGTCGGCACGCTCGACAGTGCCTCGGGCTTGAAGCGCTCGACCAGCCGCCAGATGTTCTTCACCGCATTCGGATTGCGCCAGCCGCTCGGCGAGAGCACGACAAGCGAGCCGCCGCTCGAAAACGTCAGCAGCACCTGCGTCAGCGATCCGCCGACGTGAAACAGCGGCATGCCGAATAGCAAATTGCCGCCCGGCTTGGCCTTCAGCAGCAGATTGAGTGCCCAGGCCTGGTAAACCTGATTGGTGTGAGTATGCCGCACCAGCTTCGGCGTGCCGGTGGTGCCGCCGGTGTGAAAATAGGCTGCAATGTCACTGCCCAAAATCTTGCGCCCGCTGACAAGCCGGTCCGACGGCTGCTGCCTAATCAGGTCGTTGAAGGCGAAGATACCATTCGCGGGATCGCCGCCGCCAAACACCTGCACGATCGCCTTGAGGTGCTTCAATTGCGGGCGGATCTGCTCGACCTTCTGCCAGATGTCGGTGCCCGGCATCGGCCCGAGAGCCACCAGGATCTTGGTGTTCGCCGCCTCCAGGATTTCCGCGATCTGGTGCGGCTCCAGCAGGGGATTGACGGGATTGGCGATGCCGGCGGCCTCGGCGCCGAACAGCGTCACGAAGGCATCCGGCACCAGCGGCAGCATGAAGCTGATGACGTCGCCTTTCTCCGCGCCGAGCGCGTGAAACATGTTGGCAGCCTGCGTGACGCGCGCAATGAAATCGCGGTACGTGACCACCAGCGGCGTGTCGGCGGGATCGGCGTTTTGCAGAAACTGGATCGCCGCCCCGTCGGGATTGCGCGCCGCACCGAGCTTGATCGCGTCAAACGTGCTCTCGGCGGCAATGCGGTCCGCATAGGGGACTTGCTCGAACGCACGGACCTCCTCGTCTGTCGAAAGATCTGGATAGTCGCTGCCGATCAACCGATCGAGCGCGTGGATGCCCGCCATGGAATTCCGTCCTCCCTCAGATACATGTCCCCGCCCCTGTCTTTTGACATTTGGGTCGGCGAGGCCCCGAACCGATGGCCGGCAGGGCACAGACAGAATGATCGATGATTTGGCGTTCGTCCATGGCCGGCTGCGCAGGCTCACGCGGCGAGGCTTTATGGATGATCCGGCGACCAGCCTATTGCGTTGAAATCGGCTGGCGCAGGCATCACTTCGGGCTCGGCGGTTGCCTTACGCAGAATTGCGTCCGCGCGATTTAGGTCCGACATTTCGATCGGCACGCCCTCTTTGTCCACAGCGAGTCTTCCCGTCATCTCGGGCGGTGCGGTCATCACGTAGCGGTCCGCAGCTTCGATCAGACGAAGGACCTCGTCGCGAATGAAGGCCGCCGACCATTCGGATGGCAGGCCTTTCACAGCGGCGAACTCCTCGGCCGGGATCGATAACGCGTGCCGGCGAATTTCATCGGTGGTTCGACGCGGAGAGAAATTGGGCGGCTTGCCAGCCGCAGCAAGCACGAGCGGCCCGAGCGGACAATAGTCGTGGCCGATGGCGACGAGATCGGCGATGTCGCGCGCCTTGGAGCGACCTGCGGCAGCGAGCACCTTGTTGACTGCGAGATCCGCCTGATGGAGCCGCGCCCCCCATTGCTCGTCCTTCACGAGCGGAAAGAAGCGAAGTCGCGTCTCCGCGAACCACTGGATGACGGTCGTTTCGGAATCGCGCGAGATGGTCGCATCCACACAGCCATAGACGATGAAGTCGCGATGCGTCTTGAAGCCGGCGGTATCGAGGACGGCAAGATCGGCCTTTGCGCTCTCGGTCACCTCTTCATCCGTATCGTGGAAGATGTCGATGTCGTCGGATCGCCGCTGCCAATCCTTGTTGAGCATCAGGCCGCCGGCAAGATAACTGCTGTCCGAGCGATTTTGGGCGAGAAGTCTCAGAATGTCGCTCTGCAGTTTGCTGAGAGCCATCTCAGTTCTCCCTGGCGTTGACGCGGTCGAGCATCTTCCTGCCCATCGCAAAAGCTCGCGCATCGCCACGCTCGATCATGGCACGCGCGGCGACGGCGGCGCGGGACCGCAGATCGGGAAGCCGATCGAGATCGACATTGTCGAGAATGCGCGGTCCGTAGAGACGGAGTGCATTGTCGAGCAGCGATTGCAGTTCTTTGGTCAGGCGGTGCTCCGCGCGCATGCGCGAGGCGAGCGCCAGGACTTCGTCGCGTGCAGCCGGCGGAATCAGGACTTCGACACGCACGAGGTCGGCCGCACCACCCTGGCTGCGATATTTCCTGACGCGCTTGTTCGCAGGGATCATCGGCTCCTCGCTTCGCGAAACCTCAAAGCTACCACACGTATCCCGGTTACGCAAATTCGTATCCCGGTTACGACAACAAGACATTGTGATCCTTGGCTTAATTTGACTTTGTTCAAAAGGGTGAACCTCCTTGCGCCGTAGGCGGACCAACTCGCAGCAGCGGCTTCGCCGGACGGCGGGCCACGAGACGCGCGAAGGACACCATGACCACGCCCCTGCGAGACCGCATCACTCCGCTGCTCCTCGCACTTGCCGTGACATCTGGGATCATCGCTTCGGCCATCGCCCTGCCCCGCGCCGCGCTCGCCGGCGATAGTCAGCTCGACAAGATGCGCGCCAGGATCGCGGCATTCATCATCGACAAGATGGAGAAGCTGGGCGGATCGCGCATCGTCTACAAGGTGGACAGCGACGCCTTGCGGGAGACGATCACCACGGATCTGCGCGACGAGGTGTACAAGACCCTGCGCGACGGCAAGATCGCCTTCGCCGGCCTTACGATCCGCGATGGCGGCGTCGACGTCAAGATCGCGGACGCCAAGGGCCGAGAACTGCTCGCGCGCAAGCTCGCGTCATCCGCAGAGGGATTGCCCACGCACGCGCTCGCCGTGACCGACGCCGGAGACGGGCTGATCAGGCTCGCGCCAACTGACGCCGCCTCCGCCGCGCGGCTGCGCGATCTCGTCGAGGATTCCATCGCCATGATCGAGCAGCGCCTGAAGGACGCCGGCGTCACATTGGCCAGCGTCCAGCCTGAGGGAACGGACCGCATCCGCATCTTCCTGCCGGGCACGATGGAGCCCGAGCGCATCACTGCGATCTTTGCCAAAAAGGTCAAGGTCAGCTTCCGCCTGATCGACGTCACGATGTCGGCGGAGCTGGCGCAATCCGGCACCCCTCCGGCGGGCACGGATGTCATGTTCGGCTTCAAGGACAAGCGCCCCTATCTCGTCAAGGCCAGCGCGCTCGACGGCGACGACATCAGCTACGCGGGACCGGGATTGACAGGGGACACCAAGGAGCCGATCGCCTCGTTCCGCTTCAACGGCCGCGGTACGCGACGCTTCGCTCACATCACCGCTGAGAATGTTGGAATGCCCTTCGCCATCGCGCTCGACGACAAGGTGATCTCCGCCCCCGTGATCCGCGAGCCTATCACCGGCGGCTCGGGCCAGATTTCCGGGAACTTCACCCTGGAAGAGGCCAACAGCGTCGCGATGCTGCTACGCGCCGGCTCGCTGCCTGGACGTCTTGGCCTCGTCGAGCAACAGGTCGTCCAACCCGCCGCCAAGCCATAACGCGAAGATCGTCCGACGCGCCCGCCCCGGGGCGTCCGCCCTCTCCGCGACGCCGAAGCTCGCCTCCGAATCACGGCCGCGTCGCGGCCAGAGGCACAACCAACGGGCAATTGCCGAAACGCCCGATCAGGCTAAAATTTGCCTCTTGCGGCGTGACCGCCAAAGGCTTCATTTCAGGCGGCCGTCATTCATTTTCGGCTATACGTGTCGAGCATACCGACCAGGACTGAAAGCCTTACGCGGGGTTAGTACCATGCCGTCCGGCAGCGCAGACATATCCTCGATCCTCGACCGCATTCTCGATGCGGCAACGGACAACCTCAGGATCGCGAAGATCCTGGTCCAGATGGGCCTGGATCCGAACGACGTCACCTATGACGCGATCTTCAACCGGATGTTGGAGATCTTCGTCCACAATATCACGCTGGCCAATCTGTTCGCCGCGGTCGGCGCCGGCTTCTTCGTCGCGACCCTCCTGATGCGGACAATGGTGCCCCTGCGCGTCGCAAACATGATCGGCTGCGGGTTCTTCGCCGTTTTCGGCGCGCTCTCCGCCAACGTCGCGACGTTCCTGCTTTATCTGCTCCTGCTTCCGATCAACGCGCTGCGCCTGCGGCAGATGCTCAAGCTCGTCAAGAAGGCACGGCATGCCGCCGAAGGCGACATGTCGATCGAATGGCTCAAGCCATTCATGACCGAACGCAAATATCGCCGCGGCGACACGCTGTTCAAGCTGGGCGATTCGGCCAAGGAAATGCTCCTCACGGTGACCGGCAAGTTCCTGGTCAAGGAGATCAACGTCGAGATCGGGCCCGGCGCGCTGATGGGTGAGCTCGGCTTCCTCACGCCGGACAACCGCCGCACCGGCACGATCGAATGCATCGAAGACGGCCAGGTGCTGACGATCACCTATGACCGGCTGCTTGAGATCTACTTCCAGGATCCGCAGTTCGGCTACTATTTCCTGGTGCTGACCAGCCAGCGCCTGCTGCAGAACATCGATCGCTTGCAGAAGCAGCTGGCGACGGAGCGGGCGGCCACGACGAACAGGATCGCGTGATTGCCGCCGCTCAGTCGAGCAGCAGCGCCATGCCGGGATCGCCCTTCTCCATCGCGCGCCGGTAGGCCGGGCGGGCACTGACGCGGCCGAGATATTTGACCACGTTCGGGCAGCGCGCGAGATCATAGGGCTGGAAATAGCGCATCGTCGTCAGCGAAAAGCCCATCATGATGTCGGCGGTGGTGAAGGCCTTGCCTGCCAGATATTCGGCGTCGCGAAGGCGCGCATCGAGGAGATCGTAGGAGCGGTCGAGCCGTCCCTTCATGGCAAGCAGGGTCGGATTGTCCTTTGCAAGCTCAAGCCGATTTAGAATCATCATCCGCCCCATGCCGGGTTGCAACGTGCCATTGGCGAAGTGAAGCCAGTACAGGAACTGCGCGAAGGCGGGATCGTCGGAGCCGAGCACCAGGCGGCCGTTGCCGTACTTTGCGACGATGTAGTCGACAATGGCGCCGGACTCCGCGAGCACGAGATCGCCGTCGGTCACGACGGGCGCCGCCCCGCTTGGGTGCAGCGCCTTGTACTCGGGCGGTGCCAACATGGTGACGGGATCACGTGCGTAGCGCTTCAGCTCGTAGGGAAGCCCCAGTTCCTCGCACAACCAGACAATGCGCTCGGACTGAGACTTGCCGAGATGATGGACGGTGATCATGAGGCCTCCTGCAGCGGTAAGTTGGGCACCTCGTGATGACGCATATGGCCCGCCATTGCCAGAGGTGCATCTCGCTCCAGTGCCTGAGGCAGCGCGTCTAGCCTCTCCCAAGCAGTCCCGCCGCAAAATCGCCCTAAAAACCGAATGGTAACCATGACGGGCTAGGGTAATGACGTGACCAATTCTCCAACGATCCTGGTGTTCGATTCCGGCCTTGGCGGGCTCACGGTGCTCCGCGAAGTTGTGGCGGCGCGTCCGGACGCCCATTTTGCCTACGTCGCCGACGACGCCTTCTTCCCCTACGGCCATCACAGCGAGGACGAGATCATCGCCCGCGTCGTGCCGCTGATGGGTGAACTGATCGGCACGCATGACCCTGATATCGTCGTCATCGCCTGCAACACCGCGTCTACCCTGGTGCTGTCTCACTTGCGGGCCGCTTATTCCGTGCCCTTCGTAGGCACCGTGCCGGCGATCAAGCCGGCCTGCGCGCAATCGAGGACCCGCCGCGTCTCCGTGCTCGGCACCAAGGGCACGGTGAAGCGCGAATATACCAAGGCCCTGATCCGCGATTTCGCACAAGGGTGCGAGGTGACGCTGGTCGGCTCGCCCGAGCTCGCGTCGCTGGCTGAAGCCGAGCTCAGCGGTGCTTCCGTCAGCGACGGCGACATTCTGGCCGAACTCACCCCCTGCTTCGTCGGCGAAGACGCGACCTCGCGTACCGATACGGTGGTGCTCGCCTGCACACATTATCCGCTGCTGCTCGACCGGCTGAAGCGGCTGGCGCCCTGGCCGGTCGACTGGATCGACCCGGCGCCTGCGATCGCCCGCCGCGTCTCGGATCTGCTCGGCCCGCCGACCGACGGCATCGCACAGTCCGGCGCCGAGATGATCTTCACCTCGAACCGCGTGCACGGCCTCTCGGCCACGCTGACGCCGTTCTTTGGCGGCCGCGCCCTGGCCTGACTTTGCGCCTCGGCGTCGCGCTGCTAGGTTTTGCCGTCGCCACCTCACCGCAGGCCTTTCCATGTCGGTCCAGACCCCGCCGCTCAACCGCCTCCGCCAATTGTGGCGCGAGGGGCGCCCCGCCTTCGGCGCGATTGCGACCATCCCGAGCGTGCAGACGGTTCAGATCATGGCGCGCTCGCTCGACTGGATCATCGTCGATCTCGAGCATGGACCGATCGGCCTCACTGAAGCACACGCGATGATCGCCGCGACCACAGGCACGCCGTGCACGCCCTTGGTGCGGATCGCGGCGAACGAGCCGTGGCTTGCAAAAGCGCCGATGGACATCGGTGCCTTCGGCATCAACTTTCCGATGATCACGAACCGCGCCGATGCCGAGAAGGCGGTCCGCAGCGTGCGCTATCCGCCGCGCGGCGACCGGCTCTGGGGTCCGTTCCACGCCCCGTTCCGCTGGGGTCAGTCGATGCCGGACTACATGGCGAGCGCCGATGACGAAATGATCTGCATGATCACCATCGAGCATGTCGATGCCGTCAACCGCATCGACGAGATCATGGCGACACCGGGCATCGACGTCGCGGTGATCGGGCCCGGCGATCTCGCGACGTCCATCAACAAGCGCGGTCAGATGGACGATCCGGAATTGCTGGAGCTGGTCGCCCGCGCCGAGGCCGGCATCCTCAGAAGCGGCGTGCCGATCGGCGGCGTGGCCCGCACCGCCGACCAGGCCAACGCCTTGGTCGATCGCGGCTACCGCGCCATCGCCCTCGGCTTCGACTGGTCGCTGTTCCAGCGCGGCATCATGGCGGCATTCGAGGGCATCCGGCGCTGAGTAGACCGATGCCACCTTGCCGGGAACTGCGGCCCTGCTAGGGTCGGTCCCAGGGAGGAAACAATGCTCAAAAAGACTTTGCTCGCTCTTGCTTTCACCGGCCTCGCCTTTGCGGCTTTCGCCCAGCAGCCCGGAATTAAGCGCACCCCGCTCCAGAAGGTCGAATTTCCGGACGGCTACAACACCATCACCGCCATCGCCGAAGTTCCGGCGGGAGGCTCGGCCGGACGCCATACCCATCCGGGAATCGAAACCGGCTACGTGCTCGAAGGCGAACTCAATCTCCTGATCGACGGTCAGCCGGAGAAAACCCTGAAGGCCGGTGATTCCTACCAGATCCCGGCAGGCGTCGTGCACGACGCCAAGGCCCATGGCGACAAGGCTATGAAAGTGCTGGGAGTTTACGTCGTCGACAAAACCAAGCCGCTGGCGTCGCCGGTTCCCTGAACGGTCGAACCGTTCAACCCCTGGCGGGTTGGTTCGTGCTAAGGGACAGCGAGCGGGAACCCGCTCGCTGTACATTTTTTCATCTCTAGGAACAGAAAGACCAATGCGCGGGACGCCAAAGCCTATTTCGCTGCCGCGCCGCCTGATTTGCGACCTCATGCGCGCGTCGATGGACGTGCCGTTCGTCTCGCTCTCCCGTTCGCTCAATATCCGCCCCCTGCTCGAGGCACGCGCCAGCGCCGCCGCACCAGCGGGCTGGGCTGCGACCTTCGTCAAGGCATTCGCCCTGGTCGCGAAAGACGAGCCGATCTTGCGCACGGTCTACGCCAAATGGCCCTGGCCGACGTTCTACGAATTGTCGCACAGCGTGGCGTCGGTGGCGATCGCCCGGGTCGAGGACGGCGAGGAATGCGTGATGCCGCAGCGAATCGCGGCCCCCGAGGCCATGGCGCTGGCCGCGGTCGACGCCGAGATCCGGCGCGGCAAGACAGCTCCGATCGCAGACGTCCCGATGTTCCGCAAGATCATGCGGGCAACTCGCCTGCCACTGCCGCTGAGGCGGCTGTCCTGGGCGATTGGCCTGAATTTCGGCCGCCAGCGTGGCAATTGGTTCGGCAGCTTTGCGGTGAGCTCGGTGGCCGCCTATGGCGGCGGCGAGCTTCATCCCATTACGCCCGGCCCGTTCATCGTCAGCTACGGTCTGGTCGAGCCAAATCAGACCATCCATGTCGTGATCCGCTGGGACCACCGCGTTACCGATGCGGCGCCGATCGCCCGGGTCCTGACCCGGCTGGAACAAGTCCTGAACACTGAAATCGCTGCCGAATTGCGCGCGGCCGGCGCGAAGCCGATAAGAGTGGTCGGGACATGATTCCGGGCCCATTTGCATTGACAGACTGGCCCAAACTCCCCTAAAAGCCGCCTGCTCGCGGGCCGATTTCGGCCCGCGAAGCGTTTCGCGACCCGTGGTCCACTCCCTTAAGCTTTGGGATCGGACCTGTCAGTGCCGGGCTAGCCCGTCACCCAGGAGGGCGCGTTTCCTCAAACCATGTACCTGAAGAGGACGCGATGACTAAGCGCAGTGAGGCGAAGTACAAACTCGATCGCCGTATGGGCCAGAACATCTGGGGCCGCCCGAAGAGCCCCGTGAATCGCCGCGAGTACGGCCCCGGCCAGCACGGCCAGCGCCGCAAGGGCAAGCTCTCGGACTTCGGCGTGCAGCTGCGCGCCAAGCAGAAGCTGAAGGGCTACTACGCCAACATCTCCGAGCGTCAGTTCCACGGCATCTATGTCGAGGCGAGCCGCCTCAAGGGTGACACTGGCGAGAACCTGATCGGCCTGCTGGAGCGTCGTCTCGACGCGGTCGTGTACCGCGCCAAGTTCGTCTCGACGATCTTCGCCGCCCGCCAGTTCATCAACCACGGCCACATCAAGGTGAACGGCCGCAAGGTCAACATCTCGAGCTACCAGCTCAAGGTCGGCGACGTGATCGAGGTCAAGGAAGCCTCCAGGCAGCTCGCCCACGTGCTCGAAGCCAGCCAGCTTCCCGAGCGTGACACCCCCGACTATCTCGAAGTCGACCATGGCAAGATGACCGCGAAATACATTCGCATCCCCGGCCTCTCCGACGTGCCGTTCCCGGTGCAGATGGAGCCCCATCTGGTCGTCGAATTCTATTCGCGCTAAGATCTGAATATCGAAAGGCCCCGGTTCGCCGGGGCCTTTTTGCTTAAGAGCCACACTTCAGTGGCCGCAATGTCTTAGGAGCCGTTGCATGCTCTATACCCCTCCCCCGATCGATCCCAAGGCGCCGCCGGTGCGCATCAATTTGCTCTCGGACACGCAGACCAAGCCGACGGCTGCGATGCGCGAGGCGATGGCGCGGGCGGAGGTCGGTGACGAGCAGGTCGGCGACGATCCGACCGTGAACGCACTGTGCGAGCGCGTCGCGGAGCTGCTCGGCAAGGAGGCCGCCGTCTACATGCCGTCGGGCACGATGTGCAACGTCACCGCGACGCTGGTGCATTGCCGTCCCGGCGACGAGATCCTCGCCCATGAGACCGCGCACATCATCGCCCGAGAAGGCGGCGCGCATGCCGCGATCGGCGGCTTCCAGGTGACGCAGCTCAAAGGCCCCGATGGCCAGTTCACGCCGGAGACATTCCGGAAAGCCCTGCATCCGCGCACCCGCTACCAGCCGCCGCAGACCGTCGTCAGCGTCGAGCAGACCGCCAATATCGGCGGCGGCACGATCTGGAAGAAGACCGCGCTCGACGAGATCGTCGCGATCGCGAAACAACACGGCCTCGTCACCCACATGGACGGCGCGCGCCTGCTCAACGCGACCGTCGCCAGCGGCATCTCCCCGCGAGACATGACGGCGGGGTGGGATTCGGCCTGGATCGATTTCTCGAAGGGATTGGGCGCACCGATCGGCGGCGTGCTCGCGGGCTCGCGCGCCTTCATCGACGCGGTCTGGCAATGGAAGCAGCGCCTCGGCGGCTCGATGCGGCAGGCCGGCATCTGCGCCGCCGCCTGCATCTACGCGCTCGACCATCATGTCGACCGCCTCGCCGACGACCACGCCAATGCGCGTGCGCTTGCCCGTGGGCTGTCGCAGATCGCAGGAATCGCGGTGCAGGAGCCCGAGACCAATCTGGTGTTCTTCAAGCCCGACGGTGCGGGCGTTGCCGGCGACAGGATGGTTGCCGCACTGCGCCAGCGCGGCGTGACGCTGGCGATGATGGATGGCCGCATCCGCGCCTGCACCCATCTCGACGTCAATGCGGCCCAGGTCGAGGAGACGATCGGGTATGTGCGCGAGATCGTGCGCGGGGCGTGAAGTCTCGTAGCCCGGGTGAGCGCAGCGATACCCGGGACTTCTCGCGCAGAGATCCCGGATGTCGCCTCGCTCATCCGAGCCACGCAGCCCGCGCAGGACCTACCGCCCCATCGCCTGATAGATCAGCGTCTTCAGCGCCAGCTGGATCCGGCCGCGCTGCGAGGGCGTCTGCGCCATGAAGATTCCGAACAGATCGTCTTCGGGATCGATGAAGAAGAAGGTGCCGCCGACGCCGTCCCAGCGATATTCGCCCAGCGGCCATGACGTGCCTGGCGGCACCGAGGTGCGCACTGCGAAGCCGAGGCCGAAGCCGGAGCTGCCGCCCGGATAATAACCGTGGTCACGCGCGATCCTGGTCTCGGGACCGACATGATCCGACGCCATCAGCGCGATCGTCTCTGCCTTGAGATAGCGCCGGCCGTCATAGGTCCCGCCGTTCAGCAGCATCTGCGCAAAACGGGCGTAGTCGCCGACGGTGCCGACCATGCCAGCGCCGCCCGATTGCCAGATCGCCGGACGCCTGACGTCGCGAACCGGCGTCGTTGGATTGATGTTGCGATCGTTCGGCATCGGTTCGGCAATGCGCGAGAATTTGGCGGGGGCAGTGACGAAGAATGCCGTCTCCGTCATGCCGAGCGGATCGAGTAACCGCTCCTTCTCGAACTGCAGCAACGTCTTGCCCGAGATGATTTCGACGACGCGGCCGAGCACATCGGTGGCAAAGCCGTAGTCCCACAGCGTGCCCGGCTGCTCGGCGAGCGGCAGCGTGGCGAGCTTCGCGACGAAATCGGTGTTGGAAACATCGCCATTGAAGAGGTTGGCGGCCGCATACAGCTCGCGCACCGCACCGCCGCCAGAAGATCCATAAGGCAGCCCCGCGGTGTGGCGCAGCAGGTCCTTGATCGTGACCGGTTGCGCCGGCGGCTCCAGTGCCAGCGAGACCTTGCCGTCCTCCGCCTTCTTCTCGACGCCGACCTTCATATCGGCAAAGGCCGGAATGTAGTTTGCGACGGGATCATCGAGCGAAAGCTTGCCCTCCTCGATCAGCATCATCGCCATGACTGACGTGACCGGCTTCGACATCGAGTAGAGACGGAAGATCGTATCCGCGCTCATCGAGATTTCGGTCGCGACGTCACGGACGCCGAAAGTCTCGTAATAGACCGGCTTGCCGTGCTGCTGGAGCAGCAGGATGGCGCCGGGGATCTTGCCGGTGGCGACCTCGTTCCGGATGTAATCGGAAACTTTTGTCAGGCCCCCGGGCGAGAAGTTGCGTGTGGCGCGCTCGGAGCCTGCCTGCGCACTCGCGGCACCGACCAGAAGCAGGAGCGCCGCGATGAACGCGCGGCGCCCGGGCATCTCACTTTTCCATGGCTTCATAGACCAGCTGCTTCAATGTCCGCTGCACGCGCTGGCGCTCGGTCGGGGTCTGCTCCAGCAGCACGAAGAACATGTCCTGCTTGGGATCGATCACGAAATAGCAGCCGGAGGCGCCGTCCCATTTCAGTTCGCCAAGATCACCGGGCGGCGGTGGCTTGGCGTTACCGGGATCGGTGCGGACGGCGAGCCCGAGACCGAAGCCGAAACCGTCGCCGGGGAAGTAGAAATAATCGCGATCGACGCCCGACTTTGGACCGATCTGATCGGTCGTCATCAGCTTGAACGTCTCGGGCTTGAGAATCGTTTTGCCGTCGAGACTGCCACCGTTGAGCAGCATCTGCGCGAAGCGCTCATAGTCGGCCATGGTCGTCACCATGCCGCCGCTGGCGAACTGGATCTTCTTGGCCACCGTCGGATCGTTGATCCGGCCGACCCGGAAATCGCTGTCGTTCGGCACCGGCTGCGCCAGCAGCTTCTGCTTCTCGGGAGCCGTGACGAAGAAGCCGGTATCAACCATGCCGAGCGGGTCGAGCAGCTTCTCCCGCATGATGTCGATCAGCGGCTTGCCGGCCGCGATCTCCATCACGCGTGCCAGCACGTCGGTGGAATGGCCGTATTGCCAGAGCGCGCCCGGCTGGTTGTGCAGCGGCAGTTTAGCGATGCGCTCGGCGAACTCGGCGAGGTCGAAATCACCGGCATAGATGTTGGCCTCGCGATAGGCCTTGCGGACCAGGCTGTCGCCATAGAAACCATAGGTAATGCCCGATGTGTGCGTCATCAGATCGTGCACCGTCATCGGCCTGTTCGGCGGCACCAGCTCGAGCGACTTGGTGCCGTCCTCCGCCTTCTTCTCGACGCCGACCTTCACGTTGGCAAAGGACGGGATGTACTTCGAAACGGGATCATCCAACTTGATCTTGCCATCCTCGATCAACCGCACCGCGACCACCGACGTGAGCGCCTTGCTCATCGAGAACAGGCGGAAGATGGTCTTGTCGGTGATCGGCGCCTTGCTGACCACGTCCTGCACGCCGAAGGCTTCGTGGTAGACCGGTTTACCGTGCTGCTTGATCAGGACAGTCGCGCCGGCGATCTTGCCGGTCTCGACCTCGTTCTTGAAGAACTCGCTGATCTTGCCGAGCTTGTCCTGATTGAAATGCGCGCCGGCCGGAATCTCGTAGGTGCCCTCGGCTCGCGCCAGCGACATCGCGCCGACCGACACCAGCGCGCCGCAGACCAGCGCACGCAGTCCAGACTTCGAAATCATATCCCCTCCCCGGAACATGGTCCGGCGGAGTGTACCGGCCGCATCATCAGGCACAAGGGCCGGGGTGTCGCGCAAGCGCCGCGGCATGGAGTTTGGCACTGGGCTCGGCGAAGCAGCAGAACACGACACGAGTCACGGACGGCGCTGCCGAGAGCCCCTCGACCGTCGTGCGCACCGCAATGTCGGCAGCCCGGTCGGCGGGGAAGCGGAAAATGCCGGTCGAAATCGCGGGGAATGCCACCGAGGTCAGTCTGTGCTTCCCACACAGCGCCATCGAACGGCGATAACAGGAGGCGAGCAGATCGTCTTCGCCCACCGTACCGCCGTTCCAGACCGGCCCAACGGTGTGGATCACGTGGGCAGCCCTAAGCCGGTAGCCTTTGGTGATCTTGGCATCGCCCGTCTTACAGCCTTGGAGCATGCGGGATTCGGCGACCAGATCGGGCCCGGCGGCCCGATGGATTGCACCGTCCACACCGCCTCCGCCAAGGAGCGACGTATTCGCGGCGTTGACGATGGCGTCAACGCCCAGCGTGGTGATGTCGGCGACGATGACCTCGAGCTCGGCGCCGCCAATCCGGCGCGTCAGCACGGTCACGCATCAGGCCGCGACGACGACGCCCTTCTCGGTGAGAAGCTGCTGCAATTCGCCAGCCTGGAACATCTCGCGGACGATGTCGCAGCCGCCCACGAACTCGCCCTTCACATAGAGCTGGGGGATCGTCGGCCAATTGGAGAAGGTCTTGATGCCGTCGCGCAGTTCGGCGGATTCGAGAACGTTGAGGCCCTTATAGCCGACCCCGACATGGTCGAGGATCTGGACGACCTGGCCGGAGAAACCGCATTGCGGAAATTGCGGAGTGCCCTTCATGAACAGAACCACGTCGTTCGACTTCACTTCGTTTGCGATGAATTCCTCGATGCTCATTTCCGTGTCCTTCTGGGGCCGAGCCCACTCCGATCGCTTCGGGCCGGCTCAGCCGATCTAACCCGATACCTGCCCATATATGTAGCCCAAACCGTTGTGCATCCAAAGTAAAATGGCGGCGACATGCCCCCGCTGGCCGACTCGCCCCCCAGCTGGGTCCATAGGCTGGTGACATCAATATCATCGCCGGGGAGGACTTTCATACCGTAACGAAGCCCCTATGTAGGACGAACCCAGGTTTTGGAACCGGGCAACGCCAACAACGTTCTCTTGTCCTGTCTGGAGAAAAACGTGACGAAACAAGCCTCCGCTACGGCCGCCCCCTCGCTTTCGTCACTGTCCACCGCCGGCAACCTCGCCCGGCGGCTGGAAGACGCTTTTCTCGCCGTCCGCAACGAGACCGAACGCCGGGCTGCGCCGCTTTCTCCGGAAGACCAACAGATCCAGTCCATGCCCGATGCGAGCCCGACGAAATGGCACCGGGCCCATACCACCTGGTTCTGGGAGCAATTCCTGCTCGGCGAGCACGCGGCTGGCTACAGGCCCTTCCACCCCGATTTCGCGTTCCTGTTCAATTCCTATTACGTCAGCGCCGGCCCGCGTCACGCCCGCAATCATCGCGGGGATATCACCCGTCCCAGCGCAAACGAGGTCGGCGCCTATCGCGGCTATGTCGATGCGGCCGTCGTCAAATATTTCCGCGAAACCGGCACGGACAAGCTTCGCGAGATCGCACCACTGGTCGAGGTCGGGCTCAACCACGAGCAGCAACACCAGGAATTGATGTTCACCGACATCCTGCACGCCTTTGCGCAGAACCCGGTCTATCCGGCCTACGACCAGGACTGGCGCTTCCCGGCCGCGGCGCGCGCCGCAGATGACTGGCTGACACTGAACGAGGGCATCCACACCGTCGGCCATGTCGACGACAGCTTTCATTTCGACAACGAGAAGCCGGCGCATCGCGCCCTGGTCGGCCCGGTCAAGATCGCCCGCAATCTCGTCACCAATGCCGAATGGCTCGCCTTCATGCGCGACGGGGGCTACGCGAAAGCAACGCTGTGGCTGATGGACGGCTTCGCCGCGGCCAGCAAGGAAGACTGGCAGGCCCCGGGTCACTGGCGCGAGATCGATGGCCAGTGGCACGTGATGACGCTGGCGGGTGTGAAGCCGGTCGAACCCAACGCGCCGGTCTGCCATATCAGCTACTACGAGGCGGACGCTTTCGCGCGCTGGGCCGGAAAGCATCTGCCGACCGAGATGGAATGGGAGGTCGCGGCCCGCGCCGGCCAGCTCAACGACGCCTTCGGCATCGTCTGGCAGTGGACCCGCAGCTCCTACACCCCCTATCCCGGCTATCGCGCCATCGAAGGCGCGCTCGGCGAGTACAACGGCAAGTTCATGGTCAACCAGCTGGTGCTGCGCGGCTCCTCGCTTGCAACTCCGGATGGCCACAGCCGTATCACTTATCGCAACTTCTTCTATCCGCACCACCGCTGGCAGTTCACCGGACTCCGGCTCGCCGATTACGACTAACATTTCCGACGACAAATGCGCGCCGGACAGCGCGTTCAGGAGAGTATCATGAATGTGCATGCCAGCGCTTTGGCCGAAGCCCATCTTCCCGACGAGCAGACCACCGCTTTCGCCCGCGAGGCGATCGAGGACCTCTCGCAGCAGCCGAAAAAGCTGTCCCCGAAGTATTTCTACGACGCGACCGGATCGGAGCTGTTCGAGGCGATCACGAAGCTGCCGGAATATTATCCGACGCGCACCGAGCTCTCGATCCTGAAGGATCGTGGCAGCGAGATCGCGAAGATCATTCCGGAGCATGCCGCGCTGGTCGAATTCGGCGCGGGCGCGACGACGAAGGTTCGCCTGCTGCTGAACCATTGCAGCTTTGCGGCCTATGTCCCCGTCGACATCTCCGGTGACTTCCTCAAGGCACAGGCGAACGGCCTGAAGCGCGATTTCCCCTCGCTCGGCATCTATCCGGTCGCGGCCGACTTCACCACGCCGTTCGAGCTGCCCAAGCAGGTCGCATCAATGCCCAAGGTCGGCTTCTTCCCGGGGTCGACCATCGGCAATTTCGAGCCGCATGAAGCCCAGGCTTTCCTGAAGAGCGCACGCGAGATCCTGGGCCGGGGCGCGCAGATGATCATTGGCGCCGACCTCGAGAAGGACGAGCGCGTCTTGCTGGATGCCTACAACGATGCTGCCGGCGTCACCGCCCGCTTCAATCTCAATGTTCTCGTCCGGATCAACCGCGAGCTCGGCGGCAATTTCGACCTCTCCGCCTTTACCCATCGCGCCATCTACAATCGCGAGCGGCATCGCATCGAGATGCACCTGATCAGCAAGAAGAGCCAGACCGTGCGCCTGCTCGGCACCAGCTTCTCGTTCCGTCCGGGCGAGAGCATCCACACCGAGAACAGCTACAAATACAGCCTGGAGCGTTTTGCGGCGCTGGCACACGGCGCCGGCTGGCGGGTGCGCGAGAGCTGGACGGATGCGGCCAGGATGTTCTCGGTGCACGCGCTGGAGGTGGCGGAGTAAACGCGCTCACGCCTGACGCTCGCCATTGGGCGGGCGTCAATCAGGCTTGCAGGCCTCCACCGCCACCAGCCGCTCATCCCGGATGATGGCGCGAAAACTATCGGTGTGCGGCTTCCCACACGACCATGAAAAAGACTCACCGTCGCGCTTGAGTGGATTACCCAGCCAAAAAACCACCTTCGAGATCGGGTCACCCGGCTTGATGCGATCGGCCCACTGCGTCGGGTTCGCCCATTGCCCGCAATCGCCCTGCCAGTAGCACAAGGGCGTGACGCATCGTCCGCCCGCCGGCTTTCCGCCGATGGCTTGGCAGGCTGCCGGCCGATGGCCAAGCATCCAACCCATCATGGCTTCCTCAATGGTCAGGACTGCGGCGATTGCAGCACCGAGGATGATGAGGCGCCGCATCCCTCGCCTATTTCTCGGCCTCTTCCGGCGCCGACCCCAGCGACATCGACTCCCACACCGCCACCACGATCAAGATCACCGTCGTCCCTACCGACAGCCAAAGCGGCGAGAGGTTAGCTGCGAACCACCACAGCACCAGCAGCAGAATAATGCCGATGCCGTGCGAGAGCTGGAGGAAGCCGCGGATCGCGTGCTTGAACAGGATGGTGCCGATCAGAAACACCAGCGGCCCACCGATCGTGCTCAAGATCGTCCGTATATCGGAATGGCCGGTCGGGTGCTTCAGCACCAACTCGTCGGAGACCGCGGTCAGGATGATGCCGGCGATGATCGGCATGTGCAGATAGGTGTAGGCAAGCCGCGCCAGCCGGCCCGATTCGGCGGACTTCGAAATGCGCTCGGCGCCGGCCTCGGCGCCCTTGTGGAAATAAACCCACCACATCGCGATGGCGCCGACCAGCGCCGAGACGAAGGCCAGGACGTTGTCCGCGGTCCACTCCAGCTCGGCAAAGGTCGCGCCGTTGACCACGACGGCTTCGCCGAGCGCGATGATGACGAAGAGCGAGCAGCGCTCGGCCATGTGACCGCCCTCGACGGCCCAGGCCTCGACCGACGAGAAACCGAGCTTGGGAACCCAGAAGCGCGCCGCCGGCGAGACGTACTCCCAGGTGACTGCCGCAATCCACAGCCACAGCCGCGTCTCACCTGCGGAGAGGCCGCCTGCGATCCACAACACCGCGGAGATCGAGAGCCAGGTCAGAATGCGGATCGCGTTGTGGCGGACCGCTGTCCTATGCCGCGGCGTTGCGAACAGCCAGAACGCGGTGCGCCCGATTTGCATCGTCGCGTAAGCGATCGCAAACCACAGGCCCCGCCCTTCGAAGGCGGTCGGGATCGTCGTCGACAGCACGAGACCGCCGAGCATCATCAGGAAGAGCATGACGCGGACCGGCGTCAGCTCCGGATTGAGCCAGTTGGTGACCCAGGCGGTGTAGACCCACACCCACCACACCGCGAGAAACAGCACCGTGACGTGCACCGCGCCAAGCGGCGTGAAACGGTGCAGCAGCGTGTGCGACACCTGCGTGACGGCGAAGACGAAGACCAGGTCGAAGAACAGCTCGACGTTGGTGACACGGCTGTGCTGGTTCGGCACGATGACGCGAAACATCGCACCGCGAGCATTGTCCGCAGCCATCGTGGCCTCCCGTCGCGCGATCAGGTCAGGCGCCCGGCACGCCGGTTTGCAGCGCCAGCGCGTGCAGCACGCCGCCCATCTGGCCGCGCAGGGATTGATAGACGATCTGGTGCTGCTGGACGCGGGACTTGCCGCGGAAGGATTCCGAGATCACCGTCGCGGCATAATGGTCGCCATCCCCGGCGAGGTCACGGATGGTCACCTGGGCATCGGGGATCGCTGCCTTGATCATCGCCTCGATATCGTGGGCGTCCATGGGCATTAGGGTCTAGCTCCTGTCTCGGCAGAGAATCGCTTGCCGGGGTCGAATCTGCAAAGCCAAACTTGTCGGCATGGCGAAACTTAGCGTGAACGGCCTTCTACGTCACGCCTTCAGGCACTATATCCCTGATCCCATCAGGATAAAGGCACGACAAAGTGCCGCGCGCGGCAGATCGATCGAAAAGGCGTGACATCATGAAGATTCCAGGGCCCGACCACCCCATCACCATCACCCAAAATCCCCGTCGCGTCCGCGTCACCGCGGGCGACGTCTTGATCGCCGAGACCAGCAAGGCACTGACCTTGAAAGAGGCTAAATACCCGGCGGTGCAATATGTACCGCGCGAGGACGCCAACATGGCCCTGCTGGAGCGAACCGAGCGCACCACCCATTGCCCCTACAAGGGCGACGCCAGCTATTACAGCGTCAAGGCCGACGGCAAGACGTTGGACAATGCGATCTGGACCTACGAGACGCCTTTCCCCGCGATGACCGAGATTTCCGGCCATCTCGCCTTCTATCCGGACAAGGTGAAGATCGAAGAAGTGGAATAAATGTCTCACGAGTTCGTCACGCCCGAGCTTGTTTCGGACATCCCCGCTCTCGGTCGTGCGTTGCGATGCGTGGATGGCCGGGACGAGCCCGGCCATGACGGGGGCGAGGTCGAGATCCGCGCCGGCTACGCCCTGAAGATCGTCAACCCCAGGATCAGCAGCACCAGGAAGATCACGACGAAGACGTAGAACAGGAAGCGGGCGATATCGGCGGAGGCGGCCGAAATGCCCGTGAAGCCGAGCACGCCGGCCACAATGGAGACCAGTAGGAAGATCAGCGCCCATTTCAGGATCGTCATCGCCAGCTCCGAAAATCTTGCCGCTAGCCTGCGGCCCAAGCCCTTTTCGGGAACGCTAACTTCGCTGCGCGGAACTGGTTCCTACGACCGGCACAGCTCAAACGAGGCTTGCTGAATCCGGTTCCGGGCGGCACAGTCGCGCCGGGAGCAGGAGCGCGGGGCGGCCATGACCACGATGTCACATTCGGCGACGATCGGTGCGGAAGCGCACGCCGCCCCCAAGACCAAGGCACGCAATCTTTCGCTCGATCGCGCCCGCACCTTCCTGACGCTGGTGGTGCTGCTGCACCATGCGGTGATCCCCTACACCCATTTCGGTCACACCGATCCGACGTCGTTTGCCGGCTTCGACATGATCGTGCTCGCCACCGACAGCTTCTTCATGGCGATGTTCTTCTTCCTGTCGGGCCTGTTCACCTGGCCCGGCATCGCGCGCAAGGCGCCGTCGGTCTTTTTGCGCGACCGCCTGCTGCGGCTTGGGCTGCCGTTCGCGATCGCGGCGCTCACCGTCATCCCGCTCGCCTATTACGCGATCGCGCTGCGGGCCGAGCCCGAGCTGACCTTCGCTGCATTCTGGTGGAAGACGGTGACGTCGGGCCCATGGCCGAGCGGCCCGATCTGGTTCGTGTGGGTGCTGCTCGCCTTCGACCTCACCGCAAGCCTGCTCTACCGTGTCTCCTCGCATCTGGTCGATCCGGTCAACCGCGTCTCGCTTCGCGGATTCGAGCAGCCGGCCGTGTTCTGGCTGCTGCTCGCCGGCGTCAGTGTGCTCGTCTATGTACCGGCGCTGGTCTATTTCGGTGCCAACAAGTGGTTCGAGTTCGGGCCGTTCTCGGTGCAGGCGAGCCGCATCCTGCTCTATTTCAGCTATTTCTTCATCGGCGCCAGCGTGGGTTCGGCGAATTTCGATCGCGGCATCCTCGGCGCCGATGGCCAGTTGCCGAAGCAGCGCTGGCTGTGGGTGATCGTCACGCTGATCCCCTACTGCCTGATGTGGGGCATGATCTACATCAAGCGCGAAATCCTCGGCAGTCCCGATCCGCTGCCGCACTGGTACCATGTGTTTTACGGCACGTTCCTGGTGCTGTTCTCGGCCTCGATCCTGCTCGCGATCCTCGCTTTCTTTCTGCATTCGAAGGCGCCGGGGCCGACCCTGCTCGACCGCATGCAGGCTGATGCCTACGGCATCTTCCTGGTGCACTATCCGATCGCACTGTGGATCCAGTACGCGCTGTACGACTACGAGCTGCCGGCGATCGTGAAGGCCGCAATCGGGTTCGTGCTTACGGTGATTTTGAGCTGGGGACTGACAGCGGTATTGCGGAAGATACCGGGGGCGTCGCACGTGTTGTGAGGCACGCTCCCTCGTCGCGTCATTGCGAGCGCAGCGAAGCAATCCAGAGTTCCTCCGCGGAGACAGTCTGGATTGCTTCGTCGCTTAGCTCCTCGCAATGACGGAGTATGGGGCCCCGCCTCAGGCCGCCTTCCCGCCCATGTAGTCCGGCAGCCAGCGCTCGTGCGACGTCCGCAGCGCATCGATCGTGACAGGCGCTTCACCCGCGATGGCGATCGCATCGCCGCCGGTGGTGCCGAT
Source organism: Bradyrhizobium sp. MOS003 (assembly GCF_003020125.1). GTDB lineage: Bacteria > Pseudomonadota > Alphaproteobacteria > Rhizobiales > Xanthobacteraceae > Bradyrhizobium. The sequence goes on along the minus strand of NZ_PYFW01000007.1, from coordinate 122,561 downwards.
CCGCACGCAGGGCACCTCGCAGCCGCGCATCTTGGCGAGCACGCGGCCGGCTTCGGTTTCCGGCACGGTGACGAGATAGCGCGCCTGGTCCTCGCCGAACCAATAGGCCTGCGAGATCAGCGAAGTCGGGGCTGCCAGGAGCTTGGCGCCGATACCGCCTGCCATCGCCATCTCGGCCAGCGCGATCAGCAGGCCGCCGTCGGACAAGTCGTGCACGGCGGTCGCGGTGCCCGCATGGATCATGCCGCGGACGCAATCGCCGTTGCGCTTTTCGGCGGCGAGATCGACCGGCGGCGGGGCGCCCTCTTCGCGGCCGCAGATTTCGCGCAGATAGACCGACTGACCGAGCCAGCCATGGGTATCGCCGACCAAGAGGATGGCCTCACCCTCGGCCTTGAAGGCCAGCGACGCCGACTTGGTGAAGTCGTCGAGCAGTCCGACGCCGCCGATCGAGGGCGTGGGAAGGATCGCGCGGCCGTTGGTCTCGTTGTAGAGCGAGACGTTGCCGGAGACGACCGGAAAGTCCAGCGTGCGGCAGGCTTCCGAGATGCCCTTCAGGCAGCCGACGAACTGGCCCATGATCTCGGGCCTTTCGGGGTTGCCGAAATTCAGATTGTCGGTGATCGCGAGCGGCTTGCCGCCGACCGCCGTAATGTTGCGCCAGGCTTCCGCCACCGCCTGCATGCCGCCCTGATAGGGATCGGCCTCGCAATAGCGGGGCGTGACGTCGACGGTGAGCGCCAGGCCCTTTGGCCCGTCCTCGACGCGCACCACGGCGGCATCGCCGCCGGGACGCTGCATGGTGTTGCCGAGGATGACGTGGTCGTACTGCTCCCAGACCCAGCGCTTGCTGCACATGTCGGGCGTGCCGATCAGCTTCTCCAGCGCGTGACCTACGCCCATCGGCGCCGGCACCTCGCGCGCATGCACGACCGGCAGCGCGGCGGAGGCCACGTGCGGACGATCGTACAGCGGCGCCTCGTCGCCGAGCTCCTTGATCGGCAGATCGGCCATGACGTCACCGCCATGCTTGACCACGAAGCGCTTGCTCGGCGTGGTGTAGCCGACCACCGCGAAGTCGAGCCCCCACTTCCTGAAGATCGCCTCGGCTTCCTTTTCCTTCTCGGGCTTGAGCACCATGAGCATGCGCTCCTGGCTTTCCGAGAGCATCATTTCGTAGGCGCTCATGCCGGTTTCGCGGGTGGGCACCGCGTCGAGATCGAGGTCGACACCGAGGTCGCCCTTGGCGCCCATCTCGACCGCCGAGCATGTGAGCCCCGCTGCGCCCATGTCCTGGATCGCGATGACGCAGCCCTTCTCCATGATCTCGAGGCAGGCTTCCAGCAGCAGCTTCTCGGCGAAGGGATCGCCGACCTGCACGGTCGGGCGCTTCTCCTCGGACTTGTCGTCGAATTCGGCCGAGGCCATCGAGGCGCCGTGAATGCCATCGCGGCCCGTCTTGGAGCCGAGATAGACGATCGGCATGTTCACGCCGGAGGCCGCCGCATAGAAAATCTTGTCGGTGTCGGCGAGGCCGACAGCCATCGCGTTGACGAGGATGTTGCCGTCATAGCGGGTGTGGAAACGCACCTGGCCGCCGACCGTCGGCACGCCGAAGGAATTACCGTAGCCGCCGACGCCGGCGACGACGCCGGAGACGAGATGCCGGGTCCTGGCATGCTCGGGCGCGCCGAAGCTGAGCGCATTGAGACAGGCGATCGGCCGCGCACCCATGGTAAAGACGTCGCGCAGGATGCCGCCGACGCCCGTCGTCGCGCCTTGGTAAGGCTCGATGTAGCTCGGGTGGTTGTGGCTTTCCATCTTGAAGACCACGGCCTGGCCGTCGCCGATGTCGATCACGCCGGCATTCTCGCCGGGGCCCTGGATCACCCAGGGCGCCTTGGTCGGCAGGCCCTTGAGATGGATGCGCGAGGATTTGTACGAGCAGTGCTCGTTCCACATCGCCGAGAAGATGCCGAGCTCGGTGAAGGTCGGCTCCCGCCCGATCAGCTTCAGGATGCGCTCGTATTCGTCGGGCTTGAGCCCGTGGGCGGCAACCAGTTCGGGGGTGATCTTGGGTTGGTTCTTCATGGATTCCAGGCTTTCGGCGGCGGCTGGGCCGTTCTTAGGAACATCCGGGGCTCGCGAAAAGCCCTTTATGGCGCATTTTCCCGCTGTCCCACGTTTTGCAGGCGGGGCCGGCGGGAACAGGAATTGCACGGCGCGGACGGATCGGATTTAAGGGCTCAAGACCCGCAATTGAAGGCCCATTTCCTTGCACGAATTGACCAAAACGCCCCCGCCCCGCCGCCCCGACCTCCACATCGCCACCGAGGGCGAATTTCTGGGCTGGAGGACCTGGATTCGCGACAGTTTTGAAGCCCATGTCGGCCCCTTCTGGCACCTCATCGAGGCAGACGGCAGCGTCCGCAGCGCCTTCCGGGTCGAGAAGAAGCACCTCAACGGCTCCGGGAACGTCCATGGCGGCTGCTACATGGCCTTTGCCGACTACTCCCTGTTTGCAATTGCCACCCACGTCCTGGACAGCCGGGCGGTGACGACCAATTTCGCCTGCGAATTCCTCGACGCGGCACGCGAGGGGGAGTTGATCGAGTGCACCGGCGAGGTCACCCGCGCCGGCGGCTCGCTGATCTTCCTGCGCGGCAAGATGACGTCGGGCGAGCGGGTGCTGCTGACCTTTTCCGGCACGATCAAGCGGATGAAGGGGAAGGCGCTCCCTCAGCCAAACGCATAGCTCGGCGGCTTCCCTTTTCGCGCGCCCTCGCCCAGACTTCCCGGCAAGCGCTGTCGCGCCGGGGAGCAGGAACAAGGTGCCGCAGAGCACATCGGAGGCGCGTCGCGCGACGGCGGCCGCAGCAACGCCGCGGCCGTCCATGGCCGCAACCGGCGCCCGCAACTGGCGCGACTATGCATTGCTGCTGGCGCTCGCCTGCTGCTGGAGCTCGACCTATCCGCTCGCCAAGCTCGCGCTTCCCACCATCCCGCCTGTCACCTTCATCTCGGCACGCTCGCTGATCGCAGCCGCCTTCCTTTTCGCGATCCTGTGGATGCGCGGCATCAAGGTCCCGACCGACGCGAAGGCCTGGAAGCTGTTCGCGACCCAGCAATTGATCAACTCGACGGTCCCGTTCCTCATCATCACCTGGTCGCAGCAATACGTGCCGGCGTCGAACACCGTGGTGCTGGCGTCCACGACACCGATCTTCGCCTTCCTGATCACGTCGCTGATCACCCGGCACGAGCCGGCAACGCTGTTGAAACTGGCTGGCGCGATCCTCGGCCTTGCCGGGACCATCGTCATCGTCGGCCTCGACGCGCTGCGCGGCTTCGGCAGTGAGATCGTGGCGGAGATCGCGATCCTGCTCGCGACCATCTCCTTTGCCTGTGCGACCATCTTCGGCCTTCGCCTCTCCGAATACGACCCGATGGTGGTGGCGGCCGGCTCGCTGCTGTTCGGCGGTCTCCTCCTGCTGCCTCCGTCGCTGATCATCGACCAGCCCTGGACGCTGCAGCCGACGCCGGAGGCCATTGTCGCCACCATCGTCATGGGCATCGTCTCCAGCGCGCTGGGCCTGATGCTGTTCTACGTCTGCCTCGGCCGCCTCGGGACGCTGACCACCAACGCGCAAGGCTACCTGCGCATCCCGATCGGCGTCGGCCTCTCCGTGGTGCTGCTCGGCGAGAGCGTACCGTCCAACCTCGCACTCGGCCTGCTGCTGGTTATGGCCGGTGTTGCGGCCATGACGGTGCCGGCGGAGCGGCTGAAGTGGCGCTAGTTCAAGCTGACAGTTGCTTCTCCGCGATTGACAGCCACTCCGCCTGCGCCTTGCGCAGATATTTCGGCGCGCGCCGCATCTGGATCAGGAGTTCGTTGAAGACCATGCGTGCCTCGGCGCTGCGGCCGACCGTCTGCAGCAGCATGCCGTAGCGCACCCGCGCCTCGGCGCCTGGGAAATAGCCGGAGAGCGCGTGATATTCCTCCAGCGCCTCGTCGAGACGTCCGACCTCGGCGAGCGCGCGGGCATAGAGAAGATGTGCGTCGGCGGAATCGAAGTCCGGCCTTGCTTCTGCAGATCGTCCAGGGTCGCGAGCGCGTCAGCGGGCCGCCTGGCGGAGAACTCCGCCTGGGCCTTGCGAAGCGCATAAGCGGGATCGTGGCCCATGGGCAGCTTCAGAATGTGATCGTAGTGCGCTTCCGCTTCGCTGAAACGGCCGACATTTGCACACTCATCCGCCAGTGCCGCACGGTTGGCGATGGTGTCGGTGCCGGCCAGGCGATCGGACAGCTCACGATAGCGCTTTTCGGGATCAAGCCGGTTGGCAACGCGCTGGCGCGCCTGACGCGCGCCGGGGCTGGAGAACCACTCCGGCACGAGCTCGACCGCGATATAGGCAATCGCGCCCATCATCGGCACCAGCAGGATGATGAAGGCCCACGGCCGCAGCCGCCCGGTTCGCGAAGCGTGATAGATCAGCGTGAGATCGAGCAACAGAACGACGAGAGCAACGGGCATGTGACATCCGGAGCACGATGAGGCGCAGGCATTCCGGATACAACAACTATCGCGCCGAAACAACTTTGAGTTGTTCGTCTCTGCACAGAATCGGCACCCGGAGCGCACGCGCCTTGACGGCGACGACCAGTCAGTCGCTTCGATCTCGATGGAGGTTCACGAAGGCAGGGAGCCGCGGTGCGGCCCGACAGTCACTTGGCGTCGTCCGCCAGCATCTTCCGGTATTTCTCGACGTCGCGCGTCACCAGCTTTTGCAGTACTTCGGGCGCATGCTCGTCGGCATCGGGGGCGACTGTCGAAAGATCGGCAAAGCGCTTCTTGACCGCGTCGGTTTCGACGGCGGTGCGCGCGGCGGCGTTCAGCTTGGCGATCACGGCGGGCGGCGTACCCTTCGGGGCGAACAGGCCGTTCCAGCCCTGTGCCTCGAATTCGGGCAGGCCCGCCTCCGCCGAGGTCGGCAGGTCCGGCAGCGTGGCGAGCCGCACCGTCGAGCCGACCACGAGCCCCTTCACCAGCTTCTCGTTGATCGACTGCGAGACCGAGGCTGCCGCATCGCAGACGCCGTCGATCTGGCTGCCGACGGCATCGGTCAGCGCAGGCGCAGCGCCGCGATAGCCGACCAGCGTCGCGTCGATCCCGGCGGCGGTGACGAAGCTCTTGCAGATCAGATAGTTCGAGGAGCCGACGCCGGCATGGCCGAGATTGATCTTGCCGGGATTGGCCTTGGCGTAGGCGATGAATTCTTTCAGGTCCTTCGCCGGAAAGTCCTTGCGCAGCGCGATGATGCCGAACGTCTTCGCCACCATGGCGATCGGCAAGAAGGACTCAGGCGTGAACGGCAGTTTTGGATAGATCGTGTAGGTCGCGGCATTGGTGCCGGCATTGCCGATCGCGATGGTGTAGCCGTCAGGCTCGGCGCGGGAGGCGCGTGCCAGCGCGGTCGAGCCGCCGGCCCCCGCAACGTTCTCGATAACGATTGTCTGTCCGAGCGCGATGCCCATCTGCTCGGCCACCGCGCGCGCGATCACGTCCGAGGTGCCACCAGCCGCGAACGGCACGATCATGGTGACAGGACGCTTGGGGAAATCCTGCGCGGACGCGGCGGTCGCGAGCGAAAATGACGCGAACGACAGCGCCGCGATCGCGGCGAGCGACCGCCTCAGCCCGAACGCAATCACGCGGCTTTTTCCAGATGCGCGGTCAGGCCCGCGAAAAGGCCACGGCCGTCGGTGCAGCCCATGATGTCTTCGACGTGGTTTTCCGGATGCGGCATCATGCCGAGCACGTTGCCCCCGTCGTTGACGATGCCGGCGATCGAATGTGCTGCGCCGTTGATGTTATGGGCCTCGTCGACCACGCCGTCCGCGGAGCAATAGCGATAGAGCACCCGCCCCTCGCCTTCGAGCCGCTTGATGGTCTCCTCATCCGCCTCGTAATTGCCCTCGCCGTGGGCCACCGGCACGCGGATCACCTGGCCGGCATTGTAGCCGCGGGTGAACGGCGTGTCGGACCGCTCGACGCGCAGATGCACGTCGTGACAGATGAATTTCAGCCGCGCATTGCGCATCAACACGCCCGGCAGGAGCCCGGACTCGCAGAGGATCTGAAAACCGTTGCAAACGCCCAGCACGAGGCCGCCCTTGGACGCGTAGTCGCGCACCGCGTCCATCACCGGCGCGCGTGCCGCGATGGCGCCGCAGCGCAGATAGTCGCCGTAGGAGAAGCCGCCTGGCACCACCACGAGATCCGTGCCCGCAGGTAGCGCCGTCTCGGCGTGCCAGACCATCGCCGGCTCGCTCCCGGAGATCAGCCTCAGCGCCCGCGCCATGTCGCGCTCGCGGTTGATTCCGGGAAAGACGAGGATGGCGGCTTTCATGGCAGAGGTTCCGACGGCACTGGGATTCGGGCTGGCCAAAGGGCCAATTCGTGAAGAGACATAGCCATTTGACGGGGATTTTACCAGTGCTAGCCTTGCCGGACGGCCTTGTACACAGGCCATAGCCGAGGCACTTCTGCCCGACGATCTTGCCCGGGATTGAAGCCATGAACGTCCCGTCGCTGCCCACATCCCCCTCCGAGCCGGTGTCTGTCGAGGGCGTCGTCGCGGCCGGCGCCTATGTCGATGGCCGGCGCGTCGCCAATATCGCCATCAGCGAGGCCTCGAGCTGGCGGGCGAAGCCCGGCCACGTGGTCTGGATCGGCCTGCACGAACCCGACATGGCGCTGCTCGGCGCGGTGCAGAAGCAATTCGACCTGCACGAGCTCGCAATCGAGGACGCCAACCACGCACATCAGCGCCCCAAGATCGAGCAATATGGCGAAGCCCTGTTCATCGTGGCGCGGACGGCGCAATTGCTTGAGGGCCGCATTGTCTTCGGCGAAACGCACATCTTCGTCGGCGAAGGTTATCTGGTCTCGGTGCGCCACGGCGCCTCGACATCCTACACGCCCGTGCGTGAACGCTGCGAAAGCTGCCCGCGGGCGCTCGCCCGCGGCGAGGATTACATCCTCTATGCGATCCTCGATTTCATCGTCGACAATTACTCGCCCGTGCTGGAGAGCATTCACGACGAGGTCGAGGGCATCGAGGACGACGTGCTGTCCAAGCCGATCAGCAAGACGCAGATCGAGCGCCTCTACATGCTGCGCCGTGATCTGCTGCGGCTGCGCAACGCGATCGGGCCGCTGGTGGAGGTCTGCCGCCGGCTGGAGCACGACGAGCTGTCGATGGTCCGGCAGGCCATGCAGCCGCTGTTCCGCGACGTCACCGACCACGTCCGCAACATCCAGGAGCGCATCGATTCCATGCGCGAGGTGCTGGCCTTCGCCTTCGAGGCCAGCCTTCTGGTCGGCCAGGCGCAGGAGACCGCGGTGTCCAAGAAGCTCGCCTCGTGGCTCGCGATCATCGCGATCCCGACCGCGCTGGCCGGCATCTACGGCATGAACTTCAAGCACATGCCGGAGCTGGAATGGGACTACGGCTATTACCTGTTGCTTGGCGTGATGCTGACCGCCTGCACGGCGCTTTACTGGCGATTTCGCAGCGTCGGCTGGCTGTGAGCGCGAAAGCGCTCACTCAGCATTCGTAGCCCGGATGGAGCGAAGCGCAATCCGGGACAGCCTCGACGTAAATAGACCCGGATTTCCATCCGGGCTACGAGGGCAGGCCTAGCCGATCAGCTCCACCCGGTAGTTTTCGATCACGGTGTTCGCCAGCAGCTTGTCGGCGGCGTCCTTCAACGCCGCCTCCGCCTTGACCTTGTCGGCGCCGGCGAGCTCGATGTCGAACACCTTGCCCTGACGGACGCTGGCGACGCCGTCGACGCCGAGCGACTTCAGCGCGCCCTCGATGGCCTTTCCTTGCGGATCGAGGATGCCCGTCTTCAACGTAACGGTGACACGTGCCTTCACGTCCAAATCCCCTTCTAGCTCTTCACCAGCACCGGGCCGGAGCCCTGCGGACGCTCGTTTTCCATGAGGATGCCGAGGCGCTTTGCAACTTCGGTATAGGCCTCCAGGAGCCCGCCGAGATCCCTGCGGAAACGATCCTTGTCGAGCTTCTCGTTCGACTTGATGTCCCACAGACGGCAGCTGTCCGGCGAGATCTCGTCGGCGACGATGATGCGCATCATCTCGTTCTCGAACAGCCGGCCGCACTCCATCTTGAAGTCGACGAGGCGGATGCCGATGCCGAGGAAAAGGCCGGTGAGGAAGTCGTTGACACGGATGGCGAGCGCCATGATGTCGTCGATCTCCTGCGGCGTCGCCCAGCCGAAGGCGGTGATGTGCTCTTCCGACACCATGGGGTCGTTGAGCTGGTCGTTCTTGTAATAGAATTCGATGATCGAACGGGGCAACTGGGTGCCCTCCTCGATCCCGAGGCGCTGCGACAGCGAGCCGGCGGCGACGTTCCGCACCACCACTTCCAGTGGCACGATCTCGACCTCACGAATCAACTGCTCGCGCATGTTGAGTCGGCGAATGAAATGGGTCGGCACCCCGATGTCGTTGAGGTGCTGAAACAGGTACTCCGAGATCCGGTTGTTGAGGACACCCTTGCCCTCGATCACCTGATGCTTTTTCGCATTGAAAGCGGTCGCGTCGTCCTTGAAGTGCTGGATCAGGGTACCGGGCTCCGGGCCTTCATACAGGACCTTTGCCTTACCTTCATAAATGCGACGCCGACGGCTCATGGGGATGTACCGTGTTTTGTTGAAATCCATGTATTTGGTGTGCTCCGGTTACCAGGATTACGACCCACAGCGGAGCTGCCGTGAACGGCTGGGAACCCGTCTATGACCCTTGGAAACCGAACGGGAACCAAGCCTTCCGGCAACCTATCCGATTGGCTGACTGAGCACAATCGATCCGGCCGTTCTGCAACAACTTATACCATCTTGCCTGCGGCTTAACGGCCCGTTGTTTTGCCGATTCGTGCTATCTATGTAGGCATGCAGTCGGGTCGCCGCAACGGAAGGCTCCCGCTCCATTCAGCAGGGGATTTGGAACAAGGTATGAGCCAGTTCGACAAGCGCCAGGAAGGTTTTGAGAAGAAGTTCGCCCTCGACGAGGAGCAGAAATTCAAGGCGGAGGCCCGCCGCAACCGGCTGCTCGGGCTGTGGGCCGCCGAAAAGCTGGGCATGTCAGGGGATGCCGCTACCGCCTACGCCAAGGAAGTTGTCGCTAGCGATTTCGAGGAGGCCGGCGATGCCGACGTCCTGCGCAAGATCACGACCGATTTCGCCGCCAAGAACGTCGCCGTCACCGAGCAGGCGATTCGCGCCAAGATGAGCGAACTGCTTGCGGTCGCGGCCGCCGAGGTGAAGGCGGGGAAATAACACGAAGTGTCATTTCGGGACGCGCGCGAGCGCGGCCCGGGAATTTCGAGATTCCGGGTTCGGTCCTGCGGACCGCCCCGGAATGACGGTTGGGTAAGTCACTCCTCCTTGAAGCCGTATTCCGGCACGTTGCCGCTGGCGCCGTAATATTTGTAAGGTAGGAATTTGCCGCTCATCGTGATCTTGACGCGGTCGCCCTTCGGGTTGGCGACGCGTTCCATGGCCATGTCGAAGTCGATCGCCGACATGATGCCGTCGCCGAATTCTTCTTCGATCAACGCCTTCCAGGCCGGACCGTTCACCATCACCATTTCGTAGAAGCGATAGATCAGGGGATCGGTCGGCGGCATCGGCGTGCCGGTGCCGCGCATCGGCACCTCGTTCAGCATAGCCGTCTCCGCCTTCGACAGGCCGAACAGCTCGCCGGCATTGGCAGCCTGCGGCTTCGTCAATTTCATCTGGCCGAGAATGGCGCCGACGATGAGCACCTCCGAATAGCCGCCGATCTTTTCGCAGATGTGCTTCCAGCTCCATCCCTTCTCGCGCTTGATGTCGAGCAGCTTCTCGGTGAGGTCTTCGCGTTTCATCTGGATGTCTCCTTGGTTAGGCACTTAATCCGGGACTGGTTCCGGGGATCCACGTCTGTCGAGGCTCATCATTGCCCGCCGCGATCGTCAGCCCCGGCTTGCCGATCTGCACCAGCGGCACGTTGCGGGAATCATGATCGGTCTTCTCGGTCGTAAACGCCTTGCTCCGCGTCACCAGGAAATCGATGATATGGTTGCGCAGCGCGTAATAAAGCGGATGGCGGTGCAGATCGGTCCGGCCGCGATCCCGGGGCAGCGGGTTCTCGACAACCTCCGCCAGCACCGCGCCGGGCCCGTTCGTCATCAGGAAGATCTTGTCGGCGAGGTAGATCGCCTCGTCCACGTCGTGGGTGATCATGAACGCGGTCTGCCCGGTCTCCAGGCAGATGCGCCGCACCTCGTCCTGCAGCGTGCCGCGCGTCAGCGCGTCCAGCGCCGAGAACGGCTCGTCCATCAGCATCATCTTCGGCGTGATCGAGAGCGCACGTGCGATGCCGACGCGCTGCTTCATGCCGCCGGACAGCTCTGACGGCCGCTTGTGCTCGGAGCCGGAAAGACCGACAAGATCGATGAATGTCTGCGCATGCGCCTTCACCTTGGCGCGGTCCCAGCTCCGCCATTTCGAGCTCACGGCATAGGCGACGTTGCCGAGCACGGTGCGCCAGGGCAGCAGCGCATGGCTCTGGAAGATGACGGCACGGTCGAGGCTGGTGCCCGAAATCGCCTGGCCGTCGACGATGACGGCGCCCTCGCTCGGCGCATCGAGGCCGGCGAGGATGTTGAGCACGGTGGTCTTGCCGCAGCCGGAATGCCCGATCACGCAGGCGAACTCGCCGCGTGCCATCGAGAGCCACAGGTTCTCGAAGATGGTGGTCGTGGCGTCGCTGGCGCCGGGATAACGCTTTGCGATGCCTTCGATGGAGATGAATTTATCGGTCATGCCCCTACTCCGGAAACGTGACCATGCGCGTGAAGCGCGCGAGGATCTGGTCGAGCAGCATGCCGACGATCCCGATCAGCAGGATCGCGATGATGACGTTGGTGATCGAGAGGTTATTCCACTCGTTCCAGACGAAATACCCGATGCCGGTACCGCCGACGAGCATCTCGGCGGCGACGATCACGAGCCAGGCGATGCCGATCGAGATGCGCATGCCGGTCAGGATCGTCGGCGCCGCCGCGGGAAGGATCACGGTGAAGGCGCGCCTGACGGTGCCGACCTCGAGCGTGCGCGCGACGTTGATCCATTCCTTGCGAACGCTGGCAACCCCGAACACCGTGTTGAGCAGCATCGGCCAGATCGAGCAGATGAAGATGACGAAGATTGCCGAGATCGAGGAATCCTTGATGGTGTAGAGCGCCAGCGGCATCCAGGCCAGCGGCGAGATCGGTTTCAGCACCTGAATGAAGGGATCGAGCGCCTTGCTGAGCAGCGGCGACATGCCGATCAGAAAGCCGAGCGGGATGGCGACAAGCACCGCGAGCAGATAGCCGAGCCCGACACGCGCAATGGAATAGCCGAGCTGGATGCCGAGGCCCTTGTCGTTCGGCCCGTTGTCGTAAAACGGACGCCGCAGATGCTCCCAGAGCTTGGCGCCGACATCGAGCGGCCCGGGCATCGCCGATTTGCCCTGCGTCGCCGTCAGGCCCATCAACTTGGCGTATTCGGGGCTCATCGTCGTCGTGGCGCTGGTCGACCGCGTGGCCAGATGCCAGACGCCGAGGAACGCAGCGAGCAGCACGATGGACACGAGGCCGGCACGGAGACGGAGGGAGGATGTCATCGCACCCTCCACCGTGTCCCGGGCGCTGCGCGGCATGAAGTGACGCGCTGCAGAACCGGAACCCATTGCGGCGACATGGGTCCCGCATCTGCGGTGCACCGCTGCGCGCTGCGCCGCGTGCGGGACACGAGAGCCGAAATAATCACGACGCCTTCCTGATCTTGAAGCTCGCAACGTAATCCTCCGGCTTCGCCGGATCGAAAGTCTTGCCCATCACCGCGAACGATTTGTAGCTGCTCGCAGGCGGCGATAGGCCCATCTCAGTCATCAGCTTCTTGGTGTCGGTGGCGAGATACACTTGCTCGGCGACAGCCTTGTAGTCGACGTCGCCCTTGATCTGGCCCCAGCGCTTCATCTGCGTCAGCATCCATACCGCAAACGACTGCCAGGGGAATGGATCGAAATCGACGCGCTTGGCGTCGGTCTTCACGCCGCCGAGGCCGTCGGCGTAGGTGCCGGTCAAGACCTGCTCAAGCACCGTGACGGGCGCGTTGATGTAGTTCGCCGGCGCGATGGCTTCGGCGATCTGCTTGCGGTTCTCCGCCTTTGACGCGTAGGCCGTGGCATCGACGATGGCGCGGGTCAGCGCGGCAAAGCTGTTCGGCGCGGTGGTGATGAACTCGCGGCTGGCGGCGAAGCTGCAGCAGGGATGGCCGTCCCAAATCTCCTTCGACAACAGATGCATGAAGCCGACGCCGTCATAGATCGCGCGCTGGCAGATATTGTCGGGCGCGAGGAAGCCGTCGATGTTGTCGGCGCGCAGATTCGCGACCATCTCCGGCGGCGGCACCGAGCGCAGCTGCACGTCGGTGTCGGGGTCGAGACCGTGCTCGGCGAGATAATAGCGCAGCAGGTAATTGTGCATGGAATAGTCGAAGGGAATCGCGAATTTCATCCCCTTCCAGTCCTTCGGGTCGCGCTTGTCCTTGTGCTTGCTCGCCAGCACGATGCCCTGTCCGTTGATGTTCTCGATCGCAGGGACGGCAAAGGGAATGGCGTTCGCGCCCAAGCCGAGCGAGATCGCGATCGGCATCGGCGCCAGCATGTGCGCGGCGTCGTATTCCTTGTTGATGGTCTTGTCGCGGATCACCGCCCAGCCGGCGGTCTTGACCACTTCGACATTGAGGCCGTGCTTGGCATAGAAGCCAAGCGGCGCCGCCATGATGATCGGCGTAGCGCAGGTGATCGGAATGAAGCCGACCTTGAGGTCCTTCTTCTCGGGCGTGCCGGTTTGCGCAAACACCTCGGTCGCCGTCTTGAGCGGAAAGAACTGCGAGAGCGCGGCGAGAGCGGTGGACGCGCCGACCGATTTCAGGAAGGCGCGCCGCGCCGCATCCTGCGGAAACATCGCGCGCATCACCGCGGAGGCAACGACGCCCTCGTAGCGCTTCTCCTCGCTCTCGACGGGGTCACAGCGTAACGCGGTGGCCTGCTCGTGCTCGCGAGCCGAACGGTGCTGGCCGCAAACGCAGCCCGCCCCGAGATTGCGGCCGGCATCAAACGGATCGTCGAACGTGGACATGCTGCTGCGCCCCTTTGTCACACCGTCCGGCGGACGCCGTTGTCCGCCGCGTCAGGTCAAAATTCCATCGTGGCCCGGCTGTGGCTTGCGCAGCCGGGCCATTGGAAACATGCAGGTTCTATGCCGCCTTGCCTGTTACCTGGGCAGCCACCGGCAGCCCCTGCTCGATCGGCAGCGAAGGGTCACGCGACCATTCGTTCCAGGAGCCGAAATACATCCGCACGTCCTTCACGCCGGCATTCTTCAGCGCCAGGAACGTGTTCGAGGCGCGCGCCCCCTTGAAGCAGTAGAGATAGACCGGCGTGGTCGTCGAGATGCCGACGGTGGCGCATTCCGCCAGAATCTCGTCCTTGGACTTGAAGCGCGGGCCTTCGGCCGTCGGCTTCATCATGCGATACCATTCCAGCCAGACCGCGCCGGGGATGCGGCCCTTGCGCGGGCAGAAATCCTTGCCGTAGGGCGACGAGCTGTCGCCGATCCACTCGTCGACATCGCGCACGTCGAGAATGGCGACGCCGGGCTTGCCGACCGCAGCCAGCATGGTCTTGGCATCGATCAGGATCTCACCCGCCTCGGGCACGATCGCGAACGAAGCCTTGGCCGGCATCGGGACATCCTTCGTCACCGGGAAGCCCGCGGCCGACCAGGCATCGAAGCCGCCATGCAGCACCTTCACCTTGGGATAACCGAGCATGGTGAGCAGGTAGTAGCCGCGGCAAGACTGGCCGAAGCCGGAATTCATCGACTGCTCGTAGATCACGGCCGTTTCCTTGCCGGACAGACCCGCAGCACCGAAGGCATCCGCGAACTTCGTCTTCAGTTCGGCCATGCCCTCCGGCGTCGAGGTCGCGAGGAACGTGAATATCTCGTGCACATTGACGGCGTTGGGGAGATGCCCAGCGGCATAGGCGTCGGGATTGCGGGTGTCGATGACGACACACGGCTCTAGCTTCAAGAGATCGGCAAGTTCGACGGCAGTGATCAGAACGTCAGTCATGGCAGCCTCTCCGTTGAGGTTGGGGTCTTGGGGGGACTCGGTTAAGCTCAGCAATCGGCGAGCATCTTGCGCAGCTGCTTGGTGGCCGGCGTGACGATCGCGACGAAATAGGCCTCGCGCAGCCGTCGCTGCGCGCGGTGACTCTTGAGGTAGCCGCGTGCGCCACAATGCAGCATCGCCGCATGCGCCGCCGCGACGCTGGCGTCGCCGGCGCGGAGCCGCAGCGCGATCACCTTGCGCCAGTAGGTGTCGTCCTCGTTGTAGGGATCGCGCGCCAGCGCCATGGTCTCGGTTTCGAGCTCGGCGGCGAGATCGCGGAAATGCACCGGCTGCTGCGGCAGATAGCGGTTGATGTGGCCGAGCGGGCTATCCACCTCGTCCATGATGTTGATGCAATCCTTAATGAGACCAAGCGCCATGCCGGCCTGCAGCAGGATGAAGCCCGCGCGGATCTTCTTGACGAAGGGGCCGGCGGGATCGGCCAGGATCAGCTCATCCGGCACGAAGACGTCGCGAAACTGCACGCCATAGGTGCCGGTGCCGTCCATCGCCATGAACGGCTTGCACGGCGTCAGCGTGATCGCGGGATCGGAGCAGTCGGCCAGGAACATGACAGTGCCGGGCTCGCCGCCTGCGATGCCCTGATCATCCTCGCGCTCGAAGATGGTGCCGAAATAATGATCGGGGCCGAGATTGGAGACCCAGGGCAGCGCGCCCCGCACGATGTAGCCGCCTTCGACCTTGCGCCCCTTAAGTTTCAGCTTCTCGATGCCGAAAAAGCTCTTCATCGGGTTGGAAAGCCCGGTGCCGCCGAGCACCCGGCCGGTCGAGAAGCCATCGCCGAAACGCTTGGCGAGCCTTACGTTGGTGGAATTCGCCGCGTACCAGACCAGCGTGTTCTGACACCAGGCCATGAAGGCCGTGGCGCCGCAGACCTCGCCGATCGCGGCCATCGCCTGGATCGCGCAGCGCAGATCGGCTGGACCTTCGTGGGGCACGTGACTGCCCCAGGCGCCGATTTCGCCGAATTTGCGCAACACCTCGGCCGGATAGACCGAGCCGTCGTCGATGCCGGCCGCGAGGGGCGCGAGTTGCTCTCTTGCGATCCGCGCCACCTCCCCTGCAATGGACGGTGCGGGCTGATCCAAAACCTCGGCCCGCGATAAAGCCAGTGAACCCATGATCGTCTCCCGCACCTTGTCCTGGTTGCTGTCAGCTAGATGCCGACCTCGAGATTGACCGGACGTGTGAAGGTATTGGCCACCGGCGACCATTGTTTCACATGGGCGACCAGCGCGTTGATCTCGTCCTGTGAGATGCCCTCGCATTCCATGTCGACCTTGACCCGCACGTCGGTGAAGCCG
This sequence comes from Bradyrhizobium sp. MOS003, assembly GCF_003020125.1. Classification (GTDB taxonomy): domain Bacteria; phylum Pseudomonadota; class Alphaproteobacteria; order Rhizobiales; family Xanthobacteraceae; genus Bradyrhizobium. The sequence continues at coordinate 106,934 of NZ_PYFW01000007.1, read as the reverse complement.
ACCGGTTTGTCCGAGGTATCGCCGGTGCCCCAGACCGCGGTGATGTTGAGGTCGCCTTCGAGCTCGAGCTCGAGCTTGTTGACGATCCAGCCGCGATGCACGGCGTTGGCATGCAGGCCGACGGCAAGGCATGAGCCGAGCGCGGCGAGCGAGGCTTCCGATGGGTTGGGCGCGGTGTCGTCGCCCAGCAGCCCGGGCGGCTCGTCGACGATATAGGGCGGCAGGTTGCGGATGTAGTTGGCATGGCGGAATTTTCCTTCCGCGACCGTCTTGCACTTCAAGGTCTTGACGACCTTCGGATTGGCTTTGCCGCTCGCGATCAGTTGCTCGAGGCCATTCTTGTCGATGGGCGCTAGGCACCCCGTCAGTACTGTCTTTTGAACGACGGCAGTCATCATCTTCTCCCTGGCAGAAGTGGAAAGCGGCAGGATACCGAACGGTCTGTTTCCTTGCATGGAGCGTGCCAGAGCAGGCTGAAAGCGAAATGCGAGGCCTTGGAGCCGCTTAGCGATGGCTGCCTGCGGATTGATCAGCCGCGCTCTGCTCAAAGGCGAAGCAGATGAGACCGCCGATGCGAATCTTTTTGGCGCGGAGCAGATGCGGCTTGATGATACCGCGCGGCTGCGATTAAGTTGCAGCCATGGCCAAGCCTTCACTGAACAAGCCCTCACTCAACAAGGTGTCGTCGAAAAAGAACGCGCCGCATTCAGGCGCTGGCGACGACGAATCCGCGCGCGGGCGCCTGCTCAGCGCCGCCTCACATCTGTTCTGCAAGAACGGGATCAACGCCACCGGCATCGATGCGATCATCGAGGAAGCCGGCACCGCGAAAACCACGCTCTACAAACTGTTCGGCTCCAAGACCAATCTCGTCAACGCGGTGCTGGAAAGCGAAGGCAAGCAATGGCGCGAATGGTTCATCGCTGCCATGGAAGACGGTGGCGGCGATGCACAGGCGAAACTCACGCGCATCTTCCCGGCCCTGAAGAGCTGGTTTGCCGAAGAGCGCTTCTACGGCTGCCCCTTCATCAACGCGGTCGGCGAGCACGACAAGGACGCCAAGCAGTTCCGCAACATCGCGCTGAAGCACAAGAAGATCGTGCTTGGCCACATCGAGAAGCTCGCCGGCGAGCTCGGCTCGAGCGAACCCGCGGTACTTGCCCACCAGCTTGGCCTCTTGATCGATGGCGCGATCGTCGCTGCGATGATCTCGCGTGATCCCGGCGTGGCAGATACGGCGGCGCTCACGGCCGGCCCCCTGCTCGGTCAATCCAAGGCAAAGAAGAAGCGCGCGGCGGATCAGCTCGAGGCGGTGTAGGTTTCGTAGGGTAGGCAAAAGGCGCGCAGCGCCGTGCCCACCACTTCTGATCCCGATCGCTCGAAGACGGTGGGCACGCTTCTCTTTGCCCACCCTACAAAATCTGGTTACCGCCCCGCCTTTCCCTCCCGCGGCAACGCCTCGGTAAATCGCCTGATCGCCTCGCGCACCGGTCGCTGATCGCCTGCGAAGAACCAATGATCGTTGCCGTCGAGCTCGACGAACTCCGCGCCACTGATCCGGCTCGCGATGTCGCGGCCGGCCGCGATCCGCACCGCCTGGTCGCCGCGCCGGTGCAGCACCAGCGTCGGCACGGCGATCTGCGCCAGGAGATGCCGCACGTCGGCGTCGCGAAAGGCTTCGAGCACGGCCGAGATGCCGCCGGGACTGGAGGCCGCACGCAATAGCCCGGCCCACCAGGCGCGCGCCTGGGGATCACCGGCCAGACTCGGCGCAAAGGTCTCGATCCCGACCGGCCCACCCCATTGTGCGATGAGTTGCTTGCTCCACGCATCGTACTGGCTGGCGCGCAGGGCATGCGGATAATCCTGCGACCAGCAGCCCTTGGCCAATGCGCCAAACAGGATGAGCCCGGCGACGCAGTGCGGTTCGTCGACCGCAAACTTGACGCAGGCCGGCCCGCATTCGGAGGCGCCGAACAGCACGACGCGGCGCGAATCCACCGCCCGCAATACGGTGCCGATGTCCTCGGCGGTGACGTCGATGCCAGGTGCCGATCCGACCCGGTCGGACAGTCCGATCCCGCGGCGATCGAAAACGATCAGCCGTCCAAGCTTCATCAACGACGCCAGGAACGTCCGGCTCGCAGGGCTTTCCCAGGCGCGCTCCACATGCGACACGAAGCCGGGCATGACCAGGATATCGAGCGGACCACTTCCGTAGGTCTGATAGGCCAGATGCACGCCGGAGCCCTTCACATAGCGCGTCGGCGGAACGTCCTGCGGCGCCGCGGCAGGACTCATGAGCGCCTCGGTCTCGGCTTCCGGCGTAATTCCGAGCTCGTCCCGCAGCCGCTGTGTCAGGGCCGCATGATGACGCTCCGCCGCGCTGCGGTCGCCTGCCAGCAGAAGGCTGCGGATCAGATGTCGGCCATAGACCTCGCTGAGTGGATCGAGTTCAGACAGGCGTCCCGCATGCGCGGCCGCGGCAAAATGGTCGCCGGCGGCATTCCTGTCCTGCACCAGACGCTCCAGCGCGTGCATCAGGCGGCCCCTCAGCGCCTCGCGGCGAAAGAACGCCCAATCGTCGAATTCAGGGCCATCGTCGAGAGCAAAGCCCGCCAGGAAGTCGCCGCGATAAACCGCGCAGGCTTCGTCGAAGTCGCCGCGGTCGCAGGCACTCTCGAATGAATGCGCATCGACCTTGAGCACGACCGCCGGAGACCAGCGCACGCTGGTGCGGTCGGTCTCGAACACCGGCTGGCCGAGCGCGAGTTCGACGCGATGAAGCAGCCGCCGCAACCGCGCAAGGCCCGTCTCCCGATCGGTCTCGGGCCAGAGCACCGTGGCAATGATTTCGCGCGCGACCGCAGCCTTGGCCTCCGCGAGATAGACCAGCAGCGCAAGACCCTTGCGCAGGTTCAACTTGATCGGACGGCCGTCGGCATGGACCTCCGGGAACCCGAATGTCTCCAGCGAGAAGGCCGTCATGGAAATCCTCTCTCCCTCCGGGGCGTCCCCAGGGGACGCACAGGGGACGGCGCCGCGGTAGCCATCGGCCCGGATCGCACCCGCTCGCAGGCGACCGCTTCGCGCTCTGCATGCGGCACCCCCGGATCAGGCACAATAGGAAAAACCATGTTCTCGCGCCTCGCAATCCTGCTCTACGCAATCGTGAGCTATGCCGTATTCACGGTGTCCTTCCTCTATGCTCTCGGTTTCGTCGGCAATTATGTCGTACCCAAGTCGATCGATCTACCCTTCGACGTCGGCAGCCCCTCGAATGTGACCGAAGCCATCGTCGTCAACCTGCTGCTGATGAGCCTGTTTGCCATCCAGCACAGCGTCATGGCGCGCCCGGCCTTCAAACGCTGGTGGACCAGGGTCCTTCCCGTGGCCTGCGAGCGCAGCACCTACGTGCTGCTCTCCAGCCTCATTCTCCTCCTGCTGTTCTGGCAGTGGCGTCCGATCCCGGCACCGATCTGGCAGACCGCCGGAATCGTGGCGTGGTTGCTGACCGGCATCCATTGGCTCGGCTGGCTGATCGCATTCGCCTCCACCCATATGATCGATCATTTCGACCTGTTCGGCCTGCGTCAGGCCCTCGCGGAGTTGCGCGGGACCGAGCCGCAGGGGCCGTCCTTCAAGACGCCGCTGCTCTACAAGATCGTGCGGCATCCGATCATGCTGGGCTTCCTCCTCGCATTCTGGGCCACGCCCGAGATGACCGCCGGCCATCTGCTGTTCGCGCTCGCGAACACCGCCTATATCCTGGCCGCGTTGCAGTTCGAAGAGCGGGATCTGATCGCGGAGTTCGGGGAGAGCTATCGGCAGTATCGCCGCCGCGTTCCGATGCTGCTGCCGCGCCTCTTCGCGCGGACCCGGACGAGGGATCCTAACACCACCCGGAGCATCGGAGCGCCCCGATGACCGCGGTGTTGTGGAGGGCGTCCGCCTGTCCCCAAATGTCTGGCGATGCTGCCATGTTTGCCGATGCCTTCGACGGGCTCCATGCCGGGATGTATCTGGTCGAGGCCGACGCCCATCTCATTCACGCCAATATCGCAGGCCGCGCCCTCATCGACGCCGGCGACATCCTGCATGAGGTCCGCGGGCGTCTCGTCGTCAGCGATCTGCCAGCCAACCTGACTCTGCAAGGTGCCTTCGCGGCTGCGGGACAGGCCGACCGGAGTTCCGCCGCCGGCGCAACCGCCGTGCCGATGACCGGGAGCGATGGCCAGCGTTACGTCGCCGACGCCCTGCCGCTGCCCGCAGGCACGCGCCGACACTCCGGCGCAAACCACCGAGCGGCGGCAGCGCTGTTCGTGCGCAAGACGGCCCTGCCGATCCCGTCCCGCGCGGAGGTGATCAGCAAGGCTTTCAAATTGACGCCGGCCGAGTTGCGCGTATTGCTTGCCCTCGTCGAGCTCGGCGGCATTCCTGAAGTCGCCGCGGCGCTCGGCGTTGCCGGATCGACGGTCAAGACGCATGTCCGCCGCCTGTTCGATAAGACCGGCGCTGCGCGGCAGGCTGATCTCGTCAAGATCGTCGCCGGATATGCGACACCGCTGAGAGAACTCGCCAAATCTAATCCCGTTGGAGCGCCAAGATGAAAGCGGTTCTGTGTCATTCGTTCACCGGGCCGGGCGATCTCAGCCTCGGTGAGATCGACGTGCCCAAGCCGGCCAGCGACGAGATCCTCATCGACGTCCACGCGGCGTCCGTCAGTTTCATGGACCAGTTGATGGTCTCGGGCCTGTACCAGATGCGGCCGCAGACGCCCTTCGTGCCCGGTACGGAAGCCTCCGGAACCGTCGTGGCGGTCGGCGGCGACGTGACAAGGTTCGCGCCCGGCGACCGCGTGGCCTGCAGCAGCTGGACCGGCGGCTACGCTGAACGGATGATTGCGAAGGAGTCGAAGACCGTGCGCCTGCCTGACGGCGTAACGTTCGAGGCGGCGGCAACCATCCTGCACAATTACGGCACGGCCTATTATGCGCTGGTCGAGCGGGCGCGAGCCGTGCGTGGCGAAACGCTGTTCGTCACCGGCGCTGCGGGCGGCGTTGGGCTTGCCGCCGTCGACCTCGGCCGCCATCTCGGCCTGCGCGTCGTCGCCGGCGTCGGCTCAGACGACAAGGCAGCCTTGGTCCGCGACTATGGCGCCAGCGCAGTCATCAACTACCGCAGCGAGGATTTGCGAGATCGGATCAAGTCGATCACGTCGGGAAACGGCCTCGATGTCGGCTTCGACAATGTCGGCGGCGCGATCTTCGAGCAGATGGCCCGGCTGATGAAATGGGGCGGACGACTGATGCCGATCGGCTTCACCGGCGGCGAGATTCCGTCCATCCCGATGAACCTGCCGCTGCTGAAGAACTTCTCCATCGTCGGCGTCTTTGCCGGCGCCTGGGCGGAGAAATTCCCGCACGAGGGCGCACGCATGAACGACACGCTGATGCAATGGCTCGCCGACGGACAAATCCGCCCGCATATCGATCGTATCCTCCCTTTGGAGGAGGTCACTGAGGCGATGCGCGCCGTGGCCAACCGGACGGTTCAGGGGCGAATCGTGCTCAGGATCGGGTAGAGTGCGCCAACTCTGAGGAAGACTGATGGCTCAGATCATCATCGACAAGCGCTATTGCGGTCCTCCGAATTCCGGCAACGGCGGCTATGTCTGCGGCCGGCTGGCCCGGCACGTCCCCGGAGTTGCAGAGGTGACACTGCGTGCGCCGCCGCCTCTGGACACGCCGCTCGCTACGGTGGCAACGGACGATGGCACATTTGAGCTTCGCGATGGCGACAAGGCCGTCGCCACCGGCCGCACCGCGAGCGTCGAGCTTGCGCAGGTCGAGACAGCGACCCTGCAGGAGGCCCGCGCAGCCGAATTGCTCGCACTGTCCAGGCCGGACGAACATCCGCTGCCACACTGTTTCGTCTGCGGTCCAGCAAGGGCGAAAGGTGACGGCCTGCGCATCTTCGCCGGCCCGCTCGGCCGTCATGCGAAGACCCCCGTTCTTGCCGCGAGCTGGGTACCCGATCCAAATCTCGCTGCCAAGGACGGCCTCATCGCACCGGAATTCCTCTGGTCCGCGCTCGATTGCCCCACCGGCTTTGCCTGCAATTACGACCAGCAGAGCGCCAGCTTCGAGAAGACCCCGCTCCTGCTCGGACGGATGGCAGCCCGCATCGAAGCCCGTCCCCGTCCCGGCGTGCCCTGCATCGTCACCGCCTGGCCCACCGGCCGCGACGGCCGCAAGCGCTCGGCCGAAGCCGCGCTCCACGATGAAGCCGGGAAGCTGCTCGCTGTGGCGAGGACGACATGGATCGCAGTGGAGCGCGAAGTGCAGCTCGGACGCGGCTGAACAAACCCGATCCCGCAGGTGGCAAAGCTACGCGCCCTTGCCGTTCTGCAAGACCGCGCTACAGCAACGTCTTGGAGAAACCCGCCGCGAGATGATCGATCAGAGCGCGAACGGCCATCGGTAGGCCTCGTCGCGTCGTGAACACGAGATGCACGATACCCTTGTGGCCACGCCAGTCCGACAGCACGTGGACGAGCTTACCCTGCTCGAGCGCCTCCCGGCAGAGGTGGTCGGGCAGAAGCGCAATGCCGAGACCGGCGACCGCCGCATCACGCACCGCGCCGAAGTCACCGCATCCCATCCGCGGCTCATGCCTGTGGATCCGAGCTTGCCCGTCATTCGTCTCCAGATGCCATTCGACCATCGCGTCGTTATCGGATGTCGCGAGCGTCGGAAGCGCAGCAAGATCGTCGAGAGTTCGCAGCCGGCTTGCCAATTGCGGGCTTGCGACAAGGATCCGCATCGAGGTGCCGAGCGACCGCATCGTGAGTGCCGCGTCACCGACGAGCACGGAACGGACCCGCAGGGCCACGTCGATCCGCTCTTCAATCAGGTCAACAGGCCTGTCGATGGCAACGAGTTGCAGGCGCACCTTGGGATAGCGCGTCAGGAAGCTCGACACGAGTCCGGACATCTCCCCGACCATGCCGGTTGGACAGCTGAAACGAATGCGGCCGTGCGGTTCGGCCTGCGCTTGCGTGACCAGCGCCTCGGCCTGCTCGGCCTCCGCCATGATGGCGCGACAACGCTCGTAGAAGGCCTGCCCCACTTCGGTGACGCGGAAGCGTCGACTCGAGCGTTCGATCAGGCGCAACCCCAGGCGTTCCTCGAGCCCGGCAATCCGCCGGCTCAACTTTGATTTGGGCTCGCGCAGCGCCCTCCCAGCAGCCGCAAATCCGCCATGCCCGACCACCTCGGCAAAATAGGCAAAGTCGTTCAGATCAGCTTTCATCGTTCCTCAAATAGAACGCTAAGTACCATATTTGCGTCCTCTCGTCATCATCGTTCCGATTACATATACGATGGGCAACGGCGCTTTTGCCGGGAACTTCCGAAGGAGACGGACGATGACCAACAGGTTCAACAACAAGGTCGTGGTGGTGACCGGCGGCACCAGCGGCATCGGGCTTGCCACCGCAAAAGCTTTTGCGGCTGAGGGCGCCTCGGTCTTCATCACCGGCCGCCGCAAGGACGCGCTCGACGCCGCAGTGAAATCGATCGGCCTTGGCGTGACCGGTGTGCAGGGCGACATGGCCAATCTCGCCGACATCGACCGGCTCTACGACGCCGTCCAGAAGAAGCACCAGCAGATCGACGCGATCTTCGCCAATGCCGGCGGCGGCGAACTTGCACCGCTCGGCGCCATCACCGAGGAGCACTATCAACGCACCTTCGACACCAACGTGAAAGGCGTCCTTTTCACCGTTCAGAAAGCGTTGCCCTTGCTCCGCGACGGCGCTTCCATCGTACTAAACGCCTCGACCACGAGCGTCTCGGGCACCCCCGCCTTCAGCGTCTATTCGGCGACCAAGGCCGCCGTACGCAATTTCGCGCGCAGCTGGATCCTCGACCTGAAGGATCGGCACATCCGCGTCAACGCCGTCAGCCCCGGCGTGACCGAAACGCCAGGGCTGAACCATCTGTTCGGCGCCGGCGAGCAGGCGGAAGGCACCAAGTCCTATCTCGCGAGCCTGATCCCGGCCGGCCGCGTCGGCCAGCCCGAGGAGATCGCCAAGGCCGTGCTGTTCCTCGCCTCCGACGATGCCAGCTTCGTCAACGGCGTCGAGCTTTTCGTTGATGGCGGTCAGGTTCAGATCTGAGCGGACTTCCTCGGGATTGATCATGGAAATGCCAATGACCCAGACAAATGAATCGGTGGATCGGATCCACGAACTGCTTCGTCGCAACCTCCAGGAGGTCTTCGGCGAAGGCGATGCGAAGCGCCGCCGCGCCGCAATCGACGAGCTATGGACGGAGAACCCCACCCTCTACGTCCCGCCCGGTGTCATTGTCGGTCGCGCCGCGATCGCCAAGTTCGCCGGCGATCTGCGCGCCACACATCCCCACTTCGTTTACACGCCGACCGGCGAGCCGCAGGCGCTTCACAACGCCGGACGGCTGGCCTGGGGATCTGGCCCCCGCGGCGGGGCGCCCGACTACACCGGATGGGACGTCATCATGGTGAAGAACGGCAGGATCGCCGCGCTCTACGCTTTTCTCGACCCGCCGCGGACGTGAACGTTGTCTGACGCTTCGCTGGGATGGCCGTACGCGCGCAGCCGGTCCACGACTGCTGTCTTGGCCATGTCGTCAAGATGGCGATACGCTTCGGCCAACTTCGACCGCCGGACATTCCGTCCGGCGGTGAGCGCGAACGCCTTTGAAATCACGCAGGGCAGCTCCTCGTGCGTCCGCGGCCAGGCGTAGGCCGCACGAATCGATTATCGATCGCAGTCGATCATGAACCTCATTGGAACCTTCGAAGCTTTCACAGCCGTTCGGAGAGCCCATCTGGATTGTTGATTTTCATTTTTGATGCTGCCAACATGATCTCACGTTTCAAAAATATTCATCGCGGTCGCAAATAATTTAGAGGCTCAAAAAAACATGACCCATCGTCGACTTCTGGGGATCATCCTTGCTACTTGCATCTCGTCATCTGCATTCGCCGGCACGTCTGCCGGCTGGGGCCAAGGTGGGAAACTCGAACCCTACGAGGCAATGATCGCGCAAGCCAACTCAAGCGGCGAGCTATTCCGGATCCAGGGGGTCTGCAAGTCCGCCTGCACGATGTTCCTTTCGATCAGAAACGTTTGTGTCGAACCAGGCGCCAAGCTGATGTTCCATGCTGGAGTTTCACCCGCGGTCACGGCGCGGATGGCCGCGACCTACAACGGTGCCTTGCGAAGCTACGTCGAAGGCAATCATTTCATGGATTCCCGGACATTTCATGCAGTCCCAGGCAGCGTCCTCATCAGCAAGTTCGGCTATAAGGCCTGCCCGAGACAATCCTAGAGCGGCTGACCGTTGAACACGTCGGGGTTGGCCGCCGGAATTCGAGTGATGGGTCGGATTTCGCCGTGAGGGCAAGCCCCTGTTTCAATGAGCGCGCTGCGGTATAGCGGTCGGAGGACAATCAGCCGGATAATATGAGCTGGGCGTCATTGATCGATTGCGATGGCAGAGGCGATGCAAACGGAACATGTCTCGATGAAGCGCAGGGTCACGTCGTGTCTGTCGCTCCTTATGATCGGCTCGCTATTTCTGGCTCCAACCGCGTCATCATCCGCGCAAACCGATGCTGATATGAACCGGCGCGCGGATGCCGGCGCGGCGCCGCCCGAACGTTCTATCAATACATCGGGCAACGATGCGGCCCCTGCGGCGTTTCTCCCACCGCCCCGCAGCATCGTCGACATCACCTCGATTCTCGACAACGAAAAGCCCAACCTCAAAAAGATCGATGCGCTCAAGGCCAAGGCTGCTGCCGATCCAGCGGCTCAGGCCGGCGCGGAGCTTGCGCAGTTCTATTTTGATCGCGCGAGGGCTCGATCGCAACTCGGCCGGCTCACTGAAGCTGTTGCTGACGGCGAGAAAGCCGTTGAAGTCGGGAAAGGTGTCGTCAGCCCAAATGTGATGGGCCGCTTTCTGCAATTTCTTGGCCAGGAATACTCAGCGACAGGAGACCCGCAAAGAGGGCTGGAAATTAACCAACGCCAGTTGGCAGGTTCCAACTTGGCCGGCGCAAAGGGCTACGCGCTCGGCGCCAACATCAAGATCGCACAGATATTGCTCCAGATGGGAGACATCGAAAAAGCGGATGAATATATCCGCAGGAACGACACGCTCATCCACGAAGCGCGCACAAGCCAGGAAGCCGGTTGGCGTTCATCCTATGCTATTAAGGGTGACGACTGGGAAAGCATGGTCGAGAGCGGTCACGCGATCCTGTTCGAGGCCCGGGGCCGGTTCGGCGAGGCCGAGCAGGCCTACAGGATTCAGGAGGCCCGCAAACGCGCGTCGATCAAATCCATTCTGCAACTCGACAATGCTCCCTCCGAAACCCTGATGCGGCAAGGCATCGATTATGCGGTTCTCAATCAGGCGCGCATGAAGGCGCAGCAAGGTCGGTTGGCCGAGGCCGAAGTCGACGCCCGGCGCGCCTTGTTGTCCCGGTTGAAGGATGTGGGAAAATACAACCCCGTCACGATCAATTTCATGCGCGGGTTTGCCGGCATCCTCATCGAGGAGGGCCGCTACGAAGATGCGGAAAAGCTTGCCCGCGTTGCGATCGAGATCAATCGGACCATCGGAGTTGCCGATGACGCCGTTTCCACCGTTCGCCTGCTTTCGCAGTTGGGTTCTATCCTGGTGATCCAGCGCAAGTATGCCGAAGCAAGCCATGTCTACGCGGATTTGGACAAGGCGATCGCTCATTGGGAACCACGCCAGCGCGAAAAGTTCGAGACTGATGGATCGCGAATATTGTCGCTATACAACTCCGGGCAGGTTCAGGTCGGGATTGCCGCCGCGGAGCGCTTGGTCGAGCGCGCTGCGTCCTCTTTCGGCAACAACCATCCGGATACTGCGAATGCGCGCGGGATCCTTGCGATCGGATTGATGCTCGCCAGGCACGAAGACAGCGCGATCCGCGAGTTCAGAGCGGCCATTCCGCTGCTGGTATCGCAATCGCGCGACAACGCCGACGACGACGATGCGAGCGCAAAGGCCGCCCGTAGCCAGCAATTGCAGGCGACCGTCGAGGCTTATGTCGCGTTGCTGGCTCGGCAAAAGAATACTGCGAATGACGAGGTCGGCACGGAAACATTCGCATTGGCCGACGCCATTCGCGGGCGTTCGGTCCAGCAAGCCCTCGCAGCTTCGAGCTCGCGCAGCGCCGCGCAAGACCCCGAGTTGGCCAAGCTGGTTCGCCAGGAGCAGGATCTCTCCAAGCAAATCAGCGCGCAACTCGGCGCGCTGAACAACGTGTTGTCGCTGGCATCTGCGGAACGCGACGAAAAGAACGTCGCTTCTCTGAATGCCTCGATCAACGCGCTGCGCGACGAGCGTGCAAAAGCACGCATCGAGATCGATCAAAAATTTCCTACCTATGCGGATCTGGTATCTCCGAAGCCGCCAAGCGTCGCGGAGATCAAGGCCACTCTTGCCGACAACGAAGCCATGCTGTCCTTCTACTTTGGAAGGGACGCAAGCTTCGTCTGGGCAATTTCGAAGGCCGGACCGGTTGCCTTTGCCGAGATAGCGGCCACCAGCGCCGACGTCGATAGCCGAATCCGAAAGCTCCGAGCTGCGCTTGAGCCCCAGGCGGCGATGATTTCAGACATTCCCCCGTTCGATCTGAAGCTCGGCTACGAGCTCTACTCCCTGTTGCTGAAGCCGGTCGAAGCCGGGTGGAGGCCCGCCAAAAGTCTCATCGTCGCGACGAACGGCGCGCTTGGCCTGCTTCCCCTGTCACTCCTGCCAACCGCGCCGGTCGAGGCCTGGACGGAGGACGATCCTCTTTTCTCGAGTTACAGGGCGGTGCCGTGGCTTGCCCGTTCGCATGCTGTCACGCTTGTGCCTTCGGCGGCAGCCCTGCGTACCCTTCGCCAATTGTCACCGGGCAAGCCCGGCCGGGGAGAGCTAATTGCATTTGGCGACCCCATTTTCAGCATCGACGATCGGAGCAAACGCGCGGAGGAAGTCGCCACGGTCGTGTCTGCAGCGGCCACGACGCGCGGAATGCCCTTGAGGCGGCGCAGCAGCCCCGATCTCGACGACGCCGATAGCGCGAGCATCGAAATGCTTCCTCGGCTTCCAGATACGGCAGAGGAGCTGAGGTCGATCGCATCGGCACTGCAGGCCGATCCCTCCAAGGTTCTGTTCCTCGGCGAGAATGCAAACGAGCAAGCGGTCAAGACCATGGACCTCTCGGGATTCAAGGTGCTTGCGTTCGCGACTCACGGTCTGGTTCCTGGCGAGCTCGATGGTCTCACCCAGCCAGCTTTGGCGCTTTCTTCCCCGAAGGTCACCGGCAGGCCGGGCGATGGGCTTTTGACCATGGAAGAAATCCTGTCACTCAAGTTGGATGCCGACTGGGTCGTCCTTTCGGCCTGCAACACCGGTGCGGCGTCCGGAGCCGGCGCAGAAGCGGCATCGGGCTTGGGCCGCGCGTTCTTCTACGCGGGTACGCGGGCTTTGCTCGTCACCAATTGGTCCGTCCACTCTCAGTCCGCTCGCGAGTTGGTGACGGATTTGTTCAGACGCCAAAGCGCAGACCCGACCTTGACCAGAAGCGAGGCTCTCCGCCAAGCCATGATGGCGCTGGCGGACGGCCCCGGCTATGTCGACAGCACTGGCGTGACCCAATTCACTTATGCACATCCGCTGTTTTGGGCGCCCTACTCCATCATTGGTGATGGCGGAAAATCCCGGAACTGAAGGCGCTCGCGAGCCCGACAGCGCAAAATGGACAATGCAACCCGGCAAGCTTGCGGACATCTTGATACTCTCCGCGGGCTACACGGCCGTGCCAGAGGCGCAGATCAAGGATATCAAGGCGAACTGACCCTGGTCGGCGGCAAGGTTGTGGTTCAGCGCTGAACCGGCGCTGATCGACCGGGGGTTACGCGCCCTGCTCGATCATCCCCTGCAGCCGCGCCAGTTCGGCCTCGAGATCGCGCTCCACGTCCGCCGCACGGACCTCCAACACCCGATAATCCCGCGCCTCGAGCCAATTCCGCCGCGACGCGCGATCCGCTGCGATGGCTTCCCCCTCGCCCGGGTTGACCAGCTCGATCGCGATCCGGTGCGGGAACGAGACGAAGTCCGGGATGTGGCGACCGACCGGGGTCTGGCGCTTGAACCCGCCGGCAAAGCGGCGGTCGCGGGTCAGGGCCTGCCAGAGCAGGCGCTCGGCATCGGTCGGGTTGCGGCGGAGCAGGCGGGCGAGACCGCGCACCGTCGAGCCGCTGTCGGGAACGCCGCCGCCCTGCCCGTGCTCGGCCAGGAGCGCGCGCAGGCGCGTGGCCTGCTCGCCGTCGAGCACGCCGCCCTTGGCCGGTCCCTTGCGCCCTTCGGCGATTGCCATGATCACCCCGTGCAGGGTGTGCATGTCCTGCTTGGTCGGCTCCATCCGGCTGAAGATGTTGCGCAGGTTGACCAGCATGGTGTCGCGCTTCTCGGCCGGGCGCAGGAATTCCACCTTGTCGAGCTCGCGGATCAGGTTGTCGAAGAAAGCCTGCATCTGGTGCTGCGAAGCGCGCTCGGAGCGCTCCGGCATCGCGTGCGGCAGCTCGCCTGAGGTCGCCCGCTTGAACCATTCATAGCCGACCAGCAGCACGGCCTGGGCGAGGTTGAGCGAGGCGAAACCCGGATTGACCGGGAAGGTGATGATGCGGTTTGAGAGGCCGACCTCCTCGTTGGTCAGTCCCCAGCGCTCGCGGCCGAACAGGATACCGGCCTTGCCACCGGCCGCGACGTGACCCGCGATCTCGCTGGCCGCCGCCTCCGGCCCGACCACGGGCTTGGCCTGGTCGTGGGGGCGCGCGGTGGTGGCGAACAGCAGGTCGAGGTCGGCCACCGCCTCTTCGACCGTGCCGAACAACTGGACCTTTTCCAGAATGTGGTCGGCACCGGCCGCGGCGCGTTGGGCCGCGATGTTGGGCCAGCCGTCCCTGGGGTTGACGATACGCATGGCACCGAGCGCAAAATTGCCCATGGCGCGCGCGGCCATGCCGATGTTTTCGCCGAGCTGCGGCTCGACCAGGATGACGATGGGACCGTCGAGGGACAAACCCGCCTTGCTCTTGTCAGTCCCCGACATCTCGTTTCGCTTTCACTCTGTCCCTCAAGGCCTTGGCGGGGCCGCCTCAGGAATTGATTCATGCCGGCTGCCAAGATCTCCTTGGGACCGGCTGCCCGTTCGCCTGTCGTTTGCCTGTCCTGACGAAATTCTCAAGGGAAATAACGGGTTGGAATCGACTTTTGAATCTCTGCCGAAGCCTCAGGCCCGCCCCGGCCTGCGGGCGCCTCCCCGCCCCCCGTCTGTGGGGGCTGGATCGGCTAAAAGTGCATAATCCCTTGGCTTTCGCCCGCCGCGTCCGGGTGCTATGAGGCGGCGGATATTCCCGTGGCGCACCAAAAGCGCCGTTCCCAAGAGGCTTCCCCGATCATGGCAAAAATCAAGGTATCCAATCCCGTCGTCGAACTCGATGGCGACGAGATGACCCGGATCATCTGGCAGTACATCAAGGACAAGCTGATCACCCCGTTCCTGGATGTCGAGCTGATGTATTTCGACCTGGGCATGGAGTACCGCGACCACACCAATGATCAGGTCACCATCGACGCCGCCGAGGCGATCAAGAAGGTCGGCGTCGGCGTGAAGTGCGCCACCATCACCCCTGATGAAGCCCGGGTGAAGGAGTTCAACCTCAAGCAGATGTGGAAGTCGCCGAACGGCACCATCCGCAACATCCTGGGCGGCGTGATCTTCCGCGAGCCGATCATATGCAAGAACGTGCCGCGCCTGGTTCCCGGCTGGACCAAGCCGATCATCATCGGCCGCCACGCCTATGGCGACCAGTACCGCGCCACCGACTTCAAGTTCCCGGGCAAGGGCACGTTGTCGATGAAGTTCGTCGGCGAAGACGGCACCGTGATCGAGAAGGAAGTGTTCAAGGCGCCCGGCGCCGGCGTCGCCATGGAGATGTACAATCTCGACGACTCCATCATCGACTTCGCCCGCGCCTCGCTGAACTACGGCCTGCTGCGCAACTACCCGGTCTATCTCTCGACCAAGAACACGATTCTCAAGGTCTATGACGGCCGCTTCAAGGACATCTTCCAGGACATCTACGACCGCGAGTTCAAGAAGGAATTCGAGGCCAAGGGTCTGACCTACGAGCACCGCCTGATCGACGACATGGTGGCCTCGGCACTCAAGTGGTCCGGCGGCTACGTCTGGGCCTGCAAGAACTACGACGGCGACGTGCAGTCCGACACGGTCGCGCAGGGTTACGGCTCGCTCGGCCTGATGACCTCCGTGCTCCTCACCCCCGACGGCAAGACCGTCGAGGCGGAAGCCGCCCACGGCACGGTGACCCGCCACTACCGCGAGCACCAGAAGGGCAAGGAGACCTCGACCAACTCGATCGCCTCGATCTTCGCCTGGACCCGTGGCCTGTCGCACCGCGCCAAGCTCGACAACAATGCCGAGCTCGCCAAGTTCGCCAACACGCTGGAGAAGGTCTGCGTCGACACCGTCGAGGCTGGCTACATGACCAAGGACCTCGCGCTCCTGGTCGGCGCCGACCAGCGCTGGCTCTCGACCACCGGCTTCCTCGACAAGGTCGCCGAGAACCTGACCAAGGAGCTGGCGGCCTGAGCCGACCGCAATTTCGCCCGACTGGGCCAGACATCATCACGGGCCGCGCAACAGCGCGGCCCGTTTCTTTTTGGGACCTTGCCCGGAGATGCCATTATGTTCATCAAGCTTGCCGGCCCCACAATGCTGCTCACGGCCCTGATCGGGCCGGTCGGGGCTGCAGAGCCGCTTCCCGACGCCATCGCCGCACCGGGCGAGAGCGTCGTGCTCAGCGTCCACGCCGAGGGCGCGCAGGTCTACGAATGCAAAGCCGGTAGCGACGGCAAGCTCGCCTGGACCTTCCGTGAGCCGATCGCAACGCTGCTGTCCGAGGGCAAGACGATCGGCAGGCACTATGCCGGCCCGAACTGGGAACTCGCCGACAGCAGCGCCGTGGTCGGCAAGGCGATTGGCAACGCGCCCGGTGCGACGGCTGCCGATATCCCCTGGCTGAAGCTGGAGGTCACCGCCCGCCGCGGCAGCGGCGCCCTCACGCCTGTCACCACGGTTCAGCGCATCAACACCCATGGCGGCAAGCTCGACGGCACGTGCGAAAAGGCCGGCGAGTTCAGAAGCGCGCCCTACTCGGCCGAGTATGTTTTCCTGAAGAAAGGCTGAGGCGGAGCACGCCTCATCAGTTCGCCTCGCCCCCGCTTTCCCCCTCCGCCTGAGCCAGCTCCGCCAGCGCGAGGTCGCCGGTATCGGCGAGCCTCGCCTTGGCGGTCGTGTGGACGTGGTCGGCCAGCGTAGGCATGCGTTCGATCAAAGCGTGGAAATCCTGGGCGTCGAGCACCAGAAGGCGCGTCTTGCGCGTCGCCGTCACCGTACCGCTGCGCTTTGTTTTGTGCAGCAGCGCGATCTCGCCGAAGAAGGTGCCGTCGGTGAGCCGCACGTGCTGGCTCGGCAGCGCGATCTCGACCTCGCCGGCGGTGATGAAATACATCGACGAGGCCGCATCGCCGCGACGGACCAGTATCTCGCCCTGCTCGATGGTGCGCGCGCGCAAGAGACGCATGATGTCGGCGATCTCCGCGGCCGACAGATGCGAGAACAGCGGCACCCGCGCCAGCATGCCCCAGGTGACGACGAAATCGCGCCGCTTCACCTCTTCGGCAAACGCCGTGGAGATGATCGCGACCGGCAGCGCGATCATGGCAAAGCCTGAGATGATGGCGAAAGTGGAGACCAGCTTGCCGAGCGCCGTCACCGGCACCACGTCGCCATAGCCGACGGTGCCGAGCGTCACGATCGCCCACCACATCGCCTGCGGGATGGTGCCGAGCTTGTCCGGCTGCACGTCGCGCTCGATGGCGTAGAGCAGCGAGGCGAAGGTCAAGACCGCGCCGATCAGGATGACGATGCAGCCGATCAGCGCCCGCCGCTCGGCATGAACAGCGGCGAGCAGCGAGCGCATCGCCGGCGAGTACCGGATCAGCTTGAAGAACGGCAGCACGCCCAGCGCCGCCAGCGTCGCGTGCCGGCCGGTGGCGAGCACGATCGACGCGGGCAGGAACGCCATGAGGTCGATGATGCCGAGCGTCGAAAACACGTAGCCGAGCCGGTCGGACAGCGCGGAGCCCTTGCGCTGGGTGTGGCCCGCCACGGTCCACAGCCGCGCCAGATATTCCAGCGCGAACACCATCACGGCAAGGGCTGTGATGGACGAGAACAGCGTGCCGAATTGCCCGTCCAGTTCCGGCACCGAGGCGAGGATCATCGAGACGACGTTGAGCACGATGACGCCGATGATGAACTTGATGAAGCGCGACCCGGCTGAATAAGCCAACGGGTCGTGCTCAAGCAATTCATAGAGGCGATCCCTTAAATTGGGATCACGCAAGCCACGTCCTCGCGGAACGGGCTCCATGGTGGTTTACGCGCCTGCCATCGCTTTTTCGATCGCCGCCAGCGCCTCGGTTGCCTTGGCTCCATCGGGGCCGCCGGCCTGCGCCATGTCGGGCCGGCCACCGCCGCCCTTGCCGCCGAGCGCCTCGGAAGCAATCTTGACCAGGTTCACCGCGTTGAAGCGTGCGGTGAGGTCGGCGGTGACGCCGACCACCACGCCGGCCTTGCCGTCCTCGGTGACCCCGACGATCGCGACGACGCCGGAGCCGATCTGCTTCTTGCCGTCGTCGGCAAGGCTCTTGAGATCCTTCATCTCGATGCCTTCCACCGCGCGCGCCATCAGCTTGACGTCGCCGACGTCACGCACGCCCGCGGCTGCACCATTGCTGCCGGCGGACGCACCGCCGCCCATCGCCAGCTTCTTGCGGGCGTCGGATAATTCGCGCTCGAGCTTCTTGCGCTCGTCCATCAGGGCTGTGATGCGCGCAGGGACGTCGTCGATCGAGGTGCGCAGCTCGTTCGCCGCACTCTTCGCCAGCGCCATGGTCTCGTTGGCGTGCCGGCGCGCGTAATTGCCGGTCAGCGCCTCGATGCGGCGCACGCCCGAAGCAACCGCGCTCTCGCCGGTGAGCGTGATCAGGCCGATATCGCCGGTGCGCTTGACATGCGTGCCGCCGCACAGCTCGACCGACCAGCCGAGCGCGTTGGCGCCGCGCTCGCGCGCGGTCCTGCCCATCGAGACGACGCGAACCTCGTCGCCATATTTCTCCCCGAACAGCGCACGCGCGCCGGCTTCGCGGGCTTCGTCAACGCCCATGACGCGGGTCGTGACCTCGTCGTTCTCCAGCACCACATCGTTGGCGATGTCCTCGACGCGGGCGAGCTCTTCCGCCGTGATCGGCTTCGGATGCACGAAGTCGAAGCGCAGGCGGTCCGGCGCGACCATCGAGCCGCGCTGGGCGATGTGGTCGCCGAGCACCTGGCGCAGCGCCTCGTGGATGAGATGTGTCGCCGAGTGATGCGCGCGGATCGAGAAGCGCCTGGAATGATCGACCTCGAGCTGCAGCGCGGTGCCGAGCTTGAGCTCGCCGCTCTCCACCGTGCCGACATGCACGAAGAAATCGCCGAGCTTCTTCTGCGTGTCGGTGACGCGGAATTTGACGCCGCCCTCGCCCGTGAGCACACCGGTATCGCCGACCTGGCCGCCCGACTCCGCATAGAACGGGGTCTGGTTCAGCACGATCGCACCGGTCTCGCCGGCCTTGAGGCTCGTGGCTTCCTTGCCGTCCTTCACCAGCGCGGTCACCACGCCTTCGGCGCTCTCGGTCTCGTAGCCGAGGAATTCCGTGGCTCCGAGCTTCTCGCGCAGCGGGAACCAGATCGCCTCGGAAGCCGCTTCGCCCGAGCCCTTCCAGGACTCACGCGCCTTGGCCTTCTGGCGCTCCATCGCGTCGGTGAACGAGGCCTGGTCGACGCTGATGCCGCGCGACTTCAGCGCGTCCTGGGTCAGGTCCAGCGGAAAACCATAGGTGTCGTAAAGCGTGAAGGCGACGTCGCCGTCGAACATGTCGCCCTTCTTCAGGGACGCGCTCTTCTCGTCGAGGATCGCAAGGCCGCGGGTCAGCGTCTTGCGGAAGCGGGTCTCTTCCAGCCGCAGCGTTTCCTCGATCAGGTTTTCCGCGCGCATCAGGTCGGGATAGGCCTGGCCCATCTCGCGTACCAGCGCCCAGACCAGCCGATGCATCAGCGGCTCCTTCGCACCCAGCAGCTGCGCATGACGCATCGCGCGGCGCATGATCCGGCGCAGCACGTAGCCGCGGCCCTCGTTCGAGGGCAGCACGCCGTCCGCGACCAGGAAGGCCGAGGAACGCAGATGATCGGCGATGACGCGGAACGAGGCCACGGTCTGCTCGTTCGGCCCGTGGCCCAGCGCGGACGATGTCGCATCGATCAGATGACGGAACAGATCGGTCTCGAACACGCTGTCGACGCCCTGCATGATGCAGGCCATGCGCTCCAGACCCATGCCGGTGTCGATCGAGGGACGCGGCAAATCCACGCGCTCCTCCTTCGTCACCTGCTCATATTGCATGAACACGAGATTCCAGAATTCGAGAAAGCGGTCGCCGTCCTCTTCCGGCGAGCCCGGAGGGCCGCCCCAGATGTGGTCGCCGCGGTCGATGAAGATCTCCGAGCACGGGCCGCACGGACCGGTGTCGCCCATCGCCCAGAAATTGTCCGAGGTCGGGATGCGGATGATGCGGTCGTCGGAGAAGCCTGCAATCTTCTTCCAGAGCCCGTGCGCCTCGTCGTCGGTGTGGTAGACGGTGACGAGCAGCTTGTCCTTGTTGAGCCCGAAATCCTTGGTGATGAGCTTCCAGGCCAGCTCGATCGCGCGCTCCTTGAAATAATCGCCGAACGAGAAGTTGCCGAGCATCTCGAAGAAGGTGAGATGGCGCGCGGTATAGCCGACATTGTCGAGGTCGTTGTGCTTGCCGCCGGCGCGAACGCATTTCTGCGACGTGGTGGCGCGCTGATAGGGCCGCTTCTCGACGCCGGTAAAGACGTTCTTGAACTGCACCATGCCGGCATTGGTGAACATCAATGTCGGGTCGTTGCGCGGCACCAATGGCGAGGACGACACGATCTCGTGGCCGTTCTCGGCAAAGAAGTTCAGAAAGGTCGACCTGATCTCGTTGACGCCGCTCATGTTCATCCAATCGGGTGTGCCTGGACCCGCTTCTCGCCATCCAAACCGTAACGTTGAGGCTGATATCTGCGGGCCAAAGCGCTTTTAGACAAGGCCAGCTTCGCTGTCCAGAAACTGTGCAGAGAGATCAGAGGGTTGCCGCAGGCGCTCAATCCCGTTGGATAGGACGCGCGGACGCGTTGACAGGCTTGGCCCCGCTGTGGTCTTTACCCATCTGTATCGTACGGCCACGTCGGGAGAGACCGGCTTTAGGCAGCCGGCGCCGAAGGAGCAACCGCCCCGGAAACTCTCAGGCAAAAGGACCGCGTGGCTTTGACAGCATCTGGAAAGAGGCGCCGACGGGCAAATACCTTTTAAGGAAGGTTTGCCCGGATGGCTCCCGCCGACGGGATAATACTCTCAGGCACAGCGACAGATGGGGCTTCGACTGGTGTCCTCAGGGAATCCTCCCGGGGGAACCGCCGAGGGCCCCTGTGATGCTAGCGCGCGACGACCAAGATTCCCTGAAACGTACACCCCTTCATGGGCTTCATGTCTCCCTGGGCGGCAAGATGGTGCCGTTCGCGGGCTACGACATGCCCGTGCAATACCCCGCGGGCGTGCTGAAGGAGCACCTCCATACCCGGACCTCCGCCGGCCTGTTCGACGTCTCCCATATGGGCCAGATCGCGCTTCGGCCGAAATCGGGCAAGGTCGAGGACGCTGCCCGCGCGCTGGAACGGCTGGTGCCGCAGGATATCGTGGCGATCGCGCCGGGACGGCAGCGCTACGCCCAGTTCACCAATGCGGACGGCGGCATTCTCGACGACCTCATGGTCGCCAATTTCGGCGATCACCTCTTCCTGGTCGTCAACGCCGCTTGCAAGGACGCCGACGAGGCCCATCTGCGCGCGCATCTCTCCGACGTTTGCGTAATCGATTCTCTCACGGATCGCGCGCTGATCGCGCTGCAGGGGCCGAAGGCCGAGGCGGCGCTGGCGAAATTGTGTGCAGAGGCGCCCGCCATGAAGTTCATGGATTCCGGCCCGCGCAAGGTTGCCGGCATCGACTGCTTCGTCTCGCGCTCCGGCTACACCGGCGAGGACGGTTTTGAAATCTCGGTTCCGACGGCCGATGCCGACCGTCTTGCCAAAACGCTGCTGGACAATCCGGACGTGCTGCCGATCGGCCTGGGCGCCCGCGACAGCCTACGGCTGGAGGCCGGGCTCTGCCTCTACGGCCACGACATCGACACCGCGACCACGCCGGTCGAGGCCGCGCTGGAATGGTCGGTGCAGAAGTCCCGCCGCACCGGCGGCGCGCGCGCCGGCGGCTTTCCCGGTGCCGAAAAAATCCTCGCTCATTTCGATCACGGCGCGGCCCGCCGCCGTATCGGCCTGCTCGCCCAGGGACGCGCGCCGGTCCGCGAGGGCGCGCTGCTGTTCGCCGACAGCGCGGGCGGCGAGCCGATCGGACAAGTCACCTCGGGCGGTTTCGGCCCGAGCCTGAATGCGCCGGTTGCGATGGGTTATGTGCCCACGAGCCAAAGCGCGCTCGGCACAAACCTGTTCGCCGAAGTGCGCGGCCAGCGCTTGGCCGTGCAGGTCGCGGCCATGCCTTTCGTCAAGAACACTTACAAACGCTGAGGATCGACAATGACCACGACGCTGTACAGCTCCGACCATGAATGGCTCGCTATCGACGGCGATGTCGCCACCGTCGGCATCACCGACTATGCCCAGCAGCAGCTCGGCGACGTCGTGTTCGTCGAATTGCCCAAGGTCGGCCGCACGCTGAAGAAGGCGGAAGCCGCCGCCGTCGTCGAATCGGTCAAGGCCGCCTCCGACGTCTACGCGCCTGTGACCGGCGAAGTGCTCGAAACCAATGCCGAGCTCGTGGCCGAGCCGGCGCTGGTCAACTCGGACGCGCAAGGCAAGGCCTGGTTCTTCAAGATCAAGATGGCCGACAAGGGTGAGCTCGGCGGCCTCATGGATGAATCCGCCTACAAGGCCCACACGGCGTGAGATGACGCGAACTCTGACCTCATACTCGGTGTCATCGTCCGCGCAGGCGGACGATCCAGTACGCCTCGGCTTTTCGGTTCAAGCCGTGACGCCTGCGTGTACTGGATGCCCCGCCTTCGCGGGGCATGACGGCGACAACGAAATCTAAAGCGAGGACCCATGATGACCGCGCACCGCAAATCCAACGGCGACACCGCCACCTCCTTCGTTCGCCGCCACATCGGCCCGTCGGCGCGCGATGTCACCGCCATGCTCGAAGCCGTCGGCGCCAAGAGCGTCGACGCGCTGATGGCGGAGACGCTGCCGGCCTCGATCCGGCAGGCCACCCCGCTCGATCTCGGCAGGCCCTTGAGCGAAACCGAGGCGATCGCGCACATGGCCGAGCTCGCTGCCCGGAATCAGGTCTTCACCTCGCTGATCGGCCAAGGCTATTCCGGAACGATCCTGCCCGCGGTGATCCAGCGCAACATCCTGGAGAACCCGGCCTGGTACACGGCCTACACGCCCTATCAGCCCGAGATCAGCCAGGGCCGGCTGGAGGCGCTGCTCAACTTCCAGACCATGATCTGCGACCTCACCGGGCTCGACGTCGCCAACGCCTCGCTGCTCGACGAGGCCACCGCCGCGGCGGAAGCGATGGCGCTCGCAGAGCGGCACTCGCAGGTCAAGGCGCAAGCCTTCTTCGTCGACAAGGACGTGCATCCGCAGACGCTGGCCGTGATGCGCACCCGCGCCGAGCCGCTCGGCTGGACCCTGATCGTCGGCGATCCCCTCACTGATCTCGACAGGGCCGACGTGCTCGGCGCGCTGCTGCAATATCCCGGTTCTTCCGGCGCGGTGCGCGACCTCCGGCCCGCGATCGCTACGCTGAAGGCCAAGGGCGCGCTCGCGATCGTAGCCGCCGACCTGCTGGCCCTGACGCTGCTCGCTTCGCCCGGCGAGCTCGGCGCCGACATCGCGATCGGCTCGGCGCAGCGTTTTGGCGTGCCGATGGGTTATGGCGGCCCGCATGCGGCCTATATGGCAGTGCGCGATGCGCTGAAGCGCTCGCTGCCCGGACGCATCGTCGGCCTCTCCGTGGACTCACGCGGTGCGCCTGCCTACCGGCTCGCGCTGCAGACCCGCGAGCAGCACATCCGCCGCGAGAAGGCGACGTCGAACATCTGCACCGCGCAGGTGCTGCTCGCCGTGATCGCCTCGATGTACGCGGTCTATCACGGCCCCGAAGGCCTGACGCAGATTGCGCGCAATGTGCATCGCCGCGCCGCCGTGCTGGCCGCCGGCCTGCGCAAGCTCGGCTTTGCGCCTGATAGCGAGAACTTCTTCGACACGCTCAGCGTGGACGCCGGCGCCAAGCGCGCCGGGATCGTCGCGCGAGCGGCGGCCGAGAAGATCAATCTCGGCGTCGGCGACACCAGCTTGCGCATTGCGCTCGACGAGACCACCACGTCAGCGACGGTCGAAGCAGTCTGGCGTGCCTTCGGCGGCACGCTTGCTTACGTCGAGATCGACGCGGAGACGCGCGAGGCGCTGCCGGACGGCTTGAAGCGCACCACCGCGTTCCTGACCCATCCCGTGTTCCACGCGCATCGCTCGGAGACCGAGATGCTGCGCTACATGCGCAAGCTCAGCGATCGCGACCTCGCGCTCGACCGCGCGATGATTCCGCTCGGCTCGTGCACCATGAAGCTGAACGCGACCACCGAGATGATGCCGCTGACCTGGCCGGAGTTCGCGACGCTGCATCCGTTCGTTCCGCGCGAGCAGGCCGCCGGCTATCACGCGCTGTTCGCGCGGCTGGAAAAATGGCTGTGTGACATCACCGGCTATGACGCGATCTCGCTGCAGCCGAATTCGGGCGCGCAAGGCGAGTATGCGGGGCTCTTGGCCATCCGTGGCTACCATGCCGCGCGTGGCGAGACGCACCGCAAGATCTGCCTGATCCCCTCCTCCGCCCACGGCACCAACCCCGCCTCGGCCGCGATGGTCGGCATGGACGTGGTGGTGGTCGCCTGCGAGAAGAACGGCGACGTCGACGTCAATGACCTCCGCGCCAAGGCGGAGAAGCACTCGGCCAATCTCGCCGCGGTCATGATCACCTATCCCTCGACCCACGGCGTGTTCGAGGAGCACATCCGCGAAATCTGCGACATCGTGCACGGCCATGGCGGCCAGGTGTATCTGGACGGCGCCAACCTCAACGCGCAGGTCGGCCTGAGCCGGCCCGGCGATTACGGCGCCGATGTCAGCCATCTCAATCTGCACAAGACCTTCTGCATTCCGCATGGCGGCGGCGGTCCCGGCATGGGCCCGATCGGCGTCAAGGCGCATCTGGCGCCCTTCCTGCCCGGCCATCCTGCGACAAAGGCTAAAGCCCCGGTCGGCCCGGTCTCGGCCGCGCCGTTCGGCTCGGCCTCGATCCTGACCATCTCCTACATCTACATCCTGATGATGGGCGGTGAAGGCCTGAAGCGCGCCACCGAGATTGCGATCCTCAACGCCAACTACATCGCAGCAAGGCTCGATCCGCACTTCCCGGTGCTCTACAAGAACGAGAAGGGCCGCGTCGCGCATGAGTGCATCGTCGATCCCCGTCCGCTCAAGACCACGAGCGGCGTCACCGTCGACGACATCGCAAAGCGCCTGATCGACTACGGCTTCCACGCGCCGACCATGAGCTTCCCGGTGCCGGGCACGCTGATGATCGAGCCGACCGAGTCGGAATCGAAGGCCGAGCTGGATCGTTTCTGTGACGCCATGATCGCGATCCGGAAAGAAATCGCCGAGGTCGAGGCTGGCCGCTTCAAGATCGAAGCGTCACCGCTGCGTCATGCCCCGCACACGGTGCACGACATCGCTGAGGACGACTGGGCGCGCGCCTACACCCGCGCCGAAGGCTGCTTCCCCGCGGGCAGCTCGCGGACGGACAAGTACTGGAGCCCTGTGGGGCGCGTCGACAACGTCTATGGCGACCGCAACCTGGTGTGCTCCTGCCCGCCGGTGAGCGATTACGCGGAAGCGGCGGAGTAAGATCCGACAGCGGTTTTCGTCTGGTGGGTTAGCGGGCGGTTGCGCGAAGCCCGGTCCGCCGGCGTAACCCACCACTTCCGCGTCCGCGGAGACGATCTGGTGGATTACGCCTTCGGCTGATCCACCCTACGGCTTAAGGCGCAATCAACAACCGGCTTTCACGATCCCACCGCCACAGCCGCTCGCTCGTGAGAAACGTACCGCCCCACCAGCGTCGGATCGGGTTGTGACGACGAAAATCCTCCCCACCTTCCAGAACCGCCTTGCCGAATTCGGTCAGCGACAGCCGGCTCCGGCGATAGGCGGCGTTGCGGCCTCGCGTGTTGTCCGGATCGAGTGTCGCCAGCTTGCCGTCCAGACCCGCAATCGCAGGTGCCGGGCCGAATGCGAGCCCTTCGAGCAACGCGCCCAGCTCCCAGAGATCGAACACACGAGCCTCAGGCCTGCCTGGCCGAAACAGCGTATCGGCGCGACTCTGTTCGCTTGCGATCAGTTCGAGAAGGCGCGTCTCGGTCGCCCCCAGTCCCGTCACCGGCGACGGCAGTTCCGAGAGCAGCTCATCCATGGCCGTCTTCAAAAAAGACAGCTTGCCGAGCGGCCTGTCGAGCAGCCCGGCGCAAAGCTCGGGTGTCGGCGCGCCGTAGGCCTCCCACGCGAGAGTTGCGATCTCAACGTCGCTTTCCGCAACGTCGAGCTGCTCCACGTCACGATGACGAAGCTCTGCTGGATTTGCTCCCCGTAGACTGAAATCGACCCGTCGAAGTCTCAGGTTCTCCGTCAGTGAAGGCCTGAAACGCAGGTAATCGAGGATCCATATCAACTGCAATTGGCTATTGGGTTCAGGATCGAACCACAGCTCGATGAGATCGACCGCGTAATGCTCGAAGATCCAAAGCAGGGCACCCGCCCGATCCTGGCGCCGGATAAGGGGCGACTGACGCACGGGGACGCAATCCGACCAGTGCATTTCGTCGACCCACGTCCTGGACTGCCGCCAGCCGAGATAACGGATGAGGTGGTCGGGCGTGGGAAGCGGCCCCGAAACGAAGCGATAGATGAACGGGATGACCAAGTCGGCGCGATCGGCATAGGTGAGGCCGGCGCCTGACGAACTGGTCAGAATTATCCGTTTCATCGGCGCGGTCTCCCCTCACGCAAAAACGAAAGGGCGCTGACGACGTCGGCAACTCAACGTCCTCAGCGCCCGCTCCTCGCGAAAAACTCTTCGCGTTGAGGCTTACTCGTCCGCCGGCTCCTCGCCGTCGGCGTCGCGCTCCGGCGTGCCGGCGAGAATCTGCTCGGCGATCAGGCCGGAGTTCTGGCGGATCGAGGTCTCGATCTTGGCGGTGATGTCGGGGTTGGCCTTCAGGAACGCTTTCGAGTTCTCGCGGCCCTGGCCGAGACGCTGGCTGTCATAGGAGAACCAGGCACCGGACTTTTCGACGATGCCGGCCTTGACGCCGAGATCGAGGATCTCGCCCATCTTGGAGACGCCCTCGCCGTACATGATGTCGAACTCGACCTGCTTGAACGGCGGCGCCAGCTTGTTCTTCACCACCTTGACGCGGGTGGTGTTGCCGACCACTTCGTCGCGCTCCTTGATCGCGCCGATGCGGCGGATGTCGAGGCGGACGGAGGCGTAGAACTTCAGCGCATTGCCGCCGGTGGTGGTTTCCGGCGAGCCGTACATCACACCGATCTTCATGCGGATCTGGTTGATGAAGATCACCATGGTGTTGGACTTGTTGATCGAGGCCGTCAGCTTGCGCAGCGCCTGGCTCATCAGACGGGCCTGAAGGCCCGGCAGCGCATCGCCCATCTCGCCCTCGAGTTCGGCCTTCGGCACCAGGGCCGCAACCGAATCGACCACCAGAACGTCCACCGCGCCCGAACGCACCAGCGTGTCGCAGATTTCCAGCGCCTGCTCGCCGGTGTCCGGCTGCGAGATCAGGAGCTCGTCGATGTTCACGCCCAGCTTGCGGGCATAGACCGGGTCGAGCGCGTGCTCGGCGTCGATGAAGGCGCAGATGCCGCCCTTCTTCTGCGCCTCCGCCACCGTATGCAGCGCCAGCGTGGTCTTGCCCGAGGATTCCGGCCCATAGATTTCCACGACGCGCCCCTTGGGCAGGCCGCCGATGCCGAGCGCGATGTCGAGCCCGAGCGAGCCCGAGGAGACCGCCTCGACATCCATCGAGCGGTCGTTCTTGCCGAGCTTCATCACCGAGCCCTTGCCGAACTGACGCTCGATCTGGGAGAGCGCGGCGGCCAGAGCTTTACTCTTGTCCATGGAAGATCCTTCGACGATACGCAGGGCAGTGGTGGACATTGGGTCGTGCTCCTTATGGCGAGGATTCGCTAGAGGGACAAACGATTGGCGAGGCGGCTCGTCGATAAAGGCAATGTACCCTATCTGTTCTATGTTCGCAATATGTTCTTTGCGGATTTGAGGGTTTGTGCGCGAGAATGCCGTCCCTCCTCTAGGGTCCGCCCCTCCCCCTTCGCGTTGTGCACACAACTGCACAGACGCCGGCCCGTTCATGGCCCCTAATAGACCATCACCGTACGAAGCATGGCCCCTATCGGTGATGAAAACGCCGATTGCGCTCCCGCCTTCCTCGCACGGAAAGGAGCATGCCATGTTCAAGCGGCGGCGTTACAAGCAGCAGCTGACCCTTCAAGACCGGCTTTCCGCATGGGTGAAGCAGGTCCAGCAACAGGCTTTGAGGCTTCCGCCCGGGCCCGAGCGGGATGCCCTGCTCAAGAAGGCCCGCCAGGCCGATGTCGCCAATCACCTGCAGGACTGGGCCAAATCCCCCGAACTGCAACCGCCGAAATAGCAGACTGTGGCAACGTCCTTCTTCGACCGAAGCTGACGCGCATCAAAGACGCATGGCCCGGCCGCCGTCAGACTTCCGTAATCCTGCGGCACCGAACTTTTTCGCGGTGCTGGGCCTTCTCCAAGGATGAGACCGCAACTCCGGGGACACGATCATGACGGAAAATACGCACCGCGATACGACCAGGCGCAATCCCCTGCCGGAGAGGGCGCATCGGGAGATGATGAAGTTCGAGCGCCAGGAGAACGAGTTCCGCAAGAAGGACCGCGAAGAACGCGCCACCGAGCTCCACCTTCCGCTGAACGACATCAACATCCACTAGAACCGGCGCCGAGCCGGCCAACCGACAAGGGCGCGCCGGCTGGCGGCGGCCTTCCCGACGACTCGCGGAATGTGGTCGCCCGGTCGCCGCAAGATGCCAGCAGCGCAGGTCCGGCCGGGTCGATGTGAACGGCCTACAGAGCGCATCACGCTCCAAAACGGCATCCAGCTCGCCGTTAAGTCACTGAAACAACAACTGAATTTCTATGCCCGCCTACTGTGCATGGGGTTGTTTTCCGGTTTTTGAGAATCCGGCATGCTCCGCGCCCCATCATCCCGGAGCGCGGCTGACGGCCCCCGCGCCACCTAAAGCAGCGCCAGCAGCGCGAGGCCGATGACCAGCACGATGAAGCCAGCCGCTGTCGCGGCGGCGAACGACCGCTCTACGTTATCCATGATGCCACCCCTGGCCGGCGTGCCACGTTTCCCCCATGGCGGCGCCGAACGGCGTGGAATCTCGCCGACGGGTGTGTCCGCAGTCGTGCGGGCGGATGTCGAAATTGGGACGGGTGCGGGGCCAGTCTGCGGCCTCGGCGTTCGGGCTGCGGAAATCTGCCGCCTGTCAGGCTGCCGTAAGCGGGGCCGGCTAGGGTGATGCGGCTACGGTGTTGCAGCCCAGCACCTCAGCCTCCAATAACTCTCGGCCCCGTCTGGCTCTCCCCAGGCGGGGCTTTTTCATGCCTGCCGGGCGGTTCGCGACTCCCTCTCCTCCTGCGTCAGGAGCAGCGAGAAGGCGCGGATCGCGGGCGCCGCCAGCAGCACGATCGGCAGCATCGCGGCCCATGCGATCAGCCACGACACCATCCAGTGCCCGACGAAGCTCACCGCGCTGCCTGCGGGCAGGCTCGCAATCCCCGACGCGACCAGCGAGGTCAGTCCGGACTGGATGATGCCGAAGACGAAATGACTGTAGCGGCGGGGAATGCCGAGCATGACGGGCCCATGTTGCTTGTTGCCGTCATCAGGCAAAGCAAGGCACATGCCGCCGCTTGCAGGGAATCGGTCATCCTCGGCCCGGCCCTGCGGCCTGTTCGATCGGCGCACCGGTGCAGCCGGGTGCAGGCCAGGAACTCTGTTCATGGTCGGAGAACCACGGAGCGTTCCGTAACCCGGGTACCCTCAGGCGGCGCGGCGTGTTTCGGACCTGGGTTCGTTTGTTTCGGCGCACGCGCGCTTTCGAGATATCCCCGAACTATCCGTGGCTTACCGCCAAAATTTGCTTGTGTCCGGAATATTGTGACACCCAACATGTTTGCAGTCATGGAAGTGAATCGTGGGGAGGTCACCATGAATCACAGGGGCATCGAGTTCACCGTCGCCAAGACGGCGATTCCCGGAATCTGGCAGTGGCAGTTCCGCATTGGCGAGCAGGTCAAGTCCGGCAAGACCGAGACGAAAATCGATCTGTTGGCAATCCGGCGCGTGCAGCTGCGGATCGATCGGGAGTTGAAGCGATCGGCCGGACAGCCTGAAGCGGGCGAATAACGGTCGGCGCCGGATGGCGCCTTGTGCACCGGCAGCGCCGCGGCTGGGAGTTGCGGCGGAACAAACATCCGTAGCCGCCCGGAATTGATCTGACGGTGGTTTGGGATTGCACTGCGCGCGTCCATGGCCTGGGGCGAGGCCATCACGCCTGCCATCGGTGCCAGCCATGCCGCTGTATTTCTTTCGAATCCGGAATGGAAATTACTCGGGCTGCGCGGACCAGGCGGCGGAGTTTGCCGATCGCAATTCGGCCTGGAAAGAGATGACCAATGTCTGCGCCGACATGACCGCCGGCATTGCCCGCAAGCTCCAGGAAAATTCCGAATGGCACATGGAGCTGCTGGACGAGGCCAAGGAGCCCGTGTTCCGGATTCGCATCGTTGCCGAAACACTCGACTAGTCAGCAGGTCTCCGGAGGTTGTTGTTTGAGCATGACCTTTTCGGAAAACCGCTGTGCACATCCCGGATCATGCGTTAGTCCGCGCTGGGCAGCCGCCGCATGGTGAATTCGATGTCGCCGCCGGGCAGCTCGCGCCACGTCTCCACCGCACTCATATAGCCGGCCTTGGGGTAGCGGGCGAAGAAGGCCTGCGCCCTTTCCCGCGCCGCCGCGCGTGGCAGCGTGAAGGTCTCGCGCAGATAGCCGTCGCGGACCGTCTGGCCCGGTTTGCCGGCGATGTTGCGCCGGCGCGCCATCCGCTCGGCGAGATCCCGCGGACGGTCGGCCATGTCCTGCCCTCCTCTACGCGCTACGCTCAGCACAATGTAGGGCCTGGGCCTGACGAAGAGGAGTCCCATCCGAGAGGCGCCAGTGCAGCCTCCCGAACGGAGTTCGGTCAGTTGGCGGCCGTACCGCTTTTGGTCTTTTTCGGCACGCTGGTGGCGGCCGAGGCCTTCGGCGCCGCCGGCTGCTTCGGCGGATCGGAGCGCATGCCGCCCCAGGGATCGTTCGACGTCTTGGAATCCGGGATCTTCTTCAACGTTTCCTTGTAGGCCTTGTCGCGCTCGGCTTCCGCGGCCTTCTCCTCGGGGGTCTTGCTCGGGGCCTCCTGCAGCAAATTCAGATTGGGCATTTGCGCATAGGCAGGTCCCGCCAGCACGGCCAGCACCGCGGCGAAACGGAAAAGCTTCATCGTCCACTCCTTGATCATCCATGAGGCACGAATCGTCCGCACCTCGTCATCCCAGTCGCGGCCGCAGAGGCCGGTCGAGGCCCGCTAGAGCCGATCCGATCTGCACGATTTCGGCGCATGCAGCCAGTCGTCCCAGATCGGACCACACTTGGTGCACCCGCTCAGCGCGAGGCCGAGCGCTTCCATACCAAAGACGAGGACACACCGACGCAACATCATCCATCCACACCCAAGCAAGGCATCATATCGGGCCAAGTCAGGCATTTTCAAGCCGACCGGACCGGCGCCAGACCGGGTGACTTTGCCGCGCCGATGCGCGCACAATGCTCGAAACATCCGGCAATACAGGAGAACGCGACAGCAATGCAAATGCAGCCAGACGCTGAATTCGGCCTCCCCGACGCCAGACGCATCCTCGGCGAGGTTTTTGCCCCCTGGGTGCAGGATCTCGACCTCACCGTCGAGCGCCTCGAGCACGCGCAGCCGGCGGATGCGCCGGACTGGCAGCCGGGCGCACTGCTGCGCATGCCGTTTTCGGAGCGGTTGTGCCGGAACGGCGGCATCGTCTGCGGCCAGGCCCCGATGGCACTCGCCGACACCGCGATGGTGATCGCGATCCTGGCGGCCAATCGCGGCTACCGCCCCATGACCACGGTCGACCAGACCACGCATTTCATGCGCGCAGTGTCCTCATCGGACGTGCTTGCGGACGCCCGCGTGGTACGGCTCGGACGCACCATGAGCTTTGGCCGCGTCACGCTGCTCTCGGCCGCCGACAACAGGCCGGTCGCGATGGTATCGAGTGCGTTCGCGATGTTGCCGGGCTGAGCGGCATTTCTAGAGGAAGAGAGCCGCGTAAGCGCAAAGCGCGTCGCGGCCTTCCATTGCGATCGTGTCGAAGCCAAAGACCGAAGCGCGATTGCATCCGCGCTTCGGTCCGCACGCGTCATTACTTGCCGAGCACTTCGTCGGCCGCGGTGACGATGCTGGCTGTCGGATTCTTTCCGCAATAGGCACCGAACTTCTTGGCGTTCTCGATGAACACGTCGGTGTCGATGATCGCGTTGTCCTCGTCGCCCTTGTACCAGCCGTCCATCCAGGTCAGCACGACCTGGATGTTGTCTTCGCCGCTCTCGAGGAACTGCTTGCAGCTCATGGTCGAGAGGTCCCACTTGACGGCGTGGGCGGGCATCGACGACAGCGAGAACGCGGCGGCGAGCAGAAGCGAAAGCGTAGTCTTCATCAGTATCTCCATCGGCGCGCAGCGCCACAAAAGAAGAGCGTGTGGGGAAGTCGGCGGAGAGATTCTCCGCGTCGACGTCGTAAACGAAGTCTGAAGCGCCGTGCAAGTAGCGCCAGTATTGAGTTTAGTTCAACGTAATTTCTATGCACTATTTCACGATCATCATGATGGACCGAAGCGGATGATCGAGAAGCGAGCAGCGCAGCGTCACCGTGTTTTCAAGGGTGGCACGATCACCTTTGAAAACAGCGGCATTCCCTGCACCGTGCGAAACATGTCGGCGGGCGGCGCGGCGATCGACCTCGACACCCCCGTCACATTGCCGCAATCAATCACGCTATCGATCACGCGCGACGATTTCGTCCGGAATTGTCGCACAGTTTGGCGCAGTGACAAGCGCGTCGGCCTCGCCTTCGTGCAATAGCGCGCGCGATGTGAACGAATGTTCGCATCTCATCCACAACACGATTATGATTGCGGGGTACGACGACGGCGACGCCAGCGCAGGCTTGCGATCACGAGCGCGACGATCGCGATTCCGATTGCCGCGGATGCCGCGAAGAATCGTCCACCGGGACGATCGATGGTGCGCGACCACAATGTCGGCACCTCGCCCGTCCGCGCCAGGCGGAACGCGACCACGCTGTCGCCGATCGAGGTGCCGGCTTCGGAGTGGCCGCCGGCGCCGATCGCGACATACTGCTCGCCCTTCCACAGATAGGTCATGGGATTGGCGACGCCGGGCACCGGCAGTCGCCCCTGCCACAGCTCCTTGCCGCTTCGCGCATCGAAGGCACGCAAATAAGCATCCATCGCGCCGGTAAATACGAGGCCGCCCGCCGTGACCGCGAGTCCGTTGACGAGAGGCGCGCCCCAGGGCATCGGCGCACCGAGCGGCGCCAGGTCTTCGGTGGTGCCGACCGTCGAACGCCAGAGGATCTTCCCGGCCTTCAGATCGACCGCGACCATCTCGCCCCAGGGCGGCTTGTTGCAGAGCAGGCCGAGCGGCGACATCATCACCGCGCGCGACATCGCAAACGGCGCGCCGCGCTGCTGGCCGAAATCATGCCCGGGCGGCGGATTGAATCCGGCGGCCTCCGCGCGCGGGATCAGCCTGATGAGATGAACGGCGCGCCCGGTGTTGGCGTAGAGAATCTGCCGGACCGGATCGAAGGCCGCACTACCCCAGTTCACGCCACCGCCGGTGAAGGGAAACTCCAGCGTGCCCTGCACGGAAGGCGGCGTGAACAGACCTTCGTTGCGCGCCTCCGCGAACTGCCGCTCGCAGGAGGAGCGGCGCAGTGCCGGCAGCAGCGAGAGCGCGTCGTCGGTCGAGATCATCTGCGACGTCAGCGCCGGTACATGCGTCGGAAACGGCTGCGTCGGCGACAACGCCTCCCCTTCCGCGCCGCCCTGCGGCACCGCGCGCTCTTCCACCGGCCAGACCGGCTTGCCGGTATCGCGGTCGAGCACGAAGACAAAACCCTGCTTGGTCGGCTGGATCACGACGTCGCGCTGGCCGTCACCTGCATCGAGGCGCGCGAGCGTCGGCTGAGCCGCCAGATCGTAATCCCAGACGTCGTGATGCACGGTCTGGAATGCCCATGCGAGCTCGCCGGTCTCGATGCGCAATGCAACCACCGAATTGGCGTGCTCGTTGTTGCCCGGCCGCTTGCCGCCCCAGAAATCCGGCGACGGCGAGGACGTCGGCAGGAACACCAGGCCGCGCGCCGCGTCGACCGACATCGGCGCCCAGACATTGGCGTGCCCGGCTTCGATGCCGTCACGCTTGAGCGGCTCGAAGCTCCAGCGCGCCCGGCCGGTGCGCGCATCGAACGCATGCACGACGCCGCTCGGCGCATCGACGCGGCGGTTGTCGGAGATCGCGGAGCCGACCACGACGACACCCCGGCCGACGGCCGGCGGCGAGGTGATCTGGAATTCCCCGGGCCATTCCAGGGCCATGCCGATATCGAGCTTCACCTCGCCGCCATTGCCGAAGCCGGCACAGGGAAGTCCCGTCTTCGCATCGAGCGCGATCAGGCGGACGTCGTTGGTGCCCATGAAGATGCGCGAACGACAGGCGGCATCCGCAGGCGCCTCATCGTCGGTCCAGTGGGTGACGCCGCGGCAGACGTAGCGATTGGCAGGACGCTGATTGGTCGCGATCTTCGGATCGTAACGCCATTCTGCGCGCCCGTGCCGGGATCGAGCGCAATGACCTCGTTGAACGGCGAGCAGAAGATCAGGCTGTCCTCGACGAACAGCGGCGTTGCCTGGAACTTGGTTCGCCGCATCACCTCCGGCGCGCGCACCGCGAGATCGCCGGTGCGGAATTCGAAGGCCCGAACCAGATTGCCGA
Source organism: Bradyrhizobium sp. MOS003 (assembly GCF_003020125.1). Classification (GTDB taxonomy): domain Bacteria; phylum Pseudomonadota; class Alphaproteobacteria; order Rhizobiales; family Xanthobacteraceae; genus Bradyrhizobium. The sequence goes on along the minus strand of NZ_PYFW01000007.1, from coordinate 72,236 downwards.
CATTGTCGGGCGTGATCTGTTGCAGTGGCGAGAAGCGCGAGCCGCCGGCATCGCCGCCCCAACTTTCCCAGGCCGCGCTTGGCCGCACGGCGACCAGCAGCAGCGCAACGACTCCGATCGGAATTCGCAGGCCGGTCCGCAAAGCTCGTCTCGCTCTTATTTCGGCTTCTTGGCGGGTTCGCTCGGACGCGCTCCTCCCCACGGATCGTACTTGTCCTTGGGCTCGGGAATGCGCTCGAGCGCGGCCTTGTAGGCTTTCTCGTCGATCTTGGGCTTGTTGTCCGCGGGTTTGCCCGCGTCATTGGGGGACCGCCGGCCCTGCGCCTGCGCCGAGGCAATCGCCAGCGCCATGACCGCAGCCGCTATGAGCAAAATCCTCATCAATGCAAGCCCCCTCGTCTGGGATACGAACTTAGCCTGCAATTCCGGAATATGAAATGCCGCGAGCTCCAGCACTTCAGCAAAACTTGATTGCTGGGGACTTCGCCGGATCGCTTTCCTGCCTATCTCTTCGCCCGCAGGGGACCTTCACGGATGTTGCGGATCATTGCTCATGCGACGCTGCTGGCCGGCGCGCTCGCACTCGGTGCCTGCGGCTTTGCCGACAGCCGCGCGCCGGTGCCGGAATTCATGCGCATGAAGGAAACCGAGCAGCCGCCGCCCGAAGCCGCCCCCGACGTCAAGCGTGTGGTGCGCGAGCAGATCGATGTCGTCTTCCTCACCACCTCCTATCCACGCGCCGTGCACGTCGCCATGCCCCACCGGGAGGTGCGTGGACCGGGCTGGACCGCCTGCGTCCGCGCCGAGCTCACCTCCGCGACCGGCACGTCGCTCGGCGCCCAGACCTACATCGTGACGATATCAGGAGGAAAGGTCGTCGATCGCCGGCGCGCGGAGGCGGACGATATATGCGGGTCGGAGACCTACGAGCCGATTTAGGAGCCGCGGCAAAAAGCGAGTTCCGGGAAAAACATGCAAATCAGCAGGGAACAATCACCGCCTCCCCTTCTTGTCGTCCCATAGGGCAGTTTACGGTGGAGGACAGGATGAAGACATTTACGATTGCGCTTTTGGCAGGCGTCGGCGCTTTGGCAGCTGCGTCGGGTGCGAAGGCTTCCGATATCTACACGAGCAGCGAGTACACCAATCCGGATCTCGTCCAGCAGGTCCGGCTTGTCTGCGACGACTCAGGCCGCTGCTATCGCACCCGCGGTGGCGCGCGCGTGATCGTGCGCGAGTCCTATAACACCATGCCGCGCGAACGCTATTATGAGCGCCGGTCCTATCATCGCGACTGGGACGATGGTCCGCGCGGCGGGGTCGGCATTCGCGCCCCCGGCGTCAGCATCGGTGTCGGCGGCGACCGCTGGTAACGACCGCAAAGTAAGGCAGAGGACCGGACGACGATCGCCGTCCGGTCCTTTTCGCGTCAGGCAGCCGACGGAGCCATTCAGCCGGAAGCGGCTTGCTGCTTGAATTGCTCGTACGCCGCGATCGCATCGGCCGCGTACATCAGCGACGGCCCGCCGCCCATATAAACGGCCATCCCCAGCGTCTCCTCGATCTCTTCGCGGCTGGCACCGAGCTTGACGAGCGCCTCGGTGTGAAAGCCGATGCAGCCATCGCAATGCGCGGCGACGCCGAGCGCCAGCGCCATCAGCTCCTTTGTCTTCTTGTCCAGCGCGCCGTCCCGCGTCGCGGCCTGCGCGAGCATCGCAAACCCCTTCATGGTGTCGGGAATTTCGCTCCGCAGTTTCTTCAAATTGGCCGAGATGTTCCTGGTGATGTCGACGTAGTTCTTGTCCATTGGATCCTCATGAGCTGGATTTGGCTGTGGTCGGAGCCGCCTCGCGCGGCGCGCGGAAGGCGACGTAGATCGCGGGGATCACCAGCACGGTGAGCAGCGTCGACGACGCAAGCCCGAACAGCAGCGAGATCGCCAATCCCTGGAAGATCGGATCGAGCAGGATGGTTGCGGCCCCGATCATGGCCGCAAGCGCGGTGAGCAGGATCGGCTTGAAGCGGACCGCTCCCGCCTCCAGCACTACTTCGCGAAGCGTCTTGCCGTCTCCGCCGCTGTGCCTGATGAAATCGACCAGCAGGATCGAATTGCGCACGATGATGCCGGCCAGCGCGATGAAGCCGATCATCGAGGTCGCCGTGAACGGCGCCCCCAGCAGCCAGTGCCCGATCAGGATGCCGATCAGCGTCAGCGGGATCGGCGTCAGGATCACGAGCGGCAGACGGAAGCTCCTGAACTGGGCGACGACCAGCACGTAGATCCCGAGGATGGCCGCGCCGAAGGCCGCACCCATGTCGCGAAAGGTCACCCAGGTGATTTCCCATTCGCCGTCCCACAATAGCGTCGGACGCGACTCGTCCGTTGGCTGGCCGTGCAGGCTGATCGCGGGCTTGGGCAGCTTGCCCCAATCATGGGCCTCCACGCGATCAGCGACCGCGAGCATGCCGTAGAGCGGCGCCTCGAAGCGCCCGGCGAGCTCTGCCATCACCATGTCGGCGAAGCGGCCGTCGCGGCGGAAGATCGTCGGCGAGCCCTGCTCCATGGTCGCCTTCACGACCTGACCGAGTTCGACCACCGTCTTGCTGCCGGGCAACGTGTTGGCCGGCACCGGCGTCGAGGCCAGCGCCTCGTCCCAGACCAGATCGCGTTTTCCGAGATGCACCGCGATCTCGATCGGGTTGCGGTCCTCGCCGCGATGCGAATAGCCGATCGAGGTACCGCCGAACAGCGCCTGGATGGTGTCGTAGACGTCGCGCTGCTCGACGCCGAAGAATTCGAGCCGGTCCTGGTCGATCGAGAGCCGCAGCCGCGGCCGCTTCTCGCCGATGGAATCGTCGACATCGACGATGAACGGTACTTCCGCGAAGACCTTTTTGAGCTCGGCGGTGACCGCACGGCGTGTGGCTGCATCGGGACCGTAGACCTCGGCGAGCAGCGTCGACAGCACCGGCGGCCCGGGCGGCACCTCGACCACCTTGATGCTGGTACCAGCAGGTGGATCGAGCGCCTTCAGCTTCTCGCGAAGCTCGAGCGCGATCTCATGGCTCGCGCGCTTGCGCTCGCCCCGCGCGGCCAGGTTCACCTGCACCTCGCCGAGCTCGGGCCTCTCCCGCAGATAATAGTGCCGCACCAGGCCGTTGAAATTGAACGGCGCCGGCGTGCCGGCATAGGATTGCAGCGAGGTGACCTCCGGCAATTGCCGCGCGATCTCGGCCGCGCCGAACAGCGTGCGCTCGGTCGCCTCCAGGCTCGCCCCTTCCGGCAGGTCGACCACCACGGCGATCTCGGACTTGTTGTCGAACGGCAGCAGCTTGACCGTCACCGACTTGGTCGCAAACAGCGTCATCGACAGCAGCGTTGCGATGCCGACGCCGAGCAGGAAGACCCAGGCCGAGCGCTTGCTCCGCACGATCGGCGTGGCGAAGCGCCGATAGAGCCGGCCGAGCCGGCCTTCATCATGCGCCGCATGCGCGGAGGCCACCTCGCCCTTTGGGGCGAGCTTGAGCATCAGCCAGGGCGCGACCACCATCGCGACGAAGAACGAGAACAGCATGGCAGCCGATGCGTTGGCCGGGATCGGCGCCATATAGGGGCCCATCAGGCCCGACACGAACAGCATCGGGAGCAGGGCCGCGACCACGGTCAAGGTCGCGACAATGGTGGGATTGCCGACCTCCGCCACCGCCTCGATGGTTGCCTGCAGGCGCGGCCTGCCGTCGCGCATGCCCCAGTGCCGCGCGATGTTCTCGACCACGACGATGGCGTCGTCGACGAGAATGCCGATGGAGAAGATCAGCGCGAACAGGCTGACGCGGTTGATGGTGTAGCCCATGAGGTTGGCGGCGAACATCGTCAGCAGGATCGTCGTGGGAATGACGACGAAGGTCACCAGAGCCTCGCGCCAGCCGATCGCGACCGCGATCAGGATGACGATCGAGACCGTCGCGAGCCCGAGATGGAACAGCAGCTCGTTGGCCTTCTCGTTGGCGGTCTCGCCGTAGTCGCGCGTCACAGTGACCTGGATATCCTCGGGGATCAGGCGCGACTTCAGGCCTTCGAGGCGCTTGGCGATGTTCTCGGACACGACGACCGCATTGGCACCGGCCCGCTTGGCCAGCGCCAGGCTGACGGCCGGCGTCCGCGCCCATTGACCGGCAGAGTTGCGCGAATCCGTCCAGACGCGATGCTCGACGGTGCTCGGACCGACGACGACGGAGGCGACGTCCTTGACGTAGACCGGCCGGCCGTCGCGACTCGTGATCAGCAGCAATCCGATATCGGGGGTGCCGGACAGCGTCTGCCCCGCGGCGACGCTCCGCACGATGCCGGCATCGCGGACCTGCCCGGCCAGGAACGAGCGGTTGGCATCCTTCACCTTCGCTACAAGCTGCTGCAGCGTGATCCCGAACAGCGACAGCTTCTCGGGATCCGGCTCGACCCGGATCTGTTGCGCCGAACCGCCGGAAATGTAGGTCAGGCCGATGTCGTCGACCTTCATCAGCTCCGAGCGCAGCTTGTCGGCGAGCTCGTAGATGTCCTTGTCGGTCCAGCGGCTGGCGGCTTCCGGCTTCGGCGACAGCGTGAGCACCGTCACCGCGACGTCATTGATGCCCCGGCCGACGATCAGCGGCTCGGGGATGCCGACGGGAATGCGGTCGAGATTGGCGCGGATCTTCTCGTGCACCCTGAGGATGGCATCCTCGAACTTGGTGCCGACCAGGAAGCGCGCGGTCACCATCACGCGGTCGTCCTCGGTCTGGCTATAGACGTGCTCGACGCCGTCGATGCCCTTGACGATCGATTCCAGCGGCTTGCTCACCAGCTCGACCGCGTCCGGCCCGCGCAGGCCATCGGCATTGACGCGGATGTCCACCATGGGAACGCTGATCTGCGGCTCCTCCTCGCGCGGGATCGCCACGACCGCGATCAGGCCCATGACGAGCGCCCCGATCAGGAACAGCGGCGTCAACGGCGATGCGATGGTCGACCGGGTCAACCGTCCTGACAGACCGAGATTCACGGTTGCACCAACTGGTCACCGACCTGGATACCCGAGAGGATTTCGAGGCCGTCCGGAAGCGGAGGCGTCGGCATGTCGCGGCCGCGCTGCACCGGCACGTCGATCGTGTCGCTGCCTTTCCGGAGCTGGACGTAGTCGATGCCGAACCGCGTCGTCACACAGCTCGAAGGAATCACGAAGGCGGGCCGCGTGCCGCCGGCGATCCAGACACGCAAGCGATCCCCGACGAAATATTCGCCGAGCCCCTCGACGGTCGCGTCCGCAATGACGCGCCCCTCCTCGATCTGGGGATAGACGAGGTCGATCACGCCGCGCTTCGAGGCTTCTCCCCCCAGCTCGGCACCATCGACGCGGACCTTGTCGCCGGCCTTCAGGAACCGCGCATGGCGCTCCGGCACGCGCAGCCGCAGCTTGAAGTTCTGCTCGGCCACGGTCGCGATCGGGTCGCCGGCAAGCACGACGGACCCCAACGTGATCAGCCGCTTCAACACGCGCCCGTCCGCGGGCGCGAGCACCTGCCCCTGGTTGAGCTGCTCGTTGATGACGGCACGCTCCGCAGCCTTGGCGCGCAGGCCGTTGTCGGCGACATTGAGCGCCGTGCGCTGCTCGTCGAGCTTGATCCGCGGCAGAATACCGCGCTCGACCAGTCCTTCGGTTCGGTTGAAATCGAGCTGCGCCTGCTTGGCCTGAGCCTGCAGCGCCTCGATCTGCGCGTCGAGCGATTTCATCTGCAGGACGAGCTTCTCGTCGCCGATGGCCGCAATGACTTGACCGGCGGTGACGCGATCGCCTTCCCGCACCTTGAGCTGAACGGCGGTGCCGCCGATGCGGCTACGCGCGGGGACCACGCTGATGCTCTCGACGGTCGCGAAGACCGCCTTCTCGTCGGTGACAGTCCGCTGCGCCACGGTCAGCGTTCCCGCGGCGGCAGCGGATCCCGTCGGAACTCCAATTGCCGCCCACGCAGCCAGAAGTCCCAGGCGCGCCAGATTTTGCATAGGACACATCCACGCCGTCATCGGTTTCATCACACCGCGCCGCGGTGCCCTCTCATTTTCATCCGCGTCGCGAGACGCGTGTTGATCTCGCGCAAGGCGCACCCGCCCGCCGTTTCCTAGGCTTCACTTCGTCCTTGCGGACTTCGGCGCGCAGAACACCTGATAGAGCGTCTTCAGGATCGCGCGCGCCGGCTCGCTGGCGATCGAATAGAAGATCGTCTGCGCATCGCGCCTGGAGGCGACCAGGCCATCCTTGCGAAGGAGCGCAAGATGCTGGGAGACCGTCGAGTCCCGCAGGTTCAGGAACTCGGCCAGCTCGCCGACCGACCGCTCGCCGTCGATCAGCTGGCAGATGATGAGAAGACGGTGACGATTCGAGAGCGCCTTGAGCAGGTCGCTCGCCCGGTCCGCTGCCCGCTCCATGATCTCGCTATCTATTTTCATACTTGCATATATACGCAAATACGAATATGTAGTCAAGCGCTGCATGACGACCGGAACTGAACCGGTGAAGCGGCCTGATCCAACGGAGGTTACCCATGGCGGAGATTGTCGTAGTCGGAGCCGGTCTGAGCGGAACGCTGATGGCCTATGAACTGCTTCCCCAGTTGCGAAAGGAGGACCGCCTCAGCGTCATCTCGCAAGGCGCGGTCTATCATTTCGTCCCCTCGAATCCGTGGGTGGCCATCGGCTGGCGCAAGCGCGCGGAGATCGAGATCGATCTCGCAGACGTCATGAAGCGCAAGGGAGTGCGGCTGCTGACGCAGGGCGCAAAGCGCGTCCACCCCGAGGAGAACCGTATCGATCTCGGCGACGGCACGTCGATCGACTATGATTATCTGGTCGTCGCGACCGGTCCCGAACTCGCCTTCGACGAGATCCCCGGCCTCGGCCCGCAGGGTCATATCCAGTCGATCTGCCACGTCGATCACGCCGCGCATGCCCGCGAAGCCTTCGAGAAGCTCGCGGCCAATCCCGGCCCGGTCGTGATCGGCGCCGTTCAGGGCGCCTCCTGCTTCGGGCCGGCCTACGAATTTCTCTTCATCCTGGAAACGGAGCTGCGCCGGCGCAAGCTGCGCGACCGGGTTCCCATGACTTTCGTCACCTCGGAGCCGTATATCGGCCATCTCGGCCTTGACGGCGTCGGGGACACCAAGGGTCTTCTGGAAAGCGAGATGCGCGAGAAGCACATCAAGTGGATCACCAATGCCCGCGTCGACAATGTCGTCCCCGGCTTGATGACCGTGGAGGAGTTTTCCGACAACGGCACGTCCCGCAAGGCCCACGAACTGCCATTCGTCTATTCGATGATGTTGCCCGCCTTTCGCGGTGTCGAGGCGGTGCGCGGCATCGAGAAGCTGACCAATCCGCGCGGCTTCGTCATCGTCGACAAGCATCAGCAGAATCCCGCCTTCCCCAACGTGTTTGCCGTCGGCGTCTGCGTCGCGATCGCGCCGGTCGGCGCGACACCGGTGCCGGTCGGCGTCCCCAAGACCGGCTTCATGATCGAATCCATGGTGACGGCGACCGCGATGAACATCGGCGCCCTGCTCCGCGGCAAGGCGCCGACGACACAGCCGACCTGGAACGCGATCTGCCTCGCCGACTTCGGCGATTCCGGCGTCGCCTTCCTCGCGCAGCCGCAGATCCCGCCGCGCAACGTCAATTGGTCCTCCAAGGGCGAATGGGTGCACCTCGCCAAGGTCGCCTTCGAGAAATACTTCCTGCGCAAGATGCGGCGCGGCGAGAGCGAGCCGTTCTACGAGCGCTTCCTGCTCGACAGGCTGAACATCGCCAAGATCAAGGAGGTCCGAACCGGCACATGAGCACGACACGCCAGATCGTCTGCGGACATTGCGGGCGCATCAACCGCCTGCCGGCCGAACGCGCACCGCAAGGTGCGCGTTGCGGCGCCTGTCACCATCCGATGTTCACCGGCCAGCCGATCGAGGTGGACGAAGCAGCCTTCGACCGCCATGTCGCCAGCAGCGACATTCCCGTGCTGATCGACGTCTGGGCGCCATGGTGCGGACCTTGCCGCGCGATGGCGCCCATGTTCGAGCGCGCGGCGCAAGCACTCGAACCCGGCGTGCGGCTGTTGAAGCTGAATTCAGACAGCGCGCCCGCATTGTCGTCGCGGCTCAACATCAGCGGCATTCCGACGCTGTTGCTGATGCACGGCGGCCGCGAGATCGCCCGCCATTCCGGCGCGATGGATACGCGCAGCATCGTCGCCTGGACCGAAACCAATCTGACCCGTTCGTAACGTCACCAATCAAAAGGAGCCTGCCATGAATGTCGATAGAGCCGTCCTCGCCTTTGCGGGATTCGTCGTCCTGCTCGGTCTCGCACTGGGGACCTATGTGAACGCTTATTGGTACCTGCTGACGGCGTTCGCCGGGCTGAACATGCTGCAGGCCTCGTTCACCGGCTTCTGCCCGGCGGCGATCGTGTTCAGAAAGCTGGGCCTGAGCAGCGGCTGCGCGTTCTCCTGAACGCGCAGATGCAACTTGTGATGCGGGGGAACTGCCATGACCGACGACACCTTCATCGAGGGGCCTCTCTACGAGAAGCGCAGGAAGGTTTATCCGCAGTCGGTCCACGGGCCGTTCCGCCGCATCAAATGGGCGATCCTGTGCGTCACGCTCGGGATCTATTATCTCCTGCCGTTCGTCCGCTGGAATCGCGGGCCCGGCCTGCCCGACCAGGCCGTGCTGATCGACCTGCCGCACCGCCGCTTCTATTTCTTCTTCATCGAGCTGTGGCCGCAGGAGGTTTATTACTTCACCGGTCTGCTCATCATCGCAGCCATGATGCTGTTCCTGATGAACGCGGTCGCAGGCCGGCTGTGGTGCGGCTATCTATGCCCGCAGACGGTGTGGACCGACCTGTTCTACGCCGTGGAGCGCTGGGTCGAGGGTGACCGACGCGAGCGCATGCAGGGCGACAAGCGCTACTGGACCTTCGACCACATCCGAAAGGTCGCACTCAAACACTTCCTCTGGGTCATGATCGCCTGGTGGACCGGCGGCGCCTGGGTGCTGTATTTCGACGACGCACCGACGCTGGTGAAGGAACTCGCCACCTTCCAGGCACCGTTCACGGCTTATCTCTGGATCGGTATCCTGACCGCGACGACCTATGTCTTCGCCGGCCACGCCCGGGAGCAGATGTGCATCTACATGTGCCCGTGGCCGCGCATCCAGGCGGCATTGACCGACGAGTGGGCGCTCAACGTCACCTATCGCCGCGACCGCGGCGAGCCGCGCATGTCGGTGAAGAAGGCGGAAGCCGCCCGCGCCCACGGCGATTTCGCCGGCGACTGCGTCGACTGCCACCAGTGCATCAATGTCTGCCCGACCGGCGTCGACATCCGTCACGGCATCCAGCTCGGCTGCATCCAGTGCGGGCTGTGCATCGACGCCTGCGACAACGTGATGAGCGAGATCGGCCGGCCCAAAGGCCTGATCGGCTACGACACCGACATCAACATGCAACGCCGGCGCGAGGGCAAGCCGCCGATCTATCGCATCATCCGCGCGCGCACGCTGGTCTATACCGCAGCCATTGCCATCGTCGGCACCATCATGGTCTACACCCTCGCCACGCGCGCGACGATGGACGTCAACGTGCTGCACGAGCGCAATCCGTTGTTCGTTCAGCTCTCGGATGGCGGAGTCCGCAACGATTACACCGTACGCATCCTCAACAAGGGCGCGCACCGATCTTTCGCGCTCAAGGTCTCAGGCCTGCCGGGCGCCATTGTCCGCGTCGCCGGTGTCGAGTCGGGGCCCGACGGCAATCCGCTTGTGCAGGTTGGACAGGATCAGACCCGCGAGGTTCGGATGTCGGTGCAGGTTGCCCCCGACCGCGTGCCCAAGGGGGCGATCGATATAGGAGTCGAGATCACCGATGTCGGCAGCGGAGAGCGCGCCGATGCGCGCGATCATTTCGTGCCGAAGGAGTGAAAGTCGATCCTCTGGAGCAATCGTCTCAAGCCATCGCACGTTGCAGCATCGACTGCGCGCGCGGGGCCATGACGATATCAGGCGCGAGCTGGACGGAACTGTCGTCGACGACTTCCTCCGTCACGACATTGAACCGAACCAGCTCCGCCTGGCCGAACGCCGTCGAGATCGCGACGTCGGCGGCGTCGCGGCCGCGGGCAATGACGATACGGCCGATGCGAGGATGGTTGTGGCGCGCGTCAAACGTGTACCAGCGATCACCGATATAGGCCTCGAACCAGGCGCTGAAATCCATCGGTGCCGGGTCGGGAGGCACCCCGATATCGCCGAGATAGCCGGTGCAATAACGCGCTGGAATGTTCATGCAACGGCACAACGTCACGGCCAGATGGGCGAAGTCCCGGCATACGCCGATGCGTTCGGCATGACCTTCGGACGCCGTGCGGTCACCGCGTGCAAACTGATAGCCGAATTTGATGCGGTTGTGGACATAGTCGCAAATCGCCTGCACGCGCTGTCCGCCGCCTTCGATCGAGCCGAAGGTCGACCAGGCCAGATCCGCCAGTTTCTGGGTGTCGCAATAGCGGCTGCCCAGCAGATACACGAGCGCGTCGTCGGGCAGGTCCTGGAGCTGAACCTGAGTTGCGAACGGCGCCGCCGGCTCGGGAACGCCGGAATCTTCGATCACGAAGTCGTTGCGGATCTCGATCAGACCGCTTGGCGCGACCAGGCGGGTGCAGACGTTGCCGAAGGCATCGAGATAGTCCCTGGTGCCAACACCGGGCGTGGTTTGGATGGCGTGCGGGGACAAGAGATCGCCTTGCCGGGACGGATGCACGCTCAGCATCAGGATCATCGGGACGTCTTGAAGGCATTTGAACGCAATGTCGTAGCCGGCGCGAATCTTCAAGATCGTCTCCTCGGAGTCGTCGTTGACCTTGGCACGCCAACACCTGCCCCGGCGAATTCGTTCCGCGTCTTCGGCTGCAGCGCTGCTGAAATGAAGGGCAGTTGTGCCTGTTGTCACCTTTCCCCCGCTGTACCCCTTGAATCCCTGCTTGGACCGGGGACGAAAGCAGGGTCATATAGCCGCGGGCCAGAAGCGAGCACATGACAACCTACGCAGTCCACCACAGAACGATCTACCGCTACCGTCAGCCGGTGAAGCTCGGGCAGCACCAGCTGCTATTCCGGCCACGCGACAGCTATGACCAGCGCCTGCTCGACTGCCGGCTCGTCATCCGGCCCGAACCCGCCGAGATCCGCTGGATTCACGACGTCTCGGGCAATTGCCTCACGCTGGTCGACTTCGACACCGTAAGCGACCAGCTCCAGTTCGACACCACTATCGAGCTCGACCATACGCCGGAGAACACGCCGGACTTCCGCATCGAGGACTACGCCCGCGAGCATCCGTTCGCCTATGCCGACAGCGAGCTGCCAGATCTCGAACCCTATATGCGTCGCCATCATCCCGACGATTTCGCGGTAGAGGAGTGGTTGGCCAAGTTCGTGGCGGTGGACGGCCGGCGGCCCACGGGCCAATTGCTGATGACGCTCAACGAGGCCATTGCCGAAGGCTTCTCCTACCAGCGCCGGACGATGCGGGGAACACAGACGCCCGCGGAAACCCTTGGGCTGCAGCAGGGGACATGCCGCGATTTCGCGCTGCTGATGATGGAGGCGGCACGCGCGCTCGGCTTCGCCGCCCGCTTCATCACAGGCTATGTCTACGTTGCCGATCGCGACGGGCCGGTGCGGCTCGGCGGCGGCTCGACCCACGCCTGGTGCTCGATTTACGTGCCCGGCTCGGGCTGGGTGGAGTTCGATCCGACCAACGGCATCGTCGGCAATCGCGACCTGATCCGGGTCGGCGTCGCCCGGACGCCGCAGCAGGCCATCCCGCTCTGGGGCTCCTATTGGGGGGAACCCGAGGACGATCTCGGCATGGAAGTCTCGGTGAACGTGAAGACCGGGCTGACCTCTCCGGCCGACCAGCCGGCGGCGCAGCATTCGCTATCGTCAACGCGACGTTAACAATTTCGCGCAAATTGGCGCGGCGCCCGAACGGCATTTTCCATCCTATGCGCTAGCATGCCCCACAGAACTCGGGCTCGGCCCGCGTGAACGGGGACGAGGGACGTGGTCGACATCGCGCAGCAGGCAGCGATCCATCCGGCACCGGCGGCGGATGCCGCGACGGCGCGCGTGCCGCTCACCGCGATCGACCCCGGCCAGTGGCGCGCGCTCGCGCAGCGGGCGATCGAGCCGAACGGATATTATCTGCCCGGCTGGGAGTTCGCCGTCAGCGCGACCGCGCGCGACCGCACCGACGCCTCGGCATTGCCCGCATTCGACGGCTCTTCGAAGCGGTTGATCGGGCTGATGCCTGTAATCCCGCTCTGGCGCTCCTTAAAGATTCCCCTGGCCGCGCTGGTGAGCGCGCATCCCTACGGCACGCTCTGCAGCCCGCTGATCGACCGCGATGCCCCGATCGAGGCGGCCACGCAACTGTTGCAGCGGGCGCGCGAGGCCGGCGCGCATGCGCTCGTGCTCAACGACGTCGCGCTCGACGGTGCCGCGATGACTGCGCTGAAGCAGGTCCTGGACCGCGACGGCCTGAAGCCACGCGTACTGTCCTCCTACGTCCGCGCCAGCCTCGATGCGACGCAGGATGACGAAACGCTGCTGCGCGAGGCGCTCGGCGCCAAGAAGCTCAAGGAGCTGCGCCGACAGCGCCATCGGCTCGAGGAGCACGGCCCCGTTGCGCTCGACGTCGCACGCCGGCCTGACGAGATCGGGCCCGCACTCGAGACATTCCTGCAGCTCGAAGCCAGCGGCTGGAAGGGCAAGCGCGGCACCGCGCTGGCGCAGCATGCGGGCGATGCGGCCTTCATTCGCCGCGCCGTGCCGGCGCTGGCCGAGACCGCGCAGTGCGAGATCATCACGCTTCGCACCGGGACGACACCGGTGGCCGCCGGCATCGTGCTGCGCCATCAGGACCGCGCCTTCTTCTTCAAGCTCGGCATCGACGAGCGTTTTGCGAAATATTCCCCCGGCGTGCAGCTCACGCTCGAGCTGACGCGCCATCTCTGCGCCGATCCCGCCATCGCCAGCGCGGACTCCACCGCGAGCGCCGACCACCCCATGATCAACCCGATCTGGCGCGGGCGGTTCGCGGTCGGCGACGTGCTGATCCCGTTGCGGCGACACGATCCGGTCGTCGCGCTCATTCACGGCGCGCTGCTCGGCCGCAACGCCGCGCACGAGGCCGCGCGACGTGTGGTCCGCCGGCTCCGCAAATAGCCGAAGACTACTCCGCCGCCTGCGCGTTGATTTCCGCCGAGACCTGGCGGATGGCGCGCGCCAGCAGGTTCGGATCCTGCGCGCCGGAGACGGCGTATTTCTGCGCGAACACATAGGTCGGCACGCCGGAGATGCCCTTCTCGGCAGCCTCCTGCGCGTCCGCGGAGACGCGCGCGACGTCCTCGTCGGTGGCAAGGCGCTTGCGCACGTCGTCGCCATCGAGGCCGACATCGGCCGCCGCCTGCACCAGCACGTTCACATCGGTGAGATCGCCGCCGTCGCGGAAATACAGCTCCATCAGGCGCTGCTTCATCTCGGGCGCCTTGCCGATCGCTTCCGCCCACAGGATCAGGCGATGGCAGTCGGTGGTGTTGGGCTGGCGCGCCACCAGCTCGGGCTTGTAGAGAAGGCCCTCCTCGCTCGCGGCCGCGACGACGCGCCCCGAAATGCCCTTGTAGGCCTCGACCGAGCCGAACTTCTGCGTGAGATAGGCCTCGCGGCTGATGCCCTCACGCGGCACCCAGGGATTGAGAAAGAACGGGCGGAAATTGAGCTTGACCGGAACGTCCGGCACCAGCGCCAGCGCGCTCTCGATCCGGTGCTTGCCGATATAGCACCAGGGGCACACCACGTCGGAGACGACGTCGATCTGGAGCGGTTTCAGCGTGCTCATGTCAGGCGCCTCCTTCGGGCGATAAGGTTCGTCGGAAGATAAGCCGAACCCGCTCCGAGGCAAGGGCGCCAAGGGGCGCTAAGTCATGGCTGCTGCCATCTGCCTGAGCCGCTCGGCGGTGCGCTCATCGGCCGGGAAGAAGGTTTCCAGCGCCAGCTCCGACAGGGTGATGTCGACGGGCGTGCCGAACACCATGGTGGTGGAGAAGAAGCTCAGGATTTCACCGCCGTGGCGCAGCTTGAAGGGGATCGCGACGTTGTCGCTCGACAGCGGCCCCGCGCGCGCCGGAATCGGATAGGTCTTGAGGTCGGTGTAGAGCTTGATCAGCTCAGGATCGGCCGTCACCTCGCATTGCCGGTGCAGACGCTCCAGAAGATGCCCGCACCACTCCGCGAGATTGACCGTGCGCGGCGCCAGCGCCTCCGGATGAAAGGCGAGCTTGAGCACGTTGAGGGGCTGGCCGAGCAGATGCTGCGGAATGCCGTCGAGCAGCGGTGCCACCATGCGGTTGGCCGAGACCAGGTTCCAGTGCCGGTCCACCGCGAGCGCGGGATTGGGCTCGTGCGCTCTGAGAACGAGGTCGATCGCCTGGCGGGCTGATTTCAACGCGGGATCCTCCAGCTGGCGCTGCGGAAACGCCGGCGCGTAGCCGGCCGCGACCAGCAGCACGTTGCGTTCGCGCAAGGGCACGTCGAGACGCTCGGCGAGCCGCAGCACCATGTCGCGCGAGGGCGCGGCACGGCCGGTCTCGACGAAGCTGAGATGACGCGCCGAGATTTCGGCCTCGCCCGCGAGATCGAGCTGGCTCATACGGCGGCGCTGCCGCCATTCGCGCAAATGGTCGCCGATGTGGACCGGCTGGCTGCGGTCGGCCTGTGCCGTGGATGCATGTGCGTTCATGAGCAAAAACCTAGCATGCGGATTTCAGAGCTTCCATTACCCCCGAGGTAATCGAAACCGACCCGGCACGGCGGCATCCTCCGTGGCAACAGGAGTTCGCCATGATTGCTCTCGTGATCTACCGCGCTGTCGCCGACCACGTCGTTCCCTTCGCCGTCACCCTGACCACGCGGATGCTGGCGCGCAGCCTCGATATGCCGGAGCCGCTGCTGCATTCGACCGGCGACTATGTGGTCGCGCGGGTCACGGCCTTCGAGCACGGCGTCGGCAGAAGCCTCTGCCCGTTCCGCCTCGCCCGCCTGCTCCGCGCCTGGTGGCGCGGACGGCACTGAGTTTCACCCCGAGCCCACCTGACCATGGAGACCTCAAATGATCGCCGCATCCACCTTCCTCCGCCGCGCCCTGCTCGCCGACGCCGTCTTCAGCGGCGTCGCCGCGCTCGGCTTCACGTTTGGCGCAAGCGCGTTCGCGACCCTGTTCAATCTGCCGGAGGCGCTGCTGCGCGAGACCGGCCTGTTCCTGATCGCCTATGCCGCGCTGGTCGGCTGGCTCGCCTCGCGCGCTTCGGTGGCAAAGCCGCTGGTGTTGCTGGTCGTGGTCGGCAATGCGGCCTGGACGGTCGGCAGCATCGCGCTGCTGTTGTCGGGCGCGGTGTCGCCGAACCTCGCCGGTGAGTTGATGATCGTGGCGGAAGCGATCGCCACCGGCGTGTTCGCCGAGCTGCAATATGTGGGTTTGCGCAAGAGCGAGCGTGTCGTCACAGCCTGACGATCTCGTGTCCCGGACGCGCTGCAGCGCTCTTGCGCTGCTGCGCAGAGCCGGTACCCAGCGACCGCATGCCACACCGATACATGGGCCCCGGCTCTGCAGCGAATCGCGCACGTGCGCGCTGCACTGCGTCCGGGGCACGAGATCGTGGCTTTTCGACACACCTCTTTCCACAATCGTCATTGCAGACATATCCTCGCGTTCTCGCGGCGGATTTCGCCCGAGCTTTGCTGCCGTCTTGCGCCCATGGATTGCCAAAGGGCGCAGGGAAGGCCGGGCGCCGGCGGCACCCGAGTCCGTGTACAAGGACATGCACACGGGGTGGACTACAGGTGATGCCGGTCGCCCGGCCTTCCCTGCGCGGATGGTTTTAACGGTGTCCTTCGTGCTCTCCTCGGGGAGCGTTGCACTATTGCCCCCGTCCCCTTGCGGTTGATCGATGTGAGGACCCGGTCGGGCCGCCGCATCACCGCAAGACTTGACGCCAGAACCCCGGGCGTCGGGACCACACGACTTCTCCGTCCGCGGACGGCGTGGCCTCAGCGCCCGGGGCTTGGTGTGCGCACCCCCGACCATCGACCAAACCGCTGTGACCGCGCCGTGTCGTATGCGCATCGCGCCGGGACTCAACGGTCACCCGTCCCTGTCCCCACGCAATCGCGTCGGCGCTACCGCGTCCACCGCACCCCGGCCCGCATCTCGTGACGATCGCGAAGCGCCCCTCTGGCAGGGCCGGGATGGCGCACATATGCCACAAATCCGAAATTCGGAAAAGCGATATATTTATGTCGGGAGGGATTGACGGGTTTCGGGTGTTTTGCCCGACGCCTCGCGCCGCGCCAGTCAGAGCCGGCAGGAGACGGCGCCCAACATCCGGATGCCGCGTCCGCTTTAGGCTATGGGCTTATTAATAGCTGGCCGCCTGATGTCCGCCCAGCCTCTAACAACGGCGGGAAAGCTGACGTCTCCCGAGGTCGCTGAAGGGCCAAAACCAAAAATAGCCGCGCGTCCTACTGGGGTTTTCGCGGGTCTTCAGAAGGGTTGAGATAGTCAATACCGGTTGGTCCCACGCCTGTAATCTGAAACACGACCTCTTCTCCCCTCGTTTCCGCAAACTGCCAAACCTTTGGCGGCACATGAGAGAAGGTACCAGCGGGAAACGCCATCAACGCAGAATTATCGACCTTGTCACCAATGGCTGAATAGTAAGTACCGGCAATGATTGTGCGCACACGTTCATCTGGATGAGAATGCACGGGGAGCTTAAAATTCGCTGGCAATTTGACCCGGATCGTAAAAAGGCCGGGCTTCCCGGGACTGCCATGTAGCACCGCAATCTGTGCCCCTTTTGGCATCGAGGGTAATGGCGTCCACTTCAAATCGTCGGGCAGAACGCGGGCATACGCTGGCGATTGTGCATGCGCCGTTGGTGATGCGAAGAAAACAATGAATGAAACGAAACCAGTCATCAGCTTCAAGGGCGACATCGTTGTGCTCCCGCCGGATGTGGTGACTTGATTTTATTCCAAGCTGCTCGAGTCCGCTAGGGGTCATAACCGCCCTTCGGAGTGCCGGCCGGCTGCGTCTAGTCTACCCCTATGAGCCGACCACCCGGGACGCTGCCAGACTTCGCGTTCGGGCCAACAGCAGAACTATTCCGATACTATCGTTTGGTCGAGCCCGGTCCGGCACCGGTAAGGCGGCACTCCCTAAAGCCGAACTCATTCTTCAAGCAAATTGCGCTGTTCAGAAGGTGCCGTTGCTTCTGCGCAAATTCTTTGGACCATGCAAGCATCTTCGCGTCTTGAAACTGCTTCCAACACCGCGCCGTGCAGAGGATCGTCTTGCAGCTTTCCGAGGACGATGCCTTGGCCGACGTCGGCGCGGGTGCATCTTTCGGCTTCGACAACAATCTTCAAGGTCCTGACATCGACATCGCCCTTGATCACGCGATCGATCCGCGCGTTCATAACGACTAACCGGCGTACTCCGTTGTCTCTTAGGACCGCAGTGTCCTGGATGGTCGCTTCTACGATGACCGGGGCATCGATATCGGTCGGGACGTGCTCGAATGTGATGGCCCGGAAGGCCTCTGGCACGCAGGGAGCTGTGGCCGCAACTGCGCCTGTGCAAGCCGCGCAGCAAACGATCCAACAGACGGCCCATGTGCGCAGGTCGGGAAGCGATGTATTCATTATTGCATGATGGTGCCAATTCATTGCGACATCTGCAATGGGTCACAACGCGAAGAACTCAACCTGAGCAAATCTCGTCTGTTATTCCTCAGTGAGCGGACCTTGTAAGAGGTGCCGCCACTTCGCCGATGGAGCCAGTTGCAGACGTCACATCACTTCTTCTTTTCGTGCTATGTGGCGGCGTCCACGAGATGGTCGGATACCGTCGAGATGAACGCGCGGAGACGCTCAAGACGCCGTAGGTCTCGGTGGTATCCCATCCAGATGTCTCGCGCTGGCGGCAGGGTCGGCAGGTCCAGTCTGCGAATACCAGGGATCTGGCTGCCGACCACGCGGGGCAGGACAGCGATGCCGACGCCTTGCCTGCACATGCGCCCCTGGACGTTGCGGTTGTTCGATCGCAGGACCGGTTTTGCGTTGGGGAAACTCTCGATGAGCCACGCGCTGTCGGGAAAGTGGGGCGTGGATGGCGTGATCAGCCGGAAACCAGTCCCATCGCCATATTTGGGATCAGCCGCCTCCTCCGCGATGTAGACGCCGTAGTCGAGCCTGAAGAGCCGCCGCTGAATGACATCGGCAGTGTCGAACGGAACGGCACGAAAAGCGACTTCAGCCTCCCGCTGGGCAAGGCTGAATCGGCGCGTGCCGGTCAGGATCTCGACGTCGACGTTCGGATAGGCTTTCGAGAAATCCGCCAGGATAGGAGGGAGGACATAGGCCCCGAACCAGTCCGTTGACGAAATGCGCAGACTGCCTCTGAGATTCTGTTCCTGCCCCGCAAGCCGGCGCTCCATGGCTAGCGCGCCTTCTTCCATTTGCTCGGCCAGCGCGATGACCCCGTGGCCCTCGTCGGTCAGAACAAGACCGTCCACTGTGCGCTGGAAGAGCGTGTGACCGATTGCCTGCTCAAGTGCGCGAAGGCGCCTGCCAACGGTCGGATGGCTTGTCTGAAGAGAACGCGCGGCGCCGCCGAGCGTGCCGGATCGCGCAATAGCAAGAAAGATTCTGACGTCACTCCATTCCATCGAGACCATCCGCACAAAACTGAACGCGGAGAGTACATTTATGTCAGTTCAAGAACAAATCTAAGCACCTAGATCCCCGCCATCGTCTGGTGCGTCCTTCTGTGGCTTCCCCCGACCCGTGAGGGGACCCTGAGTGTGGGCCCCAAGGAAAGCTCGACGGTTCGCGACGGCGTGGCGTCGTCGGAAAACAACTCGGAGAAGAAGTCATGAAAACCTGGCTCATCACAGGCTGCTCAAGCGGCTTCGGCCAGCGGCTCGCGCTGGCCGCGGCACAGCGCGGAGATCGGGTCATCGCGACGGCCCGCAATGTCAAGACGATCGAGGAAATGGCTAAGCCTTTCGGCGGCCGGATGATCACTTTGCCACTCGACGTGACCGATGCGGCGGCGGCCAAGGCAGCGGTCGCAAAGGCGGTCGAGATCTTCGGCGGGTTTGACGTGCTCGTGAACAATGCCGGCTACGGACTGTTCGGCGCGATCGAGGAAGGCACGCCCGAGGAATACCGGCCGATGTTCGAGGTGAACGTCTTCGGCCTGATCGAAACCACCAGAGCCTCCCTGCCCGTCCTGCGACGTTCCGGCGGAACGATCGTCAACATGTCGTCCGGCGCGGGCATCGCAGGCGGCGGCGGAGGAGGTTATTACAATGCCGCCAAGTTTGCCGTGGAGGGGATTTCCGAAGCGCTCGCAGGCGAGCTGGAGCCGTTCGGCATTCGCGTGCTGATCGTCGAGCCCGGGCCGTTTCGTACCGATTTCCTCGGCCGTTCGATCACGATGGCGGCCAACGGGATGCCGGAATACGCCGCGAGCTCGCGAAAGCACTATCGCGAAACCAACAACGGCAATCAGGCCGGCGATCCCGACAAGGCGGTCGCGGTGATCCTGCAGGCAGTCGACGCCGATGACGCCCCGCTTCATCTGCCGCTCGGCCCGATCGCGCACGCGATCGCCGAGCGAAAGCTGGCTGCCTTCCGCAGCGATATCGACGCCTGGCGCGACATCACGATCGCCACCGATTTCGACCAGCCGTGAGCGCTGGCCACGAACTCTGTGAACGTCAACATCCGACTGGAAAGCGATGATGATCGCGACTTTGAAGGGGTTTACCCAGCAGCTCATGCCGGCGAATGGCATCAAGATCAACGCCGTCACGGGAGGCTCAGGCCCGCCGATTCTTCTCCTACATGGCTGGCCGGAAACATGGTGGGAATGGCATCATGTGATGCCGCGGCTCGCCGAGCATTTCAGCGTGGTCGCCATGGATCTGCGCGGCGCGGGCTTTTCCGACTGCCCCCTCGGCGGCTATGACAAGGCGACGATGGCGCGCGACGCGCATGAAGTGATGGTTGCCCTTGGGCACGAACGCTACGCCGTGTGCGGACATGACATCGGCGGAATGGTTGCCTTGCCGCAGGCCGCCATCCATCGGGAGGCCGTTACCCACCTGGCCGTCCTCGACGTTCCGCTTCCCGGCTGGACCGGATGGGAGGCGACGACCGCAAGGCTCTGGCACTTCAGCTTCCATATGAACCGGGACCTGCCCGAGCGCCTGATTCATGGCCGTGAATACGACTATGTTTCGACCTTCATGGCAGAGCGGTTCTACGATCACAGCACCTTCAATCCGGCGGACATCGAGATCTACGCCAGAGCGATGGCGCTTCCTGGCCGCACGCGTGGCGGCATGGAATGGTACCGCACACTCGCCGCCGATCATGCGACAGCGCTCGCGTACAAGACGCAACCGCTCGACATACCGGTGCTTGGCCTGGGTGGGGACCAGCGGTTCGGTGCGCAGATGGTGCCAATGCTCAAGGAGTTCGCCACCCATGTGAGGGGCGGCTCGATCGCGCGGTGCAGCCACTATGTCGCGGACGAGCGACCGGATGAAGTCGCAGCCGCCCTGATCGAGTTCCTCAAGGCCAATTGAAACTCAGCGCCCGCGCCGTCCTGGGCCGGGCGGATCGAATAAAACAAAGGAGACTGTCATGACCGCACCCGTCATTCGCGGTGTCAATCATATCGGCATCACGGTGCCCGACATCGAAGCAGCAAAATCGTTCCTGGTGGAAGCTTTCGGCGGCCAAGTGATCTACCAGTCCTTCGGACCGCAGGATCCGCCGCGGCAGGGAGCCGAATTCGAGCGGGCCGTCGGCGCTTTTCCCGGAACGGTCGTGCGCGCGCAGGCGATGGTCAAGATCGGAACCGGACCCGATATCGAGCTCTTCGAAATGCACGGTCCCGAGCAAGCCGAGCCGATCCGGGCGAGCGACTTCGGCATCACGCACTTCGCGCTCTACACCGACGACATCGACGCATCGGTCGAGCGCTTCGCGAAGGCGGGAGGCACGCCCCTCACCGCGCCGCGCGCAATTCCCTATGCAACCGAGAAAGGTCCTGGAAACAAGGTCTGCTACTGCCGCATGCCCTGGGGCACGACGATGGAATTCATCACCACGCCGGACCGAATGGCCTATCATGACCAGACGGATCTACGCAGGTGGCAAGATGAGGACTGAGCAGGGCGCGAAAGGGACCCGCATCAGCTCATTCGCGACGATGCTGACGATGTCAGACCACGAAAGAAGCGCTACGCCTTGGCCCGACCGGCCTTGCCGGCGAAACGCTTGCCGTTAAGTTTCTTCTTTTTCGCCGTGCTCTTCGGGGCCACCTTCTTGGCGGCGCGCGCCTTCACCTTGGCGGCTTCCGCCCGTGCCTCGGCGCGCAGCTTCTTGCGCTTCTTCTCGCAAGACTCGCACTTGCAGCCGATCGGCTTCAGGTAGGCTTTGAAATAGTCGGTGCCGTAGTCGTAGTTGATCTCGTCGCCCGGCTCGATGTTCCTGATGGCGCGGATGAAGACCTTGCGCTCGCGCGGCCGAACGTCGGACTCGGCGTTGGGCCGGCAGGAATGGTTGATGTAGCGGGCGAGGTTCTTGCGCACTGAGCCGTCGATGGTCCAGCGGCCGTTGAGCTCGAACAAATATTTGTTCTCGATCTCGTCGTGCGCGGGAATCTTGGAGTCCAGAATCGGTCCGAAATAGCGGATGATCCGGGTCCCCTTCTTGATCGGCATGGTGGCGAACAGGCCAAGTCCGGTCTTGGAGCGGCCGACCCGGTAGGATTTGCTGGAAGCGATGGCTGGCATGATCAAGGGTAATGAGAAACGCAAACGAGGCGGGAGGCCTCAGGCGAAGCCGCTCTTCTAGAACGATTCCGCGCCGCTGTCAGGTCAATCCCACGCCTGTTTGAACCTTGCCCACAATGAAGACGTCTGATGGGACGGAGTTCCCTGCGATGAAGTCCTCATGATGAACCGCATCACGCTACGACTGGCTGTCTTGATGATTTGCATCGGCCTGAACAGCGCCGGCGCCCAATCCGTAGGCAGCACATACACCTCGACGGCGCCGAAGGATTGCCGCCAGATCGGCAGGCCCAGCGAACTCGACGGCGGCACCACGCGGGCATGCCCGGGCAAGGCAGGCCTGACGGTGCTGATCGCGGAGGACGACCTTCGCGAAATCGTCTCGGTCGGCCGCAATCGCAGGCGAGCTGCCGAGGAACCGGCGGCCAAGGTCTGGTTCGGCCCATTCAATTCGTCGGAGACCACGATCGAATGGCGCGCAATGGGCGCAAAGCCGTTCGCGATCATCCAGCGCTGGCACATCGCCGACAATGACGATCCCGACAAGCGAGGCCGGCCGAACACCAAGGCCATGCTGGTCGTGACCCGGCTGCCGCCGGGCCCGGTCTGCCACGTCGCCTATGTCGATGCGGTCGCCAACCCCACCGCCAACGAGCTCGCGCGCAAGGCCGCCGACGATTTCGCCCGCGGCTTCGTGTGCGGCAAGGACGAGGTGAAGATCATCGGCACTCGCGGCCGCGCCGTCGACCTTGCGACGATGCGCTAGGCCTTCGCCTTGGCACGCCGATAGCGCGCCAGCAGCCGCTCGCCCTTGGCAGCGATGCGCCGTGCCGCTGCCACGGTCTTCGGGACCGGCTCGCCCCAGGCATGCGCCGACAATGCGTGGCGGGTCGGCCGGCCCTTGGCATCGACCAAAGGCGGAAGCTTGGCGCGGCCATAGAAGCGCACGGCCCAGCTGCCTTTCCGCCGCATCTCCTGCGGCGTCATCTCCGCCTCTGTCTTGGTGACGCCGGGTCGCAAATGGGCGCCCTGCTTGCGCGCAAATGCCTTGCGGCCGGCCGCAGTCAGACCGCCGCGCGGATCCTTTTCGCGCACGGACGCGCTGCGTTTGCGGGAGGACTTGGCTTTCTTTTTCGCGGTGCGCTTGCGGGCCTTCTTTGCAGTTTTTCTCGCCGACTTTGCCGTCGATTTCGACGCTTTGGACTTGGAAGTCTTTTTCTTCGAGGCCTTCTTGGTGGTCTTCTTCGCTGCCATACGCATGTTGTCCACGAGGTTGGGATAGCGGCGGCCGGCGCGACGCGCGCGCGCTTTCGCCGCCGATTTCTGCGCGGGACTGAGGTGCTTGGAGGCTTTGCCTGCCCGCTTGCGGGGATTTGAGCGTTTCCAGGGCGCGCGTGATGTTTTTGCCATGCGCCGTCAACGCGTCACCACGGCAAGAGTTGCGCATGCGGGGTCAGGGGCCGGGCGGCTTCCCCGTCATCGGCACCGTCAGCATCGCCTCGAGCAACCTTTCGGCCGTCGTTCCCTCGGGCAGCCGCCCGAGGATGTCTTCGAGCCGTCCGTCGAGCAGCAGCGTGGTGAAGCCATGCACCATCGACCAGGCGCGTGCGATCGCGGCGCCCTGGTTCAAGGTCAGCGCGTCGCCGCTGATCCGCTCCTGCCGCATCATGCCGATCGCATTCGCAAGCCCGGCGAAGGAGGCTTCGGCCGCCTCGTGCAGCGAGGGCCTGGAATAGTCGAGCCGCTCGGTGCGGAACATGATGCCATACATGCCGGGATGCGCCTGCGCATAGGCGACATAGGCTTTGGGGCGCGCCAGCGCGGCTTCGAGCGGCGTGGTGGCGGCATCGCATGATGACGCCATCGCCGTGTTGAACTGGCGGAAGCCGACGGCCGCGAGTTCGCTGAGCAGGCCGGTGAGATCGCCGAAATGATGGGTCGGTGCGGCATGCGAGACGCCCGCCTCGCGCGCCACAGCGCGCAAGGTGAGGCCGGCGAGCCCGTCGCGCTCCAGCACCCGTTCGGCGGCCTGGAGCAGCGCCTCGCGCAGGGCGCCGTGATGATAGGGCGTCTCGCTCTTCACGCTCGCCGGGCCGCGCTTTGGGCGCGACCCCGCAGTCGAATTCGTTCTTCTGGAGGGACGCGTGCTTCGCGCCGTTTCGCTCTTGGTGTCGATCTTGGCCATTCGCAAGATATATGACGCAATATTGACAGTGTAAAGATTTCGCTTGACGCAGGCGATGTTCGGCGCTAACTGATCTTTACGATGTAAAGATAGGGAGGTACGCCGTGCAGCACGACGCCGTCACCGAGCGCCGCAACAATATCTCGCCTATCCCGTTCGAGGCGGACGCGCCGTTCCTGAAGATCATCGGCGAATTGCCGCGCGAGCTGAACGGCGTGCTCTATCGCAACGGCCCCAACCCGCAATTCGATTCCCCCGGCGCACATTGGTTCGTCGGCGACGGCATGCTGCACGCCTTCCATCTCGAGAACGGCCGCGCCACCTATCGCAACCGCTGGGTCCGCACACCGAAATGGCTCGCCGAGCACGATGCCGGCCGCGCCCTGTTCGGCGGTTTCGGCCGCAAGCTGCCGGATGCGCCCGCTGATCTCACCGACGGCGGCGTCGCCAACACCAACATCATCTTCCATGCCGGCAAGCTGCTGGCGCTGGAAGAAGCGCATCTGCCGACCGAGATCGAGCCGGGCACGCTGGCGACGCGCGGCTATCACAACTACCAGGGCCGCGTCGCCGGCAGTTTTACCGCGCACCCGAAGATCGACCCCGTCACCGGCGAGCTCGTGTTCTTCGGCTACAACGCGGCGGGACCGCTGACGCCTGCCCTCTCCTACGGCTCGATCGACGCCGCCGGCAAGGCGACGCGCTTCGAGCGGTTCGAGGCGCCCTATGCCAGCATGGTGCACGACTTCATCGTCACCGCGAACCACGTGCTGTTTCCGATCCTGCCAATCACTGGCAGCATGGAGCGCGCCATGAGCGGACGGCCGCCTTACGCCTGGGAGCCGGACAAGGGCGCCTATGTCGGCGTGATGAAGCGGAGCGGCACGGCAAAGGACATCGTCTGGTTTCGCGGTGAAGCCTGCTACGTCTTCCACATCATGAACGCGTGGGAGGACGACAACCGTATCGTCGCCGACGTCATGCAGTTCGAGGAAGCGCCGCTGTTTCCGCATCCCGACGGCCGGCCGACTGATCCGGAGAAGTCGCGCGCCCGGCACTGCCGCTGGACGTTCGATCTCTCCGGGAATACCGACCGCTTCCAGCAGACCTATCTCGACGACCTCACCGGCGAATTCCCACGCATCGACGACCGCCACGCGGGGCTGAGGAACCGTCACGGCTGGTACGCCTGCGCCAACCCGAAACGGCCGACATTCGGCGCGCTGTCCGGCATTGTCCATGTCGACGGCAACGGCAGGCGTCTCGGCCATTATCTGCTGCCCGCCGGCGATACCATTTCCGAACCGGTGTTCGTCGAGAGATCGAAGGATGCTGCCGAGGGCGATGGCTGGCTGTTGGCCGTCATCTGGCGGGCGTGGGAGAATCGCAGCGACCTCGCCGTCTTCAACGCCACCGATGTCGAAGCGGGTCCCGTCGCGCTGGTGCAGCTCGGCCACCGCGTGCCCGACGGCTTTCACGGCAATTGGGTGGGGGCGCAGTAGCCCCGTCATGCGGGGCGCGCTCGTGGCGCGCCCGGCCACAGCACGGGATTTGTCACCTGGAGGCCCGCATGCAGATGCCCTCGATCACCGCAGACCTCCTCGCCATCCTCGCCCTCGTCTGCGCCGCACTCACCCTCGAGGTGATCCGGCTGCGGCGAAGCGGCGAGATCATCTTCAACGGCGGCATCCTGCTCGCCCTCGGCCTTGCGATCGCCTGCGCGCTCCCCCTCCTGTCGCGCCTGAACTGGGCGGATCCGGTCGACGAGGCGTCCGAACAAGCCATTGCTGCCATTCAGCTTTTACATGCCGCGTATATCATTTTGACACTGTAAAGATTTCGCTTGACCCGACCACGCCGCTGAATTATTTATCTTTACACCGTAAAGATGGGCCTGACCGAGGGTGGCAATGGCGATTTTCCTGATCCTGGCGCCCTACGGCGCTTTCAGCCTGCTGATGCTGGTGACGTCGGCCGCTTCAAGCGTGTTCGCGGCCTCCGCGATCTGCCTCGCCACCGTCGCAATCGATGTGGTGCGCGGCCGTTCGGTGAAGATTCTGGCGTCGGGCTCGGCGATCGTGTTCGCCGCAATCGGCCTCTACCTCGCGCTGATCGATCCGCAGCTCGGAACGCTCGGCGTCAAGCTCTCGGTCGATATCGGCATCTTCGTCATCTCGTTCGGCTCGCTGCTGGTCCGCCGTCCTTTCACGCTGCAATATGCGCTTGAAGCGGTGCCGGCCGAGACCGCGGCGATGCCGGGCTTTCTCACCGCCAATTACGTCATCACCGGCGCCTGGACCGTGGCCGCGCTGCTGATGGCGGCCGGCAATCTCGTGCTGCTCTACGTCCCCGGCCTGCCGCTGTGGTCCAGCCTTGCGGTCGCCTTCGCCGCCCGCAACAGCGCGATTTACTTCACAAAGTGGTACCCCGAATATATCCGGATCAAGTACGGTACGCCCGCCCGCGCATTGCCCGACGCAAGCTGAACAGGATTGACGATGAAGGACGTATTCGCCCGCCTCGCCTCCGACCTCTTCTCCGCCATCGTCTTCCTGGTCGTCTATCTCGTCACCGACAACGTCATCCTGGCGACGTCGGTGGCGATCGCCGGCGCGTTCGCACAAGTGGTCTACGCCCGCATCAAGGGACAGCAGCTCAACTACATGACTTACGCGAGCCTCGCGCTCGTCGTCGTGCTGGGCACGGTCACGCTCTTGACCAATGATCCCCGCTTCATGCTGGCAAAGCCCGCGATCGCGCATTTCGCGATCGGTCTGATCATGCTCAAGCGCGGCTGGATGCTGCGCTACATGCCGCCAATCGTCGTGGAGACCGTTCCGGAATATGTCACGGCTGCGGGCTATGCCTGGGCGGCGCTGATGTTCGTGATCGGCGCCGGTGTGATCGTGGTCGCCTCCACAGGCGATCTGAAGCTGTGGGCGTTCTACCTCACGGTGGTCGCCGGCGGCGGCAAGATCCTCGCCTTCGCCGTGCAATACGTGGTTTTGCGCCTCATCGTCACCAGCCGCCGTCGCGCCGCCGCCCGCGCTTAAATGCCCTACCGGAGGGTTAGGCAGGAGTTGCGAGTTGGGTTATAGGCTCGCTCGGACTGACCGCGGATCGTCGCGGTCCGCCAGAATTTTGGGAGACGCGAATGGCCGTGGACGGCAATTGGACTCTGACCACGACGACGCCGATGGGCGAGCGCCAGACGACCCTGAGCCTCAAGGCCGCGGGCGGCACGCTCACGGGCACGCAGAGTGCGGAAGGTAATACCACCGAAATTTTCGACGGCACCGTCTCTGGCGACAACGTCTCTTGGAAGGTCTCGATCGACAAACCGATGCCGCTCACGCTCGAATTCGCCGGCACGGTCTCCGGCGACAGCATCAGTGGCGAGATGGGCATCGGCCCGATGGGCAGCTTCCCGTTCACGGGCGCCCGCGCGTAAGGCCGCGCAGCAACATGCGTGTGCTCCGTCTCATCGCGGCGACGATGCTGTGCGTCGCGACACAAGCGGCGCGCGCGGATGACACCGAGCCGGCGTGGCGCGCAAGCGCGCTCGCCCTGGTGCCGGCAGGATACGTCGCCGGCACCGCTTATCGAACCGAGGGTTCAACAGGCTATCTCGCCGTCTATCCCGCGGCATCGAACGATCCGAAAACACCGGCCAGCGTGTTCGCTTCGCGCCAGGCGCTCGTGGTCACGCTGACATCGGATGCGACACGCGCCGTTTCAGCCGAGTTGAAGCCGCGCGTGGAGCCCGATCCGGACGATGACGCGGCCGATTTCGCAAAGCTGCACGCCGAGCTTGCGGCCAAGCGGGCGACGCTGCCCGATGGCACCGAGCCCTGCGACCTCGGCGCCTGGTCCATCGACAAGGACCCTGCCGGCCTCAACGTGCGCGCCGAGCCGTCGGTGACGGCGCGCGTGCTCGGCACGCTGCCGCCGCCCTACCGCTTGAAGTTGGGCGGCGCCGAGAACACGCCCGACGGCGGCTGGCTCACCGAATTCCGCATCATCGCCTTCAGGAACGGCTGGTTCCTGATCGAAGGCGCCAAGCCGCCGGGCAGGGACTACGAGGACGAGAAGAAATATCCGCGCAGCGCGCCCAAACCCTATGCCGGGCGCGGCTGGGTCGCGTCCAACAAGATCGGCGCCGCCTATGCCAACGGCGCCACCCGCATGGGCGGCCTGTTTCAGGCCCCCTTCGTCGATGCCAAATGGATGCCGGCCCAGCGCGAGCTCGGCGGCCCAATCGACACCGACGGCGGCCCGAAGCGAATGCTCGCCTGCAGTGGCCTCTGGGGCCTGGTCGAGAGCCAAGACGGCGTCCGCGGCTGGTGGCGCGGACTGTGCTCGAACCAGGTCACGAATTGCAGTTGAGCGAGTGAGACGAGGATCTCATGTCCCGGACGCGGTGCAGCGTGTAACGCTGCTCCGCTGAGCCGGGACCCATGCAGCCAAATGGACCCCGGATCAGCAGCGCATCACTTCGTGCTGCGCAGCATCCGGGGAACGCAGCCTCAACCCAGATTCAACTCCTTGAAGAAGTCATTCCCCTTGTCATCGATGATGATGAAGGCCGGGAAGTCGACGACTTCGATGCGCCAGATCGCTTCCATGCCGAGCTCGGGATATTCGAGCACCTCGACCATCTTGATGCAGTGCTCGGCGAGGTTCGCCGCCGCACCGCCGATCGAGCCGAGATAGAAGCCGCCATATTTCTTGCAGGCCTCGCGCACGGCCGGCGCGCGGTTGCCCTTGGCCACCATCACCATCGAGCCGCCGGCGGCCTGGAACTGGTCGACGAAGGAATCCATCCGGCCCGCCGTGGTCGGACCGAATGCGCCGGAAGCGTAGCCTTCGGGCGTCTTGGCGGGGCCGGCATAGTAGACCGGATGGTTCTTGAAGTAATCCGGCAGCGGCTCGCCCTTCTCCAGCCGTTCGCGCAGCTTGGCGTGGGCGCTGTCGCGCGCGACGATCATGGTGCCGGTCATCGAAACGCGCGTCTTGATCGGATGCTTCGAGAACGTCGCCAGAATGTCCTTCATCGGCTGGTTGAGATCGATCTTGACGACCTCGCCGCCAAGCGCCTGCTCGACCTCGGGCAGGTACTGCGCCGGATTGTGCTCGAGCTCCTCGAGATAGACGCCGTCCTTGGTGATCTTGCCGAGCACCTGGCGATCGGCCGAGCACGACACGCCAAGCCCGATCGGCAGCGAGGCGCCGTGCCTGGGCATGCGGATCACGCGCACGTCGTGGCAGAAATACTTGCCGCCGAACTGCGCGCCGACGCCGAGCGACTGCGTCATCTTGTGGATTTCCTGCTCCATCTCGACGTCGCGGAAGGCGTTGCCGTCGGGCGAGCCGTGGGTCGGCAGCGCGTCGAGATAGCGGGCCGACGCCAGCTTCACGGTCTTCATGCAGAGTTCGGCCGAGGTGCCGCCGATCACGATGGCGAGGTGATAAGGCGGGCACGCCGCGGTGCCGAGCGTGAGGATCTTCTCCTTCAGGAAGGCGAGCAGCCGGTCCTTGGTCAGCACCGAGGGCGTCGCCTGGAACAGGAAGCTCTTGTTGGCGGAGCCGCCGCCCTTCGCCATGAACATGAACTTGTAGGCGTCATCACCCTCGGCATAGATCTCGCACTGCGCCGGCATGTTGTTGGCGGTGTTCTTCTCCTCGTACATCGAGAGCGGCGCGACCTGCGAGTAGCGCAGATTGCGGCGCAGATACGCATCGCGCGCGCCTTCCGACAACGCCGCCTCGTCGTCACCGTCGGTGATGACGTTGCAACCCTTCTTGCCCATGATGATCGCGGTGCCGGTGTCCTGGCACATCGGCAGCACGCCGCCGGCCGCGATGTTGGCGTTCTTCAAGAAGTCCAGCGCGACGAATTTGTCGTTCGGGCTGGCCTCGCCGTCCTCCAGGATGGCGCGAAGCTGCTTCAGATGGCCGGGGCGCAGGTAATGGTTGATGTCGCCGAAAGCGGCCTCCGACAACGCCCGCAGCGCCTCGCGCGACACCACTAGCATGTCCTTGCCCAGAACCTTCTCGACCCGGACGCCCTCGGCCGTGATCTTCTTGTAGGGCGTCTCGTCCTTGCCGAGCGGAAACAGCGGGGTGTGCTTGTAGGGTGGAACGGGCTTGGACTGGTCGGGGAAGGCGGTCGGAGCGTTCATGGGTCGAATCTCGGGTTTTGGAGCCGTCGTGCGGGCCCTCGCGTAGAAGCGTTCTAAGCCCATTTTGAGCGGAAAGGAAAGGGAACGACGCGCATGGGCAGGCCGGCTCGGGCTCGGGGAAGGTGCTGACACAGCACGTGGAAATGCCCGTCCCCACCCTTGCGCTTCGCGCCCGACGACGCTTGAATGCGCCGCTTAAGGGGCTTTTCAACATGACATTGAAACTGAACGTCCGCGGCGCGATCCTGGTCGCCGCCGCCATCACCGGACTTGTGACCCTCGCCTCGCCTGCGCGCGCGGACCGCTGCGACGACAGCGCCAAGGAGCTGGCGAACCAGGTCGATCGCCTCAAGGTGAATTTCCGGGCAGCAAACGTCGTCTACCTGACGCACCCGCTCGCCAAGGAGCTGTCGGTAGCTTGCCGCGGCGATAAATATTCCATCGAGCTCTATGCCAAGGGCGACCGCAAGCCCAAGCCGGAGTTCTTTGCGCTGGTGGGATCGATGGCGGCGATCGTCTTCACCGTGACCAAGGACGACACCACGACGGGCGCGACACGCTGCCTGAAGCGGATGGGCCTGCTGCGCGGCGACAAGATCAGCATGCGCTATCGGCGGCTCAACATGGAATGCACCCGCACCAAGAAGGACGCGTCCATCGCGATCACGCGCGGCAAGGACGAGTAGGCGCGCGCGTTTGGGCGGGCTCGCCACCGGCCACACACTCCGTCATTGCGAGCGCAGCGAAGCAATCCAGACTGTCTCCGCGGAGGGACTCCGGATTGCTTCGCTACGCTCGCAATGACAGGGAGAGACCGGGCGTCCATCGAATGACAGAGTGGCGCGGGCCACCCTCATCCTCTGGATTCCCTTGCATTTTAACGATTGGCTTGAAGGAATTTTCGCTCGTCGCAGCACAGGATCGCTTTGTTTCCATGTGTGAGGATTTGCGGATGAACGTTTCCACCGTTGCGCCGCCGCCGATCGCGGTTGTGGTTCCGAGCTACGACACGACCAAGCAGCAGGACGATCAGACCAAGACCAGGGATGCCGACCCCACCTACAAGCCGCAGCCGCCCGCACCGCTGCCGCCGGGTCAGGGCACGCGGATCGATCAGCTCGCCTGATCGATCCTCTCGATGACGAATCGCCCGATCCGGTTGATCGGGCCGTTTCGCGTCCGGCCGAATCGTCGCCGGAGAGCGGGATCGACATCGTGCGCGCCCACTCCGGGGCCTGCGCATGATCGCAAAACTGCCGCTGCTTGACACCACGCTCGTCGCCGCCATGAGCGCGCGAACGTTCGCCTCCACGCGAACGTGGCGCCGGCGTCGGTGCTTCTCGCCGCGCCCGGCCTGCTCCTCCGCGGCCATTTCGCATCTTCAAGTGTGATCCGCCTCATCAAATCTCCGCATCCGGCGTGCTCATCTGCGAGGCCGAACGAGCATGCGTCGATGGGACAGGCCGATGGAACTGAATGAAAAGCTGCTGTCGCTGGTGGCGGACATCTACGATGCAGCGCTCGACGATTCCCGATGGTCGTCGACGCTGCGTCGCATCGTCGACATGGCGGGCGGCCAGAGCGGCGGTCTGGTGCGGATCGGAGCAGCCGGCGAGGCCGTGATCGCGCATGCCGTCGGGGTCGAGCCCGCCTTTGTTCAATCCTACATCGAAACCTATGAACCGTTCGATCCCTCGCGCAGCGTGCTCCACGCTCCGGTCGGCGAGATCCAGACCATCAGGGACTGGGTCGACATCGACGAATTCCGCACCACCCAATTCTACAACGAATGGACGCGGCCGCAGGGCCTCGAGGACGCCGCCAATATCCTGCTCGACAAATCTGCCGAGGGAATATCCCGCCTGTCGATCATGAAGGCCGGCGGCCCGGTCGATCGCAGGATGGTCCAGGTGATCTCCCACCTCACGCCGCATTTGCAACGGGCCATGATCGTCAGACAGAAGCTGCAGCAGCAGAACGCGCTGGAGGATATTTCGGTCCGCACGCTCGACGCCCTGCGAACAGCCGTGCTGCTGCTCGATGCCGAGGCTCATATCACGCACGCCAATGCCGCTGCGCGCGACATTCTGGAGGAAGCCGAAATCCTTCGCTCGGTCCGGGGCCGGCTGGTGACGTCCGACCCGAACGCCGATCGTGTGTTGCGGCAGGCGCTGGCGAGCACGGCTCTCGGCGACCGGGCGATGACGAGTGCGAGCATCTCGCTGCATCTGACGGCCCGCGACGGCTCGCATTTCGTTGCGCATCTCCTGCCGCTGACCGCCGGGCGCCGGCAAAGCTTCGCAGCCAGCTACGATGCCTGCGCCGTCCTGTTCGTCAGCAAGGCCGCGTTCGATACGAGCGTCGCGCCCGACCTGATCCGCAAGCTGTTCAAGCTGACGCCGACCGAGCTGCGCGTGTTCCTGTCCATTGTCGAGATCGGCGGGGTTCCCGACGTGGCCAGGAGCATGGGCACCGCCGAAAGCACGATCAAGACCCATCTCGCCCGGATCTTCGCCAAGACCGGGACCAAACGACAGGCGGATCTGGTTCGGCTGATGGCGGCCTTCACACCGCCGATCAAGGTCTGAAGCCGGGACGTCGCGCGGGCGGCGAAATCGCGTCTCCTCCTCCGATCGACTGACGTCGCCGCAAGCGAACCTCGCTAGAGGGAACCGCACCCACGCAACGGGAGACGCGACGATGTTCTGCAAGCCCCCCTGCCCCGACGAGCACGACCTCTCTCCCGTCGCCGATGATTCAGACAACCGATCTGGACCGGCGCGTTCACAGACGCTTCCCGGCCACGACGCATTCGGGCGATTGATCTCGCCCGAAGCGGCCGGTCCGGAACGGGGGCTGCCGCCAGCCTCCCTCCGGACCGGCTAGATTCCCTAAGTTGAAAACGCTCTAGCCATCCAGCTCACGATAGCGGCGGAAGATGCCCTCCTCGTTGAAGGGAATGCGGCGCTCGCTTGCCAGATACGCCTTGATGTTCGGCCGCCCGGCGATGCGGTCGTGCAGCGCCACGAGCCCCGGAATGTCCGTCTCGAACGCCGTCATGCGCTTGGGGAAGGCATAGCGCAGCCCGGCGACGATCTGGAACAGCGAGAGATCGACGTAAGTGAGCCGCCGGCCGGTGACATAGGCGCCGCCATTCCCGGTGAGAAGCTGCTCGAAATAGCCCAGATATTTCGGCACGCGTTCACTCCAGAAATCCGCCGTGCGTTTCTTCGCCGGCGGCTTCTGGTCCTCGTAATAGAGCGAGGGCCCGAGCGGATGATGGGTATCGTGGATCTCGACGACGAAATCGGTGATGGTGAGCTGCAGCTGGTGCACCCAGAGTTTTCCAGCCTCCGTCTTCGGCGCGAGCCCATGGCGGGCGCCGAGATAGAGCAGGATGTTGGCGGTCTGGCCGATGACGAGCTTGCCCGCTTTCAGGAACGGCGGCGCAAAGGGCGGCGTGCCCTGATGCGCGTCCATCATCTTCATCATCGCAGCCGTACCGCGCGCTCCGCGCGCGACATCGACGTAAGCGGCGCCCGCCTCCTCCAGCGCCAACCGCACATATTCGCCGCGGCCCTGGATCTCGGGCCAGTAATAGAGCTCGTATTTCATGGGAGGAGTCCGTGTGCGTTGGATGGTGAATCCAATGTAGCACGCGCTCCAAGGTTTCGTCAGCGTGGGACGGAACAGCGGAGCCACACACTCGTCATTGCGAGCGCAGCGAAACAATCCAGAATCCCGCAGTGAAAAGACCCTGGATTGCTTCGATACGCTGGCAATGACGGGCGGAGAGAGCTGATAACCCTTCAACGAAAAAGGGCGCCGTGCCGGAGCACGACGCCCTTGTCTTCAATCTGCTTGCGATCAGTTGGTCTGCTGGATCGCCGACAATTCCCAGCCGCTGCCGGGCCGGCGCGCGAAGGTCCAGACTTCGGTGACTTCGCCCGGCTGTTCGCTGCCGGCGACGACCGTGCCGCTGTTGCGGTCGAGCGTCTTGTCGGTGAGCGCGAAGCGCAGCGCCACCGTGGCGTAGTCGGTCTCGCCTTCGCGCCAGGCTTCCGCGAGGTCGCCCTGCAGCAGCTTGACGTCGGTCACCTTGTTGACGACGTTGCGCGCGCGGTTCTGGGCGAGGTCCTGCTCGAAGTAGGAGACCATCTCCGGCGTCGCGAGCGTGTGCAGCTTGGCCACGTCTTCGTTCGACCAGGCGGTCTGGACATCACCGAGCAGGCGCTCGAACGCCTCGTAATCGTCCGGCTTGATCTCGAGCGGCGCGTTGTTGGCGTTCGCGCCGAAGCCGAAGCCACCAAGACCACCACCGAGTCCGCCGCGCTGGTTCGGCTGCGGTCCGGGAGCTGCGCCCGCATCGGCATTGGCATAGGCCGCCTGCGGCGTGTGACGGCGCTGCCACCAGGACATCGCCAGCCGCACCACCAGCACCACGAGCGCGATCTGGATGATCAGGCCGATGATCGAGGACAGGCCGCCGAGGCCGCCGAACAGGCCGCCGCCGAACAGCATGCCGAGCAGGCCGGCACCAAGGAAGCCGGCCGCAAGGCCGCCCATGAAGCCGCCGGCGCGACCGCCAAACAGACCACCGCGCGCGGGCGCGGCAGCAGCCGAGTTCATGCCTGCACCCGGCTGGGTGTAGGTGCGGTTGAACTGCGAGGCCGAGCCCGGCGCCGTGGAGGTCGAGGGCGGCGCCGAAAAGGTGCGCGAGCCGCGCGAGCCCGACGAGCCGCCGCCGCCGACACGTGCGTCGGCGGACGAGATCGCCAGGGCGGTCGGCAGCGCAAGCGCCAGCACGACAGCGATCGTCTTGAAGAGACTGCGGGAGCGTAGCGAGAAATTCATGTTCGTTTCCCAAATCCCCGGCATGGGGACGTGCTCCTAAGATGGGCAGACTTGCCGAAAAGTGAAGACGCTTTCGGAACTTGCGACTGCGGCCCTCAGTCGCGGGGATGTGGCAAAAGCCCATATTTGGCGGGGGCTTGACCGAATGCGCGGGGGAACCGTGGTCGCGGGATACCAGCGGCGTGAGGAAGCGAACTCCGCGTTTCCTTCGTCAATGACGGCAGAAAGGAGCGCCCTCGCTCACCCCTGCTTCGCCATCGTCTCCTTCACCGCCGCCACCAGCTGGCTGAGCGTGAACGGCTTCGGCAGGAAGTCGAACTGCTGTCCCTCGGGCAGGCTCTTTTCGAAGGCGTCCTCGGCATAGCCGGAGACGAAGATGAATTTGATGTCGGGCTTCTTCTCCCGCATCGCCTTCAAAAGCGTCGGGCCATCCATCTCGGGCATGACGACGTCGGAGACGACGAGGTCGATCGCGCCGCTCTGCTCCTCCAGCACTTCCATGGCATCGACGCCGTTCTCGGCCTCGACCACGGTGTAGCCGCGCGAGCGCAATCCGCGTGCGTTCAGTGCGCGCAGGCCCTCTTCGTCCTCGACCAGCAGGATGGTGCCCTGCCCCGTCAGATCGGTGCGCGGCTTGGCCTCGGCCGCCGCGGCGTCCTTCCCGGCGCCGTTGGTCGCGCTGACGGCAGCCGCCGGCTGCTCGACCTGCGCTTCCGGCTCGGCATGGTGACGCGGCAGGAAGATGTGGAACGAGGTGCCCTGTCCCGGCGTGGAATCGACGTAGATGAAGCCGCCGGTCTGCTTGACGATGCCGTAGACGGTGGAAAGCCCGAGGCCGGTGCCCTTGCCGACTTCCTTGGTCGAGAAGAACGGCTCGAAAATCTTGTCGCGGATGTCGGCGGGAATGCCGGTGCCGGTGTCGGCGACCTCGATGCGGACGTAATCCGCGGCCGGCATGCCCTTGTAGGCGAGCTTGGCCGCTTCCTCCGCGGTGACGTTGGCGGTGCGGATGATCAGCTTGCCGCCGTCGGGCATGGCGTCGCGCGCGTTCACCGCGAGATTGACGATCACCTGCTCGAACTGGGAGACGTCGACCTTGACCGGCCAGAGATCGCGGCCGTGGATGGTCTCGTGCTTGACCTTCTCGCCGATCAGGCGGCGCAGCAGCATGGCGAGATCGGACAACGCATCGCCGAGATCGAGCACCTGCGGCCGCAGCGTCTGCCGCCGCGAGAACGCCAGCAGCTGCCGCACCAGCGTGGCGGCCCGCGTGGCGTTCTGCTTGATCTGCATGATGTCCTGGAACGACGGATCGGTCGGCTTGTGCGCGTTCAGCAGGAAGTCGTTCGCCATCATGATGGCGGAGAGCACGTTGTTGAAGTCGTGGGCGATGCCGCCGGCTAGCTGGCCGACCGTTTCCATCTTCTGCGACTGGTTGATCTGGTTCTCCAGCGCGCGCCGCTCGGTGGTCTCGAGCATGTGCACGATGGCGGCTTCCGCCTCGTTCTCGGCCGCATCCACCGGCGTGACGAAGAACTGGCCCCAGCGCTCCCTCGGCCCTTCCAGCGCCACTTCCACCGGCGCGACGTCGGCCTGGCCATCGGCGGCCTGGTTGATGGCCGCGATCAAAAGGTGACGGTCGCGCGAATTCACCGCGCGGAAGATCGACTTGGAGGAGCTGTCGAGCCCGAGCGCCTGCCCGAGCTTGGCATAGCGCGCGTTGGCGCGCACCACGTTGCCGGCGCGGTCCACGGTCGCGATCGCCATCGGCGTATGGTCGAAGAAGCGCATGAAGCGGACTTCGGCGGCGCGATCAGGATCGCTGCGCTCGTCGCGGGCGCGGCTGATCACGAGCGTGCGCGACGGGCCCGGCGCGCCGTCGGCGCCAAAGGCGAGCTTGTGATAGAGCCGCACCGGCATGGTCTTGCCGGTGCGCATGCGCAGGTCGATGTCGAAGACCTCGGTCTTCACCTCGCCCGGGACCGCCACGATCGAGGTCAGCAACGAGGCGCCGTCGCCGGAGACGATGTCGGTCAGCTTGAGGCCGCCCGAGCCGATCTCGGCGAGGTCGTAGTCGAGCCAGTTCGCCAACGTCGCGTTGACGTAAGCGAGCTCCCCGGCCGGATTGACCGAGAAGAACCCGCACGGCGCGTGGTCGAGATATTCGATGGCGTGCTGGAGCTCCTGGAATACGTCCTCCTGGCGCTCGCGGTCGCGGGTGATGTCGGCGATCGACCACACCGCGTATTTCGCCTCGCGCTTGCCGGTGCCGAGCGGGCGCACCCGCATGCGCAGCCAGCGGCCCTGGCTGCCGTCCTGGCCGGAGATCCGGACCTCTTCCTGCTGTCGCTTGCCCTCGCGCGCGGCCTTGAGCAGGCGGAACACGGCCTCCGAAACGTCGGGGTTGCCGATGAAGACACGCTCGACCGGGCGCACGTCCTGCGGACCGCTGGCGCCGGTGAGCGTCAGATAGGCGGCGTTGGAATAGACCACGTGGCCCCGCGGATCGGTCACGGCGAGGCCATCGAACCCGTGATCGGCGATACGGCCCACGACCGGATCATCGAGGCTGCGGTCGGCGAAGCGGATGATCCCGGCGGCGAAAGCGAACAGGTTGAACAGGCCGACCATCGCCAGCACGGCAAGGATGCCGAGGATATAGGGCTGCGCCTGCACGCGCCCGAGCGTCATCAACCCGACGGCGACGGCGACGAGGCCGGCGGCCACCAGCAGCACCAGCGCAATGCTACCCGAGCGCGGCGACGGCTCGTGCGTCGCAACGGGCTCGCGGGTGAGGTCGTGGTCGGACTCGGCGGTCATTCTCGAGCTGGCGCAGCCTGTCGACAGAGAATCAACGCGCGACAGCGCGCGTGGGGTCCTCCCTGCCTGAATCGGACCCTGAGGTGCAAGGGCCGCGGGGGCGAAAGGTACGCTGATTCCCAGATTACGGCCATTTCCGGTACTTTTCGGGTGTTTTTATCCTCGCCCGGCGCTGAAGCCACGCTTCAGCCGCATGATGTAGCCGATGACTTCGGCGACCGCATGGTAGTGCTCGGCCGGGATTTCCTGGTCGATCTCGACGGTGGCGTAGAGCGCGCGGGCGAGCGGCACGTTCTCCACGATCGGGATGTCGTGCGCGCGCGCGATCTCCCGAATCTTGAAGGCGAGATTGTCGACGCCCTTGGCGACGCAGATCGGGGCCGTCATGCCGCGCTCGTAGGACAGCGCCACCGAATAGTGGGTCGGGTTGGTGATGATCACCGCAGCCTTGGGAACCGCCGCCATCATGCGCTTCCTGGAGCGTTGCTGGCGCAACTGCCGGAGCTTGCCCTTGATGTGCGGATCGCCTTCGGACTGCTTGAACTCTTCCTTGATCTCCTGAAGCGACATCTTCTGCCGCTGGAACCAGCTGCGGTACTGGAAGAAATAATCGGCAATGGCGATGATCGCGAGCGCCGCGACCACCGCTCCGAGCAGATGGATCGTCATGCTGGTGCTGGCGCCGAGCATGGCGGCCGGATCGAGCCTGACCATCGCCTCCATGCGATGCCGCTCCGGCCACAGGATCATTGTCATGACCACGCTGAGCGCGACCAGCTTGCCGATGCCCTTGAGAAAATTGGCCGCCGCCTGCTTGCCGAAGATGCGCTTGAAGCCGGCGCCGGGCGAGATCTTGCTGAATTTCGGCGTCAGGGATTCGGCCGACCAGACCAGGCGGTGCTGCAGCATGTTGCCGGCAATCGCCGCCAGCATCAGCATCATCAGCGGCACGCCGATCGCCGCAAGAATGGCGAATTCGATCTGCTGCATCAGCGCGATCAGGGCCTTGCCGTCGGTCTTGATCATCCAGGAATTGGCGAGCAGGCCCCGCATCGGCGCCAGCAGCCCGCTGCCCACCGAGCCCGAGAAGGTGGAGACAACGAGCGTGCCGCCCGCCATCATGAACCAGGTGTTGATCTCCTGGCTCTTGGCGACGTCGCCGCGTTCGAGCGCGTCGTCCAGACGCTTTTGCGTCGGGTCTTCTGTTTGACTCTCCGGGTCCTTGTCTTCTGACATCGATCGACCGTTACCTCAGCGGCATCAACTGGTGCATGACACCGATGAAGTAATCCAGATACGTCCCCATCATCGCCGACAGCACCACGGCGAGCACCAGGAAGCCCGCGAAGATCGAGAGCGGCACGCCGACGAAATAGACCTGCATCTGCGGCATCAGCCGCGCCAGCACACCAAGGCCGATGTTGAAGACCAGGCCGAAGACCAGAAACGGTCCGGAGAGTTGCAGGCCGAGGCGAAACGCGGCGGCAAAGGCGCGCGTCGCGAGCGAGGCCACATCGCCGCTCGACACGGTCTCGCCCGGCGAGAAGATCGTGTAGCTGTCGTTCAGCGCCGCGATCACCAGATGATGGCTGTCGGTGGCGAACAGCAGCGTCACCCCGAGCATGGTCAGGAAGTTGCCGACCAGCACGCCCTGCTGGCCCTGCGTCGGATCGACCGAGGTGACGAAACCGAGCCCCATCTGCTGCGCGATCACCGATCCCGCGACCTGGAGCGCCGACAGCGTCACGCGCGCAGTGGCGCCCAGCACGATGCCGATCGCGATCTCGTGCAGCATCAGGACCAGGAGCGGCGCGAGCGAGCCCATGTCGACATGGTAGGCGTCGCGATGCAGCGGCAGGATGATCAGAGTCAGCAGCAGCGCGATCGACAGCTTGATCCGCGTCGGAATGTTGGTCTCGCCCAGCCCCGGCAACAGCATCACCATCGCGCCGACCCGGGCGAAGGCGAGCATGAAGGAGGCGGCGAGCGCCGGCAGCAGCGAGACGTCGATGCGCATAATTGACGCATCCTGCCTCAGCCGCCGATGATTCGCGACGAGATCCGCAGCATGTGGGCATGGAGCGCGTCGGCCA
The DNA here is from genome assembly GCF_003020125.1 of Bradyrhizobium sp. MOS003. Taxonomy (GTDB): domain Bacteria; phylum Pseudomonadota; class Alphaproteobacteria; order Rhizobiales; family Xanthobacteraceae; genus Bradyrhizobium. The sequence goes on along the minus strand of NZ_PYFW01000007.1, from coordinate 32,083 downwards.
TGAACGGCAGCGCCAGCAGCATCGTGGCAAAGATGGCGAGGATCTTCGGCACGTAGATCAGCGTCTGTTCCTGGATCTGCGTCAGCGCCTGGAACAGCGACACGATGACGCCGACCACCAGACCGACCACCATCAGGGGGGAGGACACGATCACGATCGTCCAGATCGCATCGCGCGCGACGTCGAGGGTTTCGGGGCCGGTCATTTCGCAGTTCCTTTATTCAAATCTCATCCCCACCGCTTGAGGACGACCACACGAACCCCTCCCCGTCATTGCGAGCGAAGCGAAGCAATCCAGACTGCCACCGCGGAGAGATTCTGGATTGCTTCGCTTCGCTCGCAATGACGACGGAGCAGAAATCAGATCGGCATCTTCATGATGTCTTCGTACGCCGCGATCACACGGTCGCGGACCGAGACCAGGGTGGACACCGCGACGTCGGTGTCCGCCACCGCCGTCACCACGTCCATCACGTTGGCCTTGCCGGCGGCCATCGCCACCGTCTGCGCGTCCGACTTGCGGCCGGACTCCATGACGCTGCCGACGGCGTCCTTCAGCATCGAGGCAAAGGATTGCCCGCCGGCCTCGGTGGCTTTGCCCGCACCGCCGCCGCTGTTCTCCAGCACCCGGGCGAGGTTGGCATAAGCATTGGCTGCGATTGTCGGTGATGCCATGGCTCAATTGTCCTGTTCAGCTCTTGAGGATGTCGAGCGTGCGCTGGATCATCCGGCGCGTCGCACTGATGATGTTGAGGTTGGCCTCGTAAGACCGCTGCGCGTCGCGCATGTCGGTCATCTCGACCACCGAGTTCACGTTGGGATATTTGACGTTGCCGCTGGCGTCCGCGACCGGATTGCTCGGCTCGTATTTGACGCGGAAGTTCGACTGGTCGGGCTTGATCTTGCCGAGCGTGACGACCTGCGCGTCGAGCGTGCGGTCGAGCGCGGAGGAGAAGGTCGGAACCTTGCGCCGGTAGGGATCGCCGCCTGATGTCTGCGAGGTCGAATCCGCGTTCGCGATGTTTTCCGAGATCACCCGCATGCGGCCGGCTTGCGCCCGCAGACCGGAGGTCGCGATCGCCATCGAGCGGGCAAAGTCGCTGCTGTCATTCGCCATGATGCGCCTCCTCTAGCTCTAGCCCTTGCCGATCGCGGTCTTGAGCAGATGCAGGCTCTTCGAATAGAGCGAGGTCGCCGCCGCGTAGTCCATCTGGTTGCTGGCCGCCTTCATCATCTCCTCTTCGAGATTGACGGCGTTGCCCGCGGGGCGGGTCTCGAAGCCCGCGTTCCTGTTCTGGTCGAATCCGGACGCCGCCCCCGACGGCGTCATGTGAGAGCCGCTGGTGCGGGTCATTGCCAGGGGGCCCATCGAGCCGGTGACAGCTCCGGCCTTGTCGAGCTTGGGCTCGACGAGGTCGCGCGGCCGGAATTTGGGCGTGTCGGAATTGGAGACGTTCTCGGACAGGACGCGCTGGCGCTCCTGGTGCCACTGCATCTTGGTGCGAAGCGCCGATAGCACCGGGAGGTCGTTGATGGACATCGTCGCGGCTCCTTCCGCCGTCTTGCGAACCTTGGGTCCGCCGCTAGGCAGAATTTGCCGCGTGTATGGTTAACAGCTGGTTAAGACCGCCCTCGAGGCGTGTCCCCGGGCGGGACACCATTTTGTGCTCCCGTGATTCTACGTCTCCAAAACCGGCATTAACCCAACCATTTGGCGGCCCGTGCACAGGCCAAGAAGTCGTTTTGGATCGAGCGATTCATGGGTTATTAAGAGTTGGGGACGGCAAAACTTGCCGTGGGACGTTAAGAAATCGCAGGTTTGGGGCATCGTTAAACCAGTGGTTGGCGCGTCCAACCATCGGCACGAGAACAGCGCCATTTGTCGGGGACAAGTATGCAAGGCAGCCCTATCACCTTCATCGTGGCGTTCATCGTCGTCCTGGCGTTGATCGGCGTCGCTGCTTGGCTGGTTCGCCGATTCGCCGGCAGCCGGGTCGGCGCCAACACCCAGCGCGGCAGGATGCCCCGGCTCGCGGTGATCGACGCTGCCGCGGTCGACGGTCGGCGCCGCCTGGTGCTGGTCCGGCGTGACAATGTCGAGCATCTCCTGATGATCGGCGGGCCGACCGATATCGTCGTCGAGCCCAACATCGTTCGCGCCGCGCCCGGCCGCGACCAGCTTCCGCAGCGTCCGAACGCCGCGGAACCGCCGCGGCTCGCGCCCATGCCGGATACCAGCGGCTGGGCCGACGAAGCGCCGCGACCGGAACTGCTCGATCATCCCGAGCCGCAAATGCCCGAGCCGCCGCCGCGGCCCGCGCGCCCGTCTTTTGCCGACGAGGTGCGCCGGCCCGCTCCCGCGCTGGCCGAACGCCGCAGCGATCCCCTCGCCGGCTTCACGGCCGAGCCGATCGCGCCACGCCCCGAGCGTGAACCGCGGCCCGAGCCGCTGCCGCCGCGCGTTCCGCGCAGCGAGCCGCCACTGATGCCGCGGCCGCCGCGCCAGAGCGAGCCGCCGAAGATGCCGCCGGTGCGGGCCGAGCGCGTCGCCGCCCCCCCGCCGCCTCCGCCGGTGCCGCAGGCTCCGCCCGTTCCGCCGCCGGCTTCCGCCGCAGCCCCTTCCAGTGCCGAGCAGAATCTGGCCGAGATGGCGCAGCGGCTGGAGGCCGCGCTACGTCGTCCGACCGGCGAGACGGTCGCGCCTCCGGTTGCGCCGGAGCCGCCTGCTGCTTCCCCGCGCGCCGCACGCAGCGAGCCGCCGGCACCACCGGCCCCGCCGGCAAAGCCGGCCGCGGAAAAGACCAGCTTTGAAAACCTCGAAGACGAGATGGCCTCGCTGCTCGGCCGTCCGAAGCCGTCTTCGTGAGGCTGCCGTCCCTTCCGCGTAGAGTTGTTTTCCTTTCTGTTCTGATCGGCGCGGCATCGGCAGCGATGCCGGCGCATGCGCAGGACATCAGCATCAATCTCGGCGGCGGCGCTGGCGGCGGCGGCGTCACCGAGCGCGCGATCCAGCTGATCGCGTTGCTCACCGTGCTGTCGATCGCGCCGTCGATCCTGATCATGATGACGTCGTTCACGCGCATCGTGGTCGTGCTGTCGCTGCTGCGCACCGCGATGGGCACGGCGACCGCGCCGCCGAACTCGGTGATCATCGCGCTGGCGATGTTCCTCACCTTCTTCGTGATGGGGCCGGTGCTGCAAAAATCCTACGACGACGGCATCCGCCCGCTCGTCGCCAACCAGATCGGCGTCGAGGACGCGCTGCAGCGCGCCTCCGTTCCGTTGCGCGGCTTCATGCAGAAGAACGTGCGCGAGAAGGACCTCAAGCTGTTCCTGGATCTCTCCGGCGAGCCGCCGCCGGCCACGCCCGACGAGCTGGCACTGCGCATCCTCGTCCCCGCCTTCATGATCTCCGAGCTGAAGCGCGCCTTCGAGATCGGCTTCCTGCTGTTCCTGCCCTTCCTGATCATCGACCTCGTCGTTGCCTCGGTGCTGATGTCGATGGGCATGATGATGCTGCCGCCGGCCACGATCTCGCTGCCGTTCAAGTTGATCTTCTTCGTGCTGGTCGACGGCTGGTCGCTGGTGGCGGGAAGCCTGGTGCAGAGTTACGGAGGGTAGCGAGCCCCTGGTGACGCCCGCGTCCCCTCTGCTCCCGCAATAGCCCCCGCCCCGTCACCGTCATTGCGAGGAGCACTTGCGACGAAGCAATCCAGAATCCCTCAGCGGAGAAATTCTGGATTGCTTCGCTGCGCTCGCAATGACGAAGTTGTAGCGCTATCACGGGCCGCGCTTCGTGCGGCAGCAGAGGCTACCGCGTCATCTTGATCTGCCGCACGACCGGGATCGTCGGCAGCGAGCCGGTGTGGTCTTCTTCCTTGGCCTGCGGCGCGCGGGCGGTGGCGTCGGGGAAGCGCTGCTTCATCTCGCGCAGGAAGCCGTCGAGCGTATCGACGCTGGCGGCGAGCTTGGCGATCTCGGCGAATTCGGCGCTGGAGGCCGCGGCCGGCTTGCTGGCGATGTCGAAGGCGAGACGGTCGGCGCTCTCGCTCATCAGCGGCGCGTATTTCTCGCGGAAGCGCGACAGGCCGATCGAGTCGTCGGCGAGCGCATAGCCGACGGCTGCGCGGATGACGTCGCTCTTCTCCACCGAATTGAGCGGCTTGAAGTCGCGGAAGCGCTCGCCGTAATAGAGCTCGATCTGCTCGGCGGACTCGCGCCAGCGCCGTGCCGCCCAGAAGATGTCGGAGCGCAGCCGCAGCACTTCGCGCCCCGAGACGTTGGAGACGATGTCGAGTGCGAGATCGTGACGGCCGACGTCGCTCTGCGCGCGCGCTTCGAGCAGCAGGCGCTGCTGCCTGAGCTCGCCGGAGAGATCGCTGATGCGGCTCGCGCGCAGCGCCGTGATCGCCTTGTCCGGCTTGCGGTTGGCGAGATAGATCATGGACAGGCGTGCGGCGACCTGGGCGCGGGCGGCGCCTTCGAGCCGGTGGTCGACCTGATATTGCAGCAGCTCGGCCGCCTGGTCGAGCAGGTCGATCGAGGCAAGACGGTCGGCGAGACGGCGGATCAGCTCGTCGCCGCGCCTGCCGATCGGCGTCAACTCGCGAAACTCGTAGAACAGCCCGAGCGCCTCGACCTCGGGCAGCTCGTCACCCTTCGGCCCCAGGAAGATCTGCGTAAACAGGTCCGAGGCGAGATCCTGCGCCTGACGCGAGGCGTCCGCGTTCGGCTGCAACCTGGTCGCGGTGCGCGCCGCGGTGAGCGCGTCGCGGTAGCGCCCGCCCTCGGCGTACATCTTCGACAGGATCTGCAGCGTCTTGACCTCGATCGAGTCGCCGCGCCAGGTCATGGACAGGGTCTCGAGCTCGCGCAGCGCCTCGTCCTTGCCGATCTCGTCTCGCTTCTGCCGCAGCGCGATCTCGAGCTGCTTGGCCTCGGCCGCAGCCGGCCGATCAGCCGAGGCAGCCGCGAACCTGTAATCGTCGAGCGCGTCCTTGTCGTGGCCGAGCGCCTCGGCGAGCCGGCCGCGCAGCACGGCAAAGCCGGGCGCCGCCTCCGGCGAGACGCCGACGACCTCGAGCTCGCTGCGGCGCTTGGAGGCGCCGGCATAGTCCTTCACCTCGAGCGAGGCGCGCATCGCGTCCATCGTCACGATGCGCTGGATGTCGAGCGGCAGCGAGGCGATCGCGAATTCGACGTTCTTGAACTTCTCGCGCGCGTCAGCCCATTTGCCCTGGCGCGCATAGGCGAGCGCCTTCCAGAGCTGGGAATCGTGGCTGTTGCCGATCACGGGATTGGCGAGGTCCTTCAGGCCCTGCGCCGGGCGGCCGATCAGGATGCTGGCGATCGCATGCATGATCAGCGCGCCGCTCTCCTCCTTGTTGAGCGGATCGCTCAGCATCAGGTCGGTGACGGCCTTGGCTTCGTGATACATCGCGCGGGACATGTAGAATTGCGCGAGATCGAGCCGCGGCAGTGAGCGCAGCGCCGGCTCGACGACCGAGATCGCCGCGATCAGCTCGCTCTGGCGCGCCACGAAGTTCTCCGACTGGCCCTTGCGCCAGCCTTCGGGGCTGAACACCGGACGCACCGCGGTCGGCGCCCGCTCGGCCGAGATGTCGACCGGCGACAACGTCAGTCCGCCCTTCTTGCCGAGAATCACCTTGTCGGCACCGACCTCGACGCCGACCTCGTCGGAATTCGGCCGGATCGCAATGCCGTGCGCGGATTCCAGCAGCGAGAGATCGACGAGATCCTGCCGCTTGATGAAGCCGCGCACCGGCCGCTGCGCGGTGACGACAAAGAGCGTGTCGCCGGCATCGGGGTCGGTGAGCTTGTGCAGCTGGCCCGGATTGGCGAAGGGGATAGCGATGTTGGCGAGCGCGGGGTCGGTGATGTTGCGCGACATCATCAGCGGCAGCGGCGTCGTCTGGATCTTGTCGGCGAGCGTCAGGAGCCAGTTGGTCTCCTTGCCGACCTCCTCGCTCGCCAGTGAATAGACCAGCGGGCGGGTGAGACGGATGCGCACCGCCTGGCCCTTGTCGAGCGGAATGCGACCGACCTCGCCGATCATCACACCGCCCTTGCTGCGGATCGCCTCGAGGTCGATCGGCTTCGGCGTATCGAACACCAGCCAAACCGTGTCGCCGCGGCGGAAAGCCGCCGCCGGCGTTGCGACCGGAATCGGGAACGTCACGCGCAAGCCGTCGCTGTCGCGGCGCGCATCGACGCTGGCGACGGTGGGCAGCGGCGCGGCCGGCGCCTCGGCGGACGCAGTCTTGACGGCGTCCTTGACCGGCTCCTTCGCGGCCTCTTTCGGCGCCTCCGCAGGCGCCGGCTTGGCGGGCGCAGCTTCGGCCACCGGTGAGGGCTTCGCAGCTTCCTTCAAAATGTCCTTCGGAGCTTCCTTCAGGGCTTCCTTGGACGCTTCCTTGGGCGCTTCGGGAGCGGGCGCGGCCTCGGTCGCGGGAGCCGGCGCCGGTTTCGGCGCTTCTGCTGGCGGCATCGCGGCGGGCGCGTCCGGCTTCAGCTCGGGCTTGACGTCGATCTTGGCTTCGCGCGCGATGCTCTCGGAGGTCGGCGGCGCGATCTCGCCGTGGACGTCCTTATGGGCGTCCTTCGGCTTCTGGGCCGCTTGCTTGTCCGGCGCCGGCGCCGGTCCGCGACCGGCAGGCTTCATCTGCGCGATCGCCGCCTCGGGCGTCGCGGCGGTCTTGCCCTTGTCGGGCTGGAAGGAGACGTCGACGACGTAGTTCTTCTCGTCGCGGAACGAATGCACATCGGAATCGCCGATCAGCGCGATCTCGACATTGGTCTGGTCGATGTCGGCCTTCTGCTTGATCGAGGCGACGTTCGGCGGCGCTGCGACGACCGCGTCGGCCAGATCGAAATTGAGGTTGGCGTTGAAAGCGAGCGTGAGCTTCTGCTCGTTGAGCACGGAGGACACGCCGACGCCGTCGGGCATCTCGAACACGAAGCGCACGAAGGTCGGCTGCACCGAAGCGCGCACGCGGATCTGCGGACGCTTCTTGGTCTCCGCCGCGGAGCGCTGGGCGCGCAGCGCGCGTTCGGCCGCGCGAGCGCGCTCGGCGAGTTCCTTGACGACGTCCATCGGCAGGCTCGGCGGCGGTCCCTTCCAGCCCTCCGGCAGGAGGTCGACGAAGGTGCGCTCGCCGGCATTCATGGTGTTGACGGTGACGCGGCGCGCCAGCGACAGGCGGATGGCGCCGCCATCGGGGTCGCGGCGCGCGGAGTTGACGTAATCGGGCGCGCCTTCCGGAACGCGGTCGACGGGAACGTCGACCGGCCGGTCGAAGCGGATGATGAGGATGGAGCCCGCGGTCGTCACCTCGGAGGGAATGTCCTCGCCGAGCTTGATGACGAGACGGGCAAAGCCGCCGCCGGCCGAAAAGCTCGCCTCGCCCCTGACGGGATCGGCCGCCCGGGCCGGAGTACCGACGCCGACCAGCAGGCAGACCACCAGCACGCGGACATGCCGCGACAGCCCCGGCGCCAGAGCGCGGGCTCGCGACCACAATCCATCGGCAGCCTCTCGCGCCATTGGCGGCATGTCTTCCGTTTCGACGGGTCCACGGCGGCACTGGTGCCGGCCCCTGCCCCCGAGTCTAAGGTTTTGCCAATTAAGGACTTCTTAAGTATGAGCCCTCAATTCGGCTTTTGCGTCGGCTTGCCGTCGATCTTCGGCAGCTCGCCGGCCGAGGCCGACTGATCGCCGCCGCCATTGGCACGGCGGGCCATCTCGACCGTCAGCTTCTCGGCGGCCTCCGGCGACATCAGTCCCATGATGTCCGACATCTTCCGTGGCGCGATCGCCGAGGCGATCTCGATCAGCACGCCCATCTCCAGCCGGTCGAACACCCGCGCGGCGTCCTTGGGCTTCATGCCCTCGTACATGGTCACGAGGCCCTTCATGCGCTGGGCTTCGGCGGCCTTCTGGTCGGCCTGCGTCGCGGAGATGCGGGTTTCCACCGCCTTCATCTCCTCGACCTTGCCTTCGATGCGCTTCTCGGCCGACTTCAACAGGCTCTCGCGGATGTCGATCTCGCGTTGGCGGGCCTCGATCTCTTGGCGGCGCGCCTGCAACCGTTCGAGGATCGCGCGCTCGGAGGCCGAGATCTGCGGCTGGGCTTCGTCGATCTTGACCACGGTGCCTTCCGGCTTGGTCTCGGGCGCGGCCGGCTTGGGCGCCTCCTTCGGCGCGCCATGGGTCGAGCCGGTGATGATCTCCGGCTCCTCGCGGCCGGTCGGGAAGTTCAGATTTTCCTCCGCCCACGACTTCTTGGTCTGGTTCGGTTTGTAGTCGAAGACGTAGCCGCCATTGATCACGAGGCCCGCCACCTTCAGCGTGGCGAGGCCTGCGATGGCGACCAGGACGACCGGGATGACGCGGATGTTACGAAAGGACTTCATACCCTGACTTTATGCCGCAAGGCCGTTGGATCGTCTTCGTTCGGAGAAGGCTTCGGCCGCAGCCGCCACCGCCTTCGCCGACGAGGGCTTGGCTGCGGGCGCGGCGGCCGTTTCGGGATTGGTCATGGGACGCGCGGCGATCGCGATCTTGGACAACCGCCGCACCACGTTGTCGGCTTCGCCGAGCTGTTTGTAGAGCTGGTCCGACATCTGCGTCGCCGCTGCGAGCTGGCTGCCGAGGTTCTCGTTGACGTCGCGCACGGCGAGCTTCAGCCCGCCGATCGCGCGCTCGGCGATCTCGGTCGCGGTGATCAGCTCGCCGATCACCGCCTTCAGCGAATGCTCGTCCGCCTTCAGCCGCGTCAGCCGCTTGTTGAGCATGACGCAGTAGAAGATCGTCAGCATCAGCAGGATAGCCACCAGCGTCTCGATCGCCATTCCCAGGGAGTGGTTCATGGGGCCTCCATCATCTTGTTCTGCTCGTCCACCTTCTCGAACATCGCAAGTGTCGTACTTGGCTTGCGCAAGGGTTTCGTCACCCGGATCGCGACGCGGTCGCCGACCCGGCCCATCCGCCCCTCGGTGAGCGTGACGTCGCCGCAGCGCACGGTGACGTTGGCGTCGGCGCGCATGTCCAGCGGCAGCGTGTCGCCGACCTTGAGCCGCATCAGCTGCTTGAGCGGAATCTCGGCCTCGTAGAGCACGGCATCGACGGCGATCTCCGCCTGCACGATCTCGGTTGCGAAATGGCCTTCCCAGACCGGATCGCGGCCGAATTTTTCGCCCATGAACATCTGGAGCAGGACGCCCCGGATCGGTTCGATGGTCGCATAAGGCAGCAGCAGCTCGATGTTGCCGCCGCGGTCTTCCATGTCGATGCGCAGGCGCACCAGGATCGCGGCATTCGCGGGACGGCTGATCGCGGCGAAACGCGGATTGGTCTCGAGCCGGTCGATCGTGAAGGTCACCGGCGACAGCGGCCGGAACGCCTGCTCGGCGTCGGCCATGACCACCTCGACCAGCCGCTTGACCAGCTCGGTCTCGATCGTGGTGTAGGGCCGCCCCTCGATACGGAGCTGGCTGGTGCCGCGGCGGCCGCCGAGCAGCACGTCGATCATCGAGTAGATCAGGCTGGAATCGACCACCGCCATGCCGAAATTGTCCCACTCTTCGGCCTTGAAGACGGTGAGGACGGCGGGCAGCGGGATCGAGTTCATGTAATCGCCGAAGCGCACCGAGGTGATGCGGTCGAGCGAGACTTCGACGTTGTCGGAAGTGAAATTGCGCAAGCTCGTCGTCAGCAACCGCACCAGGCGGTCGAAGACGATTTCGAGCATCGGCAGACGCTCGTAGGAGACCATCGCCGAATCGATGATGGCGCGAATGCCGGAATGGTCGTCGAGGGTGACGTCGCCGACGGCGAAGCCGAGGAGGTTGTCGATCTCCTCCTGCGACAGCACCCGCTCGCCGGAGTTCTTGCCGGTGCCGAGATCGCGGCTGCCGTCCTCGACCATCGCCGCCCATTGCAGGGCCATGGTCTCGGAGAGTTCGTTTTCGGCGGCAGCCTTGGCGGCCTCCGCGGGATCCTCGGAATCGAGCGATGCCTCCCATTGGGCGGCAATCGCATCCTGGTCCATTTGTTCGTTGCCGGCCATGACGCTAGCCCGTTACCTTCCGCAAGCCGTCACTGGATCACGACTTCCTTGAACAGCACCGCGCTGACCTGGACCGGGGCGACCGCCGCGTTGACACGCTTGGTCAACTCCTCCTTGAGGCGGAAGATGCCGGCGGAGCCGTTGAGGTCGGAGGGGCGCAGTTCGCGCACATAGGTCTGGAAGATATCGGTGACGCGCGGCATCGTCGGCTTGATCACCTCGATCTGCTTCTCTTCCTTCAGCTCCAGCACGATCTTCAGCCGCAGATATTGCACGCGCTCGCCGGGCGCGCCGGCGAGATTGACCATGATGTCGGGAACGTCGACGAAGGACGGCGGCTTCGGCGGAGGTGCTGCCTCGGCATGATGCTCGTCGTCGCCGTGACGAAAGAAGAAGAACCAGGTCGCAGCACCGCCGCCGAGCACGGCGAGCAGGCCGACAACCATGATGATGAGCTTCAGCTTGTTCTTCGGCGGAGCGGCTTCCGCGCCTTCGGCGGCCGCGCCGCCTTCCGCTTCATTCTCTGCCATGGCCGCGCCCGGATCTCTCAAAGGGGTCGAAAGAGCGAAGCCATAAGACAAGAACGCGATACAAATGCCCCGGCGCGATGCGCTCCTCTTCATGCAAACGCTACGGTAATAATGGTTAACGGAACCTTTCGATCTGGCATCCGCTAGGAAAAATCTGCCGGGCAGACATGGCTAACAGAACCTTTCTGCCGCCCTCCGACGCCCCTCGAAAATAATCAAGCCACTGAAATTACGAATCTTTTCAGGTTGGCACGGCTTTCGCTGAGAAAGGATCGAGACCGAACGGTTTGGGAGAACCCGACGGTCTCGTTCACGGGGTCCGCCACGGCGCTTGGGAGAGCGAAATGGCAGATCCGCTCAGGGGAGATTTCCGATGCAGAACGCGCTTCTGATCGGCTTGTCACGGCAGATGACGTTGGAACGGCAGATGGATGTCATCGCCAACAACGTCGCCAATGCCAACACCAACGGCTTCAAGGCCGACCATTCGCTGTTCGAGGAATTCCTCAACTCGAACGCACGCGAGGACAATTTCGTCGGCGCGGACCGCCGTGTCTCCTATGTGCAGGACCGCGGCACCTACCGCGACATCGGCCAGGGCGCGATGGAAGCGACCAGCAACCCGCTCGACATGGCGATCGACGGCAACGCCTATTTCGCCGTGCAGGCCAATGGCGGCGAGATGTTCACGCGCGACGGCAAGTTCACGCTCAACAGCACCGGCCAGCTCGTCACCTCGAGCGGCAATCTGGTGCTCGGCACCGGCGGCCCGATCACCTTCCAGCCGACCGATCACGACATCAACGTCGCGCCGGACGGCACCATCACGGTGCTCGAAGGCACCGCCAAGACCGACTCGATCCGCGGCAAGATCCGCATGGCCTCGTTTGACGATCCGACCAAGCTGACCAAGCTCGGCGCCAATCTCTATTCCGCCGGCTCCGCCACCCAGCAGCCCGATGCCAAATCCACCGTGCGCCAGGGCTATATCGAGAAGTCCAACGTGAACTCGGTCGGCGAGATGACCCGCATGGTCGAAGTCATGCGCAGCTACACCGCCATCGCCAACCTGCTCCAGCAGCAGAGCGACCTCCACAAATCGGCGATCGAGAAGCTCGCCGACGTTCCGGCCTGATTGAGAGAGAACTGATATGCAGGCGCTTCACACCGCAGCGACCGGAATGGCGGCACAGGAACTCAACGTTCAGGTGATCTCCAACAACATCGCGAACCTCCGCACCACCGGCTTCAAGAAGCAGACCGCGGCGTTCCAGGACCTGATCTACGAGCACGTCCGCCGCGTCGGCGCGCAGGCCTCGGACCAGGGCACCATCCTGCCCGTCGGCGTCGACATCGGCGGCGGCGTCAAGACCGTCGGCACGCCGCGCAGCATGACGCAGGGCACGCTGTCGCAGACCGGCAACGATCTCGACCTCGCGATGTCGGGCGAAGGCTTCTTCAAGATCCTGATGCCGGACGGCACCTACCAGTACACCCGCGACGGCACCTTCCAGATGGACAACCAGGGGCGCGTCGTCACCGCCCAGGGCAACCCGGTGCAGCCGACGATCACGATCCCGAACAACGCGTCCGGCATCTCGGTGAGCGAGCAGGGCCAGGTCTCGGTGACGCTGCCGGGCTCATCGACCTCCTCGATCGTCGGCCAGATCGGCGTGACCCGCTTCATCAACAAGGCCGGCTTGCAGCCGGTCGGCAGCAACCAGTTCACCGAGACCCCGTCGTCCGGCCCGCCGCAGGACGGCACCGCGAACTCCGAGGGCTACGGCAAGATCACCCAGGGCAGCCTCGAGCAGGCCAATGTCGACGTCGTCTCGGAGATGAGCGACCTGATCGCCGCGCAGCGCGCCTACGAGATGAACGCCAAGGTGATCAGCGCCGCCGACCAGATGATGCAATCGACCACCGCGCTGTTCCGCTGAGGTGATGACGATGATCCGCACCACCCTCGCCACCCTCTCCGCCCTGCTCGCGCTGGCCCTGCCGGCAGCGGCCGCGGACGACTTCATCGCCTCGCCGACGCTGCGCGCGAGCGTCACCGTGACTTCGGACGTGGTGCGGGTCGGCGATCTCCTCGACAATGCCGGATCGGCCGCGCTGATCCCGGTCTACCGCTCGCCCGATCTCGGCACCACCGGCACGCTGACGGTCGGCCAGGTGCTGTCGGTGCTCCGCGCCAAGCAGGTGATCGGCGTCATGACCGGCGACCTCAAGGAGGTGCAGGTCACCCGCCTCGCCCGCACGCTGGCGAACAAGGATCTCGAAACCGCGGTCGCCGCGGCGCTCGGGCACCGCTTCGGCCTCGGGGACGCCGCCAACATCACCGTCACCTTCGACCGCGGCGTCGCCGAGATGCGGCTGGATGCCTCCAACTCCGGCGCGCTGCAGCCGGTCGCAACCCGCTACGATGCCCGCAGCGGCAGGTTCGACATCGCCTTCGAGATCGCCAACGACAGCAGTCCGGTCCCGACCAAGCTGCGCTTCACCGGGACCGCGATCGAGACGGTGGAAGTGGCCGTGCTGACGCGCGACATCGACCGTACCGATCTGCTGAAGTCATCCGACATCGCACTGGAGCGCCGGCCGAAGGCCGAAATCACCGGCGAGCCCGCCTCGCGCGACCGCAGCGTCGGCATGCAGCTGCGCCGGCCGATGCGCGCGGGTACGCCGCTGCGTGCTGCCGATATGGTCAAGCCCGACCTGGTGGTGCGCGACCAGAGCGTCACCATCATCTACAAGGTGCCCGGCCTCTATCTCACCTCGCGCGGCAAGGCGATCGAGAGCGGCGCCGAGGGCGACACCGTCAGCGTGCTCAATGTGCAATCCAAGCGGACGCTGAGCGGCGTCGTCACCGGCCGCGGCCAGGTGACGATCGAGGGTGCGAGCCAGTCCGCGCCGATGGCGCCCGCGGTCGAGCAGACCTCCTCGCTCAAGCGCGATGAGGCGCCGGCCCCCGTCGACACCGCAGCTCTCCTCCGGAGCCTGGTTCAGGCCCCCGCGTCGCCGGCCCAGATCGCAGAAGCCCAGATCCCGCAAGCTCGCGCCTCGCAAGCTCAAGCCAAGTAAGAGTTCGTCATGTCCGCTTTCAGTTCGGCTTACCGTCTTCGTCGCATCGCGATCTCTGCCCTGCTGCTGGCCTCGTGCGCGCTGGGCGGCTGTTCCTCAATCGACCGCCTGTCGCAGATCGGGGAGCAACCGAAGCTGTCGGCGATCGACAATCCGACGACGCAGCCGGGCTACAAGCCGGTGCAGATGCCGATGCCGAAGCCGGAAGTCGCCTCCTACAATCCGAACTCGCTGTGGCGCAACGGCAGCCGCGCCTTCTTCAAGGACCAGCGCGCCCGCCAGGTCGGCGACCTCCTGACCGTGACCGTGAACATCACGGACAAGGCCAACATCGCCAACGAGACCCAGCGCAGCCGCACCAATTCGGAAGATTCCGGCATCACCGACTTCATCGGCGCCAAGACCCTCGGCGCGCAGGCGCAGAAGGTTCTGCCGGGCCGCATCCTCACGGCCGACTCCTCCGCCTCCAGCGACGGCAAGGGCTCGGTCAACCGCACGGAAGCCCTGCAGACCAACGTCGCCGCGGTCGTCACCCAGGTGCTGCCGAACGGCAATCTCGTGGTCGAGGGCAAGCAGGAGATCCGCGTCAACTACGAGATCCGCGAGCTCGTGGTCGCCGGCATCGTCCGCCCCGAGGACATCCAGAGCGACAACACGATCGATTCCACCAAGATCGCACAAGCCCGCATCGCCTATGGCGGCCGCGGCCAGATCATGGACGTGCAGCAGCCGCGCTACGGCCAGCAAGTGATGGACGTGCTGCTGCCCTTCTAAGTCTCTTCAAGAGCTCCCACATCGTGTTCGCGAACTTAAGGCGCGAACGACGATGTACGACGCGGCCCTCGCTAGCTCCCCTGGCGAGGGCCGCATGTATTTTGGCGTGGATGCGGCTGCGTGCAGTGAACCAGCTCCGCGCGCGCAATCATGGCGACGCTGCCGCCTCAAAGCCCGTCATTGCGAGCGCAGCGAAGCAATCCAGACTGCCGCGGAGAGAGTCGGGATTGCTTCGTCGCAAGAGCTCCTCGCAATGACGGAGAATGCCACGGCGCTGTGCGCCCCCCTCACGTAAACTCCGCCTCCACCGCCCCCAGCCCGTCCAGCTCCATCCGCACCTTGTCGCCGGCCTTCAGCCATAGCGTCTTGACCAGGCTGCCCGTCAGCACGAGCTGCCCCGCGTGAAGACCCTTGCCGTCGGCGGCGAGATGGTTGGCGAGCCAGGCGAGCGCGTTGTGGGGATGACCGAGGACGTCGGCGCCGGTGCCGTGGCTGACCTCCTCGCCGTTGACGATGGCGCGGCCCTTGACCGCCCTCAGGTCCGGCACCGACGAGCGCGGAACAGAGGGGGCCAGCACGCAGCCGGCGGCGAAGAAATCGTCGGCGATCAGCGTCGGCGCGCCCATCGTCTCCCACTTCACGTAGCGGTCGTCGACGATCTCGATCGCGGGATGATAGGCCTCGACGGCTTCGCCGACCCATTCGGCGGTGAACGGCGCCTCGCCGGCGGCGAGGTTCCGCTTCAGCCGTACCGCGATCTCGCATTCGACGCCGACCCGGACATAGTCGGCAGCCGCGAGCCTGGCGCCGGTTTCGTGCACGCCCTTCTGGAACACGCCGCCACCGCAAGGGTGCGGAATGCCGATATAGTCCTGCATCACCTGGCTGGTGCAGCCGATCTTGTAGCCGACCAGCGGTCCGAGATGCGGCAGCAGCAGATCGTGCAGCGCGCGCTGGACCTGATAGCCCTCGGCCTCATCGGCTGGCGGACGCTCCAGCGCCGCGAGCGGCGCATGGTTGCGACGCGCCAGCGCGATCGCCTTCGCGGCTTCGAGAATCCTGTCCATCGGCGCCGCCTCCCACGCTACGCAGTCGAAGGCGGCACTTCAGCATCCCCGCCCGGGCATGACAAGCGCAAGCGGCGTGTGCCTTCAACCCTTGACGAGGCCGAGCCGGATCAGGCTTTCGGCCGTCGCGAGGATCGCTTCATTGTTGGAACGGGGTTGCCAGCCGAGCACCGACCTCGCCTTGGCGCTGGTCGAATGTCGCACCTTGCCGAGCATCGGCACGACCGCGCGCAGCAAGGGGATCCGGTTGGCGGCGAGCCGCACCAGCCAGTCCGGGGCCTGCAGCCGCGGAACCCGGCGTGCCGCTGGCCCCAGTTCCCGCCGCAGCAGTTTGGCGATGTCGAGGATCGACATCGTCTCGCCGGACACCGCGATGAAGCGCTCGCCCTTCGCTTCCGGCGCGATCATCGCCCGCAGATGCAGATCGGCCACGTCGCGCACGTCGACCACGCCGAAATAGACCCGCGGCACGGCCGGCATGGCACCGTCGAGCAGCGATTTGACGATCTCGATCGAGCCGGAGAAGTCCGGCCCGAGCACCGGACCGAAGATGCCGGCAGGATTGACCACCGACAATTCGAGCCCGCCGCCCTCCTGCGCAATGAAATCCCAGGCCGCCCGCTCGGCCAGCGTCTTGGACTTGATGTAGTGCCGCACGTCGGCGCCGCCCAGATCGGTCCAGTCCGACTCGTCGAACGGCTTGTCGCGCGGCGGATGGCCGTAGCCAATCGCCCCCAGCGACGAGGTGATGACCACACGCCTGGCGCCGGCATCGCGCGCGGCGCGCAACACCCGCAGCGTGCCGTCACGGGCGGGGACGATCATCTCGTTCTCGTCCTTGGGAATGCTGGTCGAGAGCGGCGAGGCGACATGCAGCACGTAGTCGCATCCCGTGACCGCCTCGCGCCAGCCCTCGTCAGCGGTGAGGTCGGCGGTGAAGAAGGACAGGCTTTCGGGCGATGCCGCCCCGCCCTCACGCAGCATCGCCAGCACGTCGGCCTGCCGGTCCGGCCGGCGCACCGTGGTCCGCACCCGATGGCCGGCGGCGAGAAGTTGCAGGACGACATGGATGCCGACGAAGCCGGACCCGCCGGTCACCAGGACAGTGCTCATAGCCAAATTCCCTCGTTGCCCAGGCCGGCGAATGGGTTCCGCCACCTGCTCAAGGCCGCATCTGGTCACTATCTCTGGGGGCAACAAGTAGAATGGATTTCGAGACCAGTATGGAAAACCCGACCAGCGCCTGCGACGAAGACTGCGATTGCAGCCCCGACCCTGCCGTGCTCGCCGATTTCAAGCAGGCCATCCATGCCATCGGCGGCAAGTGGAAGCTGGAGATCCTGTTCGCATTGATGAACGGTGCGGTCCGCTTCGGCGCCTTGCGGCGATCGATCGGCGGCGTCACCCAGCACATGCTGACCACGCAATTGCGCGAGCTGCAGCGAGACGGATTGGTGTCGCGCACCGTTCTCGCTTCGAGGCCGTTGCGGATCGAGTACGAGCTGACCGATGCGGCCTTCGGCCTGCTGCCAGCGTTTAAGGAAATATTGAGCTGGTCCAGGCTTTATGGGAATGCACGCCTCGCGGCGTCGCAAGAAGCCTGATTGCAGCGATGCTTGATGCAACTCGATCCACGCTTCAACAGGCCTGGCGATCTCGTTGATGCGACTCGCAAAATCTCCCGCACCTGAAGTGAAGGCTGTTTCTCATCCGAACTCACGTGAGCTCGGAGGAAGTGACTCTAGCCCGTTGATTGCGATTCACTTTTCGCGATTGCGTCCGCGCGCCAAAGGCGCACCGGCGACAAGCGACGGGCAAAACGCTGAATACGGCGCGAAGCGGCACCTTGAGTCCCAAAACAAAAGAGCCGCACGTGGCGGCTCCGTCTCTATTCGTCGCGATAGACCTTCTCGCGCTTCTCGTGGCGCTCCTGCGCCTCCACCGAGAGCGTCGCGATGGGCCGGGCCTCGAGCCGCTTCAACGAGATCGGCTCGCCGGTGTCCTCGCAATAGCCGTAGGTGTTGTCCTCGATACGCTGGAGCGCGGCGTCGATCTTGGCGATCAGCTTGCGCTGGCGGTCGCGGGCACGGAGTTCGATGGCACGGTCGGTTTCGGACGATGCCCGATCGGCGAGATCGGGGTGGTTCACGTTCTCCTCCTGCAGGGCTTGCAGGGTGAGCTTGGACTCTTTGAGGATCTCATCCTTCCAGGCGAGGAGCTTCAAACGGAAGTACTCCTTCTGCCGGTCGTTCATGAAAGGCTCTTTTTCGGTCGGTCGGTAGTTTTTCAACTTTTCCAAGGGCGGCCTATCTGTCTAAGCAACGACTCGTACAGCGGAACGGGGTCCGCTGAGCGGGGCCTTATATAGCGGCCACCTGTGACAGACAATGTTTCCCTTACCGCCCGAACGGCGCCCCCAAGCCCTTGCACAGGAAGGTATATCCTTGAGGGACCGGGGGCGGCCGAAAGCTAGTAGCCGACCGTAAAGCGCTGCTTCACATGGGCGGGGCGCTCGATCTCGTCGGCGAGCGCAATGGAATAGTCGGCGAAGGTGATCCAGCTCTTGCCGTTCGCATCTGCGAGAAGCTGGTCGGTCCCGACGCGGAACTTGCCGGTGCGCTCCCCCTCGACGAACAAGGCCGAGGGCGAAATGAAGGTCCAGTTCAGCTCCTTTTCCTGCCGCAGCAGGTCGAGGAAAGCCGAGCCCGCCTCCGCTTCCGCCTTGTATTGGGCCGGAAAATTGGGAGTCGTGACGAGTTTCACACCCGGTGCGACCTCGAGGCTGCCGGCGCCACCAACGACGAGGTAACGACCGACTTTGGCGTCCTTCGCCGCGCCGATCAGCTTCTGCGCATCGCTGGCCAGGAAATGCACCGAACTCACGGCGACGTCGTGCCCGGCCCACAGCTTGGCAAGGCCCGCCTGGTCGAGCACGTCCCCCTTGGTCGGCGTGACGTTCGGCAGGGCCGCGATCTTCTCGGGGTTCCGAGCGATGGCGGTGACCGCATGGCCGCGGCGGGACAGTTCCCTGGTGATCTCCGACCCGGCCCGGCCCGATGCGCCGGCAACTGCGATTTTCATGGAAGGCTCCTTTGCTTAAATAGTAACTAGAAGTTACTAGATATCGCAAAGAATGCTGGTGTTAAGAGAGCACTTTGTGCTTACCTGATTACGTAGGGGTAACCGCACGCGTATCGCAAGCGACGAAACTGTATTCCGAGGCCTGACGATGAAACCCGACGTCTATGCAGCGAACTGCCCCACGCGCCAGATCCTCGATCGCATCGGCGACAAATGGGCCGTGCTGATCCTGCTGCTGCTGCGCGAGGAGCCGATGCGCTTCAATCAGCTGCGCCGCACGATCGAAGGCATTTCGCAGAAGATGCTGAGCCAGGTTCTCAAATCGCTCGAACGCGACGGCCTGCTCAGGCGCCACGCCATCGCGACCGTGCCCGTCACGGTGGAGTATTCGATCACGCAGCTCGGGCTGACGCTCGCCGGTGCGGTCGATCCGCTGCGCGATTGGGCCGAGCAGAATCTGAAAGACGTTCT
Organism: Bradyrhizobium sp. MOS003; assembly: GCF_003020125.1. Classification (GTDB taxonomy): domain Bacteria; phylum Pseudomonadota; class Alphaproteobacteria; order Rhizobiales; family Xanthobacteraceae; genus Bradyrhizobium. Next base: position 12,988 of record NZ_PYFW01000007.1, on the reverse strand, counting down.
CGCCGCCCAGCGCAGCTATGACGCGCAGCAGAAGAAGGAAGCGGCGTAAGGAGGCGCGTTGTGGAGCGAGACGCGGTCTCGCCCAATCCCCGCTGTCACGCTCCGGCTACACCGCGGCCGCTCGATGCAAAAACGACTGTCTCTGGAAGACTAGGTGACCCGGTCAAGCCGAACTACGACTGCTGAATACGCCTGATTAGGCCTGCCCGGCCTTGGCCAGCTCGACCTCGACGCGCAGCTCGATCTCGGAAAGCAGCGAGTCCAGTCCCGGATCGCCCGAGGACGATTTCAGGTTCGCCGCAGCATCGCGCAGGCGCATCACGGTCGAGGCGTCGAGATTGCCGGACAGCAGCCCCATCTTGAGATCGTCGAGCACGTCGAGCGCCGTCCGGCCGCGGGAGACCGAACGCTTGCGGCGTTCGACCGGGTCCTCCTCGACGCCTTGCAGCGCCAGCAGCCCGTCGATGTTGGTGGCGGCCTTCGGTGCGGCGGCGCTACGCGTCTCCTGCGCCGACGAGGTGTCGGGCAGCTCGAAGGTGCCGGAGCCGGTCCGCCGGGCCTGGCTGGCCGGCGTTCCAAGTGTGGTGCCGTTCGGTCCGTAGATGCGCATCGGAGGGAATCCGGGTGGTCGATGCCGTCACCTTCGCCGTCTTATGGTTAACGGGGCGTAAACAGCCCGGCAAAATCTGCCGACACGCGGCAGTTTCGGTCCTCAGGGACAACACCGGCTGACACCAGCCGAAACAGATTTATTCAACCTATTCAGCCACCTATGCTGCGGCCCCTTGTTGGCACAGCCCTCGCAAGGACAGCGTCGGACCAGCTCGTCATGGGAGTGTCGTGCAGGTCCTTACGATTTGAGGAGCCTTTTGAGGATCCTTGGGGAGCAGAGGATGCCAGGCGTTCGTTGGGTGAGGATTATCGGGGTGGCCTGTGCCGCGCTGTCGGCGCTGACGCTGTCGCTCGCGCCCGCGGCTGCGACCTCGCGCATCAAGGACCTCGCCAATATCGAAGGCGTGCGGCAAAACCAGCTCATCGGCTACGGCCTCGTTGTCGGCCTCAACGGCACCGGCGACACGCTCAACAACATCCCCTTCACCAAGCAGTCGCTGCAGGCGATGCTCGAGCGCATGGGCGTCAACATCCGGGGCGCCACCATCCGCACCGGCAACGTCGCCGCCGTGATGGTAACAGGTAATCTGCCGGCCTTCGCCACCCAGGGCACGCGCATGGACGTCACCGTCTCCGCGCTCGGCGATGCCAAGAACCTCCAGGGTGGCACCCTGCTCGTCACGCCCCTGCTCGGTGCCGACGGCAATGTCTACGCAGTGGCGCAGGGCTCGCTCGCGATCTCCGGCTTCCAGGCCGAGGGCGAGGCGGCCAAGATCGTGCGCGGCGTGCCGACCGTGGGACGCATCGCCAACGGTGCCATCATCGAGCGCGAGATCGAGTTCGCGCTCAATCGGCTGCCGAACGTGCGCCTGGCGCTGCGCAACGCCGACTTCACCACGGCCAAACGGATCGCGGCTGCGATCAACGACTATCTCGGCGTCAAGACCGCCGAGCCGATAGATCCCTCGACGGTGCAGCTCTCGGTGCCACCCGAGTTCAAGGGCAACGTCGTCGCCTTTCTCACCGAGATCGAGCAGCTGCAGGTCGACCCTGATCTCGCCGCCAAGATCATCATCGACGAACGCAGCGGCATCATCGTGATGGGCCGCGACGTCCGCGTCGCCACCGTCGCGGTGGCGCAGGGCAACCTCACCGTCACCATCTCCGAGAGCCCGCAGGTCAGCCAGCCGAATCCGCTGTCGCGCGGCCGCACCGTGGTCGCGCCGCGCAGCAGCGTCACCGTCACCGAGGACGGCAAGAAACTGGCCCTCGTCAAGGACGGCGTCTCGCTCCAGCAGCTCGTCGACGGCCTCAACGGCCTCGGCATCGGTCCGCGCGACATGATCAGCATCCTTCAGGCGATCAAGGCCGCCGGTGCGATCGAAGCCGACATCGAGGTGATGTGATGCAGGCCGGCACGATCAACACCCCGCGTGCCGCCACGTCCTCGGCCTTCTCGGTCGAGAGCCGCAACGGCCGGCCCGATTTCGAACTCGCTGCGGCGCTACAAAAGGTCTCGCCGAAGCAGCAGACCAAAGCGCAGAAGACCGCCACCGACTTCGAGGCGATGTTCCTCAACAGCATGTTCTCGCAAATGACCTCGGGCCTGAAGGGCGAAGGCCCGTTCGGCGACACGCCCGGGACCGGCGTGTGGCGCTCGATGCTGACCGAGCAATATTCCAAGAACTTCGCCAATGCCGGCGGCGTCGGCATTGCCCGCGACGTCTATCGCACCCTCATCACGCAGCAGGCGAAAACGATCCGCACGGCATAAGGTCAAACGAGATGAACCATTTCAACGCCTCACGTCAGCCGATGCAACAGCGCCCGAACACCGCGCCCGGCAGTGCCGAGGCGCGCAAGCTCGCCGAGGGCCTGATGGACGCGATGAGCGCCCTGCTCGGACTGATCGAGCGCGAGACCGAGCTCGTTCGCGCCGGCAAGGTTCGGGAGGCGATGATGCTCGAGAGCAAGAAGCAGGAGCTGTCGCGAAACTATGTCGGCGCCGTCGGCCAGTTGAAGGCGAACCAGGCGCAGCTCGCAAAATCCGCGCCGGAACTGCTCTCGACGCTGCACCGCCACCACGATGCGTTTCGCGCGATGCTCCAGGTCAATCTCACCGTGCTCGCGACCGCGCACGCGGTGTCCGAAAGCGTCGTGCGCGGCGTCAATGCCGAGATCCAGAAGCGTAACGTGCCGAACACCTACACGGCCGCAGGTCGCCGCGCAGCTCCCGGCCCGCGTCACATCACGCCGCTCGCGGTCAGCCGCTCGCTCTGAGCCGAGCACGCACGAGAACAAGCGACAATTTTACGAAAAACCGCGCGGCGAAATCGTCGCGCGGTTAGGCACGTTTCCTTACCGGGTCTTCAGTCCTGGTGTTCCAAGGTTGCGTTACGAGAGGGGTTGGGATTTGACTCACGTTAGGCAACCAGGAGGCTGCCATGAGTACAGATTTCAGCATCAGGCCGGTGGGGATCCCGGCCCCTGTGCAGATCGTAACGACGTCCAATGCGGCGGCGAACGAGGCTGTGCAGACCGATCTTCCGGTGAACCAGACGGTCGCCGCGGCGGATACGAGCGCACCTTTGCGCAACGATCTGCCGAACCACGAGAACGTCTCGCGCCAGGTCGTGTTCGACCAGGCGGCCGCATCCTTCGTGTTTCAGGTTGTCAACGACAAGACCGACGCGGTGGTCAACCAGTTCCCCGACGAGGCGATGCTGCGCCGGCGGGCCTATTTCCATGCGATGGATATGAAGTCCGAGCCCTCGCGTCCGCTCAGCACCGACGTCAGCGCCTGACGATCAGGTATTAGCGACGTTCTGCTGCGTCTGACCGGTACCGGTCAGCGCGAAATTCGCGTTGCCGAAAGACGAAGGTCCAAGCTGCTGGTGATGCCGCGCATCACCAGCAGCCGTCACGGCCGCCCGGACAGGCCCGCGGCGATGTTGCGGTTGATCTCGATCAGCGGACGGAAGTGATCGAACTGCGGGCTCATCTGCAGCGCCGCGGTCTGGCTCAGCACGAACACGCTGATGTTGGCGATCTTCTGCCGGACGTCGATCGGCTGCGGATTGTTGTCGCGCATCGCCTCGCTCAGAAAGATGGTCCAGAGCTTGCGGTTGAACATCAGGGCTTGCATGGTCTGCTCGCTGAGCGGATCGGCGTTGTTCACCGCATCCTGGAGCTTGTTCGCGGCCTTGAGCAGGGTCTGCGCCTCGATGTCGCGAGGAGATGCGGTGGTCGTTGCAACACGCGCATAAGCCGAGGCAGCGGAATTCGACATCAATCACACCCTGGAGGTAACCTAGCGCGTTGTAAGCGCTTAAGGATTTCTTTTCCAACCCTAGGCAGCACCGCTTAAGATTTGCTTACGTGTTGTGCTTCGAAGCACTCCGGATAATTACGGGGCGCGGAGCTCTTCGTTGGCGCAACGCTAGATCGATGCATGCACGAAGTAAATTCGCTTCGCGTGATACGTGTCGATCTCGGCTAATCTCGTCTTAGCGATCTCCCTCAAAAAAGAACGGCGGAGCGTTAGCCCCGCCGCGATATATCGTATCGCGATCTTGCGCTGCGAGATTAGCGGAGCAGCTGCAGCACGCTCTGCTGCGACTGGTTGGCCAGCGACAGCGCGGACACCGCGATCGACTGGCGGGTCGACAGCGCCTGGCTGTTGGCCGCTTCCTCGTTGGTGTCGGCCAGCGTCAAATTGGACGAGCCGGTCTGCAGCACGTTGATCAGGTTCTTGGAGAAGTCCTGACGCACCTGCACGATCGAGAGGTTCGAACCGAGCGATGATCCTTCCGAGCGCAGCCTGCTCGAGGCGGCATTCAGGCTGGCCAGCACCTTGTTGGTGGCGCCGTTGTCGATGAAGTCGGTGCCGGGAACGAGATTGCTGAGGCCGAGGCCGGCCGCGTTGAACACGACGCCGTTGATGCCGAGCGTGGAGCTGCCGGTCTCGTTGAAGACCAGCTTCAGCGTGTCGCCGTTGAGCAGGTTGATGCCGTTGAAGGACGAGTCCTGCGAGGTCGTGTCGATCTGCGCCAGGATGTTGTTGAACTGACTGACCAGGCTCGACCGCGCGGTCTGCGCGACGGGGTCCTGAACCGGCGGCTGCGCGGTGGTGAAGGCGAGCACGCCGGTGAGCGTACCGCCGACCGCGCCGCCTGCGGCCGTCGAACCGAGGGTCGAGGACGCGTATTCGTTGACGGTGGTGACCGTCAGCACGCCATTGGCATCGATCGTCGCCGTCAGGTGGTTGGCCTGCAGCTGCACATTGAGCTGGTCGAGCGTCTTGACGGTGCCGTTGGTGCCGTCGCCGAAGGTAACGTTCACCGGCGTGCCGCCGTTGAAGGAGGAGAAGGTCAGGGTCTTGCCGCTGACGCCGCCGACGCCGGAGGTCCGCGCGGCGGTGAAGGCGGTCGCGGTTCCCGTGTTGCCGCTGAGGCCGAACGCGCTGAGGGCGTTGCCGGTGCCGGTGATCGAGAGATCGGCGTTGATACCGGTGGAGAGCGCAAGCTGACCGCTGCTATTGACCGAGGACGGGATCTGGCCCGCGGTGGTCGACAGTGCAGCCGCGCCGTTGAAGATATTCGCCGTCTTGACGCCGGTGGCGAGGTCGACCGCGTTCAACAGGTCGGTCAGCGTCGCGCTCTGGATATAGACGGTCGAGTTGCCGTTGCCGTCGGTGACGACATTGCCGTTGACGCCATAGCCGGTGGCCACGCTCGCCGCCGATTGCGGCGTCTGCGCGTTCTTGAATGTGATGGTGTGACCGTCGATGTTCAGGGTCGAGCCGTCTTGAACGAGAGTGCCGAGCGAGCCGGCGGTCGTCGAGCGGGCCGCGGTGACGTTGGCGTTGCCGGCGCCGGTCGCGGCGGTCAGACCAAGCGCCTTGAGGAAATCGGCCTTTCCGGTCACGCTCAGATCGGCGCCGGTCGAGCTCTTAAGCGTCGTTGCGCCTGCCGTGATGGAGGATGCCACCTGCAGCGTGCCGACGGGACCAGCCGCACCGCTGACCGCGATGGTCGCCGCCCCCGCACTGATCGTCGCAGTCTTGACGCCGCTGGCGAGGTCGATCGCACTGAGGACATCGTTGATGGTTGCCCCGGGGGCAGCCGCCGTTCCTTCATAGACGATCGAATTGCCGTTGCCGTCCGTAGCGATGTGCCCGCTGGCGTCGAGGCCCCAGCCGGTCGGCTGCGTGCTCGGCGCGATGCCGGTGCGGAAGGTGATGGTCTTGCCGTTCACCGTGATGGTGTCGCCGTCCGCAGGCGCACTGCTGAATGTGGTGGACGTAGTAGTGCCGACCAGCGTGGCGGTGCCGGACAGCGCGGTGGTGCCGTCGGCCGCGGTCACTGCCGTGCCGATGAAGGCGCCGGCGGTCGAGCCGAGCGATGCGCCAAGCGCGGCAGTTCCGGTGACCGGGGTCACGCCACCGGCTGCACCGGTATAGAGCACGTTGCTCTTGGCGGTCGCGCTGGCATAGGAGGTCGTGCCGCGCAAATCGGCCGGGGTCGCGCCGGGAATCGTGGTCGAGACGTTGGACTTGGTGGAGTAGCCGACCGTGGTCTGCAGCGCCTGGTTGGCGATCGACTTCGCGGAGTCGATCAGCTTCTGCAGCGAGGTGATGCCGGTGTTGGCGGCCTGCAGCACCTGGACACCGTTATTGATGCCGTCGAGCAGGTTGCTGATGTCGCTCGCCCTATTGTCCAGCCCCTGCGCCGTGAAGAAGTTGGTGGGATTGTCGAGCGCGGTATTGACCTTTTTGCCGGTCGACAGCCGCTCCTGCGTCGTGGCCAGCAAGTCGGCCGTCGACTGCAGCGACAACAGGTTCTGGCGAACGGACGCCGAGAGAACGATGTTGGACATTGGCGAGTCTTCCTCTTGAACCGGATACGAATCGGCCGCGCGGTCTCGAAAGCGGGCTTTTGTCCAGTTTTAGGAGGTGTCCTTTAAAGTATGGTTAACGCCGGTTTAAGAGACACGGTTAATGGCTCGTGAAGGCCCTCCCCCACCTCGGAACGCAAAAATGGGCGGCGGGGCAAATGGCCCCGCCGCCCGGTTTTATTTAGTGATTTCAGTTGCTTATTAGCGAAGCAGCTGGAGCACGCTCTGCTGCGAGGTGTTGGCCAGCGACAGCGCGGAGACCGCGATCGACTGGCGGGTCGACAGCGCCTGGCTGTTGGCCGCCTCGACATTGGTGTCGGCCAGGGTCAGGTTGGACGAGCCGGTCTGCAGCACGTTGATCAGGTTCTTGTTGAAGTCCTGACGGATCTGCACAACCGAGAGGTTGGAGCCCAGAGCCGAGGCTTCCGAGCGCAGCGTACTCGACGCGGCGTTCAGGTTGGTCAAAACCCTGTTGGCCGCGGCGTTGTCGATGAAGTCGACGCCGACCGTCAGCGCGGCAAGACCCAGACCCTTCGAGTTGTAGGTCACGCCGGTGATGTTCAGGCTCGACTTGCCGGTCTCGTCGAACACCAGCTTGAGCTGGTCGCCGTTCAAGAGGTTGACGCCGTTGAACGAGGAGTCCTGCGAGGTCGTGTCGATCTGGTTCAGGATGTTGTTGTACTGAGACACCAGATTGGCACGCGCCGTCTGGGCAACCGCATCCTGGACGGGGTTGGAAGCCGTCGAGAACGTCAGCGCCGTGGTGAGCGTGCCGCCGATCGCGCCGCCGGCAGTCGTCGAGCCGAGCGTCGAGGACGCATAGTCGTTGGACGCGGTGATGGTCAGCAGGCCGTTGGCGTCGATCGTCGCGGACAGGTTGTTGGCCTGAAGCTTCGAGTTGAGCTGATCGAGCGTCTTGACGGTACCGTTGGTGCCGTCGCCGAAGGTGACGTTGACCGCCGTGCCGCCGTTGAAGGACGAGAAGGTCAAGGTCTTGCCGCTGAGGCCGCCGATGCCGGACGTGCGGGCGGCGGAGAACGCCGTTGCGTTGCCGGTGTTGCCCGCGAGGCCGAACACGTTAAGTGCGTTTCCGGTGCCGGTGATCGACAGATCGGCGTTGATGCCGGTCGAGATCTTGAGCTGACCGGAGGTGTTGATCGTCGAGTTCGACTGACCGGTGCCGGTCGCAAGCGTCGCGGTGCCGTTGGCGTTGATGGTCGCCGTCTGCACGCCGGTGGCGAGGTCGATCGCCTTCAGCACGTCGTTGACCGTGCCGGCCTGCAGATAGACGATCGAATTGCCGTTGCCGTCGGTGATGACATTGCCGTTCGCGCCATAACCGCTCGGAACGCTCGGAGCGCCGGTCGAACCCGGCACCGGCGCGTTCTTGAAGGTGATGACGTGACCGTCGACGTTCAGCGTCGAGCCGTCCGCAATCGTCGCACCCAGCGAGGCCGCGGTCGTGGTTCGGTTGACCTCGATGTTGGCGTTGCCTGCACCCGTCGCCGTAGTCAGCGCGAGCGCCTTGAGCAGGTCGGCCTTGCCGGTGACGCTCAGATCCGCGCCTGTCGAGCTCCTCAGCGTGACGGCGCCGCCGGCAACGGTCGAGGCAGTCTGGCCGACGCTCGTGGCGATCGTCGCAGCACCGGAGCTGATGGACACTGTCTTGACACCGCTGGCAAGATCGATTGCGGTCAACAGATCGTTGACGGTCGCAGCCGGAGTGCCCGCGGTGCCGAGATAGACAATGGTGTTGCCGCTGCCATCGGTGACGAGGTTGCCGCTGACGCCCGAACCGGACGCAACCGCGGTCGAGGCCGGAGCTGAACCGCTGCGGAAGGTGATGGTCTTGCCGTTCACCGTCAGCGTGTCGCCGTCAGCCGGCTGCGCCACACCGGCAAGGCCGGTCGCGGTCGTGCCGTTGGTGGCGATCAGGGTGATGGTGCCTTCGAGGGTCGTCGTACCGGCGGCGCCGGTCGTTGCGCCAGTGCTTGCGAACACGCCGATGGTGGCCCCGAGCGTCGTGGTGCCGTTCGCCGCGGTGGTGCCGCCGGCCGTACCGTTATACAGCACGTTGCTGCTCGCGGTGGCGCTGGCAAAGCTCGTCGTGCCGCGCAGGTCAGCCGCGGTCGCACCGGCGATCGTGGTCGAGACGTTGGACTTGGTGGAGTAGCCGACCGTGGTCTGCAGCGCCTGGTTGGCGATCGACTTCGCGGAGTCGATCAGCTTCTGCAGCGAGGTCAGGCCGGTATTGGCGGCCTGCAGCACCTGCACGCCGTTGGCGATGCCGTCGAGCAGGTTGTTGATGTCGCTGGCGCGGTTGTCGAGCGACTGGGCGGTGAAGAAGTTGGTGGGATTGTCGAGCGCCGAGTTGACGCTTCTGCCGGTCGACAAACGGTTCTGTGTGGTGGCGAGAAGATCGGCGGTGGACTGGAGAGAGAGGAGGTTCTGGCGAACCGACGCAGAGAGAACAATACCGGACATGACTCTTTACCCTTCTGGCTTACGCGTCTTCGTTCGATCGCTTCTGGATCGAGTGACGGGGCCAGCGTGCCGCGACATGGCTAACAAAGGGTGAAGCGCGCGCGGCTTGCATAAGCGCCGGTTCACCATGACCGGTCAGACGGCGCGCGCGCGGTTCGCAATACCCCTGAAATCATTGAGAATTCCCGGCGCTTACGCTCCATTAACCATAACCGCTGGTTACTTTTGATGGTTACTTTTTTCGAGCGCCCCCTCCCCGCCGCGCGATCTCGCGCAGCCAAAAAGAAAGCGGCGGGGCCGAAGCCCCGCCGCCGGATCTTGCTTGCGATGTGGTCCGCGACTTAGCGGAGCAGCTGCAGCACGCTCTGCTGCGACTGGTTGGCCAGCGACAGCGCGGAGACCGCGATGGACTGGCGGGTCGACAGCGCCTGGCTGTTGGCCGCTTCGACGTTGGTATCGGCCAGCGTCAGGTTGGACGAGCCGGTCTGCAGCACGTTGATCAGGTTCTTGTTGAAGTCCTGACGAACCTGCACGATCGTGAGGTTCGAGCCCAGAGCCGAAGCTTCCGAACGCAGCGTGCTCGACGCCGAGTTGAGGTTGGTCAGCACCTTGTTGGTGGCAGCGTTGTCGATGAAGTCGACACCGCTGGTCAACGCAGCGAGGCCCAGACCCTTGGAGTTGTAGGTCACGCCGGTGATGCTGAGGCTCGACTTGGCAGTCTCGTCGAACACCAGCTTGAGCTGGTCACCATTCAGCAGGTTGACGCCGTTGAACGAGGAGTCCTGGGCGGTCGAGTCGATCTGCTGGAGGATGTTGTTGTACTGGTTGACCAGGTTGGCACGGGACGTCTGGGCAACCGTGTCCTGGACGGGGCTGGAAGCCGTCGAGAAGGTCAACGCCGAGGTCAGCGTTCCGCCGATCGCACCACCTGCGGCCGTCGACCCGATGGTCGAGGACGCGTAGTCGTTGGTGGTGGAGACCGTCAGCAGGCCGTTGGCGTCGATCGTCGCCGACAGGTTGTTGGCCTGAAGCTTCGAGTTGAGCTGATCGAGCGTCTTGACCGTGCCGTTGGTGCCGTCGCCGAACGTGACATTGACCGCCGTGCCACCATTGAAGGAGGAGAAGGTCAAAGTCTTGCCGGTGAGGCCGCCCACGCCGGAGGTGCGCGCCGCGGTGAAGGCGGTGGCGGTCCCGGTGTTGCCGGCAAGGCCCAGCACGTTCAGCGCGTTGCCGGTGCCGGTGATCGACAGATCGGCGTTGACGCCGGTCGAGATCTTGAGCTGGCCGGAGGCGTTGATCGACGAGTTGGTCTGGCCGGTGGCGGTCGCAAGCGTCGCGGTGCCGTTGGCGTTGACCGTGGCGGTCTGAACGCCGCTGGCAAGGTCGATCGCCTTCAGCACGTCATTGACCGTGCCGCCCTGCAGATAGACCGTCGAGTTGCCGGCGCCGTCGGTGAGGACGTTGCCGCTCGCACCGAACCCGCTCGGAACGCTCGGAGCACCGGTCGAACCCGGGATCGGGGCGTTCTTGAACGTGATGACGTGACCGTCGACGTTCAGCGTCGAGCCGTCCGCAATCGTCGCGCCCAGCGAACCTGAGCTCGAGGTGCGGTTGGCGCTGACGGTAGCGTTGCCGCCGCCCACGGCAGAGGTCAGGCCAAGCGCATTGAGCAGGTCGGCCTTGCCGGTGACGTTCAGGTCCGCACCCGTCGAGCTCTTCAGCGTGACGGCACTCGCAGCGACGCTCGAGGCAGTCTGACCAGTGCTCGTTGCGAGCGTCGCGGCACCCGAGGTGATGGACACCGTCTTGACGCCGCTGGCAAGATCGATCGCGCTCAACAGGTCGTTGACGGTCGCAGCCGGCGTGCCGGCGGTGCCGAGATAAACGGTGCTGTTGCCGCTGCCGTCGGTGACGAGGTTGCCGCTGACGCCCGAGCCGGTCGGAACGGCGGTCGTCGCCGGCGCGGTGCCGGCACGGAAGGTGATGGTCTTGCCGTTCACCGTCAGCGTGTCGCCGTCAGCCGGCTGCGCCACACCGGCAAGGCCGGTCGCGGTCGTGCCGTTGGTGGCGATCAGGGTGATGGTGCCGGTCAGGGCCGTGGTACCGCCGGCGCCGGTCGTCGCGGTGGTGCCGGTGAAGGTGCCGATGGTGGCACCGAGGGTCGTGGTGCCGCCCGCCGCGGTGGTGCCGCCGGCCGCGCCGCTATACAGCACGTTGCTGCTCGCAGTCGCACTGGCGTACGAGGTGGTGCCGCGCAGGTCGGCCGCCGTCGCACCCGAGATCGTGGTGGAGACGTTCGACTTCGTGGAGTAGCCGACCGTGGTCTGCAGCGCCTGGTTCGCGATCGACTTCGCGGAGTCGATCAGCTTCTGCAGCGAGGTGATGCCGGTGTTGGCGGCCTGCAGCACCTGCACGCCGTTGGCGATGCCGTCGAGCAGGTTGTTGATGTCGCTGGCGCGGTTGTCGAGCGACTGGGCGGTGAAGAAGTTGGTGGGATTGTCCAGGGCCGAGTTGACGCTCTTACCGGTCGACAGGCGGCTCTGGGTGGTGGCGAGAAGATCAGCGGTGGACTGGAGGGAGAGCAGGTTCTGACGAACCGACGAGGAGAGAACAATACCGGACATTGAGTGTTACCCTTCTGGTACGCAACGCAACTAACTTCGATTAGGATTAATCGATGGCCGGGACGGTGAACGCAGACGGCTAACAAAGCATGAAGCGTGTCGCGGCAGGCCTTGCCCGGATTCACCATACGCGCGTTCGGAGCCAGAACGTGTTCGCTCATATCGTCATGAAAGAATGACGCTTTTCGGTGCAGCGACGAAGCGTTTGCCACTTGTCAACCATAACTCAGAGTGAGCAATTGGCTGCATTCGATTGCATCATTCTCATCTCATGGCGACATTCTGATGCCAGCGCAAAAAAGAAAGCGGCGGGGCCGAAGCCCCGCCGCCGGATCTTGCTTGCGATGTGGTCCGCGACTTAGCGGAGCAGCTGCAGCACGCTCTGCTGCGACTGGTTGGCCAGCGACAGCGCGGAGACCGCGATGGACTGGCGGGTCGACAGCGCCTGGCTGTTGGCCGCTTCGGTGTTGGTGTCGGCCAGGGTCAGGTTGGACGAACCCGTCTGCAGCACGTTGATCAGGCTCTTGTTGAAGTCCTGACGAACCTGCACCACCGAGAGGTTCGAACCAAGGCTCGACGCTTCCGAGCGCAGCGTGCTCGACGCGGCGTTCAGGTTCGACAGCACCTTGTTGGTCGCAGCGTTGTCGATGAAATCGACACCGCTGGTCAGCGCAGCGAGGCCCAGACCCTTGGAGTTGTAGGTCACGCCCGTGATGCTCAGGTTCGACTTGCCGGTCTCGTCGAACACCAGCTTGAGCTGGTCGCCGTTCAAGAGGTTGACACCGTTGAACGAGGAGTCCTGCGAGGTCGTGTCGATCTGGTTCAGGATGTTGTTGTACTGGTTGACCAGGTTGGAACGCGAGGTCTGGGCAACCGTGTCCTGGACGGGGGTGGAAGCCGTCGAGAAGGTCAGCGACGAGGTCAGCGTTCCGCCGATCGAACCACCTGCGGCGCTCGAACCGATGGTCGAGGACGCGTAGTCGTTGGTGGTGGAGACCGTCAGCAGGCCGTTGGCGTCGATCGTCGCCGTCAGGTTGTTGGCCTGAAGCTTGGTATTGAGCTGATCGAGCGTCTTGACCGTGCCGTTGGTGCCGTCGCCGAACGTGACATTGACCGCCGTGCCGCCATTGAAGGACGAGAAGGTCAAGGTCTTGCCGGAGATGCCGCCGACGCCGGAGGTGCGGGCCGCCGTGAAAGCGGTTGCCGTGCCGGTGTTGCCGGCAAGGCCGAGCACGTTCAGCGCGTTGCCTGTGCCCGTGACCGACAGATCGGCATTGACGCCGGTCGAGATCTTGAGCTGGCCGGAGGCGTTGATCGACGAGTTGGTCTGGCCGGTGGCGGTCGCAAGCGTCGCGGTGCCGTTGGCGTTGACC
>NZ_PYFW01000006.1 GCF_003020125.1 Bradyrhizobium sp. MOS003 | reverse complement strand
GAATGGTCGGCTCCCGGGAGATCACGGCATAAGCCGTCCAGCCATCGCGCAGGGAAGGCCGAGTGATCGGCGACACCTGTATGCTGCTGTGCGGTTCTTTCTGCGTGTGCATTTCGCGCAGCGGACCGCGGGTGCCAGCCGGCACCCGGCCTTCCCTGCGCCCTCTTGGATCAGAGGGTAGCGAGACCAGGCAAAGCTCGGGCGAAATCCGCCGCGAGAATGCGAAGGCATGTGTGCAAGCCGTAAGCTTGGTCTCGTAGGGTGGGCAAAGCGCAAGCGTGCCCACGTCTATGTTGCCTATGGATGGAGATCGTGGGCACGGCGCTGTGCGCCTTTGCCCACCCTACGGCACCGTCACTGGGATGAGCACGGGAGCATCCGAGATAGCGAGCGTGATGACGCCGCTGTCGTGCCCGAGTCTCCGCTACATGGCGTCCGGGACACGGCTAAATATTCGGCAATCATGCCCTCCGGCGCCGATGGACTTGCCCGCCACAATCCGGTTCAATGGGCCAATCGAGCTTCAGGCGACAACGATGTCGAGATATCTGCTGGTCCTGGTGCTGCTGGCCTCGCCGGCGGCCGCGCAAGTCAAATTGGCGCCGAAGACCGCGGCCGGACATCCCGATCCCTGTGCGCCGATCGGGCGTACCGCGGACGGCAAGCTGGTCTACTCAATGAAATGCGAAATCCTGCCGGCGCCGCCCCCGCCGCCGGCGGCGGAGCTGAAGCAAGCGCCGCCGCCGGCCGCCGAGCCCGAGCCGGAGACGCGGCGGAGCGGCATTTTCGGCTGGTCCTACGACCGCAGGTGATGCGTCCGCGCCCCTTGCGCTAAACTGTCGGGAATGCTCTTTGCTTGAAAATGATCCGTAAAATGATCCGTGGGGCCACCGGCCCCGATCCAGAGAGATGAGATGAGCAAACTCGTTATCCGTGCCGGCGATTTTACCTTCGATGCCCGCTTCGAGGAGCAAGCGGCACCCAAGACCGTCGCCGCCTTCCGCAAGGCACTGCCGTTCGAAAGCCACATCATCCACGTGCGCTGGAGCGGCGAGGGTGTGTGGATGCCGCTCGGCGATCTCGATTTCGGCGTCGGCTACGAAAACCACACCAGCTATCCCGCGCCCGGCCAGATCATCCTCTATCCCGGCGGCATCAGCGAGACCGAGATCCTGCTGGCCTATGGCGGCGTGCATTTCGCGAGCAAGATGGGCCAGCTCGCCGGCAACCACTTCATCACCCTGACCTCAGGCCTGGAGGACCTGGCGACGCTGGGCAAGAGCGTGTTGTGGAAGGGCGCGCTGCCGATCCGCTTCGAGGAAGTCTGAGTGGCTGACCCACGCTACCCGCGCGATCTCCGCGGTTACGGCCGCAATCCGCCGCACCCCGAGTGGCCCGGCAATGCGCGGGTCGCGGTACAGTTCGTGGTCAATTTCGAGGAAGGCGGCGAGAACAACATCCTGCACGGCGATCGCGCCTCGGAAGCGTTCCTGTCCGACGTGCTCGGCGCACAGCCCTGGCCCGGCCAGCGCCATGCCAATATCGAGTCGATGTTCGAATATGGCTCGCGCGCCGGCTTCTGGCGGCTGTGGCGGATGTTCGGCGAACGCAACTGGCCGACCACCGTGTTCGGTGTCGCCACCGCGCTGAAGCGCAATCCCGAGATCGTCGCTGCGATGAAGGAGGCGGACTGGGACATCGCCAGCCACAGCCTGAAATGGATCGAGCACAAGGACATGACCGAGGCGCAGGAACGCGCCGAGATCGCCGAGTCGATCCGCGTCCACACCGAGGCCACCGGATCGCGGCCGCTCGGCTGGTACACCGGGCGCTCCTCGATCAACACCAACCGTCTGCTGATGGAGGAGGGCGGCTTCCTCTATCTCTGCGACTCCTATGCCGACGATCTGCCCTATTGGATCAAGGGCGCGAATGGCAAGCAGCTCGTCATTCCCTACACGCTCGATGCCAACGACATGCGCTTCATCAACCCGCAAGGCTTTGCCGACGGTGAGCAGTTCTTCACCTATCTGAAGGACGCCTTCGACGTGCTCTACGCCGAAGGCGAGATCGCGCCGAAGATGATGTCGGTCGGCCTGCACTGCCGCCTCGCCGGCCGACCCGGCCGCGCCGCGGGGCTGATGCGCTTCCTGGATTACATCGGCAAGCACGAGCGCGTCTGGGTGCCGACGCGGCTGCAGATCGCGCAGCACTGGCACGCCAGGCTCGCGCATTTTGCCGCCGACGCATTCGAGATCGGTTGAGGGACGATGTCGCAAATTTCGCTGTCTGACCTCAACGCCGCCGCCAAGGCCGACTTCGTCGCGGTGCTCGCCAATGTCGTTGAATATTCACCGTGGATCGCCGAGCAGCTCGCCGGCAAGCGGCCGTTCGCCGGCGTCTACCAGCTGCACGCCGCGCTGATGGCGGCGATCCAGAGCGCCGAACCCGACGTGCAGCTGGCGCTGCTCCGGGCGCATCCCGATCTCGCCAACAAGACCCAGCGCGCGGCGGGGCTGACGGCTGAGTCCACCGACGAGCAGAACAGCGCCGGCCTCGACCGCCTGTCGGACGCCGAATACGCCGCATTCGAGCGCGTCAACAATGCCTACCGCGACAAGTTTGGCTTCCCCTATATCGTCTGCATCCGCCGCCACACCAGGGATTCCGTGCTGCGCGATTTCGAGATCCGGTTGCGCAACATCGCAAAGACCGAGACGCGGCGTGCGATCGAGGAGATCGGCCGCATCTCCGCGCTGAGGCTGGATCAGCTCGTCATGGCCGACGACAGGCTGAAGGTGCACGGCCGGCTCTCGACCCATGTGCTGGACAATCAGATTGGCAAACCGGCGCCGGGGATTCCGATTGAGCTCGTTGAGCTTGCAAGCCTCGGCGAGAGCCGTGTGATCGCACGCGCAGTCACCAACGCCGACGGTCGCACCGATCAGCCGTTGATCGGTAATCGTCCGCTGCCAATCGGCCGCTATGAGCTCAAATTCAGCGTTGCCAAATACTACGCCGAGCGCAACGTGCAGCTCACGGACCCGCCATTCCTCGACGAGATCCCGCTGCGCTTCGCCGTCAGCGAACCAGAGGGGCACTACCACGTGCCGCTATTGGTCACGCCCTGGAGCTATTCGACCTATCGCGGCAGCTAGTCCCCGAACTTCGCGTGCAGTGCCGGAAATAGCCGGTCCGGCTTGAAGGGCGGCGCGGTGAAGCGGATGCCGGTGGCATTTGCGATCGCGTTGCCGAGCGCGGCCGCGACCGGATTGTACGGACTCTCGCTCATCGACTTCGCCCCTAGCGGCCCGATCGTGTCGGACGTCCCGGCGAAGAACACGTCGGTGCGCGGCACGTCGGCGAAGGAGGGCAGGTGGTAGTCGCGGAATTTCGGGTTGGTGACGCGTCCCTCGGCGTCGATCACCATCTCCTCGTAGAGCGCAGCACCAAGTGCCTGCGCGACGCCGCCTTCGACCTGACCGCGGCACTGCATGGGATTGGCGACGACGCCTGCGTCCGCGGCGTGGACGCTCCGGAGTATCCTGAGCTCGCCGGTGGCCTTGTTCACGGCGACGCGAAAACCCTGGACGTTGAAGCCGACCGAACGCGGCGTGCCCGCGGAGTTGCCGTTGCCTGCGAACGGCTGCCCGCGCTCGCGCGCGAGCTTCACCAGCTCCGCAAACGGCATGCGCCGGACGCCGCTGACGACGGCATTGTCCTCGAGCACGCAGCTGCCGACGTCACACAGCCACGCGCCGGCAGCGGCCGCCTTCAGCACGGTCGCAAGCTGCAAGGCTGCCGCATGCGTCGCCTTGCCGGCGACGAACATGCCCGCGCTGCCATAGGCCCCGGTGTCGTGGCCGCCATGGGCGGTGTCGGACTGGCGCAGGCGGATCCTGTCGACGGTGGTCGCCAGCGTGGTCGCGGCGATCTGCCGGTGCACCGTGCTGGTGCCGTTGCCGAATTCAGCGGTGCCGACGGTGAGATCGAAACCGCCGTCATCGCGAAGCGTAATCGTCGCGTCGGCGAAGTGGCCCGCCGGCGGCACGGTGTCGATCATGGTCAGCGCGACACCGTCACCGATCAGCCAATCCGGCGACAAGTCCGGCTGCGGGCCGTCCGCCTGCATCGCGCGCTCGACGAGGTCGAGGCACTGGTCGAGCCCGTAGGAGCCATAGAGCACGTCGTGAAATTCGGACGGCGGCGGCGACAGCATGGGATCGCCGACCCTGACGATGTTGCGCCGGCGCATCTCGAAGGGGGTGATGCCGAGCTGCTTGCCCAGCTCGTCGATCGCGGCCTCGATCGCGATCAGCGTCTGTGGCAGGCCATAGCCGCGAAACGCGCCCGCCGGCACCGTGTTGGTGTAGACGGCGTAACCGTCGACCCGCTTGTTCGGGCAATTGTAGACCGCGATGGACTCGGACAGCGAATGGAACATCACCGGGCCGGCGTGATTGCCGTAGGCGCCGGTGTTGGAGAGCACGTCGAGCTGGAGCGCGGTGAGCTTGCCGTCGGCATCCGCTCCGGCCTTGATGTGGACCCGCATCGGATGCCGCGTCGAGGTTGCGATGAATTGCTCCTCACGGGTCAGCTCCAGCTTCACCGGACGTCCCGTCTTGAGTGCAGCGAGCGCCAGGATGTCCTCGACGAACATCTCCTGCTTGCCGCCAAACCCGCCGCCGACACGCTCGCAGAACACGCGGACCTTGTCGGAAGGAAGCTCGAAGATGTCCGCCAGCGCGCGCCGGGTCAGGAACGGCACCTGCGTCGAAGTGCGGACATTGAGCACGCCCGCTTCATCGAGCCAGGCGAGGCCGCCATGGGTCTCCAGCGCCGCGTGCTGGACGCGATGACTGTGGAAGGTGCCCTCGTAGGTGACGGCAGACGTCGCGAGCGCGGCTGCGACATCGCCGTACTCGCCATGCGTCTCCGCGGCGAGGTTACGCTGGGCGTCGGCGATGCGATTCGCGGTGGTACGATCGGGATGGATGATGGGCGCGCCCGGTGCCATCGCCTGCTCCGGATCGATCAGCGCAGGCAGGATCTCATAGTCGACCTTGATCCGCCGGCACGCCTCCTCGGCGGCGGCTTCGCTCTCGGCGACGATTGCGGCAACCCGCTGGCCGATGAAGCGGACGACGTCGTCGAGAACGCGGGTGTCCTCGGGGTCCATCCAGTCCATCTCGTGCCGCGCGGTCGAGATCAGCATCGAAGGTGCGTCTTCATGCGTCAGCACCGCGTGCACGCCGGGAACGCGCAGGGCGTCCGACTTGTCGATCGCGACGATCCTGGCGTGCGCATGAGGCGAACGCACCAGCTTGACGTGAAGCAGGCCATCGATGGCGGTGTCGAAGGTGTAGCGCGCATTCCCGCGCACGATATCGGGGCCTGCGGGCGCCGGCAGGCTGCGGCCGAACGCGGCGCCGGCCTCGACGTTGGCCTCGACATTGGTCTTGCCGAGCAATGCGTCCTCGATCGCGCGATAGCCGGTGCAGCGGCAGATGTTGCCCTTCAGCGCGGTGCCGAGATCGGTGCGCTGGGCCTGGTTCAGCGAGGCGCAGGTCAGGATCATGCCGGCGGTGCAGAAGCCGCATTGAAAGCCCTGCGCGTCGAGGAAGGCCTGCTGCATCGGATGCGTACCGTGGTCGCCGCCCAGACCTTCGATCGTGGTCACGCTGCGTCCCTCGGCCCGGAACGCCGGGATCAGGCAGCTGTGTACCGGCTCGCCGTCGAGCAGCACGGTGCAGGCGCCGCAGTCACCGGCGTCGCAGCCCTTCTTCACGCCGAAATGGCCGAGCTCGCGCAGGAACGTGCGCAGGCACTGGCCGGCGCGCGGGCCTCGCGCAAACGGCTTGGCGTTGACCTCGAAACTCATGACGGTACTCCGGCAGAGAGCTCGCCGCGGATCTGCTCGGCGAGCCGTAGCGTCATGTGCTTGCGCCAGAGTGGCTGGCCGTGGATGTCGGCGTGGTACAGATCGTCCGTGATCTGCTGGACGATCGCATCGCGCAGCGCGTCCGCATCGGGCGGCGTGGGGAAGGACAACTGGACTGGCCGGACCGTGGAGGCGGTGACCGTCAGTGTCAGCGGGCCGTCGGCATCGAGGCTGCCGATCAGCAGCGCCGCGGAGCGGCCGAGCGGCGCCAGCGAGATCTGCCGAAACGCCGTGCGGCGCTTCAGCGCGGCGATCGGAATGTCGATCTGGCGCAGCAGGTCGCCCGGGGTCAGACGATTGCGCTGGTTGCCGGTGACGAACTCGGCGACGGGAATCCGCTGCTCGCCGCCGCCGGCCTTCCAGATGGTGCAGACGCCGTCGAGCGCCGCGGTCAGCGAGATCATCGGTCCCGCCGGCAGCGACATGCAGAGATTGCCGCCGATGGTCGCGGTCTTCCAGATCTTGAACGACGCAAGGAATGCGCGGCAGCATTGGTTGATCAGCGGCGCGGCAAGCCAATCGGACGGGCAGGCAAGTCCGTCGAGTTGCGCGACCGTGCAAGTGGCGGCGATGGAGAGATGGCTTTCGCTGATCGTCAGCGCCGGCCATTTCATATCGGTGAGATCGATCAGCCGCGCGAGGTGCGCTTGTGGTTCCGAGAATAGCCAGGTGCCGCCCGCGAGCCAGGCATCGCCTGCCGTCCAGGCCGGCAATTGCGCCCGTGTTTGCGGATGGGCCACTGTCGTGATGGTATTCAAATCCATGGCTGCGTCAAAGCTTCCGCCGGTGAATCGTGGCGATGAGTCTTGCAAGACCGGAGCCAAGTCGCAACAAACAAGTGGTCGCGCGAAGGTGACCGGGCCGGCCTTTACCTGGCAGGCCTGTCAGCGGATGTAAGGAGAAGTAGGCTCATGAGCGATGCAACGCCGATCTGGATCAGGGATCCCCTGGCCATCCTCGCCGACGGCGCCGCGCGCGGGATCGTGGTGAAGGACGGCCGGATCGTCGAGCTGGTGCCGGCCGGCGCCACGCCTGTGACCGCTGACGTCGCGGTGTTCGATGCCAGCGAACACGTCGTGCTGCCGGGCCTGATCAACACCCATCATCATTTTTACCAGACGCTGACGCGGGCGCTGCCGGCGGCGATGGACCGCGAGCTGTTCCCCTGGCTCCAGGCGCTCTATCCGGTGTGGGCGAGGCTGACGCCGGAGGCACTCGAGCTCGGCGTCACCGTGGCGATGTCCGAATTGTTGCTCTCGGGCTGCACCACCACAACGGATCATCACTACGTCTTCCCTGCGGGCCTCGAAGACGCCGTCGATATCGAGGTCGCCGTGGCGAAGCGCCTCGGCGTGCGGGTGCTGCTCACGCGCGGCTCGATGAACCTGTCGCAGCGCGACGGTGGCTTGCCACCTGACAGCGTCGTGCAGGACGAGGACACGATTCTTGCCGACAGCGCGCGCGTGGTCGCAAAGCATCATCAGCGCGGTGCGGATGCGATGGTGCAGATCGCGCTCGCGCCGTGCTCGCCGTTCTCAGTAACGACGTCGCTGATGCGCGCCACCGCCGATCTCGCCGCCAAGCTCGACGTGCGCCTGCACACCCATCTCGCCGAGACCGAGGACGAGAACAATTTCTGCCAGCAGATGTATGGCTGCCGTCCGCTCGACTATCTCGAGCAGTGCGGCTGGCTCAACGCGCGGACCTGGCTCGCTCACGGTATATTTTTCAACGCCGACGAAATGAAACGGCTCGGCAAGGCGAAGACGACCATCAGCCATTGCGCGTGCAGCAATCAGCTGCTGGCGTCCGGCTGCTGCCCGGTCTGCGAGATGGAGGAGGCCGGTGTCGGCATCGGGCTCGGTGTCGATGGCTCGGCCTCGAACGACGGTTCGAACCTGATGCAGGAGGTCCGCGCCGCCTTCCTGCTGCAACGGGCGCGCTATGGCGTAGCGAAAGTCAGCCACAAGGATGCGCTGCGCTGGGCTACCAAGGGCTCGGCGGGCTGCGTCGGCCGTCCGGAACTCGGCGAGATCGCGGTCGGCAAGGCCGCGGACCTCGCGCTGTTCAGGCTCGACGAGCTGCGCTTCTCCGGCCATGGCGACCCCTTGGCCGCGCTGGTGCTGTGCGGAGCGCATCGGGCCGACCGGGTGATGGTGGCGGGAAGATGGGCCGTGATCGATGGCGCCATCCCCGGCCTTGACGTGACGGACCTCATCCGGCGCCACAGTTCGGCGGCGCAGGCCATGCGGATGGAATGAAAGAGGGGGCGACCACAAGTGCCGGGTGCTTCTGGCCACCCCCTCCGAACCTCCTCCGGGAGGAGCAGGTGATTTGGGTAAAGCAAGAAGCGTGCTACTTGCCCGGAAGCTTGTCGTCGATGCCTTTCACGTAGAAATTCATACCGAGAATCTGGCCGTCGTCGAGGTGATCGCCGCCTTTGCACTCGACCGGCTTGCCGTCCTGCCCAACGATCGGGCACTTGAACGGATGCAGCTTGCCCGCGATGATCGCGGCCTGGGCATCCTCAGCCATTTTTTTCACATCGTCAGGCATGTTGGTATAGGGCGCCATCGCGAACATGTGACTGTCGAGACCGCCCCAGCTGTCCTGGGACTTCCAGGTGCCGGCGAGTTCCGCCTTGACCCGTTCGATGTAGTAGGGGCCCCAGGTGTCGAGGATTGAGGTCAGCTGGGTCTTGGGCCCGAACTTGATCATCTCGGAGTCCTGGCCGAAGGCGAGCTTGCCGCGTTCGCTGGCGATCTGCATCGCGGCCGGCGAATCCGTGTGCTGCATGATGACGTCGGCGCCCTGGTCGATCAGGGCCTTGGCGGCGTCGGCCTCCTTGCCCGGGTCGAACCAGGTGTTGGCCCAGATGATCTTGACCTTGATGTCAGGCTTGATGGTCTGCGCCGCCAGCATCGTCGCGTTGATGCCGGAAACGACCTCCGGAATCGGAAAGGAGCCGATATAACCAAGTACGCCCGACTTCGACATCTTGGCCGCGATCAGGCCCTGAATGTAGCGGCCCTGCCACCATTTGGCCGAGTAGGTCGACATGTTCGGATTGCGCTTGTAGCCGGTGGCGTGCTCGAAATGCACGTTCGGATATTTTTTCGCGACCTTCAGCGTCGGATCCATGTAACCGAACGACGTCGTGAAGATCAGCTTGTTGCCGGCGCGGACGAGTTGCTCGATGGAGCGCTCGGCGTCGGGGCCTTCGGGAACGTTCTCCAGATAGGTGGTCTCGATCTGGTCGCCCAGTTCCTTGACCAGCGCCTGGCGCGCGAGATCGTGCTGATAGGTCCAGCCGAGGTCTCCGATCGGGCCCAGATAGATGAAGCCGACCTTGAGCTTGTCGGCAGGGGAGGCTGCACTGACGCTGCCGGCAAGCAAGAGTCCGGTCGCCAGCGCAAGAAGTGATTTCCTCATCATCGATCTCCAAATATCAGGGGAAAGCCACGATCCGCAATTTGCGCGCCCCATCGCGCCCGTTGCGGAAATGCAATTCACCGGTCCGGCACGAATACGGTGCCGAGCGCGGCCGGTGCGGTCGAGCCGCCGCTGCGCGCGCGGGAGAGCAGCACCAGCACGATGACGGTCGCGAGATAAGGCAGCGCCGACATGAATTGCGAGGGAATGCCGATGCCCCAACCTTGCGCATGCAATTGCAGGATCGTGACCGCGCCGAAGAGATAGGCGCCAATCACGAGGCGGCCCGGCCGCCAGGACGAGAACACCACCAGCGCCAGTGCGATCCAGCCGCGGCCTGCGGTCATGCCGGGAATGAAGAACGGCGTATAGGCGAGCGGCAGATAGGCGCCGGCAAGGCCTGCGCAGGCACCGCCGAACATCACGGCGAAGGTGCGGATGCGCAGCACGGGATAGCCGAGCGCATGCGCGGAGACGTGGTTGTCGCCGCAGGCGCGCAGGATCAATCCGGCCCGCGTGCGGTACAGGAACCACCAGACGCCAATGACGAGCGCAATGGAGAAATAGACGAAGGCGTCCTCGCCGAACAGCACGCGGCCGACCAGCGGAATGTCGGTGAGGCCGGGAACGGCGAGATGAACCGCCGGCGTGATGCGTTCACCGACGAAGCCGGCGCCGATCAGTCCGGAGAGTCCGACGCCGAGGATGGTCAGCGCGAGACCTGTCGCGACCTGGTTGACGGCGAGCCCGAGCGCCATCAGCGCGAAGATCAGCGACATCATCGTGCCCGCGACAATGCCGAACAGCGCGCCGACGAAGACCGATCCGGTGAGCCAGGCGCCGGCAAAGCCGCAAGCCGCGCCGACGATCATCATGCCCTCGACGCCGAGATTGAGCACGCCGGAGCGCTCGGTCACGAGCTCCCCGGTCGCGGCGATCAGGAGCGGCGTGGACGCGGCGAGCACGGCCAGGATGATGGCTTCAATGAGTTCCACGGGCCACCTGACGGTTCGGGAAGCTCAGCTTGAAGCGGTAGAGGATCAGGGAATCGCAGGCGAGCACGTAGAACAGCAGAATGCCCTGGAAGACCTTGGTGACATCCAATGGAATCTTCATCGCGATCTGCGCCTGCTCGCCGCCGATAAAGGTCAGTGCAAGGAAAAGGCCTGCAATTAATATTCCAAGCGGGTTCAGCCGGCCGAGGAAGGCGACGATGATCGCGGTAAAACCGTAGCCTGGAGAAATGCCCGGCTGGAGATGCCCGACAGGACCTGCCACCTCGATGATGCCGGCAAGCCCTGCGAGTGCGCCTGACACCGCGAATGTCAGGATGATCAGCTGGTTGGCATTGAAGCCGCCGAACCGTGCCGCGCGGGGCGCTGCGCCGACCACGCGGATCTCGAACCCCTTGATGGTGCGCCCGAGCAGGATCGCTGCTGCCGCCACGACAAGAAGCGCGATGATCGAGCCGAGATGCAGCCGGCCGCCCTCGATCAGCAGCGGGACGGTCGCCACCGGATCGAACTCGGCCGTGGTCGGGAAATTGAAGCCGTTGGGGTCGCGCCAGGGCCCGCGCACGAGATAATCGAGGAAGAGGTCGGCGACATAGACCAGCATCAGGCTGGTCAGGATCTCGCTGGCGCCGAACTTCACCTTGCAGATCGCGGGGATCAGCGCATAGAGCGCGCCTGCCGCGGCGGCGAGCACCAGCATGGCCGGCAGCACCCAGGCGCCGGCGTCGGTGCCTTGCGTCTTCACCGCGATCCAGCTTCCGGCAACCGCGCCGATCAGGAATTGTCCCTCGGCGCCAATATTCCAGGCATTGGCGAGATAGCAGAGCGACAGCCCGATCGCGATCATCACCAGCGGCGTCGCCTTGACCGCGATCTCCTGCAGCGAATAGCCGTCGGTCAGGGGCGCGATGAAATAGGCATGCAGTGCGAGCAGCGGATTCTTGCCGAGGATCGCAAACAGGATGACCATGGTCACGACCGTGAGGCCGATCGCGATCAACGGCGAGACCAACGCGACCGCGCCAGAGCGTTCGGCGCGCTTCTCAAGGACCAACTGCATGCACGGCCTCCTTCGGCTCGAGGCTGCTGCCGCCCATGAGCAGGCCGAGCTTTTCGCGGCTGGCCTCGCGGGTAGCGAGCGGTGCCGACAGCTTGCCGTGGAACATCACGGCGATGCGGTCGGCGATCTCAGCGAGCTCGTCGAGATCCTGGCTGGTCACGAGCACGGCGGCGCCTGCGGTTGCGAGATCGAGCAGCGCCTGGCGAATGACGGCGGCGGCGCCGGCATCGACGCCCCAAGTCGGCTGGCTCACCACCAGCACCGCGGGGTTGCGCAGGATCTCGCGTCCCACGATGAATTTTTGCAGATTGCCGCCGGAGAGGCTGGCAGCCTCGGGATCCCGCTTGGCCTTGCGAACATCGAATGCTTCGGTCGCGCGATCTACCGTCTTCAGCGTGGCTGCGGTGTCGATGAAGCCGTGATGGACCATGCCACTGGCCGCGTGCCCGGTCAGCAGCGCGTTCTCCGAGAGCTTCATGCGCGGCGCGGTACCATGGCCGAGCCGCTCTTCGGGAACGAAGGCTGCGCCCAGCTTGCGTCGCTGCGTGATCGAAAGATGGCCGGCGGCAATGCCTTCGATCACGACGGTGCCGGGATCCTTCGAGAGACGCTCGCCGGACAGCGCGGCGAACAATTCGTCCTGGCCGTTGCCGGCGACACCGGCTATGCCCAGGATCTCGCCGCCCTTCAGCTCGAACGAGATGTGCTCGAGCCGCACGCCATGCGCCTCGGCTGGCACAAGCGAGAGATCGTTGACGACGAGCCGTGGCACGGTGGTCTTCCGGCCGGATGCCGCCTTCACTTCCTTGATGTCGCCGCCGACCATCATGCGTGCCAGCGAAGCGGCGGTCTCGCGCCGGGGATTGCAGGTCTCGATCTTCCTGCCGCCGCGCAGGATCGTGGCGGTGTCGCAGAGCCGTTTCACCTCCTCGAGCTTGTGGCTGATGTAGAGGACAGCGCGACCTTCGGCCTTGAGCCGCTCCAGCACGATGAAAAGCTGATCCGCTTCTTGCGGCGTCAGGACGGCGGTGGGCTCGTCCAGGATCAGGAATTTCGGATCCTGCATCAGCGCGCGGACGATCTCGATGCGCTGGCGCTGGCCGACCGACAATTGCCAGACCTCGCGTTTCGGATCGAGCGGAAGGCCGTATAGCTTCGACACCTGTTCCAGTCGCGCCGACATTTCCTTAAAGGATTCCTTCCCGTCCAGGCCGAGCGCGACGTTTTCGGCGACGGTGAGATTGTCGAACAGCGAGAAGTGCTGGAACACCATGCCGATGCCGAGGCTGCGTGCTTCGGAAGGACCGGACAGCACGACCGGCCGGCCCTGCCAGCAAATCTCGCCGGCGCTGGGCTGGATCAGCCCATAGATCGCCTTGACCAGCGTCGACTTGCCGGCACCGTTCTCGCCGAGCAGCGCGTGGATTTCGCCCGGCCGGATATCGATGTCGATGTCATCGTTGGCGAGAAAATCGCCATAGCGTTTGGTGAGTCCGATCGTCCGCAGCAGCGGGGGCTCGCTGGAATTCAGGCCGTCAGGTGTCGAATCCAACATTCGCTGATGCGCTTGCATGGTGAAATGGCCCGATAGTGGGCCAGTTTGACCCGCGGCGTAAGGTGTGAAAATGCGTCATCCCTTGCTCAACGCTTCGGCAGGCACTGCGCCCGCAGCGCCTGTTGCAGATTTGTGACGGTCCAAGCCAAATCGGAGCCTGCCGTGCAGACCTGACGTCGCAGTGAGCAAAGTTGCGCCATCGCGATTATGCAATTTGGATCGACGCGACATTGGCTCCTGACCGTCCGTATCCAAACGGCCGGTCGATATGAAAGAGCAACGAAATCAAACGGCAATGTCCGGCAATAGCCGGCCTTGCCGCCCGCGGACCCGCTGCGAAAAAACAACTAAATCCCATAGAGAAACGCCGCTCCTTGCCAAAACAAGCGGCATGCCTTGAAAAAAGTTGAGGCTTCTCCCTCCGGGAGATCGGCGCAAGTCTCGCACCCAAGGGGCGTTCATTGACGTGTCCAACTTGGGGGTATTCAGGATGTCGTTTCGTTTCATGTCGGTTGCAGCGGCGCTGTCGCTTGCCACGCTCGCCACCGGTGGCATGGCTCAGGCCGCGGATCTGCCGGTCAAGGCTGCCAAGAAGGCGGCGGACCTTCCGTTCTTCCTGGTGATCGATAACCGCGTCACTTTCTCGTACATCTTCGACGCCTCGCAACCCGGTGCGTGGTCAACCCGGCCGGATGGGTCGATCGACAGCAAGACCACCAAGCAGGTCTACTCGTTCACGCATTTCGACGCCTGGGCATACGGCACGAACTTCTTCACCATCTCCATGTTCAAGTCCGATCACAACGACCCGGCCGGGCCCTGCACCAACGCGGGCACGATCTTCGGCGCGCCGGCAACGTGCGCCGGTGCAACGGAAATCTACGGGCTGTTCCGCTCGACATTCGGCTGGAATGAGTTGTTCGAGACCAAGGCCTTCACCGCGGGGCCGCTCCACAACATCTCGTTCGAGGTCGGCATGGACGCCAATACCGAGAACAGATATTTCGGTGCCGCCAAGCGCGACGTCGTCGGCGGTCTGCAGTTTGCGTTCGATCTGCCCTACAAGGGTTACATCAACGTCGCGCCGCTGGTGTATTGGGAGTTCGCCAACCACAACTCATTCAGCCAGTGCGGACTGTTCGGTCCGGGCGTTCCCGGCGTGACCTGCCTTGCGGACGGCAACACCTCGTTCAAGCCGACCTGGGCCGTCGAGGTCAATTACTACATGGATCTCGGCTTCCTGCCGGCAAACATGCAGTACTTCTCGATCAGCGGCCGCGCCGGCTGGTATGGCAAGAAGGGCACCGACACCGAACCGCTTCCGGCCAGCGTTGCCAACGGCGTTTATCCCACCAAGGTCGAGTTGAATTCTGAGCCGATCCGTCTGACGATGGATGCCTCGAAGGCGATCTGGGGTGAGAAGTACTCGCACTTCGTCGACGTCTGGGTCGCCTATCGCTACTGGCAGAACAAGTTCGGCCTCGATCACAACAACGCGGTTGGCTGCACCACCCTGGTCGGCGGGGCGAGGGTGAGTACGGGGTCGTGCACCGAATCCTCGCTCTACTCCGGTATCACCGTGAAGTTCTGATCGCCATGCGCTAGGCAGTCTGTAGGGTGGGCAAAGCGAAGCGTGCCCACCACTTCTGCCTTATCAGCCCGATGGTGGGCACGGCGCAAGGGCGCCTTTGCCCACCCTACAGATCCGGGCTTGTGGTAGCGCCTACTTCGTCCACACGCCGTCGTGCAGCGCTTCGGCTTCGTCCTCGAGCAGCGGACCAACGACTTCGGTCGGCCGCTGGCCGCTGGCAAAGACTTCGCGGCACGGCAGGTCGAGGGTCGGATTCTCCGGATGGTTGCCGGTGACGCCGCGCAGGCGATGCTCGCTGAGGCCATAGACGACGCGGCGGATGCCGGCCCAGTAGATCGCGCCGGCGCACATCGCGCAGGGCTCTGCCGAAGAATAGAGCGTTGCTGTTGCCAGCACCTCGCGGTCGAGTGTGCGGCAGGCCTGGGTGGCCGCGAGACGTTCGGCATGCGCGGTGCCATCATGATCCGGCATGTAGCCGTTCTCGGTCTCGATCAGCACCTTGCCGTCCGCACCGACGACGATGCAGCCGAACGGGTGGTTGCCCTGGGTGAGGGAGCGCTGCGCGACCGCGAAGGACAGGCGCAGAAATTGCTCGTCACGCTCAGATGCGTCGTCCATCGATCCTCCGCGGTCAGTGCCCGCCATGCGCCAGACGCGCGTGGCGAGATCGGGCTCGCTGTCCGCCCTTCATACACGAATTCGCCGCGGAACATCGCGACCAGCCGGCCGTGATGATTGCCCCAATCTTCCGGATGACTGATTAAAATATTGATTTTGCGGGCCCTTGGGGCCTGATAAGAACGGACTTATTGGTGTTGGCGCGCGCCTGTCGCGGTCCAGAGAAGAGAGAGCTCGCCGAGATGGGTGCCGTCAACGCCGTTCAAGATGCATCGCTCGGCGAAGAGATCGTGCGTCGGATCAACGATCTGGCAGCGATCTCGGAAAGTAGCGACAACCTCACCCGCATCTATCTCACCAGGCAATTGCGCGAGGCGGCGGACCTCCTCCTGAGCTGGATGCGCGACGCCGGCATGAGCGCGCATCTCGATGCGATCGGCAATGTCTGCGGCCGTTACGAAGGCGAGCGGCCGGGTGCGCCTAGCCTGATGCTCGGCTCGCACTACGACACCGTACGGGACGCCGGCAAATGGGACGGGCCGTTGGGCGTGATCACGGCCATTGCCTGCGTTGCCGATCTCAATCGCCGTGGCAAGCGGCTGCCGTTCGCGATCGAGATCGTCGGCTTCGCCGACGAGGAGGGCGTACGCTTCGCTTCGACCCTGCTCGGCAGCCGTGCGGTGGCCGGCACCTTCGATGAGAGTGTCTTGAATGTGCGCGACCGCGACGGGGTGGCGATGCGCGATGCGCTCGTGCAGTTCGGCCTGGACCCCGATCATATCGGCGCGGCCGCGCGGAGCCGGCGCGAGCTGCTTGCCTATCTCGAATTGCACATCGAGCAGGGGCCGGTGCTGGAAGCGCAGGACTTGCCTGTCGGTGTCGTCACCGCGATTGCCGGTGCCACGCGTCTTACCGCGCGGCTGACCGGCATGGCCGGGCATGCCGGTACCGTGCCGATGGCGCTTCGGCGTGATGCGCTCACGGGCGCGGCCGAATGCATCGGGGCGATCGAGCAGTTTTGCCGCACCGACGAGAGCGGGCTCGTCGGCACCGTTGGCTACATCCAGGCGAGGCCCGGCGCGACCAATGTCATTCCGGGCGAGGTGTCCTTCACCATCGACATGCGGGCGCCGACCGACATGCACCGCAAACGCGCGGTCGCCGATATCGTCCGCCAGATCGAGGCAATCGCCAGGCGCCGGGACCTGGCCCTCCAGCTCGACGTCACCCACGAGAACCGCACCGCTCCGTGCGCGCCGTGGCTCAAGGAACAGATCGCGCAGGCGATCGGAGCGGAGGGCTTCTCCGTGTTCGAGCTTGCGAGCGGGGCAGGGCACGACGGCATGGCCATGATCGACATCGCCGATGTCGGCATGGTCTTCGTCCGCTGCCGCGGCGGCATCAGCCACCATCCGGACGAGCATGTGGAGCTCGCCGATGCTGACGCCGGTGCGCGGGTGCTGCTGCGGGTGATCGAGAATTTCAGGCCACGGCAAGGCTAGTCTGGGGCACAAGCCCCACCGGGGAAGCCGGCACGTCATCTGGAGGAAATACGAATCAGCCATGCTTCGGATGGTGGCCGCACCACCGGAGTAACTTGGCCACATATGAATAGCGATATTTCGTTGCCCCCAGATCGCGGAAACCGATTTTACCAAGGCGTGGCCGCGACCTTCTTCGCCAACGCCCTCCAGGCGGTCAATTTTCTCGGTGATCGATTCCTGAGAAAATCGCACCATTCGTTGTCGGCCATCGAGGACCTTTACCGGCACTCGGTGGACAGCGCCTTTGCGGTGACCGAGGCCTTCCTCGTCACGGGCGCGCCGCACGCGTCCGCCTATTACCCCCGCGACTTCGCCTGGTTCTATCCTGATGTGCTCGACCCTGAGACCATCATGGATGCGCAGGACGCAGTGCAGCGGGCGCGGCTGCTCGACAAGAGTGTCCGGTTGTTGCTGGAGGCGGTTCGTGCCGATGTCGTCACGACGACCATCGTCCCGGCGGGGCGCGGCCGGTATCTCGGCGTCAATTATTTCTCGCGGCCTTCGGACACGCTGCTTGGCATTCTCGCCGGCCTGCAGCAGATGATCTCGGCCGATCGGAGGGCGCCGTCGTATCTGGCGATGGCTCAATGCGCGCATGCCGGCCGGCTGCTGCAGGCGGAGTATGGCGGTGATCTGAAGCGCGCGATCCTGCAGCTCGCAAGCGAGCTCGAGCCGTTCGACGATGACGGCACCAGGTATCTGTTGTGTGATGCCCGTGGCCCTCGCTCGGCTGCAACGGATACCCGTGCGGAACGCCGGCGCTTTGTCACCAATGCCTGCGTCTACACGACCTTCCTGTGGAGCGTGCAGCTCGGCATCATCGACGAGAACGAGCTGAAGCGACTGCTCGGACGCGATCTCGCGCAGTACAAAAAGGACCTGCTCCGTCTGTTCGGCAAGGACGGCTACATCAGGCATTCCCTGGATGGTCCGAAGGGCCCACCGGTGTCCGCGGTCGCGCTGGATTTCGTCGGCGTGCATCGCGGCTTCTGGGATATGAACGATGCGAGCGAACGGGCGCTGTTCGCGGCCACTGCGGATCTGATCATCGCGGAGCCGCGCTTCCGCATACCCTCAACGTTCCACTTCCTGGTGTCCGCGGATAACCCCCGGAGTAAATTGATCCACAAGATTGCGGCTCCCGCCTATCAGGGACGTTCGTCCTGGCCGACGTTCAACGTCGAGTTCGCGGACCGGATGCTCGATTACGACGAGGCCTCCGGCGGCGATAACTACCGGGCCTGCGCGCAAGCAATATTGAAGGACATTCGCACCGCGACCGAACTCCACGGCGGATATCAGGAGCTGATCTCGGAACAGGGGCTGAAGTACCGCACCTGGGCCTACAAGGGCGCCGTGGCCCATTCCTGGTTTCCACGCTTCCTGTCGGTCTGGAGGAGGGCGTATGGAACGCCGCTCCTCCAATGGATCGACTGATCCGGCGGGGCGCTATCCCGCCGTGACGTCCACCAGCTCGCCGCCCTCCAGCACCTGGGCCGCCTTGGCGCGGTCGAGATCGCCTTCCCAGGCTGCGACCACGACGGTCGCGACGCAGTTGCCGACGAGGTTGCCGAGCGCGCGGGCCATGCCGATGAACCAGTCGACCGACAGCACCAGCACGAGCCCGATCGCGGGAATGCTCGGCACCGCATTGAGGGTCGCGGCCAGGATCACGATGGCCGAGCCCGGCACGCCATGTGTCGCCTTTGGAGGTGATCAGGGAGACGCCGAGAACCAGCAGGAGGTCGCCGAAGGACAGTGGCGTGTTGGTCGCCTGTGCGATGAAGACGACAGCGAGCGTCAGGTAGATCGAGAAGGCGTCGAGGTTGAAGGAATAGCCGGTCGGAATCACGAGACCGACCACGGAATCCTTCACGCCCATCCGCTCCAGCTTCTTCATGATCTGCGGCAGCACGGCATCGGAGGAGGCGGTCGCGAGCACGATGGTCAGCTCTTCGCGCAGGTAGGCGAGGAATTTGAGGATGTTGAGCCCGGCGAGCGCCATCACGCCGCCGAGCACGCCCAGCACGAAGATGCCGACCGAGACATAGAACAGCATCACCAGCGAAACGAGCTGCTTCAGCGAGCCGACGCCGTATTTGCCGACGGTGTAGGCGACCGCGCCGAGCACGCCGAGCGGGGCAACGCGGACAATCAGGCCCATGACGCGGAACAGCACGGTGGAGGCGGCATCGATCATGCTGGTGACGAGCTTGCCCTTCTCGCCGCCGACGAGCGCGAGGCCGACGCCGAATAGGACCGCGAAGAACAGCACCTGGAGCACGTCGTTGCGCGACAGCGCATCGAAGGAGGTGGTCGGGATCACGTTCATCAGAAAGGCGCCGATGCCGCCGCCTGACAGCTTGTGGGCATTGTCGGCGTAGGTGTTGAGCGCCTTGGCATCCAGCGTCGAAGGATCGATGTTCATGCCGTGGCCGGGGCCGAAGAGGTAGGCGAGCAACAGGCCGACGACGAGGGCGACCGTCGTCATGACCTCGAAATAAACAAGCGCCTTGACGCCGACCCGGCCGACCTTCTTGAGGTCGCCGGCGCCGGCAATCCCGTGCACGACGACGCAGAACACGATCGGTGCCACAATCATCGAGATCAGCTTCAGGAAGGCGTCGCTCAGGATCTTGAGCCCGATCGCGAAATCCGGCACGGCCGTGCCCAGGACGACGCCAAGGACGAGGGCGGCCAGGACCTGAACGAACAGCGAGGTGTAGAGCGGCTTGGGTTCGACGGCGGGTGCCGCTGCGATGGTCGACATGGTGGACTCCCCCGATTTGACGCGACTTGGATGTCAAAAAGGAGCAACAACCGTGCCAGATTGTCGCGGAGTATTCGGAAAGTGGCGCTGGTCGTCGCTCTGGTATCGCGGCGGCGACGCAGCGCTTCTTGCGTCGTGCCCCGCTCGGAGCGCGGGACCCGCCCGTCGATCGTTATGCCTTCGCCGAAACGAACGGCATCGTCATGCCGCAAGATCCAGCAGCCGGCACGATCCGCGCACGAGCGCCTTTCGTCCCGTGGGCGTCATCACGGGTACGCCGTCATTGACAACAACGAGGCCGAACTTGACGAGACTTTCGATGAGATAAGCCTTCGAGAGGCGACCGCCGGACACCGGATTGCGAAGTGTGCGCAGGGCTTCCCATTGGTCCGGCGAAAGATCGAAGTCGATGTCGTTGCTCATGTTGCCTCAAGCGATAGTGCCATTCGCGCGCCTCTGTTAGCTGCGCTGCGTGAAGACCATGCGACGACAATGAGTCGGGAATTCGCTGTGCTGTTTAGAACGTCTCTTCACGAATTGCCGCACGTCATTGCGCCACAAGAGTAAAGATCGCTGGATTGCGAATATCGTCCCGAGCTTCGATCACATATTGATGATATAGGTTTGATGCTACAGCAGGGTGCTGCAATGCACGGGAAGTCTTGCTGTCCCATTCTGCGTCGCAATATGCACAGAAATCGTGAGACGAAAGGTTGAGAACTCTGTTACGGTAATTCCCCGGGGAATGACTTCACGCTGAAGGAGTGGAGTGCATGAACAGGCTGGTTGAAATTCGCAGTCAGGAATCCCTGTGCCGGGAGCGTGCGGCGCGCGATTTCGATCGCCGGATTTTCTGGCTCGCGCAAGCCGAGGAATGGGAGCAGCGCGCGCTCGACGAAATTGCCTATCACTTTCGGGAGTGCAACGTCGGCCAAATGGAGCTTGCGCGAAACTGACGCTGGCCGCGTCGAGAAGGCCTATTGATAGGTCGCCACGATGTCGGACACCGCGCGTTCGAGTTGCTGCGCGGTGGCGCATTGGCGCACGACCGTACAGAAGGTCGCGTAGCGCGGCATCTCGGAATCACCGAAGCCCCAGGCAAGCCGTCCTTCGGGATTGAGCCAGACCAGTCGCTTCGAGCGTTCGGAGATGCGGCGCAGGATATCGGCACGCGGGTCGAGGTTGTTGCTGCGGGCATCGCCGAGCACGATCACCGTGGTCCGCGGCGTCAGCGTGCTCATGAAGTCTTTCTCGAAATCGACCAGTGAAGATCCGTAGTCGGACGAGCCGAAGCCGACCTTGGACATGATCTCGGCCATCGCCTCCTCCGGCGATTTCTTTTCCAGGATCTCGCTGACCTCGATCATGTGCGAGGAGAAGGCAAAGGAGCGGACGTCGTCGACCACCTCGTGCAGCGAGTGGATCAGGAGCAGGAAGAAATCGGAGACCTGCGCAACCGAGCCGGAGACGTCGCAGAGCGCCACGATCTTCGGCCGGTCGCGATGCTTGCGCTTCCATGCAGTCAGGAAGGGAATGCCGCCCCAGGCAGCGTTGCGCCGGAGCGTCCGACGGACATCGAGATGGCCGCGGCGCTGGCGCTTGCGTGGTTTCGAGTAGCGCTCGCGCAAGCGGCGCGCGATCTGGCGGATCAGGACGCGCATCTCTGCGACCTGGCGCCGCTCGATGCGCGCGAGAGGTGCGTTGCGCAGGATCTCGTTCCGGAGGTTTTCAGCCTCCTCGCGGGCGTAGAGTGCAAGCCCCTGCGAGACGGTATCGCGCACGGCTTCGCGCAAGGCGTCGAGCGCGGCGCGCAGACGCTCTGCCAGTGCCGGGTTGGTCGCGGTCAGCGCATCGAGATCGTCGCGCAGGCGTTGGAGACCCATGGCATCGAGGATGCGGCTGGAAAAAATGCCGCGCTGAGTGGAATAGCGGATGTCCGACAGGGAGGCCGCGCCGGAGGCGCCGGCAATGGCGGCAGCGACCGCGTTGCGATCCTGAGACAACAGCATCTGCGCGAGCGGGCCCAAGCCCTCGGGAGGCTGGCTTTCGCCCGCTTCGCTGGCAGAGCCGGAGGAGGGCGACTGATCCGGATCCTGCGCGGCGTTCTCCCCGCTGTTGGCTTCGGTCTGATCCTGACGCGGCTCCGGCTGGCTGAAGAACAGGTCGAAGCAGTCGCCGAGCGCGAGCTTCTCGTCCTGCGATTTGGCAAGCGTCAGGAGCAGCGCATCGCGCAGGACAGCGCGGTCGGAAATGCCGACCTGCGCGACCGCACGCATCGCATCGATGCTCTCGGCCGGCGAAACGTGGACGCCGGCGCCGCGA
Organism: Bradyrhizobium sp. MOS003; assembly: GCF_003020125.1. GTDB lineage: Bacteria > Pseudomonadota > Alphaproteobacteria > Rhizobiales > Xanthobacteraceae > Bradyrhizobium. Next base: position 296,580 of record NZ_PYFW01000006.1, on the reverse strand, counting down.
GCCGCCCGAAAGAAACGATGGAGATTCTCGCGCATCGGCGTCAACCGAAGACGTTCGACCGGGCCGCCTTGGCAATGAAGGTCGTCACCTGCGGCGATGCAGCCTCGATGTCGGCTTCGTATTTCAGGAGCACGTTGAGCGTGTCCTTGACCATCTCGGTGTCGAGCTCCGTGGCCTGGAGCAGCACCAGCACGCGTGCCCAGTCGATAGTCTCGCTGACCGAGGGCAGCTTCTTCAGATCCAGCGAGCGGATCTCGTGGATGAAGCCGACCATCTGCCGGCGCAGCGCCTGCGAAATGCCGGGCACCCGGCTCTCGACGATGCGCTCTTCGAGCCGCTGCTCGGGAAAGCCGATATGCAGATGCAGGCAGCGCCGCTTCAGGGCATCGCCGAGATCGCGCTCGCTGTTGGAGGTGAGGATCACCGTCGGCGGCGTGATTGCGGAGACGGTGCCGAGTTCCGGGATCGTGACCTGAAAATCAGACAGGATCTCCAGCAGCAGCGATTCGAATTCGGCGTCCGACTTGTCGATCTCGTCGATCAGCAGCACGCAGCCGCCCGGCTGCTCCAGCGCCTGAAGCAGGGGGCGCGGCTCGACGAATTCCTTGGAGAAGAACACGTCGCCGAAATCGTGGAGCTGGTCGAGCGCAGCATCCAGCGTCTGCGCGCCGCCCAGGACTTCGCCGAGCTTGTCCTTGAGGATCTGGGTATAGAGAAGCTGCTTGGCGTATTTCCACTCATAGAGCGCCTTGGCCTCGTCGAGGCCTTCGTAGCATTGCAGGCGGATCATCTTCATGCCGCGCCAGGCGGCGATCGCCTTGGCAAGCTCGGTCTTGCCGACGCCCGCGGGGCCCTCGACCAGGATCGGCTTCTCGATCTGTTGCGACAAATAAACGGCGGTCGCGATCTGCCGGCTCGCGATATAGCCCTGCGCGGCGAGGCCGCTCTGCACTGCCTCGATCGAGGTCGAGGCCTTTTGATCAGCCACGAAAGGGCGCTCCCAAAGGTCTTGCTTGAGGCTTGTTCTGCCTGCGTTCCCGGCAAAGAACAAGCCTCGTTTGGGAGGCATCAGACCCGCACGGACGGCGCTTTTTCCGTTCGACGCAAATACGTCTCGGCGCGGATATTTGCGCGGCTCGCCGTTCGCGGGATCAGTGCCGCAGCAGCTCCGGCTTGCGGATCGTCTGTCTGACCTCGGCGCCGCAATCGGCGCATTCATAGACGAAGTCGATCTTGGCGAGGCTCCAATGCGGTTCGACCTCGCGCACATACATCGGCAGGAACCCCATGCATGTCGGGCAATTCAAGGGCGCTATCTCGATATCCTGATGATGCTGTACATAAGCTGGCATCTCGGTCTCCTTCGCAGGCGACAACCAAACCCCGCGCAGAAGCTACTGCCGGCCGCTCCAGGCGCGTCATCAACTCTTTCGAACGGAGATGGAACGGGAGACGTTTGTCGCGCGCTGTGACATTCTTGTTACGTGTCTGTACTGTAACGGGCGGACCGAATGCCTATTTCTGGCGCCAATCCGGTTTTCCGGATCCTCAACCAACGATAAGGGAGCAATGCCCATGACGCATGCCATTCGTTTTCACAAGACCGGCGGTCCGGAAGTCCTGGTCTGGGAGGAGGTCAGCGTCGGCAAGCCCGGACCGGGCGAGGCACGCATCCGCCACACCGCCGTCGGTCTCAACTTCGTCGACATCTACAACCGCTCCGGCCTGTATCCGGCGCAACTGCCGAGCGGGCTCGGCAGCGAGGCGGCCGGAATCGTCGAGGAAATCGGGCCCGGTGTCACCGATCTGAAGCCAGGCGATCGTGTCGCTTATGGCGCCTCGCCGCTCGGTGCCTACTCCGAGGCGCGCGTGATCCCTGCGGACCGCCTGCTGAAGCTGCCTGACGGCGTCGACGACAGGACGGCGGCGGCGATGATGCTGAAGGGTCTCACGACGCAATATCTGATCCGGCAGACCTATCGGGTGAAGGCAGGAGACACCATCCTGCTGCATGCCGCGGCGGGCGGGGTCGGTCTGATCCTGAGCCAGTGGGCCAAGCACCTCGGCGCGACCGTGATCGGCACCGTCAGCAACGACGAGAAGGCCAAGCTTGCCAAGGCGCATGGCTGCGACCATGTCATCATCTACACCCGCGAGGATTTCGTAAAGCGGGTCGACGAGATCACTGGCGGCAAGAAGGTCCCCGTGGTCTACGATTCCGTCGGCAAGGACACGTTCCTGAAATCGCTGGATTGTCTCGCCCCGCTCGGCGTTGCCGCGCTGTTCGGCCAATCCTCCGGCGCGGTCGAGCCGCTGAATCTCGGCCTGCTCGCCCAGAAAGGCTCGCTCTACGTCACCCGGCCAACGCTGTTCACCTACGCCGCCAAGCGCGAAAATCTGGTCGCGATGGCGAATGAGTTGTTCGACGTCGTCAAGTCCGGCGCGGTCAAGATCGAGGTGCACCAGACCTATCCGTTGAAGGATGCCGCCAAGGCACATGCCGATCTCGCCGCACGCAAGACCACGGGATCGACCGTGCTTCTGGTGTGATGTCCGTGCGGACGGTGACGCAGGCTCGCCAGAGCGTTTTCGAGCGAATTGGCGACCGGTTCGCGTAAAGGAAACGCGTCAAGACAAGAACCCGGAGTCCCGTTCCGATTCCATCGGACGGGACTCCGGGCCTGCATCACGTCCGTTCGTGTTTGCGCAGATCGCGGGCGTGATCGAGGCGAATTGCCTGCAGATCGATATCCTCTGGCGGGATCCGGGGCAGGGCGGCCTCGGTCAGGATGGCCTCGGTGACGTCCTCGACCGAACTTCCGGCGATCTCGTGGATGAACGAGACATTCCGGTATTCGCCCGAGGCGATGCGGGAGATGACCTCGCGCCTCGTGATTTCAGGGTCGACGACCGCTTCGCGGCCCCGCCGTCCATAGTCGATCATCACGACGAAATACTGCATCAAACGAATCTGCCGCGCCCCCGTTGCGGGTACGCGGCAGATTATTTCCGAAAAACGGAATTAAGTCAAGAAGATTTCGAAAAAAGAGAAATCGTTGACCGTGCGAGGCCTTACTTGCCCTTCTTGCGGGGGCGCGCCGACTTGGCGCGCATCCGCTCGAGCTGGCCCTTGGGCATGGACAGGCAGATCTCACCCACCCACTCGAGCTTGACGCCGACGATCGGCTTGGCATTGAAGCTGGTGAGATTGACGACGGACGGGGTTTTTCCCCGCTCGATCGTCTTCAAATAGCGCTCGCCGGTCTTGAGCCGGACCACGGCCTCTTCGCCGTAGAAGGAGGACAGCGGATGGCGCTGGTCCTTGTAGGCCACGATCACGTCGCCGCTTTCGTATTTAGGCAGCATCGAATCGCCGACGATCTCGAAGGCGACGGTCTCTTCCATGATCGGGAAGGGCAGCGCGACGTCGCCGAGACCCTCCGGGGGGACCTGCTCGTAATCCGGCTCGATCACGGCGCCGGCGCCGACGCGGCCCATGATCGGCGCGAGATTGAGCTCGAGATATTCCATGATCGGAACGATTTCCGAGGCCTTCACCAGGCGCTCGCCGCCCAGGATTTCGGAGACCGCGCCGGGCCGCACGCCCATGGCCGCCGCGAGGCCGCCCTTGCTCTTGCCCGTCTTCTCCAGGCCCCGCTCGATCATCGCAACGTCCAACATGGTGATTCCCTCGATTACCCATCGTCCCGCTCTTGTAATCCGAAATTCGGAATTATTGCAATTATGAATATCAGAATTATAGCTTGACTTTGGATTCGGAATACCGGAATGTTTGTTTCGCCCCCGGTCGTGCGATCGGAGGGGCGGCATCACAGGACAGCAGCATGGAACCGGGCCATTGGCCGTCGGAGCACTCCGACGCGCTTCGCGACTATTTCCTCAAGGGCATGTCTTATGCGGAGGTGGGAAGGCAGATTAACGCAAGGTTTGGAACGGCTTACACGCGCAATGCGGTGATCGGCCGCGCCAAGCGGCTCGGTCTCGTCATTCCGGAATGGATCGTGAGCCCATCGGTCGCGCCATATTTGCCGGGTGAGGCTCCGGTTTCGCCGCGCCGCGCGGTGCTACCGAACCTGAACGTGCCACCGAAATCCGCAATGAAGCCCGCGGCGCCGCTGAAGCTGCGTTGCGTCGGCATCCAGCCGCGCTTGATCCAGCTGGTCGAACTCGAGCCGGCCGACTGCCGCTATCCCTATGGCGGCGACAAGGAGGGGGAGGAGATCGCCTTCTGCGGTCATCCGCGCCAGCCGGGCTCCAGCTATTGCGCGCCGCATGCGGGCCTGACGCGTCGCTCCGGGGCTGCGTCCGCCCGTGTCCCCGGTCCCGTCGTGCTGAAGCTGGTCGTCGCGGCCTGAGCTGTCAGCCTTTCCATGGTCAATTTCGCAAGGAGTATCCAGGTGGCTCGTGTCCGACGCAACAAATCCTACAAATTGGCGCAGATCTACGACCGGCGGTCCCGCGACGTGCCGTTCAATGCCGTAGTGGCGGAGGTCGAGGTCGACAATCCGCTGGCGCTCGAAGCTGGCGAGAAGATCGTGGCGATCCGGTCGATCCGTGGCGATCCGCTGGGACGGCTGCACGCACACCACCAGATCGACGAGGCGCAATATCTCGGCGGGCGCGCCTTCCAGAACGATTGGGAGAGAGCGGAGCGGGGTCCCCAGGCGATGGACCCGACCCGCGAATATGTCGATGGCGCGCGCACGCGCGAGCCGGTCACCGAGAGCCAGCGCCAGGCGGTGCTGCGGCTGAACCAGATCGAGCGCGAACTCGGGACCGACGGCGCGGCGCTGGTGCACGACGTGCTGGTGCTGGGCCTCACCATGGATCAGATCGGGCAGCGTCGCGCCGTCCGGACGCAGCGCTGGAACGACTATTTCGCGCGACGCTTTCGCGAGTGCCTGGACCGGCTGGCGCTGATCTACGGCTTTGCGACGGAAACGGGGACACAGCACGCAGGGCGGCGCAGATGACAGACACGCCTGCGGTCTTGGCCGCGGGCGTGCCAGTCTGCCGCTCACGGATGCGGCACAATCTGGTAAGGCGTCGTATAGGGCTCGACGCGGAGCGAGGCGTTCGCCAAGAGCCCGATCCTGGCGGTCGGCGCCTGCTGCAACTCACCGTTCGGGCCGCGATGCACGTTATATTGCCAGACCGTGAGATCGCCCTTCTGCGCCAGCGCGTGCGCAATCGCGCTCGCATCATTGCCGCCGAGCGCCTGAAGCTCATCCGCCGACAGCCCGACGACGATTTCGTCCTTGATGGTGACGATCTTGAACAGGTTCATCTTGGTCTCCTGCGCCCATGCGCCTTGTATCGAGAGGGTAAAAAGCGCGACCGCGGCGCCCTTGATGAGATCGCAGCGAGAAAGCATGCCGTCGTCCTTTGGTGCTGAGGCGCGCCCGAATCGAAGAGTTTTCAGCCATGGCGCCCGTTGTCTGCGTGGCCGTGTCGCAACGCCTTGGTCGTTCGGTCACGGACAACGGTTCACGGGCGGAGACATATCAGGACCGGATGAATTCCCGAGGCGACAGCCGTTCCCGGGACAGGACGTTGGAGATCGGCTGCCGGATCGATATGCATTTCGTGCTGATACAATCGCCAGGGCGAGGCTCAACAATTACGTGTCTGCGCTGGAGAAGCGCCAATTCGTCGCCAATGTCCGTTCATGTCGGAAACAAGCAGAAACGTTTGCCCCGATAGACAGCGATCCGGGCCGTGTGCGTGATTGATGCCGCTTCTTGACGCAGGTGGGTGACGGCGGTCGATATACCTGTTATCGGGAATTGCCGTGGTGCGATGCGGACGAAGCAACGCTGAAGCCACTGTTGGGCTTGCCGGAGGGGTTGTTCCTTGGCATAATTGCAACCCTGTGGTTGAGCGGGCCGTATGAACATGTCGTTCGGCGTGCCAACCCGCCGGGCCACCCGGCCGGGAGTTCGTCGCGAAGGGGCGCGTTATGGCGTCTTGTCATGGCGTTCGGTTCTCGAGTGGCTCACGAAGCCGATGCTTGTGAATAGGTGCGAGATGAAAAACCTCAGTTTCGCGGCTGAACTGCACCTCAAGGTCGGTGCGCCCGCGAGCAGCACGGTCGAAAGCCTGCGCTTGCTCCGCGCGTTTCTGAAGCTCGCGCCGCGACAGCGTTTCGAGGTCATCAAGCTGGTCGAAGACCTTGCCATCGAAGAGGCTCTTCCAGAGCACCCCTTGTCCTGAGCCGGCCGCGCGCCGGCCTTACGCCCCCCACTTTCAACCTCCCGTTCGTTTCCGCGCCGGAGCCGGACCGCCGGCAACGTTCCACAAACCCGGTGTCCCCGAGCCTGGCCGCTGGAAGGCGATCCGGCAAGTGTGGTACTCAATTGGGAAAACGAAGGGAGTGCGACCATGATCGAACCGAAGCTCGAAGTTCCGGCCGAACTGCGCGACCTGGCCGAGAAGACAATTGATCAGGCGGAAAAAGCATTCGGCATGTTTTTCGAAGCCGCCACCAAATCGATGTCGTCCGTTCCAGGAGCCGGGACGGAGGTGTCGAAGCAGGCGCTGGTTTTCACCGAGCAGAACATGAAGTCGGCCTTCGAGCATGCGCGCAAGCTGGTTCATGCCACCGACCTCCAGGAAGCGATGCGAATCCAGTCTGACTTCCTGCGCAGCCAGTTCACCAGCGCCGGAGATCACATGCGCCAGATGACCGGCAGCCTCATGCATCCGGGCAAAGGGAAGTCCTGATTCTCTGCTTGCGCATCCAAGGTCGACGACGGGCCACCGAACGGGCTCGTTCGCCGTCCGTCAGCCGTTCTGCTGATCCCTGTCGGACTGCCGACAGGGATTTGCATTTGTGGCAGGCGTCGTCCTCTGCGCGTAACGAGTTGAGTCCCGATTGCTGCAATGCCGGAGGTACGCAAGCGGGAGGGTGAACGAGCCGCAGCGATCGATTCGACCTCAAGATGTTCTGCTTCAGCGCAGCGATGCGATGTAGGCCGCGATATCGCCAGCTTCGGTTCGGCTTAGGGGGAAATTCGGCATCTTCGGGTGCGGATCGAGCAGGAAGAAGGCGAGCCTTTCCGGACTGAAGTCCGGCCTGCGGGCAACGGAGACAAAGGAGGGGACGTCGGCGCTCGCCTGGGTCTGGCCGTTCGCGACGACATGGCAGCTTGCGCACCAGCGCTTGGCGAGGTCGGCACCGTGATCGGCATCGGCTGCGAGAACGGACGACGTGCCGAAGCTCGAGATTACGGCTAGCAGCAGGCAAATTCGTCTCAAATGCTGACGCATAGGGCAACCTTCATGAATTCGTTGGCGACCGCCATGCTATCCGCAGCACGATCCCGGAAATTGCGAGAGATCAATGCGGGCGAGGATCGAACGAAGCAGCTTGCGGACCGAACGATCGAGATGTCGAGCGAATGCCAGCATTCTCGCCGCGGGCAGGCCAATACGTCTTATGTCGAACTCTTTCGTAACGAGACTTCTCGGGCCGAGACCTTTCGTATCAAGACTTTCGATATAGTTCGGCACGCTATCTCTCCGAGGCCATATTGGCTTTTTATCCTGGCGCCTCGGAGCCGCCTTGATCTGCCGCAAAGGATTCCCGGCTAATAGTCGCCCGGATTCATGATCATCGGGCTTTTCGTATCAGCCGGCGCGAGCGCGCTGCTGGCGCTGTCACGCAGGAAGCGATCGAGCGTCTCCTGGATCTTCTCCTTGACCGAGTTGGGCCCACGATCGCTCATTTCCGTGTGCTGCGCGCCGGTATGGACGATGTCGATACCGCGCGCCTTGGCCTCTTCCGGCGTCGGCAGCACGCCGGGATCGGTCTGGAAATGCGGGTCCTTCGACCGGAAGGACAGGATCTTCATGCCGTCGCTGAGCACGAAAGGCACCCGCAGATTGTCGAGCGTGATCACCTTCGACACCAGTTCCGGGTGCTGATGGGCCACATACATGGAGACATCGCCGCCGTTGGAATGACCGACGAGGGTGACGTGGTCGTAATCGACGTTCTCCTGCTGCCTCTTCAGCTTGTCCAGCACGAAAAGAATGTTGGCTTCGCAGCGGATATAGACCTCGCGCCGGCCGACATATGGCTGACCGACATGGGTCATCAAGGGCGGATCGCTCGGCAGGTCCTGCTGAATGCTGGCAACCATATAGCCGCGTGCGGCGAGCACGTTGGCGAGGAAGGAATATTCGGTGGCCTTGACGGTGTTGCCGTTGCTGATGATGGCGAGCGGGAGTTTCCAGAGGCCGAGATTGGCCTTGGTCTCGTAATCGCGCCGCACCGCCACCTCGACCGAGATCGGCCGCTGCCGCGCCGCGTCATACAGGGCCAAAGTTTCGTGGCGGATCGCGAACCGGCTGACGACGAAATATTCCCCGACGCCGAGGACGCAGAGAAATGCCAGGACTGCGAAAACCCGCTTCATTCGTCTCGTCTCTAATCACGTTCCGCTGAACATGGCCATTGGTAACTCCCGGATCGAGTGACCGTGAGCAGGTTACCGGATTAAATTTAGGCAAGTCTGTGAGCAACGCCGCAAAAGGGCCGCATGTCGCCCCCGGCGAGACCCACAGACCAACTAGAGACAGCCGGACTTGCCGCGTTCGGGGCAGAGCCGGAATGCGCTCGACAGGGTGAGCAGGAAGCGCGGGCTGCGGCGCTGGTTGTCCGGCGCCCGGTAGCTCAGAGGCACGGCCACGCCGAGATCGGCCTGGAGATCGTCGGGCATGAAGAAGCGCGCACCGGCTCCGGCCGACGTCAGTGAGAGGCCGTCGCTCAGGCGGTAACCGTCATTCCAGACTGCGCCGGCGTCGCCAAAGGCGTAGAGCTGATAGCCGGTCCAGTAGCGGAAATTGAGCTTCTGGTCGAAGCGCAGTTCTAGCGAGCCGGCAAGGCCGTTGTCGCCGCTGATCTCGGCCGCCCCATAGCCCCGGCCGAACGCCGCGCCGCCGAGATAGAATTGCTGCGAGGTGAACAACGGCCTCGATGCCGTCTGGCTCGCCGCCGAGAGCTTGAGCGACCAGGCATCGCTGAGCGTCTGGTAGCGCGTGAACCAGAGGTTCAGCACCGAGAAGTTCGAGGAGGCACCGGCGCGCGACAACAGGTCGTCGTCGAAATGCGAGGCGCCGAAGATGTCGAGGCCGTGGCGGTAGGTCAGCGTCGCAAGATTGGTGCCGCCGAAGCGATCCTGCAGCCGGTAATCGGCGGTCAGGCTCGCGGTCCTGATATGGTCGTTGTACCAGGGACCGTAACGGTCGTGCTCGGACACGTTGCTGAAGGTCGTCGCCGCAGTCAAGGTGAGCGTGGAGGATTGCGACTGGAGCGGGACGATGCTGGCCCGCAGTTCGAACGCCTCGGTCGTGGTGATGTCGCTGTCGAGACGGCGGGCATCGCCCGGCCTGACCGCGCTGTACAGCACCGACCCACCGAGGCGCAGACCGTCGATGCCGACCGGCGCGTCGTAGGACAAGCGCGTGAACCCGAGCTGGCGCGGGTCGTTGGCAATCGTCGACAGGTTGACTGCCAGCGTGTCTCCAGGCGTGAGGTAGGAGTTGAAGGCGCCGGTCGCGTAGGTCTGCCACGGGCCGACCGATGACGATCCGAGATTGTCCAGGCCGAACGAGGAGAAGAGGTGCCAGGTCTTCAAGAAGATGATGAGGCGGAAGCGGCCGGTCGCACCACCGATCTCCTCCAGCGCGGTATCGGTGATCCGGACGCCCGGCCTGCCGTTGATGAGGAAGAGCTGACGTTCGAGTGTCGGCAGGCGCGACGGCTGCTCGGCTAGAATTGGCCCGAGCATCGGCCTTACGCCGAACTGCTCGGCGCCGTCGCCCTTCAGCTCGGCCTGCACGATGGCGCCTTCGATCACCTGGATCCGGACGCGGCCATCGGCAATGTCCTGCGGCGGCACGATGGCCCGGCTCAGATGGAATCCGTCGGCGCGGTAGAGCTCGCTAATCGCGCCGGCGATCGCAGCGAGATCCGCCTGCGAAACCTGCTTGCCGAGATAGGGCTGATAGACCGTGGCCATACGATCCTGGGAGACCGCGTGGGCGCCCCTGACGGTGACGCCGCGCAGCATGAATTGCGGCTTGGTATCCCCGCCGGTGTTCGGCTGTCTGACGCTCGGAAGCTGAACCGAAGGCCGGCTCAGCGATTCCCGCTCGGTTTGGTTATCGAAATATTTCTCGGGCTGGCGCGGATCGAAGCCCGGCTGGTTCGCCTGCTGAGCGAAGGCGTGTGGAATACCCGCGAAAATCGGTGCCAACACCACCAGCGCGGTAAGGAGATGCCGCTTCTCAGCCCGCGCAGCGAACCTGTCCCCGTAGTTTGACGGAGCTTCTTCGATGGAACGGTAAGGCTTCGTTAGCTGCATGATTTTTCATAGTTTTTTATGGTCAATGATTGGTTAAGGCAGCCCCTCGGCTGGCTGCTTGCCGCTAATCCTCTCTTGAGTGGTTTCGGATACCCCTCAGATCCGGCTGTAACGCGGACTGGGGATCGTCATGCTTGGCAGAATTGGAATGCGGTGTGCCTTCGTGGTGGCGCTGACCGTGGGAACGGCTTGCGGGGCATTCGCCGCGGAGGATGGCGTCTGGTCGGTCAGCAAGGCGACCGGTGAGGTCTGGGTCGCGACCGACGGCGCGCAACAGGTGTCGCTGAACCAGGACGCGACGCTCAAGCCCGGCAATACCATCCGCACCGGACGCAATGGCCGGGTGCTGCTCGTCCGCGGCGAGGAAACCATCCTGATCTCGCCCAACTCCGTGGTCGGCCTGCCGGCCGAGAAGAAGGATGGGCTTTCGACCACCATCATCCAGCGGGCGGGATCGATCCTGCTCGAGGTCGAGAAGCGCAACGTCAAGCATTTCGAGGTCGAGACGCCCTATCTCGCCGCCGTGGTGAAGGGAACGCAGTTCAGCGTCACGGTGGGTGCCGGCAGCACCAAGGTCGGCGTGCTTCGCGGCCAGGTCGAAGTCTCCGACTTCAAGACGGGACAGATCGCCCAGGTCATGCCGGGGCAGGCGGCCACCGTCTTTGAACGCGGCAAGCCCGGTCTCAGCTTGAGCGGCGCAGGCACGTTCAATCCGATCGAGCACGGCAAACCCCGCGCCTCGACGATCGAGCGTGTGCCCGTGCCAAAATCGGGACTGTCAGCGCCGCGCAATGCCGCGACTGGCCATGCGGTCCATGCGCTCGGCCCGATCGACAAGGGGACCAAGGCGGCTGGCGTGCCGAAGGCATCGCATCAGGCGGCCGGAGGTCATGCCGGCAAGGCCGGCGTCGTGCGCATCTCGAGCTCGCTCGGCGAGGTCAAGCTGAATGTCCACAAGGTCACCAATGGGCTCGCCCGCGGCGCGGCTGCTCCCGGACAGGTGCGCAACGCGAACGCCAGCGCCGGTTCCGAGACGGTCTGGAGCGACGGCAAATCCAACACGCCGACCTCCAACAGCTCCGTCCAGACTGCGGCAACGACGAGCGGTGCGGCAACTGCCGGAAGCAGCGCATCGGCTGCGAGTGCGGCGATCGCGGCAGCGGCATCAGGTGCATCCAGCGACAGCCCCGGAAACTCCGGCAACAACGGCAACGGTAACAACGGCAATAGCGGTAACGGCAACAACGGCAACGGGAACGGCAATAGCGGCGCCACCGGCAACGGCAGGGGCAACAACGACAACGGCAATGGCAACGGCGGCGGTAACGGCAGCAATGGCCACGGCCACGCCTACGGCAGACGCTGAGGCGATTTCCTAGGGGATGAGGGACGCACCTGCAGAAGCGGGTGCGCGGGAGGATCGGGTGAAACGCTATCGGCCGCATATTCTCGTCGCGATCGCGCTTGCGATCGTGCTGTCCACGGGATGGCATGGCGCGCTTCGCAACGCGCTCACCGATCTGCGGTTCGGCTGGCAGTCGCGTGACGCCAGCGGCAATGTCGTCGTGGTGGCCATCGACGCAACCTCGATCGAACAAATCGGGGTGTGGCCCTGGCCACGTCGGCTCCACGCGGAGCTGCTGAGCAGGCTCGCGGTGGCGGGAGCCGGGGACATCGCCTTCGACGTCGATTTCAGCACGCCCTCGGATCCGGCGTCCGACGAAGCCTTCCTCCAGGCCCTTCGCGATGTCGGCGGCTCGACGATCCTGCCGTCCTTCAAGCAGCCGGCGCCGAATGGTGGCGCTGCGCACATCAATCGCCCCATGAAGGGTTTCAGCAACCAGTCGTGGCCGGCCGTCGTCAACGTCGCAATCGAACCCGACGGGCTCGTTCGGCGCTATCCGTTCGGCGAGAATCTCGGCGATGCCTTGATACCGTCGATGGCCGTCGTGCTGGCCGGGAAGGATGCCAACCGGCGGCCGCCTTTCCTGATCGATTTCAGCATTCGTGCGTCCTCCATTCCTGTTGTCTCCTATGTCGACGTGCTGCGCGGCGATACTGCTGCTCTCGACAAGCTGAAGGACAAGAAGGTCATCGTCGGCGCCACCGCGCTCGAGCTCGGCGACCGCTTCAGCGTTCCCAACGGCAAGATCGTCTCTGGGCCGGTCCTCCAGGCGCTGGCCGCGGAATCGATCCTTCAAGGCCGGATGCTGCGCTGGACGTCCGATATCGGCATGATCCTGGGCCTGGGTGTGATCTGCCTGCTGATGCTGTATTCGTGGCGCCGCCTCGCGCCGGGAATTCGCGTCGCAGCCCTGGTCGCCGCCGGGGCGGCTATCGAGATCGTCGCAATCCTCGTGCAGGCGAGATGGTCCCTCGTCATCGACACGTCGCTGTTCCACATCGCGATCGTCGCTTATCTGACCGCGATTGCGCTGGATGAAATCGATTTCCGCGGCCTGCTGGGACGCATCGCCGAGAGCCGCTTTCACCGCATTGCGATGTCGCTTGGCGACGGTCTCGTCTGCACCGACGAGGATCACCGGATCACGGTCTGGAATCCCGGCGCGAGCGCGATCTTCGGCTACGGCCCGGCAGAGATGATCGGCCGTCCGTTCGAAACGCTGTGCGCCGCGCCGGCGGACGGCAGTGCAAGGCCGTCCATGCACGACGCCGCGCGTCAGGCGCTCCTTGTTCCGGGCGGCGCAGTCGTCGTCGAGTTCGAGGGCCGGCGCAAGAACGGTGAAACCTTCTCCGTCGAGGCGAGCTTCTCGGGCTGGCAGGGCACGGAAGGTTTTCAGTACGGCGCGATCCTGCGCGACATCTCGGTCCGCAAGCGCGAAGCCGAACGCGTCAAATATCTTGCCGAACATGACGCGCTGACCGACCTTGCCAATCGCAACACGCTGCATGCCGGCCTGGTCCGCATGATAGCGAATGCGGCGCGAAAGCCTCGCGAGGTCGCGTTGCTCGTCATCGGACTCGACGGCTTCCAGAGCATCAACGACATGCTGGGGCATTCGGCGGGAGACCTGGTGCTGCAGGCGGTTGCCGTTCGCCTGGAGGGGCAGGCGGGAGATGGGGCGATCGTCGCACGGCTCAGCGGAGATGAATTCGCCATCGCGCGCGAAGCCGTGGATGGCAGTGAGCCGATCGCGAAATTCGCCGAGCGGATCGCGCGTGCATTCGAAACGCCCCTCGCCACGGGAACGCGCCAGCATCGCGTCAGGATCAGCATCGGCGTCGCGGTCTATGGCGAAGGCGGACAGGGCGCCGACGAACTTCTCAGCAATGCTCATCTGGCACTGAGCAAGGCAAAGATGACGCGGCGCGGCAGCCATGTGATCTTCGAGGCTGCGATCAGGCAGGAGCTGGAGAGCCGGCTGACGCTGGAGAGCGAGCTGGCGCTCGCCGCGGATCGCGGCGAGTTCGAGCTGTTCTACCAGCCGCAGGTTCGTCTGATCGACGGCAGCCTGGTTGGCGCCGAAGCGCTGATCCGTTGGCGGCACCCCGTGCGCGGCTACGTCTCGCCCGGAGAGTTCATGCCGGTGGTCAACACCTCGGCACTGTCAGAGCGGATCGCGAATTGGGTGATGGAAACCGCCTGCCGTCAGGCGCGCGGCTGGGAGCTTTCAGGAAGCGGCGTGCGGGTCGCGATCAACCTGTCGCCGTCGCAGCTCCACTCCGGCGATCTCGCGCACTCGGTTGCGACATTGCTGAAATCGACGGGGCTTACACCGTCGCTGCTCGAAATCGAGGTGACCGAAGACATCCTGCTCAATGACGAAGGCCGCGTGCTCGACATGTTCAAGCGCATTCAGCAACTCGGCGTTCGCATCCTGTTCGACGATTTCGGCACTGGTTACGCGAGCCTGAGCTATCTGAAGAAGTTTCCACTCGACGGGCTCAAGATCGACCGGTCGTTCGTGTCCGGTCTGCTGTCGAATTCCGACGACGCGGCGATCGTCGGTTCGACCATCGGCCTCAGCAAGCAGCTCGGTCTCACCGTGGTGGCGGAAGGCATCGAGGATCGTGCAACCGCCGACTTGCTGGTCAGCATGGGATGCGAAGAAGGTCAGGGCTATTTCTTCGGCCGTCCGATACCTGCGCAGGCATTTGAAAAGCAGTTCCTTGCGGCCGAGCTTGAGGCCGTCAGCGCGGCGTGAGCGTGTTGCTTTCGCCTGGGTGTTGCCACCAGCACTCCGAATACAGGGTTCTTGTCTTGGCGAGCGACATCCCGATGCCCAATCAACAATGGTATTCGGCGCCCTGTGATGGTGCTGACATCGCTCCCTGTTTCCTGCGCGGTCGCCGCGCAAATTGATCGCGGAGATGCGACACGGCGGATGGCCCGTATGTCGCCGCAGCGGTTGGCAGGTGAGAGGAGTTATGGATGGCCAAGAATTCGCTGAAGCCATCAAGCGCTATGTGATGGATGCCACAATCGACGATACAATAGCCAATCTGAAGAACCCGCCGGGTAGGAACGTGCCACTCCCGGAGCGCTCGCGTTCGGACTGGTACAATGGCTTGCAGGCGTAGGACGCCCATAACGTCAATCGCGTGATTACGACGGCAGTTGTAGCTTCCGCTTCTGGCCCAAAGGCGGGCTCGGCTGAGGTCCGCTGCAATGTCGGCTATTGACGGCAGACGGGCCGCGGGCCGCGCCCCACCCCGGTCGCTGCTTGTGACCCTTAGCGGACCGTGCGACGCCCTTCAACGGCAAAGGCAACGAGGCTTGCGGCCCAAGTGAGCGCGAGGGGCAGTAGCACCCATTTGAAGTCCGAGTTGATCATAAAATTGACGGCAACCATCCAACCTATCGAGACCAGGCCGGCTACGATGATGCCAGCGAGCACCGACAAGCTTCGTTGGCGAAATGCCGTCGCGGCCAAAGTTAGGGCGAGCACGCCGGTTGCGGTCACGTAGCCGCCCATGACATCGAATACGTGAGCGAGCCACCGTGCCAACCTTGGACCAATCAATTCAAGCTCGGCAGGTGTAAGGCTCATGTAACGGATGTCCTCCGGTAGCAGCGCAGGCCGGAGGAAAAGAAAATAGCAGCCGACTCCGACTAGCATGATCCCTGAGAGCGCCAGAAGAATTGAAGAAACTGGCCAGCCGACGTCCGAGCTGCGCATAAGGGCTCTCCAAGTCAGCCGTGCTGATGGCCGCCTCCTCGGCGCCTGCCGTGCATGAAGAAATGCATGAGCGGACAAGCGAGGAGGGGCAGCCAAAGCAGAACCCCGAGTACGTGAGCCTGATGCTGGGTGAACAGCAGCGCCCCGGCGATCGCCGCGATCACGGCGAGCAAGAGAGCGATGAGGAAGTTGCGCGAGAAGGTCATTGAAGCAAACCTAATAGGCGGGCCGTTGCCGCACCTGATAGAGGCAAGTTCCGCGATCACTTCTCGACAAGTTTCCCAAGAATATCTGCAACCAGAGTTGATGTGGGTCAAAACTGCGTCTGCAGCCCGTGATTTGATGTGCTGGTATTGACTAATCTCGTTGCCGGAGAACGCTCATGATCACCAAGAATATCCTCGCTGCGCTTGCTGTCGCTTCTCTAATAGCTGGCCCCGCGATGGCTCAGACCACAACGAAGGACACTGAACAAAACGGCCACCACTACTCCGGTGGACCGAAGACCGAAGTGCCCCACCACATGGGAAAGAAAGAAGCGACCGGTAAGAAGACCTCCACCACGGGTCAGTCGGGTGGCCACCACTACAACGGCGGCCCCCTGTCATCGACGCCCCATCACATGGGCGACAAACAGTAGACGGCCCAAAGCATGAAGGCGCGCCTCGTGAGTCGGCGCGTCTGTCTGACATGATCCTTGCTGGAGTGACTGGCATGACCAAGCTCCAATAGTTGCGAACCATGTTCGCAACTTGCATGCCGTTTCAGGTGACGTACGTGCTGTGCCTCTGGGTGACCTTCCCCGACGTGAAAGGCCATGAAATCCTGCCGACTGTCTTTCCCGGCTTCAAAATGGTTACCGTCGGCAATTTCATCTATGGGTTTTTCGCGAGCATGGTCTACGAGTGGGCCGTTGTGATCGTCTTCGTCTTCTTCAATCTTTGGCCGCAACTCGTGGCAGCCCTTTTCGGACCGCGAGCGGTGCGACACACCTAAGCCGTTTATGAATGTATCCGCTTTGGCCCTTGGCCGAATCAAGGCCGCGGCATTTTAATGTCCGCTATCGGTGGTAGACCGGACGCGGCCGTGCTCACCGGTTGTTACAAATGGCAGACGTTAGTTGTTCGCGTAGCAAGCTGCCGGGGTGGCGTGCCGCGCTGATGGACGACGGTCTCGCCGCGAGGGCGGGCGCCGAAAAGCTAACGCCGCCGGGCAACCGCAATCCCGAAGAGGAACGCCACAAAGAGGCTGGCAAGCGGGGCTTCGCGCGTAATCGCCGAAACGGTCGCGAGAGCCCCGCCAGGTTTGCGCGAGTCCTCGACGGCAGAGGTCAGGCGGTTGACTGCCGAATGCAGGCCTCCGGCCACTTCGCCAATGGTGCGGGAGACGTCCGCCGCTGTATCGATGGCGCGCTCGGCCATGCCGGGTTGGTGATCTGACTGCGGTATCTCGGTGCTCAAGCGCGATCTCCAAACGTGAGAATGGTGGCCGACACCTTTGGCTATCCGCGCGAGCGCTCGTTTTGAACAGCGGGTCTGACGACCTTTGGCTATCCGCGAGAGGCGCCGTAGTTCACGGCGGGTGCCGGCCATGGATAAGCAATTCAGCGCGCGGGATTTGGTTCCTGCCAGGGCAAGGCGCACCCGTGAAACGACGGGCGCGAATCTCTGTTAGGCTGGCTCGACCTTAGTTGACGTCAGGAGACAGCCGTGACCGATCAGCCCATGACGGATCGAGCCCGGCGCATCGCCTTGCTCGGAGCTCCCATCGACATGGGAGCTTCGCAGCGCGGCACCTTGATGGGACCGGCGGCACTGCGTACCGCGGGCCTTGCGACCCTGCTCGAAAGCCTGGATTTCGAGGTCGTCGACTATGGCGATCTCTCGGTGGCTGAGGTCCGGGACCTCAGCGACAGGCCGCCGGAAAGGGCCAATCACTACCGCGAGATCCAGCGCTGGACGCGCGTGTTGAGCCAACGCGGCCATGAGATCGCGAAAACCGGCGCGCTGCCGATCTTCCTCGGCGGCGATCACACGCTGTCGATGGGGTCGGTCAATGCCATGGCGCGTCATTGGCAGGAGCGCGGCCGCGAGCTGTTCGTGCTCTGGCTCGATGCCCATGCCGATTACAATACGCCGGAGACGACGATCACCGCGAACATGCACGGCATGTCGGCCGCGTTCCTGTGCGGCGAGCCTGGCCTCGACGGCCTGCTTGGCGACGATCCGCGCGCTTCGATCACGCCTGACAGGTTCGATTTGTTCGGCGCGCGTTCGATCGACAGGCTCGAAAAGGAATTGATGCGCGCGCGCCGGATCCGGGTCGTCGACATGCGCCAGATCGACGAGTTCGGCGTCGCCGTGTTGATCCGGCGGGTGATCGAGCGGGTCAAGGCGCGCAACGGCGTGCTGCATGTCAGTTTCGACGTCGATTTCCTCGACCCGTGCGTGGCGCCGGGAGTCGGTACCACGGTGCCGGGTGGCGCGACCTATCGCGAGGCGCATCTGATCATGGAGCTGTTGCACGATTCCGGCGTGGTCGGATCGGTCGACATCGTCGAGCTCAATCCCTTCCTGGACGAACGTGGCCGGACGGCGCGCACCGCCGTCGAGCTGATCGGCAGCTTGTTCGGCCAGCAGATCACCGACCGGCCGACACCGAGCAACGCGATCGCTCCGGGTGAGTAATCGGCGAGCCGAAGGGCCACCCGAGGCGCGGTCGTGATAATCGGGAAAAAGTGGAAACTTTCCGACGTGGGTTGAGTTGGCTGCGACTGGTTCTGATGTCCGGAGACCTAGCGCCGTGGATGATGCCATCTTGAGAAGTGCCACTCAGACCGCCTGGGCGGTATACCGAGCGCGGCACCCTGAGGTTGACGCGTTCGACAGTCGGCGCTGCTTGCTTGAACGCCATCTGCAGAGGAGATGGGAAGCGCGCGAAAGTGATGCCGAAGAGCTCGCCAGCTTGGGGGTCGCTTATCTGCACCGCCTCCCCAGCGACGAATGTTGACGAGCATGAAAATGCTCGTCGCGCGCGTGGTTCGCGAAAGCACACGGCCGAATTGGACGCTGCTGGCGATTTCGTTTCTCGTGTCGGGGGTGATCGTGATCGCCTTGCGGATCACGTTCGGAGGCTAGTGCCGCCCCCCGGACCCAGGCTGACGATGGCCTCGTGCGGGGTTGCAGGACGAGACTGCAGCGCGGGCCTAGTGCAGGGGACTACAGTCCAGCACCTTGATCCTCCCGGCGGTGTCAAACGCCAAAATCGCGCTCATGATGCCTGCGCTGGTGACGTAGGAGATCACGGTTCTATCTTCCGAAGGATTGAGATCGTCCAACGTGACTGCAGGACATTTTCGGAGGCGATCGACCCAATAGGCACGAAGCGCCGTGCGGCCGGTGATGGTTTGGGTGCCGCCGCAACCGCAGTGCACCACGGCATCGTCGGCATGAAGTTCCATGATCGCGTCGATATCGCCGGCGCGGTAGGCATCAAGCCAGTCTACCGCCACGGCCATGGGGTCAAAAGAGATTTTTGTCACGTCTTACCGTCCAAACTGATTTCCGGATCGGGAACCAAATCCGCCATTTCTATTTTAATTACCCACCCGGCGACGGCCATATGCCGAAGGATATAGAGGACCGGGCCGAGGAAACTCCATGTTAGACGCGACCGCCAGGCCGGGGATTCTCAAACCCATCCGGCTTGTGATCGTCGATCGGCAACCGATCGTCCTGCAGGGACTGAAGTCGATATTGGGGACACAGCAGGACTTCGACGTGGTCGCCTCGACCAGCGATCGAACAAGCTGCCTCGAAGCCATCAGGAACCTGGCGCCCGACGTCGCGCTCATTGCCGATAGCCTGCCGGACCTGACGGTCTCCGATGTCCTCGCGATCGCGAAAGCCGAGAAGCT
Organism: Bradyrhizobium sp. MOS003; assembly: GCF_003020125.1. GTDB lineage: Bacteria > Pseudomonadota > Alphaproteobacteria > Rhizobiales > Xanthobacteraceae > Bradyrhizobium. The sequence continues at coordinate 277,132 of NZ_PYFW01000006.1, read as the reverse complement.
GTCCACCCGCCTGGTGTTCTTCACCGAAGCCGACGGCAAGCACGATCTGACTGCGGCGATTGCTGCCGGCGCCTGCAGCGCGATCTCCAAATATGCCGCGCCCGGCACCATGCTGCAGTCGCTGCGGCTGATGGCCAAAAGCGGTGTGTCGCTTGAGCCCTCCGATCTCTCGCCAGCCGGCAAGGAGGCGGATGGCGAAGGCAAGATCGAAAAGATGCTGGAGCTATTGACGCCCCGGGAACGTCAGATCGTCCGGCTGGTCTCGGAAGGAATGTCGAACAAGGAGATCGCGCGCCGGCTCGATGTGTCGCACGGGACGATCAAAGTCCACTTGCACAATATCTTTCAGAAGCTCGAGATCACCAACAGGACCGTGCTTGCGACCATCTCATGGTTGCAACGCACCTCCGGCTTCAGCGCGCTCGTTCTCGCCTTTCTGGCGTTCGCAATTGCCGACGAACTCAAGGCGTCGGAAGCCAACGACAATTTTGCCCATGACGATGGCCCCGGCCAGGCCGACGAACACGCCGGCTATGAGGTCTTGAAGAAAGCCATTCTTCAGCATCTCATCGTCTCGAAATCCGGCGGGACGCCTGCTCTCACAGAGAGAGACTTGCTCACCAAAGCAAGCCAGGCTGAGAATCCGGCCGCGGCAATGGTGGCGTTGCGCGCGGCGGAGCAATTCCTGGGCTCGAAGTCCTGGAAAGAAGGCGGTTCGGGCGCAGGCAATCTTCCTGCGCAGCTACTGCCCGCAATCAGTGAAATGGGAATTGGAAGTGGCGCAGCCCCGGCGCACCAAATCCCGCTGCCTGCCTTCACGACCACGTCCGTTCCCTCTGGATACGGCACCTTCGCCGCTCTCGCAGGTGCTTTGATCTATGCACTGAGCGACCCGCATGTCGCCGCGCACGCGAGCGAGGTGAGCGAAGCATCGATCGAGAGCTTCCTGGCGGGCACCAAGGAGAGTGCGACCACTGCATTGGCGGCGATCACGCACGGTGGCGCCAATCACGCGGACAGCGCAGTCCCGGATGTCACGGCGCGCGATTTGAATCCGCATTCTGCCTCGGTGACCACCGCAGATAACGTCGCGCAAGAAGGCACTCGGGGCGAGGCGGGCCCGGTCGCCGCCGGTCACAACCTCCAAACACCGATCGTGCTATTGGACGCCGGTCACGCGCCCGCTTCAGGCGGAGATAGCCCCGATCAGATGAAGGAGAGCCCCGTTGGAGACGCGGCTCATCATGCTCCGAGCGGTGCCAAGTCCGTCTCGTCCGACTCCGTTGCGGATCTTGCATCCGGGCCCGGCAGGCTCAATCTCGCAGCATTCGGAGCGCTGGCGTGGTTGCATCTGACGGCGCCGCCCAAATCCATTCCGCCTCACACCCTTGCCTGGGTCTACGATCCCGCAAGCAATCAAACCATCGTCTTCGTGAATTCGACCGATCGTGTGCTCGATGTCGGGGATCGCGGCCTTGTGGAAGTCCATCTGCAGGGGATCGTGTCCGTGGCAGAGACGGACTCCGTTCAGCCGGCAGAGGGCGCCGTTCACGCCGCCACCTTGGAGCAACTCGAACAAGCGCTGATGCCGGCGGCCACAACCGATGAGACCGCTCCCAATACGAACGGCAGCCACGCGCATGAGGATTCGTTTGGGACGGCCGGCGTTTGGAGCGCTTCGGCCGATGACGGATTGAGCTTCAAATTCGCAGCCGCTCGAGCCATCCCCGGCAATTCCGCAAAGTCCAGCGTCAGCACGAGCGACGAGGCGGATACAACGGAGGAGATTTCAGGTTCGTCCGGTGTGCCGGCTTACGGGTCATCGATCGGGCCTGGTCAGAGCGCGACGACCCCGGCCGCGGACAATCACGCCTCCAAGGGTGAGCCGGGTAACCCGAACGCCGCCGCGCCGTCGACGAACCAAAACGCGATGGTCCCGCCAGGCTTCGCCATCGCCGACGGCAGCGGCCGCGGCAACTCCGAGCACAATCAGGAGCCAGGGTCGGCCAAGGCAGAGACGGCGCAGGCGGATTCCGAACCCGGCAACAGCGCCGGTCATGGCAATAAGCATGATTCCCAAACCGCAGATGGTCCGCCACAGGCAGCGAAGACGACGGGACCTGACGTCGAGCACGGCCATTCGGGCCACTCGGCTTCCGACGACGTAGCGGAAGCCGGCAAGAGCGGGAAAGGTGCCGTTGACACGGAGCACGGCCACTCGCAGCACGAAGCGCCAGGGTTTGCAAAGGCGGCGGCGACGGAGATGGCCGAAGCCAAGTCCAAGCCCGGTAACGATGTCGGGAACGACCATGAGCACCATTCCCAGGCTCCGGATAGTCCGCCGAAGCCTGCGAAGACGGCGGAGCCCGGCGGGGCCGAGCACGGCCATTCGGGCCACTCGGTTTCTGACGAAGGAGCGGAAGCAGGCAAGAGCGGGAAAGCTGCCGTTGAGACGGAGCACGGCCACTCACAGGACGAAGCGCCGGGGCCTGCAAAGGCGGGGGCGACGGAGACGGCCGAAGCCAAGTCCAAACCCGGCAACGGTGTCGGCAATGACCACGAGCATCATTCCCCGGCTTCGGACAGTCCGGCGAAGACTGCGGAGACCGGCGGAGCCGAGCACGGCCATTCGGGCCACACGGCTTCTGCCAAAGCAGCAGAAGCAGGCGAGAGCGGTTCAGGTCCCGGTGACACCGAGCACGGCCACTCACCGCATGGTGCGGCGCCGGAGCCTGCAAAAGCGGCGATGACGGAGATGGCCGAAGCCAAGCCCAAAGCCGGCAACGGCATCGGGAATGACAACGGGCATCATTCCCAGGCTTCGGACGATTTGCCGGCAGCAGCGAAGACAGAAGAGCCTGGCGGCGAGCACGGCAATTCGGCCCATTCAGCTTCGGCGACGGCAGCGGATGCAAGCGAGAGCGTCGCAACTGACACCGCGGATCATGGCAACCCGCAGCGGACTGCGCATGCCGGTTCAAATGCATCGGAGGACGCGCTTCCAGCGAAAGCCGCGTTCGAGCTCGGCCGTGAGGACCACGTGTTCCGCTTCGATGGCGAGGCAGCTCCGTCCACGCCCATCACGGTTGTCGAGCCCAAGGAGTTTGCGAAGCCGCTCGCTGCGCTCAGTCAGGAAGATGGCCTCCAGACGGTGGTCGACATTGTTTCGCATGCGCCGGACGATCACACGGTGCAGCACGGCAATCATGGTCCGCATCCCGGCAGTCTTCCCGGGCAACATGATCTGCTGATCTAAGGCGTCATGTGCTCAACGCCTCAAGACAGGCGGCATTGCGCTCGCGCGGCCATGGGCCTGGTCATCGGAACCAGGTGGAGTGAGCCGGGAACCGGGAGGGGCAGCTTTGAATTAACCTGGCGACAGCAAAAATAGCGGGTCCCGTGATGACAAGTGTTCGCTTTGCCAATTCGATGTCTGCCGCTCTTCGCCATCCCGGTGTGATCGCGCTGATCATAGCCGGCGTGACGATCGCAGCAATGCTCATCGTCGATCACGGACCCTGGAGCCGCGCCAAGACCCAGCCGGCTCATGTTGCGATGTATGCGACCACCGGAGAAGCGGCACGGGCCGCTGGCGCCGCGGTCCTCCCGACCAATCCGAAATCGCCGATCGAGCCGGCGCGACCGGGACCAAAGACCTCGCCGACCATCAATCCGGTGACGCCGTAGCTGCGCGCTCCTGCGACCGTCGTCACGGAGCCCGTGGAAACCCGGTGGGGACCGCCATGATCTTTCCGGGGATCGTCCCGGAATCGCACCAGGTTTTGACGGGTTTTGCCACAATCGGAAGCGACGTTCCGGCCATGAAATTTCTGGCAATGATTTCGATTCTGGCGCTGCTCACGATCAGTGGAGCCGCCATTTCCGATCGGGTTCTGACAGCGGAGCAGCACGTCGGGCAAGGGGCGGAGTAGCGCGACGGTCGAGGGCGCTTCTTGTCTTTGGGAGACAGATGCTTTCGATGGATCAATTCCTGCGGTTCATCAGCGTGCCGGCGGTGTTCGCGGCCTTCATCATCGCTTCGCAGATCTCGGCGGCGCTGTCACCGGTCTAGTTTTACGCGATCACCGACGAGCCGAGCAGAGCGAGCACGGCCAGCGCCATCAGCGCGGTGCCGAGCCAGCCCAGCCAGATCAGCCACGACCGGGCCCTGAAGCGGCCCATGATCGCGCCGCTCGAGACGATCAGCATCATCATCGCCATGATGGGCACGGCGACGATGCCGTTGAGCACCGCGCTCCACACCAGCATGTGGATGGAGTCGATTCCGGTGAAGCCGAGGCCGAAGCCGATGATGGTTGCCGCGGCGATGATGGTGTAGAAGCCGACCGCCTCGTGTGGCTCTGCCTCCAGCGTCGCGTGCCAGCCGAACACCTCCGCGACACCATAGGCGGCCGAGCCCGCCAGCACCGGTATCGCGAGCAGGCCCGTGCCGATGATGCCGAGCGCGAACAGCGCGAAGGTGAAATTGCCAGCGAGCGGCCGCAGCGCTTCGGCCGCCTCCGTCGCCGAATTGATCTTGGTGATGCCATGCGCATGCAGCACGGACGCCGTGGTCAGGATGATGAAGAAGGCGATGCCGTTGGAGAGCAGCATGCCGGCGAGGGTGTCGGTCTTGATGCGGTCGAGCTCGTGCATGCCGCCGCGCTTGAGGTCGCGTAACGGCTTGTCGCGCCGACCCTGGTTCATCTCTTCCACCTCCTGCGATGCCTGCCAGAAGAAGAGATAAGGGCTGATGGTGGTGCCAAGCACCGCCACGACCATCATCAGGTAGTCAGCATTGACCTCGGCCTTCGGCCACACCGCGGCGAGCAGCGCCGTGCTCCACGGGATCTTGACGGTGAAGGCGGTTGCGACATAGGCGAACAGTGCCAAGGTGAGGAATTTCAGCACCGGCGAATAGCGGCGATAGGGCAGGAAGACCTGCAGCAGGGTGGAGCCCGCCGCGAAGATCAGCGCGTGCTCGTGGTTGAGGCCGCCGATCACGAGCGAGAGCGCCTCGGCCATCGCGGCGATGTCGGCGGCGATGTTGAAGGTGTTGGCCGCAACGAGCATGGCGACGAGGCCCAGCACCGCCCAGCGCGGCGCGAGCTGCATGATGTTGGCGGCGAGCCCCTTGCCGGTGACGCGGCCGATCTGCGCGCTGACGAGCTGGATGGCGATCATGAACGGTGTGGTGAGAAACACCGTCCACAGCAGCCCGTAGCCGAATTGCGCGCCGGCCTGCGAATAGGTGGCGATGCCGGACGGATCGTCGTCGGCAGCTCCCGTGATCAGTCCCGGCCCCAGCCTTTGCAACAGCGTCGGCGCGGATTTCGTCGGCGTGAGAGCGCTGTCGCTCATGAACGGACCTCGTCGGGGCGCGGCTACTTTCATAGCAAATGCTGATCAGGGAACGAAAGTTCCCCGTCGCGACGCAATCCGAAATTTCGGCTAAACCTAATTCAGCAGGTGTAGATTGTGATCATCGCAGGATCTCGCCAGCTCACGGGCGGGTCCGTGAGGCTTGGCCCCCGCCCACGGGGGTGTCGAGGGCCAGGGATCGAGAACCTGCGCCGCCGCGCTACCTGATGCTGACGAACATGCCCCAGGCTGCGGCCAGCGCCGCGCCGGAAAAAACGATCAGCGGGTTATCACAGAACGCGCCGCCATAGCTGCACATGGTGACGCCGAACGAGCCGATCTCGTGATGGCTCGCGGAGTAGAACAGTCCCGACAGCACCAGCAATGCAGCGGCGACGTAGTACATGGGCAACCTCTCCGACGCTTTCCCGATTGCATTCGCGCAAGCATATGTCCCAGCATGGCGCGAAGAGATTGCATTTCGCCAAATCCGCTCTGCTGCATTTGAGATAAAGTTTTGATCCGCCGGGCAAGGCATCGGACGGATGAGAGCACCGGGACAATTTGGCAGTCTGCTCACGGCGTTCGGCATAAAGGAAGGGCCCCGCACCGCGGGGCCCTGGTCGTGCTATCCGAGAACGCTTAGCGACGCGTGCTCGTGCCGTAGAGCTGACGCTCGCGGCCGATATCTTCCGGCGAAAGCGGCGGGCTCGCGGCATCGAAGTCGTTCCAGCCGGACTTCTGCCAGGCCGCGCTGCGCTCCTGCAGGTTCACGGCGCGCTCGTGCAACAAAGCATCGAGACGGGAGCGATCCTGGTCGGGCACCCGTGCGGTCACCAGCGTACCGCCGCGGCGAACGCCCTCGGCGTAGCGCGAAGCATCCTCCTTGGAGACGCCGGCTTCCGTCAGGGCGCCGACAATGCCGCCCGTGGCTGCACCGGCAGCCGCGCCGACCGCAGTCGCGGCGAGCCAACCCGCTGCGACGACCGGTCCGAGACCGGGGATCGCCAGCAAGCCGAGGCCCGCGAGCAGGCCGGCCGCGCCGCCGAGGCCCGCACCGATACCGGCTCCGGTCCCGGCGCCTTCGGCGCGATCATCGACGCCGTCGCGATCGCGGTCGACCTTGCCGGAGCTCGAGCCATACCAATTGTCGGAGTTGTTGGCGACGATGCTGATGTCGGAATGCGGCACGCCGGCGGATTCGAGCCGGGTCACGGCACTCTCAGCGTCGGCGTAAGTGTCGTAGAGGCGAGAGATGGTGGTGGTCATTTGTCAGGTCTCCTGATTGCTTTGCGCGATATCTGGCGCGTTACTTGGCGGGATTGACGTTGCCCTGGAAGTCCAGGCTGACATCGGTCTTGGTGCCGGCCTTGTCGGCCTTGCCGCGCCAGACGCCCTGGTCGTCCTTCTGCAGGCCGGAGACATTGGAATATCCCGCCTCTTCGATCTTCGATTTCGCCTGTCCCTCGGTGAAGCTGTTGCGGCCAGCAACAGGCTTGTTCGAGTTGTTCTGGTCCGCGCTGTTGACGGCGTTGTTGCCCGGCCCGCTCTGGGCAGGCTGAGACTGTGCGCTTGCGGGCACCGCTGCGAGCAGCAACATGGTCGTGGCAAGTAGAGTAAGACGTCGCATTTTTTTGTCCTCCGGCAGTGAATGTGCCGGCGACAACAAGTGAGATTCGAATTGGTTGCTTGAGTTCGTAGCTTCCGGGTGCCGCAGCGCTTGTTTCGCGAATGCCGCGTACATCGGCCTAGATTTAGGAACGTTTGCCGGCTTGTCCCGTTTAGCGGCGCTCTGCGGTTGATACCGTTCGGGATCGCCGCATCTAGCTTGCCGCGCGGGACGGATACGCATCCTTGAAGCTCTCGACGCGCGCCGAACGGAGTGGGCCCGTCGGGTGCGGTTCAGCTGGCTTGCCGACTTTGGAACTTCAACTGAGCCGGTCCATTGTCGCTGGAATAGTTGAGCAGGCGAGACGACTCTCCATCATGCAATCCCGCTACCCGCTGTTGAAGAAATGGACGGCGCAAGACCACGAGCGATTGAAGGCATTGGCCGAGGCAGGCCGGCGGCCGGAGGAGATCGCACACGAACTCAATCGAAGCGAAGCGGCGGTGAGGGTGCGTGCCTGGCAGCACGGCATCGCCTTGCGGCTCGTCACCCAGAAGCGCAAGGCGTGAAGATGGCTAGTTCGAAGGCCCGCATGTGAGCGCGGCGATCTTCCCGGATGTGTCGAAGGTCAGGATCGCACTCACGACGCGGCCCTGCGCAACATAGGAGATGACCGTGCCGTCCGCCGATGGCTGGAGGTTGTCGAGGCTGGAGGCCGGGTAGTTTCTGAGACGGTCAACCCAATAGGCGCGCAGGCCTTGCTTGCCCGCGACCGTCTTCATGCCGCCGCAGCCGCAACGGACCACCGCATGGTCGGCGTACATCTCCAAAATCGTCTCGATATCGCCGGCGCGGTAGGCATCAAGCCAGTCGACCGCGGCGGCCATCGGGTCAAAGGACATCGTCCTGCCTGCCTGCCGTTTCATCGGCCGGAGGTTTAGGGACAGGGGTGTGAATGCAGGGTGAAAGTGGTCAGTGAAAGTATGCGTTCCGCGCCGGGGAACCGTGTTGTCGTGCACGGCTCGCGGGATCGCTGGAGCGCGGCCGGGTCACTTCGAGGATCGTGCGTCCGCTTGCGTGGTAGCGGGCTCCCAGGGTGCGGGAAGGATGACGCGGATCGGTCGCGCTTCGGCGGTGCCTTGAGCAGCAGGCCGGGCTTGATCCTTGACGGGATCGGCCAGAGCCACGGACAGCAGTGCAATCAGCATCGCCAGCGAAGTCGTCGCAAGTCTCAAATCCAGCATCGAAGCCTCCGGTTTCCACACCCAACGCAGGCTGCGGGAATTGGTTCACGCTCGACCGGGAACAAGTGGCAATTTTTGATGTTTGAAAAAGACAGATCCGGATGACCGGGCTGCTGGAGGAGGACACCATGAACATCAAGACCATCGTTGCTGCTGCCGTTCTGACGTCGGTCGCGGCTCCCGCATTCGCGCAGTCGTTCTACGTGGTGCAGGACATCAAGACCAAGAAGTGCACCATCACGGAGGCAAAGCCGACGACCACGGAAACGACCGTCGTCAGCGGTGACACCGTCTACAAGACCAGGACCGAGGCCGAGGCGGGCATGAAGACCGTCAAGGTCTGCACGACGAACTGAGGAGAATGACGATGCCCGTCATTCTGCTTTGGGCCGTCCCGGCCGTGATCGTTCTCGGTGGCGGCGTTTATCTGATCGGCCACATGCACTGAGGCGAGGCCCGGCGTCGTGGACCCACGGCGCCGGGTTTTCGTGGAAACAACAAGAAAAAGCCCGCGTGGAGCAATCCGCGCGGGCTTTCGTCTATGAAGCGCGATCGAGCAGAACCTGGCTCACCCGGCGAGGGACACGTCCGTTTGTCCAAACCCCCGCACCGCCGGCAGCGACATGAAGCCGGGCTTGGCGAAATGATAACCCTGAAACAGCGCGATCCCCGCGGCCCTGAGAACCGTGAGTTCGGCCTCGTTCTCGACGCCCTCGGCGAGAACGGTGATGTCGAGCTCGCGCGCCATTGCCGCAAGGCCCGATACGATGACCTGCTTGGGGTGGCTGAGATGGATGTCGCGCAGCAGCTCCATGTCGATCTTGATCAGGTTCGGCTGTAGCCGGGCGAGCAGGCCGAGGCCGGCATAGCCGGCGCCGAAATCGTCCAGCGCGGTCCAGAAGCCGAGGGCCTTGTAGGCGCGCACGATGTTCTCGACATGCGCGGGATCGCTCATCCGCTCGTTCTCGGTGAACTCGAACATCAGATTGGACGGGGGAAAATTCGCGCGACGCGCAGCCTCGAGCGATTTCTGGATGCAGGCGCGCGGCTCGTACACCGCATTCGGCATGAAATTGATCGAGAGGCGGGCGCGAGGATCGGTGAACAGCTTGCCCGCGGTCTCGATCGCCATGACGCGGGCGGCCTGGTCGAAGCGGTAGAGCTGATCGTCGGTGAGCTGGCTGAGGACGCTGTGGGCGCTCTCGCCGTTCGGGCCGCGCACCAGCGCTTCATAGCCCCAGATCCTGTTCCCGGTGACGTCGACGATCGGCTGGAACGCCATCTTGAATGCGAACGGCAACTCCGTCCCGTCGGCACATCCCGCGCACTTCACGGCCATCTCATCAAACTCCCGCAGCCCTTTCAATCCCCCGGACATTAAGGCGCTGCGGTTAAAGAACAGCGAAGCGGGAGGGGCCGCCGCGGCCGGGCCCGCCAAGTTCACTTGTGTACACAACAGGTTGCCACCAGCGTTTCGGTGCGACGAAACAGGACTGAAACAGAGCTGAAACCCGATTGTCCTGAACTCGCTGCCGCCCGGTTCCGACCAACGGAGCGAAGAGGAGAGACACTCATGATCCAGATCGGTTCGAAGGAAGAAGTCGCGTTCCTGCTGGCGCTGTTCGGCACCCACACCCAGCCGGTGAAGCGGCCGAAGCCGAAATCGCAGCAAAGCTAAAGGGGCTGAACCCATGCCAGGTTTGGCCGAATGCCAGAGCCTGCTCAGGCTCCTGATCGCCAGGGGCGATCCCAAGGCCATCCCGCTCGCCAAAGGGGCCATCGATCAATATCTGAACACGGCGCCGCTCAGCGCCCGGGGGCGCGGCCTGCGCGTGCTCCAGCGCGACGCACTGGACCAGCACGATGTGGCGGTCGGCGTGCAACGCTCGTTTGCCGAGACGGTGGATGCCTATATCGAGCACAAGCTCGCGGAGGAATAGGGCGCGGTGCAGTTCCCGTCCTGCCGGATCAATCCCTTCGCTGCGTTCCCGGAACTCATTGGACTCCAACAGAATTTCTCGGCCCGTGGGAAACCTTTGCTCGTCCCGCGCCTAATTATGGCGGAGGATACGAACATGCCCCGATATTACTTCGACCTTCGCGACGACAAGGGAATTGCGCTGGACGAGGAGGGGCTGGAATTGTCGAGCCCGCGCGCGGCCCGGGCCGAAGCCGCCAAATCGGTTGCCGACATGGCGCGCGATGCCGTGTTTTCCGCGGCGCCCAATGGCGGCAGGCAACAGATGGTGATCGACGTTCGCGACACCAGCGGGCCCGTCTTGCAGGTGAAGTTCTGCGTCGAGATCGACAGCCTCGCGCCGCAATCGCACTCACGCGATCATTGACGGGTCAGTATCGGTCCGGATCGCGCGGACGGCGGTGGTGGTGGAGACTGTTCGGAATCGAGCACGGCGATCTTGCGGCCGAGCTGCCACACCTCCACCTTGCCGTGCCTCGCGAACTGCCGCGCGAAGCTGAGGGCGGACTCGTCGGACGGGGCCTCGAACGCCTCGGCGGAGCGGAAGACGCCGTTCTCGCCGATGAGATAAGCGCGATATTGCTGGCTCATGTCGGCGCCCTCAGGCCGGGCGAGCGCAGCCAGGCTTCGATCTGCACGGCCGTTTCGTCCTGCCGCGCCCGGCGCAGCAGCATCTCGCGGCGGCGCCCCGGCGAGAGCGCGCGCGCTTCCTCGCGACAGCGCTCGGCTTCCACCGAGAGTCTTTCGTTGAGTGTCGTGCTCTGTTTGAAACGACGCCGCTTCATCATGGCGTGCTCCCTTCGCTGCAGAAAGGCGCGAGCGCAATTGGCGTTCTCATCACCGACCGATGCCACGCGCCTTGCGGTGATGGACCGACACTACGCCACCTGCGGCGCAGAGTCCCTATCATTTGGTATGACCGCGGATTAAAGTTTCGGATGCGAGTTCAGTCGTTTGAGCCACTTACTCAATTTGAGTGCGGCGCGAATCCGAGTTCACTTCTGAACCAAAGCGCGTGGCGTCCGCGCGCCCGCTCAGGCGCGAAGCGCCAGATGCAGGAATTGGTTGAAGGCGCTCGCCTGGTAATCGGCGAACGCATCGCCGTTGACGAAGCCGCGCTTGCGGTACAGCGCCACCGCCGGCTCGAACGCCGGGCCGCTTCCGGTCTCCAGGCTCAGCCGGGTCAACCCGCGTGCCCTGGCCTCGCGCACGATGTGGTCCAGCAGCAGCGCCGCGACGCCGCGGCGCAGATGGTCGGGGTGGGTGCGCATCGACTTCACCTCGGCGCCGCCGTCGCCGAGCTCCTTCAGCGCGCCGATGCCGACGACGTCGTCACCTTCGCGCACCGACCACACGGTGACATCGGGCGTCTGCAGCCCCGACAGGTCGAGCGCGAAGACATGGCCCGGCGGCGAGTTCGCATGCATGCCGGCGAGATGCAGCGCGAGCAGGCGGCGGGTCGGTTCGGAGCTGAGATCGTCGGGGTGGATTGAGAACATGGGGTGGACGTGCTTAGTATTGACCATTGAGAAACGCTAGTCGTGATCCGCTATGTACTCCGAAAAGCTCACCGCTTTGATGCCGTCGATCTTTGAGTATTTTTTCTTTCCTCTCTCATCTGTGACAACTACCAGCCCCTCACAGCTCGCCACCCCAGCAATCTGCCACTCAACCGCCTTGTCGTAAGTTCCTTTCCAACCAAAGGTCGCGTTGGCCGCGTCTGCTATCGCAACCACAGATTCTCGATGTTCCTCTGACAAGGGCTCTCGCTTGAAATCTAGCTCCTGAAACGCTTTAGCTTCGTCCTCGTAGGCGGAATGCATCTCATTCCAGGCACAGCTGAAGATTCGCACCTGACCGCTTTCGATATCTGCTGCCGGAATGGCAAACTCGTTGGCAGAAGCGTGACTCCAAGCGAGGAGGCCGCGCACGTCGAAAGTGTAACCCGCGCTCTTCTTAGGCATCGGCGCCATCTTCGGCGTCGTTGAGGGACGCCAGAGGCGCGCGTTTCAAGTAGTCCGCTTGGTATTTCGGTTTGATTCCTGAGATTCGATAGAATTCATAGTCATCGATCTTATCTTGTTCAAACGCGGCGGAGTACGCCTCGGCGAAGCGCGTACCGTACTTTGCAAGCTTGTACTTCCACTCTTCTACCCGGCGTCCACCTTGTTTCTGCGTAAAGTCCGGGTTCGCGTTCGCCTTTAGATATGACATCCACTGTGCAACAGCGGTCTTTTTATAGTGGCCCGTTTCAACGAGCCGATACAGACTTGCGGTGAGAGACAGCTTGATCAATGAAGAAAAGTTGCGGAGCTCTTCAATATCCAAGCTGTCGCTGCGTATCGTCTTAGCGGCGACTTTCTTGACTAGTGATTCCGGAGCCAGGAATTCAGCTGCAAACTGATTGCACTAACACATCTTCGATCCAAGCGAAGTTGGACCAACTTCAGAAGGCGATCAGAAATTCCTAGAACATAGCGTGATGCGGTGTCCTTTAGCGCTCGCCCGGCCACCAGATGGTGGGTGGGTTACCGACTGAAATCTTTGTTGTCCTCAACGCTACAAGCTTGCTGCGCTTGTACGGATAGCCCCGCACTTGCGAGCAGTCCTTACAGCGCATGTAGCGTTCGAGTTCGTGCACTGGCGTTGTCTTGGAGCGACGAATGATATCGAGCGCAACGGATTGATTGGTGTCGCAACCGAGACAGCGGACCTCCAGGTAGAGGTATCCTCCGTTGATTGCATCTCCGATCGTTGGTGACGGCTGTGCCGGACCCTTATAGCCAAGCATGCGATAGTTCCACGCCTCGCAGGCCAGTTTGTCGGCTTGCTTGCGAGCCTCCTTGGCGCGCTCAGCGGACATCTTGATCTGGGTGCCGAAGAGATATTCGCGCGACTTCGTGGACATTGGATCATCAAAGGCATGTGCCAATTATGTTGGCAAATTATCGATTCCTAGTAGGGCGCCGAAGCTGCAAGCCACTGCCCGTCGTGGCTGTGGACAACCAAGAGCGTCAGATACTCACCAACTTCCGGCCAGTCCCCTTGCAATCAATGCAAGCGCAATCTGGCCCGACAATCTCTGGTGCGAACTTGCCCCAATTGCCGTCGCCACCGCATTCGAGGCACCAGATTTGTCCTGCGCCGCAGCCGAGATACACAATCTCAATGTCGACCTCTGTATTGCAATTCCAGGCGCAGTAAACGACCGCGCTGCTGTCCGTCATAAATCCTCCCTCAATCCCTTGAAGAATGGATGCCGCACCTTTCCCTCCGCCGACTTGGCCCGGTACTCGATCTCTGCAAGCAGCTTTGGTTCGACCCAGATACCCCTATGCGCGATGCGCTTGGCGTAAGGTTGGGTCTTGCGCCGCAGCGGCTCCAGGCGCTGGCGCAGTTCGGCGGCTGATGTCTTGTCAAACCCGTGGTCGACCTTGCCGGCGTAGACCAGATCATCTCCCTTGCGGCGTCCGAGATAAACGCCGTCCCACTTGCCTTCATCGAGCGCGAAGCCAGCGATGGTCAGGGTCTCCCGCTGCCGGCAGGTCGTCTTGACCCAGCTGTTGCCCCGTCCACTATTGTAGACGCTGTCCCGAACCTTCGAGACGACGCCCTCAAGTCCGACCTTGCAGGCATGGGCGAACATTTCGCGGCCTTCGAGTTCGAAGCTCTCGCTGAATTGCACGTCGGAACCGGCAACGATCTTCTTCAGTTCGGCCTTGCGCTGAACCAGCGGCAGGCCGCGAATGTCGCGGCCGTTGAGATAGAGCAGGTCGAAGGCCACCAGCACGAGCTTGGTGGACGTGCCTTTCAACTCGTTCTGGAGCACCGAGAAGTCGGTCGTGCCGTCAGCAGCGGGGACGACGACCTCGCCGTCGATGATGGCCGAACCTGCCTTGATGTGCCACGCGACATCGGCGATCTTCTTGAAGCGTCGCGTCCAGTCGAAGCCGCGGCGGGTGTAGATGGTCACGGCCTCATTGGCCATGTGTACCTGAACGCGATAACCGTCGAATTTGATCTCGTGAATCCAGCGTTCCCCGGAGGGGACCCTCTCGACGGAGGACGCCAAGGCCGGTTCGATAAACTTCGGGAAGGGCGCCTTCACGCCGATCGACGGTGCCTTTGGCTGACGCCACGCCACTGAACAACTCCACGCAACATACTCAATTGACTCGAATCTTTCTGCGCCGATTCGTTCCGGGCCGGTCGACCGCATCTGGAGGTTTGGGAACCAACTGAATCCTCTGGCGTTTTCGCAGCGCATGGAGGTGCAATATGGCTAAGGCGAAAAAACAGACCGCTCGCGGTCGCAAGCAGGACCGCGCGCGCGTGGCGGGCGGGCAGAAATACGAAGTCAGCTACGAAGCAAAGAAGACCGGGCGCTCCGCCTCGGCCGTCAAGAAAGCGGTCAAGAAGGTCGGCAGCAGCCGGAAGAAGGTGGAGCGGAAGCTCGGCCGTTGATGCAGAGGGAGCGCTGGGTGTTCCTCTAGCGGACACCGCAGTTTCCCGGACTCCCCATCCTGCCTAATCTAGGTAGAAATACGCAGGCCGGGGCTGGCATTTGATCCCGAACAACAATTTCAACCGGCGAGGGGCTATCGCAAGATAGCCCCTTCTTAATGCTTGCGCGTTTCTGCCCTGGCAAGAATCTCCTCAACCCAGGAACTGCTTCTGTCGCGACGAAGTTGGTTTGGTGCCGGCTCGCCGCCGAGCTGGCGGAGCGGCCCCGGCCATACCCCAAGCCCCCCTGCAAGCCGGGGCCGTCTCTCCGCAGTGACCAGTTTCGGAGTAAGCGTATGCGTTCATCGCCCTCGATTGTCCCGACCGATCGCCTCGACCGGGATATTTATCTGGTGCTTGAAGATTTTGGCCCGCGTGCCGGCTGCTCCTGGCGCGAGACTGACGAGCAGGACACCGACCGCGACACCATAATTCGCGACCTGCTCTCCGGCCAGTACGCTTATCCCGTGCGGATCGTGGTCTTCAATGCGATCGAGGGCCATGCTCGCGATGCGACCAGCGAGATCGCCGATGAGCTGGCAGACGCTGCTGCCGACAGCACCGAGATCACTCCGGCCTTGCAGGCGTTCGTCGAAGCCAACGCCACGCGGCCCTTTGCGCTTCAGCTGGCACTCCCCCTAAAAGGGGCTGCCTAGCCCTTCACAATAGCGTTTGTCGTTTGACACGTCGGGCAAAACACCGGCAGAATAGCATCATCGAGACGAGTTTGTTTTGCGCCCGCGCCGGATTTAATCCGCCGCGGGTTTTTTGCGTCCCGATGCAAGTGACGAATTGGATTGTTTGCAAAAGGGGATTTCCAAATGACTGAACCCGTCAAGAACAACTTACTTTCCCAGAACGCTCTCGCGAGGGCAGCTGCTCGCCGAGCCCTGAAGCAGCGGACGTTGACCGAAATCAAATCCCTGGCGCGGACGCATACCGCGCTCGGCATGAAGACGCTCGTGCAGATCATGCGCGACCAGAAAGCTCCCGCCCATGCACGTGTCGCGGCAGTCGCCGTCATGTTCGATCGGGGGTGGGGCAAGCCGCTGCAGCCGGTTGCAAGCGAAGACGGCAAGCCGCTGGAATTCGTTCACCGCATCGAGCGGGTCATTGTGCATCCCGGCGACAACGTGAAGATGGAAGCGCATATCGAGGAGAGCGTGCAACGAATGCCGGTCAGCGTTCTCGGAAGCCTGGGAGCGGTACGCGGTGACGATGCCTCTTACGAAGAACTTTGGTTGCAGTCGCAGGAGCAGTCATGAGCGACATACTTCAAAGGTTGCTTCAAGTGCGTGCCGAGCCGGGTCCCGAAGCGAAATGGCCCCAGTGGATTGCGGACGCGCTCGCGTACAAGCCCGAGACCTCCGTTCCTGAAGTGCCATCCCTGATTAAGGTGGCCCCAAGCGAGGACCGGCGCAACATTCGGGTCTTGAGCCGAATGCCCCAACGGGTGATACCGAAATAAGCCCACGGGATCCGGCGGGCTTATTTTTTGCGTGGGGCTCTGGAAGGCAGGTGACGTGATGATCTCACGATCAAAGGGCACGGCAGGCCTTCCGGAAGCCGTTCGAACTTGTCGCGGATCGCGCTGGTGCTAGGCTGCCGCCATGAACCGGCACTGGGACCCGATCGCCACCAGCTGTTGATTTGGGCGGTCGTCGTTGCGGCCGCGCTCCTCAATGTGTCGTTGGGAGGTGTTAATCGCTTCACAAAAGGTCCACAGGGAGTGGAGTAAGATAAGAGGGAGTTCCAACTCCGAAACAACACATACTTTAACGAAATTGCGACTGCTGACTCTACTCTCAAGTCTTTAAAAGGTGGCTTTGGTGCTGGGAGGCGATAATGCAGGAATTTCATGCGATCCTTATTGTCCGACGTTTCAACGAACTCTCTTCGCGCCTTGCAGAACTGAAAACTCTCAGGCTTCAAGTTGAAGAAGCGGAGCGACGAACCGGCGCTGTTCCTTCTTTTCAATCGTCCGTTCCTTCCGGCCCTCCATCGCCTCTCACCGAAACTTTCTAGGCTATCCTGAGAGGCCTGACGGCAGTCCCTGAGGAACAACTGTTAGACCTGCCTCCTTTATATGCAGGCCGCCTCAACTGTCGCAGCGACGATGTCGGTCGCGCCATGCTAACGTTGGGTATCACCGCACGGTTTGTGGCCTCGATCGGTGACTGAGAGCCGAAATGCTCCCGCCTTCTTTAGAACGGGAAGCGGCGATGGAAAACGAGGCCGGACCATTCTCAGAGACCGAGCTGACGATTGTGGAGCGCTATAAGCGCGCCGCGCGTGAGGACATGGACGGTCCCAAACTCCTCAAGTTGCTCGAAGAGCTTGAGGACGAGATAAGAAAACGGGTCCGCTGTGGCCGTTGAAGAGATCCTGCAATCCTGATGAAGGAAGCGCGCGACAGCGACGGGCGCCCCTGAGGAGCTTGACCGAAGAGGCTGCCGCACTCCTTCATTTGGGTCGAATGCCCTCTGCTCCCAAAGTGAGGCCCGTAGATGGGAAGACCGAAGGTAACCGGAGGCCGTTGAACCAAAGGGGCAGCTCCGTACCAATACGTAGCCCGGTTCTTTTCTGATGCAACCGTCACAAGGGGTGATTAGCGTGGTTTCATCATCGGCTCATCAATTTGTCCGATGACTGTGAGCGGAAGACTCGCGCCCTCGGTCAGCGTGAGCCCCCATGCCCAAAAACTCCCCTCGTCCGATCTGCCCGAAATGCGGCAAGCCGATGCACTTCGTGATCGTTAAGACAGGCGGTCGCAAGTTTCGCTGTATCAAGTGTGACGACATCGATCCATTGCAGGTCCCAGACTTTCAAGCATGGACGGATAGCGAAGAATTGCGTCACCCGACGTGACATTGGCCTAGGCCGGATCGGCGGTCTGGCTGCCTTCATTGTCCTCGAAGCTTGCTTCCCTCGCGGTCGATTGGCTGGTCCCCAGCATGCAGCGGGCGTCGTTCGCTGACCTGGACGGCGAGCGAACGTCTGCTAGTGGCCCATTAGCGACTTTCAATGATGTCCGCTTTTGCGCCGCTGTTGGGGGACAAGCGGACATCTGAATATGTGCGCGCCTTACGGCTCGTCCGGCCCGAACCACCGCGTCAACGCCTCCTCAAGCCCGTGCCAGCCGTCGTCTCCCACCCACGCCACGTGCCCATCAGGCCGCACCAACACTGCGACCGGCGCGGTAACCTGTCCGATCACCGGAAGCTCCCAGGGGCCGTCGGTGCCGGCATTGACGACATCGATGCGATCTTTCCAGGGCGCCATGTCGGTTCCGCCTCGCTCGCCAAACTCGAGCAGCACGCCGCGCGCGCTGTGCAGCAGCGTGAACAGCTTTCGCGTTTGTCCGTCGACCGTCAGATCGAGATCTGGCATGCGCCGGCCGAGCAGCGCGTGGCCTTCGCCGAGATCGTAGGCGATGTCGAGCCCGCTCATCATCGCACCGACGCGCCGGCGTACCTCGTCGATGGCGAGCAGGTCGGCGATCACATCGCGCGCGGCCTTGCGGCCGTCGTCGCCGCGGCGGAGCAGGGCGATCTGCGCCATGGTGTTCTTCAGCACGCGCGCGGCCACCGGATGGCGCTCGGCGTGGTAGCTGTCGAGCAGGCTGTCGGGCGAGAAGCCCTTGACCACCTGCGCCAGCTTCCAGCCGAGGTTCACGGCGTCCTGCACACCGAGGTTGAGGCCTTGCCCGCCGACGGAGTGATGGATATGCGCGGCATCGCCGGCGAGCAGCACGCGGCCCTTGCGATAGGACACCGCCTGCCGCGCCGCATCGGTGAAGCGGGAGATCCAGGCGGGATTGTTCACGCCGAAGTCGGTGCCGTAGACCGCGACGAGGGCCTCGCCGAGATCGCGCAAGGAGGGCTCGCCGGTGCGTGCGAGCGTTGCTTCCGTCAGCACGACCAGCACGCGGCCGCTTTCCGTCATGCTGAGGCCGTGAAAGCCGAGCGCATCGTGACGCAGGCCGAGCTGCGGCGGCTCGCTCATCTCGACCTCGGCCATGAGGTTGCTGAGCGTCGGCGAACTGCCGGGGAAATCGATGCCGGCCGCCTTGCGCACCAGGCTGCGGCCGCCGTCGCAGCCGACCAGATAGCTTGCGCGCAAGGTCTCGCCGCTGGAGAGCGTCACGTCGATGCCGGTCTCGTCCTCGGCAAAGCCCGTCACCTCGCGCGCGCGATAGAAGGGGACTGCGAGCCCGGCGACCCAGTCGGCCAGGATGGCTTCGAACCGGTTCTGCCGCAGCGCGAGTCCGTAAGGGTGCCGCGTGGGGAGGTCGCTGATGTCGAGCCTGGTCCAGGCAAAGCCGGCGAGCTGGACGATGTGGCCTTCGGAGAGGAACCGGTCCGCGACGCCGCGCTGATCGAGGACCTCGATGGTGCGCGCGTGCAGGCCGCCGGCGCGCGTCTCGACCAGCGAGTGGTCGGCACGCCGCTCGACCACGGCGACGTCGACCTTTGCGAGCGCGAGCTCGGCAGCCAGCATCAATCCGGTCGGGCCGCCGCCGGCGATGACGATGTCATGGTGGGGCCGGTTCGGCGCATCGGCCGCTCGCGCGCGGCGTGAACGGGACGTCGGAAGCAGGACAGGCATGTTGACCCCTCGGCTTGGTGTTGGGCCGGGGGTTCTACGGCAGAGGCGGGGACTTGAAGCAAGCCCGTTGCGCACCACATATCGAGTTGGGAGGAGGGATTGCTTTTCCCGCGTTCGCCACGTTGACGCGTCGGGCAAAACACCGGCATAGTGGCATCATCAGAACAGTTCGATTTCACCCGCGCGGGAGCTTCCCGCTGCGGGTTTTGTTTTGCGGCGCGCGGTCAGCAGATGCCGGTGGTTCGCTGCAGGGCGGCTGCGAGTTCCTCGAACGAGAACGGCTTGCGGATCATCGGCAGGCCGTCGCGCCGGGGTTCGCGCCCCGATACCTGCAACATCTTCAGCTCCGGGCGGGCGCGCCGCGCCAGCTCGGCCAGCTCATGGCCATCCATGCCCGGCATGTTGATGTCGGTGATGAGGATGGAGATGTTCCGGTTCTGCGCGAGCCGTTCGAGTGCATCCGGGCCGCTTCGGGCTTTCACCACGTTGCAGCCGAGGTCCTCCAGCATGTCCACCATCACGTCGAGCACGCCGGGGTCGTCGTCGACAACCAAGACTGTGTGAGTCATCGCAGCAGACTTCCTATCAGCGACGACTCAACGCGGCCCTCGACGGGTAAGTTCCTGATAGCCTAGTCGTCCTTCGACAAATCGCCGGGCCTGGTGGGCAGCTCGATGGTGCCGCCCTCGCCGTGCACGAGGTCGCGGCCGCTGTCCCCGGTTTCGGCGGCGTCTTCGATGATCGCCTCCTGCACGTCACGCTTCTTGTCACTTCGCGACTTGTCATCGCCGTGCGATGTCTCTCGATGTGTCGGGGTCATCATGGCGGTCCTCCAGATCGACCAACGCCGGCCGGGCGCGTTCGTTCGTTTGACTCGTCGGGCAAAACACTGGCAGAATGACATCATCGAAAGAAGTTTGGTTCAGCCCGCGCGGACGATATCCGCGGCGGGCTGTTTCATTTCAACGGGGCTTTGACACGTCGGGCAAAATACCGGCATAGTGACATTATCGAGACGAGTTTGGTTCACCCGCGCGGAGCACATCCGCCGCGGGTTTTTCGTCTCGGTTTCAGAATCGGACGGCGGCGGCGCATTGCGGCCACGCACTCGTCAAACCTGGAGCGCCGATCGGCGCGCCGCCGTCCGAACCATTGCTGGCCGTGCACGCGCGAACGTGCCGGCCCGCGGCGCAGGGCTCATCGCCCGCGCCGCTGCGGTCTCCGGAAGACACGGAGATAGGGTTCGCGCCCGAAACGATCGCGCCTCGCCTGGCGCGATCTGCCGCGCATTTTCTTCGCATGGAGGATGATGACCGCCTATCTGATATCGCTGGCGCTCGCGGGCCTGGTCGCAATCGTGCTGTGGGAGACGCTGTCGTGAACGAGTACGTCGAAGGCGGGCTCGCAAGCGAGCCGTCCCCCAAGCCCGCGGTCCGGAAGACGTCGCGGGCACGAACCCTGACCGAGATCCGCTCGCTGGCGCGCAGCCATACTAGGACGGCTCTCAGGGTTCTCGTCGGCATCATGCGCAGCGACGAAGCCACGCCGGCGGTGCGCCTCTCGGCGGCCAACGCCATCCTCGATCGTGGATGGGGCAAGGCCGCGCAGCCGATCGAGAGCGGCGAAGACGGCGCGACGGAATTGGTCCACCGGGTCGAGCGCGTCATCGTGCGTCCGGACGACGCCGTCGAGGGCGATGCCGGCCCGAAGGCCTGAGGTGCCGGATATCTCGATTTCGATCTCGATTGGTGTCGGTGTGAAGAATGCGGGCGATGCGGCGAGCGAGAGAACCGGTCCGCGATGTGGCGCGGGCACACCGGCCTGCCCTGAGGCGAGCGAGCGCATCCAGTGTCCATCCTGAAAATTCCGACGGCGAAGATCTTCGAGCCGCTGCTGAAGCCCGCGCGCTACAAGGGCGTTTACGGCGGGCGCGGCTCGGGCAAATCGCATTTCTTCGGCGAGCTCCTGGTCGAGACCTGCCAGGCCGACCGCGGCACGCTGGCGGTCTGCATTCGCGAGGCGCAGCGGACGCTGGCGCAATCCTCCAAGCGTCTGATCGAAGGCAAGATCGCGAGCCTTCGGCTCGGCCACGGCTTCAGGCTGTTCAGCGACAAGATTGCGACCGGTCTGATGGGGGCGGTCTGGCTCGGCGTCAAGGTCGTGCTGGGCAAGTGAGCCTCGACCACTACGGCATCGCAGGCCACTCACTCCCGATGACGCCCGCCAATAGGTATCCCATGTACAGAATTCGTATCGCCGATGCGGACGATGATGAGACTGCCGATGTTCTCGGCGATTTGCACCGGCTGACATTCTTCGGTGGGGCGGCCCTCCCGCAGTTCGAATCGGGTACGTGGTGGCTCGCCTACCACGATGATGATGCGGTGGCCTTCGCCGGTGTCGTGCCGTCGACGCATGCGCGAAACAGCGGATATTTTTGCCGGGTCGGGGTCTTGCAGCGGCATTGGGGGCGGGGACTTCAGCGCAGGCTGATGCGAGCGATCGAGGCGCGTGGGCGGCGTCTCGGATGGGACAGCATCGTGTCGGATACGACGGACAATCCGGTATCCGCCAACAATTTCATCCATACGGGTTATCGGCTGTACGAGCCCGAAGCGCCCTGGGCCTGGTCGCATACGCTTTATTGGCGAAAGTGGCTGCGTTGAGCAATATGCGTGGTTTCCCGTCACGCGGAACGTGACCTTCTCAGGCTAACGTGATCTTCTCTAGCTAGAGTGGCTGCGCAAGATGCGCGCAGCCTCCATACGCTCAAATATCAACGGCCCGGCAGCTCAACAGCTGCCGGGCCGTTTTTGCGTTTCAGACGGCGCGAGCGAGACCCTTGCGAAGTTGGCGGCGCCGGGCTTTAAGTTTGCTCTTGCAGGAAATTCGGCGGCCATAAGCCGATGTAAAGGGAGCGCCAGAGATGCCGACCAAGCCTCAATTGCCGGAACGTTCGTCGCGAGCGACGGAAGGACCGAGTGCGCTCGACGGTCTGCTGGTCATCGATTTCACGCGTGTCGTCGCCGGCCCCGCCTGCACGCAGACGCTTGCGGATTTTGGCGCGCACGTCATCAAGATCGAAAATCCCGATGGCGGCGACGACACCCGCGCCTACGAGCACGCAGAAATTGGCGGCGAAAGCGCCGCCTATCTCAGCCTGAACCGCAACAAGCGCGGTATTGCGCTCGATCTTGCCGTACCGGAGGCCCGCGAGATCGCGCTGGATCTGATCCGCAAGGCGGATGTGGTCGTGGAGAATTTCTCGAGCGGCGTCATGAAGAAGTTCGGGCTCGACTATGAGGCGGTCGCCCCGCTCAATCCCCGTCTGGTCTATTGTTCGATCTCCGCCTACGGGCGCTCCGGGCCCTTCGCCTCGCGCCCCGGCTTCGATCCCATCACGCAGGCGGAGAGCGGCTTCATGTCGCTCAATGGATTTGCCGACGGCCCGGCAGTTCGTACCGGCCCGCCCATCGTGGACATGGCGACGGGGATGTCAGCCTGTAACGCCATCCTGCTGGCGCTGTTGGCGCGGGACCGGCTCGGCCGCGGGCAGCGTGTCGAAGTCGCGTTGTTCGACGTTGCGATGGGGATGACTGGCTTCTACGGCATGGCGTATCTCATCAATGGCGAAAATCCCGGCCGGTTCGGCAACTCACCGAGCGGGTCTCCCACCGTCGGCGTCTATGAAGCATCGGACGGGCCGCTTTACATGGCCTGCGCCAACGATCGGCTCTATCGCCGGCTCGTGGTTGAAGTGTTCAACCGCCCGGATCTCATCAACGATCCGGAGTTTGCCACGCGCAAGGCGCGCTCCGAGAACAAGGAGCTTTTGCGGGCAGCCATTGCGGAGGTCTTTGCCGGCGATACGCTCGAGAACTGGATGGCGAAGATGAAGCAGGCCAATATTCCGGTCGGCTATCTCCGGACGGTCGAGGAGGGGTTCAATGCGCCAGAGGCTCGCGAGCGACATCGCTTGAGCCGAATTCCGCACCCTACAGCGGAATGGGTGCCGAACATCGAGCCGCCGATTACCATGAGCCTGACCGGCGCGATCGATGCCGTCGCGGCCCCTCTGCTAGGTGAGCATACAGTCGACGTCTTGCGCAGCATGCTCGGTTATGACGAGCGTCGGATCACGGAGTTCACCCGGAAGGGCGTCTTTGGCTCGGGTAAGCCCTCGACGCCGGTCTAGGCCGGCGCGGTCGGCCCCCAGGCAACAGGCATCGCGCGGCATGAATCGATGCTTGTGATGCGGGCCGCCTTGGCTTGATTTGGTGAAGGGCCGGCCGCATAAATACGCGAAAGTGAGGGACACGAATGGCGCCAGGTCGAAAGCCGAGCATGGGTCAGCCCACCGGACCGGAAGCCGGCGAAGGCGCCTATGCGGCAATGATCGCAAAAGCCCGGGCCCTCCTGCCGCGACTACGCGAGCGGGCGGTGCGAACGGAGGAGTTGCGGCATCTTCCGTCGGAAACCGAGAGGGATCTCCACGAGGCCGGCCTGTTCCGGATGCTCCAACCGGCACGGATTGGCGGCGCCGAGCTTGACTATGTCGCTCTTGTCGACTGCGCTGAGCTGCTCGGACAGGCGGATGCGTCTGTCGCCTGGAATCTCGCCAATCTGGCAAGCCATCACTGGATGCTCGGCATGTTCGAGCCGAGGGCGCAGGATCTGGTCTGGGGTCGTGATCCGGACGCGCTGATCGCATCCTCGTTCATTTTTCCCGCCGGACGCGCCACGCGAGTCGCGGGCGGATATCAATTGCACGGCAGCTGGCCGTTCTCTTCCGGCGTGGCCTCCTGCGAGTGGAACATGCTTGCAAGCGTGGTCTACTCCGACGACGAGGCGGACGGTATCGAGTATCGGATTTTTCTGCTGCCAAAGGCCGATTACAAGGTGCTGGACACCTGGAATGTCGCGGGACTGCGCGGGACGGGGTCTTGCGACGTGGAGGTCAGGGATGCCTTTGTGGCTGACCACATGACGGTCGCCGTCGGTGATCTCTCAGGCGGCCCGACGCCGGGAAGCACGGTCAATCCAAATCCGCTATACGCGCTGCCCGTGTTCTCGCTGTTCCCATACGTCCTCTCCGGCGTCGCGCTGGGGAATGCGCAGGCGTGCCTCGACGATTACATAGAGGTCGCACGTCACCGTATTTCGACCTACAATCGCGCCAAACTCAGCGACTTCCAGAGCACCCAGATCAAAATCGCGGAGGCCTCGGCGAAGATTGACGCCGCGCGCCTGATCATGCGGTCGGCCTGCCTCGACGCCATGGAGGAAGTGCGGCGCGGTCACATCCCTGACATGGCGACCAAGACCCGTTATCGGCGCGACGGATCTTTCTCGGTGAATTTGTGCACGGACGCGGTCTCGATGCTGTTTGCCGCGAGCGGCGCGCGGGGCCTGTTCACGAGCGGCGTGTTGCAGCGGCAATTCCGCGATGCGCACGCGATCAACTCGCATCTCGCATTCAACTTCGATGCGGCCGGCACGAACTATGGACGGGTGGCGCTGGGCCTGCCGTCCGAAAATCTCACGCTGTGAGGCCGGCCGATGAATGATCTGCCGCAGCAGCCCAGCGCTCCCGATCCCGCCAACGAGTTCGCGAGCGACAGTTCGTCGATCGATCCTCGCGACTTTCGCAACGCACTCGGAACCTATGCAACGGGCGTGACGATCATCACGGCCGCAGCGCCCGACGGCAAGCCCTACGGACTGACCTGCAATTCGTTCGCCTCGGTCTCGCTGAATCCTCCGCTGGTCCTGTGGAGTCTGGTCGTCTATTCCTCGAGTCTGACCATCTTCCAGAATGCCAGCCATTTCACTGTCAACGTGCTTGGAGCCTCGCAACAGGCGCTTGCGACAAAATTCGCCAAGTCGTCCGACGACAAGTTCACGGGTGTGGACTGGACGCCGGGCCTCGGCGGAGCGCCAGTGCTTGCGGAGAGCGTCGCCAATTTTCAATGCCGCTCCGTGAATCGCTACTATGGCGGCGACCATGTGATCTTCCTCGGCGCGGTCGAGGCCTACACCTACGGTGCGAAGGAGCCGCTGCTCTTCGCGCGAGGGACATTCGGCCGCTTCCTCGCAGATGACGAGCGCAAGCCGTCCCCTTGACGCGCCCAGATCGCGGTCGACAGCTTAGCGCTCCGCCGCTGAAAGCTTGTAAATCTCCAGCGCGTCCGCTTCCGCGCCGCGTGCGACCTTGGCCAGCCTGAAAAGCTGCCCCGCTAGCGAGGCCATCGGCACCGGCGTCGAAGTCGCCTGAGCGACGTCGGCGACCGTATCGAGATCCTTGAGCATCGTGGCAACGTGACCGAGCGGGGGCGAGTGAATGCCTTGCACCATTCTCGGTACGAAAAGCTGAAGCGGGATTGAGTCCGCGAAACCGCCGGCGAGCGCTTCGGGCAGGCGATTGGCGTCGATACCGGCGTTGACGGCCAGACGCGTGGCTTCTGCCAGCACGGCCATCGCGCATCCCACGATCACCTGATTGCAGAGTTTCGTGGTCTGGCCGGCGCCGGTCGGGCCCATGTGGGTGAACCTGCGCGCCATGGCCAGCACGTAGGGGCGTACCCTCTCGATCTCGTCTGCTTCTCCGCCGGCCATGATCGCAAGGGTGCCTTCCTCGGCGCCCTTCGTTCCGCCGGAAACCGGTGCATCGATCCAGCCGGCGCCATTGGCGGCTTTCAGCCGCTTTGCCAGATCGCGCGCGGCGTCGGGATGTATCGAGGAGAAGTCGACGACAAGCTTGCCTGCGCCGGGCGCCGCTGCCAGCCCCTCAGGCCCGAAGATCACCTCCTCGACGGCCGCGGCATCCGTCACGCACATGAAGGCGATATCGACGTTCGTCAGGAGATCACGAGGAGTGATTGCGGGCCTGGCTCCGGCCTCGGCGAGCGGAGCCACCTTGCTCTCCGAACGGTTCCAGACAGTGACCTGATGGCCGGCCTTGAGCAGGCGTCGGGTCATCGGCGTTCCCATCAGGCCAAGGCCGAGATAACCGAGTCTCTCGACGTCTTGCGGGTTTGTCTTGCTCGCATCAGCCATAGGTTGCCTCCGTCTGTCGCAGTGCGACGCCGCTTTACCATACATTGCGCATCGGACGGCAAAACCGCCGAACTCGCATGGCTTGCCTGATTGTTTGAACCATGAAAGATTTGAGCCCGGTCGGGGTTGGGTGGCGCCTGTCGGCGCCGGAGCAGCGGAGTGGGCACGATGCGAACCGTTTCGAGATGGATCCTGGCTTTGGGGGCGGTGGCGGCGGTCAGCGCCGGGGCAAGCCCGTCACGGGCGCAGCAGACGATCCGCGTCGGCTGGACGATCCCGGCCGAGGAATCCAAATACTGGATGATGCGCAGGCCGACCGAATTCCCCAATATCGGCAAGGCCTACAATATCGAATGGACCCAATTCCAGGGTACTGCGCCGATGACGCAAGCCTTGGCAGCCGGCGCGCTGGACTGCGCGACGCAGGCGCCGCTGTCGCTCGCCAATGGTGTGGTCGGCGGCAATCTCAAGGCCTACATCGTGGCCCAGCACGTGTTCGAGAAGCCTGGCGGCTTCTCGGTCTACTGGGCCGTCATGGATGACTCGCCCATCAAGACGATCGCTGATCTCAAGGGCAAGACGGTCGGCATCTCCGTGATCGGCGGCGGTACGCAAGGCCCGTTCAACCTGCTTCTGAAGCAGAATGGCGTCGATCCAGCCAAGGATATCAAGTTGGTCGAGGTCGGCTTCGCCGTATCAGAGGATGCGCTGCGCCAGGGCCGCGTCGATGCGGTCAATATGAACCAGCCGTTCGCCGCGCGGGCGGAGGCAAAGGGCGGCACAAGGAAGCTCTTCTCGCTGTCCCAGGCCATGCCGAACATCGTGCACATACTGGAAGCCTGCCGCGCCGATTTCGTCGACAAGAACCCGGAATTGGTCAAGGCCTATGTCCGCGATATTACCTCGGGCATGAAGAAGGCGCTGGCGAACCGTGAGGAGACTCTCAAGGTCGTCAACGAAGTGCTGAAGGCGCCCATCCCGGTGCTCGAGACCTACCTGCTCAAGGACAACGATTTCGGCCGTGATCCAGGCGCGGCGCCGAACTTCCCGGCGATCCAGAAGATGCTGGACATCTACGCCGAGACCGGAATGCTTCCGAAACTGGATGTCGCGCAGTTCAAGCATCCGACGATCGTCGCGCCGCTTCAATAGGCGGCCAGGCGGATGATCCGAACCCGTGCGCGCGGCGTCCCGGGTCATCCGGGACGGGGCACGAAGAAGATGCACGTATGAAGAAGTTGCGATCACGAGTCACGACAGACGGCCTCGACCGGGCCCCGCACCGCGCGTTCATGCGCGCGATGGGGCTCGACGACGCTGCGATCGCCAGGCCGATGGTGGGCGTCGTTAGCATGAAGGGCGAGCAGACGCCCTGCAACATGACCCACGACTTCCAGGTGGCCGCGGCCAAGACCGGCATCGAGGAAGCCGGCGGCACGCCGCGTGAATTCTCGACCATTTCGGTGTCCGACGGCATCAGCATGAACCACGAGGGCATGAAGTTCTCGCTGTTTTCGCGCGAGCTGATCGCCGACTCGATCGAGGCCGTCGTTCATGGTCTGGCCTACGACGCGCTGATCGGATACGGCGGATGCGACAAGACGCTTCCCGGCGTGATGATGGGCATGGTTCGATGCAATGTGCCGTCCATTTTCATCTATGGCGGCAGCTCGCTGCCGGGCCGCGTAGACGGGCGTACGCTGACGGTACTCGATTCCTATGAGGCTGTCGGCAGCTTCATGACTGGTGAGATCGACGGCGCCACGCTCGAGCGGATCGAGCGTGCCTGCCTGCCGACGATCGGCGCGTGCGCCGGCCAGTTCACCGCGAACACCATGGGGATGGTCTCGGAAGCGATGGGACTGACCATTCCCAACGTCTCGATGGTGCCCGGTGTCTATGCAGAGCGTGCGCAAATCTCGCGACGGGCCGGACGGCTGATCATGGAGATGCTGGAGCGCGGCGGGCCGCTGCCGCGCGACATCGTGACACGGAAGTCCATCGAGAACGGCGCGGCGATCGTCGCGGCGACGGGAGGCTCGACCAATGCCGCGCTACATCTGCCCGCCATCGCGAACGAGGCCGGCATCGCGTTCACGATCGATGATGTGGGCGAGGTCTTTGCTAGGACGCCGCTGATCGGGAATCTGCGCCCCGGGGGCAAGTACACCGCAAAGGATGTCTACGACATCGGCGGCGCGGCGGTGGTGATCCGTGAACTGATCGAGAGCGGTCACATCGATGGCAGCTGCATCACCATCACCGGCCGCACGCTTGCTGAGGAATATGGCGCAGCCAACGCTCCCGATGGCGAGGTGGTTTACGCGTCTCGCGCACCGATCATGCCTGATGGCGGTGTGGCGGTTCTGAAGGGAAATCTCTGTCCCGACGGGGCGGTGATCAAGGTTGCGGGTTTGAAGAGCCAGTTCTTCGAAGGCGTGGCGCGCGTGTTCGAGGATGAGGAGGCTTGCGTCAAAGCGGTTCGTGATCGGAGCTACAAGGCGGGCGAGGTTCTCGTGATCCGCAATGAAGGCCCGGTCGGTGGCCCCGGCATGCGTGAGATGCTCGGCGTGACCGCGCTGATCTACGGGCAGGGCATGGGCGAAAAGGTGGCGCTGATCACGGACGGCCGGTTCTCCGGCGCGACCCGTGGCATGTGCATCGGCTACGTGGCCCCCGAGGCATTTGTCGGCGGTCCACTGGCGCTCGTTCGCGACGGTGACAAGATCCGGATCGATGCCGCGAACCGACGGATGGATGTCCTGCTCAACGAGCAGGAACTCGCCGCGCGTCGACGAGATTGGAAGCAACGCCCGCCGCGCCACCGGGCAGGCGCGCTTGCCAAATATGCGCGATTGGTCGGGCAGGCGCCGGGCGGCGCAGTAACACATGAAGGTCCGGCGGAATGGCCGTGGTTCGAATGACGCATTGTACCGGTGCGAGAACTATCGCCTGTCTGGCAGGCTTCTTGCTAAGCTCGTGTCTCACGGTAAGGCGAGCGACGGAATGACGGTAGTGCCTGCGAGATCGAGCAAATGGGTGAGACCGGTGACATCACAAGAGCCGGCTTCTGCGATCATCGAGATCGATCGCGTCTCGCAGGTCTTTCAGACTTCGGCGCGCAAGGATCATGTGGCGCTTTCGGACATCTCGCTGACGATCGAGGAGGGCGCCTTCGTTTCCATCCTTGGGCCGTCCGGCTGTGGCAAGTCGACACTGCTTTATATCGTCGGCGGTTTCGTCAGTCCGACCAGCGGCTCGGCGAAGATCAAGGGACATGCGATCACCGGGCCGGGTCCGGATCGTGGCCCGGTGTTCCAGGAGTTTGCGCTGTTCCCCTGGAAGACCGTGCTGGGCAACGTGATTTACGGCCCGCGTCAGCAGGGCGTGCGCGCCGCCGAGGCGGAAGCGCAGAGCCGGGCCCTGATTAAGATGGTTGGCCTAAAGGGCTACGAGAACTTCTACCCCAAGGAATTGTCGGGCGGTATGAAGCAACGCGTGGCGCTGGCGCGGACGCTTGCCTACCATCCCGAAGTGCTATTGATGGATGAGCCGTTCGGTGCGCTCGACGCGCACACAAGAACGCGCCTGCAGAACGACCTTCTCAACATCTGGGAGCGCGACCGCAAGACGGTGCTGTTCGTCACCCACTCGGTGGACGAAGCCGTCTTTCTCTCGGATAAAGTCGTGATGATGTCGAAATCGCCCGGCCGCATCCGAGAGGTTATCGACATTGATCTGCCGAGACCGCGTCGCCGCAGCGAGCTGCTGCTCGACCCGCGCTATCAGAAATACGTCGTCGATATCGAGCGCATGTTCGATGAAAGCGACGAAGCCGGGCCCGCCTCGTGATGTCGCCGGCCGCCTTGCTCAGACGGGTCGCCCCGGTACTGGCCTGCATCGGATTGCTGGCAGTGTGGCAGGTTGCA
Organism: Bradyrhizobium sp. MOS003; assembly: GCF_003020125.1. Classification (GTDB taxonomy): domain Bacteria; phylum Pseudomonadota; class Alphaproteobacteria; order Rhizobiales; family Xanthobacteraceae; genus Bradyrhizobium. The sequence goes on along the minus strand of NZ_PYFW01000006.1, from coordinate 246,844 downwards.
TCCCTCGCGCTCAAGAACGACAGCTTCCCGACGGCAACTGAGGCGATCCGGGCAATTCCGGATATTCTCGGCGACAAGGAATCCCTGATCAACATCCTGGCGTCGCTTCGCCGGATGGCGCTCGGGTTCGGTGTGGCGGTGCTCATCTCGATTCCGCTGGGCCTGTTGATGGGACGCAGCCGGGGCGTCGCGGCGTTTTTCAATCCGCTTCTGATGGTGATCTATCCGGTGCCGAAGGCCGCCTTGATGCCGATCATCATGCTCTGGCTGGGCGTCGGCGACGTTACCAAGACATTGGTGATCTTCCTGGGCGTCAGCCTCCCCGTGATCTATCACAGCTTCGAGGGCGCCAAGGCTGTTGAAGAGAAGATGCTGTGGTCGGGTGCTGCCATGGGGCTTTCGCCCGCACAACGCCTGGTACGGATCGTGTTGCCCGCAGCGTTGCCGGAGATCCTGACCGGCTGCCGCACGGGGCTGGTGCTGGCGCTGATCACGATGATAACCAGTGAGATGATCGCCCGCCAGTCCGGCGCCGGCAACATTCTGTTCAATGCGCTGGACATGGGCCAGTACGACACCGTCTTTGCGATGATCATCATCGTGGGGGCGATGGGAATCTCCCTCGACGCGATCTTTGAAAGGGTTCGTGCCAGACTCGTGCGTTGGTCCGAACCTCAGTTTGACATGCCGCTGAGCTTCTCGTGATGTCGCGCCTTCTCTCCGCGAACGTCCTTCTTGGGATTGCCCCGATCGCGCTGGTCATCGCCTTGTGGCAAGGCCTGGTGTCATTCGGATTCGCGCCCGCGGTCTTGCTGCCGCCGCCGGGCTTTGTCTTCAGCCGGCTGCTCCAGCAGCTCGTGACGTGGACGTTTCAGCAGGAGATCGCGGCAACCCTGATCCGGCTGTTTGCAGGGTTTGCGATTGCTGTCGTGCTGGGTGTCAGCATCGGCATTGCCGCCGCCGCAAATCCGGCGATCAATGCCGTGGTCCGGCCGATCGTCCGCGTATTGGCCCCGCTGCCCAAGGTTGCTCTCTATCCGGCGCTCCTGCTTTTGCTCGGCTTCGGCCACGGGTCGAAAATCACATTGGTGGCCGCGGATGCACTCTTTCCCATTCTGCTCTCGACGTATTATGGTGCCTCGACCGTCGAACAAAAGCTGATCTGGTCGGCGATGGCAGCGGGAACGCGACGCTACGAAATCGTCCTCAAGGTGGTGTTGCCGGCGGCGATGCCATCGATCCTGACTGGATGCCGGATCGGGCTTGTCATTTCCTGCATCGTGGTGTTTCTGGCCGAGATGATCACGTCAACGGATGGATTGGGGCACGCGCTCGTGACTGCGGCGCGAACATTTCAGGCCGTCGACATGTTCGTGCCTCTGATCACGATCTCGCTCTTGGGCCTGATCCTGAATGGCTTGCTCGGGGCGCTGCGTTCATACTTGCTGCGGGGCTTTCCCGAGGCTTGAACTGACCAAGAAGAAACCGGAAGACCGGGAGTGAACCATGCTGGCTGATCGCATCGAGGCAAAATGGATCGACGCATTTTGCGAGATCTTTGAACGCTGTGCCGTCAAGGCCGGCGATACCGCGGCGATCCTCTCCGAAACCCAGTCGCGTGCGTTGAACGTGCATCTGGCGGAGCTCGCGCTGCTGCGCTTGGGCGCGCGGCCGTTTCACGTGGTGATGCCGACGCCGCGCAACCGGAATATCGTTCCGGTTCGCTCGACGGGGGCGAGCGAGGCGATCCAGAAGCTTGGTCCGGTCATCAGTGCGCTTCAGCAGGCCGGTTTCGTGGTGGATTGCACCATCGAGGGCTTGATGCACGCGGTGGAGACGCCGGAGATCCTCAAGGCCGGCGCGCGAATCCTGGTGATTTCCAACGAGCATCCCGAGGCGCTGGAGCGGATGGTGCCGGATCCCGCGCTCGAGAAGCGCGTCCGGACGGCGGCGAAGATGCTGCGCGGGACCAAGCGAATGCGGGTGACGTCGAAGGCCGGCACCGCGCTCGACGTCGATATGGTCGGCGCGTCCACGGTCGGTGTGTGGGGCTGGACCGACAAGCCCGGCACGCTGGCGCACTGGCCCGGTGGCATCGTCGTCAGCTTCCCCAAGAGCGGGACGATCAACGGCACGCTGGTGATGGCGCCCGGCGACGTTAATCTCACCTTCAAGCGCTATCTGACGTCGCCAGTGACGATGACCTTGAAAGACGACTATGTCGTCGAACTCCAAGGCGAGGGCACGGATGCCGCGATGATGCGCGCCTATCTCGCGGCGTGGGGCGATCGCGAGGCCTATGCGGTGTCGCATGTCGGTTTCGGCATGAACCCCGCAGCGCGTTATGAAGCGCTGTCGATGTACGACCAGCGGGACACCAACGGCACCGAGATTCGGGCCGTCTCCGGCAATTTCCTGTTCTCGACCGGCGCCAACGAATTCGCGGGCCGCTATACGGCGGGACACTTCGACCTGCCGATGATGGGAACGACCATCGAGCTCGACGGCGTCGCGGTCGTTCGCGAAGGCGTGTTGCAGGACGTCTTCGGTTAATTGCGGTCGAGCACGGGTGGGCGTGCCAGGTCGAAGTGCCGTAGCAGGTCCACCATGGCCTGAAGCCGCTTTACACGATAGGCATCGACGTCCATGCCCGAATAGTCGAGAAAGCCGGCGCCCGTGCGCAAGCCGATCCGGCCTTCATGCATGTTGCGTGAGATGACGTCCGGCGCCCGATAGCGGTCGCTGCCGAGCGCGCCTTCGAGATAGCGGCTGGCATAGTACAAGATGTCGCCACCACCCCAATCGATGAACTCGAGCAGTCCGAGCACGGCATAGCGGAAGCCGAAGCCATAGCGGATCGCCTTGTCGATCTCCTCGGCACTGGCGACGCCTTCCTCGACCATGCGCGCGGCCTCGTTCATCGCCAACGCCTGGATGCGCGGAACGATGAAGCCGGGCGTCGCCGCACAGACGACCGGCACCTTGCCGATGCCTTCGAGCAAGGCCTTGACCTCGACGATGATGGCGGGGTCGGTGGCCTTGCCGGGCGAAACCTCGACCAGCGGGATCAGATAGGCTGGGTTGAGCCAGTGCACGTTGAGAAAGCGGCGGGGGTTCACGATCGCACCGGATAGATCGTCGACGAGGATGGTCGATGTCGTCGATGCGATGATCGTGTCAGGACCGATTTGCCTTGAAGCTGCCCCCAGCACCTCGCGCTTGAGCTCGACGACCTCAGGAACACCCTCAAAGACCATTCCGGCTTCGGCCAACGCCGCGCCGCTCTGGCTCGCCGGCACCACCGAGACCCTCGCGATCAGAGGATCAACATCCGCTTCGGTCAGCAGTCCCAGCTTCGACAGGCTGGCAAAGGTCTTCCCGATCTCGCCCAGCGCGTCCGCCTTCAGCTTGGCGAACTCCTCCGCGGAGCGCGCCTTGATGTCGATCATCCTGACCTTGTGCCCAGCGTAGGCGAACGCGACGGCGATGCCGCGCCCCATGCGGCCAGCCCCCAGACAGACGATGTTAGCGCGATTGGTCATCGATCAGAATCCATTGCGGAGTACCGTCTGCAATTCGGTCTTGCAGAGGTTGTCGAGCCTCAGCGTCCCGAGCGTTCTGCCACCTCGCGCAAAATCATCGCCGCAAATCGCGCCGCCGATCGACAGGAACGCTTTGGCCAGCGGCGTGGCCACGCCAGCCAGTCCGGCGACCGACACCAGCAGCGACAGCCCGAGCCGCAGATCCTCGCGCATGTAGCGGTGCTCCGTCAGCACGATCCGCTCGCGCCAGTCGCCGGAGTCCGTCAGCCGGTCATGCGAGCCGCGGCCATACATCCAGATCTCGCCTTCCTTCGCATAGTGATGAGCGAGCGGAAAATGCGGCGCGCCGTAGCCGAGCGCTTCGCGCACGGCGATGCGCTCGGCGTCAAGTGCGTCGGTCACCCGGCGGATCGCGGCCTGGGTGCCTTCCTTGTGAATGTCCCAGCGCTCGAAATGCTCGATTGGACCTGCATTCATCACGATCAGCGGCGGATGGATGATCGGGCCGGCATTCATCAACGCCCCTGACAGCGCGTCTCCGCACGGCTCGATCGCGTCGGGGAAAGCGCGTCCGATCACGTCAAGCGCGTGCGGTGCGTGGTCGAGCGGGAACACCCCGACCGGAAGCCGTTTGGCGCGGATGGTGATCGCGACCTCGAAAGGTCCGTGCTTGCGGGTCAGCCACGGCAGCGTGCCGGTTTCGGCAAAGCTTGCCTTGGCGTGGTTGCCGGCGTCCCGCGCCGCCTGGGCGAAGATGATCGAGCCGAACGTTGCCGGCGGCAAAAACACGACCTGGCCGTCTCGCAGATGCGGGGCGAGCAGGCGAGCGATATCTGCTTGTGCAAAGGCAGGAGTGGGGCACAGGATCAGCTCCGTTCCATCGACGGCCGCCGCCATGTCGGTCGTGACCAGCGCGAGCTTCACGTCGTGGCGGCCGTTGTGATCCTTCACCAAAATGCGCGAGCCGGCAGCGCGATGCGCCGTGACCTGACCGGCATCGCGGCGCCAGAGCCGCACCTCATGCCCCGATAGCGCAAAATCGCCCGCGGCCGCGAAAGAGCCGTTTCCCCCACCCAGAACTGCGATCTTCAAGAGTCTTCTCCTTGCGCGCGGGACTGCGCATCGAGCTGCTTCAGCAGGAAATGCTGGACCTTGCCTAGCGCCGTTCGCGGCAGGTCGGCGACGAAGACGATGTCGCGCGGCACCTTGTAGCGGGCGAGTTGTGCCTGGAGATGGCCTCGCAACTCGTCCGTATCGAGCCGGCAGCCGGATCGGGGGATGACATAGGCGATCGGCACCTCGTCCCAGCGCGGGTCAGGCCGGCCGATCACGGCGCATTCGCTGACATCGGGGTGTTCGAGCAGAACGCGCTCGACCTCGGCCGGATAGACGTTTTCCCCACCTGAAATGATCATGTTCTTCTTGCGGTCGCGCACCCAGAAATAGCCGTCGGCGTCGCACAGGCCGATATCGCCGGTGCGATACCAGCCGTCGTGCAACGCATCGCGTGTTGCGGCCTCGTTGCCCCAATATTCGAAGAACACATTGGGGCCGCGCACCGCGATTTCGCCCGGCGTGCCAGCTGGCGCCTCATTGCCGGAATGATCGACCACCTTCGCTTCGCAGCACAGGCCGGCAAGCCCGGTCGATCCCGCCCGCGAAAGGTCGCCGCCGAGCCGCGTGTAGACGGCGATCGGGCAGGTTTCCGTCGAGCCGTAAACCTGAAGCACCGGGACATTACGCGCGACGAAACGCTCGATCAGATGCGGCGGTACGATGGTCGAGCCTGTCGCGACGGCCTTGAGTGACGAGAGATCGGCCGCCGCCCAGGCAGGATGCTCGCTCACGGCCTGGATGATCGCAGGCACCATGACCGTGAGGGTCGGCCGCTCGTGCTCAATGGCCGCGAGCGCGGTGTCCGGCGCGAAGCGGGCGTGGATGGTGACAGTCGCGCCCAACTGAAGCGCCGGCGTTGTCTGGATGTTGAGGCCGCCGACGTGGAAAAATGGCAGCACGGTCAGCACGTGGTCGTCGGACGTCATGTTATGCATGTGCTGGCTCATGACGCCATTCCAGAACAGCGCCTCCTGGCGCAGCACCGCGCCTTTCGGGCGCCCTGTTGTTCCCGATGTGTAGACGATCAGAAGCGGGCACGATAGATCGGTGTGTGGATTCCGGCTGCTGCCGTCGCTGCGCGCCAGCAGGCCTTCGAATGTCGTGCCACGATGCGGCGTGAAGTCGAGGCCGACAACGGATGTCCCCAGCGCAAGCTCGGGGAGAACGCCCTCGAATGCTTGCTCGAGCACCAGCACCTTGGCGCCGGCATCGGTGAGGATGAAGAGTTGCTCGGCGACCGCGAGCCGCCAGTTGAGCGGCACGAGCATCGCACCCAGCCGTGCGCACGCGTAGAGCAGGACCAGATAGTCCGGCCGGTTCAGGCTGAGGATGGCAACACGGTCGCCGCGGCCGACGCCGAGCTCCTGCTTCAATGCCGTCGCGGTGCGTCCGATGCGTGCGGCGAACGCGGCATAGCTGAGCCGCTCGTCCTCGAAGGCAATGGCCGTCCTGTCTGGCGAAAACGCCGCGTTGCGATCGATCAGACTGCAGAGGTCCACCGTCAGTCGTCCGTCTCGCCGGTCTCGTACAGCGCGTCGCGCCCGATCCGGTCGAGGCACAATTCGGCGGTCCACGGCAGCATCAGCGAGCCGCAGCGGCTGTCGCGGTAGATCCGCTCCAGCGGCAGCGAGCGAAGCATGGCCTGGCCGCCGCAGGTGCGGATCGCGAGCGTGGCGAGCTCGTTGGCGCCCTCCATCACCGAATATTGCGCAGCATAGGCGCGCAGCACCTGCTCCTTGCTCGGATTGGCACAGGCTTCGGTGACCGCCTGGAACCAGATCGCCTTGATCTGCTCGAGCTTGATCTGCATCTGCGCGACCGCGATCTGCTTGGTCGGATACATCCGCCGCTTAACGGGCGGCATTCCCGGCACTTCGCCGCGCAAATAGCGCACGGTGAAATCATAAGCGGCTTGCGCCAGGCCCATGTAGGTCGGCGACAACGTCAGGAACATGTGCGGCCAGCGCATCGCCGCCTGGAAGTAGACGCCGCGCGGCATCAGAGCAGAATCTTGCGGCACGAACACATCCTTGAACAGCAGCGTGCGTGAGACCGTGCCGCGCATGCCGAGCGGGTCCCAGTCGCCGACGACCGAGACGCCTTCCGATTTGGCCGAGATGGCGAGATACAGCGTGTTGCGGCGGGACGCCTTTTCGCCTTCCTCGATCTCGGTGCAGAGCACGCCGTAATAGTCGGCATGACCGGAGAGCGATGCAAAGATCTTCTTGCCGTTGACGATCCAGCCGCCCTGCACGGGTTTTGCTTCCGTGCCGAACGCGACGCCGCCGGCGGCGGCCGCACCGCCCTCCGAGAAGGGCTGCGAATAGATCGCGCCGTCATCGACGATCCGCTTGTAATGGACCGCGCGCCGCCGTTCGTGCTCGGCGCGGGTCTCGGCGTCCATGTCGAGATCGTCGGCGAGCGGGCCCGACCATAGGGTCGAGCAGACATGCATGTTCCAGGTCAGCGCAGTCGCACCGCAATAGCGGCCGATCTCGGCCGCCGCCAGCGCATAGGTCTGGTAGTTCGCGCCGAGCCCGCCGTGTTTCTTGGGAACGGCGATGCCGAGCAAGCCGACGCGATGCAGATCGCGATAATTCTCGGTCGGGAAGATCGCCTCGCGATCGTAGGTGGCAGCGCGACCGGCGAACACGCTTTGGCCGATCTCTCTTGCCCGCGTAATGATGCCGGCCTGCTCGTCGCTCAGGCGGAAGGCGACGGGATCGAAGATCGGAGCATCCAACGTGACCTTGCCGGTCGCGCCAATGGTCTTGCTGACTTGCATGGTCATTGCGCAGTCACCTTACGCTTTGGTCGTAACGGAATTCAGGAAGCGGCCGAGCGCCTCGTCGAAGGTATCAGGACGTTCCAGGTTGGCGAGATGGCCGACGCCGGCGAGCTCGACATAGTCAGCCCCGGGAATGTAGGTCGCCGTCTTCGCCATCATGGGCGCGGGCGCATTGTTGTCCTTGGATCCCGACAGTAGCAATGTAGGGACGGAAATATCCCCGAGCGTGCCGCGCTGATCGAAGCCGATGAGAGCCAGCATCATGGCGCGATAGCTTGCCTCCGGCACGCTTCGCATGCATTCGCGTGCAAGTTCCATCCCGTTCGGATCGGGATCGTCGCCGACCAGTTCCTTCACCAGCGAAGGCGCCAGCGATTTCATCGTCTCGCCGCGATCGAGCGGCCCGAGCCGCGCCGCGATGAACGCTTTTTGCCAGTCGCCGTCGGCCTTGCCGAAGGCCGGACTGGTTTGCGCCAGCACCACGGCGCGGGCCAGTTTCGGATACTGCGCCAGACATTTCTGGACAATCATGCCGCCAATGGAATGGCCGACCAGAATGGGGCTTGTTGCGCCAAGCTGTTCGATGAATTGCTGGAGCGCATCAGCCAGGGCAGCGATGCTGACGCTGGCGAGGGGGGCCGAGCCGCCATAGCCCGGCATGTCCCACGCAATCGCGCGGAAGCGATTGCCGAACGTTGCAAGCTGCTGTCGCCAGCTCCGAGCCGCGCCGCCGATGCCATGCAGGAAGATCAGTGGGATCGCGCCCGGGTCGCCGGCGGCTTCATAGGCGAAGCGTCCGTCCTTTGTTATCATGGGCACAGGCTGCGACACGCGACATCCTTCTGCTTTGTCTGTGGATGCTAACAGGCCTTGCGGCCATGGGAAGCGATAATTTTATACTTAAAGCAATTTTCGGGCCGCGTTTCGTGGCGCGGCATTCGGAGCGAGCAGCGGCTTCATTGCAAAAGTTTGAAGGTTAAAATATATCGTAAGGCACGAGCCGCAGATCTGAGGGAGCCAGCGCATGTCCGGATTGCCGCACTCGCCGCACTCGCCGCACGCGCTGGTCACCGGGGGCGGCCGCGGCATCGGCCGCGCGATCGCTGAGACTCTCGCCAGTGCCGGCGCCACTGTGACGATCATCGGCCGAAACGCTACGGCCCTTGAAGAGGCCGTCAACGCAGGCGCCGCGCATTTTGCGGCCGTCGCCGACGTCGCGAACGAGATCGCTTTAAGGGCTGCCATCGCCGAGGCCCATGCGCGCAAGCCGATCGATATCCTGATCGCGAATGCAGGCAGCGCCGAATCCGCGCCATTCGCGAAGTCGGACAGTGCCCTGTTTGCGCGCATGATGAACATCAATTTCATGGGCGTGGTCCATGCCATCCACGGCGTGCTGCCGGGTATTAAGGATCGTCCTTACGGTCGTATCGTGGTGATTGCGTCGACGGCGGGCCTCAAGGGCTATGCCTATGTCAGTGCATACGCCGCGGCCAAGCACGCGGCGATCGGGCTCGTTCGTTCGCTGGCCCTGGAGTTGGCCGGTAGCAACACGACCGTGAACGCGGTTTGTCCTGGGTTCACCGATACCGACCTCGTCGCCGGCAGTATCGACAACATCATGAAGAAGACGGGGCGCAGCCGCGAGCAGGCGGTCGGCGAACTTGCCAAGCACAATCCGCAGGGGCGGCTGATCGCGCCTCAAGAGGTGGCCGACGCCGTCCTTTGGCTGTGCGGGCAGGGCGCCAGTGCGATCACCGGACAGGCAATCGCGGTTGCTGGCGGCGAAATCTAGCGGCGCGCAATAAACAGACCAAGGAGATCGTATGAGCAGACCAGTCAATCCCGTCACCGTGCCGCTCGCGGATTATTCGCCGCAGCATTTCCTGCTGGCCGTGGTCGAGGGTGTCGCGACGGTCACGCTCAACCGGCCGGAAAGAAAGAATCCGCTGACGTTCGAAAGCTATCGGGAGTTGACCGATCTCTTTCGCGCCTGCGCGTTCGACGATGAGGTCAAATCCATCGTCGTGACCGGCGCCGGCGGCAATTTCTCGTCCGGCGGCGACGTGTTCGAGATCATCGGCCCGCTGGTGAAGATGGACACCAAGGGACTTACGGCCTTCACCCGGATGACGGGCGACCTCGTCAAGGCGATGCGGGCCTGCCCGCAGCCGATCGTTGCCGCTGTCGAGGGTATTTGTGCCGGGGCCGGCGCGATCATTGCCATGGCCTCAGACATGCGCCTTGCGGCGAGCGGGACCAAGGTTGCCTTCCTGTTCAACAAGGTGGGTCTGGCTGGCTGCGATATGGGCGCCTGCGCGATCCTGCCGCGGATCATCGGGCAGTCCCGTGCCTCCGAGCTGCTCTACACCGGCCGGTTCATGACGGCAGAGGAGGGCGAGCGCTGGGGCTTCTTCAGCCGCATCGTCACGCCGGAGCAGGTGCTACCCCAGGCGCAACTGCTGGCAAAGCAGATCGCGGAAGGGCCGACCTTCGCCAACACCATGACCAAACGGATGCTGGCCATGGAATGGGCCATGTCGGTGGAGGAGGCGATCGAGGCGGAAGCCGTTGCACAGGCCCTGTGCATGACCACGGCCGACTTCGAGCGCGCCTTCGAGGCCTTCGCCAACAAGGTGAAGCCGGTATTCAGGGGCGGCTAGACGGCCTCTTTGTCCGAGCCAGCCAGCAACGGGGACTTGCGCGAAATTATTTTAGGCTTAAAATAGTTTCATGGCCGGGTGAATTGGCGAGGCTCCCATGAAAGTCGCGATCATCGGTGGCGGACCTGCGGGTCTCTACGCTGCGATCCTGCTCAAGAAGCAGCGCCCGGGCGCCGACATCACGGTGTACGAGCGCAATCGGGCCGACGACACCTTCGGCTTCGGCGTGGTGTTCTCGGATGCTACGCTGGACAATTTTGAAAAGCACGATCTGCCGAGCTATCGCCGCATCACCCAGGAGTTCGCCTACTGGGACGACATCGCCGTGCACTTTCGCGGCACCGTCCACCGGGTCGGCGGTAACGGCTTTTGCGGATGCTCCCGAAGCAAGTTGCTCCTGATCCTCCAGGAGCGGGCCCGCGAGCTTGGCGTCGTCCTGCACTTCGAGGTGGACATCGACGACGAATCCCGGTTCGTCGATGCCGATCTCGTCCTGATCGCCGACGGTATCAACAGCCGATTCCGCGAGAAATACGTCGATCACTTCCAGCCCGAGGTCGACCTCCGCTCCAACAAGTTCGCCTGGATGGGCTCGACAAAGCCGCTCGATGCCTTCACCTTCATCTTTCAGGAGACCGAGTGGGGGCCGTTCATCGCCCACGCCTATCAATATGAGGCCGGGCACTCGACCTGGATCTTCGAGACCGATCCGGAGACGTTCGAGCGGGCCGGCCTGACGGGGCTGGACGAGACGCAATCCGCCGCGCGAATGGCCCAGATTTTCGGCTGGTTCCTCGATGGACACAAGCTGCTCGTCAACCGTTCGATGTGGCGCAATTTCCCGATGATCCGCAGCAAGCGTTGGGTCAAGGACAACATGGTGCTGCTCGGCGATGCCAAGGCGAGCGCGCATTTTTCGATCGGATCCGGCACCAAGCTCGCAATGGAAGACGCGGTTGCGCTGGCCGAAGCGATGGAGAAATCTCCCAGCATCAAGGCCGCGCTCGACGTTTACGAGCACGGCCGACGTGAGGAAGTCGAGAAGACGCAGCACGCTGCCGACGTCTCGCTGGTCTGGTTCGAGCATGTCGACCGCTTCTGGGACTTCGATCCCGTGCAGTTTGCCTTCGGCGTGATGACGCGCTCCAAGGCGATCACCTATGACAATCTGAAGCTCCGCGCGCCGGATTTCGTGGCGGAGGTCGAGAAGTCGTTTGCCAAGCAGGTTCGCGACAGCGGCTTTGACGTCGATACCTCAAAGCCGGTGGTGCCGCTGTTCCAGCCGTTCCGGCTGCGGGAGATGGCGGTCGCCAATCGCGCGGTGATGTCGCCGATGTGCATGTATTCGGCGAAGGAGGGCGTGCCGACCGATTTCCATCTGGTGCATTACGGATCGCGTGCGATCGGCGGTGCCGGCCTGATCTTCACGGAGATGACCTGCGTCAGCCGCGATGCCCGCATCACGCCCGGCTGCGCCGGCCTGTGGAACGACGAGCAGGAAGCATCGTGGCGACGCATCGTGGATTTCGTCCACGGCAATTCGGCGGCAAAGATCTGCCTCCAGCTGGGCCACGCCGGCCGCAAGGGCGCGACCAAGCTGATGTGGGACGGCATCGACCGTCCCCTGGACGAAGGCGGCTGGGACGTGGTCTCGGCGTCACCGCTGCCCTATTTTCCCGACAGCCAGGTGCCGCGCGAGCTCGATCGCGCCGGCATGAATGCGGTGCGGGATGCCTTCGTCGCTGCGGCCGAGCGCGGCGAGCGCTGCGGTTTTGACATGCTGGAGCTGCACTGCGCCCACGGCTATCTGCTCGCGAGCTTTATTTCGCCGCTGACCAATACCCGCACGGACGCGTATGGCGGCTCGCTGGAAAATCGTCTGCGTTTCCCGCTCGAGATCTTCGAGGCGCTGCGCGCGGTCTGGCCGTCGCACAAGCCGATGTCGGTACGCATTTCCGCGACCGACTGGGCCGACGGCGGTATCACCGGCGACGATGCGGTGGCGATTGCGGGCGCTTTCGCCGAGGCCGGTGTCGATCTCGTCGATGTCTCGACGGGGCAGACCGTCCGCGATGCGCAGCCGATCTACGGGCGCATGTTTCAGACGCCGTTTTCGGATCAAGTCCGCAACGAGGCTCGCGTGGCCACGATGTGCGTCGGCAACATTACGACGGCCGACCAGGCCAACACCATCCTGGCTGCCGGCCGGGCAGACCTCGTCGCCCTCGGCCGGCCCCACCTGGTCGATCCCTTTTTCACCATGAAGGCGGCCGCCTGGTACGGGGCAAAGGACGCGTTCTGCCCGCCGCAATATCTGCCCGGAATGGATCAGATTTTCCGCAACAGCGTCCGCGACCGTCAGGATCTCGAGGAGCTGCGCATTAAGGCTAAGCCCAAGACCCGGGCGGAGCTCAAGGCCGAGGCGACAAAGCCGCTTGCGGCAGAGTAACCGCCCGTGCGACGTTAACCTCATTGCCTCAGATGTTTCGAGTGGAGTAAGGGCGATGAAGGCGATTATCGTCGGTGGCGGTATCGGTGGTCTCACTACGGCGCTGATGCTGCGTTCGCGTGGCATCGGATGCGAGATCTTCGAGCAGGCCGACACCATTCGCGAACTGGGCGTCGGCATCAACACGCTGCCGCATGCCATGCGCGAGCTCGCCGGACTCGGCCTGCTCCAGAAGCTTGACGATGTCGCTGTTCGTACCGACCAGCTCTATTACCTCAACCGCCACGGCCAGGAGGTCTGGCGCGAAGCCCGCGGCGTCGACGCCGGTCACGACGTGCCGCAATTCTCGATTCATCGCGGCCGGCTTCAGGGCGTCATCCATCGCGCGGTCGAGGAGCGGCTCGGGCATGAGGCGATCCACACCGGCTGCCGTCTCGGCGCCTTCACGCAGGACGAGGGCGGCGTTACAGCCTATTTCTTCGACCGCGCCGGCGCGCATATTCACACCGCGCGCGGCGACATACTGATCGGCGCCGATGGCATCCATTCCCGCGTTCGCGACACGCTGTTCCCGGACGAGGGCCCACCCTGCTGGAACGGCTTGATGCTGTGGCGCGGTGCGCGCGACTGGCCGCTGTTCCTTACCGGTAAATCCATGATCGTGGCCGGCGGCCTCAATGCGAAGGTTGTGATCTATCCAATCGCGGAGGGATCGAGCCCGGCAAGCCGCCTGACCAATTGGGCCGTGCTGGTGAAGGTGGGCGAGGGCAATGCGCCACCGCCGCGCAAGGAAGACTGGTCGCGACCGGGCCGCCGCGAGGAGCTGATGCCGCACGTCGCCCGCTTCTCGGTGCCCTATCTCGACGTGAAGAGCCTGATCTCGGCGACGCCCGAATTCTACGAATATCCGACCTGCGACCGCGATCCCTTGCCGTATTGGTCGTCCGGACGCGTGACGCTGCTCGGCGATGCCGCGCATCCCATGTATCCCGTCGGCTCCAATGGCGCGTCACAGGCGATCCTCGATGCGCGCTGCCTTGCTGATGCGATGGTGCGCGCGGAGCATCCGCGCCAGGCGCTGCTCGAATACGAGAAGAAGCGCCTGCCGATGACGGCCGATATCGTCCGCTCCAACAGGCGCGGTGGGCCCGAGGGCGTCATCGACGCAGTCGAGCAGCTGGCACCCGATGGATTCGACAATGTCGACAACGTGCTGAGCTATTCCCAGCGCGAGGCCATCGTGCGCGGCTATGCCACCAAAGCCGGGTTTGCCGCGGTGCCGGGCCTTGCAGCGGTGCGCGCCTAGCGCGCGGTTAGCCGCCGGGAGGCGGCGGCAGGAAGTGGATGTTGAACTCGGCCGCCATCGCCACCACGTCATCGGGCTTCTGTTCCTTCATGTTGTGAAGGCCCCAGAACAGGTCGAACAGCTTCTTGGTCGGCGAGACCCAGAATAGCACTTTTGCGGTCTGCTCCGACTTGTTGAAGATGCCGTGCGGCACGCCCATGCCGAGGCGGATCAGGTCGCCGGCGCTTGCCTGCGACTCCGAATTGCCGAGCATGAAGTCGAGCTTGCCCTCGAGCATATAGAGATATTCGTCCTGGTCGGGATGAATGTGCGGCGGCACGAACGTGCCCGGGGGCAGCGTCGCGTGCCAGGAGAAACTGTGCTCGGTCTTGCTCTTCGGCACATAGGTCTGGCCCAGGATGTTCCAGGAAATGCCCTGGATGCCCTCATTGGCCCGTGTGATGCCGGTGATTTCGCTGCTCATTGAAGAGTCCTCCCGTAACCCGTCGCGGCTTAGTTCGCCGCCTTGCAGTCCTTGGCGTAGCGATCGCCGTAATTCTCGAAGACCTTCTGGACGATCTCGGTCTGGAACTTGCCGTCCGGACGCTTGGCGACCTTGGTCAGGTAAAAGTCCTGGATCGGATAGCCGTTGGTGTTGAACTTGAAGGCGCCGCGCAGCGAGGTGAAGTCGGCCTTCTTCAGCGCAGACCCAACCGCGTCCTTGTTCGACAGGTCGCCCTTCACGGCCTTGATCGCACTGTCGATCAGCATCGCGGCGTCGTAGGCCTGGAAGGCGTAGGTGCCGGGCACGACGTTATAGGCGGCCTCGTAGGACGCGACGAACTTCTTGTTCTGGGGATTGTCGAGATTGGGCGCCCAGTTGGCGCCGCCAAACATGCCGACGGCCGCGTCCTGCTGCGCCGGCAAGGTCGATTCATCCACCGTGAATGCCGAGAGCACCGGGATGCTGTCGGCAAGGCCCGCCTGCCGGTACTGCTTGACGAGATTGACGCCGAGGCCGCCCGGCATGAACGTGAAGAGCGCATCGGGTTTCTGCGAGGAGATCTTGGAAAGTTCCGGCTGGAAGTCCAGCGTGTTCAGCGGCATGTAGGATTCCTCGACGATCTCGCCCTTGTAGTCGAGCTTGAAGCCCGCCACCGAATCCTTGCCGGCCTGATAGTTCGGCACCATCAGGTACATGCGCTTGTAGCCGCGATCCTGCGCGACCTTGCCAAGGATCTCGTGCACCTGATCGTTCTGATACGAGGTCACATAGAAGAACGGGTTGCAGTCCTTGCCGGCAAAGGTCGAGGGGCCCGCGTTGGGGCTGATCAGGAAGGTCTTCGATTCCGTCACGGGCCGGTGGATCGCCTGGAGGATGTTGGAGAAGATCGGGCCGATCACAAAGTCGACCTTGTCGCGCTCGAGCAGTCCCTTGACCTTGGTCACCGCTGCGTCCGGCTTCAGTTCGTCGTCGACCACGACGACCTCGACGTCACGGCCGCCCATCTTGCTGCCGAGGTCCTTGACCGCGAGCGCAAAGCCGTCGCGAACCTGCTGACCAAGCGCGGCGGCCGGTCCCGACAGGGTCACGATCACGCCGAGCTTGATCTTCTCCTGGGCCAGAGCAGGGGTCATTGCGGTGCCGAGCAGCAAGGCTGCGGCCAAGGTCGATTGCATTCTCATGATCTGTCCCCCGTGACATCCGGGCTTGCGCTACAAGCCTTCGTACTCTGATCCAAGCTTATGCCGATGATGGCGGCCGCGGCAAGCAGGGCGCAATGTGTCGCCATCCCGTGCGAAGCGGCGCATGCAAGCAGCGCGCCAATTATTTGAAGCCTAAAGAAATTGGCGTGCGCTTGATTGTTGCAGCTTTGGACTTGCGGCCGGCTTCAATTTATTTGAAGCTCAAAACGTTGGGGAATCCGTGCCGGCGCCAATGCCGCCGAGAGTGACTGCACCCGAGATGCTCGATTCCGAGACCAAGGCCGTCGAAACTCCGGAGGACCACGCCGACGAGCTTCGGCTATGGTTGCGCCTCCTCACCTGCACGACGCTCATCGAAGGCGAGGTCCGCGGCCGGCTGCGGCAACGGTTCGACGTCACGCTGCCCCGTTTCGATCTGATGGCGCAGCTCGACAAGGCGCCCGACGGCATGACGCTGTCCGATGTCTCCAAGCGGATGATGGTGTCGAACGGCAACGTCACCGGTCTCGTCGAGCGCCTCGTGGAGTCCGGCCATCTCGACCGTCGAACCTCGGAGACGGATCGCCGGGTCCAGGTGATCCGCCTCACGAAACTCGGTCGCGCCGAGTTCCGCAAGATGGCCGCGGAGCACGAGACCTGGATCGCCGATCTGTTCGTCGACCTCTCGCCGAAGGACGTCCGCGAATTGATGCGGCTGCTCGCCAAGACCAAGGCCTCCGCGCAGAAATCGGCCGCGCGTCGCCGGACGTAGGAACGGCGTCCCGATCCCTTTGCCGCCGGAAAAAGCACGGGATGCCCAAAATCCGCTATTGCGCCGAATTGTTTTAAGCCTAAAATGTTTTCAGATCGTGCTGCCGGGTGCAATCCATGCTGAAAGGAGCGTGCGATGGCCAACGCCGCCAAGGTTCAAGTGACGGGCTCGCATGGCGGTAACGCCGCCACGGCTCATGTCGATACGTTCGCGCAGCAGCATCTGCCGCCGCGCGAGCTGTGGCCCGAATTCATCTTCACGCGGCCGGAGCTGAACTATCCGCCGCGATTGAATTGCGTCAGTTATTTCCTCGATCGCTGGGTCGAGCAGGGACATGGCGAGGCACTCTGCGTCATCAGCCCCGCCGTCAGCTACACCTATCGCGAGCTGCAAGCGCTGGTGAATCGCATTGCCAACGTGCTGGTTGGCAAGCTCGGGCTTGTTCCCGGCGGTCGCGTGCTGCTGCGCTCAGCGAACAATCCAATGATGGTTGCGACCTATCTCGCAGTGATCAAGGCCGGCGGCATCGTGGTGGCGACGATGCCGCTGCTCCGCGCCAAGGAGTTGTCCTATCCGATCCAGAAGGCGGAGATCACGCTGGCGCTGTGCGACGGCAAGCTCGCCGAGGAAATGGAGAAGGCGAGAGCCGCGGCTCCCGGTCTCAAGCACGTGGTCTATTGGGGCAATGGCTCCGCCGACGCACTCGAGTCGCTGATCGCCGATGCGAGCGCGGAGTTCAGGGCCGTCGATACGGCCGCCGACGACATCTGCCTGATCGCCTTCACGTCGGGCACGACAGGCGATCCCAAGGGCACCATGCATTTCCACCGCGACATGCTCGCTGTGTGTGACGGTTATGCGCGCAACATCCTGCGGGCCGAGCAGAACGACCGCTTCGTCGGCTCGGCACCGCTCGCCTTCACCTTTGGCTTCGGTGGCGTGCTGTTTCCCATGCATATCGGTGCCTCCTTTGTCGTGCTGGAGAAGACGACGCCGGACGATATTCTGACCGCGATCGAGCAATACAAGACCACGGTCTGTTTCACGGCGCCGACGGCATACCGCGCCATGATCGGCAAGCTCCCGGGGCGCGACATCTCCTCGCTTCGAAAGTGCGTCTCCGCCGGCGAGACCCTGCCCAAGCCGACCTTCGATGCCTGGCTCAAGGCCACCGGCATCAAGCTGATGGACGGCATAGGCTCGACCGAGCTGCTGCACATCTTCATCAGTGCGACCGAGCACGAGATTCGTCCCGGCGCGACGGGCAAGCCCGTGCCGGGCTATGAGGCCAAGATCGTCGACGATGACGGCCATGATTTGCCGCCGGGAACGATGGGCAAGCTTGCGGTGCGCGGGCCGACCGGGTGCCGCTATCTCGCCGACGAGCGACAGCGCAAATACGTCCAGAACGGTTGGAACATCACCGGCGACACCTATCTGATGGATAGCGATGGCTACTTCTGGTACCAGTCCCGCTCCGACGACATGATCGTATCGGCCGGCTACAATATCGCGGGCACCGACGTCGAGGCGGCGCTGCTCACGCATCCGGCGGTCGCCGAGTGCGGCGTGGTCGGCGCACCTGACGAAGCCCGCGGCATGATCGTAAAGGCCTATGTCATTGCGGCGCCCGGCGTGACGGCGGACGCGCAACTGGTGGCCGAGCTGCAGGAGCATGTCAAACGCGAGATCGCGCCCTACAAATATCCGCGGGCGATCGAGTTCGTGACGCAATTGCCGAAGACCGAGACCGGAAAACTGAAGCGCTTTGCCCTGCGGCAACTGGCGCAGGCCGCGGCGACATCCTCAGGCGTCGCGGCGGAATGAAAGAAGGATGAACAATTGTCCGTGACGACGCCGAAAGGCCCGCAGCTCGCAGTGTTGCCGACAGCAGCCGAGGATGACACCCGTTCGCGGGTGCAGGTGCTCCAGCCGTCGGGGTGGCCGATGCCGAAGGGCTATGCCAATGGCATGGCCGCCGAGGGGCTCATCGTCGTCACCGGCGGGGTGATCGGCTGGGACGCCGAGGAGCGTCTTGCCGACGGCTTTGTCGCGCAGGTGCGTCAGACCCTGAGCAACATCGCCGCGATCCTGACTGAGGCCGGCGCGCGGCCCGAGCATCTCGTGCGGCTGACCTGGTACGTCGTCGACATGGACGAGTACTTGTCTAACCTGAAGGAACTCGGCAAGATCTACCGTACCATCTTCGGCGCGCACTATCCGGCGATGGCACTGGTGCAGGTGGTGCGCCTGGTCGAGAAGGCGGCGCGCGTCGAGATCGAGGCCACCGCCGTCATTCCACGCTGAGTCGCACTGGCTCCAGCTGGCGTTGTCAGCTCGCTTTGGCGAGATCGTCGTCCTCTGGCGAGTTCAGATAGATGCCCGACATGGTGTCGACCCAGCACAGATGGTCGTGCACCTTCTTCACACCCTCGACGTTCTCCGCGGCGACCATGGCGGCCTGCCGCGTGCGCTCTTCGGTGATGACGCCGCTGAGGTGAACGATGCCGTCGCGGACGATGACGTTCAGTCCGAACGGGCACCAGTCGTTCTTCTCCATGGTATCGATGATGCGGCTGCGAATGTGATCGTCGTCCGCCGTCGGATCCGGCACCTCGCGGGCGAGCCCCGCCACCGCCTGCAGCAGATTGGCGCGGGATACGATCCCGACGACCTTGTCGCCGCGCACCACCGGCAGCCGCTTCACGTTGTTCCGCTCCATGAGATCGACGATCTCCGCAAGCGCGGTGTCCTCTGTGATGGTCACGACCGTGGCGGTCATCACCTCGGCGACCTTGCGGCCGTGCTCATGGACGAAATCGCTGGCCGACTTGCCTGGACCGAGAATGAACCGCAGCCAGCGTCCGCGCTTGCGCCCGGTGCCGATTTCGCTGCGGCGGATGAAATCCCCTTCCGACACGACGCCGACCAGCTCGCCGGTATCGTCGACCACCGTGAGGCCGCTGACATGCCGCTTCAGCATGATATTCGCCGCCTCGACGATGCTGGTGTCGGGGGTAACCGAGATGACCGACCGGGTCATGATCTGATGGGCGCGCATGGATAGCTCCGCTGACTTGTTGAATATCGATGCGCGAAACTAGCTCAGGTATCGAGGTGCAGTTTGACTCAGGTCAATCGGACGAAGTCGGCCCATTCCGATTAAGCAAACGTGATCTGCGGCCGGATTTGATGCAGCTCAACCCCGGTGCGAAGCTTGGCCATATCCTGTCGAATTAGAACACAGCCGACAGGAAGATTGAGCCATGAGTGTCGTCCAGATAATTCCCCGGACTGAAGAGCCCGCGGTGCAGGCTCTCCCCGTCAATCCTGTCGCGGGTCGCGTGGTCTCGACCGTGAGCTCCAAAGGGCCCGCTGAGATGCCGGTTGCCGCCGATCCTCTGCCAAAGTCCGATCCATATCCTTTCGACCGCGCGTTTCACGCGATGTTGGCGCGCTTTACGGGCGGAATTTCGCCGCTGGCCTTGTCGCTGGCCTGGCTCGATTGGGGTTCGCATCTCGCTGCGGCGCCGCAGCGCCAGATGGAGATTTGCCGCAATATGCTGCAGGACACCGGCCGATTGGTGGATGCTGCCGCGCACGCGACGTCACCGGGACAGAAGCCGTGGTCCGTGATCCAGCCGCAGGGGCGGGATCGCCGTTTCAGCGGACCACAATGGGAGACCGCGCCGTTCAATCTGCTGGCCCAGGCATTTCTGCTCACAGAGAGCTGGTGGCGCGATGCCGCGACGGGCGTGCGCGGGGTCTCGCACGCAAACGAAGCCATCGTTGAGTTCTCGATGCGCCAGACGCTCGACATGCTGGCGCCTTCGAATTTCGCTGCGACCAATCCGAAGGTGCTGGAGAAGGCGTTCCAGAGTGGCGGAGAAAACTTCGTTTTCGGCTGGCAGAACTGGTGCAGCGACCTGATGCGCCTGCTCTCCGCCTCGAAGCTGGCGGACGACGGGCGGTTCGTGGTCGGCAAGACGGTGGCGGCATCGCCCGGCAAGGTCGTCTACCGCAACGAGCTGATCGAGTTGATACAGTACCATCCGACCACGGCGCAGGTGCGACCCGAGCCGATCCTGATCGTGCCGGCCTGGATCATGAAATATTACATTCTCGATCTCTCGCCACAGAACTCGCTGGTCAAATATCTGACCGGTCAAGGCTTCACCGTGTTCGCGATCTCCTGGCGCAACCCCGATGAGAGGGATCGCGATCTCGCCTTCGACGACTATCGCAGGCTGGGAGTCATGGCGGCGCTGGACATGGTCGGCCGGATCGTGCCGGGTCGGAAGACTCATGCGCTCGGCTATTGTCTCGGAGGCACATTGCTGTCGATCGCTGCCGCTGCGATGGAGCGCGACGGTGATAACCGCTTTGGCACCGTTACTCTCCTTGCCGCCCAGACTGACTTCACCGAGGCAGGAGAGTTGACGCTCTTCATCAACGAGAGCCAGGTCGCCTTTCTCGAAGACATGATGTGGCAGCGTGGCTACCTCGACACGACGCAGATGGCCGGCGCCTTCCAGCTGTTGCGCTCCAACGAACTGATCTGGTCGCGTCTGTCACATGACTATCTGATGGGCGACGGCGCGCCACTGAACGATCTGATGGCCTGGAATGCGGACGCAACGCGGCTGCCTTATCGCATGCATTCGGAATACCTGCGAAAGCTGTTCCTCGACAACGATCTGGCCGGGGGGCGATATCAGGTCGGCGGCCGGAGCGTTTCGCTATCCGATATTCATGCCCCGATGTTCGTGGTCGGCACGCTGGCCGATCACGTCGCGCCGTGGCGGTCCGTCTACAAGATCCACTATCAGGTCGATGCCGACGTGACGTTCCTGTTGACCAGCGGCGGTCACAATGCCGGCGTCGTCGCGCCTCCAGACGAGCCCGGCCATAGCTATCAGGTGCTGAGCAAGGCCGAGGACGCACCCTATGTCGGCGCGGATGAATGGCTGAAGCTGGCTCCGCGCGTCGAAGGGTCGTGGTGGCCGGAATGGACCAAATGGCTGGCGGTGCGCTCCGGCGCGCCCTGCGATCCGCCGTCGATCGGACTTGGAGACGCTGCCGACCTGCCTGATGCGCCGGGAGACTACGTCCACACCTAGGGCGCGATCCGGAAAGTATGGAGGCTTCAGGTCTGCGGCTCCGAACTCGGAGCGAGATCCGAGGAGCGGAACGGCTTGGCTTTGTCCAGTTTGCGGTAGGCCGTTGACGCTTTTCGCAACAGCTTCTTTTCCCGCTTGCTGTTGCGGAAGCGATGGCCGGCATCGAGGCCGGCACCGTTCAACGACGCTGCCAATGCTCGTCCCCGTGCATCGTCGTTCAATTGTCCGAGCGACCGTTGCGCCTTGCGCAATTTCTTGAGGATGGATTTCTGTTTCGTCAGCGAGTCCTCGATGAACAGATCCTGGAGCGATTCGATAGAATAGGTCAGCCGCTTGTTGAGAATCCGCAGCTTGTGCCGTTTCTCGACGTCGAGTTTGTAGAGTTTTCGCGCCCTCTTGAGCAGCGTCGTCTCCCACTCGGTCAGCCGTGCCGTCGCGTGGTCGGCGAGCGTGCAGCGGCGCAATCGAATGGCTTCCTTGCTGCGCCGGGTCGACCAGGGGCCGCTCTCGATCCAGATCGAGGTCTGCTCGACGAGGCGGCGATACCGCGAGGATTGCAGCGCACGAGCCAGCAGGCGGTGGCTCTCGGCGCGCTTGTCGTCCCAATGCTGAAGCTCGGCGACCACCGCGAGCTCGTCGCCACTCTCCGCGACGATCCGCTCGATCGCCACGTCGAGATCCCTGACCATGCCGAGCTGGCCGTTCAGCCATTTCAGTTCGGCCCAGACCCTCGGACGCTGGACGTCGTCAACCATCGGCGAGAAGAAGCGGATGGTGGTTCGCAGATGCGTCAACGCGATTCGGATGTGGTGCAGCGCGTCGGGATCGCCGCCGCATGTGCCGTCATGCTGGGCCAGCATGGCATCGAGGTGGCGGCGCGCGATGATGCGGAACGCGGTATCGCAGGCCATTCCGGGGCTGAGGCGGCCGGGCAGGGCATTGCGCCGCGCCGCCGGTGTTGCGCGAGCAGCCGTCGGGGTCGTGGTGGGTCGCGCCATCTTTGCTCGCGCCAATCCGGTTGCCTTATTTGCCTTCAGCGATTGCGTCCCGGCAGTTCTCGAACGTCTGCTCTTGAGTCCCGGATGCATCAATGGTCGCCCAGCTGACGCGGCCGATATTATAGTCCTCCTGCTGCGCAGCAACCTCCTGCGTGGCGTCGGATGCGTCTCCCCGGCGGCCTCCGATCCGCATCTGCCGGGTCGCGAGGTCCGCAACCAGAAACAGGCCGTTCAGCGGCACATTGCGCTCGTGTGCCAATGCGGCGATCGCGTCCCGTTCGTCCTCGCGGGCGAATACGCCGTCGATGATCGCCGAATGGCCCTGCGCCAGCACCCGCCGGGCGTGCCGAGCCAGCGTATCGTAGACGCGCGCCGCGTGCTCCGGCGTGTAGGCGTACGGCGGCAGGCGGTGCGTGTCCTCGACCCCGAACATCTGCTTGCGAACGAGGTCGCTGCGGAGCACGACGGCCCCCGGGGGCGGTGCGACGACGGGTGCGAGCGCTTGCGCCAGAACCGTCTTGCCGGTGCCCGACAGGCCGCCGACCGCAATCAGGCGCGGTGCGGCAGGATGGATCAGCGTCCTCGCGAGGTCGAAATAACGTCTTGCCTTGCCAAGGATGAAGGGGTCATCGGGACACGCCGGATTCAGTCGCGCCAGGGCCACCTGGGCGCGGATCGCTGCTCGGATGGACATGAAGAGCGGCAGGGCCGAGAGCGCATCGAGATTGTCGGCCGGCGTCGCGGCGAGATAGCGGTTCAGGACGATGTTGGCCGCACCTGGCTGATCGTGGTGCAACAGGTCCATCAGCGTGAATGCGAGATCGTAGAGCACGTCGACGGTCGCCATCTGCGCATCGAACTCGATGGCGTCGAACAGCACGGGACGGTCGTCGATCAGGACGATGTTTGCGAGATGCAGGTCGCCATGGCAGCGGCGCACGAAGCCCTGACGGCCGCGCTCGGCGAGCAGGGGACGGAGGCGCAAGAATGCCTCGTGGGAGGCTTTGCCCAGCTTTTCGATGTCTTCCGCATTGAAATGGCCGCCGGCCCGCAGACCGTTACTGTTGCCGTCGATCAGGGCGGGGATGGAGCCGACCCACGCTTCGCCATCCGCGGGTGTCGCCGCGCCGTGGGACGCCACGATCGCGTCGGCGGCTGCCGACGCGAGCTTCGTATCAAGCGGGCCCGCTTTTGCCAGGTGATCCAGCGTCATGTTTTCGTCGAAGCGTGACATGTCCACCGCATACTCGATCGGCCGGCCGGGACCGTCGACCTGCACCGAGCCATCCGGCTCTTCCGTGATCGCCGCGACGCGATGATAGATCTGCGGGGCCAGCGGCCGGTTGATCCTGATCTCCTCCTCGCACGCCGTTTTGCGCTTCTCGAGCGTCGAATAATCGAGGAAGGGAAACCGGACGGCGCGCTTGATCTTCAACGCGCGTTTGCCGTCGAGGAAGACCGCGGCCCCATGCGTGTCGATCCGCGTCACGTCGGGCTGGCGGGCCAGCGTCCGGAAGATCCGCTCCTGGGACGCCATTTCATCTTTCATGGAAGCGGACATTCGAAGGCACCATCAGGGCGTCAGCACGGCCGCGCCGAGAATCTGGCCGGCTCGCAGCATGTTCAGGACCTCGTTGGCCTGATGAAGCGGAAATGCCGTCGTTTCAGTGCGCACGCCGGCTTGCGGAGCGATCTCGAGAAAATCGAGGCCATCCTGCCGGGTCAGGTTGGCGACCGACAGCAGTTGCCGTTCCTGCCAAAGCAGATCGTATGGAAAGCTTGGAATGTCGGTCATGTGGATGCCGGCGCATACGACGCGGCCGCCTTTGCGGACGGCGCGTAGCGCGGCCGGGACAAGCTCGCCTGACGGTGCGTAGATGATGGCCGCGTCGAGCGGTTCGTCGGGCACCTCGTCCGATGCTCCCGCCCAGACGGCGCCGAGACCACGGGCAAGGTCTTGGGCAGCCGCGTCGCCGCGTCGCGTGAATGCGTAAACAGACCGCCCCTGCCAAACCGCGACTTGCGCAATGATGTGGCCAGCTGCGCCGAAACCATAGAGGCCGAGCCGTTCGACAGGGCCGGCCAGCACCAGCGAGCGCCAGCCGATCAACCCTGCACATAGTAGAGGAGCAATCTCCACGTCGTCGCCCTCCTCACCGAGGGGAAAGGCGTAGCGTGCGTCGGCAATGGTGTGGGTCGCGTAGCCGCCGTCGCGCGTGTAGCCGGTGAACAGCGGTGCGTCACAGAGGTTTTCCATGCCTTCCCGGCAGAAGCGACAATGTCCGCAGGTGAAGCCGAGCCAGGGGATGCCGACGCGATCACCGGGCGCATGCGTGGTGACATTCGGGCCCACGAGATCGACCCGACCGACGATCTCGTGGCCGGGCACGATCGGATAGCGAATATCGGGTAGCTCGGCATCGACGAGATGAAGATCGGTCCGGCATACGCCGCAGGCGCTGACCTTCACCCGGAGCTGACCCTCGCCGGGTATCGGGTCAGGCCGCTCCTCCATCTGGAGCCGCGTTCGCGGGGCCGGCAACACCATCGCGCGCATCAGTTTCTCCGGGGCGAACGCTCCGACTGAATTACTCATAGAATAGCTGGACGGCCAGTCCTTGACGTCGGTCAACGCCCGTTTCATCCCGATCGGACCGAGTTCCTTGGCTTGACGAGGATCAAGGGGCTCGACGAAAGCCGGCTTATTGTGGCGACCGAGGAGAATCCCGATGCCCATCAAGGATGTCTTTCTGCCGCTCGTCGGCCAGCCGCGCGGACCAGCCTTGGTTGCGATCGAGAAATGTGTGGCCGTCGCCGCCGACCTCGGCGCCAGGATCACGGCGCTCGCGCTCGAGCAAGACGTTTTCGAGCGCCCGAAGGTGATGGTGCCCCATGACCGCGATTCCGCGGAGGCCGGCAGTTCGAGTGAAGTGAACGACACCCAGCAGCTCCTCAATGCCTTCACCAATGCGGCTTCCCGCGCCAACATCCGCGCCCAGAGCCGAATGGGCAAGGTGCCGGCGGACCAGATCGCGGCGATCCTGGCCGAGCATGCCCGCTTCAGCGATCTCACGCTGTTTCCCGTGCAGCCGCATGACAGCCGAACGGAGCACATCATCGAAACCTGCCTGTTCGAATCCGGGCGGCCGTTGCTGCTCTGCCCGGAGCAGCATGCGGAGCAGTTGCGGCCGGAATTCGAGAACGTCATGATCGCCTGGGATCACTCTGCCCGTGCTGCGCGTGCGGTCGGCGACGCAATGCC
Organism: Bradyrhizobium sp. MOS003; assembly: GCF_003020125.1. Lineage (GTDB taxonomy): Bacteria > Pseudomonadota > Alphaproteobacteria > Rhizobiales > Xanthobacteraceae > Bradyrhizobium. Next base: position 221,163 of record NZ_PYFW01000006.1, on the reverse strand, counting down.
GATTCTTCAGGCCGCCACCTCGGTCCGCGTGGTGACGGTGGCAGAGGACAAGGCTGACGCGGTCGTTCAATCGGGCGCGGCTCTCGTCGACCATCTGAGAGAACACGGGATCTATGCCTCGTTCGAGACGGTGACCGGCAACGGCAGCTCGATCGGCAAGGTACTGGGAAGTTGGGCGAAATCCCATGGCATGGATGCGATCGTGATGGGCGCCTACCATCATTCACGCCTGAACGAAATCGTGTGGGGCGGTGTGACAAAGACCGTCATTGGCCAGCCACCGTGCTGGGTTATGATCTCGCACTAGGCTCGTCATTTTCCCGGCCTGATCGCCAACCATCGGAGCCGCCGCTGACCCGGCGCATTTGCCTTCATGTCTACATATCGTCTCAACCATCTGCTGGCGCCGCGTTCAGTTGCGCTCGTCGGTGCGAGCGCTCGTCCGGTCTCCGTTGGACGCGCGGTCCTAGAGAATATTCACAAGTCCGGGTTCAAGGGGCAGTTCGGCCTCGTCAATCCACGCCATGCCGAAATCGGCGGCGTCGCCGCGGTGAAAAGCCTGGACGGCCTGGACTTCGTGCCCGAACTCGTGGTCATCACGGCACCGGCGCGCGAGATTCCTGATATCATCGACCAGGCCGGGCGTCGTGGATCGGCGGGCGCGCTGATCGTCTCGGCCGGGCTCGGCCAAGGACCGGGATCTCTCTACGAGGCTGCAATCGCAGCCGCCCGCAAATACGGCATGCGGCTGATCGGGCCGAACTGCCTCGGCATCATGATGCCCGGGGTCAACCTGAATGCCAGCTTTGCCGCGCACATGCCGGAGGCGGGCAGCCTCGCGCTGATCTCGCAATCGGGCGCGATCGCTGCCGGCATGGTCGACTGGGCGGCGCAGCGCGGCGTCGGCTTTTCCGGGATCGTCTCCATCGGCGATCAGATCGATGTCGATATCGCCGATCTGCTCGACTATTTCGCGATGGATCACAAGACCCGTGCGATCCTGCTCTACATTGAATCCATCAAGGACGCGCGCAAGTTCATGTCGGCGGCGCGTGCCGCCGCGCGCGTGAAGCCTGTCGTCGTGGTGAAATCCGGCCGCATGGCGCAGGGCGCGAAAGCCGCCGCCACGCATACTGGCGCGCTCGCCGGCGCCGACGCGGTCTATGACGCGGCGTTCCGCCGCGCGGGTGTGTTGCGGGTCTCCGACCTGCGTGAGCTGTTCGATTGTGCCGAGACGCTCGGCCGCGTCGAATCGCCGACGGGAAAGCGTCTGGCCATCCTTACAAACGGTGGCGGCATCGGCGTGCTCGCCGTCGATCGATTGGTCGAACTCGGCGGAATTCCGGCGACCATCTCTGCGGAGGTGCGCAAGGCGCTCGATGCGGTTCTGCCGCCGACCTGGTCCGGTGCAAATCCCGTCGACATCGTGGGAGATGCCGACGCCTCGCGTTACGCGGCGGCGCTGGAGGTGCTGCTGGCCGATCGCGACAATGACGCGGTCCTGGTCCTCAACGTGCAAACGGCGATCGCCTCGGCGGCGGAGATCGCCACGACCGTGACGGAGCTCGTCGGCAAATATCGAAAGGAGCACCGTAGCTGGGCAAAGCCGGTATTGGCAGCCTGGGTCGGAGCCGATCAGCACATCATTCAGGCACTCTCCAGCGCCGGTGTGCCGAACTACCCGACCGAGGACGATGCCGTCCGCGGCTTCATGTATCTGGTCCGGCACCGCGAAGTGGTGGAGGAGTTGAGCCAGGTTCCCCCCGCGATGCCCGACACGTTCGTTCCGGATGCCCGGGGGGCGAAACAGATCGTCACCGCAGCGATCGCGGACGGTCGTGAGTGGCTCGAGCCCGTCGAGATCAAAAACCTGCTCGAAGCCTACGACATCGCGATGGTGCCGACCTATGCGGCGGCCGATGTCGAGCAGGCGGTGGCCTGTGCGAAGGAAATCTTCGCACAGGGCGGCACCGTCGTGCTGAAGATCATGTCGCGGGACATCACCCACAAATCCGATGTCGGCGGCGTCGTTCTCAACCTGACCACGCCTGAAGCCGTACGAGGGGCTGCCGCGAACATTCTCGCGCGGGCGAAGAAGCTGCGTCCCGAGGCGCGTATCGGCGGTGTCATCGTCCAGGCGATGGTCGTCAAGGCAAAAGCGCGCGAGCTGATCCTGGGCCTCGCTGACGATCCGACTTTCGGCACGGTCGTCGTGTTCGGTCGCGGCGGCACGGCGGTGGAGATCATCAACGACAAGGCGCTGGCGCTGCCGCCGCTGGATTTGCAGCTCGCTCGCGACCTGATCGACCGCACGCGCGTGTCCCGGCTGCTGAAGGCCTATCGTGACGTGCCGGCGGTCAAGCAAGACGCCGTCGCCATGGTGCTGGTCAAGCTGGCGCAGATGTCGGCCGACATTCCCGAGATCCGCGAATTCGACATCAATCCGCTGCTGGCGGACGAAACCGGCGTGACCGCGGTCGATGCCCGCGTCGCGGTCGGGCCGCCGCAACGGAAGTTCGTCGGTTCGGGCCCCGCCAATTTCGCCGTTCGCGCCTATCCGTCACAATGGGAGCGCCGCCTCAAGCTCAAGGACGACTGGCGCATCTTCGTTCGTCCTATGCGCCCCGAGGACGAGCCGACCATCCACGAATTCCTGCGTCACGTCACCCCGCACGACCTTCGCCTGCGCTTCTTCGCGCCGATGAAGGAGTTTACCCACGAGTTCATCGCGCGCCTGACCCAGCTCGACTATGCGCGGGCAATGGCCTTCATCGCCTTCGATGAGGCCACCGGCGAAATGGTCGGTGTGGTCCGGCTCCACTCGGATTCGATCTACGAGAGCGGCGAATACGCGATCCTGCTGCGGTCCGATCTCAAGGGCAGGGGGCTCGGCTGGGCGCTCATGCAGCTCATCATCAACTACGCCAAGTCGGAAGGGCTGAAAGTCATCTCGGGCGACGTTCTCAAGGAGAACACCGTGATGCTGGAGATGTGCCGGCACCTCGGCTTCGAAGTGAAGCCGGATCCGACCGAACCCGACATCTGCGACGTCAAGCTGAAGCTCTGAGTGACCCGCGCCTCAGGATTCGGCTTCAGTCGGCGTTGCGGCGGATTTGCCCGCCGACGTCCGCAGATTTCTGATGATGATCGCGATCAACGGTACCAGCACCGGCACGATCGTGCTGAGCGGATGATGCACCGCGCCTGACACTTGGGCCTGGAACGCGCGCGCCTCGAGCTGAAGAGCTTCGATCGAGGAGTCGTGAATTTCGTTGGCAAGCTCGATGTCGCGGCCTGACGGAGCGCGGCCGGCGATCGCGAAGAGAGCGGCTGCGATGGCGAAATTGACGGCGCCGAGGATGGCGGCCGCGGCAATCGCACTCCAGATCTGCACCAGCGCGAAATAGGCAGACAGCTCCAGCATCAAGAGCCCGAACGCCGCGATCAGCGCCGCAAAGGCACGCAAGCCGAGGCCGACAAGCAGATGACGCAGCCTGATGTCCGCGATGATCCTGTCGGTGCGCCACAACGCGCGCAGATGTTTGACCACATTCTCGGTATTCACCTAGTGTCTCCTCAGCATGAAGCCGACAACGACGCCGAGCGCGAAGGCGGAGGCGAGCGATGTGATCGGACGGTCCGCAATGATGCCCTGAAGCTGTGCCTGCTCCTCGTCCACGGTCTCGCCGAGTTCGGTCAGCGCGGCCCTGATCTGATCGGCGAGCGCCTCGGCGCGGTCCTTCGAGCTCTCGAACATCTCCTCACCCGCGGTGCTCAGCAAGCGTGTGACATCGACCTTCAGCTCCCGCAATTCTTCGCTCATCCTGTCACTGTCGAACATGGACTTGATATCCCCGTTGAATGGAAGCAAGCCTAGAGCCCGGCCGTGCAATCGTGCTTGATTTGCCTCAAGCTGCGGTCGCGATCGGGGTCTTGAGACAGGTCAAGCCGGCCGCCATATGCTGGCCTAGAAGTGCCGTCTGAATGGGGACCGATTGTCCCGACGAGGTGGAAGCGTGAACCACGAACCGCTGTTGCTCGCGACGCCGTCCGGCGACGCGCTGAACTTGCGTCCCGAAGGGCCCTGGACCGCCGCGAATGTGGTCACGCTCGAGACATTGTCCCGGTCGGTCGGTGCAGACGTCGATCGCTCGCGCGTCGTCACCCTGGACATGTCGGGCGTCAGCGCGCTCGACACGCTCGGTGCCTGGGTCCTGGAAAAACTGTCGCGCAGGGCCGCAACATCGGGCAGGTCGGCCGAATTCGTCGGCGTCGCCGATCATTTCAGCGGGCTGCTCGACGAGGTGCGCCAGGTCAATCGCCACACACCCGTCCCGGTCGCTGCGCCCAATCCGGTGCTGGCGAGGCTGGGCGACCTCGGCAAGGCAACGGCCGGTGCGCGGGAAGACATCACGGCCTTCCTGCAGATGCTCGGCGCATTGTTCATGTCCGTGATCGGCGTGCTGCGCCGGCCGCGTTCGCTGCGGCTGACATCGCTGATCTATCAGCTCTATCGCATCGGCTGGCAGGCGATCCCCATCGTCGCGCTGATCACTTTCCTGATCGGCGCCATCATCGCGCAGCAGGGCTTCTTCCATTTCCGCAGGTTCGGCGCGGAGTCCTACACCGTCGACATGGTCGGCATCCTGGTGCTACGCGAGCTCGGCGTGCTGATCGTCGCCATCATGGTCGCGGGCCGGTCGGGAAGCGCCTACACCGCCGAACTCGGCTCGATGAAGATGCGCGAGGAAATCGACGCGCTGTCCACCATGGGGCTCGATCCCGTCGACGTGCTGATCCTGCCGCGTGTTGCGGCGCTAGTCATTGCGCTGCCGATCCTTACCTTCATCGGATCGATTGCCGCGCTCTATGGCGGCGGTCTCGTCGCGCAGTTCTACGGCGACATGGGCCCGGCGATCTACATCGCGCGTCTGCACGAGGCCATCTCCGTCACCCATTTCGAGGTGGGCATCCTGAAGGCGCCGTTCATGGCGCTTGTGATCGGGATCGTGGCCTGTAGCGAGGGACTGCGCGTCAAGGGCAGCGCGGAATCGCTCGGCCGGCAGACCACGACGTCGGTGGTGAAGTCGATCTTCCTGGTGATCGTGCTCGACGGCCTGTTTGCGATCTTCTTCGCCTCGATCGGAATGTGACGATGGACGTATCGCAGGACCAGTTCGCGATCCGCGTCCGTGACCTCGTGGTCGGCTTCGGCCGCCAGACTGTGCTCGACCATCTGTCGCTCGACGTCCGCCGCGGCGAGATCCTCGGGCTGGTGGGCGCGTCCGGCGGCGGCAAGTCGGTGCTGATGCGCACCATCATCGGCCTCATCCCGCGCCAAGGCGGGACCATCGAAGTCATGGGGCAGCCCACCGGCGGCCACGGCCGCGGCGCTGCCACGACATGGGGTATTTTATTCCAGCAGGGCGCGCTGTTCTCCTCGCTGACGGTCCGCCAGAACGTCCAGTTTCCCCTGCGCGAAAATCTCGTTCTGTCGCAGGAGCTGATGGACGAGATCGCGATCGCCAAGCTGGAGATGGTCGGTCTGCGCGCCCAGGACGCCGACAAATACCCGGCGGAGCTGTCGGGCGGCATGACCAAGCGCGTGGCGCTGGCGCGCGCGCTCGCGCTCGATCCGCCGATCCTGTTCCTGGACGAGCCGACCTCGGGCCTCGATCCGATCGCCGCCGGCGATTTCGACGTGCTGATCAAGACGCTGCAAAAGACGCTGGGTCTGACCGTGTTCATGGTGACCCACGACCTTGCGAGCCTGACCACGGTCTGCGACCGCGTCGCCGCGCTCGCCGACGGCAAGATCGTGGCGATCGGCCCGATGCGCGAATTGCTGCAATCCGAGCATCCCTGGGTGCGCGCTTATTTCCACGGCAAGCGCTCGCAGATGCTGCAACACGAGATGAGATGAGACATGGAAACCCGCGCTCCCTACGTGCTGATCGGCAGTTTCGTGCTGGCCGCGATCCTCGCGGTGTTCGGCTTCGTCTATTGGTTGAACAACACCGGCGGCATCGGGCCCCGCACGAATTATCATGTGCAATTCCAGGGTTCGGTCCCAGGCCTGCTGGTCGGCGCCGGCGTCCTGTTCAACGGCATCCGTGTCGGCGAGGTGACCCAGCTGGGGCTCGCACCCGATAACCCGCGTTTCGTCAATGCGACGATTTCGGTTGCGACCGCCACACCGGTGCGTTCCGACACCAAGGTCGGTCTCGAATTCCAGGGCCTGACCGGTGTGCCGGTGGTGACGTTGGAGGGCGGCGTGATCGTCGCCAAGACCGGCGAGCCCTTGACCTTGATCGCGGAGGCCGGCGCCGGCCAGAGCATGACGCAGGCGGCGCGCGATGCGCTGCGGCGGGTCGACACGGTGCTCCAGGACAATTCCGGCCCGCTGAAGGACACCATCGCGAATTTCAAGACGTTCTCCGACGGTCTCGCGCGCAACACGGGCAAGCTCGACGGCATTCTGGCGGGCCTGGAGAAGATGACCGGCGGCGGCGCTCCCGCGCAGAAGATCACCTACGACCTGCACACGCCGCAGAGCCTCGGGCCGGCCGGCAAGACGCTTTCCGCGTCACTGGCCATTCCCGAGCCGAGCGGGGTCGCGATGCTGCAGACCCAGCGCATGCTGTTCGCGCCCGTCGGGGACCGGCCGGGCTTTGCCGACTTCCTCTGGGCCGACAGCATTCCGAAATTGGTGCAGGCGCGCCTGATCGACAGCTTCGAGAACTACGATATCACGCACGCTCCGCTGCGCATGAGCGATCTCGGTCAGACGGATTACCAACTCCTGATCGATATCCGCAGTTTCCGGATCGCCACGGAGGGCGAGACACGGGTCGAGATCGGACTGTCGGCGCGGATCGTCGACAAGAACGGCAAGGTGGTGGCATCGCGACTGGTCGAGAGCAGCGAAAAGCTCGACCAGGTCGAGCCGGCCGCCGCGGTTGCCGCCTTCGATGCGGCCTTCGCCCGCATCGCCAGGGAGCTGATCGGGTGGACCGTGCAGGCGGTGTGACGCCGTCTATTCCAGCGTCTTCAGGTAGGACAGAAGATCGTGGATCTGGTCCGGACTGAGCTCGAAGGCCGGCATGTCGGCGTGGCCGGTATAGATTCCTTCAGCCAGGGCCTCACCAAGGGTTTCGATCGGATAACGCCGGTGCAGATTGCGCAGCGGCGGCGCGCCCTCGCGCGGGCTACGCGAGACGCGGTCGATCGCGTGACAATTTGCGCAATTGGCTCGCGCAAAGGCCTTGCCACGCTGCTCGGCAGTCGGAGCCGCCAGCGCAGGTGTGGTCAGCAGCAGCCCAATCAGGCCGTGACGTAAGGCGCTTTGCAGCATTGAAAGGGAATCCCCTCGAACTATGGAAGCAGAATATGACGGGGATGCCACTCAAATTTGATCTCTGTCAATTGGCTTTGGCGCAGTGCAGTAAAATGCACCCGCGAGGTGGACTCGGCCGGGGGCAGAGCTGACCGACGCTGGGAGCGGTGGATGAAGCCTTCCGTGGTCACGATTGAGCCGAACGGGCATTTTTGCAGCGATTGTGCCGTACGCGGAGCGGCGGTTTGTTCGTCGCTGAATACGGCTGAACTCAGGGAATTCGAGCATCTCGGACGCCGGGTTCATTTCGACTCCGGCGATACCGTGTTCTCCGAGGAGGACATCACCACCTCGTTCTACAACGTCCTCGAAGGCGTCATGCGGCTGTACAAGCTGCTGCCCGACGGCCGGAGGCAGATCGTCGGTTTTGCCTTGCCCGGCGATTTCCTGGGGATGAACATCTCCGGCCGGCACAATTTTTCGGCCGATGCGATCGGCGTCGTCACCGTGTGTCAGTTCGCCAAAGCGGCCTTCGGCCGTTTCATCGAAGACCGGCCGCACCTGCTCAAGCGGATCAACGAGCTGGCCATCCGTGAATTGAGCCAGGCCCGCGACCACATGGTCCTGCTCGGTCGCCGCTCGGCTGATGAGAAGGTCGCGACCTTTCTGCTCGGCTGGCGCGATCGGCTGGTCACGCCCAAGGGGCCGCCCGACACGGTCCCGCTTCCGATGAGCCGTCAGGACATCGCCGACTATCTCGGCCTGACCATCGAAACCGTCAGCCGCACGTTCACCAAGCTGGAGCGTCAGGGCGTGATCGAGATCATTCACGGCGGCATCAGCCTGCTGGATCCTGCCCGTGCCGAGGCGATGGCCGCAGCCTGATATTTCGTTCGGCCCCCCTGACGTTTTTGATCCCGATCAATGACGCCGGCCAGCCGCGGCAAATAATGCCCAAAACTTCCGGGAGGGGATGATGCCTGCTGACGCGCTGCTGGTGACTGTTATCGTCGTCGCGATCTTCGTCGTATTTGCCGCGACCTTGGCTTGGGCCGACCGGCAAACCAGTTCACGCCGGCTCGATCCTGATTCCAAGCGCTGAAGTTTCCGCGCCCTGGTCAGTTTGGACAGGTCGATGCCTGGTCCGGCCGGATTCGTTGTTGGACAGCGTCTCAACGCAATTGCGGCTTGCACTGACTGCAACTCTGCATCGATCTAGCACATCGACGCATCCTTCAGATGCATAGTTTCGGCGTGACCGCGGCGTTTTCGCGGCATTTGCCACAAATCGCGCGCGTGCTTTCCGGTTGAAAAGCCTGATAACGTTGACTACGCAGGAACCCCAGTGCCTCGTAGTCTTAGGAGCCCCGCGGCGTGCCTCAGGACAAGACCGGCGATCCCCGACAGTCGGCGGGCAACAAACTATCGGTCCTGCGCAAGCACCCGATCTTCGCGGATCTGGCGCCGGAAGCGCTCGATCAGCTCTGCCGTTACGCCAAGCACACTACCGTGAAGCGCGGCGCGACGATCGCTGCCAAGGGCGATCCCGGCAACAACCTGTTCGCGGTGATCACGGGGACCGTGAAGATTTCCTCCTCGTCGCCCGATGGGCGGAACGCGATTCTCAACCTGATCGGTCCCGGCGAAATCTTCGGCGAGATCGCGGTGCTCGACGGCGCTCCCCGGTCGGCGGATGCGACCGCCAACACCAATTGCGAGCTCTACATCATCGATCGCCGGGACTTCCTGCCGTTCGTGAAAAGCCAGCCGGCGCTGGCGATGAAATTCATCGAGCTGCTCTGCGCGCGTCTGCGCTGGACCAGCCAGCAGGTCGAGCAGGTCATCCTCCAGAATCTGCCGGGCCGGCTGGCGAGCGCGCTGCTCGGTCTCACCGAGGAGCGCAAGTTCGACTCCGGCAGCGGCACGCTGGCCATCACGCAGCAGGAGATCAGCGAGATGGTGGGGATGACGCGCGAGAGCATCAACAAGCAGTTGCGCGCCTGGGCCGGCCGCAACTGGGTTCGCCTCGAGCACGGCGCCATCGTGGTGCTCGACACGGACGCGCTGCGCGAACTCGCCGAGAGCGGCCTCGACGGCGAGTGACGGTGTCTGCCTAACTGTCGATGATGGCGACCGCGCGGGTCCAGCCCGCCGAGGCGCGTTCGATCTTCACCGGAAAGCACGAGACGGTGAAACCCGTCGAGGGTAGCTGGTCGAGATTGTGCAGCTTCTCCAGATGGCAATAACCGATGTGCCGTCCCGCCTTGTGTCCCTCCCAGATCAGGCCGGCATCTTTTGTTTCGGCATATTTCTTCGCGGTGTAGACGAAAGGCGCGTCCCAGCTCCAGCCGTCGGTGCCGGTCAGCCGCACGCCGCGTTCGAGCAGATACATGGTGGCCTCATAGCCCATGCCGCAGCCGGAATTGACGTAGTCGGCCTGACCGAACTTGGCGCCTGCACTGGTGTTGACGACCACGATCTCCAGCGGCGACAGCGTGTGCCCGATGCGCTTCAGCTCCTGCTCGACATCGTCGGCACCAGCCACGTAGCCGTCGGGCAGATGCCGGAAGTCGAGCTTCACGCCGGGCTGAAAGCACCATTCCAGCGGCACCTCGTCGATCGTCCATGACCGCTCGCCGCGGTTCATGGTCGGATGGAAGTGCCAGGGCGCATCGAGATGCGTGCCGTTATGGGTCGACAGCGAAACCTGCTCGACCGCCCAGCCCTGTCCGTCAGGCAAATCCTCCGCCTTGAGGCCGTCGAAAAATTGCAGCATACGCGGCAGGCCCTGCTGGTGATCGATGTACTGGATGGTCGGGTGATTGCCGGGCGGATCAGCCGTCACGTCGTTTCTGAGCGGCACGGAGATATCGATCAGCTTCCGCGGCATGGGCATTCCTTCGAGATCGTCCGCTGTTTCGGACATCTTGAGGGGCCTCTCTTGGTCGCGTCAAGTCACGTACAGGCGACGCAAGCCGTGCCGCCGGCTTCCGCAACGACGCGAATTGCGCCAGATTGATCGATGCAACTGCGGCATCGATCAATGCCGGATTTGGCTTGGACATGGAATGCCGCGCGCCCTACGGACGACATTGGCGCTTGACTTCACACCTGAAGGGGAGCGACCCAAGGCGGCCCGCAGCCTGCCGACAACGACAAAATCAACCAGGAGGAAGCCCAGATGAAGACACTCACCGGTATCGTCGCAGCCGTTGCATTGGTGCTCTCAGCGCCGCTGGCGACCGCACGCGACTTCCGCTCCGCCGACATCCACCCCGCAGATTATCCGACCGTCGAGGCCGTCAAGTTCATGGGCAAGCAGCTCGCGACGGCGAGCGGCGGCAAGCTCGGCGTGAAGGTGTTTCCGAACGGAGCCCTGGGCTCCGAAAAGGACACCATCGAGCAACTCAAGATCGGCGCGCTCGACATGATGCGGATCAACGCGTCGCCGCTCAACAATTTCGTGCCTGAAACCATCGCATTGTGCCTGCCCTTCGTATTCCGGGACACACAGCACATGCGCACCGTCCTCGACGGGCCGATCGGCGATGAGATCCTGGCTGCGATGGAGCTGGCCGGACTGGTCGGGCTTGCCTATTACGATAGCGGCGCCCGGTCCATTTACACCGTCAAGGCGCCGGTGAAGTCGCTTGCGGACCTGAAGGGCCTCAAGATTCGCGTCCAGCAGTCCGATCTGTGGGTCGGCATGATCCAGAGCTTAGGGGCCAACCCGACGCCGATGCCCTATGGCGAGGTCTACACCGCGCTCAAGACCGGCCTGGTGGACGCCGCCGAAAACAACTGGCCTTCCTATGAATCGTCGCGCCATTTCGAGGCCGCCAAGTTCTACAACATCACCGAGCACTCCCTGGCGCCCGAAGTTCTGGTGATGTCCAAGAAGGTCTGGGACACGCTGAGCAAGGAGGACCAGGCCATGATCCGCAAGGCGGCCAAGGAATCGGTGCCGGTCATGCGCAAGCTCTGGGACGAGCGCGAGCAGGCGTCCCGCAAGACGGTCGAGGCCGCCGGCGTTCAGGTCGTCACGATCGCCAACAAGCAGGAGTTCGTCGATGCGATGAAGCCTGTGTACCAGAAGTTCGCGGGTGACGAGAAGCTGCAGGGCCTCGTCAAGCGTATCCAGGACACGAAGTAAGACCACGGCGTTGGCTCCGGCGTCGCAACGGAGGCGGCACCGGGCCTTCGCAAGGAGACGCGGCAATGACAGATCCACACGTCGCAGACCACGAGCAGGGGGTGGCCGCCGCACGCCCGGCGACCGGCTTGCTGTCACGCGTCAATGCCATCGTCGCGCGTGCGGGCATGTATTTGTCCGTGAGCGGACTGCTCCTCATCGTCACCGTCGTGTTCTACCAGGTGTTCGGCCGGTACGTGCTCAATTCGAGCCCGACCTGGACGGAGAACCTTGCACTGGTTCTCATCCTGTATGTCACGCTGATCGGCGCCGCCGTCGGCGTGCGCGATGCCGGACACATCGGCATGGACAGCCTGCTGGTGATGCTGCCCGACCACGCACGAGAGAAAATCGAGCTCATCATCCACGTCCTCGTGGCCGCGTTTGGCGTCGCGATGGCCTATAACGGCTGGATTCTCGGCGCATCCGTCGGGACCGTGAAGATCCCCAATCTCGGCCTCCCCGAGGTCGTCCGCTACGTCCCGTTGATCGCCTCCGGCGTCCTGATCGTCTCCTTTTCAATCGAGCACATCATTGCGCTGCTGCGCGGCGAAGAGGTCGTCCCCTCATGGAACTAATCATTCTCGGGGCTTCCTTCTTCGGCTTTCTGATCCTCGGCGTCCCGGTCGCCTTTGCGATCGGCCTCTCTGCGATCTGCACCATCCTCTACGAGGGGCTGCCGGTCGCCGTCATCTTCCAGCAGATGATGTCGGGGATGAACATCTTCTCGTTCCTTGCCATCCCGTTCTTCGTCTTCAGCGGTGAGCTGATGCTGCATGGCGGGGTCGCCGACAAGATCGTGCAACTCGCCAAGAATCTCGTCGGTCACATCCGCGGCGGGCTCGGCATGTCGAACGTGGTCGCCTGCACGCTGTTCGGCGGCGTCTCCGGCTCGCCCGTGGCCGACGTGTCGGCGATGGGCGCGGTGATGATCCCGATGATGAAAAAGGAGGGGTTCGACACCGACTACGCCGTCAACGTCACCACCCATGCCTCGCTGGTAGGCGCCTTGATGCCGACCAGCCACAACATGATCATTTACGCACTGGCCGCCGGCGGCAAGGTGTCGATCGGCGCGCTGATCGCCGCCGGCCTTTTGCCGGCGATCGTGCTGATGGCGTGCATGCTGGTCGCCGCTTACGGAGTCGCGGTGAAGCGAGGCTATCCGGCCGGCAAGTTTCCGGGCTGGGCCGAAGTTTTCCGTTCGCTCGCGGCGGCGCTGCCCGGCCTTCTGATCGTCGGCATCATCCTGACGGGCATCCTGTCCGGCGTCTTCACGGCAACTGAATCCGCAGCCGTCGCGGTCACCTACACGATGCTGCTGACGTTCTTCATCTACCGCACCATGACCTGGAGCAACTTCCTGCGTGCCGCCGCCAAGGCAGTGAAGACGACGGGCGTGGTGCTGCTGCTGATCGGCGTCTCCACCATGTTCCAGTATCTGATGGGGCTCTACGAGGTGGCTGATCTCGCCGGCAATTTGATGGGCAAGGTCTCGACCCAGCCCTGGGTCATCTTCCTGCTCATCAACGTCATCCTGTTCGTGCTCGGGACCTTCATGGACATGGCGGCGACGATCCTGATCTGCACCCCGATTTTCCTGCCGATCGCGATGAAGGCGGGCATGGATCCGGTCCAATTCGGCATGTTGATGCTGATCAACTGCGCACTCGGGCTCAACACCCCGCCGGTCGGAACCACCCAGTTCGTAGGCTGCGCCATCGGCGGCATCTCGGTGGGCGCGGTGATGCGCACCATCCTGCCATTCTACGCCGCGCTGATCGCAGCCCTGATGTTCGTGACTTACGTCCCCGCATTCTCGCTGTGGCTGCCCCGCCTGCTGATGGGTTACAAGGGCTAGCAGCTACAGGAGAGGCCATCAGTGACTGACTATCGCAAGCTCTTTGATCTCACCGGTAAGACGGCCGTAGTGCTCGGCGCCGCATCGGGCATCGGCAAATCGTCGGCCGAGGCGCTGGCTGGGCTCGGGGCCCGAATCGTTTGCGCCGATCGCGCGCTTGACGCCGCGGAGGCGACTGCCGCCGGCATTCGCGACAAGGGCGGCTGGGCGGAGGCAGCCGGCTGTGACGCCGCGAGCGCTGCGGACGTCAATGCGCTGGCCAAAACGGTCATGCAGAAATTTTCCCGGCTCGACATCGCCGTGACGACGCCCGGGCTCAACATGCGCAAAACCATCCTCGACTACACCGAGGAGGATCTCGACCGCGTCCTCAACCTCAACGTCAAGGGCACGGTGTGGTTCTTCCAGGCCTTCGGCCGCATCATGGTCGCGCAAAAGGGCGGCAGCATCATCGCCTGCTCGTCGGTGCGCGCGGTGACCATCGAGCCGGGCCTCGGCGTCTACGGCTCGACCAAGGCCGCGATCGGCCTGCTGGTGAAGGGCTTTGCCTCCGAGGTCGGCCATGCCGGCGTTCGCGTCAACGCGATCGCGCCGAGCATCGCGGAGACCGCGCTGACCGGCCCGTTCAAGCAGCGCCCCGACATCTACAATCTCTACGCCGGCCACACCGTGTTCAACCGCTGGAGCAGCGCCGACGAGGTCGCGACCGCTGTGGCCTATCTCGCCTCGGACGCTGCGAGCTATGTCAGCGGCAGCACGCTGTTCGTCGACGGCGGCTGGACCGCCGTCGACGGCCCGCCGACCGGTCTCACCCAGCTGCACAAATAGGGCCCATCGGCGTCTAGCCGGTAAAGCCAGCGCGCTGGCGCAGATCCTCATGATCTGCGTCGGTCAGCAACGCGATCAGCGCGGCCGCCTCCTTCGGATGCGCTGCGCTCGCAGTCACGCCGGCCGTGTACATCGTCACGAGTTCGCAGCCGGGCGGCAGCGCCCCTGACAATGCAATGCCGTCTGTCGCGATGATCTCGGTCGCCTGCGTGCATCCGATCGGCCTTGCCGCCGTCGATGCCGCGAGTTCCCGCATCGCCGTTGCACCGTTCGGAAATATCTTGAGGCGCGATGCAACTTCATAGGCGATGCCGAGCTGGTCCAGCACTTTTGCGAAATGCTGGCCGGCGGTCGAGGCCTTGGTGTCGGGGACGTAGATGGCATCGGCGCTGCGCAGCACATCGCGCAGATCGGCCTCGATCTTGACTGTTACCCTGGGATCGCGGCTGCGGACCGCCAGCGCGGTCACGACCCGGCCGACATCCGTGATCGAGGAGGGAACGACGAGTTTTTCCTCGGCAAGCTTCGCAAGCAGCGCCTGCGTCAGGATCACCAGATCGGCCGGTGCCCTGGCGCGCAGCTTGTCTGCCATGATGCCGACTGCGCCGAATTCGCCATCGATGCCGAGGCCGGTCTGCGCCTTGAAGGCGTCGCTGAGGCCGCGCACCAGGCCTTGCGCCGCGCCGCCGCTCAAAATGGTCACAGTCGTCAAGGCGCACGCTCCATCGCTGCAATGATCCTGTCTCGCGTGATCGGCAGGTCGCGCACGCGAACGCCGAGGCAATCGTAGACCGCATTCGCGATCGCCGCCGTCACCGGGCCGTGTGCGGCCTCACCCGCGCCGACCGGCTCGATCTCCGGCCGCTGGATGATCTCGACATCCACGGCCGGCACCTCGCTGAAGGTCAGGATCGGATAGTCGGTCCATGAGGTGGATGCAATGCGCCTCCGGTCGAAGCGGACGCGTTCCTTCAGCACCCAGCTGGTCGCCTGGATTGCGCCGCCCTCGATCTGGTTGATGACACCGTCCGGGTTGATGGCCTCGCCGACATCGACGGCCAGCGTCAGCCGCCTCACGCGGATGTCATCGGTGCCCTCGATCTCGGCAATCGCGGCGCAATAGGCCCCCGTGTTCTTGTAGCGGGCAAAGCCGAAGCCGTGGCCGATGCCGGGCTGCTTCTGCGGCTTCCATCCGGCACGTCGCGCCGCAGCGCGAATGACATCGCGCGCGCGTTCGTCGCGCAGATGCCGCAAGCGGAATGCGATCGGGTCTTCGCCGCGTAGCGCCGCGATCTCGTCGAGCAGGGATTCGATGGCAAACACATTGCCTTGTCCGCCCAGCGTCCGCAGTGCCGAGGTCCGCACCGGCATGGTCAGCAGCCGATGGCTCGTGATGGTCCATGCCGGGAAGTCATAGAGCGGGACGGAGTTGCGATCGCCGCCACCGCCATTCGCAGCCGGCGGGTTGGTCGAGATCATGCGGGGATAGGGATTTGCGATCTCGGTCGCTGCCAGCAGCGCGGGCTGCGCTGCGCGTCCGGGCCGTGCCACATGGCCGTTGCTCCAGATCGCGTGGCGCCAGCCGACGATCTCGTGGTCCGCGTCGAGATCGGCCTCGACCTCGACGGCCATTGCCGCGCCGAACGGCGCGTGAGACATCTCGTCGTGGCGCGACCACTGCACGCGGACCGGACGTCCGCGGGCCGCTTTCGCCAGCAACACGGCATCGAGCGCGACGTCGTCGGCCGCATTGTGTCCGTAGCAGCCGGCGCCCTCGATGTGCTCGACGACGATGTGGTCTTCCGGCAGCGTCAGCACAATCGCGAGATCGGCGCGCAGCAGGTAGACCCCCTGGCTGTGAGTCCAGACGTGGACACGATCGCTTTCCCATTGCGCCACGGCGCAGGACGGCGCGATCGAGGCATGCGCAATGTAGGGGCGGGTGTATTGCCCGCGGAGCGTTTGGGTGGGATTGCGGGCCGGCTCCGCCATCCTGGTATCGATGATGGTGGTCTCGACCGGTTGGCTCTTCAAAAAGCCCGCAAGATCGTCTTCGTCCGGCAGCGGCTCGCCGGCCGACCATGTCGCACCCTTGCGCAGCGCTTTGAATCCGGCTTCCGCCGCCGCCTCGTTATCGGCAATCACGCCGGCGAAGCCACCGTCGCGGACGACCGCAACGAGGCCGGGGACCGCGCGCGCAGCCGCCTCATTCAGTGCGATCAATCTGGCGCCCGAGAGATCCGGGCGCAGCACGCGTCCGTGCACCAGTCCCGGCAGGGCGAGGTCGTGGATGAAACGCGGCCGCGCAAACACCTTGTCGGGAATGTCGACACGCTGGACCGAATGTCCGGCGACGGTGCGCCTTGCGGCACTCTTTGCTGTCGGGCCTGCGGTGGCGTCGTGGCCGAGCGAGACCTCGTCCATCAGCTCCCAATAACTTGTCCTGACATTGCCGGGACCCGAGATGGTGCCGTCATCGATATCAAGCTGGGAGGCATCGACTCCGAGGCGTTCCGAGGCCACGGCGAGGAAGCGCTGGCGCACCTCGGCACAGATTTGCCGCAGCGCGCGGCCGGACTGCTGGATCGAGAGGCTGCCTGAGGTAACGCCTTCGTTCGGGCTAGTCGCCGTCGAGGCCCGGATCATCTCGATCCTGCCGATTTCGACATCGAGCTCGTCCGCCGCGATCTGCGCCAGCGCCGTGACGATGCCCTGGCCGATCTCGACCTTGCCGGGCGAGATCGCCACGCGGCCATCACCGGTGAATCCCACCCATGACGACAGCTTGGGATTGGCCGCGAGGCTGACCGGCAGCTTCGGGGCAGGGGACGACGTGCTCATGATGCCGCCATCTCTGCGGCCGCACGCAGGACGGCGCGGACCATGCGGTTGTGCGCCCCGCAGCGGCACAGATTGCGATCCAGTGCCGCCCTGACCTCGGCCTCCGTCGGGGACGGATTGCGCTTCAGCAGCGCCGCCGCGCTGATCAGGATTCCGGATACGCAATAGCCGCATTGCATCGCCTGTTCGGCGATGAAGGCGCGTTGCAACGGATGCGGTGCGCCCACCGTGCCGAGGCCTTCCACAGTGACGACGTCCTTGTCCGCGACCGACCACATCGGCATGTCGCAGGAAGCCATGGCGCGATCGTCGACCATGACGTAACAGGCGCCGCACTCGCCGGCGCCGCAGCCGAAATGCGCGCCGGTGACACCGAGCCGGCCGCGCAGCACGTCCAGCAGCATCTGATCGGGATCGGCATCCACGGCCGTGGCTGCGCCGTTGAGCTGAAATTGAATGGTCGGCATGATCGCTCTGCGGCCTCAGGACTTGTCGAACTTCTTGACGATTTCGGCCCATTTCTCGATGTCGCCGCGGAGGAATTTTTCGAATTCCTCCGGCGTCATCGACATCGGCACGGCGCCCTGTTCTGTCCAGAGCTTGACGATGTCGGGCCGCTTCACCATTGCGTTGACGGCTGCATTGAGCTTGTCGATGACCGGCTTTGGTGTGCCGGCCGGCGCCATCAGGCCGAGCCATATCGTCGCCTCATAGGCGGGAACGCCCGCTTCGATCGCGGTCGGCACGTTCGGCAGAACGGTCGATCGCTGCTTGCCGGTAGTCGCGAGCGCGCGTACCTGGTTCTCGGCGATGTTCGGCGCCATCGCCGGCACCGCGTCGATCATCATCTGCACCTGTCCGCCGATCACGCCGCTGCGCGCCTCGCCGCTGTTGCGATAGGGAACGTGGACGACGTCGATGCCGGCCATGGCTTTGAACAGCTCGCCGGCCATGTGATACGGCGTGCCCTGACCGGAGGAAGCGTAGTTCAGCTTGCCGGGCTGCGCCTTGGCGAGTGCGACGAACTCGGCCAGCGTCTTCACTGGGACTTGCGGGTTGACCACGATGACGAGATCGGAATAATTCACCGGCGCGATCGGCGCGAGGTCGCGCATCAGCTCGTATTTGCGCTTGTCCGCCGTCAGCAGCGATTCATTCGCGGTCTGGGTGTTGGACATCATCAGCAGCGTGTAGCCGTCGGCCGGGGACTTCGCCGCCTCGATCGTGCCGATGACCCCACCGGCCCCGGTGCGGTTCTCGACCACGAAGGGCTGACCAAGACTCTCCTGCAGCACATTGCCGATCAGCCGGGCCGCGACGTCGGCCGGTCCGCCGGCCCCAAAGGGGACGACAATCCGGACCGCGTGGCTGGGATAATCCTGTGCTGCGGAGACTGCGGAAAGCAGGCCGGCCGCAAAAGCCAGCACGGATCTTCGGGCGATCATGCCCACCTCCCTGATATCGTTTTTGTTGGCCGGCACTGTAGCGGCAGGGAACGCGGACTGTCGACGCCTCACAAGGGGGATTGGGCAGGGAATACCCGGGTGGCCTTCGGTGTGGCTGGTCCCTATTTCGCGCTTGCAGCAGGAACCGACGGCGCGTGCGGTTTGAGCAAATCGCATGGGCCGTGCCGGATAAATGCGCTCGGCTGGCCGGTATTTTGGTGTTACGAACTGGGACATGAACCAGCACGCCAAAATCGAAAGCAAGATCGAAATCCGCCATTCGACCTGCCCGCATGATTGCCCATCGGCCTGTGCCCTCGATGTCGAGGTGGTCGAAGGCCGCAGCATCGGTCGTGTCCGAGGTTCGAAAAAGCAGACCTATACGGCCGGCGTGGTCTGCGCCAAGGTCGCCCGCTACGCCGAGCGCATCCATCATCCCGAGCGGCTGATGTATCCGCTGCGCCGGACGGGCGCAAAGGGCTCGGGGAAATTCGCGCGCATCTCCTGGGACGAGGCGCTGGACGAGATCGGGCATCGCTTCAACCAGGCCGAGCGCGAATTCGGCGCGGAATCGATCTGGCCCTATTACTACGCCGGTACGATGGGCCTTGTGATGCGCGACGGCCTCAACCGCCTCACGCACGTGAAAAAATACTCGCGCTTCTATCAGACCATCTGCGCCAATGTCGCGCGTATCGGGTTTGCGATCGGAACCGGCAAGATCGCCGGCGTCGATCCGCGCGAGATGGCGCTGTCCGACCTCGTCGTGATCTGGGGCACCAACCCCGTCAACACCCAGGTCAACGTGATGACGCACGCCTCCCGCGCCCGCAAGGAGCGCGGCGCGAAGATCGCGGCGATCGATATCTACGACAACGACACCATGAAGCAGGCCGACATCAAGATCATCCTGCGGCCCGGCACCGACGGCGCCTTCGCTTGCGGCGTCATGCACGTCCTGTTCCGTGACGGCTACGCCGACCGCGCCTACATGGACAAATACACCGACTGCCCCGCCGAGCTCGAAGCGCATCTGAAGATGCGCACGCCGGAATGGGCGTCCGCGATATGCGGCGTACCAGTTCCCGATATCGAGGCCTTTGCCAGGGCGGTCGGCGAGACCAAGCGCACCTTCTTCCGCTTCGGCTACGGCTTCACGCGGAGCCGCAACGGCGCCACGCAGATGCACGCGGCCAATTGCATTCCCGCGGTGACCGGCGCCTGGCAGTATGAAGGCGGCGGCGCCTTCTTCAACAACTACGCACTCTGGCATTTCAACGAATCCGTCATCGAGGGCCACGACGCCATCGACCCGAGCATCCGTGCGCTCGACCAATCCCAGATCGGCCGCATCCTCACCGGCGATGCCGAAGCCCTGCATGGCAAAGGCCCGGTCAAGGCGATGCTGATCCAGAACACCAATCCGATGACGGTGGCGCCGGAGCAGGCGCTGGTTCGTCAGGGGTTTGCGCGCGAGGATCTGTTCGTCGCGGTGCACGAGCAGTTCATGACCGAGACGGCGCAAATGGCCGACATCGTGTTGCCCGCGACAATGTTCATGGAGCACGACGATCTCTATTACGGCGGCGGCCATCAACACATCTCGGTCGGGCCGAAGCTGATCGACCCGCCCGGCGAATGCCGCTCAAACCATCAGGTGCTGCAGGCGCTGGCGCCGCGACTTGGCGCGAGGCATCCAGGTTTCGAGATGACGCCGCGCGAATTGATCGACGCGACGCTGAAGCTCAGCAATCACGGCGACATCGCCGGCCTCGAAGCCGACATCTGGCGCGACCTGCAACCGGATTTTCGCACCTCGCATTATCTCGACGGCTTTGCCCATGCCGACGGCAAGTTTCATTTCAAGGCCGACTGGGCGCATCCGCCGTTCGGCGTGACGATGGGCGATGTCGCCAACATGCCTTCGCTGCCGGACCATTGGGCTGTGATCGAGCAGGCCGATCCGGCGCATCCGTTCCGGCTTGCGACCAGCCCGTCGCGCAGCTTCCTCAACACCACCTTCAACGAGACGCCGTCCTCGCAGGCGCGCGAAGGCAAGGCGAGCGTGATGATTCATCCCATGGATGCGGCCGCGCTCGACATCGCCGACGGCGATGCGGTGACGCTCGGCAATACCCGGGGCGAGACCACGCTGATGGCGACCTTGTTCGACGGCGTGCGGCGCGGCGTGCTGATCGCGGAGTCCGTTCATCCCAACAAGAATCACATCGGCGGTCGCGGCATCAACATGCTGACCGCCGCCGAAACCGTGGCGCCGATCGGCGGCGCCGCGTTCCACGACAACAAGGTCTGGATCAAAAAGGCGCTCGGCGTTTAAGGCACGCACTCCGAGACACCGTAGCCTGCGAACTCCTTCGCGATATCAGGGTTCATCGACTTCGCCGACGCAATGTCGGTGGCGCCGTCGCCGCCGCTCTTGCGGGTGGCGATGCCGCGGCCGAACAGTGACGACGAGGAGCGCGGATTGCGCTGGATCGCGTCAGTGTAGTCTTTGATCGCTTCCGCATTGCGCCCGAGCTTGAGGTTGACGAGACCGCGGCTGTCGAGCGCATCGCTCAAGCCGGGATCGATCTGCAGTGCCAGATTGCAGTCGGTCAGCGCCCACTGCAGGTCGCCGGTCGCGGCGCGCGTCCAGCAGCGGTTGTTCAGCGCTTGCGCATCCCTGGGATTCTTGCGGATCACCACGTCGAAATCCTGCATGGCGAGCCCGTGCGCGCGCTTGATCGCATAGACCTGGCCGCGCTTGTAGCGCGAGACGATGTCATTGGCGTTCGCCGCGATCTTGCGGCTGAGATCGGCGATGACGGGATCCCTGGCGAGATCGTCGGCGCTCGGAGGCGGCTCTGCCTGCGGCGCGTCGCAAGCCGGTTTTTGCGGCTCGGGTTTCGCCGGGGTCGCGTCGCCCTTGTTGTCTGGCGGCTGTGCCAGCGGGCCTGCGAACGAGAATTCCGTGGTCAGCGAGGACGACAGCCACGGCACCTGCTCGCGCTTGGTCGCGGCGACGACGCCGTTCTTGGTGTTGGTCAGGGCCTGCTCGGCGCTGATGTTCGGCGCGCGCATCTCGCGCAGCAACTCGGCGACGAACAGGCCGTGCTCGGTCTTGCCACTTGCGGCGACCGCGCCGAGCGCGGCGGAGTAGAGCACCAGCGAATTGCTCGGCGCGATCGCCGGCGCAAGGCCTGCCGAATAGCGGCGGAAGCGCCGCTCGAACGGGTTGCGGCGCGAGGCGTCGATCAGCGCGATCTTGATCGCGGCGCCGCGCGTGTTCATCTCGGCGAGGATGGTGTCGAGGCTGAAGCCGTCGCGCGCCACGTCCGGCTCGGTCCAGATCTGCGCGTCGACGGGAAGCAGATAGGTGTGCAGGTTGGACTGGATGGCAAAACCGTCGAAGAAGATCAGCGCCACCGCGCCGCGCTCGATGCGGGCGTAGAAGCGATCCAGCGCCTGCCGCATGGCGTCGGCGGTGAGATTGTTCTGACGGTCGACGACGAAGCCGTCGCGCTTCAATTCTTCGGTGACGTCCTGGGTGTCGTTGGCGACGTCGTTCAGCACGAATTCGTTGTCGGGATATCTGGCGTTGCCGATCACCAGCGCCAGTTTCGCAGCATCGGCCGCGCGGCTTGCGCCCAGCACGAGCAGGCCTGTCAGCAACAACATCATCGCGGCGCGCATGAAATGGCTCATCGGTGATCAAAATCTCCAGTCAGGATAGCGGCCGTCACCCGTAATTCAATCGCCAAGCGAATTTGCGCCCACACGCTATGGTGACACGGCGTTGCAGATTGGCCTTGCACGCTCCGCCCGTCCTGCCGCAAATGGCTGCAAAACGGATGGCAAGGAAGCGAGCGTAACATGACCGACACCACAGCAGTCGTCACCGAGAAGCGCGGGCAGGCGTTCTGGATCACCATCAACCGGCCGGAGAAACGCAACGCACTGAACGGCGAGGTCATCGCCGGCATCACCAGAGGCTATCGCGACGCGCACGACGACAGGGACGTCCGCGTCATCGTGCTGACGGGCGCGGGCGACAAGGCGTTCTGCGCGGGCGCCGATCTGCAGAATTCCGGCGCGGCTTTCGCGATGGATCATTCCAAACCAAATGTCGACTATGCCGATCTGTTACGTTTGTCACAGAACGCCACCAAACCGGCGATTGCGCGGGTCGGTGGCGTCTGCATGGCCGGCGGCATGGGCCTGCTCTGCATGACCGACATGGCAGTTGCGGCCGATCACGTCGTATTCGGCCTTCCGGAGGTGAAGGTCGGCGTGTTTCCGATGCAGGTGCTGAGCCTGCTGCAGTCGATCGCGCCGCCGCGCCTCGTCAACGAATGGGCGCTCACCGGCGAGCCGTTCGATGCCAAGGCGGCGCAGGGCGCCGGCCTGCTCAACTACGTCGTGCCCACGGCCGAGCTCGATGCCAAGGTCGACTGGCTGATCGGCCGCATCGTCGACAAATCCCCGACCGCGATCCGCCGCGGCAAATACGCCATGCGCGCCATTGCCTCGATGTCGTTCGACGAGAGCATCGCCTACACCGAAAGCCAGATCGCGCTGCTCGCGATGACCGAAGATGCGAAGGAAGGGCTGAAGGCCTTCAGCGAGAAGCGAAAGCCGGTTTGGACGGGACGGTAGGCGCGCTGCTCTCGTGTCCCGGACGCGCCGCAGCGCGTTAGCGCTGCGGCGCAGAGCCGGGACCCAGGGGGGCGGCAGGAGAAAGCGACGCGGAGAAATGGATTCCGGGCTCCCGCCAAGTGGAACGTCCCGGAATGACGATCTAGCCCGCGTTGGCCTTCAGCCCGGCCGCCTGGATACCCGCCACCGCGCAGGCCTCGTCATTGTCGGAGGTGTCGCCTGAGACGCCGACGGCGCCGAGCAGGCTCGCGCCGTCCATGATCAGCACGCCGCCGGGCACCGGCACCAGCGCGCCCTTGGCGATGGTGTTCACGGCGTCGATGAAATAGGCCTGCTCCTGGGCGCGCTGGAACAGCGCGCGCGAGCCCATGCCCATGGCGAGCGCGCCATAAGCCTTGCCGTGCGCGATCTCGCCGCGCATCAGGCTGGTGCCGTCCTGGGCAGCTGCGAGCTTGAGCACGCCGCGCGCGTCGAGGATGGTGACGACCAGCGGCTTGAGCTTGAGTTCGCCGGCCTTCGCGAAGGCGGCGTCGAGGATCTTGCGGGCGGTGTCGAGGGTGAGGTCAGCCATGGCTGGTTTCCTTTGCAGCAGTTGAGGTGGAAGTGGTCTTAGCGCGATCGAGGCTCATCGCCAGCACGCGCGCGACGTGAAGAGCCTCGCGCTTCGTGCCGTCCTGGATCTGGTGGCGGCAGGAGGTGCCGTCGGCAACGACCAACGTCGTCTGGTCCGCGCGCCGCACGGCGGGCAGCAGCGACAGCTCGGCCATCTCGATCGAGGCATCATAGGTATCCGCGCCATAGCCGAAGGCGCCCGCCATGCCGCAGCAACTCGACTCGATGGTCTCGACTGCAAGTCCCGGAACCAGCCGCAGCACCTGCTCGACCGGTTTGAAGGCGCCGAAGGATTTTTGGTGGCAATGGCCGTGGACGACGGCCTTGTCGGCGATGGTGCTGAGCGGTAGTTGCAGCCTTCCGGCCTCGGCCTCGCGCACCAGGAATTCCTCGAAGGTCAGCGCGTGCGCGCCGACCGCCTTGGCGTCGGCGTCCTTGCGCAGTGAAGAAAGCTCGTCGCGCAGCGTCAGCAGGCAGCTCGGCTCGAGGCCCACGATCGGCACGCCGCGCGCGGCAAAGGGCGCGAAAGCGGCCACTAGACGATCGAGCTCGACCCTGGCTTCATCGACGAGTCCGGCGGATAGGAAGGTGCGGCCGCAGCACAGCGGGCGGCTGCCGCTCGTCGGCTTCGGCAGATGCACGCGGTAACCGCCGGCCGCGAGCACGCGCAGCGCGGAGTCGAGGTTCTCGCGCTCGTAGATGCGATTGAAGGTGTCGGCGAACAGCACGACCTCGCGGCCATCAACAGGCCCAACCACATCGGCCGCCGGCGCAAACACGTCGCTGCGGAAGGCGGGCAGGGCGCGGCGTGCGCTGATGCCGGCAAAGCGTTCGAGCAGCTTTCGCAACAGCGGGCTGCGGTTGCGCAGATTGGCGAGCGGCGCGAGCCGCGATGCGAGGCCGGCGTAGCGCGGCAGGTAACCCACCAAGCGGTCGCGCAGTGTCAGGCCATGCGAAGCTGCGCGCGCGGCCAGCACCTCGATCTTCATCTTGGCCATGTCGACGCCGGTTGGGCACTCATGCCGGCAGGCCTTGCAGGAGACACAGAGCTTGAGCGTCTCCATCATCTCGTCGGACGACAGCGCGCCGGGGCCGAGCTGGCCGGAGATCGCGAGCCGCAAGCTGTTCGCACGTCCGCGCGTGACGTCCTTCTCGTTGCGCGTGGCGCGATAGGACGGGCACATCACGCCGCCCTCGAGCTTGCGACAGGCGCCGTTGTTGTTGCACATCTCGACCGCGCCCTGGAAGCCGCCGCCGGCGCCGGGCCAGGCCGACCAGTCGAGCTTCGTCTCGATCTCGCCGACGCGATAGTCGGGCTTGAAGCGAAATAGCGAGCGGTCGTCCATCCTGGGCGCATCGACGATCTTGCCGGGATTGAGCGTGCCATCGGGATCGAAGCGTTGCTTCACCTCGCGGAAGTCTGCGACGAGACGTTCGCCGAACATGGTCTGGTGGAACTCGGAGCGCACAAGGCCGTCGCCATGCTCGCCGGAATGCGAGCCCTTGTATTCGCGCACCAGCGCGAAGGCCTCTTCGGCGATTGCGCGCATCGCCTTGACGTCCTTGTCCAGCTTCAAATTCAGCACCGGGCGCACATGCAGGCAGCCTTCGGAGGCGTGTGCGTACATCGTGCCGCTGGTGCCGTGCTTGGCAAACACCTCGTTCAGCCGCGCCGTGTAGTTGGCGAGGTGCGGCAGCGGCACGGCGCAGTCCTCGACAAAGGAGACCGGCTTGCCCTCCTGCTTCATCGACATCATGACGTTGAGGCCGGCGGCTCGGAAATCGGCGATCCCGCTCTGCAATGCAGGCTCGGTGATCTCGACCACGCCGCCCCATTTGCGCTTGTCATTGTTCCAGCCGAAGCCAAGATCGCCCATCAGCTCGGAGAGCTGCTTCAGGCGTGCGAGATTATCAGCCTGGTCTTCCTCGGCGAATTCGACCACCAGCACGGCGTCCGGATCGCCCTTGATGGCAGCATTGATGATCGGCTTGAACATCGCGATGTCGCGCCCGAGCGCGAGCATGGTGCGGTCGACCAGCTCGACGGCGATCGGCTTGAGCTTGACGAGGTGCTGGGCCGCGTCCATGGCTTCGTAGAAGCTGCCGAAATGGCAGACGCCCAACGCCTTATTGCGGATCACAGGCCACAGCTTCAGCTCGACCTTGGTGGTGAAGGCCAGCGTGCCTTCCGAGCCGACGAGAAGATGCGCCATGTTGTTGCGCGCATTGCGCGGCACCAGCGCATCGAGATTGTAGCCGCCGACGCGGCGCTGCACTTTGGGAAATCGCGCGGCGATCTCATCGGCTTCGCGAGCACCGAGATCGAGCATGTCGCGGAACAGGGCGCGTGCGCTGTCGTTCGCGTCGAGATCGGTGAGATCGCGCGAGACCTCGCCGTAACGGCTCAGCGTCCCGTCGGCCAGCGCCGCCTCCATCGACAGCGTGTTGTCGCGCATCGTGCCGTAGCGCAAGGAGCGCCCGCCGCAGGAATTGTTGCCGGCCATGCCGCCGATGGTGGCGCGCGAGGCCGTCGAAACGTCCACCGGGAACCACAGGCCGTGCTTCTTGAGCTGGCGGTTGAGGTCGTCGAGCACGATGCCGGGCTCGACCATGCAGGTGCGGCCCTCGACGTCGAGCGACAGGATGCGGTTCAAATGTTTGGACAGATCGACCACGATCCCGTCATTGACGGTCTGGCCGCATTGCGAGGTGCCGCCGCCGCGCGGGGTGACCTTGCGGCCTGCGTCGCGGGCAATCGCCAGCGCCCGCAGGGCCTCGTCCATGGTCTTAGGGACCACCACACCTGCCGGCACGATCTGGTAGAACGAGGCGTCGGTGGCGTAGCGGCCGCGGCTGAAGCTGTCGAACAGGACGTCGCCGGTGATTTCCCGGGCCAGACGTGCCGCCAGGCCGTCCTTTTGGGCCGATTCCGGTGATTTTCCAGCCACTTCCGCCGCCATGATCCGCTTTCGCTTGTTCGCATGCACCGTCTTGCCTCCCGTCACGGCCCTTGGCAAGCGAGCCCTGCTTCCTGTGCATTGACGGACCTCGCCGGGCGAGGGACAAGCCCGGCGAATAGTGATATGCGAGCGGCTCGCGGGAGCCCCGAATCCGGGCCTCCCGACGCTCACGTCGATACAAGCCTCAAAGACCGGGAAGGACGCCGATGACCGTGCACAGTGGAAGGCATTTCCTACAGATTCCAGGACCGACCAACGTGCCCGACCGGGTGCTGCGGGCGATGGACATGCCGACGCTGGACCATCGCGGTCCGGAATTCGCCGAGCTCGGTTTTGCGGTTCTCGCCGCCATGCAGCGGGTGTTCCGCACCAAGCAGCCCGTGATCATCTTCCCCTCGTCCGGCACCGGCGCTTGGGAAGCCGCGATGGTCAATGTGTTCGCGCCGGGCGACAAGGTGCTGATGTGCGAGACCGGCCAGTTCGCCGTGCTGTGGCGCGGTATCGCCGAAAAGTTCAAGATCGACGTCGACTTCATCCCGAGCGACTGGCGCCATGGCGCCGACCTCGCCGAGATCGAGAAGCGCCTTAGCGCCGACAAGCAGCACGCGATCAAGGCGGTCTGCGTCGTGCACAACGAGACCTCGACCGGCTGCGTGACGCCGCCGCTGGAGGTGCGCAAGCTGCTCGACCGCGTCAAGCATCCGGCGCTGCTGATGGTTGACACCATCTCCGGCCTCGGCTCGATGGAATACGAGCATGATGCCTGGGGCGTCGACGTTTCGGTCGCCGGCTCGCAGAAGGGCTTGATGCTGCCACCCGGTCTCAGCTTCAACGCCGTCTCGGAGAAGGCGCTCGCGGTGGCGAAGGCCAACCCCGGCATGCGCTCCTATTGGGACTGGCAGGAAGTCATCAACTTCAACAAGCTCGGCACCTTCCCCTATACGCCCGCCACCAATCTGCTCTACGGCCTGCGCGAAGCGGTCAAGATGCTGGAAGAGGAGGGGCTGGAGAACGTCTGGACCCGCCACAAGCGCCACAGCGCGGCAACGCGCGCGGCAGCCAAGGTCTGGGGCCTGGAGACGCAGTGCATCGATCCTGCCGCCCACTCACCGGCGCTGACCGGCGTGCGCGTGCCTGATGGCCACGATGCCGACGCCTTCCGCAAGGTCGTGCTGGAAAACTTCGACATGTCGCTCGGCACCGGGCTGAACAAGGTCAAGGGCAAGGTGTTCCGCATCGGCCATATCGGCCACTTCAACGATCTGATGCTGATGGGCACGCTCGCCGGCGTCGAGATGGGCCTAGATCTGGCAAAGATCCCGCACCGGAGCGGCGGAGTCCTGGCAGCCATGGATGTCCTGAAGGGACGCGACGTGGTGCCGATGACCAAAGCCCAGGTGGCTTGAAGGCTCAGGCCGCCTGAAAACGTCCAGTGAAGTGAGAAACGCGATGAACGCACCGACGACGACCAATGAAGACCTGCTCTACTCCGTCACGGACGGCATCGCGCGGATCACCTTCAACCGCCCGCAGGCGCGCAACGCCATGACATTCGCCATGTATGACCGCATGGCGGAGATCTGCACCGAGATCAACGCAGACCGCTCGATCAAGGCCCTGATCCTGACCGGCGCCGGCGACAAGGCCTTTGCCTCCGGCACCGACATCTCGCAATTCCGCGCTTTCAAGACTGCGCAGGACGCGCTCGACTACGAGGCGCGGATCGACCGCGTGCTCGGCACGCTCGAGCAGTGCCGCGTGCCCGTGATCGCCGCCATCGCCGGCGCCTGCACCGGCGGCGGTGCCGGCATCGCGGCCTGCTGCGATCTGCGCATCGGCACCGAGACGACGAGGATGGGTTTTCCGATCGCGCGCACGCTCGGCAATTGCCTGTCGATGTCCAACATCAGCCGTGTTGTCGCGCTGGTCGGACCGGCCCGCACCAAGGACATGATCTTCAAGGCGCGCCTCGTCGAGGCGCAGGAAGCGCTGGCGCTCGGCCTGCTCACCGAAATCGTGCCCGACGTCGAGACGCTGCAGCGCCGCGCGGACGAAACAGCAAAGCTCGTCGCGAGCCACGCGCCACTCACGCTGGAAGCGACCAAGGAAGCGGTACGCCGCATCCGCCGCACGCTGTCGCGTGAAGAGGGCGAGGATCTGATCCTGAAGGCCTATATGAGCGAAGATTTCCGCGAGGGCATGGACGCCTTCCTCAACAAGCGGACGCCGGTCTGGAAGGGCAAGTGAAGCGCATGCGCTATCGACGTCGTCCGTCGAAAGTCATATGCGCCCAATTGCCCGGCCGCTTGCACTCGTCAGCTTTAGTCCGCACAATGCAGGGATAGAATTCTTCCGCACTACAACTCAAAAAAACATCAGGGGGCGAAACTCGTGCGAATTCCAGTGAAAGCCGTCGCCGCTGCGACGGCGCTGTTGTTGAGCACGCCGGCATTTGCCGGCTGGGAGCCGGCAAAGCCTGTCGAGATCGTGGTGGCCGCTGGTGCGGGCGGCGCCTCCGACCAGATGGCGCGGATGATGCAGGCCGCGATCCAGAAGAACAATCTGATGAAGCAGCCGATCGTCGTCTCGCTCAAGGGCGGCGCCTCGGGCGCGGAAGCGCTGATGTACATGAAGTCCAGCGAGGGCGATCCAAACAAGGTGCTGATCGCCTATTCCTTGATCTACATGCTGCCGCTGTCGGCGAAGATTCCGTTCAACTGGCGTGAGCTGACCCCGGTTTCGGTGGTCGCGCTCGACCAGTTCGTGCTCTGGGACAACAGCGCCGGCGCGAAGACGGTGAAGGAGTTCGTCGCGGCCGCGAAGGTCGCGAGCGCGCCGTTCAAGATGGGCGGCACCGGCTCCAAGCGCGAGGATCACGTGCTGACCGTCTTCCTCGAGCAGAAGACCGGTGCGAAGTTCTCCTATCTGCCCTACAAGTCCGGCGGCGAGGCCGCGACCCAGCTGGTCGGCAACCACACCGAGGCCAACGTCAACAATCCATCCGAAAATCTGGAAGTCTGGCGCGCCGGCCAGGTGCGTCCGCTCTGCGTGTTCGACAAGGAGCGCATCTCCTACACCACCAAGGTGACGGACACCCAGTCCTGGGCCGACATCCCCACCTGCAAGGAGGAGGGCGTCGACGTGCAATATCTGATGCTGCGCGCGATGTTCCTGCCCGGGAAGGTTACGCCGGAGCAGCAGGCGTTCTATGTCGATCTCTTCCACAAGGTGACGCAGACCGCGGAGTACAAGGAGTACATGGAAAAGCAGGCGCTGAAGCCGATCTTCCTCACCGGCAAGGACATGGTGAAGTTCCTCGAGGAGGATGATGCGCTGAACAAGTCGCTGATGACGGAAGCCGGTTTCGTCGCGAAGTAAGCATATCCTCCGCGTCATGCCCCGCGAAGGCAGAGCATCCAGTATTGCACAGAACTCGAATGCGGCTTCTGCAGGGCGTACTGGATCATCCGCTTCCGCGGATGATGACGGCGCAACTTGATTTGGCAGAGCATGTCCCAAACCGATCTGGAAATCGTCGTCGACGATCCGACCGCGCCTGAAGACGACTCGCCCTCGGTCGTCTCCTCCGGCACGGTCGAGATCGTCGTCTGTCTGCTGTTGATCGCGCTGGCCGCCACGCTCGGCTACGACAATTGGCGCACCGGCGCGTCCTGGGATTCGACCGGGCCCGAACCCGGCTATTTCCCGTTCTATCTCTCGGTCATCCTCGGCGGCGGCAGCCTCTATGGCCTGATCGTGGCCCTGCTGGCGCGTCGCACCGTGTCCGAAACCTTCGTCACGCGCGCGCAGGCCCGCCGCGTGCTGGCGGTGTTCGTGCCGACGCTGCTGTTCTGCCTGGTGATGCAGTTCCTCGGCCTCTATGTCGCGAGCTTCCTGCTGATCTCGGGCTTCATGCGCTTCGTCGGCAAGATCGCGCTGTGGAAGTCGCTGCTGACCGCCTTCCTCTTCACTGCGATCATGTTCGTCACCTTCGATGTCGCCTTCGACGTCATCATGCCGAAAGGGCCGCTCGAAGCGGCCTTCGGCCGCTAGGCGGTTTCGCGATGGAAGCTTTCGGTCTCCTGCTCCACGGCTTTGCCGTCCTGCTGACGTGGAAGACGCTCGTGCTGATGATGGTCGGGCTGGTGCTCGGTATCTTCGTCGGCGTGCTGCCCGGCCTCGGCGGTCCCAACGGCGTCGCGATCCTGCTGCCGCTCACCTTCACGATGGACCCGACCTCGGCGATCGTGATGCTGTCTTGCATCTACTGGGGTGCGCTGTTCGGCGGTGCGATCACCTCGATCCTGTTCAACATTCCCGGCGAAGCCTGGTCGGTGGCGACCACTTTCGACGGCTATCCGATGGCGCAGCAGGGCAGGGCGGCGGAGGCGCTGACCGCGGCGTTCACCTCCTCCTTCATCGGCTCGCTGGTCGCGGTGCTCTTGATCACCTTCCTCGCGCCGATGATCTCGTCCTTTGCGCTGAAGTTCGGTCCGCCCGAGTTCTTCGCGGTGTATCTGCTCACCTTCTGCTCGTTCGTCGGCCTCGGCCGCGAGGCCAAGCACAAGACCGTCATCTCGATGTCGCTGGGGCTGCTGCTCGCCGGCATCGGCATGGACACGGTGTCGGGCAATCTGCGCATGACCTTCGGCTCGGCCGAACTGCTCCGCGGCATCAATTTCCTGGTCGCGGTCATCGGCCTGTTCGGCATCAGCGAGATCCTGCTGACCATGGAGGAGCGGCTGGCGCTGCGCGGACACGCCGCAAGCATTTCGCTCCGCGTCGTGCTTGGCGTCTGGAAGGACCTGCCGAAATACTGGGCGACGCTGCTGCGCTCCTCCTTCATCGGCTGCTGGCTCGGCATTACCCCGGGCGGGGCGATCGCGGCGTCCTTCATGGGCTACAACCTCGCCAAGCGCTTTTCGAAGGATCCCGAGAGCTTCGGCAAGGGCCGCATCGAGGGCGTGTTCGCGCCCGAGACCGCGGCGCATGCCTCCGGCACCGCGGCGCTGCTGCCGATGCTGGCACTCGGCATTCCAGGCTCGGGCACCGCAGCGATCCTGCTCGGCGGCCTGATGGTGTGGGGTCTCAATCCCGGTCCGCTGCTGTTCGTCGAGCACAAGGACTTCGTCTGGGGCCTGATCGCCTCGATGTATCTCGGCAATGTCGTCGGCCTCGTGCTGGTGCTGACGACGGTGCCGATTTTCGCCTCGATCCTGCGCGTGCCGTTCGCTGCGGTGGCGCCGATGATCGTGGTGTCCTGCGCGATCGGTGCCTATGCGATCCAGAACGCGATGTTCGACATCTGGCTGATGCTCGGCTTCGGCATCGTCGGCTACGTCTTCAAGAAGATCGGCATTCCGCTGGCGCCGTTCACCCTCGCGCTCGTGCTCGGCAATCGCGCCGAAGATGCCTTCCGCCTGTCGATGATCGGCTCCGGTGGTGACCTCAAGGTGTTCTGGTCAAACGGCCTGGTTGGCTCGATCTCGACGCTGGCGATCGTGTTGCTGTTCTGGCCGGTGATCGACGGCGTGCTGTCCCGCGTCGGATGGACGCAACGGACGAGGGCGACGTCGCCCTAAGCATAAGTCTTTTGATTTCAATGGCATGCGAGGGCGATGTCGTTGTAGTCCGGGCTACCACACGCCGCGATTGTTTCCGGATGTTGCTACCGCGGCACAGCCATGGGGCCGAAGCTGGCGTAAGTTTCCGATCACAAAATCGTGCGGAGAGGTTACCCATGAAGCGGATCGTGATTGGAATGGCGGCGGCGATGTCGCTGTTCGCGACAGGAGCACTGGCTGCCGATCTCGCGGCGCGTCCCTACGTCAAGGCGCCGATCGTTGATCCGGTCTGGAGCTGGACCGGCTGGTACGTCGGCGCCAATGCCGGTTACAGCTGGGGCCGCTCGCGCTCCAACGCCTCCTTCTTCGACTCCGGAACCGGCGCGCCGATCGCGCCGCCCGCCGGCTCCATCACCAGTGCTTCTTTCGACATGAACGGCGCCATTGCCGGTGGCCAGGCCGGGTACAACTGGCAGAGCGCCAACTGGGTTTATGGCATCGAGGGCGACCTGCAATGGTCGGACGAAAAGGGCCGCGCCGGCTTCTCCTGCGTCGGCACAGCCGGGCCGCCTGTCGCCGGGCCCTGTCTTCCCACCTTCACGTTCCTTCCGCCCGGCGGCCTCGCCGGCACCACCCTGGCGATCGATCAGAAGCTCCAGTGGTTCGGCACGGTTCGCGGCCGTGTCGGTATCCTCGCGACCCCCAAGGTGCTGTTCTACGGCACCGGCGGTGTCGCCTTCGGTGAGATCAAGACCACCGGCACGCTGTCGAGCTTCACCACGGTCGCGCCGTTCGGTCCGATCGCCTCGGTCGGCTCGAGCTCGACCACGCGCGTCGGCTGGACCGTCGGCGCGGGCGTCGAAGGCAAGATCACCCGGAACTGGAGCGCCAAGCTCGAATATCTCTACATGGATCTCGGCCGCTTCTCGACCGGCAATTTTACCCTGGCGCCGACGCTTCCGATCAGCGCCAGTGTCTCGTCCCACTTCACCGATCACATTCTGCGCGCCGGCATCAACTACCAGTTCGACAGCCCGGTGGTCGCGAGATACTGAAATCGACATAGGCGTCAAACAACAAACAAAGCCCGGCCTCGTGCCGGGCTTTTCGATTCTGCCTGGCCTCCATCGGTCCGGCACCGCGAGCAGTCCGCTGCGATCGCGAGCTCTGATCCTCCGAACGACCGACATTCGATCGCAGGACGCGAGCCGATCGGTTCTTCCCTAGGGTCGCCGCACTGAATCGCCCGTGCATCTTGCGCGCCGGCGATCAGGCAGTGCCTTTTTCCGAGGGAAGATTGATGACACGAACTCTGCTGGTTGCGTCCGCGATCGCCATGCTGCTCGCGCCGGGCGCCTTTGCCGCTGATCTCGCGGTGCCGCACATCACCGCCAAGGCGCCGCCGGTGGCCGCGGATCCCGGCCACAATTGGAGCGGCTTCTACGCCGGCATCAATATAGGCTACGGCTGGGGCCGCTCGGCCACGGCCGTGGACTTCATCAACGCCGGGGGTAACGCGCCGCTCAGTTCGAGCGCCGGCACGTTCAATCTCGACGGCGTCACCGGCGGCGGACAGCTCGGCTACAATTGGCAGCGCGACGTGTTCGTGCTCAGTCTCGAAGCTGATTTCCAGGGCAGCGGCCGCAAGGGCAGCCTCGGCGCGCTGTGCGCCGGCGCGCCGGACGGTCTGCAGGACGGCGTCTGCACGCCGGGCCATCGCGGCGACAACACGTTCGATCCCGCGCTGCCGGTGACGTTCGATCTCACCCAGAAGCTCGATTGGTTCGGCACCGTCCGCGGCCGGCTCGGTGTTGTCGTGACGCCGCGCGTGCTGGTCTACGGCACCGGCGGTCTCGCCTATGGCCGGGTCTCCACCTCGGGCAGTGTGAGCGCGATCAATGTCGGCGGCACTCCCGGCGCCGACGGCGGAACGTTCACGCCGGTTGCGGCGAGCTTCAGCAGCAGCACGACCAAATTCGGCTGGAGTGCGGGCGCCGGCGTCGAAGGCGCTTTCGCCGACAATTGGAGCGCCAGGTTCGAATATCTCCATGTCGATCTCGGAACGGTGTCGGGTTCGCTGGCAACGCCCGTGATCGCGCTCAGCGGCGCGCCGCTCGTCGTCGGCTATCGCTCGCACATCACCGACAACATCCTGCGCGTCGGCGTGAACTACCGCTTCAGCGGGACTTGAGCGGCGGCGCGGCCATCCGAGGCCAAAAGGCCCGGCGCGCGCCGGGCTTTTTTCGTCAGGCGAGCGTTCACACCACCTTGGCATCCCGCAGTTTTGCGATCTCGTCCGCGCTGAGACCGAACTCCTTCAGGACCTCTTCGGTCTGCTCGCCGAAATCCGGCGGCCGCGCCACCATTTTGCTCGGCGTGCGCGACAGCGTTACGGGCTGGCCGACCAGGCGGATGTGGCGGTCCTCGTGGTTCGGCACATCCTGGGCGATGCCGAGATGTTTGACCTGCGCGTCCTCGAACATCTGGTCGATGGCATAGATCGGCCCACAGGGTACGCCGGCCTCGTTGAGTTCGCGGACCCAGCTGTCGGTCGACTTCGTCAAGGTGCGCTTCTCGATCTCCGCGTTGAGCGCGTCGCGGTTCTTGGAGCGGGCCGGTGCCGTCGCATAGTCCGGATGGCTATAGAGCTCCGGCGCGCCGATCGCCTGGGCGCAGCGCTCCCAGATCCGTCCGCCCGTGGTGGCGATGTTGATATAGCCGTCCGACGTCCTGAACACGCCGGTCGGAATGCTGGTCGGGTGGTTGTTGCCGGCCTGCTTGGCGACCTCCTTCTCCATCAGCCAGCGCGCGGCCTGGAAGTCGAGCATGAAGATCTGGGCCTGGAGCAGCGAGGTCTGCACCCACTGTCCCTTGCCCGAAACCTCGCGCTCCAGCAGCGCGGTGAGGATGCCCATGGCGCAGAACAGGCCCGCCGTGAGGTCCGCGACGGGAATGCCGACCCGCATCGGGCCTTCGCCCGGCGCCCCGGTGATCGACATCAGCCCGCCCATACCTTGTGCGATCTGATCGAAGCCGGGCCGCTTGTGATAGGGGCCGTCCTGGCCGAAGCCGGAGATGCTGCCATAGACGATGCGCGGGTTGATCGCGGCAAGGCTGTCATAGTCGATGCCGAGCTTCTTCTTCACGTCGGGCCGGAAATTCTCGACCACGACGTCGGCCTTGGCGGCGAGGCGCTTGAACAAGGCGAGCCCGCGCTCGTCCTTCAGGTTCAGCGTCATGGCCCGCTTGTTGCGGTGCAAATTCTGGAAGTCGGAACCCCGGCGAGGTCCGCCCGGCTGCTCGCCG
Source organism: Bradyrhizobium sp. MOS003 (assembly GCF_003020125.1). Lineage (GTDB taxonomy): Bacteria > Pseudomonadota > Alphaproteobacteria > Rhizobiales > Xanthobacteraceae > Bradyrhizobium. Next base: position 185,562 of record NZ_PYFW01000006.1, on the reverse strand, counting down.
CCGGCATCCTCGGTCAGCGCGTCGATCTTGACGACATTCGCCCCCCAGTCCGCCAGCTGCCGCACGCAGGTGGGCCCGGAGCGGACGCGGGTCAGATCGAGCACGGTGAAGCGCGACAGGGCTTCCGAGGCATGCGGAAAAGGCATTTTGAGAGGCTCCGGGGACAGATTGCGGGCCTACCATAGTGCCGAAAGATCACCCGACAAGCCGGCCCGGCGCCGATGCCGCCTGCCGAAATGCCATGCCTGATGTGGTGTCCGAGCGATCACCGCGACAAGCGCTTCAACTCCGCGCGCGCCTGCTCGGCCAGGGGGGCGTCGCCGTGGCGCGCAATGAAGAGCTCGAGGGCCTCACGCGTTCCCTTGCGGCGCGCGGCCTCGTATTCCTCTGCCACCGCAACGGCGGGATCGCGGGCCATCGGCATGGAGGGCGCACGCGCCGCCTTGCCGTTGTCGTCCGCTTTGGCCTTTTCAACCATGACAGGCAGTCCTCCGAAGGCTTGATGGTCCAGGCCGGCGAGCGCGATCAGGGCGCCGAACAAGCCGGCCGGAAGTGAGCGTCGTGGCATGAAAAGCCCTGCAAACTACGGGTGCCGCGGGACCAGGGGCCGCTGCCGGGCTCCCGTATGACTACGGGATCTGATGGCTAACGAAGCCTTATAGAAGAACGCGGGCGCAGCTGCCCAATTTAAACCAAACGTTCAACTCTCAAGCTAGAATTATTGCCGTCGCGGCGAATCACGCGCGATGCGTTGCTCTGGAGAGTCCATTGGCTACCGCTGTTAACGTCAGTGCCACCAACAACGCCGAGATCGACGGCCTGCTGTCGGGGGCCAAATGGTCTGGCACGATCACTTACAGTTTTCCCGATGCAACGAGCGACTACGCCAATCCTTATAGCGGCGGCAACGGCGAGCCGACGACGTCCGGCTTCTCCGCGGTGCCTACGCAGATTCAGGCGGCGATCAATTACGCGATCGGGCTGATCCTCAGCTACACCAACGCCGACATCCAGTACGCGGGCACGAACGGCGCCGACATCATGGTCGCGCAGTCGCCGGCGGCCAGTCCGACCGCCTACGCCTACTACCCCGGCAATTATGCCCCTGGCGGCGACATCTGGTTCGGCACCCAGTACAATTTTTCGCTGGCCAAGCTCGGCAATTACTACTTCACCACCGCGCTTCACGAGCTCGGCCACGCCCTCGGCCTGAAGCATAGCCAGGAGGCCGGCGGCCCAGCCAACGTCGCGGTGCCGAGCGCGCATGACGACAGCGAATACACCGTCATGAGCTATCGCAGCTATGTCGGCGGTTCGACCACGTCCGGCTACACCAACGAAGCCTACGGATATTCGCAGACCTATATGGCCAACGATATCCTCGCGCTGCAGACCATGTACGGCGCGGACTACGCGACCCAGAGCGGCAACACCGTCTACACCTGGAATTCGACCACGGGCCAGGAGTTCATCAACGGTGTCGGGCAACTCGCGCCGGGCGGCGGCGTCGGCGGCTCGGCTAACCGCATCTACGAGACGGTATGGGACGGCGGCGGCGTCGATACCTACGACCTCTCGAACTACACGACGAATTTGAGCATCAACCTCAATCCCGGTGCCTCGTCGGTGTTCTCCTCCGTGCAACTGGCGTATCTCGGCGATGGCCATTACGCGTCGGGCAACGTCTACAATTCCTATCTCTATAACGGCGACGCACGTTCCTACATCGACAACGCCATCGGCGGATCCGGCAACGACACCATCGTCGGCAACGCCATCGCCAACACGCTGAACGGCGGCGGCGGCAACGACACGATCACGGGCGGGGCGGGCAACGACACCATCATCGGCGGCTCGGGCACCGACACCGCGGTGTATTCGGGTAGCCGGGCCAACTACACGATTTCGTACAACGCTACGACGCAGACCTTCACCTTGGTCGACCTGCGTAGCGGTTCGCCCGACGGCACCGATACCGTCACCGGCGTCGAGTATTTCCAGTTCGGGGGCGCCACGGTGGCCGCCTCCAGCCTCGTGCCAAGCGCGATCGAGACGTTCGGATCGACCAGCGTAGCTCTGACGAATGGCAACTATTACCTGAACAATATCTCGACCGGCAGCGGACCCACCCTGAAATACGGCGGGTCTGTCGTGAATGCGGCCAACTACAGCACGTGGTCGGTGATCGGCGCCGAGCAGGTGTCGGGCGGCGGTTACGACGTGGTCTGGAAGAACTCGGCAAATGCCCATTATTCGGTCTGGAGCACGGACAGCACCGGCAACTTCATTACGACTCTCGGTTCGGGTCCGGAGATGCTGGGGACAGACTCGGCCTTGAAAGGGCTGGAGCCGACACTGCAACAGGATCTCAATGGCGACGGCACGATCGGCTCGGCCGCCGTCACCATCGCCGGCGTCACGATCGAGGCGTTCGGATCGACCGCGGCGGCTTTGTTTAGCGGCTATTATTACCTGGACGACATCTCGACTGGCAGTGGACCGACGCTGAAATATGCGGGCGCGGCTGTGATCGCGGCCAATTACGGTACCTGGTCGGTCATTGCCGCCGAGCAGGTGTCGGGCGGCGGCTACGATGTGGTCTGGAAGAATTCGGCGAACGCCCATTATTCGGTCTGGAGCACGGACGCCAATGGCAACTTCCTGACCACGCTCGCCTCGGCGCCCGAGGTGTTGGGCACCGATGCGTCGCTACAGGCGCTGGAGCCGACGCTCCACCAGGACATCAACGGCGACGGCACCACCGGAGTCCCCGTTGCTCCGCCTGTCAGCAGCGGTGCGATCGAAGCGTTCGGATCGACTGCGACCGTTCTGTCCGGTGGCAACTATTACCTGAACAACATCTCGACCGGCAGCGGACCCACCCTGAAATACGCTGGCTCCGTCGTGAATGCGGCCAATTACAGCACGTGGTCGGTGATCGGCGCCGAGCAAGTGACGGGCGGTGGATACGATGTCGTCTGGAAGAACTCGGCAAATGCCCATTATTCGGTCTGGAGCACGGACAACACCGGCAACTTCATCACGACTCTGGGCTCGGCTTCCGAGATGCTGGGGACGGACGCGTCTCTGAAAGGGCTGGAGCCGACGCTCCATCAGGATCTCAACGGCGACGGCACGATCGGCCTCCCCGTCGTCCCCGTCAATGGCGTCACGATCGAGGCGTTCGGGGCGACCCGTGCGGTCTTGTACAGCGGCAACTACTATCTGTACGACACGGCCGGTGCCGGTCCCACCCTGAAATATGCTGGCGCAGCGGTGATCGCGGCCAACTACAGCACGTGGTCAGTGATCGGCGCCGAGAAGGTCTCGGGCGGCGGCTACGACGTGGTCTGGAAGAACTCGGCAAACGCTCACTATTCCGTCTGGAGCACCGACAGTAACGGCAATTTCCTGACCACGCTCGCCGCGGCCCCCGAGGTGCTGGGAACTGACCCCTCTCTGAAGGCGTTGGAGCCCACCCTTTACCAGGATCTCAATGGCGACGGCACCATCGGCGCAGCGCCGCCCGCCACTGCGGGGCTCGGGAGCTCCGGTGACGGCTTTGCGTTCAATTTCACCCAGAGCGGAAACTCATCGGCCGTCCCGATCGAGCTACCGGACGCCATGCCCGCGCCTGCCGATACGCAGACTGGGTCAGGGCAGTCGACGCAACCGGCAGGAAGCCACGAGGCGGCTGTGACGGACATCCTGACCGACTTTCTGCACAACCCGCACGAACATGGCTTCCTGCTGAGCTGACGGCGCGGGTCGCGTCGATCGACGTGGTATGAGTGATAGTGTTAGCCCCCTGCAGGACAACAGGGCGGTCTGTGGCCGGATCAGTCGGTTTTGCGAGGGCAGCGCACCACGCGTCCCCGAGAGCTTAGACAGCCGTGTGTCGAAGCGCGCTCTGGCAACGAAATAGTCTGGCTGCACAAGTAGGGCCGCCGTGGAGGCCGCCGGCTCGTGGTGGTGGGAAAGGGGCGACGCGGACCATCACCGTAACGAAGACGCCATGCCGGTGTTTTGCCCGACGTGTCAAATCGCTTGGTCAAAACTGTCATGAGTGCACCCGCTAAGCCATTGATAATGCAGTCGCCGTCTACTGTGCATGGGGTTGTTTTCGCATTTTTGATGTGACGGGCCGACGATAACGATGATCCCACCGATCGCTTTGAGCCGGGCTCACGCCATCTTCCCGTCCTCCCTGTTCCACGCAGCATTTTCTGCCATCCTGGCCATCCGACAACATTTTCATGCATTCCAACAGGTGCTGGAAAGAATGGCCTTCTCGCCGGGTTGGGCAGGATGGGTTGATGATGCCGCGGATCGGAACTAGTTTGGCGCCGATGCCTCGCCGTCGCGTGGCACGGCCGGTGGTCGCAGGGGAATGTCGATGTCCGGGTGGCTGAGGCCGACAGGGTTGGCCGCGCTTTGCATGTTTCTGGGCAAAGCCGGGACCATGGCGGCCACCTCATCGCGCGTGGACGTACTGTCAGATGACGCGGCGGACAATCCTGCTGACAGTGTCGATGTCGGAACCATGAAGCCGATCGCGCGGCCCGCTCCGCAGGCGCCGGGCAAACCCGTCCCCCGCGGCAATCCGCTGTGGTCGGTGCCGCTCACGGCGTTGACCGCGACCCAGGAGCGCCCGATCTTCTCGGCCATGCGCCGGCCGCCGCCGCGCGCGGTCGCTGCATCACCGGTCGAGGAAAGTCCCGCGCCGCCGCCCAGGCTGGTCGAGGCACCGCCGCCATTGTCGCTGGTCGGGGCCGTGGTGGGCGAGGGCGATGCGATTGCAATTCTCGTCAACCGCCTTGATCAGAAGGTCGTGCGTCTGCGGCAGGGCGAATCGCTCGCGGGCTGGTCGCTCATTTCGGTGTTGCCGCGCGAGGTGACGTTCAAGCAGGACGAGCGCAGCGAGGTGCTGGTGCTCCAGCGGCCGGAGCCCGCCGCTGCCGCGAGCCCACCCGCAGATGCCGGTGACAGGCTGACGATGCCGGGCCCGGCTGATCCGTCGTTCTCCCCCTTCGTGCCGCGCTCGACGCCGAAGAACGGCGAGTCGGATGGGCTCTGAGCGCTGGCAGGCGCGGGGCCGATTGCTCGACGGGAAGGACGCGGCTTGACCGACAAGCAAATTGACGCGCCCGGCACGGCCGACGGTTCGAGCAGGCCTGGCGGCATCGGTCGCGCCCGCCGCCTCATGAAGGGCTGGTCCGCCAACCTGGTCCAGATGGCGCTGGGGCTGTCTCAGCAGCTCCTGCTCATTCCGGCCTTCCTGCATGTGTGGACCGGCGAGATGCTCGCGGCCTGGCTCGCGATCTATGCGGCGGGAAGCCTCGTCGTCGTGGCGGATGCCGGACTGCAGCTTCGCGCGATCAACCGCTTCCTCGCGTTCAAGGCCTGCGTCGATTGCGACGGGCGCACGGCCCAGGTTTACGCGGCGCTGATGCGGATCTATTTCGCCATCGTGGTGGTGCTGGGTGTCCTGCTGTGCGCAGCGGTGGTCCTCGCGCCGCCATCGGCCGTGCTCGGCTTTCAGGCCACGCCGACATTCGACGCTGCGATGCTGGTGATGATTCTGGGCATGCTTCTGACCGTGCCCGCCAACCTCGTCTCCGGTCTCTACCGGGTTCGCGGCCATTATGGCCGGACGGTCTGGCTGCAAAACGCCGCGCTGCTGCTCGGACAGATTGCCCAACTCGCGGCGCTCGCATGGTTCGGCAGCCTGCTTGCGGTCGCGGTCGCCTTCGTGTCGATGCAGCTACTGTTCGCGATCCTGATCGCTGCGTTCGACGCGCCGCGACTGTTTCCGTTCCTGCGCCGCGCCGGCAAGCCGCCGTTGGTGTCGCCATCGCTGCGCTGGAGCGTCGGGCAGTTCGGCCGCGCGGTGCCCTTCGCGGTCGCCAACATCACAGAGCTTGCGCTGGTCAATGTCCCGGTGCTGCTGGTCTCCGCGCTGGTCACGAACCGCGTCGCAGTGGCGCAATGGGGTCTGACGCGCGTGATCGCAAGCCTGGTGCGCGGCCTCTGCCTGCAGGTGACGCTGCCGCTCGCCGCCGAGCTCGGCCACGATCATGCGGTCGGCGACAAGGATCGGCTGCGCCGGCTCTACGCCCACGGCTCGGTGTTCGTGACCGGCCTCGCCTGCCTGATCGTCGCGGGCCTGCTGCCGTTCTGGCCGGATTTCTTCGCGTTGTGGACCCATGGCAGCATCCCCTATGACGCGCCGCTCACGGTGACGCTGCTGCTCGGGTCGGCGGCCGTCGCGCCATCGCTGCTGGCTCTGGTCTTTGCCAATCACAGCAATCGCGGCGATCTCCTGATCCGGACCAAGGGCCTCCAGTTCGTGGTCTTCCTGGCGCTGTCCTTCGTCCTGATCCCACAGCTCGGACCGCTGGGCGCAGCACTCGCCGTGGTCGCGAGCGACATCCTCCTCCAGTTCGGATTGCTGGCGCTGATCGTCATGCGGCAGACTCTGCACCATCCGTTCAGGCACATTGCCTTCCTGTTGCTCATGGCCGTCATTGTCGTGGGCGCAGGCTGGCTGATCGGGCAGGCGATCATCGTGCTGGTACCGGGAAGTGGGCTCGTGCACTTCGTCGTGGAATGCGCGATCTGGCTGGCCGCGGTCGGCACGCTCGCAAGCCCACTGTTGAGCGGGGCGATGCGCGAACGCCTGAGGGCGCGCATTCCGGCATAGGACGATTCAGCGCGCGGTCAATGCCAGCCGGTGCTTCAGCCGTTCCAAATGACGCGCGAATTGCGCGTGGCCTGCCCTGGTCTCCTCGGCAAACTGCGCGAGGCGGAGTTGACCGGCCGCGCGCAGCCGCTCGCGCGTGCCGTCGGCGCGCAGGCTGACGATCGCATCCGCGAGCGAACGCGGATCGTCATAGTCGAACAGGATCGCGGCGTCGCCGGCCTGGGCCTTGAAGGCCTCGGGATAGATCACCGGCGTGCCGACCGCCCAGGCTTCCAGTGGGGGAAGATTGGTCGGGCCGAAATAGCTCGGCATCACCAGCGCCGCGGCGCCGCGATACAGTGCGCCGAGCTCGGCGGACTCGACGAAGCCGATGATGGATATCTGGTCCGACAGGCCGTAGGCGCGGATCGCCGCATCGATCTTGTCGCGGCCGCCGCGATCCGATCCGCACAGCACCAGCCGTTCGGTGACGCCCCGCTCGCGTAGGCTCGCGAGCGCCGCGAGCAGCGTCATGTGGTTTTTGTGCGGCCAGAACTGCGCCGGATAGAACAGATAGCCGGGTTTGAGCCGGTATCGTGACAGCACCGCCTCGTCGGCGGCGGCGTCGGAGGACTGGCTGACATAGGTCGAGGGCGAGAACGGGATGCAGACCGCGCGCTCCTGTTCCATCGCATAACGGCGGCTGAGATCGTCGATCAGCTCCGGTGCGTTTACGATCACGACCGCCGCCTTGGTGCTGGCGAGGCCGAACAGGATCTCGCGGCGCTCGAATTCGCCGAACGTCCTCACTTCCGGAAACTCCGGCGCGTCGCGGTGGCAGCCGTCGAAGATCGTGATGATGAACGGCAGCTCGTAGAGCAGCAGGTGCCGCTTCGAGGTCGAGGTGAAGTGCACGACATCGATGCCGTCGCGGATCAGCGCACGCTCGAACGGCGATTTCAGCTTCAGCGCGATCTGGACGAGATCGAAGGGCCCGCAATATTTCAGGAACAGGAAGACATGGTCGAGCGGGCCGAACTTGAGCAGGCGCGCCGCGACTCCGAACTCCTTCAGGATGTCGAGGGTCTTCGGATAGGGCGAGTACACCACGATCTCGTTGCCCGACTTGGCCGCCCAGTCGCGCAGCCAGAGCAGGTCGTTGAGCGGCTGCTGAAAGCCGCCGCCGACCTCGAGCGCCTGTTCCAGCATCACGGCGAGCCGCAGCGGTCTCACGGCGCAACACTCGTTCTGGCGATCGCATAGGCCGCCCAGCTCTTCGAGTTCGGCGCGTCCTGCGTCAGCCATGCGGCGTGAGCGGCGGGCTCAAAGCCGCTCGCCGCGAGTGCCGCGTCGATCTCGAACGGAAACCAGTAGCGCATGTGGTGTGCTTCATCGACACGCCGGATCGTGGCGCGATCCATGTCCTCGCAGAACAGGGTGTAATTCACGGTGACGATCGCGGCCTGTTCGTCATGATCGGATTGCGCAATGCGGGTGAGGCGCAGCGGCTTCTGCTCGATCACCTTGACGCGCGTCTCGACGCCCTGCGCCAGCACCGCGCCGCCGTACCAATAGTCGAAGAAGAAGACGCCGCCCGGCTTCAGCGCCGCATGGGCCGTGCGGAACATGGCCGTCAGCGCATCGCGGCTGGTCTGATAGCTTGCGACGTGGAACAGCGACACCACGGCATCGAAATCGCGTTCGGGACCCGTCTCGCAGGCATTACCCTGTCGGAACGGAATCGACAGCCCGGCTTGCCCGACGCGCGTCTTGGCGCGCGCGATCATCTCGTCGCTGAGATCGATGCCGGCAACATTCCATCCCTGGCGCGCGAAGGCGACCGCATGCAGGCCGGTGCCGCAACCGAGATCGAGCAGCTTGCCCGAGGAAACGCCGTGGTCGCGCAGGCGTGCTTCGACGAATGCCGTCTCTGCCGCATAATCCTTGTCCTGATAGAGAAGATCATACCAGGGCGCGTAGTCGGCGAACACCGTCACGCCAGGATCTCCTTCAGCGCCGTGGCCGATCGGGCGATCTCGTCGTCGGTCAGGGCAAGCCCGCTCGGCAAATAAAAACCGCGCCGGGCAATGGTTTCCGCGTTCGGATGGCTTTCGTCGCGCATCAGGCCCATCCGGCGCAACACCGGCTGCTCATGCATGCACCAGAAGAACGGCCGCGTCCCGATGCCCTTTTCGCCGAGGCGCCGCATCACCTCCTTGGCGTCGAACGGCACGTCGTCGCTCAGCACGACGCCGTAGACCCAATAAATGTTGTCGGCGTAGCCAGTGCGGGCGACGGGGCGGCGGATGCTGTTGAGGCCCGCGAGGTGTTCGTCGTAGAGCCGGCCGATCCGGCGCTTGATCTCGACCGTGCGTGGCAGGCGCTCGACCTGGGCGACGCCAAGCGCGGCCTGGAGGTTGGTCATGCGCGCGTTCCAGCCGAGCTCCTCGTGGACGAAGCGTTGCTGCGGCTGGAAGCAGAGATTGCGGTAGCCTTGCAGCCGATCGGCGAGGGCGTCGTCGTCGGTGAGGATCATGCCGCCTTCACCGGTGGTGACGTGCTTGTTCGGATAGAAGCTGAAGGTCGAGACGTCGCCGAAGCTGCCGCAGGGGGCACCGCGATAGGTCTGGCCGTGCATCTCGGCGGCGTCCTCGATCACCTTCAGATCGTGCTTGCGGGCCAGCGCCAGGATCGGATCGAGATCGACCGGCAGACCGTAGATGTGGACCAGCATGATCGCGCGCGTGCGCGGCGTGATCGCGGCTTCCACGCCCTCGGCCGTCATGTTCCAGGTCGCGGCATCGCAGTCGACTCCGACCGGGACGAGGCCGGCACGCACCAGGGCAGCGGCGCAGCTGATGATCGTGAAGGTCGGGATGATGACTTCCGACCCCTCATCGAGTCCGAGAGCATGGACGGCGATGTCGAGCGCGACCGAGCCGTTGGTGACGGCGATGCCGTGTCGTCGCCCCGCGGCCGCGGCCATCGCCTGCTCGAAGCGCTTGATGAACGGTCCCTCCGAGGAGATCCATCCGGTCCGGATGCATTCGGCGAGATAGTCGGCTTCGTTACCGTCGAGCAGCGGCGTGTTGACGGGAATGAACGGTGAGGTCACAGGTTTGGGCCTTTGATCCGGATCTCGGACGGGGAGGCTTCAGCAAACCGGGTCTTGTCGTTTTCGCCGGAATAGGGACCTTGCTTGATCTCGAACATCTCGAGCGGCTCGAGCACGTGGAAGCCGTGAGCGCCGCTGCAGAGCAGGATGATGTCGCCGGCACCGAGCACGCGGCTTTCGAGATATGTTTCCTCGACGGTGTAGAAGTCGACCTGGAGTTTGCCCTTCTGGATCAGCAGGACCTCCTGGGTGTAGTGCACCTCACGCGTCACCTTGTTGTGGCGGTGAGGCTCGATGGTCTTGCCTTGCGGGTGGCTCATGAAGGCGAGTTGCTGCGACAGCTCCGGCGTCGAAAAGAAGTGGATGCCCGGCTCGCGGAACGAGGCCCGCACGATGATCGCGTAAAGCTGGTCGCCGAATCGAACCTGTTCGACGTGTTCCATCGTGAGCCTCGAAAAATCGCTGTGATTAGAGTGAGATAGCTGTCTCGCCGTGCACTTTGGCCATTTTGGCCGGGACCGTCAAGGGCGGACGGATCATGACGATTGCTATGCCTGCCGGTGCGCAATTCAGCCGACGTATCCAAGGATCTGTTCGACGCGCCGGCGGAAAGTGTGGGTGGCAAACGTCCTGGCCTGTCCCGCCCTGGCGATGGACTGGCGCGCCGTATCGTCGGCGAGATACCGATCGATCAACGCGAGACAGTCCTGGACGCTGCGCCAAGCGATGACCTCGCGCTCGGGAGCAAACAACGTGTGCAGATTGTCCTTGAAGTCGGTCAGCAGAAAGGCGCCGACGCCGGTCGCCTCGAACAGGCGGGCATTGCCGGCCTCGCGACCGGCCATGTCGATGTGCGAATTGAGGGTGACACGGGAGGCGCGCAGTGCCTGGTACATTTCAGCGCCCCAAACCTCGCCCTGGTAGCAGCGGTGCAGCGGCGAGGAGGCGGGAAGGGAGTGCAGGCCGCTGCCGAACAGTTTGAGATCGTAGCGTCGCGCCACCGCTTCGAGCTGCGCGACGCGAAGCTGGTGATCGGCTGATACCGCACCGACGAAGGTGACGTCGAACTCCTGCGAGGGTGGCGGCGGCAGGACGTCGAGGATACCGGGCTCGAAGGCGAGATGGACCACTTCCGCGCGCGCTCCATGGGCACGAAAGAAGTCCACCACCGCGGCCATCTGCGAGATCATGAGATCATAGACCGACCAGTCCTCGCCGCGTGAGGGCGAGATGCCGATCTGGCCGATCAGGATCGGGCGGCCGATCCCCTTGATCCGGCGCGCCAGGCGCGTGTCGACGTGAAATAGATCCTGGTTGAGGACGAGATCTGGCTTGAAGTCCTCGATCTGGGCCAGCAGGATCTTTTCCGCTTCGGCATCCAGGCGCGGGCTGAGGCCGACCTTGCGCGCGAGGGGCCGCAGCACCGGCTTAAAGGGGGCGACCGCGCGTTGCAGCCAGCCGGGAACGGCATCGCGCGCGGCCGGCGTGCCTGATGGCGGCGGCTCGGTGACGGCAACGCCGTGCTCGCGCGCCCAGGCCGCCCGCATCCATGGATTGTTGACATGGATGTCGGCGGCGGCGTGCCCGAGGCCGGCGAAATTGCGCGAATAGAAATCGGCGACGCCGAACAGGCTGGCGTTCCGCGCCGCCATCTGCGCCGCGTAAGGCTCGTTCTCGAGGCCGGGCGTGCGCCGGTAGAGCCAGGCGAGGAAGCGCGGATAGTCGGCATTGAGGATCAGGATGCGCACGGCGTTACGGCTTTTCTTCGAACAGGGTACGGGGCATCACATACCAGAGCAGGAACAGGATCGCGGTGCCGTGGGTGAGCATGGCGACGGAGAGCGGCACGTTGAGCAGGACGTGCGGCAGCACGCCTGATGACATCAGGACGAAGCGAGGCGGAAGCCCTGCGGAGGTGCGGTTGCCGAGCGCCAGCACGAGGCCTGCTGCGAGCGCGGTCAGCGGTGCTAGCCAGGGACCGACCGACGCAATGCCTTCGGTCGCAAACAGCGACGCATTCACATTGCCGAAGTCGTAGGTGTTCTGCATGACCACAGCGAGCGGCTCATCGTAAGGACAATGCATCAGCGGCTTGAGAACGGAAATCTGGCAGAACCAGGTCAGCGGGTGGTTGGCGAAGAAATCGTTGTAGAGCTCGAGCGCGCCCGATGCAGTCGCCATCATCCGGATGTTGACGATATCGAAATACCTGCCGGGAATGCTCCGCAGGCTTGCCTCGGTCAGCCAGATCACGAGTAGCCCGATCAGTATCGGAACGAAAATCGACGCGACGACCGATGCTCTCGCCTCCAGGAGCCGCGACAGCACGACCAGCGCGATCAACCAGGCCGGCGTGAAGAACGCGAACTTCGTCAGGGTGATGGGATAGAACAGCAGGAGCAGGACCAGGACCAGGACGGCGCGGATGCGGTGGCCGAGCAGCCAATAGCAGGCGAAGACGAACGGCAGCAGCGTGCTGGAAACCCAGCCGATGAGATATCGCAGCGCTCCCGGAAATTCGAGGGTGTCGCGATAGTCGTAAATGCGCGCGATCGAGACCAGCCGAAAATTATAGGTCGCAGCCACCGCGATCGTGGCCACGGAGATCGCCAGAATGAGCGCGAGCAACTGCTCGAAGCGGTCGTTGGAGAGGATCACGAACTGCCGCAGCGGTGCCCGGATGAACAGCATGGGCATCAGGCATAGCAGCAGCGCCAGTGCCGCCGAAACTCCGGCAAGCAATCGCGGGTAATTGTAGTCGGAGAAGACGTCGATCCAGAGGAAGCCCAGGATCATCGTGTAGAAATAGAATCCGACGAAATAGCCGAAGCAGAAGCGGACGGAGGCGAACAGCAGCGAGACCACGGAAAAGCCGGCTGCCACGAGAACCGCGATCCAGAGGCGCCTCGGGTTGAAGTCGATGGAGAGCTGGAAGGTCGCGACCTCGATCAGCGACAGGCAGGTGACGGCGCTGTGCAGCAGCACCAGTTTCGTCAGCGCGGCTTTCGTGTCCAGGCGGGCGCGCAGATCGCTGATGATGCCGGACGGTGCGCTCATTGTGGAAGCTCGCTGCGGACGATGGACGTGGCGAGCAGGTCAGGCGATGTCGAGCGAGTGCTTGAAGTAGGCGATCGTTTCCTTCAGCCCGTCCTCGAGTGCGACCTTCGGCTCCCAGTTCAGCACCGCCTTCGCCTTGGCGAGGTCGGGTTGACGCTGGCGCGGGTCGTCCTGAGGCAGCGGCTTGAATACCAGCTTGGAACGCGAGCCCGTGAGCTCGATGACCTTTTCGGCGAGTTCACGGATCGTGAACTCGGAATTGTTGCCGAGGTTGATCGGGCCGGTGATGTCTTCCGCCGTCACCATCAACCGCATGATGGCTTCGACGAGGTCGTCCACGTAGCAGAACGAGCGGGTCTGCCCGCCGTCGCCGAACACGGTGATCGGCTCGCCCTGCAGCGCCTGGACGATGAAGGACGACACAACGCGACCGTCATTTGGCTGCATGCGCGGACCGTAGGTATTGAAGATGCGCGCGACCTTGATCGGCAGGCCGTGCTGACGCCAATAGTCGAAGAACAGTGTCTCGGCGCAGCGCTTGCCCTCGTCGTAGCAGGAGCGGACGCCGATCGGGTTGACGTTGCCCCAATAATCTTCGGTCTGCGGATGGATCAGCGGATCGCCATAGACCTCGCTGGTCGAGGCCTGAAAGATGCGCGCCTTGAGCCGCTTGGCGAGCCCCAGCATGTTGATGGCGCCGTGCACCGAGGTCTTGGTGGTCTGCACGGGATCGCGCTGGTAGTGGATCGGCGAGGCCGGGCAGGCCAGGTTGAAGATCGCGTCGACCTCGATGTAGAGCGGAAAGGTGACGTCGTGCCTGATAGCCTCGAACAGCGGATTTGCGATCAGATGGGCGATGTTGCGCCGGCTGCCGGTGAAATAATTGTCCGCGGATACCACTTCGGCCCCGGCATCGAGCAGTCGCTCGCACAGATGCGACCCGATGAACCCGGCACCCCCGGTGATGAGGATGCGGCTGTTCCTGTAGTTTTCAAACGGCATGATCGGGTTCCAGCTGGATCTCGGGATGGTCTCCCGGTGCGGCCGGCAGAGTGGTATCGGCTACGGGCGAAAACGCCAAGAGCTTTAAAGGTAATAAAATACCACTTGATATCGGAAGTGGCTTGAGACCGATGGATTTTCCAGGTCCCGCCACTTCGTATAGAAGCCGTCTGGAGTACGCGGGGGAGCGTGCCTCCGTTCGGAGCAGGTGAATGAAAGTCGTAATTCTTGCGGGAGGCCTGGGCACGCGAATCGCGGAGGAGACCACCACGCGACCGAAGCCGATGGTGGAGATCGGGGGGCGGCCGATCCTGTGGCACATCATGAAGATCTACAGCCATTACGGCTTCCATGATTTCGTGATCTGCCTTGGCTACAAGGGCTTCATGATCAAGGAGTACTTTGCGAACTACTTCCTGCACATGTCCGACGTGACCTTTCACATCGCCGAGAACCGGATGGAAGTGCATCGCGAGACGGCCGAGCCGTGGCGGGTCACCCTCGTCGACACCGGCGAGGACACCCAGACCGGCGGCCGGCTGAAGCGGGTGTTGCCTTATGTCGCGGACGAGCCGTTCTTCGCATTGACCTATGGCGACGGTGTCGCCGACATCGACCTGGCCGCCGAGATCGCGTTCCACAAGGCACATGGGCGGCGCGCTACCGTTTCGGTGGTGCGGCCGGCCAAGCGTTTCGGCGCGATCGCGATCGAGGGCGACCGGGTCGTCAATTTCGAGGAAAAGCCCAATGACGACGGCGGCTGGATCAATGGCGGTTTCTTTCTGTTATCGCCGTCGGTCGGCGAGTTGATCGCGGGCGACAACACGATTTGGGAGCGCGAGCCGATGGAGCAGCTCGTGCGTGGCGACGATCTGCGCGCCTACGTGCATCCCGGCTTCTGGCACCCGATGGACTCGCTGCGCGATCGTAACTTCCTCGAGGGTGAGTGGGCCGGCAACCGTGCCAAATGGAGGGTCTGGTGACGGATCCGGCATTCTGGCGCGGCAAGAAGGTCTTCCTCACCGGCCACACCGGCTTCAAGGGTGCGTGGGCGTCGCTGCTGCTGCGCCGCCTCGGAGCTGACGTTTACGGCTATGCGTTGCCGCCGACTCACCAATCCGCGCTGTTCGTCACGGCGCGCATTGCCGACGACATCAAGCACCGCATCGCCGATATCCGCGATCTCGCCACCTTGCGCGCCTCAATGGCGGAAGCCGAGCCCGAAATCGTCATCCACATGGCGGCGCAAGCGCTGGTGCGTCCGTCCTACGAGGAGCCGGTCGAGACCTTTGCAACCAACGTGATGGGCACGGTGCATGTGCTGGAGGCGGCGCGGCCTCTGCGCTCGGTGCAGGTGATCCTGAACGTCACCAGCGACAAATGCTACGAGAACAACGGCAAGGGCGCCGCCTTCGCCGAGGGCGACCGGCTCGGCGGTGACGATCCCTACAGCAACAGCAAGGCCTGCGCCGAGCTCGTGACGCATTCCTACCGCCACAGCTTCTTCAACACGAGCGGCGCAGCGCGGGTCGCGACCGCGCGGGCCGGGAACGTGTTCGGCGGCGGCGACTGGGCGCGCGATCGTCTGGTGCCCGATGCGATGCAGGCGTTCCTGGCCGGCGAGGCGCTCCGCATCCGCAATCCCAATTCGGTGCGGCCCTGGCAGCACGCGCTCGACCCCGTGCTCGGCTATCTCTCGCTGGTCGAGCGATTGGCGGGCGATGAGCGTTTCGTCGGGGGGTGGAATTTCGGACCGGATACCGCAAGCGAGGTGCCGGTCGGGACCGTGGTCGATCGTCTGATCGCGCTGTGGGGCGACGGCGCGCGGTGGACGGCCGATTCCGGCCCGCATCCGCATGAAGCTGCCTATCTCAGGCTCGACTGCGCGAAGGCGCGGAGCGAACTCGGCTGGAGGCCCCGGCTCGATCTGGCGCAGGGCCTTCGCTTGACTGTCGATTGGTACAAGGCGCTGCGCGAAGGCCGGGACCTGCGCAGCTTCTCGCTCGATCAGCTCGACCAGATCGCTTGCGCCGCGCAGGCCTGATCAGGCCGGCAGATTCAGGATCTCGGCAATGCGGTCCTCTGCCGACACCGCGTGCTTCAGGTGCTCGCCCGACAAGACCGCCAGATAGGATTTGAGCAGGACGACGAGCACGAGGATGGCGCGCTCGACGTCGGGCGAAAGACCGGTTCGGCCGAAGGCGGCCTCTTGCAGGAACGGCCGGTTCTCCATGAAGGTCAGCCAGTAGAGGTAATCGTAGCCGGCGATGCCGCGGAATGCATCTTCCCAGTCGATGACGCGCCGCACGCTGCCCTGGAGCATGATGTTCTTCGGTCCGAAATCGCCGTGACAGAGCGCCTCGGGCAAATCCGCCAGACCATCCCCGAGCAGCGCAATCAGCCTGCGCACCTCGGTCGCGGCTGCCCGGTCCAGCAGGCCGCGGCTCGAAAGCGTCTTCAGTGCCTCTGGAGCGGATGCCAGATAGTGATCGAATGAGACAAGCCCATCCGGCTGCCAGTCCTTGAGCCGCTCACTGCACGCGGATGCCATTGCGGCGGCATCAGCGGCGGGCGTCGGGGCGGCCTGCGGCACCAGCGCGGGCATCATGAGGCAGAGCCGCGCCGCTCCATCCGCGAGCGGGATCTCGAAACGGTCGAGCACGATCGAGTTGCCATAGAGTTGCTCGAGGATGACGGCTTCCTTGGCGAGGTTGGCGCGCGCACGCGCCCCCGGCAGATGGGTCTTCAGAAACCGCTTCTCGCCGGAGATATCGGCATCGTAGCAGGCACCGAGCGTACCGCCGGGCGCCGGCGCGACGGTGACGTCGCGGCCCAGGGATTCCAGATGCCGTCGCAGCGCGGGCAGGAGGCGCGCGCGATCGGCGGCGATGTCGGGGCGGTCGTCGTTTTCGAAGAACGCGATCTTACTCAGCACGATAGAGCGGGCTCAGA
The DNA here is from genome assembly GCF_003020125.1 of Bradyrhizobium sp. MOS003. Taxonomy (GTDB): domain Bacteria; phylum Pseudomonadota; class Alphaproteobacteria; order Rhizobiales; family Xanthobacteraceae; genus Bradyrhizobium. The sequence continues at coordinate 168,754 of NZ_PYFW01000006.1, read as the reverse complement.
TAGTCGATCCGGTCGTAACCGAAATGACGGGCGAGTGCCGCGGTGCCCTGTGCAATCTGCTTGCGCTCCTGGTCCGAGAGCTCCTGGATCACGGCCTGGTTGTAGTCCTTGGTGCTCTTGAGCACGGTTCCCCAAGGTGCGATGGAGTCCTTGATCTCGACGCCGTTCCAGCTCGGATAAAGCATGGAGTCGGCGAAGGGCACGCCGATGAACCCGGCCGCCTCGGTCATGAACTTGCGCTTGTCGTCGACGAGGTCTTCGTACCGGAAGATCCGTACGTTCTCGGGATACATTTTCGCAAACATCTCGACCGTCGAGTGATAGATGTTCCAGGTGATCAAGTATTTGGTCAGCGGCTGCGGGAACGGGCGGCGCTTGGTGTCGCGGTAGGCCGAGAACGGATTGCGCACGATGTGCAGGATGCGGACGTTGGGAAAGTCGCGCACCATGCGATCGGCATCGATCCCGATGGCGGGGGAGTAGCCGACATGGACCATGCCCGGCCGCGGCTTGACGTAATAGTTCTCCCAGGCCGCGAAGGTCGCGCGGAAGAAGGCCTCGATTACCTGGCGGCGGAAGATCGGCGGCTCGCCGACGATGCGGGCAAACTCGGCGACCCGCTTCTTCTCGTCCATCACGCAGTCCGCATCGCGGAACTTGGAGCCGTTGCGCTTGCGCAGGAAGGTCTTCAGCTCCTCGTCGATCATCTGCTCATAAAGCTCGGTCGCCGTCAGCCCCTCCGGGAATTCGGGATAGCGGTACTGGACGCGCTCGACCGAGGCGAGGAAGTCGTTGAAGTTGCGATTGCCGAGCTGAGATTCGAAGGGATAGACGAGCAGGTCGGGATGACCGTCGAAGTGACGATGGGTGACGTTTCCGCCGTGCTCGAAGCCTGCGGAAACCATGGCCAGCCGGAAGTCATTCATGCGTCTACCCCTAACGTCCTCGGACCTCGATCTGGCCCTCCGTTTAGCCGCATGGGCCGGATAATCAAGTTCGGATCGCCCCTTCCGCCGTGCCGGGAACGGGGCATGGGCAGGGGGCCTTGCCGAAGCGGGACATTGACGGCGCCGGGGTAGCTGATCTACCCGGGGCTTATGCGTGTTTTTGCCACCGGTGCGAGCGGTTTTCTGGGCTCCTATCTCGTTGCGGACCTCGTGGCGCGGGGGCACGAGGTGGCCGTCCTGCTGCGGCCGGCAAGTTCCTATTGGCGCCTCGCGCAGCTCCATGACCGGTTGCACGTGATCCCGGGCAGTCTCGAGCATCCGGATGGGCTCCGCGGAGCGCTGGGGGCGTTCGCGCCGGAGGCGGTCGTGCACATGGCCTGGCGCGGTGTCGCAGGCAGCGATCGCAACAGCCCGGTCCAGGCCGTCAACGTGGCCGACACGGTGGGCCTCGCCGAACTCGCGGCCGAAGCCGGCGCCAGAATCTTCGTCGGAGCCGGATCGCAGGCGGAGTACGGCCGCTATGATCGCGCGATCCGGGAGGACGACGTGCCACGGCCGACGACGTTGTACGGCATGGCCAAGCTCGCAGCGGGATCAATGGCGATGCGCCTGTGCGAGGAGCGCGGTCTGCGTGCCGCCTGGCTGAGGATTTTCTCGACCTACGGCCCGAAGGATGCCGATCACTGGCTTATTCCGAGCACGATCCGGAACTTGCGCTCCGGACACCACATGGCGCTGACGGCCTGCGAGCAGCGCTGGGGATTTCTGCACGCGCGCGATGCCGCAAGTGCTTTCCGGCTGGCGATCACGCATGAAGCGGCGAGCGGCATCTTCAATGTCGGCAGCGCCGACGCCCCGCCGTTGCGCGAGACGGTGACGCGGCTGCGCGATCTCGTCGACCCCGGCGCCGCTCTCGGCTTCGGCGAGTTGGCGTATCGGCCCGATCAGGTTATGGTCCTGGCTGCGGACGTTTCGCGCATGCTTGCCTTGGGCTGGAAGCCCGAAGTGCCATTGGACGAGGGACTACGCGAGACGGTAGAGTGGCATGACGCGACCAAATCTTCCTGAGCCGAAAGAATTCGCGCGACGGATTCGTGCGCACGCGCTGCGCATGGTGCATGCCGCGAAGGCCTCCCATATCGGCGGCTGCCTCTCGATGGCGGACATCCTGGCGGTGCTCTACACGCGGATCCTGCGCGTCGATCCCGCAGAGCCGCAAAGCCCGAGCCGCGATCGCTTCGTGCTCAGCAAGGGCCACGCCACGGCGATCATGTACGCAACGCTTGCCGAATGCGGTTTCTTTTCCCTCACCGAGCTCGACACCTACTGCCGCGACGGCTCGATCTTCACCGGGCATGTCAGCCACGCCGTGCCCGGCGTCGAGGTTTCGACCGGCTCGCTCGGCCATGGCCTGCCGATTGCGATCGGCATGGCGCTGGCCGCATGCCATGCAGGCGCGGGCAGCCGCGTGTTCTGCCTGCTCAGCGACGGTGAATGCGACGAGGGCTCGAACTGGGAGGGCATCCTGTTCGCGCCGCATCACAAGCTCGACAATCTCTGCGTCGTCGTCGACTTCAACAAGATCCAGAGTTTCGGCTCGGTCGCAGAGGTGTTGAACCTGGATCCGTTTGCCGAGAAATGGAAAGCGTTCGGCTGGCAGGTCGAGGAGATTGACGGCCACGACCTCACTGCGCTCGAGCGTGTGCTGAGCGGCGTGCCTGCCGCATCGGGCCGGCCGACCGTCGTGATCGCCCACACCGTGAAGGGCAAAGGCGTGAGCTTCATGGAGAACAAGCTCGAATGGCACTACCGCTCGCCTTCAGATGAGCTGCTCGCGCAGGCGCTGGCCGAGGTCTGCGCATGAGGACGACGTTCATCGAGAGCCTGTCGCAGGCCGCAAGCGAAAACCCCGATATCTGGCTGCTCTGCGGCGATCTCGGCTACTCCGTGCTGGAGCCGTTCGCGGCGAAGTTTCCCGATCGCTATCTCAATGTCGGTGTGGCCGAGCAGAACATGGCGGGGATCGCCGCGGGCATTGCGCTGTCCGGGAAGACAGTCTTCATCTACTCGATCGGCAATTTTCCGACGTTGCGCTGCCTCGAGCAACTCCGCAACGACGTCTGCTACCACGGTGCCGACGTCAAGGTCGTGGCGGTGGGCGCCGGCTATGCCTATGGCAGCCAGGGCTACACCCACCACGCGCTGGAGGATGCGGGGATCATGTCGATGCTGCCGGGCATCGAGGTGTTCGTGCCCTGCGATCCCATGGAGGTACGGGCTGCGACGGGTCTGATCGCAACGAGCGGCAAGCCGTCTTACTTGCGGCTCAGCCGTCAGGGGGAGCCAAATCTCGGCGCCGCCGTGACCAATCTGCGCAAGCCCAGGATTTTGCGTGACGGACGGGATGTCGTCATCCTCGCGTCGGGGCCGATTGCCTCCCGTGCGCTGGAGGCCGCCGGCGAACTCGCCGGGCGGGGCCGCGACGTCGGCGTCGTCAGCGTCTCCTGTCTGAAGCCGCTCGACGAGGCTGCTATCCGCGACGCCGTGCGCGACGCCTCGCTCGTCGTGACGCTCGAAGAGCACATCTTGCGCGGCGGCCTGTTTAGCCTGGTAGCTGGCCTATTCGCCGGCGATGCGCGGCGACCGCCGGTCACAGGCCTCGGCATTCCGGAGCAGGGTGGCAAGACCTCGAGCGCGGGGTCGCGCGAGGCGCTGCTCGATGCCGCCGGCCTCTCGGCTCAGGCGATCGTCGCGCGAATCGAGCAATCGCTGACGAAGCGCTGACGCCGCCGGCGCGTCACGCGCCGGGCGGCGGCGAGGGGTCGAAATTGACGCGCTCGCGCTCGAACACCACGGGCTTCTCGCGCACCTGTCCGTAGATCGCGAGAACGTACTCGCCGATCATGCCCATGAAGAACAGCTGTACGCCACCGAAGAAGAACATGGCGACGATCAGCGTGAGGATGCCGGGTTCGGCGAGCTTCTGATAAAGCACCAGGCCGATGATGAAGTTGACGATCGCGTATGCGATGCTCACGGCTGAGATCAGAAAGCCCGCGAGCAGGCCGAATCGGACTGGCGCGGTGGTGAAAGACACCAGCCCGTTGAGGCCCTGATCGATCAGCGCGCTGGCGCGGTTCTTGGAAAACCCCTTCTTGCGCTCGCGCCAGGTGTAGGGCACGCCGACCATGCGACCGCCGCATTCGAACGTCATCATTCGCATGAATGGATAGGCGTCACGGACGTGACGCATGGCCTCGACGACGCGCCTGTCGACAAGTTGGAAGTCACCGACTCCCGGAGGCACCTTGAGCTCGGAGAACCGGGTCAGCACGCGGTAGTAGGCGTTGCGGAGCCCGCGCATCAGACGGCTTTCCTCGCGCGCCGCGCGGATGCCATAGACGATCTCGTAGCCGGCCTCCCACAGCTTGACGAATTCGGGAAGCAATTCGGGGGGATCCTGTAGGTCCGCCGGCATGAACAGCAGGACGGCGTCGCCGCGCGAGGCCATCACGCCGTTGTAGGTGTTGCGGAGCGGTCCGAAGTTGCGTGCGTTGACGATGATCTTTACCGCCGGGTCCCGTGCTGCGATCTCGCGCAGGATCTCCATGGTGCGATCGTCGGAGGCGTTGTCGCAGAAGATGTGCTCGCGCTGATAGCCCTGGAGCTCGCCGTCGAAGATCTTCCGGATTGCCTCGTAGCAATCCCTGACGTTGAGCTCTTCGTTGTAACAGGGCGTGATGACGCTGATTGTTTTCACGTTCGCATCTCTGAAGCAGGGCAAATGGTCATCGCGGCGTGTCGGCGCCGTAGACGGCGGATTTGTGGTAGTATCTGGCGATGCAGTCGTTCGGTAATCTGTCGGCGTTGGCCGTCACATCGGCGGTCATCAGCAGAGACGGCGTCCATTTGTGCCGGGGAACCACGACAACCGGTTCGGGGCTCGTCGTCAGGAGGGCGTGCCGATCGGCGCTCTCCCGCCAGTAGGGATACAGGCCCGGCCATTGCGCGCGCAGCTGAAACGCCGTTGAGCTCAGGCTGAGCGAGACGATCGTGAGCGACGCCAGGCAAACAGGCATCCCGACCGGACGGAGCAGGCTACGAAACGCACCTGCTCCAAGCCGTTCGCGCAATTGCCGGCTGTATGCACCGACGACCAGCCTGACGCCTAGAGTCGATCCGAACAGCAGCAGGATGAGCGCCTGGTTCTGCGCCCGCTCGATGAGCCGCATCCCCGTCGCATATCGATGAGCGAAATACTCGAAGTAACAGCACGCCAGGCAGATCGCGATCGTGCCGAAAGCCAGCATCTTGCCTCTTTGCGGCGCCGGTTGCGTCGCTCGAGGTTCGGTCAAAGCGATCAGGCCGACAGCGGCGAGCCAGGCGACGACGGCAGGCTCTCGAAGGAAGCGGCCGAGACCGGCGAGCGAATCGATCAGCGCTTGGACAACGGACCATGTCACATGCCCGCCGTTCGGGAGTTGCTCCATGCGCGTGCTGTTGCCGCCGGCCGAGACAACAATGATCCATCCGATCGCAATGACTGCCACGATCAGAAGGTGCTGCGCGATCTGGCGCTGCTGGCCGAGGAGATGGCGCGCACCCAGCGAGGCCGAGACGATCAGGAGCAGCCATGCCCCGGTAAATTCGTTGCACAGCGCAGCGACGAAGCCGCCCAGGGCCATCGCGAGGCTGAGCGGCCACGAGAAGCCGGATTCCCCGTCAAGCGCCCGAACGCACTCCCCGAGGATCAGGATGGTGATCAATGCGGGCGGGACGTAACAGGTCACGGCCGAGAGCCAATACAGCAGATCACGCACGCTCGGCGCGGCGCTGACCACGGCACTCGCGAATGCGAGCGTGAGGAAGACCGACTGGAGGGCGGCGGTGCGGGGCCAGGCCCGGACCATGGCGAGGGCCGTGGCGGCCAGGAACAACGCCGCGTTCGCAGCCATCGTCAGTGAATAGGCAGACAGCAAGCTGACACCCGTCGCGGCCGATATCGCCGGAGGAAGCTGGGTCAGCCACAGTGCCAGGATCCGACCCGACTGCGTATGATAGAAGATCGACACGGTGTGGACGAAGCCGTGACGCACATACAGTTCCGCGAAGCAGAAGTCGTCATGTTCGGGCGCGCTAAGCGAAGTGAGTGCAAACAGACACAACAGAAAAATTGCAGGAAACAGGCTGCACAGCGTCCAGCCAATCCAGGACCGGCGATCGGCGTGCGGACGCGCTGCCAGTTGAATAACACCTTGATTGTACACGCTAAGCCCCCTCCGATCCGGGGCAGATTAAAGACAACCCGTCAGGGTCGCAATGTTCAATTCCAGCTGTTGCAAGTGGCGCATGCCGCGCCGTCGGCGTCGCTGGAGCATGATCCGGAAAAGTGTGCAGCGGTTCTCCGAAAAGATAATGCTCAAACAACAACCAAAAGCGCGATGACGATTCACCCTGATATCATCGCGCTTTAGAACTCCCGCCGTTTCAACCAGGCCCGGGTAGCCCAATGGGCAAAACACCAGGCCGATCTGATCAGGGAGAGGTGCTCGACATCGCGGTAGATCTGCCAGACCCATTTGGCCGAGCGTGCCGGCCGGCTGGAGACCGAGGAGCCCCTGACGCGATAGCGCGCGAGATCCTCGTTGAGGCCGTAAGCGGTGTGGCCGCGCTTGAGGATCGAGAGCCACAGACAGAAATCATCGTAGCCCTCGTTCTTCATCGCGATGGGGCCTGAGATATCGCGGTCGACCATCGCGGTCAGCGTCGCGATCGCGGTGTTCTCCAGGAGTTGGCCATAGGTGAGCGAGGCCGGCACCTCGATCAGCCGTCCGGTGACGATGTTGGTTTCGTTGATGCGGCGGAAGGCGGTGTAGCTGAGGGCGGCCTGCCTTGCCTTCGCGAAGGCAAGCTGCCGCTCCAGCTTCTCTGGCCGCCACAGATCGTCGCTGTCGAGGAAGGCGAGATAGCGGCCCTGTGCGGCGTCGATCGACGCCTGGCGCGCCAGCGCCGGTCCGCCGTTCTTCGGCATCCGGATCAGCTTGACGCGCGGGTCGCGCGCGGCGATCTCGGCGATGATCTCCGGCGTCCTGTCGGTCGAGCAGTCGTCCGCGATCAGGAGCTCCCAATCGGCGAAGGTTTGGTTCTGTACCGAGCGGATCGTCTCCTCGATCAGGCCTTCGACATTCCAGGACGGGGTGATGATCGAGACGAGCGGCATGATGGGTCCGTTCAGTTCACGCCGGTCGGCTCGGTGATGGCCGCGCGCAGGGAGGCCGCAAAGATGTCGAGCAGCTTGGGATCGCTGATATAGAGCTCGCCAGGATAAGACCGGCGCCAGGCAGACTCGAAATACGGCGCGCCTTTGGCCGGATTGAACGGCCCGGCGGAGAGTGCCTCGCGCAGGCGTGCGGGCACATCGGCCAGACGATCGACCGCATACACCAGCGGGCAGGAGCGATAAAACGCATCGCCCATCACCACGACCGGCTTGCCGAGCAGCAGCGCCTCGGCACCCGATTTGCTGTTGACGGAGATGACCGCATCGGCGCGATTGAGCACGGCGTAATTGTTGGTCTGCGGCGGCAGTAGCACGAAATTGTCGAACCGGCGCGCGAGCTCGAACAACCGGGAGGCCGCGATCGCGCCGATCTGGGCGGGATGCTCTTTCACCACGAGCACATGCGAATCCGGGATCGTGCGCAGCAGGAAGTCGACGGTCGCGACCTGGTCGAGATAGTCCGGCGAGCGCAGCGTCAGCGCCATGTCGGCCGGAACGTGGAACGGATAATAGACGAAGGGCGCCTCGGGAATCGGCTTGTAGAGCGTGCGCAGCCGCGTCGCGTTGAGCACCATCGCGGCATGGACCCGGGCGTGGCGCAGATTGTGCCCGAATTCCTGGTGCTTGCCGAGCGCGAACTGGTCCCACAGCTTTTCGGTGAGGCGGCGCGCGTTGCGCAAATTGACGACCTTCTTGAACGCCGCGGAATAATGGTGCTGATCCTTCTTGGGAATGACGATCGCGCGCTGCGTCAGCGTGTCGTCGAGATAGGCGCGCACTTCCGACGAGACAGCGTCCGCCGGCGTCGGCATCACGTCGGGCGCGGCAAGGCTGTCAGGCGTGAAGTACATGCGGCCGCGAAAGAACGATGGCTCGATGAACCAGTTGCGAATGTCGCGGCGCCTGGCGGCGTAAAAGCTCGCGAGTACCGAGAGGAATCCGCCGAGCTCCTGTACCAGCTCGGCGCGCTTGCCTTGCCGCTCCAGCCGGTCGAGGACTGTCTCCATCGCATTGGCATAGATCATGAAGCGCCGGCGTAGTGCCGCGGTGTCGCGGATGCCGAAAGTAAAGCGCTCATGACTGAACAGGAAATTGGTTCCGTCGAGCCCGTAGGCCGCAACCCGCGCGTCGAAAGCCGTGCGGTCGTCGGGCGAGGGGCCGGCCTTGAGGCCCTCGCGATACATGTTCGTGACCGGAACGCCTTCGGCCGTCGACATCTCCGCGCTGCGATCGTCGAAGGCGAGCAACTCGACATCATGGCCTGCCGCGCGCAACCGTTGCGCGACCGGAATCCAGAACCGGGTCTGGTATTCGGCGAGCGTGGTGATGAGAATGGTCTTTGTGGGTGTGGCCATGGCTCTATCGGGCGGGTTCGATCGCAATACTTGCGAGCGGCAAGCCCGTCGTCGCGCAATGCGCGCGTCTTGCCGTAAACTGCGACGGGCTCGCCTGATCGTGAGCGGCGATGCGCTGAATCAGGGTCTGGACGGAGGGCGGTGCGATTCGCTTGTCGCGCCGGGCGGGATTGAACTGGCTGCGCAGCCGCTCCGTGACGGCGGAGCCGAGCGCAGCGCTCGCGGCCCCTTTGACGATCTGGCCAAGGCTCGGCTTGGCACGCGTTCCCTTCACGGTCGCGAGCAGTGAGACGTAAGGTGGGCGCGAGCTCGCTATGCTGGTCAGCACATCGGCAACACGTTCGGCGGCTTTTCCATCGTTGAGATGGAAGAATGCTTCGATGTCGGCGGCGTGAACGCGGGCGAAATCGAAGGTCTCGGTCTCCTGCTCGATATGATCGATCGCGTCGAGTAGTTCGTCAAAGGAGGCGACGCGCCGGCTCACGCGCGGTGGCAGCACGGCATGGCTTGCAGTGGTCGGTGTGTTCAAATAGTCGAGTTGAAGCGGCAGCTTTCCGAGCAAGACCGAATCGACGGCCGTCCCGCAATTGAGATGAATGACGGCGGCTGCATTGCGGATGCGGTCGAGCACGCTGCCGGTGCCGTCGACCAGAATGTTGGCGTGGTGCGAGAAGGCGTTGCGATAGACGTCCTCGCTCTCGAAGGGGTGAGGCCGCACGAGAATGTTGCGCTTGGGCCGCGCGGAAGCGAGTCGGCCGATTTCGACGAGATAGTCGGCGAAGACCTGCTTCAGGTCCGTCATGAAGCGATCGACATAGGCGCCGTCCCAACCGGCTCGCACCATCGCTTCGCGCTCGCCGCCCGGCTTGCCGGTGAACCGCGAATTGACCAGCGGAAAGTTGGCGTTGACGAGCAGATAGCCGCGCGGCTCGCCGTCGAGCACGGCACGCCAGGGCGGGGCCGCGAAATCGAAGCGCGGACATCCGGTGAGGTGAAGCTGTTCCGGCCTCAGGGTTCCGGCCGTGAGAAAGGCCTCGTATAGCCGGCTGCCCCAGAAGAAATAGCCTGCCAGCATGTCGGCATAGCCGCTGTCCTTGACGTAGGCCGCCATTGAGGTCGGCGAGTTGCCGCCCTTCTCCGCGAGCACGCCGCCTTCGGTATCAAGCACGTACAGGGCGAGGCCCGCTTTGGCGAAGCTGCGCATCAGGTCGAGATTGACGGGACGCGCGTAGTTGACGACCAACGCGTCCAGCCCAAGTCGCGGGACATCGACGGCCTGCTCATACATCGGCACCAGCGCGACGGAGACGCCGCGCCGCGCCAGTTGATAACCGAGCATGACTGCCCCCGGCAGGTCACGCTTGGGGTGATCGACCACCAGGCCTATACGCAAGATGTGAGCTCCCGGCAGGTCCGTGTCAGAGCCGCATCACGGTGCGCTCGAGGTCTGTCAGCGCACCGACCGCGCGGAAGCGCGCCGGCGGTTCGGGAAAGATGCGCGGCTGCTGGATGTAGGTTGCCGTGTACAACAGGCGGCTACGATCCGACTGGATCCTGCTTCCCATGTGCAGGCAGCGCGCCGTGTTGACGATGAAGGACGACAGGCGGGGCGCGATCATCTCTTTTACGGCGTCGGGACCGGTCTTGGCAAAAACCTTCGCATCGCTCATGTGGCTCTTGAGCGAGTTGCGGAACGCCTTTGACGGCCCGGCCGGGATGAAGGTGAACGGGCCATCGGCTGTGTCTTGCACGTCGGTCAGATAGATGAAGAGCTTGCAGACGCGCTTGTCGTCGTGATCGAGATGCCACAATTGAGAGAAGCTCAACGCCTGGTTCGGCGTGGGTTGCGACAATGTCAGCACCACGTCCGACAATTGCGGCAGGTCGTGCATGAAGTCGCCGATGATGCGCAATGCAGCCGGCTGCAAGGCGTAGCGGACGAACGGATGATCGGTGGCAAACGCGCCGTTGACGAGGTCCTCATCCAGCAGGCTGACCCAGAACGATTTGTGCCCTTCCTTCTGCCGGCCGACCAGCTCCTGGAGGCGGTTCACCTTGCCGTCCGCGAACGACGCGACGGCTTCCGCGAGTCCGCGGTCCACGATCGAGGAGACGTCGACGTAGCCGTCTGTCTCCAGCTTGCGGCTGGCCTCGGCCCATTCGGGTTTGGTCGGAAGCTGCTTGAGCAACGCGATCCGTTTGGCACGAGCCGGCAGTTGCAGGCTGGTCAGAGCAGCCTTCAGCACCCATCCGAGATCGGTGCGGTTGACGTGCCACAGCAGGCGGCGGAATTGGCTGATCTTCGCCTTCTTCGGGGCAGGCCGATCAGCCGTCGTATCGACGGTTGTCATGTGGGTTCCCAGCAATACAAAAAACCATCATTGTGGATCGTCGGCGCGAAGGGCATGCGTTCGCGCGCCAAGATGCGGACGCGGCCCTGTCGCTCGTAATCGTCGAGCGTCGAGAACAGCTGCGTCTGGTAGTCCACCGACCGGATGTAGAGGAAGCTGACCATGTCTCGCGGATTTGCGAGATTCAGAAGCTCCGTCGTCGGCTCGATGTTGATGACGCGCTTCGGCTTCGCCGCAATGATGTTGTCCACCACCTTGTGCACGTCGTAGGGAATTTGCTCGATGCAGAAGTAGGTAAAAACGACCTGGTCCTTGATCGCGGCGTAGCTCGGGTCGCTGCCGTCGGTCAGGTCGATCCTGTCGAGCGATATCCGGTCCGACAGGCCATAATGCGCTGCGATCTCGCGGCCGGCAGCGATGCCGTTCGGCGCGATGTCGAACCCTCGCAGCCGCCAATCGGGATGGTTGAGGTGAAGCGACAGAAGGTTGATGCCACAGCCGGCGCCAAGCTCGACGATCTCGGTGGCGCCGCCGGTGTGCCGCGCCAGCAATTCGCCGAGCGCCCTGGCGCGATAGCGATAATAGTCGTCGGCCGCGACCCTGCAGATCTGATTGTCGACCTTGCGAAGACCCAGCGCGGGGTTCTTCGGGATCAGGAAGTCATCGATGCTTGCGGCCTTCGTCCAGTTCTTTTCCGACAGCGTCCGCTGCCAATGCAACAGATTGTATTCGGAATCGACGATGTCGGCCGTGCGTTTCACGCGGCGCATCGCAAGACGGCCGATACTCCTGACCGCGTCCAGCGCATAGGTCGTCGCCCTGTCCGACAACGATGCCGGAGCAAAACCCGTGATGACGGCCTTCGTGTCTGTCGCGTGGATGTTCATTCAGCTGCTTCTGGATGTCAGTCCCATCAATTGTCCGACGGCTGGAAATACAGTCCGGTGCCGCTTTTCGAGCACGAGGAAGTATTGGAGCGTCCAGGTGATCAGACAGAAAGCCATGGAACCAAGGGCGAGCTTTAGCACGCTGTCGAACCGAATGTAACCTGCAATTGCTGCTAGAAAAATGCTTGCCAGGACAAGGATTGCGAACTGGGTTCCGATGACCTTCGCGAAGCGATTGCGGTCTAGCTCGAGTGCGCCGCGCAACGCTTCCAGCTGCATGGGCAGGATGAGCATACTACCGATCACCTGGCCGAGGATCAGGGCGCGTTCCGCGAACAGGTGCAATGTCGCAACCGAAACGACCGCCCAGATCAGAAGCTGAACGGCGATCAGCCGGTTGAGCCTGGCCTGTACCTCCGGCCGCGTCATGAAGATCAGGCTGCCGATCGCTACGTATTGGGCGCAGATCGGGACCAGGAAGCTCAGGCCCATCCAGAAAGCGTAGGGCGCGAGAAGGGGGCCGATCCAGATGTTCATGATCTCCGGCGAAAGGATCGCGGTCGCAGCCAGCGGCGGCACCACGAACATCGGCATCATGACGAGGCCGAGGTCGCCGAGGCGCTGGAACGAGGTCGCGCTGCCGCGCTCGTCGAGGCGGCTTGCGACGGGAAGCAGGGCGGATGTCAGCAGGCTGACGACGACTTTGGAAACCCGCGACAAGCGCACCAGCGCGTCGTAGGTGCCGACCGCCTTGGGCCCGAAAAGCAATCCGATCAGGAACGGCTGAAGCGGTCCGGAAATGCCGCCCATCAGTTTGCCCTGCAGGAGCAGCAGGCAGCGGTGCAGAATATCCTGCCGGATGTCTGGGGTCCACGGCAGCAATCGCACGTGCTTGTGCCGCAGGGCCACGAACGCGGCAATTCCAATGACGACGGCGCGGGCCACCAGCGTGGCGAGATAGATATAGGCGACCACTTCAAAGCCAGCCGCCGCCCACGAGGCTGCGAATGTCAGGCCGACATAGGCCGCCGTTGACGTGACCTCTGCAACGCGGAGCAGGTTGTAACGCTCGAAGCCCTTGACGGTGCCTTCCCACACCAGTGCCGGAACGAAGATCAGATTCGCGAGGGCCGTGTAGTGCATGATCCGCGTGAACGTCTCCACATGTGCGGCGTCGACCTTCATTACGAAGACGAACAGTGGCGTCGCGAACCATATGACGGCGCTCAGGATCAAGGTGAGAGCGAAGGAGACCGCCCCCAGGAAAGCGATTTGGCGACTGGCCTGCGTCCAATTGCGGTGCTCGCGCGCGCGGGCGACGACCTGGGTGGCGACCTCGGACAGACCGAGGTCGAGCACCGCCATCATGCCGCTGGGAAGCAACAGCCGCGAGATCACGATGAGGCCGAACTCGGTCACCCCCCAGGTCCCGATGATCAGGGGAATGACCGCAAGGCCAAGCAGGGCGGCCACGCCGAAGGCCAGCGCCGAAATCACCGTGTTCTGGATCAGGCGCTTGATCATTGATGTCTTGCTACCAGGCGCTCAGGCCGCCGTCGACGGCGACGTTCTGCCCAGTCACGTAGGACGCGGCATCCGACACCAGGAACAGCATCGTCCCCACCATCTCGTCCGCGCGAGCCATGCGGCCGAGCGGGATACGGGCACCATAGCGCGCCTTGAAGGTCTCGTTCTGTCCGCTCTCGACCCCGCCGGGGGTGAGGGTATTGACGCGAACGCCCTTCGCCGCCCAGTAGGTCGCCAGGTGCTTGGTCAGGCCGATGACGCCGGCTTTGGACGCGGTGTAGACCGCGGGAGTGTTGATGGCGCGGCCGAGATATTCGGAGCCTTCGTAGATGCGCTGGTCGGGCGCCATCAGGCCGTAGATCGAGGCGGTCTGCACGATAGCGCCGTAGCCACGCTCGGCCATTCGGCCGCCGAATAGCTGCGCAACGTTGAACATGCCGTCGAGATTGACCGCCATGATCTCCCGCCAGGTGTCCAGCGAGAATTTCTCGACGGGTGCAAAGAAGGCGTCGACATCGCGGGTCTTGCTCGCGGCGTTGTTGAGAAGGATCGAGACCGGTCCGAGGTCCGCTTCGATCGCATCGGCCGTGTCGCGGACGGAGCTTGGCTCGGTGATGTCGCAGCCATAGCCTTTGGCGCGCGCGGCATGGCGTGAGGCGACGTCGGCTGCCGCAGCATCCGTCGCGGCCTGATCGAGATCGACGATCGCGACGTTGGCGCCAAACTCGGCCAGGCCTTCGGCGAAGCGGCGTCCGAGGATGCCGCATCCCCCGGTGACGACGGCGGTTCGGCCGGTCAGATCGAACAGGGCCTTGAAGCTCGTGGTCATCGCTTGGGCCTCCTCAGGCCGGCAGTCGTTGGCGCAGCAACAGTTCGACCAACGCAAAATCGAGATCGGAATCGATGTCGATCGAGCGTTCTTCCGGCATTTCGAACAGCCGCGTGTCCGGATAGAACACCGCAGGTTGCTCCAGGAACGGCGCGACGCGCCAGACATAGATCGACGCGTTCATGTCGAAGCAGCGCGGCGCATCCTGACGGCGGGTGATCGGGGGATCGGCAGCTTTGGAGAGGCCGACGCTGCCATCGGTGCGCTGCTCGACCAGATTGAAATAGGGCGAGCGTCGCGCCGGTGCCCCCGTAATGACATTGCGTGTGCCGCTCTCGCGCAGCAGCGCGACCGCACCGGTGATGTCGGACGCCAGCCTGAGCGGCGAGGTGACGTCGAGATCGACGAAGATCTCCGGCGTGCGGCCCGTTTGCGCGATGGCCCGCTCGAGACAGTGGCGGATTGCCGGAAGCTTCGGTGCTGTGTCGGTCGCCATCTCGTCGGGACGCTTGACCGCGATGTCGGCACCGGCCTTGAGGGCCGCATCGAGCAGCGCGTCCGAATCGCTGCTGAACGCGATTGCGTCGAACAGGCCGGTCTCGCGCGCCTGCGCGATGCTCCAGGCCAGTACGGGCTTGCCCAGCAGATCGCGCGCATTCTTGCCGACGACCCCTTTCGAGCCACCCCGCGCGCAGATGGTGCAGAGGAGACTCATGGCGATATCCAGGTCTTGGTGCGCAGAGCACGCTCGCTGGCATCGATCAGATGCACGACGCCGAGCGCCTCGGGCAGCGAGCAGGCTGGGCTCGCGCCACGCATCGCCGCGACATGCATGTCGCGATAGCTCTGGTCGCGGTCGCTGGGGATCTCCGTTGCCTTGCCGTTGATCGCAAGACGGCTGCTGACGAGATCGGCCTCGATGGTGTCGTCGTCGACATTGACGCGAATGCGGCGGATGCCCTGCCGGTCTAGATAGTCCATGTGGACGTGGACCGATGGCGCCCGCTGCATATCGAGCAGCAGATCGAGATGATCGTCGACGTCGATGTCGCGCGCGCCAGACGCACCGCCGAGCGCCGCGACGCGATGCCACGGACCGAACAGCCACAGCAAATAGTCCAGTTCGTGGCTGAGATCCCGCAGCACACCACCTCCGGCATCGACTGTGGCGGATGCGGTCGCGCGATGATCGCGGCCGGGCCGCCAGTCCCTGATGTCCTGGCCGACATAGGCGGCGACCGTGATCACATCGCGCCCGCGCAGCTTCTCGGCGAGCGCCGTCATCACGGGGTGGAAGCGCAGATTGTATCCGACGCTGACATGGGCAAACGGATATTTCGGCGGAGGCGTCGGTGTCGCGAACAGCGGCTTTTCGACAAGGACTTTGCCATCGAAGCCGGCCTGCGCGAGCTCATTCAGATCGTCTGCATGGCGCGCAGTCTCGGTGGCGATCACCACGTAGTCCGGATGCGCCGTCGCGACGGCCTGCGTGATCGATCCGTAGTCGCCGCCTTCGCGGCGGCTGACGGTCGCGACCTCGAGACCAAGCTCGCGCAGGACGCGCGCATGCCTCGTGCCGATTGAGCCGAGACCAACCACGACGGCTTTTGTCGAGGTCACGGGAAGACCTCGTGAAACTCCGCATGCGCCTGCTCGAAATCCTCCAGGCGGCCGATATCGAGCCAGTATTCGCGAATGGGATAGACCGCAACCCGCCCCTTGCCGGCGATGACGCGCTCCAGCACGGTCGGCATGTCGATGCTGACGCCCGGCGTGACATGGTTGAAGACGGACTGGCCGATCACGTAGATGCCGGCACTGACGAACCAGCTCTCGGTCGGCTTCTCGCGGATGGCATCGAGAAAACCGTCCGACGTGGAAACCACGCCATAGGGCACGTGGACCTTGTGCTCGCGCACGGCCATGGTCGCTTCCGCCGGAGTTGCGTTATGGAAGTCGAGGAGCGCGCCGTAGTTGATTGTGGTGAGGATGTCGCCGTTGGTGACGATCATGGGCAGGGCCGGCGGCGTCCGGAAGAGCCCGAGCGCGCCTGCAGTCCCCAGTCGTTCCGTTTCGTGGACGTACTGGATATTGGCGCCAAAGGCAGCGCCATCGCCAAAGTAGTCCTTGATCGTCTGGGCCTTGTAGTTGACCGAGATGAAGATGTTGCCAAAACCCTGCTGCACGACGTTGCGGACGATGGTCTCGAGCAGCGGCCGGCCGCCGACATTGAGCATCGGCTTGGGCAGGTCGCGTGTCAGCGCGCCCAGGCGCTCACCGAGGCCGCCCGCCATGATCAGGACAGGGTTCGGATAGTGTGCCGGTTCGAGCAGCTCGTCGAGCGTCTCGACCACGATCAGATGGCCGCTCGCGTCGACAAGCGGAAGCTGCTTGATCGACTTCTGCCGCATCAGCTGCAGGCGATCCTCGCGCGGTAGCGTCGCTGGAGCCGACACCGCCGCACGATTCATGATGTCGGTCGCAAGTCCGGTGAGAGGGATGCCGCGCAGCAGGCCGCGCCTCACATCACCGTCGGTGACCACGCCGAGCAGGCGGTTCTGGTCGTCGAGTACGAGCGCAATCTGAATGCTTCCGCTCTCGATGGCGGCAATGGCCTCGCCTACAGTCGCCTGCGTTCCAACGACGGCCTTACGCCAGGATTTCATGGCAATCTGCCTCGTATACGCCAGATATTGGGGGGCGGCCCACGGCTGAGCCTGCTATATCGCGGCTGCGAGAGGCGGCGTCAACCCCAACGGCATCCCCCTGAACAGCCCCGTTAACCCAGGCATTTCGCGGTCCGAATCAAGAGTTTGGAGACCCGCGATCCCCCCGCTAAGATTGCCCCGCGAAGGGGAGCAGCGATGGACGATCTCATCATAATAGGCGGCGGCGAGCATGCCTTCATGGTCTGCGAGGCGGCGCTGTTGTCCGGTCAGTTCAAGGTCGTCGGCTTCCTCGATCGCCAGCCCGGAACACTCGGCGACATCAGCTATCTCGGAACCGACGATGCCGCGTCAGAGTATCCGAATGCCGCCTTCGTGATGGGTATCGGTTCGATGCAGGCGGGGCCCGCACGCCGGCAGATGATCGGCCGCATGCAGGTCAAGCGCTGGGCGTCCGTGGTTCATCCGCGTGCGATCGTCTCGCCGTCGGCCACGATCGGCGCTGGCACCGTCATCATGCCCGGCGCGATCGTCAACGCGCGAAGCCGGGTCGGCGATCACTGCATCGTCAATTCCGCTGTCGTCGTCGAGCATGACGTGCGGATCGGCGATTGCACGCATCTGTCGCCGGGAACCGTGATCGGCGGCGGCGCGAAGATCGGCGAGAACTGCTTCGTCGGTCTCGGCAGCCGGGTCAGGGACCACATCGCGATCGGCAACGACACGCTGGTCGCAATGGGATCGGTGGTCACGGCTCCATGCCCGGCAGGGGCTATCCTTCGCGGCGTCCCGGCCAAGCCGCAAGGCTAAAGCGGATCGTCAGGCTCGAGCGCGCGGGGCGCGGCCGTTCCGACCAGTGACCAGTAGTCGATCGGCGACCGGCCGGTGCCCGGTCGCTTGGCGGTGATGTCGGCGGGGCCGATGGTCTCGCCGGCCTCGAGCGCGCGCGCCGCAACGATGCTCTTGCGCGCCACAGGGACGTTTCTGATCTCGGAATCCTTTGGCGCCTTCACCCCGTCGCCAAGCGCGCGTTCGACGTTGCGAATGGCGACGACCATGCGCTTGAAATCGTCAGGCTCCAGCGAGGCCGCGTGGTCGGGGCCTTGCGCCTTGCGATCGAGCGTCAGGTGCTTCTCGATGATCGTCGCGCCGAGCGCGACGGCGGCCAACGAAACCTCGACACCGTCGGTGTGATCGGAATAGCCGACCGGAAGCTGGAACGCGGATCGCATAGTCGCCATTGCAGCGAGGTTCACGTCGCCGACGGGGCAGGGATATTCGGTCGTGCAATGGAGCAGGCTCACGTGCTGTGCGAGCGCCGTGCGCGCTGCCGGATTGCGCCAGGCCGCGCGGAAGGCGTCGATACCGGGTGGCGCGCCGGATGAGCCGTAGCCATGGGCGAGCACGCCCAGCGCCTCCTCGATCTCGCCGAGCGTTGCCATGCCGGTCGACAGGATCAGCGTCACGCCGGCCCGCGCCCCCGCATGAAGCAGCGGCGCGTTGGTGAGGTCGCCCGATCCGATCTTGATGCGCGGCAGCTTCAGTGACAGCAGGAAGGCGAGCGAAGCGTCGTCAAACGGCGTCGAGAGGAATTCGATGCCGCGTTCTGCGGCGCGTTCGATCAACGTGTGATGCGCAGCCTGCGGCAACTCGAGCCGTTCCAGCATGGCAAGCTGACTTTCATCAGCGGCCGTCGCGCGCTGCTGATAGTCCGCTTTCTTCGCAGCGTTGCCGGCCAATGCCTTCGCGTTGAAGGTCTGGAATTTGACGATGTCGGCGCCTGCATCGGCGGCCGCATCGACGAGGGCCAGTGCCTTGTCCAGGCTTCCGTCGTGATTGACGCCGGCTTCCGCGATGATCCGCGTGTGCGTGGTCATACCTGCGCCCCACCTGGAGGAAGCTCGTAAAAGCCCTTGACCAGAAGCGGCCTGAAATCCCGGATGCCGGCGATGATTTCGGCAAATCGCCGGCTGGATTCGCCGTCGCCGTAAGGGTTGACGGCGGCTTGACGGCCGCGCGCGAGCCCCGCCGCGATGGCGGCGGCAATGGCCCCGCGCTCGGGCGCTGCGTGAAACACCGAGGCCGCGCGCTCGCGTCCCTTCTGACGGTCGCCGATATCGACCGTGGGAACGCCGAAGGAGGGCGCTTCGAGCACGCCGCTCGAGGAGTTCCCGATCACCAAATCCACCTGGCTCATCAAGCTGAGATAGCGAAGCTGCCCGAGCGAAGCGACCGCGATCGTGTTCGGCCGGCTGGCCGCGAAAGCCTCGATCCCTGCGTTCAAGGCGCGACCCTCAGCGTCGGCGTTGGCGAGCGTGAACACGAAACGAAAGGCGGGATCGAGCGTCGACAGGGCCGCGAACAATTCCTCCAATTCGGCCACCGAGCGCCCGGCTTCGACCGTGGCGGGGTGGAACGTGATGAGCGCATTGCGTTCGCCGAGCGGCATCCCGATCGCGCGGCCGATGCCGTCGCGGTCCATCAGATCGAGATGCTTGATGGCGTCGATGCCGACTGAGCCAATGGTATGGATCCGGGATGGGTGCTCACCAAGCTGCACCAACCGTCGCGTCGAGTCTCGATTGCTGGTGAAATGCAGGTGCGACATCTTGCTGATGGCGTGGCGCGTCGATTCGTCGACCGCGCCCTCGGTGACGTCACCGCCGAACAGATGCGCCATTGGCAGCCGCATGAACATGGCGGCCTGTGCAGCTGCAAACATCTCGAAACGGTCGCCGAGCACCACGACGAGATCCGGCTGCAGGCGTGTGAAGGTATCGGCAAAGCCGATGACACCGAGGCCGACGGATTTCGCGACGCCGGCGCCGGTGTCGCTGCTCAGCAGCGTCTCGACGCGCGCGTCGACCTCGAATCCCTCGTCGCGGATCGCGTTGAAGGTGTAGCCGAACTCCGGCGCAAAATGCATGCCGGTGGCGACGAGTTGAAGTGTCAGGCCGGGCGTTGCCCGGATCGCGCGCATCGGCCAGACCAGCAGTCCGAAATCGGCGCGGCTGCCGGTGACGAAGCAGATCTTTCGTACGCCACTATTCATCCCGGGACCTGATGCTGGCGCTGCTGGGCAGGTTGATCAGCCTGCGTTCGATGGCTTCGGCGGTGGAAAGATCGCCGCGAGGGCTTTGCGCGAACATCGGCAGCTTGTGCATCAAGGTCCAGGCCGGACGCGCGCCGAAGCCGGCGTCGTTGAGCGCGGCGAGGACATCGTCGCGGCGGCCGGCATTTTCCTCGTCGAGCAGGATCGCATTGAGCCAGTAATTGCTCGTGGTGTCCTTCGGCTCCTGCGAAAAATGGACGCCGGGTACGCCCGCCAAGGCGCGCTGATAGGCCGCGGCCAATTTGCGCTTGCTCGCCAGGAAGCCGTCGAGCTGCTCGAGCTGGGCGCAACCGAGTGCCGCGTTCAAGTTCGGCAGGCGGTAGTTGAAGCCGATCTCGTCGTGGACGAAGGCCCATTTATGCGGCAGCTTTGCCGTCGTCGTCAGGTGCTTGGCGCGGCGGCCAAGCTCCTCGTCATTGGTCAGGATGGCGCCGCCGCCGCCGGTGGTGACGATCTTGTTGCCGTTGAAGCTGAGTGCTGCAAGGCGCGCCTGCGACCCGACCGCGTGGCCCTTGTAAGTTGATCCCAGCGATTCCGCGGCGTCTTCGACCAGCGCGACGTTCCAATCCTTCGCCAGTGCTGCGATCTCGTCGAGCTCGACGGGATGCCCGAACGTGTGCATCGGGGCGATCGCTGCGATGCGGCGGCCGGTCTCGCGGTTGATGGTGCCGGTCGCGGTCTTCTGTGCGATCGCATCGAGGCGCGTCGCGAGCGCGCGCGCGTCCATGCCGAGTGTTTCGAGTGAGCTGTCGACGAAATGAGGGGTCGCGCCGCAATAGGCGATTGCGTTCGTCGTCGCGATGAAGGTCAGTGCCGGCGAGATGACCTCGTCGCCGGGCTCGACGCCGGCGAGGATGAAGCAGGCATGCAGCGCGGCCGTTCCATTGACGACGGCAACCGCGCGCTTGGCGCCGGTGACCTCCTCGAGCATGCGCTCGAACCGATCGACGAAGGGGCCGACCGAGGAGACGAATGTGCTTTTGATGCACTCTTCGAGATAGGCGATCTCGTTGCCGGCGAACACCGGCTCGTGCAGACCGAGGATGCCATTCGGCGTTCCCACCGCGCGCCGCACGGCATCGACGATCGTCTTGTGGTCGAAGCCTGACCTCGTCACGTGACTGTCCACCATCGCCTCAGACATTGTACACGTCCGCCTTGTAGCGGCGGAGGTTTGCAGGATTGGTGAACCAGTTCACCGTCTCGACCATGCCGCGGCGCATACCCTCGATGCCGCCGAATTCCGGGCTCCAGCCGAGCTGCTGGCGTGCCTTGGAATTGTCGGCCCAGAGCCGCTCGACCTCGCTATTGGCGGGGCGCAGCCGCGCCTCGTCGGTCTCGATTTCGATCGTCGTCCCCATGACGTCCGCGATCATCTGCGCGGTCGCGCCGACCGAAATCTCGAACCCGCTGCCGAGATTGATGGTCTGGCCGACGACTTGCTCCGCAGGTGCGGTGAGGCCCGCGATCAGGCCGCGTGCGGTGTCGGTGACGAACGAAAAATCGCGCGTCGGGCTGACGGCGCCGAGGCGGATCTTGCGCTTGCCGGTCGCGATCTGGCTGATGATCGTCGGGATCACCGCCCGCGCCGATTGCCGCGGGCCGAAGGTGTTGAAGGGGCGGATCACCACGACGGGCATGTCGAACGAAGCCTGGAACGACAACGCCATCTGGTCGGAGGCAATTTTCGAGGCCGAGTAGGGGGACTGCCCGACCAGCGGATGGCTCTCCTTGATCGGTACCGTCTGCGCCGTGCCGTAGACCTCGCTGGTCGAGGTCTGAACGAAGCGCCGCACCCCGGCCATGCGCGCGGCCTGGAGCACGTTCACGGTGCCGCGCACGTTGGTCTCGACATAGGAATCGGGCGCGGCATAGGAGAAGGGGATGGCGATCAGCGCCGCAAGATGCAGCACGTCGGTGCAGCCGCTCGCGGCCGCGATCATGAAATGGGGGTCGCGGATGTCGCCAGCCACCACCTCCACCGAGGCCATGACGTCCGCCGGTATCGTGTCGAGCCAGCCCCACGAGTTGAAGGAGTTGTAATAGACGACCGCCTTGACGCGGGCGCCGGCCTTGACCAGCTCCTCGACGACATGCGAGCCGATGAAGCCGTCGCTGCCGGTGACGAGGACGCGGGCATCCTTCAGATCTTCCATGTCGGACCCCAACGCGATTAGCTCAGTCATCGCAATAGGATGGCGCTATAGCACACTGGCGGTTGCGTGCAACAGAGCACCGCTCGGCTTTGGCCAAATGCCCGGGTATGCAGCACTTTTGGGCGCGGCTCTAGCCATCTGCGGCGGGGATCAGGCGTTGCTTTACGAACGCCTCCAGATTTCCGCCCTTGAACAAATGGCCAGCAAGGCCGGCGGCCTCCGCCGCTTCCATGTCGCTTTCCTTGTCCCCGATCACCATGCTGCGTGTCATGTCGACGGGGAAGCGCCTGACGAGATCGGTGATCATGCCGGGCGCCGGCTTGCGGCGGTCGCTGACGCGGCAATAGCGCGCGACGGTTCCGTCGGGGTGGTCAGGGCAATATTCGAATGCATCGATATGCGCGCCGATCAGCGCCATCTGATCCGCCATCCAGCGGTGCAGCGTGACCACGTGTTGCTCCTCGTAATAGCCGCGTGCAACGCCGGATTGATTGGTGATGACGAAGGCAAAATAGCCGGCATCGTTGACGGCCTTCACGGCCTCGCGTGCCCCCTCGATCCATTCGAGCTTGTGCGTCTCGAACGTGTATCCGGAATCGTGGTTGAGCACGCCGTCGCGATCGAAGAACACGGCCGGCCGCCGCAGTTGCTGGCGCAATTCGCGATCGGCGCGCGCGAAGTCATCGGGAATGCCGATGTCGATGAAGTAACCGCGATAGGCCGTGCCACGCAGCGCGCCGGACCTGGCAAGGCCGGGGAATATCTCCTGCTCGAGCGAAGCGGGAAGCGTCGTGATGTGGTCGAGAACGGACTTGTCGACGACGTAGATGCCGGCGTTGACCGGGCCCGTAGCGCGCGCACCCGGGGCGATGAAATCGCGCACCATGTCACCATCGAGCACGACGCGCCCGTAGCGATCCCCAACGACGCCGTCACGCAGCGCCATGTGCACGCGCCCGTCATGCGCGCGGGCGATCAGGTCGAGCAGGTTGAAGTCGAACAGGGAATCTCCATTGAGCAGCAGAAAGCGATCGTGCAGCAGGTCGCGCGCATGCACGAGCGCGCCGGCGGTGCCGAGCGGCTCGGTCTCGCGCGACACGACTATTCGCGTCCGCCCCCGGACGGCCGCGGCGTAGTGTGTCTCGACGATCTCCGCCTTGTGGCCCGCGAGAAGGAGAATTTCATCGAACACGCCATAGCGCACCAGCTCGTCGATCAGCGTGTCGAGAAACGGCCGTCCGCCGACGTCGAGCATCGGCTTTGGAATCAGCTTCGTGCGCTCACCCAACCGGGTACCCAGCCCACCGACGAGGATCGCGGCCTGTCTCAGCATGAGGTGCCCTTTTCACAGCATGGTTGGCGGGCCCTTGCGCCAATCTGCGAGAATGCGAGGATCAATGTCCGGTCCACTTCATATCAGCGCGAGCAGGGAATGCGAACGACGGCAGCCTGCCTGTTGGAAAACAGAACTGGAAACGGGCCGGTGCGCAACGCATCGATGATCGCAGGCTCGAGCGGCTCGGTGGGAGGAAAATAGCTGAGGCGCTGGTCGGCTGCGAGATGTGTCCAGGCGATCGTGCGGGGCGTGATGATCGCGACCAGGTTCCAGGCGTTATCACCCGCTTGCAGGATATTCTGGATCGTGGACTTGGCTTCCTCACCCGTGAGTTCCGGGCTGGAAGACGGTTGCCCGATTTCCGGAAACGGTGCCGTTACGGTGCGGACGGATCGCATCATTCCGCCCAAAGCATCGGCCCTTCCCATCTGAAAGAAGGTCTCCGAATTGATCGCTCCCACCAGGGGCGCGATCAGGCTGCAAGTATCTTCAAGCCGCTGACGTTCTTCGGTCGGCTGCAGCATCGTGCGCACCATCGATTTTGTCCGCTTCGCGACCGCTTCGTTCACAGTGTCCAGATTGGAGAACAGATAGGCGGCCGGCGCGCCCGTGATCGCCTGGACGATGCCCATCGTATACGGGTCCGAAAGAATGATTCCCTTTCGCAGATTGTCGCGGAGCCAGCGAGCGACTTCGAGATCCTCGGCGTTGTAATGTGAAACGACTGCGGTGCGGTCGGGAAGCGCGCCGTAACTGTAGCTCCTGACAATGCCGGACAGGCCAATCTTGTCGACCGCCACGCCCAATCCCACGACCCCCACCAGACCATAAAGGTAGACCCGCCTCGACCCGGCCAGGGTCGATAGCGCGAGTATCGCGAGCAGCACGATGCCTGCGATTTCCGTCGGTCGCAGGAACGCCTGGTAGCGGGCAAAAGGCAGGTCGGTCCGCCAGGCAAACGCGTAGACCAGTACCACGAGGACGGTTGCAAGTAGTGTAACGGCTGCGGCAACCAGGGCCCGTCGATATCGGGAAGGGTTGAAATCGATCAGCAACTGGCAAAAAGTCTCAGCGGCCGTGATCGTGAACAGCGCCATTATGATCGTGCTGATACGATACAGGAAAGGGAAGCCAGAGAGTACGGCGAGCATCATGCCGCAGCCGGCGATCCAGGACCACACGAGTGTCACGAAGCCTTTGCTTTCAGGTCCGATCGGCCCCGAGGGACCACGGAAGACAGGCCGGGTAATCGACCGCCACGCAACGCCCAGTGTGATGCAGATGGTGAAAAGCGGGCCCATCGCCCGGCCAACCTCGATCGTGGCGACCTGTGGTCCGGAGCCCAGGAACAGCTCTTCGCCGCCCTCGATCCGTCTGCCCAGGATCAGGCCTGTAATCGAGGAGAACGTGTCGTTGCCGCTCATCGGCGGAATATAGCCGAAGCGCATTCCCGCAACGCAGATGACAATTCCGGCAATGATCAGGGGGAGTGCGAAGGACAAAAATCGCAGGGCCGCGATGCTGACGGACGGCCAGGCGGAGATCATCCGCACGATGGCAAGATACAGAAGCCAACTTGCCAGGACGGTTGGAACGAACAGGAAGGAACCGCGATGTGCAAGCAGCAGCGTTGCCGGCCAGACGCAACCAAGAAAGAGAAGCCCCGCATATTTTCCGGTGTTGCTCAGGATCCTGACCGCGAGTAGCCCGGCCATGAGCAACGCAAGCACGAGCGTGTTGTTGTTGGATGCGAACGCGAGCAGAAGCGTCGCGCCGGCGAAAATCGCCAGCAGCAAGACGAATCGCGACGACAGATCGTTTCCGCTCCGCTTCGAATTGCTCATCAGTACGCCGAGAAAAACGACACTGCTTACGACTGCCAGGCTGCCGTTTGTCATCAAGACGACAGCGTTGCCGGTCGCGGCGAAGAAGAAGGCGATCCACTTTCGCGGAGAGGTGGAATAGATGCCCTGCACGAAGGCATAGGATGCCAACATGAAGAACAGAATCGAGAAGAAGCGATAGGTCCAGCTGAATCTTAGAAGATCCAGGCCGAGCGTTCCAGCGAGGGAGCCCGCGAGTGCCGACCGAAGATCGACGTAGGATTGGGCCGCGTAGGGGTTGATGACGCCGCTGTCGGCGTACTCTTGCGCGGTCTTCATCCAGTGAACATCGGCGCCGATGTCCCCGTAAGGAAAGCTGGAAAATGCGCCGAAGGACCACCACCATGTCAGGAGCGCAATCGGCAGCGCCAGGAGGCACCAAGCGGTCGCGGCGCGTGTCTCGTCGGCGCTCGGGCGCCAGTTCGGCCATGACCAGGCAAGGCCGAAGCCGGAGAAGGCAAGCATCGCGGCGAACTGAAGCCACATGTCGTTTACGAAAAGCGAGAGTAGTCCGAGCAGGATGCCGGTTGTCGAAGCGCCAACCGTGAATCCGAGAACGACGAACTGAGCCTTCGTGAGCCGGCACACCTCGATGAATTTCGCCGACGCAATGGTCAGAATCGAGAATCCGGTGCCGAGCTGCATCAGGAAGAACATGAGCGTCAGGACAAATGTGGTCGTCCACATCGGGAGATCTCTACAATGGGCTTCGGCCGAGCAACCGGGAGATGGCGATGTTCAGTGTCCTATCGATAGGTTGGCCGGACGGCCGACGATTAGCGAGCCGAGTGTAAACAGATCCTCTTCGGAGAAGTCTCTGAAGCATGGCGCCAGTCGGTCGAGGATGTGCTGCTCCGGCGGCCGGCGGTCGGGCTGGTCGCTGAGCAATTGAAACCCTGCCTCCCTGAACAGCTGCAGATATTCGCTGTGGCGCAGACGATTGACGTATTGGAAACGCGACTGGAAAGGCGCCCAATCCTCCTCGGAATATGTCAGGAAGTTGAATGAACTGATGGACGGATCGAAGCCTTTGAAATGGTCGCCATAGTCGATTTGCATGAGGACCAGTCCGTCGGGACGCATGATGCGTCGCAGCTCCTTCAAGATTGCCGCGATGTCGCGCTTGGGAATGTGCTCGAGCGTTTCGACGGAGACGGCGCAGTCGATCGAGGCGGCGGGCAGGCCGGTCATCCGGGCATCGGACGGTGCGCGATAGTCGATCCTCCACGAAGGTTCGAGGTCCTCCAGGGAATTCATCTCGGGGTGGTCGGTGCCGCTCAGTCGAGACACGATGGCGGCGTTGGAACGGATCAGCTCCAGCTTGGCCAGGCGCTCGATGTCGACGGTGACGAAGCGTCGGGCCCCGTGTGCACTGAAAGCGAGCGGAACGATCAGATCGCGTCCGGCGCCGAACTCGAAGCAAGTCGAATCCCGCAGCGGCCGCAAGCTGTACTTCTCGTGAACGGCCAGCAGCCGCTGCGCGAGGGTGTAGATGGATCTGACCTGCTTTTCGGGGCGCGGCAGCCGGCGTGTGACGTAGCGCTGCAGCGCGTAGTGCAGGTCTTCGCCCCAGGGGATATTCGACAGCACCGAGAACGCCCGCGCCTTTGTTTGCCAGCGCACGTCAGCGTTTCCCCGGCGGAATGAGCGCCGTGATCGGAGTGATGCTGAGGAGCAGTCGCTGAAGCACGGTGTGGGTCCAGGAAAGGCCGATGTTCCGGCCTGTTTTCAGGCGGGTACCAGGTCACGTAGCCGGATTCGGTCATACGGGAGCCGCAGCGGCAATGCAAGGATTCCACGGCTGGCAGGATCGCGGGTCCCCGTACCGAAGCGGTACGTCATCTTGTCTGGTTTGCCACGCATTGTCCGGCCGCCACGCGGCCGCAGAGGCTGGTGCTATCGAGCCTGACGGCGATGCTCTTGCCGTCTCTTTGGGCCGCTCGACGCGACCCCGTTCCCGGTTGATTCTGCTGTCGGCTCAGCGTAAACAGGCCCTGAAATCGCGTCGACGTTTTAGCAAGCGGGCAAGAACATCGCGTCTGATTTGTCCAAAGCCGCCGGCCGGTTCGGCTGTGCCAATCCATCGCTCTCCCGCCGAGTCTTGTCGAATGCCCGGTGAATTGCTGATTGGCGAGGCGGTCGCAAGGGGCTATCCGCCCGCCGTGCTCTACCTGCGCAACGACGAGACCGTCACGACGGAAGTCTGCGCGTTCAACTACTTCTCGGTTTTCATGAAGGATCATCCAGAGGTGGATGCTCATGTCTGGCTCTTCGATGGAGCGGGCAAGCCGGCTGGATATTTCCACAGGGAACTCGGCGTCAACGGACAATTGCAATTGCAGACGTCGGGGCTGTGTCCGCGCGTTTCGGGAACGGTCGCGATGGCGATGGTCCCGAAGCACGAGACCAAGCTTCGTCCCGGACGGAAGGTGACGACCGGCTATTACGCACAATATTTCTCGCAGCACGGTGCGATAACGTTGTCGCACGAGCGTGAACCGGTCGCGGCAGCGCCGTTCCCGACCTCCGCCTGGATGCAATCCTATCTCACGCGATTCCTGAAGGAGTCCGGCGTCGTGCTGGTGAACTCCTGCATGGCGCCCGAAGGCGTCTCGGTCGGGACGGCGCGGCTCATGGCCCTCGACGGCACGGCATTAGGCCAGCGTGAGATACCGGAGATCGCGCCGATGGGCGCCATCCGCATCAGCACGCTGGACCTTTTCCCCGAGGCTGAACGGCTGGTCGGCGCGGCCGAAGGTTTCGCCCTGGAATTCAAGGGCACCAACATCGCCAGTCCGTTCAGTTATTACGAATTTGCCAACGGCAAGTTCAGCTTGCATCACTTTTAGAGGCCGTCCGTGACACGTTTCTCGTCCAGCCCCTGGAAGCCTCACGAGCCCAGATTCATGTTCCCGACATTCGCGGGCGTAGAGTCGCGCATGGGCTTTTCGATTCCTGCCTGGTATCGTCCGGTCGACGTCAGGTATCTCCGCAGCCTTGTCGCAGGCAGCCTGCGCAAGAATTTTCGCGAAACGGTCAAGGATCTCGTTCCCGAACTCGCCAGCCTGGTCGCCTCGGGCTTCAGCAAGAAGCTCAGGTTCAAACTGCACATCCTGTCGCGCGACGGCGAGTACCGGGCGACCTACGAGTTTCCGGAAGACTACGCGCCGGGCGCCTCCGTCGAGATCGAGCTGTCGCGCCTTTTCGCTTCACTCAAGCTGCCACGGCACGATTACTTGGTCATCGCCGTAATGTCGCGCGGACGCATGGACGGCTTCCGTTCCTCGCCTGCCAGCTATTCGATGACCTATGTCGATCAGGATAACGTCGCGATCTACCGCACCGGCGCGTTTGCCCGGCCCTTGAACGAGGGCAGGCTCAAGGCGCATGTCGGATTCACTGGGATCAATCCGAAGATCATTGCGACCAGCGACATCGTCAGCAGCGTGATGCTGATCAATCACTCCTCCGATCCCGAATATGCTCATGCGGCGCGGCCTACGTCGAAGCTGATCCGCGAGGACGGCGAGCAGATCGAGGGCGATTTCGGCGAGATTCCGCCGCTCGGTGCGCGAGAGGTATCGGTCGTCGACATGTTCGGCAGTCGCGTGTTCGACTTTCTCAAACCGTTTGGCGGTCGCGGGACCACGGTTACCACTTGCACCGGAATGACGCTCGCGAGCCTGCACTTGCAGCGCACGAACGACAATCGGCGGACGTTGCTGGGTATCGAGCACTCGCGGCCTGCGCACATGAACCTCGCCGGCATTTTGCAGCATTGATCAAGGAAATAGATTGTCGGAGCACGGGGCAATGCTGTCATGGTCCGGCCGGCTTGCCCGCCTGCTGAAGTTTGACGATCGCATGAAGACGCCATCCCTGGGCCTGGTGCTGGGTTTCTGGGTCATCTCGAACATTCTGGTTATCACCTGGTGGTGGGTGAATATATCCGACAGGTTTCTCCCGGGCCTGCTGCGGTATGTCGGAATAGCCTTCCTCGTGACCGTCGCGCTCGTTCCGCTGCGGCTCCTGTTCAAGGTAAGAAGCAGCTTCTTCAATCCGGTCATGCTGGGATTGCTCGTGAGTTGCTGCCTCGCGCTGTCCATCACTGCGCATGAAGCCAATCTGCTTCGTGACCAACTGCAATTGAGCCTCGATCACGAGCGCGCATTTGCTCATATGGACGCTGTCGAAGGCGTGATGCGGCCGTTGCTGGCCAAGATTACCGAGGTCTACGTCCAGATACTCGGTGACGATCGTACCCACGGGGGCTCGACCTTCTACACCCATATCGTTGCCAACTATTTGTTCGATTCCTTGTCGTTTCTCGCAGTATTTGCGCTGGCGACGCTGCTTCTTTCGCCGACTGCGACGTGGCTCTGCCTGCTGTGCTTTGCATTCTATACGCAGATCGCGATCTATCCGGGACGCATGGGGCCCGTCTTCATCGCGGGCGGGTTGTTCTGGCAGCTTTTTCTGCTGACGTCGCAGCGATACCCCGCCGCGATCATTTCTGGACTGATCATCAGCTTCGGGCGGACCGACGTCGTATTCGCTTCGGCGTTTTCGCTTCTGGGACTTGCTGCTTTTGAGCGGCGATGGCCGACCCTGAAGGAATGGGTCGTGTTCGGGCTGCTGATCGGCATCTCGTTGGCCGTGCCGAAGACGCTGATCTGGATGCATCCTGGAACGGACTACAGGTCATTCCTGGTCACCAATGGCGACTTCAGCAAGCTGGTCGGCAATCTTCTAGCCATGAAGCTCGTGGTGGCGATCGCCAGTCCTGTGCTCGTGATCGCGATCGTGAGGACGTTTGTCTTGACCCGGACGATTGCCGTCGTCGGTTCGGCTTGCTTGGTCCATGTGGGGCTCGTCTTTTTCATAGCGGATTTCACCGAGACGCGGCTCATCATACCCGGGCTGGCGGGGCTTGCCTTCGTGGCCAGCGAAGGACTTGGAAAATTGCTAGAAGGCAAGAGCGAGGCGCAACCCGGCAGCGGCTGAGGCGGTGATGCTTTGGGACTGCGGCTGAAGGGGCGCGAGCGCGGTCTTGCCGTCCTCGTGCCGGTTCTGCGTGCGCTACCAGACGCTCCGCCCGCCATCCATGACGAGATTCTGCCCGGTCATGTAGCTCGATGCGTCCGAGCAGAGGAACTGCACTGCCGCGCGGTATTCGTCGACATCGGCCATGCGGCCCATGGGTATGAGGCGCGTCAGTCGTTCAACGAAGGCGGGGTCCTGGTTGTTGAAGACTCCCCCCGGCGAGATCGCGTTGACGCGCACGCCGTGATCGGCCCAGTAGGTCGCCAGATATTTCGTCAGCCCGATCAAGCCATGCTTGATCACCGAATAGGTCACGGGCTTCACCGGCTGTTCTTCTTCGCGCGTCACCTGCGGCTGGCGGTAGAGCCGCTGGTCCGGCGCGATCACGCCGAGATCCGAGGCGATGTTGAGGATCACGCCGCGACCGCGTTTCGCCATCTCGCCTCCGAACACCTGCGCACACAACATCGCGCCGGTCAGGCCAACGGCGATCTCGGTCTGCCATTGCGGCACCGGAAACGCTTCGAAGCGCGAGGAGTGCATCAGGCCGGGCGCGGACGTCACCTTCGGATCGATCGCGGCGTTGTTGACGAGGATGTCGACGATGATGTTGCGATCTGCAAGCTGTTCATTGGCGGCCCGCACCGAGTCGAGCGAGGTGACGTTGATCTCAAGCGCGATCAGATCGGCTAAAGGCGATGCCTGTTTCAACGCAGCGACGGCGGCCTCTGCCTGGGCCAGGCCGAGATCGGTGACGACCACGCGCGCGCCGGATTCAGTGAGTGCTGCGACGTGCTGCTTGCCCAGCAGGCCGCCGGCGCCGGTCACGAGCGCGGTCCGGCCGGTCAGGTCGTAGCGGGAGGAGGGGGGTCCCATCGAAAGCTCCTGTTCAGCTTCTGAGCTGGCCGCCGTCCGCGACCATCACGCTGCCGGTGACGAATGATGCGCGGGGTGAAACGAGAAAGGCGACGAGGTCGGCGATCTCTTCCGGCTTGCCCAGGCGGCGCAGCGCAACGTCGCGTACGAGCATTTCTTCGACCGCGGCACTGTTTTCCGCAAGCTTGCGCGCCCAGGTGCCGTCCGCCGACAGGATGTTGCCCGGCGCAACGGCATTGACGCGAATGCCTTCGAGCGCCAGGGGCCGCGCCAGGCCGCGCACGGTCGCATTCAGCGCGGCCTTCGCCGCATGGTAAGTGACGGGCGCGCCAAGCGCCGCCATGCCTGCGATCGAGGAGATGCAGACGATGGCCCGGTCGCCGCTGCCGCGCGCCATCAGCGGCCGGGCAGCCTCGATCATGTTGGTCGCAGCGAACAGATTGAGGTCCATCACCCGCGACCACTCGGCCGCGGTTTCCTTGCCCGGCGGCACGGAGGCGCCGCTGCCGACATTGCAGACGAGGATGTCGAGCCGGCCCCATTGCTTCTCGACGCCCCCGACCAATGCCTTCGCAGCGGCGGGGTCAGTGACGTCGGCGACGTGGACGGACGAGATGCCCCCGACGATCGTGCGCGCCGCGTCGAGTGCCTCGGCACCACGCGCCGCGAGCGCGACCCTGGCGCCTTCTGCGGCGAGCGTCGTCGCGATCGCGAGCCCGATCCCGCGGCTGGCGCCGGTGACGAGAGCGATACGATCGTTCAGCTCGAGCTTCATCGCGCGGCGTCCTCGATCCAGCGAACCGTCATGTCGCGATATTTCGCCAGCGCGCCGGCATGGTCGCCGTCGGCCGCGCGTGCGGTTTGCAGGATGTATTGGCCCTTGTAGCCGGCGCGCTCGATCAGCCGGATCGTCTTGGCGAGGTCCGCGTTGCCGGTACCGAGCGGCACGGTGGTGCCGCCGCGAATACGGTCCTTCACGTGCACGTTGAGAATGCGCGGCGCGTAGGCGGCAATCTCCTCGTCGCCATCATAGCCGAGCGAGGCGCTGTTGCCGCTGTCGTAGTTGACGCCGAAAATTTCGGCCGGAAACGCCTCCATGAACCGGGCGAGATCGCGCGGCGGCAGATCGGATTCGAACACGATCTTGACGTTTCTTCTTGTCAGCTGCCCGGAGCGTGCGAGCAGCACGCGCTTCAACGTATCGCTCTCGCTCTCGCGCTCGATCTTGCCGTTGTCGACAAGCGGGATCACGACGAACTCGATGCCGACGCGGCTGCAGGCGGCGATCAGGAGATCTAGGTCGGAGACAAGGGCGTCGCGCACGACGGCGTCGACCTTCCAGAACGGCGCCTGCATGAAGCAGTCGCCGGTCAGGCTCGGAATGCGCACGCCGTTCTCTTGCGACAGCGCCAGAATCTCCTGCTGCCCCGGCTCGGTCGTCAGCGGGTTCTCGCGCAGCCGTTCCTGGTCGATGGTCCATTCCATCCGCGTCAGGCCGAGCTCTTTCGCGCGTGGAAATTCGTGCCGCCACTCGTCCCAGGGGAAGGCCTGGATCTTGCCGTCAACCGGCGCCGACAGCCGTCCCTGCATAAAGCCGATGCGTTCGAGCGTTGTGGTCACGATTTGCTATCCGAACTGATGGCGAGGCCCTTGGCGATCCAGCCGCCGTCGACGAAGAGCTCCTGACCGGTCACATAGGCAGAGGCTTCCGACGCCAGAAAAACGGCGGCTCCCACCATGTCGGCGGGCTGTCCCCAGCGGCCGAGCATGGTGTGTCGGCGTCTCTCTTCGTGCATGACCGGATCGGCAAAACTCTTTGCGGTCATCTCGGTCGCCACATAACCCGGTGCAAGCGCGTTGACGCGGATGCCGTCGGCCGCGTAGTCGGCGGCGAGCGCGCGCGTCAGCCCGGCAAGACCCGCCTTCGCCGCCACGTAGCCCGGATTGCCGGGAAAGCCGCGGATCGAATTGATGCTGGTGACGTTGACGACCGCAGCCGAGCCCGCCTTCTTCAAGAGCGGATAGGCGGCGACGATGGTGGCGTAGACGCCGGTGAGGTCGGTCGCGAGCGTGGCGCGGAAGCGCGCGAGCTCGCTCTCGGTGCTCTGTGGGGGAATGCTGATGCCGGCGGCGTTGACCAGCGCGTCGATACGGCCGCCATGCGCCGCGATCATGCGGAACGCGTTTTCAATCGCCTTGTCGTCGGAGAGGTCGCAGGGAATCGCAGTCACGCCCTGCGGCGCGGTCCCGGAACGGCTGAGGCCGAACACCGTAGCTCCCGCATCC
This sequence comes from Bradyrhizobium sp. MOS003, assembly GCF_003020125.1. Taxonomy (GTDB): domain Bacteria; phylum Pseudomonadota; class Alphaproteobacteria; order Rhizobiales; family Xanthobacteraceae; genus Bradyrhizobium. The sequence continues at coordinate 135,220 of NZ_PYFW01000006.1, read as the reverse complement.
TGGAGGCCGGTCGCGATGGCCGCGCCAATGCCGCGCGAAGCGCCGGTCACCAGCGCGATCTTGTCCTGGAGCGAGAAGGCGCTGAGATCAGGCATAGCCATAACTGCGCATGATGGCGGCACAAAGCTTGACGTCCTCGGGGCGGTCGATCTGGAACATCTTGTGACGTTCCATCACGTGGAAGCCGATCTTGCCGCCGAGACGATTGCTCTGCTCGCGCAGGAGGGACGGGATCAGGACGTAGAACGAGCCATTCTCCAGATAGCGCTTCTCGATCTGCTGCCGCATGCGGCGGTTGCGATAGTCGTAGTTGATCGGCTCTGGTCCGTTCGCGCCGATCCGCCAGTTGAAGTAATCCTCGACCTCGCAGACCGAGAGCAGGCTGTCGAGATGGTCGCGATCGAAGGTCGCAAGCGCGTTCTCGATGTCGCCGGGTTCGCGGATCGGCGACGTCGCCTGGAGCGCGACGATCCGCTCGAACCGCCCCATCCGCGCGTCGATCGCATCGAGGGCGTTCAGCCAGGCGGATTCGGAGGAGGCGAGGTCGCCGGAAATGTCGTCGGGGCGCCGCACCCCGACCGCGCCGGCCGCTTCAGCCGCGGCGAGGATCTGGTCGCTGTCGGAAGATACGGCGACCACGTCGACGCCCCGTGCCGCGCGTGCCTGCTCGACCGTCCAGGCGATCAGCGGCTTGCCGCAGAGATCGAGAAGGTTCTTGTGCGGGATGCCCTTCGAGCCGCCGCGTGCAGCGATCACCGCCAGCGTCTTGCGCGCCATCAGATGTGTCCCTCGAGACGCTCGAGCGCGGTCCAGAAGCCTTCGCCCATGTTCTTGTGGCCCTGCCAGATCTCGGGAATGAACGAGGCCGTCGGCGCGTGCTTGCGCAGAACCTTTCCGATCTCGTCGAAGTCGATCTCGCCTTCGCCGATCTGAAGACCCTCGCCGTCGAGCCCCTTGGCGTCGCCAAAATGCAGATGCGCGGTGTGCGGACCGAGCTGGGCGAGGCCTTGCGCGAAGTTGAAGCCGAAATGATTGGCGGCGAGTTTCGTGTGCGAGATGTCGACGCACATGCGCAGATCATGCTTGGCGCAGAACGCGGCGGACTCGTCCGGGAAGATGAAGATGTTCTGGTGGCGCTGGCCGCCGAAATGCCAGGGGAACGGTGCCATGGTCTGCGGCGTCAGCTCGACGCCGTCCATGTCGAGCTCGGTCAGGCTCTGTGCGAAGATGCGATAGCGCTCGGCCTTCGCCTCCGGCGGCAGCGGCTCGTCCATGGTGAAGCCGCCGATGTTGGCGACGATGGGCGGCCGCTTGGTCTTGGGGAAGTACTTTTTTAGGCCGCGGGTGATGTCGATCACCGCCTGGGTCTGCTCCAGCGAATAGCGCCGCAGCGCCTCGTCGGGCGTTGCCAGGTCCATCAGCTTGGAGCCGGCAAACAGCTCCGGCGCATGCACGACGAAGCCGAGATCGTAGCTGCCGGACAGATACGCCGCGGGATCGCGCTCCATGTCGCTGTAGCTGAGATGGAATTCGATGATGTCGGGCTGGCAGATCTCCAGAAAGCGCTCGGCGTCGTGATAGCGCACCGGCACGCCCCATGGGCGGTCGAAGCGGTAGCGCCGTGCTTTTGCTGCGCCTTCATCGAGGTCGCTCTGGAAGAAATAGTCGTCGGCTGCCATCGTCCGTGTCAGCTTGCGGCCGAGCAGCGCCGGCATCTTCAGCGGCGACAGGCCCTGTCCCGGGCTCTTCACCGCGATGTCGGCTTCGGAGATCACCGTGCCGGACGAAAGGTCGCGCGCTGCCACCAGGCTCTTGGCGAGGTTTTCTCGGTTGATCAGCTCGCCCTGGCTCAGCGCGCGCTCGGCCAGCTTCTCGCCGCGCGCCACTTCCACCTCGCGGATGCCCGAGACGAGAGCCTTGAATTCCTCCGGCTCCAGGCTTGCAGCATGGTCCGGACCTTCCATCTCGCGGTCGAGGGTGATGTGGCGTTCGATCACGACGGCGCCGAGCGCCACCGCGGCGGTCGAGACGGCAATGCCGCGCTCGTGGCCCGAATAGCCGACGACCGGATGGATCTCGCGCAACGTTTCCATGAAACGCAGATGGATGTTGTGGAGTGCGGCTGGATAGGTGCTCTGGCAATGCAGCAGCACGTAGCTCGCGTCGCGCTCGTCGAGGAATTTCGCCGCGGCCTTGATCTCGTCCGTCGTGCTCATGCCGGTCGAGACGATCAGCGTCTTGCCGGTGGCGGCGAGGCGTGCGAGCAGCGGCAGGTTGGTGAGGTCGGCCGAGGCAACCTTGTAGGCCTGTACGCCGAAACCTTCGAGCACGGCGACGCTGGTGGCGTCCCAGGGCGTGCAGAGATACTGGATGCCCTTGGCTGCACAGTACTCGACGATCTTCTTCTGCTGCGCCGTCGGAAGCTCGAAGCGGCGCAACAGATCGAGCGTGTATTCCACCGCGAGGTCGTCGTCCTTCCCGGACAGGCTCGAGGCGCGATAGACCTCGTCGAGCTTGCGCATCTGGAATTTGGCGCAGTCGGCCCCAGCGGCAACCGCGGCATCGACCAGCGCAATGGCGCGATCGAAGTCGCCATTGTGGTTGTTGCCGATCTCGGCAATGACGTAGCAGGGCTCGCCGTCACCGAGGGGGCGGTTGCCGATGCGGACTGAAGCGGTCTGTTTTGGCGATGTCATCAACATTCTCGTCTCACTGCGTCAGGCAAATCGCGCGGGAAAACGCGACTTCCACGTTCGCAGCCCGTTCTCTTCGAACATGATGCGCGAACAGCTGTGTCCCTGCTGTTCCAGCGCAGCGATGAGCTGGTAGCGCTCGAACGGACGTACGAAGAACAGGAAGTAGCCGCCGCCACCTGCGCCCAGCAGCTTGCCGCCGACCGCGCCGTGCTGTTTGGCGAAATCGTAGATCGCATCGATCGCGTCCGACGAGATCTTCGAGCTCAGCTTCCGCTTGGCGTGCCAGGCCTCGTCGATCAGCCGGCCGCATTCCAGGAGCTGTCCGCGCAGGAGATGCCGCCTTATGTCGCGCGTCACTTCCTTCTGCTTGGCGGCTGCGGCGACGGCATCGCTGGTCTCGTGCTGTGCTTTCTGGTCGCGGTGGATGGCGCCGGAATCGCGGCCCGAGCCCGTGTAGCAGAGCACCAGGCTCTCCTCGAGCTCGGCGATGATGTTGGGGTCGAGGCGAAGCGGCACGATGGTGTTCTGGTCGGAGAAGAACTCCATGTGATTGAAGCCGCCGAACACGGTGGCGTACTGGTCCTGCCAGCCGCCTGGGATGTTGAGCATCAGCCGCTCGGCCTGGAACGCCATCTCCGCGATCTCGTGGCGGTCCCACTGGTCGCCGCGGAATTCGTTGAAGCAGCCGATGATGGCGGATGTGACCACCGCCGATCCGCCGAGGCCCGAGCCGACCGGGAAGTCGGCGGAGACCTCGAGCTCGAACCCGAAAGTCGGCTTGATCAGGCGCACGACGGACTTGATCAGCGCAAGATCTCCGTCCGTTCCGAGCGCCGCGAGATTGTCGGCCTCGATCGTGCTGCGGAAATCGTGCGAATAGATCCGGATGCTGGAATCGCTCCGGCGCCGCAACGTCGCGTGAGCGTACATCTTGATCGTGGCGTTGATTACCGCGCCGCCGTCATTCTCGACGAAATAGTGCGTCAGGTCGGTGCCGCCGCCGGAGAAGCTGATCCGAACCGGCGAGCGGGCGCGCGCGAACACTTCGCTCTCTTCGGACAGGTTGAACAGCTCGCGGCTGAACACTTCGACGAGCCGTCCTTCGCCATCGAGGATCGGCACCACGTGCACGCGCTGATCGAGCAATTTGAGGACCTGCTCGCGCGGGCCGCCGGCCCTGGCCGAGACGAAGTTGCGATTGATGCAGGTCGCGACCCGGTCCTGGATCGTGGTCCCGGCGAGCATGCGCCTGCGGATGTCTCCGTCAGTCACGGCGCCAACGATCCGTCCGCTCGCGTCCTGTGCGAACAGGATGCCGAGCATGTTCGCATTCAGGCGCCGGAAGGCTTCCTCAATGGTCTCGGTCTCGGCGATGGTGACGAGGGTTCGTTCAAGCACGTTTTGGGGTCCAGGAAGGGCCAATTCCAGGCCATATCGCAGCAAGGTTGGTAATACGGGAGCGGCAGGGGCGATGCAAGGTTCCTGCGCCCGGCGGCATCGGGCCAAAATGGCCGGCGTCAAGCGCTCCAGTCCGCCCGAGCCGATTTACATTGGCCGCGGTTTCTGTAGAAGGCTCCCGAGGGGTCTACGCGACATGTATGTGATCGGAATCAGCTCGGGGATCAAGCACGGGCATCACGACGGTGCGGCGGTTTTACTGCGCGACGGAGAGCTGATCGCTGCTGCCGAAGAAGAGCGTTTCACGCTGGCGAAACATGCGCGCGGCGAGCTGCCGCGCGGGGCGATCGGCTTCTGCCTGAAGCAGGCAGGCATCACCATGCGCGACGTCGACTGGATCTGCTCGCCGTTGAAGACCTACACCAACTACACACAGCGTCTCACCGAATATTTCAGGTATCAGTTCGGCCACAGCCCGAAGATCGAGCTCTACGACCATCACCTCTGTCATGCCGCGAGCTCGTTCTATGGCTCCGGTTTTCCGGAGGCGACCGTGGCCTGTTTCGACTTCTCGGGCGATTCCAGCTCCGGCCTCGTCGCGCATGCGCGCGGCAACGACTTCCGCGTGCTGACGCGGTTCGCGCGCAACAACAGTCTCGGGCTCTATTACGGGATGCTTACGCAGTATCTCGGCTATCAGATGACCAATGACGAGTACAAGGTCATGGGCCTGTCGTCGTATGGGAGCCCGGACTATCTCGACAAGTTCGCCCAGCTGCTGCGTCCGAACGGCATCGATTACGAGCTCGATCCCGAGCTCGACAAGCGCAGGCGCGACGCCGAGATCTTCACCAGTGATTTCTCGACACGGCAGGAGCGCATCTTCACCGAGAAAATGGAGGAGATTTTGGGGCCGCGGCGGCTGCGTGGCGCGCCGCTCGACCAGCGTCTGACCAACATTGCCGCAAGCGGCCAGAAGCAGCTCGAGATCGTCGCCACCGAAGTGATCCGTTCCGCGATCGCCGAGACCGGCTGCGGTGATGTCTGTATCGCCGGCGGCGTCGGGCTGAACTGCAAGATGAACATGGAGATTGCGGCCGAGCCGTCCGTGAAGCGTCTCTACGTCCCACCGGTGCCGCATGATGCCGGCGTGGCGCTCGGCGCCGCAATGATGAAATGCGCCGAGGCGGGCCACGCCATCGCACCGCTGACCCATGCTTACTGGGGACCGGACTATTCCAACGACACGATAAGGGAGACGCTCGACAAGATCGGGGCGCGGTTCGAACTGCTCGACGATCCCGTGTCGCGCTGCGTCACCGATTTGACCGAACAGAAGACGGTGGGCTGGTTCCAGGGGCGGATGGAGTACGGTCCGCGCGCGCTCGGCAACCGCTCGATCCTGGCCGATCCCAGGCATGCGGGCATGAAGGACCGTATCAACCTCACCATCAAGTATCGCGAGGAATTCCGACCGTTCTGTCCGTCGGTGCTGTACGAACGCCAGGCCGAGTATTTCGAGGACACGTTCGACGCGCCCTTCATGGTGGTGACGTTCCCGGTCAATCAGAAGGTCGCCGAGACCATGCCTGCGGTGGTCCATGTCGACAACACCGCGCGCATCCAGAGCGTCCACGCGGACAGCAACCCGCTCTACAGCCGCCTGATCGGCGAGTTCGCGAAAGCGACCTCGTTGCCGGTTCTGATCAACACCAGCCTCAACATCAACGAGCAGCCGACGGTGAACGCGCCGCTGGAGGCGTTGCACACTTATTTCTGCTCGGGGCTGGACGTGCTCTATCTCGGCAATTACCGGCTGTCGAAATCGAGCTGAGCCTACCGCTCATCGGCGATCACCTTGCCGTCGTTCGGCAGCAAGCCGACACCGACCAGATCGACGCTTCCGCCAAGTTTCGTCACGGCGCGCAAGCTTGCCGCAACCTCTTCGCGCAGGGCGTCATTCACAGTCGCCGTTTCCGCTTTCAGCGTCATCGCGTCGGTCTCGTCCTGACGTGTGACGACGAGGCGGAGTCGTCCCAGCGCGGAATGACGCTTGCCGATCTCGGCGATCTGTTCGGGGCGGATGAACATGCCCTTGACCTTGGTGGTCTGGTCGGCGCGGCCCATCCAGCCCTTGATGCGCATGTTGGTGCGGCCGCATTTGCTCGGCCCCGGCAGCGCTGCGGTGAGGTCGCCGAGGGCGAGCCGGATCCACGGATGGTGGGAATCGAGCGACGTCACCACGATCTCGCCAACGTCGCCCGACGCGACGGGGTCGCCAGTGCCGGGCTTGACGATCTCCAGGATCAGGTCTTCGTTCACGACCATGCCCTCGCGTGCCTCGGTTTCGAACGCAATGAGGCCGAGATCGGCGGTGCCGAAGGCCTGGTAGGCGTCGATGCCACGCGCCTTGATCTCAGCCTGGAGCGAGGGCGGGAATGCCGCGCCGGAAACCAGTGCGCGCTTGATGGAGGAGACGTCGCGGCCTGAACTGGCCGCGGCATCGAGCAATATCTTCAGGAAGTCCGGCGTGCCGCTGTAGCCAGCCGGGCGGTAGGCTTCGATCAACTCGAATTGCTGTTCGGTATTGCCGGGCCCCGCCGGGATCACCGCACAGCCGAGCGCGCGGGCGGAGGCGTCGAAGATGAAGCCGCCCGGGGTGAGATGGTAGCTGAAGGTGTTGAGGACGATGTCATCGGGCCGGAACCCGGCCGCGAACAACGCCCTCGCGCCCCGCCAGGGATCGGCCTGCCGCCCCTCCGGCTCGAAGATCGGGCCGGGGGAGGTGAAAAGCCGGGCGAATGAGCCGGCGGGCGCTGCCACGAAGCCTCCAAAAGGCGCGGTGGCCTTGTGCAGGGCAGGCAGTTCCGACTTGCGCAAGACCGGCAGACCCGCCAGTGCGGCCCTGGAGGTCACTGCGGCGGGATCGATACCTCTCAGCCGCTCGGCATAGGCCGGGGCGGCCACCGCGGCGCGCAACACCTCCGGCAGGCGGGAGAACAGATCGGCCTCGCGCGCTGCTGGCTCGCGCGTCTCGCGGGCGTCGTAATGGGCGGTCATGGCTGGTCTTTCCGTGTTGGCATCCGTTGCGCGCCGCCGCTGGCGTGGGTAACAGACGGACATTGGCGAGGCCCGGAGAGGACGCGATGGCGGACGAAGGAATCATGGCGGCGCAGGAGGCGGCGAACGTCGTCGCGCGCCTGAAGCGCCGCATGATCGAGGAGGCGCTGCCGCTGTGGTCGACCGTCGGCTGGGATCCTGCCGCAGGCGGTTTCATCGACCGGCTGCACCGCGACGGCGCTGCGGATGCGGCTGCGCCGCGGCGCGTGTTCGTGCAGGCCCGCCAGATCTATTGCTACGCCAAGGCCGCACAAATGGGCTGGTACCCTGAGGGCCGCGCCATCGCGCTGAAGGGGCTGGAGCATCTGCTCAGCAAAGCCAAAGCGCCCGACGGCCGGCCGGGCTACGTGCACCGGCTGACGCCGGAGGGGACGGTGCTGGACGGCCGGCGCGATGCCTACGACCACGCTTTCATCCTGTTCGCGCTCGCGACCGTCTACGCGCTCGACCAGGACGCCCAAATTCGTGCCGAGATCGACGCGCTGCTGGCCTTCCTCGACGGTCATCTGCGCTCGCCGCATGGCGGCGTGCACGAAGGCCTTCCGGTTTCGCTGCCGCGCCGGCAGAACCCGCACATGCATCTGTTCGAGGCGATGATCGCGTGTTTCGACGCGACCCACGATCTGTCGTTCCAGAACCGTGCCGGCGAGTTTTTCGCGCTGTTCCTCGCCAATCTCTACGATAAGCAGAAGCGCATCCTTACGGAGTATTTCGAGGAGGACTGGTCGAAGATCGAGCCTGTCAGCGTCGAGCCGGGCCATCAGGCGGAATGGGTCTGGCTGCTGAAAGGTTTCGAACGCATCACGGGATGCCCGACCGGTCAGCGGCGCGCCGAGTTGCTTGCGACCGCGCTGCGTTATCGCGACGAGGCCACGGGCTGCCTGATCGACGAGGGGGACGGCATCGGCAACATTAGCCGAGGCACGCGCCGACTTTGGCCGCAAACCGAGATCGCGAAGGCGTGGATCGCGCAGGCCGAGTCCGGTGAGTCGGGCGCAGCGGACGAGGCGCGTGCGGCGCTGGTGCGGCTCGAACGGCATTATCTCAGCCATCCCGTGAGGGGCGGCTGGTACGACCAGTTCGATCCCGACGGCAAGTCGCTGATCGACACCATTCCCGCGTCGTCGTTCTATCATGTTCTCTGCGCAGTCACGGAAGCGGAGCAGGTGCTGGGTTAGAGCCACCGTTTGCGCCGCTTGAAGCTCTTGAGGTTCTTGAAGCTCTTGCGCTGGTCGCCGGCGCCGCCGAGGTAGAATTCCTTGACGTCCTCGTTGTCGCGTAGCTCGTCAGCGGTGCCGTCGAGCACGACCTTGCCTTGCTCCATGATGTAACCGTGGCTTGCTACCGACAGCGCGGCGCGTGCGTTCTGCTCGACCAGGAGGATGGTGACGCCGAGGTCGCGGTTGATCTTCTGGATGATCGCAAACACCTCTTTCACCAGCAGCGGCGAAAGGCCCATCGACGGCTCGTCCATCAAGATCATCTTCGGCCGCGCCATCAGCGCGCGGCCGATCGCGAGCATCTGCTGCTCGCCGCCGGAGAGATAGCCGGCCAAACCCGTGCGCTCCTTCAGGCGCGGGAAATAGGTGAAGATCATGTCGAGATCGGCATCGACCTCGCGGTCCCGGCGCGTGAACGCGCCGAGCTTGAGGTTCTCCAGCGACGTCATGTCGGAGACGATGCGCCGGCCCTCCATCACCTGGAAGATGCCGCGGCGGACGATCTTGTCGGGATCGATGCCATTGATCCGCTCGCCCTCGAACAGGATCTCCCCGCGCGTGACCTCGCCGTCTTCGGTCTTGAGCAGCCCCGAGATCGCCTTCAGCGTCGTCGACTTGCCGGCGCCGTTGGCACCCAGCAGCGCCACGATCGCCCCCTTGGGGACGTCGAGGCTGAGGCCACGCAGCACCAGGATGACGTCGTCATAGACGACCTCGATGTTGCGCACGGCGAGGAGGGGTGCCGCTGGGACGGCGGTGGGGGACCGTGTCGCTTCGATGGTTTCGGTCATGCTTCATTACTCCGCTGTCGTCGCCCGGCTTGACCGGGCGACCCAGTATTCCAGAGACGCCGGAGGTTCACGGAGAAGCCGCGGCGTACTGGATCCCCCGCCTTCGCGGGGGATGACAGTGTGGGTGTGGTGAGAACCGGGCTCACCAGCCCAGCAGTTCGGGCTTGCGCGGCAGCTCGACGGTCTTAACCTTCTCAAGCTTGATCGCGCCCTTGGCCATGAGGTCGTTGAGGTCGCCGTCGGTCGCACCGGTGATCTTTGTGCGATAGAGGTCGACCTTCAGCGTGCCGCGATGGTCCTTGTCGGTCCAGGTCGAGGGATTGCAGACGCCTTCCATTCCGGCCGGGACCCAATCCTTCTTCTGATAGAATCCCTTGCGGACGTTCTCGCCGGTGGCACCGCCGTTCTTGGCGGCCCAGTCGAGCGCTTCCTTCATGTAGAGCGCCGAACAGACGGCCGCGATGTAGTGCACCGGGCGATAGACCTTTCCGGTGGGGTCGGACATCTTGGAGATTTCCATCACCGTCTTCATGCCGGGCGCATCGCCACCCCAGCTTACCGCAGTGCGCAGCGGGAAGATCACGCCGTTGGCGGCGTCTCCGGCCGTCTTGGCGGCGTTCTCATCCATGCCCCAGACATTGCCCATGAACTGGATCTCAACGCCTGCGGTCTTGCAAGCTTTCATCACCGAGATGTTGGAGGCCGCGGTGTTGCCGAGATAGGCGTAGTTGGCGCCCGAGGATTTCAGGCTCAGGCACTGGGCGCTGTAGTCGCCAGGCGCGAGCGCAAACACGAGCGGCGGCAGCACTTCGAAGCCGAGCTCCTGCGCTATGGCTTCGCCCGCGGCCTTCGGCGCGTTCGGGTAAGGATGGTTAGCGCCCATATGCACGAATTTCGGCTTGCCGGACTTGCCCTTGGCCTTCCAGTCCTCGGCTGCCCAGATCAGCATCGCACGCAGCGAGTCCGAATAGCTCGGGCCGTAGAAGAAATTATACGGCGCGGGCTTGGCCTTGCCGCTGACGCCCTCGGGATCGGTGAGGGCCGCGGCATAGGAGCCGGACATATCGGGGATCTTGTCCTGGGCGAGGAAGCCGGTCAGCGCCTCGGTGTCGGCGGTGCCCCAACCCATGATCGCGGCGACCTTGCTGTCAGGCGCCGACCACTTCTTGTAGAGCGCGATCGCGCGCGGCACCTGGTAGCCATAGTCGTTCGTGTCGACGTTGAGCTGCTTGCCGCCGACGCCGCCGTTCTTGTTGACCCAGGCGAATGTGTCGGCGACAGCCTGGCCATAGGGGGTGCCGACGTCGGATGTGCCGCCTGAGCGATCCTCGAGGTGGCCAACCGCGATCTGCGCCTGTGCCCCCGCGGAAAAAGCTGCGATGACGAGCGCGAGCGACGCGGTGCTCAAAAGGGACTTGGTCTTCATGGGTCGGTTCCTCCTTTTATCGTTTTTAAGTGAAGTTGCCGTTCTCAATGCGAGAACGGATAGAGCTTCCAGTATGCCTTGATCTGTCGCCAGCGATGCGCAAGCCCGTCGGGCTCGAACATCAGGAATGCGATGATGATCACCCCGATGGCGATCTCGCGCAGGAAGGTGAGATTGTTGTTGAGCGATAGAGCCTTGTCGATCGCGCCGCCCTTCAGATGGCTGCTCAGGAATTCCATGGACTCCGGCAGCAGCACGACGAATGCGGTGCCCATCAGCGTGCCCATGATCGAGCCGGTGCCGCCGATGATGATCATCGCGAGGAACAGGATCGAGCGCTCGATGCCGAAACCTTCCTGCGATACCACGAGCTGGTAATGCGCATACAGCGCGCCGGCGATGCCGGCGAAGAAGGCGGCCAACCCAAACGACAGCGTGCGGTATTTGGTGAGGTTGATGCCCATGATCTCCGCGGAGAGATAATGGTCGCGGATCGCCACCAGCGCCCGGCCGTCGCGCGTGCGCATCAGATTGGTGACCAGAATGTAGCAGAGCAGCACATACGCCAGCACGACGTAGAAATACTGCTTGTCGCCGCGAAGCGTGTAGCCGAAGATCGAGAACGGATTGGCGCTCGCCGGTACCGAGCCGCCGGTGAACCACTCGGCGCGGGAGAAAAAGTCGAGCAGGATATATTGCGCGGCCAGCGTCGCGATGACGAGATAGAGTCCCTTCAGCCGTGCCGCCGGGATGCCGAAGATCAGTCCGACCAGCGCGGTGATGACGCCAGCGAGCGGGATTGCAAAGAACACCGGGATCGGCGCGTTGTTGGAGATGTAGGCCGATGTGAAGGCGCCGAGCAGGAAGAAGGCGGCATGCCCGATCGAGATCTGTCCGGTGAAGCCGACCAGGATGTTGAGGCCAAGCGCCGCGATCGAAAAGATGCCGATCTGGATCAGGACGCTGAGCCAGTAGCCGCTGAAGAACTGCGGCGCCAGGCATAGCAACAGCACGCCCGCAATCGCGAAGTTGCGGCTCGTTGTGGTCGGAAAGATCGTGGTGTCGGCCGCGTAGGAGGTGCGGAAATCACCAGCAGGAATGAGGGCAGGGCCGGCCATGGGTCAGATCCGCTCGATGTCGTGGGTGCCGAACAGGCCGTAGGGCTTGATCATCAGCACGATGATGAGGACGTAGAACGGCGCGACCTCGTAGAGATTGCCCCAGTGCAGATACTCGCTGTCGACATATTGCGCGATGTTTTCCAGGAGCCCGATGATGATGCCGCCGAGCACGGCGCCGCCGACGGAGTCGAGCCCGCCCAGGATCGCTGCCGGAAACACCTTGATGCCATAGGCCGCTAGGCCCGACGACACGCCGTTCACCACGGCAACCACGACGCCTGCAACAGCCGAGACCGTCGCCGAGATCGCCCAAGCCAGTGCAAACACGCTCTTCACGGAAATGCCGAGCGATTGCGCCACCTGCTGGTTGAACGCGGTGGCGCGCATCGCAAGGCCGTATTTGGAGGCTCGGAAGAACCAGGCCATGCCGATCATCATGGCGACCGACACCACGAGGCTCATGACATAGACGGTCTGGATCTGGAGTCCGAGCAGGCTGACCGACTGGCTCTCGAACACCCGCGGGAACGGCTGCGGGTTGACGCCGAACATCCATTTCAGCGTCGCCTGCAGCACGGTGGAGAGGCCGATCGTCACCATGATCACCGAGATGATGGGTTCGCCGATCATCGGCCGCAGGATCAGGACCTGGATCGCGATGCCGAACACGAACATGAACACCAGCGTCATCGGCATGCCGATCCAGAACGGCACCTGGTATTTGGCGAGCAGCGCCCAGCACACCCAGGCGCCGACCAGCAGCAATTCGCCTTGTGCGAAGTTGACGACCTGCGTCGCCTTGTAGATCAGCACGAACGACATCGCGACCACGCCATAGAGCGTGCCGACCACAAGGCCGTTGACCAGGAGCTGGATGAGAAAGGCGGTGTTCATATTATATGCTGTCCTTCGCCTTCCCCGCTTCCGGCAGGGCTGTCGCATAGGGTGTGCACGATGCGGCGGCATTGGAAGTCGGCTCCCTCTCCCGCAAGCGGGAGAGGCGTAGGGCGGCGTGCTGAGTGACAGACTGCTTCACTCCGCCGCCTCCGCCATGTGCCCCTGCCCATCCATATCCACCACGCGCAACGTCGTCCGCACCCGCTGCGTGCTGCCGTCCTGGAAGCGGATCACGGTGTCGACGGGGATGTCGGCGTCGCCGCGGTAGATCGCGTCGATGATGCCTTCATATTTCTCATTGATGACGCTGCGCCGAACCTTTCGCGTGCGGGTGAGTTCGCCGTCGTCTGCGTCCAGTTCCTTGTAGAGCAGCAAAAAGCGCGAGATGCGCTGCGCTGGCGGCAGCGTGGCGTTGACCGTCTCGACCTCTTTCTTGAGCAGCGCGTAGACTTCGGGCCGCGAGGCGAGGTCGCTGTAGGTGGTGAAGGAAAGGCGGTTCTTCTCCGCCCATTTCGAGATGATGGAGTAGCGGATACAGATCATGGCGGCGAGCGCATCGCGACCGGCGCCAAGCACAACGGCTTCGGCGATATAGGGCGAGAACTTCAGCTTGTTCTCGATGAACTGCGGCGAGAACCGTTCGCCGCGCGAAGTCTCGGCGAGATCCTTGATGCGGTCGATGACGACGAGCTGCTGGTTGGCATTGAAATATCCGGCGTCACCCGACAGCATCCAGCCGTCCTTGATGTCGGCGACGCTGGCCTCGGGGTTCTTGTAATAGCCGAGAAACATGTTCGGATGGCGCACCACGATCTCGCCCACGCCGTGGACGTCGGGATTGTCGATGCGGATCTCGACTTGGTCGGACATCGGCACGCCGGTGGTATCGGGATCGACCTTGCCCTCGGGATGCAGCGTGTAGGCCCCCAGCAGCTCGGTCTGGCCGTAGAGCGTGCGCAGCGGCACGCCCATGGCCTGGAAGAATTTGAACGTCTCAGGCCCGAGCGCCGCGCCGCCGGTCGCGGCCGAGCGCAGCCTGGTGAAGCCGAGGCGGTCGCGCAGCGCGCGGAACAGGACGGCGTCGGCAAGGCCCGAGCGCTTGCCTTGCTCGAGCGCGGCAAGGCCTGACTTCATTCCGAGATCGAACAGGCCCTGCTTGAGAGGCGTCGCGTCCATCACCTTGGCGCGGACGTCCGCGGCGATCGATTCCCAGACGCGGGGCGCGAACAGGACGAACGTCGGCGCGATCTCGCGCAGGTCGTTCATCATCGTCTCGGGCTCTTCGACGAAGTTGATCTTCATTCGGCAGAGTATGCCTTTGCCGAGCACATAAACCTGTTCCATGATCCAGGGCAGTGGCAGCACCGAAACGTATTCGTCGTCCGGTCCCTTCGGATCGAAAGTGAGATAGGTCGCACAGTGGCCGAGCACGCGGCCGGCGGCGAGCATCGCAAGTTTCGGATGCGATGTGGTGCCCGACGTCGTGCAGAGGATCGCGACGTCTTCGCCCTTGGTGGCATCGACCAGTCTGTCGTACAGTTCGGGCTCGCGTACGGCGCGAGCGCGGCCCAGCTCTGCGAACTTCTCTGCCGACATCAGCCTGGGATCGTCGTATTTCCGCATCCCGCGCGGGTCGGAATAGATGATATGCTTCAGCCGCGGCGCCCGTTCGGCGAGCGTGAGCAGCTTGTCGACCTGCTCCTCGTCCTCGGCGAAGACGAGCTGGGCCTCGCCATAGTTGAGGAGATAGGAGGCCTCTTCATCCAGCACGTCACGATAAAGCCCGAGGCTGAGGCCGCCGATGGCGTGCGTCGCCACTTCCGCCGCGACCCAGTCCGGCCGGTTGTCGCCGATGATGCCGATGACGTCACCGCGGCCAAGGCCCATTTCGAGAAGACCGAGCGCGAATTCGCGCACCCGCGTCTGGTAGTCGTTCCAGGTGAACACGCGCCAGAGCCCGAGATCCTTCTCGCGCAGGGCAATCTCGTTGCCGTGCTCCCTGGCGTTGAGCCGGAGCATCTTCGGATAGGTGTCGGCCTGGGCGACGCGGCCTGCGTAATCCATCATGCCGCGCTCTCCTGCGCGGGGGCAGCGTCATCGGGATCGACCAGCACCTCGTCTTCTTCGCCCAGATAGGCGCGCCTGACGTGAGGATCGGCGAGCACCGTCGCCGGATCGCCTTCGGCGATCTTCTTGCCGAAATCCAGCACCATGACGCGGTGGGAGATGTCCATCACCACGCCCATGTCGTGCTCGATCATCACCACCGTCATCCCGAACTCCTCGTTGAGGTCGACGATGTAGCGGGCCATGTCCTCCTTCTCCTCGAAGTTCATGCCGGCCATCGGCTCGTCGAGGAGAATGAGGCGCGGCTCCAGCGCCATGGCGCGCGCGAGCTCCACGCGCTTGCGCAGGCCGTAGGAGAGGGTGCCAGCGGGAGCTTTACGCACCGACTGAAGATCGAGGAAGTCGATGATCTCCTCGACCTTGCGGCGATGTTCGAGCTCCTCCTTGCGCGCGCCGGTCAGCCAGTACAGCGAGCCCGTGAGGAAATTGTTCTTCAGCAGGTGATGGCGGCCGACCATGACATTGTCGAGCACGCTCATGTGGTGGAACAGCGCCAGGTTCTGGAAGGTGCGGCCGATCCCGAGCGAGGCCCGCGCATTCGGCGTCAGGCCGGTGATGTCACGACCCCCATAGAACAGCTGGCCTTCGGTCGGCTTGTAGCGACCGGAAATACAGTTCACGATCGAAGTCTTGCCGGCCCCGTTGGGGCCGATGATCGAGAACAGCTCGCCCTCCTTGATGGCGAAGCCGACATCGGTCAGCGCCCGGACTCCGCCGAATCGCAAGGACACGCTGCGCACTTCAAGACTGGTAGCCACCAAACAAATCCCTCCCCGTGATGGCGCGTTCAGCGGCGCTCTTCGTCGGTTCCTGCCGGGCGATCCTAGTACGGCCGTGCCGGTGAGGCCATGCAGCAGATGGTCTCCACGGTAGGCCGCGCCGCTGTCAGTCCCGCTTGGGATCAAAAGCCGCATCGCCCGAGGTGGCTCTCAATAGGGGAAAGCGCTATTTTGAAATGTCTCTTGGCTGACAATTCTGCGACAAAGTTTGTCGGGGCCGCAGCTTTCGTCTTTCGTCGAATGGCCTGTCGAGACGATCTTATTGCGGTGCAGCAGAAGGCTTGGGTGACGAAACGGTGCGTCTGGCTTCGGGATCATGATTTCAGAGGATCAACTGAAGCGCGTCGCCGCCTGGTCGCGTGAGCTCACGCAGGCTGAGATCGAGGTCGCGCGTGCAGGCATCACCGAGCGGTCCTATGGCACCGGAGAGACCGTGTTCATGCGCGGCGACACCTTCGACTATTGGGCCGGCATGGTCTCCGGCCTCGCCCGGATGGGCGGTGTTTCGCGCGATGGCAAGGAAACGAGCCTTGCCGGTCTCACGGCAGGGGCCTGGTTCGGCGAGGGCAGCGTGCTCAAGAACGAGCCGCGCCGCTACGACGTGGTCGCGCTGCGCAACAGCCGCGTCGCGCTGATGGAACGCAGCGCCTTCATGTGGCTGTTCGAGAACAGCGTCGGCTTCAACCGCTTCCTGGTGCGCCAGCTCAACGAGCGGCTCGGTCAGTTCATCGGCATGCTCGAGGTCAACCGCACGCTGGATGCCACCGCGCGCCTCGCCCGCGGCATCGCCTCGCTGTTCAACCCGATCCTCTACCCGGAATCGACCGCGCATCTGGAGATCACCCAGGAAGAGATCGGCGCGCTCTCCGGCATGTCCCGCCAGAATGCCAACCGCGCGCTGAACCGGCTCGAGAAGGAAGGCCTGCTGAGGCTCGAATATGGCGGCGTCACCATCCTCGATGTCGAGAAGCTGCGCGGGTACGGGGATTAGGGCGCGTACGCCCTTGAAGAAGTGGACGGCTCCAGAGCCCTGACAACGGTATCAGCTCACGTGGAACGAACAGGCACAGCAAGCGTTGTGAGCCTGGGTTATTCAGGTAGATTGGCGTGGCAGGCTCTCGAAGCCAAGGCATGACCCAACTTCCGGTGAAATGACCATCCAGAACAGGCGGCATCATGCCTAGCGAACCGAAGCCGGTCCTTCAGACCGTCTCGGATGCTCCTGTCAATCCTCAGGATGAACTTCCGTATCGTCGTCGCCAACAGGCTCTGCTGCGAGAGTTTGGCACCGCTGCGCTACAGACCCGAGATTTCCGCCAAATTCTCCAGAATGCCGCAGAACTTAGCGCGCGAGGTCTGGGGTGTTCATACGCCAAAGTCCTCGAATATCTCCCCGACGATCGTCGCCTGATCGTGCGTGCGGGCATCGGCTGGCCCGCGGGTACTGTGGATCGCGTGTCCCTCGGTGCGGATATCGAGTCTCCCGCCGGCTTTGCCTTTCAGACCGGGCAATCGGTCGTCTCCAATCACTTGCAAGGTGAGACGCGCTTCAGGACGCCCAAACTCCTTGCTGATCATGGCATCAAACGTGCGATCAACGTTCTCATCAGACGCGGGGGCGAGGGCAACACGCCTTTTGGCGTCCTCGAAGCCGACAGTCCGGACCCCGGCCAGTTCGACGACGCCGATGCGGACTTCCTTGCAGGTTTCGCCGGCTTGCTGGGTATTGCAATCGAGCGCCAGCATGCGGATGCCAAGCTCGAAGAGGCCCGCGATCACGAGGCTCTGCTGACACGGGAAATGAGTCATCGTGTCAAGAACAGCCTGACCTCGGTCGTTGGATTGCTGCGTGTTCAGGCGCGCGCTTCAGAGTCCTTGGACGTCAAGAACGCTTTGGAAAATGCAGCCATGCGCGTTTCGTCGATAGCCGAGGTGCATGATCATTTATGGCGCGGCAGCAAGGTCGGATTTGTCGATCTCTCGGATTTTGTCGTTCATCTCTGCGAAAATCTGCAGCGATCCGCGCCCGAGCACAAGCTTCAATATCATTCCGACCCGGTCATCATTTCCGCCGACAAAGCCATTCCGTTGGGGTTGCTGGTCAATGAGCTGGTCACCAACGCCGTCAAGTATGCCTATGTCGACGGGCCTGGTGTCATCCGGGTGGATGCCCGGGAAATCGATGGACATCTGATCGTCGAGATTTCCGACGAAGGTATGGGATTGCCCGAAGGGTTCGACATCAATCAACCGCGAAACAGCCTTGGCTTCAGGGTCATCAACGGTCTGATCCGGCAGTTGATGGGCGAGTTGAAAATTTCAACGAACACCCCAAGAGGGGCGCTCTTCACAATCAAGTTTTCTCTCGATCCGCCCTGAGCAGCATCGGGCGCCGAAGCCAACGTTTAGGGCCAAGTCGAGAACGCCAAGCAACGGCGCCGAGTTTTGTGAGCGTTCTGCCTGATGCAATCAATCATGAAAGCTGTCCGGATTCTTGTCGTCGAGGATGAGACGTTCGTTCGCATGGATGCGGTCGAAATGCTTCGCGACGCTGGATTCGACATCCTGGAGGCCGTCAACGCAGACGAGGCCATGCGGCTGCTGGCACTGCATTCCGATATCCGGCTGATATTTACCGACATTGATATGGCGGGTTCTATCAACGGTTTGCAGTTGGCGACAATTGTTTGAAAACGTTGGCCGCCTGTCAGGATCGTTGTGACGTCTGGATATTACAAAGTGCAAGCCAGTGATCTTCCCGAAGGCACCCGGTTTTTTCCCAAACCTTACCAGCCGGACCAAATTATCGATGCTGTCCGCGAGTTGATCAACGCGACTTGGGAGGACGAATAGCGGCATCCCAAATTCATGAGTGCGCGCCCTTAGCGCGCATTGGCGGGAGCGTTGACCGGCCAGAGATCGGCACGCCAACGGATCGCGATCGCCAGCATCGCGATGAAGCCGGCGGCGGCATAGAGCGAACCGGTCGCGGAATAGCCGATGACGTCGATCAGGCTGCCGGCCGCGAGCAACCCGATCGGCAGGCCGTAGATCACCATCATGCGCACGCCCATCACGCGGCCGCGCAGATGCGCGCTGGCCGTTCGCATCAGGATCACGGCAGCCGAGATCATTGACATGCTCTGGGCGATGCCGGCAAGCACGAGGCAGGCCATCGCCACCGGCATGGTCCTGATTTCGACGAACACCAGCAGCATGGCGTACCAGGCCAGCGTTGCGCCGATCAGGAGCCGGGCAATGCGCAATCCGCTGACGAGGCTCAGCGTGATGGAGCCGATCAGCGAGCCGACGGCGAAGCTCGCGGAGAGGTAACCGAGGCCGGTCTGGTCGGTCTGAAAGATTTCCCGGGCAATGTAGGGCAGCAATCCGCCGGTGAAGGGAAAGGCGGTGAGATTGGCCAGGAAGGCGACGCACAGCGCCGCACGCATTCCCGGGCCGCTCCAGGCGTAGACGATCCCTTCCTTGAGGTCTCCCAGCAGTCGCGACACCGCATGGCTGTTGGCCGGAAGATCGCTCGTGATGACGGTTCTCTTGGGCCGGGTCAGGCACAGCATGAGAAGCGCGGCGACGAAGTAGAGACAAGCGATCGCCACGTAGACGAGGCCGATGCCGAGGACGGCGAACAGGCCGGCGCCCGTCAACGCTCCGGCGATGCGCGCGCTGTCCTGGGTCGTGCGCGCGACGCTGATGGCGCCCACCAGTTGCTTGGCCGGCATGATCTCGGCGAGCAGCGCGCCGCGGACGCCGAGATCCGAGGGGCGGATCAGGCCCATGACCGCGACGATGATCATGACGCTCAGCGGCGACAGATGACCGCTCAGCGCCAGAACCATGATGGTCGACGACAGCACCGTATAGGCAAGTCGCATCATGACCAGCAGGTCGCGATGGCCCATGCGGTCGCCGATCATGCCGAAGACCGGCGCGACCAATGTTCCGACGAACTGGAGCGAAGCGAGCACGGTGAGCAGCAGCACCGATCCGGTCTCGACCAGAATGTACCAGCCGAGCACGAGCGTCTCCACCTCGAACGCCCAGGAGGTGAGCAGGTCGGATGGCCATTGGAAGCGATAATTGCGGATGCGGAACGGCGCGAGCGCAGACGGTCGTGCGGCTGTGCTCAAGGCGCGATGGCTCGTGTCACGACGATTCCCTGCCCGTGTGGTTTCTTTTCATTTCCGGCACCGTAGGGCTGAGGGCGCACGTGTCAATCAGAGCCGCCGCATGCCGCTCCCGCGCTCAGCTCTTATCTGGTCGTCGCCGGCTTCCGCTCTGCCAGAGCCGTGGCCATCGCCGAGATCAGCGGCCGCATGAAATAGGCGTCATCGGCCGGGGAGACGTCGGTGCGCAAGCCGTGCGCGGCAAGCTCGCCCGAGACCGCCGGGCCCACCGACGCGATCAACGTCCGTTCGAAGCCTGCGCGCAGCTTGGCTTCGCTGCCATGCGCCTTCGCTGCCTCGATCAGGCGGCGGACCTGGCCGAGATTGGTCAGCGCGATGGAATCGATCCGCCCCTCGGCCATCTCGTCTATGGCGGTGACAATGTTGGCATCCGCTGCGCTGGCATCGTAGGTATAAGGCAGCACCGCATCGACTTCGGCGCCTTGCGCGGCCAGCGCGCCGGTCAGTGTGCTATGGTCCTTGTCCGGATAGAGCTGGAGGCCGATACGGTGCCCCCTCAAGTCGAGCTTGCCCAGCATCTCGATCACGCCCTCGGTGGTCGGTTTCTCGGTGGTCTGATGCGGTTCGAGGCCGACCTCGCGCAGCGCCTTGCCTGGTTTCGGGCCGCGGATGAACTTTCGCGATCCGGCAAGGGCCGCGACGAGGGCCGCGTCGAGCCCGCGTGCGCGCGCGAGCTTCATGATCCGCCGCAGGCCTTCGCCGGTCATCAGCACGAGATCGTCGAACGGCCTGTCGATGGCGCGGCGGATCCAGGCCTCGACCGGGGCCGGATCCGGCGCATCGTGGATGGTGAACATCGGGCACTGCACGACCTCTGCGCCTTGTTCGGCCAGCAGCCTGGAAAACTGCGCCTCCTCGCGCGTTTCCAGGATCAGGATGCGGGTGCCGTTCAAACGGTCGACCATGGGAATGCTCCGGGATAAATCGCAATCGTGCGTTCATCCTGACTCCATGCTTTAAGCCGAAGCAAGCCCCGGGATTGGCGCAAGGGGCGCGTCGGTGCTAGAGCAGGGCGCAAATCGCGGCGCGTCCTGTAGCTGCTGCATAAACCTTCATCAGAGCCAAGCCCGTTCATCAACATGCCCGATCATCAATATGTTCTGACCCTGTCCTGTCCGGATCGCCCCGGCATCGTCTCGGCGGTGTCGACTTTCCTGGCCCATAATGGACAGAACATTCTCGATGCCCAGCAGTTCGACGACATCGAGACCAAGAAGTTCTTCATGCGCGTGGTGTTCACCGCAGCCGATCTCGCCGTGGAACTGTCCGCCCTGCAGACCGGCTTTGCCGCGATCGCCGAGCGTTTCGGCATGGACTGGCAGATGCGCGATCGGGCCTCGCACCGCAAGGTGATGCTGCTGGTGTCGAAGTCGGACCACTGCCTGGTCGACATCCTCTATCGCTGGCGCACCGGCGAATTGCCGATGACGCTTGCTGCGATCGTCTCCAACCATCCGCGCGAGGTCTATGGCGGGCTCGATTTCGGGGACATCCCGTTCCACCATCTGCCCGTGACCAAGGAGACCAAGCGCGAGCAGGAGGGCCAGATCATGCACCTCGTGGATAACACGAAGACCGATCTCGTCGTGCTCGCCCGCTACATGCAGATCCTGTCGGACGACCTGTCGGCGAAGCTTTCGGGTCGCTGCATCAACATCCATCACTCGTTCCTGCCGGGCTTCAAGGGCGCAAAGCCCTATCACCAGGCTCACGAGCGCGGCGTCAAGCTGATCGGCGCCACCGCGCACTATGTCACGCGCGACCTCGACGAGGGCCCGATCATCGACCAGGACGTCGAGCGCATCAGCCATCGCGACACACCGGAGGATCTCGTCCGCAAGGGCCGTGACATCGAACGGCGCGTGCTCGCCCGGGCGATCCGCTACCATCTCGACGACCGCGTCATCCTCAACGGCCGCAAGACCGTGGTGTTCGTGGATTGAGAGGGCGCCCCTAACGCACCGCGCTGCCCGACGTCGTCCCCGTCGTGCCCTTCTGCAACTGCTCTTCCTTCTCGCGATCCGCCGCCGGCATCAGCCGCTTGCGTTCGCGCTCCTTCATGTAGGCGTCATATTGGGGCGTGCCTGCCCGCGGCGGGGCATCGGCCGGCAGCCCGCCCGCCCATTGCGGGACGTAGTCGCCCATGCCGGCGGAGAGTCTTTCGTTGACGGTGCCGCAGCCCGCAAGGCTGGAAGCCAGCAAGGCAACGACGGCAGCGGTCGAAGGCAAACGGATACGCATGAGCATTTTCTGGCTCGAACTGGACCGGGCGCGGATGGCGGGACGCCCGATGGACGCCAGCGGCGCACTCTAGTCCTCAACAAGTAAAATTGGCCTATTCGGCGGCGAATTTGTTTGTATACAAAAAGGTAAAATAATATGTTGTACTTTGATGTTGATCGGCGTTTTCGAGCTGATACGGTATACAATCCGTATTCACGATCGGGGTGAGGAATTCAAGCTCGTCGTGCCCGGCGAATGTTCGAATTCTGCAAAACAGAGGCGGATTGATCCAACCACGGCGCCGCCGGGCGCTCATTGAATGGGGCATGACGCGGAGGGTCTGGTTCGGGCATCGAAAAGCCCTTTTTTGTTGACAGGGCCATTTTATTTGTACATTCGTACAAATGTCTCCCTTGCCGTCAATCCGATCGCGCGGCTTGCGCCGAATGGTCGCCCAACGTCCGATTGACAACGGGGTTGCGGAGGACGCCATGTGGCCGCGCGGCATGGCTTGTCCGTGGGTTAAAGCGCGGCAAGGGCCGGGTACTCGGTCTGGCGCACAGCAGGTCAGGAATGAAGGGGAGGGACATCTGATGTTTGAACGCAGAATTTTTTCACGCACCGTTGCAGCAGCCGCCATCGCTGGCGTTGCAGGCCTTGCGCCCGCCAAGGCGGAGGACACCGTCAAGGTCGGCCTGATTCTGCCGATGACCGGCGGCCAGGCCTCGACCGGCAAGCAGATCGAAAACGCGATCAAGCTTTACATGCAACAGAAGGGCGACACCGTCGCCGGCAAGAAGATCGAGATCATCCTCAAGGACGACGCCGCGATCCCGGACAAGACCAAGACCGCCGCGCAGGAGCTGATCGTCAACGACAAGGTCAACTTCATCGCAGGCTTCGGCGTGACGCCGGCGGCGCTGGCGGCGGCGCCGCTGGCGACGCAGGCCAAGATTCCGGAAGTCGTGATGGCGGCCGGTACCTCCATCATCACCGAGCGCTCGCCCTATATCGTACGCACCAGCTTCACACTGGCGCAGTCCTCGACCATCATCGGCGACTGGGCGGTGAAGAACGGCATCAAGAAGGTGGCGACGCTGACCTCCGACTACGCGCCGGGCAATGACGCGCTGAACTTCTTCAAGCAGAACTTCACCGCGGGCGGCGGCGAGGTGGTTGAAGAAGTCAAGACGCCGCTCGCCAATCCCGACTTCGCGCCGTTCCTGCAGCGCATGAAGGACGCCAAGCCCGACGCCATCTTCGTATTCGTGCCGGCCGGCCAGGGCGGCAACTTTATGAAGCAGTATGCCGAGCGGGGCCTCGACAAGGCCGGCATCAAGGTGATCGGACCGGGCGACGTCACCGACGACGACCTGCTCAACAACATGGGCGACGCCGTGCTCGGCACGGTCACCGCGCATCTCTACTCCGCGGCGCACCCCTCGCAGATGAACAAGGATTTCGTCGCAGCCTACAAGAAGGCGTTCGGCAATCGTCCGGGCTTCATGGCGGTGAGCGGATATGACGGCATCCACCTGATTTACGAGGCGCTCAAGAAGACGAACGGCGACACCGACGGCACCAAGCTGGTCGAGGCCATGAAGGGGCAGAAGTGGGAGAGCCCGCGCGGCCCG
This sequence comes from Bradyrhizobium sp. MOS003, assembly GCF_003020125.1. Taxonomy (GTDB): domain Bacteria; phylum Pseudomonadota; class Alphaproteobacteria; order Rhizobiales; family Xanthobacteraceae; genus Bradyrhizobium. Next base: position 111,586 of record NZ_PYFW01000006.1, on the reverse strand, counting down.
ATCTCGATCGACCCCGAGACCCGCGACATCGTGCAGAACATCTACATCCGCAAGGTTGAGAAGGTCGATGGCGAACTCTACAACGTCGAGTTCCAGACTTTCGAGGCCGTCAAGGATCTCGGCAAGACCAAGAAGTGACCCGCTTGCTCCACCTCTCCCGCCTGCGGGAGAGGTCGAGGCGAGGCGTCGGGTGAGGGCTCTTTCCACAAAGGGAAAGTCCCTTTGCGGAGACACCCTCTCCCCAGCCCTCGCCCGCAAGCGGGAGAGGGAGCGCAGCACGGCCCATTGCTACACCTGAGATAATCCAAGACGCCTGATGACCTCGATCCTCACCAACCTGTTCGATGGCGTCGCTTACGGCATGTTGCTGTTCGTGCTCGCTTGCGGGCTCGCGGTCACGCTCGGATTGATGAACTTCGTCAATCTCGCTCATGGCGCCTTCGCCATGGCCGGCGGCTATGTCTGCATGGTGCTGGTCAACCGGATGGGCTGGCCGTTCTTCGCCGCGCTGCCGCTCGCTTTCGTCTCGTCAGCCGCGATCGGCATCGTGCTCGAGCGCACGCTCTACCGCCACCTCTATGCGCGCAGTCATCTCGATCAGGTGTTGTTCACCATCGGCCTGACCTTCATGTCGGTCGCCGCCGTCGACTATATCCAGGGCTCGTCACGGGTCTTCATCAACCTGCCGGCCGCGCTCCAGGGCCAGTTCGATCTGTTCGGAGTCGGTATCGGCCGCTACCGGCTGATGATCATCGTGATCTGCGGCCTGCTCACCATCGCGCTCCAGATGGTGCTGGCCAAGACCCGCTTCGGCAGCCGCCTGCGCGCCGCCGTCGACGACCCGCGCGCCGCCAGCGGCCTCGGCATCAACGTGCCGCAAGTGTTCGCCTTCACCTTTGCCTTCGGATGCGGACTCGCCGGCCTCGGCGGCGCGCTGAGCGCCGAGATCCTCGGCCTCGATCCGTATTTCCCGCTCAAGTTCATGATCTACTTCCTGATCGTGGTCACCGTCGGCGGCTCGTCCTCGATCACGGGCCCGTTCCTGGCCTCACTTCTGCTCGGCATCGGCGACGTCGCCGGCAAATATTACGTGCCGAAGATGGGCCCGTTCGTGATCTACACCATGATGATCGTGATCCTGATCTGGCGCCCGAACGGCCTGTTCGGCCGCACGGCCGCGCGTTGAGTTCGCAGATGAGCGCTTCCTCAGACGTCGGTCATCACGCCCAGCGCCAGGCGCGCTGGCACTACGGCGAAGTCGCCTTCTGGCTGATCGTGCTGGCCTGCGGCTTTGCATTTCCCACGCGCTATCTGATCATGACCGACATCCTGCGGCTGGCGCTGTTTGCGATGTCGCTGGATCTGATCCTCGGCTATGCCGGCATCGTCTCGCTGGGCCATGCCGCCTTCTTCGGCGTCGGCGCCTATGCGGCGGGCCTGCTCGCGCTTCATGGTATCGTCAACGAGCCCGTGCTGGCGCTGATCGTCGCCGGTCTTGCCGCGATGGTGCTCGGCTTTGCCACCAGCTTCCTGGTGATCCGCGGCGTCGACCTGACGCGGCTGATGGTGACGCTCGGCATTGCGCTGCTGCTGGAAGCGCTCGCCGAACGCTTCTCCAACATCACCGGCGGCACCGACGGCCTGCAGGGCATCGAGATGCAGCCGATTCTCGGTGCGATCCCGTTCGACATGTTCGGCAAGGCCGGCTTCTTCTATTCGCTCTCCGTCCTGTTCCTGCTGTTCCTGTTCGCCCGTCGCGTCGTGCATTCGCCGTTTGGCCTGTCGCTGCGCGCGATCAAGAACAATCCGCTGCGGGCGGCAGCGATCGGCATCCCCGTCAACCGCCGCCTGATCGCGATCTACACGCTCGCGGCATTCTATGCCGGAGTCGCGGGCGCGCTGTTTACCCAAACAACCGCGATAGCCTCGCTCGACGTCTTCGCCTTCGAGCGCTCCGCCGATCTGATGCTGGTGCTCGTCATCGGCGGCACCGGTTATCTCTATGGCGGGCTGATCGGTGCGGTAATCTTCCGCATGCTCCAGGAAGTGTTCTCCACGATCACCCCGCAATATTGGCAGTTCTGGATCGGCCTGGTGCTGGTCGTGATCGTGCTGGTCGGGCGCCAGCGCCTGCATCGCTGGGTGCTGTACGTGCCGAACCTGGTCATCAAGCAGATTGCCGGTCGCAAGGCGGTCGTCGCCGTGCCGGAGAGCGAGACATGACCATCGCGCTCGAAACTCAGAACCTCGAAAAGCAGTTCGGCGGCCTGCGCGTCACCCGCGATCTCTCCTTGAAGATCGAGCAGGGCGCCCGCCACGCGCTGATCGGCCCGAACGGCGCCGGCAAGACCACGGTGATCAACCAACTCACCGGCGTGCTCAAGCCGAACTCCGGCCGCATCCTGCTCGAAGGCCAGGACATCACCGATCTTCCCGTGCACAAGCGCGTGCTGCGTGGCCTGTCGCGCACCTTCCAGATCAACCAGCTCTATCCTGACCTGACGCCGCTCGAGACCATCGGCCTCGCCGTTTCCGAGCGCCTTGGCCATGGCGGCGACTGGTGGCGCCGGATGGGCACGCGCAGCGACGTCAACGGTGAGATCGCCGACCTGTTGGCGCGCTTCCACCTGCTCGACGCCATGAACGAACAGACCGTGACGCTGCCCTACGGCAAGCAGCGCCTGCTCGAGATCGCGGTCGCGATCGCCGCCAAGCCGCGCGTGCTGCTGCTCGACGAGCCCGCCGCCGGCGTGCCCGAGAGCGAGCGCCACGACATCCTCTCGGTCGTCGGCAGCCTGCCACGCGACGTCACCGTGCTCTTGATCGAGCACGACATGGACCTCGTGTTCTCCTTCGCCGACCGCATCTCCGTGCTGGTTTCGGGCGGGCTGCTCACCGAGGGTCCGCCCGAGCAGGTCGCGCGCGATCCGCAGGTGAAGGCCGTCTATCTCGGCGAAGAGGCGGTCAATGTCTGACCTGCTCGCGATCGATGCCCTTCGCGCCGGCTATGGCGAGGCGGTCGTGCTGCCGAACATGTCCTTGCGCCTCGCCGAGGGGCAGGTGCTGGCGCTGCTGGGTCGCAACGGCACCGGCAAGACCACGCTGATCAATTCGATCGTCGGCGTGACTCGCCGCTTCTCCGGCAGCGTGGTGCTCGCCGGCGCCGATGTCACTTCGCTCCGGCCCGACCAGCGGGCACGCGCCGGCATCGGCTGGGTGCCGCAGGAGCGCAACATCTTCCGCTCGCTGACGGTCGAGGAGAACATGACCGCAGTCGCGCAGCCCGGTCCATGGACGGTCGAGAAGGTCTACGAGATGTTCCCGCGGCTGAAGGAGCGGCGGAGCAATTTCGGTAACCAGCTTTCCGGTGGCGAGCAGCAGATGCTGGCGATCGGCCGCGCGCTCACCCTGAATCCGAAAGTGCTGCTGCTGGACGAGCCGACCGAGGGCCTTGCGCCCATCATCGTCGAGGAGCTCTTGAAGGCGATCGGCAGCATCACGCGGGCAGGCGGCATCTGCTCGATCATCGTCGAACAGAATGCCCAAAAGATTCTGCGGCTGGCCGACCGCGTTGTGATATTGGAGCGCGGAACGATCGTCCACGACGCTCCGAGCGCCGCGCTGAAAGCCGACCCCTCGGTCCTGGAGCGCCATCTCGGCGTCGCCGGGGCCGCAGCTCACTAAACTAAAATGTCCAGGGAGTAAGACATGCAGCGAACCAAAGCCCCCTTCCGCGCCGACGAAGTCGGCAGCCTCTTGCGTCCGGCCAAGATCAAGGAAGCCCGTAGCCGGCTCGAGAAGGGCGAGATCTCGGCCGACGATCTGCGCAAGATCGAGGACATGGAGATCGAGAAGGTCGTGCACAAGCAGGCCTCGCTCGGCCTGAAGCTCGCGACCGACGGCGAATTCCGCCGCTCCTGGTGGCATTTCGACTTCCTGGCCAAGCTCACCGGCTGCGAGCTGTTTCATCCCGACGCCGGCATCCAGTTCGCAGGCGTAGAGACCCGGCACGACGCTGTGCGGGTGATCGACAAGCTCGACTTCCCCGCCGATCACCCGATGCTGGACCACTTCCGCTTCCTGAAGAAGGTCGCCGACCAGGCCCACGTCACCGCCAAGATGACGATCCCGTCGCCCGCCGTGCTGCACTTCCGCGGCGGCCGCAAGGCGATCTCCAAGGAGGTCTATCCCGATCTCGAGGCCTTCTACGAAGACCTCGGCAAGACCTATCGGAAAGCGGTCAAGGCCTTCTACGACGCCGGCTGCCGCTATCTCCAGTTCGACGACACCGTGTGGGCCTACCTCTGCTCGCAGGACGAGTTGCAGAAGGCGCGCGAGCGCGGCGACAATCCGGACGGTCTCCAGCAGATCTATGCCCGCATCATCAACTACGCGCTGGCCGAGAAGCCCGCCGACATGGTGGTGACGACGCATGTCTGCCGCGGCAATTTCCGCTCGACCTGGATTTCCTCGGGTGGCTACGAGCCGGTCGCCGAGACCATGCTCGCCGGCACCAATTACGACGGCTATTTCCTCGAATACGACAGCGACCGTGCCGGCGGCTTCGAGCCGCTGCGCTTCCTGCCCAAGGGCAACAAGGTCGTCGTGGTCGGCGTCATCACCTCGAAGTTCGGCGAGCTCGAAAAGAAGGACGACATCAAGCGCCGTCTGGAAGAAGCCGCCAAGTTCGCCCCGCTGGAGCAGCTTGCGCTCTCGCCGCAATGCGGCTTTGCTTCGACCGAAGAGGGCAACGTCCTTTCCGAGGAAGAGCAGTGGGCGAAGCTGAGCCTTGCGGTCGAGATCGCAAAGGAAGTGTGGGGTAACTGAGGCGCTGCTAGCTGCGCTCGTGTCCCGGACGCGCTGCAACGCTCTTGCGTTGCTGCGCAGAGCCGGGACCCATGCTGCTAGACTTGCTCTTCAGAGCCCCGGCTCTGCATCGCACCGCTGAACTGGACGATGCTGCGCATCGCCAGGAAAGCGCTGCGCTGCGTCCGGGGCACGAGCCCACCCTCACTTCTCGGCTAGATAAACCTCGCCCAGCAGCGACGAGTTCGACCACGGCACCTGCTTGTTCTTCGTGGACGAGACCACCTCGGCCCGTACCCGCGTGAGCATCTGCTGCACTTCGAGCCCCGGCGTGCCGAGGTGGCGTGACAGCGCGGCGGAGAACGGCGAGTTGGCGCCTTCACCGTCGAGCGCGACCTGGCCCGGCGCGGTGGCGAAGGCGATCAATGTGCCGGCGCCCAATGTCGCGCCCGTGCCGAGGCTCGTTGGCGCCGCGAGGCCCGAGGCGCTCTCGATGCCGCGATTGGCGCCGGCGGATGCGACCTTCGGCGCCATCGGATTGTTGCGGCAGGCGTCGAATATCAGAATGTTGGTGCGAACCTGGTCGTCGAGGCCGGCCATGATCGTGTCCATGTCGATCATCGCCTCGGTCATGCCAGTGCCCGGCTTGAGCTCGACGTCGATGGGAATGAGATAGTTGCGGCCGTCGACCTGGACGCCGTGACCGGCATAATAGACCACCGCGACCTGCGCCCGCGCGGCCTCGCGCAGGAAGTCGCGTGTCATCTTCTGCATCGCGGCGCGGTCGATATCGATGCCTTCCGACACGGTGAAGCCGATATCGCGCAGGCTCTTTGCGACGGCGCGCGCGTCGTTGGCCGGATTGGCCAGCGCCTTGACGTGGGCATAGGCGCCGTTACCGATGATCAGCGCCATGCGTGCGCCGCGAGTGGCTGGCGCAGGTAAGGGAGGCTGCGCTGCGCCCGTCTCCTGCTGCGGGGCGGGGGCCGCAGTCGGCTGCGTCGCCGGCGAGGGCGCATCGCGCGGGATCGGCGCGCTCGTCTCGGTCACCAGCGACAGCCGCACCTTGGCGGTGGCCTGGTTGGCCTTGCTGCCGGCATCGGATGCTGTGATCGCCAGCGTCGCCTTGTAGTCTTCACGCGCGTTTGCGTAGTCGCCCTTCGCTTCATAGGCCAGCGCGCGATGGGTGTAGCCGGAGATCAGCACGCTGTTCGGCGGCGTCATGATATTGGCCGGCGGCTTCTCCCTGGCGAGCCGGATCGCCTCGCTGCCGTCGGCGATGGCGCGGTCGAGATCGCCCTTGGCGCGCCAGATCGCGGTGCGGTTGATTAGCGGCTGCGGCAGCGAGGGATCGAGCCGGATCGCCTGGTTGATATCGGAAAGCGCGCCGTCGAGATCGCCGAGGGCCTGTTTCGAGATGCCCCGGTCTTGGAACGAAAACGCCGCTTTCGGATCGGCCTTGATCGCCATGTCGTAGTCGGCAATGGCCTTCGCATAGTCGTGCTTGCCGCGCCAGGCGTTGCCCCGATTGTGGAAGATGGTGCCGCTGGGCGGCCCGAGCTTCAGCGCGTCGTCGAAGTCCGCGATCGCGATGTCGTAGTCACCCTTGTCGTAATAGGCCGATCCCCTCAGGTTGTAGGCCGCCTGGCTCGGCTGGAGCCGGATCGCTTCGGTGGCGTCGGTGATGACTTTGGCGTAGTCGCCCGTCTTGTTCCAGCCGACGGCGCGCCAGAAATGGATCGTCGCAAGCTGCTCGCCCCGAAACACCTTCAACGCGATGATCTTGGTGCAGGCATCGATCATCTTGTCGGCCGGCGTCGTGTCGGTGGTGCAGAGCGGCCCGAGTTGATTGCGCACCTGTGCGGCCGCGGGCGCCGGCGATAGGGTTGCGGCGAGCAGACTGAGCGCGACGAGCAGGCGGCGCATGGCGGAGGTCCCCATCAAGGAAGGCGGCTATTTGTTGCTTGGCTTGCCGTGGGGGTTCACGGGCCGCGCCGCATAAGCAGACGAGGAAAAGGCAGGTAGCTGCTATTCCCTCAGTGGGCAGAATTTGCTAGGAGGCGGAGCCCAACTTTTCTGCCCACCGCGTCCCACTCATGAAAAATGACGAAATCCTCAGCCAGATCACGGAGTTCTGCCGTAAGGCGGACATGGCGGAATCGACGTTCGGCCGGCGGGCGGTGAACGATGGGAAGCTGGTCCATCGCCTGCGCGAGGGCAAGCGCATCACCATCGACACGCTGGACCGGATCCAGGCCTATATGGCGGCATCGATGGCCGGGGGTGTGCCGCCACCGCGGGGGCTTCAGGTGCCGCCCGAAAAGCGCGACCCGCGCGGCAATTTCCGTTTCTTCGAGAACCGCCAGAAATACCTGCTTTTCGTCCACACCTGCAGCGAAAAGCGGGTGGTCGCCGACAGGGTCGCGCTGGAGCTCGCCTCCATCCATCCGCGCCCACCGGCCCTGCGCCTGTTCGACGCCGGCGTCGGCGACGGCACGGTGCTGGCACGGGTGCTGCGCGCGACGCACCAGCGCTATCCCCACATGCCGTTCTACGTTGCCGGCAAGGAGCTCAGCCTGGAGGATCTGCGCCTGACGCTGGAGAAGGTGCCGGACCGCATTTTCGAGCATCCGGCGTCGGTGTTCGTCTTCACCAATATGTTCTACTCGGAGGCGCCCTGGCTGACGCCGGCATCGCCTGCGGCGGCGGCGGCGACCGTCTGGCACGAGGTGCCGCTGCGGGGCGCCTCGTCAGGCGAGTTCGAGCAGCAGATCGCCGAGCTCCGGCCCTTCCTGGAGCAGAACTGGCGTGCCGCGATCAGCCCGCGCACCGCGATGCCGCTGTACGAACGGCCCGTGGTCCTCGTGCTCTACCGCGAGGACCACCGATTCCTGCTGGATTCGACCATTCCGCGGCCGGGCCAGACCGAAGCCAATTTCGACCTCGTCATCGCGTCCCAGCCCTACCGGGCCCTGTCCTCGGTCAATTTCCGGGCCAAGCGGATCATCGCACCTCTGGCGCGGGCGCTTCGGCCGGGAGGGCGACTGATCGGAATCCACTCCCATGGCCAGGATCCGGGCATGGAAATGATCCAGGCGATCTGGCCCGGAGAAAATCCTTTCGCCGTGAGCCGTCATGAGCTATTGCGCGCCGTTAAGTATGAACTTGGTTCGTTGGGCCGCGACTTAAATTTTAATGCATATGCGGATAACCGCTCGATCTTCAGGTATGATATGGAAGCGCTGCCCAACGAGGTAACCGGCACCATCGGAACCTCGACGGCCTTTGCAGCGTGGAATGCGGCGGTGTATGTCGCTCAGATTGAGGACGACCGGTTGACAGAAATGACTCAAAACGGCCGCACTCTGGATGCCGCCAGGGACGTGCTGAGAAAGTACAACGGGCTCTGGTTTCTCGATGAATCCTACGTCATCTCGCGCCGGCGTGATTGACTTCATTCACAGGTAAATATCGCAAACGCCCGCCGGCTTAGTGGCGGAACAAGGGGTTACTGATGCGCGCGTCCTATCTCTTCACCAGCGAGTCCGTGTCCGAGGGTCATCCGGACAAGGTGTGCGACCGGATTTCCGACGAGATCGTCGATCTGTTCTACCGCGAAGGGCCGAAGGCCGGCATCGACCCCTGGCAGATCCGCGCCGCCTGCGAGACGCTCGCGACCACAAACAAGGTGGTGATCGCCGGTGAGACCCGCGGTCCGAAGTCGGTGACCAATGAGCAGATCGAGGGCGTCGTCCGCGGCGCGATCAAGGACATCGGCTACGAGCAGGAAGGCTTCCACTGGAAGACCTGCGACATCGAGATCCTCCTGCATCCGCAGTCGGCCGACATCGCCCAGGGCGTCGATGCGCTGCAGCCGGGCGAGGTCAAGGAAGAGGGCGCAGGCGACCAGGGCATCATGTTCGGTTACGCCACCAACGAGACGCCCGATCTGATGCCGGCGCCGATCTTCTACGCCCACAAGATCCTGCGCCTGATCTCCGAAGCCCGTCACTCCGGCAAGGAGAAGGTGCTCGGTCCGGACTCCAAGAGCCAGGTCACCGTGCAGTACGAGAACGGCAAGCCGGTCGGCGTGCGCGAGATCGTGGTCTCGCACCAGCATCTGATCGAGGACATCTCCTCCAAGCAGATCCGCGACATCGTCGAGCCCTATGTGCGCGAGGCGCTGCCGAAGGACTGGATCACGTCGAAGACCATCTGGCACATCAACCCGACCGGCAAGTTCTTCATCGGCGGTCCCGACGGCGACTCCGGCCTGACCGGCCGCAAGATCATCGTCGACACCTACGGTGGCGCGGCTCCCCATGGCGGCGGCGCGTTCTCAGGCAAGGATCCGACCAAGGTCGACCGCTCGGCGGCTTATGCCGCGCGCTACGTCGCCAAGAACATCGTTGCCGCCGGTCTTGCCGACCGCTGCACGCTGCAGCTCGCCTACGCCATCGGCGTGGCGCGTCCGCTGTCGATCTACATCGACACCCACGGCACCGGTAAGGTGCCGGAGGAGCAGCTCGAGAAGGCGGCGGCGCAGGCGATGGATCTGACGCCCCGTGGCATCCGCAGCCATCTCGACCTCAACCGCCCGATCTACGCGCGCACCTCGGCCTACGGCCATTTCGGCCGCACGCCCGACAACGAGGGCGGCTTCTCCTGGGAGAAGACCGACCTCGTCGAGCAGCTCAAGCGCGCGCTCTAAGTCATCTGCGTCGTTCCGGGGCGCCGCAACAGCGGCGATCCCGGAATCTCGAACTGCTGAATTCCGGGCTCGCTCGTTTCTCGAGCGTCCCGGAATGACGAGCCAAACAAACAGGAACCCACCATGAACGCGAAGCCCGGCTTCAACGATTACATCGTCAAGGACATTTCGCTCGCCGATTTCGGCCGCAAGGAGCTCTCGCTGGCAGAGACCGAGATGCCCGGCTTGATGGCCACCCGCGAGGAGTACGGCCCGAAGCAGCCGCTGAAGGGCGCGCGCATCGCCGGCTCGTTGCACATGACGATCCAGACCGGCGTGCTGATCGAGACGCTGGCAGCCCTCGGCGCCGACATTCGCTGGGTCTCCTGCAACATCTATTCGACGCAGGACCACGCGGCGGCGGCGATCGCGGCCGCCGGCATTCCGGTGTTTGCCGTCAAGGGCGAGACGCTGGCCGAGTACTGGGACTACACCGCAAAGCTGTTCGACTGGCACGGCGGCGGTCACCCGAACATGATTCTCGACGACGGCGGTGACGCCACCATGTACGTCCATCTCGGCCTGCGCGCCGAGAAGGGCGATACCGCCTTCCTCGACAAGCCCGGTTCGGAGGAAGAGGAAGTCTTCTTCGCGCTGCTGAAGAAGCAGCTCAAGGAGAAGCCGAAGGGCTACTTCGCCGCGATTGCCGGGAGCATCAAGGGCGTTTCCGAAGAGACCACCACGGGCGTGCATCGTCTCTATGACATGCAGAAGGCCGGTACGCTGCTGTGGCCCGCCATCAACGTCAACGACAGCGTCACCAAGTCGAAGTTCGACAACCTCTATGGCTGCCGTGAATCGCTGGTCGACGGCATCCGCCGCGGCACCGACGTGATGATGTCGGGCAAGGTCGCGATGGTCGCCGGCTTCGGTGACGTCGGCAAGGGTTCGGCCGCCTCGTTGCGCCAGGCCGGCTGCCGCGTGATGGTGTCGGAAGTCGATCCGATCTGCGCGCTGCAGGCTGCGATGGAAGGCTACGAAGTCGTGACCATGGAAGACGCGGCTCCCCGTGCCGACATCTTCGTCACCGCCACCGGCAACAAGGACATCATCACCATCGAGCACATGCGCGCGATGAAGGATCGCGCCATCGTCTGCAACATCGGTCACTTCGACAACGAGATCCAGATCGCGGGTCTGCGTAACCTGAAGTGGACCAACATCAAGCCGCAGGTCGACGAGATCGAATTCCCCGACAAGCACCGCATCATCATGCTGTCGGAGGGCCGCCTCGTGAACCTCGGCAACGCGATGGGCCATCCGTCCTTCGTGATGTCGGCGTCCTTCACCAACCAGACGCTGGCGCAGATCGAGCTTTACGCCAACAACAAGGATGGCAAGTACAAGAAGGAAGTCTACGTGCTGCCGAAGTCACTCGACGAGAAGGTCGCGCGCCTGCATCTCGCCAAGATCGGCGTCAAGCTCACCGAGCTCCGCAAGGACCAGGCCGACTACATCGGCGTGAAGCAGGAAGGTCCGTACAAGTCGGACCACTACCGGTACTGATCTGCTGGTCCGATCGGACATCGACGCGAAGCCCCGGGAGCAATCCGGGGCTTCATCGTTTCGGCGCATGGAATTCAACTCGCTTTGCAGTTGCTGCACGCTGATTGCCAATTGACGGCCAGCAGCGACGGGCGGACAATCCGCACCGGCGGAGGAAACCATGCAACAAGAACATTTCGACGTCCTCATCGTCGGTGCCGGGCTGTCCGGCATCGGTGCGGGCTATCATCTTCAGAGCAAGTGCCCCACCAAGAGCTACGTGATCCTCGAGGGGCGCGACTGCATCGGCGGCACCTGGGACCTGTTTCGCTATCCCGGCATCCGCTCGGACAGCGACATGTTCACGCTCGGCTATTCCTTCAAGCCGTGGACCGATCCGAAGGCCATCGCCGACGGTTCGCAGATCCTGAACTATGTGCGCGAGACCGCGGCCGAGAACGACATCGAGAAGCACATCCGCTTCCGTCATCGCGTCAAGGGCGCTTCGTGGTCGACGCCGGACGCACGCTGGACCATCGAGGCCGAGCGCATCACGGGGGAGGGCGCGACCGAGCCGGTGCGCTTCACCTGCAATTTCCTGTTCATGTGCTCGGGCTATTACAGATACGAGGCGGGCTACACGCCGGAGTTCAAGGGCTCCGCCGATTTCGCCGGCCGCGTCGTCCATCCGCAGAAATGGACTGAGGATATCGACTACGCGGGCAAGCGCGTCGTGGTGATCGGCTCGGGCGCGACCGCGGTGACGCTGGTGCCGGAGCTCGCCAAGAAGGCAGCGCAGGTCACCATGCTGCAGCGCTCACCGACCTATGTGGTGTCGCGCCCGGCGCAGGATCCCGTCGCCAACAAGATCCGCCGTAATCTGCCGACGCGGCTTGCTTATCATGTCATCCGCTGGCGCAACGTGATGTGGGGAATGTTCTTCTTCCAGCTCAGCCGGCGCCGTCCTGCGAAGGTCAAGGAGCTGGTCCTCAAGGGCGTACAGATGGCGCTCGGCCCGGATTACGACGTCGCCACCCATTTCACGCCGCGCTACAATCCCTGGGATCAGCGGCTGTGCCTGGTGCCTGACGGCGATCTGTTCAAGGCGATCCGCGAGCAGCGCGCCTCCGTCGTGACCAATGAGATCGACACATTTACCCGCGATGGTATCCGTCTCAAGGATGGCTGCGAACTTCCCGCCGACATCATCGTCACCGCGACGGGCCTGGTGCTCCAGGTCGTCGGCGGTCTCGACGTCAGTGTCGACGGCCGTGCCGTCGATTTCGCCAATACGCTGACCTACAAGGGCATGATGTACGCCGACGTGCCCAACATGGCCTCGGCGTTCGGCTACACCAATGCGTCCTGGACGCTGAAATGTGACCTCACCTGCGAATATGTCTGCCGGCTCATCAACTACATGGACCGGCACAATTTCCGCCAGTGCATGCCGCATAATGGCGACCCGGAGATCACGGCACAGCCGTCGCTGGATTTCACCTCTGGCTATGTGCAGCGCTCGGTCGCCAAGATGCCGAAGCAGGGCTCGAAGCAGCCGTGGCGGCTGTACCAGAACTACGCGCTCGACACCGTCTCCTTGCGGTTCGGCCGGATCGACGACGGCGTGATGCGATATTCCTGATCACGCCGCGGGCTGCATCTATGCCTTGCGCGTAGTGAGCGCGAGGCCAAGGTCGATCGCGAGTGCCAGCACCACCGCCGCGCCGCCGAGTCCGAACAGGACCAGATAGTCGGCACCGGTCTGCGCATAGATCCAGGAGAACCCGTAGGCCGCTGCCGCCTGGAACAGCGCAAAGCTCGTCGTGGCGTGGCTCCAGCTCGCGCGCTGTTGTTCGGCCGAATGCGGCACGAGTTCGTGGATGCGCCCGAGCACCAGGGGCACGATGCCCGGCGTGAAGCCGCCGACCACAACACTCGACACAATCAGCGAAACCGGCGCGGCGCTGACGGTCGGCAGCAGCACAGCGGCCGCCTCGATCAGGAAGGCCGCGCGCAACGCCGGTCCAAACCCGGACCGGTCACCGAGATGGCCGGTGACGAGCGGACCGATGATCGCGCCAAGGCCGTAAAGCACCCAGTAGTGCGATCCCGCGGCAATTCCCTGACCAAGGCCGCGCGCCACGAAGTCGACGATGAAAACCATGTGCGGCACCAGCGCCACCGCGTTGAGACCGTACTGGACCAGCAGCGCACGGGCGGCGGGCGAGGCTCGATGGGGCTTTGCCTGATGCGAAGGAGCCGTATTGCCCTTGGCGTCAGCAGGCCAGTTCCACCAGCTCGCGAGCGTGAGGACGGCCGAGAGCGCGCCGAGGCCATACCAGCTCTGCTGCAGGCCCTGTTGCAGCAAGAGCGGCACCAGCGTGCCCGATGCTGCGACGCCGAGGCCGACGCCGGCAAAGATCACGCCGCCGACGATGCCCCGCCGTGCGGGTGAGGTGTGCGGCAGAATGACGGAAGCCGCCAGCACCATGATGATGCCGCCGGTGAGACCTGACAGAAAGCGCCAGGCGAAGAACCAGGTGAACGACACCGGCGATGAGCTGGCGAAGAAAGAGAGGGTCGCCAGCAGCATCATCGCTCGCAGCGCAGGGACCGCGCCGATGCGCGAAGCGACAGCCCGCGCGGCGAGCGCGCCGGCGAGATAGCCGGCAAGGTTCGCCGCACCGAGATAGACGACATCTGATGCGCTGAACCATTTTGCCGCGATCAGGGCCGGGATCAGGGGTGTATAGGAAAAGCGGGCGAGGCCAAGGCCGACCAGTGATGCGGACAATCCTGCGACGGCATATCGCCAGGTCCTTTGGGACGTTGACCCTGAGTCTGATCCCGGCTGCGGGTGCAGCCGGGTCTCGACCTGTTGCTTCATATCTGCGTTGGTCATTTCATCCTCCTGCGCTCAATGGCGCGCGCATCATCCGGTCTGGGCGCGGCGACGCCGGAATTCCGGCACGGGCAGGCCGCCCCAGCCCCAATTGTCCAGGTCGACTTCCTCGATCACGACGAAGGTGGAATCGAGCGGCTTGCCGAGCACGTCGAGCAGCAGCTGGCTGGATCCCTTGATCAGGGCGGCCTTTTCCTCCGCGGTGATCGACGCCGCTCCCGGCGTCGTTCCCTCGCGGGTCACTTGAATGGTGACGATGGGCATCGTGTTTATCCTCGGCTCAGTGGCCGGCGCTCTGGCCGCCGTCGACATGCAGGATCTCGCCGGTGACGAAAGAAGCACCCTCGAGATAGAGCACGGCATCGACGATGTCAGACATCTCGCCCATATGGCCGACCGGGTGCAGTGCGCTGAGCTGGGCATGCGTTTCGAGCGGATGCATCGGCGACTTGATGATGCCGGGAGACACCGCGTTGACGCGGATGCCGCGCTTGGCATATTCGATCGCGAGCGACTTGGTCGCGGCGCTCAGTCCGCCCTTGCTCAGCGAGGCCAGCACCGAGGGCACGTTCGAGTTCGCCTGATCGACCAGCGTGGTGGTGATCTGGACGACGTGGCCAGAACCCTGCTTCTCCATCTCGGCGATGGCGAGCTGCGTGACGTTGAAGAAACCTGCGACATTGGTCCCCATCACCGCCGCATAGTCTTCGGCCGTGTACTGCGTGAACGGCTTTGCGACGAAGATGCCGGCATTGTTCACCAGCGTGTCGACCCGGCCGAAGCGGGCGACGGCTTGCGAGACCACGCGTTCAGCGGTGGCTCTATCCGAGATGTCGCCGGGAACGGCGAGAACATCGTCGTCGTCCGACGGCCTGATCGAGCGGGCCGTTGCCACGACGCGGTAGTTGCGATCGCGAAAGCCCTTCACCAGGGCGGCGCCGATGCCCTGCGATGCTCCGGTGATGATGGCGACCTTCTGTTCGATACCCATGACGGGCTCCTGTTGTTGGCTTAAAAACCTGAGCCAGCACCGGCTGGCCTTGTGTGTGAGGTACGCTCCAGTGGCCCGGCTGCGAATACACGTTGTCCGGCAGACACTGTTACGTGGCGCGAACGAATGCCGGATCTGGCCTGGCGGCGGTTGTCGCGGCGGAGACGAACGCCTAGCTTGTCACCGGAATTGATGGGGCGAGGGGAAGGCATGGATCGTCTGGATGCGATGAATGTGTTCGTCCTCGCGGTGGACGAGGGAAGCCTCGCGGCCGCAGGGCGCAAGCTCGGCCGCTCGCCGGCAGCGGTCAGCCGCGCCATCGCCTTCCTGGAAGAGCGGGTCGGCGCCGAGCTGCTTCACCGGACGACGCGATCGATCAAGCTGAGCGAGGAGGGCGAGCGCTATCTCGCGATCTGCCGCCGCGTACTCGCGGAACTGGAGGAGGCCGACGACATTGCCGCCGGACCGCGCACAGCGCCGCGCGGCCTGCTGACGATCACCGCCCCCGTTGTGTCGGGCGAAATGGTTCTGCGACCGATCCTCGATGCGTTTCTCGATGCCTATCCGACCGTGTCGGCAAAGCTCCTGCTGTTCGACCGTGCGGTCAACCTGATCGAGGAAGGCGTCGATGTTGCGCTCCGCATCGGGCCGCTCGCGGATTCAGCGATGGTGGCGATGCGGGTCGGCGAGATCAGCCGCGTCGTCGTGGCGGCGCCGCGCTATCTCAAGCAGCACCCGCGCATCACCGAGCCCGGCGATCTTGCCAAGCATCAGATCGTGGCGATGGCGCATCTTCCGAACTCCTGGACCTTTGTGCCGCAGGCCGGCTCGTCGGCGGCCCGGACGGTGCAGTTTACTCCGCGTCTTGTCGTCAACAGCACCTATGCGGCGGTGGCCTCCGCCGTCGCCGGGCGCGGGGTGGCGCGGATGTATTCCTACCAGGTGGCGGAGCAGGTCGCGCGCGGCGAGCTCGAGATCGTGCTGGCCGGCGATGAGGATCCGGAGATGCCCGCGCATTTGATCTGCCCGCAGGGCAGGCTCTCGGTGCCCAAGGTGCGTGCCTTCGCCGACTTCGCGGCGCCGCGGCTGAAGAAGCAATTTGCCCAGCTCAAGAAGAGCATGGCTGCGCGATGAGCCGCTGCACTCTCGGCAATGCGTTGTTTTGCGTATACAGGCACCGGTCTGAATCAGCCATGCTGCCCGAACGGTTAACGCCGGATTAACCGGTGAGTCCTAGCCTGTCTTGGCCGGGTTACTCGCAAGGCCGAGGTGAGCCCAATGGAAGCCCAGAAGATCGCGGTCGACGCCGTCGTCGCGTTGACCGATTGCGACCGCGACGCCGTCATCGCCTTCATCCGCCGGCTCTATCTCGCCGGCGTCACGGATCCCAAGCGCCTGACCTTCAAGGGTCTCCAGGCGTTGTCCCGGGCGTGATTGAGCTCGTTTCGGCCGGTTTCAACCCGGATTCCGTACTGCCGCTCTCCTCAGCGTGATTGCAACCCAGCGGTGAATATATTGCCGCTTGGTCCCGGTCGAGGTAGATCACGTTCCCGGCTGGGTCAGTCGGGAACTGGGGAAATGTTGAAACAGCTTTTTGCGCCGCAACTCGTCATCCTTTACGTGCTGGCGGCCTCGACGATTTACGTTCACTTCCGCGGCAGGCAGCGGCTGCGCTTTGCGCGCCAGCTCGGCGATCACTCGACCTATCTCGCGCCCTACAATGTCCTGATGTATGCGGGCTCGGCGGTGCCGAACAAGCCGGTGATCCCGGTCGAGCAGTTTCCCGAGCTGAAACCCCTCAGCGAGAATTGGGAGACGATCCGCGACGAGGCCGTGCGTCTGTTCGACGAGGGCTTCATCCGCGCGGCTGCGAAGAACAACGACTGGGGCTTCTACTCGTTCTTCAAGAGCGGCTGGAAGCGGTTTTACCTGAAATGGTACGACGACTTCCTGCCGTCGGCGAACACGCTGTGTCCGAAGACGGTGGAGCTACTCAAGTCGATCCCGAGCGTGCATGGCGCGATGTTCGCGATGCTGCCGCCGGGCGGCAAGCTCGGCGCGCACCGCGATCCCTTTGCCGGCTCGCTGCGCTATCACCTCGGCCTCGTCACGCCGAACTCGAACAAGTGCCGCATCCTGGTCGACGGCGTCGAATGCGTCTGGCGCGACGGCGAGGCCTTCATGTTCGACGAGACCTTCATCCACAGCGCCGAGAACGCCACCGACGTCAACCGCATCATCCTGTTCTGCGACGTCGAGCGCCCGATGAAGTACGGCTTCATGACCGCGATCAACCGCTGGGTCAGCCATCACATCGTCAAGGCGTCGGCGACCCAGAACGTCGAGGGCGAGAATGTCGGCGTGCTCAACAAGGTGTTCGGCAAGCTCTACGAGATCCACCTCGCCAGCCGCAAGGTCAAGGCATGGAACCGCATCGTCTACTACACGCTGAAATATTCGCTGACGGCGCTGATCCTCGGCCTCATCGTGTGGTCGGCGTTAAGTTGAATCTGAACGCGCCGGGCGGCCAGCGAAGCATTGTCCGCCCTTGCGTCATTTCGTGAGGGGATTGCGGCTCTGCCGTGATCGTCCGATCCTGGCGACGCCGGACCAGACGGCGGGCCCGCCTAGTGATGGTGCTTGTGACCTGCGGGGGTGTCGGGGCCCGGGTTCTGATAGCCGCGCAGTTCCGCGTATCGCTGCATCTGGCCGGGTGCCAGCAATGCCGCTGTCGCCAGATGGTACTTGAGGTGGCTCTCACGGAGCTTCCCCTGCGTTGCAGCGATGGCCGCGATGCTCGTCTTGAGCGATTCCGACGTGACCGCTCGGGAAGAGAACAGGTCTTCAAGCGCTCTCTCTTGATCGACAAGCTTGCTGCCCAGCGGCACGGTTTCCTGCTTCATGGCATCGAACAGCCGCCGGACCTCGACGCGTTGATCGGCGGTCAAGTCGAGACGATCACCGAGCTCGAGCACGTGGCTGGGACCGGGATATCCATTGAGCTCGGCGGCGAGAGCCAGACCCATCCCGCGTCCGGCGCGGAGGTCGTCGACCTGCTGCTGCGACAGCGTCTTGATCGACCGTCCTTCGAGCCCAGCATAGGGTTGACTGGACTGTGCGCTGGCTGCGTTGCTGGTGAGGAGGAGAAAGGTCGGTAGCAAAAGCAGACATTTCATGAATCTTGGCTCCATCGGACCCGGTGCTGATCTTACCTTATCGCGATCAGCAATCTCGAACGCCAATCTTGCTGGACAGCCCGGCTCGTGGCAACAAAGATTGCCGTGATGGAGTTGCAGGATCTGGAGCAAGTGATGTCCTTGCCGACCGCGAAGAGCGAGATCATGGATTTTTTCCGCCGATGGCTGGAGACCTTCGCGGGCTATGTCCGCGAGGTCGATTACGCCTCGGCACGGCCGCTCTTCCATCCGGACGTGCTCGCCTTCGGCACCCACAACGACGTCATCCCTGGTCTCGACCGATGGGTCTCGACGCAGTGGGATAACGTCTGGCCGAAGACCACCGACTTCCGTTTCGTGCTCGATCAGACTTCCGTTCTGGCATCCCCCGACGGCACGATGGCAACCGTGATCGCGCCGTGGACCAGCACGGGCTATCACCCCGATGGCAGCGCCTTTGCGCGCCCCGGCCGGGCCACGATGGTGTTTTCAAGAGAGGGTGACAGATGGCTCTGCGTGCACTCGCACATGTCGCTCAATCGCGGTGTGCCGCAGGCGAGCCATGCGAATCGGCCGGTGAAGGCCTGGTAGATGCGATCGGAACTAAAAGGCCCCGGACATGTCCGGGGCCTTTTGCTTTGAAATGTCGCTCAGCCTATTCCGGCTGGCCGATGCTGACCTTCAGCGTGCCGACACCGTCGACGCCGCATTCGAGCTTGTCGCCGGGCTGGAGCTGGGAGACGCCGGCGGGCGTGCCCGTCATGATGATGTCGCCGGCGGCGAGCTTCACCTGCTGCGAGAGCTGCCAGATGATCTCCGGCACGTTCCAGATCAACTCGGTCAGGTCGCCCTTCTGAGCCTCCTTGCCGTTGACCGTGAGCCAGATCTTGCCCTTGGCGGGATGGCCGATCTTGGAGGCCGGCTGAATCGCGGAGCACGGAGCGGAGCCGTCGAACGACTTGCCGATCTCCCAGGGGCGCTCCTTCTTGCGCGAGGCGATCTGGAGGTCGCGGCGGGTGAGGTCGATGCCGACGGCATAGCCGTAGACGTGATCCAGCGCCTTGTCGGCGGGGATGTTGAGCCCGCCGCTCTTCATCGCGACGATCAGCTCGACCTCGTGATGCAAATCCTTGGTCAGTGGCGGATAGGGAATGATGGCGCCATCGGGCACCAGCATATCAGCGTGCTTGGCGAAGAAGAACGGCGGGGCACGCTCGTCATTGCCCATCTCGCGGATGTGCTCGAGATAGTTGCGGCCGACGCACCAGATGCGACGCACCGGATAGCGCCCGTTTTCGCCGACGACGGGAAGCGAAGCCTGGGGTGGAAGCGGGATGACGTAGGAGGCGGCGTTCATGCGGGTCTCGCGGCTCTTGAGGTTGACAGGGAACTCTATGCGGTTGCGCTGATCGGCGCCAGAGCGCCGGCATCGTGATGTTGCAGGCGGAAGAACGAGGCATAGCGCCCGCCGCGACGGAGCAGCTCGTCATGCCGGCCCTGCTCGACGATTTCGCCACCTTCGATCACAAGGATGGCGTCGGCATGCATGATGGTGTGCAGGCGATGCGCGATCACGATGGTGGTGCGGTTCTGGCAGAGATGCTCGATCGCCTCCTGCACCTGCCGTTCGGATTCGGAATCGAGCGCGGCGGTGGCCTCGTCAAGCAGGATGATCGGCGCGTTCTTGAGCAGCGCGCGCGCCACGGCGATGCGCTGACGCTGTCCGCCTGACAGCTGCGTGCCGTGCTCGCCGACCGGCGTGTCGTAGCCGAGCGGGAAGCTCGTGATGAAATCATGCGCGCAGGCTGCCCTGGCGGCGTCGACGATTTCGTTCTCGGTCGCGCCCGGCTTGCCGAACGCGATGTTGTTCCGGATGGTGTCGCGGAACAGATAGACGTCCTGTCCGACATAGGCGGTCTGCGCCCGCAGCGATTTGCGAGAGATCGCACCGATCGACTGGCCGTCGATCACGATGTCGCCCTGCGTCACCTCGTAGAAGCGCAGCAGGAGCGCCAGCACCGTCGACTTGCCGCCGCCG
This sequence comes from Bradyrhizobium sp. MOS003, assembly GCF_003020125.1. Lineage (GTDB taxonomy): Bacteria > Pseudomonadota > Alphaproteobacteria > Rhizobiales > Xanthobacteraceae > Bradyrhizobium. The sequence goes on along the minus strand of NZ_PYFW01000006.1, from coordinate 91,438 downwards.
GAAGGGCCGACCAGCGCGGTGACCTTGCCGGGCTCGGCCACGAAGCTCATGCGGTTGAGCACGGTCTCGTTGGCGCGATAGGAGAAGCTGACATCGCGCAGCTCGATCCGGGCCTCGGAGAGCTTCAGCGCCGGCTTGTCGTCGTCGGAGTGCTCGCTCGCCGGGCTGTCGACGACTTCGAGCAGCATGCGGGCGCCGACGAGCTGGCTGTTGAGGTCTATGTTCAGCCGCGCCAGCCGCTTGGCCGGCTCGGTTGCCATCAGGAAGGCGGTCATGAAGGAGAAGAACGCACCTGGCGTGGCGTTGAGCGCGACCACGCTGTAGCCGCCGTAGAGCAGGCAGCCGGCGACCGCGAAGCCGCCGAGCATCTCCATCAGCGGGTTGGAACGGTTGGCGACGCGCGCCATCTTGTTGGCGTTGCGCTCGACGATCGCGATGTTCTCGTCGATGCGCTTCTGCATGGTGTCTTCGAGCGTGAACGCCTTGACGGTGCGGATGCCCTGCAGCGATTCCTGCATCGTCTCCATGATGTCGGCGGTGCCAGTGAACTGGTTGAAAGCGAGACCCTTGATGCGTTTGACCAGCTTGCGCAGCACCAGCATCGCCGGCGGCACCACGACGAGGCCGATGAACGACATCACCGGGTCCTGCCACACCATCACGCCGATCATGGCGAGCAGCATCATGAGGTCGCGGCCGACCGCGTTGACCAACATGTTGAGGACGTCGGTGATCGATTTTGCTCCGGCCGTCAGCCGCGCCAGAAATTCGGACGAATGCCGTTCGGAGAAGAAGCCGACGCTCTCGCGCATCAACTTGGCGAACAGTTGCCGCTGGTTGGTGGCGAGTATGGCGTTACTGATCTTGGTCAGGATCACCATGTGGCCGTAGGTCGCCACGCCCTTGATGAAGAGCAGGATCACCGTGATGCCCGAGAACATTGCGATGCCCGGGATGTTCTTGTCGACATAAGCCTGGTTGATGACCTGGCCGAGCACGTAGGTCGCGCCCGCGGTCGATCCGGCGGCAAGCGCCATCAACGCGAAGGCGACGAGGTAGCGCCGCCAATAGACGACCCCCTGTTCCGTGACCAGGCGGCGAACCAGGACCATTGCCGCATAGGGATCGTCGGTGATTTTCTTTGGAAACTGGGCCATCCGGTGTCCATTGACGGCGCAGGACAAAGCCTGCCCGCGCGTCAGGGATCGAACGGCCTCTGTGCCCGCTCAAGCGGGGTTTTTCAAGCCCAATTAAGGGCTTGCGCTGGGGATGATTCTAGGCCGATGCGGCGTGGCGGAGCTCGCCATGGCGCTCGTGGAACAACTTGTCTTCCCACGCCAAGGCGTGCGCGGCGATGGTCTCGAGGTCGTCGTATTGCGGCTTCCAGTCGAGCAGGCCGCGGATGCGGCTGGTGTCGGCGACCATGGTCATGATGTCGCCGGGCCGGCGCGGGGCGTATTGCACGGCGAAGCTGCGGCCTGACACCCGCCGCACGGCGTCGATGGTCTCCAGCACCGAATAGCCGCGACCGTAGCCGCAATTGAGCGTCGTCGAGGCGCCCCCGTTGCGCAGGTACGCTAGCGCCGAACGATGCGCCTGTGAGAGGTCCGTGACGTGGATGAAGTCGCGGATGCAGCTGCCGTCGGGGGTCGGATAGTCGGTGCCGAACACGTCGATCTTGGCGCGCTGGCCGGTCGCAGCTTCCACCGCGATCTTGAGCAGATGTGTGGCGCCGGCGGTGGCAAGGCCGATGCGGGCCTGCGGATCGGCGCCGGCGACGTTGAAATAGCGCAGGGTGACGTACTGCATGCCGTAGGCGGCGGCGACGTCGTGCAGCATGATCTCGGTCATCAGCTTCGACGAGCCATAGGGCGACAGCGGCCGCGTCGGCGCGTGTTCGGGGACCGGCACCTGGTCCGGATTGCCGTAGACGGCGGCGGTCGAGGAGAAGATGAAGCGGTTGATGCCGCGTTTGACCGCGACGTTGAGCAGATTGCGCGCGGTCGTGAAATTGTTGCGGTAGTAGCCGAGCGGATCGCGCATCGAATCCGGCACGACGACGGAGCCGGCGAAATGGATGATGCTCTCGATGTTGTGCTGCGCGATCACGCCTTCGAGCAGGTTCTCGTCGCCGGCGTCCCCAATGAACAACGGCACGCCTTCGGGCAGATAAGCGGAGAAGCCGGTGGAGAGATCGTCGATCACGACGACGTCCTCGCCGGCTTCCGCCAGCGCGAGGACCGTATGACTTCCGATATAGCCGGCGCCGCCGGTGACTAGCACAGTCATGATCTCACCCGTCTTCGATCAACGCGCCAAGTTAACGTTTGCGCGGTGAAGAGGGGGTTTCGGCGTGGCTGAACTGGTCACTATGCTTAATGTTGCGTATAGGGGGCTTCCGAAACGGAGCGTGACGTGGCCAATCCCCCCGGCGATCTCGATGTGATCGTGCCAAATCTGCACAGGCGCTATTCCGGGGTCACCGCGACCAACCGGATGGTGGCGCCGCGGCTGGCGAAACTGTACCACGCCGCATGGTTCGGCTCGCACGCGCCGGCCGGGATCGCGCGCCTGAGCGTTGCCGATTTTCTGAAGCTGTGGCGCCGCAAGGCGCCGTTGATCTGGCATGCGCGGCGCAACAACGAGATGATCGCGGGCGTTGTGCTGCGTGCGATCGGCTGGCCGTTGAAGCTCGTGTTCACCTCGGCGGCGCAGCGGCACCATAGCTGGATCACGCGCTGGCTGATCCGGCGCATGGACGCGATCATCGCGACGTCAGATCTTTCGGCCTCGTTCCTGAAAGTGCAGGCGACGGTGATCCCGCATGGCGTCGACACCGACGTCTATGTGCCGCCGATCGATCGCGCGGCAGCGTTTAATGAGGCCGCGCTGCCGGGCCGTTACGCCATCGGCTGCTTCGGCCGCGTGCGCGCGCAGAAGGGCACCGATGTGTTCGTCGACGCGATGTGCCAACTGCTGCCGCGCTATCCCGATTTCACGGCCGTGATCGTTGGTCAGGTCACGGCCGAGCAGACATCCTTTGCCAATGACCTGAAAAAGCGCATCGAAGCAGCCGGCCTGCAATCGCGCATCGTCATCACCGGCGAGCTGCCGATCGAAGCGGTGCAGCGCTGGTATCAGCGGCTGACGATCTACGCCTTCACCTCACGCAACGAAGGTTTTGGCCTGACGCTAATCGAGGCAATGGCGGCGGGCAGCGCGCTCGTCGCCGCACGCGCCGGCGCGGCCGAGCTCGTGGTCGAGGATGGCGTGAGCGGCGTGCTGATCCCGACGGGGGATGCTGATGCGCTCGCTGCTGCGGTCGAGCCACTGATGCGGGACGTGGCCGCGGCGACGGCGATGGGCGAACGGGGACGGGCGCGGGTGCTCGCGAAGTTCAGCCTCGATGCCGAAGCGGCGCGGATCGGCGAGGTCTATCGGCCGCTGCTCTGAGCAGCGCTTTCAGGCGCCGATAACTAAAAACTGCGAAAACAACCCCATGCACAGTAGCCGGCCATAGCGGAATCAATGACTTGCGGGTCGGTGACGATGTTCTTCTGAGCAAGATGTTCTTCCGAGTATGCGAGAGCTGATTGACCTGTCGGGCAAAACAGCTCTCAGCTTTCATCATCGCAACATCATCAGCTCCGGCGAAACGAGGTATTTCACGGGCCGAACTCCGCCAAGATGAGGGCGGCGACGACGACCATCGTCAGCGGCTGGCGAAGCCTGCGATACCACGGCGGGACCAAACCCTCACGCGTCGACCGAATATCCAGCAGCAGATTTGCAGCGAAGGCGGCTGCCAACAGTGCGAGACCATATCGGGTATCGACCAGCAGCGACGCCCAGCCGACGAGCGAGGGAACGACACTGATGCCGAGCCGACCGGCATCTATGCCGTGATCCGTCCGCGAGATCGACCGGGTCATCGCGGCGCCCCAATGGATGCCGCCGAGGAAAGACAGGATCACGGCGCCGTAGGCCAGCAGTCCGTGCAGCGCGGCCGTCTTCAAGTCACCCTCGATTGCCTGGGAGGCGATCGAGAGCCCGACGAACGGCACCAGGCCCAATCCGCCGAGCCATGCTGCAGCGGTTGGAACCGGTGCGCGCCGCGGCCCGCCATCATGACCGTCAGTGAGAGATGTCGACATGCTGCCTCGCGCCGGGGATCCCAGTTGTCACGATCTCACGCCTCTCGCGCCGCCAGCACCGTCGAGCAGAGCAGGCCGATCAGCGCGATCAGGGCTGCCACGCTCATGCCGTTCAAGGCGACCAGCCTCGGATAGTCCGACGTCATCATCAGGGGGTGGCCGAGATGGGCATCGACGAAGAGATAGACGATGAATGGAAGCGTGGCGACGATTGCTGTTTTCAGGCGCTCGTCCGGCCGAAACAAAATCGTGCCCAGCAGCACACAGGGAAGCAGGAACAGCTCGACGCCCGACGATGCGCCGAACAGCTTGACGCATAAGACGGTGTTGCCGACGCCGGCCAGTGGAAGCAGCGCGCGGCCCGCAAGCGAATTCCTTTTCGCCAGGGCCGGGACGGCGAGGAAGAAAGGCGTCGAGAGCAGGCTGAGCCAGGCCGGCCATGCGGCCGTCCCCACGATCCAATGCAGATAGAGGGGATAGAAAGGCTGGTTGGATGCCACCACGAGCGCGATCTTGCCGGCGAGCGCCGACCGAGGGTCCGGATGATCCGCATAGCTGCCGATCCAAGCTGCAATGGTCTTGATCATCTGCCTTGGATCATCTCCTTGGGCGCGCCGGCTGATCTGATCTCCCCGCACGATTGCGTCCCCGTGGGCGAGGAAACGATCGCAAGCCGGATTCGGATCACAAGCGGCGCGGCGAAGGGCTGGGCGTCCTGATCCAAAAGCCGTGCAGAGTCGTTCAGGGAGAGAAAGTCTCGATCCGTGCGGGCACCCACGCTGGCTGCGAGCGCCAGCTGCGCAAACTGGTCTTTTCTCTCTGGGCAAGTCCTCCATGCCGAAGATGCGACGCAAATCGGACCTTCCGACCAAAATATGCGCCGTTTGCAAGCGATCGTTCGCTTGGCGGCGAAAATGGGCGCGGGACTGGCCAAGCGTGAAATTCTGTTCCGAACGGTGCCGCGGTAACGGGCGACGTGCTGCGCGCCAGGAAGGCTGACCATGCTGCGCAAGGACATGAAGACCGGCCTCGCGCCGAGCGTGGATCCTGACGAGATCGCGCGGTTCGAGGCCCTCGCCGAGGATTGGTGGAATCCCGACGGCCGCATGAAGCTGGTTCACAGCTTCAATGCGGCGCGCGTCGCGCACCTCAGCAACCGGCTTCCCGCGTTGATGGTGCGTGACCCCAGGCGAGAGCGGCCCCTCGACGGCTTGACCCTGCTCGACGTCGGTTGCGGCGCGGGTCTGGTGACGGAGCCGATGGCCCGTCTCGGCGCGCTTGCGCTCGGCATCGACGCCGCCGAGCGCAACGTCCGCGTGGCGACGATCCATGCGGACCAAGCCAGGTTGCCTATCGGCTACCGGCAGGCCGTTCCCGAGGAGCTGGTCGCCGAACGGCGGCAGTTCGACATCGTGCTGTCGCTCGAGGTCGTCGAGCACGTCGCCGACACTGACCGCTTCCTCGCCGCGACCGGCAGCCTGGTTGCGCCTGGCGGGCTGCTGGTGATCGGCACGTTGAACCGGACGCTGGTATCGTTCGTGAAGGCGATCATCGGCGCGGAATATGTTCTGGGCTGGCTGCCCCGTGGCACCCACGACTGGCGGCGCTTCATGCGGCCGGATGAGATCGCAGGCACGCTGGCTCCGCTCGGGTTCTCCGTCGTCGAGACCTGCGGTCTGGAGCTCGCTCCGATCCCCATGCGCTGGCATACGACCCGCTCGTGCAGCACCAACTATCTCCAGATCTATCGGCGGCGCGGTAAGCCGACAGCGGCATGATATGCCGTGCCACGCGCATCCTGCTGAGAATCGCTCCGGCCGCACCACCTCCACGTCGCTGACCGAGACCAGTCCTGCCTGCTTGGAGACGATGGCGAAGACGGCCTGCAGCAGGCCACCAAGGCGATCGATCGCGCCAAGCGGTTCTGGCGCGTCGCCTATGCGACGCGCATGTCATCCAGCTGGACATCGAGGCGTCAAACGGCGTGATCCGGTCATCGACACCGTGCTTCTGCCTCCGGCGCGCGGCAAGACTCAGCGCTGACGATCGACCGGAGACCACCCGCGCTGACGCAGGGTGGTCTCCGCGAGCTTTCGGTTAGGACTGTCCGCGCTTGGTGTCTCGGCTCGTCACGCGTGACCTGCTTCCGCCAGCACCCTCTGCGCAATCCCCACCACCTCGCTCGCTGCGATGTTCCGCATGCAGCGGTGGTCGTTCATCTTGCAGATCGTGCTCTGGCAGGGCTGGCAGGACAGCTTTTCCTTGTCCTGGACCACGGTTGCGGCAAGTCCGTTAAGGGGCGCCCAGAGATAGGGGCTGGTCGGGCCGAAGATGCCCATGGTGGGCGTGCCCAGCGCGGCGGCGATGTGCATGAGGCCGGAATCGTTGGAGATGGCGACGCCGGCGGCGGCCATGGCCAGCACGCCGTTGCGCAAGTCGTTGCCGGTGAGGTCGCGGACCCCCGGGCCGCCAGCGATCCCGGAGCCGCCGGCCGCGACGATCTCCTGGGCGAGGCCCTTCTCCCCGGGGCCACCGACTACCCAAGCCTCCAGCCCGCGCTCGACCAGGAGCCGGGCGGCCTCCGGATAGTAGGTCCAGCGCTTCGAGACGCCGACCGAGCCGGGCGCCAGCGCCACCGCGGCGCCGGCGCTGAGGCCGTTAGCCTGCCGCCACCGGACGATGTCCTCGACCGGGACCCGCAATTGCGGCATCGGCCATTCCGGAGGCAGGGGCGCGCCATCGGGCTGGGCGAGGGCGGCATTCTTGTCGATGAAGCGGGGCAGCTTCTTCTCGCCCCAGCGCCAGCGGTTGAGCAGGCCGAACCTGAACTCGCCGACGAAGCCGACCCGTTCAGGGATACCGGCCAGCGCCGGCGCGATGGCCGCCTTCCACGTCCGGGGCAGCACCAGGGCGGTGCCATAGTTTCGCTTGCGCAGGAGCTTTGCCAAGGCCAGTTGGCGTCCCAGGGCAAGCCGGCCGCGCGGCAGGTCCCAGACGATCCCCTCGCGCACGCCGGGCATATAATCGACCAGCGGGGCGCAAAGGGATGTGGTGAGGAGATCGACTGGCCGGTTCGGCCAGCGCTGCTTCAGGACGCGGACCACGGTGTGATTCCGCACGAAATCACCGATCCACATGTAGGGAATGATCAGGATCGGGCGTGTGTCGTCCCGATCGGCATCTCCACTAAATTGCGAATCTTTATTCATTTATTGATAGGGGCCGAGGCGAAACCGGTTATGGCCGTTCGGTAGCCGCTCCGGGCCGGCAGGTAAAGCCGGCAGGCCGTTCAATCCAAAACCGCTTACACTTTGGCGGCTCATGCGCTACGGCAGGACCGGGCGCAAAGATCGGGCAGGGATTTCTGAATGTTGCTGGTGACCGGCGGGGCCGGTTTTATCGGGTCGAATGTCGTGGCCGCGCTCAATGACGCCGGCCGCGGTGATGTCGTGATCTGCGATTTCCTGGGCAACGAGGGCAAGTGGCGGAACCTCGCCAAGCGCCAGCTTGTGGATATCGTCCCGCCGGCCGAGCTGATGGACTGGCTGAAGGGCCGCCCCCTGGACGCCGTGATCCATCTCGGGGCGATTTCCGCGACCACCGCGACCGACGGCGATCTCGTGTTCGAGACCAACTTTCGCCTGTCGATGCGCCTTCTCGATTGGTGCACGACAGCCGCCGTGCCCTTCATCTACGCCTCCTCGGCGGCGACCTATGGTGACGGCGAGGAGGGTTTCGACGACGACGGCTCGCTGCCGGCGTTGAAGAAACTGCGGCCGATGAATCTCTACGGCTGGAGCAAGCACATGTTCGATCTCGCGGTCGCCGAACGTGCCGCGCGCGGCGAAAAGCTCCCGCCGCAATGGGTTGGCCTGAAATTCTTCAACGTGTTCGGCCCCAACGAATATCACAAGGGCTCGATGATGAGCGTGCTGGCGCGGCGCTTCGACGACGTCAAGGCAGGCCGCGTCGTGCAATTGTTCAAGTCGCACCGTGAGGGCATCGCCGACGGCGATCAGCGCCGCGATTTCATCTATGTCGACGACGTCGTGCGCGTCGTGATGTGGCTGCTCGCGACACCATCGGTGTCCGGACTCTTCAACGTCGGGACCGGCAACGCGCGCAGCTTCAGGGATCTGATGTTGGCGGCCTATGCCGCGCTCGGTACCAGGCCCAACATCGAGTATATCGACATGCCCGAGCAGATCCGCGGGGCCTACCAGTACTTCACCCAGAGCGAGGTCGATCGCCTCCACCGTGCCGGCTATAACGGCGGCTTCACGACGCTCGAGGATGCGGTGAAGGCCTATGTCGGGGATTACCTCGACCGGCCCGACCGCTTCCGCTGAGGCCATTTGACCATGCCGACGCCCATTCTTGATTTCGACGCCCTCGCGAAGGCCATCTCAGGCCGCACGGTGCTGTGCATCGGCGACATCATGCTGGACGAATTCGTCTATGGCGAGGTGTCGCGGATCTCGCCGGAAGCGCCGACGCCCGTCATCACAGCCCAGCGCAGCGAGATCCATATCGGCGGCGCCGGCAATGTCGCGCGCAACGTCGCCTCGCTGGGCGCACGCTGTATCTTCGTCGGCCTCGTCGGCGAGGACGATGCCGGTGCACGGCTCAAGGCGGCCCTGGATGAGCTTGATGCGATCGAAAACATGCTGGTGCGCGACCCCGCGCGGCCGACCACGCGAAAAGTCCGCTTCGTCTCCGAACATTTTTCCACGCATATGCTGCGCGCGGATTGGGAGCAGGCGGCGCCTGCCTCCGATGACATCGAGACGAAGCTGATCGAGGCGATCCTCCCGCAGATCGCGCGCGCCGACATCTTGCTGCTCTCGGACTACGCCAAGGGCGTGCTGACGGCGCGCGTCATCCGCCACACCATCGACGCCGCACGAAAGCTCGGCAAGCCCGTGATCGTGGATCCCAAGAGCTTGAACTGGGCGATCTATCGCGGCGCCACGCTGCTCACGCCCAACCGCAAGGAATTTTCGGAAGCAACGCGCAGCCGCGCCGACACGCCACAGAGCATCGTCGATGCCAGCGAGGATGTGATGCGGCTCGCCGATTGCGAGGCGATCCTGGTCACGCAAGGCGAGCAGGGCATGACGCTGGTGCCGCGCAATGGTGCAGCGGTCCACGTTCCGGCTTTCCCGGTCAAAGTGCGTGACGTCTCCGGCGCCGGTGACACCGTGGCCGCCGCGCTCGCGGTCGCGCTTGCGACGGGCGCGGATTGGGACACGGCGTTGCGCATGGCCAGTGCCGCTGCCGCCGTCGCCGTCGGCAAGCAGGGCACCGCAAGCGTGAGCGCGGCCGAGTTGCGCCGAAAGATCCTGCCGCATGCCACGCTGGCGGCCGAGGAGAAGATCGTGCTCGATCCTGATACCCTCGATGCGCAACTTGCCGAGTGGCGGAGGCAGGGCCAGCGCGTCGGCTTCACCAATGGCTGCTTCGACATCCTGCATCCCGGCCACGTCAAGGTGCTGACTGCAGCGCGCGCCGCTTGCGACCGCCTGATCGTCGGGCTCAACAGCGACGCCTCGGTGCGGCGGCTCAAGGGCGCCGAGCGGCCGGTCCAGGACGAGCGCGCGCGTGCCGAGGTGCTCGCCGCGCTCGAAGCCGTCGATCTCGTCGTCATCTTCGACGAGGACACGCCAATCGATCTGATCACGCGGATCAGGCCCGGCGTGCTGGTGAAGGGCGGCGATTACACCCGCGAGCAGGTGGTCGGCCACGAGGTCGTCGAGCAAGCGGGTGGAACGGTCGTGCTCGTCGACATCCTCCAGGGCTTCAGCACGACGGCGCTGGTGCATCGCGCCCGGGGAGGCGGCAAGTGACGGCGCTTGCTCGCGAAACGACGGGACAGATGTTGCTTCGCCGTCTGCGCAGCCCGGCTGCCTGGAGCGAAACCGTCGATGTCTTCGCGGTCCTGACCGCGGCCTCGCTGCCCTGGTCGACCTCGCTTGCGGGGATCTTCAACGCGCTGATGCTGCTCTGCATGCTGCCGTTTCTCGACGTCCGTGCCTTCCTGCAATTCCTGAAGCGTCCGATCTGTCTGGCTCCGATTGCACTGGTGCTGCTCGCGCTGGTGGGAACGCTCTGGTCCGACGCGCCCTGGAGCGCGCGCTTCCACGCAATCAATCCGACCATCAAGCTGCTCGTGCTGCCGGTCCTGCTCTATCATTTCGAGCGTTCGCCGCGCGGCCGCTGGATCTTCGTCGCCTTCCTGGTGTCCTGCGCCCTGTTGTCGGTGATGTCCTGGCTGGTCGCCTTCTATCCGAACCTCGCGCTCAAGACCGATCCGCCCGAGCGCGGCATCTTCGTCAAGAACTACATCGATCAGAGCCAGGAATTTGCGCTGTGCGCGGTCGCGCTCGCCTATCCGATCGTGATGCTGCTGCGTGAGAAGCGATACTGGTTCGCCGGGTTACTGACGGCGCTGGCGCTGAGCTTCTTCGTCAACATGACATTCGTGGTGGTGTCCCGCACGGCTCTCGTCACCGTTCCGATCATGTTCGGCGTGTTCGCGCTGCTTCATCTCAAAGGGCGCAGCATCGCACTCATCTCCGCCGGCTTGCTCGCCGTTGCGGTCCTCGCCTGGCAGTCCTCGCCGTATTTGCGCCATACGGCCGAGAGATTTTCCGACGACTACACGCGCTATGTCGAAAAGGGCGAGCCGACCTCGCTCGGCCTGCGGCTCGAATTCTGGCGGAAGTCGCTCGGCTTCTTCGCGCAGGCGCCGATCATAGGGCACGGCACCGGTTCGACGCGCGGATTGTTCGAACGGGTCGCGACGCCCAGCGGTCTGTACCAGGCCTCAGCCGAGGTGATCGGCAACCCGCATAACCAGACGCTCAACGTCGCCGTGCAATGGGGCGCGGTCGGTATCGTCGTTCTCTACGCGATCTGGATCCTGCATCTTCTGCTGTTTCGCGGCGAGGGGCTCGACAACTGGATCGGACTCCTGGTGGTTGTGCAGAACATCTTCACCTCGCTGTTCAACTCCCATCTGTTCGACTTCCACGAGGGCTGGATGTACGTCATCGGGGTCGGCGTTGCCGGCGGCATGGTGCTCCGGGCACAACAGCCCGAGGCGAAGATGGGGGAAGCCGGTTCCTGAGCGGCCGCGCGGCTGGCAAGTCCTGTCCAGATGGGCTATCAGCGCGGTCAGGTTGCATCTAACTGGGTTTTCATCGGTCGGCGGATGACGCGTCTTTCGCATCTCACCTTGCGCAATTTCCTGATCGCGCTCCACGACCTGCTGGCGACCGCGGCGGCGCTTTTTGCCGCCTTCTATCTGCGATTCGAGGGTGGCGACGGCTTCTTCGACCGCCTGCCGCTGCTGTTCCAGATCCTGCCCTACTTCCTCGCCTTCAGCGTGGTCGTGTTCTTCATCTTCAACCTGACCACGACGAAATGGCGCTTCATCTCGCTGCCTGACGCGCTGAACATCATCCGCGTCGCGACCGTGCTGACGGTCGCCTTGCTCGTGCTCGACTACATCTTCGTCGCCCCCAACGTCCGCGGCGCATTCTTCCTCGGCAAGGTGACGATCGTCCTCTATTGGTTCCTCGAGATCTCCTTCCTCAGCGCGCTGCGCATGGCCTACCGCTACTTCCGCTATACGCGGGTGCGGCGTCACGCCAGGGGCGAGGAGGCCGCGCCGACGCTGCTGATCGGCCGCGCCGCGGATGCGGAGGTTCTCCTGCGCGGCATCGAGAGCGGCGCGATCAAGCACATCTGGCCGGTCGGCGTGCTCTCGCCGTCGAATTCGGATCTGGGCCAGTTCATCCGCAACGTGCCGGTGCTGGGCGGCATCGACGACGTCGAGGACGTCGTCGCCGACTTCGCCAAGCGCAACAAGCCGATCGCGCGCCTCGTCATGACGCCGTCGGCATTCGAGCCGGAAGCGCGTCCGGAATCGATCCTGATGCGGGCGCGCAAGCTGGGTGTGATCGTCAACCGGATGCCCTCGCTCGAGAGCGGCGATGCGCCGCGGCTCACGGCCGTCGCGGTCGAGGACCTCCTGCTGCGGCCGAGCGAGACGATCGACTATGCGCGCCTGGAAGCGCTGATCAACGGCAAGGCGGTGATCGTCACCGGCGGCGGCGGCTCCATCGGGTCGGAGATCTGCGAACGCGTCGTCGCCTTCGGTGCCGCGCGGCTCCTGATCGTGGAAAACTCCGAGCCTGCGCTCTACGCCATCACGGAGGCGCTCGCCGCGCGAGGGGCGGCCGCCGAGGTCGAAGGACGGATTGCCGACATTCGCGACCGCGAGCGCATCATGCGCCTGATGGCCGGGTTCAAGCCGGACATCGTGTTCCACGCCGCTGCGCTCAAGCACGTGCCGATCCTCGAGCGCGACTGGAGCGAGGGCGTCAAGACCAACATCTTCGGCTCGATCAACGTCGCGGATGCCGCCGTTGCCGCCGGCGCCGAAGCCATGGTGATGATCTCGACCGACAAGGCGATCGAGCCGGTGTCGATGCTCGGCCTGACCAAGCGCTTCGCGGAGATGTACTGCCAGGCGCTGGATCACGACCTTGCGGCAGGTAGCGGCGGCGCCAGGCCGCCGATGCGGCTGATCTCGGTCCGGTTCGGCAATGTGCTGGCCTCCAACGGCTCAGTGGTTCCGAAATTCAAGGCCCAGATCGAGGCCGGCGGCCCGGTGACGGTGACGCATCCCGACATGGTCCGCTACTTCATGACCATCCGCGAGGCCTGCGATCTTGTCATCACCGCGGCCACGCATGCGCTCGGAACTCACCGTCCCGACGTCTCTGTCTACGTGCTCAACATGGGCCAGCCGGTGAAGATCGTCGATCTCGCCGAGCGCATGATCCGCCTTTCCGGACTGCAGCCCGGCTACGACATCGAGATCGTGTTCACCGGCATGCGGCCGGGCGAGCGCTTGCATGAGATCCTGTTCGCCACCGAGGAGCCGACCCGCGAGATCGGCGTTGCCGGCATCATGGCCGCGCAGCCGAACGAGCCGCCGATGCAGACGCTGCGCAAATGGATCTTGGCGCTGGAGCAGGCGATCGCGCGCGACGATCGCGCCACCATCAGGACCATCCTGAAGGATGCGGTGCCCGAATTCGGGTCGACCGCGGCCTGACCATGCAGCCTCGAGGCAAGATCGTCGTCGCGAGCCAGCATTATCCGCCGGATACGAGCACGACGGCGGCGATCATGGCCGAGATCACCTGCCGTCTCGCCGTCGAGCACGAGGTCGTCGTGCTCTCGGGCTGGCCGGGCGCATTGCCGGCCTCAGAGGCCGGCCCGGGCAAGCCGCGCGTGGTCGCAATCAAGAACCGCATGGCGGGCAAGGCGGCGCTGGTGCGGCGCGGGCTGTCGGAACTGCTGTTCGCGGCGCGCACGTTCGTCGCGTTGATGCGGGAGCTCAAGGCAGGAGACGTCGTGCTCACGGTCACCGCCCCGTTCATGCTGCCTTACGCGGTGGCGGCGGCAGCCAGATTCAAGGGCGCACGCTCGGCGCTGATCATGCACGATCTCTTTCCCGACGTGCTGGTGATGGCGGGCCTGCTGAAGCCGGGCTCGCTCGTGACGCGGACGATGCGCGCCGCCAACGGCCTGATGTTCCGCGTGCTCAATGCCGTCATCACCATCGGCCGCGATGCGGAGCGGCCGCTGCTGAGCTATGCCGGAATGACGCGGAACAAGATCCGCTTCATCCCGAACTGGGCGACGCTCGTGCCCGCGCCGCGGCCGGTCAATTCGGACAACCCGTTCCGCAAGGCGCTTTCCGCGCGCTTCATCGTCGGCCTGTCGGGCAATCTCGGTTTCACCCACGATCCGGAGATCGTGTTCGAGGCGGCGCGGCTTCTGAAGGACGAGGCCGACATTCACTTCCTGCTGTCCGGCTGGGGCATCGGCTTCGAGCGGCTGAAGCAGTTGCAGGCCGAAGCAAACCTCTCCAATGTCTCCTTTGTGGCGCGCGTCGCGGATACCGAGCTCGAGGCGTTCCTGTCGGCGGCCAATCTCTGGATCATTCCGTATCGGAAGGACGTAGCGGGGGTGTCGGTGCCGAGTCGGTTCTACAATCTTCTGGCGGTCGGCCGGCCCGTGCTTCTGGTCTCCGAGCCGGAGGCCGAGGCGGCCCTGACGGTGGTGGAGAACGGGCTTGGCTGGGTCGTGACGCCCGGCCGCCCGGACCAGCTCGCCGCGGCGATCCGCACCGCGTCCGGTTCCGACGACGATGCGATTGCGGCGCGTGCGGTGAAGACGGCGGCGCGCTTCGATCGGGCGACGGCGATGAACGCCTATGCCGGCGTGATCCACGAACTGCTGCGCACCCCGCACCTTCCGGAGCAACGATGAGCGAGAACAAGCCGGTCGTGCTGGTGACGGGGGCAAGCGGTTTCGTCGGCCGTCACGTCGCCCCTGCGCTGGCGGGAGCGGGATGGTTGGTCCGCCGCGCGGTCCGCAGCCCGCAAGGTGTCGACGACGAGGTCGTGATCGAGTCGATCGGTCCCGAGACCGATTGGCAGGCCGCGCTGGAAGGCGTCGACGCCGTCGTCCATCTCGCCGCGCGCGTGCATCACAAGCACGAGGAGCACGCGGTCCAGCTCTACCGCAACGTCAATATCGCTGGCACGCTGCATCTGGCGCGTTGCGCGGCGACGGCCGGCGTGCGCCAGTTCATCTTCGTCAGCACCGTTCTCGTGCACGGCCGCAGCAATGAGGGCCGCGCGCCGTTCGGCGAGGACGACATCCTAACGCCGCGCGGCCTCTACGGCATGTCCAAGGCTGCCGCCGAGGCGGGTTTGAGGACGCTGGCGCGCGACAACGACATGAATATCTCGGTGATCCGGCCGCCGCTGGTCTATGGCGCGGGCGCCAAGGGCAATTTCGCGCTGCTGACGCGCGCGGTCCATCTCGGGCTGCCGCTGCCCTTTGCCGCGATCCGCAACCAGCGCGCCTTCCTTGCGGTGCAGAACCTGTCGTCGTTCATTCTGCACCGGCTCGGCCATCCCGATCCCGCCAGCAATTTCGAGATCTTCCTCGTCGCCGACAGGGAGCAGGTCTCGACGCCCGAATTCATCACGCGGCTGGCCGAAGCGTCCGGCAAGGGGCTGCGGCTGTTCGGCGTGCCGTCGGGCGTGCTCAGCACGCTGCTCAGCGTGATGGGCCGGCAGGATACGCATGACAGCCTGATCGGCTCGCTCGAGCTCAACATCTCGAAAGCGCTCGCAACCGGTTGGCAGCCGGAGGTCTCCCTCGACGAGGGACTGCGGCTGGCGCTGGCGGCTCAGAACGCCTGAGGTCGCGAGAACCGGAGCAGCACGAAGGCGACTGCGACCGCGCCTGCGAACAGGGAAACGATCGTGACCGGCATCGAGCCGGCGCGAACGCTGACGACGGCAAGCAAGGCCAGTACGAGATTGAGCGCGAACACCTCGGCGATCACCTGCTTGACCGTGAAGCCGTTGTCGGTGGCGCGCTGATAGAAGTGCGTGCGGTGCGCCGACCAGAATGGTTCGCGCCGCGCGATGCGCCGAAACAGCGTGATGGTGGAATCCGCAAGATAATAAGACGGCAGCAGCAGCGCCGCGGCGGGCTGTCCGAGCCAGGCGAGCTCCAGCAGGCACCAGCCGAGCAAAAGGCCGATCGGCAGGCTGCCGACATCGCCCAGGAACACTCTTGCGACCGGCTTGTTGAACGGCACAAAGCCGAGCATGGCCCCGCACAGGGCCATTGCGATCAACGCCGCCGGCCGCGACAATTCGCCGAAGAGCCCGAGTAGCAACAGCGCGGCTGTGACCGGCACCACTTCCGCCACCGTCATCAGGTCGAGCCCGTCCATGAAATTGACGAGGTTCACGAACCAGACACCGGCGAGCACGATGAGGCCGCGCTCCAGTGCCAGCGGCACCGCCGGCACGATGCGCGCATCGTCAGGCGCGGTGAGGACGACAGCGCTGACGCAGGCGGCCTGCAGCACTAGCCGCACCAGCACCGGCAGCGAGACGATGTCGTCGGCGAACCCGACCAGCGCAATGACGATGGTGGCAATGACCAGCGCCGGCGGAATGGCGACGTTAATCCAGGCCGCCAACGCCAAGGCAACGACGAGCGTCGCCGAGATCACCGCGATGCCCGCGCCTTGCGGGGTGGGGATACGATGCGAGGAACGCGCATTCGGGCGTGCCAGTGCGTAGCGCTGCAGCAGGGGACGGCTGATCCAGGTGATGAGCGCCGAGATCAGTGCGGCGATCGTAACGGCTAGCAGCGAGGCCACGATCGTCGGCACGGTCACTCCGGCACTCCGATCGGCGCCGACCCCTGCGCGGCTTTCTCCGCGCTGAGGATCCAGACCAGGCCGCCGAATGCGCCGACGATGAAGGACACGGCGCCGAACAGCAGCGAGACGTTGACGCCTTCGTTGGCGGCAAGTCCGGCGAAGCCGAACGCCAGGCCCATCGTGGCTTCACGCACGCCCCAGCCGGCGATCGAGATCGGCATCATCGTGATCAGCATCACGGGCGGCACCAGCAGGAAGACGTCGCTGAAGCGAACCGGGGCCGCGATCGACTGCACGACGCACCAGGCGATGACGACGGCGAGCACGTGAACGAGCACCGACAGGATCGCGATGATCGGTCCCCGGCTGCGGCTGAAGATCACGCGGTTCGCGATCACGGCACAGGCGTGAATGTGATGGGTGGCCCACCACGTCTTCAGCCAGCGCCATTTCAAAGCGCCGAAAACCAGGAAGCCAAGGCCGCCGGCGAGCGCCAGGAGATCGATGAGCAGCAGTGCCGAGCGACCGTGCGGATCGGTGATGAGAGTGTAGCTCCAGGGCAGGCTCGCGACGATGACAATCGCGAGCGCGATCAAGCCGATCGCGCGGTCGACGAAGATCGAGTAGGTCGCCGCTCGCCAGCCGGCGCCGGCGCGCGCGACCAGCCACAGCCGGACCGCGTCGCCGCCGATCGCCGACGGCAGGGTCTGGTTGAAGAAAGAGCCGATCACGTTGTAGCGCATGGCGCGGCCGAGTTCGAGCGGCGCGCCGCAGACGGCGCTGATCTCGCGCCAGCGTAGTACGCCGACGAATATCTGCAGGAAAGTGATCGCGATCGCGGCACCGATCCAGAACAGGCTGGTCACGGTGAAGCGCGAAAACAATTCGGACAGATCGACCTTGCGCAGCGCCAGATAGAGCAGCGCCACGGAAATCAGGATTTTGGCCGTCGACAGCAGGATTCGGCGCATCTCGCCCGCATGAACTGGGTTTGCGAAGATTTGAGGCAACCCGACGCGAGCGCCGAATTCGGCCGCTTTGGTATGGTTTTGGCGCCGATCTTGCAATAGCCGTCGTGAGAGGCGCTCGTGAGCCCTCGCGGAGGGACGTTATGGGGCGCTTGAGCCATGGCGACCTATTGTGCCCCCCTCGAACGGACGGCTAAACAGGATCGGGCGAGGGATCTCCAGGGAACAGGATGACGGATCAGGCAATTTTGGTAACCGGGGCCGCCGGCTTCATCGGCTTCCACGTCGCCCGGCAGCTCCTGGGCGAGGGCCGGTCCGTCGTCGGGCTCGACAATCTCAACGCCTATTACGATCCGGCACTGAAGCGGGCGCGTCTGGCGCTGCTGCAGGGCTCGCCCCGTTTCTCCTTCGTCGAGGCCGATCTTGCCGACCGCGAGACGATGGCGGCGCTGTTTGCGCGGCATCGTTTTACGGAGGTCGTGCATCTGGCGGCACAGGCCGGCGTGCGCTACTCGATCGAGCAGCCGCACGCCTATGTCGATTCCAATCTGGTGGGCTTTCTCAACGTGCTCGAGGGCTGCCGCAACAACGGCTGTCGTCATCTCGTCTACGCCTCGTCATCCTCCGTTTACGGCGCCAACACAAAAATGCCATTTGCGGTTGCGGACCGCACCGATCATCCCGTGAGCTTCTACGCCGCGACCAAGAAGGCGAACGAGGTGATGGCGCAGTCCTACAGTCATCTCTATCGCCTGCCGGTCACGGGCCTGCGCTTCTTTACCATCTACGGGCCATGGGGACGGCCCGACATGGCCATGTTTCTGTTCGTAAACGCCATCATGGCGGGCAAGTCGATCCGGCTGTTTAACCATGGCCGAATGCGTCGCGACTTCACCTATGTCGATGATGTCAAGCGTGTAGTATCCAAGCTGATCAATCTTGTGCCTGCGGACGATCCGGCTGCCGCAAATGCGCCGTTTAAGCTCTACAATGTCGGCAATCACCGTCCAGAGGAACTGATGCACGTCGTCGGTCTTCTGGAGCGGGAGCTGGGCCGGACGGCGATCAAAGAATTGCTGCCGATGCAGCCGGGAGATGTGCTGGAAACGTTCGCGGATGTCGAGGACCTGATGCGCGACACCGGCTTTGCACCGTCAACGCCGATCGAGCATGGGGTCCACAATTTTGTCACCTGGTATCGGGACTACTTCAAGGTTTGAGATGACGATGGACAAACGCATTATCCCCCTGATCATGTGCGGCGGCGCCGGCACGCGGCTGTGGCCGGCTTCGCGCGAGGTGCGGCCAAAACAGTTCCTGCCGCTGTTCGGCACGCGCTCGACCTTCCAGGACACGCTGCTACGCGTCTCCGATCCCTCCCTGTTCGACCGGCCCATCGTCATCACCAACGCGTCCTATCGCTTCATGGTGCTGGAGCAACTCGCGGAGATCGGCATCGAGGCCGACGTGATCCTCGAGCCGATGCGGCGCGATTCCGGACCGGCCATCGCGGCCGGCGCGGTGTTCGCGCAGAACCGCGCCAGTGACGCCATCGTGCTCGCGCTCGCCGCCGATCACGTCGTGCAGGACAATCCCGCGTTCGTCGCCGCCTGCCGCCAGGGCCTCAATGCCGCGAGCACCGGGCGCATCGTCACCTTCGGCGTCAAGCCCGAGCGGCCGGCGACCGAATACGGCTACATCAACCCGGGCGAGGTGATCTCCGGCGAGGTGCATGCGGTCGCGCGCTTCGTCGAGAAGCCGGACGCGGTGAAGGCCTCCGATTACGTCAATTCGGGCTATCTCTGGAACAGCGGCAATTTCATGTTCCCGGCGAGCGTGCTGCTCGACGAATATCGCAAGGTCGATGCCGCGAGCGTCGAGGCTGTCACCAGCGCGGTCAACAATGCCGGCCGCGATCTCGGCTTCGTCACGCTGGAGCCGGAGGCATTCGGCGCGGCCAAGGCGATCTCGATCGATTATGCGGTGATGGAGAAGACCTCGCGCGCAGCGGTCGTGCCGGTGTCGTGCGGCTGGTCCGATGTCGGCTCCTGGCACGCGGTGTGGGAGCTCTCCGACAAGGACGCGCAAGGCAACGCGTCGCACGGCAGCGCGGTGTTCGAGGATTCCCGCAATTGCAACGTCACCACCGATTCCGCGCTGGTCGCGCTCGAAGGCGTCGACGATCTCATCGTGGTTGCAACCGCGGACGCGGTGCTGGTCTCGCGCCAGAAGGATGCCAACGGCCTGAAGCGTCTGGTCACCAAGCTGAAGACGGTCGCGCCGAAGGTCACCGAGGAACATCTGAAGGTGCACCGCCCCTGGGGCAGCTACCAGTCGGTCGACAATGGCGAGCGTCATCAGGTCAAGCGCATCGTGGTGAAGCCGGGCGGGCGGCTGTCGCTGCAGAAGCACCATCATCGCGCCGAGCACTGGATCGTTGTCCGCGGCACGGCGCAGGTTACGGTCGATGAGACCGTGAAAATGGTGCACGAGAACGAGTCGATCTACATCCCGATGGGCGCCGTCCATCGTATGGAGAACCCCGGTAAAATCATGCTGGAACTGATCGAGGTCCAGACTGGAAGCTATCTCGGGGAAGACGACATCATCCGGATTGAAGACGACTACCAAAGGTCGTAACCAGCAAACTCCGAATCACGCGACCCGGGCCAAACAGGCGATATTTTCGGCTTAAGGCCCGGGGAACGTGTAACTTTTTGAATCAAATCGTGTCCGGGCCGCCAAGGCGGCATTCGCCACAAATGTGGCGCCCGTGCTAGAAGCGCGCCGGGGATTTGCGGTTGAATCGGGGTTTGCTCAGATGAGTTCCAACGGATCTGCACCGGCAAAGGTCGGCTTGCGCGTCGGCGTCATTGGCGCTGGCGTGATGGGGAGCAACCACGCGCGCGTGCTTGCGGGTCTTCCCGGCGTCAGCCTCGTCGGCGTCGTCGATCCGTCGTCGGCGCATCGCACACGCGCGACGGAACTGGCCAATTGCGCAAGCTTCGAGACCCTCGACCAGCTGCTCGCCGAAGGCGTCGACGCCGTCACCATCGCGGCTCCCACCCATCTGCATCACGAAGTCGCGCTCGCCTGCATCGCCAAGAACATCCATGTTCTCGTCGAGAAGCCGATCGCATCTACCGTGGAGGAGGGCCGCGAGATCGTCGCTGCCGCGCACAAGGCCGGCGTCACGCTGATGGTCGGCCATGTCGAGCGCTTCAATCCGGCGGTCGTCGCCGTCAAGCAGGCGATCGCGGGCGAGGACATCCTCTCTATCGCGATCACGCGTGTCGGCCCGTTTCCGCCGCGCATGTCCAATGTCGGCGTCGTGATCGACCTCGCCGTGCACGACATCGATCTGATCCGCTGGTTCACCGAATCCGACATCGTCGAGGTGCAGCCGCAATTGTCGAGCGCGGTCGCAGAGCGCGAAGACATCGCGCTGTTGCAGTTCCGCACCGCCAACGGCGTGCTCGCGCACATCAACACCAACTGGCTGACCCCGTTCAAGGCGCGCAGCGTCACGGTCGCGACCCGCGGCAAATACGTGATGGGCGATCTGCTCACGCGCCAGGTCACCGAATGCTTCGGCTTCAAGCCTGACGGCAGCTATTCGATGCGGCATTTGCCGGTCGGCCATGACGAGCCGCTGCGTGCCGAACTGATCGCGTTCCTCAAGGCGGTGCGCAACGGCGAGACGCCGGCAGTCACGGGCGACGAAGGCGTTGCCAGCCTCGAGATCGCGACGCAGTGCCTGGAGACGCCGTCACGGCCTGCGGCCAAATCGCCCGCCCTCAAGGGGCCGCGCCGCGTCGCCGGCTGATCCCTTTCCATGTCGACCGTTCAAAACCAGCAAGGCGCCAAGAACCAGACGATGAACCAGCATCTGCGTTCCGAACCCATTCCCTTCATCGACGTCGCCTCGCAGCGCCGCCGGCTCGGCGCCTCGCTGGATGCCGCGGTCAAGCGCGTGATGGACCATTGCCAGTTCGTCAATGGTCCTGAAGTCGCCGAGCTCGAGAAGCAGCTCGCGGCCTATAGCGGTGCCAAGCACGTGATCGGCTGCGCCAGCGGCACCGATGCGATCCTGATGGTGATGATGGCGAAGAACGTTGGGCCCGGCGATGCCGTGTTCTGTCCGTCCTTCACCTTCATCGCGACGGCCTCGCCGGTGGCGCGGACCGGCGCGACGCCTGTCTACGTCGACGTCGACGAGACCACCTTCAACATGAGCCCGGAGTCGCTCAAGCGCGGCATCGCAACTGCGCGCGAGGCCGGCCTCAAGCCGGTCGCGGTCATTCCGGTCGATCTGTTCGGCCAGCCCGCCGATCACGATGCGATCGCGGAGATCGCCAAGGCCGAGGGCCTGTTTGTGCTCGACGACGCCGCGCAAGGCTTTGGCGCGAGCTACAAGGGCCGCAAGCTCGGCACCTTCGGGCTCGCCACCGCAACCAGCTTCTTCCCGGCCAAGCCGCTGGGCTGCTTCGGCGACGGCGGCGCGATCTTCACCGATGACGACGAACTCGCGGCGACGCTGCGCAGCATCCGCGTGCACGGGCAGGGCGTCGACAAATACGACAACGTCCGCCTCGGCCTCACCGGCCGGCTCGACACCATGCAGGCCGCGATCCTGATCGAGAAGCTTAAGATCTTCGACGACGAGATCGCCGCCCGCAACAAGGTTGCGGAACGCTATGCCCGGGGCCTGTCCAATGTCGTGACCGTGCCGCGCCTCAGCCCTGGCAATACCTCGGTCTGGGCGCAGTACACGATCCGTCTTCCCAAAGCTACCGACCGCGACGGCTTCGCTACCGCCCTGAAAGCCCAGGGCGTGCCGACCGCGATCTATTACGGCAAGTCGATGCATCAGCAGACCGCCTACAAGCAATATCCGGTCGCCGAGGGCGGCCTGCCGGGTTGCGAGAGCCTGTCGCAGGACGTCATCAGCCTGCCGATGCACGCCTATTTGACCGAAGCCGATCAGGAGCGAATCATCGCCGCCGTCCAAGGTGCGCTGGCGGGCTGAGCTTGCTTAACCTCTCCCGCTTGCGGGAGAGGTCGCGCCGAAGGCGCGGGTGATGGCTCTCTCCTTTTGGGGATTGTCCTGTTGCGGAGACACCCTCTCCCCAACTCTCCCCCACGAGCGGGGGAGGGAGCAGACCACCGTCGCGGTTTGCACCTAGACCTGATCCTGCGATGCTCTAAAACATCCGCATGCTCGGACGCATCTTCACGGTTGGCGGCTACACGCTGCTCTCGCGGCTGACGGGGTTTGCCCGCGACATCATGCTCGCGGCGATCCTCGGCGCCGGCCCCGTGGCCGACGCCTTTTTCGTGGCGCTGCGGCTGCCCAATCATTTCCGCGCGATCTTCGCCGAGGGCGCCTTCAACGCCGCCTGGGTGCCGGCCTATGCGCATGTCCATGGCGAGAAGGGGGAGGCGGCGGCACATCTGTTTGCCGACCGCATCTTCACGCTGCTGCTGGCTTCGCAAGTGGTGCTGCTGGTGGTCGCCTGGCTCTTCATGCCGCAGGCCATGAGCATCCTCGCGCCGGGCTTTTCCGACGATGCCGAGCAGCGCAAGCTCGCGATCGAGCTGACCCGGATCACCTTTCCCTATCTGCTGCTGATCACGCTGGTGACGCTCTATGGCGGCATGCTCAACGTGATGCAGCGCTTTGCCAGCGCCGCGGCAGCCTCGATCTTCCTCAACGTTGCCATGATGATGACGCTGGCGGTGGCGGTCTGGTTTCCGACCGCGGGCCATGCCGCGGCATGGGGCGTCCTCATTTCAGGTTTCCTGCAATATTTCCTGCTCGCCGGCGATCTGGCCCGACATGGTGGCCTGCCGCGCTTTGCGCCGCTCAAGCTCGACGAGGACGTCCGCGGCTTCTTCAAAGCGCTGGGCCCGGCGACGCTTGGCTCGATGGGCACGCAGGTCGCGCTGTTCGCCGACACCATCATCGCGACCTTCCTGCCCGCAGGCGCGCTGTCGGCGCTGTATTACGCCGACCGCCTCAACCAGCTGCCGATCGGCGTGATCGGCATCGCCATCGGCACGGTGCTGCTGCCGGAGATGTCGCGTCGGATCACGGCGAACGACCTTGACGGCGCGATGAAGGCGCAGCGCCGCGCCTTCGATTTCACGCTGCTGTTCTCGATCCCGTTCGTCGCGGCCTTCCTGACCGTGCCCGACGAGATCATGCGCGCTTTGTTCGCCCGCGGCGCCTTCTCGAAGGCCGATGCGGCCGCCGCCGGCGCCACTCTCGCGGCCTACGCGATCGGCCTGATCCCCTTCGTATTAATCCGCAGCGCAGTCGCGACCTTCTACGCGCGCAAGGATACGGCGACGCCGGTGCGGGCGTCGCTGACCGGCATCGCCGTCAACGTCGCGCTGAAGGTCGCCTTGATGGGATCGCTGGCCCAGATCGGCCTCGCGCTCGCAACCGCCGTCGGCGTCTGGACCAACCTCTTGCTGGTGCTGTTCTTCGCGGTGCGCCGCGGCTTTCTCGTGCTGGACCGCGCCTGGCTGATGTCGCTCGCCAAATTCCTGCTGACCGGG
This sequence comes from Bradyrhizobium sp. MOS003, assembly GCF_003020125.1. Classification (GTDB taxonomy): domain Bacteria; phylum Pseudomonadota; class Alphaproteobacteria; order Rhizobiales; family Xanthobacteraceae; genus Bradyrhizobium. The sequence continues at coordinate 67,478 of NZ_PYFW01000006.1, read as the reverse complement.
ATCATTCTGGCGGTGGCGTTCTGGCTGATCGCGCGCTTCAGCGGCTCTTGGCTGGGTGCGATGCACTTCCGGGACGAAGTGATGCTGGGGCTGCTCGCCGTCGGCGGCACGATCGTCTACGTGCTCGCGATCCTCATCCTGTTCGGTCGCCGCTGGCTGGTCTCGCTGGTGCGCGGCTAGGAGAGCGCGCGCAGAGCTCTACTCAAAAGTACGGGGCATGTCCGCCGAGCCTCGGAAAGCGCCTGCGCACGAGAGGTTCGCCCGCAGGGTGCATCCGACATTCGCACATCTATTGATTTCGCGCGATCGCCGTGCTACGGAGGCGGCATGATTAAATGCTCGCGCAAACTCAACCGCAACCACATGACCCGCTTCGGCTGGGCCCTGGGAGGAGTCGTGCGCTAGCAATTCGACGACGACATCTTTTCCACCAGGCCCCGCCGGCATCGGACGGGGCCTTTTGTTTGGCCACGCTCCCTGCCGGCTCAACAGCAGGAGCGTCCGATGCCACCCCAACAGACCGACATCACAGCCGCGACGGAGCGCGATGCCGCGAGGCTTCGCGTCGACCTCTCCGTCGTCCTGAGCCTGCTCAGGCGATACTGGCACGCGTTTCAAGAGCGGCGCCCGCGCTCGCGGGTCGCCTTGCAGGATCTCAGCGACAGGGAGCTGATGGATATCGGCTTGACCCGCGGCGAGATCGACTGCATCGCGCCTGAACGCGCCATCGATAGGATGCGAGATCGCACGCGCTATCTTTTGAACCGTGGCGGTATGTAGATGATCAACCACGCGCGAAGGACGTGCGCCTTGAGGCAGGCGGCGTCGGCGCGGCCGCTTGTCTTTGGCCCAGCCTGCTACTCGAGAAACGTCTCGGACTTCTCGTCGGGATTGTTCGTGGCGCCGTCCTTCAATTCGCGTTCGGCTTCGTGCCAGAATTCGTCCTCGCGGCCCGCGGGGTGTCCGGCGGCCTCCCACAATTCATGTGCGCGAATACTGATCTGCTCTTGGGTCGGGCTCGGCATGGGTCCACTCGTTGGTTGAGAGCGTAACGCGGCCGCACGGGAATTAGGCCGTATGGCCGCGCTGGTGACTGTCCCGCTCCGGATTCCGTCTCCGCAACACAAAGCCTGCGCTGGAGGATTTGTTCCTACGCGGCGGTCTCGGGACAAGGAGCCGCGCCCCAAGGGGCATGTCCGGCACCGACAAACCCGTTTGCCTTGCCAGTTTTTCCACGGCAATATGCCGGCAAAACAACCATAGGACGGGACAATACAATGGCGGCTCCCATCAAGTTCGGCGTTGGCCAAAGCGTGCTGCGCAAGGAGGATGACGCGCTCATCCGCGGCAAGGGCCGCTATACCGACGACTATGCGCCGCAGGCCGCGCTCCGCTGCCTGATGCTGCGCTCGCCGCACGCGCATGCCAAGTTCACCATCGATGCCAGCCGCGCCCGCACGCTGCCCGGCGTTGCGCTGATCCTGACCGCCGATGACGTCAAGGATCTCGGCGATCTGCCCTGCCTGTTCAATCTCGAGACCGACCCGTTCAAAGGCCCGCCATACCCGATCCTCGCCAAGGGCGAGGTTCGCCATGTCGGCGATTCCATCGCCTTTGTCGTCGCGGAGACCATCGACCAGGCCCGCGACGCGATCGAGGCGATCGAGGTCAAATGGAGCCCGCTGCCGGCCGTGACCGGCGTCGTCAACGCCGTCAAGAAGGGGGCGCCGCAGGTCTGGCCCGACAAACCAGGCAATGTGTTGTTCGACGTCTCGATCGGCGACAAGGCCGCGACCGAAGCCGCCTTCGCCAAGGCGCATGCGGTGGCCGAAATCGCCATCGTCAACCCGCGCGTGGTCGCAAGCTTCATGGAGACCCGCGCCGCGGTCTGCGAATACGATTCCAAGAATGATCACCTGACGCTGACGATCGGCAGCCAGGGCAGCCATCGGCTGCGCGACATCCTGTGCCAGAACGTGCTCAAGATCCCGACCGAGAAGATGCGGGTGATCTGCCCCGATGTCGGCGGCGGGTTCGGCACGAAGCTGTTTCCCTATCGGGAATACGCCTTGGTGGCGGTCGCCGCGAAGCAACTGAAGAAAACGGTGAAATGGGCGGCCGACCGCACCGAGCATTTCATGGGCGACGCGCAGGGCCGCGACAACGTCACCACCGCGAAGATGGCGCTGGCCGAGGACGGCAAATTCCTCGCGATGGATTGCGACCTGATGGGCGACATGGGCGCCTATCTCTCGACCTTCGGGCCCTACATTCCCCATGGCGGCGCCGGCATGCTGCCGGGCCTTTACGACATCCAGGCGTTCCATTGCCGCGTCCGCACGATCTTCACCAACAGCGTGCCGGTTGACGCCTATCGCGGTGCGGGCCGGCCGGAAGCCGCCTACGTCATCGAGCGCCTCGTCGACGCCTGCGCGCGAAAACTCGACATGATGCCGGACGCGGTCCGTCGCAAGAACTTCATCCCGCCGAAGGCGCTTCCCTACAAGACCGCGACCGGCAAGGTCTACGATTCCGGCGATTTCGCCGCGCATCTGAAGCGCGCGATGGAGATCGCGGAGTGGAAGGAGTTTCCCAAGCGGGCCAAGGCGGCCAAGAAGGGCGGCCTGATCCGCGGCATTGGGCTCGCGAGCTATGTCGAGGTTTGCGGCACCATGGGCGAGGAGACCGCCAATGTGCGGATGGACCCCAATGGTGACATCACCGTCCTGATCGGCACGCAGTCGAGCGGGCAGGGCCACCAGACCGCTTACGCGCAGATCGTGGCCGAACAGTTCGGCGTGGCGCCCGAGCGCGTGCACGTCCACCAGGGCGATACCGACATGATCGCCACGGGCCTCGGCACCGGCGGCTCGGCCTCGATTCCCTCTGGCGGCGTCAGCGTCGAGCGCGCCACGCGCGAGCTCGGGCAGAAGCTCAAGGAGATCGCGGCGCAGGCACTGGAGGCGGGTGCCGGCGACCTCGAGATCGCGGAAGGCGTGGTGCGGATCGCCGGCACCGACCGTTCGATCTCGTTCGCCGATCTCGCCAAGCGGCCGGGCGCCGATCCGTCGAAGCTCAATGCCAGCGCGACCTTCGCCAGCGCCGACGGCACCTATCCCAACGGCACGCATGTTGCGGAGGTCGAGATCGATCCGGCCACGGGCATCATCAAGATCGTCAACTACGTGATCGTCGATGATTTCGGCAAGACGCTCAATCCGCTGCTGCTCGCGGGCCAGGTGCATGGCGGTGCCATGCAGGGCATCGGCCAGGCCCTGATGGAGCAGGTGGTCTACGGGCCCAATGACGGCCAGCTGATCACCGCGACCTTCATGGACTACGCGCTGCCGCGGGCGGCGGACGGGCCGGCCTTCGTATTCGAAACCGCCAACGTCCCCTGCAAGACCAATCCGATGGGCGTGAAGGGGGCCGGCGAGGCCGGCGCGATCGGTTCCTGTCCGGCCATCGTCAACGCCATCGTCGATGCGCTCTGGCGCGAATACAAGATCGACCACATCGACATGCCGGCAACGCCTGAGCGGGTGTGGATCGCCATCAACGAGCACCATCGCCGCCACAGCCTGTAATATCAAGCCGACCTGGAATGGGAGGCAAACGCCGGACACGTTTGCCCAACCATTATCCAGAGTGCGACGATTTATCGTCGCGCTCGGGATGGAATGAAATCTGCCAAACGGTGTTGGCCCATAAGGGTCGGCACGATCCTGACATCAAGGAAAGGGATTTTGCGAATGAAGCGAGTGTTGGTTGTTGGGGGCGCGCTGCTGCTCGGGATGGGCGCCGTTTGGGCACAACAGGACTCCGTCAAGGAGGTTCAGACCCTCATGAAGGGCAACGGCAAGAACGCCGGCGCGGTGTCGGCGATGGTCAAGGGTGAGAAGCCCTACGACCAGGCCACGGTGGACAGCGCGTTGGCGCAGTTCGAGGATACTGCCAAGAAGCTGCCGAACCTGTTTCCGGCCAGCGCCAAGGGCATGAAGGCCGAGGGCGATTACAGCACCTCGCCGAAGGTCTGGGAAGACAAGGCCGGCTTCGACGCCAAGATCGCGAGCTTCGCCAAGGTCGTCGGCGAGGCCAAGGGCAAGATCAAGGATCTGGACTCGCTCAAGGCGAATTTCCCCGCGGTCGGCAAGGAGTGCGGCGGCTGCCACGAGACCTATCGCGTCAAGAACGGCTGAGGGGGGGCCTTTGTAGCCGGGGGAGGGCAAGCTCCATCCAGGCTACTGGCATAAAATGGGGCGGTTGCGAAAGCAGCCGCCCTTTTTCGATTGGCAAGGTCTGACGGATCGCCCTCCGAGCGGTTATCTTCGCACCGACGGCCGCGGCGTTGATGCGACAAGGCGTATCTCGTTCCTACTGTCTTACGACATCAGGAGTTCCAGCGCGCGGCGAGGATCCCAATCAACAGCGAGACAGGCCATGGTCAAACCGTTTCCGTCGAAGACGCATATCGGCAATCACATGCTGCACCCTGAAACGCTGATGCTGACCTATGGCTATGATCCGCAGCTGTCGGAAGGCGCCATCAAGCCGCCGGTGTTCCTGACGTCCACCTTCGTGTTCAAGACCGCCGATGACGGCCAGGACTTCTTCGATTTCGTCGCCGGCCGGCGCGAGCCGCCGGAAGGCATGGGCGCCGGCCTGGTCTATTCGCGCTTCAATCATCCCAACAGCGAGATCGTCGAGGACAGGCTCGCGATCTACGAACGCACCGAGCGCTGCGCGCTGTTCTCATCCGGCATGGCGGCGATCGCAACCACGATCCTGGCTTTTGTCCGCCCGGGCGACGTCATCCTGCACTCCCAGCCGCTCTATGGCGGGACGGAGACGCTGCTGACAAACACGCTTTCGCGTCTGTCGATCGGCGCTGTCGGCTTCGCCGACGGGATCGACGAGGCGGCCGTCAAGCAGGCAGCGGACGAGGCCATGGCCAAGGGCCGTGTTTCGATGATCCTGATCGAAACCCCGGCCAACCCGACCAACGGCCTGGTCGATGTCGCCATGATCCGCCGCATCGCCGACTCCATCGGAAAGGCACAAGGCGACACGCCGATCATCGCCTGCGACAATACGCTGCTCGGGCCGGTGTTTCAGCGGCCGATCGAGCACGGTGCGGACATTTCCCTATACTCGCTGACGAAATATGTGGGCGGTCATTCCGACCTGATCGCAGGCGCTGCGCTCGGCTCGAAGGCGATCATGAAGGGCATCAAGGCGCTGCGCGGCGCCATCGGCACCCAGCTCGATCCGCATTCCTGCTGGATGATCAATCGCTCGCTGGAGACACTGAGCCTGCGCATGGAAAAGGCCAACAGCAATGCGCGCCTCGTTGCGGACTTTCTGCGCGATCATCCGAAGGTGGCCAAGGTTCACTACCTCGGTCATCACGAGGAGGCCTCGCCCGCCGGCCGTGTGTTCGCGCGGCAATGCCTGGGGGCGGGATCGACCTTCGCGTTCGACATCGTCGGCGGCAAGGACGCTGCGGTCAAATTCCTCAATGCGCTGCAGATCATCAAGCTGGCGGTAAGTCTCGGTGGCACCGAGTCGCTCGCCAGCCTGCCCGCGACCATGACCCATTCCGGCGTTCCCGCCGACATCCGCCGGAAAATCGGCGTGCTCGATTCCACGATCCGGCTGTCGATCGGCATCGAGAACCCCTCCGATCTGATCGCCGACCTCGCGCAGGCGCTGAACGCGGCTTAGGCGCGATCGAATCGAAAAGGCCGGGCGCCCCCTCCTGCGCCCGGCCTTACACGCAACGAAGCAGCGTCGCGGCTTACTTCGTCACCTGGCCGCGGATCTCGCCGCCCGGATTGGCCGCGGTGTGGATGTTGATGTAGTACTTGCCGCCGAGCAGATCGGCAGCCTGCGCATCCGTGAGCGTTGCCTCCCCCTTGACCGGGCTTGCGGCCGCATTCGGGATCGCGACGGCCACGCCGGCGTTCTTGCCAACCTCGGCAGGCCCGTGGAAATGCGCGGCGGTGGCGGGTCCGGAAAGCCCGGAATAAGTGACGGTCCACGACAGCTTCTTGCTGGCGGCATCATAGTTCAGATCGGCGGTTCCGGTGCCGCTGCTGGTCGTCGCCGGCACCTCGGACTTGCCGTCGAGGGTTGCCTTCAGCTTTTCGGCACTGGCGGGGCTCGCGAAAGCAACGGCACCGAGCACTATGGCGGCAATGACGGTCTTGTTCATGACATTCTCCCTGCTGAACCCGTTCGGGTTGCCAAACTTCCAACAGCCGGCATTTCAGTTTATTCCCGTTTCAGGCCAGGGCGGGCTAAATTCTTCGTGGCTGGAGCCGCGACGACATCGGTCTTAGGTTCGCCGCGACGAGTGAATGGATCGGCATGTTGCAACGAACAATTCTCGCAGGGCTGCTCGCCGCGGTCATTGCTGCCGGCGTCTATTGGTGGCTCAGCGCGGCGGTGGTGGCCGCCGCTGGCAATGCGCCGGGCCATGTGGCCAACCTTGCAAACGGCGAGGTGATGTTCAACGCCGGGGGCTGCGCGTCCTGCCATGCCACGCCGAACCAGCCCGATCGTGTCAGGCTCGGCGGCGGCGTCGCGATCAAGTCGCCGTTCGGAACGTTCTACGCGCCGAACATCTCGCCCGATCCGAACGACGGTATCGGCAAATGGACCGACGCCGACTTCGTCAACGCGGTGATGCACGGGGTTTCGCCGGGCGGGCAGCATTATTTTCCCGCTTTCCCCTATACGTCGTACCAGCATGCCAGGCGCGAGGACGTACTCGATCTCTTCGCTTATCTGAAGACGCTGCCGCCGGTGACCGGCAAGGTGCGTGACCACGACGTCGGCTTTCCCTTCAACATCCGGCGTAACATCGGCATCTGGAAATTCCTGTTTCTGGACGACAAGCCTTTTGTCGCCGACGGCAGCAAGTCGCCGCAATTCAATCGCGGCGCATACCTCGTCAACAGTTTCGGCCATTGCGCCGAATGCCACAGTCCACGCAACGCGCTCGGCGGCATCATCTCGAGCCAGCGCTTTGCCGGCGGGCCGAATCCGGAAGGCGAGGGCTGGGTGCCCAACATCACGCAGAAGCGCCTCGGCGAGTGGAGCGCGAAGGATATCGCCTATTTCCTCAAGACCGGCGAATTGCCCGACGGCGACAGCGTTGGCGGCGCGATGACGCGTGTGATCAAGAACACCTCGCAATTGTCCGACGCGGATCTTGCGGCGATGGCGGACTACCTCAAATCGCTGCCGCCGGTGGACGGCCCGCCGCGGCCCAAGCGCAAGGACGCGAGCTAGCTGCGGGCTAGCTGGCGCCAAACGCCTTGAAGGTGATGATGGTGAGGGTGTCCTGGATGCCCGGCAGCACCTGCACCTTCTCGTTGACGAAATGGCCGATGTCGGTGTCGTTGTCGACGTAGAACTTCACGAGAAGGTCGTATTGGCCGGCCGTGGAGTAGATTTCGGACGCGATCTCGGCTTCGGCAAGCGCGTTGGCGACCGTATAGGACTGACCTAGCTTGCATTTGATCTGGACGAAAAAAGGAACCATCGCGGGCACTCCGAAAGCGTATTCTTCCGGCTAATAGGCCAAAACCGGCCGGAATTAGCAAGCGAACTTGCTTGTTACCCGGCGCGCGCGGTAGGACGGACCATGGCCCCGAAAACGCGGAAAATCCGCCCATGACGACCCCGGTCGCACTCACCATTGCCGGCTCCGATTCGAGCGGCGGCGCCGGCATTCAGGCCGACCTGAAGACCTTTGCCGCGCTCGGGGTCTATGGAGCCTCCGCCATCACGGCGCTGACGGCGCAGAACACGCGCGGCGTCACCGGCATTCAGGCGGTGCCGGCCGAATTCGTCACCGCGCAGATCGATGCGGTGTTCTCCGATCTCGACGTCGGCGCGGTGAAAATCGGCATGGTCGCCCAGGTCGCCAGCATCGACGCGATCGCGGCCGCGCTGTCGCGCTGGAAGCCGAAGCATGTCGTGCTCGATCCCGTCATGGTGGCGACCTCAGGCGACCGCTTGCTCGCATCCGAGGCCGTCGATGCTCTGCGCACAAAGCTGATACCGATGGCCTCAGTGATCACGCCCAACCTGCCGGAAGCCGCGGCTTTGCTCGACGAGGAGATCGCAGTGAGCGAGGCCGGGATCGAAAGCCAGGGGCGGCGCCTGCTGGCGCTCGGCTGCCGCGCGGTCCTGATCAAGGGCGGGCACGGCGAGGGCGCCGAGAGCACCGACTATCTCGTCACGGCCGAAGGCGGAATCGCGCTCGCGGCGCCGCGTGTTGCCACGCGCAACACCCACGGCACCGGTTGCTCGCTGTCCTCGGCGGTCGCGGCGGGGCTGGCCAAGGGCGAGGGTCTGGAGCCTGCCGTGCGCAACGCAAAGGCCTGGATCAGCGCGGCCATCGCAGCCGCCGACCGCTTCAGCGTCGGCCACGGCCACGGCCCGATCCATCATTTCCACAAGTTTTACTGACGCGCTGCTCGTTCATCCTCCCTCCCGCGAGCCCCCTGCGGCGCCATGTCGCCTGATTGTCGCATGCGACTGATATTCGCGGTGAGGGCGAGGCAAGGCGTGATTCGTATCTGAAGGTGCCTCAAGGGTTCAATTGGTCATCCCCCTGTCACGGGACATTGTTACAGGCTGGCGCATGGGAAGTTACGATGTGAGTGACGAGAGCCCGGAGCGGCGCTTTCGCACGTTGTTCATCTCCGACGTTCATCTCGGAGCCCGCGGTTCTCAAGCCGATCTTCTACTCGATTTCCTGCGCCACCATGATGCCGACACGATCTATCTGGTCGGCGACATCGTCGATGGCTGGGCGCTGAAATCGAGCTGGAACTGGCCGCAATCCCACAACGACCTGGTGCAGAAGTTGCTGCGCAAGGCGCGCAAGGGCGCCAAGATCGTTTACATCCCCGGCAATCACGACGAGTTCCTGCGCAACTATTACGGCACGCATTTCGGTGGCATCGACGTGGTCGAGAACACCGTCCACACCGGCGTGGACGGCAAGCGCTATCTCGTCATCCACGGCGACATCTTCGATCTCGTGGTGCAGAACGCGCGCTGGCTCGCCCATCTCGGCGACAAGGCCTACGACTTCGCGATCCAGATGAATCGCTTCGTCAACTTCTTCCGGCGCCTGTTCAAGGTGCCCTATTGGTCGCTGTCGCAATGGGCCAAGCAGAAGGTCAAGAACGCCGTCAATTACATCGGCGCGTTCGAGCAGGCGCTCGCCGCCGAGGCGCGACGCCACGACGCCGACGGCGTGATCTGCGGTCACATCCATTACGCCGTGATCCGCGACGAGGGCGGCATCCGCTACATGAATTGCGGCGACTGGGTCGAGAGCTGCACGGCATTGGTCGAGCACGACGACGGTCATTTCGAGATCATCACCTGGGCGGATCATTTGCAGAAGCCGGCAGCCGTCCCGCAGGTCGCAGCGAGAGCTGCATGACGGAGACCGCCTGATGCGCATCCTGGTCGCGACCGACGCCTGGCACCCGCAAGTGAACGGTGTGGTTCGGACGCTGACCAAGCTTGCCGACGCCGGAAAGAGCCTCGGCGTCGAATTCGAATTCCTGACGCCGCAATCGTTCCGAACCTTTGCGATGCCGAGCTATCGCGACGTGCGCCTGGCGATGCCCCGCCCGGCGCGAATTGCGAAGCTGATCGCGGAGGCGCAACCGGACAGCATCCACATCGCGACCGAAGGGCCGATCGGACTGATGGTCCGCCGCTATTGCCACCAGCGCAAGCTGCCGTTCACGACCAGCTTCCACACCCGCTTTCCCGAATATGTCCGCGCTCGCGTGCCGGTGCCGGGATCGCTGATCTGGCGGGCGCTGCGCCGCTTCCACGCGCCCAGCCGCGCTGTGATGGCGGCGACGCCCGCGCTTGCCTGCGAACTGACCGAGCGCGGTTTCGGTAACGTCGTGCTGTGGCCGCGCGGTGTCGACACCCATCTGTTCCACCCCCGCGCCATCGACCTCTGCCTGCCGGCGCCGGTGTTCCTGTCGGTCGGCCGCGTTGCGGTGGAGAAGAATCTCGAGGCCTTCCTCGATCTGGATCTGCCCGGGACCAAAGTGATCGTCGGCGATGGCCCCGCGCGCGCCTCGCTCGAAGAGGCCTATCCCGACGCGATCTTCCTCGGCGAGAAGCACGGGGAGGAACTGGCCGACATCTATGCGGCGGCCGATGTGTTCGTATTCCCGAGCAAGACCGACACGTTCGGCCTGGTGCTGCTCGAAGCGCTCGCGAGCGGCCTGCCGGTCGCGGCCTTTCCGGTGAAGGGCCCCCGCGACGTGATCGGCGATGCGCCGGTCGGCGCGCTGGATCACGACCTCCGCACCGCCTGCTTTGCGGCGCTCGACGTCCCCCGGCAGGACTGCGTCGAATTCGCCGCCAGTTACACCTGGGAGGCCTCGGCCCGGGTTTTCGTGGACAGCATTCTGGCGGTTGGCGCGGTGTTGCCGGGCCGGAATGGGACGGAACAGCCACGCTTCGTCGCCTGATCTCGCGGAGGTGTCTTGCCCGGGCCTCACCGGCCGCGATAAGGTCTGACATGACCGAACAGCTCCTCCCGATCGGCCCAGCCGACATCGACGCCGCAGCGCGCGTGATCGCGCCCTACGCCATCCGCACCCCGCTGTTGTCCTTTCCCGTGCTCAACGAGCGCGTCGGTGCAAAAGTGTTCCTGAAGCCGGAGATGCTCCAGCGCACCGGCTCTTTCAAGTTCCGCGGCGCCTTCAACAAGGTCGCCTCGATCCCGCAGGACAAGCGCGCCGGCGGTGTCGTCGCGTTCTCCTCCGGCAACCACGCCCAGGGCGTGGCGGCGGCGGCCAAGATCCTCGACATGCAGGCAACTATCGTGATGCCTGCGGATGCGCCGTTGTCGAAGCGCGAGCGCACCAAATCCTACGGCGCCGAGGTCGTGCTCTATGATCGCGACAAGGACGACCGCGAGGCGATCTCGCGCGGCATCGCCGAGAAGCGCGGCGCGACGCTGGTGCGGCCCTATGACGATCCCTTCGTGATCGCAGGCCAGGGCACCGCCGGCCGCGAGATCGCGGAAGACATGGCGGCGCTGGGTCTCAGCCCCGACATCGTGGTGGCTCCAGCCTCGGGCGGCGGCCTGATTGCAGGCGTGGCGACGGCGGTGAAGGCGCGCTTTCCGCTGGCCGAGATCGTGGTGGCCGAACCCGAGGCGTTCGACGATCACGGCATTTCGCTGAGCGCAGGCCATCGCGAGCCGCACGGGCCAGCGGGCCGCACCATCTGCGATGCGCTGATGGCCCTGATCCCCGGCGAGATGACCTTTGCGATCAACAGCAAGCTGCTCGCGCGCGGCGTCACGGCGTCGGACAAGGAAGTCGGCGCGGCCGTCGCGTTCGCCTATCGCGAGCTGAAGCTCGTGGTGGAGCCGGGCGGCGCCGTGGGCCTCGCCGCGCTGCTGGCCGGCCGGCTCGATGTCGCCGGCAAGAACGTCGTCATCGTGCTCTCCGGCGGCAATGTCGATGCGGATCTGTTCGCCGAGCTGGTCGCCTAGCCGTCATTCCGGGGCTCGCGAAGCGAGAGCCCGGAATCCACTTCTCCGCCGTCTCCGCCGCACAATGGAATCCGGGCCTGCGCCTCACGGCGCATCCCGGAATGACGATCTTCGAGGGTCGACATGAAGAAGGGGCAAAGCGTTTCCGCTCTGCCCCTTCTTGTGTCTGCTGATCTTGTGGATCGCACTTGCGGCTTGCTCGGTGCAACCTCTCCCGCTTGCGGGGGAGGTCGGCGCGAAGCGCCGGGTGGGGGCTCGTTCCTCATCGGGAGTGTCCCGTTGCGGAGAGACCCTCTCCCCAGCCCTCCCCCGCAAGCGGGGGAGGGAGCGCACCTTCTTCGTGGCATCAGCGCATGAAGCCGCCGCGGTGATTGCCGCCATTGTTGTTGCCCTGCGACTGGTTCATCGACTGGCGGAAGTTGTTGTTGCCGCCGTTGTTGACGACCCGGTTGGTCGTGTTGAACTGCGGGCCGCTGTTCTGCACCTTGTTCACCTGGGTGTTGTTGATCTTCGCACCGTTGTTGACGCGGATCGGGTTGTTCTGCGTCTGAACGGTCACCGGCTTCGCATCGACGTTCGAGCCGCCCTTGCCGACATTCACCGGCATGCTCACGATCTTGCCAGGCCTGCCATTGGTGGTGCCGGCATTGTTGTTGCCGCCATTCTGGTTGTTGTTGGTCGCCGGCAGCGTCACGATCTTGCCGATGCCGCCATTGCCGTTGGTCGTGTTGGTCGGCGCAGGCAGCGTGACGATCTTGCCCGGGGTCTGCGACGGCGTGCCGTTTTGCTGGTTCTGCTGGTTGTTGCCAGCCGGCAGGTTGACGATCTGGCCGCCATTGCCGAGCTTGCCGATGACGCTGCCGTCGACCGGCTTCTGCACGATCGGCAGATTGCCGCCCATCTGCGAACCACCATTACCCTGCTGCAGCGGCATGTACTTGGGCTGGCCGAGATTGCCGATCTTGAAGCTTGGAGCAATGTTCTGCGGGGCCAGGAACTTGGTCGCCTGCATCAGGGGGATCTGCTTGGGCTGCACCTGGAGCTTCAGCGCCATCTGCGCATACGGGCTGTTGCCGTAGCTGTCATAGAAGGTCTTGTAGCCGAACGGTGAGTTCACGAGCACCGCCTTGTGCCAGGCCTGCGAGAGCAGGATGTTGTTGAGCAGCCAGCGGACGTGGTCGCACAGCGGGTCGTGCGGATACATCCGGATGAACTCCTGATAATATTCCGGCCGGCCCTCGGACACGACGTAATCATAGGCCTGGCGCGTCGAGCGGCTCGGCAGGTTGGAGGCCATCTGCACCACAGGCGCATTCACCGGCGCGCGGTTGGCCGCGACCGCGGTGTCGCCGAAGAAGGTGAAGTCCGAGGTGAGCGAGGAGCTCTCCCACGGGATCTGCGCGCCGCTGGTGGACTGGTTCACCTGCAGGCGGACGCGCTTGAACAGCTGCTCGATCGGCACGTTGGGTTCGCGCGCCACGTTCAGGAAGGCTTGCGTGTAGGGGCTGTGGCCGCCAGTGCCGTCGAGCGCCTCGGCGCCCGGCGCGGTCGAGTAGCCGACGATCGAGCCGTTCGGCGCATCGACGATGGCGAGGCCGCGGCCGGCGTCGTTGACGTCAGGGAACGGGTTGTTGCGGCAGGCATCGAGAATGACGATGCGCATGCGGCTCGGAATCGTCTCCAGCGTCGACATCACGTCGACCAGACGCACCGAATTGTTGACGAGCTCGGTCTGGCTCGACACCTTGGCGTCGACGGGAACGAGATAGTTCTCGCCGGCGAGCTGCACGCCGTGACCGGCGTAATAGACCATCGCCACCGTGTTCGGGCCGCGCGCAGACACCTTGGCGGAGAAGTCCTGCACCACGCGCAGCATGTCGTTCTGGGTCAGGTCGGTTGCAGCAACCACCTCGAAACCGGCGGAGTTCAGGAACTTCGCCATCGACTCGGCATCATTGTCCGGATTGGCGAGCTGCGGTGCGTTCTGGTAGTTCGAATTGCCGATCACCAGCGCCACCCGCTGCTCCGGGCCTTGCAACGCGGTGGGGGCCGGCTGGACCGGGGCGACTTGCGCGGAAACAGGGCCGCAGGCGAAGCCGAACAGGCTTCCCACGAGGCCGGCTGTCATCAGCAAAGGCTTTAGGCGGAACATGGCGTGCTCCTTTGGCACTGATCTCGATGCGAGATTGGTTGCCGGGGAGCCTCGCCGCGTTCGAGCGCGACGTCCGTGATCCCCCTCACCCTGGTGTCTTGCGTGATCTGAGTCACGCCCGGAACCTGCTATGGTTAGCGATCGATAAGGGGAACTGCCGTCTCATGTTGAAATCGATCGATCCGATCCTGACACCCGACCTGCTCTGGCTGCTCGCCTCCATGGGCCACGGCGACGATCTCGTGGTCGTCGACGCCAACCACCCGGCCACGCACATCGCCCGCTCCACGTCGTCGCAGCGCCTGATCCAGCTGCCGGGCATGACGATGGAGACGGCCGTCCGCGCCATCATGTCGGTCTACCCGCTCGACGATTTCGATCCCGACCCGGTGCGCGTGATGGCGCCGGTCGACGATCCCGACCGCGTGCCCGACGTGCAGCGCGCGGTGCTGGCCGAGATCGAACGCGCCAGCGGCAGCCCGGTCAGTCCCGGCAAGCTCTCGCGTGCGGATTTCTATCGCGCGGCGGCGATGGGTTTTGGCATGGTGCAGGTCGGCGACATCAGAGGCTACGGCTGCTTACTGATCAGGAAGGGCGTGATCAGCTAGGCGGATTGCCGCATCAGTTCCGAGGGCCAGCCAACCCGGACGAGAAGGCCCTCGGGGCCGTTGATGCCGACTTCATACATGCCCCATTCGCGGTGACGCAGCACGCCGCCGGGCCGGATGATGAGGTCGTCCACGCGCGCCGCAATGGCCTCGACCTCGGGCGTGCGAATGAAGATGCCGAACGGATTGTGCTCCGGCACGCGCCACGGGCCATTGCCGGCCTGCGTGAGATGCACCTCGCATCCCCGGCCCCTCACGATGACGTAGCCGTCATCGCCGCCGGTACGCGCGAAGCCGAGCCGTGCCCAGAATGGGATCGCTGCTGAAAGATCGTTGCAGGGAACGATGGCGAAGGCGCCGACGTGTGGCGTTGCAGGCATTCGTTGACTCCGGCATATGCACGCGTCCGCGCCGCGTTCACGCTGCACGTTGCAAGTCCTATCAAGAGCGACCGCTCGGCAAAAGCGGCGAAACGTCCCGCACTCGAAATTGAATGGCGCGCCGGGAACTGACTGTCTATGGTCCCTCCATGTCCCGCTCTATGTGTCTATTCGTTGCCGTCATCCTCTCGCTGCTGCCGGCCGTCGCATCCGCTGACCCCGTTCAAAAGCGCCCCAAGCAGGCCTTTCATGGCTACGGCTTCCTGCCGGGCTATCGTCAACCGCTGAGCAACAGCATTCCGCTCTACAAGCAGAAGGAAGCGATGCGGCGCATGTCGCGCAGCGACCGCCGCCACTGGTACATCGATCCGGTTCCGCAATATTACGGCTGGGACGGCGAGTGGCGCTATTTCGGGCGCCCCGGCTTCAACGGCGGCCGCTACAACGGCGGCAGCTTTGGTCCGTGTTGGACGCGCACGCCGATCGGCGCGGTGTGGAATTGCGGGTGACGGGGCGCTGACCGCGCCGTCGGCACGGTGAAGAGAAAGCCTACGCCGTATTTCGGTGTCGTGCCCCGGACGCAGCGCAGCGCTTCTTCAGCGGTGCGCTGCTGAGCCGTGGTGCATGTTGCAGAGGAGTACGCCGCCCGCCGGGTCCCGGCTCTGCGCAGCAACGCCAAGGGCGTTGCAGCGCGTCCGGGACACGAGAGCGAATGCGCAGCACCCCCTTACGAGAAGAACGCGATCTTCTCGGCCTGGGTCATGCGGCGGATCGGGGCGAGGGGATCGTTGGCCGGCGCGCGGGGCTTTTGCAGGATCCCGCTGGCCAGGATGGTGGCGCCGAGCGAGGTCTCGGACAGGGAAGCAGACAAGGGCGAGGGCATCGGCAGCGTCGCAGTCGGGCCTGCGCCGAATGATGCTGCGGCCGTCATGGCCTGGGCCGGCTGCTCCATCACCTCGGCGGCGGCCTCCGCGATGGCGTCGGTGAGGCGCGCAAGCGAGTCCATCGCAATTGGCGCGTCGGCAGCGGGCTCCTCGGCAGTTGCTGCGACGACCGGCTGTGCTGCGATCGGTTCGGGAAGCTCCGCAGCAATGGGTGCCGGGCCCTCCGCCACCATCGGCTCCGCAATGGCCGTTTCCATCTCGACCGGCGCGATGATCTCGTCGAACTCAGGATCGGGCGCGGCCATCTCGAGCGCGATGGCCTCGAGCACGGCGTCGTCCTCGGCTTGCGCGGCAGCGTCGAGCGCGAACGCGTCGGCGGCTTCCGCGAAGGCGGCGGGCTCCGTGGCCGGCTCATCAAACGAGACGGCTTCGGGCGCGACGTCTTCCGGCGCGACTTGGTCCAGCGCTGTGCTCTCGACAGCGATCTGGCTCTCTGCCGCAATCTCCGGCGCGACGACGGCGTCCATTGCCTGCTCGGGCTCGGCGACCCCTTCGCTGGCGAGGGCCGCTTCAGGCTCGGCAGCCGCGGCGAGATCCTGCGGCGGCTCCGTAAAAGCCACGGGTGTTTCGCTCACCATCGCCGCGGGCGCGGTCTCGACAGGCGGAGCTTCGGCGGGAGACGCCGACTGCGGCGTTGCGCCGCCGTCGGTCTGCTCGACCCGATCCCTCAACAGATCGAATGCGGCCTTGAGCTCGACGCGGGGGTCGATGATCGAAATCTGTCCGCAGGCGGCCTCGATCGAGGCGAGCTGCGAATCAATGAGGTCGCAGATCCGCCCGTCGGCGCCGATCTCGCGCCAGCGCCAGGAGATCTCCTTGATGATGCGCACGCCGCGCGGGATCGCGGCGAGGCTCGCCTCGATCGCGGTGGGATCGAAGGCGGCGATGGCGCTCGTCTCGGCCTCGTGGATCGCGCGGCGGATCTCGACCAGGGCTTCGGGCAGACGATCTTCGACGACTGGTTGCCGCTGCGCCGCAAGGGTTTCTTCGATTTTCGCGACCGCATCGAGCACCATGCTCGTGTCGGCGTTGCGGTTGCGCCTGGCATATTCGCCGAGGAACCAGCGGCCGCGCGCCGTCTCCATGAAGGCTTCGCGGATCGCGTCGTAATCCTGCTCGTTCGGCTCGGCCGCGCGGGCAGACATGGGCGAAAGGGCGAATGCTTCGTTGGCCATTGTGATCTCGTCGCGCAAATCACCGCGCGTTACAGTAACGATCATCACGATATCGACCGAATCGCAATTGGTTTGATGGCACCCGAATCACAAATCCCCACGCCAGCATCGGCGAAACGGCGATTCGCCGTCAGCCTCGCCCTGTTCTATTCGGCCGTCTTCGCGGTCTCGGGCACGCATCTGCCGTTCTTCCCGGTGTGGCTGAAGGCGATCGGCGTCGACGCGGCCTGGATCGGCCTCATCAACGCGCTGCCGGCGATCACGCGCTTCACGACGCTGCCGCAAGTGACCGCCTTTGCCGAAAAGCGACATGCGATTCGCGCCGGCATGATGGTGTCGGTGCTGGCGACCGCGATCGGCTTTACCGCGGTAGGCTTGCAGCAGCAGCCGCTGGCGTTGTTCCTGATCTACGCGGTGACCTGCATGATGTGGACGCCGACGATGCCGCTGACGGATGCCTATGCGCTGCGCGGCGTCGCCCGCTATGGGCTCGATTACGGACCCTTGCGGCTGTGGGGCTCGGCGGCCTTCGCCGCCGGCTCGCTCGCCTGCGGCTATCTCGTCGACCACATCGCCGCGCGCGATCTGATCTGGGTCATCGTCGCATGGGCCGTCGTTGCGGTTGCAGCCGGCCTGCTGCTTCGGCCGCTGGACGATGTCAGGCGCAAGGCGACGGAGAGGCATGCCGGCCAGGCGCTGCTGCGCGATGCCGGGTTCTGGGCCGTCATCGTCTCGGCGGCGCTGATTCAGGGCAGCCACGTCGCCTACTACACCTTCTCGGCCATCAACTGGCAGCTCCATGGCATCAGCGGGCTGACGATCGCGGGCCTGTGGACACTGGGCGTGATCGCCGAGATCGTGGTGTTCGCGCTGTCGCCGCGCTTTTCGCTGCATCCGTCCACCATGATCGCGATCGGAGGGCTCAGCGCCGTGCTGCGCTGGATCGTCACGGCCAATGAGCCGCCGCTCGCGCTGCTCGCGATCGTGCAACTCGGCCACGGCCTCAGCTTCGGCATGACCGTCGTCGGCACCATGAATCTCCTGGTGCAGCGCGTGCCTTCGCATCAGATCGCGCGGGGGCAGGGTTACCTTGCCGCGTGCAGCGGACTGCTCAGCGCCGCAACCTCGATCGCATCGGGCGCTATCTATGCCCGTATCGGCGATGGCGTGTATTACGTCATGGCTGCGATGGCCGCGGCCGGCGCGCTTCTGATCTGGTCGGCGCGGCACCGGCTCACGGCTCAGCCCCAGAGCGAAGCGTCCGGCGGATAGACCAGGCTGTCGTCATAACGCAGGGCGTGGTCGCGGTCGCGTGCCAGCAGCAGCGGCCCATCGAGATCGACGAAGCGCGCCTCCGGCGTCACCAGCATCGCAGGCGCCATCGACAGTGAGGTCGCGACCATGCAACCGATCATGATCTCGAAGCCGAGCGCCTGCGCCGCGTCCGCCATCGCCAACGCCTCGGTGAGGCCGCCGGTCTTGTCGAGCTTGATGTTCACGGCGTCGTAGCGTTCGCGCAAGGCAGCAAGCGAAGACCGGTCGTGGACGCTCTCGTCGGCGCAGACCGTCAGCGGGCGCCTGATCCGCGCCAGCACCTCGTCCTTGCCTGCCGGCAACGGCTGCTCGACCAGCGTGACGCCGACGGCGGCGCAGGCGGCAAGATTGTGCTCCAGATTGGCCTCGGTCCAGGCCTCGTTGGCATCCACGATCAGTTCGGATTCGGGCGCGGCCTTGCGCACCGCCATGATCCGTTCCGGATCGCCCTCGCCGCCGAGCTTGATCTTGAGCAGGGGGCGGTGCGCAGACCTTGCGGTCGCGGCAGCCATCGCGTCGGGGGTCCCTAACGAGATCGTGTACGCCGTGGTGCGCTCACCGGGTACCGGCCGGTCGAGCAGGTTCCAGGCCCGTAGGCCCGCCGCCTTGGCCTCCAAATCGATCAGGGCGCAGTCCAGCGCGTTGCGGGCCGCTCCGGGCGCCATGGCGGTCTGGAGGGCTTGCCGCGTCAGGCCGTCCGCCATGGCCTGCTGCATGGCCTGGATGGCGGCAAGCGTCGCCTCGGGCGTCTCGCCGTAGCGGGGGTAGGGCACGCATTCGCCGCGGCCGGTCAGCCCGTCCCGGCTGACCTCGGCCACGACTGTCACGGCCTCGGTTTTGGCCCCCCGGCTGATGGTGAAGCTGCCGGCGATCGGGAAGCGCTCGATTCGCGCCGCCAGGGAAGCAAATTTCATGGAAGTCATTTTGAACTCTGGCGAAATCTGAACCTGCTAGTTACCTCTAGCAACTAACATTAACCACTTGGGGATACCTTCTCTGGGTAAGGGCGCGTGCGCAACACTCTGATTTTCTCCGCCCCGTACGGGAGCGGGACATCTTGAATAGCGATCCGAAGCTGGAACGGATTGCCAAGGGCAATGCGCTGGCACTTTGCGCCACCGGAACCTGGACCGCGAGCTTCGCGCCGGTCCTGGAGCGGATGGTGGCCGACGCCGAGAAGCTCGCGGGCGGCCAGCAAAGCATCTTCATCGACGTCTCCGAAGTCGCCAAGCTCGACACATTCGGCGCCTGGCTGATCGAGCGGCTGCGCCGCAGCCTGACGCAAGGCGCCGTCGAGGCGCAGATCGCGGGTCTCTCGGCGAACTATTCGAGCCTCGTTGACGAGGTGCGCCGGGTCCGGGCGAACCCCGTGATCGACGGCAGCACGATCACCATCACCGGCATGCTCGAGCAGATCGGCCGCGCCGTGGCCGGCGTCGCCGGCACGGTCGCGGGCCTGGTCGACATGCTCGGCGCGGTGCTCGCCGCGGGCGCCCGTACCCTGATCCACCCCCGCTCGTTCCGCCTGACCTCGACCGTGCATCACATGGAGCAGGTCTGCTGGCGCGCGGTGCCGATCGTGGTGCTGATCACTTTCCTGATCGGCTGCATCATCGCGCAACAGGGCATCTTCCATTTCCGCCGCTTCGGAGCCGATCTCTTCGTCGTCGACATGCTCGGCGTGCTGGTGCTGCGTGAGATCGGCGTGCTGCTGGTCGCCATCATGGTCGCGGGCCGTTCGGGCAGCGCCTACACCGCCGAGCTCGGCTCGATGAAGATGCGCGAGGAGATCGACGCGCTCCGCACCATGGGCTTCGACCCGATCGAGGTGCTGGTGTTGCCGCGCATGCTGGCCCTGGTGCTGGCGCTGCCGATCCTGGCCTTCCTCGGCGCGATGGCCGCGCTCTATGGCGGCGGCCTCGTCGCCTGGCTCTATGGCGGCGTGCAGCCCGAGGCTTTCCTGCTGCGGCTCCGCGACGCGATCTCGATCGACCATTTCATCGTCGGCATCGTCAAGGCGCCGGTGATGGCTGCGGTGATCGGCATCGTCGCCTGCGTCGAGGGGCTTGCCGTGCAGGGCAGCGCGGAATCGCTCGGGCAGCATACGACGTCGTCCGTCGTGAAAGGCATCTTCTTCGTCATCGTGATGGACGGCGTGTTCGCCATCTTCTTCGCCGCGATCGGGATGTGACGATGGCGAAAGAAATTCAAAGCGAAATCCAGAACCCCATTATCCGCGTCCGCGACATCACCGTGCAGTTCGGCGCGACGCGCGTGCTCGACGGCCTCAACCTCGACGTCAAGCGCGGCGAGATCTTGGGATTCGTCGGTCCCTCGGGCGCGGGCAAATCGGTGCTGACGCGCACCATCATCGGCCTCGTGCCGAAGCTCGCAGGCTCCATCGAAGTGTTCGGCGTGGACCTCGATTCCTCCAACACGTCGCAGCGCCGCAATGTGGAGCGGCGCTGGGGCGTGCTGTTCCAGCAAGGCGCGCTGTTCTCTTCCCTCACGGTGCGGCAGAACATCCAGTTTCCGATGCGCGAGTATCTGCGCGTGTCGCAGCGGCTGATGGACGAGATCACCATCGCCAAGCTCACCATGGTAGGCCTCAAGCCTGAGGTCGCCGATCGCTTCCCGTCCGAACTCTCGGGCGGCATGATCAAGCGCGTTGCGCTGGCGCGTGCGCTCTCGCTCGATCCCGACCTCGTGTTCCTGGACGAGCCGACCTCAGGCCTCGATCCGATCGGCGCCGGCGATTTCGACGAACTGGTCAGAACGCTCCAGCGCACTTTGGGGCTGACCGTTTTCATGGTAACCCACGACCTCGACAGCCTTTACACAGCATGTGATCGCATCGCCGTTTTAGGGAACGGTAAGATCATAGCGGCAGGGTCGATCGCCGACATGCAGGCCTCGCAGCATCCCTGGCTGAAGCAATATTTCCATGGCAAGCGCGCCCGCGCGGTCATGGGTTGAGTGGCTGGGATGAGCAGCTGTGATGAGTAGCCGGAGCACCTGATGGAAACGCGGGCAAACTACGTCTTGATCGGGTCGTTCACGCTGGCGGTGATCGCCGCGGCGATCGGCTTCGTGCTGTGGTTCCAGTCGCTGCACACCACCAAGCAGCGCAGCCCCTTGCGCGTCGTGTTCGAGGGCCCGGCCGCGGGCCTGCGCAACGGCGGCAGCGTCAATTTCAACGGCATCCGGGTCGGCGAGGTGGTCTCAGTGAAGCTGGACAACCCGCGGCGGGTTGTCGCACTCGCCATGATCGAGAACAACGCCCCGATCCGGAAAGACACCCTGGTCGGCCTCGAATTCCAGGGCCTGACCGGCGTCGCCGCGATCTCGCTCAAGGGCGGTGAAGAGGCGGCGGCCCCGCCGCCGCTCGACCAGGACGGCATCCCGACGCTGACCGCCGACCCCAACAAGCTGCAGGACGTCACCGAGGCGATCCGCGGCACGCTGCAGAACATCAACAAGATCGTCGCCGACAATCAGGAATCGGTGAAGAACTCGCTGAAGAACCTCGAGACCTTCACCAATTCGCTCGCCCGCAATTCCGAGAAGATCGACGGCGTGATGGCCAAGGTCGACGGCGTCATGCTCAAGGCCGACAATCTCATGCTCGGCCTCAACACGCTGGCCGGCGGCAAGGACGGCGGCGAGCTGTTCCAGGCGGTGAAGTCGATCCGCGAACTCGCCGACGATTTCGACAAGCGCTCCGGCGCGTTGATGGCCGACGGCCGTCGTACCCTGGGCGACATCAGCCGCGCCGTGAACAATTTCGACCGCAACCCCACCCGCGTCCTGTTCGGCGCCAGCAACAGCAGCGCCCCACCGCCTGCACCGCCGCCCGAGCCGCCGAAGCCGGCGCCGGGTCCGGCGCCTAGGCGGCAGTAGGTGTGTCGTTCGCGTCTCTCTCCTGCGTCATTGCGAGCGAAGCGAAGCAATCCAGACCGTCTCAGCAAGAGCAGTCTGGATTGCTTCGTCGCTTCGCTCCCCGCAATGACGAGCTTGTGGAGATTGCGCAATTCGTCAATGCGCAGTGACCTGCTGGCGTCGTCTGGTAGTCCGGATGGAGCGAAGCGCAATCCGGTCTCTGTCCCGCATTCCGCGGCGCTCCATGCGGGCTACGATCGTTCCTCGAAATGACGAGCTCAAACAAAAACGGAGGCCGTGAGGCCTCCGTTTCCTAATTCGTCATTCGCTATCTGCGCCTCACCCCAGCCGACCCGCTGCATGCGCGAGCAGCGTGTACACCAGACCCGTTTCCGAAGTCAGGTGATTACGCAGCTCCTGCGGACCGCGGCCGTCGCGAGCGACTTCGTCGAGCAGGCGCTCGAACTCGGCGACGTAGCGGTCGACCGTGCCCTTGAAGTTGCGGTCGGCGCGGTACTTGCGGGCGACCTCGTCGAAGGCCTTCTGGCCGGCGGGCGTGTAGAGGCGCTTGGTGAAGGCCTTGTTCTCGCCGCGCTGGTAGCGGTCCCACATCTCGGCGGCGAGGTTGCGGTCCATCAGCCGGCCGATGTCGAGCGACAGCGATTCCAGCGGATTGCTGCTGCCTTGCGGAGCCTGCGGTTGCGGAGCCGGGGCAGCCTGGCGGCCACGCGGAGCCTCACGGCCGGTCGGGGCGCCCTGATTGGCGTCGGTCCGGTTGAGCAGGTCCGACAGCCAGCCGTCACGGCCCTGGTCGTTGCCGGCAGGCGCGACCGGCGGCGCTTCGGTG
Source organism: Bradyrhizobium sp. MOS003 (assembly GCF_003020125.1). Classification (GTDB taxonomy): domain Bacteria; phylum Pseudomonadota; class Alphaproteobacteria; order Rhizobiales; family Xanthobacteraceae; genus Bradyrhizobium. The sequence goes on along the minus strand of NZ_PYFW01000006.1, from coordinate 44,619 downwards.
CGGCGCGCGGCCGGCACGCCGAGGTCCGGCGGCGGGAGCGTCGAAGCGCTGCCGGTGTCGCGCATGCGGGTTTCGGTGGCGCGGCCGCCTGCACTTGCCATGACCGGCTCTTCCTGGCGTTGGACGGCGACGGACGCGCGGCCCGTCGTGGTGACGTCGAGGCCGCGGCCATGCTGGGCCACGATGCGATTGAGCTCGGCGAGGGCCTCGATCTGGTCGACGATCACCTTGCGCATCTGCGCCGTGCTCTCGGCGGCCTCCTGCGGCATCTCGAGCACGCCGCGGCGCAGCTCGTTGCGGGTGGCTTCGAGCTCGTTGTGCATCTCGAAGGCCATCTGCTTCATGCTGGAGACGAGGTTGGTGAACTTCTCGGTCGACTGCTTGAACATCGCGTCCGCTTCGTCGGTGGTGGAGCGGTAGATGTCGTGCATGGCCTCGATGGTCTGGCGGTGCTCCTCCTCGGAGGCCACGCGCACCGCCTCGAACTGGCGGGTGATCGCGGCCGAGCCTGCGCCGGCGGTCTCGGCGACGACGCGCGCGATGTCGCGGGCGCGCTCTTCGGCTGCGGCCAGCGATTCATCGAGCAGGCCGGTGAAGCGCGACAGCCGCTGGTCGAGATCGGCCGTGCGCAGGTCGATCGTGGTGACGAGCGATTCCAGCGCCTGCTTGCGCTCGGCGAGCGAGGCGGTGGTGTTCTTGTTGCTCTGCTCGACGACCTGCGCGGCTTCGACCAGCGCCTTGCCGTGCGCGTCGAACTGGGTCGACAGTTCGCCGAGATCCTGCAGCGCCTTCGTGGTCTTGCTGTTGAAGACGTTGAGCTGCTCTTCCAGGTTCTGCGTCGCCGCGCCGTTGCGCGAGGTGACGTCGTTCATCGCCGAGACGAAGTCGGCAACACGCGTCACCAGCGCCCGCTCGAGCGAGTTGAGGTTGTCGTGCGCACCGGTCAGCACCTCCTGAAGCAGGATGTTGCCTTCGCGCAGACGCTCGAACAGCGCCACCGTGTCGGTGCGCAGGATCTTGCTTGTCTCCTGCATCTCGGTGACGGCCGCGATCGAGACCTGGCGCGACTGGTCGATCGCCGAACGCGAGGCCTGCTCCAGGTCCTTGAGGGACTTGCTTACCGCCGTCGTGGCGATCTCGCTCGCCGCGTTGATGGTGCGCGCGACTTCCGATCCGTTGCCCATCATGGTCTGCGAGAACGCGTGTCCGCGCGTCTCGATCGACTTCAGCGCGTCCGAGGTGACGCGGTCGATGTCGAGCGTCAGCTGGCTGGTCTTGGAGCCGATCGCGTCGACCAGGGAGCCGCGCTTGGCGTCGATCATGTTCGACAGGCGGTCGGCCTGCTGCTGCACGTAGGTGACGATCTCGTCGGTCTTGCCGGTCATGGCCTGGCCGAAGCTGGAGCTGGCGGCGAGCACCGAGCGCTCGACGTCGGCGGAGCTCGTCTTGACCCGCGAGCTAGCCTCGTTGGAGGCGGTGATCAGCGCGTTCTGGGCGTTGAGCGCGCTGGTTTGGATGTCGTTGGTCGCGTTCGCGGTGGCTGCGCTCAGCGTGCGTTCGATCTCGGTCGAGATCGTGCGGATCTGGCTCGCGGCGTCCGCCGAGGTCGAGGTCAGCGAGATCTGGGCCTCACGCGCGCTGCCGAGGATGGTCGAGGCGGTGTCGGCGCCGACCGCGGTCAGCGTGCGCTCGATGTCCGTGGTCAGCGACTTGATCTGGCTGGCCGCGTCGGTCGACGCGGAGATCAGCGTGCCCTGGGCCTCGCGCACGCCGCTGGTGAGCGCCTCGATGGTGGCGCCGCCGGCGGTTGCCAGTGCGCGCTGCATCTCGGCCGCGAGCGAACGAACCTGGCTGGTCTGTTCGGCCGAAACCGTGAGCAGGGTGCTCTGGGCGTCGCGGGCGCTGGTGGTGATCGTCTCGGCGGTCGATTGGCCGACCTGGGAGAGCGAACGATGCACTTCGGCCGCGAGCGACTTGACCTGGTTGGCCGCCTCGGAAGACGCCGTGACCAGCATGTTCTGGGCCTCGCGCGCGCCGGCGGTGATGGTCTCGGCGGTCGAGGTGCCGGCCATCGAGAGCGAGCGCTGCACGTCGGCGGTGAGCGACTTGACCTGGGCCGCCGCATCCGAGGAGCCGGCAACCAGGGTGTTCTGAGCCTCGCGCGCGCCGCTGGTGAGGATCTCGGCGGTCGAGGTGCCGGCCATCGTGAGCGAACGCTGCACGTCGGAGGAGAGCGCCTTGATCTGGTTGGCGGTCTCGCTCGAGGCCGCGATCAACGCACTCTGCGCGTCGCGGGCGCCGGCGGTGATCGATTCCGCCGTGGTGGTGCCGGCCAGCGACAGCGAGCGCTGCACGTCGGCGGTGAGCGTCTTGACGTGGTTGGCCGCATCCGACGACGCCGTGACGAGAGTGGTCTGCACCTCGCGGGCGCCGGCCAGGATCGAGGCTGCCGTCGCCGAACCGGCTGCGGACAGCGTGCGCTCGACGTCGGCGGCGAGCCCCTTGATCTGGTTCGAGGCCTCGCCCGAAGCCGTGACCAGGGTCGACTGCGCTTCGCGGGCACTGGTCAGGATCGAGTTTGCCGCACCGGTGCCGACCGCGGTCAGCGCCTGCTCGACTTCGGCGGAGGTCATCTTGAGCTGGGCGTTGACGTCGGAGGAGACCGTCATCATCGACTGCTGGGCAGTGCGCGCACCGGTCTGGATCGTCTCGCTGGTGTTGACGACGAGGTTGGTGAGCGAGCGCTCGGCATCCTCGACATGCGAGCGGATCGCCGTCGAGATCATCTCGGCGCGGGACATCATATCCTCGCTGGCCTGGCGGCCGCTGCTTTCGATGCGGCCGGCGACGGCCTCGACGCGCGAGCCGAGCAGGTCCTCGAACTGCGCCACGCGCACGTCGATGTCGCTCGCGACCGAGCCGACCCTGGTCTCGATGACCTGATGGATCTCCTGGAAGCGCGCCGTGACCGTGTCGGTCAGGTGCGTGCTGCGGCCGTCGATGATCTCGGTGACGCCGGTGATACGACGGTCGACCGCCTCGATCGCCTGCGCGGTGCCGTCCGTGAGGGTGGAGGTCAGCAGCGTCAGGCGGGTGTCGATCGACTGCACCGCCTGCGAGGCGCCGTTCGTGACCGCGGTGGTCAGGTAGGTGAGACGGGAGTCGATGGATTCGAGCGCCTGTGTCGCGCCGCCGGTGAGCGTCGTGGTGAGGTGGGTCAGCCGCGTATCGATCGACTGGATGGCCTGCGAGGCGCCGTCGGTCAGCGAACTCGTGAGGTTATTGAGGCGCGCATCGATGGTTTCGATGGCCTGCGATGCACCGCCGGTCAGCGACGTCGTGAGGTGGGTGAGACGGGAGTCGATCGACTGGATCGCCTGCGCGGCACCGTCCGTCAGCGAGGTCGCGAGCGTGTTGATGCGCCCGTCGATGGTCTCGGTGACCGACTTCGCGCGGGTGTCGAACGACTGTTCCAGCGCGGCGACGCGGCCGACGAGCTGTTCGTCGAAGGTCTTGATGTGGCCATCGATCGTGCCGTCGAGGCTGGCGATCTTGCCGTTCAGCGAGGTGTCGAAATTGCTGACGCGTTCGCCGATCGTGGTCTCGAACTGCACCAGGCGCTGGTCGAGAATGGCGGTGATCTCGCCGCCGTTGGCGGTGAAGCGGGTGTCGAAATTGTCGACATAGGTCTTCAGCGAGTCGTGGATGTCCTGCGTGCGCTGGCCCATGCGCTCGACGATCTCGCCGCCGAAGGTCTTCACGGTGCGGTCGAACTCGGAGATGTGGCGCGTGATCAGGGCGCCCAGCGTACCGCTGTCGCGGGCGAACTTCTCGACCAGCTCGGTGCCCTGGTTCCGCACCAGCTCGTCGAAGGCGCTCATCTGCAGCGACAGCGAATCGTGTGCGGTCTCGGTCTGGCTGACGACCTTGGCGACGAGGGTGTTGACGGTGGCGTCGAGCGCCTCGCTCGCCTTGTCGCCGCTCGTCAGGATCTGGCCGGCGAGGCGGTTGCCGGCGTCGTCGATCTTGGCGGAGAGGTCGTTGGAGCGCAGCTCGAGCTCGAGCAGCAGCGAGTCCGAGGAATTCTTCAGGCTGTCGTGCACCTGCTCGGTGCGCTCGGAGATGCCGTCGACGATCGCGGCGGAGCGCTGCTCGAACTCGCCGGTGATGCGGTCGATGCGCTCGTTGAGCATCTCGTGGACGCGGTCGGCGAGGTCGACGAACTCGTCGTGGACGTGGCCGGTCTTGAAGTTGAGGCTGGTGGTCAGCCGCTCGCTGGCGTCGAGCACGGCGCGCGTGGTCTCGTTGCTGGCTTCCTCGAGACGGTCGAGCAGGTCGCCGCCGCGCTCGCCGAGCGCCAGGATCATGTTGTCGCCGGCATTGCTCAGCGCGCCGGTGATGTGGGCGCCACGCTCTTCCAGCGCGCCGGTGATGGACTTGGCGACTTCGTCGACGCGCGAGGCGATCGCATCCGAGATCAGCGCGATGTCGTGGCGCAGATCGATCTGCACGCCGGAGATGGCGCTGCGGACCTGCTCGGCCTGGCCGACCAGATTGTCGCGCTGATGGGCGATGTCCTGCAGCAGGGCGCGGATGCGCACCTCGTTGTCGGAATAGGCGCGTTCGAGCGCGGCGACCTCGTTGGCGACCAGCGTCTCGAGTTCGCCGGCGCGCGCGATGGCGCGCTCGATGCCGTCGCCCATCGCCGCGACCTCGCGGCGGATGGCCTGGCCGACCGTGACCATGGAATCGGAGGCCGAGCCTTCAGGCTCGGAGAAGCGGATCGCGACCTGGGCCATCGCCTGCGCGACCGAGCTCATCTGCTGGCCGCGCCAGACCAGGCTCGCCAGGAAGTAGAACAGCATGATGGGCGCGAAGAACATGGTGACGAGGCCGGCGATGGCCAGCACGCCGCCGCTCTGGCCCATGGCGGCCTGGATCGAGGGCAGGAAGCCGACGGTCAGCGCGGCACAAGCCGCGAGCCAGATGACGGTGAAGATCGTCGCGCCGGTGTAGATGCTGCGGGCAGGGCGACCCGTCTGCAACGCCTGGAGCAACTGGCCGATGGTCTCGCGGTCGTCATTGGCGGCGCGGCGCGAAGCGCGCGGCTCTTCGACCGGGTCGAACACATTTGCCCGTTCGTTGGCGGCAGGACGCGGCTCGAAGCTCGGCTCGTCGAAGATCGGGGGCGGCGGCGCCATCGAAGGCGCGGTTTCGTTACGCATCGCGGCGTTGCGGCTGGTGTCGGCAGCCGTGTCGCTGATGTTCAAGGCTTCCTGGATCGCAGAAAGCGCAACTTCTGTGGGGTCTTTGACCTTTTTCGGAGTGTTCGCCATGTTCAGTCCGAGCCCTCGTTACTTGTACGCGTCCCCCCGCGAGCCCTGCGCGCTGCGCAAGCCCACAGACCGGATCATGCCGCTTGCGCGGGTCTCCGAGCCGTCCCCACCCGGACGGCTTGTCCGCCAATTTCCGAAACATCCTATTGGCAGAGCGTCGCGAATGAAATGCCTGCGATTAAGACAATCTTAATCATCGTTAACAGGATCGCGCCGTAACGCCTTAGCAATAAATGCAATTCTCCACCGGACTCGGCCGATTGCGGCAACTTTTCGTCAATAAACCGGCAGATTTGCGTTTGGGACCCCAAACATTTCGTTAACCATTTCCATGCTTGGGTGGGGCGAACTTACCGCCGAACCGGCGGAACCGTCGCGCGATGCCGGGGCCTGCGCCATGACGCCTGAACTGCAACGGATGGACTGGATGCCCTCGCCCCCGCTTGCGCCCATCGACAGCCCGCTCGACCTCGACCATCTCTTCCGAATGACGCTCGGCGACGCCGAGCTGGAACAGGAAGTGCTGGCCATGTTTGCCGAGCAGGCGGTCCGCCTGGTAGCAACGATGGCGGCGGTGCCGGCCGAGGCGGGCGCACTGGCCCACAAGCTCAAGGGCTCGGCCCGCGGGATCGGCGCTTTCGCGGTGGCGGATGCCGCCGCAAGCCTGGAGATCGCGATCCAGACCGGCCATGACCAGCGCCACGCCTTCGCCGCGTTGAAAGAGGCGGTGACCGAGGCCCGCGCCGCCATCGAGGCGATCCTGAAGGCCTGAGGCCGCGCTGCCGAGCCGGACCGTAGCGTCTTGTTTTGACGCGTTTTCTTCCCGCAAAGCGGGATTCAGTTCGCCTTAAAACCCTATGGCGCCGGCCTGATCGACCCGTTATAGGACAGCCCGGACCCTCCTTCATTCCCAGCACCGCGGCAGCACGAGCACACATGGCCAAGATTCACTTTGTCGACCACAAGGGCGAAACCCGCACGGTAGAAGTCGAGAACGGCGCAACCGTGATGGAAGCCGCGATCCGCAACAGCATTCCCGGCATCGAGGCCGAATGCGGCGGCGCCTGCGCCTGCGCAACCTGCCACGTCTATGTCGACGAAGCCTGGCGCGAGAAGGTCGGCAGCCCGACGCCGATGGAAGAGGACATGCTCGACTTCGGCTTCGACGTGCGCCCGAACTCGCGCCTGTCCTGCCAGATCAAGGTCTCCGACGAGCTCGACGGTCTCGTCGTGGCGACGCCGGAACGCCAAGCCTGATCCTTGCAAGCCTGATCCTTGCAAGCCTGATCTTGCAAGCTTGATCCCTTGCAGGTCTGATCGTCGCAGACTTGCCTCTTCTGGACTGAATTAGATGTTCGGCGTCGCGACCTCGACGCCGCGCTTGTGCCAGGGTCTGAGCTTCTCGACGATCTCCGCGCTGAGCGGTGCTGGCCGCCGCGTCGCCTCGTCGAGCATGACGCCGACCGACATCGCCGAGGCGATGCACTTTCCTTGCGAGAACACGACCTGCTCGAAGGTCACCGACGTCCGTCCGAGCTTCACCACCCCGAGGCCGAGTTCGATCGTGTTCGGCCAGTGCAGCTCGGCGCGGAAATGGATGTCGAGCCGCACCATGATCCAGGCGAGCCCTGGCGGCGTCAGTCCGTACTCGGGCAGCTTCATCAGCGTGACGCGGCCGGTCTCGAAATAGGTGGCGTAGACCGCGTTGTTGACGTGATGGTTCGGATCGAGATCGCCGAAGCGGACGTTGTCGCTGAGGCGGAAGGGATAGTCCTCCAGGCGCGGCGTCGTATCGAGGCGGCTTGGTGCGTTCACCGATTGATCTCCGTCATATCCTTGCTCGTTACAGCCCAGTTATTCTGACCCGGCAAGTGGGCGCGGCTGCGGGGCGCTCCCGCTTTTATGCCTTCCCTGATCCATCCCCGTTGGCTAGACAGGCAGGGTCACCTCTGCCCGCGGGGCGCCGTCCAACCGATAACGACCGATAAAGAGACGACATGAGCGATGTGATCAAAACCGATGTGCTGATTATTGGCGCCGGCCCCTGCGGTCTGTTCGCCGCTTTCGAGCTTGGCCTTCTCGACATGAAGACGCATTTCGTCGACATCCTCGACAAGGTCGGCGGGCAGTGCGCCGAGCTCTATCCGGAAAAGCCGATCTACGACATTCCCGGCATTCCTCAGGTTTCGGGGCAGGGCCTCACCGACGCGCTGATGGAGCAGATCAAGCCGTTCCATCCGACCTTCCATCTCGGCGAGATGATCGAGACGGTCGAGAAGATCGGCGATCCCCTGTTTCGCTGCACGACCGATGCGGGCAAGGTGTTCGAATGCAAGGTGCTGGTGATCGCGGCCGGCGGCGGCTCGTTCCAGCCCAAGCGTCCGCCGGTGCCGGGCATCGAGGCCTATGAAGGCACTTCGGTCCATTACGCCGTGCGCAAGATGGAGGCGTTCCGCGACAAGAACGTGCTGGTCGTCGGCGGCGGCGATTCCGCGCTCGACTGGACGCTCAACCTGCATCCGATCGCGAAGCGCATTACGCTGTTGCACCGGCGCGACGAGTTTCGCGCGGCGCCCCACAGCGTCGAGCAGATGCGCGCGCTGGTTGCCGGTGGCAAGATGGATCTCCGGCTCGGCCAGGTCACCGCGCTCTCCGGCGCCGAAGGCAAGCTCACCGGTGCCACCATCAAGGGCAACGACAACAGCGTGACGGACATTGCCTGCGATACCATGCTGCCGTTCTTCGGGCTGACCATGAAGCTTGGTCCGGTCGCCAATTGGGGCATTGCGCTGGAGAACAATCTGGTGCCGGTCGAGACGTCCGCGTTCGAGACCAATGTTCCCGGCATCTTCGCGATCGGCGACATCAACACCTATCCCGGAAAGATCAAGCTGATCCTGTGCGGCTTCCACGAGGGCGCGCTGATGTCGCAAAAAGCCCATCGCTACGTCTATCCGGAGAAGCGGCTCGTGTTCCAGTACACGACCTCGTCCTCCAGCCTGCAAAAGAAGCTCGGTGTCAACTGACGGCGGCGCGCCGTGAGGGCAATGCCCCATGTTTCTGGTGCTGGAACCGTTCGCGAAATCGCCGTAGTCTGCGGCCATTCCGGTCGTGGAATAACAAGGTGATCTAATGCGGAATTTTTCCAGCTCTCGGCTGCTTCCCTTTCTCGCGCTTGCATTGTCGCTCGCGATGGTGACGCCGTCTGCGGCGCAAACCGCCGAGCCCACCGCGGCGGGCCTCTGGCAGAAGGTCGAAGACGGGAAGACGGTCGGATGGTTTCTCTTCATCGACCACAACGGCATCTTCGAAGGCGTGATTGCAAAGACCTTTCCGAGGCCCGGCGACGATCCGAACGAGATCTGCGCCAAGTGCACCGACGATCGCAAGAACGCGCCGGTGCTCGGCATCTCCTTCGTCCGCAACATGAAGCGCGAGGGATTGAAGTACGAAGGCGGCAACGTTCTCAATCCGCGCGACGGCCAGATCTGGAAGGCCAACATGAAGGTCAGTCCTGACGGCCAGACCTTGACCCTGCGCGGCTATCTCGGCATCTCGCTGCTCGGCAAGGACGAGACCTGGACGCGCCTGCCCGACACCAACATCGCCCAGGTCGATCCCGCCATCGTCGCGAAATACTTGCCCGCGCAGGCCCCGGCCACCAAGCCGCCGGCACCCGCGGCGAAGAAGGGCGGCGGCATGATGATGGCGCCGGCGCCCAAGCAGTAAGGGCCTCTGCCGATCAACTTGGCCGCCTGATCGGCCGTAGCTTCACGCATCGTCATCCTCGGGAAGGCGGAACGTCGGCGCCGGCCATCTCCGCCGAAAGACCAATGCGCCGCGGACGGGCTCCAGTAGTTGCCCGGAATGCACGCTGGCGCCGGATTTGCATAGCTATCCGCAGAGCTGCTGGGGGAATGAGTCGCTGCCTCCGCGCCTTTCGCGAAAGTTGCGGAAGGCGGGCAGTGCGCATTGTCCCGCGCGGCAATCATGTCGACCCGCGGAGACGATATGCGACTTCCAAGATCGCGACCTTCAAGATTGTACGCGGCGCCGTTACTGGGTCTCGCCGCGTTCGTGACGACATCGGCGCTGGCGCGTGATGACGGACGCTACGCCAACTCGCCGTTAAAGCCCTGGTTCGAGAGCCTCCACAGCGAATACGGGCAATGCTGCTCGGATGCGGACGGCTATGTCGTCGCCGACGTCGATTGGGAGTCCAGCCAGGGGCGCTACCGCGTGCATCTCGACAATGAGTGGGTCGTGGTGCCCGACGGTGCCGTCATCACCGAGCCGAACAAGATCGGCCGCACCATGGTGTGGAAGCACTATATCGACGGCCACCCGCGGGTGCGTTGCTTCATGCCGGGCAGCATGACCTGAAACGCTGACGGCGCCCGCATCAGATGCAGGCGCCACAAGCGATGCGAAAGGGCTCAGTGCGATTCGCTGCCCGAACCGGCGCTCGCGAGCCGCTTTACGCGCGGCGACAGCACCGAAACCTGCGCGGGCGAGGCGGGCATGCCGGCGACGATCATCGAGGGCGCGCTCGACTGCTCCTCGACACCGGCGCCGCCGAGCACCTGCACCTGTGTCGCCGAGATCGGCAATGACTTCACTTCGTAAGTGGGTAGTTCACTGGCGAAAGCACCGGTCGAGCCCGCAATCACGGCGCTGGTGACGGCAATCATTGTGAGAACGCGCATTGGAAAATCTCCGTTGAAGATGTCAATCGGAGGTTTGGTCGTGATCGTGGAGCAGCAGGTTCGCTCGTATATGGACATTCGTGTGTCCGCAAACGAACCGATTGATTGCGTGATGCGACAGCACGAAACGATGACGAAGTCTTCGTCACGACTGTTTCCGGACGGTTTCGCTAAGTCACCGGCGCCGGATTGAACAGCGTCAGATCGTTGTGGATGCCCCAGCGGTCCGACCATGGCTTGATCCGGCCGGAGGCGACATCGAGGATGAGGCGGAACAGGTCCCAGCCGGTCTCCTCGATGGTCTTCTCGCCGGTCGCGATGCGGCCGGCATCGAAGTCGATCAGGTCCTTCCAGCGGCGGGCGAGCTCGGTGCGGGTCGCGACCTTGATCACGGGCGCGGCCGCAAGGCCGTAGGGCGTGCCGCGGCCGGTGGTGAACACTTGCAGCGTCATGCCGGAGGCGAGCTGGAGCGTACCGCAGATGAAGTCGGAGGCCGGCGTTGCCGCGAACAGCATGCCCTTTTGCGTCGCCTTCTCGCCGGGCGCGAGCACGCCGGTGATCGCGGACGAGCCGGACTTGACGATCGAGCCCAGCGACTTCTCGACGATGTTGGCGAGGCCGCCCTTCTTGTTGCCGGGCGTGGTGTTGGCGCTGCGGTCGGCGCCGCCGCGGGCCAGATAAGAATCGTACCAGGCCATCTCGCGCACCAGCGCGCGGCCGACGTCCTCGTTGATGGCGCGGCGCGTGAGCAGCTGGATCGCATCGCGCACCTCGGTCACTTCCGAGAACATCACGGTGGCGCCGGCGCGCACCAGGAGGTCGGCGGCAAAGCCGACGGCGGGATTGGCGGTGACGCCCGAGAAAGCGTCGCTGCCGCCGCATTGCAGGCCGATGACGAGATCGGAGGCCGGGCAGGTCTCGCGGGTGCGCTTGTTGAGGATTTTCAGGCGGGCTTCCGCCTGCGTCATGATCGCATCGACGATGGCGCCAAAGCCGTCGAAGGCTTCGTCCTGCATTCGCACGATGGCGTCGCTGACGCCTTCCGGCACCAGGCGCTCGGGTGCGAGCTTTTCGCATCCGAGGCTGATGACCAGAATCTCGCCGCCGAAATTCGGATTGAGCGCGATGTTCTGCAACGTGCGGATCGGCACCACAGCGTCCGGCGCGTTGATCGCGACGCCGCAGCCATAGGCGTGCGTCAGCGGTACGACGTCGTCGACGTTCGGGTACTTCGGTAATAGCTCCGCGCGGATGCGCTTGACCGCATATTCCATCGTGCCCTTGACGCATTGCACCGAGGAGGAGATACCGAGGATGTTCTTGGTGCCGACCGAGCCGTCCGAATTGCGAAAGCCTTCGAAGGTGAAGCCTGAGAGCGGCGGCAGCGGCGCGGGGACCGCGGTCGAGATCTCGAGCTTGTCGAGGTCGGGGGCCTCCGGCATGCGGATGCGGGCTTCGTCGACCCATTCGCCGGCCAGGATCGGGGAGAGCGCGTAGCCGATGATCTCGCCATAGCGGATGATCGGCGCGCCTTCCGCGATGTCGACCAGCGCCGTCTTGTGTCCCTGCGGCACGAAGGCGCGCAGCGTCAGTCCGCTGGCAAAGCGCGAGCCAGCGGGAAGCCCGAAATCATTGACCACGATCGCGACATTGTCGCGCTCGTTGAGCTTGATGTAGCGGGGCTGCTCTTTCGCCGCGACGTCCTGGTCCATTTGCGCTTGCCTCCGAAGCCGTAGGGTGGGCAAAGGCGCAACGCGCCGTGCCCACCATGCTTCATACCGAACGTCAGCGGTGGGCACGCTTCGCTTTGCCCACCCTACGATGTCAGCCTGTCAGCCGGGAAACGTATAAGCCGTCTTCACCGTGGTGTAGAACTCGCGCGCGTACGAGCCCTGCTCGCGGGCGCCGTAGCTCGAGCCCTTCCGGCCGCCGAACGGCACGTGATAGTCGACGCCGGCGGTCGGCAGATTGACCATCACCATGCCGGACTCGCTATTGCGCTTGTAGTGCGATGCGTATTTCAGGCTCGACGTGCAGATGCCCGAGGCGAGGCCGAACTCGGTATCGTTGGAGATCGCCAGCGCTTCTTCGTAGTTCTTGGCGCGGATGACGGCGGCAACGGGTCCGAAGATCTCCTCACGCGCGATGCGCATGTTGTTGTTGGCTTCGGTGAACAGCGCCGGCTGCAGGTAGTGGCCGGGCGTCTCGCGCTTGAGCAGCTCGCCACCGAAGGCGAGCTTGGCGCCCTCGTCCTGGCCGATCTTGATGTAGCGCAGGTCCTGGTCGAGCTGGCTCTGGTCCACGACCGGTCCGATATGCACGCCGGCCTTGAGCGCGTCGTCGACCGACAGGCCGTTCAGGCGCTCGGCCATCGCCGCGACGAAACGGTCGTGGATGCCTTCGGTGACGATCAGGCGGGACGAGGCGGTGCAGCGCTGGCCCGTCGAGAAATAGGAGCCGTTGACGGCGACCTCGACGGCGGTCTTGAGGTCGGCGTCGTCGAGCACGATCAGCGGATTCTTGCCGCCCATCTCCAGCTGGAACTTCTTCATCGGGTTCGACAGCACGCAGGCCTGCGCGATCTTGCGGCCGGTCTGCACCGAGCCGGTGAAGGAGATCGCGGCCACGTCCGGGTGCTCGAGCAGCGTCTGGCCGACCACCGAACCGGAGCCGACCACGAGGTTGAAGACGCCGGCGGGAATGCCGGACTTGGCGATGATCTCGGAGAGCGCATGCGCGCAGCCGGGCACCAGCTCGGCCGGCTTGAACACCACGGTGTTGCCGTAACAGAGCGCGGGCGCGATCTTCCAGGCCGGGATCGCGATCGGGAAATTCCAGGGGGTGATCATGCCGACGACGCCCATCGGCTCACGCGTGAGCTCGACGTCGATCCCCGGACGCACGGAGGCGCCTTTTTCACCGATCAGCCGCAGCGCTTCGCCTGCGAAGAACGCAAAGATCTGGCCAGCACGGGCGACCTCGCCGACTCCCTCGGGGAGTGTCTTGCCTTCCTCGCGCGCGAGCAGGCGGCCGAGCTCTTCCTTGCGGGCGAGGATCTCGAGGGAAATCTTGTTCAGCACGTCGAAGCGCGCCTGCGGCGTCGACTGCGCCCAGGCCGGGAAGGCGGCCTTGGCTGCGGCAATCGCCTTCTCGGTCTGCGCCTTGTCGGCCTTGGCGTATTCGCCGACGACGTCGTTGGTGTTGGAGGGGTTGATGTTCCTGGTGACGCCGGAGCCGTCGACCCATTCGCCGCCGATGAAGTTCTTCAGGATCGCAGTCATGTATTCCTCCAGAGTTTCTTAGCGAACGAGGCAGGGACGCTTGTCGTCGAAGGTCCAGCCCGGGATCAGGTCCTGCATCGCAATAGCGTCATCGCGGGCGCCAAGTCCATGCTTCTTGTAGAGCTGATGCGCTGCCTCGATAGCCTCCCTGTCGATCTCGACGCCGAGACCCGGCCTGTCCGGGACCGCAATCTTGCCGCCCTTGATCGGAAGTGGCTCCCTGGTGAGGGCCTGGCCGTCCTGCCAGATCCAGTGGGTGTCGATCGCGGTGACCTTGCCAGGGGCGGCGGCGCCGACATGGGTGAACATGGCCAGCGAAATGTCGAAATGATTGTTGGAGTGCGAGCCCCAGGTCAGGCCGTTGTCACGGCAGGTCTGGGCCACCCGCACCGAGCCCTGCATGGTCCAGAAATGGGGATCGGCGAGCGGAATGTCCACCGCGCCGAGACGCAACGCATGGGAGAGCTGCCGCCAATCGGTCGCGATCATGTTGGTCGCGGTTGGCAGGCCCGTGGCGCGGCGGAACTCGGCCATGATCTCTCGGCCGGAGAAGCCGGCCTCGGCGCCGCAGGGGTCCTCGGCATAGGCGAGGATGCCGCGCATGTCCTTGCAGAGGCTGATCGCCTCGTCGAGCGACCAGGCACCGTTGGGGTCAAGCGTCACGCGGGCGTTCGGAAAACGCTTTGCGATGGCGGTGACGGCCTCGATCTCCTGCTCGCCGCGAAGCACGCCGCCCTTCAGCTTGAAGTCGGCGAAGCCGTAATGGTCGTGGGTGGCCTCGGCGAGCCGCACCACGGTCTCCGGCGTCATGGCCTCCTGATGGCGAAAGTTGAACCATTCGGGTTTGCCGGGCTCGCCGCTGACGTAGTTCATCTTGCTCTTGCGCCGGTCGCCGACGAAGAAGAGATAGCCGAGCGTCTCGACGCTGCTGCGCTGCTGGCCCTCGCCGAGCAGCGCGGCAACGGGCAGGTTGAGATGCTGGCCGAGCAAATCGAGCAGAGCGGACTCGATCGCCGTGACCGCGTGGATCATGACGCGAAGATCAAACGTTTGCTTGCCGCGGCCGGCGGCATCGCGGTCGGCGAAAGCGGAGCGGACGTCGGCGAGGATGTTGTTCATCGCGCCCACGGCCTTGCCGATCACGAGATCGCGCGCGTCCTGCAGCGTCTGCCAGATCTTCTGTCCGCCCGGGACCTCGCCGACGCCGGTGTGACCGGCATTGTCGGTGAGGATGACGATGTTGCGAGTGAAGAACGGCGCGTGCGCGCCGCTGAGATTGAGGAGCATGCTGTCGCGGCCCGCGACCGGGATCACCTGCATCGCCGTGACGACAGGTGCGCCGGAAATCTCGGTCAGGGCCATCGTTCTCTCCTCGCTGTTGTCGTCCTTATTCTGCCGCTTGTTGTGTCGATCGGATGGCGGGCAGATTCTTCACCAGCGCGGTCACCTCGGCGATCTCCTTCTCGGTGAGTTCGGTGAGGGGCGGGCGGACCGGGCCGGAATCGCGGCCGATCACCTTCATGCCGGCCTTGATGATCGAGACGGCATAGCCCTTCTTGCGATTGCGGATCGCGATCAGCGGCAGGATGAAGTCCTTCAGCCCGGCCTGGATCGTGGCATGGTCGCGCTTGCGCACCGCGGCGTAGAAGTTGGTGGCGAATTCCGGCACGAAGTTGAACACCGCCGAGGAATAGGTCGTCACGCCCATGTCGAGATAGGGCAGCGCGAAGGTCTCCGCGGTCGGCAGGCCGCCGATATAGGTCAGGCGATCGCCGAGCTTGGTGTAGACGCGGGTCATCAGCTCGATGTCGCCGATGCCGTCCTTGTAGCCGACGAGATTCGGGCAGCGCTCGGCGAGCCGCGCGAGCGTGTCGGGCTGCAGGATCGCGTTGTCGCGATTATAGACGATGACGCCGATCTTCACGGCGGCGCAGACCGCCTCGACATGGGCGGCAAGGCCGTCCTGCTCGGCATGGGTGAGATAGGGCGGCAGCAGCAGCAGGCCGTCGGCGCCGGCCTTCTCCGCACCAACGGCGATCTCGCGGGCGATCGCGGTGCCGTAGCCGGTACCGGCGAGCACGGGCACGCGGCCTTTGGTCTCGTCGACCGCGATCCTGACGACTTCAGGGACCTCGGTCGGCGTCAGCGAGAAGAACTCGCCGGTGCCGCCGGCGGCGAACAGGCCGGCGACATCATAGCCGCACAGCCAGTCCATGTTGGCGCGATAGGTTGCCTCGTCGAAGGAGTAATCAGCCTTGAAGGGCGTGACGGGGAAGGAGAGGAGGCCCGATCCGATCTTCTGGGCCATTTCCTGCGGGGTCATCTTGCTCACGGGCGCTGCTCCGTCATCGCGTGCTGTGGAGGACGCCACCGACATCTGCGCGTCCATGCGCCGTGGTTTAGGAGACCGTTCGATGCGGGTCCAAGCCAAACCCTATATCGACCGATGCGAAATCAGCATCAATCTTCCGTTGGCTCCGCCGAGGCCAGCTCGCCGGCGATTTTGACGAGCGCCGACAGCAGCGGATTCTCGTCGTCGCGGCGCCAGACCATGAACAGCTCGACGGGGACGCGCGTGCGCAGCTTCAGCGGGCGCAGGCGCACGTCGGAGATCTTCAGGCTTGCCGCCGCCGCCGGCACGATGGCAAGGCCGAGGCCGGCGCGCACCATGGCGAGGATCGAGTGGATCTGGCTGAGATGCTGGACATAGCGCGGCAGCACGTCGGCGCGGGTGAACAGCGCCACCAGGAGATCGTGGAAGTAGCGGCTCTCATAGGGCGAATACATCACGAAGGGCTGGTCGTCGAAATCCTTGATGGTGATGCTGTCCGCGTTCGCGAGCGGATGCTTCTTCGGGATCGCGGCAAGCAGCGGCTCGGCGACGACGCGGCGGCTGGCGAGCTCGGGGCGCGCGATCGGCGGCCTGAGCAGGCCGGCGTCGATTTGGCCCGAGGTCAGCGCCTCGAACTGGTCACCCGACACCATCTCCTTCAGCGAGAAGTCGACCTCCGGCAGCTTGGCGCGGCAGGCCGCGACGAGCTCGGGCAGGAAGCCATAAGCCGCGGCCGCGGTGAAGCCGATCTTCAGCGAGCCGGTCTTGCCGAGCGCGATGCGGCGGGCGACCTGCGAGGCGCTTTCGGCGAGCTTGAGGATGCGCCGCGCCTCCGGCAGGAAGCTGCGCCCCGCCGGTGTGAGGCGCACCGAGCGGCTGGTGCGCTCCAGCAAGGGCGCATCGATGATGTGCTCGAGCACCTGGATCTGCCGGGACAGTGGCGGCTGGGTCATGTTCAGCCGCGTCGCGGCGCGGCCGAAATGCAATTCCTCCGCCACCGTGACGAAACAGCGGAGCTGATTGAGGTCGAACATCGATACATGCCTTAGATGGATAAGGCGTTTCCCCGGCACTTCTAGCATCGATCATCCCCAAAACAAAGACGGCGGCTTTTGGGCCGCCGTTGAGTTGCCTGGTCAACTCCCATCGGGAGTCCTCAGGAGGAACGTTTGAGCGTCACCCGCTCGATCTCGCAGACGACCACCAAGGCGAGTCGTAGAGGTCCACGCGGCGAGGTGTCCAAGTTCAAGGCAGCATTGATTGATGCCGTTTTTGGATCGATGGAGCGAAGGCCGGGGGAGATCCGCGATTGCGCGGCAGCGCGTAGCCCGCATGGGCAAAGCGGTATTTGTCCCGGATGTCGCGACGATCCCGTCGTCTTCGCTACTGCTGCGCGCCGCCCGGCAGCGGCGCGAGCAGCCCGCGCGTAACGCCCGGCGGCACCGCATCGAGCCCGAGCACGGTGCTTGCGGCCGGCAGCGCCGCGTCCGCCATCGCCGCATGCCCTTCCGCGCTCGGATGCACCGCGCCGCCATAGACTGCCGAGAGCACGCCCCAGGTGGCGTCGTGGATGTCGGTCGGCTGGCTCGCCGCCGGTAACCCTTGCGGATAGGTCATCGCGGCGAAATAGCTGTCATTGGCGTCGCGGATCCAGCGCGCGCGGGGCAGATAGGCGCGATATTCCGAGGCGCCGCGGCCGCACAGCATCGGCTGGCTCGCCGCGCTCACGATGTCGGGATTGAAGCTCTGGCCGTTTTCGGCAAAGCAGCTGCGGTCGAATTCGGGGTCGTTGCCCGAATGGGCGCAGAAGCCGTGATCGGCGAATGCCGCCTGGTGAGCGTCGACGAAGGTCATGCGGTCGGCTTCGGGATCGCGGCACAGCGCGCCGCGGGTGCAGGTGGCGAGCCCCTTCAACTGCGGAAGGAACTCGGTGTCGACGAAGGTCGAGACGCGCGCCAGGCGCTGCGGATCGGCGTTGAAGGCCGGATGGATGTCGAAGCCGGCCTTGCCGCCGCGGCAGGGCACGCCGCCGTCTGCCAGCGCCGGGTTGGCGTAGGAGACATAGACGACGTGCGAGAGGTCGCCGCCGACCAGCGGCTTGAGCGCCTCGCGCAGCTTGACGAACTTCTGCGGCAGTTCGCGCGCCAGCGCGTCGCGGGAATCGTCGACGGTCGCCATCACGCCGGAGCGGCGGAACAGCGCGCGCTCGGTTGCGGTCTCGACGATCACGTCGGCGACGAGACCGGAGAAATAGACGTCATTGGCGCCGACCGACAGCAGCACGAGGTCGAGCGTGCGGTCGGGCTGGCGCTTCTTGGCCGCGGTGAGCGCCTCGCGCAACTCGGCGACTTGCGCATTCACGCTGGTGTTGCAGACACCGGTCTTGCCGGGCGGGCATTCGCGGGCACGCTGCGAGCCGAGCAAGCCGTCGCCGATGCTGGCGCCGGTGCAGGCGAGCGGAAGATAAGTCACGGCGATGTGGGTGTAACGCACCGCGAGCGCCAGCGCGGTGCGGGTCTGGTAGCTGTAGAGCGAGCGGTGGCACGGCGAGTTGAACCAGAGCGCGCTGTAACGCTGCCAGTTGGCGAGCGTATCCGGCGCCTCGCAGGCACGGCCGCCCTTGAAGCCGTGGCGGCTCGGCCGGTAGTACTGCGCGCCGGCGGTGCCCAGATAGGAGCGGAAGCAAAAGCCTTCGTCCGACAGCGCCAGCGGCCGGTCCGGATTGCCTTCGCCGGAGGCGATGCTGTCCCCGAGGCCGGCGACGAAGATGTCGCGGACCTGGATCTCGGTCTGGACACGCTGGGTCGGATCGGAGCCGGAGGAGACGTCGACGGTCGCGACCGTCTGCTTGCCGTAGCGAACGCGCAGATTGATCGGCTCGGCACAGTCGAAGGTCGATTGCTGAGGCCCGTCGCCGTCGTCGAACGACCATGCGCAGGTGGCGCCGACCGGCACCGCGCCGACGAGGCGCACGGTGACGGGATGGTCGATCGGGGTCAGGTAGTTTTCCTTGGTATTGTCACGGGTGCAGGGCTGGTTGACCCGGCCCTGCAGGTCGATGCAGAGCCGGTTGACCATGTTGCGGGCCCAGCCGCGGCCCTCGCTCTGGAGCTCGAGCGATTGCTCGGCGGCCAGGATGCTGCGGTTGCGGGCGTTCTCGACATGGAGCAGGAAGTCGCGCTCCTCGCGGAACAGCCGGAAGCGGTTGCGCACCTCCCAATTGATCTGCAGGGCGCCGGAATCCTGAGCGCTGGCGCGCTCCGGCGGCATGGCAATCAGAGTCCCGGCAAGCAGCAGGGCGCTTGCGGAGAGGGTGCGAAGGAATGAGGGGATCATGGCCCGCGTCTTCAACGGCAAAGTTGAGGCGGAAATAAGAGAGCATTGCTCTGCCGCCCGCAACCCCTCCGGATTCAGATCGTGACCTACCGCTTGTTGGCCTGCCGGAGCGCCCGCTCGCGTTCCATTGTCGCCACCTGCTTTGGCAGATTGGCCTGCGCGCAGGCCTCCGCCAGCCGCCGCCGCTCCTGCCAGGGCTCGACCACGTTCATCCAGAGCTCGCGCGCGCCCATGATGGAAATGGCGAGGCCGAACGGGATCATGAAATAGAGGATGCGGAACACCAGCAGCGTCGCCAGAAGCTGCTCGCGGCCGAATTCGGGTAGCGCCAGCAGCATAGCGGCATCGAACACGCCGATCGAGCCGGGGGCGTGGCTGGCGAAGCCGAGAAGCGTCGCCAGGATGAACACCACGGCCAGTGACATGAAGTCGATCGGCGGGTTGGCCGGCATCAGCAGGTACATCGCCGTGGCACAGAAGCCGAGATCGACCACTCCGATCAGGATCTGCACCAACGTCAGCGGCGCCGACGGCAGCACCACCTTCCAGCCCTTCTGGCCGAGCTCGCGCCGCTTCTCGCCCATCGTGAGCCAGACCAGATAGGCGCCGATCGAGGCGAGCCCGCCAAGCGCGATCAGCCGGTTGATCGAGGAGGGGAGCTGATCCATCGAGGACGCCGCATCCGGATGGATGGCCATGCCGATCGACAGCACGAAGATGTTACCGAGCCAGAAGGTCAGGCCCGACAGGAAGCAGATCTTGGCGACGTCGATCGCATTCAGCCCATAGTCCGAATAGATCCGGAAGCGGATCGCGCCCCCGGTGAAGACCGTGGCGCCGATGTTGTGGCCGATCGAATAGGACGTGAAGCTGGAGAGCGCCGCAATGCGGTACGGCACGTGCTTCTTGCCGATCGTTCGCAGTGCAAAAAAGTCGTAGAAGGTGAGCGTACAGAACGCGAAGAACACGCAGATCGCCGCCAGCCCGATGCTCCCGCGGGGAATCTCGGTCAACGCGGTCAGGATCACCCCGGTATCGATGCCCTTGAGGGTTCGCACCAGCGAGGTGATCGCGAAGGCGATGATGAAGATGCTCGCGGCGACTCCAAGCCGTCGCCAGCCGATCCATCTCTTGAACCCGCGCTTCAGCGCTGGCAGCAGTCCGTGCATTCATCCTCCCGGCGGGGGGCAAAGACCGTCCGGGCCAGGCATTGGCCGGTCGGGTGCGATCATGGCCAAAGGCAGGCATCGATCGCTAGGCATGATCCAGATCATTTAAGGCATAAACAGCGGCTTGTGCAGCCCTTGACAACAATAGGTTCTGCGCCGGACCGGTCCCTTTGTCATACGTGGTTCACATCGCTGGCGCGTTGAGCATATGAGTCGTGAGCCTGGTCCGGCTCGCGCTTGACGTATGTCGATACGATCTTCGACCCCGCCGCCATCCGCATTGTTCCAGCGCAAGTCATACGGGTCTTTTTGGAACGCCGATGCCGCGCGCTCGTTGGGCCCCCATCAGCAACCGGACACGGCGGAACAAGCGGCTTTTCGAGCAAGCCGCTGCCTTCGTGTTCCAGAAATCGGAAGAGGATGGAACGATGGGACTGTTCACAAAAGACATCAAGACCATGAATGACCTGTTCGTGCACCAGCTCCAGGACATCTATTACGCCGAGCAGCAGCTGACCAAGGCGCTGCCGAAGATGGCCAGCAAGGCCACCGATCCGCAGCTGAAACAGGGCTTTTTGACGCACCTTGAGGAGACGAAACAGCACGTCGCGCGGCTCGAGCAGGTCTTCAAGATGCACGGCGTCGCCGCGAAGGCGGTCGACTGTCCGGCGATCGATGGCATCATCGAGGAAGCCGAGGAGACCGCCGGCGAAGTCGCCGACAAGGCGGTGCTCGACGCCGCCCTGATCAACGCGGCGCAGGCCGCCGAACATTACGAGATCGTGCGTTATGGCAGCCTGATCGCCTGGGCCAAGCAACTCGGCCGCAACGACTGCGCCAGCGTGCTCGCCAAGACGCTGGAGGAGGAGAAGGCAACCGACCAGAAGCTGACCGCGCTTGCCGAGAGCAAGGTGAATCTGCGCGCGGCGAGCTGATGAAGGTGTCGTGATCGAAGCGCCGCGCGGTCATCCGCGCGGCGTTTCCCTGACCACGGGAGCCGTCCATCATGATCGGTCTCGGTGTTCCCGAGCGGGATGAACAATCCGATTGAATGGACAAAGCTTCCGTTCACCATTGCTGCAGCTGGCGCGTAGCCAGTTACCACCTGGCCATTTTTGTCAGGTCATGTGCGGGTCCATCAGAGGCCCGCAATGCATCAAATTCTCTACTGTTTCACCGACGAGCACAATTGGCGGCTGGTCGCGCTTGGCGGCGCGGTGTGTCTGCTCGCCAGCGCGGCGGCGATCAGCCTGTTCCACCGGGCGCGGGCAACAAAGGGCGTCGGACGCCTGACCTGGCTCGGCCTCGACGCGGCCGTCAGCGGCTGCGGCATCTGGGCGACGCATTTCATCGCGATGCTCGCCTACGGACCGGGCGGCGCCGGTGCCTACAACATTCCAGTGACGATCCTGTCGTTGATCTTTGCGATCTCCGTGACCTTCGTAGGGCTGAGCATCGCCGTGTCGTCCTCGCGGGCGGCCTGGATCGTCCTCGGCGGCGCCATCGTCGGCAGTGGTGTCGCGGCGATGCATTACACTGGCATGGCGGCGCTGGAGATACCGGCGCGCGTGGACTGGATCGGAAGCACGGTCGCCGTCTCGGTGCTATCAGGTATCGTCTTTGCGGCCCTTGCATTGCTGGTGGCCGCGCGGCGCGACGACCTCGTCCATGCCCTGACGGCGACGGTCCTGCTGACGGTTGCCATCGTCGCGCACCATTTCACCGCCATGGGCGCGGTGGTGCTGACGCCGGATCCGACGCTCGCGATCGGTGGCCTCTCGATTCCGCCCGCTTCGCTGTCCTTCCTCACCGCCAGCGCCGCGGTTGCGATCATCGCGATCGCGCTCGTGGCTGCGCTGCTCGACCGCCGCGCCAAGGGGGAACTGGGCGCCCAGCAGATGGTGCTGGATACGGCGCTCGAGAACATGTCGCAGGGTCTTTGCATGTTCGATGCGGACGGCAAGATCATGCTGTTCAACGAGCGCTATGCGGCGATGCTTCGTCGCACCGACATCGCGCTGACCGGCCGCCTGCTGGTCGACGTGCTCAGGGAGGAGCAGGCCAAGGGCGAGTGGCAGGGCGACGCCGATGAATTCTTCGCCCGCCTCGTCGCCGACGCGCGCGAGGGCCGCACCACGACGGAGGTCGTCAACCGGTTCGGCCGTTCCATCCGGGTGGTCAACCAGCCGATGCAGGGCGGCGGCTGGGTCGCGACTTTCGAGGACATCACCGAATGGCTGGAGGCGCAGGCCAAGATCTCGCACATGGCGCGCCATGACGCACTGACCGGCCTGCCGAACCGCGTGCTGTTCCACGAGCAGCTCGAGCAGGGACTGCGCCGGACCAGGTCGGGCGATCAGCTCGCGGTGCTTTGTCTCGATCTCGATCACTTCAAGGACATCAACGATTCGCTCGGCCATCCCATTGGCGATGCGCTGCTGAACGAGGTCGGCCACAGGCTGTCGGCCACCGTCGGCGAGAGCGACACCGTGGCCCGACTGGGCGGCGACGAGTTTGCCGTGGTCCAGATCGGTCGTTCCGAAGAGACCGCCGCGAGATCGCTTGCCGGCCGGCTCGTCGAGGTGATCTCGGCGCCCTACGAGATCGACGACCATCAGATCGTGATCGGCGTCTCGATCGGCATCTCGCTGTCGCCGCAGGACGGCAGCGATCCGAGCGAACT
This sequence comes from Bradyrhizobium sp. MOS003, assembly GCF_003020125.1. Classification (GTDB taxonomy): domain Bacteria; phylum Pseudomonadota; class Alphaproteobacteria; order Rhizobiales; family Xanthobacteraceae; genus Bradyrhizobium. The sequence goes on along the minus strand of NZ_PYFW01000006.1, from coordinate 21,776 downwards.
GCTGAAGAATGCCGACCTCGCACTCTACCGCGCCAAGGCGGACGGCCGCGGCACCTATCGGTTCTTCGAGACCGGCATGGATGCGCGCGCGCAGGCGCGGCGCCTCCTGGAAATGGACCTGCGCGCGGCGCTGCAGCGCGACGAGTTCGAGGCCTATTACCAGCCGATCCGCGACGTCGCCAGCGGCCGCGTCGTCGCCTTCGAGGCGCTACTGCGCTGGAATCATCCGCAGCGCGGCCTGATCGCACCCATCGACTTCATTCCGCTGGCCGAGGAAACCGGACTGATCCTCCAGCTCGGCGAATTCGTGCTGCGCTCGGCCTGCACGGATGCCGTCACCTGGCCGGACGATGTCGACCTCGCCGTCAATTTGTCGCCGGTGCAGTTCAAGAATCCGAACCTGATCGCCTCCGTGATCGCAGCGCTCGCCGCCTCAGGACTGGATGCGCACCGTCTCGAGCTCGAGATCACCGAATCCGTGCTGCTCCAGAACAGCGAGGCGACGCTGACCACGCTGCATGAGCTGCGCGCCATGGGCGTGCGCATCTCGCTCGACGATTTCGGTACCGGCTATTCGTCGCTGAGCTATCTGCGCAGCTTCCCGTTCGACAAGATCAAGATCGACCGCTCCTTCGTGTCGGAGCTGGCGACGCGCGAGGATTCCATGGCGATCATCCGCGCCGTGACCGGGCTCGGCCGCAGCCTCGGCATCGTCACCACCGCGGAAGGCGTCGAGAACGACGCGCAGCTCGAGCTGCTCAGACGCGAGGGCTGCACCCAGGCGCAGGGCTATCTGTTCAGCAAGCCGCGTCCCGCCTCCGACGTGGCAGTGATGCTGAACCGGCCGCGGCTGCTGGCGTCTGCGTGAGGTTCAGCCGCGGCGCAGGGCGAAATGGGCGCCGCAGAATGCCATGACGGCGCCGAGACACAGCGCGGCGAGCCCGGCCAGCACGCCCGAGACCGTCGGGACCGGGCTCGGCGCCGAAGCCACCTGGCCCGCACCCGCGAGCAGCAGCACGCCGACCGCGATCAGGAACTGCCGCATCCGTTGCGGGATCTGGCCGGAGACTGCGCTCTGCATCAGCGTCGCCGTGAAATAGCCGCCGGAGAAGCCGACCGAGGCGATCAGCCACCACGCGATCGCCGCGCCGGCGGGGATGAACTCGTGCGTGTCGGAGCGCCAGAGACCGCCGAGGTCGAGCCCGTAGCGCGCGCCCAGCATGTGCACCGCAAGCGCGAGCAGCACGCCTGATATCATTGCGGCGCCGAGAATCAGGCGGCGCGGAAAAAAGGTCGTCTCAACCATGCCCCGCTTGTAGGATGGGCGAGGGCGATCGCGCAAGCGGATCGCAGGCGGGATGGCGGACGGGATCGATTGTCGGGATGCAGGGTTCGGAAGCTGAGACCGCGTCGGTCACGAGTTACGCCTACAAGGCGTCGCTGATCGGCTCGGCGCATCGCTTCGAGCTGACGGAGCAGGGGCTGTCCTGGCACATCGGCGGCCGATCTGGCCTGTGGCCTTACGATGAGATCGGCGCGATCCGGCTGTCGTTCCGCCCGGTGTCGATGCAGCAGCACCGCTTTCGCGCCGATGTCACTCACACCAGCGGCCGCCGCATCGCGATCCTGTCGACGAGCTGGCAAACCGCGGCGCTGATGGCGCCGCAGGACAACGGCTTTCGGGCCTTCATCCTCGCGCTGCACGCGAGGATGGCGAAGGCGGGCAGCCGCGCAACGCTGACGGCGGGGCTCGGCCGCACGGCCTATGCGGCAATGCTGGCGTTCCTGGCGGTGCTGACGGTGGCAATGGTCGGCCTGTTGATCCGGGCGCTTGTCAGCGGCGAGTTCGCCGGCGCGCTGTTCATCATCGGCTTTGCCGCGCTGTTCGCCTGGCAGGTCGGCGGCTTCGTCCGGCGCAACCAGCCGCAGAGCTATCGCTTCGATCAGGTGCCGAAGGGGTTGCTGCCATAGAGCGTTTTCGAGCGAAGTGGAAAGCGGTTCGCGTGAAGAAAACGCGTCAAGATAAGAATCGAGAGCCCCGTTCCGATTCCATCGGAACGCGGCTCTAGACCGATCGCTACGGCCAATCGCTACTCGGTCGAGTCGAAATCCTCTTCCTTGGTGCCGAGCAGCGACACGATCGTGCGCAGGCCCGAGTCGAGCTGCTCGAAGGTCGGGGGCGCGAGAGCGAGGCGCACCGCGTTCGGTGCATGGCCGTGGGCGATCGCAAAGGTGGAGGACGGCGTCAGCGCGATGCCGCGCCGGGCCGCAGCCGCGACGAAGGTCTGCGAGCGCCAGTGTGGCGGCAGGGTCAGCCAGAGATGGTACGAGCGGGTGTCGGCGGCGATCTGGTAGCCGGCGAGCAGCCTTGCCGCGGTCTGCTGCCTGCGCGCCGCGTCGATGCGTTTCAGCCGCGTCAGCTCGGCGACGGTGCCGTCGGCCATCAGCCGTTGTCCGGAGGCGAGCGCATGGCCCGAGGCGATCCAGCCGCCGGTGCGGACCGCGCTCATCACGCTCTCGCGCAAGCGAGGCGGCGCCACGAGGATGCCGAGCGCAAGGCCCGGCGCGACCTTCTTGGACAGGCTGTCGATCACGATGCAGCGGTCCGGCCCGAGTGCAGCCAGCGGCGTGTCGTCGGCGAGGAAGCCGTAGACGGCGTCCTCGATGATGGTGAGATCGAGCTTCTCGGCGACCCGCATGATGTCGGCGCGCCGCGTCGCGTTCATGGTGACGCCGAGCGGGTTCTGGATGATGGGCTGCAGATACAGCGCCGACAGATGCGCCTCGCGATGCGCTTTCTGGATCGCATCGGGACGCGCGCCGAACTCGTCCATGGGAATCGGGACCAGCGTGATGCCGAGCCGCGCCGCGATGCTCTTGACGTAAGGATAGGTCAGCGCCTCGACGCCGCAACGGCCGCCGGTGGGGACGAGTGCCGCGAGCGCGGCGGCGAGCGATTGCTTGCCGTTGGCGGTGAAGACGATCTGCTCGGCTTGCGGCGCGAAATCCTTGCGCGCGAGATAGGCGGCAGCCGCATTGCGCGCGCTCTTGGTGCCGGTGCTGGTCGAGACGCGCAGCGCGGATTCCAGCGCGTCGACGCGCTCCAGCCCCGCGAGGCTCTTGGCGATCATCGCCCATTGCTGCGGCAATAGCGGATAATTGACCTCGAAATCGATCCGCGCATCGCGCGGCTCGCTCAACGCTTCGACCTCGCGCCTGATGTCGCCCGAGATGAAGGTACCGCGGCCGACCTCGCCGACGACGAGCCCGCGGCGGAGCAACTCCGTATAAACCCGGCTCGCGGTCGAGACCGCGATGCCACGGTCGTAGGCAAAATTGCGCTGCGGCGGCAGCCGGTCGCCGGGTCTTAACGTGCCCTTAGAGATATCCGAGGCAATGGCATCGGCAAGCTTCACGTACTCGAACTTGGACATTATTGCACCGAGAGCAATGTTTCACTTGCTCCGAGTAGTGTACTGGAGCATTTAAGTTCCATCAAGGTCCACGATTGAGCCGAGGAGAGCGAGAGCAATCCGACGGCAAATGAGGTGCAAGCGCTCACGCGTCTGCGCCAACGGCATTCGCGTCGCCGCGCGGGACCAAAAGCCGGAGAAGAAACATGACCACGATCTCGCAAACTGCCGGGCGGAATTTACGCCCATCCTCGACGGGCGGATTTTTCAGCACGCTCGCCCAGGGCGCCTATGCGCTCTTCAACAGCCTCGAGCGCCGTTCGGCCGTCAAGACATTGAGCGACCTCGACGACCGCGCCCTGCGCGACATCGGGATCACGCGCAGCCAGATCGAGGACGCCGTCTACGGGCAGGTCAAGGCCGAGCTGACGCGGTATCTGTAAATTCATTCGGCCGTGTCCCGGACGCGCTGCAACGCTCTTGCGTTGCTGCGCAGAGCCGGGACCCAGCAAGCCACGGCACGTGCTGCAACATGGGCCCCGGCTCTGCAGCGCACCGCTGAAGAAGCGCTGCGCTGCGTCCGGGGCACGAGACCTGAATTTTTGCGAACAGCTGCATCAACACCGTCATTGCGAGCGCAGCGAACCAATCCAGAATCCCTCCGCGGAAAGACTCTGGATTGGTTCGCTGCGCTCGCAATGACGTGGTGATGGGCTCGCTCCTTCAATCCGCATCTCGCTCCGCAGACACAGATTTGCATCCCCGCGGCGCATTTCGCCCGAGCTTTGCTTGATCTCTTCGCCCTCCATTGAAGAGGGCGCAGGGAAGACCGGGCGCCGGCTGGCACCCGCGGTCCACTGTGCGATTTCTGCGTTACAAAAAGTTGCACAGCGGCATACAGGTGTAGCCAGGACAGCCCGGCCTTCCCTGCGCAGTGGCTTTACGGCTTATGTCGTGATCTCCCCGGGGAGCGTTGCGCTATTGCCCCCGTCGCCTTGCGGATGGCTGACGCATGCGTCCGGTTGGACGACATACATCACCACAAGACTTGGCGCACAGACCCCGGGCGCCAGGACCACACGATTTTGCCGTACGCCGATCACACCGGTCGTGTGCGCGACGGCCTTGCTCACGGTTGCCCGCCCTGCAAAAACTCTTCGCGCCGATGCGATCTGCGTCCACCGCCGCCCGGCCCGCGTTCGTGACGATCGCGATACGCCCTCTTCCTTGGGCCGGGTTGAGGCGACACATACGCCGTTTCCGAATTTCGGTAAAGTGGAATATTTTTGACCGAGCGAGTTGACCTGCGGCTTGGTGTTTTGCCCGTCGGGGAACGCAAGGTCTGGTAGCTCTCGTGTCCGCGCTGCAACGCCCTTCGCGTTGCTGCGGCAGAGCCGGGACCCAGGAGGCCACGCGATCCGCCTAAGCATGGGCCCCGGCTCTGCAGCGCGCCGCTGAAGTAGCGCTGCGCTGCGTCCGGGGCACGAGAGCGGAGTTTCCGACGCACAACTGCATCGTCACACTCGCAATGACGGGGATAGGTCGGAGCCTAGTGCCTGACCACCAGCACCGAGCACTTCGCGTAGCGCACCACATGGCCGGCATTGGAGCCGAGGAAATAGGTGCGCATCGCCGGCCGGTGCGAGGTCATCACGATCAGATCGGCCTTCATGTGCACGGCTTCCTCCAGGATCTCGTGGTAGATGCCGCCCTGGCGGACCACGCTGGAGATGCGGCTCGGATCGATGCCGGATTCGCGCGCGACGATGGCAAGCGCCTCTTCCGAGGTCTGACGCTGCTGCTCGTCGAAATCGGCCGGCACGTATTCGGCCAGCATCACCGGCGTCATCGGCAGCACGTTGAGCAGCCGCACGACTGCGTTCCAGGTCTGCGACAGCGTGGCCGCGGTCGCGATCGCCGGCTTGGCGAGGTCGGTGTCGGCGAGGTCGATGGGCACGAGGATGGACTTGAACATCTGCGCCTCCAAATCTTCATTCCCCCGGATCGAGCTGGATCAACCGGTAGAGGCCGAACCCGCTCGGCTCATCCCGATTGTTAGCAGCTTATCGTAGCGGCTCATCTTAGCAGCTTGGGGCTGGTGAACAGCACCAGTTTGCCGCGGCGGTAGGCCACGTCACCCCAATCCTTGACGTCAAAGTCGAAGATCGCAAGCCCCGCGGTGGGTAGATTGTCGGCGAGCGCCCTGGCGCCATCCGGATCGCCGCCGCCCATCAGCATCAGGGCCGCTTCGTGCATGCCGGGATTATGGGCGACCAGCAGCAACTGCTTCGGGTCGGCCGGGGCGGTCGCAGTGCGAATGGAGTCCAGGATCTGCGCGGGATCGGCGCCGTAGAGTTCCGGCAGGATCTCGACCTGCGGTGTCGGTACGCGGTCCTTCATCGCCTCCCAGGCGGTGTCCCAGGTCTGCCGGGCCCGCACGGCGTGCGACACCAGCACGGTATCGGGGAAGGGAGGATGGGTGGCGATCCAATCGCCGATCCGGGCGGCATCCTTATGGCCGCGGTCGTCGAGGCGGCGATCCTGGTCACGGCCGCTCGGCGCGTCGGTCTCGGTCTTCGCGTGACGCAGCAACATCAAACGGCGCATGGCATTCTCGAATCGTTCCACGTCCAGAATAATCTGCAGGCGCCGGTCGAGGACAAGGTGACGGGCGCCCGGTTGGCATTAAGCGCGATGAGACTAGAACGAATCGTCATCGCGCTTAAGGTTGTTATTTCGAGCATGATCTTTTCGGAAAACCGCTGCACACTTTTCCGGATCATGCTCTAAGAAACGACATGAGCGAGACTTTCACAAGCGTGTCCCAGGAAGAAGCCGGCCTTCGCGACCGTGTCCGGCTGTCGTTCGATCTCGACGTGGACATCTGCGTCATCGGGGCCGGGCTTGCCGGGCTCTCCATCGCGCTGGAGGCGGCCCGACTCGGGGCCAGTGTCGCGGTGCTCGAAGGCCGTCATATCGGCTGGAACGCCTCCGGCAACCAGCTCGGCACGGTGATGCCGGGCTTTGCGCTGCCGCTCGCCGACCTCATCGAGCGCATCGGCTTCGAGGACGCGCGTGAATTGTGGTCGCTGTCGAAGGAGGGCGCCGAGCTCGTCCGCGCCAACGTTACGGAAGCGAACATGCCGGGGATCGCTCCTGATAACGGCGTGCTGGAGGTCTCCCACGTCGATGCCGGCGACCGCCTGATCAGCCGGTTGCAGATGCTGAACGAGGATTTCGACACCGAGGTCGAGGGCTGGCAGGTCGATCGCGTCCGCGAGGTGCTCAGGACCGATCGCTATTTCCACGGCGTATATTATCCTAGGGCGTTCCAGGTCGACGGCCGCAAATACGTGCACGGCCTTGCCGCGCTGGCGCGGCGTGCCGGCGCCCGCATCTTCGAGGACACGCCGGTCGTCAGCATCGATCATTCCGGCATCCGCAAGCGCATTGTGACGCCCTCGGCACGGCTGCGCGCCAGCCATATCGTGCTCGCGGGCAACATCCATCTCGGCGCGCCGTTGCGGCGGCTGTCGGAGACGCTGCTGCCGGTCTGGCGCTATGCCGGCATCACCGCGCCGCTGGGCGAGCGCGTGCACGAGATCATCGCCTTCAAGGGATCGGTGATGGATTCCGACGGTGTCGACCATTTCCGCATCGTCGACGGCGACCGGCTGATGTGGGAGAGCCCGGAGACCACCTGGGCCGCGCGTCCGCAGCGCTTTGCGGGCAGCGTCAGGCGCCGGATCCGCACGATCTTTCCCGAACTCGGCAACGTCGAGGTCACCGAGATGTTCGGCGGCGTCACCGGCCAGACCGTGCACGGCATGCCGCAGATCGGCCAGTTGCGCAAAGGCCTGTGGGTGGCGAGCGGGTTCGGCCGTCAGGGCATGAACACCTCGGCCATGGCCGGGCAGATGATCGCGCGCAGCATCCTGTGGGGTGACGAGCGCTGGAAGCTGTTCTCGCCGTTCGAATTGGTCTGGGCAGGGGGCACCACCGGGCGGGTCGCAGGCCAAATTGTCGGGATCTGGGGCAGGGCGAGTTCCGCCGCCGCAGGCTCGCTCGCCCGCTACCGGGAACGCGCCAGGGCCAAGGACCGCCAGCGCGAGGCGCGCCTCGCCGAAGCCAATCGGGCCGCCGGCACGGGTCCGCGCCGTCCCCCGCCTGGCGTCAGGCCGCGGCCCGCCCCACCGCCGAAACCCGCGTCCCAAGAGGCACACCAGGTCGCGGAACCGGCGTCGCATGATGGCGCTGCCTCCCAATAAGTTGAGAGAAATTCCGCCTGGACGTGTAACGTTTGCCGTTAGACCCCGTATCTCAGGGCGTGGACTCGTCCCGCAAGGAGAATGAGATGTTTGACCGCCGCTTCCTGTTGACGACTGCCGCCGGCCTGTTCGGCCTTGGAGCTTTCCGCTGGCTGAGAGGGACGCCTGCCGAGGCCGGCGAGAAAGGCGCGGAAAAGTTCGAGATCACGAAGACCGAGGCCGAATGGCGCGCCCAGCTGACGCCGCAGCAATATGAGATCCTGCGCAACCACGGCACCGAGCGGCCGGGCTCCAGCCCGCTGCTGAAAGAGCACCGCAAGGGCACCTTCGCCTGCGCCGGCTGCGACCTGCCGCTGTTCGCCTCCGAGACCAAATTCGAGAGCGGCACCGGCTGGCCGAGCTTCTACCAGCCGATCGAGGGCAATGTGGGCAAGACCGAGGACCGTACCTTCGGCATGCTCCGCACCGAGGTGCATTGCCGCCGCTGCGGCGGCCATCTCGGCCACGTCTTCGACGACGGTCCGAAGCCGACCGGATTGCGCTATTGCATCGACGGTTTCGGGCTGGTTTTCCGCCCGGCGGCGGCGTCCGCGACGTAGGTTTTCGACCTCCGAATACGACGATATGGCCCGGCAATTGTTGCCGGTCCCGGCAATTGTGCCCCGGTCATCGGACCGGGGCTTTTTCATTAAGTGATTGATTTCCCGAGAATACCCGCATTGGCATAGCCTTTGCGACTGTCTCCTCCGACTGCGGCCTAGGTCGACCGGCCGCCGAGATCGGATTTGGAGACAAAGTTATGGGTATCTTCGATGCAATGAACACCTCGGTGGGTGGCCTGCAGGCGCAGTCCTACGCGCTGCAGAACATTTCCGGCAACATCGCGAACTCATCCACCACCGGTTACAAGGGCATCGGCACCAGCTTCGTCGACCTCATTCCCGACTCCTCGGTTCCGAGCAAGCAGGTCGCGGGCGGCGTGACGGCCAACGCCAAGGCCACCATCACCACGCAGGGCACGATCTCGGGCTCCACCGTCGCCACCAACATGGCGATCACCGGCGACGGCTTCTTCTCGATACAGAAGGCGAGCGGCGTCGTCGACAACGTGCCTGTGTTCACCGGGGTCACCTATTACACGCGGCGCGGCGACTTCCAGCTCAATGCCAACGGCAATCTGGTCAACGGCGCCGGCTATTATTTGATGGGCGTCACGGTCGACCCGAAGACCGGCAATCCGACCGGCAGCGTGGCGAACGTCCTGCAATTCCAGAACAACTTCATTCCGGCGCAGGCGACCACCTCGATCCAGTACGCGGCCAACCTGCCGACCCAGCCGAACACGGTGGCGAAAACGACCGCCTCGACCGGCACGCTGCTGGCGGCCGGCGGGCTGAACCCGTCCGATTTCTCCGCCAACCCGTTGCCGGTCGGTACCCCGCCGGCGCCCTATGCCAACGCACTGGTCTCGGGCGCGGCTGCAACCGGCAACATCCGTTCGCCCTACTCGTCCACGTCTGCCACGGGCACGGTTGCCCTCCAGAACAATTCGTCCGCGGTGGCTTCGACCACCACGTCGCTCGACAATGCGGTCGGCACGCATCTCGCCTCCAGCATTCTGACCGCGCTGAGCGGGCAGACGCTGACCATCAACGGCAACACGATCACGTTCAACGGCGGCACGACGGTCTCGACCGTCGGCAACAATACCACGATCGGGCTCGGCGCGGGCACGACGGCGACCGTGGCGGACATCCTGAACGGAATCCAGACCGCCGGCGGCGCCGGCGTCACCGCCTCGCTCTCCGCCAGCGGCAACATCGTGATCTCCAGCGGCACCGGCACCGACGTGGCCGTCGGCAGCGGTACGGCCGCCACCGCGCTCGGCATCAGCAGCGTGACCCGCGGCGGCAACGTGCTGTCCTCACCTGCAATCTCCGGTGCAACGGTGCTGAGTGGCAGCGCGACCGCCGGCGGCGCCCAGGTGCTCTCATCCGGCTTCGCCGCCGGCGATACCATCACGGTCGACGGTCAGACGCTGACCTTCATGGCCTCGGGTGCCTCGGGTGCCAACCAGATCAACATCACCGACAACATCACGACCCTGCTCGGCAAGATCGATGCCCTCGCAGGCGCTTCGGGGTCGTCGGTCAGCAGCGGCGGCGTCATCACGCTGAACACCGGCACCGTCTCCAACCTGTCGGTGTCCAGCTCCAACAGCGCGGCCTTCGCCGCACTCGGCTTCACCTCGACCATCACCAAGAACCGCGACGGCGGCGGCACCGCCGGCACCGGCGGTGTGATCGGCAACGACATCGCGACCTTCACCAAGGAATCGATCAGCGGCGGTGCGGTGACTGCCTACAACGCCGCCGGTACGCCGGTGAACCTGCAATTGCGCTGGGCCAAGACCGACAGCGCCTCGCTCGGCGCGGGTCATTCGGACAGCTGGAACCTGTTCTACCAGACCGACCCGAACGCGACCGGAACGACCGTCGGCTGGGTCAATACCGGCCAGACCTTCACCTTTGCCGCCGACGGCTCGCTGACCTCGCCGAGCGGCTCGGGCATCACCATCAACAATGTCAGCGTCAGCGGCCAGTCGCTCGGTTCCGTCGCCTTCAACATCTCCACGGGCGGACTGACGCAATATGCCAGCACCAGCGGCGCGGTGACCATCAACACGATCACCCAGAACGGTTATGCCGCCGGTCAGCTGCGGTCGGTCGCCGTCAACAACAGCGGCATCGTGGTCGGCACGTTCTCGAACGGCCAGAACCTCAACCTCGCTCAGGTTCAGTTGTCGCATTTCAACGGCACCAATTATCTGAAGGCGCTCGATGGCGGTGCCTATGCCGCAACCGAACAGTCGGGCCCCGCCATCGATGGCGCTTCGGGCACCATCAGCGGCTCGTCGCTGGAAGGCTCGAACACCGACATCGCCGACGAGTTCACCAAGCTGATCGTGACCCAGCAGGCCTACTCGGCCAACACCAAGGTGATCACGACCGCGAATTCGATGGTGCAGGACCTCTTGAACGTATTGCGCTGATCGGCGCGTAACGTAACCAAAGGCGGCTAGTCAACATGGGTTTGAGTTCAGCCCTCGCCAGTGCGATGAGCGGTCTGCGTGCCAACCAGGCCGCGCTCTCGATCGTCTCCTCGAACGTCGCGAATTCGCAGACGCCGGGTTACGTCGTCCAGACGCCGAACCAGATCGAGGTCACCACCGGCGATTTCGGCTCGACGGCGATGACGACCGGCGTCAGCCGGGAGCTCGACACCTATGTCTTGAACCAGCTGCGCACCGAGACCGGCGGCAGCGGCTACGCCGACCAGATGGCCAGCATCCTGAAACAGCTTCAGAATGTCTATGGCACGCCCGGCAACAGCGGCACGCTCGAAACCGCGCTGAACAAGTTCACCACGGCGCTGCAGGCGCTGTCGACCAGTTCGGGCGCGTCGTCGGCGCAAACCGTTGCGCTCGGCGCGGCGCAGGCGCTGGCGACCCAGCTTAACGTCACCACCAAGGGCATCCAGTCCCTGCGCTCCAACGTCGAGCAGGATCTCGGCAATTCGGCGCAAGCGGCCAACGTCGCCATGCAGCAGGTCGCCGACATCAACACCAAGCTGCAGGGCCTGTCGGCCAACGACCCCTCGGCCGCGACGCTGATGGACCAGCGCGACCAGGCCATCAACACGCTGTCGAAATATGTCGACGTCCGCGTCACCACCGACGGATCGAACCAGGCCAACATCTATACCACGACGGGCATCCAGCTCGTCGGTGCCGGGCTCGCCTCGCAATTCACCTTTGCCTCGGCCGGCGCGCTGTCGGCGACCTCGCTCTACAACATCGATCCGGCCAAGTCCGGCGTCGGCGCGTTCAACATCGTGCTGCCGAACGGCTCGAAGGTCGACGTCGTCGCCAACAGCGTGGTCTCCTCGGGCCAGATCGCGGCCGATCTGAAGCTGCGCGACCAGACGCTGGTGCAGGCGCAGGATCAGATCGATCAGCTCGCCGCCACGATGTCGAGCGCGCTGTCGGACAAGACCACCGCCGGCACCACCGTGTCGGGTCCGCCGGCCGGCTTCGACCTCGACCTTGCCGGTGCGCAGCCGGGCAACACCGCAACTTTCACCTACACCGACACTGCGACCAATACCCAGCGCCAGGTCACGCTGGTCAACGTCACGGATCCTACGGCGCTGCCGCTGCAATATGCGACCAACGCCAACCCGATGCGGATCGGCGTGAATTTCTCCGGCGGCATGGGCGCGATCGCCGCGGCCCTCAACACGGCGCTCCCTACGTCGCACCTGACATTCTCCGCCGCCCCGTCGCCGGCGACCGCCACGACGCTGCGGATCACCGACGACAATAGCGGCCTCGCCAAGGTGAATTCGTCCTCGATCTCCAAGACGATCTCGTCGCTGACCTCGGGCAATCCGCAGCTGCCGCTGTTCACCGACGGCGGACAGGCGCTCTACACCGGCGCGATCACCGCCTCGGGCTCGCAGATGACCGGCCTGGCCGGACGCATCGCCGTGAACACGCAGCTGGTCTCCGATCCGACCCGGATGTCGGTGTACAACACCTCGCCGGTGACGCCCGCAGGTGATACCGCGCGTTCGGATTATCTCTACTCGCAGCTCACCTCGGCGGTGTTCTCCTATTCGCCATCGAGCGGCCTCGGTTCGCCGGGCCAGCCCTTCACCGGCAGCGTCTCGAACTATCTGCAGCAATTCCTCAGCGTCCAGGCCAATTCCGCGACCCAGGCCGACCAGCTCCAGCAGGGCCAGAGCGTCGTGGTCTCGACGCTGCAGGCCAAGTTCAACTCGACCTCCAGCGTCAACCTGGACTCGGAGATGTCGAACCTGATCCAGCTCCAGAACGCCTACGCCGCCAACGCCCACGTCATGTCGGTGGTGCAGAGCATGATGAATACGTTGCTCCAGGCTCAAGGGTAACAAGTAACAGGGCTCTGAAACATGTCGATCAGCAGCATCAACTACTCTTCATCGATTCTCGGCTCGCAGATACGCAATATCAATCAGCAGCTCACGGACCTGTCGACGCAGCTCTCGACCGGCAAGCTGTCGCAGAACTATTCCGGGATGGGCACCAACGAGGGCTTCGCGATCGCGGGGCGCGCGCAGCTCTCCAACATCGCCGCCTATACCGACACGATCACCAACGTCAATGTCAGCATCAACCTCGCCAACACCGCGCTGCAGTCGCTGACCAAGATCCGCAGCACGGTGCAGACGGGTGCGGCCAATACCGCGCAGGATCTCAACGTCAACGGCCAGACCATCGCGCAGAACACCGCCGCCGCCCAGTTCGGCTCGATGATCGGCGTGCTCAACACCCAGACCGGCAACCGCTATCTTTTCTCCGGAACCGCCGTCAGCACGCAGCCGGTCGCAGATGCCGGCGACATCATCAACGGCACCACGACGCAGGCGGGGTTCAAGACCGTGATGGCGGAGCGCCAGTCCGCCGACCTCGGCGCCAACGGCATGGGGCGCCTGGTGCAGACGCAGCCGACGCCGAGCTCGATCCAGGTGTCGGAAGACGCCGCCGGCTCGCCGTTCGGGCTCAAGCTCAAGGCGGTGTCCTCGACCTTGACGGGCGCGACCATCACCGGCCCGAGCGGCTCGCCGGTGTCGTTTTCGGTCGATCTCAACGGCGTCAATCCGAACAATGGCGACAAGCTGAGCGTGCAGTTCACGCTGCCGGACGGCTCGACCGAGCAGATCGACCTGACGGCGTCGACGGCGACGCCGACGCCGCTCGGTAGCTTCGCGATCGACGCCAGCACCCCCGTCAATCCGACCAACACCGCCAACAACCTCAACACCGCGCTGAACACCGCGATCACGAAGCTCGCCAACACCTCGCTGGTCGCGGCATCCGCGATCGTCGCCGGCGACAATTTCTTCAACACCGCAAGCTCGGCGATCGGCACGGCCAAGACCAACCAGGCGGCGCCGCCTGCGCCGATCAGCGGTGCAACGGCGCTGTCGGGCGCGAGCCCCTCGGACTCGATCTCGCCCGGTTTCGTCGCGGGCGACACCATCACCGTCAACGGCACCACGCTCACCTTCGTGGCGTCGGGCGCGACCGGCAACCAGCTCAACGTCACCGACAGCATCCAGAATCTGCTCGGCAAGATCGACCAGATCACGGGAACGTCGAAGCCCTCGACGGTCCACGGCGGTTCGATCACGATCAACACCGACGATGCGGCGAGTTTGAACATCACGAGTTCGAATACCGGCGCTCTCGGTTCGCTCGGCTACAGCGCGACGCCCGTGACCGCCACCCAGCCGCCGCTGCGCGTCGGATCCTCGCCCGCGAGCTCGGCGACGACGCTGGTCAACGGCTCGGCCAACACGGTGAAATGGTACCTCGGCAATGACGGGCCCGGCTCGCCGCGTTCGACCGCGATGGCGCGCGTCGACGATTCCGTCTCGGTGCAGTACGGCGCCCAGGCGAACGAGGACGCAATCCGCCGCCAGCTGCAGGCGACCGCGGTGTTCGGGACGTTCTCCACCTCGCCGACCGGGCAGTATTCCGGCGGGCAGGTCGCCGCGCTAAGCCTGCGCACCACCCAGGCACTGACCCAGCAGCCCGGCCAGCAGCGCATCGAGGACATTCAGACCGACATCGCGATGGCCCAGAACACGATGAAGGATGCGAGCACGCGCCAGACCCAGGCCAAGGCGCAGCTCCAGAGCATCATCGACCAGGCGGAATCGGCCTCGCCCGACCAGGTGGCGAGCCAGCTGCTGGCGCTCCAGAACGCGCTCCAGGCGTCCTATCAGGTGACCTCGAACCTGGCGCAGCTCTCGCTCGTCAAGTTCCTGTAAGGACGCGTTAAGGCGCCGTTAACCATGCCTCTTTACCTCTTGGTGAGGATTGGAGCGGGGCGGAGCCGTCGATGTCGGACAAGATGCAATTGGTGGTGGCAACGCCGTGCTTCGGCGGGCAGGTGTCGAGCATCTATGCGAGCTCGATCTTCGCGCTGCAGCGTGCCGTGCACGGCATGTCCAACCTCGAGCTCAAGGTGCTGCTGCGGGACGGCGATGCGCTGATCACCCGCGCGCGGGCCAATTTGGTCGCGCTGTTTCTGGACGATCCCAAGGCGACGCATTTCCTGTTCATCGACGCCGATATCGGCTTCAAGCCGGAGCAGGTGTTTCGGCTGATCGAATGCGGGGCGGACGTCGTCGCCGGCTGCTATCCGATCAAGCGCGTCAATTGGGACAAGGCCGCGCGGGCGATCCAGTCCGGCCGCACTGACGTGCCGGCCGCCTCGCTCGACTACGTGCTCGAGATCGAGGACCCCGACCGCATCGTCGTCGTCAACGGCTTCACCCGCGTGCGCTATGCCGGCACCGGCTTCCTGATGATCCGGCGCCAGGCGCTGGAGGCGATGTGCCGCCATCCGGACTATGCAGCCTTGCAGTTCTTCCGCGAGCATTCGCACGACACGCTTGCCGCGAGCCAGAACCGGTTTGCGCTGTTCGAATGCATGATCGACCCGGCGACCGGCACCTATCTTTCCGAGGACTTCGCCTTCTGCAAGCGCTGGACCGGCATCGGCGGCGAGATCTGGGCCGACATCCAGAGCTCGCTCGATCACGTCGGGCCGTCGGTGTTCCACGGCGACATCGCCTCGCAATTCGCGCCGGCGGCTGCGGCCGATGCGGCGTAAGCCTTCCGGGATGAGCGCCGGCGCATCCCGTCTGTCAGGTCAGGAGCCCGTCTCCGACGGCGGCTCGCGTTATCGCCTGCGCGATCTCTTCACACCATTGGACACGCTGCTCGTCTCCGGCGGCGATCCGCGGCTGGCGCTCGACGTCAGGGATCGCGTCAACGGCTATGGCTGTGCGGCTTCGCCGGAGCCGGAGATCTGGAACTTCGCCTCCTCGACCGCATCGGCGATCTCGCAAGCGGCTTACGACCGTGCGGCGTTGGCGCGCGAAGAGCTGATGCACAAATGCCTGTTCGACGAGGTCGAGATCGCCTTCGACGCGCGCTGCGAGGACATGCGGGACGAGCTGCGCGGCCATCTCCAGCTCTCTGCGCGCGTCGACATCGTGTTCTCGCCCTCCGGCACGGACTCTCAGCTCCACGCCTTGTTCCTGGCGCGTGTGTTGCTCGGGGCGCCGCCGGTGACGATCGTGGTCGGCGCCGACCAGACCGGAAGCGGGACGATCCATACCGCTCGCGGGCACCATTTCAGCTCGATGACGGCGAGCGGGCTTGCGGTTCGCAAGGACGGTGCGGTCGCAGGGCTTGCCGGCGCCAGTGTAGCGTTGCCGCTGCTCGGGGCCGGGAATGCGATGCGCGCGGACATCGATGCCGCGGTGCTGGATGCGATCGAGGCCATGATCGCGCAAGGCGCGCCCGTGCTGCTCCAGATTATGGATGCATCGAAGCTAGGCTGGCGCGCACCGAGCGCGGCCTGTCTCGACGAGATCGCGCGGCGCTGGCCGCGCAAGGTCCAGATCGTCGTCGACGCCTGCCAGGCCCGGCTCGGCCGCCGACGGCTGCGCTCCTATCTCGACCGCGGCTACATGGTGCTGATGTCAGGCTCGAAATTCTTCGGCGGGCCTGCCTTCAGCGGCGCGGTGCTGGTGCCGAAGGGCCTTTCGCGGTCGCTCGACCGGGTCGAGAGGATCGCCCCCGGCATCTTCGATTATGCCGGCCGTTGCGATTGGCCGATGGCCTGGACGGCGCTGCGTTCGCGCTTCGAACGCCGTCCGAACTTCGGTCAATGGCTGCGCTGGGAAGCGGCGCTGGCCGAGATTGGCCGCTACTACGCCGTACCCGGGCCTTTCCGCGCCGGGGTGCTCGCCGAGCTTGCCGCCGGCATCGACAGCATGATCGCGCTGTCGCCGTCGCTTCGCCCCGTCCCATCCGCTATCGGGACCGCCGGCGCGGATGACGAGGAATTTGCAAAAACCACGATCTTTCCGTTCATCCTGCTGCGCGACGGCAAGCCGGTCTCTATCGCCGAGACTGGGGCGGTGCATCGGGCGCTGGCGTGCGACATGAGCGAGGCGATCGGCGGCAGCGCTGCGGACCGGCAGGTCGCCTTGCAGTGCTGCCTGGTCGGCCAGCCGGTTCGGCTGGAGCCGCAGGACGAGGCGCCGCAGGCCGTGCTGCGCCTCTGCGTCGGCGCACGGCACGTGACCGAGGCCTGGTCGCCTGACGTCGCGCAGGCGCAACGCAACGTGCAGGACATTCTCGATCGCATCGCCCATGTGCTGGTAAAGATCGAGCTGCTGCTCGACCGTGGCGCGGTCGCGGCGGTGCCGGTAAACTCCGCGCACGAGGTGTGAGATGCAGCATCCGGTTTCCGCGCCGCTTCGCATGACCGCAGCGAACTATGCCGATCGCATCGGCTTCGCGCAGCTGACCCGCCAGGCCTTCGAAGGTGTCGACCTGCATCCGCTGCGCGACCAACTGCTGACGCGGATCGCGGCGGGGACGGCGCTCGCGGGGGAAGGGCTGGATCTGTCGTTGATCACCCAGCTTCTCGGCGACAAGGATCAGGGGCTTGCGATCCAGTCGGAGGTGCTGGCCTTCCACCAATTGTTTCGCACGCCGAGCGCTGCTCCAAAGCCGGGCTTGCGCGTGCTCGCGCTTGCAGCCGACATCGACATGGGCGGCAACACGCCGATCGATTTTCTGCTCGAAGGCTCCGACATCGAGCTGTTGACGCTCTACGTGGTCAAGGGCGTCGGTCTGCCAAAGGATTTGCCCGAGCACGACGTCGCCATCGTGATCGCATCGGATTCCGAGGAATGCCGCGAGGCGCTCGCTGCGATCGAGAAGGTCGCGCTGCATTGGCCGCGGCCACTGCTCAATCTTCCCGATCGCATCGGCAACCTCGATCGCGACAAGCTGCACCGGCTGCTCGCCGGCGTGCCGGGTCTCGACATTCCCGCGACGATTCACGCAACGCGCGCGCAACTGTCCGATCTTTCGCGAGGGCAGATCGCCTGCCGGGACATCGCGGGTGAACTGTGCTTTCCGATGATCGCGCGGCCGCGCGGCTCGCATGCCGGCGTCGGACTCGCGAAGCTCGACGATGCCGCGGCGATCGCCGCCTATCTTGCCGAGCGTGACGAGCAGGATTTCTTCGTCGCGCGCTTCGTCGACTATTCGAGCCCCGACGGGCTCTACCGCAAATATCGTCTCGCGATGGTCGACGGCAAACCCTACGCCTGTCACATGGCGATCGCCGATCGCTGGGACATCTGGTATCTCAACGCCTACATGGCGTTCAGCGAGGAAAAGCGCGCGGAAGAGGCGATCTTCATGCGCGACTTCGACCACGCCTTCGCGGCGCGCCACGGAAGCGCGCTCGACGAGATGAGCCGGCGCGTCGGCCTCGATTATTTCATCGTCGATTGCGCCGAAAACCAGAACAACGAGCTGCTGGTTTTCGAAGCCGACAACACCGCCGTCGTGCACAACATGGATTCGCCGGACGTGTTTCCGTACAAGCCGCCGCAGATGCGCAAGATCTTCGCGGCGTTCTCGGCGATGCTGTCGCGGCACGCAGGAGCAGGCGAGGGGAGTGCAGCATGAACGAGATCATCCGCAACGCGCAGAGCTCCGTCGCGCGCACCTCGCTCGATCCGCAGGACTGGAGCGAATTTCGCGCGCTCGCCCATCGCATGCTCGACGATGCGATCGACGGCATCGCCAACGTTCGGTCGCGCCCGGTCTGGCAGCCGATCCCCGATGCGACCCGCGCGGCCTTTAGGGCGGACGTGCCGCACGAGGCGAGCGAGCTCGCCGAGGTCTATCGCGAATTCGTCGAGCATGTGGCGCCCTATGCGACCGGCAACGTCCATCCGGGCTTCATGGGCTGGGTGCATGGCGGCGGCACCGCGGTCGGCATGATCGCGGAGATGCTCGCGGCCGGTCTCAACGCCAATCTCGGCGGACGCGACCACATGCCGATCGAGGTCGAGCGCCAGATCGTCGACTGGATGCGCCGCTTGTTCGCGTTTCCGGACAGCGCGAGCGGCATCTTCGTCACGGGCACGTCGATGGCCAATCTGATGGCGGTGCTGGTGGCGCGTAACGCTGCGCTCGGCATGCTGGCGCGGCAGCACGGCATCGGCAATGACGGCGCGGTGCTGACGGCCTATACGTCGCAGGCCGCGCATGGCTGCGTCTCCAGGGCAATGGACATTGCCGGGCTCGGCACCGATGCGCTGCGCAAGATCGGCGTCGATGCCGATCATCGCATCGACGTCGCCGCGCTGCGTGCGCAGATCACCGTCGATCGCGAGGTCGGTTTCAAGCCGTTCCTGGTCGTCGCGTCTGCCGGTACGGTGGACATTGGTGCGATCGACGACCTCGAGGCGATCGCGGAGCTGTGCCGCGAGGAGGGCATCTGGTTTCACGTCGACGGTGCTTTCGGCGCGCTCGCGATCTTCTCGCCCGAGCTCGCGCCGCTGCTCGGCGGCATCGAGCGCGCGGATTCCATCGCGCTCGACTTTCACAAATGGGGACAGGTGCCCTACGACGCCGGCTTCCTGCTGGTGCGCGACGGCGAGCAGCATCGGCAGGCCTTTGCGCAGCCCGCGGCCTATTTGCGCCGCGAGGCGAGGGGGCTCGCGGCGGGCGCGGTCTGGCCCTGCGATCTCGGCCCCGATCTGTCGCGCGGCTTCCGTGCATTGAAGACGTGGTTCACGCTGAAGACGTTCGGCATCGACCGGCTCGGTGCGACGATCACGCGAAGCTGCGCGCTGGCGAAATATCTGGAGGCCCGCGTCCTGGCCGAACCGCGGCTGGAATTGCTGGCGCCCGTCAATCTCAACATCGTCTGCTTCCGCTACCGGGCCGATGATGCGGTCAATCGCGAGATCGTCGCCGACATCCAGGAGTCCGGAATGGCGGCGCCCTCGAGCACGACGCTGGGCGGCAGGTTTGCGATCCGCGCCGCGATCGTCAATCACCGCACCGGGGAGGCGGACATCGATACGCTGGTCGGAGCCGTGCTGGAGTTCGGCGGCCGGCGGTGCGGCGACGGAATGATCGAGGTCGAGGCGCCGCCGCTCGCAGCGCAATAGCCCCGGTGCATGGTTGAAACGACAACGGCCCCGGAGGCGATCCGGGGCCGTTGTCGTTTCGGGGGGGCGCGCGCGGCTCGCGCGAACGCGCGTGTCAGGCGGCGGAGCTCACGTCGTCCTTGGCCGCTTCCGTCAGGGGATGGGTGGCCTCGAATTGGCTGCGCAACTTCTCTTCATAGGCGATCAGCTTGCGGGCGTCCTTCAGCGCCCGGTAGAGGTCGCCGTTCAGGATGTTGTTGTTGATGCCCTCGATGATCGGCCAAGCGCTCGGCACCGCGGTGACGATGTCGCGCACCAGGTTGAAGTAGGTGCCGTGCTGGCTCTGCGGATCCGGCGAGATGTACATGAGCTGGACCGCCAGATAGACGAGCTTCGCAGGCGAATCCGCGGTCTCCGGCGTGAGGATGTCGCGCTCGCGCAGGATCGGCACGTTGTCGCCGTCGATCAGGAGGCGGGCGCGCTGGTCCGTATTGGTAATCACGCAGTTACCGACGATGATGCGTTCGTGCGGTCTGAGCTCGACCTTGAGGGCCATTGCCTGTTCTCCATCAACGCTTTCGTAACCGAGCGTTCGTTGCGGCCTGTGAAGCGGTGATTCTCGCTCGCAACTAGTTAACGAGCTGTAAATTCCCGCTGTTGGCGCCAAAAAGTGCAATGTTTTCAGAGGCGCGTCCGTGTGGCGGCGCAGCGATGCGCGTCGTTTCCGGGGCCCGAATCAGGCGCGGCCCGGCGAAAGCGCGAGTTTCATTTCATGTTTCGTTAGAGGTCTCGGCGCCACGGTCCGCCGGTCGCTGGGTCACTCTCGATCCAAGCAGACGAGTAACAGTAGCGTCGTTTACCAGAAAGGTAACAGAGTTATGTCAGGCATCGTCCTCTCCGCATCGGTTCGTCAGAACCTGCTCTCCCTCCAGTCCACCGCTGATCTTCTCGCCACCACGCAGAACCGTCTGTCGACCGGCAAGAGCGTCAACTCGGCCCTGGACAATCCCACCAACTTCTTCACCGCCCAGTCGCTCGACAACCGCGCCAGCGACATCAACAACCTGCTCGACGGCATCGCCAACGGCGTGCAGGTGCTGCAGGCTGCCAACACCGGCATCACCTCGCTGCAGAAGCTGATCGACTCCGCGAAGTCGATCGCCAACCAGGCGCTGCAGACCACGGTCGGTTACTCCACCAAGTCCAACGTCTCCGCGACCATCTCGGGTGCGACGGCGGCCGACCTGCGCGGCACGACCTCGTACGCCAGTGCGACTGCGAGCAGCAACGTGCTGTTCAGCGGCGCGGCCGGCGGCACCACCGCGGCGAGCGGCACCACGACCCTCGGCGCCACCATCGGCTCCTTCACCGGCACCACCGCAACGACCGGCGCCGGCGGCACCACGGCCCTGACCGGCACCATCACCCTGATCGCCACCAACGGCACCACCGCGACCGGCCTTGCCGGCGTGGCCCAGCCGGCTGACGGCGACACGCTGACGGTGAACGGCAAGACCATCACCTTCCGCAGCGGCACGGCTCCGGCGACCACCGCCGTTCCGACCGGCTCGGGCGTCAGCGGCAACCTCGTCACCGACGGCAACGGCAACAGCACCGTCTATCTCGGCACCGCCGGCACGCCGGCTGCGACCGTGAACGACCTGTTGAGCGCGATCGACCTCGCCAGCGGCGTCAAGACGGTGTCCATCAGTTCGGGTGCTGCGACCTTGGCCACGAGCGCCGGCCAGACCGCCTCGAGCGTTGCTGCAAGCGCCGTCACGCTGAAGAGCTCGACGGGTGCGGACCTGAACGTCACCGGCAAGGCCGATCTGCTCAATGCGCTCGGCCTGACCTCTGCCGTCGGCGGCGGCAACGCTACCGTCAGCGCCAGCCGCACCTCTAGCTCGGCTTCGCTGGGCGCGACGATTGCGGACGGCTCGACGCTGAACGTCGACGGTCACGTCATCACGTTCAAGAACGCCCCGATCCCGGGTTCGACCGGTGCTCC
>NZ_PYFW01000005.1 GCF_003020125.1 Bradyrhizobium sp. MOS003 | reverse complement strand
ACCGCGGGTGCCAGCCGGCGCCCGGTCTTCCCTGCGCCCTCTTTCAATGGAGGGCGAAGAGATCAAGCAAAGCTCGGGCGAAATGCGCCGCGAGGATGAACAATCATGTGCGTCGTTGAACACCACTCTCGTGCCCCGGACGCAGCGCAGCGCCCCCTCGGCGGTGCGCTGCAGAGCCGGGCCCATGCGGCAGCGCGTGCTGTAGCTTGCTGGGTCCCGGCTCTGCGCAGCAACGCAAGAGCGTTGCAGCGCGTCCGGGACACGAGAGAGAGGCGCTGTGGCCACACACTCCGTCATTGCGAGGAGCCCTTGCGACGAAGCAATCCAGAATCTTTCCGCAGAGGGATTCTGGATTGCTTCGCTTTCGCTCGCAATGACGAGGAAAAACAGGCGCGCCACAACTTCGCTCTCGTGCCCCGGACGCAGCGCAGCGTCTCTTCGACGGTGCGCTGCAGAGCCGGGCCCATCCATCGGCACGTCGTGTGTCTTTCTGGATCCCGGCTCTGCGCAGCAACGCGAAGGCGTCGCAGCGAGTCCGGGACACGGAGGAGAGAGGTGAGTTTGATACCTTCGACAACTGCGTCAACAATGACGCAAAGTACCCCAGACATGAGAAAGCGCCCGTGGGGGGCGGGCGCTTTCTGTAGTCGACTTGGGGTTGGGGTCGTCTACATATCCACGTGGCGACTTTGGGGGGCTGGTAAAGAGCCGCGTGAATTCCTGAAACTCATGTCTCCCTAGCGAACGAGCGAGGTGTTCGCGCTGGTGATGGTGACCGGCTTGCCGGCCTTCATGACGCGTGCGGTCTGGGTGAGGCCTTCATCCGAACTCGTCGTGCGCGCGGTGATGCCAAGGCCCGCAACTGCGATCCCTGCAACGAGGGCCACGACCACGATCTTGAGGTGGGTCGAGCGATCTGCGCTGTAAATCGAGTGGTTCATGGAAGGCTCCTGCCGCCATCTACCCGAAGTAGTCGCCTGCATATTTGGGCAGGTTCATGCTTCCGATGCCCAACAACCTAATATTGGGAGGATTCGTTCCCAAGGGGCCATCACAAGAGCGTGAAAGGACGTGAAAGATCGCGATCGAAAGCGACCCCTCATCGTGCATTTCGGCAATTATTTCAAAGCTGTAATGTCCGCGTCAGCCGTCTTGTGACGGTGTGGTCCACAAGACGCCTGGAACCCAAAAACCATTTGCCTGTGGCCGAAAAACACACGGCTTCTTAAGGCAAATCAGATGCTTCCGACCGTTTTCAACCTCGCCCGGGGGTGGATCTCGGCCTGCGACAGCACCGTCGTCTGGGCCCGGAACCGCTCCACCAAGGAGCGGACAAAGGGACGAATTGCCGCAGAGGTGACCAGCACCGGCGCCTCGCCCTCGCGGGCGGCGCGCTCGAACGCTTCGCGCACGCCGGTCATGAACTCCGACAGTTTCGAGGGCTGCATCGCAAGGCTGCGCTCCTCGCCCTGGCCGATGATGGATTCGGCAAAGGCCTGCTCCCACCGCGCCGACAGCGCGATCAGCGGCAGATAGCCGGCATAGGAGGTGTTCTGCGCGCAGATCTGCCGCGCCAGGCGGGCGCGGACGTGCTCGACCATGGTGGCGGGATTGCGTGAGAAGGCGAGCGAGTCGGCGATGCCCTCGAGGATGGTCGAGAGGTCGCGGATCGAGATGCGCTCGGCGAGCAGCAGCTGCAGCACGCGCTGGATGCCGGAGACCGTGACCTGTCCGGGGACGATGTCCTTGACCAGTTCGCTCTGCTCCTTCGGCAGCTCCTTGAGCAGCTTCTGAACCTCGCCATAGGACAACAGGTCCGACATGTTGGCCTTGAGCAGTTCGGTGAGGTGGGTGGAGAGCACGGTTGCGGCGTCGACGACGGTGTAGCCCTTGAGCGAGGCCTCCTCCTTGAGGCTGGCGTCGACCCAGGTCGCGGGCAGGCCGAAAGTCGGCTCGGTGGTGTGGATGCCGGGCACCTGCACCTGGCTGCCGCCGGGATCCATGACCATGAACTGGTTCGGCCAGATCTTGCCGGTGCCCGCGTCGACCTCCTTGATCTTGATGATGTAGGTGTTGGCCTCGAGCTGGACGTTGTCCAGGATGCGCACCGCCGGCATCACGAAGCCCATCTCGATCGCGAGCGAGCGGCGCAGCGCCTTGATCTGCTCGGTGAGGCGGTCGGTGCCGTCGGGGCCGTTGACCAGCGGCAGCAGCGCGTAGCCGAGCTCGATCTTGAGGTCGTCGATCTTGAGCGCCGCGGAGATCGGCTCCTCGGCCGCGGCGGAGCCCGGCGCACCCGGCATTCCCGCAGCGGGCGCGGTCTTCGCGACTTCGACGGCCCTGGCGGTCGCCCGGTTGCGGTTGCGGGCGTGCCAGGCGAGCGCGCCGGCGCCGCCGCCGAGCGCGAGGAAGGGGAGGGTCGGAATGCCCGGCAGGGCCGCGAGCACCAGCATCACCGCGGAGGACATCGCGAGCGCCTGCGGATAGCCGGAGAACTGCTTCATCAGCGCCTTGTCGGCGGCACCGGAGACGCCGGCCTTGGAGACGAGCAGGCCCGCCGCGGTCGAGACGATCAGCGCCGGCACCTGGGTGACGAGGCCGTCACCGACCGTCAGCAGCGTGTAGCTGCGCCCGGCATCGGCGAAGGACAGGCCTTGCTGCGCGACGCCGATGATCATGCCGCCGACGATGTTGATGAAGACGATCAAGAGGCCCGCGATGGCATCGCCGCGGACGAACTTCGAGGCACCGTCCATGGCGCCGAAGAAGCCGCTCTCGTCCTCCAGCTCCTTGCGGCGATGCTTGGCGACCGCCTCGTCGATCAGCCCGGCCGAGAGGTCGGCGTCGATCGCCATTTGCTTGCCGGGCATGGCATCGAGGTGGAAGCGGGCGGCGACTTCGGCGATTCGGCCCGAACCCTTGGTGATGACGACGAAATTGACGATGATCAGGATGGCGAAGACGATGATGCCGATGACGAAATTGCCGCCCATCACGAAGTTGCCGAAGGCCTCGATGACGTGACCGGCGGCCGCCGTGCCCTCGTGCCCGTGCGACAGGATCAGCCGGGTCGAGGCCATGTTGAGCGACAGGCGCAGCATGGTCGAGATCAAGAGGACGGTCGGGAAGGCCGAGAATTCGAGCGGCGCCTGGATGAACAGCGAGGTCATCAGGATCAGGATCGAGAGCGTGATCGAGATCGCCAGGAACAGGTCCAGCACGATCGCGGGCAGCGGCAGGATCAGCACCACCAGGATGGTGAGGACGCCGAGCGCCAGCGCGATGTCGCCGCGCTTGAGGATGTTGATGATCTCGTTGACGGTGGGGATGCCGGCATTCGTGCTGCCTACGCCCTGTCCCGCGGTGACGTCGACCATGGTAGCTGCTCCCCCGCGCGACTGCCGTCCGCGCGCCCCAATTGTCTGCGCGGCAGCCGAAGGGCCGCCGCTCCGAAAGTGAGGCACCGCACTGGCGTCCACGGGGGACCTCCCGTTTTACGCGGCTGACGACACTCGACTTCACCCGGCAATTCTTGCCGGGTGTATGGTTAGCAAAGGGTTAACGCGGGGGTGCGGCGGGTGGTCAGGCCGGGGTGTTTCGGGGGCGGTCAGGGCACGGAGGAAACCGTCATGCCCGGGCTTGTCCCGGGCATCCACGTTCTGCGTGCCGAGTGGAAAGGCGTGGATGGCCGGGTCAAGCCCGGCCACGACGTTGTGGAGGCGCTTGGAGCCAAACCGGCGATGAAGGGCCGCCCTATCTATTTCGCCTTGTCGATCCTGGTCACCGTGTACCCCGAAGCCGCCTCCTCGGCCTCGAAGGTCACCTTGTCGCCGACCTTCACCTGCCTCAGCATCGCGGGGTCCTTGACGCGATAGACCATGGTCATGGGGTCCTCCATGCCGAGGTTCTTGGCCGGCCCGTGCTTGAGCGTGATCTTGCCGGCGCTCTCGTCGATCTTTTTGACCTCCCCGCTGATCGAGGCCGCCCCGGCCGCGAGGGCGGCAGTGGCAAGGCCGACAGTCAGCGTCAGCGCTGCGGCAGTGCGAATGATGCGGTTCATGGCGGACTCCTTATCGTGACTTCACGGTGACGTGGCCGACCATGCCGTAGTCGCGATGGTCGGGAATGAGGCAGGAAAATTCGAACGTGCCGGGCTTGCTGAACTTCCAGAGAATCTCGGCCGTCTTGTTCGGGGCGAGCCTGACACCATTGGGATCGTCATGCTCCATGTGCGGGTGCTTCTTCATCTCCACCGCATGCGCGAGGTTTTCCTTGGTGGTGGCGAGCAGGAATTCATGGTCCTCCTTGCCGACATTGCGGAGCACGAAGCGGATCTGTTCGCCGCGCCTGACCTCGATCCTGGCCGGTGCGTAGTCCATCTCGTTCAGCAGGATCTCGATGGTGCGCGCGGGCTTGGTGGGGTCGCCGGGTTCGCCGGCTGAAAAATTCGCATGCGCGTGCTTGTCGTGCGCAAAAGCCGGCGCGAGCGAAAGCGCGGCCAGCGCGAGGCCGAGCCTGATGGTTGTCATCGTCATCTCCAGTTGGTGTTTCATCGAAACGCTCACATCTTCATCCTGTGCGTCGGCTTGCCCGGCTGTTGACGTGCGGGCTCAGAGGCCGGTGCGGCGACCTCGTAGGCGACGGTGCCTTTCGGGAATTGGTAGGGGCCGGGATCGCGATAATCGTCGCGCGCGAGGTCCTCGCGGATCTTCATCACCGTGAACATGCCGCCCATCTCGATCGGGCCGAACTGGCCGGTGCCGGTCATCATCGGCAGCGTGTTGTCGGGCGCGGGCATCTCCATATTGCCCATCGCCATGCCGGTCGAGCCCATCGCCATCGCGTCGGGCGCGAGCTTGCCGACGGCCCTGGCGAGGTCCCTGCGCGACACGCCGATCAGGTTGCGCACCGCGTGCCCCATCGCATTCATGGTGTGATGGGATTTGTGACAATGGAACGCCCAGTCGCCGGGATTGTCGGCGAGCACGTCGAACACCCGCACTGCGCCCACCGGCACGTCGGTCGTCGTCTCCGGATATTGCGCGCTCTCCGGAATCCAGCCGCCGTCGGTGCAGGTCACCGCGAAGCTGTGGCCATGCAGATGGATCGGATGGTTGGTCATGCTGAGATTGCCGATGCGCACGCGCACTCTGTCGCCGAGGCGCACCGGTAAAGGATCGATGCCGGGAAACACCCGCGCATTCCAGGTCCACATGTTGAAGTCGGTCATCTCGTTGACCTGCGGCAGATAGGTGCCGGGATCGACGCGGTAGGTGCTCATCACGAAGACGAAGTCGCGGTCGACCGGCCGGAAGCTCGGATCGCGCGGATGCACGACGACCATGCCCATCATGCCCATCGCCATTTGCACCATCTCGTCGGAATGCGGGTGGTACATGAAGGTGCCGCTCTTCCTCATCTCGAACTCGTAGACGAAGGTCTTGCCGGGCTGGATGTGCGGCTGCGTCAGCCCGCCGACACCGTCCATGCCGCTCGGAATGATCATGCCGTGCCAGTGCACGGTGGTGTATTCGGGCAGTCTGTTGGTGACGAAGATGCGAACCTTGTCGCCCTCGACCGCCTCGATCGTCGGGCCCGGCGACTGGCCGTTATAGCCCCACAGATTGACCTTCATGCCTTCGGCGAATTCGCGCACCACGGGCTCGGCGACGAGATGGAATTCCTTCCAGTCGCCGTTCATGCGGAATGGCAGCGACGACCCGTTCAGGGTGACCACGGGGCGATAGTCCGGGCCGCTGACGGGATGCAGCGGCGGCTGCATCACAACCTTGTCCATATGCGCCGCTTCCGGGATCGATGCCGCCTGCACGCGGCCCTGGACCGCGGATGCGCCGACGAGCGCGGCGGTGCCTAAAAATGCTCTGCGGGAAAACATTGCGGTCTCCATGTCAGTGGCCGGCGTCGGCAGGCGCTGCCGCGGCGATGGTGGTGGAATTGTCGCTGCCAGGCGTCAGCGCGGCGCCGCCGTTGATGGCGGTCTGCAGGTCGGACTGGGCGAGGAAGAATCGTTGCCGGGCGTCGATCGCACCGCGCAGCGAGGCCAGTCGCTGTCGCGCTTCGGTGAGCAGCGCAAAGATATCGACCTGCATGCTGGAGAAGCGGAGCTGCATCTCCTCGGTGATGATCTTGCGCAAGGGGATGATCTCGCGCTGATAGTGGCTGGCGATGTCGTAAGCCGAGCGATAGACACGATAAGCATCGCGCGCCTCCGAGCGAACGTTTACGGCGCGCTCGGTCAAGCGGTTGAAGGCGAGATTGTAGGTCTCGGCGGCTTGCCGCACGCGGACCTCGCCGCCGTCGAAGATCGGGATCTGGAACTGGACGTCGAAGCCATGCTCGCGGAACGGCGCGCCTTCTGGATCCCTGGTGCGACGGGAGATGCCGGCGAGATCGAACAGCGTGACGAAGCGCGTCGCCTCGGTGAGGTTCAGCGACCTCGCCAGCGCATTCAGCTCCAGCCGGGCGATCTGCAGGTCGATGCGATGGGCCACCGCATCGGACTCGATCGAGGGCAGGGCCTGGGGCCGGCGCGGCAGCGGCGGCAATTGATTGGGCAGACGGAAGTCGAGGCCGCCGTCCCACAATCCCATCAGGCGTGCGAGCCGTTCGCGCGCACTCGCTGCCATCTGCCTTGCGGTGGCGAGGTCGGCGGTAGTCTCGGCGTAGAATACCTGCTCGCGGGCCTGGTCGAGCTTGTTGAGCGAGCCGGTCTCGCCGAGCTTGACGGCGAGCTGTGCGGTCGATTCCGCCGTTGCCTTTGCATCCGTCAGCAGCGCCACCATCTCGTTGCCGGCGACAGCGCGCCAATAGGCGCGGCGGACGTCGGCGGCGAGCCGCAGCGTCGCCAGCGCCGCGCGTAACTGGGCCTGGCGAAAACGCTCGCGGGCGATGTCGGAGCGGAACGGCAGGGTGGCGAGCGCCAAGATGTCGCCGACCACCTGACGCTCGATCTCGCTGGCGCCGTTGCCCGAGATCCGCGAGATCGAGAACACCGGGTTGGGCGGCAGGCTCTGCTCGACCAGATCGGTTTCGGCCAGCGCCAGCTCGTTGTAGGCGGCCTGCAATCCCTTGTTGTTGAGCAGTGCGATCTGCACGGCGGTCTCTAGGCTCAACGTGCGCGAAAGCAGTTGGCGGACACGTTCATCGACTGCGCCCGCCCCGTCGGCCGTTCGCACGAAGGCCACGTCCTTGTTGATGGTCTGGCTCGTCAGCTCGGAGACCGCACTCATGCCGCTGTCGGGCGAAAACGCGGCGCAGCCGGAGACGCTGAGCGCGGTGAGGACGAGGAGACCTCGCGCAAAATGGTGTGCCATGGCGCGCTCCTACCGGTCTTGCTTCGGCTGCGGCGTGACGGCGTCGTTGCGGCCGCGCCATGGCGCCGGCGTTGCGGGCCGCAGGCCGGTGTAGGGCGCGATGGTCGATCGATAGCGGACAGGCGCGACCTTCGCCGAGGGATCAGCGGGATCGGCGCCGGCGACTTGCGTGGTTGCCGGCATGCAGCCAGCGAGCGCCAGCGCGATCATTGCCAGCAGAAGCCACTCAAATCGAAAATGTCGTCCACCCACCGCGGATGCGGCGGCGGACTTCGCCCCGGAAAGCGCAAGCATGATTCAACCCTGATCTGGACACCACAGGTTCGCGCGCGCAAAAGCGCGCTCGGCCCGAAATCGTCGTGTCAGATCAGGCGATGGGGGGACGGTAATGCAGGGGCGGCGCCGTGCTGTGCAGGCTGGCCACGATATCTGGCGCACAGGCGGAGACGGGCGCGGCCGGCTTGGCGACAATGGGAAGATCGGCCGGCAGCGCGCTCACGCACATCATCGCACAGCACGGCCCGGCTGTGCCCTTGCCGCCATGATGATGCGGAGCGGGCGCGTCCTGTGCGGCGGCCTGGTGATGCGCGTGTGCCCCCGCATGATCGTGCGAGACGCCGTCGTGCAGGTGTCCGCCCGGCATCTGGTGATGGACCGGCACGAGGTCGGCCAGTGAGGTCTCATTGAGACACGGCGCGGGTCCGCTGCCCCAGGCGAGGCTTGCCGCGGGCGCGAGCACGCAGAACAGATAGGCGAGGGCAATGATCCGCCCCACCTTGATCCGCATCGCTCGTGTCAGTTGCAGCAACATTCCGCCAGCATATATTTCGCGCGGCAATTTGCACACGCGGACTGCAAACTAATGGCAAATCGTGCATTCGCCAAGCTGCTTCTTACCGCAGTGCACCGCGCATGCCCAATATCGCGCCACGATGCTTGACCCCTTGAGCATCTGCGGGCCATGGTCCGGCCCGTGCACGCGCCAAATCACTCAGAACAAACCCCTGAAACATTCAGCCCTGATTCCCGTCAGGCCTGGATACGGCTCGTGCTTGCGCTGCTGATCGGCTCGATCGGCGGCGTAGGCATGTGGGCGATCGTGGTGATGATTCCCGCGGTGCAGACCGAATTCTCCGCCACTCGTGGCGCGGTCTCGCTGGCCTTCACCCTCATGATGTTCGGCTTCGGGCTCGGCGGCGTGATCGCCGGCAAGATCACCGACCGATTCGGCATCGTGCCGGCGATGGCGATCAGCATCGCCTTTCTCGGCGTCGCGAATGTGTTCGCGGGGCTCTCGACCCAGCTCTGGCAGTTCGTGGCCGCGTATTTCCTGATCGGGCTCGGGACGTCCGCGACCTTCGCGCCGCTGATGGCGGAGGCCTCGCACTGGTTCGAGCGCTATCGCGGCCTCGCCGTGACCATCGTCGCCAGCGGCAATTATTTCGCCGGCACGATGTGGCCCCCGATCGTGAACTGGGGCATGCAGGAGGTCGGCTGGCGCCACACCCATATCGGCATCGGCCTCGTCTGCGTCGTCCTGATGACGATTCTGGTGCTGGTGCTGCGCGCGCAGATAGGCCACGACAAGGTCCACGACCACGCCAATGCGCCGCCGCCGCGCGTCGATCTCAAGCTCTCGACCAACACGTTGACTGTGCTGCTTTCGATCGCCAGCATTTCCTGCTGCGTCGCCATGGCGATGCCGCAGGTGCATATCGTCGCCTATTGCGGCGATCTCGGCTACGGCGTGGCGCGCGGCGCCGAGATGCTGTCGCTGATGATGGCCTGCGGCATCGTCAGCCGCATCGGCTCGGGCTTCCTCGCCGACAAGATCGGCGGCATCCCCACCCTGCTGATCGGGGCGCTGGCGCAGGGCTTTGCGCTTGTGTTCTATCTGTTCTTCGACAGCCTCGCCTCGCTCTATCTCATCTCCGCGATGTTCGGCCTGTTCCAGGGCGGAATCGTGCCGAGCTATGCCATCATCGTGCGCGAGGCGATGCCGGCGCGGGAAGCTGCAACGCGCGTCGGCATCGTGATCTTCGCCTCCGTGTTCGGCATGTCGTTCGGCGGCTGGGTTTCGGGCGTCATCTTCGATGCCACCGGCTCGTATGCCGCAGCGTTCGCGAACGGCGTGGCGTGGAACGCGGTCAACATCAGCATCGTCGTGACGCTGCTGATCCGCTCGCGGATGAGTGCGGCGAAAGCCGGGCCGGGCTTTGCGACCTAGACCGCCTGTCCCGCCTTCAGCAGCGTGCAGCCAGTGATCTTGTAACTGCCGTCCGGCTGTTGCTCGAGTGTGTACAGCGCTTCCCAGGCTTCACCGTTGGCGTCGATGATGTGGACGCGCTGCGCAATCCAGCCGCCCTCGACCTTGCTCTCGCCGAACTCGAAACTCTTGTGACGGTAGACCGGCGCGTAACCGCTCTGCACCATGGACATGAACATGTCGGGTGCGGGGAAGATCTCCTTGATCGCCGGTGCGGCATGGGAATAGGCGGTGCTCGCATCGTCGCGGACGAAGGCCTGCTCCTGGGCGCGGATGACGCCCTGTGCCGCCGCAACATCGTCGGCCGCCCGTGCGGAGAGGCCACCCAGCAGCGCAAATATCAGGACAAGGAGCACACGCATGGCAAAACCTCGCTTGGTCGTCCCGGTCCAGCAAGGATATCGCCATGCGGATGTTCGGGCAAACGGCTTAGTGTGACAGCGGGTCGAGGAAGGGCGTGTCGACCGCGCTGACATAGAAAATCACGACCCTGGTCTCCCCGGTTGTCCGATTGTAGCCGGTCATCGCCACGTTCGGTGGTTCCACCAATGCCTCGCCGGCCTTGACCGTCATCGGCGGCTTGCCCTCGAGTTCGAGTGTGAAGGCGCCTTCCAGCACGTAGACGGTCACCGGAAAGCGGTGGGTATGATAGACCGTCTTGTCGCCCGGCTTGAATGACGCCGTCATCACCCGCACGGACTGCTGCTCGTCCTTCGGCAAGCCTTCAACCACTCGTTGAAGCACCAGATTCGGTTTGGCGATACCCTGTGTCCCATGGTCCTGCGCGGTGGCTGCGGCCGACCATCCCAGAACGATTGCGGCGCCGAGTGTGAAATGGGGGCGCATTTAAAGTCTCCATCGGAAAGTTGCTGAAGGCATCAGCCTAAGTGCCGTCGTTCAGGCCCGGCAGCCGCAACATTGCGGCCGCCGGCCGCAGAAGTGCATAATCGCTCCATGTTCGACTGGAACGACCTCAAATATTTCCTGGCGGTCGCGCGGCACGGCAGCACCATTGCCGCCGGCAAGGCGCTCGGCCTCAGCCAGTCGACCGTGCACCGGCGGCTCGAGGAGCTGGAGCGGAGGCTCGGTCGCGCGCTGGTGACGCGTCAGCCGAGCGGCTACCGCCTCACCGAGTTCGGTCACATCATGCTGCCCTATGCCGAGCGGGTCGAAGCCACCATCGACGACTTCAGCCGTCGGACGGCTGACGCGGAGCAAGACATGAAGGGCGTGATCCGCGTCACCTGTCCCGAGCCGGTCGTCGCCCGGCTCATCCAATCCGGGCTCATCGGCGACTTTCACGTGCTGCATCCCTCGTTGCGGGTCGAATTCGTCATGAGCGACGGCTATCTCGACTTGTCGAAGGGCGAGGTCGACATCGCTTTTCGCTCGGGCGATACCGACGATGAGCTGGTCGGGCGCAAGATCGCCGAGTCGATCTGGGCGGTTTACGCCAGCCGCGACTATCTTGACCGGCACGGCCGCCCGGATCGTGTCGAGGACCTCACGCCTCATTTGCTGGTCGGGCTGGATGAATCCCTTGCCAAGCATCGCGCGGTCAAATGGCTGAAGGAGGTCGCGCCCCATGCCCAGATGGCTGCGCGCGTCAACAGCGTGCTTGGCCTCGTTTCCGCGATCAAGTCCGGCGTCGGCATCGGTCCGCTTCCCGTCGCGCTCGGCGATGCCGAAGCCGATCTCGTGCGCGTCCTTGGCCCGATTCCGGAATTGACGCGAAGCTGGCGCATTCTGACGCATCCCGATCTCAGGCGTGTGCCGCGGATCGCCGCATTCTTCGACTTCATCGTGCATCACCGCGAGGCACTGAGGCCGATCCTGACAGGGTGACGCTATCGCTTCGGCTTTGCAGCCGGTTTGGCGGGCTTGGCGGCAGCGCGTACCCTGGCTTTCATGACAGGCTGCACCCGCAATCCGTCGACGAACACGTCGAGCATGCGCAGCACCGAGGATTGCCAGCCGGGCTGGTCGTGCATGTAGCACATGCCGACGAGCGCTCTCAGCAGGTCCTCCGGACTGATGTCGCCGCGCATCTGGCCGGCCGCGACGGCGCGGTCGAGCAGGGAGCCGATCGCCTTGGTCAGCCGGTCCATCGAGTAGGCCGCGAGTTCCGACGAACTCTGGAACGTCAGCGCCAGCGCCGCCGACATGCCTT
Organism: Bradyrhizobium sp. MOS003; assembly: GCF_003020125.1. Taxonomy (GTDB): domain Bacteria; phylum Pseudomonadota; class Alphaproteobacteria; order Rhizobiales; family Xanthobacteraceae; genus Bradyrhizobium. The sequence goes on along the minus strand of NZ_PYFW01000005.1, from coordinate 446,318 downwards.
TTTTTGTGGCAACGAATTCGACATTGGAACGCAGCCAGCGCCGCAGCGCGTCGACCGGATCCTTGGCGTTCTTCAGCTGTTCGGCAAGCTCGCTGAGCTGCTCGACCTCGCGCCGGTACACCGCCTCGAACAGATCTTCGCGCGTCGGGAAATGCCGGTAGAGCGTGCCGATGCCGACGCCGGCGCGCTTGGCGACGGCTTCAAGGCTCGCCTCCGGACCGCCCGCGTTGAACACGGCCTTGGCCGCTTCGAGCACGCGCTCGCGATTGCGCACGGCATCGGCGCGGGGCTTGCGGGTGTGGTCGGCGTGATCGTCCATGCCGCCAATGTAGATCACGAATTGGTTAGATTGAACCCTTGATGAACCCGATCCCGGTGCATCGCGTTGGTGGCACAGGGGCTTTCGACCAATTCCAAATATTTTTCAGCAGCCCTTGTTAAGCGGAGGGAGCCTCCGTATCTTCGCCTTGATGTTGGCCTGCGTCTGCCTGGCCAGCGCATATCGACGGCGGCCACGGCGGTGGCGCGCTGCGCGATGACTCATGTCCAAATCTGATCGGAGCCTTGTATGAACCACTCCATCAGCCTCACCGTGAACGGTGCGCGGCGCGACTTCGTCCTCGACGATCCGCGCGTCACGCTGCTCGATCTCTTGCGTGAGCGCCTCCATCTCACCGGAACCAAGAAGGGATGCGACCGCGGCCAGTGCGGCGCCTGCACCATCCTGGTCGACGGCAAGCGCATCAACTCCTGCCTTGCGCTCGCGATCAGTCATGACGGCGCCGACATCCTCACCATCGAGGGCGTCGCGCGCGGCGACCAGTTGCACCCGGTGCAGGCCGCCTTCATTGCCCATGACGGATTCCAGTGCGGCTTCTGCACGCCCGGCCAGGTCATGAGCGCGATCGGCATGATGAACGAGGCGCAGGCAGGCAATGATCCTGAACGCATCCGCGAATGCATGAGCGGCAATCTGTGCCGCTGCGGTGCCTATGCCGGCATCGTCGATGCCGTGCTCGAGGCGCAAGGACAGATGGACGAAACCAACCAGAGGCGCTCGGCATGAAACGGTTCGATTATGTCAGGCCCGCCAACGTCACTGAAGCTGTTGCTGCCGCGGCCCGGCCGGGCGCCGTCTATCTCGCCGCCGGCACCAATCTGCTCGATCTGATGAAGGGCAATATCAGCCGTCCGGACCGTCTGGTCGACTTCACACATCTCGAAGGACTTGACGCGATCGAGCGCCTCGCCGACGGGTCGGTGCGCATTGGTGCGCTGGTCAGCAATGCCGATCTCGCGCATGATGCGGACTTCGCAAGGTCCTATCCCGCCGTCGCCGAAGCCCTCCTCTCGGGGGCATCCGCGCAGTTGCGCAATGTCGCGACTGTCGGCGGCAATCTCCTGCAACGGACGCGCTGTGCGTATTTCTACGACACTGCCAGCCGCTGCAACAAGCGCGAGGCTGGCACTGGCTGCGACGCCCGCGAGGGCGAGAACCGCACCCATGCCGTGTTCGGCTGGAGCGAGAGCTGCATTGCGACCAACCCGTCCGACTTCTGCGTGCCCTTGCTCGCGCTCGACGCCATCGTCGAGATCGAGGGTAGGAACGGCCGCCGTGAGATCGCGCTCGAGGCGCTGCATCGCCTGCCCGGCGATACGCCCGAGCGTGACACAGCGTTGGAGCCGGGCGATCTCATCGTCGCGGTGCGCCTGCCGCCGGCCGCGCGCGGCTTTGCCGGGCACGCGCGCTACCTCAAGGTTCGCGAGCGCACGTCCTATGCCTTCGCCGTCGTCTCGGCTGCAGCCGCGTTGCGAATTGATAACGGCAGGATCGCCGAGGCACGGCTGGCGCTCGGCGGCGTTGCCGCAAAACCCTGGCGTGCCCGCGCCGCTGAGGACGTGCTCAAGGGCGTCGCGCCCACGGCCGATGCCTTCCAGGAAGCCGCATGGCGTGCGCTCACCGACGCAAAGCCGTCCGGCGACAACGCCTTCAAGATCGAGCTCGCACGCCGCATCGTCGTGCGCGCGCTGACCCTCGCTGCCGCGGGCACGCCCGCGCGCCTGCCCGCACTGCCGGCCTCTCCCTTTGCCTCGACATCTGGAGCCATCCATGCCTGAGCTCAACCTGACCAGCGCGCCCGCCCATCTCAGGCACGGCTCGAACGTCGGCCAGCCGCTGACCCGCCGCGACGGCGTCCTCAAGGTCACGGGGCAGGCCACCTATGCCGCCGACAATCATCCGCCCGGCATGCTGTTTGCAGTGATCGCCGTGGCCGGCATCGCGCATGGCCGCGTGACCTCGCTCGATGTCGCCGCCGCAAAACGCCATCCCGGCGTCGTCGATGTGATGACACCGGACCACAAGCCGCAGCTTGCGATCGACCCGGAGATCAAGACCAATCCGTTCGTGTTCCGGATGGAGGTGCTGCAGAGCAACGAGGTGCGCTACGCCAATCAGCCGATCGCGGTCGTGATCGCCGACACGCTGGAAGCTGCGACGGAAGGTGCGGTTCTGCTGGCGCCGCGTTACGAAACGCTGCCCGCGCTGGTCGGGCTCGATGCCGGCGCGAGCTTCGTGCCGCCGGTCGTCGGCGTCGGCAACCCCACGGAAAATCACCGCGGCGATGTCGAGGCGGGCCTTGCCTCGGCCGAAAAGCAGATCGACGCGACCTACGAGACGCCGCCGCAATATCACAACGCCATGGAGCCGCATGCGATCGTGGCTCACTGGGACGGCGACAATCTGCAGATCGACATGCCGACCCAGGGCCTGATGCTGTCGCTGGCGCGCGTCGCCGAGCTGTTCGGCATTGCCCACGACAAGATCCACATCCGCAGTCCCTTCCTTGGCGGCGGCTTCGGCTCCAAGGGATTGATGGCGGGACCGCCGGTGCTCGGCGTCATGGCGGCCAAGCTGGTCGGCAAGCCGGTCAAGCTGGTGCTGCGCCGCGAGCAGATGTATGGCCCGGTCGGCCATCGCGCGCCGACGCGCCAGCGCCTGCGCCTCGGCGCCGACGGAGAAGGACGTCTGACCGCGCTGGATCACCATGCGCGGACGGTGTCGAGCACGTTCGACGATTTCTACGAGCCCGCCGCTGATGCCTCTCACACGCTCTATGCGGCACCCGCGATCCGCACCTCCCACGATGCCGTGCGTGTCAACACCGGCACGCCGCTGTTCATGCGCGCACCCGGTGAGGCAACCGGCTCGATCGCGCTGGAGAGCGCGATCGACGAGATGGCCTGGGCCTGCGGCATGGATCCGCTCGCCTTCCGCCTGAAGAACTACGCCGAGGTCGAGCCGGTCAGCGGCAAGCCGTTCTCGTCAAAGGCGCTGCGGGCCTGTTACGACCAGGGCGCGGCGCGCATCGGCTGGGCGAAGCGCCCGCTGCAGCCGCGGCAAATGCGCGACGATGCCGGCCTGCTGGTCGGCTGGGGCATGGGCACGGCGACCTTCCCGGCGCTGATGTTCCAGGCCGAAGCGCGCGCGGCAATCCGCCGCGATGGCTCGGGCGTGATGGAGATCGGTGCACACGACATGGGGCAGGGCGCCTGGACGGCACTGGCCCAGATCGCGGCCGACGCCGTCGGGCTCGATATCGATCGCGTCACGTTCAAGGCCGGCACGTCTGATTTGCCAGATGCCGGTATTGCCGGCGGCTCGGCGCACACGGCAACCGCGGGGGCGGCGATTCACAGTGCCGGCGCGGCCGTGATCGCGAAGCTCGCCGACCTCGCCACCGGTGACGAGCGATCGCCGTTGTTCGGCGCCGGCAATGCCGGCGTGATCGCGCGCGACGGCCGGTTGCTCCGGCGCGACGACGAGAGCCGGGGGGAGAGCTACGCCGAGATCCTCGCGCGCGCCGGCGTCGCCGAGGTCGAGGCACGGGGCACCGGTGCGCCGAATCCTGCGGCGATGGAGGAATATGCGATGCATGCCCATGGCGCGGTGTTCGCGGAGGTGAAGGTCGATCCCGAGCTCGGCCAGGTCCGTGTCAGCCGCATGGTCGGAGCCTTTGCGGCCGGGCGGATCGTCAACCCGCGCATGGTGCAAAGCCAGCTGTTCGGCGGCATGATCTGGGGCATGTCCTTCGCACTGCACGAGGAGGCCATTACCGACCGCCGCAGCGGCCGGATCATGAACGCCAATCTCGGCGAGTACCACATCCCCGTGAATGCCGATGTGCCGCCGCTCGACGTGATTACCGTCGAGGAGCACGATCCGCATGTGAATGCGCTCGGCATCAAGGGCGTCGGCGAGATCGGCATCACCGGCAGCGCTGGTGCGGTCGCGAACGCGGTGTGGCATGCGACCGGCGTGCGGGTGCGCAAATTCCCGATCCGGATCGAGGAGTTGCTGACGCAGCGTTGAGGCGGCAGGCGGAGCGAGGCCTGTTCGCTCCGCGGCGGCCGATCAGTTCATCATTCTGCGGAGAGTCTTGATTTGCTCTCTCTGCGCCTCGATGTATTTCGCGATGGCCTTGCGCAGCTCGCGCGAATTCAGCTTGTCGGTGTCGCGCTGGACTTCGTCGAGCGCGGCTTCCGCATTGGCGAGAGTGGTCTTCATGCGAGAGCCTCTGTTACGAAGCGGCCCCGGAATGCCCTGGAGCCCGGGGCCATAACCGCAGCACCTCTAAAGCCAGGCTGCTCGGCTACGGTTCGCACTATATAGCGGCCCGGCGCGCAGAAATTGAGATGGCTCAACCACCGTAAGATACCGGTGACAGCCCGTAACTTCCCGGATGCGATTGACCTCGCCTCAGAACGTCGGCGGCGTGCAGGCCGAGATCACCTCGCACGGCTTGCCGCCGACGCAGCGGAAGCGGTGCGGGCGGCGGCTTTCGAAATAATAGGCGTCGCCGGGATTGAGAATGCGCCGCTCGTCCTCGACGGTGACTTCGAGCTTGCCCGAAATCACGATGCCGCCTTCCTCGCCGTCATGGACGAGGTGGACGCGGCCGGTGTCGCTGCCAGGCTCGTAGCACTCTTTGAGGATTTGCAGGCTGCGGCCGAACAGATTGTCGCCGACCTGGCGGTACGAGATCGGCTTCTTGCCGACCTCGGTCAGCTCCTCGGCGCGGTAGAAGATCTTGCGCCTGGACTCCGGCTCCAGCGCGAAGAACTCGGCGAGCCCCATCGGGATGCCGTCGAGGATGCGCTTGAGCGCGCCGACCGACGGGTTCATCTGGTTGGATTCGATCAGCGAGATCGTCGAATTGGTGACCCCGGCGCGCTTGGCGAGCTCGCGCTGCGACAGCTTGTGGTGCGCCCGGATGAATCGCAGCCGTCCACCGATGTCGACGCTCATGCCCCTGGTCCCTGTTGCACGTGTTGCGGATCGCGCAAATATGGACCGGCGGCCCTAGTTAAATCAATGGCTTGCAGCTCACCAGAAAAGGACTTGTTGCGCTTCCGAAGCCGTGCCTCTGCTAGAGCGTCAGCAAAGGAGCGCGGCCGTGACCCTTCATCAGATTCCGAACACCATCAAGACCGACTCGTTCTGGATGCCGTTCACGGCCAACCGGCAGTTCAAGAAGGCGCCGCGGCTGTTCTCGTCGGCCGAGGGCATGCACTATACCACCGTCGACGGCCGCAAGGTGATCGACGGCTCCGCGGGCCTGTGGTGCGTCAATGCCGGCCACGGCCGCAAGCAGATCGCCGCCGCAGTCGAGCGCCAGCTGATGACGCTGGACTTCGCGCCGTCGTTCCAGATGGGCCATCCGCTGGCATTCGACTTCGCCGAGCGGCTCGCCGAGATCGCGCCGAAAGGGCTCGACCGCATCTTCTTCACCAATTCCGGCTCCGAGTCGGTCGACACCGCGCTGAAGATCGCGCTGGCCTATCATCGCGCCAACGGCCAGGCGAGCCGCACCCGTCTGATCGGCCGCGAGCGCGGCTATCACGGCGTCGGCTTCGGCGGCACCTCGGTCGGCGGCATGGTCGCCAACCGCCGCGCCTTCACGACCTTGCTGCCGGGCGTCGACCATATCCGCCACACCCACGATCTCACCCGTAACGCTTTCGCCAAGGACCAGCCCGAGCATGGCGCCGAGCTCGCCGACGATCTCGAGCGTCTGGTGGCCCTGCATGGTGCCGAGACCATCGCCGCCGTCATCGTCGAGCCGGTGCCGGGTTCGACCGCAGTGCTGCCGCCGCCGAAGGGCTATCTGCAGCGCCTGCGCGAAATCTGCGACAAGCACGGCATTCTCCTGATCTTCGACGAGGTCATCACCGGCTTCGGACGTCTCGGCACGCCGTTCGCCGCCAATTTCTTCGGCGTCACACCTGATATGATGACGACCGCCAAGGGCATCACCAACGGCACCATTCCCTGCGGCGCGGTGTTCGCGCATCGCAAGGTGCACGACGCCATGATGATCGGCCCGGAAAACGTCATGGAGCTGTTCCACGGCTATACCTATTCGGCGCATCCGACCGCCTGCGCCGCCGGCATCGCGACGCTCGACATCTACAAGGACGAGGGCCTGCTGACGCGCGGTGCCTCGATGGCCGAATATTGGCGCGATGCGCTGCATTCGCTCAAAGGTCTGCCCAACGTCATCGACATCCGTAATTGCGGGCTGATGGGCGCGGTCGAGCTCTCGCCGCGCGATGGCGCGGTCGGTGCGCGTGGTTACGACGTCATGGTCGACTCCTTCAATCGCGGGCTCTACTTCCGCATGAGCGGCGATAGCTTCGCGCTGTCGCCGCCCCTCATCGTCGAGAAGAGCCACATCGACGATATCGTCTCGATCCTGGGCGATGCCATCAAGCGGGTGGCCTGATAATTGCTCTCGCCGTTGCGAGTTGTTTCCTTGCAGCGGCGAGCGTGATGCCGCGGGAGTTTGACCAAGCGTGAAAGTTCTGATCCTCGGCAGCGGTGTCATCGGTGTCACCTCTGCCTACTACCTCGCGCGTGCCGGCCATGAGGTGACGGTCGTCGACCGCCAGCCCGAGCCGGCACTCGAGACCTCTTTTGCCAATGCCGGCGAAGTCTCGCCTGGCTATTCCTCGCCCTGGGCCGGGCCCGGCGTGCCGGTGAAGGCGGTGAAGTGGCTCCTGATGAAGCACGGCCCGCTGGTGATCCGGCCGAAGCTCGATCCGGTGATGTGGGTCTGGCTGCTCAAGATGCTGCGCAACTGCACCAGCGCGCGTTATGCGGTCAACAAGAGCCGGATGATCCCGATCGCGGAATACAGTCGCGATTCCCTGCGCGACCTGCGCCGCGACATCGGCATCCAGTATGACGAGCGCTCGCAAGGCACGCTGCAGCTGTTCCGTTACCAGGCGCAGCTCGACGGCACGGCAGAGGACATCGCCGTGCTCAGGCAATATGGCGTGCCCTACGAGACGTTGAGCCGCGAAGGCTGCATCGCCGTCGAGCCGGCGCTCGCAGGCGTGAGGGACAAATTCGTCGGCGGGCTCCGTCTTCCGCAGGACGAGACCGGCGACTGCCACATGTTCACGCAGGCGCTGGCCAGGCATGCCGCGGCGCTCGGCGTCCGCTTCATGTTCAACACCGGCATCGATCGCATCGTCACCGAGGGCGCGCGCGTCAGCGGTGTCGCGACCAGTGCCGGAATGTTGCAGGCCGACGCTTACGTGCTCGCGCTCGGCAGCTATTCGTCGCGGCTCGCAGCCCCGCTCGGCATTTCGTTGCCGGTCTATCCGGTGAAGGGCTATTCGATCACGGTGCCGATCAAGGACGCCTCCGGCGCGCCGGAATCCACCGTGATGGACGAGAGCTACAAGGTCGCGATCACGCGTCTCGGCGATCGCATCCGCGTCGGCGGCACCGCCGAAATCTCGGGCTTCTCGACCAAGCTCTATGATGCGCGCCGCGCCACGCTGGATCATTCGCTGACCGACCTGTTCCCGCGCGGCGGCGATCTCTCCAAGGCGACGTTCTGGAGCGGCCTGCGTCCGATGACGCCGGACGGCCCGCCCGTGATCGGCCCGACGGCATACGCCAATCTCCACCTCAACACCGGCCACGGTACGCTCGGCTGGACCATGTCCTGCGGCTCGGCGCGCGTGCTCGCCGACATGCTGTCGGGGAAGAAGCCGGACATCGACGTCAGCGCGCTGACGGTGGACCGGTACAATCACCGGTTTGGCTGAAGGTCTATCCACGCGTCATTGCGAGCGAAGCGAAGCAATCCAGAATCTTTCCGCGGCGACAGTCTGGATTGCTTCGCTTCGCTCGCAATGACGGCCGTGGAGACATTTTCGTATCTTTCCGCCTTTCCAAGAGCGAGCTACCCCGCCCCCGTCACGCAATTCACCCACAGCACCACGGCCTTCGCGTCCTCGGCCGGATTTGAAAACCGGTGCGGCCTTCGGCTCGCAAAGCGAAAGCTGTCGCCGGTCTTCAGCGACCACGTCTCATTGTCTACCGTCAGCATCATCTCGCCGTCGAGCACGAGGCCGGCTTCCTCGCCGTCATGGGTGTAGAGTTCGTCGCCGGTAGAGCCGCGGGGCTCCAGATGCACCAGGAACAGATTGAGCTTGTTGTCGGCGCTGGCCGGGCTCAGCAATTGCTTGGACACGCCGGTGCGCCACAGCTTCAACTCCGGCCGCTGCAGCCCGCGCGTCACCACCTGGTCGGAGGCACCGTCGGCGCTCGGGCTCGCGCCGAACAATGCGGCGATGCCGACGCCGAGCACGTCGGCGAGCGTTGCCAGCACGCGCAGCGACGGCGACGACAGGCCGCGCTCGATCTGGCTGAGGAAGCCGATCGACAACTCGGTGCGCGAAGCGACCGTCTCCAGCGAGAATTGCCTGACGCGCCGGAGATCCCTGATGCGGCGGCCGACGGCGACGTCCATTGCCGGCTCCGCCGGCTTCGCGCTAGCCTTCGTCTTCCTCACCGCTTTCGCGGCGGCCGGTCTGCGCATTCTTTTGCCACCGCTCACGTCAAACCGCTTCCTTCATGTGCATGAAAACCGCTTGCATCACCCACGAAAGTGTGACCAAATTTTCATATTGGTGAAAATAGGCCGAAACGGCTCGGCCCGCAATGTCTGCGATGACGACATTTGCGGGCGCCGCATCGGCCGGACCCAAAGGGGGATGCGATGAAGCGTTTTGGTCTGGCCGCGGTCGCGGCGCTCGCAATTGCAGCCGTGGCGCCGGCCTCGGCGCAACAAGTGCTGAAGGTGGGCTCGACGCCGACGGGCATTCCCTTCACCTTCCTCGACACCAAGACCAACACCATCCAGGGCATCATGGTCGATCTCGTCACGGAAGTGGGCAAGGATGCCGGCTTCAACGTGCAGATCGAGCCGATGCAGTTCTCGGCGCTGATCCCGTCGTTGACGTCGAGCAAGATCGACATCATCGCGGCCGCGATGTTCATCACGGCGCCGCGCAAGGAGGTCGTCGACTTCTCCGATCCGATCTACACCTATGGCGAAGGCCTGGTGGTCCCGAAGGCCGACACCAAGGCCTATGCCACGCAGGATGATCTGAAGGGCGAGACGGTCGGCGCCCAGGTCGGCACCGCCTTCGTCGATGCGCTGAAGAAGTCCGGCCTGTTCGCCGACGTCAAGGCCTACGACACCATCCCCGACATCCTGCGCGACGTGAACACCGGCCGCCTCAAGGCCGGCTACGCGGACTATCCGATCCTCGCCTACAATCTGAAGCAAGGCGGTTTCCCCGAGGTGCGTCTCGTCGACGGTTACAAGCCCGTCACCGTCGGCTCGGTCGGCATCGGCGTCCGCAAGGGCGAAGCCGCGCTGCTCGGCAAGATCAACGCGTCGCTGGCAAAGCTCAAGGCCAACGGCACCATCGACAAGATCCTCGACAAATGGGGCCTGAAGGCTCAGGGCTGACCGATCGCGATCGACGAAAGCTGAACGATGAAGGGCTTCTGGCACGACGCGGTCGAGTTCTTTCCGATCCTGATGAGCGGCGTCGTGCTCACGATCGTCGTCACCATAGGCTCGCTGCTGCTCTCGACGGTGCTCGGCCTGCTCTGGGCGATGATGCGGGTCTCCGGCATCAAGGCGCTGTCGCTGCTCAGCGCCAGCCTGATCAACGTGATCCGCGGCATCCCTATCATCGTGCTGCTGTTTTACCTCTACTTCGTGATGCCCGATCTCGGCGTCACGCTGTCGGCGCTGCAGGCCGCGATCCTCGGACTCGGCATCGCCTATTCGGCCTACCAGGCCGAGAACTTTCGCGCCGGCATCGAGGCGATCGACAAGGGCCAGATCGAGGCGGCGCAGTCGATCGGCATGGGCTGGTGGCTGACCATGCGCCGCGTGGTGCTGCCGCAGGCGGTGCGGATCGTGCTGCCGCCCTATGGCAACGTGATGATCATGATGCTGAAGGATTCTTCGCAGGCCTCGACCATCACGGTCGCCGAGCTCGCGCTTCAGGGCAAGCTGATCGCATCCTCGACCTTCAAGAACACCAACGTGTTCACGATGGTGGCGCTGATGTATCTCACCATGAGCATCCCGCTGATCCTGCTGGTTCGTCATTTCGAGAAGCGGGCGGGCAAGAAATGATCGAGCTCAACGACGTCCACAAGAGCTTTGGCGCGAACGAGGTGCTCAAGGGCGTCACGGCGTCCGTCCAGAAGGGCGAGGTGGTCTGCGTCATCGGCCCGTCCGGCTCGGGCAAGTCGACGATCCTGCGCTGCATCAACGGCCTTGAAAGCTACGACCGCGGCGAGATCAGCATCGAAGGCCTGAAGGTCGATCGCGATGCGCCGTCGATCGTGAAGGTTCGCACCCAGGTCTCGATGGTGTTCCAGCGCTTCAACCTGTTTCCTCACCGCACCGCGCTCGAAAACGTCATCGAGGGGCCGCTCTACGTCAAGAAGGAATCCCGCGCGCAGGCCCTCGAGCGCGGCCGCGCGCTGCTCGCTCAGGTCGGGCTCGCCGAAAAGGCCGACGCGCATCCGCCCCAGCTTTCCGGCGGCCAGCAGCAGCGCGTCGCGATCGCGCGAGCGCTCGCGATGCAGCCCAAGGCGATCCTGTTCGACGAGCCGACCTCGGCGCTCGACCCTGAACTGGTCGGCGACGTGCTCGGTGTGATGCGCAAGCTCGCCGACGACGGCATGACCATGGTGGTCGTCACCCACGAGATGGGCTTTGCCCGCGACGTTGCCGACCGCGTGCTGTTCATCGACGGCGGAATCATCGTCGAGCAGGGGCCGGCCAAGGCGCTGCTCAACCAACCCCAGCATCCGCGCACCCAGGACTTCCTGCGGCGCGTCCTGCATCCGCTCTGACCGGTTCTCGATATGACGCGCCTGCCTCTGCCGCCATCGCTCTATGCCGACACCGCCGTCGCGCCGGTTGCCACGCCGCCGCTCGATACGGACAAGAATGTCTCCGTCGCGATCATCGGCGGCGGCTACACAGGCCTCTCCACCGCGTTGCATCTGGCCGAGCAAGGTGTCGACGCCCTGGTGCTGGAGGCGCAGGAGCCGGGTTGGGGCGCGTCTGGCAATAATGGCGGCCACACCAATCCCGGCCTGAAGCACGACCCTGATCAGATCGAGGCCGATTTCGGCGCGGACCTCGGCCGCCGCATGATCGCGTTCTCCTACGGCACAACGAATTTCACCCACGAGCTGATCCGCCGCTATCAGATCCCGTGCGAAGCGCGGCAGAACGGGACGCTGCGTGCGGCCTATAACGAGGCCAGTGCTGCCGCGATCGAAAAGACCGCGCAGCAATGCATCCGCCGCGGCATGCCGGTGACCTCTCTGAACCGCGAGCAGCTCCGCGAGATGACCGGCAGCGACCGATACATCGGCGCCATGCTGGATGCGCGAGGCGGCGATCTGCATCCACTCAGCTACGCCCGCGGTCTCGCGCGTGCGGCGATCTCCGCCGGCGCGAAGGTGCATGGCGAGACGCCCGCGCTGTCACTCCGTCGCGAGGGCTCGCGATGGCGCATCGAGACGCCGCGGGCGGTGGTGCATGCCGACAAGGTCCTGCTCGCCACCAACGGCTTTACCGACGATCTCTGGCCGGCGCTCCGCCGCACCATCGTGCCGGTGTTCTCATCGATCGCCGCCACGGCGCCGCTCTCCGACGCGGTGGCCCGCGCCATCATGCCGACGCGTCCCGTGCTCTACGAGAGCGGTCACATCACGGTCTATTACCGCATCGATCAGCACAACCGCCTGTTGATGGGCGGCCGCGGCCCGATGCGCTGGATCAAGTCGCCACACGACGTCGCCTATCTCATGCGGTATGCAGAGCGGCTATGGCCGCAGCTCAGGGGCGTTTCCTGGACGCACGGCTGGAATAGCCGCCTCGCCATCACCGGGGATCACTATCCCCATGTGCATGAGCCGGCCGAAAACATCCTGATCTCGCTTGGCTGCAACGGCCGCGGCGTCGCGCTTTCGACCGCGATGGGGGCGCAGCTTGCGCGACGGCTGATCGGCGGCGCCGAGGCCGAGATCGACATGCCTATCACCGGCATCAAGCCGATCCCGATGCATGCGTTCTGGCCGGTGGGTGTGACGACCGCCGTGATCGCGGGGCGGGTGCGGGACCGGTTGGGCATATGAGAAGGCGCCGCCCGGTCAGGGACGGCGCCTTGCCGTGATTGGCGGATCAGCAGCGGCCCTGCTTCCACAGGCCGGGCGGGCAGCCGTGACCGCGCCAGCCGACCTTGCGTCCGCGCGACCATCCCGGCGGTGTGCCATGGTGATGGTGACCCATAGAATGACCGTGACCGTGACCGTGGCCGTGGCCATGGCCGTGACCGCCTCCATGTCCGCCCTTGGCCAGTGCGGGGCTGGCAAAGGTGAGGCCGGCCGCAATGACCAGCGACGCGGCGAGCGCAAATTTCTTCATAATGTCCTCCATTGGGGCGAGCGCACTTGTCCGGTCAATGAACGAAGCGCAGGCGGGTTGGTTCCTCGTAACCGTGGAGGCGTCTTAAGAAACGCACACGCGTCATCGCGCGAGCGCTCAACACGTGCTGGCACGACCTCGCGTCGATCGTTGCGCTCAGCCTTCCGCCACCGCATCCGCCCAAGGATGAAAGGTCTCGACCGCCCCGGAATTGATGCCGCCCTGGCGCATCACCACGCTCGGGCAAGCGAATTTCTGCGGCAGAGCCTGCACGCGAGTCTCTTCATAGTCGAAGCGCGCGGCAAGGGCTTTGCGGACATCCTCCGGCAGGCGAGCATCGCCGATCACCACCGCGCCTTCGCTGGCGTCGATGCGCGGCTGGTGGATGGCGGCGTCGAGATCCATGCCGAAGTCCATCGCAAAGGAGACGAGCTGCATCACCGAGGGCAGGATGCGGCGGCCGCCGGAGGCGCCGACCGCGAGCCGCTTGCCGTCCTTCGTCTCTGCGATGACGGGCGTGTAGTTGCAGAGGCAGCGCTTGCCGGGCGCGAGCGAATTGGTGGTACCCGGCGTCGGATCGAACCACATGATGCCGTTGTTCATCGCGATGCCGCTGTGCGGCGTCACGTATCTCGAACCGAACGACGACAGCAGCGTCTGTGTCACTGCGGCGATGTTGCCGTGTCGGTCGACCACGGAGAAATGCGTGGTGCAGGCGGGTGCCAGATATTCGGCACCGAGCGATCGCTTGCCGTCGGCATCGCCCATGTCCTTGAGCCGCTCGCGAAAGGCCGCCTGCAGAGCGAGGGCATATTCGACATAGGCGGCTGCGTCCGGCGCACCTCCCGGCTTCAGGCTCTGCTGCAACAGGCGCAGCGCGTGCGCCATGGTCGGTCCGGCCGTGAGCTCGGGCGTCGCATACACCTTGCCGTCGCGATACGGGATCGCCAACGGCTCGCGGAAATGCGCGCGGAAGGCGGCGAGGTCCTCGACCGACAGTGAACCGCCGTCGGCCTTGATGTCGGAGGCGATGCTCCTGGCGAGATCGCCCTGGTAGAAATCACGCGGACCGGCCTCGGCGAGATGCGACAGCGTCGCTTTCAGCGAGTCCTGCGGTAGTCGCGTCTCGGCCTTGATGCCCCATGGTGCGGTCGGTGGCAGCCCGTCCTTCAGGAACGCCGCAGCGCTGGCGGGATAGCGCCTGAGATCGGCGGCCGACCCCGAGATCGTCACGGTGGTCCACCAATCGACCAGCAGGCCTTCGCCGGCAAGCGTGGCTGCCGGCGTGACCAGATCCTTCCACGGCATCCTGGCGTAGCGGCGATGCGCCTCCTCCATTCCGGCGACGACGCCGGGCACCGCGATCGAACCGGGACCGTGGATGTTGCGGTCGTCCTTCACCCGCGGCCAGGGGAAAAGATCGGAGGCTGCGCCTGCGCCGCTCAGGGGATAATCGGCGGCGCGCAGGCTCTGCGGCGCCGACATGCCGTAGTCGATGACTTCGGTGCGATTTTCCTTGGCGCGGTAGAGCACCATTGCACCGCCGCCGCCGATACCGCTGTTCCAAGGCTCCAGCACGTTCAGCGCCATGGTGGTTGCCACGACCGCGTCCACGCAGTCGCCGCCCGCCGCCAGCACCTGCGCGCCCACTTCAGCCGCGCGCCGCGACTGCGAGGCGACGATGCCGCCGTTGGATGTGACGGCAGGTTTGCGGACGGTTTGGTTGAGGCTGAACTGATGAGGCATGATGTCGTCTTGATCTCTGTTGTTCTGGCGTTGCCGTGCTGGAGTGAAAGCTCCAGCATTGGCGGGACGAGCGAAGGATGGCACATTGCCGCCAACGAGAAAATCCAAAGGAGACGCGACATGGCTGGTGTGAAACAGGCGCGGGATGGCGCGGTCGGAATCCTGACGCTGGACGAGCCGGCGAGCCTGAACGCGATGACGCCGGACCTGCTCGGCGCGCTCGCCGCCGCCATCGGCGAGATGTCGCAGGACGAGGGTATTCGAGCCCTGATCCTCACCGGCGCCGGGCGCGGTTTTTGCTCAGGACAGAATTTGAAGGCGTCGGAAGCGCTGGGCGAGGACATTGCGGCCGGCGTCATGCGGTTCTACTGGCCCGCCTTCAAGGCGCTGCGCGAATGCCGCGTGCCCGTCGTCGTCGCCGTCAATGGCGTGGCGGCCGGCGGCGGCTTCAGCCTGGCGATGGCGGGCGACATGATCGTCGCGGCGCGGTCGGCAAGCTTCATCCAGGTGTTCAGCCGCATCGCGCTGGTGCCGGATCTCGGCTCGACCTGGCTGCTGCCGCGGTTGATTGGCCGCCAGCGCGCGCTCGAGCTGATGCTGCTGAACGAGCCGCTGACGGCCGAACGCGCCCATGAGATCGGCCTCGTGCGGCAGGTCGTCGACGATGCGAAGCTGATGGAGGAAGCGCTGACGTTGGCACGCCGTCTCGCCGAGGGCCCGACCCGCGCCTTGGTGGCGACGCGCACTCTCGTCGAGGAGAGCGAGCATGCGACCTACGAGGCGCAGTTCCGCCGCGAGATCGAGCTTCAAGCCGTGGTCCGCAAGAGTGCCGACGCGATCGAGGGGCGCAATGCTTTTGTCGAAAAACGCAAGGCGAAGTTTACGGGGAAGTGAGGTGGGGAGTGCACTATGGGCTCCATGCCCGGGCTTGACCCGGGCATCCACGTCTCCCGCGAGTGGTCCAAGAACGTGGATGGCCGGGACAAGCCCGGCCATGACGAAAACACAGAGAAGAGAGTAGGGGCCGGTGCGCCTTAGAACGGGCGGTTCAGCCGGCTGGCCTGATACTTGGCGCGCCATTTGGGGCCCGGCCCGCGCATATAGTGCAGCTCGGGGCGGTAGGGATTGCCGGCGACCCGGATCAGCGTCTGCCATTTGGCGGCGACGAAGCTCAGCGGCTGGCGCAAGAGGCTCAGTGACGCGATCAACATGGCATCACCTCAATGCGGCTTGCCGAGCATGGCGGTGAAGGGGAGATCGAAAATCTCTTCGCCGTCGTCGTCGCTGACATGGATCACCCAATCACGCCAGTCTTCGTTGCTCGGCGTCAGGATCATCGAACGCATGATTTGGGAAGCACGGTCGCGCGCCTCGGTGAGATTGGAGACGGCGGTGCCATAGCGGTCGATCAGCGTGCCCTCGGTGTTGGAGCAATGAAAAAAGACCTGGACCATATGCGCCTCCTGGCGGGAGCAACTCTGATGGCAAACCGGTACCACCCGAAGCCTTCGCGAAACATTCGGGTCGATCCCGGTGGGGGAATCTACGGAGATTGGTCGGCCCAGAGGTCGTTAAAGGTTTAATCACAGGCGAGTGATGTTCGACTGGACTGCGTTCGGACGGCATGGAACAGATTTTCGCAGGGAATCGGGGGAGATGCCGTGAGCTGCTTCACATCCAGGCGTGAACGCCGAAGCCTGCGCGCATGTGCGGGGATCTTGGCGGCGCTGCTTGGGCTCACCTCGGCGGCGGCGTCGGAGCCACTCCGCCGCAGCGGCTATGCGATCGGCGCGGAAAACTGCGGCAGTGGCGATCTCGCTTTTCCCAGGATCCAGATCGACATGAAGGCCGGATTTTGCGCCGGGCTCGTCGCCAGCGAAGAGGATCGTCTCAAATTTCCGCGTGCGATCGTCCAAGTGCCCGGCCGCGAGCTGTTCGTGGTGGCCGACATGGGGGGATGGGCCCACGCTGATGGACGGCTGCTGCTGCTCGATCCGCGCGCGGCTCAGGGCGGGCGGCTCAAGGAATTGCTGACCGGCATCGAATATCCGTTCGGCCTCGCCATCGGCCCGGACAGGAAGCTCTATGCCTCGACCGCGGAGACCATCTTCCGGTTCGATCCGCTCGCCGACAATCCGCGCGGCACGGTCGAGACGATCATCCGTCACATGCCGGGCCGCCGGATCACGCTGCCCGACGGCACAAAGGTCGAGGAGAGTGCGCATCCGCTCAAGCAGTTCGTCTTCGACAGGAACGGGCGTCTCTTCGTCAATGTCGGCTCGCACAGCGACGACTGCATCACGCCGGCGCCGATCACAAAGCCTTGCGCCGCAGCCGAGGGAGCGTCCGCCATGGCGTCGATCTGGCTCTTCACACCGCCAAGGAGCGGCGCTTTTCCGGCATTGACGCCGAAGGATCCCGATCCGCCGCATCTTGTCTATGCGCGGGGCTTGCGCAACTCGATGGCACTGGCGCTGCATCCGAATTTTCCAGATGCCGGCTACGCCTTCCTGCAGGGCGAGAACAGCCGCGACTTGCCGGATATCTTCAAGCCGAACGAGGAGATCAACGCGATCGAGCCGGGCAGGCATTACGGCTGGCCCTATTGCTACGATCTGTCGACGCCGAGCCCGGAATTCAGAAACGTGCTGCAAGGCGGGGTCTACAAATCGCTCTGCACGGCCAACGCCCTCTACAAACCGCCGCTCTCGCTGATGCCGCCGCACGGCGCGCCGCTGGCGATGCTCTATTATCACGGCAATAAATTTCCGGAGCTGGAGGGCAAGCTGCTGGTCGGTCTCCACGGCTATCGTCCGACCGGCAGCCGTGTCCTCGTCTATGATGTCGACGATCACGGTTTCCCCAAGCTTTCCCCGGCGCCGGTGCGTTACCGCGTCAGCTGCGCCGCCGATCCGGCGCGCAGCTTTCAGACCAACACCGGCGAGGTCGCCGCCGCGCCGTTCGACGAACTGATCGCAGGCTGGCACCGCGTCAACGGCGCGCGACCGCAAGGTGCGCCCGTCGGCATGACCGTTGCCGAGGACGGCGCGATCTGGCTGGTTGAGGACAAGAACCAGACCGTGATCCGCATCGACCGTGCTGCGGGTGATCCGCCGCCACCGCTGCCGTGCGATATGCGCAGCCAGGCGATGATCGACCAGCTCGCGGCTTTCGTCGCTGGGGATGCGCAGAACAATGCCCGGCTGATCACGCTGCGCAAAGGCCTCGTCGAGAAACATTGCATCGGCTGTCATTCGGATTTTGGTTTGAAGGGCGGCCAATCGGAAACGGAGAAGGACGCGGCGGTGCTCCGCTTCATGCTTTCGCAGGACGGCTGGATCTATCCCGGCGATCCCGGCGCCGGCAGACTGCGCACGCGGCTACGCGGTCTCGGCGCAGGGAAGCTGATGCCGCCCGGTGGGGAGGGCCTGCCGAAGACCGAGCCCGGCTACGCGCGGCTGCTCGACACCATGGATGTGCTCGTCGCGACAATGGTTCCGGGCACGCGGATGCGGATTAAGCCGGGACCACCGCAGCGCAAGTTCTTTGGCAAAGCGAACAAGGAATGCGGCGAAATACCGTCCGGAAAGGTCGTTGTCGTGACACAAAGGAGCGCTGTAGACAAACCCGGTTTCAGCCGATTCTTCCGGCCGGCCGATCCCTATCTGAATGGCGAGTGCAGCGACGGCGATGGCTATTACATCCGGCAGGAATTTCTGGTGCCTGTGCAGTAGCGTCCTCATCGTCGTTGCGACGGCGTCCGCCCGCGCAGAGACGAAGCTGTTCGAGAGCGCGCAGGTGACGCCTGCCGGCGAATACACACATGGCATCGAGGGGCCCGCGGCTGACCTCGAGGGCAATTTGTTCGTGGTCAATCTCGGCAAGCCCGGCACCATCGGTCGGCTACCCGCCGGCGGCACCGGGTCTGAGCTGTTCACGGCGCTTCCCGAGGGCAGTGTCGGCAACGCCATCCGCTTTGATCGCAGCGGCACCATGTTCATCGCCGACTACAAGAAGCACAACATTTTCGCGATTGCGAAGGGGACGACGGAGCCGTCTCTCTGGTTTCACTCCGACGAGATGAACCAGCCCAACGACATCACGATCGCGCGCGAGGGCACGATCTATGCGAGCGATCCGAACTGGAAGGGCCGGCAAGGCCATATCTGGCGGATCGCGAAAGCCGCCGACGGCACGGTGCAGGGACAGATCATGTCGGCGCCACGTGCGATGGGCACCACTAACGGCATCGATCTCAGCCCCGACGGCAAGACGCTCTATGTCGGGGAATCCAGCAACGGCCAGATCTGGTCCTATGCGATCAACGGCAGCGAGCTCTCGGCTGCAAAACTCGTCAAGGCGTTTCAGCCCGACACCGTCGACGGACTGCGCACCGATGTTGCCGGCCGGCTCTATGTCGCGCGCATTCTCAAGGGCACGATCGCGCTGATGAAGCCGAGTGGCGCGGTCGAGCGGGAGATCGCGCTGAAGGCCAAGGAGCCGACCAATCTCGCCTTCGGCGGCAGCGACGGCAAGACGGTCTTCGTCACCCAGCGCCAGGGCGGCTTCATCGAGTCCTTCCGCACCGATCAGCCCGGTCGCGAGCACTGCCTGCAGCGCGGACGCTGCTGAGTTCGGTCTGCTTCCGGCGCAGGGCGAGGCGGCATTCTTCTTGCTTGCATCCTGCGGCCGCAGTGATCAAGACATCTGTGGCAGCTTCAAAAGACCACGGAGTGTTGAGTGAAAGCCGTCCATACCGAACTGCACCGCAGCCACGATCCGCAATTCTTCCTGGTCCGCGGTGTCGTCAAGCGCACCACCGAGCAGCCGGAGCGCGCCGACCGCCTGCTCAAGGGCTTGAAGGACGGCAAGCACCAACTGGTCGAGCCGACCACATTCGGGCAGGGACCTCGTGCGCGCATTCACAGTCCGGAATATCTGTCGTTCCTGAGCGAAGCCTGGGACGCCTGGACAGCGCTCGGCGATTCCGGCCCGGAGATGATCGGCAACATCCATCCGGTGCGCCATGTTGCGACCTACCCGACCCATATCGTAGGCCGTCTCGGCTGGCACACCGCCGACACCGCGGCGCCGATCGGTCCGGGCACCTGGGCCGCCGTCTGTGCGGCGACCGACGTTGCGGCCACGGCCGCGCAGATGGTGATGGATGGCGAGGATGCGGTCTATGCGCTCTGCCGTCCGCCCGGTCATCACGCCTATCGCGACATGGCCGGTGGCTTCTGTTTCCTCAACAACAGCGCGATCGCTGCCGCGCATCTGCGGCAGAGGCACGAGCGCGTCGTGATCCTCGACGTCGACGTCCATCACGGCAACGGCACCCAAGGCATCTTCTACGCCCGGCCCGACGTCTACACGGTGTCGATCCATGCCGATCCCGTCGCCTACTATCCCTACGTGTGGGGCTATGCCCATGAGCGCGGTGAGGGCGCGGGTCTCGGCACCAATCTCAACATCCCGCTCGCGATCGGTACCGGCGATGACGGCTACATCCAGGCGATGGACGTCGCGCGCAAGGCGATCGAGTCCTTTGCCCCGGGTGCCCTCGTCATCGCGCTCGGCTTGGATGCCTCCGAGCACGATCCGCTCAAGGGCCTCGCCGTGACCACGCCGGGCTTCCGCCGCATCGGCCAGGCCATCGCCAGGATGGGCCTGCCGACCGTGTTCGTGCAGGAGGGCGGCTACCTCTCGGATATTCTGGGCGCGAACCTGACCTCGGTGCTGGCGGGACTCGAAGAGGCGCGGTGATGCCGCCTCCGCGGCGGCGTCATTCAGCCGCTTCCCGGAGCGGCCAGGCATTGCGGCTGATGGGAAGGCCACCGTCCGCACGGGAGCCGTCGGCGATCGCAAGGCGATGCGAGGGCGAGGGCGAGCTCAGCGAGAAGCGCCAGCCGTCGGGATCGTCTGCGATATCGGGCTTGAAGCTGATCTCGATGGCCTCCTGCGAGACCTGCATCGCGAAGGCGTCGAGCGGCAAATTGAGCCCGAAGCCCCTGGCCTTCAGATAGGCTTCCTTGAGCGTCCAATAGTCGAAGAAGCGCTCGGTCGCAGCCGGCTCCGGCAGTGCGCGCAGCGTTTCGACCTCCTCCGGCGCAAAGAAGCGAAGCGCGGTGGACAGCGGCGCCACCCGCCGCGACACCGTTTCGACGTCCACGCCGACGGATTCATGCCTCGACACGACGCAGGCGACGCAGCCGTCGGCGTGAGACAGGCTGAAATGCAGCGCGCTCGATGTCACGGGCGCTGCGACAAACGGCCGCCCGTAGCGACCCGTTGCAAAGGACCAGTCGGACGGCGCGACGTTGGAGGCGATCTGCGACAGCGCCAGGCGCAGCATCGCATGTGCGAAAATGTACTGTCGTCGATGCCGCTCGAACATGAAGCGATCGGCACGGACCCGTTCATCGACCGAGAGCAGCTGCCGGCACTCCTCGACCGCGCCCGGCGCGTCAATGGATTCGATCAATCCGACAAAGAGCTCAATTCTGTCGTTCGCCATCAATTGGGCCCTTAGCGCCAGGCCGGGGGCAAATCCCCGATCCCGACGGAAGAAACAACTGAGCAAGAATCAACCACGCAGACCGCTTCTAGCGATCCACCGGGGCGAATTCTTGTCGATTTTCAGGCCGGTTTACAGGCGCAAGCTTGTGCGAGACCCCAAGCTCTACCCGCGAGCGGCCATCCTAGAAAAGTGAAGCCTGACGATTCCTGCGCGCCGATAAGCCTACGTCTTCTCGGCAACCAGTCTGTTTTGGAGACCCTTGCAATCCTCGTCGCCCAACGAGGTGCTCTTGAAAAATTCGATCACACCCATAACGACCCCCCGGTCGAAAATATTCGTCCAAATCAAAACGCAGGATATCTTGCGCGGTGGCGCCAAATAATCAAGCTGCAACTGGGTCATTCACAGCTTTGGCGAGTGAGCCCCGTAATCATCCGTGATGAGAGCTCCGTCGCTCCAGCCGGGCGTGGTCCGAACGGTCACGTCGGATGGCTAACGCTTCGTTTCATTTTACCTTGATTGCGAATGGACGTATCCATCGCATCCCGCCGCCGCTATGAGTACGGTCCGATGGCCATTTGAGCGCGCCCATGCATTCCGTTGCCCTGCTGACTGCCAGCTATGCCAAGGATATCGAACGCTTTTCGCTGCTCAGCGAGAGCATCGACACCTGGCTTACGGGATACACGCGGCATTATGTCCTCGTTAACGATGAGGATTTGCCGCTGTTCGCGCGGTTCGCGTCCGACAAGCGGGTCATCGTTCCGGCCTCGCGGTATTTGCCGAAATGGCTGTTCGCGCTGCCGCCGGCGCTCCAGTTCATCAGCAAGCGGCGGGTCTGGCTGTCGCTGCTGTCGTCGCCGGTGCATGGCTGGCACATCCAGCAGATCCTGAAGATCGCGGGCGTCCTCAACGCGCCCGAGCAGCGCGTCTGCATCCTGGATTCGGACAATCTGTTCTTCCGCGAATTCGACGTCGGCCAATATGCCGGCGCCGAGAAGACGCCGCTGTTCGTCACGCCGAAGGACATCGGCGCTGATCACCCCTTGCATGGGTTGTGGCTGCGCACCGTCGATCAGCTTCTCGGCATCAAGGACCGCTCTTTCCCGGCCGACGATTACGTCGGCAACGCGCTGGTCTGGGACAGGGACACCGCTCGCGCGATGACCGATGCCATCAAGTCGGCGACCGGCTTGAACTGGGTTCTGGCGCTGTGCCGGAAGAAGAAGTTCTCGGAATATCTGATGTACGGCCACTACGTCGCGAACTCGCCCGTGCATCTGGCCGCCCATCGGGTCACAGAAGACAGCATCGCGGTCTCGCATTGGGATGACACGCCGCTCGACCGTCCGGCCATCGAAGCGCTGATGCGTGCCGCCAGGCCCGAGCAGGTCGCGCTCTGCATCCAGTCCTATTCGTCGACCTCGGTCGATGACATCCGCGACGTGTTCCGGCTCAGCTCGCGCGATCGCCGCGCTCCGAGCCTTGCACCGGACCATATCGACGATGCGGCCGAGTTCGAGGCAAAGGCGCGCAGCTAGGCTCGCGCGTTCAAGCGTCCTTCGTGAACTTGCCGATCACGTCCATGAACGGCTTCGGCTTGAACTCGCCGTCGAGCGGCAGCGGGCGGTTCGGCTGCTTGTCCGCGCGGGCAAAGGTGCCGTTGATCCAGCTGTAGCGATCCGAGAGGCCCCAGGTCAGGATCGAGCGCACCGGGCCGCTGGTCGAGATCGCCGTCAGCAGGTCGTTGACGCGCTTGGCGACGATGGCATCGCGCTCCGCCGGATTGCCCGTCAGCTTCTGGTCGTCGACGTCGAGCTCGGTGACATACACCTCGAGTCCCCACGAGCGCAGCTCGGTGACGAATTCGGCCAGCCCGTGAGTGTCGATATCGAGCTCGGCATGGAGGTGCGATTGCAGCCCCACGGCATGGAGCGGAACGCCCTGGTCGAGCAGGTCCATGATCAGGTGTCGGTAAGCCGCGCGCTTGGCAATGAAGGAATCCTTGGCGGACTCGATGTCATATTCGTTGATCGCCAGCTTGACGAAGGGATCGGCTGCAGCCGCCGTGCGGAAGGCCAGCGGAATCCAGCTCTGGCCGAGATGCTGGGTCCAGAACGTGTCGCGCCGGTCCTTCGGGCTGCGGGGATTGTCCGGGATCGGCTCGTTGACGACATCCCACGACGTCAGCTTGTCCTTGTAATAGGAGACGACAGTGCCGATGTGGTCGACATAGGCGCGCTCGACGCCGCGGGTGTCCTTGATCTGCTTGGCCCAGTCCGGGATGTCGTGATACCAGGCCAGCGCGTGGCCGCGCATCGTCAGGTCGTTGTCCCGCGCAAAATCCAGGATGGCATCGGCGCGCTCGAAATTGAACGTGTGCGCATTCGGCCGCAGCATCGGCCATTTCAGTTCGAGCACCGGGACGACCTGGGTGCAATAGGTGCTGATGGCTTCGCCGAGCCTGGGATCGGCTTGCAGGTCCCAGAGCGTGGCCGCTGCGCCGAACCCCTGATGGCGCTGCGCCAGCTTCGACGCCGGCGCCGCCGACACGGATGCGCCTGCCGCGAGTGCTGCGGCGCCGCCGAGGAGAAATTCGCGTCTGTCGAGCCTGGTCACGGCAGTCCCTTTTCGAGCCAACGCACCATCGTACCAAGCGTCGCCCCTCGACGCCGGGGTTTCGTCTCGTGGGGTTAACTTCCGCCGTCTGCAGGTCATGGTTTCCTTCCACGATCGCGACTTGCCGTTTCCGGGAAGGGCAAATTTAACGCTAACGCGCGAAAGCGGCTTCGGAACTTCATTTGCCGCACGATCTGCAGACTTATGTGACACTCTTGAGCGATGCTGCGGCGCATTCGCTCGCCCCGCAAGGCGCCATTCAAGGCCGCATTGATGAACGGCCGTCACACTCGCAAGACCGCCGCCGGTCCCGTGCTCGCATGTTGAACCGCCATTTCTCGATTTATCTCGTCGCCTACATCCTGCCTGCGGCGGTGGGCTTCTTCGCGGTCACGGCCTATACGCGGCTGCTGACGCCGTCCGAGTACGGCGTCTATGTCGTCGGCATCAGCCTTGCCGGCATCCTGGGCGCGATCTTCTTCGCCTGGATCAAGCTGTCGGTGTCGCGCTATCAGGCGATGTCGGCGGAGGTGGATTTTCGCGGTACGGCGATGGTCGCCTTCGGGCTCACCGTCGCGGTGCTCTGCGCCACCACCCCGCTGGTCTTCCTGTTCCGCAGCGACCTCAGTGTCGAACTGCTGCTCGCCAGCATGTTCGTCGCGATCATGGCCAATGCGGTCGATGTCGGTCAGGAGTTCGAGCGCGCCAAATTGCGTCCCTACCGGTTTGCCGCGATCTCCATCGTGCGCAGCGTGTCGAGCGTCGGCTTCGGCCTGCTCGGCATCTGGCTCGGCTGGGGTGGATTGGGGCTGCTCGCAGCGTTCGGCCTGGGATCGCTCACCGGCATCATCCTGAACCTCGTCGGCGACCGCACCAGGATCGCGCGCTTCGAGCGCAGCCAGTTCATGCAGCTGGCCCGCTACGGCCTGCCGCTGACGCTGGCCGGGCTCTCCGTTGCGGTCTATTCGGCCTGCGACCGGCTGATCGTGGCCTATCTGCTCGGCAAGGATGCCGCCGGCATCTTCGGCGTCGCCGCAGACCTGCCGCGTCAGTTCATGGTCATGATCGCCTCCAGCGTTGCGGCGGCCACGGTGCCGCTGGTGTTCCGGTCCTTGTCCGAGAACAACAAGGAGACGACGCGGGAGCGGCTGACCGAAAGCCTCGAGCTGCTGCTCGTGGTCGTCGCACCCGTTGCGATCTGGCTCGCGCTTGCAGCGGATCAGGTCGCCGGCACGCTCGTCGGCGTCGACTTCCGCGCCGGCGTGTCGGCGCTGCTGCCGACTCTGGTGCTCGCCCGCTTCTTCGGTATCGCCAATCAATTCTACGTGCAGATCAGCTTCCAGCTCGCCGAGCGGCCCTTCATGCTGGCGGCGCAATCCTTCCTCACCCTGGTGGTGAGCGTGGCGCTGATGTTCGCGCTGGTCGGAAGCTACGGTCTCTTTGGTGCCGCGCTGGCGACGCTCGCGACCGAGGCGATCGGCTTCCTCGTCGCCGTCGTGCTGATGCACCGGGCTCAACCGGTCCCGTTCGACCTCGGCCGCCTCGCCGGTATTGCGGCCTCCGCAGCGGTGATGGCGGCTGCGATCCTGGCTGCGCGGTCGCAAGCTGGCGGTACCGGCTTCGTGTCGCTCGTCATCGTCAGCCTCGCCGGTGGCCTTGCCTATGTCGCGACCGCCTGGCTCCTCAACGTCGCCAATGTCCGGACGCTGTCGCTGCGCTTCCTGCGGAGCTTCAATCGCAAGGCGCTCGGCGTTTAGCCGCTGCTGATGCAGATTGTGGCGCCTGCAGCGGGCTCCGCGGCTCTCCGCGACGTGACAGTTCCCCTGCCTCTATTTCTCGACGCGGAAAGCTATGCGCAAGAGACAGGCAGTCGCCTCCGCATGTCATAGCCATGGCCGGAGCTATGTTCGGCGGCGCTTGTAAATCAACGTTCATTCTGCTCATTAGGGGCCTAAATTGCGCTGCAACAAGCGCAACGGGATCATCGACTAAAGTCGATAGCCAGCGAGGAAACGAAAAGAATGCGCAAGCTCACTTTGGCCATTGCCGTGATTGCCCCGATGCTTGGCCAGGCCGCCTCGGCCGAAGACACCATCAAGATCGGCTACATCGATCCGCTCTCCGGCGGCGGTGCCAGCGTCGGCGAGGGTGGCCTGAAGACCTTTCAGTATCTGGCCGAAGAAATGAATGCCAAGGGCGGCATCCTCGGCAAGAAGATCGAGATCGTCGGCCTCGACAACAAGACAAACCCGCAGGAAAGCCTGGTGCAGGCCCAGAAGGCGATCGACTCGGGGGTCCGCTTCATTACGCAGGGCAACGGTTCGTCCGTCGCCGCGGCGCTCTCGGACTTCGTCACCAAGAACAACACGCGCAATCCCGGCAAGGAAGTCCTGTACTTCAACTACGCCGCCGTCGATCCGAGCCTGACCAACGACAAGTGTAGCTATTGGCATTTCCGCTGGGATGCAGGCTCCGACATCAAGATGGAAGCGCTCACCAACTACATGAAGGACACCCCGTCGATCAAAAAGGTGTACCTGATCAACCAGGATTATTCTTTCGGCCAGTCGGTGCGCACCGATGCCCGCAAGATGCTGGGCGCCAAGCGTCCTGACGTCCAGATCGTCGGCGACGAGCTGCATCCGCTGCTCAAGGTCACCGATTTCTCGCCTTACATCGCCAAGATCAAGGCCTCCGGGGCCGACAGCGTCGTCACCGGCAATTGGGGCCAGGATATCGCGCTGCTGCTGAAGGCCGCGGCCGACGCCGGCCTGAAGGTCAACTGGTACACCTATTATGCCGGCGGTGCCGGTGGTCCGACCGCGATCAAGCAGACGGGCCTCGACCACCAGGTCTTCCAGATCACCGAAGGCTTCGCCAATTCGGGCAACCAGTCGGCGATGGACTTCGAAAAGGTGTTCCGCGCCAAGGTCGGCCTCTCGCTGTGGTATCCGCGTGCGGTCAACGAGATGCGCATGTTCAAGGCGGCAGCCGAGAAGGCCAATTCGATCGATCCCGTGAAGGTCGCGGCGGCGCTCGAGGACCTGAAGTTCGAGGTTCTCGACGGCGGCCAGGGCGTCATGCGCAAGGACGACCACCAGTTCTTCCAGCCGATCTACATCTCCTCCTTCGGCAAGCTCGCCGCCAACGAGCCGTTCGACGAGGAAAACACCGGCTGGGGCTGGCATCTGGTCTCCAAGGTCGACACCGCGCAGGCGATGGTCTCCACGACCTGCAAGATGGCGCGGCCGTAATCACCTGGCCCATCGCTCTCCCGCGGCCGCCACTGGTCGTGGGACGGCGGCGGGCGGAAGGCCTTTGATTGGACGACATTCACCCGGGGCCATCAGGCCCCGGCCAGAGACGAGTGCGCTGTGCTTGAACTCATTGTCATTTCGACCCTGAACGGCGTGCTGTTCGGCATGCTGCTCTTCCTGCTGTCGAGCGGGCTCACCGTCATCTTCAGCATGATGGGCGTGCTCAACTTCGCCCATGCCAGCTTCTACATGCTCGGCGCCTTCTTCGGCTTCCAGCTCACCAAATGGATCGGCTTCTGGCCGGCGCTGGTGCTGGCGCCGTTGCTGGTCGGCGCCATCGGCATGGCCGTGGAGCGCTACGGCCTGCGCAACACTCACAAGCACGGCCATGTCGCGGAACTGCTGCTGACGTTTGGCCTCGCGTTTGCGATCGAAGAGATCGTGTCGATGATCTGGGGCAAGAGCCCGGTCGACTACCGCGTGCCGACGCTGCTCGACTTCCCGGCTTTCACGATCTTCTCGACCAATTATCCCGCCTACAAGCTCTTCATGCTGGCCGTCTCGATCGTGATCTTCATTGCGCTGCTGATCGTGCTCAAGCGCACCCGCGTCGGCCTGATCGTGCAGGCGGCGCTGACGCATCCGCACATGGTCGGCCATCTCGGCCATAACGTCGGCCGCGTGTTCATGGCGGTGTTCGGCGTCGGCAGCGCGCTGGCCGGCCTCGCCGGTGTCATTGCCGGTCCCGCGCTGGTGACGCAATCCGATATGGCCGCGGCGCTCGGCCCGATCCTGTTCGTCGTGATCGTGTTCGGCGGGCTCGGGTCGTTGCCGGGCGCGTTCATTGCCTCGCTGGTCATCGGACTGGTGCAGACCTTTGCGGTGGCGCTCGACGGCTCGCTCGCGAGCGCCTTCGGCCCGCTCGATCCGTCGGCCGGCCCCTCCGTTCTCACCGACATCTGGAACGTCACCATCGCCCAGGTCGCGCCGATCGTGCCTTATCTGCTGCTGGTGATCATTCTGATCGTACGCCCCATGGGCCTGATGGGGACGCGCGAGTCATGAACGCCAAGATGACCCCGAGCTCGACATCGGCATCGAACGTTCCAGGCAAGCCTGCCGGCGACGGCCTGCGCTTCTACGGCGTCTGGCTGCTCGGCATCGCCGCGCTGATCGTCCTGCCGATGATCTTCTCCTCCGGTGGCTCGCTGACATCGTTCAGCCTGATCGGCATCGCGATCGTCTTTGCTCTGTCCTACAACATCCTGCTCGGCCAAACCGGCCTGCTGTCGTTCGGTCATGCCGTGCACTACGGCCTGGGCGGCTTCGCCGCCTGCCACATGATGAATGCGGTCGTCGCGCACAAATGGCCGATCCCGCTGCCGTTCATCCCGCTGTTCGGCGGGCTCGGCGGCCTCGTGTTCGCAATCATCATCGGCTGGGTGATGACCAAGCGCGCCGGCACGGTATTCGCGATGATCTCGCTCGGAATCGGTGAGCTCGTCGCGTCGTCCTCGCTGATCCTGCGCTCGGTGTTCGGCGGCGAAGCCGGCATCACCACGGACCGTACGGCGCTGCCGAAGATATTCGGCTGGTCGTTCGGCCCGCAGGTTCAGGTCTATTACCTCATCGCGTTCTGGCTGGTGCTGTCGGCGATCGCGATGTACGCGCTGACCCGGACGCCGCTGGGCCGGATCAGCAATGCCGTCCGCGACAATCCAGAACGCGTCCAGTTCATCGGCTACGATCCCCACGTCGTCCGCTATCTCGCCTTCTGCTTTGCCGGCTTCTTCGCCGGTGTCGCCGGCGGGCTCGCCGCGATCAATTTCGAGATCGCGAACTCCGCCTATCTCGGCGCGATCCAGTCGGGCCTCGTGCTGTTCTCGACCTTCATCGGCGGCACCGCCTATTTCTTCGGGCCGATCCTGGGCGCGATCCTGGTGACCTACCTGCAGCTCGGGCTGACCAGCGTCACCAGCGTCTGGCAGCTCTATTTCGGCATCATCTTCATCGGCATCGTGATGTTCTCGCCGGGCGGCATTGCCGGCCTCCTGATGATGCACCGGCCGTTGGTTCGCGCGGGTACGCTCCTGACGGTGATCCCGTCCTATTTCGTCGCAATCGTGCCGACCCTGGCGCTGGCCTGCGGCGTCATCCTGACCATCGAGACGGTCGCGCGTTTTTCCGGCGGTGAGACCATCAATCTGTTTGGCGTCGGCTTCAAGCCGCAATCGCCGGTGACATGGATCGTCGCTTTGGTTCTCCTGGTCGGCGGCGGTTTCGTCGCACGGCTGAGCTGGGGGCGGATTGCGGAGGCGTGGGACAGGGCTGCGACCGTCGCCCGTGACCGGGGGTATCTGGCATGACGGCAGCCATCGAAGTCCTTGCCGTCGAGAAGCGCTTCGGCAATGTCGGCATCATCCGCGATCTCAATCTGAGCGTCGCGCAAGGCGAGCGTCACGCGATCATCGGCCCGAACGGTGCCGGCAAGTCGACGACGTTCAATTTGATCAGCGGCCATATCAAGCCGACCTCGGGTGAGGTGAAGCTGAACGGCGAGGTGATCTCGGGATTGCAGCCGTTCGAGATCAATCGGCGCGGCCTTTCGCGCTCGTTCCAGGTGACGAACGTGTTCGCGCGGATGTCGGTCTGGGAGAACGTGCGCTGCGCCGTGCTGTGGGCGACCGGGCATCGCTACGCCTTCTGGAAGAACGTCGACAGCCTGCCCGAAGTGCGCGAGCGTACCGCGAAGATCCTGGACGACATCCATCTGACCCATCGGCGCGACGTTCCGGCCGGTCTTCTGACCTATGCCGAGCAACGCGAGCTCGAGATCGGCATCACCATCGCGAGCGGCGCGACCGTCGTCATGCTGGACGAGCCGACCGCCGGCATGAGCAACGCCGAAACGGAGCGCGCCGTGGCGCTGATCCGGCGGCTGACCGAGGGCAAGACCCTGGTCATCGTCGAGCACGACATGAGCGTCGTATTCGGCCTAGCCGATCGTATCTCGGTTCTGGTCTACGGCCACATCATCGCGTCAGGTACGCCGGAAGAGATCCGGCGCGACCCGAAGGTCAAGGAAGCCTATCTCGGCGAGGAGGCACACTGATGCTCGAGGTCAGGGATCTCCACGCCTATTACGGCAAGAGCCACATCCTTCAGGGCGTCGATCTCGACGTCGCCGCCGGTGAAGTGGTGAGCCTGCTCGGCCGCAACGGGGTCGGCCGGTCGACGACGGTCAAGGCCATCATGGGCGAGGTGGCCCCGCAGGGGACGATCCGCTTCAAGGGCAAGGACATCGTCGGGCTGCCGAGCTACAGGATCGCGCGGCTTGGGCTCGGCTATGTGCCCGAACATCGCGACATCTTTCCGAGCCTCACGGTTCGGCAGAACCTCCTGCTCGGCATCAAGGACACGCGCCGCCCCGGCAAGTGGCGGCTGCAGGACATGCTCGATATGTTCCCCAATCTCGCCGCGCGCGCCGATACGGCCGCGGGCGTGCTGTCCGGTGGCGAAAAGCAGATGCTGACGACGTGCCGGACGCTGATGGGCGATCCCGATCTGATCATGATCGATGAACCCACCGAAGGCCTTGCGCCGCTGATCGTCCAGCAGGTCGGCGATCTGATCGCGCGGATTGCGCAAGCGGGCGTTGCCATTCTGCTGGTCGAGCAGAAGCTGTCGATCGCGATGCGCATTTCCAAGCGTGTCTACATCATGGGCCACGGCCGCGTCGTGTTCGAGGGCACGCCCGACGAACTCAAGGCAAATGCCGCCGTGCGGCAGGAGTGGCTCGAGGTCTGACTCTCACATTCACGTGACGTGCGCGCACCCTATGACTGCTGCGGGATGCGCATACGCATCTGAATTCTTCGCTACATCTCCCGCGCCATATTCAGGCTATCGTCGCGTTCGCTGGCATCGCAATCGATGCGGCCGATGATAACCAAGAACAGAAGCGGAGGACGTTGACGACGGCCTTTGGGCACGCGCGTCGATGCACTCTGCCAGGGAAGGAGATGCCGGGCATGCCGGGAACACAACTGATCCGCGGAGCTGTCGCTCTATTCACAATCCTGAGCGCCGCTTCGGCCGCGATGGCCGGAAACTACGACACCGGCGCGACCGATACGTCGATCAAGCTCGGCCAGACCATGCCGTACTCGGGGCCGGCTTCCGCCTATTCCGCGATCGGACGCGCTGAAATCGCTTACTTCAAGATGCTCAACGACAAGGGCGGCATCAACGGCCGCAAGGTCGAACTGCTCAGCATGGACGATGGCTACTCGCCGCCGAAGACGGTCGAGCAGGTCAGGCGGCTCGCCGAGAGCGACGAGGTGCTGGCGATGTTCTCGATGCTCGGCACCGGCCCGAACATCGCCGCTCAGAAATATCTCAACGCCAAGAAGATCCCGCAGCTGTTCCCGTCGAGCGGCGCCAGCCGCTGGAACGATCCGCAGCATTTCCCCTGGACCACCGGCTCGCAGCCGACCTACCGGACCGAGGGCCGCATCTACGCCAAGTGGATCCTGGCGAACAAGCCAAACGCGAAGATCGCGGTCATCACGCCCAACGAGGATCCCGGCCGCGACTATCTCGCCGGCTTCAAGGAGGGGCTTGGCGAACACGTCAACCAGATCGTATCGGAAGCCGTCTACGAGACGACGGACCCGACCGTCGACTCCCAGATCGTCAAGTTCAAGGCGGCCGGCGCCGACGTCGTTTTCAACGAGTGCACGCCGAAATTCGCGGCCCAGGCGATCAAGAAGATTGCCGAGCTCGGCTGGAAGCCGCAGATCATCCTTCCCGCCGTCTCGAATTCCGTCGGCTCCGTGCTGGTGCCGGCCGGGCTCGACAATTCCCTCGGCATCGTCACCGGCGCCTTCTTGAAGGATCCCGGCGATCCGCGCTGGGAGAATGACGCAGGCATGAAGGCCTGGCGCGAGTGGATGAAGACGTACAATTCCGGAGCCGATCCCGCCGACATCTTCAACGTTACCGGCTACACCATGGCGCAGATCATGGAGCTGGTGCTGCAACGGGCCGGCAACGATCTGACGCGCGCGAACCTGATGAAGCAGACGCAGTCTTTCAAGGACGTCGAGCTGCCGATGCTGCTGCCGGGCATCAGGCTCAACACCTCCGCGGAACAGGTGACGCCGATCCGCCAATTGCAGATGGCGCGCTTCAACGGAAAGTCCTGGGAGCTGTTCGGCGACGTGATCGGCGAATAGGATCGACGTCTCGCGACGGGCGGGCAGGGCGCCAGCCTTGCCCGCTTGAAATTGCCTGCACCGCTTGCTCCAGCCCGGGTTAAGACATGACGACAGCGACCGGTCCCCTCAGCGGCATCCGCGTTCTCGATCTGACGAGCGTGCTGTTAGGTCCCTATGCCGCGCAGATGCTCGGCGACTGGGGCGCCGATGTCATCAAGATCGAGCCGCCCGCGGGCGACACCTGGCGCTACACCGGCGTGTTTCGAAACCGCGGCATGAGCGGCCAGTTCATGGCGGTCAATCGCAACAAGCGCAGCCTCGCGCTCGATCTGAAGCATCCGGAGGGCAAGGCGGCGCTGGCCAGGCTGATCCCGACGGTCGACGCGCTCGTCACCAATGTGCGCCCCGCGGCGATGGCCCGGCTCGGCTTCGGTTATGACGCCTGCGCGAAGCTCAATCCGCGGCTGATCTATGCCGCCGCGACCGGCTTCGGCCAGGATGGCCCATGGGCCGCGCGCCCTGCCTTCGATGAGATCATCCAGGCCGCCTCGGGCCTCGCATCGTCGATCGGATCGGACGAGGAGCCGGCCTTCGTGCCGAGCCTGATCGGCGACAAGATCTGTGCGATGGCGATGGTCGGGGCAGTCTCTGCGGCCTTGTTCCGGCGCGAGCGCACCGGGCAGGGCCAGATGGTCGAGGTGCCGATGCTGGAAACCATCGCCGGCTTCAACAGCATCGAGATGCTGGGCGGCCACGCCTTCGATCCGCCGATCGGCCCGACCGGCTACAAGCGGATGAAGAACCGGCGCCCGGTGCGGACCAAGGACGGCTGGCTGACCATGCTGCCCTATTCCGGGGACAATTGGTGCGCCTTCTTCGAGGCCGTCGGACGCCCTGAATTGAGCGACGAACTCGGTGTGCGAGATCCCGTGCTGCGCTCGCAAAACATCGACAAGATCTACGACCGCATGAGCGAGATCGGGCCGACCCGCACCACTGCGGAGTGGGAGGAACTGCTGCTGCGGCTCGACGTGCCGCACACGGCGTTCGCGAAGCTCACCGAGATCGGCGAGCAGCCGCATCTCGCCGCAGTCGGTTTGTTTGCGGAGATCGATCATCCCACCGAAGGACGAATCAGGCAGGCGCGCCCCGCGACGAAATTCTCGGAAAGCCCGGCCGGCCTCCATCGCATGGCGCCGCGCCTCGGCGAGCATTCGCGGGAGGTGTTGCGCGAGGCGGGCTTGAGCGATGCGGAAATCCAGGCTGCGGTCGACAGCAAGGCGGTCGGGGTCGCGTAAGCCGTCAGGAACCGGGCTTGCGGCGCAATTCTCTGTGATCGCCATCACATGCTGCTGCCCCAGGCGAGACTAGCATGGCTCCGTTCATCTTCGCCCCCGATATGGCCATGACCACCAGTGATCTTGCCTTCGTTTTGCACAAGCTGGGTTTTGCCGCGGCTCTCATCTGCGTGCTTCTCGCCCTTACGGTGTTCGCAGTGCTGCTGCTCATGGAGCATGAACCGGTCGGCCAGGCCGCCGTGCGTGCTCTGCCGCTGATGTTTTTTGCCATCTTCGGCCTTTTAGGTGCTGCAATGATGCGGCTGATGGGACGCCGAACCCACTGACCGGGCATTGTGCCGCAGTGGATTCGTGACCAGCCCAGGCCAGCCGCGGCCCCGGGCCACCTTCCGCCTGCGCGACCCCTCGTATATGAGAGATTTGCCGCCTCTCGAGGTCCTGATATTGCCGGATACGGAACGCAAGGTGGCTGCGATTTCTTAATCCAAAGATCGCAATCTGATCGATAAGAGCGCGGACTGGTACTGGACCGGGGTATGGCATGAAAGACCTGATGACGACGGCGCAATCCTCCACGGCGATGCGGCGTTGCCGGCCCCCCGGACGTGTTGCGCTCGCCGCGGTCGCCGTCCTGACGGCGCTGACCGCCAGCGCCGAAGCGGCCAAGCAGGCGCGCCAGCCGGCCGAGGCGGTCGCGCCGCGGCAGGCCGGCGATCCGATCATGGCGATCGTGTCGATCAAGAGCCAGCAGGTCACCTTCTACGACGCCGATGGCTGGATCCTGCGCGCGCCGGTGTCGACCGGCACCACGGGGCGCGAGACCCCGGCCGGCGTCTTCGCCATCGTCGAGAAGGACAAGGACCACCGCTCGACCATGTATGACGATGCCTGGATGCCGAACATGCAGCGCATCACCTGGAACGGCATCGCGCTGCATGGCGGACCGCTGCCCGGCTACGCCGCCTCGCACGGCTGCGTGCGGATGCCGTTCGGTTTCGCCGAGGGCCTGTTCGACAAGACGTATATCGGAATGCGGGTGATCATCTCGCCCCACGATACGGTCCCGACCGAATTCTCTCACCCCTCGCTGTTCGTACCGAAGCCGGAGGCCATCGCGGCCGCGCCCGGCCTGGCCGGCAAACTGTCCGCCGAGGCCGACGAGGCGACGAGGGCTGCCGACGAGGCCAAGAAGGCTGCTTCAGCCGCCGCGAAGGAAGCTTCCTCGCTTCCTGCAGCACTGCGCAAGCTGGAACAGCAGAAGTCTCGCGCGGACGCCGAGCTCGCCTTCGCCGACAAGACACTCGCGAATGCCAAGACCGATCAAGCCCGCGCCAAGGCCGGGGAGTTGAAGCAGAAGGCGGCGACCAAGGCCGCCGACGCGGCGACGCAGCTCGACGCGGCCAAGGCTGCCGCGCAGCCGAAGCGCGATGCCGTGGCCGCGACAAAGGACGCCGCCAAGGCCGCTGCGACCAGGAAGTCCGAGGCCGTCAAGGCCGCGACCGACGCGAAGCTCGCGGGCGAGCCTGTCTCGGTCTACATCAGCCGCTCAACGCAGAAGCTCTACGTGCGGCGAAACACGCACAAGCCGGCGCCCGACGGTGGCGGCGAAGTGTTCGACACCAGCATCGAGGTTCCTGTCACGATCCGCAATCCCGAGCAGCCGCTCGGCACGCATATCTTCACGGCGATGGCGAAGTCCGGTACGGGCCTGCGCTGGAGCGTGGTCACGATCGAAAACGGCGACGAGGCCCGCAATGCGCTCGACCGCATCACGATCCCGCAGGACGTCTGGGATCGCATCGGCCCGACCGCTTTGCCGCGCTCCTCGATCATCGTCTCGGACGAGCCGCTGAGCGCCGAGACCAATTACCGGACCGAGTTCGTGGCGGTGCTGAGCGACCAGCCGCAAGGCGGCTTCATCACGCGCAAGCCGACCGCACCTGCCATGATCGCCAGCGATGACGGCTGGGACAATGGCGGGAACGGCTTCGGCTTCTTCTACCAGCGTGACCCCTACGTACAGCCGGCCAATCCGCGCCGGCAGCGCGGCCAGTACCAATATTATCAGTCGACGCAGCCGATGCAGCGAAGCTGGTGGTGACTGCTCGCCCGCTGCGGCGGGCCGAGGTCGTCTCTACGCCCGCGCTTCGATCACGATCGCCTGGATCTTGCCATCGACCGCTCCGGATCCATGCAGGGTTCGGAGCGTCTCGGCGACGAGGTCGGTCGTAGCCTGAAGCTTGCTGGCATCCCTTGCCTCGATCTCGCTGCGCAGCGGCGTGCCCTGGCAGAGGGCGAGCGCGACATATTCGGGCGAGGGCGCGCGGCTCGTCTCGGATCGCGTCTCGATCGAGATGTCGCGGAAGCCTGCGCGTTCGAGATCACTCTTGATGAGGCTCTTGTCGTAATAACCGTGCGGCGTGCGGATCATGAAACGCGGCGGGTCGTCGGGAAACAGTTTGCCGAGCGCGACTGTCGCCTCGTGGGTGAACACATTGTCCTCGATGCGGTCCCAGACGTTGAACACGAACGTGCCGCCCGGCCTCAGGACGCGTTTGACCTCGCCGTAAGCCTTGACGCGATCCGGAAAGAACATCGCGCCGAACTGGCAGCAGACCGCGTCGAACTCGGCATCGCCGAAGGGCAGGGCCATGGCGTCCGCCTGTCGCCAGGTGATGCGATCGTCGCTGGCCTGGCGCTGCGCGGCAACGGCGAGCATGGGCTCGTTGAGGTCGGTCGCAACATAGCGAACGCCGCGCGGCAGTGCCGCCGCAACCGCGCGCGTCACGGCGCCGGTGCCCGCGGCGATCTCCAGCAGCACGGCGGGAGAGCGGGCGGCGACGCGCTTCGCGATGTCCTCCGCATAGACGGAGAAGATCATCGGGACGAGATACTCGTCGTAGATTTTCGGAATCGAGCCGGCGAAAACCTTGTCAGTGTCGGACATGATGGCCTCGCTGAAGGTTCGGACACGGGAAGCATGTTACCATGGTTTCCCGCCCGAGCCAGCAACGGCGCAAACTGCCGCTACCCGTCTTACGATTTGCCGCCGCCGACCTCGCGGATCGGCCGGGTGCCGTCCCAGCTCAACGCGGCTTGCCGGACCTTCTCGAAGAACGGGCCCTTGGTGCCGCTGATGTCCGAGATCTCGATCACCGTGCCCGGATGCGCCTGGGTGTCGAAATAGGCAAAGCGTCCCTTGTCGCCGCCGATCTGACCCTCATGGCCGATCCCATAGCCGAGCCCGAGCGCCTTGTCGTAGAGCGCCTGGTAGTCGTGGCTCCAGTAGGACATGTGCTGGAGGCCTTCGTGGCCGGCGTCGAGGAACTCCCTGTACAGCGAGGGCGCATCATTGCGCTGCTGGATCAGCTCGATCTGGAGATCGCCGGAATTGGCGAGCGCGATGCTCATCTCGACGCGAGAGTCCTGGCCGCGATGGCGGAACCAGTCGGTCTTGACCCGGTCCATGTAGTACCAGGGGCCGACGCCCATCACCTCGATCCAGTGCTTCATCGCGGCGTGGATGTCCCGCACCACATATCCGTTCTGGCGCACCGCGCCGAAGATGCGGCTCATGTCCACGCTCCTGTTCTCTGCCTATTCACCGCGCGACCTCATGCTGAGTGCCCGCCGCAGGCGGGCGTCTCGAAGGATGGCCGCACACATGCTGCCCGCCACATTCCTGTTCACTTGACCTCGATGCCTGCGTCCTTGGCGACCTGCTTCCAGGCTACGATGTCGCGAGCATTGATGTCGCGCTGTTCCTCGCCGGGGACGAATTGCGGCGTGATGCCGAGCTTCAGCAGCTTCTCCTTGACCTCGGCATCGCCGAGCGCATCCTTCAGCGCCGCCGACAATTTCTGCGCAACCGGCGGCGCCAGGCCCGCGGGCGCATACATCGCCCAGGACAGGCTACGGTCGAACGGCACGCCTTGCTCCGCGTAACTGGCGACATCGGGCAGGCTCGGCGAACGTTCGCCGCAGGCGGCCAGCGCCTTGAGCGAGCCGTCCTTCACCAGGGGCGTCGCGGTGGCCACGTCGAGCGTTGCAAGGGAGATGTGGCCGCCGAGCAGGTCGCCGGCCAGTTTTGCGATGCCGTTGAAAGGCACGTGGTCCATCTTGATGCCGGTCTGCTGCATCAGGATCTCCGCGCAGAATTGGCCGGTCGAGCCGACGCCCCAGCTGCCGTACTGGATCGGCCCGCCCTTCTTGGCCATCGCGATCAGGCCCTTGATGTCGTTGGCCGCAAAATCCTTGGTCGCCACCAGGATGATCGAGGAGACGCCGACGCGACCGATCGTCGTAAAATCCTTGATCGAATCGTAAGGCAGCTTCGGATAGATCGCCGGCGCCAGCACATGGGTGGTCATGCCGCCGACGGTGATGGTGTAGCCGTCATTTGGCGATGTCGCGACCATCTGTGTGCCGAGCGTGCCGGCTGCTCCCGTGTGGTTCTCGATGTAGATGCTTTGTCCGAGCGTCTTGCCCATCTTGTCAGCGAGCAGCCGGCCGACCACGTCACCCCCGCCGCCCGCCGCATAGGGCAGCAGCATCTTGATCTTGTGCGTGGGGTAGACGGCGGGATCCTCGGCGTGTGACGGCAGGGCCGCCGACAACAATGCAAGAAAAGAAAGCGTGACGGTGCGCAGCATCATGATGGCATTCCCTAATCTTCGAAACGAAATCTGTAGGCATCGCCGTGCCTGATAACGCGGCCTGCGGTCGGTGCCGGAAAATGGCCGGTGAGCAGATAGCTCGGCGTATCCGCGAGTTCTTCCAGCAGCGCCATGCGCGTTGCGAGCGCCGCGGCCGGATCGACGTCGGCGGCATTGGAGAGCCAGGGTGCCGCGCACTGGATCGGATGATGGATGACGTCGCCCGACATCACCGCACGATCGTGCCCGCCGGTGAGGTGGATTTGCATGTTGCCGGCGGTGTGCCCTGGTGCCGGCGCAAAGCGCAAGGCCGCGTCGCGATCGCTGAACAGGCGATGGTCGGTCTCGACGAATTCGGCAAGGCCCGCCGCCACCACCGGCAGCACGGAATCCTCGAACGAGCCGTGGTTCACCGGGCTCTTCGGCGCGGAATTGTGTGCGGCCTCGAAGTGCCGGTATTCTTCGCGGCCCATCAGATAGCGCGCGTTGGGGAAGGTCGGCACCCAGCGGCCGTCGAGGAGGCGCGTGTTCCAGCCGACGTGATCGACATGCAGATGCGTGCACATCACGAAATCGACCTGTTCGGGCGCAACGCCCAGCGCCTGCAAGTTCTCCAGGTAGGGTCGGTCGAGGTTATTCCACGCCGGCACGCGCGGGCGATGCTTGTGATTGCCGCAGCAGGTGTCGACGATCGCGGTCCAGCGCGGCGTGCGCACGAGATAGGAGTGGTGGCTGAGGATGAAACGGCCGGTCTCCGGCTCGATGTAGCGGTGATCGAGCCAGCTGCGATTCTCCGCAATCACCGCGTCGGTGACATTGGCGAACAGCCAGTTTTTCTCGAAGGCAAGCGCGGGGATCTCGCTGACGAGATCGACCCGCATGCTACCGATCGTCACCTGCCGCATCGGCTTAGTTCTTCAGGAGGTCACCGAACGGCACCCAGCGCGTGCCGTCGAAACGGATCAGCTGAAGGCTCGTCATCGGCGTAAAGTGCTCGGGCGAATTGTTCACCGCCGTGCCGTTGATCAGCATCGGCAGCTTCACGTCCTTCATGGTCGTGGCCTGCTTCATCACATTGGCGCGGGTGAGGTCGTTGCCGGAGGCCTTCAGCACCGTCACCAGCGTCTGCGCGATGGTGTAGCCGTAGACGTTGAGCCAGTCGCTCTTGTTGGCGTCCGGCATGTACTTGTCCATGAATGCCAGCCATTCCCGGTAGCCGGGGTCATCCTTGTTGGCGGGATCGGTGGCGTCCTTCAGATACTGGCTGGAGATGACGCCGGTGGAATTGTCCTTGCCGGCAGGCTCCAGCACGCCGCTGATCGAGGCCGAGACGTTGGAGATGATCGTCACGGGCTTCCAGCCGATCTCGCCGATCTTGCGGAGCGCCTGCGCCGCGAATTTCGGCGTCGCCGCGACCAGAACCACGTCGGAGCCGGCGGTCTTCAACTGCAGGATCTGGGTATCGACTGTGGGCGCCGAAGTCTCATAGGCTGCGCGTGCGACGATCGCTTCGCCGCCGCCGAGGCCTTCTTCCAGCGCCTTCAGATAGTCCTTGCCGAGATCGTCGTTCTGGTAGAGCACGCCGATCTTCGCATTGGCATGGCTCGCCTTGATGTATTTGGCGTAGGCGATGGCCTCGTCGCGATAGGTCGGCTGCCAGCCCACGGTCCATGGGAAATTCCTGGGATCGTCCCACTTCGCCGCGCCCGAGCCGAGGAATAGCTGCGGCACCTTGCGGTCGTTGAGATATTTGTGCACGGCGCTGTTGGTCGGCGTGCCGACGCCGCCGAAGATCAGTAGCACTTCCTCGCTCTCGACCAGCCGCCGGGTCTGCTCCACCGTCTTGGGCGGGCTATAGGCATCGTCGGCGATGATCATCTGGATGCGCCGCCCATTGACGCCGCCGTCGTCGTTCACTTTCCGGACATAGGCTTCCGCGGATTTCGCGATCTGCGCGAAGGCCGAGACCGGGCCGCTCAGCGGCGCCGTGGTGCCGATCTTGATGGTCTTGTCGTCGGCGCCGGGATCGTACTTGCTTTGGGCAGAGGCGTCGCTGTTTGCAAGCAGCGGCAACAGGATGCAGGCCGCACGAAGGCTGGCAAAACGCGCCATGACGTCATCTCCCAAAAATTGCCCTCCGCCTCTCGAGGAGCGGAGTTGAAACGCGAGAACATCGCCCGCGCGCGGACTTGCGGGCCGCGACCGTTGACGCCACATTGGCAAACGAACGATCGTTCGTACGGTTGACTAGCGAACGATCGTTCGTTAGTCAAGTCGGATGGCGACCCAGACCACCAGCGCGGCGGAAGTTGCTGCGCCCACCACCCGCGAGCGTATTCTCACCGAGGCGCTCGATCTGTTTGCGCAGAGCGGCTATGGCGGCGCCTCGATGCGCGAGCTGGCGCGCCGCGTCGGCATCCGCGAGAGCAGCCTCTACAATCATTTCGCCGGCAAGGCCGCGATTCTGGAAGCGATCGTCAGCGAGCACGGTCCGGCAAGTTCGGCGAGCCGGTTGGAAGAGCCGCGCTACAAGCAGCTCGCGCGCCAGCCCGCGGCGTTCTGCCGACAGTTCGCGCTCGACCTGGTCGAGCAATGGTCCGATCCGCGCGAGCATCAATTCCAGAAGGTGATCACCGCCGAGCGTAACCGCGTGCCCGGAATCCGCGCCAAGTTCGCCGATCATTTCTACGCGCGCGAGCAGAGCATGATGACGGATTATTTCCGCGGCTTCGTGCTCGCCGGCCTGGTCAAGACGCCGGATCCGCGCGAGACCGCGCGGCTGTTCGCGGCAGGCCTGATCTACATCCGCCTCGAGCATTACGTGATGGGCGCAGCACCTTCGCCGCGGCCGAAGGTGATCGAAGCCATCGAGCGCTATCTCGCCTTCTTCCTGTCGCTGATCGCGGCAGGCGAGGATACCGACAACAAGAAACGAAAGCCCAAGGGAGAAACGCGTGGCAAGGCTGCCCCTGATTGATCCGGAGACGACGAGCGGCGATATCCGCGCCTCGTTCGACCGCATGCCGGTCAAGCTCAACATCTTCCGCATGATGGCCCATGCCGAGGCCAACATGATCCCGGCGATGCGGCTCGGCAATTCGATCCTGCACAAGCAGAAGCTCTCGGCGGTCAACCGCGAGCTGCTGATCCTTCAGGCGGCGCAGTTGGAGGGCGGCGCCTATGAATGGCGCCAGCACGTGCCGATCGCGCTCGGCGTCGGCTGCACGCAAGCCCAGGTCGATGCGGTCGAGCGCGGCGACTACGACGCGGCCGCGTTGAGCGATGCCGAGCGTGCGCTGCTCAAGTTCGGGCGCGAGGTGGTCGAGAACGTCCGCGTTCCCGAGGCGACCTTCGCCGCCGCTCGCGCGCATTTCAGCGACCAGGAGATCGTGGAATCGATCGTCGCGCTCGGCTTCTACATGATGATGGCGCGCCTGACCGAGGCGACCGAAACCGATCTCGATCCCGCCGCCGGGATGACGGTCTATGACGGCGGCAAGAAGCCGGGTGGCTGAGATGGCGGAAGCCGAGAGCAAGCCGGAACGCTATGTTCGTCCGCCCAGCGCGGAATCGCTCGGAGAGGCGCCGGGCAGGGCGCGGCTGAAAGGCCGTCGCATCCTCATTGTCGGCGGCGGCCAGCGCGTGTTCGATGCCGAAACGGACCCCATCGGCAACGGCCGCGCCATGAGCATTCTGTGCGCGCGCGAGGGGGCGAAAGTCGCGGTCGCGGATCTCAACCACACCTCTGCTGAGCAGACCGTCAAACGCATCACCGATGAAGGCGGCGAGGCCTTTGCCATCGCGGCCGACGTCACGTCGGAGACGGACGTGCAACGCATGATCGAGCAGGCGCACCGCGCCATGGGCGGCCTCGACGGCATGGTGCTGAACATCGGCACATTCGGCAAGACCGGGCTCGACAATGTCAGCCCCGAGGAATGGAACAGGATCTACGACGTCAATGTCCGCGGGCCCATGCTGTGCTGCCGCGCCGCGCTGCCCAGATTCGACAATGGCGGCGCCATCGTCTTCATCTCCTCGATTGCCGCGCTGAAAGCGGGATCGCAGATGGCGGTCTATGATTCATCGAAAGCCGCGCTTGGCGGTCTGATGCGCAACATCGCCCATCTCGGTTCGCGCCGCGGCATCCGCGCCAATCTCGTCTATCCCGGCCTCGTCGATACCCCGAACGGCCGCGAAGCCGGCGCCGGCCGCCCCAACCGCGGCAAGGGCCACGTCCCGTTCGGCCGCCAGGCCACGGCCTGGGAGATCGCCTATGCCGTGCTGTTCTTTCTGTCGGACGAAAGCGTCTATGTCACCGCGCAAACGCTCGCGGTCGATAGCGGGTTGAGTGGGATGTAGTCCCGGTTACGAACGCTTCGTTTTGATGGATATGGATGCTATCCATATCGCATCCCGACAGGCCGATTCCATGAAGACCACGCTGCTCAAATCCGAAAACTACACCCGCTCGCCCTGGAAGAACGGCGGCGGAATCTTCACCGACATCGCGGACGCGCATCGTCCGGGCAGTTCGGCGAAGGATTGGGACAGCCTGCTCTGGCGCTTTGCCTCGACGCCGATCGTGGCGCCGG
This sequence comes from Bradyrhizobium sp. MOS003, assembly GCF_003020125.1. GTDB lineage: Bacteria > Pseudomonadota > Alphaproteobacteria > Rhizobiales > Xanthobacteraceae > Bradyrhizobium. The sequence continues at coordinate 403,579 of NZ_PYFW01000005.1, read as the reverse complement.
GGCCGTTCTCGCACATGCCGGGCATCGACCGCCTGCAGATGGTCGTGGGCGGGCGCGGGCTGGTGCTGAGATCGCCGACGCAGGAGTTCGACGAGCGCGAGCCTTTCACGACGGTGCGCTTCACCGGCGAGATGGAGATCGTGACCGCGCTCGAGGCGGGTCCGGTCGAGGTGGTGAACTTGATGGCCCGGCGCGGTGCGGCGGAGATCGCGCTTGCGGCGCTGAGGGAGCCCGGCGAGCGGCAGCTTTCCGCCGGCACGCATCTGGTCTACGCGGCGCGCGGCGTTGGCCTGGTCCGTCTCGGGGCTGAGGATTTTGCAATTTCGCACGAAAACACGCTGAAAGTCGAACTCGCCGAGGCATCGACCCTCACGCTTGTTTCGGGCCTTGTCGTGCTGGGATCGATCCGGCTGGTCGGCTAGACCGACCGGCGGCTGCGCACAATCCGGGCAATCGGCCAGGTTGACGATTTCGGGTCGGAACACGATATCTGCTGCAGTGCAGACCGTCGAAGCCCCAGGACATGAACGTGCCGACAAGTATCGATCCCCCCACCATGTCCGACGGTGTCGTCGACTGGCTGACCAACGGCACGCGCGACGAGCGCTTTATCGACAACATCTTTGCCGAGATGTGCATTCGTCTGCAGCAGGCCGGCATTCCGCTGAAACGGTCGACGTTTCACGTGCTGATCCATCATCCGCAATGGCTGGGGGCCCGCTTCATGTGGGCCGATGGCATGCGCGAGGCGGAGATCGCGCTGGTGGATTTCGACGTGCGCGAGCGGTCCGAATACATCGGCAGTCCCGCCAACGAAATGCAGAACGGTGCAACCGAACTACGCGAGAATCTCGAACGCGACGCCGCGCTCGGCCGCAAGCACGCGCTCTATGACGAGATGCGGGCGAAGGGCCTGACCGACTATGTCGCCTGGCCGCTCTACCACACGCTCGGCAAACGTCATCTCATTACCTTCGCGACCGACCGCCCCGGCGGCTTTGACGATTCGCATATCGCTGCGTTGAAGCGCGTGCTGCCGGTGCTGGCGCTGGTCAGCGAGATCCGCATCAAGAACCGCCTCGCGCGAACGCTGCTGGAGACTTATGTCGGTTCGCATGCCAGCGAGCTGATCCTGGCCGGCGCCACGCGGCGCGGCACCGGCACCACGGTGCGCGCCGCGATCATGATCTGCGACCTGCGCGATTTCACGAGGATCTCCGACAACTGGCCGCGCGACGACGTCATCGATCTCCTCAACGATTATTTCGACGCGATGTCTGAGCCGATCGCGAAGCACGGCGGCGAGATCCTCAAATTCATCGGCGACGGTTTGCTCGCGATCTTCCCGCTTCATGAGCCTGACGCCTGCGCCAGTCTGCTTCGTGCCGTAACCGAGGCACGTCAGGCCATGACCGCGCTGAATGCGCGCAACAATGGCACGGGGCGCGCGCCGCTGAATTACGGCATCGGCGTCCACGTCGGCGACGTCATGTACGGCAATATCGGATCATCCAGCCGGCTCGACTTCACCGTAATCGGTCCCGCCGTCAACATGGCCTCCCGCCTCGAAGCGCTCACCAAGCAATTGGGACGCACCGTGCTGTTGTCGCGCGCGTTCGCCGAACTGGTCGAGCCGCAATTCGAGCTGGAGCATGTCGGTCTACACGAGGTGCGCGGCTTCAGCGATCCGATCGAGCTGTTTGCCTATCACGGGTGAGGCGGATCGCGACCGCAAGTCACGCCTAGGTGAACGCGGCGAAGAACCGGATGGCGAAGAACGCCCCCGCGGCGACGGCGGCGGTGGCGCCGATCGCGAAGACGATCCGCAGGCTTTCATCCATCGTGCTAATTCCTTGAAGCGGCCCCGGACTCCGCAGGGGTGGGCTAAGAGCCGGAGCCGCCGAAGTGCCGGTGTTATGTGGGACCCGGCATTTACCAATCTACGGCCGATGCGCCGGTTCCTATTCGCGCAGACGGCGGCCCCATCGTGGGCGCGACGAATTTCGTCCGGTGGGACCGCCGGTCGGCTTCGCGCGTGAGGAGGCTCGCTTGCCGACATTCAAGATACGTGGGACGCACATCCGGTTTTCAAACTCGCCACCTTAAATTCCTGTCATGTGGTGGAAACGCTGCGTTACGGCTCGAAGGTCCGAAAGTTTCAAACCGCCTCCGAGAATGTTTCGCGTGCCGCGTGATCCCATTAGGAACGAGGCCACTTTGCGCGACGTTGGCCCGCACACACAAACAGGAGATTTCCATGAAGAAGATGATCATCGCGTCGGCCGCTCTCGCACTGATGTGCGGCTCTGCTTTCGCCCAGAACACCGGTCCCGCTCCGCAATCCGACAACATGCAGAAGCCGGGCATGCACAACACCGAGAAGGGTTCGATGCACAAGGGCACGACCGGCATGAACACCGGAACGAACGGTATGGCCAAAGGCGGCATGCAGCCCGACGCGTCCGGCCAGGGTGGTTCCGGTCCGGGCAGCGACCAGGGCGGCACCAAGGTGGCCCCCGGCAGCATGAAATAAGTCGGTCGATACGATACAGATCAAGGGCTCCGCAAGTCGCGGGGCCTTTTTTGCCTGCAGGCGGTATGCTTCGCGCAGATGGCGAACATGGCCGCGATTTAACCGTCCGGCTAGAGTTCTTTTGCTGATCCGAACGTATCCTACATCGGTGTCGCAGAATGCGGCACCATTGATCGGAGTCATCTCATGCATCGTCATTTGTCCATGGCGGCTCTTGCCGCCGTTTCCGCACTCACGATCGGCGGAGCCTGCTCTGCCGCGTCCGCACGAGAGCTCGTGCAGGACAGCTACTGCCTGCAGGGACGCCAGTCCGGCTATCCCGGCAATTGTGAGTTCTCCAGCTATCGACAGTGCATGGCCACTGCGAGCGGCACCAATCAGGGCTGCGGCATCAATCCGATGAGAGCCTACGCACCGCAACGCCAGACGCAACGCGTCCGGTAAAGCAGCCAAAGCGAACAGGGGCGCCGGCAATGGCGCCTTTGTTCGATGGGCCAGGCGATCATGTCTCCAATCCTGCAATGGTTCTTCCGAAACCGAAAAACCGGCGAAATCACCATCGCCCAGGCGCCCAATCTCGTGCTCTGGGTCGTCATCGTGGCCGGCGTCCTTCACTGGATCTGGCCTTGGCCAGGCACGTCCGCCACGGTCCTGGACATCGTTTTCAGAGCCGGCCTCGTGGTCTGGGCTCTCGACGAGATCTTTCGCGGCGTGAATCCGTGGCGTCGCTGTCTGGGCGGAGCCGTCCTGATCTATGAATTCGCGATCCTTCTGTGATCGCAGGCGTCGTCTCACTGTTTCGATCCGGTCCAGCTTCCGACGCATCCGTCGGACCGCCGGAATGTGCCGGACCCGCTGCGGCCCGAGAACCGGCCGGACATGGTCCAGCTCAAACTTCCGGCGGCTCCCGTTCCCGACACGCCGCCATTCGGACTGACACGCCCGGTGCCGTATTGCCCCACCATCGTGCCGCTGGTGACGACCACCGTGTCGGTGGAGCCGGGGCAGGTTTGGCCGACGCTGGTCAGGACCCATGCTCCGTCATAACTGCCGCCTCCGCCGCTCCGTTGCGGCGCGCGGCCCGGCGCTTCCTCCACGGGCGTGCTGCGTCGTGCCGGCTTTGTGGGCTCGGCGGCACGAGGCGTCTGGCGCGATCCGGACAGCGACTTTTCGTCATTGCCGATGCTGCCACCGGCGCTGCCCGATTGCGCATGGGCCATATCAGGCACGGCGGCAATTGCGAGCCCTGCTGACAACAGGGCGCCTCCAAGAGAACGTCGAATCTGGTTTTTCATCTTGCACGGGTTTCAAATGGATTGGCTTCGAATGCGCCTGATTTCAAATGAGCAGCCCAGACGTGGGTCCCACCGGGATTGGGCCGCGCCAGCGGCGCAAGATTGCCGGTCGGGCAGCAGGCGTCAAGCGCGGCCTATTCTGCTCCCGGGACTGCTCCGCGGCCGATCGTATTGCCAATGCGCGCATGTGCCACTACGCTTTACCACAGGTAGCTTAAACGGTCCCGCGATCGGCCGCACGTTCATGCCCAAATTCCTCCGCATCGGAGTCCTTCAGTCCAACGTATCCGGCTACACGTCGAAGGCGTGGTGTGTCCGGCGGGTTGGTTCAACGGTTTTCCTTAAGTGGGGCGCCGTGGAGGTGCAGGGCGCGGGCGATGGGCGAAGGGTCTATTGGACGCGACTGCCGCAAGAGAAGACCGTTCGCTGCCGCACGACGCAGCGCGCGCAGGACTACGCCAAAGCCGCCATCGCCCGGCGCCGCAGCCATCGCTACGAACCGCTGGCCGGACCGATCACGCTCCGGCGCCGACCCGCCGAGCGGAGCGCCGAGCCCAAGCAGGCACTCGCCACCATCCTGATCGTCGATATCGTCCGCTCCACCGAAAAGGCGGCGAAGCTCGGCGATGCGCGTTGGACCAAGGTCATGGGCCACTATTACGCGGCGGTGCGCAAGGAGCTGAAGAGTACGCGCGGGAAGGAAGTGGTGACCACCGGCGACGGCGTGCTGGCGACCTTCAAGGCGCCGGCTTCCGGCGTCCGTTGCGCGACCGCGATCCAGAAGGCCGTGCGTACGCTGGGGCTCGAGATCAGGGTGGGCCTGCATGCCGGCGAATACAGTGTGAGCGGAGGTGAGATGGTCGGCCTCGCGTTTCACATCGGCACGCGCGTCGCCGCCAAGGCGCGCGCCGGCGAAGTCCTGGTATCGAGCGCGGTCAGAGACCTGATGGCGCAGTCGGAAATCGGCTTCCGGGATCACGGCATTCACCAGCTCAAGGGCGTGCCGACGCGATGGCGGCTGTACCGGGTGGAGGATTGAAGGGGACTGCCGCCTATCCGCTCGCACCGGTCCGGTCGCATTTCGGGCATCGGCCGTCCACGGCGGCCGCGAGTTGGTGGCCGATCTCTTCCCTGAGAGCGTTCGCCTCGAAGGTCGTGCCGTCGCTCCTGAGGATTCGCTTGGCGCGTTCGTAGGCGTGGCTCTCGGCAGCGTCGTCGCCCACGCGGATGATCACCTCGGCGTGGAAAGGACAGACCGTGGTCGCGCGCGTCGTCTCGAGCGCGTAGCGCACTGCCACGGAGAGGTCATCGAGGTTGATGGACATCATGGCTGCTCTCCTGATCGGGGCGGTCCGATGTTGGACTGTCAGCGGCGGCGTTCGTGCCTTGCGGCCGTGTCGGGCCGGCCAGGCAACGTCAATTGGCGCCCGGTTTCCAGGGGAGCATCGAGGCCGAGAAGCCGCTCGTGCCGAGCCGGCTCCGGGGCCGCAATGGGTTGCCCCCTGTCTTCGAAGCGGTGCCCGGAGTGCCTAGGAGTCCGGGCTCCGCTTCGTTCGGCACCGGAGCGAGAGCGCCCCCGATGCTGCACAGACCGTAGGCGCGGGCGGGCCGTTCGCATTGACCCATCGCAAACATGGGAAAGGCCCTTAAGGGATCGTCCGCAATTCCGCCCGCCGGGGTTCCGGTGCATGAGAGAAGCATGCAGTGCCAGATCCTATTCAGGTGCCCTCGCACCGGCATGAACGTCCAGCATCGGATCGATGACGAGCGGCCCGAGAGTTGTGAGCCGGCGGACAGCTATGTGCCCGTGAGGTGCCCGGCCTGCATGTCGCTGCACTTCGCCAACAGCACCACCGGCAAGCTGCTCGGTGAGCGGAGCGCGCAGCCCGTCTCAATGCCGCGTTCCGCCTGATTGCTTCGCCAATCGCGCGGCGATGTGGCGGGTAGGCAGCCGTCAGTGGATCGCCGCGTACATGATGGCTTCCTCCGTCGCCTCCAGCGCGGAAAACTCCTCGACCACCTTGCCTTGCCTGCACACCAGGATCCGGTCCGAGAGTGCCATGATCTCGGGCAAATAAGAGGAGATCACCACCACCGCCTTGCCCTTGTCGGCCAGCGAATTGATCAGCTCGTGAATCTCGACGATGGCTCCGACGTCGACGCCTCGCGTCGGCTCGTCGAAGATGATCAGCTCCGGATCCTGGACCAGCGATTTGGCGATCACGACCTTTTGCTGGTTGCCGCCGGACAGCTCGACCACCTTGGCCTCGTCGCCGATGGCGCGCACCTTGAGCCGCTCGATCCAGGACTTGCCGGTCGCCGTGATTTCACGTCGTGACAGCCAGGTGCGTCCTTTGGGAAACTTGGCGAGCAGGCCGAGATAGATATTGCGCGCAATGGATGCGGTCTCGAAGAATCCTTCGACCTTGCGGTCTTCGGTCACGTAGGCGATGCCGGCCTGCACCGCCGGCGCAGGCACGCGGTAGCGGACCGGCTTGTCGCCGAGGATCACCTCGCCGCCGTGGAAGAAGTCGCGCTTCATGACGCCTGCGACGATCTTGAACGTCTCGGTACGCCCGGCGCCGACGAGACCGAAGACGCCGGTGATCTGGCCCGCGAATACCGACAGCGAAGTGTTCTTCACCATCGGCGCCATCTTCAGGTTCTGCACCGTCAGCACCCGTTTGCCCGAAGGCCGCACCTGCGCCTTGCGCGCGCCGTAGAGCGTGTTGGAGAGGTCCCGCCCCACCATCGCCTGGACGATGCGCGCCCGGTCGAAGCGGGAAGCGTCGTCGGTTACGACATGCCTGCCGTCGCGCAGCACGGTGATGCGGTCGGCAAGCAACAACGCCTCTTCGAGGGCGTGCGAGATGAAGATGATGGAGACCCCGCGCTTCTTCAGGTCCTTGACCAGGTCGAAGAAGTATTTCTTCTCCTCCGGCGTCAGCGTTGCCGTCGGCTCGTCGAAGATGATCACCTTGGCCTTGTGCAGGACGGCGCGGGCGATCTCGACCATCTGCTTCTTGGCGGCGCCGAGGCCGCCGACCGTCGCGGTGGGCGTCACGTCGAAGTTGAGCGATTGCAGGAATTGCTGGGCCGCAATGTAGATGCCGCGCAGGCGGTTGTAGAACTTTTCCTGACCGAGGAAGAGGTTCTGCGCCACCGTCATCGTCGGCACCAGGCTGTTTTCCTGGAACACCATGGCAATGCCGAGGTTGCGCGCCTCCAGCGGGGTTTTCAGAGTAACGTCGGCCCCGTCGACCGTCATGGCGCCGGATGTCAGCGTCACGACGCCGGCCATGACCTTTGTCAACGTCGATTTCCCTGCGCCGTTTTCGCCGACGAGGGCGTGGATTTCGCCGCGCCGCAGGTCGAAATCGACGCCTTCGATGGCGGGCACGCCGGCGTAGAGCTTGGTCGCCTTCGACAGCGACAGGACGAGGTCGTTCATGCGCGGGCCTCCTCGCCGAGGGACGCCAGCGGCAGCCTGATGACACGGCCGGGGCCCTTTGCGATCATGACGAGGTGGTCGCCGACTTCGACGGCGGCGACGATGCCGTGGTTGACGCCATCGGCCCGGCTGTGGAGCGAAGTGCGCGGCAGGCCGTCGGCTCCGAGCCGGATGACGAGGCCGTATGACCTAGGCGGCGCCCAGGGCTTCATCACGCCCATGGTCTTGATGTGGGCGCCCTGCAGCGGCTCCTTGAAGGAATTGCCGGAGCGCAGACGCGGCGCGACCCAGAATTCCGGGTCGATCTCCGCGATCATGCGGCGGCGATAGGCCGGCTCGCGCAGCACGAACTCGACCAGCTGCGTGCGCGCGGTGAAGGCGGTGAGCCAGAAGCCGCCGCCGCGAGCCGGCGAAAGCCGGGACGGATAGACGGGGAGGTGACGGAGCAGATCCTTGCGGCTTCCGTCCGGCGCGATCGAAACCAGACGATGCCGCCAGCTTTCGCTGACGAGCACGTCGCCGTTGCTCGCGATGGCGCCGAACGCGTAGCCCAATCCGCCGGCGAGCTGCGTGATCGCGCCGGACTTCGGATCGAGCCGCAGCACCCGGCCGGTTCTGCCGAGCTCCATCAGATCGCGCGCCCAGTCGCCGACATCGTGCAACGACGATCCATCGGTTGCGATCAACGTCCCGTCGTTCGCGGGAGCCAGCGCATTGACGGCGTGCAGCCCCTGCGTGAAGGCGGCCCTGGGCGTCTCGGCCTCGGCATTGTCGTAGAGCCGGACCTCGGTGCCGCCGAGCGCGACGGCGAGGCCTCCATTGGGCAAGGACGCCAGCGCGGAGATCGGCCGCTCGAAGGTTCGAACCGTCGTTGTCGAGTCTCCGGTCAGGCGTGTCAGCCGTGTGCCGTCGGCAATGAGCAGCGAATTGCCGTCCGTAGCGAGATCCTCCGGCGCGTCGCATGCGAGCAGGATCTCTGCCTGCTCGAGCGCCTGGTTCGGCTTCAACGCCCCGTCGAACGATGGGACGGTGATGGCTGCATCGCCCCGGCCGAGGAAACGGTTGGCGAATTCGCTGATCGCGGCGATCACGACGGCTTCCCCCAGCGCTTGTCGTATTGCACGAAGTCGGGATCGGCGTTGTCGAGCTTGAAGCGGCCGATCCGGTTGTTGGCGATGCCGCCGAGATAGAGATAGCCGCGATGCTCGCGCATCGATGTGATCATGGGATGGTTGAGCCCCTTGAGGTCCCAGAACGATTCCAGGATCTTGCCCTGCTCGTTGAACTTGACGACGCAGCCGGTGTTGATGTTCGGGAACAGCCATTCGTCGACCGGCACGCGCTTGGCCATGCGCTTCCGGAAGCCCGGCATCTTCCAGGCGAGATCCAGCGACGGGCTGCGCATGCCGACCAGCGCCAGCCAGTAATTGCCGTCGGAGGCGAGATTGATGTTGTCAGGATAGCCCGGCAAATTGTCCATGACGATCTCGACGTCACCCTTCTTCGGGCCGGCGAACCAGTAGCGCTTGATCGAGCAGCCGAACGTCTCCGCGAACAGGATCGATTGCCCGTCACTGGCGACTGCGACGCCATTCGGGAATTTAAGGCCGCGCAGCGCGGTATGGGTGGCGCCGGTCTTGGTGTCGTAGCAGATGATGCGGCCGTTGCCGCGCGCCTCCAGCCCGTCGACCGGCCACTCGTCCATCTCGTAGCGCACGGTGGCCTCGGAGAAGAAGATTAGGCCGTCGTCGGTGATGTCCAAGTCGTCGGCGAGCCGCAGGCGGCTGTCGTCGTTCACGGAATAGAGGCTGCGGTTGGTCTCGTCGGTGGCTTTCTCCACGGTGCCGTCGGGTGTGATGCGATACAGCCCCATGCCGCCGATGCAGACATAGAGATTGTCCTGCTTGTCGAACGCCATGCCGAGCGGCTGGCCGCCGATATGCGCGAACACCTCCATTCGCTCGTAATCGGGTGGGAAGAAGCGGATGATGTCGCCGTGACGGGATCCGGCATAGAGCACGTCGTTGCGATCGAGGATGACGTCCTCGGGCGCCTCGATCCGGCCGAGCCCGATCAGCGAGACGTCGCGTAGCCTGTCGTTCTGCTCGAACGGCCCGCCGCTGCCGATCTCGGTCGGCGGCGGAGGCGGCAATGCGTGGTAGGTCGGCGCGACATAGACCTTGCTGATGATGCGGGTGCGGTTCTTCTGCCAGCGGATGTCGACCATTGCAGCCGCCAGCAGGATCGTCGCCAGCGCCATGCGGTTGACGCCGCCGCGCGCGTTCATGGCGGTCAGCCCGTTGGTGACGAGGAGCACGATGAGCACGCCGACCATGGACTTGACGACCGAGCCCTTGCCGCCGCCGAGCGTAATGCCGCCGAGCACGGTTGCCGTCAGCACGATCACCTCCAGGCCGACGCCGATATCGCCGCCGACCGTGCCGAGCCTTGCCGCAAAGAACAGCGCGCCGATGCTGGTCAGGACGCCGCTCGCGACGTAGCAGAGCGCGATGGTGCGGCGGACCGGAATGCCGGAATTATAGGCCGAGCGCCGCGAGCCGCCGATCGCGGTGATGTGCCAGCCCGGCCGCAGCCGCGTCAGGAAGACGTGACCGAAGATCGCGATCACGATGTAGACCAGCGCGACGCTGGGGATGCCGAACACGCTGCCGCCGCCGATGAAATCCCAGGAGGGAATGTCGGGGAAGGCCGACGCGATCGCGTTGGAATAGCGCTGGATCAGGAGTTCATAGGCCGAGCGGTAGATGATCAGCGTGATCAGCGTGGTGATGAAGGCGCGCAGCCTGAGATATCCGATCAGCACGCCGTTCACGGCGCCGAGCAGCCCGCCGACGATCATGGTGACCACCACCACTGCGGGGACCGGCCAGTTCAGCACGTCGAGCAGATAGAGCGCGCAAAAATCCGTCAGTGCGAAGATCGACCCGACCGAGAGATCGATGCCGCCGACGATGACGACCAGCGCCATGCCGAGGCCGATGAAGCCGATCTCGCCGGCCTGCCGCGCGGTGTCGGCGAGGCTCGCAGGCGACAGGAAGTGCTCGAGCGAGCGGCTGAGCGCGAAGCCGATGATCAGCAGCAGGATCACCGGGATGGCGGTTTCGGTCCATCGTTTGGACAGGATCTCGCCGAGGAGATGGTCCGGCCAGTAGCGGTATCGGAGCCGCGTCAGTGTCTCGCGCATCGGCCTTCCCAAGAATTTCCATCAGATAAAGTGGCGCGCGCCCCGGGGAGGCCCGGGACGCGCAGTCATGCGGCGATCACTTCTTGAGATCGGAGAGATTCCAGCACGACATCTGGCTGTCGGCGTTCTCCTTGGTGATGGGAATCAGCGTGGTGTATTCCGAGCCCTTGACCGAGCCTGCCTTGACGCCCGACGACAGCAGCCATTTGATGGTGCCGGCCATCTGGGCTGCCTGCGTCGGCACGTCGTAGCTCATGTCGAGATCGAACGAGCCGTTCTTGACGAGCTCGCATGCGCCCTTGCGCTCGCCGCCGCCGGAGGTCGCCAGGAACACCTTGCCGGTCAGGCCGGCTTCCTTGATCGCGGCGGCGGTGCCGATGTCCATGCCGTCCCAGAAGCCGACGATGCCGCAGAGATCCGGGTTTTGCTTCAGCACCGTCTGGGTGATCGCCTTGGCCTTGGCGGCATCCCAATCGGCGGCCTGGCTGGAGACGACCTTGATTTCGGGATGCTTGGCGAGGACGTTCTCGACGCCCTTGAGCGTGTAGGCACTGGCCGCCGCCGACAGCGCGCCCTGGATGATGGCGATCTTGTTCGACTTGCCCTGGCAGGCCTTCACCACGCCTTCGGTCTGCCGCTCGCCGATCTCGATCCAGTTGGCGCCGACGAAGGCCGAGCTGCGATAGGCCGAGCCCATGTTGATCTGGATGACGTAGATGCCTTCGTTCTCGGCGCGCTGCAGCAGCTTGGCGTAGGTCTGCACGTCGGGATTGTGGATCACCATCACCGCCGGCTTCTCCGAGATCAGCGAGGTGACGGCTTGCGCGCCCGCGTTGGTATTCCAGTTGGGATCGCGGATCACGAACTTGACGCCATAAGGCTCGAGCTCTTTCTTGAGGCCGGCGTACCAGCCTTCGGTCAGGTCGAAGTTCATCGCGACCGGCACGTAGGCGACGGTCTTGCCGGCAAGCGCTTCCCGGAACGGCTTCTGGAACGGTTCGTCGAGGCCCTGCTGGGCGAGGGCCGGAGCCGCGACGGCTGAAAGCGCCAGTGCGGCGATGCTTCCAAGCGCGAACTTATGAACGCTGGCCATTGTCTTCCTCCTTGTTGGATACGCGTTGCTTCAGGCAGATCAGATGTCGCCCTGTTGGGCCGTTTCTTCGTTTCGTGGATTGAGCAGGGTGTCGGTGACGACGGCGATCAGGAGCACGAGGCCCTTGATGAGGTTCTGACCGGCATAGGGGATGTTGAGGATCGTCATTCCGTTCAGCATCGTGCCGATCAGCAGCGTGCCGATGATGACGTTGACGACCCCGCCGCGCCCGCCCGACAGGCCGATGCCGCCGAGCACGACGACGAGGATGACGTCGTAGATCAGCGTCGAGTTGAAGATGCGCGTCGGCATGGAGTTGACGGACGCCGCCAGCACGAGGCCGGCAAAGCAGCCGATCAGCGCCGCGAGGACGTATTGCAGCACGATGATGGGCCGCGACGGGATGCCGGTGACGCGCGCCGCGAACGGGTTGTCGCCGATCGCGTAGATGTAGGCGCCCCAGCGCGTCTGGCGCAGCAGCACGAAGACCACGACGCAGGCGATGGCGAACATGACGATCGATGTGGGAATGCCGAGGATGCTGCCCTGGCCGAGTCGCTCGAAGCCGGCCATGCCGTCGCTCCATTGCACGACGTCGAGCTGGAAGAGGGCGGCCTGGCCGAGACCGGCGACGAACAGGCCGGTCGCCAGCGTCGCGAACAAGGGCGGCACTTCCGCATAGGCGATCAGCCAGCCGTTGACGAGGCCGACCGCGATGGCCAGCAGGCCGGCGGCAAGCAGCGAGGCCGGCAGCGAATGGCCGTTTTGCACCATCTGCAGCACGAGGCCAGCGGGGACCGCGAGTGCCGCGATCAGCGACAGGTCGATGCCGCGACCGATCACGACAATCGCCATGGCGAGGCCGAGGATGCCGAGCACTGCCACGTTCTGCAGCAATGTCAGCATGTTGTCGGCGGAGAGAAAGCCGTTGAGGAAGACCGAGAAGGTCAGGAAGAGTGCCGCGAAGACCGCAAACACGATCTCCTGTTGGCTGACCCGAACGCGCTTCATCGCTTGCCTTCCCCGGATCGGCATCGCGCGTGCGGGATCGCCGTCTCGGCGCGCGCTTGCCTCCCCCCGTCCCAAGTTTGTTTTGCGCTTGATAGGCGAGGGAGCTCACGCTGACTTGCGTCAACGCGCAAACCTTTTGCGCTGGCGCGCAAAGAGTCTTGCGTGAAGCTGACAGGAACCTAAGATCAACAGGCAGTTTTTGTGCGCTGCACAGACATGTCTCGACGTGACGGGCCGCCGATGGATCTCGTGTTTACGACCGAGGAGCTGGACCCCGCCAGGCGCTTTGCCGCCTGGCAGGATGCCATCTGCGACCACTACGTTCATGTCGACGTGAACGCGGTGAAGCCGGCCGACTATCAGGGCTTTATCCGCGAGGCGCAATTTGGCCCTGTCACGATGAGCGACGTCTTCCTTTCGGAGCAGCGGATATCGCGGCGCGAGCGGCACATCGCGAAGCTCGACAAGGATTGTTACTACGTCCAGTTTCTGCAACAGGGCAGCATGGACGTGCTTCAGGCCGGCCAGACGCTGGTGACCAGCCCTGGCATCGGCGCGATCTTCTCGGCCTCCGACGCCTACGATCTGGAGTGCTCGAACCAATTCCGCTCGTTGTATCTGGAGATCCCGCGCAAGGAGTTTTCGTCGCGCTTCGCCGAGGGCAAGATGCCGTCGGCGGCAACGATCGCGACGGGGCGGGGCCTCGGGCGGATCGCCGCCGAATTCTGCGCGCTGCTCGCCGCGGAAGCCTCGAGCCTGGAGGAGACGGCGCGAGGCCGGCTCGGTCACGAGTTGATGGACGTGCTGGCGCTCGCGCTGGACATGGGCGACAAGGACGAATTCTCGGAGGATGCCACCGCCCGCAACGCGCGCCTGCGCTCCGTCAAGGCCTGGATCGAGGAGCACCTGACCGATCCGGATCTGTCGCTGGAGAAGATCGCCCGGAGCAACGGCGTTTCGCTCCGGCACCTGCATTATCTGTTTCGTTCGACCGAGATGTCGGTGTCGGAATGGATTTTGAACCGCCGCCTGCAGCGCTGCTATGACGCGCTGATGCGCCCCGAGCTGCGCACGCTGTCGGTCACCGAGATCGCCTATCGGCTGGGCTTCAGCAGCTCATCGCATTTCAGCACGGTGTTTCGCCGGAAGTTCGGCCACAGCCCGTCCGAGCTGCGCCGGCGGCAGGTAACGTCGATCGAGTAGGAGGGGGCGAGAGAAAGCGCAGGCCGACGCGTTACGCCGACCAGCGGTCCTGCTCCTCCCGGTGAGCTTGCTCGTTCAGCCGGTCGGCCAGCTCGTCCGCGATCTCTTCGGACTCGGCCGAGGCCACCGGCTCGCCCTTGTGCGTCTTGAGCTTGGTCTTGTCGGCTTCCATCGGGAAGTCGTCAGGTGTCAGTCCGGTATCCTTGGCGGTAGGCTTGTTCATGGCGCGCCTCGCTGTGGTCCTCTCTGCGTGGGAACAACTCGCGTCAAGGCAGATCGTTGCCTCAGACCAAGCCGGTATGCGAATGGCCCCGCCGGAAAGCGAGGACCTCATCCCGAGGGCCCGCCCAGGCGGGCGTCTCGAAGGATGCGCCACAGGCGAGCGATCGGCCGCGCGCCGGCCGGGTCGCGCTATTTCTCGACCGCCCCGGTCCAGTCCTTGAAGCCGCCGAGATTGTAGACCTTCTCGTAGCCCAAATCCTTCATCAGCTTGCCCGCCAGCGCCGAGCGGCCGCCGGACGCGCAGTAGAGAATGACGGTCTTGCTCCGGTCGAACGCCTTGTCGTGGGACGGCAATTCCGGATCGGCGCGAAACTCCAGCATCCCCCGTGAGACGTTCACGGCGCCCGCGATCTTGCCGCTGGCCGCGACCTCCGGCGCATCGCGAACGTCGACGACGAGCGTGTCGCCGTTTTTGATCATCTGGGCCGCCTCGTCCGACGTGATCTTGGGGACCGCCGCGTTGGCGGCTTCGATCATTTGCTTGACGCTGGTGGGCATTGGGGTGTCTCCGTTGGGGGGCTGGGCTGACGATAGCATATCGGTGGTGCCCGGCCTCATCCTATCGGAGGACCGCTGCACGCGGGGCAAACCGGCTGCCGGCGGGCCAATGCCTCATCGCTCGCCCGTGCCCTTGCAGCGCTGGCACTTCACCACCTTGTCGCCCTTCTTGACCAAGCCCTTGCCCTCGCAGTTCTTGCATTTCTGCTTCTTCTTGATGTTCGGGCCTTTTTCATTGGTCATGGAGGTCTCCTGCCGCCAAACGGCGGCCCCGTGGGGGTGCTCGGCGAAGGGGCGGAGCGATGCGACATGAATCCTACACTTGCGCTGCCTTTTTCTCCACATGCCATGTCGGAACCCAGGGCCGCCGTCCGTCTTTAATCCGTGCCGCCTCGAACCGGAGTTCTGCGTAAATGGCCCCCCGCGCCAATTGGAAAGGCTTCCTGAGACTGTCCCTCGTCACCTGTCCGGTGGCGCTCTTTCCGGCCACGTCCGAGAGCGAGAAGATCTCGTTCAACCAGCTCAACCGGCAGACCGGGCACCGCATCAAATACGTGAAAGTCGATGCGGACACCGGCGACGAGGTGTCGAACGACGACATCGTCAAGGGCTACGAACTCGAGAAGGGCCAGTACATAGAGGTCTCCAAGGAAGAGCTCGAGGAGATCGCGCTGGAGTCCACGCGCACCATCGAGATCGACGAGTTCGTCGCGAAGTCCGACATCGACCCGCGTTACCTGATCCGCCCCTATTACATTCGCCCTGACGGCAAGGTCGGGCATGACGCCTTCGCGGTGATCCGCGAGACCATCCGCGAGATGGACAAGGTCGCGATCGGGCGCGTGGTGCTGACCAGCCGCGAGCACATCATCGCGCTGGAGCCGATGGACAAGGGCCTGGTCGGCACCCTCTTGCGCTACCCCTACGAGGTGCGCAGCGAGCAGGACTATTTTGACGAGATCCAGGACGTGAAGGTCACCAAGGACATGCTCGATCTCGCCAGGCACATCGTCAACCAGAAGGCCGGGCGCTTCACACCCGAGAAGTTCGAGGACCATTACGAGAGCGCGCTGATCGAGCTGATCAACGAGAAGCGCGCCGGCAAGGTCATCCAGCCGAAGGACCGGCCGAAGGGCGAGAACGTCGTCGACCTCATGGAGGCGCTGCGCCGGAGCGTCGGCAAGGCGGCTGGAAAGGCAGCCGGGAAGGAGGCTGCGCCCGCGAAGGCGGACAAGCCGGCCAGGAAGCCGAAGAAGGCCGCGGCCGGCCAGAAGGAGATGCTGATGCCGATCGCCGGCAAGAAGGCGGCCAAGGAGACGGCCGCCAAGAAGCAGGCCTCAGGGGCGCGGCGCAAATCGGCATGAAACATCCGGTCACGCCGGACGGTCGATACTTCGTCGTCCGCGGACGCCTGTGGCGGATGGCCAATCCGCATTTGGGCGAGCGGGATACGTCGGAGCTGGTCAAGCGCCTGATGGCGGCGCGGCGGGCCGTCCGCGACGCCAAGGCGGCGGCCTATGCCGAGTCCGAAGCGGCGGCCCATCGCGCTGTCGACGACGCGAAGCGCGCCCTCGGCGAGCGCGGCCCGGTCTGGTGGCCGGACGGCGCTCCCGACCTCAACCGGCACATGGCGAAAAACACGCCTTACGCCGAATGGTATGCCGAGGTGCAGCGGCGGAGAGCCTAGCAGTCGAACGGAAGCCTGCGGTCCAGTCTCCACGGACCGTTCAGATACTCCCAGACCAGCAGCCCTCCAACGGCGCCCGCGCGCGGCGCGAACCCGGCGCGAAGCTCGTCGTAAAGACCGCGCGCTGCTGCGGCGGTAACCTTGTTCTGGATGGTGACATGCGGCCGCCAGCCCTGGCTGTCCTGCCGGGACAGTTCGCCGCCCATGGCGATGCACAGCGCAGTCCGCAATCGCTTAAGTTCAGGGCAGGTGATCTCGATGGCGACACCGAAGCCGAGCAGGCGAACGCCGTCGCACAGCACAGGTATTGGCGCATCGGGCAGGCCGAGATCGCCCCCAGCCTGTCGGTTTGCGCCGGCGAGAGGCGATGAAACAGCGTGAGATGCGCCGGCAGCAAGTTGCGCGCCGGCGGGAAATGCACGCGGCGCAGCCCGTCCAGCCAATCGAAGCTGGCAGGGTCCAACTCAGCCGTCAGGATGAACGTCCGATCCATGCGGACAGCGGTATCGCGATCGGTGCCGCGTCAGCAATCTCCGTCCCGGCACTCCGGGCAGGTGTCTCCGACCGAGTCCAGGACGTCGCGCAGTTCCGCGATCGCATCGTCCGGCGAGACGCCGGCCGGCG
Organism: Bradyrhizobium sp. MOS003; assembly: GCF_003020125.1. GTDB lineage: Bacteria > Pseudomonadota > Alphaproteobacteria > Rhizobiales > Xanthobacteraceae > Bradyrhizobium. The sequence continues at coordinate 386,697 of NZ_PYFW01000005.1, read as the reverse complement.
GCGCCTCGCCGGCGAGTTCAATGGCGTGTGCGAGCGCGTGCGGATCGGCCCGGTCCTTGGCCCAGCCATGCTCCTCGCATTCGTGGATGGCGCCGGCCTCCTGCAGCACGTTGAGCGCCCATCCACGCAGCGTGCGGATCGCCGGCCGTCTGTCCTTCGTCATCAGCATCGAGATCGCTCCTCGCTGGGACGAATCCGCCCCGCCCCTGCTTGTTCCCGGCGCTTAGCACGGGTCAGGGATTCCCAAACGGCAGAGCCGGGCTTGTCCACGTATTCCCTAGGGCTGTGGAGAATGCGCGTGTTGCGGTCGTCTCGAAGGGCGAGGCGTGCACCCAGGCTCGCAAAGCGCGAATGCGAGCGGCCTGCCTGGAGAAGTGAATGGGATGTGATCTCAGCGCCGGCTTGGTCGCGAGTATTCGATGTTTCGGCGCTGGGGCATCGCGGGCACTATCACCGCAGTTCAAGACGGACTTCGTCGGCGAGGTCCGCGAGGCGTCAGGAGCGGAGGGATCATCAACTCCTCATCGCTCGCCCGTGCCTTTGCAGCGCTGGCACTTCACCACCTTTTTCAATCGTCGCCGGCGAGCACCGGGGAAGCCGGGCAATGCCGTGAGCAGAAGCCGGTCGTTACGCCGATAGATCGACGAGACTGCCGGTTTTCTGGCCCTGCTTTTCGAGCTGCTTTTCAATGGCGTCTCTGATCTTCTCCTCGACGGCCTTTCGCTGGTCCGGAGACATTTTGGCGAGGTCGTCCTCGGTGAGGTTCATGCTCTTCAAAATGCCGGCCCGCATACGGTCGAAAGGAGTCATCTTGGCGTACTTCAGGAAGTCCGCCTCGACGCTGCTCGTCTTCGATGCACTGTCCTCGTTCGCTTGCGCGATCCCGCCATCGTTCACCGCCGGCGTCTTCGTGCCGCTGGTGGATGAGGCGGCCTTGGCGGCCTGGTAGCCGAGGATTGATGTTCCGGTCGCGACTTGCATGTTCGGTCCTCAAGACGATCCCCGATAAGCAACGTGCGTGCCAAAGCGTTTTCTATGATTTCACGGTGTTTCCGGTTCGGCTGTCTCACTGGCGTGAAAAAATTACCGATGTCGCCTGGCGATGCAGGCAAAGTTTGCCCGGTAGGTCTCGCTATTCGCGGAGTGGTGTCCGAGGCTTCGAGCCCGTGAACCAGATGCTCTATCATCCATATGCGCGGAGCGGCACGACCGCGCGATACCGGTTGAGCTTGACCCGGTCACGCCCAGGGCACGCCTTGCTCCACATCGATCACGTGGCGGTCCGATCCTACGTTGATCACCACTGTATACGTCTTTTGCGTACCGCCCTGATCGGTGGGCGGCGCGAGGTGCAACTGGCCTCCTTACCATTCGCCGGGCAGGAGCGTGTCCACCTCATCAATTTCGACGAGTTGTTCGGCCCGTGGTGGAAGCGCTCGCCTGCGGAACGCTGGTCATCTCGTGCAACGGGGCTCAATGCGCGAACTGATCGACGACGGCGTGACCGGCTTCCTGGTCGACAGCCTCGACGCCGCGGTCGATGCCATCGCCCGCATCGACCAGATCGACCTCGCAGCCTGCCGCGCCGCGGTGTCTGAGCGTTTCACGGTGGAGTGGATGGCGGATCGGTATTTGGGATTGTATCGGGAGATATTGGGGTGAGGGGCGGGATAGAGGGTACAATCCAGCACTGTCACCGTAGTCCCTATTTGTCACCAAGCCACCCGTGGCAGTCTCTAGTCATTTTTCCGGGAAACGATGTGCTCGATTTCTCGAACAGGAAAAAGTCGATCCAGAGTCAACTATTTGCCTGAGACCAATTGCGTTCGCATGTCAGGTCGCGGGAACAGACCGAAACGCCCATTTGCTGGGTCGCCGGTAAAGGTCTCCACATTCGCCCATTTTTCGATGCCCATTGGCAAGTCGACGTTCTCCACGACGATGATCTGACCAAGTTTCGATACGCTCGAGAGGTGTTCGAAGAAGTGGTCTTTGAGCGATGACTTCTTCAAGGCTTCTTCGTCGTCGGTCAGGGGGCTATTTGTACGCAGCGGATCGCGGTAGGTGAGCAGCGGCGTATCGAGCACCAAGAACCCAGGGTGGGGGAGATTGCGCTCACGGCAATAGATTAGCAGGGCGACCTTGAACGCGGAATGCGTTACCGCACGAACGCCCTTGCCGTTATCTTTCCGCTTCTTGCCATCGATGCGAAGGTCATAGGCGCCCTCATCGAACGAAACGTGGCCGTCACCAGGGAACTTCCAAGCGGTTAACACGCTGCTTACCGTCTGGGCGAAGTCGTGCATCACATTGCCGGGCGCGCCGAGCGTCGGTCTGTCAGCCTTCGATGCGGGCTTGGCCGTGAGCAGCGCTTCCTTGCGATCAAGGAGGTTTTGGCGTTGGAGCAGCAGATCCAGGCCGCGCTTGACACGATCGCGAACCTCTAGCACCTCGTCGAGCCGCCTCTTTCTATCGGAAACATTTGGCGCCATGCGCTGCAAGTCGATTTCCAAGAGCGACAGCTCTTCTTCAAGCTCTTCCAACGACTTCTCGATTAAAGCTCCTTCCTGATCGAGGCTCTGGATGGTCTGCCGCAACTCCGACTGCTGCTTCCGGATTTTCGCAATCTCTATGTTCGCTGCTTTCTGTGCGCGCTTAATATCGGACATGCCATGCGAGTGGCTCTGATCGTCCGGTGAAGCGCCGCACAGTGGGCATGGCTGGTCGCCCGACAATGCGAGGATAAATCCTGCCTCCTCTATCGATTCAAGTCGCTTGATGTCGGACGCATAAACTTCTTCGAGTTGCTCGAAGCGCCCGTAGTTGATCTGGATTTCGTTGCGGCGCTGAGTTACTCGGTAAATGTCGCGCGCTAGGTGGTTTTTGGCCTGCAGTTGCTCACGGATAGATTCCTGTGCGGCCTGTGCCGCACTCTGAGCCTCGGCGTAATATTGCTCCAATCGATCGCTCTGATCCTTTAGGTCGTCAATGTCGGGGTAGTCAGCATCGATCTCGTCGTTGACCGTCTTCAGTAGGTCGTCAATGACCTCAACCTTCGCGGTTCGCGCACTGGTGAACGTCTTCCTGTCGACGACAGTCACAATCGCACTGTCGTCTTGGCCGGTAAGCATGAGCTTAAGGACGCTGTGCTCGGGCGTCGAGCCCGTGAATTGCCCAGATTCAGCAGGCGACGTTTCGCTCTGAATAGAGGCCTCGTCGATGAGGCAATAGCGAACCAAGTCGCGGAAACTCAGCGAGCGCTTGTTTCCGTAAACGTCTTCGGCAATCTCCTTGCCGGACAGGCCCAGTTCGCTGAGTAAGAACTGTGACATGTTATCAGTCTTAGTCGCATTGTGCTTGGCGGACAGCTTTCGCTTGTCCTTCCTCTTTGGATCGGCCTCGATCACGTTTCCCGGAAGAATCTCATAGGCACCGCCCGCCAGAGCCCGCAAAATCGTGGCGTCGTTGGATTTCGGCAGCGAGAGCGCCAGCCAAGACCGATCGTAACCGTCACGCTCGTTTATCTCTGGCAGCGGTCCGGAGCCGCCCAACATAAAATCAAGAGCCTTTACGGTGAAAGACTTGCCGGTGTTCGACGCGCCAAACAGAACGTTCAGTCCGGGCGCAAAGGCGACGCCGGCGTTTGGCTTGCCTTCACCTGTGAAGGTCAGGTTTGAAAGTGTGATGCGCGGTGCCGACGTCATGTTGTACCCGGGTTGCCCGCCTCGCCTTGAAATTCAACAGCCCATCGCCCGATCCGATCCGCGATAAGTCCGGCCAGATCCGAGTCCGACCGTTTCGTCAAGAATGAGGCGAGCCACGCGGCGCGCTCTTTCAGTTCGTTGGAGTATTCGGAACGCAGCGCCTCGACGAAAGCCGATGCATCCTCGCTTGCTCGGTAGGCAATGCCGCGATCACCCACTTCCGCCTCGATCATGTGAAGCCGCCGCATCAACTTAATGCCTTCCTCGACCAGGCGTCGCCGTACTAGTAGTTCGCCCGTCCGCTGCGGGATATCCGGATGCAGGCTCTCTGGCCCGTCGATGTCGGAAGTATGGACAACAAGATGATCGCACCATGTGAGGTGAGCGAGATCGAAGGCGCGCGGATGAACTGCGTCTAAGATGACGACAGCACGCACGCCCGTTTCCAGAGCGCTGTTGAACAGCGGAACCGGCTCGCTCGATTCAGCGATGACTACTTCTTCCGCCATTTCAACTTACCTTCATTGGCAAAATGGTGGCAGATGCCCTGCTTCACCGGGACGCGCGCGTGCTTAGCTAACGCGCCAGACGGCTGAACGTTCGCGGCCTGCTGCATGACGGCGTTTGCGCGCGTCAGTGCATCTGGATGGACCGCGCCGTGAGCCTCGGCGACGCCGTGGAGCATATCATTGCGAAGGAGATCGATTTCCTCGGTCATGGTGTTGTCGCGATAGAAGCGCGTGAATGCGTCCGCATCAAAGAAACGTTCGCGCTGCATCACTAGATGTGGGCCGTGGTCGACGTGCTTCGCGATTGCGGAGTGATCGGGATATAGTTTGCTGTCTCGCTCGCTGTAAGCGTCCAGCAGTTGCTGAACATAAGGCATCTCGCGATCCTCAATCGTGCCGGGGACGACGCCTTTCGGCGCAGGGTCCGGGCTCTCTGCGAATTTCTTGGCCATGAGGATCTTGCCCGCCGCATCGGCGAGCATCACATCGACCGAGATCACCGATACGTTCGAGAAATCCCAAGCCTCGATGAATTTCTTCAACTCGGTGGTCAGGGCGATGGTCTTTTTTTTCGTGATGGTCTTAGCGCAATAATCGTCCCAATTGTCGATGAGGGCCTTCTTCAATTCGCTCGGCTTCGAAATATAAGTGCGAAGCGTCCGGACGACGCCCTTGGGCGCGACAAAATAAAACTTCGCCGGCGCGGTGAATTCGCCTTCGTGTGCGAAGTACAGAATTTTGCCGATTTCACCAAGCCCGACATTGAGCGGGACGGCCTTGCCGTATTGCTTACACTGATAGTTGTGCCAATCGCCCTCGTGCCGTTGCTTCGACAGATAGCCGACGACGTCGCGGCCCATATCGCCCGCGCCAGAAAACCGCTCGACCTCGAAATAGCCCTTCTTCAGCGACGCCCATTCACGCGCGAACTTTTCCAGCTCATCGGCTGGAAGCGCGACGATGTAGCGCTCGGGATGCAGGAGGGGCATGAGGGACAGGGCTGATGGGGAAAGTACCCTCGATTATTGGCACGCATCGCGGCACCTTGCCAAGGTCTCTCACGTCGGTCGGCGCAGCAATCCTGGTTCGCGAAGCTGGTTGCGGTTTTCGCTGCGTCGCGCTTCGGTGCGGTCTTATCGCTGCGATGCAATAGTATGCGCTCATCGGAAATTCCGAGCTTGACCTTGAACGTCTTCAGTTACGGCGACGGGACACTTGATTGACTATAGAGGCCCGTTCGGCCGCTTCCGCGCTGGTTGACATGGTGCTGGATATTGGTGTGGCTCGCTTGACCCGAGCCCGCCTTCGCCCTTCGGACTCCGCGCCACGCGTAGCCTGCAGGGCGAAGCGTGGTGGGCCCGGCAGGACTCGAACCTGCAACCAGACCGTTATGAGCGGCCGGCTCTAACCATTGAGCTACAGGCCCCGCCGCGAGCGGCTCGCGGGAACGCGCGGCCGGCAACGGTGCGCGGTTCGTTTACAGGGATGGGGGCGGGGGTGCAATGCTGGCCCGGGCGGGCGGGAACGCCGGCGCGGCATCGCAGGTCGGTTTCGGATAACCGAATTTTGCGATGATGCCTGCATACCCCTGTTTTGCCCGACGGTGCAAATCGTCCCTGCAGCGGGCTGTTTTTCGCTACCGATAACCCATTGAACTTGTGGGTTCTTTCTACTGTGCATGGGGTTGTTTTGCGACTTTTGGGGTGCGGAGGGGGACCAACCGGCCCCCTCCGATGCCGTAACCGCCTTGGGGCCGAGCCGCGCTAATCCACCGAGACCCCGGCGAACTCCACCACCTTGCGCCACTTCTCGGTCTCATCAGTGACCAGCTTGCCGAACTCGGCTGGTGTCATCGGCTTGGGGATGCCGCCGACTTCGGTGAGGCGCGCGACCACCTTCGGGTCCTTCAGCACGTCGCCGACGGCCTTGTTGAGGGTCTCGATCACCTCGCTTGGGGTGCCCTTCGGCGCGGAGATGCCGTAGAAGCCGACCGATTCGAAGCCCGGCACGGTCTCGGCGATCGCGGGCACGTCAGGCACGCTCGGCCAGCGCTGCGGCGAGGTCACGCCCAGCGCGCGGACATTGCCGCCCTTGGCCTGCTCCAGCGCGGAAGGCAGATTGTCGAAGATCAGCTGCACCTTGTTGGAGATGATGTCGGGGAAGGCGATCGCCGATCCGCGATAGGGCACGTGGATCATGTCGCACTTGGTCATCGCCTTGAACAGCTCGGCCGACATGTGCACCGAGGTGCCGTTGCCGGAGGAGGCATAGGAGATCTTGCCGGGGTTGGCCTTGCAGTAGTCGATGAACTCCTGGACCGACTTCGCCGGGAACGCGTTGGAGACGACCAGCATGTTGGTGAGTTGCATGATGCTCGCCACCGGCACGGTGTCGCGGATGAAGTCGAACGGCAGCTTCTTGTAGAGCGAGGTCGAGATCGCGTTGTTCGGCGCGACGAACAGCAGCGTGTAGCCGTCGGGCGGCGCATTGATCGCGGCCGCGGCGGCGATGTTCCCGCCGGATCCGGCCTTGTTCTCGACGATGAATTGCTGGCCGAGCTTGTCCGACAGCGCCTGCGCCAGGATGCGCGCCACGATGTCGACGGGGCCGCCGGCGGCAAAGCCGATGAACCAGTGCACGGGGCGTTCGGGATAGGCGGCGGAGGCGGGAGCCGCGGCGCTGAAAAGACCTGAGAGAACCGCGAGCCCGAAAACACCCCGACGCAAAATTCGCAACATGACGCCTCCCATTGTTCTATTGTCGTTGAGGGGCATGCTTTCACAAAATCGGGCCGCTGCCTACTTCGCCGCAAGTCGGTGTTGACGCAGGCCCGCCGGGAATGACCATGAGATTCGCGACCATCCTTCTCGCAGCAGTGCTGCTCGCCAGCCCCGCTGCCGCTCAAACCGGAGGCACCGCCATTTCGACGACGACGATCAGCCATACAATCAGTCTTGGCACTGCCACGCCCGGCGGCGGCTTCCCGCTCTACGGCAACGCCTTTGCGGAGGTGATGAACGCGGCCGATCCGCAGATCGCCATCGCGCCGCGCAACACCAAGGGCAGCAACGAGAACATTCCGCTGCTGGAGAAGGGCGAGCTCGATCTCGCGCTGGTCGCGGGCGAGCCGGCCTATGAGGCTTTTGCCGGCATCGGACGTGCGCCGGTCCGTTTGAAGATACTGACGGCGATCTATTCCAACCCCGGCATGTTCGTGGTGCGCGCGGACAGTCCCTACCGGACGATCCGCGATCTCGTGGGACAGCCCGTCGCGTTCGGCGCCAAAGGCTCGGGCCTGCCGATCCTGGCGCGCTACGTGCTGGACGGGCTCGGCCTCAAGCAGGACGAAGACTTCAAGGCGATCTATCTCGACCGCGCCGGCGACGGCCCCGCGATGGTCGAGGACGGCCGCGTCGCCGCGCTCTGGGGCGCCGGCATCGGCTGGCCCGGCTTTGCAACGGTCGCATCGAGCGCGTCAGGCGCGCGCTTCATTGCCCCCAGCGTCGACGAGATGACGCGCATCCGCGCCAAGCATGCGTTCCTCAAGCCGCTGCTGGTGCCCGCGGGCAGCTACCCGAAGCAGGACGCGCCGATCGCCTCGCTGGGCTCGTGGAGCTTCGTGCTCACGCGCGAGGATCTGCCCGACGATGTCGCATATCGCCTGGCGAAGACGCTGCACGGTGTCGAGGCGGTTTTCTGCAAGAAGCTCGCCCAGGCCTGCGAGACCACGGCCTCCAACACGGTCGCGGCGGCGCCGAGGCCGGATCTGATCCATCCGGGCGTCATGAAATATTTTCGCGAGATCGGCGTGGTGAAGTAGGGCGCGCTTTCTTCCTTCTCCCCTTGTGGGAGAAGGTGGCGCGAAGCGCCGGATGAGGGGTTGGCTCCATTTGCACAGCGCGAGGAGAGAACCCCTCACCCGTCCCGCCGCTGTGCGGCGAGCCACCCTCTCCCGCAAGGGGAGAGGGTGCACCGTCAGCGCGGCTACAATCTCACTTCTTCACCATCGCACACGCCGGGTCCGGCGGCCCGAACGCCTTGTCGCCGGAGATGGTCGTGAGGATCTTGTAATAGTCCCACGGATATTTGCTCTCCTCCGGCGTCTTCACCTGCACCAGCCAGAGGTCGTGCACCATCAGATTGTCCTCGCGAAGCTTGCCGTTGCGGGCGAAGAAATCCTCGATCGGCTTCTCCCGCATCTTGGCGGCGACCTTGAGCGGATCGTCGGTGCCGGCCTCCTTGATGGCGTTGAGATAGTGCATGACGCTCGAATAGACGCCGGCCTGCCACATCGACGGCATCTTGTTCAGCTTGGCGAAATAGCGCTTCGACCATGCGCGGGTCTTGTCGTCCATGTCCCAGTAGAACGAGGTGGTCAGCAAGAGGCCTTGCGCGGCCTGCAGGCCGAGGCCGTGGATGTCGGTGATCAGCGCCAGCAGCGCCGCCATCTGCTGGCCGCCCTTGAACACGCCGAATTCCGAGCCGGTCTTGATCTCGTTCATGTTGTTGGGCGGACCTGCCGCAATGCCGATGATCTTGGCCTTGGAGGCCTGCGCCTGCAGCACGAAGGAGGAGAGATCCGGCGTTGCCAGCGGCGGCTTCACCGAGCCCAGCACCTTGCCGCCATTGGCGGTGATGACGGTCGAGGCGTCGCGCTCCAGCGAATGGCCGAAGGCGTAGTCGTCGGTGATGAAGAACCAGCTGTCGCCGCCGCGCTTGACCACGGCATCCGCAGTACCGACCGCGAGCGCGCGGGTGTCGAACACCCACTGCATGGCGTAGGGCGAGCAGAACTTGCCGTGGAAGTCGGCGGTGCCGGTGGAGTGGGTGATGAACAGCCGCTTCTTCTCGTTGGCGATGTTCTGCACCGCGAGCCCGACCGCCGAGACCGGCACGTCGACGATCAGATCGACCTGCTCCACGTCGTACCAGCGCCGCGCGAGCGAGGCGCCGATGTCGGCCTTGAGCTGGTGGTCGCCGACCACGATGCTGATCGGCTTGCCGAGCACGGTGCCGCCGAAATCGTCGATCGCCATCTGCGCGGCCGTCACCGAGCCTTGGCCGGTCGGCGCGGAGGCCGGGCCGTTCATGTCGGTGAGCACGCCGATCTTGACGACGTCGTCGGACAGCTGCGCCGACGCCACGCCGGATAGCAGCGCCGCCGTCAAGGCGGCTGCGACCGGCAGTCCAAATCTGATTGGATTCACGCTTGTCCTCCCCTGATCCGGCACGTTGGCCGTTGTTGCTCCGGGTGTGCCCCGGCTGAATTGGTTTCTTTTGCAACTATTTGGGGGCGGGCGTCAATGTCAGGCTGCGAAGCGGATCTGTCCTGCGGGGGAGGGATCGTAGCCGGTCAGCTCCTCGGCGCGCTGGCGCAGCCGCCGTTCGTTGAGGAATCCGATCAGGGCCCGCATGGCCGGGCGGAAATAGCTGCGCTGCCGCATCGCGAGGTCGAAATTCTCCCAGACCAGCGGCACGAAATCGAGGCCGGCCGAACGCGCGGCGGCGCGCGTGGCGATGCCGCAATCGGCCTGGCCGGCGCGGACCAGTTCCGCGAGATCCGGTCCGGTCAGGGCCGGCGTCTCGACCCGGCGCAAATCCCGCGTCGTGGCGCCGGCGCGCTTCAGGAGCAGGTCGAGCAGCATCTGCGCGCCCGTGCCCTGCTGCCGCATCGCCATCCGGGCGCCGAGCGCGAGCACGTCGGTCAGGCCATGCAGATGCCTGGGATTGCCTTGCGGCAGCACGAGACCCTGCTCGCGGCGCACGAATGCGACCAGCACCGCATCATGCAAATCCGGAGCGGCGCGCAGCGCTTCGACACTGGCATCCCCGGTGAGATCGTCGGAAGCATCCAGGCCGTGGAAGTGAATTGCTGCTGCCATCACCTCGTTGCGCTGCAAGCGCTCGAGCCCGCGCACGCTGCCCTCGCTCATCGATCCCAGGCCCGAGCCGGATTCGCGCAAGGCCCAATCCAGCAGTTCGTCCTGGCTGCCGCCCACGACCGGCGGCGGCTCCGCGATCAGCATGCCGGCCGGACGCGCGAGGCCCGAGAGGACCCAGAGGTCGAGTTCGTGGCGCGGGAAGAGCCACTTCCCGGTCACCTTGGTGCAGGGGATCGCGCCGGTGGTGACGAGTTCGTAGAGCTTGCGTTCGCCGAGCCGAAGATAGTCGGCGGCTTCGCTGGTCGTCAGGAATTCCATCCTGCATTCCTATGCAAATTCTTGCTTCTTTTTGACGTTCGACGCAGTCGGAATTCTGCATTTCAATTCCCGTCCGCGGGACCATGCCTGATCATCTCGCTGCTTTGCAACACATCCCGGCGCGCGATCTCGGCTTTGGTGAACGATCTTGAATCGCTTGCGCGGTGCGCAGGATGCCTCGCGACGTTGCCGCTATTTCCCGGGTGATGTGCGCAAAAAGCAGGCGCGTCACGAGTGCGGCGCAATCGGCCGTCATCATGATCGGGTCATAGATAGGAACCTGACCATGGGCCGCTTGTTCGTCGTCTACGCGCTCCTCTGCGGCTTCGCCGGCAGCGTCGCGGCCTCGTCCGCGGAGGACCGCAGCATCGTCCTCGCCACGACCACCGCGACACAGGAGTCCGGCCTGCTCGACTATCTGCTGCCGATCTTCCGTGACAAGACCGGCATCGAGGTGACCGTGATCGCGCGGCGCGCCGATGCGGTGCTCGACGGGCCGCGACGGGGCGAGGCCGACGTCGTGCTGATGCATGCGCGGCCCCAGGAGGAGAAATTCGTCGCCGACGGGTTTGGCGTGAAGCGTTTTGACGTCATGTACAACGACTACGTGCTGATCGGGCCGAAGAGCGATCCCGCCGGCGTCAAGGGCAAGGACATCGCGACGGCGCTGAAGGCGATCGAGGCCAAGGGCGCCCCGTTCGTGACGCGCGGCGATCGCTCGGGGACTCACGCCGCGGAGCTGGCGCTCTGGATCGTCGCCGGCATCGACATCGCGGCCGCCAAGGGCGCCTGGTACCGCGAGGTGGGGCAGGGCATGGCCTCGGCGCTCGACGCCGCGCGCGCCGCGAATGGGTATGTGCTGTCGGATCGCGGCAGCTGGATCGCCTTCAAGGATCGCGGCGATCTCGACATCGTCGTCGAAGGTGACCGGCGGCTGCTCAATCAGTACGGCGCGATGCTGGTGAACCCCGAGAAGTTTCCGGATGTGAAGAAGGATCTCGCGCAGACCTTCATCGACTGGCTGACCTCGCCGGAGGGGCAGACGGTGATTGCAGGCTACAAGGTCGACGGGCAGCAGCTGTTCTTCCCCAATGCGGACAGGTCGGGCGGTTGAGGCCCACATCGCCGGCGGTTGCCAAACCGGGCGATGCATGGTCCACCATGGCGCATGACCCAGCGCCTTCCGCCATCGCTGACATCGCTCGACACCGCGCTCGCCGCGCTGCTGAGCGGGCTCGAGCCGCTTGCGCCGGTACAGTTGCCGCTGACGGAAACAGCCGGCTGCATCGCAGCCGGAAATTCGCTGCTGGCGGCCTATCCGCCGCACGACATTGCCGCCGCGGATGGCTGGGCGCTGTGCGCCAACGATCTCGTCGGCGCATCCTCCTATTCGCCGCTGCCGTTGACACAAGCGCCCCCGTGGGTCGAGGCCGGCGACGCGATGCCCGACGGCTGTGATTGTGTGCTCGATGCCGACGCGGTCGATGCATCCGGTCCGCTCGTGCAGGTGCTGGCGGAGGCCGTGCCGGGGCATGGCGTCAGGCGTGCCGGCAGCGACATCGCGGAGCGCATGCCGGCCGGCGTCGAGGGCCATCCGGTCGGCGCAGCCGATCTGCTGCTCGCGCGCGTGGCCGGTCTGGACCGGCTCGGCGTGCGCCGGCCCCGGCTGCGCATCGTCAACGTGCCCGGTGCAACGGCGACGATGCTCATGATCGCCGGGATCGCGCGCGCTGCGGGACTGGATGTGCAGACGTCCGAGGCTGCGTCGCGTGATGCGGCGTCGATTGCCGCTGCGCTCGAAATGTCCGCTTGCGATCTGATCCTGACGGTCGGGGGCAGCGGCGTTGGCCGCACCGATGCGGCCGTCACGGCGCTGGCCCAGCGCGGTGATGTGATCGCCCACGGCGTTGCGCTTCAGCCCGGGCGGACTGCCGCAGTCGCGAAGCTCGGAAAGGTTCCCGTCGTGGCCTTGCCGGGCTCGCCGGATCATGCGCTGGCAGCGTGGCTCGCGCTCGTGCTTCCGCTGATCGACAGACTATCGGCGCGCCGGCCGCGCTGGCAGGTGAGCCTGCCGCTTGCGCAAAAAATCGCCTCCAGTGTCGGCATCGCCGAGATCGCTTTGCTGGCGAGGGAACAAATTGGGTGGATGCCGCTCGCCGTTGGTGAATGGCCGCTCCAGTCCCTTGCCGGTGCGGATGCATGGCTGCTCATTCCCGCCAGCGACGAGGGATTTGCGGCGGGGGAGCCGGTCGATGCCTATCTCATGCGAGAATGATAAGGGTTTTGGCATGTCGATGAACCCGCAGTCGCAAATCCGCAGCGCGCTCGAACAAGAGCAGTTCCTCAAGATCCTCTCGCGCGAGGAGGCCCTGGCGCGCTTCGAGGCCGCGTTGTTCCCGCGCGCCGTTACGAGCGAGAAGCGCAAGCTCGCCGATGCGCTCGGCGTGGCGCTCGCCGAAGACATCACCGCGCCGATCGACGTTCCCCCGTTCGATCGCTCCAATGTCGACGGTTTTGCCGTGCGCTCGGCCGACCTTGCTGCGGCAGGCGAAGGCGCCCCTCGGCGCCTCACGCTGAACGGCGAGAGCATTCACTGCGGTATTGCGCCGAGGATGCAAGTGGCCGCCGGAACCGCAACGCCGATCGCCACCGGGGGTCCCTTGCCGCGCGGGGCCGACGCGGTCGTCATGGTCGAGCACACCCAGCCCGCGGAATCCGATGCGATCGACGTTCGTCGTGCCGTCTCGCCGGGGCAATTCGTGTCCTACGCCGGATCCGACATTGCGCGCGGCGAGGCGCTGCTGCGCGCCGGCACGATCATCGGCTCGCGCGAGATCGGCATGCTGGCCGCGTGCGGCATTGCCGAGGTGAAGGTCGCGCGCAAGCCGCGGGTGGCCGTGATCTCCACCGGCGATGAACTGGTTCAGCCCGGCGAGGCTCTTCCGCCCGCCGCGATCTACGACACCAACGGCGCGATCGTCACGGCTGCGATCGACGAGAACGGGGGCGAGGCAGTCTTCCTGGGCGCCATTCCAGACGATGAGGCGAAACTCGAATCCGCGATGCGCAGCGCGCTTGCCGGCGCCGACATGCTCGTGCTGTCCGGCGGTACCTCAAAAGGCGCCGGCGATCTGTCCCATCGCATCATCGGCCGGCTCGGCCGGCCCGGGATCGTCGCCCATGGCATCGCGCTCAAGCCCGGCAAGCCGCTGTGCCTTGCGGTGTGCGACGGCAAGCCGGTGGTGATCCTGCCGGGCTTTCCGACCTCGGCGATGTTCACCTTCCACGACATGATCGTGCCGGTACTGCGCAAGCTGGCCGGCTTGCCGCCGCGCTCCGATGCCAAGGTGAGCGCAACCGTGCCGGTGCGCATTGCCTCCGAACTCGGCCGCACCGAATTCGTCATGGTTTCGCTGGTCGAGGGCCGTGACGGTCTGATCGCCTATCCCTCCGGCAAGGGGTCTGGTGCGATCACGTCCTTCGCGCAGGCCGACGGCTTTTTGCGGATCGATGCGCTCGCCGACCAGATGCCGGCCGGGACCGAAGCCGAGGTGACGCTGTTCACGCCGCATGTACGCGTGCCCGATCTCGTCATCGTCGGCAGTCACTGCACTGGCCTCGATCTCGTCACTGCACAGCTCGCGCATGCGGGCTTTAACGTGCGTTCGATCTCGGTTGGCAGCCTCGGCGGGCTCGCGGCCGCCAAGCGCGGCGAATGCGATCTCGCGCCGATCCATCTGTTCGACGACAAAAGCGAAACCTACAATTCGCCCTATCTCGTCAAAGGGCTCGAGCTCGTGCCCGGCTGGCGGCGGATGCAGGGCATCGTCTTCCGCAAGGGCGACAGGCGCTTCGAGGGCCTTGATGCGAAACAGGCCGTCGCAGCGGCGCTCGCTGATCCCGCCTGCATCATGGTCAACCGCAACCAGGGCGCCGGCACGCGTATCCTGATCGACCGTCTGCTCGGCGGTGCACGCCCGGAAGGCTATTGGAACCAGCCGCGCTCGCACAACGCGGTCGCTGCCGCCGTTGCACAGCACCGCGCCGACTGGGGCATGACCATTGCGCCCGTCGCCCATGCAGCCGGTCTCGATTTCATTCCGTTCGCGGAAGAGCATTACGACTTCGCGCTGGTGACGGAGCGCAAGCAGCGCCCGGCCGCGCAGGCGTTTCTCGATGCATTGAGCTCGGACGACGTGCGTGCGGCATTGGAACGGGCGGGATTTCGGCCGGCCTAAACGAACTTGTCCTGAAAGGCTTGCCGCTACGACGTTCTGACCACCATGGCAGCCTCGCGCGCGCGTTCCTCGACCTCCGCGAGCGCACGCTGCGCGCCAGGGGGTAGAGGCGTCGGGTCTGGCGGGACCTCGAAGATGTCAGGCTTGCTCCGCTTGGTGCTGTCGATCGTTTCCGACAGATCGACGGCGAAATCGACGATGGTGAAGATGGCATTCAGGAAATCGTCGGTCATGGCTCACCCGGGCAACGTCAGAATATTGGTCGCTGCCGGCCTTGGTCCGGTTCGAACGGCGCCATGAACTCGGATGGCTGCAGCCGCGACCAAGAAACATGATCCAAGCCATGGCCACGCCAGCTGTCTTCAATTTCCGCAAGGCTGCGACCCTCGTCGCCGCCGCCGGAACGCTGTTCTGGCTCTATACCTTTTATTTCATCGCCCACGTGCCGCAGGGCGACGGTACCGGCTTTCAATGGCTCGCGGTCTTCCCGCTCGGAATGATCTTTGCGTTTTTCTTCCTGCCGGCCTGGCTGCTGATCGCGCTCAATCGGTTGCCGCGCGTGACCACGGCAATCGGCCTCTGCGGGCTGGTCGCCTTTGCGGTGGTCTGGGCGCAACTTCTCAACGAATTTCCCAAATCATAAGGCGGTTAGGCCGCGTCATCCAGCGCCGCCAGCCGCTCAGCTTCGGCGATGTCCTCGACCGTGTTGGCGTTGAAGAACGGATCGAGCGGCTCGACCGGCCAATTCACCGTCGCGAGCGGATAGCGCGCGGTCCAGCGGTCGATCTTGCGAAGATCCTCGACGACCAGCGCATGCCTGAGTTCGTCGCGCAAGGCGACTTGCCACAGGCCGATCACGGGATGCGACTGTCCGTCTGATGCGGCGACCGCGAGCCGTGCGTTCTCGCGTTCGCGGGCCTCATGCAGGCGCGCGACGAGGTCGCGCGGAAGGAACGGGCAGTCGCCTGCGGCGCTGAGCACCCATTCGACGCCCGGCCGATTTGCTGCGGTCCAGTCGAGCGCGGCGAGAATGCCGGCGAGTGGACCGGGAAAGCCGGGCACGTCGTCGGCGACAACCTGCAGGCCGAAGGATGCGAAACGCGCGGGATCGCCGTTCGCATTGAGGATCAGCCCGCTGCATTGCGGTGACAGGCGCGCGATCACGCGCTCCAGGATGGTACGGCCGCCGATGGTGCGCATCGGCTTGTCGCCGCCGCCCATGCGCCGCGCGAGACCGCCGGCGAGCAGCACGCCTTGCGTTGGCAGAATGTCAGTCGTCACCAGCTTCACCCTTGCGCTTGTGCTTCGCCGACTCTTCCTCGACGTAGGCGAGATCCTGGTCGTAGACGATGCGCTCCTCGCCCGCGAGCGCGATGAAGCGCTTGCCGCGGGTGCGTCCGACCAGCGTCAGCCCGACCTGTCTTGCGAGATCGACGCCCCAGGCGGTGAAGCCGGAGCGCGACACCAAAATCGGAATTCCCATCCGGACCGTCTTGATCACCATCTCCGAGGTGAGGCGCCCGGTGGTGTAGAGGATCTTGTCCGAGGCATCGACGCCGTGGCGGTACATCCAGCCGGCGATCTTGTCGACGGCGTTGTGGCGGCCGACGTCCTCGGTGTAGCAGACCGGCGTGCCTTCCTTGCACAGCACGCAGCCGTGGATCGCGCCGGCCTCGAGATAGAGCGAGGGCATGGTGTTGATGGTCTGCGTCATCTGGTACAGCCAGGATGTGCGCAGCTCCGCCTTCGGCAGCGCGACGCTCTCGACGGCCTCCAGCAGGTCCCCGAAGGCAGTGCCCTGCGCGCAGCCGGAGGTCTGCGTGCGCTTCTTCAGCTTGGCTTCGAAATTGGTGTGATGTGTGGTGCGTACCACGACCACCTGGAGGTCGTCGTCGTATTCGACCTCGGTGACAGCGTCGTTATATTTCAGCATGTTCTGGTTCAGCAGATAGCCGAGCGCCAGATATTCGGGGTAGTCGCCGATCGTCATCATCGTGACGATCTCCTGGGAGTTCAGATAGAGCGTCAGCGGCCGCTCCATCGGCACCTTGATCTCGATCTTGGCGCCGGTCTGGTCGGTGCCGGTCACGCACTGGGTCAGGCGCGGGTCGTCCGGATTGGGGAGGATCAGGGGCACGGGGGTTTTGTCGATCTTCATCATGGCCGCGAGGTTAGCATGACATTCGGGTCAAGCCGATATAAGCATGGCGGAGAACAGGTAAATGCCGCCGTTCGTCATTGTGAGCGTAGCGAAGCAATCCAGACTACTTCCGCGGTGACAGTCTGGATTGCTTCGTCGCTACGCTCCTCGCAATGACGGGGAGGGAGCGGTGGTTCCACCGCAAACCAAGCGTCTTGCTGAGACGGAGCTGGAATGAAAGTCATCGGCCTTGCAGGCTGGAGCGGTGCGGGCAAGACCACGCTGTTGACGCGGCTGATCCCGCACTTCAAAGCGCAGGGCCTGCGCGTCTCGGTCATCAAGCATGCGCATCACCAGTTCGACGTCGACGTGCCCGGCAAGGATTCCTGGCGCCATCGCGAGGCCGGCGCGGCCGAAGTGCTGGTGGCGTCGTCAAACCGCTGGGCCCTGATGCACGAATTGCGCGGGGCGGCGGAGCCGCGGCTGCCGGAACTTCTGGGCAAGCTGTCCGCGGTCGATCTCGTCGTGGTCGAGGGTTTCAAGCGCGAGCCGCATCGCAAGATCGAGGTGCATCGCGCGGCGAACGGCAAGCCGCTGCTGTTTCCCGACGATCCCGGGATTGCCGGGATCGCGACCGACACCGCCATTGACACTGGGCTGCCGACTGTCCATCTCGACGATATCGCGGCGGCCGCGGCGCTGCTGCTGCGCGCGGCGATGCCGGTCGAGGAAGCGGTCGCGAAGAGCGCCGCGATGCGCTGACGAGGCACCATGGCGCAACTCTCGGACGATTGCTTTGCCTTCGGCGGCCCGATGATGTCGGTCGACGAGGCCGTTGGGCTGATCGCGACGCGCGTCAATGCGATCGCCGATATCGAGACCGTGGCGCTGGTCGAGGCAGACGGGCGGGTGCTGGCGCGCGATGTCGCAGCGCCGCTGCCGCTGCCGCCCTTCACCAACTCGGCCGTCGACGGTTACGCCGTGCGCAACGCCGACATTCCGCAAGCTGCCGAGCGGGCGTTCGCGCTCGATGGCCGCATCCAGGCCGGCGGCCTTGCACAGGCGCCGATCAGGCCCGGCCACACTGCGCGCATCTTCACGGGCGCGCCGATGCCGCCGGATGCCGAGACCGTCTTCATGCAGGAGGACGTTCGTATCGACGATTCCGGGAAGATCGTGCTGCCGTCGGGGCTGAAGCCCGGTGCCAATGTCCGCCCTGCAGGCGAGGACATCCCGGAGGGGCACATCGCGTTGCGCGCCGGGCAGCGGCTGCGGCCGCAGCACGTCGCGCTTGCCGCCGCGTTCGGTCTTGTCGGTCTCGACGTCGTCAGGCGCGTTCGCGTTGCGGTGTTCTCGACCGGCAACGAACTGGCCTCGCCCGGCGAGCCGCGCGCGGCCTCGCAACTGTTCGATTCCAACCGCTTCATGCTGATGGCGATGCTGCGCCGGCTCGGCTGCGAGGTCAGCGATCTCGGCATCCTGCGCGACGAGCGCATTTCGCTCGCGAATGGCTTGAAGCAGGTTGCCGGCTCTCATGATTTGATCCTCACGACCGGCGGCGTCTCGACCGGCGAGGAGGACCACGTCAAGGCGGCGGTCGAGAGCATCGGTTCGCTGGTGCTGTGGCGGATGGCAATCAAGCCCGGTCGGCCCGTGGCGATGGGGATCATCGACGGCACGCCGCTGATCGGATTGCCGGGCAATCCCGTCGCGAGCTTCGTCACCTTCGTCCATGTGGTGCGGCCGACGGTGCTGGCGCTGGCGGGGGCGCTGCCCGAGCCGCTGTTGCCGATCCCGGTGCGCGCTGCGTTTTCCTACAAGAAGAAGAGCGGCCGCCGCGAATATGTGCGCGTCTCCCTGCGGCGCGCGCAGGACGGCCGGCTCGAGGCCGTCAAGTTTCCGCGCGAGGGGGCGGGGCTTCTGTCCTCTCTGGTCGAGACCGACGGCCTCGTCGAACTCGGCGAGAGCATCACGCAGGTCGGGCCGGGGCAGGACGTCGGCTTTTTGTCCTACGCCGATCTGCTGTAGAGACTTGCGTTGACCCCACCGCCTCGTCCCGCCATGTTGCGTCCATGACCAGAACGACGCTCGATCTCACCGGACTGAAATGCCCGCTGCCCGCCCTGAAGACGCGCAAGGCGCTGAAGCCGTTGCAGCCGGGCGACCAGCTCGAGGTCCATTGCACCGATCCCTTGTCGGTGATTGACATTCCGAACCTTATCCGCGAGACCGGCGACAAGGTCGAGATCACCGAGCGCAACGAGGCGCGCATCGTGTTCCTGGTCGAAAAGAGCGACGCCTCGTAGAAAGGCGAATGTTCACGGCGACGACATTTGACTATGTTTCGCCTGCGGGGAAACGGCCGGAACTTCGCTGCAATGCGAAAAATGCCGCTGAGTGCAGTGGAATGAGCTCAAACCTAGACTCTCAAACCTAAGACATCGGGCATGACTTTCTCAACATCGAGGGCAGGCGTTGCCGCAAGTCCTGCGGTGGGACGCGAGCCGGCCGTCAAGTCCGGCAAGACGGCTGCAGGGCCGGAGTTCGGGGCGTTGGCGCAGGCCTCGATCCTGATCGTCGACGACGAGCCGGGCATGCGCAATTTTCTGGTGCGCACGCTTGGACCGCGCTGCAAGCTGGTGGACGAGGCGGCCGATACCGACCAGGCCTCGCGCAAGCTCGATTCCAACCGCTATGACGTCGTCATTCTCGACAACATCATGCCCGGCAAGAACGGCGTCGATTGGCTCGCCGAGCAGCGCGCCGTCGGCTTTTTCGCCGACGCCATCCTGATCACCGCCTATGCCGACCTCGACACCGCGATCCAGGCCCTGCGCGCCGGTGCGGCCGATTTCGTGCTCAAGCCGTTCCGCTCCAACCAGATCCTCAACGCCGTGGCCCGGTGCCTCGACCGTGTCCGCCTCCAGCGCGAGAACTATGTCCTGCGCTACGCCCTGCGTGCCTCGTCCGACCGCACCTTCCTGCGCGACAATCTGATCGGTCAGTCGGCGGCGACGCTGCGCGTGCGCGAGACCATCGCCCGCGTCGCGCGCCTGCCGACCTCGGTTCTCCTCACCGGCGCATCCGGCACCGGCAAGGAAGTGGCAGCCCGCTCGATCCACTCGCTGTCCGACCGCGCCGACAAGCCCTTCGTGCCAGTGAATTGCGCGGCGATTCCGCCGGAGATGATCGAGGCCGAGCTGTTCGGACACATCAAGGGCGCCTTCACCGGCGCCGATTCGGGGCGTGAGGGCCTGTTCCTGTACGCGCATGGCGGCACGCTGTTCCTCGACGAGATCGGGGAGCTGCCGCTGCCGATGCAGAGCAAGCTGCTCCGCGTGCTCGAAGACCGCCGCGTCCGTCCAGTCGGCTCCGAGCGTGAAGTTCCGGTCGACCTGCGTTTCATCTTCGCAACCAATGCCGAGCTTCAGAAGGAGGTCGAGAAGGGCCGCTTCCGTGCCGATCTGTTCTACCGGCTCAACGTGATGCAGATCCACCTGCCGCTCCTGAAGGATCGCGGCGATGACGTGCAGGAGCTTGCCGCCATCTTCATGAGCAAGCTGTCGGCTCAGCTCGGCATGCCGCCGGTGCCGATCGACGCCTCGGTGCGGGCGGCGCTCGCAAGCTATGACTGGCCCGGCAACGTGCGCGAGCTGCGCAATTTGATCGAGCGCACGCTGATCCTCGGCGCCTTCCCCGACGATTTCGCCGGCCCTCGCAACGACGGTCAGTCGGCGCCTGCCGACAGTCTCGCGGAGCTCGAGCGCCGTCACATCCTCGGAGTGCTGAAGGAGGTCAATGGCAATCGCGAGGAGGCGGCCCGGCGCCTCGGTGTGTCCCGCAAGACCATCGATCGCAAATGCGCGTTATGGGATGTCTGATGGTGCCCGCCGCAACGACGAGCTCGTGCGGGGACGCTCCGTCCGCTTCCGGTTGCTCGCGATCGCCTTGCTGCCGATGCTGGTCATCCTGCCGCTCCTGCTCGGCGTTGCGATCTTTCGCTGGAACGCGAAATTCGACGCGGCCCTGATCTCCAAGGTCAACGGCGATCTCACGATTGCCCACCAATATCTCGCCCGCATTCTGGAAAAGACCGGAGTCCAGATCCGGGCGCTCGGCCTGTCGGCCCGTTTCCACGAGGTGCTGGGGCCGGATGCGCACGGCTCGCTGCGGGAGCTGCTCGACGAGACCCGCAAGGAGATCGGGCTCGATTTCCTGTATCTGATCAACGATCGCGGCGACGTCCTGGCCTCATCGCCGCCGCTGCAGCGTCAACCGAGACATGACTGGCCGATCGTCATGTCGGCGCTGTCGGGCAAGGTCGCTGCGACGGGTGTCGACATTTTCGGCAATGACGAGCTCGCCGCGATTTCGCCGGCCCTGGCCGAGCGGGCGCGATTGGACCTGGTACCGACCCCGAACGCGGTGCCGACCGACCGCAGCACGGAGACGCGCGGCATGGTCGTGCATGCGGCGAGCCGGGCGATGCTGCCCGACGGTGGCGCCGCCGCGCTGGTCGGCGGCACGCTGCTCAACCAGAATCTCGAATTCATCGACACGATCAACGATCTCGTTTACCGCGCGGCGAGCCTGCCGGAGGGCAGCCAGGGCACCGCGACGCTGTTCCTGGATGATGTGCGGATATCGACCAACGTCCGTCTGTTCGAGGGACGTCGCGCGCTCGGCACGCGGGTGTCGGCGGCGGTGCGCTCGGCCGTGCTGGGCGAGGGGCACACCTGGCTCGACAGCGCTTTCGTCGTCAATGACTGGTACATCTCCGCCTACGAGCCGCTGGTCGACAGTTATGGCAAGCGGGTCGGCATGCTCTATGTCGGCTTTCTGGAGAAGCCGTTCAGCGAAGCGAAATACCAGACGCTGGCGATCATCATCGCGGCCTTCATCGCGATCACCGTCGCGACCGTACCGATCTTCCTGCGCTGGGCGACCTCCATCTTCATGCCGCTGGAGCGCGTCACGGCGACGATCGGCGAGGTGGAGCGCGGGAACCTCTCCGCCCGCACCAAGATGCCGGTTTTGGGCGACGAGATCGGCCGCGTCGCGGTTCATCTCGACAGCCTGCTCGACCAGATCCAGGAACGCGACCGACAGCTCCGGGAATGGAACGAGGAGCTGAACGTCCGTGTGCTTGAGCGCACCCGCGACCTCGAGCACGCCAATCTCAAGCTCGAGGCAACCACCAAGCAGCTCATCATGTCCGAGAAGCTGGCCGCGATTGGCGAGATCACCGCCGGCGTCGCGCACGAGATCAACAATCCGATCGCGGTGATGCAGGGCAATCTCGACGTCGTCCGCAGCGTGTTCGGGGCCGACGCCGACAAGGCGAAGGTCGAGTTTCGCCTGCTCGACGAGCAGATTCACCGCATCAGCCAGATCGTGACCAAGCTGTTGCAGTTTGCAAGGCCGGAGGAGTATGCCGGCTATGTCGAGCGCCACGCGCCCGCGAGCGTCATCTCCGACTGTCTTCCGCTGGTGCAGCATCTTCTGAACAAGACGGAGATCGCCGTGGTCAGGGACGACCGCGCCAGTCGGCTCGTGCTGATGAACCGGAACGAGTTGCAGCAGGTCCTGGTCAATCTCATCGTCAACGCGATCCACGCCATGCCGGACGGCGGAACCCTGACGCTCCGCTCATTCGATGCCGAGCGTGACGACCATCAAGGCGTCGCAATCGAGGTCACTGATACCGGCATCGGCATGAGCGCTGAGGTGATCGAGAAGATATTCGATCCCTTCTACACCACGAAGCGGCGGCAGGGCACCGGGCTGGGCCTCTCCATCAGCCAGACCCTGATCAAGCGCCAGGGCGGACAGATCACGGCCGAGAGTCACCTCGGTTCCGGAAGTACATTCACGATGTGGCTGCCGGAAGCGACCTGATTGGACATTTTGTCCCGGAAATTCAGGACATTTTGTCCGACGCAGCACGCTGCGCTGCGGGAAGTCGTTGAATCATCACGATGCGACTTCTGGCACGTCCGTTGCTCATCCCGAGACAGGGTGTTGAGGGGGAATGAGGGCGCGACAGCCGTCACTGCAACGCTGTTGGCAGGCGAAGGGACGTCGCCCGCGATCAGTTGCTTGCTCGCGCACAGACGCAGTGCGCGCCACACGATTCCACTTCAGCATGAATGAAGACCGACCTGTCATGCGCGGCTGCCAAGCACGCGTATGAACGGTCTCAAACCGATGTGCCGGCAAGGCCGCGCTTGGGAGGTAATGCTTATGACGACCGCCGATACCGTTCTTGCACCGGTTGGTGCTTCCGGCTTTCTCGATCGAGAACGCACGATCGCGACCGCCGGCTTCAATCGCTGGCTGGTGCCGCCGGCGGCGCTGTGCATCCATCTCTGCATCGGCATGGCCTACGGCTTCTCGGTGTTCTGGCTGCCGCTGTCGCGCGCGATCGGTTTGACCGCGCCGAAGGCCTGCCCGGACATGTCGCTGTGGCAGGAACTGTTCACGACCAGCTGCGACTGGAAAGTCGCCAGCATGGGATGGATGTACACCCTGTTCTTCGTGCTGCTCGGTATCGCGGCTGCGGTCTGGGGCGGCTGGTTGGAGCGGGTGGGCCCGCGCAAGGCGGGCTTCGTCTCGGCGCTGTGCTGGTGCGGCGGCCTCTTCCTCGGTGCGATCGGGGTTTACACTCATCAACTCTGGCTGTTGTGGCTGGGTTCCGGCGTGATCGGCGGCATCGGGCTCGGCCTTGGCTACATCTCGCCGGTGTCCACGCTCGTCAAATGGTTTCCCGATCGCCGCGGCATGGCGACCGGTATGGCCATCATGGGCTTCGGCGGCGGTGCCATGATCGGCGCGCCGCTGGCGAACCTTCTGATGAACTACTTCAAGAGCCCGACCTCGGTCGGCGTCTGGGAGACGTTCGTCGCGATGGGGGTCATCTACTTCGTATTCATGATGATCGGCGCGTTCCGTTATCGCCTGCCGCCGCCCGGCTGGCAGCCCGAGGGCTGGACTCCGCCATCCAAAGACAACGCGATGATCTCGAAGAACAACGTTCATCTCAACGATGCGCACAAGACCCCGCAGTTCTGGCTGATCTGGTGGGTGCTGTGCCTGAACGTGTCGGCTGGCATCGGCGTGATCGGCATGGCTTCGCCCATGCTGCAAGAGATCTTCGGCGGCAAGCTGATCGGCCTTCCGAACGTCGGCTTCAATGCGCTCGATGCCGGGCAGAAGGCGCAGATCGCCGCGATCGCCGCGGGCTTCGCCGGCTTGCTGTCGCTGTTCAACATCGGCGGCCGCTTCTTCTGGGCGTCGCTGTCGGACAAGATCGGGCGCAAGAACACCTACTATACGTTCTTCATCCTCGGCATCGTGCTCTATGCGCTGGCGCCGACCTTCGCGGCGATGGGCTCGAAGTTGCTGTTCGTGCTCGGTTTCGGCATCATTCTGTCGATGTACGGCGGCGGCTTCGCGACCGTGCCGGCCTATCTTGCGGACATGTTCGGCACCCAGTTCGTCGGCGCCATCCACGGCCGGCTGCTGACGGCCTGGTCGACGGCCGGCATCATCGGCCCCGTCGTGGTCAACTACATCCGCGAATTCCAGCTCGCGGCGGGCGTGCCGCGCGACCAGCTCTACAACACGACGATGTACATCCTCTGCGCGATGCTGATCGCAGGCCTGATCTGCAACTACCTGATCAAGCCGGTCGATTCGAAATGGCACATGAAGGAGGCCGACGTCGCCAAGTTGCAGGCAGCGAGTGCCAGCGCCGCCGCGGCGGGGCCGCACGGCTCCTATGGCATCGGGTTTGGCGGGCTTGACGCCAAGGCGGCGCTGTTCTGGGCCTTCGTCGGCGTGCCGCTGGCTTGGGGCGTGTGGAAGACGCTGGAGAGCGCGGTCAAGATCTTCTGATCGCGCCTTCATCGCGGCGGGAGCGCACCATGCGCGCCCGCCGCTCATTTCGATTGCTTCAAAACAACCCCCGGGGGAATTCGATGGTTCGTAAGCTCGTTTATGCCGCCGCCGTGCTGCTCGTCGCCGGCGCCCTGCAATCCGCGTCCGCACAGACCGCCGCGGCACCAGCTGTAACGCAGCCCGCCGCGACCGAGGCCAAGCCCGGCAAGATCAAGCTGACCGCGCAGAAGCTCAAGGACATGAAGGCCAAGTGGAGCGCCAACAAGTCGAAGCTCAAGGATTGCCGCAAGGATGTGAAGGCCAAGGGCCTCGCGGGCGACGATCGCTGGTTCTATATCGAGGAGTGCATGGGCAAAAGCTGACCGGCTGCTTCGAGGCATGGAGGGGCACCCGTCGCCCCGGGAGCGCGAATTCGATACGATTTCGCTATCGCAGCATAGGAAGCCTTTATTGATCTCCGGGCCAATTCAGGCTTCGTTTGTCTGCCGGACCCCTGGACGAGCGCGAAGCCGCGCAGCTGCCCGCTTCAATGGCATCCTTGGCCTGGACTTAACTTCTTCCGCGAGCACGATAATTTACTTGGCATCTGGCATGCCAGAAGTTAGAAGTGGAGCGGTTCTAAAACACGAGATCGAGACGAATCGATGAGCCACGACGTGCACAAGGTCCGCTCGTTCGAGCATCCCGGCGAGGGGCGCCGGCGCGCCAAGGCCACGCCCAAGGGGCGGCAGATCGATCCCACCGCCTCCCATGAGATCGAGCAATTGCTCGGCGACAAGCCGCGGCGGCGCGATCTCCTGATCGAATATCTGCACCTGATCCAGGACAAATATCACCAGATCTCTGCCGCGCATCTGGCCGCGCTTGCCGACGAGATGAAGCTCGCCTTTGCCGAGGTGTTCGAGACCGCGACTTTCTACGCGCATTTCGACATCGTGAAGGAAGGCGAGCCTGATATCGCACCGCTGACGATCCGCGTCTGCGATTCGCTGACCTGCGCGATGCTGGGCGGTGAGAAGCTGCTCGAGGATCTGCAGAGCGCATCGGGTCCCGGCATCCGCGTCGTCCGCGCACCCTGTGTCGGCCGCTGCGACACTGCGCCAGCCGCGGAAGTCGGCCACAACTTCGTCGATCATGCGACCGTCGCCAATGTGATGGCGGCCGCGAAGGCCGGCGATACCCACGCCCATCTGTCCAAATATGTCGACTACGACGCCTATGTCGCTGGCGGCGGCTACAAGCTCCTCAACCGCGTGCGCTCGGGCGAATTGTCCAAGGACGATCTCCTGAAGGGGCTCGACGACGCCTCGCTGCGTGGCCTCGGCGGCGCCGGCTTCCCGACGGGGCGCAAATGGCGCGCCGTGCTCGGCGAGCCCGGTCCGCGGCTGATGGCGATCAACGGCGACGAGGGCGAGCCGGGCACCTTCAAGGACCGCGTCTATCTCGAAAGCGATCCGCATCGCTTCATCGAGGGCATGCTGATCGGCGCTTATGTGGTGCAGGCCTCGGACGTCTACATCTATCTGCGCGATGAATATCCGGCCTCGCGCGAGATCCTGGAGCGCGAGATCGCAAAGCTGCCGCCGGGCGGTCCGACGCTGCACATGCGCCGCGGCGCCGGCGCCTATATCTGCGGCGAGGAATCCTCGCTGCTGGAAAGCATCGAGGGCAAGCGCGGCCTGCCCCGGCACAAGCCGCCTTATCCGTTCCAGGTCGGCCTGTTCGGCCTGCCGACGCTGATCAACAACATCGAGACGCTGTGGTGGGTGCGCGACATCGTCGAGAAGGGTGCCGACTGGTGGAAGGGCCATGGCCGCCACGAGCGTCATGGCCTGCGCAGCTTCTCGGTCTCGGGTCGCGTGAAAAATCCCGGTATGAAGCTGGCGCCAGCGGGCATCACCGTGCGCGAGCTGATCGACGAATATTGCGGCGGCATGGCCGACGGCCATCAATTCTACGCGTACCTGCCGGGCGGTGCGTCCGGTGGCATTCTGCCGGCGTCGATGGACGACATCCCGCTCGATTTCGGCACGCTGGAAAAATACGGCTGCTTCATCGGTTCGGCCGCGATCGTGATCTTGTCCCAGAAGGACAGCGTGCGCGCGGCGGCCCTGAACCTGATGAAGTTCTTCGAGGACGAGAGCTGCGGCCAGTGTACGCCGTGTCGCGTCGGAACCCAGAAGGCGGCGCAGCTGATGCAGCAGCCGGTCTGGAACCGCGCACTTCTGGAAGAATTGAGCCAGGCGATGCGCGATGCCTCGATCTGCGGGCTCGGCCAGGCGGCATCGAATCCGCTGTCCACTGTGATCAAATATTTCCCTGACGAGTTCAAGGAAGCGGCCGAATGACCAAGATTACGTTCGAGCTCGACGGCAAGCAGGTCGAGGCCAATCCCGGCGAGACGATCTGGCAAGTCGCAAAACGCGGCGGGCGCGAGATTCCGCATCTCTGCTATTCACCCGTGCCGGATTATCGGCCCGACGGCAATTGCCGCGCCTGCATGGTCGAGATCGAGGGTGAGCGCGTGCTCGCCGCGTCCTGCAAGCGCACGCCGTCCGTCGGCATGAAGGTCAAGACCGAGAGCGCTCGCGCGGTCTCGGCGCAGAAGATGGTGATGGAGCTGCTCGTCGCCGACCAGCCGGCGCGCGAGACCAGCCACGATCCGGATTCGAAGTTCTGGCACTGGGCCGAGACGACAGGCGTTACCGAGAGCCGCTTCCCCGCTGCCGAGCGTTGGGCAACCGACGCCAGCCATCCGGCGATGCGCGTCAATCTCGATGCCTGCATCCAGTGCGGCCTGTGCGTGCGCGCGTGTCGCGAAGTCCAGGTCAACGACGTCATCGGCATGGCTTATCGCAGCCATGGCTCGAAGATCGTGTTCGACTTTGACGATCCCATGGGCGAGTCCACTTGTGTCGCCTGCGGCGAATGCGTTCAGGCCTGCCCGACCGGTGCATTGATGCCGGCCGTGATGCTCGACGACAAGCAGACCCGCGTCACCTACGCCGACAGGAAGGTGGACTCGCTCTGCCCGTTCTGCGGCGTCGGCTGTCAGGTGACTTATGAGGTCAAGGACGAGAAGGTGATCTATGCGGAGGGCCGCGATGGTCCCGCCAATCACAACCGTCTTTGCGTGAAGGGCCGCTTCGGCTTCGACTACATCCACCATCCGCATCGTCTTACAAAGCCGCTGGTGCGGCTGCCGAACGCGAAGAAGGATTCCAACGACCAGGTCGATCCGGCCAATCCCTTCACCCACTTCCGTGAGGCGAGCTGGGAAGAAGCGCTCGACATCGCCGCCAAGGGCCTCGTCAAGATCCGCGACGAGAAGGGCGTGAAGGCGCTGGCCGGCTTCGGCTCGGCCAAGGGCTCGAACGAAGAGGCCTATCTGTTCCAGAAGCTGGTGCGCACCGGTTTCGGCTCCAACAACGTCGACCATTGCACCCGGCTGTGCCACGCCTCTTCGGTCGCGGCGCTGTTCGAGGGCCTGAGCTCGGGCGCGGTGTCGGCGCCGTTCTCGGCGGCCATGGACGCCGAGGTCATTATCGTGATCGGCGCCAATCCGACCGTGAACCACCCGGTTGCCGCGACCTTCATCAAGAACGCGGTCAAGCAGAACGGCGCCAAGCTGTTCGTGATGGACCCGCGGCGGCAGACACTGTCGCGTCACGCGACGAAGCATCTGCAGTTCAAGCCGGGCTCCGACGTCGCGATGCTGAACGCGATGATCCACACGATCATCACCGAAGGCCTGACCGACGACCAGTACATTGCCGGCTACACCGAGGGGTTCGAGGACCTCAAGGAGAAGATCAAGGAATTCACGCCGGAGAAGATGGAGGCGATCTGCGGCATCCCGGCGCAGACCCTGCGCGAGGTGGCACGGACCTACGCGCGTGCAAAATCGTCGATCATCTTCTGGGGCATGGGCATCAGCCAGCACGTCCACGGCACCGACAACGCGCGCTGCCTGATCGCGCTGGCGCTGATCACCGGCCAGGTCGGCCGTCCCGGCACCGGCCTGCATCCCTTGCGCGGCCAGAACAACGTGCAAGGCGCCTCCGACGCCGGTCTGATCCCGATGTTCCTGCCGGATTATCAGCCGGTGGGCCGCGACGATCTGCGCGGTAGCTTCGAAAAGCTCTGGCAGCAGGATCTCGATCCCGTCCGCGGCCTGACCGTGGTCGAGATCATGAATGCGATCCATGCCGGCGAGATCACGGGCATGTATATCGAGGGCGAGAATCCCGCGATGTCCGACCCCGACCTGCAGCATGCGCGCCAGGCGCTCGCCATGCTCGATCATCTCGTGGTGCAGGATCTCTTCGTCACCGAGACGGCGTTCCATGCCGACGTCATCCTGCCGGCCTCGGCGTTCGCCGAGAAGGAAGGCTCCTTCACCAACACCGACCGCCGCGTGCAGCTCGCGCGCCAGGTAATCAAGCCCCCGGGCGATGCGCGGCAGGATCTCTGGATCATTCAGGAGATCGGCAAGCGCATGGGCCTGCCGTGGAATTATGCCGGTCCCGGCGACGTCTTCACCGAGATGGCGCAGTTGATGCCGTCGCTGAAGAACATCACCTGGGAGCGGCTGGTGCGCGAAGGCGCCGTCACTTATCCAGTCGACGGCCCCGACGTGCCCGGCAACGAGATCATCTTCACCACGGGTTTCCCGACTGCGAGCGGCCGCGGCAAGATCGTGCCGGCCAAGGTGATCCCGCCGGACGAGATTCCCGATGCCGAATATCCCATGGTGCTTTCGACCGGCCGCGTGCTGGAGCACTGGCACACCGGCTCGATGACACGCCGCGCGCAGGTGCTCGACCAGATCGAGCCCGAGGCCGTCGCCTTCATGTCGCCGAAGGACATGCATAGGAAAAGGCTCGTCCCCGGCGATTTCATTCGCCTGGAGACCCGCCGTGGCGCGGTCGAGGTCAAGGTCCGCTCCGACCGCGACGTGCCGGAGAACATGGTGTTCATGCCGTTCTGCTACGCGGAGGCTGCGGCGAACCTGCTGACCAACCCGGCGCTCGATCCGTTCGGCAAGATTCCGGAGTTCAAATTCTGTGCGGCCAGAGCCGAACGCGCGGAGATGCGGGACGCGGCGGAGTAGCACTCCGCCGGCGGAGTTCGGCGGGGACGACAGCGCATGTGTGGCGCGCATGCGTGCCCACAATCGTCATTGCGAGCGAAGCGAAGCAATCCAGACTGCCTCTGCGGTGGGTTTCTGGATTGCTGCGTCGTTTCGTTCCTCGCAATGACGGTGATAGACATAGCTTATGTCCAAAGTCACCCCAGCCACACGCGCGCTTGATGCCGCCGGTGTTGCCTTCACCGTTCACACCTACGACTACGATCCTGAAGCCGAGAGCATCGGCCTTCAGGCGGCCGCCGCGCTCGGCGAAGACCCGGCGCGCGTTCTCAAGACGCTGATGGCGCAGGTCGACGGCAAGCCGGTCTGCGTCGTCGTGCCGTCCGACCAGGAAGTGTCGATGAAGAAGCTCGCCGCAGCCGTGAGCGGCAAGTCGGCGCAGATGATGAAGCCGCCGGAGGCCGAGCGCCTCACGGGCTACAAGGTCGGCGGCATCAGCCCGTTCGGGCAGCGCAAGCTGGTCCGCACCGTGATCGAGCAGAGCGCGCTTGCGCATGATCTGGTCTATCTCAATGGCGGCCAGCGGGGATTGCAGGTGCGGCTCACGCCAGCCGATGTGCAGCGCGTGTTGAAGGCGATCGTGGCCGACGTGCTTGCCTGACGGCGATCGATAAAGATCCACGGTTGGGCCTTTGTGGCAGCCTGGTCCAAGCAGGGGGACTTGAGTTCACGTGCGAGGCCTGTATAGAACTATTATTAAAATAGAATAACGTTCTGATAGATAGAACGATCAATCACGGGGGTGAAGCGATGTCATCTGAGCGCGGCGGCCAAAGCATTGATGCGCCGATCTCATCCAGCGCCGACGCCGTCGTTGCGGCCTTTGCGGCGATCCCGGCTCTGCTGGCGCGGGACGCGGCGTTGACGGCTCGCGGTCGCTGGCTCGACGTCGATTGCCTGCTCGGGCCGAGCACGCAGCCGTTCCACGTCACAATCCGCGCCGGGCAGATCGTGGATATGGCGCGGGCTCCTGCGTTGATGCGATCCTGGCGCTTCGCCTATCGCACCACGCCTGCCGCGCTCGCCGCCTATTGGCAGCCACGCCCGCCAGCGGGTTGGCATGATCTGCTGGCGTTGACCAAGCGCGGAGAGGCGACGCTCGAAGGCGAGATCCATCCCTTCATGACCCATCTTCAGTATTTCAAGGATCTGCTCGCATTGCCGCGTCGTAACGGCTTCGGAGGCGTGTCATGACCGGTGGCTTCATCGAGCCCATCGTCGGCCGCTACGTGCATGTCGAGATCGAGGGTGAGATCAACCGGATCTATTTCGAGGAGAACGGCAGCGGCATCCCGCTGGTTTGCCTGCACACCGCTGGCTCCGATGCGCGGCAATGGCGTCATTTGCTGGTCGATGAGGAGTTCACCAGGAACTACCGCATCATCGCTTTCGACATGCCCTGGCACGGCAAGTCCAATCCGCCTGATAGCCGATATGGCAGCGAATACCGGCTGACAACCGCGACCTATACCGCGACCATCCGAGCGTTCTGCAACGCCCTCGGGCTGGATCGGCCCGTGGTGATGGGCTGTTCGATCGGGGGCCGCATCGTGCTCAATCTCGCCATCGAACACGCCCGCGACTTCCGTGCCTTGATCGGCCTGGAGGCGGCGGACTTCCAGCAGCCCTGGTACGACACGGCGTGGCTGAACCGGCCCGACGTCCATGGCGGAGAGGTCTGCGCTGCCCTGGTGTCGGGCTTGATCGCGCCTGATGGACCAGAGACCGCTCGCAACGAGACGCTGTGGGGTTACAAGCAGGGTGGCCCCGGCATCTTCAAGGGCGACCTCTATTTCTATCGCGTCGACGGCGATCTGCGCGGACGCACGGGTGGCATCGACGTCAACCAGTGCCCGCTCTACTTGCTGACCGGCGAATACGATTTTTCCTGCACGCCGGAAGACACGCTGCGGACCGCAGCCGGCATCCCCGGCGCAAAGGCGACCGTCATGGAGCGGCTCGGCCATTTTCCGATGAGCGAAAACCCAGGCCAGTTCCGCCGCTACATCGCGCCGGTGCTGCAAGACATCATCGATAAGCAAAAGTTGTAACCGGGAGGCGTATGTTATGAAATTGCGTTGGATGTTGGCGGCTGTTCTGGCCGCTCAAATGAGCTCCACATTTGCAGCCGACAATGTCATCAGGATCGGCGTGCTCAACGACCAGTCCGGCGTGTTCGCCGACAATGGCGGACGCGGCTCGGTCGCGGCCGCAAAGCTGGCGGCCGAAGATTTCGGCAACGAGGTGCTCGGCAAGAAGATCGAGATCATCTCGGCCGACCACCAGAACAAGCCCGACATCGCTTCGGCCACGGCCCGAAAGTGGTTCGACAACGAAGGTGTCGACATGATCGCGGACGGCGCGGCATCTTCTGCCGGCTTTGCCATCCTCGAAGTCGCCAAGCAGAAGAACAGGATCTTCGTCATCTCCGGTCCCGGCTCGTCCGACTTCACCGGGAAGTCCTGCTCGCCCGTCAGCTTCCACTTCAACTACGACACCTACGCGCTGTCGAAGCTCACGAGTGACGCGATCACGCGTGCCGGCGGCAAGACCTGGTATTTCGTCACGGCCGATTATGCCTTCGGCCATGCGCTGCAGCGCGACGCCACGAAGTTCATCGAGGCCGCGGGCGGCAAGGTGATCGGATCGGCCGCGCATCCGCTCGGGACCGCCGACTTCGCCTCGTTCCTGCTGCAGGCGCAGGCCTCGAAGGCCGACGTCGTTGGTCTCGCGACATCAGGCGCGGACGTGCAGACCGCGATCAAGCAGGCGGGTGAATTCGGCGTGGTCGAGGGCGGGCAGAAGCTGGCCGGCCTGCTCGTCTTCATCACCGACGTCAACTCGCTCGGGCTGAAGGTCACGCAGGGCCTGCAGGTGACGACCTCGTTCTACTGGGACCTCAACGAAGAAACCCGGGCCTGGTCGAAGCGGTATGCCGGCCTGATGGATGGAAAGGTCGCCAGCATGGTTCAGGCCGGCGTTTATAGCGGCGTCCATCACTACCTCGCTGCCGTCAAGGCGGCCGGGACCACCGACGCGACCGCCGTCGCCGCCAAGATGCACGAGCTGAAAGTCAACGACATGTACAACAAGGATGTTGCGATCCGCCCGGACGGGCGCGTGCTGCATACCATGTATCTGGTCCAGGTGAAGAAGCCGGAGGAGTCCAAGTACAAGTTCGACTATTATCGAATCGTCAGCTCCAAGCCGGGCGAAGAGGTGTTTCGGCCGATGAGCGAAGGCGGCTGCCCGCTGGTCAAGTAACTGCGCGGGCCGGGCGGGATTGCACCCGCCCGGCTTCAGGATTTCTTCGGAGAGCACGGAATGTCTGATTCAATTGGATTCATCGGTCTCGGTGTCATGGGCGAGCCGATCTGTCGCAACCTGGTGCGCAAGAGCGGACGAACCGTGCTCGCCTTCGACCTTGCCAAGGAGCCCTTGGCGCGGATCGCCGCTGACGGGGCGACCACGGCGGCGTCGATCGGGGATGTCGTCGGTGGCAGCGAGACGATCTTCCTGTGTCTGCCCAGCGCCCGGCACGTGACGTCCGTGTTCGAGAGCATCTTGCCGAAGATCAGGCGCGGCCAGACCGTGATCGATCTCGGCACCTCCGATGTCGGCCAGACCCGGTCGTGCGCCAAGCAGCTCGCCGACAAAGGCGCGCTCTGGATCGATGCGCCGATCGCACGCACGCGTCAGGCGGCCCAGGACGGCACGCTCAGCGTCATGGTCGGCGCGATGCCCGAGCAGTTCGCTGCGGTCGAGCCGCTGATCCGGCATTTCGCCACAGATGTCACACTCTGTGGCGGAACCGGCGCAGGACAAGTGACGAAGATTCTCAACAACATGGTGCTGTTCGAGACGGTGAATGCGCTGGCGGAGGCCGTCGCGCTGGCCAAGCACAACGGCGTCGATCCACAGCTGCTGCTGGAGACGCTGTCGAAGGGCTCGGCGGACAGCTTCGCGCTGCGCAACCATGGCATGAAGGCGATCGTCGCCAAGGAGTTTCCGCTGCGTGCCTTCTCGACCGAATATGCCATGAAGGATCTCTCCTATGCGCTCGAACTCGGCGCGCAGGCCGGGTTGAATCTCCGCGGGGCGGCGTTGATGCGCGAGATCTTCGAGGAGACGATCGACAAGGGCATGGGCGATGCGTATTTTCCCGTCATCGCGAAACTCATCGATCCCTCCGGATTTCCTCAATAGGAGAAGACATGCCTTCGCCCGGCGTCGCCGCCGTCGATCGTGCCTTGAGCATCCTGGCCGCCTTCGAGGACGCGCCGGAGCCGATGACGCTGGCCGAGCTTGCCCGGCGCACCAAGATGTACAAGAGCACGCTGCTGCGGCTGATGGCGTCGCTGCAGGAATTCGGCTATCTTGTGCAGTTCGCCGATGGTCGCTATCATCTCGGCCCGACGCCGTTCCGGCTCGGAGCGGTCTACCAGCGCAGCAACAATCTGCATGATCGGGTGATGCCCCTGCTGCGGCAACTCGTGGCCGACGGGTGCGAAAGCCCGTCGTTCCACGTGCGGCATGATGCCAAGCGCCGGCTGTGCGTCTTTCGCCTCGATTCCCAGCATTCGACGCTTGACCGGGTTGAGGCCGGCATGCTGTTGCCGCTCGACCGCGGCGCGGCCGGCAGGGTCATCCTCGCGTTCGACGGCGAGAAGGGCGAAGCCTACGACGAGATCCGCGAGGGCTGCATCGCCGTATCGTTCGGAGAGCGAGATCCGGATTGCGCTGGGCTCGCCTGTCCCGTGTTTGGTCCCGACCGCAAATGTGTCGGCGCCTTGTCGCTCTCGGGGCCGAAGCCGCGCTTTACGCGCGACAACATCAAGACGATGACTTCGCTGCTGCTGAAGGCCGCCAACCGCTTGACGCGTTCCTTGGGCGGTCCGACCGAAGCGCTCGACGCTGTGCTGGCCGCGGCCGACGAGGCGCGCGCTCCGCGCCGGGCACGACGATAGGCTACTGCTTCTGCAACAGCTTGAGTCGGCAGCGCAGCGCCTCGCGGATATGGGCACGCGCGAGTTGCTCTGCCTTGTCGCCGTCGCGGGCGGCGATGGCGTCGATGATGGCCTGATGCTCCCGGTGGCTGGTGGAGGGGCGGCCCGATACGGTGAAGGTGGTCGGGCCGAGCAGGGCGATCCAGTCCTGCAATTCGCGCGAGGCGTTGTCGAGATAGCGGTTGCGGGCGGCCCGGCAGATGGCTTCGTGGAAGGCGCGGTTGAGGCGCGCCATTTCGGTCGCGTCGGCCTCCTTGATATCGACGGTGGCCTGCTCGATATCGCGCAGCGCATCGATCTCCGTGCTTGACGCGTGTTCGGCGGCGAGGCGCGCCGCGGCGCCTTCCATGATCTCGCGCATCGCGTAGAGCTCGAGCACTTCGGAGATATCGAGGCTGCGCACGATCAGCCCGCGGCCGGCGGCGGGCTCGACGAAGCCGCGCGCGGCGAGCCGGCCCAGCGCTTCCCGAACCGGCGTGCGGCTGACCTTGAGCCGCTGCGCGACCTCTTCCTCTCGCAGGCGGTCCCCGGCGCGATAGCTGCCGGCCTGGAGCGCTTCGCAGAGCGAACGGAATACCGCTTCGCCAAGCGCCACGCCGCCCCCGCGCGCGATCGATCCGCCTGTCTTTGCCGGGCGCCTCGCCATATTGCCTCGAAGCAAGGCGCATCCTGCCCATGCAGAGATGACGCTTGCACGGCTACTGTATATCTTTGTATACAAAAGTACGCAATGGCGTACGGTTGACCGGGCCCGCTTGCGGATAGAATGTCTCCAACTTCGTCGCATCAGGCAGATGGCATGAGCAGGAAGTACGACGTGCTGGTGATCGGCGGCGGCAACGCCGCGCTCTGTGCGGCGATCGCGGCGCGGCGTAGCGGAGCATCGGTGCTCGTGCTGGAAGGCGCGCCGAAATTCTACCGCGGCGGAAACACCCGCCACACCCGCAACATGCGCTGCGCCCATGATGCGGCCACCGACATCCTGACCGGCCCCTATACCGAGGAGGAGTTCTGGGAAGACCTGCTGCGCGTCACCGGCGGTCAGACCGACGAGGTGCTCGCGCGCCACATGATCCGCGAGTCCAAGGACATCCTGAACTGGATCGTGGAGCAGGGCGTGCGCTGGCAACCCTCGCTCGGCGGCACGCTGAGCCTCGGTCGCACCAATTCCTTCTTCCTCGGCGGTGGCCGCGCGATGCTGAACGCGCTGTATCTGACCGCCGAGCGGCTCGGCGTCGATGTCGAATACGACGCGGAGGTCACCGACCTCGTGATCGAGGACGGCATGTTCCTCGCCGCACGCCTGAAACGCGCGATCAGTGGCGAAACCGAGATCCGCGCGACCTCACTGGTTGCTGCGGCCGGCGGGTTTGAGGCCAACATCGAATGGCTCAAGCAATATTGGGGCGATGCGGCCGATAATTTTCTGATTCGCGGCACGCCCTATAATCGCGGTTCGATCCTGAAGATGCTGCTCGACAAGGGCGTGCAGGAGGTCGGCGATCCCACCCAGTGCCATGCGGTCGCGATCGACGCCCGGGCGCCGAAATTCGACGGCGGGATCATCACGCGCCACGACTCCGTCGTGTTCGGCATCGTCGTGAACAAGCACGCGCGGCGCTTCTATGACGAGGGCGAGGATATCTGGCCGAAGCGCTACGCGATCTGGGGCCGCCTGGTCGCGGCGCAGCCCGACCAGATCGCCTACATAATCTTCGATTCCACCGTCGTCACGAGCTTCATGCCGACGCTGTTCCCGCCGATTGCCGGGCAGACGGTCGCGGAACTTGCCGGCAAGCTCGAACTCGATCCGGCCGCGTTGGAAAAGACCATCACCGAATTCAACGCGGCGGTCCGGCCCGGGACTTTCGACCATACCATCCTGGACGACTGCGTTACCGAGGGTATCACGCCGCCGAAGACGCACTGGGCGCGCAAAATCGATGCGCCGCCTTATCTCGCTTATCCGGTGCGGCCCGGCATCACCTTCACCTATCTCGGCACGCGCGTTAACAAGGAGGCGCGGATGCAGATGGCTGACGGCAAGCCGGCGGCCAACATGTTCGCGGCCGGCGAGATCATGGCCGGCAACGTGCTCGGCAAGGGTTATGCCGCCGGCATGGGCATGACCATCGGCAGCGTGTTTGGGCGGATCGCAGGACGGGAAGCGGCCCGCCATGCGAAGAACTAAAGAAAAGACTTGAGGGAGAAACCATGTCACGCATTGCCATTGCTTCGCTCACGATGCTGCTGACCGTCGGCCACGCCTGCGCCGCCGAGCCGATCAGCCTGCGCGACATGGGCTCGTTCCATGTCGGCGGGCGTCTCGTCGAAATCTCCGGCAAGCCGGTGAAGGAGGTCGTGTTCACGCCCGGCGGCGTGCCGGCCAAGGTCGACCCCAACGGCACCTATCAGGTCGAGCAGATGTACGTGCAGTATTTCCTGCCGGCGAACGAGAAGGGCACCTATCCGCTGTTGATGTGGCACGGCGGCGGGCTGACTGGCGTCACCTATGAGACCACGCCGGACGGGCGCGAGGGCTGGCTGAATTATTTCCTGCGCAAGGGGTGGGCGGTCTATAATTCCGACGCAGTGGAACGCGGTCGCGCCGGCTGGGCACAATATCCTGATATCTTCAAGAGCGAACCGGTCTTCCTCACCACCGCCAATCCGTTCGAACGTTTCCGCATCGGCGACGGCGCCGGCTCCTACGATCCGGATCCCGCCAAGCGAAAGCTGCTGCCGGGCAATCAGTTTCCCGTCGAGGGCTACGAGAATTTCGTCAAGCAGAACGTGCCGCGCTGGACCACGACGGATGATGCGACCGTCGCCGCCTATGTCGCCGAGATCGATCGCGTCGGCCCCTCGGTGATCCTGTTCCACAGCCAGGCCGGGAGCTTCGGCTTCAAGGTC
Organism: Bradyrhizobium sp. MOS003; assembly: GCF_003020125.1. Classification (GTDB taxonomy): domain Bacteria; phylum Pseudomonadota; class Alphaproteobacteria; order Rhizobiales; family Xanthobacteraceae; genus Bradyrhizobium. The sequence goes on along the minus strand of NZ_PYFW01000005.1, from coordinate 348,936 downwards.
GCGCAAGCCCGGCCCGACAAGGTCAAGGCGCTGATCGCGATCGAGCCGGCGGGCGTCGGCGACATCGCCCGTGCCGACGTGCTGAAGAACATTCCGACCCTGATCGTCTATGGCGACTATATCGAGCAGGACTCTCGCTGGCCCAAGATCCGCGCCAATGGTATCGCCTTTGCCGATGCTATTAGGGCGGCCGGCGGCAGCGTCGATGTCGTCGACCTCCCCAAGGCCGGCATCAAGGGTAATTCGCATCTCGTCATGATGGACAAGAACAACCTCGAGGTCGCAGCCCTGATCCAGAAATGGCTCGAGGGCAAGGGCCTGACGAAGTAGCGCCATGCACGGAACCAAAATCCTCGATGAGGCCGACCGTCTGATGACGGTCTGCAATTCCTGTCGCTATTGCGAAGGACTATGCGCGGTGTTTCCGGCCATGGAGATGCGCCGCGCCTTCTCCGACGGCGACCTCAACTATCTCGCCAATCTCTGCCACGCCTGCGGCGCCTGCTATGTCGATTGCCAGTTCTCGCCGCCGCATGAGTTCAACGTCAACGTTCCCCAGACGCTCGCGATCGCGCGTGCCGAGTCCTATGCCGCCTATGCCTGGCCGGGTGCGCTATCCGGCGCCTTCGCCCGCAACGGACTCGTCATCAGCATCGCCGCCGCGCTCAGCGTGGCCTCCTTCATCCTCGGCTTCGTAGCCTTGAATGACCGCAACGTGCTGTTCGGCGTGCACACCGGCCCCGGCGCTTTTTATAAACTGATGCCGCACAACACCATGGCCGCGTTGTTCAGCGCCGCGTTTCTCTATGCCGTCCTTGCGCTGGTCATGAGCGTGCGCGCCTTCTGGCGCGACATCGGTCCGCCGATCGGCGGCCGGGCCGATGGCGGCTCGATCTTCCAGGCGATCCGCGATGCCGGCGAGCTGCGCTATCTCCATGGCGGCGGCATCGGTTGTTACGACGAGGACGACAAGCCGACCGACCGGCGCAAATTCTATCACCACCTGACCTTTTACGGGTTCCTGCTGTGCTTTGCCGCGACCTCGGTGGCGACGCTGTATCACTATCTGCTTGCGCGCGAGGCGCCGTATCCGTGGTGGGACCTGCCGGTGGTGCTGGGCACGCTCGGCGGAATAGGTCTGATCATCGGTCCGGTCGGCCTGTTCATGGCCAAGATGCGGCGTGATCCGGCGCTGCTCGACGAGTTCAGCTACGGCATGGATGTCGGCTTCATCGCCATGCTGTTCCTGACCGGCCTTACCGGCATGGCGCTTCTGGTCCTGCGCGAGACCGCCGCGATGGGCCCGCTGCTGGCGCTGCATCTCGGCGTGGTGTTCGCGCTGTTCATCACCATGCCCTACGGCAAGTTCGTGCACGGCATCTATCGCTTCGCAGCCCTGGTGCGCTATGAACAGGAGCGGCGGACGGCAGCGTGAGCCGTTACTTCCGTTGAAAGCGGCCGTCGCGCAGGAAGGCGATCGTTTCCGCGATCGCAACGCCGTGACGCGGAAGCCCGGTATGGGAGGCCTTCACGACGACATGGTCGGTCATGCCGGAAAGCATCGCGCTTTGCACCGACACTCGTCCGTCGTTCGGCTTCGGCAGAATAAACAGTCCGGCGACGGGGTCGATGAAGCGGCTTCCTGCGATCACGCCGACGGGATAATCCACGGTGGGGAAGGCCATCGGTCGGGCCGTCGTCAATTCGAGTCCCGCGGGTCCGTAGAAAGCGCGATAGAGGCGCGATCCGCTTAGGAGGTCGGCAACTTCACTGCCGCCGTTCGGCGTGCCAAGCATCACGACACTGACAAGTCTTGTCGGGCGATATTTGGCGATGTAGGTGCGTGTGACGAGACCGCCCATCGAATATGCAGCGAAGTGCAGAGGCGCGTCGCGTTTGGCGAAGCCCGAGATTGTCGGGTGGATATCATCGGCGAGGGCCGCGATCGGCTTGCTGCGGCTGAGATAGTCGATGTTGAGCGTTGCGAAGCCGGCCGCGCGGAGCGCCCGCTCCAGCTTCGTCAGGGATGCCGAGGTCCGCGCGATGCCATGAAGCAGAACCACTCCCGGGCATCGCGCGTCGCCTGATTGAGGCGCCTCGTGCATGTGTCTTACGCCACCTCGCGCTCCGGCGCTGACGCCTGCTCGCGGGCCATTGCGGTGGCGGTGACGTAGTCGGTCTTGCCGGTGCCGAGCAGCGGCACCTTGTCGACCACCATGATCGCCGCGGGTACGGTCAGCTCGGATGCGCCGATCGTCTTGGCCTGGACCTGCATTGCGCTGCGCTCGGCATTCTTCTCCGTCGTCAGCAGCACGATGCGCTCGCCCTTGCGCGGATCAGGGATTGATACGGCAATCGATCCGGCTTGCGGCCACAGTGTGGTCGCGATGGCTTCGACCGCCGACAGTGACACCATTTCGCCCGCAATCTTGGCAAAGCGCTTGGCGCGGCCCTTGATGGTGATGAAGCCGGCCGGGTCGATCGCCACGATGTCGCCGGTGTCGTGCCAGCCCTCGGGAAGCACTTCGAGCACGCCGGGATTTTCCGCCCGCAAGTAGCCGAGCATTACGTTAGGTCCGCGCACCGAGAGCCGTCCACCCTCCTCGATGCCGGGGACCGGATCGAGGCGGCTTTCCATGAGCGGTGACAGGCGGCCGACGGTGCCGGGACGATTTGCCATCGGCGTGTTCATCGCCAGCACCGGCGCGGTCTCGGTGACGCCATAGCCTTCCAGGATGCGGATGCCGTAGCGTTCCATGAAGACCTGCCGCGTGCGGTCCTTGACCGCCTCGGCGCCGGCGATCACGAGGCGAAGGGTGCGGAAGTCGTAGGCATGTGCCGAGCGCGCATAGCCGGTGAGGAACGTGTCGGTGCCGAACAGGATGGTTGCGCCGGTCTGGTAGATCAGCTCGGGCACGATCCGGTAGTGCAGCGGCGAGGGATACATGTAGATCGGGATGCCCGCGAGCATCGGCATCATCATGCCGCCGGTGAGCCCGAACGAGTGGAATACCGGCAGCACGTTGAACACTTTGTCATTGGCGTTGGCATCGACCCGCGCCAAAGCCTGCGCCGCGTTGGCGAGGATGTTGCGGTGGGACAGCACCACGCCCTTTGGCGTGCCTTCCGAACCCGATGTGAACAGCACCACGGCCGGATCGCTGGCCTGGCGGACAACGCGGGGCGTCGTGCCGGCGAGCAGGCCCTTGATCTTGTCGACCGTGCCGATCGAGCCGCGGACGTCCTCGAAATAGACGACCCGGGCTTCTCCGGAGATCGCAGCCATCAGCTTGTCGAGCTTGCCCTTCTCGATGAAGGCCTTCGAGGTCAGCACGGTCTTGACCTGGGCGGCCTTCATGGCGGCGAGCACGTTGACCGGGCCGGCCGAGAAGTTGAGCATCGCCGGGACCCGGCCGATGTTCTGCAGCGCCATGAAGACCACGGCGACGCCCGCGGAATTCGGCAGCAGCACGCCGACATTTTCGCCGACGGTGGTGCCGGTCTCCAGCTTCCGGCTCAGGACCTGCGCGCCGAGGATCAGCTTGCGATAGGTCAGCTTGGTGCCGAGCGCGTCCTCGATGATGACCTTGCCGGTGTCGCGATCGCGATAGGCGTGCCCGAGCGCCTCGAACAGCGAGTGGTCGAGCATCGCGTTCTTGACCATGGCGTCGATCATGACGTCCTGAAGTGCGGCGCCGGCGGCATTGCGGCGCGCCTTGCCCTTCAGCGCCGGGTCGACCGGAAGCTTGACCGGCGGCAGGATGGTGACTGTCACCCGCGGAAACCACGAGCGCTTGATCTGGCTGGAGTTGAGATAGCTGAGATGCGAGCGCTGCGCGCCCTCGATGCGGACGGGCACAACCACGGCATCTGACTTGTCCGCGATCATCGCGGTGCCGTCATAGACCTTCATCAGCGAGCCCGAGACGGTGATGCGTCCTTCCGGGAAGATCACCACCGGCTCGCCGGCGGCGACCAGCTTGATCAGGTCGCGCGCGGCCAGCGGCTTGGTCGGGTCCATGGTGTAGTGCTTGACGACACGCAGGAAAGGCTTCGCCCACCAGGCCTTGGCGATGCCGGTGTCGACCGCAAAGCTCGCGTCGATCGGCAGCACGGCGTGCAGCAGCGGGCCGTCGATCAGGCTGACATGGTTGGGTGCGATCAGCATGCGCGTGCCCGGAGGCGGCAGGTTTTCGAGACCGCGGACCTCGGTGCGGAAGAGGGCGCGGAACAGCAGTCCGCCGGCATCACGTACGCCTTCCTTGCCCCATTTGGTCAGCACGAACCACACTGCACCAAAGCTGGCGACGCCGAGGCCGAAGAAGATCCAGCCGATATGAAGGCCGGCCGCCTGCAGCAGCGCGACGAACAGCGAGCCGACAACCATGAAGGCCGCCTGCAGCACGTTGCCGGCGGCAATGATGCGGGCGCGCTCGGATGGCGCCGACCAGGCCTGGACCGCGGCGAAGGAGGGAACGACGAACAGGCCGCCGCCGAACGCGAAGGCGACGAAGTCGGCCAGCATGCGCAGGCCCGCGAACGAGGTCGCGAAATCGGCCGCGGTGAGGTTCTGGCCCTTGGCGGTGACGCCGATGGCCCAGGCGAGATCGAGGCCGGCAAACCCCATGATGATGGCACCGATCGGCACCAGCGCGAGGTTCGGTCGAACGTGGCTGAGGCTGGCGGCGAACAGCGAGCCGATGGCGATGCCGATGGCGAAGATCGCAAGGCACAGCGTCACCACGCCCTCGGTGCCGCCGACGACATCCTTGACCAGCGCCGGCAGCAGCGACAGCACGATAGCGCCGACGAGCCAGAACCAGGAGACGATCACGGTACCGTCCCACAGCCGGTGGTCGGCGTGCAGGGTCTTAAGAAGGCTCACCGTCGAGGTCCAGGGATTGGCATCGACGGGCAGACCGGGCGCGGAGGGTGTCGTCTGCGGAATGCGGGAAGCGAACGCCCAGGACAGCAAGGCCAGCACGACCACGGCCGATGCGACCCAGCCCATATGCGCCGATCCCGCCACGAACTGGCCGCCGGCGACGGTGCCGAGCAGGATGGCCATGAAGGTCGCGCCTTCGACCAGCGCGTTGCCGGTCGCGAGTTCGCCGAGCTCGAGCTGATCCGGAAGCATGGAGTATTTCACGGGCCCGAACAGGGCGGCGATGACACCGAACAGCGCGAGCGCTGCGAACAGCAGCGGCACCGAGTGCAGGAAGAACCCGGCGGCCGCGAACGCCGCGGCGAAGATCTCGGCGAATTTGAGCCGCCTTGCGACGACGGATTTGACGTATTTGTCGGCGAGCTGGCCGCCGAGCCCCGACAGGATGAAATAGGGGAAGATGAAGACCGCGCCCGCCACCGTCACCAGCGCGTCGCCGTGGCCGGTTGCCGCACTGTAGAGCAGAATGATGACGAGCGCGTTCTTGAGCACGTTGTCATTGAGCGCCGAGAAGAATTGCGCCCAGAACAGCGGCGCAAAGCGGCGTGACGACATCAATTCCCTGATCATGATCAGTCCTGTTTTGGAAAGGCAGCCTGAAGTGCTTGCAGAGTGGGTGAAACGTCACGACCGGAAGGATAGGGATCGGACGATTGCAGGGTGACGATGGTCGGCGCCTGCTCTGTCCCCTCGGTCCCTCTGATCTTGTTGGTATCCAAGTGGCCTCGTTAGGTTCGCAAATATCTGGTCGCGACTGCAGTTCGGGCGGAGAGCTCGCGCCTGTTGGGGTATCGCGTCGGGCGATGAGGAAAAGTTGAACCGCATCGCCGAAGGTGACGAAATCGGATGCCGATGTCGGGGCATGGTAAGTCCTTCCTTGCAACCAGATCCTGCATTCGAATCGACCGGAACGTGCAGGCTGCGCGCGCTTCAGGTGAGATGGGTGAGGTGGCGAAAGGGCGACAGGCGGCCAAGAATGCTGAGCTTGCGGCCTTCGAGACGTGCGCGGTCGCGGCTGGCCCGCCACATCCGGAAGGTCGCGCGGCGTTCGGCAAGCACGCCGGCAATGTCGCAGGCATTTGCGATGCGATCGATCGGCCTCATGGCGAACCGCAGCAGGGCGCGGACAAGGCTAGTCACGAGAACGATGGCGTCATCGACGAAAGTGGCGGCGATATCAACAGCGAGGGTTTGCATTTTGCAGGTCTCCAGGTTAATTTGAACAATGTTCACATGAGTAGCTTCAAAATGAACAATGTTCAAGAAGAATCGCTGCGAGATCAGAAAAAAAATCGGAGGCGGCTCCAGATCCTGGAGATCGCGCGGGGTATTATTGCATCTAAGGGATTGAGATCGTTGAAGGTTCGGGATGTCGCGGAGGCCGCCGGCTGCTCCGTTGGCAGCGTCTATAACGAGTTCGGCGACTTTGACGGGGTGATCCTGACCGTCAATCGGGAAACCGTGCAGGCGCTCACGGCCCGGCTTCGCGGCGTTCCGGCTGAGGACTCCGTTCGCCAGCTCTATGGGCTCGCCGAGACCTATCTCGAATTTTTCGCGGAGCACGCCAATCTTGTGCGCTCGCTGTTCGAACATCGGATGGAGGACGACCGTCCTTATCCCGACGACATCCTGCAGATGGTGATGGATGCTTTCGCGCTGATGCATCCACCCCTGGTCCGGCTGCTACCGGATGCCGATGACGTCAAGATCGCACTGTTGTCGCGCACCTTGTTTTCTGCCGTGCACGGAATCATCTCGCTCGGTCTGGAGGAGCGCATGGTGGCCGTGCCGCCCCAGATGCTGCGTCAGCAGGTTGAACAATTCCTCGACGCGCATCTGGTGGGTCTGGGGATCGTGCCGCCGCGGTGACGGCGGCGAGCGTCAGGCGCGCGCGATCTCGCGCGGCCGGGCTGCGACGACGACGTCAGCTCTTCCGCCGTCGACCTGGACGCGGTTGCGCCCTTTCTCCTTGGCGCGATAGCAGGCGGCATCCGCGCGCCGCATCGCGCCTTCGAGCGTGGTGTTGGCGTCGGCGATGCAGGTGACGCCGATGCTGGCGGTCACCGCAAAACAGCGATCGTCCCAGACGAAGTTGAACAGCTCCAGCGATCGCCGCAGCCGTTCGGCGATGTCGAGCGCGTTCGCATGCGAGCACTGCGGCAGGATCAGGCCGAATTCGTCGCCGCCGAGCCGGGCCACCAGGTCGCGCGGATGCCGGTCCTGTAGCAGGAGGCGTGAGACCTGGCAGAGCAGACGGTCGCCGGCGAGGTGCCCGCAGGTGTCGTTGACGTTCTTGAACTGGTCGAGGTCGAGCAGGATCAGGCCCAGCGAATCCGCAGCGGCAACGTCGAGTTCGCTTTGCAGGCGCGCCTCGAAGGCACGGCGATTAGACAGGCCGGTCAGCCAGTCGTGCGATGCCTGCCACACCAGGCGTTCCTTCTCGGCATCGAGGGCTTCTTCGAAGGCTTGCCGCTGCAGCACCAATCGCCTGGTGTGCCAGATCAGGAGCAGGATCAGCATCGCGGCGGTGACGATGTTGATGCCGGTCAGCGTCAGCTTGATGGCGCGGGAGCCTTCGCCGAGCACCGTGGAGAACCGGTTGGCATGGACCGTGAATTGGGTGTTGAGTTCGGAGAGCCGCGACGACAGGAACTGCAGCCGGTTCGTGTCGTGAACAGGACCGTTCTCCAGTTCGGACCGGATGACCTCGCCGAAGACGCTGAGCTCGAGCAGCATGGGATCGGTGGCGGCCCACTCGCGGATCGCATCCTGAAGGAAGCTGACACCATTGAAGTAGCGAAATAGCCAGATCAATCCCGGGATGTCATCGGGATGGTTGCCGCCTTGCAGGAAGCCGATGCGGGCAGCCTCGACGTCCACCGGATCGCGCTCGAGCGCCCAGCGCGCGAATTCGTCGCCGATGGGAACGGCAAGCGAGGCCTGGTATTGCGAGAACTGGCTGGCGTCGCCCGAATGCAGGTAGAGATTGAGAAAATAGACGGCATTCTTTTGCGAACGCGACCACATCGCTTCGCCGCCGACATAGGCGCGGACCGAGGACATCACCTCGAGACTGAATCCCGCGATCGCCGCCTGGAGCACCACGACCATCACGAAAGGCGACACGAGCTTGATGACATGAAGGAAGCTGTGTCCCTTCGTTGACGTCGCTGTTCTGCGAAACACCCTGCGTTCCCCAAATCGCGCACCAACCCCAGCGGAGCGCTGAGCCTGCAACGCCAAATAGAGGTGATGGTTGCTTAACCCGGCCTGAAGGGTGCGGGAGACTGCAGTGCAAGGTGAAGGCGCTGTGAAATCGATTTGCACAGTTCGCTTCAAATGCTCGCAGTCGGAAATGGCGCGGTATCGCGAACCAATGCCTTGCATTGGTCCTGCGCAGTTTACCCGAAGAGAGTCTCGTCGGCCGTTAGACCAGCACCGGCTTGCGGACGCGGCCGGCGTCGCCGAAAACGCGCAGGTAACGCTCGATCTCCGAGGGCATGCCGGTCGCCTTCTCCGGATTGTCGGAGAGCTTGACGGCCGCATGGCCGTCCACCGACGACACCTTGCAGACCAGCGAGATCGGATCGAGATTGAACGAGCCGTCCGGCGTACAGCCGACGAAGTCGTTGGTGAGGTTGGTACCCCAGCCGAACGAGAGCCGCACCCGGCCGGCAAAGTGGTGATAGGTCTCCTCGATCGAGCCGACATCCATCGCATCCGAAAAGACGAGCAGCTTGTCCCTGGGGTTGCGGCCCTTCTTTTCCCACCAGGCGATGATCTCCTCGCCGGCCTGGATCGGCGGCGCGCTGTCGGGGCGGAAGCCGGTCCAGTCGGCGACCCATTCCGGGGCATCGCGCAGGAAGGCCTTGGTGCCGAAGGCATCGGGCAACGCGATCAGCAGATTGCCGCCATAGGTCTGGCGCCACTGGTCGAGAATGCGATAGGGCGCCCAGCGCAATTCCTCGTCGTCCCTGGCGAGCGCGGCGGCGACCATCGGCAGCTCATGCGCGTTGGTGCCGATGGCTTCGAGATCGTTGTCCATCGCAAGCAGCACGTTGGAGGTGCCGATGAAGGACGGACCCAGGCCTTCCTTCACCGCCTCCACGCACCAGCGCTGCCAGAGGAAGCCGTGACGGCGGCGGGTGCCGAAGTCGGACAGGCGCAGATTCTCCAGCTTGCGCAGCCGCTCCACCTTGGTCCACAGCTTGGCCTTGGCGCGGGCATAGAGCACGTCGAGTTCGAAGCGGCCGCGGCCCTTGATCGCCGCGCGCGAGCGCAACTCGTTGAGGATCGCGAGCGCCGGAATCTCCCACATCGTGGTGTGGGTCCAGGGGCCGTGGAAATGCAATTCATACTGGCCCTCGACCTTGCGCAGCTCGTACTCGGGGAGGCGGAATTCGGCCAGCCAGCGGATGAAGTCCGCCGAGAACATGTGGGTCTTGCCGTAGAAGGTGTTACCCGCCAGCCAGATCAGCTCCTTCTTGGTGAAGCGGATGGTGCGGGCGTGGTCGAGCTGGGCGCGGAGCTCGCCCTCGTCGATGATCTCGGCGAGCCGCACATGGCGCGAGCGGTTGATGACCGAGAAGGTCACCTGTTGCTTCGGGTAGGCTTCCCGAATCATCTGCAACATCAATAGTTTGTAGAAGTCGGTATCAAGCAGGCTGCGGATGATGGGATCCAGCCGCCAGCTGTGATTGTAGGTCCGGCTCGCGATATCGGTGACTGTCATGGGAGGATTTTAGCGCGGCTCCGCTTGCGCAACCAGTGGGTTTGGCGAGGGGCAGGCTTCCCAGAGGCGGAGGCTCAGCCGCCCGCGGCTGTCGCTGCAGCAATTTCCAACTGGCTCCTCACCCAGCGATGAGCCGGATCTTTCTGATAGCGCTGGTGCCAGACCATGAACATCGGCAGCTCGGCCAGCGTTCGCGTGCGTGACGCCAGCGGAATCCGCGCCTGCGCGAAGCCGCGCATGACCCCGTCCGCAAGCAGGCTCGGCATGCTGGCCAGCATCTGCGAGCCGCGCATGAAGGACGGCACGCCGGAAAAGCTCGGCACCGAGATCGCGATGTCGCGGTGAAACCCGTTGGCCGCCAGCCGGCGGTCGAAGTCGAGCCGCTCGTTGTCGGTATAGACGACGGTGATGTGGCGCGCGGCGAGATAGGCGCTGCGGCTGGCCGGCGCGGAGCGCGCCTTGGCGTCGAAGTAACAGACGTAATGATCTTGGAGCAGGCGCTTCTGCACGATGTCGATGCCGGAGGGCGGCAGCGGCGTGATCATGAGATCGCAGCGGTTCTCGCGCAGCATCGCGGGCGAGGGCGACTGCGAGGGGATCACGCGCAGGTTCAGGCTCTTCACCTGGCCGGTGACATGATCGAAGAACCGGGGCAGCAGCAGGTCGCGCTGGAAGTCGTTGGCCGCGATCGTCAGCGACAGTTGCGCGTGGGGCGGTTCGAAGCTGACGCCGCCGGCAAAGCTTCGCATCTCGTCGATTAGCGTGCGCGCCTTTGCGGCCAACGCTTGCGCATGCGCGGTTGCGACGATGCCGCGGCCTGATTTGACGAACAGCGGATCACCCGCGATCCGCCGCAGCTTGTTCAGGGCGTGGCTGACGGCGGACTGCGTCAGGCCGAGCCGGGTGGCGGCCGCCGTGACCGAGCCTTCCTCCAGCACGGCGAGGAACAGTTCGAGGGCGTGGCCGTCGAGGGCCAAATGATCGATTTCCTTCATGCAATACATTATAATCGATCTATTTATCTGTGGAATAGATCGGCCCATGATCTCCCGATTAGCGGGGCGCCGGACCGGGCGCCCCCCAGGGAGAAACACGATGAATGCCCAGGCGCCAGCCTTGCAGGATCCTCGCCTCAACCGCCCCGAGCCCCTTGCACCGCCGCTCTGCGACGGCGGCTTCTTCGAACGGGATCGTTCGATTCATCCGCCGGCGCATGCGCCGGGCTACAAATCCTCGGTACTGCGCTCGCCGCGCCAGTCGCTGCTGTCGCTGGAGGGTTCGGTCTCCGAGATCACGGGGCCGGTGTTCGGCCACAACGATCTTGGCCCGCTCGACAATGATCTGATCCGCAACTACGCCAAGGACGGCGATCCCGTCGGCGAGCGCATCATCGTCCACGGCCGCGTGCTGGACGAGACCGGCCGCGGCGTGCCGAACACGCTGGTCGAGTTCTGGCAGGCAAATGCCGGCGGCCGCTACAGGCACAAGAAGGACACCTATCTGGCGCCGATCGACCCGAATTTCGGCGGCTGCGGCCGTGCGCTGACCGACGACACCGGCTACTACTATTTCCGCACCGTGAAGCCGGGGCCCTATCCCTGGCGCAACTACGTCAACAGTTGGCGTCCTGCCCACATCCACTTCTCGGTGTTCGGTTCGGGCTTTGCACAGCGGCTGATCACGCAGATGTATTTCGAGGGCGATCCCCTGATCCCCATCTGTCCGATCCTGACGACCATCCCGGACAAGGACGCACTCGACCGCCTCGTGGCGCCGCTCGATCTCAACGCCTCGGCGCCGTTCGACTCGCTGGCCTACCGCTTCGACATCGTGCTGCGCGGCCAGCGCTCCACCTATTTCGAAAACCGCACCGCGGGGAACTGAGCAAATGCCGCAGCCGCTCAACTATCTCAAGGAAACCGCTTCGCAGACTGCCGGTCCCTACGTTCATATCGGCCTGATCCCGGCGATGGCCGGCTTCGACATCTTCGAGAAGAACTTCTCGAACGTCCTGACAACGCCGGACACCGATGGCGAGCGCATCACGCTGGAAGGCAAGGTGATCGACGGCACGGGTACGCCGCTGCGCGACGTGCTGCTGGAGATCTGGCAGGCCAATGCGGCCGGCCGCTACAACCATCCGGCCGATCGCTCGCCCGGCGCGCTGGAGCAGGAGTTTCGCGGCTGGGGCCGCGCCGGCTCCGATTTCGAGAGCGGTCTCGTCACCTTCGAGACCATCAAGCCCGGTGCCATCACCGACAGAGCGGGCCGGACATGCGCGCCCCATATCAATGTCTGGATCGTCGCGCGCGGCATCAACATCGGCCTCAACACGCGGCTCTATTTCTCGGATGAAGAGGCCGCCAACGCCGCCGACCCCGTGCTCAATCTGATCGAGCAGCCGATCCGGCGCCAGACGCTGGTCGCCAAGCGCAGCGAGCGCGGCGGCAAGGTCGTGTATTCCTTCACCATCAATCTGCAGGGGCCGGAGGAGACGGTGTTCTTCGACGTGTGAGGCTTCATGTCTCGTCGCCATGGAGCTGCGCGCGAAAGGCGCGCGGTGAGACCCCCGTGGCTGCAGCGTAGACCCGGCTGAAATAGGCGGGGTCCTCGAAGCCGAGCGCGTAGGCAATCGTCGAGACCGGCAGATTGGTGTAGACGAGGTTGCGTCGCGCCTCGCGGATCAGCCGGTTGAGGATCAGATGCGAGGCGGTATCACCGGTCGCCGCCCGTGTGATCCGGTTGAGATGCGTCGGGGTCACCGCCAGCGCCTCGGCATAGTCCGCGACGCTCCAGCGTTCCAAATGACGCTGCTCCAGCAGCGCCTCGAAGCGGCGGAACAGGCTGGATTCGACCGTGCCGTTGCCGCCGCTCTCGCTCGTGAGCGCGCGCGCCACCAGCCCGATCATGGCCGACGACAACGCCCGCAGCACATGCGCGCGGCCGAATTCGCGCGCGGCATGTTCGGCGAAGATCTGCTTCATGGTGGTGCGGATCTGCGGCGTACCGCGCACCACGGCCGAGCGGGCCAGCGCGCCGCGCAGGCCCTCGGTGGAGAGCAGCGCCTCGTCCAGAATCTCCGCGGCGATGGTCAGCACCCAGCCTTGCGTCTCGGGCACGAAGCGGAAGCCGTGCACGTGGCCGACAGGCACATTGACGATCTGCATCGGCTTCAACGGCACTACCCGCCCGTCGAGCGTCGCCTCGCCGCCGCCGCGCTCGATCAGCAGCACCTGGTGCAGCCGGGCATGACGGTGCACGGCGAGGGTCCAGTCGTGCAGCACCGAGCGGGACGCGATGGTCTCGCAATGCACGACGTCCGGCAAGTCGCCGGACTCGCCGAACAAATTGTAGATACGGATCGCCGGGGCTGTGGCTCTCATGTTCGAATAGTACAAGACAATGGCGAAACCCTCCATCGGTCCGTGGCGCCAAATCTGCAAACAAGTGCCGACGGGAGGATGCAAAAATGAAAGTTCAGGTCTGTATCATCGGCGGCGGGCCGTCCGGGCTGTTGTTGTCCCAGTTGTTGCACCTCAAAGGCATCGACACGGTCGTGCTGGAAAAGTACAGCCGGGATCACGTGCTTGCCCGCATCCGTGCCGGCGTGCTGGAGCACGGCTTCGCCGACTTGATGCGCGAGGCGCAATGCGGCGAGCGGATGGACCGCGAGGGTGAGATCCACACCGGTTTCGAGATCGCCCATAACGGCGTGCTGTCCAAGATCGATCTGCACAAATATTCCGGCGGCAATTCGGTGCTGGTCTACGGCCAGACCGAGCTGACGCGCGATCTCTACGAGGCACGGGACCGCCTCGGCGGCAAGGTCGTGCACGATGCGCAGGACGTAACGCCGCATGATCTGACCTCGGACCGTCCCTACGTGACCTATCGATCGAACGGCGAGATTGTCCGCGTCGATTGCGACTACATCGTCGGCGCCGACGGTTTTCACGGCGTCAGCCGCAAGTCGATCCCGAAGGACGTGTTGCGCGAATATGAGAAGGTTTATCCGTTCGGCTGGCTGGGGGTGCTGTCGCGCACCAAGCCGGTGTCGCCGGAACTGATTTATGTGAAGCACGAGCGCGGCTTTGCGCTCTGCTCGCTGCGCTCGCAGGTGCTCAGCCGCTACTACGTTCAGGTGCCGCTGACCGACAAGGTCGAAGACTGGAGCGACGATGCGTTCTGGGCCGAGCTGAAGCGTCGCCTGCCAAACGAGGTCGCCGGCCGTCTGATCACGGGGCCCTCGATCGAGAAGAGCATCGCGCCGCTGCGCAGCTTCGTCGCCGAGCCGATGAGCTACGGCCGGCTGTTCCTCGCGGGCGATGCGGCTCACATCGTGCCGCCGACCGGCGCGCGCGGGCTCAACAGCGCCGCGTCCGACATCTACTATCTCTATCACGCGATGCTCGCGCATTATCAGCGAGGCGACGATTCCGGCCTCGCTGGCTATTCCGCCAAGGCACTGGCGCGGATCTGGAAGGCGCAGCGCTTTTCCTGGTGGATGACGATGCTCCTGCACCGCTTCCCCGACCGGCTCGACTACGAGGATCGGCTTCAGCAGACCGAGCTGGACTATCTGCTCTCGTCCGAGACGGCGCAGCGACTGCTCGCGGAGAATTACGTGGGGCTGCCGTTTTAGCCGCGGCCTGGTGTGACGTCGCTACTTCCCTTCCAGCGCATTGACCGGGATCCAATCCGGTGGCGGTGGATTCGCGGTGAATGCTGCAGCGCGCTTGGCGAACAGCGCTGACGCCGGATCGGCCTTTGCCATGTGCCTGAACGCATCGGCCGCCTTCGCGAAATCACGTGCGCGCCAGCAGGCTAGCCCTTCCGCATAGGCTGCGGTCACCTTCGCCTGTTCGGCACTCTCCGCGCTCTTCTCGGCCCGCGGCTCGAACACCTTGATGGCTTCGCCGCGCCCCTGCACCCTGATCGCATCCAGCTCGCGCCAGGCAAAGGCGTCGCCGCTCTGCGTCATCGTCGTCTCCGACGCCATGATCGCAGTGCCGTAATATTTGTTGGCGCCTTCGAGCCGCGAGGCGACGTTCACGGTGTCGCTCATAACGGTATAGTTGAAGCGGCGGCGCGAACCGATGTTGCCGACCACGGCCTCGCCGCTGTTCAGCCCGATGCGGTGCGACAGGCCGCGGCCGGCGAATGCGGGATTGCCGGCATTGAGCTCCGCCAGCTTCTCATGGCACTTCAGCGCGGCGCGGACCGCGTTGCTGGCATGTGCGGGATCGTCGGCCGGCGCACCGAACATCGCGACGATGGAATCGCCGATGTATTTGTCGACGTAACCGCCATGGCCTTCGATGATATCGGTCATCGCGGACAGATATTCGTTCATCAGCGTCACCAGCTCGCCCGGCGTCATGGTCTCGGCAATGGACGAGAAGCCGCTGAGGTCGGAGAAGAACATGGTGACGTTGCGCATCTCGCCGCCGAGCACCGG
Organism: Bradyrhizobium sp. MOS003; assembly: GCF_003020125.1. Classification (GTDB taxonomy): domain Bacteria; phylum Pseudomonadota; class Alphaproteobacteria; order Rhizobiales; family Xanthobacteraceae; genus Bradyrhizobium. The sequence continues at coordinate 333,801 of NZ_PYFW01000005.1, read as the reverse complement.
CATTTTGCCGGAGGCGACCATGGTTTCGATCACCTCGGGCGCGAGGTAAAGGGCAAAGCTCTTGCGCAGGAAGCGCTCGTCGCGATCGGCCAGCACGAAGCGATAGCCGATCATGATCGCAAGCGCAGCGAGGCTGGCGAGTGCCGGCTCCGTCAACGGCAGCGCCAAGGCATGGACGAACGCACTGACGGCTAAGGCCGTGTAGGCGAGGGTGAGGCCGAGCCAGGTAATCAGCGCGCCGCTCGGCGCGAGCAGGCAGGCCGCGCAGGCGATGATCGCGGCGAACGCGATCGTGAAAACGGCGCGCATCGGATAGCCGAGCTCGGTCACGGCGTCGCGCTCCATCAGGTTTCGGACCGCAGTGGCGTGAACGAACACGCCCGCGACGTCGCTGCGGGCCTTCTGCGGCGTGCTCGCCGGTGCCGGCAGTGCGCATCGTGCGGCCTGCGTTCCATCATAGCCGCCGGACAGGCGCATCGAGGTGAGCTTGCGATCCTCGAAATTCAGGGCCGTACCAAGCAGCACGACCTTGCCGTCGAAAGCGCGGCGAAAAAAGTCGCGGTCACCCTTTTCGACGCAGGCGCGCAGATCGACGAAGGAGAAGGTCGGGATGTCGCGCCCCAGCCCTCGGAAGTTGAGCGTCATTGTATTGGGAACGGCACTCGGGACCGCATAGCCGGACAATTCGGTCGCGCCGGAGGGCGCAATATCGGGCTTTGCGCCGGTCGCGCGTGCAGCGAGCTCGACCGCCATTGCGGGCACCGGCCGCCCCTCGATGGCAAAGCTCAGCGGCATTCGTCGGATGACGTCGTCGGGGTCGGTGTGGACATTGAGCGCCCGCACGGTGTTGCGCACGGCCACTTGCTGAGCGCGATAGGGCACTTCCGGATGGTCGTTGCTCAGGATCTCGCCGAGTACCAATTTGCCGCTATCGGAGATTTGCCGCAGCGCGATCAGATAATCTCGGTCGAATCCTTTCATGCGACCGCCGACAGCGGTGTCGCCAAACGGGATCTCCGATTGCTCGATCGAGCTCGGAAAGATGATGTCGAAGCCGATCACCTTGGCGCCGCCTTCGGTGATGCTGCCGAGCAGCCGGCCGATCTCGCGCGTCCAGGTCTGCGTCGGTGATCCCTTGAATGGTGGTGTGTCGTAGGTTTCACTGTCGATCGCGACGACGACGACCGGCGACGTCGCGGGATCGCGGCTGTCGCCGAGAAGCTTCCAGCGCATCGCCGTGAGGATGTCGAGCGAAAGACCTTGCAGGGTCTGCAGCGGCGGCGACGTGAAGATCGCGCCGGTGAGGAGCGCAATCAGGATCGCCGCAACGATGTCCCGTCTCCCGATCCGCCGCATCGCTCCGTCGCAGACCGCTATTCGAGCCGCAGCAGGCGGCCGATGATCGGGGTCGGCGAGGCGGTGGCGCTGGCGTCGACCTGGAAGGTGTAGCGCTTGGTTCCGAGGCTTGCGAGATAGCTGCCGCCCGGGGTCAGCGACTTTCCGGCCTTGGCAAAGTCATAGAACTTGCCGCGGATCATGATGTCGTTCTTGAGCGGCACGCTGATCGTGGGTTCCTTGCCGTCCGTGCGCTCGATTACCAGTGTGCTGCCACTCTTGGCCTGGATCAGGGGCGCGACGCCATAGATCGTCGGCAGCTTGGACGGAGCGGCCTTGGCGTCGGACCGCATGGTCCGGAACGTGGTCGCGGCACTCTGGTTCGCCTCGCGCTCGGAGAGCTGCGCCGCCTTGGTGTCACAGGGTACCTTGGCGCGCTGCACGTCGCCGAGCTGCACGGTGCTCTGCTCGGCGCCGACCAGAACGACGCCCTCGCTGATGGTCTCGCGCAGGCAGGATTTGAGGTAACTCAGCGTAATGCTGGCCTTGGGCCCGAGCTTGATGATCTTGCCCGCAGCGACATAGTCCATGAACTCGACGCCATCGACCTTGCCTTGCACATCCTCGACGATGGCAGCAGGCGTCTCTGCCAGGGCAGGGGCCGCAATACAGAACGCGCCGACAACAGCGCCGATCAGGCTTCTCATGGCTATTCTCATTCAATTCAACCGATATTTTGCTGGTCCCCGTCCCGGTGCGACTTTTAGCATCGGGGCGACCAGGCAAGTGTGACCAGAATCACTCTTTGATGATTGGTGTACTCTAGCAGGAAGTGGTTCAAACCGCCCATCGCCGACAGAGGAGGGTGCCAAGCTGTTGGCCGGACGGCGAATCAGCTGGCCGTGACAGCCTCAGGCGCGCGGCCCTCGACCGGAGACTCCATGATCGGAGCGAGCGGAGCCTCGGCCTTTTGAAATGGCGTCGCCCGCTCGCCGGCAGCGATCCCGACCACCTCGTCCCAGCGCGACAAGAAGGCCTCGACGCAGGCCGGATCGAACTGGCTGCCCTTGTTCTCGACCAGATAGCTGCGAGCCACCTCGATCGGCATCGGCTCCTTATATGGTCGTCGCGTCGTCAGCGCGTCGAAGACGTCGGCGACCGCGACCACGCGCGCGGCGACCGGAATCTCGTCCGCCTTCAGACCGTTTGGATAACCCGCGCCGTCCCAGCGTTCATGATGGCCTGCTGCAATTTGCGCACCGAGCTGGATCAGCTCGCAACCGGAGTCCGCCAGGATCCGCTCGCCGATCGTTGCATGGGTTCGGATCACCGCCATCTCGTCGTCGGTCAGCCTGCCGGGCTTGAGCAGAATGTTGTCGGGAATGGCGACCTTGCCGACGTCATGCAGTGGCGCGGCCAGATAAATGTCGCGGCAAAGCCGGGCCGGCAGTCCGAGCTGCTCGGCGATGACGCGGCTGTACCTGGCAACCCGCAGCGTGTGCTCGCCGGTGTCGTTGTCACGGTATTCCACCGCGAGCGCGAGCCGCAGGATGATCTCCTCCTCGCGTTCGCCGAGCTTTTGCGTCGCGGCGGCGACTTCGCTGGCCAGATGCGCCGCACGGTCGTTGAGCTTGCGCACGGCTGCACCGAGCTGAATCAAATTCCGCAGGCGCACCGTCATCTCGAGGCTCTGCGGCTGCTTGGGCAGGAAATCGGTCGCACCGGCCTGCAGCGCTTCCATCTTGATGTCATCCGTCTGCTGTGAGGTGACCATCGCGATTGGAATGTCGGCGCAGCCAGGCAGGGCACGGAAGGCGCGGATGAAGCTGATGCCGTCCATGTGCGGCATTTCATAATCGACCAGCACGAGGTCGAACACTCGCTCCCGCGCGCAAGCCAGCGCTTCCACGGGATCGAGGCAGGCCGTGGCCTCGACCAGGCCTTCTGCCTCGATATGACGTTTCAGGTAGTTGAGGACGGACCGGCTGTCGTCAACCAGAAGCGCTTGAGTCAGCATCGTCGGCCGGGGCTCTCTTCGCTGGCAAAGACACGAGCCCAATGCATAACCCAAGCAAATTTAACGCGAAGCAAATGCGTCGTACGAGGGCGCATGCGCCGCGGATATGCGCTCCGCGCATGAAGGGTCTCAGCAGGCTGTGCACGTTTGCACGCGGTTGCGCGAATTCCATGGGAATGTGACCCGTAGTTGTACGGATGCCCGCGTTAGGGGTTTGCTCACCCGATTCGCGTCAAACGGGTAGTGGAATTTTAGCAAAGGCGGGTCAGCGATGGCGCTCAATCCCACGGAGCCGAAGTGGTCGTTGCGGTTGCCCGCCGATTGCAGCATCGCGGCCATTCGCAATGTCTATGAGCTCATTCGCGAGGCGTTCGGCCGCCAGGAGCGGCTCGAGATCGACTGTTCGAGCGTCGACAAGGCCGACGTGACCTCGATCCAGCTTCTGCTATCGACGGCCAAGACGGGGCAGGCCCAGGGCCGCCCGGTGGTGCTGACCTCTTTCTCACAATCTCTTCGCAACACCCTTCGCCGCGCCGGCTTCACCAGCGAGGCGATGATCGATCAGCATTTCCCGCAAAAGAAAGATGGCGTCTAATGGCCACGATTCTGACCGTCGACGATTCGCCCAGCATCCGGCAGATGATCAAGGTCGTGCTCGAGCCGGCCGGTCACAGTGTGATCGAGGCGGGTGACGGGGCGCAAGGGCTCGCCAAGGCTCAGGCCGGTAAACTCGACCTCGTCATCACCGATCTCAACATGCCCGTCATGAACGGGCTGGAACTGATCAGGGCACTGCGCAAGCTACCGAGCGCGGTCGGCATGCCCATCGTGTTCCTGACGACGGAATCCAACGACACGGTGAAGCAGGAAGCCAAGAGCGCCGGCGCCACCGGCTGGATCACCAAACCGTTCAAGCCTGAGCAGCTGCTCGCCGTGGTCGGTAAATTGGTGCGTGCATGAGCGCGATGGATCCGACCGAGATCTTTCGTCAGGAAGCCAGCGAGCTCTTCGAAGTTCTTGAAGGGGCCTTGCTCGACCTCGGCCAGCGTCCAGACGACCGTGAACTGGTCGATTCCGCCTTCCGCGCCCTGCATACGATCAAGGGTTCGGGCGCCATGTTCGGCTTCGACAAGGTTGCCGCCTTCACCCACGAATTCGAGACCGCCTTCGACCGCGTCCGCAAGGGCGAGATCAAGCCGACCCAGGAGCTGATCTCGGTCGCGCTCGCCGCCAAGGACTACATCCGCGCGTTGATCGAAGATCCCCAGTCGACCGACGACATCATCGGCGAGGCCATCCTCGACGACCTCAAGCGCTTCGTGTTTCCCGACCAGGCCGCGGCACCCGTCGCCGAGATCGTGGTGGCGCCGCCGCTCGCCCCGGTTGAGAGCAAGCAGGCCGGCTGGCACCTTTATCTGGAATTCGAATCCCATATCCTGCGCAACGGCTCGAACCCGCTCGACCTGCTGGACGATCTCTGCAAGCTCGGCCCCTGCTTCGTCGTGCCTGTCACAGACGGCATCCCCTTCCTCGACGAGATGGAGCCGGAAGACTGCTATCTGAAATGGGACGTCAAGCTGCACGCCGCCTGCGACAAGGATGCGATCGACGACGTCTTCATGTTCGTGTCGGACGAAATGAAGCTGACGCTATCGCCGCTGGAGCATGTCGAAGCGCTCCCTCCCGCACCGCTGTTCCAGTTGCTCGACGAGGAGCTGACCCCGATGGTCGCTGCGCCCGCGCCGGTTGAGGCCGCTGCACCGCCTGTCGCCGAGCACCCTGTCGCAAAAGCGGAGCCGAAGTCCGAACCAAGGCCTGAACCGAAGCTCGAGGCCAAGCGCGACGATCGTGGCATCGCCACCGTCCGCGTCCAGGCCGAGCGCCTCGACGAATTGATGGATCGCGTCGGCGAGCTCGTCATCGCACAGGCGCGTCTGACCCAACTCGCATCCTCCGGCTCCGATCTCTCGATCAAGATGATCGCCGAGGAAATCGAGCGCCTTGCCTCCTCTCTGCGTGACACCACGATGGGCGCGCGCATGGTGCCGATCGGTTCGCTGTTCGGGCGCTTCCGCCGCCTGATCCACGATCTGTCGCGTGATCTGTCGAAGCCGGTCGAATTCGTCACTACCGGTGAAGATACCGAGCTCGACAAGACCATGATCGAGTGCCTGGCCGATCCGCTGGTGCATTTGATCCGCAACGCCATCGATCACGGCATCGAGGATACCGCGAGCCGTTCGGCCAACGGCAAGACCGAGCAGGGCCGGATCGAGCTCGCCGCCGTCCATTCCGGCGCGCAGGTGCTCGTCACCGTGAAGGACAATGGCGGCGGCCTCAACACCGCCCGCATCCGCGCGAAAGCGGAAGAACAGGGGCTGATTGCAGCCGGCGCCGTGCTCACCGATCACGAAATCCATCAGTTTCTGTTCCATCCCGGCTTCTCGACCGCGCAGACCATCTCGGCGCTGTCTGGCCGCGGCGTCGGCATGGACGTGGTCAAGCGCACCATCGAGAACATGCGCGGTTCGATCGATCTGTCGACCCGCCCGGGCCAGGGCACCACGGTGACGCTGCGCCTGCCGCTGACGCTGGCGATCATCGAAGGTCTTCTGATCCGCGTCGGCGAGGGCCGCTACATCATTCCGCTGTCCGCAGTCGAGGAATGCATCGAGCTGACCGCCGAGGACGAGCGCTCCCGTGGCCGCAATTTCCTCAACGTGCGCGGCAATCTCGTGCCATTCCTCCGGCTGCGCGAGATCATGAGCGCATCCGGCGCGCCGGACCGGCACCAGAAGACGATCATCATCTCGACCGGCGACACCCACGTCGGTCTCGTCGCCGATCAGATCATCGGCAACCACCAGACCGTGATCAAGTCGCTCTCCAAGCTGCATTCGGACGTCACGATGTTTTCCGGCGCGACCATCCTGGGCGACGGCACGGCGGCATTGATCCTCGACGTCGCGCAGCTCGTCGCGTTGGCGCAGTCGAAGGTCGAGAAGCAGCATATCAGCGAGGCGGCGTGATGAACGATGGTTTGGCCGGCGAACGGCAAGCCGACGCGATGCAGGTCGTGATGATCGGCCTCGGCGAGGAGAAATTCGCTCTCGATGCCGGTCTCGTGCGCGAGATCATCGATCCTGTCCCCGTGACGAAGGTGGCGGGCGCGCGGGCCTTCGTTCCCAGCGTGATCAACGTGCGCGGCAACGTCATTCCGCTCGCCGATCTGCGCATCCGCTTCGGCATGCCGCAGCTCGATGACACGGCCGAGACGCGCATCGTCGTGATCGAGCTCGATCTCGACGGCGAGCCGGTCCTGGTCGGCGTCACCGCCGACAAGGTCTACGAGGTCACGGAGATTTCGCAGACCGACGTGCAGCAGACGCCGCGCGTCGGCATGCACTGGAAGCCGGAGTTCATTCGCTTCATCGCGAAGTGGCGTGAAGAGTTCGTCATCGTTCCGAACATGGAACGCATCCTGAATTGAAACGAGGTCTCGGGCTGAGACTGGGGTAGGGGCTGCAAATGAGATTTACGGTCAAGGCAAAGCTTGCCAGTGCATTCGGCGTGGTCCTGTTGCTCTCGATGGCGGCGGGCGGCCTCGCCTATGTGAAGCTGACCGAGATGATCGACACCGCCGACGGCCTGGTGTCACGCGCCGGTCGCATGGATCGAGCCGCCGAGATCGAAAAGGGCATTCTGCTTCAGGTCCGCGCCGAGAAGAACATCATCGTCGCTCCCGAGAGCGAGGCGGAGCGTTTCCTTGCCGAGATCGCCAAGCAGCGCGAGACACTTCTCAAGCTGAAGGAAGAGATTCACGCTGCGGCCTCACCCGAAGGCAAGAAGCTGCTCGAGAATTTTGGTGTCGCCTACACGCGCATGAACGCGGCCCAGGATGAGGTCCTCAAGCTCGCGCGGACGGACAAGGCGAAGGCGGCCGAGCGCTCCATGACCGACGTTCGCAAGGCCGTCGGCGAGGCGATGGAGGCCGGCAACGCTTATGTCACCAACGTCAAGAAGAACATGAACGACCAGGCCGCGCAGGCGCACCAAGACGGCAACCGGGCCCAGCTGCTGCTGATCTCGGCCGTCGTGGCCTCGCTCGTGATTGGTCTGGCAGCCGCAATTTGGATCTCCATCAGCATCGCGCGCGGTCTTGGCCGCGCAGTCAATCTTGCCGGTGCCGTGGCGGGCGGTGACCTGACCCAGACGATCAACGTCTCGAGCAATGACGAGATCGGCGATCTCGTCAAATCCCTGAACGCGATGGTGGAGAGGCTTCGCCAGGTCGTCGAAGAGGCCCTCACTGCGGCCAGCAACGTTTCGGCCGGCAGCCAGGAGCTCTCGGCCAGCGCCGAGCAGCTCTCGCAGGGCGCGACCGAGCAGGCTTCGTCCGCCGAGGAGGCTTCCTCGTCGATGGAGGAGATGGCCTCGAACGTGAAGCAGAATGCCGACAACGCCAACCAGACCGAGAAGATTGCGGGGCAGTCGGCCAAGGACGCGGAGGCCAGTGGCGTTGCCGTGGGCCGCGCAGTCCAGGCAATGCAGACCATCGCCGAGAAGATCACCATCGTCCAGGAGATAGCCCGTCAGACCGACCTGCTGGCCCTCAACGCGGCTGTCGAGGCCGCCCGTGCCGGCGAGCATGGCAAGGGCTTCGCGGTAGTTGCCTCCGAAGTGCGCAAGCTCGCCGAACGGAGCCAGGCAGCGGCCGCCGACATCGGCACGCTTTCGACGGAGACGGTGAAGGTCGCTCAGGAGGCCGGCGACATGCTGTCCAAGCTCGTGCCGGACATCAAGAAGACGGCAGAGCTGGTGCAAGAAATCACTGCGGCCTGCCGCGAGCAGGACGTCGGTTCGGCCCAGATCAACCAGGCGATCCAGCAGCTCGACAAGGTCGGCCAGCAGAACGCCAGCGCGTCTGAACAGGTGTCTTCGACGTCGGAGGAGCTCGCCTCGCAGGCCGAGCAGCTGCAGTCCACCATCTCGTTCTTCCGGATCGAGGATGCGCGCAAGGAGAAGGCGGCGGTCGAGCCGATCGACCGCGCCGTCGGTCAACTCCGGGCCAAGGCTGCGCACATGGCGGCCGCCGATCGCGGCACCAAGAAGCCGGCGCCTGCCCGCAAGCCGGCCCGTGCAATGAAGGTCGCCGGTGGCGGCGGCTTCGCTTTCGACATGAATGACGGCGAAGACGATCGCGACGCCGAGTTCCTGCGCTGATCAACCGGTCCGGCCTCGCGCCGGACCGCACTCCATTTCCAAATCCTCGGAATCCGGACCGCATCATGGCCGCAACTTCGCAATATCTGACGCTCGGGCTTGCCGGCGAGACGTTCGGAATCAGCATTCGCAACGTCCGCGAAATTCTCGACATGCGACCGATCTCCCGGCTTCCGCACGCACCGGACTTCCTGCTCGGCATGATCGACGTGCGCGGCAGCGGCTATCCGATCGTCGATCTCAGGAAGAAGCTCGGCCTGCCGAGCGTGGCCGCCACGGAAGCGACCCGCATCATCATCCTCGACGTGCCGATGAAGGACCGCCTGGTCGGCGTCGGCTTCGTCGCCGACTGCGTCTTCGAGGTCACTGACATCGACGAGCAGGCCATCGAGCCGATCCCCGAGGTCGGTGGTAAATGGCAATCGGACTATGCCGCCGGTATCGGCCGCAAGGGCGAAAAATTTGTGGTCATATTCGACCTCGCAAAGCTGATGGCGCACGACGAGATCCCGGAAGGGCGCGATGAGCCCCGGGCGGCCTGAGTTTCCGTTAAGCGTGACCGAGCGTAACTCCATCAATTCGAACCAACGAGACTGAAATGCGATTCACCGTCAAAGCAAAGCTCGCAAGCGCTTTCGGAGCCGTCATCCTTCTGTTCATGGTGGCCGGCGCCGTCAGCTACATGAAGTTGTCCGACATGGCCTCGACCGCAGAGTCCATGGTGCTGCGCGCCAAGCGCATGGAGAAAGCGGCCGAAGTCGAAAAGATCATCTGGCAGCAGGTTCGGGCGGAGAAGAATGGGATTCTCGGAACCGAGCACCAGGCCGAGGAGTTCGCGGCCAATGCGGCCAAGCTTCGCGACGACGCCACCAAGATCAAGGACGAGGTCTACACGCTCGCCAGCGAGGGCGGCAAGAAGCTGCTCGACAATTTCGCAAGCGCCTATGCCAGGATGAATGCCTATCAGGAGGAGACGATCAGGCTGGCGAAGACCGACAAGGCGAAGGCGACAGAGCGATCGATGGGCGACGGTCGCAAGGTGGTCGCGGATGCGACGGAGGCGATGGGCGCTTATGTCGCGAACACCAAGCGGCAGATGGCCGAGCAGGCCGTTCAGTCGCAGGAAGACAGCCATCGCGCTCAGCTGGTTCTTATCGTCCTGGTCGTGGTCTCGCTGATCGTCGCTGCCATCGGCGCGGTCTGGATTTCGATCAACATCAGCCGGTCGCTCGCCAAGGCGGTCGGTCTGGCGGATGCCGTTGCGATCGGCGATCTCAGCCACAAGATCGACAACGTCGCCAACGACGAAATCGGCGATCTCGTCAAATCCCTCAACGCTATGACGGCTAATCTGAACGCTACCGCGGCCGTGGCCAATGAGATCGCACATGGCAATCTCACGGTCGAAGCCAAGCCGCTGTCGGACAAGGACACGCTGGGTCTCGCACTGGAGCGCATGGTGGAGAAGCTTCGGCAGATCGTGTCCGAAGCGCTGACCGCGGCGCAGAACGTCTCCGCCGGCAGCCAGGAGCTGTCCGCGAGCGCCGAGCAGCTGTCGCAGGGTGCGACCGAGCAGGCTTCGTCCGCCGAGGAAGCGTCCTCCTCGATGGAGGAGATGGCCTCCAACGTGAAGCAGAACGCCGACAACGCCAGCCAGACCGAGAAAATCTCGGCGCAATCGGCCAAGGACGCCGAGGCCAGCGGTGCAGCGGTCGGCCGCGCCGTCAACGCGATGCAGACTATCGCCGAGAAGATCACGATCGTGCAGGAGATCGCCCGCCAGACCGACCTGCTTGCGCTCAACGCGGCGGTCGAGGCCGCGCGCGCTGGCGAGCACGGCAAGGGCTTTGCGGTGGTGGCGTCGGAAGTGCGCAAGCTCGCCGAACGCAGCCAGGCGGCCGCCGCCGAGATCGGCACGCTGTCGACGGAGACTGTCAAGGTCGCGCAGGAAGCGGGTAATATGCTTTCCAAGCTCGTGCCAGACATCAAGAGGACGGCGGAACTGGTCGAGGAGATCACCGCGGCCTGCCGCGAGCAGGACGTCGGCTCGGCCCAGATCAACCAGGCGATCCAGCAGCTCGACAAGGTCGGTCAACAGAACGCCAGCGCCTCGGAGCAAGTGTCCTCGACCTCTGAGGAGCTCGCTTCGCAGGCCGAACAGCTGCAGTCCACCATCGCCTATTTCCGCATCGAGCAGGGCGGAAAGGGACAGTCCGCACCGATCGACCGGGCGGTGAACCAATTGCGGGCCAAGGCGGCGACCATGGCGGCCGTCGAGCGGCCGGCCAAGAAACCGGCGGCCAAGCCTGCCCGTGCCCTGAAGGCTGCCGGTGGCGGCGGCTTCGCCTTCGACATGAACGACGGCGAGGATGATCGCGACGCTGATTTCCAGCGCTAGACTGGTTCGACGGATCGGCCCTGTCGACGGGCCGATCCGCTTCAGGTTGCGTGTGAGATTGCAGGATTTTCAGCATGGCCAGGATGGCCCGACCTTCAGTGCGGACGGCCCTTTTCGAACGGAGCGTGCAGTCATGATGCCCGCCCTGCAGGATACGGCCGTGCATCTGTCGGACCGCCACTTCCGGACCATCGCCGAATTGATCGAGGGCCAGGTCGGCATCAAGCTGCCGCAGGGCAAGCGGCTGATGCTGGAGGGGCGGCTGCACAAGCGCGTGCGCGCTCTTAATTTCTCCGATCTCAACGAATATGTCGATAACCTCTTCGAGGCGGATCATTTCGACAACGAACTCACTCATCTCATCGATGTGGTGACGACCAACAAGACCGACTTTTTCCGCGAGCCGCAGCACTTCGCCTTCATGCGGGACGTCGCGATTCCCGGCCTGCTGAAATCACATGGACGGACGAACGCGAACCTGAAGATCTGGAGTTCGGCGAGCTCAACCGGCATGGAAGCGTACACCACCGCGATGGTACTTGACGACATGACGCGGAACGGCTCGCGCTTCCAGTACCGCATTCTCGGGACCGACATCTCGACCGCTGTGCTACGCCTCGCCAAGACGGCGATCTACACGCGCGACGTGCTCGGCCCGGTACCGGAACCATTCGTGAAACGATATTTTTCAACGTCGCGTGACAAGTCGCGCGGCGAGGTGCGGGTCGTACCTGAGCTCCGGCGCATGACGCACTTCATGCGGATGAACCTCATGGACAAGTCCTACCCGGTCGACCGCGACGTCGACATTATTTTCTGCCGCAATGTCCTGATCTATTTCGAACGGGAGACGCAGCGCAAGGTGGTCGAGCAATTGTGCAGCCATTTGCGGCCCGGCGGTTACCTGCTGGTCGGGCATTCGGAATCGATGATCCACAGTGCAGTACCGGGTCTGAAGCAAGTTCAGCCAACCATTTTCCAGGTCTAGCCGGAGCGCCGCCTAAAATGCCGAAGCAGAAAGTTCGCGTGCTGATCGTGGACGATTCGGCGTCGGTGCGCCAAATCCTTCTGACGATCCTGTCCGAAGACCCTGATATCGAGGTGATGGGAACGGCCTCGGATCCGTTCGTGGCAGCGCGGCGTCTGCAGGACGAGATTCCCGACGTCATGATCCTCGACCTCGAAATGCCGCGCATGGACGGCATGACGTTCCTGCGCAAGATCATGGCGCAGCGCCCGATCCCGGTGATCATCTGCTCCTCGCTGACCGAGGAGGGCTCGAACGTGATGTTCGAGGCGTTCGAGGCCGGCGCGGTCGACATCGTGCCCAAGCCGAAGATCGACACACGCCAAGCGCTGCTCGAATGCTCGGCGCGGCTGCGCGAGGCGGTGAAGTCGGCTGCGCGCGCGCGGGTGCGGCCGCGCGCGGAACGCCGGGCCATCGAGAAGAAGCTGACGGCCGATGCCATCATCCCGCCGCCGGTGCAGGGCAAGGTCCGGCCGACGACGGAGCGCATCGTTTGCATCGGTGCGTCGACCGGCGGGACGGAAGCGCTCAACGACGTCCTCGAGATGTTGCCGGCCCATTGTCCGCCGATCGTCATCGTCCAGCACATGCCGGCAGGCTTCACGGCGGCCTTTGCCAAGCGTCTCGACGGCGTCTGCCAGATCAGGGTCAAGGAGGCCGAGGACGGCGAGCCGGTGTTGCCGGGCTGGGCCTATATCGCGCCCGGTGCCCGTCACATGCTGCTCCAGCGCATCGGTCTGCGTTACCAGATCGCGATCAAGGACGGCCCGCCGGTGTCGCGGCATCGCCCCTCCGTCGACGTGCTGTTCCGCTCGGCGGCCCAGCATGCGGGCGCCAACGCGCTCGGCGTCATCATGACGGGCATGGGCGACGACGGTGCGCGGGGAATGCTGGAAATGCGCAAGCTCGGAGCCTCGACGCGGGCGCAGGACGAAGAGAGCTGTGTGGTGTTCGGAATGCCCAAGGAAGCCATCGCCCATGGCGGTGTCGAGAAGGTGGTTTCGCTGCATCACATTCCGCGAGAGATCATGCACTGGTATCAGGCCGGGCACGCCGCGGTGGCAGGCTGATGGCCATGTCGCCCGTTCCGGCCAACACGCTCACCGAGGCAACCGCCGCGATCGAGGACGTCTCCTCGCGCATCGAAGACGTCTTCGCGCGCGTCGGCCACGAACTCGGACGCGGCCACCTCATCTTCAAGGAGCTGAACCAGGGTCTCGCGACGCTTTCCGGTGAGCTCTCCGGCGCCGAGATCGAGGGCGCGGCAACGGCGCTGCAGGAGATCGCCGCGCGGCTGAGCGAGCTGGCGCACGCGCTGCCGGCGGAGAGCGCCCTGCTGGAGACGATCGGCAAGAGCACGGCGGAGGCGTCCTCGCTGCTCAAGCCGCTGTTCAAGCATATCGGGATGATCACCATCATCGCGCGGAGCGCGCGGATCGAGGCGGCCTCGCTCGACGGCGACCGCGAGGGCTTTCTCGCCTTCACGCAGGAAGCTTATGATCTCGGCAGGGCCGTGCAGCGCTCGATCGAAGGCTGCGCGCGGGACCAGCAGCGCCTGTCCGAGGCGGTTGCCACCGCGTCCGGCCGGCAGAAGGAATTCGAGAGCCGGTACCGGGCCCAACTGGTGTCCGAGAGCGCCGAACTCGGCGCAGCCTATTCAGGACTACGCGATCAGCGCAGCAAGAGCAGCCATCTGGCCGACCGCGCCGGTTCCAGCACCAGGAAGATCGCCGAGGCGGTCGGCAGCGCCATCATCTCGCTGCAGGCGGGCGACAGCACGCGTCAGCGACTCGAGCACGTGTTCCACGGTCTCGGCCTCGCGTCGGAATCCGCGCCGAGCCTCGTTCCCGCGTCTGGGACGAGCGGCGACGGCGCGCGTGCGATCTGCCGGTTGCAGGCGGCCCAGCTCAGGGATGCGCAGCGCGAGTTCGGCGGCGACGTCGGCCAGATCGTCGGCGCGCTGACGGCCATCCTGCAAGATGCGGGCAGCGTCGTCGGCCATGGCCGCACGCTGTTCGGCGGCGAGGACGGCGGTTCGTCGTCGTTCCTGACCCGGATCAAGCAGACGCTGGCGCACGCATCGACCCTGATTGCCACCTGCGAGAGCGCGGGCCGCTCGGTCGACGAGGCGCTCGCGATCGTCGAGGACACGCTGGCGAAATTTCGCCAGGCGATCGCCGGGCTTGCCGAGGCGACCGTGGACATCACGCTGATCGGAATGAATGCCGGCCTCAAGGCGAGCCATCTCGGCAGTCGCGGCAGCGCCTTCGTCGTCATCGCCAACGAGCTCAAGGCGACCGCCGACCAGGTCTCCGCGGGCGCCGGGCGCCTGCGGCCCGTGCTCGACGCCATCGAGCGCTCGGCCAACGAGCTGAAGGAGCTGCGCGTGCAGGGCGACCCCACGCAACTCGCCAAGCTCGAGCCGCAGATCCTTCTGGCGCTGCGCGAGGTCGAGGGCGGCAATGAACGGCTCGGCGAGCTGATGAGTCGGCTCGTGGACGAAGGCGCGGAATTCGAGCGGCTGATGAATTCGGCCCAGGGTCAGATGACCAGCCTCGGCGAAAGCTCCGCAGCCTTGCCTGCGGTCGCCACGCGGCTCGAGACCGCGAGCGCGGGCACGCAGCGGCTACAGCCGGAGCTGCAGGATCAGGCGATCCTCGACGATCTCTTCGCGCGCTACACGATGGAGCGTGAGCGGGACGTTCATCGCGAATTCCTGCAAGCGCTCGGACTGGCATCGATCGCGGCCACGCGCCGGGTCGAGGCGGTCGAGACCACGGATGACGGCATAGAATTGTTTTGACGGCGCCGCCGCGTGCTGCGGCGGCAATTTGACGGGTTGGCTTTGCAGGGCGTTAACCGTGGCGGCATGCTCGCCGCATCGGTCATTGTCGCGCCCCAGAGTTGGTTGCAAATACCAGTGAATATTACGACGGGTGTTTCCATGATGCGAGACGGCAAATACGCGGCCTGGTTCAGGACCCCGCGCGGCCAGGGCACAGGTATCGTGCATCTTGCGGACGGGCGGATTTCCGGCAGCGACAGCTTCTTCACCTATGGCGGCTCCTATCAATTCGACGACGAACAGCGCTTTACCGCCGTCCTGACCACGCGGCGCTATGCCGAGGGGCCGCCGACCGTGTTCGGTCTGGACGAGGTCGAGGTCGCGCTCTCGGGCACGTGCAGCGGTGCGATGGCGACCTGCTCCGGAACCGCGAGGCAAGCGCCCGACGTGATGTTCGAGGTGACGCTGATCTACAGCCAGGAAGAAGCGCCGGCGACGGAGGCTCGATGCGCCGTCGTGAAGCTCAATGAAAAATTGCCCAAGGGCCTCGACAGCCGTTCGCGGCCGCGCCAGTTTCCTGCGCCTTCCAGGCCTCCCGCATCTTAGTCTTGCGTTGACGCTATCGCAGCGAAGCGGGGTGCGACCGCGCTGCGGCAACGGTGCATTTAGGCGCGGAACGTTACGATGAGGCTGCAATAAAGGACCGACGAGACATGCCTCAGATCTGGATGACATACGACGAACTGGCGACGCTCAGCGACTGTACGCCCGCAGAGGCCAGAATGCGGGCCATCCATCTGTCGCTCGACCGCCGCAAGAGCCGCGACGGCGCAACGCGCGTCAAGCTTGACCTGGCGCTGACGGCCAAGTTCTTCGCCTCCGTCCGCGAAGCGGATTTCGATCTCGACGGCGCCATCGCCGCGCTCCAGAGCACGCACAGGCAAATGGCCGAACTCCTGACGCCGACCGGGTTCCGAGAGCGCGGGGCAGCGTAGCCCTTTTCGCGTTACTCGGGATCGGCGGCTCGAAGCGACCCTTCTGGTATCTCCGATAGCTCTTGGCGAATCAGGCATAGTCCTGTCTCCGGAATTTCAAGCCGGGGACCGGGGTTTGAACCGTAACGGGCCTGAGAGCCCGCAGGAGAATGCCATGAAGAAAGCCAGCTATCGGTTCGGCGTAACGCTGTTGGGAACGGTGATGCTCGGCGGGCTGCTGATCGTCACGTCCGCGCCGTCACGTGCGGAGGTCGTCAAGCTGCAGGCCGACCTCAAAGGCAGCAATGAAGTGCCTCCGAACAGTTCCACCGGTTCAGGCAAGGCCGAGGCCACGTTCGATTCCGAGACGAAGGTCCTGACCTATACGGTCACCTATGCCGGTCTGACTGGCCCGGCGATCGGCGCCCATTTCCACGGTCCGGGTGAAGCGGGCAAGAACGCTGGCATCGCCTTGCCCTTCAAGACGGTCCAGAGTCCCATCCAGGGCAACGCCACGCTCACGGATACCCAGGCGACGGATCTGTTAGCCGGCAAGTGGTACGCCAACATTCATACGGCCGCGAACCCGGGCGGCGAACTGCGCGGGCAGATGATGAAGTAGGGGGAGGTCGCCGAAGGCGCTGAAGAACTTGTCGGCGCCGCGAGCCTCAGGCTGGCGGGCGAGGCAAGAAGGCGAGGATCGTCTGGGCGAGGATGACGCCGAAGGTTCCGCCCGCCGTCTTTTGCAGGACGTCCAGGAAGCCCGGGTCACGATCTGGCGTCAGCGTTTGCAGAAATTCGAGCCCCATTGCGACGGCCACGACCAGCGAGCAAGCCAGAACCAGCCGGCCGGGCAATAGGAAGGCCAGCAGGAAGCCCAGCAGCCCATAGGCGCTGAAGCGCTCGATGACCACGATCCAATAGGCTTCGCTATGTCCCATCAGCGCCGGCCGTCCCGCCAGTCTTGCCAATGTGGCATAGACGATCAGGGCAAGACAGATTCCCGCGGCTGCGATGAGATGATTACGGCGCATGGGCTACCATAGCCGCTTGGATTCGGTCCCGCTTCGAAAGACGAGAACATCGTTAAAAGACCCCGCCGATCTTCCGCATCGCGGACTGCCTGCAACTTGGCCGCCATCGCCGGCGGGAAGGTCGTCCGGGAACGATGGTCAGGCCACAAGGACGTCGTCGGCCGGCACTGCGGATGCGGAGTGGCGGTGTGAATCGACCAGCTCGCTGAATTTCGCAAACGGCAGCGGCGCGGCGACGAGATAGCCCTGTCCTTCTTCGACGCCGGACGCGATCAGGGCACGGCGCTGCTCCTCCGTCTCGATACCCTCGGCAACGACCGTCATCCGGAAGTCCCTGGCGAGCGCGACCAACATCTCGACGATTGTCGTGGTCGAGGCGTCCACGGTGATGGTGTCTACGAAGAATTTGTCGATCTTGATCGTGTTGGCGCCGAGCCCCTTCAGCCGCGACAGACCGCTGTGACCCACGCCGACGTCGTCGATGGCGACGCGGAAGCCATGGTCACGCAGCTCGGCCACCACAGTCGCGGCGTGCGCGAGATCGTCGAGCTCGTCGCGTTCGGTCACTTCGACCACGATCTGGCGTGCGGAGATTCTTGCCGCCAGGACCGTGCGGCGCAGCGTCTCGACGAAGCCGGCACTCAGCAGGTGCTTGGGAACGACATTCACGGACATCTTGAAGGTCTTGTCCGCCCTCAGAACGCCCTGCAGGTCGGCGAGCGTCGATTTCAGGATCTGCCAGGTCATCACCTGGATGCGTCCGCTGGATTCGGCTAGCGGTATGAAGTTCATCGGCGGCACCACCGAGCCGTCCCGACGAACCCAGCGCGCCAGAACCTCGCAGCCCGTGATCTTGCCGCTCCTGAGCTCGAAGATGGGTTGGTAGTATGGCTTGAATTCGCCGGCCGCGAGGCCGCGATCGAGATCGGCGACCGGCCCTTCCATGCGGCGGCTGCGTGCCAGCAGGATGCCGAACAGTGCACCAAGGCCAAGGGCGACTGCGAGCGCCGGCCAATAGGCCTCGCTGTTCCAGCTCGAAAGCACCGCTTGCTCGAGCCGGATCGTCGTGTGAAGCGGGAAGCGCGTCGAACGCCTGTCGAAGCTGATCGGCTCGGGCAGGGGCTTGTCGGCATCGAGCCGGAATTCGCCGAGCTTCTCGCCGTTGCTCAAGGCGAGTATCACTTCGCTGTGTGCGCGCAGCTCGGCTGGCATGAGATCGAACAGGCCGGCGTTGAGGCCAAGGATGGCGACCAGCGCGGAGCTGCGATTGACGTCCCTGAGCACGCCCAACGCGTCGCCGCCGAACTGCTCCACGCGGAACAGCGAGAGCTTCTTGTCGTGCGAGGGCAGCATGTCGCGGCGATCGGCCCATCCCTTGTCGAACTCGAGCGTCTCGGAATAGGCCGAGCAGATCACCGATCCGTCCGGATTGACGAGACGGACGTCCTTGATCGCCGAGCGCTGGTAGACGTGGAGCCGAATGGCTTGCAGCGCCGCCGGCGCGCAGTTGGCAAGATCACGCCTCGCAAGCTCGTCCAGGCTGCCCGCGGCAAAATCGACCGCAAATTCGGAACGGCGCAGAACGACCTCGGTCAGCTCGTTGAGCTGATGCATCTGCTGGTGGCGAATGACCGCCTCTGCCGCGAAATGCCCAGCCAGGCCAAACGCCATTGTGCTCGCGAGTACGAGCGCCGCAAACGGAAGGTTCGGTCGCTGGTGTCTCATCCGGTCCGGGTGGAATGAGGAGAGGCTGGGGACTGAGCGTGGGAATTATCTTTGGAATTATCTTGGGAATTGATCCTAGCCAGCGGGGGCTAAGATAGGGTTTAACGGGCAGACCGGCCTGGAAGGGCTACCAAGTGGCTTGCCCGACCGATGGTCCGTGGCCTATGCATGAAAGTTGACAGTATGATCAGGACGTTAAGCCTCCTCCTGTCGTTGGTCGTCGGAAGCGCCGTGGCCTCCGCGCAGGGGACCAAAGACCAGCCAGCCGGCAATCAGCCCACCACCCGCAGCGGCACCGCGACGAATTCCGGTTCGGACAGCATGGGTGGAGCTTTCAAGGGGACGGGGACACCCAACTACGGAACGAGCCCCGGGATGGGCTCCCAGAAGAAGACGCGCAACTAGGTCTGACGGCCGGGCGCACCGAAGGCAGGACGCCAGGTAGCGTCACCGGGGGCGGGCGTGAACGGTCGCTGGATAAGGTTGGCCGGCCCCGTGGCCGTGGGGCGCGGCGGGATCGCGGGTGGCCCTCAACCGAAACACCACGAAAGCGATGTTGACCGCCAGCCAAGTCAACATTGCGGAAATGGCAAAATTGAGCACTGCCAAACCTCACTGCGAAGCCTGGATAACATCCAATGGTTGCTTTGGTTCCGATGGGCCAAGCCAATAGCTGCACGGGGTTCGGAGAGGTGTCGACGCGGCAGCGACCATGCAAGGCTGGCCCAAGCTATTCCAGGACTAGCTCCCGGGGACTAGCTCCCGGGGACTAGCTCTCCAGGACTAGCTCTTCTTGCCCGTCTTCTGCTTCAGCGAAAGACCAAGCCGCAAGGCCATGCGCTTGATCGCATCAGGCGAGCGTCCGAGAACTTTCGCCGCCTCTTCCAGCGAAGCCGAAGACTTGGCCAGCTCCATGAGCCGGCGGTCTTCCTTGAACGACCAGGGCTTGCGCGCCATAACCGAAATGATCCTCTTGTCGAGACAACGACAAAGCCGCCAAGCGACCCATGTTCGCTCGACGGCTTTGCTTGGGTGGGGCCGGGCTTGGGGGAGCCCGGTGTGAGGATGGATATGCGATCGGTGAGACTTCGCAACAAACAACGCGGATTAAGCTAACCGCTCAACCTTACCGCGACGAAATCGACGCGCGGCGCTCCGTAGTACCACGGTACTTCGCTGGCGAATCCGGTGCGCGTCCTCCGACGCTCGTTCTCCGCGCCGGCAACGTTTGAAGCGCCAAATGAACGAGGGTTCATAGTGTCTATGTGACGAGTTCTGGTAAACAGAACCCGAGGCTCTTCTCCGCGCTCCGTGCCCCGCGCGCCGACCAATCTTCAAGCATTACGTTGCACAAACTTCATCTTCGTCTGACAAAACTTTCAGCGGTCACGATCTTGAAGTCGACACAACGAAAAGATGAAAATGAGCGCGGGAGGAACGTTCCGGCAAACGTGGGAACATTCCAAATGTTGGCTGCCCTGGTTTTGATGTCGATTTTCGCAGCGGGTTTTGGCTGTGGCTATGCCGTGCGGGCGCGGCGCTCGCGGAAGCGATCGGCACGATATCGTCTTTATGCGCCCTATTCCGCCGCCGCGATGGAGACCGGTCGAGCCCAGCGGCCATCGGAATCGTAGAACGGCGCGCGCCGCCCAAACTGAATGGTCGTCATCGAGGTCGAACTAACCATCTGCGGTTAGGTTAACTTGTTGCCGTCCTTGAGCGCTTTGGAAAGCCAGCCTAAGACGGAAGAGTTCATGGCGAGAGTCCGGTCGTCCCGATTTTTCCGGGGGCGCGTAGGTAAGCATAATGACGTACCTCATTGCGTTGCTGGGCGCGACGACTTGCGCCCTCATTTTGATCGCGTTTGTTTCTACCTATGGTCGGCATCTGAAAGATCTTCCTGGTCCTTGGATCATGAACGAGGGACATTCAAATGACTGATCAACGGCACAACGCGCCCCGCAGGTATTTCGTTGACGCGAAAGGGCATCGTGTTCTGATCGGCCTGTCGCTGGAGGAGACGGCGGAATTCGAAGCGCTGGATGTTGCAGCAACGACCGCGGTTGACGGCGTGCGATGGCTTGAGCTCTATTCCGAGCACGAAGCAGCTTGGCGGGTGTGGATCGCACAAAGCCAGGCGAAGCCGACGCAGGATTTAGGCTTTGTTAACTATGTCTGACCCATGGTAACGGCCCAAATCTCGAAGGTGGGATGGCCTAAATGTTTCAGCTGTTCCTGAGAGCTCGCGCACATAATCTTCTCGGCTCCCGCCGCGAAGACAAAACCTTCAAGGCGCGCTCCGCCGAGCGAGATGCGGAGACCGACCGCGCGCGGATTGGTGCCGTCCTAACGGCGATCGAAACAGCGTTGCAGGAAGCGGAGAAGGAGCAGGCCGGTCTCAACCGGCGTGTTGACGATGCCCTCGCGCGTGCATCCGTCACCTTCGGAAACGGCACCGATGAGTATCTCGAGCGGGAGGCGCTTGACAACCATCACCAGGATCTCTTTGCGGCGGACATCTCCAACGGCCAGCGCCGGCTCAAGGAGTTGGCCAGCAGCATTGCGCACCTGAAGTTCGTCAAGACCGCAATGCTCACCCGCTTTCCGAATTTCAAGCCGCCGCAGCTCAACAGCTAGAGCGGATTGGCTTTGGGTTAAATCGGTGCAAGCCGACAGGGCTGAACCGCCCCGGTTCGCCGGACGCCGCTGTTTGAGTTAGGCCGCCATGGCGGGTTGTTCCAGCAGGGCATAGTAGCGTTGCCCGCGCTCTCGCCGAAACCGTCAACTGCCCTAAGAGGCCGAGGTGATCCATCGGCGCGGACCACGCAACCACCTCGTGCCGCGGGAGTATTCCGTCCTCACGAAGCTTGCGTACCTAACGTCACCACGTAGTTTGTATCGTTCAGGTGGGCGCTTCGCTCGACACTTCATCAGACGAAATAATGCGCCGCACAAATGACCAACGGTGCGGGCACCTGACCCTTCTAACAACCAAGCGCCGTTAGCCCGGTGACACCATCTTACGGTCGCTCGACATCGGTAGTGTCTATCTCGCAGCACAATCTGATTGATTGTCAGAAATTTGCGTGATCAACTCGATCCGGGAGCTAAATAGGGGGAGAGGGGCCGATGCGTTCCGTGCGTTGCGCGGTAGTCATTGCTTGCACGCTGTGGCTCGGAGCTTGCACCACAGAGCCGTACAAAGAGTCGATCAGTACTTTTGCGAAAGGGGTCTCCGCGAGCCAATCGGCACTCGCCAAGCTGGATGAACGCAACAATGAGATAAAGCGCAGAATCCAGATCCGAGCGCAGCTCAAAGATCTTAGGATTGGGTCTTGCGAAATAGGAAGGGGCTGCACCTTCGAAGGGCTTACGCCACCGAAGTCGACCATTCCGAATGCCCTTCTCTACATGGCGCAAGTGACTGCCTACAGCAACGGGCTTGCTGAGCTGGCCGCTGCCAAAGATACCGAAGCGATCCAGAAAGCCGTAGGAAAAATCGACTCCGCGGCGCGCGCTGGCGTCAAATCATTCGGATCGCAAGTCCGGCAGTCCGCTACAGTGCTTGCGGCGCTAGATCTTGTAGGATTTGTTGCAAGCGAGGTTATTGAGGCGCAGCGTGTCGAGGCTCTAAGAGCCGCGATCATCAGAAACCGATATCGCATCGAGAATGCGATAACTTCCTTGGGGGCTACGTCCTATCAGCTTCAAGGCATCGTTATCGGTGTTGAGAAGGGATATCTTCAGGAGCAGGCCGAAGCCCTTAAGAGATCGACGGACCCTGCCGAGCAGGTTCGATTGACCAACGAGCTAAGCCTTCAAGAGAAAAGCTTAAACGAACTGGCGACGGCGGATTCGCGCGTCCCTTTCCGGGCCCTTCTTGTGGCTCACAGAGCCGTCGTCCGCGCGGCTAAGGATTCGACCTATTCGTTTACCGATGCTGCCGGCCTCCTGCTTGACTTCTTTGAGAAGGCGCAGGCGCTGGATGCTGCCGTGAAGAAGGGGGCTTGATGATGGCAAACAGCCAGCAATTTGCTCAGGCCGGAGCTCTGATCATTCCGAACCTCCAGAACTACATCAATCTGCTTGAGGCGGAATACCAAAACCAAGCCGTTGCGCCGCCCGAAACAAGGGCGGCAATGGCAACTGCAATAAGGCGGCTGCGCGAGTGTCTGTTCGGGCTGCAGAACGCCCAACTTCAGGTCGCTGATGAATCGGAAGAGCTCAAGCGGGCAATTGCCGACCTAAAATCAGCAAATGCGGATATCCAAAGCGAGATCAATGCTGCGAAAGAGTTCCAGAAGAACGTCGAGGCGACAGCAGCGATTGCCGACATCATTCAACGAGCCATTGGTCTGGCGCTTGCGTAGGAGATATTGATGCCGGCCCCAATTCAGTCGTCCGATACTGGATTAGATCGATTTAGCAAAATGTTGCCTGCGGACGTGACTGCGGCATTCATCAGCACCAAGGCCAGTTTGGTAAGTGCCTTCCAGACTCCTGAGCAGCAGAATTACCCGGTAGTCATTAGCTTCTTTATCATTCTTTGCTTGAGTCCGTTATATTTTCGGTACGTGACCAAGATAGCAAATCGCTGGCATCGTTATTTTTTAGTGGGCACCTCCGCCGTATTCGCGATCTCGCTTGCCAATGCCCAGCTGGCATCATTTTTGATCGACGCGATTGGCGCCCTCCACATTCCTACAGAGACAGTGAATCCGACCGTGTCGGCCATGTCGGCCATTCTTCCCATTCTGTGGACCCTCTTAATCTCGCAAATTGCGCTGAGCGCCTTAAGCGACAAGGCTGTGGACCCAGGAGCGCCAGCATGAAGAAGTACGTGATTCTTGCGTCGCTCCTCCTCAGTTTGTGTTCTGAAGCGTGGGGCGAATGTGTATCTTCGCCCAAGCCGATCGAGGATGCGAGAACGGTAAGCCTGGGGACGTTGTTACTGAGCGCCTCTGGACGCTATTATGTCCTTGATCCCTGTGTGAGAATTAGCCGACGTCAGTTCGGCTCAAGGATCAAGCTCGGCTTCATGAACAATTTCGAGAAAGCTGACACGGTAGCCACTTTCTACTCAGCAAAATCGAAGCGTGCGCTTACCCTAGATCAAAACACTCACATCTCTCTGGTGCGAACGCCGGGATGGTTTGGCTATCCGACGACTTCAGAGACAGAGGTCCAGCCCGTCCTAGAGACAAGAGGAGATCCCTTCCGGGGGACCATCGAACAGTGGAATAGCGCGCATGCAAACGGTTCGAGTCCGAAAGAGCTTCGAAATATCCCGGGCCTCATTCGCCCCTGGCACGCGTTTGTTGACCAGGGACTGTCGCTGGCATCAAGCGCCGACCCGCAGTTCTGGCAGATCAACCCGGCCGACATGACGTCGAAGACGATCGTCACGAACTATATCATCCGGTTCACGCCCGCGCCAACCAACACATTTCTGGATTTCGACGTCTACATCCAGGACGGAGTGAAAAGTGTCGATTTGACCATTATTTCTCAGATCGAGGCATTTTCCGGCAGTCGCACCTTTATCATAGTCCCCTAGCTGTAACACTGTTAGTCGTCGGACCAACCCTCTCCGGTGTTGAATCAGGACACCCATTCCAAGGTCTCGAACCCGACGGCCTCGAAGCTGCGCCATGGTCCGCGCCGATCGATCACCTCGGCCTTGTAGAGACCCGTTGACTGTATCGGGGGAAATTGTCAGGCCTGCCGTCGCTCTGATGCGCGGCAACGCTGAACGACGCGGATTCACGGTGCGGCCACACGCAATATCTCCAGCAAGCAAGGTTGACCGCGTCACAATTCGGCGCCGCTTTGCCGTTTGGCGCTTTGATCCTTTTTGATATGGTTCCCCCAAGCATTCATGTTTGAAGGAGCAATGACATGCCGGTCAGGGATATGCGAAGGTTGGTTGGATTGGCATGCGTGTTGACACTGGCTGCCCCGGCGACGGCGTCGGCCATCACGGCCGAAGTGGCTCGCGCATGTGACGCGGCGGTGGCCAAGGCCTATCCGCCCAGGCAAATCGGCAATCCGGCGGCCGGCAGCGCCAAGGGAACGGCCAAGGATCAGCGTGCATACTTCCAGAAATGCGTCGCGAACGACGGTAAGGTCGACGACGCGCCGGCGGCGGCGTCCAAGGACGGCAAGCCCGGCAAGTAGTTGCTGGCCGCCGATCTAACGAGGCGGCGGGCAGGGAGAATAGAACGCGCCGTTCGCCGCATTGATGCGTTCGACGCATTGGTTGGGATCGGTGACGGTCCCGGCCACGGTGAAATCGTAGCCCATGCCCTTGACGACGACGACGTAGCGGCCCGGCGACAGCGTGAAGCCGTCCTGCTCCGGTTGCAGCAGCAGCATCCTCGGCTGATCCTCGACCGGCCCTACCTTGTAGGGGAAGGACATGCTGCGAATGACCCAGGAATCGCCCGCGTTGACCATGGCGGCCTTGCCGGAGGCATCGACGCCCATCGACCGGGACACCTTCGCGACGACTCGAACTTCGGTCACGCTTGCCTCGATGCTTCCGTCCGGTCTGAACACGATGAAGCTGACATCGCCGCTTGTCAGGGTCGTCGCACTCGGCGTGTTGATGGCCGCCGAGATCGCAACGCGGCGGTCCGGAATCTTTCCGGGGACCGTTTTCAGTTCCTGCAGCTGCCCTTCGTTCAACGCGTAGACGCCGAAGGTCGTCGGCAGAGGCATGGAGGGGTGTGCAGACGGCGCCGGCTCCTTTGCAATGTCGGGCGCTCGTTCAACAGTCACGCTCTCCGCCGGGGGCGGGGCGGTGGCCGGCCGGAGCTCGGAGCTGCTCGGCGCGCGCTCGGATGGCTGCGCCAATTGTGACAGTGCAGCCATTTGTGTCTTCAACCGCGGCCAATAGATCACCGCGGCGCTGGCACCGGCCATGAGCAGGAGAATGCCGCCCAGTCGAAGCAGAAACGTGAAGGTGCCGCTGCGCATGGGTTGATCTGGCGGACGCGGCGATGCCACCGGACGGCGCGGTGCTGTCGCGTCCTTCGCAGCGGGCGGCGGAGCCGAAACGGGGGACGACATCGGGATGGGTGGGGGAACGGGGGACTGGACCGGCGCGGGGAACGGAACGGCGCTTGCCGCAATTTTTTGCAGCTCGGTCGCGGCGCTGCGCTCGAAGGAACGCTCGACCTCCTTGATGGCACGTTCGAGAATTTGCTGAAGCTCGCGAGATTCCCGCGCGTCGGCGTGGGTGAATTGCTCTAGAAGCTTGACGCGCGCCAGCTCGTAGACGATCTCCCGCATCTGCCGGGGATCGTCGGATACGGCGCGGATGCGGCTCGACAGGAGACGGATAAAGCCGGCTTTGATCTGCTGCGTCGAGGGAGCGTTGGCCGCGGTGTCACCGGAGTCGGTCATCAAGGCCGATCAAGTAGCCCGGATAAGGTTATTTCGCTAGGTCTTTCCGCTTCAAACGTCTCGAGACGAGGCGTTTTCGCTGCGTTTAGCGGGTCCGCCACGGCCTCGCGCGGTGTTCGAAGGTGCTTGCTTTTGGGCGAGAACCTGTGACATTTCGCCAAGCTCTTCTCTTTTTGGTGTTCGACCATGCGCGGCGTTTTAGCAGTCCTCACGGTTTTGACGTTCCTGGTTTCGCCTGCCGTTGCGCAAGGGATCAAGGATCAGTCCAACACCACGAGCTCCAGCATCATAACGACCCCAACCAAGAAGGCAGAGACCAATCAGGCCGCCTCGCGGCCGACTGCCGTTCGGAACCTTTCAGCTAAGCTGCCTGCTGGAAAGTCGGCCCAGGGCGTCTGGCGAGATGGCAAGCTGGTTGCCGTCCCCCGCTGAGGCCGCCGCCCAACGAACCGTGAAGGAACGGTGATCCCCTCCCTGACGTTCATGCTTGGGAGATATCGTATGAAACGACCAATTCTGATCGCCATTGCGTTGCTTGTGCCCGCCGCTGCGTGGGCCCAGGGCGTCAACGATCCTTCGACGCCCAACCGCAACGTGACCATTGTCAATCCGTCGCAACAGGCGCCACCCAACGCGACGCGTAACATCCCGAGCCGGGTCGAGCCGCCCGTGACGACAGGCGGCGGACGCGCCCGGCCCTATCACGGGAACAGAACCCGGGGCAGCGGGTCGAGCCGCCGCTAGCCGCGCCGTTCACGCGTTGCGAGACAAGCTATTGCGGGTTGACCTCGACCTCCAAGGTCGAGGTCCCTGCATCGTGACGGTTCTTGCCCGAGATCAGCAGCGTGAACTTGTCGGTGCCGCGCGTCTCGTTTTCCGCCGAATAGCGGAAGCCGGACCCGACCACGGCCAGTTGTCCCCGTGAGGGGCCGGTTACGACCGATACGTTGAAGATCTGCATGTAGGACCACCGCAGTCCCTGGATGCAATCCGCCCCTGGCGCGATCGACATCGTCCACCGCACCGTATCCTGCGACAAGGCAAACGGCGTCCGTTCCTTGATGCAGAGTGGACTCGCCTGCGCCGCGAGGCTGGACATGGCAGACACCGCAACGGCAACACCTGACAGCAATACCGGTCTTGCACGCATGCTCGGCAACTCCATGAGGGGATGCTGGAAGCTAGCAGCAATGATCTAACGAGGCCTTAGGAGGCCGCGGATTGTCCGTCGCCGGTCCAAACGCGGAGCCCGGACACATCGATCATCCGCCGCCGGGCGCGGAACCAGGTCGTTGCTCCCGTTTTGTGCAACGAGGCAATCGTTGTTTCGGGAATTTCGTAACCCATTGATTTGGCTGGGGTTGGCTACTGTGCATGGGGTTGTTTTTCGATTTTTGAGGTCAGGGCCCGAAAGCCCGAAATCAGGCGTCCGACTATTGCCCGCTGGGGGTCATCCCGCCGCCGGCAGGGAAATTGCTGGCCTTCAGTGTCATTCCGCTGACGCGGAAGCGCACATTACCGGCCAGGTACAGATAGTCCGAGGTCGTGCTGCCAACCGTGCGGACTTCGACGTAGGTCAACGTGATCGAACCGACGCTCGGCGTGACCTGGGTGATGTCGACGTAACGGGCGCCGGGGAAGAGCTTCTGGTCGAGGCCGTAGAAGATTTTTTCCCGCTCGGACCACAGCACGAAGTGGCCTCCGGTCTTCTGATCGACCGCCTCATATTGCGTATGGATGACTTGCGGGTATTCGATCTGGCCGGCGGTCGCCGATTGCGTTGCGATGCAAATGACCAGAGCCAAGGGGGCAATGCTGCGAACCACGTGCTGAAATCCTCGGAGCCAAAGTGGAAACCCTGCCCGCGAATTGGCTTTCGCGCAATCGGCTAGGATATAGACTGAACCTGAGATGAGGCTGGTGCGGCTAACGATGGCCCTCATGCCCTGGATTTGGAGGGACCCGCGTGCGCACCGCCCGAAGTAACCATTCGCTCGACCGCGGAATGCGGTTTGGAGCGCTCGGTGGCGCAGTCATGACCCTTGCCGGCGCGCTCGGCTTTGGCCTCGCAAGTCCGTCCCTGTGTTTCGCTCAGACCGAGCCGGAGCCGTCGGTCAACGACTATCTTCCGCCAAGCGAGCCGGAGGTGACGCGCGACGAATGGCGGCAGCGGATCGAGGACGCGCGGCGCCGAGCCAAGGAAGCATCGCGCGAGCGGCGGGAGCATCCGGAGCTCTACAAGCCGGTCCCGGAAGATCCGGACCTTGTCGCGACCGAACGTCTTCTCCGCGACGACAGCTTGCAGCGAGGCGACATCGTCACGACGAAGAAGGGCATGTTCGTCTATCAGGGACGATCCGGCCAGCCCCGTCGCGATCAGGACTTTGTGCCGGTCAATCCGAAACCGGTGCGCTGAAGCTTAGTACCGCCGCAGGATCTCGTTGAATTTTGGATCTGTGATCTTCGTGGTGTCGAGCAGCAGCGCCTTGCCTTGCGGCGTTGCCTGCACATAGGCGGCAATCAGCAGCGGCTCGTAACGCGAGCGATTGGCCAGCGCGGCGCGGATATCGGATTGCGCCAGCAGCTTGATCTCCTCGTCCGTCGCGGCCGCGCTCGAGGTCACGGTCCGCACGCGAGCGAAGGCGACGTCGATCGGCACCGATCCGGTCAAGTAGGACATCTTTACCGCCGGCGTTACCACTTCGCCCGCTTGGGCCTGCAGCGTCCCGAGCGTAAGCCAGAGCGCGGGCCTGATCGGCGAGATTTTCAACGCTGCGACCACGGCGGCCTGTGCGGCCTTGTTCTCGCTAGCCCGTCCGGCCGCATCGGTCGACGGACGGTGAAGAACGTCGGCGGCCCGCGCCGCCGCGTAGTTCGCAAGCAGGTCGCCATCCAGCGATACCGATGCCAGGACACCTCCGGCCGCCAGACCGGCCTTCTCGGGCGGGATCTCGCCCGAGAACAAATCGCTCGCGCGAAAGTTCGGTCGGACGAGATCGGCATAGAATTGCATGCCGGCATGAAGCGCCAGGACGATCGCAGTGCAGATGCCGATGACGCGAAGCAGAGACAAGCGGTTCATGGTGAAATCGATAAGGCCTGTGAGGGCGAAGCAAACGGGATTGAAACGAGAGAAGGGCTCTTAAATTGCCATCAGACTATCGCCTTGGATCGTCAGTAGCGTCAAGTTTCCGGTCGCGTAAGCGCCGGTGTCGATGTTGATGCGGTTCGGACGAATATCGGGCACGCTCACCGGCGTATGGCCGTGGACGATGTATTTGCCGAAGCGCTCCTCGGACGCCAGGAACTCCTCGCGGATCCAAAGCATGTCCTCATCCTTCTGGCGCTCAAGCGGGACGCCCGGCTTGACGCCGGCGTGGACGAAGAAGAAGTCGCCGCAGGTGAAGGACGAGGGCAATTGCTGCAGGAACGCCAGGTGCTCGGGCGGCAGCGCGCGCTTCAATCCTTCGATCAGCTCGACCTGCTGCTCGGCTGACGGATTCATAGTCGGCGTAACGCCGTAGGAGACCAGCGTCAGCAGACCGCCATAGTGGCGCCACTCCTGCAGCCGAGCGGGGTCCTTGAGGACCTCGAGCAGGAAGATCTCGTGGTTGCCCTTCAGACAGACCGTCTCGTGTGTCTTCGAGCGTTCGATGAGCAGATCAAGAACGGCGCGCGAGTCCGGGCCGCGGTCGACATAGTCGCCGAGAAAGACCTGGATGGACCTTTCGGGGGCCGAGCGGGCGAGATCGACGTCGATGACGGTTAACAGCGATTGAAGCAGATCGGCGCGGCCGTGCACGTCGCCGATGGCATAGACGCGAACGCCGTCGGGAAGCCGAGGCTTGGTCTTCTTTCGAAAGCGTGAGGAAAGGCCCATCAGGTCGGTCGAATCGCTTCCAGCGTCACGAGCGGAACGTCGTGACCGCTCTTAGCAGAACCAGTCACACATCGGTATTCTTAATTGTTTCCGACCAACGCGCCCGCATTTTGATTAAAGGATCGCTCGGCCTTTGAGCCGTATTTCAAGACGTCTCGCGTAGCGTCTCCTCAACAAGAATGGGGGGCGCAACATGCGCAAGATTGTAAGGTTCCTGGCGGCGTTGGCCGCTGTTGTGGTTGCTGCCGGGGTGCAGCAGAAAGCGGAAGCCGCTTTCGTCGGCGCGCCCTTGGGCCTGCGCGGCGCCATCCAGTACATCAAGTTCGAGCAGCCGACACTGGCGCCGATGGCGTTCACGCTGTTTTGCCTGAAGTACAAGGACGAGTGCAAGCCGCGGCCGCAGCAGATCGTGTTCAGGGGCGGCCGGCTGAAGCTCACGGCGGAGCGTCTGACGCTGATGCAAGAGGTCAACCAGCGCGTCAATACCGCCATCCGTCCCGAGGCCAATCTGGAGGGGTTGCGCGGCGAAAAATGGCTGCTGCATCCCACGAGTGGCGACTGCAACGACTACGCCGTGACAAAACGCCACGAGCTGATCGCCAAGGGCTTTCCGGCACGCGCGGTGCTGCTCAGCGAGGTCGTGACCACCTGGGGCGAGCATCATCTCGTGGTCGTGGTTCGTACCTTCGCCGGCGATCTCGTGCTGGACAATCTCTCCGGCCACATCCTGCCGTGGTCGAAGAAGCCCTATCGCTGGGTCCGCATCCAGTCGCCGAAGAACCCGAACTATTGGGCCTCGCTCGGCGATCGCGCGGTCTGATCACCCGCGCTCTATCGTGATCCGGATTGGCTGACGCCCTGCGACAGCCCCTGAAGTACAATTCAATGGTCCTCCGCAACACTTCAACAAAGAAGTTGCGACGGAAAACTATGTGCGAGCAGACCATCCTCAAGGAGCCTGCTAAATAGCGATCCGAGGATGGAATTGTGTGGATGGTAGGAATAACTTACTTTGCCAAATTAGCCCAGGCCGATGCGAGCGCGTTGATATCCTCGGTCAAGGATGTCCTGCCACCAGACCCGGTTGTCTAGATACCAGCCCACGGTCTTCTCGATGCCACTCTCGAAATTCTCCTCTGCTTTCCAACCCAGTTCTCTTTCCAGTTTTGATGCGTCGATCGCATATCGGCGATCGTGTCCCGGTCGGTCCGCAACGAAGGAGATTAGTCGTCGATGAGGGCCATCCGCGGCCGGAGCAAATCGATCGAGTAGATCACAGATCGTCTCTACGACATGTAAGTTGGTGCGTTCATTGCGGCCGCCAACATTGTAGGTCTCACCGGGGACGCCGCGCTCGAGAACCTGACTTAGCGCCTTGGCGTGGTCTTCGACGAATAGCCAATCGCGTATATTTTGACCATCGCCGTAGACGGGCAAGTTCTCGCCACGGAGGCCCCTGATGATCACATGTGGGATCAGCTTTTCCGGGAAATGATAAGGACCATAGTTGTTGGAGCAGTTGGTCACGAGCGTCGGCAACCCATAGGTTTCTCGCCACGCGCGCACCAAATGGTCAGAGGATGCTTTGCTTGCAGAGTAGGGCGAGTTCGGTGCGTAAGCCGTGGTCTCGGTGAAAAGGCCATCTTCGCCTAACGAGCCGAACACCTCGTCGGTGGAAATATGCAGCAATCGGAATCGCTCACGTTTCTCGATCTCCAGTGAACGGTAGTGGCGGAGAGATTCCTGTAGGATGGTGAATGTGCCGACGATATTCGTCCGAATGAACTCGCCAGGACCGTCGATCGAGCGGTCGACATGACTTTCGGCGGCCAGGTTCATCACCGCATCAGGCTGATACTTTTCGAACAGTCGTCGTAGGCCGGGACCATCACAGATGCATTGCTGCTCAAAGGCGTAGTGGGGATTGCCCGGAGCGCTCGGTAGGGAACTAAGATTGGCGGCGTAGGTTAGTTTATCAATATTAACCACCCGGGCATGCGTGTCTCGGAGTAGGTGTCGGATTACGGACGAGCCGATAAAGCCTGCGCCGCCGGTAACGAAAATCGTAGATCCTTTGAAGCGCATGTTCCTCTCCGGCAATCATTCAGCGCGAGTATGAAAGCGCAACAGATTTCAAATACTCGCCGTAGCTGCTCTTGGCACACTTCTCGGCGACCTTCTCAAACTGCTGCAGCGAAATATAGCCCTGACGAAGTGCGATCTCCTCTGGGCAGGCGATGCGTAGGCCCTGACGTTGCTCTAGAATTTGCACGAAATGGCTTGCCTCCACGAGGGAAGCGTGAGTCCCGGTATCAAGCCATGCAAACCCACGCCCGAGCACCTCAACGAAAAGATCGCCACGCTCAAGATAGGTCTTGTTCACGTCGGTAATCTCGATTTCGCCCCGTGCCGACGGTCTCACTTTCGCGGCGATCTCCAGTACATCATTGTCATAAAAGTAAAGGCCGGTTACGGCGACATTCGACTTGGGCTCCTTCGGTTTTTCCTCGATCGAAAGGGCGCGTCCGGTTTTGTCAAGCTCGATCACGCCGTAGGCTTGCGGTTCATTGACAACGTAGCCAAACACCGTGGCCCCCGTTTTTCGAACTGCCGCGCTGGACAACATGCTGGGAAGGCCATGGCCATAGAAGATATTATCGCCAAGGATGAGTGCAACCGAGTCTGAACCGACGAAGTCTCGTCCCACGACAAAAGCGTCGGCCAGCCCTCTCGGCGTGTCCTGAGTGGCATAAGCGAAGCGCATTCCGAATTCTTCGCCATCGCCGAGGAGACGCTGGAAGAGCGGTCTATCTTGGGGGGTGGAGATGACAAGAATGTCCCGAATTCCCGCCAACATCAGCGTCGATAGCGGATAGTAGACCATTGGCTTGTCGAAGACAGGCAGCAATTGCTTCGATACGACTGTAGTGACTGGATATAGCCGAGAGCCGGTACCCCCGGCGAGAATAATCCCCTTCATAGCCCCTCACATGATTTACCCTTTGGAAACTAGCAGATGGCGTGCGCTGCACAACTTTGTTATGGATCTAGAGTAAATTGCCGTATGCCGAGTAGGCGCTGAATATGAATGTCATTGCAACCGATATACCGGGCGTCCTGATTATTGAACCAAAGCTTTTCGGCGACGAGCGCGGGTTCTTTTTGGAAACCTATCAACTTCAGCGATACGTGGCCGCTGGTATTCCGCGGGGGTTTGTTCAGGACAACATGTCCCGCTCAACGCAGGGTGTGCTGCGGGGCTTGCACCTACAGAATCCTTCGACGCAAGGAAAGCTAGTGAGCGCGCTGCGGGGTCGGGTGCTTGATGTCGCGGTCGACGTCCGTGTCGGCAGCCCTTATTTTGGGCGGCATGTTGCCGTTGAATTGAGCGAACAGAACCGACGCCAGTTGTGGGTCCCGCGCGGCTTTGCTCACGGCTTTCTCGTCCTCTCTGAAACGGCAGATTTCTTTTATAAGTGTGACGATGTCTACAGTCCCCAGGATGAGATCGGAATACGCTGGGACGATCCCGCGATCGGAATCGAATGGGGTATCAGTGATCCGTCGTTGTCGGCTAAGGACGCGGGTGCTCCATTGCTTTCACAGGTGAAGAACCTGCCGATTTACGGGCAGGTCTGATGCGCATTCTGCTTACTGGAACTGCGGGGCAGGTAGGCGGCGCACTTCTACCTTTGCTTCAAGGCAGGCACGATGTCATCGCGCCTGCGCGTGCGCAATTTGATCTGTCGAAACCGGAAGCCCTTCCAGGCAAATTGGACGAGTTCAGGCCAGATCTCATTGTCAATCCTGCTGCCTATACCTCGGTAGACAAAGCCGAGGACGAAGCCGCGCTTGCGTTCGTGGTCAATGGAAAAGCGCCGGCTGCCATGGCCGCTTGGGCTGCAGAGCGTGGCGTGCCGATGGTTCAATTTTCCACTGACTACGTGTTTGATGGCAAAAGCCGCGGAGTATGGAGAGAGGACGATCCGACGGGACCTCTTTCTGTGTACGGTGCCAGCAAGCTTGCGGGCGAGGCTGCAGTTCGTAGCGCTGGAGGACCTCACTTGGTCATACGGACCGCATGGGTTTACGCCGCGCAGGGTGCGAATTTCATGCGAACCATGATCCGTCTCGCCAAAGAACGCGATACATTGCGCGTTGTTGCCGACCAATTTGGGGCGCCGACAACGGCGGCCACGATCGCTTCGAGCTTTATCGAGATACTAGAGCGAGCCGAGCCCGACTTGTCTGGTAGCTTCGCTCGTGCAAACGGACTGCTGCACCTCACCAATTCAGGTTCGGCTAGTTGGTGCGACTTCGCCGGCGCGATCATTACGGGCGCGCAGTCTCGCGGTATTTTGTTGAAGACGACTGAGGTTGTTCCGATCGTCACCGCCGAATATCCGACCAAAGCAATACGACCTGCCAATTCGCTGCTGGATCTACAACGTCTGGAGGAAGTTTGCGGTATCAAACCTCCGGCATGGCAGACTGCACTCGCTGATGAGCTGGACGCCTATGTGCTTCGTGGGCAATCTTAACGACTGGATTCTCGGGCAACTCGTGCCGAAGGGGCTGAACAATGTTTTCACCCGACACTAAGAGCGTTTCATTTTTTGATGGAAGCGTATCCGGCATTGACGAAGGAGTTGCTGCATTCGCCGGGTAGAACGCTTCTGACGAGGTGGCCGATGTGGTCGCAGGCGTCGTCGATCGTGCGTTTCTGTGCGACGCGCATCCAGTGCTTGATCTTGGCGAAGACTTGCTCGATCGGGTTGAGGTCCGGGGAGTACGGCAGCAGGTACCACAACCTTGCGCCGGCTCTCCGGATCATCTGCCGGATGGTCGGCGACTTGTGGCTACCGAGATTATCCATGACGACGATGTTGCCCGGTTTGAGCAATTTGACGAGTTGCTGTTCGACATAGGCGCGGAAGCTTTTGCCGTTGGTCGGTCCGTCGAACACGCAAGGCGCAGTGAGCTGGTCAGAGCGTAGGGCACCAAGGAAGCTCAGGGTTCGCCAGTGACCGTGCGGCGCAAAGCCGCGCAACCGCTCGCCCCTGAATCCCCAGCCGCGCAGCGGGGTCATGTTGGTCTTGATCCAGGTCTCGTCGATGAACACCAGGCGGTTTGGATCGAGGCGATCCTGCAAGCTGCGCCAGCGCTGCCGCCGCCGCGCGACGTCGGCGCGGCCCTGCTCAAGGGCTAAAAGTGTTTTTTGAAGCTGAGACCTTCGCGTCGCAGGAAGGTCCATACCGCATGTTGTGAGACCTTCACGCCCGCGCGGCAAGTTCGTCCTTCAGCCCGTGCAGCGTGAGATGTGGCGTCTGCCTGATCCGCTCCACGATGAACGCTCGATGCGGCTCCAGAACCGGTTTACGGTGACCGCCCATTTTGCCCGGCGCCACCGAACCCGTCGCGCGATAGCGCTGCCGCCACTTCACGACGGACGACGCAACATCGAACCGGCCCGCCACAGCATGGCAACTCTCACCGGATTCCACTGCCTTCACGGCTCGTTCACGAAGATCATACGAAAGAGGTCGGACCATCCGATACTGGCCTCCGATCCAGCCAGCATCTTGAATCACAAAACCGCCGCCCGACGGAAACCCTCTCGATTCAATTAATCGATGAACCGCTCTAGGGGGCGTTGAAGGGCTCGTCGCTCCTACCGCGTGAGCTGGCTGACGCTCTGCGACAGCCCCAATCCCACGATCACGGCAAGACACAGGATTGCTGCGGGCCGCAGCAATCCCGAGCCTGCGAAGCTCTGAACCAGCGCAAACAAGACACAGGCCGCGGCGGCCGCGGGGAAGAACGAGTCGCGTCCGCGCTGCAAGGCGCCGAAGAACAGGCGTAGTAGCGCAATCGAGCCCACCGCCAGCGCAACGGCCAGGCCGACCCATCCCATGCCGGCAAAGACGGCCGCCGCTGCCGACGGCGCCGTCAAAGCGGCTCCGGTATCGCTCTGATAGATCTGGCCCACCCCAGCAAAGGTCCCTGCGCCTGCGCCAAACCAGCGCGTGTCGGACAACATCCGCTCCAGCGCGGCCCGCATTTCAGTCCCCCCATCCGGGACGACCCTCAACAGGACCGGTCCGGAGCCCTTTTCGAACAGGAACGACAGCACGATCGCCGCACCGATCAAGGCGGCGACGGCGAGCGCGCTCGCGGCCAAAGGCGACAGATCAAGACGGCGAATGACGAAGATCAGCAGGATCAGCACGACGCCAAATCCTGCGGCGATCGGATTGTTGGGACCGGAAAAACCAAACACCGCGGTCGCGCTGATCAGGGCCCCCGCCAGGCCGAGCAGGCCAAGCACGATCGAGCGAAGCAGCGAATGACGCGTTTCGGCCCGCTCCGCGGCAAGCTGCATGACAGCGAGATTCAGGATGAGACCGAAGCCGGCCAGGGTGGTCGCGAACTCGGGGAGTGCGGCAGGTCCTGCAACTGCCGGCGAGAGCCGATGCAGATCCAGCGTCAAGGCGGAGACCGCGGTGATGCCGCCGAGGACAAACAGCACCAGCTCGGCGCGGCCACGGTCGCGGACGACCACAATGGTCACGCCGAGCAGCGCGGTTGCTGCCAGCGCCATCATCAACGCGTTCAGGGTCAAGCCCAGATCGGCGGTGATCGGCCCAAGCGAGAGGCCACCAAGGACGTCGCGAGCGCTCGCCCAGATCGGATGCCCAAAGCCCAGCGGAAGCGGGATCAGTTGAGCTACAATCAACAGGGGAATGGCGATCAGGATCCAGCGGCCCCAGGAGGTCGCGCGCACATAATGGTCGTAGTCTGCTTTTCGCGCGTTCGCGGTGGCGGACAGCAAGCTTAGCGCGGCAGCCATCGTCCCGAGCTGCGCACCGAACCTGGCGCCGGCGATTTCGAGAGCGGAAGCGGAGACGATGGAAACGATGAGGGCAAAATAAGCGAGGGACAAACGGCGCTCGATGCGGAATCCTGAAACGGTCAGGTCACCATACAAGCGGGCGTGTGGTTTTCAAGCGAAGGTCGTGGGGGCCAGCAATTTACCCGCGGCCTTTCGCATGCGCGCGAAAGGATGATCGGAAGAAGATCAGCGAGCGGTTTTGACCGGACGGGCGAACACGCGCGCGGCGCGGGCGGCGGCGAGGCTGAAGCGGGCTGCCGAGCCGAAGAGATAGCCGCCCTGGAGCGCAATGGCTGCCAATGCCGCAGCCTTCAGGCCTTCGAGCACGCCAAGACTTGTCATCAGGCTGACCGGCAGCACGGTGAGCACCAGAGCGAATGTGACCGGCAGCAGCACCAAAACGCGAAAGCGTTGGCCCAGCACGGCACCTACCAGAAAGCTGAAAATCAAAAGCGCGGTCATCCGAAACACTCCGTGCTTCGAACACTAGGTTCCCCACCCTAAAAAGACCCTTAAGTCGTATGGCTAAATTTGGCCTATTGGCCGCAATTTGCCTGCAGCGAGTGGTAGGCCTCTCGCAAGCCGTTCAGGGCCACCACGCCCTTGATCTCGCTGTCGGCCCCCCTGACCACCACCGACAGCGAGGTCGTCGTCTGCCACTTTCCCGCGGCAAAGGCCGAGACCTCGTCGGGCAGCAGCACCGCCGCGCCTGCGGCCGCCATGCTCGCGTCAAACGTCAGACTACCGCCGCCGCTCGCAGTGATGGTGACCTTGGGACGGCTGCGCGGCGGGAAGGGCCGGATCAAGGCCACCAGCACGTCGATCTTGCCCTGGGGCGCGCAGCGGACAATGAGACCGGCGAAGTCCAGGTCGGATTGAGTGGTGTCCGCGGTCTTGGTGATGGCAGCGAAGCTCTCGCCGTCCTTGCCTCCCTGGGTGCGGCTGAATTTCCAAACGGAAGCAGACGTCGTGGCAGCCGCCTCGATGACGGGCGCGCTCTGGCAAAGCGATTCTGCGCAAGGTCCGGCCCGGTCCAGGGAATGATCGGCGGGGCGGTCCGTGCCGCTAAGGAGAGAACCTGCCAGAAGGGCGAACAGAAGGAGGCCAGACACTGGGAGTCCTGTGAGCAGGAAGCTTAACACTAGCAGAGGGCAGCGAGGCCAAGAAGCCTCGCCGCCGACGCATTGGGACCTCGGCAAGGGCGATTTGCTCGTGAAGTGAGCACATCAAATACAACAAATAGACACAAAGGGTTAAACCAGTTCCTAAAGCGTGTCCCACACGCAACAGTAGCCAACGGATCGTGCCGTTAACTACCGGGAACCCTTGTCGCATCTCCCCCCAGGCCGTACCAATCTACGTCAATTGGGGACTCTCGGGCGCCATTCATGTCATCTATTGCCAAGACCTATGTGTTGATGCCTGCGCTCCTGGCCGCTTTGGCGCTCGGAGCTTGCTCGACCAATCCCGGCTCCGGCCCGCTGACCGACGACGTTAACAACAAGATTCAGACCGAGAATGCGCCGGCCTACGAGCTTGTGCCGCTCAACCCTGCCACGGTGAAGATCCTGCACACCCACGAGCCCAAGGGGCTCGCCGGCGTGTTCACCGATCGCCGTCCGCCCGCCAGCATCGTGTTCGGCATCGGCGACGTCGTCAGCGTCACCATCTTCGAAGCCGCGGCAGGCGGTCTGTTCATCCCGGCGGAAGCCGGCGTCCGTCCTGGCAACTACGTGACGATCCCCGATCAGTCGGTCGACAATGACGGCTTCATTACCGTGCCCTATGCCGGCCAGATCAAGGCCGCGGGGATGACGGCGGTGCAGATCCAGCGTGCGATCATCGAGAAGATCGGCAACCGCGCCATCGAGCCGCAGGCCGTGGTTTCGATGTCCTCGCAGCGCACCCAGCTGATCAGCGTGCTCGGCGAAGTCAATGCTCCTGCGCGTTATCCGGCCAGCGCGGCGGGCGCGAAGGACAAGGTGCTCGACGCGATCACCCGGGCCGGCGGCATCAAGGGCCAGGGCTTCGAGACTTGGGTCATGCTGGAGCGCGGCGGCAAGCGGGCGACCGTGCCATTCGAAAATCTGGTGATGGCGCCAGAGAACAACGTCTATGTGCGCCCCGACGACAGCATCTACGTCTATCGCGAGCAGCAGAAGTTCATGGCGTTCGGCGGCAGCGGCCAGAGCGGCGAGTTCAACTTCGATGCCTGGCGCATCAACCTCGGCGAAGCCGTCGGCAAGGCCGGTGGCCTGCTCGATGGTCAGGCCGATCCGTCTGCCGTGTACCTCTATCGCCGCGAGCCGCGCGAGGTTGCTGCCCAGCTCGGCATCGACGTGAGCAAGTATACGTCCGAGACGATCCCGGTCATCTTCAACGTCAACTTGCGCGATCCCGGCGGCTTCTTCCTGACCACCAAGGTCATGATGAAGAACGGCGACATCATCTACGTCTCGAACTCGCGCAATGTCGAAACTGCCAAGTTCCTCAACTTCCTGAGGGTGATCATGGCCACCGGAGGAGATGCAGTGAACCTCTCCAACGACGCCCTGATCTTCCGCAACAACATCAAGCTGGCGCCGTAAGACGCCAACTTGATCCACCGAAACCGATGGCACCGGGGCTTTGTCCCGGTGCCATTTCGTTTAGCGATCGAAGCGGTTCTGCCAGGGTTACGAGTCCGGATCTGGATCAAGGCGCCGCTGAGCACGGCGCAGCGGTCATCGGACGCCCCGAGATGCTGCAAGGGGCTTCATGCGCTTTCGAACATTTTGCTGCCGTCTGGCTCTCGTCCCGCTTGCCTTAGGGCTTGTACCGCTCGGGCAGGCTCGCAGCGCTGCCGCGGAGCTGGGCGTCCGCCACCGCATCGACGTGACGGTCTCGGCCGAGCCCGATGCCCCGATCTTGTCGCATCTAAAGGGAGCCAAGGGCGAGCTGTCCTTCACGGTCCGCCTGTCGGCGAACTCCAAGGAGAGCAAGTTCTTCGGGATGCTGCGCCCGTCCTTCCCGGATATCGTTGTCCCCGATGGCGTAGGTAAACCGCTGGTCCAGCAGTCCAAGCTCTGGGAGGAGGAGGTCTGCCATCAGCGCCGGGGCCTGCCGAAGGTCACCGTGACCCAGCTCGGCGGGCATTTTGGCGAGGGGGAGGAGCGGATCGAGATTTCCGCCATTAACCGGCACATTGGCGTGCTGGTCCCGCCCGATGAATTAACCCCCGGAATAAAACTCGATCCGGGCAGTGACAGCTTTGGAGTATTCTACGCGTTCCGGGCGCAGACCCGGAACAGCCGCCTCAACGTGGATCTGAAGATCTATCCGATCGACTGCTTCCTCTAAGCTCGAAAGCAAGGCTCGCCTTAAGAAAGCACGATGCGCCTTTGGCCTCCCGACATGAGCTGGTTCAGGATTCGCTGGTCATGGAGCCTGCCGGCGGCCTTCATCCTATTTTTCGTGGTGGCTAGCGCGCCCTTTCCGTTCGGCTCGACCAACGATCTGTCGATCGCCTCCTGGTGCCTTTGCCTCGGGATTGCGGTGATCTTCGCGCCGACGCGCGATCTGCGAGCGCCGCAGCTGTGGCTACTTGCCGGCATTGGCGTCATCACTGCGGCTTATGCCTTCGTGCTGCACGAGCAGCTTTCCGACCATCCCTGGGTCGCGCCGTTCCAGCCGATCTGGAAGCAGGCCTCGGATCTGCTTGGCGTGCCGATCGCGCCGTCCGCGTCCATCGTCAAGAACGAGGCGTTCTTCGCGCTCGGCGCGCCGCTCGCCAATATCCTCGCCATCGTCCTGGGGATCACCGTCGGCGCGAACCGCGACCGCGCCCGCCGCATGCTGTGGATGATCGCGATCTCCGGCGCGCTCTACGCCCTCTACGGCGTGCTCTCGTTCTTGATCGAGCCCACGATGATCCTGTGGCGAGACAAAACGGCTTATCTCGAGAGCGTCACCGGTACCTTCATCAATCGCAACACGGCGGCGGCCTATTTTGGCTCGTGCGCGGTGGTCTGGATGTTGCTGATCTTGGAGAACGTCCGCCGCGGCATGCCGGCGCGACACATTGCGTGGCGGCGCCTGTCGCTGAACCTGCGCGCGATCCGGCCGAGAGAGATTCTACCGCAGCTCGGCTGCCTCCTGATCTGCCTGATGGCGCTGTTCATGACCACCTCGCGCGCGGGGGTCGGCCTATCGCTCTTTGCCATGATCGTCGCGTTCACGCTGTTCCTGCGCAAGGACCTGCCGCCTCGCACGGGCATCTGGATCTCGCTCGGCGCAGGGCTCGTCGTCGCGCTCGGCCTGTTGCAACTGCTCGGCGGCCGTGTCTCCAGCCGCTTCGATAGCAATGGCCTGGTCGATGAGGGCCGCATCGAGGCCTGGAGATCGACGCTCAAAATCATCGGCGACAATCCCTGGTTCGGCACCGGCATGGGCACCTTCCACTGGGCATTCCCGCCGTATCGCAGCCCCAATATCTCGGTGAGCGGCGTTTGGGGTGCGGCGCATTCGACACCGCTGGAGCTTGCCTCCGAGGTGGGCATCCCCATGGCGCTGCTGGTCGCGCTCGGCTGGGCCGTGATGCTGCTGGTGCTGGCGAGGGGCGTGTTCGGTCGGCGGCGCGATGCCATCATCCCGCTGGCCGCAGTGGCGACCGCGACGTTGTCGCTGCTGCATTCCTGCCTCGACTTCACGCTGCAGGTGCCCGGCTACAGCATTCCATTCTTTGCGCTTTTCGGCGCGGGTCTAGCGCAATCGTTCTCGAGCCGGGAATGCCACGCGAGCGCGGCCGACAGCGCTACCGCACCGCGAGGCCCGGGT
The DNA here is from genome assembly GCF_003020125.1 of Bradyrhizobium sp. MOS003. GTDB lineage: Bacteria > Pseudomonadota > Alphaproteobacteria > Rhizobiales > Xanthobacteraceae > Bradyrhizobium. Next base: position 292,289 of record NZ_PYFW01000005.1, on the reverse strand, counting down.
GTTCTGACCGTAGCCAAGCGCGGATAGCTTGAATCTGTCCGGATTTGAAGCAGTTGCGCCGTTTACAAAGATTTTAGTATAATTGGACAGCTCTTTTCTCGTTCGCTAGGTTCCTGCACTGCACAGGCATTCGTCCTGGCCGAGCACGCAATCGGGCAACTGATTTTTTGGAGGTTGATTTATGAGCGTTACTAGGAAGGCGCTTCGCCTGACTGCCGCCGCGGTCCTCGCTGCGACGATCTCGTCGACCGTCAGCGCTGCCATTTACTCGCCGCAGCGTCAGCTGCCTGCCACCGTTATTACCGAGTTCAAGGCCTCTCCAACTGGCCTGCTGCAGCAATATCCGACCGGCGGCCCGCAGCTGATCTCGCGCGTGCGCGACCTTGGCGCCTCCGATCCGACCACGCTGCCCGGCCTGATCGCTCTCCTGAAGGACCCCGCGACCACCAAGGACCAGATGAACGCGATCGTCGGCGGCCTCGCCCAGGTCGCCCGCATGGCTGCGCAACAGGACCAGGCCTTTGCCAATGAAATCCAGACGGCGATCGCCGGTACCGGCAACCCGGACGTAATCGCCGCCTACCAAGCCGCGACCGGCGATGTGGCGATTGCAGCGACCGGCGCGGCCGGCGGTGGCACCGGAGCCGGCGGCCCCACCGGCAACGGCTTCCCAACGGGCGGCGGAGGCAGCGGCATTGTGGTCTTTGGCAACAACAGCACGACCAACAACCCACCGAACCTCGCTGGCGGCAGCGTCGGCGCTGCCGCCAGCGACGTCAGTCCGGTGCGCTGACGAATCCGGCCCGCGGCGGCCTATGACCTCCCGGATTGGCGGCGCCAGCAGGCGCCGCTTTGCTTTACGCCGTTAAGCTTTCAGAGAAAAGTCGTGCAAGGTGTGCGGTGCGCTGCATTGACCCGCGTTCAATTGCACACAGGATTATGCTAAGGCTGAGCGCCTTGCGCCGGCTTGATCCAGATCACCGCCATGCCTTTGACGAGCATAAGTCCTTAGTCGACACATCAATCTGTTTTCAGGAATTTTTTGGATGTTGCAGGTGAACAAGCCGATCTCGTCGAGTAACCGAGAATATCCAGAGGTTGGAGGCTCGCCGAACACGCTTGTTCATTACCTTGAAGTTGTCCGGCGGCAGTACTTAGCCATGCTCGCTGTTGTCTTGGGCTGTATGATCCTTGCGCTCCTTTATCTCTTCACCGCAGTTCCCCGCTTCACTTCCACGGTGTCGATGGTGATCGACACCAGAAAGGTACAGCTGTTTCAACAGCAGTCTGTGCTCGGCGATGTCGCAATCGATTCGGCAACGGTCGAAACTCAGGTCGAGATCCTCAATTCCGAGAACATCAGCCTTGCCGTGATCCGCGAGCTGCGCCTCACGGAGGACCCTGAGTTCACCGCTGGCGGCGGCCTGATCGGCGCAATTATGAGCTCCGCCGCCGGGCTTTTTTCAGGGGTTCAGCCGCCACCCTCAGAATTAGAGCTAACTCGGGGTGCGCTGGGGCGGTTCTCCGGTAGTCGGCAGGTTAAGCGACTGGGCCGAACATATGTCATGGAAATCAGCTTCACATCCCGGGATTCAGCGAAAGCAGCGCGCATCGCCAACGCTATTGCTGATGCTTATATCGTCGACCAGCTAGAAGCGAAATACCAGGCTACCCGCCGCGCCAGCGTCTGGCTGCAGGACCGCATAAAGGAACTTCGTATCCAAGCGTCCGCCGCGCAAAGAGCCGTGGTTGATTTCAAGATCGCTAACAATATCGTCGACACGGGCGGACGGTTGATGAACGAGCAGCAGCTCGCGGAGGTCAACAGCCAGCTTGTGCTGGCACATGCATCTACAGCCGAGGCCAAGGCGCGGCTTGATCGTATGAACGATATTGTCAAACAGGAGATCCCCGACGCCTCAGTCGCCGACGCGTTGAGAAACGAGACAATTGTCAAATTGCGCGGGCAATACGTCGACATGGCCTCCAAGGAATCAATCTGGTCGGCAAAATATGGTTCGGATCATCTTGCTGCTGTGAATTTGCGGAGGCAGATGGCAGAAATCAGAAAGAACATTACAGACGAGTTGAAGCGCATTCAGGAGTCCTACAAGAGCGACTACGATATTGCGCTCACCCGTGAACAGGCCGTCAAGTCGAGCCTCGCAAGCGTCGTCTCGGAGGCTCAACTTACTAACCAGGCGCAGATTCAACTCCGCGAACTTGAGAGTAGCGCGCAATCCTATCAGGCGATGTACGACAATTTCCTGCAACGCTATATGGAATCGGTGCAGCAGCAGTCCTTTCCGATCACCGAGGCGCGAGTAATCAGCGCGGCAACCCCCCCACTGGGCAAGAGTCATCCGAAAACTTTGATGATTCTCGCGGAAGGCTTGGCGGTAGGGCTCATACTGAGCTTCGGTCTGGCCTTGGCACGCGAGTTTTCCGACAAGGTATTCAGAACCACCAGCCAAGTGGAGCAGTTACTCGGTACAAACTGCATCGCGATTCTTCCCGCTTTAGGCGAGGCGGGGGTACCCTTCGCGCTGGCGGGCAAGTTGGGCAGCACGCTGCGTAAGAGGCCTCGTCAGCGTCTCGACCTCTTGCGCTACGTAGTTGAGAATCCTCTCTCCCGGTTCGCAGAGGCCGTGCGTTCGCTGAAAGTGGCGGTGGACCTCAACGGAATCGTGCGCGAGAATCGCGTCGTTGCAATCGTTTCGACTATGCCCAACGAGGGAAAAAGCACGCTGTCGACGAACCTTGCACAACTCATGGCACATGGTGGGGCACGAGTAATCTTGGTCGATGCAGACCTGCGCAACCCCTCATTGTCGCGCGACTTGGTGCCGGAAGCTCAGATGGGTCTCCTCGACGTCATTTCCCAAAAGACTCGACTAGAGGACGCTCTGACTATCGATCCCGAAACAAATCTATCGATTTTGCCCGCAGGCGTTACCTCGAAACTTTTACATACAAATGAGGTTCTCGCCTCCAAGGCAATGAATGATCTCATTACGCAGTTGCGTTCAAAATTCGACTACGTGGTGCTGGACATGCCACCTATCGCCCCGGTCGTAGACGCGCGCGTCGCCTCGTCCTTTGTTGATTCCTTTATCTTCGTGGTGGAGTGGGGGGAGACCAAGATGGACGTGGTGCAGCACTACCTTCGCGCCGCACCGGAAATACAGGAGAAGTTGCTCGGAGTGGCTCTGAACAAGGCTGACACTGGACTGCTCGCACGATATGAGTCTTATCACGGCCGTCAGTACTACCAGAAATACTATGCCCGCTATGGCTCTACGGATTAGTGGCTTTCCAACGAGTGACGCGCTGGTTGGTAGTTTAATGCTGCTGCTAGGCTTCGCCGGCATCTCCTGGTCGTCGATCGCTCTCCCACCATCTTGGCATATTGCGTCGTCCCGGGAAATTTCAGCGCGTATTATCGGGGACGATCGCTTTAAGCCAGGCATCCTAGCAGAGCTGCAGATGCGCATGGCGGCCATCTCGCAACCAACTGTTCTGCCACCCGAACTTCCGTACGCTAAAGCGCTAGTAGCCGTGCGCACCGCCGATGAAGCGGCGCAACGTTACAACCTGGATAAGGCTGACCTAGAAGTAGACGCAGCCGAAGTTTTGCTGAGGGCAGCTCTCACGATAAATCCAAATGATTCGTTTCTTTGGCTGATGCTCTATTCGGTAGCGACGATGCGTCATGGATTCGATCTCAAATATCTCGGCTATCTGGAACAGTCTTATGCACTGGGAGCGAACGAGGGATGGGTCGCTTTGCGTCGCAATAGTCTCGCGCTGGCAAGTTTTTCGCTGTTAAACAGCGCGACGCAACACAGTGCGAATTCAGAGTTTGCGGCCATTCTGAATAGTGGCTTTGTTGATGTCGCAGCAATTAACTTGATGCGCGTAGGTCCAGTTGCACGTGACGGACTTCTCAAGGGTTTGGATCGAGTAGACATTACGCCACGGGAGGCCCTTGCCAGAAGATTGTTGCGCGATGGCGTGAGTGTCTCTGTGCCAGGGGTCAAGCTTGATCAGAGGCTTTGGCGATGAACTCACGATTGGCAAATCATGTGTGCCTTGCGCTGATAGTTGTTGGCCTACAGACGGCAGTATCCATCTGCGTCAGTCGTGCGCAGACCAGCAACTTAAATGGGCCGCGGGCGACGTTGCAAGGACCGGGGGAACAATCCGGCACACATATTAGTAGGGACGCGTTGAACAGGCCTTGCTTGGATATGGAAGCAATTGCGCGCCCACACGTCACAACTTCAAGCCTTTTCGATCACGTGGTCAGCGTAAAAAATAGGTGTCCCAAGAACATAAAGGTGAAGATTTGCTACTTCGGCTCTGACAGGTGCAACGATCTGACCGTGATCGGCTACGGTCGAGTGGACACCATACTAGGAACGATATCAGGTGTGAAATATTTCCGCTATTCTATCGCAGAACGAAAGACGTGAGCTGCGGACCCTGATGCCACCGGGAAGTGGAAGTAATTGTACTGTCATTGCACCATACGCCGGACTTAATAAGCCGACGGCTTCGTAACTGTTGCTGCGATTGTGCGCAGTAGAATTGATACGTCCAGCAAGAGGCTCCAGTTGTTGATATACCACAAGTCGTGCTCCACCCGCCTCTCCATGAGATCGAGTGTACGGGTTTCGCCGCGATAGCCATTAACTTGCGCCCAGCCAGTGATGCCGGGCTTAACGTGATGGCGGAACGCGTAGTGTCCGATGATCCGCTCGTATTCGGAATTGTGGGCTGCAGCGTGAGGACGAGGGCCAACGAGCGACATCTCGCCGACAAGTACGTTGAATAGCTGTGGTAGCTCGTCGATCGACGTCTTGCGCAACCATTTGCCGATGCTGGTCACGCGGGGATCATTTTTGCTCGCCTGCACAATGGTCGGACCATCCTCCAGAACGCGCATGGTGCGGAATTTGAAGATCCGGAAGGCGCCTCCGTTGAAGCCATTGCGTGTTTGACGGAAGAAGACTGGCCCACGCGAACTTGCTTTGATCAAAAGCGCAGTAAGTACCATGACCGGTGCGAAGACAATCAGGGCGAACGAGGCACCGACGAGGTCGAAAGCGCGCTTCGCAAGCCGCTCCTTCCAGCTCAACGGCGCGCGCCTCAGTTCTGCCGTCCACGTGCTCCCGGCGTTGACCAAAGGGTATCTTAGAAAGCGCGAAACGTTCGCATCGGGGACTAGATGTATGGGTATGGGTAGTACCTTCAGAGTGTCCAAAATGCTATCAATTGCGTGCTGGCGGTCCCAGCCCATCAGCAGGAACACGTGCTCGATCTGGTGCTGTCGCGCATATGTGGCCAACTCCTCCACACGGGAGCCGATCCGAGACATTAAAAGCGGCGAGGCGAGGAGGCTGGTGCGGATCTCGAGCGTCCGCATCACACGATACCCGTGCTGGCAGAGTTCCATCATCGCGGCGGAAGAGGCGGGCAGTCCCATCTCGGCAATGAGCAAGATGCGACTGTTGGCAAACGCGCCTTCACGCAATGCGCGCAACGTAAGACGGGAGGCGGTCGCCTTCCAAAGAAGGAGCGCGGCGAGTCCGACCAGGTAAAACGATAATATAGCGCCTCGTGAGAACTCTTCGCTTACCTTCATCGTGAAGGCAATCGCAAGCAGCGCTGCAAACACGACGGTCCAAGTTATCGCCGTCAGGCGCAATTGCCGCTGCAGATTTGTAATGCTCTTTAGCCTGTAGCCGTGCTGCACTGCGACCAATAGGCCAAAATTGATCGCGACTAAGATGCTTGCCGCAGCATAGACGTCCACTTTTCCGACAGCAGACCAAGAGGAAAGGTGATATGTTACCTCGCATGCCACACCGCAGGTGACGATCACGAGTCCGTCGCCAAGCGCCAGAAGTCTCTCCGCGATTGCCGGCCGCAACCAAGTCGGACGTGACGGCGTGTATTTTGCTGTGGGGGCTTCGGAAATGTCGATGTCTAAGCCTTCGTCCTCCGGGCCGGGACGGCCAGGCCGGATGGAAGTAACTGTCGTCATTGTGAAATCCGTCTTCTAGGAATTACTTGCTGGTAACTCGGGCATTCGAGCAAAGTTAGGGTCAAAACGATAGTTAGTAAAAAGTAACCTACTACCCCCATTGTAAGTATGCAAATTTAGGACCACTGCGGCTGGGGATGCAATTGGCTCGAACGTTATCGCGGCGAAAGCCAGACTTGAAGCTAAGATTTCTGCTGATTGGAATGACCGCTCTTGCAATGATTGCTATCGTCGGAGCGCTCTACCGAGGCCTGCGATTTGAATCGTCTCCTGCAGCGTCCCACCGCGAACTAGCTGCGCCGACAGTCGTGCTTCTCGATGGACCGTTCGGAGCTCGATTTGCCGGAGAAATGATTGCTGAGAGGGAAAGCTTCTTCGCGCACAACGTCGTGCTGCGCGCCGAGCCGAATAACCTCGATTTTGTGGCGACTGTCGTTCGCGAGCGCGCGATTGGCGTCACCAGCGGCCAGAAGTTCTTGCTCGCCGCCTGGGGTGGCATCCCGGTAACCGCTTTCGCGGCAAGCTTCCTCGACACGTCAATCGCAATATTTACATTGGAGGCATCCGGGCTGCGCCGCCCTGCTGATCTGATCGACAAGCGTCTCGGCTACCGTAGGGGAAGCGAGGGCGAGGTGATCTTCGATGCCATGATGGCTCAACTAGGCCTTCCACGGAGCCAGATCGTCAAGCTGCCCGACCGCGACAATTTCGACGCGCTAAACTCCGGTGAGGTAGATGCGATCATCGCCCCTGTTGATCAGGAGCCGGCGCCATCCGAGCCTGGCTATGTCCGCCTGAATGTTATCAAACCTCTAGACTACGGGATTCATGTCCCTGGATTGGTATATTTTGCCAGCTCGGATCTCGTGCGCGATCGCCCCTCAGCCATCATGCAGGTGCTTACAGGGGTTATCAAAGGTTGGCGTTTCGTCTACCGTGACTATACGCGCAGTGTGCCCGCTCTCGTTAGGTTCGACCCGGAGAGGCTGAAGCCAGAACGCATCAAGTTCGAGCTTGAACGCCAGCGTGAACTCGTGCTTCCTGCGGACGGCCGGATCGCCGATTATGACGAGCGCCGTTGGCGAACCCTGCGCGACGTTCTCCTCTTCGCGAAGCTGGGGGAACAGCTGTTTCCCCTGACTCAGTTGGTCAACTATCAGTTCTTGCGCGATCTCTATCGTCAACCAATTGACCGAATTGCACCAGAGGTCATCACGGGGCGAAACTAAGTAGGTCTTCTCTCTCGACTATATTGCCTCGATTTAAGCCCGCCAGGCCCTTAATTGCGTTCCAGCTTCCAAGTTGATAATCTTTCTCGTCCGTGGGCCGTACTGATCGGTCCGACTTGGCATTTATTTCTTTGAGTGAATGCAAGAGGAAGTGACTCAGGCTGCGGAGTTGCAACCAAAGAGGTAAACTTAGTTCGGCAGCGAGTGTACGTTGGGAATTGTAAGTGAGTTTCCGATCCACCCAGGCGTCAACGCCGTCCCTAGCATTATCCAAACTTGAACTCGCCTTTCACCGAGGTGCTATCCACGCCATATTGCTTTGTGATCTTCTTTTTACATCTCGAATCTATAGGGTAATCGACCATCCTTCGGTTCAGCCCGCAGTGCTGGGGCTATGCGCCGCACTAGTGATCTTCTACTCACTCGCTTCTTTGCTTCGCGGTAACGTATTGCCGGTGTTGATCGCTTTGGGTGCGGCCCTGTTGATTGTGAATCAGCTCGAGGTATTCTCGAATGTCAGCGGTCAGCCGGTTCTAGTAAACGCCGGATTCCAATACATTCTGCCTCTTACATTCATAGCTTTTTATTATGTTGCCACGTGCGGACTGCGCGAATACTTCGTTAACACGCTACTCGCCTACGCTTTCGCCTACACAGCATTCTATTTTGCGATGGCCGTACTGTATCAATTACATATACTGCCTCCGATCCTTCTCGAGCCGCTTGTGCTGACTGATATTGAACGGGGTGAACGTTTATTCAACTACACAGGAGCCTCGACCTTCGCATGGTTCGTGTTTTTAAGCCGAATCAGAACCTCGTTTAGCGTCCAGAATGCTGTGGGCGCTTTGATCGCTGGGGCAGCGATCGTTCTCTCGTTGTCGAGAGTTTTCATCCTAGTCATTGCGATAGTCTCAATCTTTGAGATGCTGAACTTCAAAACCCTCACGATCAGAAGAATCTGTCTGTCGGTACTTTACTTAGCGACCCTCACTTATTTATACGGCTTTCTCGACCCCAAATGGAACCCGTTCGATATCTTCTCCTCGGACTCTTCCGGCGGCGCCAGGGCGGAGGAGTACGACGTTGCGCGGCTTTTGCTTCATGGCAATTTGCTGTACGGCGTAGGGATCCCCGCGACGACCCTGGATCTGGGATTTGTAACGGGCAATGAATTTTTTGCGGCTTCCGATCTTGGCACACTTGGGATTTGGTTTGACTGGGGTCTTGTGGGGTTCGCACTATTTTTGGTCGGCTGCCACATCATCACTCGAGCGGCGCGTGGAGCGGGGCAATTTCACCGCGCACTCTTTTTGACCGGTGCCTTCATCGTCGCTTACTCCGTTCTTGCGCCGTTGCCATTTTATCCGTCGGGAGCGATCTACTTCGCTGCGCTCTTGGGTATCTGGCTGAGCAGGCCGGCTCACAGATTATTTCAAACCCGCGAGGTCCAGCCGATTTAGGTCGTGCTCACAGCTGATGCATCGACGTTCCGAGGCGTCACGTTTGCGCTGGCGAAAGCAGCGTCGTCCACTCAACGCTCGAAATCTTTCGTCTATGCGGCAGCAACCACAGGCTTTACACGTCCTGAGTTCGATCATCCCGAAAGCGCCTCGAACCTGCCGACAGTTTTGGGCTTTGCCCGTGGGAATTACAACCGCTCAAGCCCGGGCCGTACAAACACTTAACATAAACAGATAAACAAACCAGCTGCTACCCTCAGGACCGATGTAACATTGAGCCTCCGTCCGCGCGTGTTTGCTTCGACGGTTTCCTCTCTAAACGCGAATACAGATCGACTAGAGTTTTCATGTAATTATTGAGTTCGAATTGTTCCAAGAAAAGTTCTCTTCCCGCACCTGAAAGAGTCGCCCGGAGCGCTTGATCGTCGATTATCCGAGCTATCGCTTGTGTCAGTTGATCGACGTTCCCGGGTTCGACGAACAGGCATGTTCTCTCATCTTCGAGAACTTCAGGGATTGACCCTACGGGCGTCGTGATCACCGGCTTGCCCAAGCTAAGAGATTCCAGAATAACCATAGGCAGCCCCTCCTCAAAACTGGGCAAGACCACAACGTTGGCTGATGCTAATAGCCCTTGCGCCTCGCCGGCAGAGAGCCATCCAGTAAAAGAGCAGAGGTCTGAAAGTTGTAGTGACGCGGCTTCTCGCTGGTATCTCAGAACTTCTCCTCCCCCAGCCAAGACGGCCTTGAAATTGATCCCCCTCTTTCGCAGTTGGGCGAGCGCCTGCAAGAATTCACTTACCCCTTTTCGGGGAATCAGATGCGCCATCATCAGGAGCAGTGGGGGGCTGTGCCAGTGCGCGGCTATCTCCTTTTGCGTCGAAGGGTTCCGCACGGCATTGTAGAGCACAACGATCTTGCTTGGGTCGACACCAATCCGGTCAACAACGAAATCTCGAGAACGTCGCCCTAAGACGATATTGAGGGTTGCCGAACGAGATACATAGCTCACCCATGAGCGCGTTACGACGTTAGCATTCGTGAAAAATGGCATGAGTTCAGCGCCGTGGTGGTGCAGAACTATCTTCATTCCCAGCGAGCGAGCGAGGAGAAGAAGAAGGCCCTTCCTCAGAAAGCTTCCGCGTTCCGAAATTTGAATATGGACAAGAGATGCTTTCCGTAACAGTCGGAGTCGAGCTAAAGTGAATGCCGCAGATAGGAAACGAAACGGAGCATGTAAGACAGAACCAGCTCCCTTAGTGTCGACGACAAACGGTTGGTAAGGGCCCTCGGATTGCTCGAGGGAGGTCGCGATCAATCGAGTTACAGTCCCGATGCCGCCGTTACCGATCCGCCCTCCCGGAGACAGAATGATCAACGGTTCTCGTGCGTTGACGAGAGTGGAAGGATGGGAACCAGTCAATAACGAGGTCATACCAGCCCCTCGTTATTCGATCCAAGTACTCGCTTCAGTTGGTAGATCCTCCAAGCGAACTTCATTCCGCCAAGTAGGTAGCGATGGGCCAGCCGGCGAGGTTCCTGACCCAGTCGAAACATCCATTCTAGTCTCGCGGCCCTTATTACCTCGGGAGCGCGTGGGAAGCGGCCAGCGAAGAAGTCAAGTATGGCACCACCGTTGAAGATGAGCCTGGCACGATCCGAAGCATTGGCAATTTCGGCGGCCAACAGTTCCTGTCTTGGCATTCCCATCCCGAGGACTACGATGTCAGGATCTATAGTTCGCACTGCATTTAAATAGTCTGAGTGAGTCTGAAAGCCGTCGAGGGCCACTACAACCTGAGTGCCTCTATCTTTAAGAGGTATTTGTGCCTGTCTCAGCCATTCGGGAGACGTGCCGAATAGTGCAACTCGCTTTCCTTTAGCTGCTTCCAGGATGCGCGGGATGAGATCCGTACCGTTCAAGTTTCGTCCTGGGCGCTGACCCAGCAGCAACATGCAGCACTCCACGCCAACGCCGTCGCGTAGGAGGAGGCTGCTTTGTTGCAAAGCCAATCGGAACGTCGGCTCGACAAAGGCAAGGTTGAATGCGTGTTGATTGAGAAAGGAAACGATTGTTGGCGCCTTTATCTCCAAAAGCGATTCAATCAGATGGTCCTCTTGTTCACGGGTTTCGATAACATCAACCCGCTCTACCAATCGCCGCATCTCGCGCAGCGTGCTGTGCGTGCTCATCGATCACAGAACCAATTGTAATATTATGCTTGATAGGGAAGGCCGAGCGCGGCTCGCGCGAGAATTGCCGCCCGAGACCACTGACGCTGTCTGCACCAGCGGACGGCGTCTCGGGCCACTAACGAAAGGACTATCGGAAGGGAGATCTTAGAGTGTCGCCAACAGAATTTTATGGTGCTTCTGTTCATGTAATAGTCGGAAAGAGTCGATCGGTTACCGAAATCGCTGGTACCGATTGAAGCTCCGACTTTATGTCGCACAATAGATTGGGGGGCATAGGCCAACTTAAAGTGCCCTCGCGATCGCTCAGCCCAATCGAGCTCCTCGAAGTACAGAAAATAGTCTTCGCACATCAATCCAACTTGTTCGAGAAAGGTGCGGGTGACCAGCATGGAGGCGCCGCTCACGAAGCGAAGCTCGTTTTCAATGCAAGCGCGGTCGATCGGCTCAGAAAGAGGTAGCCCCATTCCCATGGAATAGGCTTTTCCTCTGAACTTCTTGAAGCCGCCTCCGGCGAGATTTTGAACAACGTCTGGCTTGTCAAAGTAAACGAGTGTCGAGCCGCAAATCCCGATGCGATCGTCCTCGCTGACCCTCTCCAGCAACCGATCCAAGGCGTCAGCTGCGACAGTTGTATCGTTGTTCAGGAGCCAGAAGTGCGAGTGATCGCCAGCTAAGGCATATCGCAGGCCGACGTTGTTACCGCCTGCGAAGCCTAGATTCGAATCGCTTCGGATCAAAGTGATACCGCACTGGTCCGACGACGTCGATGTGTGTGGTACAGTCTCTAAAAATCTAAATCCTACGCTCTTCCGACCTAAGCTCGATCGATCGACATTGATCTCAGGAAGATTGTCAATTAGCCACTTCTGAATTTCGTAAAACGATCCATCGGTCGAGCCGTTGTCGCAGATTACGATATTTACATCTCGATCAATTCGCAGGAGGCTCCGAATACATTCAATCGTGTCCTTCCAGCCATTCCAATTAACAATGATAACCGCGACCGACATTGCAATGCACATCTCAGGTTTACAGAAACCAAGTATTATGATGAAACGTATATAGAAGATTCCCCAAAAATGAAGCGAACTGTGAGGGGGAAGGTGAGAAATTGGTGAAGACAAAAGGTTAGCAAGGGTAGACAGTTATTGGCTTTCTGATCAATCGGCTGGGTGGCGATATTCAGCTTTTCTTATATAGACGACCGAGGAATGTTAATTTAGGCAGGCTGCGCGGCTGATTGCGATCATCTTGCAGGGTCGGGGAGCTATCGGACATCGGGCGCCCGCTTCCCGCATTGCAGCCGGGTCGGGTTGACCAGTATGGCCCAGTGGATCGATTTGGCAAAGTCCCTCGATCGGTCGGCTTGTAAGTCGTTTCCCCGAAATTCTGCAATCCTCGAAGACATCGGCGTTTGGTGAATGTGAATGATTGAAGTGTGCTTTGTGACCAAGGCTTGGCGTGCAGGAGCGGCTTGGGTCACTCAGATGACCGTTCAGGCAATCGCAGAGCAGGGGGCTTCCGTTGCCATGATTTCTCCGCTGGCAGAACCGTCCACTCGCGAACCCCGACATCCAAATCTGGTACGCATCCTAGTTGGTCGCGAACTCACGGAGGGCGGCACAGGGCTCACGCGTGCGCTCGCTTCACTGCGTCGCGTGGTCGGTACATGGTGGGCAGTATGTAGGATGCGGGCGCGAACTCGCACATTTATCTTCAGCATACCGGATCCCTTGATCTTTACATTGCCATTACTTGTATTGCTCCGTCTCTCGGGGGCTCGGGTAATTTTCCTAGTTCATGACGCTGTCCCTCATGCCTTTCGCTTTGGCGGTGCTCTTCGCGGTGTAGAGTTAGGTGCTCATAAGCTTTCTTACCGTCTTGCTAATCTGCTTATCGTAATGACAAAGGCGCTTCGGGACGAGCTAATTCACAAGCTCGGCTTCAGTTCGGCCAAAGTCGTCGTAGTTCCCCACGGTGCGTTCAAGATTGAGCCGGTCGCGCCATGTCCAGGTTCAGGGCGCTTTTTCCTATTTGGAACATTCCGACGAAACAAAAGTGTTCTCGAGGCAATCAAGGCTGTGATTCTCGTACGAAGATCTGATCCTGGCGTCTCTCTGGTGTTGGCCGGCGAGCCTCATCCACACGAGCTGGACTATTGGCAGGAATGCCAAGATGCAATGCTAGCGGATCCGGCAGCGTTTGATGTGAGAATTGGTTTCTTACCGGATGAACAGTTGCCTGCATATATCGCAGATGTTGACGCGTTCTTGTTGGCATACCGCGATTTCAATTCGCAAAGCGGCGTGGGCGTGCTCGCTGGGCTTGCGGGGCGCTCGGTCATAGGAACCCGAGCCGGCGGGCTCTCCGAACTGTTCGATGATGGATTGAGTGGCGTTCAAATCGAGGGCCCGTCGAGCGCTGAATCGATTGCGCGCGCGATCCGAGCCTTTCGTGGGCAGCCTATAGATCACTGGCGCCATCTCGCCTCGAACGCCACGCTAAAACTGGAGGGCGTATTGTCTTGGAATGCAATCGCGATGCGCTATCTCGTGTTTATTCGGCGCGGTTGAGCGCAACCAAGCCAGCAAGTGCAACGCGCGAAACAAAGAGCATAGGATCTGTATAATGTCAGTCGAGCGAGCAAGCAGACCTAAGGGTTTAGTGCGAAATTATCTGCTGAATGCTGCGGGTGCTGGCTTGCCTGTAGTGGTCACTCTATTTGTGCTACCCATTTACATCTCCAAGATCGGAGCGGATCGCTACGGAATGCTCTCGCTGATTTGGGTTCTGGTGGGCTACGTTGGGTTTCTGGATTTTGGCTTGTCGCGGGCGTCTGCCAATGCTCTAAGTCGACTTGCTTCCGCGGGACCTGATGAGAGGGTGCCGGTTCTGCTTTCATCCTTTTACCTAAACCTAGCATTGGGAGTAGCTGGCGCAGTCATCATATATGTGGCGGGACATGTTGTCCTTCTTCACAGCGAACTCGTCGGTGCGCAATTCAAGTCGGAGATAATCGAGGCGCTCCCTTGGGTAGCTTTGATGCTTCCGCTCAATATGCTTGCGGGTGTGGGAACGGGAGCGCTGGAATCTCGTGAGCGATTCCTTGAATCAAATATTTTCTCGACTGTAAATGGAGTTCTAGGGCAGGTCCTTCCGTTGTGCGGAGCACTGATTTTTGGACCTGCCTTAAGCGTGCTCGTTTTAGCGACGTTCCTCAGTAGAACATTTACGGCCTTTTGTGTTTTGTCGTACGTCCATTACACCGAGCGTCCAATTAGTTTTCGAACTTACGGCAAGTCGCACGCGAAAGCGCTGCTCGGCTACGGCGCCTGGGTCAGTGTCACAAGCGTAATCAGTCCGCTTCTCGACACTGCGGATCAGTTGATTATTGGAAAGCTGCTCGGACCTTCCGCGGTAGCCCATTACTCTGTACCAATGAACATGGCTACGCGATCGCAAATACTCGCTTTCGCTCTTGCAAAAACGGTGTTTCCTCGTCTTTCAAATCTGGCCGACGTCGATGCGAAGGCGCTAGCATCGCGTGCGACCGTCACGCTGTCATACGGTTTTGCTCTGGTATGTGTGCCCGCCATTCTCTTGTCTCGACCATTCTTGAGCCTCTGGTTGGGTGAGGAGTTCGCTCGGTTTTCCGCTCCGATAGCTCCCTTTCTCATTTTTGGTGCTTGGATAAATGGTGTCGCGTTCATCCCGTTCACGTTTCTACAGAGCCGCGGGCGCCCGGATCTCACCGCAAAGGTACATATCTATGAGATCGTCCCGTTTCTTGTGTCGGTGTGGCTATTTTCAGAATGGCTCGGATTGGTCGGAGCGGCTTTAGCCTGGACCCTGCGGGTGACAATCGATTTTCTAGCTCTACTGGCTGTGGGGAAGATAGACCGTTCGATTTGGTGTAAACTCACGCCGTCCACTAGCATTATGGTCGCAAGCTGCCTAACAACGATGTTCGTTGGTGACTCGAACACAAGCGCCGTACTTTTTGCCCTTCTCTTCGGAGCCGTTCTTGCTGGCAGCGCGCTAGCATGGGACAAGCAGTTTAGAGCCCTGCTGCTGGCTCGCGTTCCTGTTGTTCGTTCGGGTTAGGTACCCGGCTGCTTGCCCTTACACGTCCAGAACAAACGATGGCGGCTTATGTTTATCGGTACAGGCCAATGCTGATGGGAGCGTCGACCGCCTAAGACCCATATGGGGGTGATTTGATGGGGCAGCAACCGGCGAGGCCGCCAACCTAATGCTGGTGGAGCCGCCTAAAGAGAGTCTACATGGATTATATCATCGCAGTTCAGACACCGGCATACGCACTGTCGCCTGGCCGCTTTGCTACTGAGAGTGCCTTTGGAGAGCACCTCAAACAGCTGCGAAAATCCATTGGTGACAACTTTCGGCTGGTGCTTCTTGCGCCTCATCTTGATGAAGGAGAGTACGAGCGTCAAAAACCTCACTTTGTTACGTTTGAGACTGAGAGAGACGCGATTGCATTTGTGCCCGCGTATCCCGCCGCGGCGTCCTTTCATAGATTTTGGTTCTGGTACGCCCTGCCGCTTATCCGAAGTTTGGATAGCGTGATGGAGCGGACTGCGATTGTGCACTCTGGGCTTTCGACGGATGTTCGACGGCCAATGCTCGTATTTGTAAACATCGTTGGACGACTCCGTCGACGCCCAGTGATATTTATCGTGGATATCGATTTTCGGCGGCACGCTAGTCAACGGTTGCAGACGGGGGAAATTGGCGTCTGGAAATACTTGCTGACTCGCCTAGTCACGAACGTCTTCAAGGAAAGCCAGTTAAGGTTGGCGATTCTGAGCAGCCAGCTGGTCATGCTCAAGAGCCAGTCGATGGTCGACAAATTCGGAAAAGGGCTTTCTCACGTAAAGAACTTCTTTGATACCGTCCACACCGACAACGACATACTTTCTGATGTGCAGATGGAGGCTAGAGCTTCCTGGCTACAACGAGAAGCGGTTCTAAGGCTTTGTTTTTTCGGGCGGCTCGTCCCCAGCAAAGGCGTGGATCGAATGATAGACGCCATCAAGCTGGCGCGTGACCAGGGAAGTAGCGCCGTTCTTACTGTAATCGGAGATGGCCCCTTGCGGGAAGTTCTCGCTTCGCGCGTCTGTGATTGCAATCTTCAAGAGCGAGTGAGATTTGTCTCTCAAGTTCCTTATGGGCCGCAATTGTTTGAGCTCCTGCAGGAGCAGCATGTTACGCTCGCCGCCCCAGTGATCGAGGACACTCCTCGAGCCGCGTTCGATTCTATGGCGCGGGGTTTGCCGTTAATCGCTTTCGACACCTCATATTTCCAGGATCTTGCCAAACTGAGTCACGCGGTCACTCTAGCGAAATGGCCGTCGCCAGCTGCATTGGCGGAACGGATAATTGAGCTCGATAAGGATCGGGAACGCTTGACCGTCTTGGCTCTGCGCGGAATAGAGTTTGCGCGACTGAACACTCAGCAGATTTGGCTGAAGCGTCGGGCCGAATGGACGCGTGAGTTTGCTGCACAGCACCATTGATGGACTCCGCAAGGTGGGCGAGCGTGGTCAAGCTGACGCTTGCAAGATGCGCAGCTCTGGACGAGCCATGGAGCGAAGCCCGCTTGTTTGCTCCTCAATTCAAGGACTAATAGATTCTACTGCTGATGATTGATGGTGTTTTGGCCGCCGTGCTCGCGTCGCGAGCAGCCTAATGAAGGGACGTTCACACATTGTGTAAATCAGAGCCCCGAGCGCATATGCGAGAGCAATCGCCAGCGGAGCCGATAAGTACCATGAAATGGGAAACTTCCGCGCCAAGGAGAGTACTGCAGAAACGGCGAAGAGATGGCTCAAGTATAAGGAGTATGAGGCGTCACCAAAGAAAAGGATGATTGAGGAAGGTTTACTCTGCCATACTCTTTCAAGACAAATCATTCCAGCCACGATACCGACAGCGGGGATTCCGAACGTAAGTAGGCGTGGAAGGTCGAACTTGATGAACAGTACAGCGGCAAGACAGAGGCTACCGCAAGCGAGAATGAATCCGATGGAGAATGGAAGCTGTTCCAGAGTGCCTCGCGAACGCCCGAGATAGAGACCGAATAAGAACTCAATGAGTAGTTGATTAGTGTAGACGAGCCAAATCGGGGCTCTGGAGTTTATGCAGGCTCCCAATACAACGAGTGTTGTGAAAGCTACAGCCGTGATCAGTAGACGATTGGGAAACAAACTTGGAAGCAGGCATATCCCGAATACCAAGTAGAAGAACATCTCATAATTGAGAGTCCAGCCAGGTCCAAGCAAGGGCGCGATCAGGTCGGCGTACGTTGAGTTGCTGAAGTAGTGAGGGATAAAGAGATACGATTGTAACGCGCTCGTCGTCGTGACTTTCGTTGCGCCCAGGATGCCCGGGGCGAAAATGCCGATGATGACTATGACGCTAGTGAAAAGCCAATATAACGGGACGATGCGCCTTACGCGGCGCAGCCAAAAATCGATCGGTGTCATTTGCCTGGCTTCCGTTGTGACCCACATAATGAAGCCGCTAATGACGAAGAAGATGTCTACTCCAATTCCCCCAAAATTATACTCTGTCGGAATCTTTGATCCCGGGAGGATATCCATTGCGTGACCTACTAGCACGAGCGAAGCTGCAATGGCTCGAGCGTACTGAATCCCGACATACACGGGCAGAGTGGTCGGCCACTTGGCTTCTCTTGCTACCGTGCCGATGGGCAGTTGGTCTAAGGGAGGAGAGGTCATCCGGCAATGCTCTTTGGAGATGTGAGATCGCAAAGTTCGGGCGCTGCTGTGGCAGTCTTGCCGCTAGAAGGGGAGGTCCTTACCAGCTTGCGAAGTTTTAGAGCAGGCCGCTCGACCACGTAGTATGAGCAGGCGGCGAGTACAAAAGTGAGAGCTAATTGCAGGAACAAGTTTAGAAAGTTTGGGAGTTGAAATAGCCACCAACTGAAGAGGAATATGATGCCCCCATGCCAAACATAGACTGAGTAGCTGATCTGGCCGATCCAACGCACAATGAATTGATTAAGCAAAGAATTAAGGAATGGAAATGGCTGTCCGAACACTACGCCACAAAGCATTGGAATGAGAGCAAGGCCCTGGATAGTGAATCGCAGTGTGTTTTGGAAATAAGGGTCGCGAATAGCGTAGGAAGACAGCAACACCATCGTTCCTATTACAAAGGCTGTGCGGCCTGCTAAAAACTTGACGATATGGTGATAAGGATTGATTTGAACGAGACAGGCCAGCATAGCGCCATAAGCGATAGAATCGGCTCTTGTCTCTGAATGTCGATAGATCCAAAGCGTCTTTTCGATGCCTGGCCAGATAAAGCAGTACAGATATCGAAGAAGCAAAGTGGCGGCGCACACAGCAAGAGTCGCCCGCAGCATGGCCAGCGGGCTACCTCTCAAACAAATGAAGGCAAGGGGAGCGAACAGATAGAAGTGCTCCTCCACTGAGAGTGACCATAAGACGCCAATCGGGAGAATGGACGAGTCTCCAACAATTTCCTGATGCGCGGTCAGATAGTTCCAAAAATAGAACAATACGGAAGAGACCTCGAACGTGTTGATATCTCCTCCACGAGCCGTCTGAACTGTCAAAACGATGGCAAGATAAACGAACAGAACGGGGTAAAGACGCACAATCCGTCTGAGGTAAAATGCTCTAAGGTTCAGGTGACCAGATTCACGCGCCTCTGCAAAAAACAACCGTGTGATCAGAAAGCCGCTTACAAGAAAAAATACATCTAGCCCAAGCGCGCTTATTCCAATCATCGACGATGGCAGGATCAAGTGGCCCAGGAGAACGAGCATGACGCTGCCGGCTCGGAGGCCATCGAGCGATGGAATCGTTTGTCCGCTTCGGGCGGGCCAATCGTTGGCGGCGATACTTAACGAGTCTGAGGGTAACGATTTGCGAAGGAGGCGGCTATCGATCAACATAAGGTCGTGGCTTCCAGTAAGAATTCCGTGAACTGGCGGCTTGGTTAAGGTTCACGGAGAGATGGGATAAGGGTCCAAAATGCTATTCTCAATACACTAGACGTTAGGGAAATACGAGGTCTAGGCAAGGGGCTGCCGGCCGCAAGTATTTGGATCGTTAATGGTGGGCCGCGTCTTTTGTGCTCCCGGATCGCGATAGGTTTTAGGTATGAGCCACGTGGGTATCCTGAACGGCGGAGGACGTCGACGGACCGAAGAGAATTGCTTATGCCAGAGAGTGTGGTGTTTTGAGGTGTCGTCGTGCTGTCGTTGATCCTTCGCGAGCGAGCCGTGCAATTTGCCGCATTCTTGATGGTGACGCTGGCCAATACAGCGTGCACAGGTTCAGATGTTCGTCCGCAACCAACCAAAAATCCGATGCTGCGCGGAATCAACTTGTCCGGGCAGATCTATGCGAATGGCGAATTGTTTCCGGCGAACGCTGCAATCAACTATTTCCTCGTCGAAAAAAGAATGAACTTCGTAAGACTGCTTGTCGGATGGGAGCAGTTGCAGCCCGAATTGTTTGGTGCGCTCGACCTCAAGCAGGTGTCAGAAATTGACGCTCAGATCAGAGAGATCCTCAATCTGGGTGGGAAGGTCCAGATCGAGATACATAGCTTCGGCAGGCGCTCGATCGAAGGTGTCGAATACGTGGTGGGCGAAACGGAAAAGGTGTCAATCGATCACTTCGCGGATCTTTGGCAGAAGATAGCGGTGCGCTGGAGAGACTATCAGGATGTGATATTTGAACTTCAGAACGAGCCGCACGATCAAGATACTCGTACTCTGATAGATGCGCAGAATGCAGCTATCGCTGCAATCAGAAGGGTCGGTGCAAAGAACCTTATTGTAGTCTCAGGAAACGACTGGAGCCATCCAGGTTGGTTCTCCAAGCGTGAGAACCGGGCATGGGCGGCAAGCATTCATGATCCGCTCAACAATTTTGCATTCTCTATCCACCACTACTTTGACAAATATAGCGCTGGCAAAGATTGTTACGTTCAGTCAACCTCGCCGAGTGTCTTCGATGAATTTGTTAAATGGGCTAGGCTAACGGGGCGACGCGCAATGGTGGGAGAGTTTGCTGCGTGTGCAACCAAGGAGAGCCAGAAAGCCGTTACAGAGCTTCTAAACTATGTCGAGAAGAATGCGGACGTATTCTTTGGCTGGACGTGGTGGGCCGGCGGAGGCTGGTGGCAGGACAATTATATTTTTCTCCTAGATCCGTATGCATCCCAATGGGATAAAAATAGCCCGGATCGGAACGTTGCGCTGGGCGGCAACGGACGAGCGACAACATGGGCGCCACCGCGGAAAGACAGGCCGCAGATGAAATATTTGGAGCCCTACCTGAGTGCGACTGTGTCGCTCAATGGAAATGATAAATAGGCGGGAAAGAAAGAGTTTATGGATGTATCATTGGTGCCAACGCTGGGGCGGACGGGAGCGGCTGCGGTTCGCTTAGTTGGGATCGTCTAATCCGGCCGCGAGCTCACGTAAAGAAGCAGCTATTTCGTGAACATAGCGATCAAGCTGATGCCTCTCTGCAGCTAGCATTACCGCGTGCTCGGCTAGTCTCCCGCGCTCCTCACGGTCCTCAAGTATTCTAACTATAGCACGCCGCATATCGCTTGCACTGCCGGGTTCCACCGTCAGGATTTGCCCAGGAGCATTTAGATATTTTTCAAGCCCTTTGGTTCTGGTAGCAACAATCGGCCTGCCGCACGCCATACCTTCCATGAGTCCTTGGACGCCGGCAGCATATGAATTCGGGAAAAGGGTTACTACAACGGCATCGGCATTTCTGTAAAGTTGCAGCAAGTCGGGCCAGCTATAGAAGCGCCGCGTCATATTCGCAGGTAATTGTTCCGGGAACGCGCGCGAGGCAGACCTCGTGTCAGAAGAAAAGCCGCTTATGCAAACATCGATATCAAGGTCTGACGTCGCTTTTGCCAAGGTAGTATAGTCGCGCCGCTCAAGACCTACGCTCACTATGCACGGCCGCGTCTTGGGCGAAGCGGCTCCTGGCGTGAAAAAGCGCGTATCAGTTTGGTCCCATACGAACTTCACGCGTCGGCTAGACAACTTCAGGAACTCGCGAAGGAAGGCAGCCTGCGGCTCCGCGACTGTAAAGAAAAGATCCACCCTAGTCTTCATGCGAAACACTTGGAAGGCGACACGCTTTTTTCGGCTATCCACTGAATGTGCCATAACCGCCAGGCTAACTCGAGGCAGATTCCCGCAGAGCGCGGCTACGGGTGCCGCTACGTCTTCGCCAGTGCAGAAGATAACGTCGCCCGAAACTACGTTCTTGCGGAGTGATCTTGCGATTGTCCACCAAAGTGGCGAAGTTCGCGAGAGTGTGCCCAGCAATTTGTCCCATAGGGTGGGGGTGAGTCCGGCTCCGTCGTGAACCCTGGCATCAAGTTGCTTGGCAAGTTCGGCCATGGAATGGCGAGGTGAGAGACCAAGTTGGGCTTCTTTGGTGAAGCCCGCTAGGTCTGTAGGTCGATTTAGCACAACGTGATAAGGCATCTCACCCTCGCTATCGCAGTCGCTCGGCCCGGCTCAAGTTCTAGCCATCAAGATGGCCCCCAACAGGCGTTCATGCGAATGCTGACGATCGACTCTCCAGGTTCCAAGATAGAAGTCGAGTCTCAATTTTTGAAGCCGAGGCGGGGGTAGTTCTCTCGATGCACTAAAGTACTATGCATGCAATAGCTGAGATGAGGCCTGGCTCTGCAACCAAATGGTCGCAAAGTCGGAGAGCAGATGATCCGGGAGAGTCGTATGCGAAGTCGTATCAACCCCGGTGGAGTGGTTCCAAAAGGTTAACAGGCCAGCTGTTTGCGCGCCTTCTAGTCCGTTGTGCGAGATCGTCGAGAGATCTTTCCAAGACGAGTCGAATACTTTGGTTGTCCAAGTCCTCAGATCGCTGCTGATTTGGTCAACGACATGAGAGCCATCAATGTTGACGTGATCAATCGCAGTAACCCTTCCGAATGAATCAATTTGCTGACGTTCATTGATCTGCCAATTGGCATCGAACGTATCGATCGTTGTTGGAGACGAGAGCCCCAGCGAAAAGTTCGCGACAGAGTGCGTGCCGTCTAGGTTCTCTTTCAACGTCTGAAACAAAAAGCCTCTACCGTCGAATTCAGTGCGATCCACAAGCCGCCAGTTCGAATCGTACAACTCTGACTTTAGGACCTTGTCCGATCCAGGTTGGAATGTCTCGACCGTATGACTATTATCAGGATTGATGTGATCTATTGCGGTGACGGCTCCGCTCGAGTCGAGCTGGAACCTCTCAGTAAGTCTCCAAGACTGATCGAAAACATCGATCGTCGATGGCGTTTGCTGTGCAGTGGAATAGGTTCCGAGCACGTGCGACCCGGCCTGCTGCTCCTCGAGGATCGAAACGACGTGGCCGGCAGCATCAAACGTCGTTCGGCTCGCAAGCGCCCAGCTCGAGTTGTAAGTCGCCGAGGAAACAAGAAGACCCGCCTGTTGACCGTCGAAAGTATAGACGATGTGATCGCCATTGCTCAAAAGGTGATCTATGTCCGTCATTACTCCTGCTGAATTGTAGTGCGTGCGCTGGAGGAGTTGACCATTGCTCGCGAAGAGATCAACGTAAGAGATGTGGGATAGGTCATCGTAGTGACTAATCTGATGTTGACCTGTTTCAAGAACTGATTCGACGGAGGATAGTTCTCCACGGGATGAGTAGGTTGTACGAGAGATTAGGCTCCAAGAGCTGTCGTACACTTCGGTGCTGATGACGAGAGCAGAGCCGGGATGTGCAAATTTCGTTGTCGTGTATGTGTTGTCCAAATTGCTGCTGGTGCATGAGCTGAGCTGCCAATCGGAGTTGAAGATCTCTACGCGAGTGGGAACGTCGCTTCCTGACCTGTACAAACTGATCTCGTGGTCGCCGCTTTCTAGTGTCTTCTGAACCTTCGTAATATGGCCCGAGGCGTCGAAGTACGTATGAGAGACGTCAGCCCAGGTCGTAGAATAGATGCTTTTGACGGCGATGTACATCCCGGTTGCGTCATACTCGTCGATGACATTGTTACCATGAGCGTCTTGGTGTTGGACCGTTAAGACTTTTCCGCTCTCTTCAAACGTCGTGCGAGAAATGAATGACCATTGAGGGTCGTATATGGTCTTACTTGTTACGATGCCATCCTTGAATTCGTCGGATACGTGTACGCCGCCCGGCTCGTTTGTCAGACGCGTGCTTAACGAGCCGTCCGAATTGTAGGTTGCGATGCTCGTCGCGTTCTTAAGCTCGTCAAAAAACTGTACAACCTTGCTTCCGTCGTTACTGATTGATGTCTCTTGTAGCAGGTGTTTTGCACTGTCAAAAAGTTGAACCAAGGTCGAAGTTGATGCGGAATTCTGGAAAGTTGTCAATTCGTATGTGCCGTCGGAGTGTGCAACGATAGTCTTGCGAGCAATGCCCTCTGCGTCGAATATCGTCCTCGAAGTCAATTGTCCGGATGCATTGTAAATGTCAGTGATGGTAGGCGAAGTGATGTCATCGACCAGAGTATCTACCCGCGTTTCGCCGTTACTCAGTATTGTTCGCACAAAGTGCGCGCCGGTGTATTTCTCTAAAATCGCCATCTGCGCCTGATCTAAAATGCCGAGGCCAGGTTCCACAGAAAACATGTAATCGTTCCAGCTCGGACCTGCAGCCCAATAAGTGCCGCCCTGCCAGACGTCATCATTCGCACTCATGTATGCGAGCATGTTGTCGAGCGCCGTCAGCGCGGTCGGATTGTTCGCGGCGCCGAACTCACCCAAGAACAACTTTGCGCCGGAGTCTCGGGCCCAAGCTGTGATAGCCTCGAGACGTTCGACGCCGATGGTTTCTGAGACTACCCAACTGTTTTGCCCTGACGTATCATCGAGATACTGATGAACTTCGAAGCCGTAGTTGTTGGAGCTATCAACAATTGCGCCTGGTGCTCCCAGGACTGAGGCGTTCGTGGACGAAGTCCAAGAGAATGCTCCATCCCAATAGAGTCCTGGCACCAGGATCTCTTGAGAGATCGCACCGTTGGCCCGTATCGACGCGATCGCAGCATTCACAGCAGAGAGCCAGGTGTCGGCCGACTGGAGCTGCGGTTCGTTCATTAGCCCAAAGACAATATTGGGATTGTCCGCGAACACGCCAGCCAACTTGCCCCACAAATCGGCAAAGGAGGAGATGGGCGTTTGTTCTGTCCCAACTAGATTACCGTAGCCGTAACCATAATTATGAACGTCAATGATAACCTGTCCGCCCTTGGCAGTCGCGTAGGAGGCGATGGACTCAAGCTTTTCGATAAACGTCGGGTCCAACGGGCCATTCTTCGCGGGCTGCAAGTTCTCCCAGGAGACTTGTAGCCGAACCGTGCTCATTCCTTTGCTAGCAAAGTAATCGATTTCACTCTCGGTTGGAAAAAGACCGTAGTCTGCGCCGGTGAGGTTGATTCCTAGTTCCATATCCGCCGCCCGTTGTTCGATGTTTCAAACGATCTACCGTAGAAACGTCGGCGTCTGCCTAAGCCTGTATTTGCAATTTTATCGATGTTGGGCACGGTGAGTGCAATTTTTCAGAATCCGCGGAGAGCAGAGTCCTGATCAGCTGTGCGTTGTTGGATTGCACTACTGCGTTGTCGAGATGCGCGGAATGGTAGTGCGTCAAAGATGGATCACGTCTGCTCGCAGTAGGCCCTTGCTTGCCAACAATCGAGGCCGCCGTGGCGGCATCATGCGCCTATTTGCTCTCGGGTGAGACAATGCAATTGTTAGAAGGCGTAAACAGCTATGGGGCAAATTCTTCGACCGCCTCAACCTGCGCCTGGACTAGCTTGGCAGATGGCAATTCCTGAAGAACGCAAGAGCGTTTACCGTTGGAAGTTGGAAAATTGCTCGCGCTCTGCCGCATCCGTACCGTCAGGAGAGGATTGTCATCGGGCCAAACCTGCGACCAATAGTTAACAAAATCTTCGGGTTAAGATACGGCGGTAAACCGTCTTCATTGTAGTTCGCTCATCGAGAATGCCATGCCACCTTATCGCAGAACCACATGAATGATGTTGCGCGGTGGGTGTGACCAAGCGGGAACGCTCAGGACCCGGCGACCGGAACGTTGGTCGGACAACCAACCGAGTCCGACACCGCAGAGCAGGCGAGAGAGGTCATTTTCGTTGCAATGACGGCGCCAAGTCAGGATCCCAAGATTACCAAAGTGCCAGACTGAGAGAGCTTCTAGGCTTCCAGGGCCTGGGAGGTGGATGCGAGGATTGCTGAAAGTGACAAGCCGCCTGATCCTGGTATCCATGGCTCCGCAAAGTTGAACTTTATAGACTCACAAAACTAGAGCATGGTTGTTGCGAGCCAAGGCTATTCCGACAGCAGTGATCTCAGCGTCAGTCATGGTCGATGTTTCAGGGGGTTAATCCGAGCGTGGCAGTCTTTTCAATTCGACCAAAAAGAGCAAGCCGTTCCCGCTCGGCCGACCTGGCTCAGCTGAACCCTCAGATCGAACAACATTAGCGCTCGCTCGGCCCCCCGTATGGCGGACCAACACGAAGCCGCTGGCGGCGATACGGGATATTCTCCCAAGCTTGGTGAAAGGGTGTACGGCTGGCTCAGACAGTTTATAGCGGTTTTCCGAGCTTTACCACCGTTCACCCCCTCGCTGGAGGCCCGGATGAGGGGAGTAGGATCGAGAAGCCACACTTGCGCGCCATATTGACCCAAAAGGCTCTTGGCCACGTAGCAGCGGTTGCTTTCATACCGACGACGTTGGTAAATTCCATTAGCTATTTGGACCAGCCGCGCTTACCCAAGGTGCTTGCGGTGACTGGGGTATGGCGAGTGCGACTGGGATATCCGCAGGCGCGAGGAGCTTTTGGGATGTTCATGAGGGTATTGCGATCCGGCCTTTTCGCCGTGGCGATCATGCTGTGCGCAGCGAGCAGCGCTGACGCCATGCCTGTAGCCGCACCAGCGGCGCTGCTCACGAGCCAGAGCCAAGTGACGCCTATTACTTTCTGGGCGCAGCCGTACCCATACCGCTATGTACCTGTGCGCCGTTGTCCCTTGGTGCGGGTCGAGACGCCTTATGGCTGGTATATGGACCGCGTATGCGTGCCAGTTGGTGCCGTTCTGCGTCGCGCCTATTGACACAAGCAGCTTTCGGAAGCAGCGGTCGTTCATTCTGCAGCTCAACTGTAGAACTGCGAAGTCCAACATGACGCCAGATCGGCCGGGTAGCGCTTCTACTGCGTAGTTCGGCCATCCTCGAGTCATACAAACCGACGTGCGCGATTGCGCTCGGGTCTGGCGGCTCCCCAAGCGCACCACAGTATCGCGAGTTGACTAGCCGCGGCTATAGAGTAACCGTTGCGGCCGCGATCCTTCGGATAGCTAGATTTTGTGATCTCGCGCATTCAAGCGTGATGATTCAGTATTTCCCATCATCTCGGACCGCTTATGAGTAAGTCAACAGCCTTAATCACCGGCGTAACTGGCCAGGATGGCGCCTATCTTGCCGAATATCTACTATCGCTCGGTTACATCGTTCACGGCATAAAGCGCCGGTCGTCGTCATTCAACACGGCACGCATCGATCATCTATATCAGGACCCGCACGTCGGCAACGTTCCGTTCTTGATGCACTATGGCGACATGACCGATTCAACCAATCTGATCCGTCTCGTGCAGGAGATCCGGCCGACCGAGATCTACAATCTCGCAGCTCAGAGTCACGTCGCTGTCAGCTTCGAAAGCCCGGAATACACTGCAAATGCAGACGCGGTCGGTGTGCTCCGGCTCCTTGAAGCCATCCGCATCCTCGGCATGGAAAAGGAGACGCGGTTCTATCAGGCCTCGACCTCAGAGCTATACGGTTTGGTGCGCGAGATTCCGCAGAAGGAGACGACGCCGTTCTACCCGCGGTCGCCTTACGGCGTTGCTAAGCTCTACGGCTACTGGATCACGGTGAACTACCGCGAAGCCTACGCCATGTTCGCCAGCAACGGCATCCTGTTCAACCATGAGAGCCCGATCCGAGGGGAGACTTTTGTAACTCGCAAGATTACCCGTGGCGTCGCCCGCATAGAGATGGGGCTAGAGGATACGCTCTATCTTGGGAATCTGGAGGCCAAACGTGACTGGGGCCATGCCAAGGACTACGTCGAGGGTATGCACCTGATCCTCCAGGCCGACAAGCCGGACGACTTTGTGCTAGCCACTGGCGAGATGCACTCGGTCCGAGAGATGGTCGAGCTGTCTTTCGCACAAGTCGGCCGCCGTATCGCATGGCGTGGGAAGGGCGTTGAAGAGACCGGTATAGATGAGATGAGCGGCAAGACGGTGGTGAAGATCGATCCGACGTATTTCCGCCCGACCGAGGTTGATCTTCTTGTGGGCGATGCGAGCAAAGCGCGTGAGAAGCTCGGTTGGAAGCCGAAGCGCAGCTTTGCTCAGCTCGTCGAGGAAATGGTAGCGAGCGATTGGGCGGAGGCAAGGCGGGACGCAGGAAGTGGTAAGCACACCGTTTGAGCTAAAGGGAAAGAGCGTCTATGTAGCTGGTCATCGCGGCATGGTCGGCAGCGCGCTCGTACGCAGGCTCGCTCGGGAGGATGTCGCACTTGTGACTGTCGATCGGCGAGAGGTCGATCTCTGCAATCAGGCCGTTGTGTTCGACTGGTTCGCAAAGACGCGGCCGCAGATCGTGTTCCTTGCCGCCGCGAAGGTCGGAGGCATCGTCGCCAATGACACGTTGCGCGCCGAGTTCATCTACGACAACATCGCGATTGCAGCGAACGTCATTCACGCCGCGCATCTGTGTGGTGTCGAGAAGCTCATGTTTCTCGGCTCTTCGTGCATCTATCCAAGGCTCGCTGCCCAGCCGCTCCGCGAAGATTCGGTGCTCACCGGGCCGCTGGAGCCGACCAATGAACCCTATGCCATAGCCAAGATCGCTGGCATCAAAATGGCTGAGGCTTATCGCCATCAGTACGGTAGCGACTTCATCAGCGTGATGCCGACCAATCTCTACGGTCCTGGCGATAACTATCATCCCGAGTATAGCCACGTGGTTGCTGCCATGATTCGGCGATTTCATGACGCAAAATTGGCGGGGGTCGGAACTGTCGCCGTTTGGGGCACAGGCGCCCCCCGACGCGAGTTCCTCTACGTCGATGACATGGCCGACGCTTGCGTACACTTGATGAAGACCTATTCCGGTGCAGAACTGATTAATATCGGCGCCGGTGAGGACATCACGATTGCCGAATTCGCTAGAGTTGTAGCAGGCGTGATCGGCTATAGCGGTGAGATCACCTTCGACACGTCACGCCCGGACGGTACGCCGCGCAAACTACTCGACGTCAGCCGACTTGCGAGGCTCGGTTGGCGGCTACAGACGCCGCTCAGCGAGGGCGTGCGGCGTGCTTACGAGGCATATCTGACAAGCTACCACGATCGTCGCGCATCACCGCAGCTACGTTAATGGCAGTGTGTCTCGTTAGCGTTGATGAGGCCGATACTTCATTCACTTTTGAAGAGCTCGACGCCTGCAGCGACCAATTTTACAATAGTAAGCCTCCTAGCTACCGCATCAGACAGATCGCACGTGTGTACGACCCGCCGTGCTATGCGAATCCTCGTGCAGCAAGTCACTGAACTCGCTGTGTAGGCGCGAGACCGTCAGATGGGTACATTAATTGCTTTCAAAGGCCGAGCCGCGTGGGGCGCGTTAACAGCTTGCTAACCGCTCTTCTCTTACAGTTCCAATCGCGGAACCTGGTTGGTCGTGCCGCTTTTGCGGCGCGAAGCGGTGATTAAGCAACTTGCGACAACATCTGCGATCATAGGGCTTATCCTCGGGGGCTGTGCGAGGACGCCTTCCCCCACAATGACTTCCGTTGCTTGGGATGGATTTGGTGACGAACCTAATCGCTCTGTTGTGAAAAGACAGACTCGTCAGAACCCGGCTCTCGCAAGACGAGAAGGAAATTCCAGCCTCGAGCGCGAAATGACACTCGCGACGCTTCGCCCTTATTCCGATGCGTGGTGGATCGTGCACGACGAGATTGAAGCTGAGAACGACCGACAGCTAAATTCGAAGTTAGCGATTTGCCGAGGCTGTATTGATCAAAAGGATGGGACGACGGGCTCGGTCCGTTGAAGGAATCGCAGGGATCAGACAGCAGATAATCCGTTAGGCGGACGTCTTGTCACCCTTGACTCGCAACCACATCCAGACTGTTGGGGGCATAAATCCGTGCAGCGCGTGCGCTTCTAAGGTGGAGTGCCGAGCAGTTGGCGCAGGCATCGGCGTTAGGTGCGAATACTATTCGGCGCGCGGAAGTTTCAGCTGGCCCAACTTCGCTTACGGCATCCAATGATCGCGCCATTCGAAGGGCCCTGGAAGACGCGGGCGTTGAGTTAATCGACGAAAACGGTGGCGGCGCCGGCGTTCGCCTAAGGAAACCTTCACGCTGACTGGCCGGTAGCTTAAGGTGTGGCCCCCAGATTAGCTTTCGTAGAAGGCCTTCTCCCACATGCAGCGTCCGCGGGGGCTAGCTCCAGCGAACGGCTCGATAATCGAGGCGTAATGCTCGGGAAAATGCACGCAGCAGCATTGAATTTTCTGCTAGCGCTAGAGCGGGATGAGGTTAGTCTGAATCGATTTTGGGATTCCCAAGCCAGCGTGTTTCTTATTCACAATGCTGGCTGGATGGAGGCCAGCATGGATGGGCGAGCCGTACTCTTTGGATCTTCGCCAGCGCGTCGTAGCCGCCAGGCAGTTTGGGGTGGCGATTGGCTGGATGAGGCGGGTTAATGAGACCGGCAGTGTCGAGCCAAGCCAGATTGACGGTTACAAGCCGAAGGCAATTTCGGGCGAGTAGGCGGTCTAGCTGCCGCAGCGGATCAAGGACGGCGATTTCACCATACGTGGTCTCGTTGCCGAGCTTGGCGCGACGCTCAGAGCGGACTCTCCCACATCGCGGGATTCAAGCGGAAATGTGCGCTGCTTCATAAAAGTGCACTGAAGCCCGGCTATAGTGCGATACCTTCTCGTCTCGTGCGTTGCCTGCCAGTCTATTTTTTGAGTTTCAGTATGCTTTGTTGGAGGCATTCGTGAAGAACTCGCCCGCTCTCCTTATTGTCCAGCGCTTAAACGAACTCTATACTCAGCTCTCTGAATTAGAAGAGCTTCCGGTTCGGATCGACGAAGCAGAGCGACGCGTCTGCGGAACGCCGAAACTGCGATCGACTCCGAAAATTCCGTAGTCGCGCCCAAGGCGAGATACTTCTGGCAATCGCAGCCGTCCTACCATGCCGAACGCCGCTCGAGATTTCATGCGGCAGGCGGCTTGCGGTCCGCCTCGCCATCCACCAAGATATGCGTCACCGGCGCTTAGTACCTGGGCGCCCCGCCACCTTTTGATTAGGACCTTTGGCTAGAAGCGCCGTTGCCTCCCACGGCGGCGGCGTTTTCGATTTGTCGATACAAAAGCCGGCGCCTGAGAGGGAACGGGTTAGGGAAATTGCGATGTTCTTGCGCTTTAAGGAAATGAACAGGAACGCAAACGAATGGCCCGCGATCGGTATCCGCTCATCAAACACTGGACGCCCGAAGAAGAGCAGCGCTTGCGGGAGATGCTCAGTCAGGGCTCCCGCCCCGGGCAGATTGCTGAAGCGCTGGACCGTACGCCTAAGGCCGTCCGAAATAGGGCCAACCATTTGGGGTTGACGTTCTCTCGTGTCAGGGGACGGCGCATCCGGCAGTATGTTGCTGAGGGGCCGATGACGCAGTAGCCGCCAGCATTGCCTCCAGGAGAGCTCTGCAATGTCGGTGGCACGCAGCCACTCAAGGGGCGGATTGGCAGGAAGCAACGTGCTTGAACCGAGGGGGCAAGATATTCGCTGACTACGGTTGAGGACTGACAAGACCATTCATTGACCCGCACCTACAACAGCAAATGTGATGTTGGTGCTAC
This sequence comes from Bradyrhizobium sp. MOS003, assembly GCF_003020125.1. GTDB lineage: Bacteria > Pseudomonadota > Alphaproteobacteria > Rhizobiales > Xanthobacteraceae > Bradyrhizobium. The sequence continues at coordinate 261,327 of NZ_PYFW01000005.1, read as the reverse complement.
GATGCTTCCGTTTCTCAGGTGGATGGCGCTGGCATCCCAAAGCTGCTTGGCGATTGGCAGTGGCGAAATCTGTAGGTTAATCCACCAAGCTTTTTCATTGCCGTGCCGATCCAGAGGTGATGTGATCGGCAAAGTGGAACGGTGAACTCGTCACTAACCTTGCGCCCAAGGTCCGTAGTTGCGCGAACGTCAGGTGAAGTGCATCAGCAGTGGTCTTTTGATAGACCAGACATCCCTTGCTGCGGATGAAGGTCAGGTGATCCCTCCTTCGTCTACGAGGCGGCTCTTTTTGAAAGCCGAGGCCGACCTGCTCTGCTGGAGAAGCGCTCGCAGGTGCGTGAGTGTCGGCAGCAGTCGCCAAAGGATGTCCTTCATGAAGAGGATGTTCGACTGCTGACACGGGCCATTTGCCTGCAAAGGTAGATGTCGGGAAGGGCGGTTTCCTCGATCCTCTTTTGGTAGGCGGCCTCGAGAACGCGGGCGTCCGCCTCCAAGAGAGTGTTCTTGAGAGGGAGGCTGATCTTGGCCCAGGTAAGCAGCCCTTCGCTGTCCTCCCGAAGAGCAAGTTCCGCCCAAGAGCCTATTCAAGAGCTCAGCGGATCGTTCAAGAGGTAATTCAGCAGAACGCTTGAGGACACCCTTCCTGGGCTTTCCCTTTTGTTCCAGCTCGGTCTGCGGTTCGGTCGCAGCTGGAGGGCTTATAGCGACGCCAGGCGCGTCCGAATCGTCCTCCCCGGCTATGTCGACCAGCGCGAAGAGGGCATACCGGCGAGCGTAAGTCAGAGCCGCTCCCGCCCGATGCGGCGCTTCCACGTCCTTGCTGGCAAAGACCGGCGAGTCGGATGAAATCCACTCCCCAGAGGCGTGGGCGAGTTGGGTGGTCAGATGGACTTGTCAAGTAGGCTCGGCAACCGCGAACGGCGGTACTGCAATATCAGCGGCGTGATGAGTGTCCGGGTCGTCACTCGCGTCAATTATACGGGCCCGGCCGGCCGATTGCTCACAGCCGGTGAGCATTGCGCGTTCGCGGTAGAGGACTGCACGAAGTAATTAAGTAACTCGTGGCAAGTGCATGATCGGAGTCCTTTGTCCGCACTGCCAGGCAACCAACCAACCGCGCTTGCGGCCGCTGCGGCGCTGCGTTGACCGACCCGCTCGAAATGAAGTTCGCATGGCTGCTCTATGATCACCGCAAGCCGGCAGCAGCACTAGGGGAGCTGGCTCTCCTAACACTCGCGGCTTGGCTGCCTTGGCAAATTGATTACGAGCCGAAGAGCCTCCTTGAGTGCAAGGAAAAGACGGCTCGGACCTCACGTTCAAACGCTGCAATGCACGTCTTGCAATCGGGACGTTCGACGTGCTTTCGATGAAAGGAGATAAAACTTCACGGCGCACCGGAGAAACCGCGAGCGTTTGGCAGGCGGGCTCCTGCGCTCATGGGGCTCTACTATCCGGCGGCGCATCCTATCGCCTGCCCTCGCAGTTCACAGCTGAAAACTCGAAGCCCGAAGCATAGCAGCCTCCAATTGGGCTCTGAGTTTAACGATCAGCAGCTGCGATCCATTGTGCTTATGATGACCGAATTTTCTCAAAGACCTAGCATGTTAGTCGCGATAATCTTGAAAAGCGGAGGCTTGGCTGCGGATGAAGGCGAGATGATCCTTGCTTCGTCTCTGTGACGGCTCTTTCGGGAAGGCGAGGCCGACCTGTTCTCCGAGAGAAACGTGAGCAGGTGCGTGGACCTCGCCGATTTCCAAAGGACGTTCCTCAGGTGGAGGCCCTTAGACCGCTGACATGGTCCCTGTGCTCTGCTATATCGAGATCGGGAAGGGCGGCTTCCTCGAGCCTCTTCTGGCAGGCGGCCTTGAGAACGCGGGCGTCCGCCTCCAGGAGAGTCTTCTTGAGGGGGAGGCTGACCTTTGGCGGCAACACCGGGGGCGGTTTCGGACGCCTCCAGGCGGCCTTTCGTTCGTGTCGCGGTCTGCGGCTGCATGGCAGCAGGAGGCCTCGTCACGACATCAGGTGCGTCAAAATCGTCCTCTCCAGCGATTCCCACCAGGGCAAATAGGGCATAGCGACGGGCATAGGTCAGGGCCGCCCCATCCGGTGCGGTGCTTCGACTCCTTGGAGGCGCAGACCGGAAGGGATTCATTCTCCGGAGGCGTGGGCGAGCAGGGTGATGAGGTGAATCTGCCCGGTTGGCTGCTCGACCCGTGGTCTGGATCGTGGCGATTTCCTGCTGGCTCAGCGTCTTGCGGACAATGTCCAGGCCGCTCGCGAGGGAGGCGTAGCGGAACGTCCGGTCGTCCTCCCGCGGGAAGGGCGACCGGATGACGTCCGTCAGCGTCTTGTCAGGATTCACCAGTTCAGCCTGGGCGCGGGCCAGGGCGGCTGCGATGGTCCCGATGCGCTCACTGCACTGATGCATGGGATCCCTCCGCCGTCTGGGCTTCGAAAGCTTATCGCGCCGGACTTGGAGCGCTTGGCTTTGATGCCATGGCCCGCCGCTTCAGATCGGCCTTGGCGGTTTCATGCTCACCATGCGCCTCTCAGGTTCGGAGGTAGGTGGCCGCAAGGACGCCTTGCACGGCTCTCCATTGCGCGGCGGCGTTCTTGCGCTCGTACGGGACAACGTGCCGGCAGGTCGTCAAATGGCGAAATGGCGTCAAACTGGTTGGGAGACGGATGAATGGGCTTGGACGAGTTCTCGTTCTTCGAGCTCGAGAAGCGGTCACGGGGCTAAGCGTGGCGTATCGGCTCCCGCGACGGAAAAGCCATCATGCGACGACGAGCGAGGAAACGCGTGGTGGCGAGATATCAGGCAACAAGCGCGTTGTTTTTCTTGCTGATGAACGTGTCCGTGGCGGCTCGGGGCCGAAAATAAAGGGGGCGCACCCACAAGGCGGGGAGAGCTGCTTCTTGCTCCGGCGAAATTGGTGGCCGCTGATGGACACAACTGAATGTCACCCCAATTGCGCAACGAGTGTGACCAGCTCCGACTGGCGGTGGATACCCGTCTTCGAGAAGATCGACTTCAGATGGTTGCGGGCGGTTTCGCGCGAGATGCGCAGATGTTCGGCGGCGCCGGCGATCGATGTGCCGGTCGCGAGCAGGGCAGCCAGCCGGGATTCCGCCGGAGTGAGATCGAGGGCTTGGCTGATCAGCGCCGGATCCGGCGCCGGGCGCGGCGCAAGATTTGACAGGATCAGCAGGGCGCGCGCTCCGAGGAAGACGGAGCGCGCCGCGCCGTCCACCGGCAGGAGCCGCAGCACGACCGGTGGCTTGTCGTCCCGCGGACAAGGATCGGCGAGGCGGGGAATGGCGGGGGCATCCGGCGTCGATCGGATCATGCTGACCAGCTGATCGAATCGCGTCATCGCATGCTTGTCGCGGAGAACGAGACGCCGCCCCCTGATGCGGATCTTGTCGTCGTCGAACCCGGTCCAGGACGTCGGTCATCGAGGTGAGCGCGGCTCGTCCAACCGCCGTCGCGAGCGTGGCGGTCTCGGTCAGGCGCGGCGCCAATTGGGCAAGCAGTTGCTTGTCGCGCGCTTCGAACGTGCCTTCGCGGCCGGTCCGTTGGAGCGTCAATGCCCACGCCGCGCTGTCGGCCCAGAAGCCGATGCCGGCAAACCACCGGTATCTAAACGGGAACAGTACCTCGTTGTACATGGGATCGGCACAAATCTGCTCAGGCGTCATCACATCGAAGTCGGTCACGACCTCGCCCGCCATCATGCGCAGAAGGCCCCTGGCGCGGAGCTCTCAAATGCCACTTATTCCTGAAGTAGAGATCGGTGGCTTCGGCAATCGAATCCGTGCGGGGAACGTCCGGGGTTCTGATATCGCTCGGAAGAAGCAGGGCCGCTGACGTCCCGACCGCCTTGCAGATGTCGTCCATGATGCCGCGCCAGGCTTCCGGATTCACGGCAGCCTCGCCAAGTCGATTGAGGACCTTCGACAGCTCCTTATTGTCGTTTCCATTGGTTTGCACGAGCGGTCCCCTCCGCTGAGCTCCAGGCGTTCGGCTGCGAGCCGGCGCGCATCCTTTCTTGCCGCATTCCGTGCGGGCACCCCCGCCATGCTTAGGAGGCGGCCCGACGCAAGCCCTTTTGCTTGTTTTTCCCGAGAACGGTGCCCGACCAAAGTCTAGCGGATAATGTCTGCCGAGGCGCTGTCCCCAGCACCGGCATGACGCATTCGGGTCACGCGTCAAGACGTGCGGGGGTTATCCATGGAGGGGGAAAGCCTTCGTCCCGGGAATTGAGAATGACGTTGCTCTGCTCGAGCCTGATGGATTTTGGTGCAGGTTCTCCGCCTGCAGCGTCGATCCGCAGTGAGATCTGGGTGCGGCAGAGTGTCGCAGGCGCCGCAGGGGGACAGGGCGCGCATCGTATCCCGGCGCTATCAGCGGTGGTAGCTCATTTGCTCGGCATCTTGGGCGATCTCCTCGTGCCGGTCGCGACGCAACGGGCGATCGCTTCGTTCCAGCCCTTATTGTGCTGTAGTCTGGGAAAGCTTCGATTCCTCGTATTGCTGAAATCGGGCGCGACCGCCGGTTGGGTGCGCGCGCATTTCAGGCTGCGCTGTCCAGTCCACACCTCTCTTAAGGTTAGCCGCTGTGCTGTCTTGACGCAGTCACGCAACAGTGGAAACAATTTGCAGTTATCAGAAAAGTCTTTTCGACGGTCGGAAATTGCAATTGCGAGAATCCAGGCGATGCCAGGCAACGGAGCAAGGCGTCGAACAATAACAAGACCATTTCATTTCAAACTCACGCCGTTGGGCTGACGGCGAACCCAAGAAATCAAGAAGGTCAAGGGAGGGGGCTCACCATGAGCGACCGCACGATGTCACGCGTCGCGTCCATACCGCGTTCCGCTTTCGACGATTGAATATTGCTCCATGCGCATGACGCAAGCCGTTTCCGCGCGCTCGCGAGCGATGTCTGTTGCCCTATCGAGAAAGATAAATCGCCATGATCATTAACGGCACCAACGCAAACGATCAGATCACCGGCACCAGCGCGTCCGACATCATCAATGCGAAGAATGGCGACGATGCCGTCGGCGCCGGAGCGGGAAATGATCTCGTTCAGGGCGGCAACGGCAACGACACCATCAACGCGGGTGCAGGCAACGACATCGTCGACGCCGGCAATGGCAACGACACGGTGGATGGCGGCACCGGTAACGACATCATCCTCGGCGGGAACGGCAACGATACGCTGCTCGGTGGGGCGGGCAACGACCTGATCTCTGGCGACAATGGCGACGATATCATCGATGGCGGCGCCGGCACCGACCTCGTCAGCGGCGGCAACGGCAACGACATCCTGATCTATCGCGCTTCGGAGAACGTGGGTTCGGTCGATATCTACGACGGCGGCAAAGGCCAGGACACGCTCCGCCTCGTCGTGACGCAAACGATGGCGAACTCGGCTTCGTTCAGGTCGGATCTTGCGGCCATTCAGGCCCTCATCGCGCGCTATGGCAGCGCGGACTATGCGTTCAGGAGCTTCGACCTTGCCGTCGCCTCGATCGAAAAGGTCGAAATCGTCATCGAAGGCTCGACCAATCACGTGCCGGTCGCAGTCGCGGACACCGCCTCCGCCAAGGAGGACGTGACGACCGTTGCCAGCGGTAATCTGCTCGCAAACGACACGGACGCTGATGCCGGTGATAGCCACACCGTGTCCGCCGTGGCGGGAGGCACGGACAACGGCACCACGATCACCGTGGTCGGTACCTACGGAACGCTGGTGGTCACCAAGGCGACCGGCGCCTACACCTACACGCTCAACAATTCCAGCACCGCCGTGCAGGCGCTCGCCGCAGGGCAGCAGGTGACGGAGCAGTTCACCTACACGAATGCCGACAACCATGGTGGAACAGGCTCGTCGACGCTCGCGGTGACCATCACCGGCAACAACGACGCGGCCACGATCACGGTGTCGGGGAGCCAGGACATTTCCGTCACCGAGGCCGGAAGCATCGCCGGCGATCCCAACGCATCGGGCCAGCTTGCGGTGCATGACGCCGACAGCGGACAAGACCATTTCGCGACCCCTGCCTCGCTGGCCGGCACTTATGGCAATTTCACTTTCAACGCGGCGACGGGCGCCTGGACCTACACGCTCGATCCCGTGAAGTCGAACCCGCTCACCGCAGGGCAGCAGGTCACCGACACCCTGACGGTCGTCTCCGCCGACGGCACCGCTACGCGCGATATCGTGGTGAAAATCACGGGTACCAACGACGCAGCCGTGATCGGCAATCTCGGTCAGCATGACGTCACCGAGGACGGCGTCCTGACGGCGTCCGGCACGCTGTCGATCAACGATGTCGATCAGAACCAGAATTCGTTCCAAACCGTTGTCGCTTCGGGGCTCGGCAATCTCGGGTCGCTGACGATCGGCGCCAACGGGGACTACAGCTATTCGGTCGCCAACGGCTCCGTTCAATATCTCGGCCAGGGCGAGACCCGCGACGAGACCTTCACAGTCAAGGCTCTGGACGGCACGACCAAGAACGTGACGTTCACGATCCACGGCGTGAACGATGCGGCGGCCATCGGTGGCCCCACCCAGCATGACATCACTGAGGATGGCCAGCTAACCGCATCCGGCCAGCTATCCATCAGCGATGCCGACCAGAACCAGGCCGCGTTCCAGGCCGGTGAGATCACGGCAGCCGGCAACCTCGGCAAGGTGATGCTGCAGGCCGATGGTCACTACACCTATACCTTCGACAATTCCGCGATCCAGTATCTTGGCGCCAACGACGTCAGGACGGAGACCTTCATGGTTAAGTCCGTCGACGGCACGAGCAAGAGCATCAGCTTCGACATCCACGGCGCGCAGGACGCGCCGATACTGAACGTTCAAAACTCGTCGGGAGCTGCAGACGGCAACATCGTCTTGAATATTGCGGCGACCAAGGTCGACTTGAGCAGCACCTTGTCAGTGAAGATCGAGGGGGTGCCGTCGAGCTTTACGGTCGAGAATGGCGCCGCGATCGGAGACGGCACCTGGCTGGTGACCGGCGGTTCGATTCAGAATGTCGTCTTGATCCCGAATCATGCCGTCGGCAGCCCGGATCCGTTCACGCTGCACGTCACCGCCATCTCCGACGATGGCGTTCATCAGGCAGTGAGCACGGACACGCTCCTGCTGACCGTGGAATCCGGTGCCAACGAGATCAACGCGCTGGATATCGACGGCTATATCGGCGGCGCGACCGTCTTCGCCGACGCCAACAACAACGGAATACTCGACGCCGGCGAGGCGTTCACGACCACGCGGGCGGACGGCAGCTTTACGCTGGCGGGCGGATCCGGCCCCCTCGTGAGCATCGGCGGTGTCGATATCTCGACGGGCTTGCAGGTCGCGGGTGTGCTGCGGGCGCCGGAGGGTTCCACCGTCATCACGCCGCTGACGACGCTGATCGTCGCTTTGGTCGACAGCACGGCAAGCGATGAGCATCCGCTGACGGTGGACCAGGCCATCGGCGCCATTGCGGCCGCGTTCAACGTCAATCTCCTTTCTGATCCCCAGAACCCGATCGACCTTCTCTCGTACGACCCGGTGCCTGCTGCGGTGAGTGGCGATGCGACGGCGACGGCGGTGCTTGCGGCGGCCATCCAGGTCCAAAGCACGGTGGCTCAGGTGTCGGCGGTCGGCGTGGCACCGGATGCGGTCATTTCAGCAATTGCGGGGGCCATCACCGCATCTCAGACCGCTCCCAACACGCCGGCCTTCGATCTGGCCTCTTCGGATACGGTTCAGAGTGTTGTCACGTTGTCCGGAGTCAGCACAGCCGCTGCTGCGACGGTTATCCAGGTCGTTGCTGCCGCGAACGACAGCATCCAGACGGCCACGAACGTCACCGAGCTGGCGCAAGCCGGCCAGGTCGCCCAAGGTGCGGCCGCCGATCAACTGGCGGCGACCGATTTTGCCGATCAGGGTTCCATCGATCGACTGACCGACCGCTTTGTCGACCATCTCGACACCGAGGTCGCGAATGCCGTGCTGACCCCGATCGGGAGCACCTTGTTCGGTTCGCTCGGCGATGACGTGCTCTCCGGCGGAAGCGGCAATGATCTGATCGACGGCCAGGATGGCAACGATCGCATCAGCGGCGGCGACGGCAACGACATCCTGTTCGGCGGCGCCGGCAGGGACTATCTCACCGGCGGTTCCGGCGATGATATCCTTGATGGCGGCCCGGGCTTGGACCGCGCCGACTATACGGACGCGACTGGTGGCGTCACGATCAACCTCGCGCAGGGGACGGCGAGCGGTGCAGGCGTGGGGACCGACACGCTCGTCAACATCGAGGCGGCCATCGGCAGCAACTTTGCCGATACGTTCAACGGCGCCGGCTTCACCGGCGACGCTCATGTGCCGGGCAGCCCGGTCGGCTACAACGAGTTCGAAGGCAAAGGCGGCGACGACACCATCATCAGCAACACCAACAGCCAGGGAGCCGAGCTGACGCGCGTCTCCTATGTCAGCGCCACCGGGGCGGTGACGGTCGATCTCGCAGCCGGCTATGCGCAGGGTGATACGTCGGTGGGCCATGACACGCTCGTTGGCTCCGGCTTCAACGGCGTCTGGGGCTCCGCCTACAACGATACGATTCTGGGCAGCAACAATCCGATGTTCACCGCGGAGGTCTATTCGGGCTTCGCGGGCAACGACTACATCGACGGCCGCGGTGGCTTTGACCGCGTGGACTACAACGTCGATCCGAACACCACGACGGGTATTACGGTCAATCTCGCCGCGGGATCAGTGACCGGCGATGCGACCATCGGAACCGATACGTTGCGCGGGATCGAGGCGATCCGCGGCACCAATTTCGTCGACACCTACAATGCCACCGGCTTCGGCTCGGGCAGCATCAATGCCGGTTCGAACGGGACGTTCAACGAGTTCACCGGCAACGGTGGCGACGACCTCATCACCGGCAACGGCTTCACGCGGCTCGGTTTCAATAATGCCACCGGCGGCGTCAACGTCGACTTCGTCACCGGCATCGCCACCGGCGATTCATCGGTCGGCACCGATCAATTCACGGGCGTCAACGCCGTCCAGGCATCGATGTTCGACGACACGCTGCTGGGCGGTGCGACCAACGACACCTTTACCGGCCTTGCCGGCAACGACTATATCGACGGCCGCGGTGGCTTCGACATCGCCTCCTACAACAACATCTTCTTCACCACCGGAAGCATCACCGTCGACATGGCGGCGGGTATCGTCACCGGTGATGTGTCGAACGGCACGGATACGCTTCGTTCGATCGAGGGCATCCAGGGCACCAACTTCAGCGATACCTACGTTGCGACCGGCTATGGTGTGAGCGGGGCCAACAGCGGCAACAATGGCACCTTCAATCAGTTCGAAGGGGTCGGTGGTGACGACGTAATCACCGGTAACGGAAACACGCGCCTCATTTTCGCCAATGCGACCGGTGGGGTGACGATCAATCTCGCGGCCGGCACGGCCAGCGGCGACGGCTCGACCGGTCACGACACGTTCAGCGGCGTCAACAGTGCGCTCGGCAGCAATTCTGCGGACGTTTACGACGCAACGGGTTTCATCGGCATCAACGCGAACTTCAACTCATTCCAGGGCAATGCCGGCAATGACATCATCTCCGGCAACGAAAATACGCAGATCCAGTATGGCAACGCGACCGGCGGCGTGAGCGTCAATCTCACTGCGGGTACGGCCGATGGCGACGGCTCGGTCGGTCACGACACCATCACCGGCGGCGTGTTCAACGTCCTCGGGTCCAACTTCAATGATACCATCGTCGGCAGCGCGAGCAATGATGGCCTCTCCGGCAGCAACGGCAACGACATCCTGGACGGTCTTGCCGGCAACGACTTCCTGAACGGCGGCGTTGGCGCGGACACCTTCGTCTATGCAACCGGCGGCGGCTTCGACTTCATCCAGGATTTCGTCCACAGCCAGGGCGACAAAATCGACCTCACCGGGGTCTTCGGCATCTATAGCCTAGCGGATGTGGTCTCGCATGCGGTGCAGATCGGCCCCAACACGGTCATCACCTTCAGTTCCAGTGAGAGTTTCACGCTCCAGAACGTCAATCTAGGCAGCCTTGTCGCAAGCGATTTCGTGTTCGGTACGCCAGCGGCGCCGATCGTCGGCGACGCCAACGCCAACAATCTCGTCGGCACCGCAAATGCGGAGTTCATCAGCGGCCTCGGCGGCAACGACCGCCTTCAAGGTCTCGGCGGCAGCGACTACCTCCACGGCGGGCTCGGCTTTGATCGCGCCGTCTATAGCGACGCGACCGGCGGCGTTTCCATCAACCTGACGGCGGGCACGGCATCGGGACCGGGCGTCGGGACGGAGGCGCTCGTGAGCATCGAGGGCGCGGTCGGCAGCAACTTTGCCGACACTTTCAATGCTACCGGATTCGTCGGTGACAGCGGCATCCCAGGCGCTGCGGTCGGCCTGAACGAATTCGAGGGCGGCGCCGGCAACGACGTCATTACCGGCTCGGCTAACGCCTCCGCGCAGATACTGACCCGCATCTCCTATGTCAGCGCCACCTCGGGCGTGACGGTGGATCTGGCTGCAGGAACCGCGGACGGCGACGCGTCGGTCGGTCACGACACCTTCACCAACGTGAACGCCATCGTCGGCTCGACCCACGACGATACCTTGTTCGGCACCAACAACCCGAACGGCACTTACGAGCAGTTCGACGCGCGGGCCGGCAACGATTTCATCGATGGCCGCGGCGGCTATGACTTTGCCTCCTACAACCAGGATTCGACCACGACGTCCGGAATCACGGTCGATCTCGCGGCGGGCACGGTCGCGGGAGACGCCTCGGTCGGAACCGACACCCTGCGTTCCATCGAAGGCGTACGCGGTACAGCCTTTAGCGACACCTACAACGCGACAGCTTTCAATTCTGGAAGCACCAACGCGGGCTCGCTCGGAACCTTCAACAATTTTGAAGGCATGGGCGGCAACGATCATATCATCGGCAACGGTGGCACGCGGCTGCAGTTCAGCCAGGCGCTCGACGGCGTCACCGTCGACATTGCTGCGGGCACGTCACACGGTACGGCTGCCGGAGACGTCGCGCAGGTGGGCACCGACGACTTCACCGGCGTAAACGCGGTGATGGGCTCGCTGTTTGCCGATACCATCTCGGGCAGCTCCGCCAATGAGGTATTCCAGGGCCTCGCCGGCAACGACACGATCGACGGCCGAGGCGGCTTCGACGTCGCTCAGTACAGCAACCTGACCTACACCACCGGCGGCGTCAGCGTGAACATGGCGAGTGGCACAGTCACGGGCGACGCCTCCAGCGGCACGGATACACTGCAGTCGGTCGAAGGCATCCAGGGGACGATCTTCGCCGATACCTATGATGCGACCGGCTACGGTCAGGGCGGCGCGCTCAATGTCGGCTCGTTCGGCAATTTCAACCAGTTCGAGGGCCTGGGCGGTGATGACCAGATCACCGGCAATAGCAACACGCGGCTGCTCTACACGAATGCCACCAGCGGCGTCACCGTCAGCCTGAACGCCGGCTCGGTTACCGGGGACGGGTCGGTCGGTCACGACAGCTTTACGGGCGTCAACAGCATCTATGGCAGCAATTTTGCCGACACTTACGATGCGACGGGCTTCATCGGTTTCAATTCCGTCCAGGGCCAGGGCGGCAACGATCTCATAACCGGTAATGGCAGCACGCAGATACTGTTCGCGAACGCGACCGGTGGCGTTGTAGTCGATCTCGCCAGCGGCACCGTCAGTGGAGATGCCTCGGTTGGACATGACACCATCACCGGTGGCGTGAACAGCGTGTCCGGATCGGGCTTCAACGATACGCTGAAGGGGGCCAGCGGCGCCGACAATCTGCTCGGCAACGGCGGCGCCGACACCTTCGTGTATGTGACCGGCGGCGGCGCCGATTTCATCGGTGACTTCTCGCATGGGCAGGCCGACAAGATCGACCTGTCGGGTGCCGGCATCTACAACCTCGCCGACGTGCAGGCGATCGCCTCGCAGCAGGGATCGAACACGTTCATCAATTTCGGCAACGGCGACAGCCTGACGCTGCAGAACGTCAATTTGACGAGCCTCACGGCTGCGGATTTCATCTTCGCGCCTGGCGTTCACCTGATCGGCGACGCCAACCCGAACACGCTGGCGGGCACGGTCTATGTCGACAATCTGAGCGGTCTTGGCGGCAATGACGTCCTGCAGGGGCTTGGCGGCAACGATCAGCTCGATGGTGGCCAGGGCTTCGATCGCGCCGATTACGGCGATGCAACGGGAGGCATCACGGCCAATCTTGCGGCCGGCTCGGTGACCGGCGCTGGCGTCGGAACGGACGTACTGACGAATGTCGAAGGCATCCTCGGCAGCGATTATGCCGACACGTTTAATGCGGGCGGGTTTATCGGCTCGACCGGTTTGCCCGGTGTCGCCACCGGGCAGAGCGAGTTTGAAGGGCGCGGCGGCAACGACATCGTCGTCGGCGATATCAATGCCTTGGGTCAGATCGTGACCCGGTTGTCGTATCTGGGAGCCACCAGCGCGGTCACTGTCGACATCGGGGCCGGGACCGCGGACGGCGATGCCTCCGTCGGCCACGACACCTTCTCCAACGTCTCGACCGTCTGGGGCTCGGCCTCCAACGACACGTTCTACGGTAGCGACAATGCGGCCTTCACCTACGAGACCTACGAGGGACGCGGCGGTGACGACTATATCGACGGCCGCGGCGGCTACGACCAGGTCACCTACAATTCGGACACGACGACCACCTCGGGCATCTATGTTCACCTCGCCGCAGGCACCGTGAACGGCGATGCGACGGTCGGCACCGACACGATCCGCAACGTCGAGGCTGCCCGCGGCACCAATTTCGACGACACGTTCGACGCGACCGGATTCGGTCAGGCCGGAGCGAGCAATGTCGGATCCTCCGGCGCCTTCAACGACTTCGCCGGCGCCGGCGGGGACGACACCATCATCGGCAACGGCTCGACCCGCCTGAACTACCAGATCGCGGCCTCGAGCGTCAGCGTCGACCTCGAGACCAGCGCCGTCGGAACGACGAACGCGGTCACGGTTGCCGGCAGCGCCTCGGGTGCGACCGAGGGCACCGATACCTTCACCGGCGTCAATGCGGTGCAGGGATCGACCTTCTCCGACACGCTGTTCGGCAGCAGCTTCAACAACAACTTCACCGGTCTTGGCGGCAACGACGACATCGACGGCCGCGGCGGCTTCGACACGGCGATCTACAACAGCATTAGCACGGTCACGGGCGGCGTCACCGTCGACATGGCGGCGGGCACCGCGACCGGCGATGCATCGATCGGCACGGACACGCTGCGCTCGATCGAGGGCATTCAGGGCACGGGCTACGTCGACACCTATCTGGCGACCGGCTTCAACGGCAGCAGCGCCAATGCCGGCTCGTTCGGTACTTTCAACCAGTTCGAGGGCCTCGGCGGCGATGATGCCATCACCGGCAACGGCAACACCCGACTGCTCTACATCAACGCCACCGGCGCCGTCACCGTCAGCCTGAACGCCGGCTCGGTCACGGGCGATGTCTCGGTCGGGCATGACACCTTCACGGGCGTCAACAGCGTCTACGGCAGCAATTTTGCCGACACTTACGATGCGACGGGCTTCGTCGGGTTCAACTCCTTCCAGGGCCAGGGCGGCAACGATCTCATCAACGGCAATGGCAGCACGCAGCTGTTGTTTGCGAACGCGACTGGCGGTGTTGTTGTCGATCTCGCCAGCGGCACCGTCAGTGGAGACGGCTCAGTCGGGCACGACACCATCACGGGCGGCGTGAACGGCGTGTCCGGGTCGAACTTCACCGATACGCTGAAGGGTGGCAGCGGCGGCGATAATCTGGTTGGCAATGGCGGCGCCGACACTTTCGTTTATGTGAGCGGCGGCGGGGCCGATTTCATCGGCGACTTCTCGCATGCGCAGGGCGACAAGATCGACCTTTCGGGCGTCGGCATCTACAACCTCGCCGATGTCCAGGCGATCGCCTCGCAGCAGGGATCGAACACGTTCATCAATTTCGGCAATGGCGATAGCCTGACGCTGCAGAATGTCAATCTGGCGAGCCTCACGGCTGCGGACTTCATCTTCGCGCCTGGCGTTCACCTGATCGGCGACGCCAATCCGAACACGCTGGTCGGCACGGTCTATGCTGACAATTTGAGTGGCCTCGGTGGCAACGATCGCCTGAAGGGTCTCGACGGCGATGATTTGCTCGATGGCGGCCTCGGCTTCGACCGCGCCGATTATGTCGCGGCAACCGGAGGCATTACCGCAAATCTCGCGGCAGGCTCCGTGACGGGACCAGGCGTCGGCACTGACACGCTGGTGAACGTCGAGGCCATCGTGGGCAGCGACTATGCCGACACGTTCAACGCAACCGGCTTCACCGGCGATACCGGCATTGCCGGCACCAACGCGGGCTTCAACGAGTTCGAAGGGCGCGGCGGGAACGACAGCATCACGGGCGCGACCAATAGCCTGGGTGCGCTCCTGACGCGCATCTCCTACGCCAGCGCAACGGGCAGCGTGACCGTCGATCTGGCGGCCCATTCGGCGACCGGAGATGGTTCGGTCGGCACCGATACCCTGGTGGGCTCGGGGTTCGGAGGCGTCGTCGGCTCCGGCTTTGCGGACCAACTGCTGGGCAGCACCAATGGTCCGGGGACCGTGGAAATCTTCGAAGGCCGCGCCGGCGACGACTTCATCGACGGCCGGGCCGGCTTCGACCGGGCGGACTACGCGCTCGACCCGGCCGCAGTGGGCGGGATCAACGTTCAGCTGGCCTCGGGAACCGTGACAGGCGATGCCGCAACGGTCGGTACCGACACGCTGCGGTCGGTCGAATCCGTGCGCGGCTCGAACGCCGCGGATGTCTTCAACGCCAATGGATTCAGCGGATCCAGCCAAAATGCCGGGTCCAACGGGACCTTCAACGAATTCATCGGCATGGGAGGTAACGACAGCATCACCGGCAACGGAAACACGCGCGTTGCCTTCACCAACGCAACCGGCGGGGTGAACGTCGATCTGCTGGCAGGTACTGCGAGTGGCGACGCCTCCACGGGCAACGATACCTTCAGCGGCGTCAACGCCGTGATGGGATCGATGTTCAACGACACCATCCGGGGTAGCAACATTACAACGACAACGGAGACGTTCACCGGCTTTGCCGGCGACGATTTCATCGACGGCCGCGGCGGGTTCGACATCGCCAGCTACAACAACCTCTACTTCTCGACCGGTCCTGTTACCATCGACTTCACGGCGGGCACCGCGACCGGCGACGCCTCGATCGGCAACGATACGCTCCGCGGGATCGAGGGGGCCCAGGGCACCAACTTCAACGATGTCTTCACGGCCACGAATTTCGGCGCCGTCGGTTTCCAGAACACCACGATCAACAACGTCGGCAACAACGGCAATTTCAACCAGTTCGAGGGTCTGGCCGGCAACGATACGATCACCGGCAACGGTAACACCCGCATCATCTATTCCAGCGCAACCGATGCGGTGACCGTCAATCTGCAGGCGGGAACTGCAACCGGCGGCGGCTCGATCGGCACCGACACCTATGTGGGCGTCAACAGTGCGACCGGCAGCAACCTGAACGACGTCTACAATGCCACCGGCTTCACCGGTGTCACCTCGGCCGGATCGTTCGGCACCTTCAACCTGTTCGAGGGCCTGCTCGGCAACGACAACATCACCGGTAACGGCAATACCCGGGTTTCCTATTCCCAGGCGAGCGGGGGCGGAGTTTCCGTCGATCTTTCGACGGGAATTGTGAGCGGTGCGGCCGGCGCCGACTTCATCACGGGCGGCGTCAACAGCGTCCAGGGTTCGAACCAGGCCGACCTGCTCGTCGGCGGTTCGAGCAACGAGTTCTTCTTCGGCGGCGGCGCTGGCGACACGATCAATGCCGGCGGCGGCAATGACGGCATCACCGGCCAGGGCGGTGACGATGCGATCGACGGTGGCACCGGCACCGACATGGCGATCTTCTCGGGTGCGCAATCGCAATACGCCATCATGACATCAGGGACGATCCAGGTTCAGGACAGTGTTTCGAACCGCGACGGCACCGACACCCTGAGCAACGTTGAAGTGCTGCAGTTCAGCGACGCCATCCTGTTGCAATCGTCGGGCACGCCGGGAAGCCCGATCGATCTCTCGACGCAGCAATTCTCCAACTCCGCACCCGTGATCGGAACGGCCGGAGACGACTATCTTCGTGTCGGATCGAACATCTTCGGGCATGCGATCAATCTGGGGACGGGGACGGGCGACACCGTCCTGCTCAACGGCACCTTCGGCAACGGCTACACGCTCAATCTCGCCGGCGTCGAGAACGTGACCGGCACCGGCAACGACGAGTTCGTCAATCTCACGGCGAACGCCAACGGACTGGTCGTCGATCTCGGCGGCGGCAACGATCAGGTCAGCCTCGCGGGCGGTGCCAATACGCTCAGCCTGATCGGTGTCGAGAATGTCGGCGGAACCGATTACGGCGCGACGCCCGGTGTCAACGACGTGCTCACCCTGTCGACGACGGTCACGGGCCTGAACATCAGCCTCGGCAACGGCGACAATACGATGTACCTCGCCGCCGGCGCCAACTCGTTCGTGAACATCTACGACGTCAACCACGTCAACGGAACGGCGGGCGACGACACCCTGACCGTCACTGGTTCGATCGCGGCCGCCAACGGCGTCGCGATCGATCTCGGCAACGGCCAGGACACGATCGTCCTCGGCGGAAACTACGCCGCATTCGCCGCGACGGGTGTCGAACACATCAACGGCAATTCTGCCGACAATCAGCTGACCTTGACCAACGACGTCAACGGAACCGCCATCGATATGGGCGGCGGAAGCGACTGGGTGTGGCTCGCCAACGGCGTCAACTCGCTCAGCATCAGTGGCGTCGAAAATCTCAACGGCAGCGACTTTACCGGCAATCTCAATCCGTCGGATGACACGCTGACGCTGCTGAACACGGTGTCCGGCGTGAACGTCAATCTCGGAGAAGGAACGGCCAACGTCCTCAACCTCGCCGCAGGCAGCAATTCGTTCGACAATCTGTGGAACGTGAACCTGCTCAACGGCAGCTCGTCGGACGATGTCCTGACGCTGCAGGGCAGCCCGGCGAACGTGATCGATCTCGGTGACGGCAACGACACCCTGAACATCAACATGAATGTCTTCGACATCACGGTGAAGAACGTCGAGACCATCAACGGCTCCGCGAATTTCGACCGCATCACGATCGGCAACACGGCGGGCAACACCACGATCACCGCCGGGACGGGCGCGGACGAGATCTACGCCAGCGCGGGACACGACAACTTCTGCTTCCTCAGCACCGCGGACTCCGCCGCCGGTGCGGCCGATACCATTCACAATTTCGATGCCGACAATGACAGCTTCACGTTCTCGGGCATCAGCGTCGCCGGCGGTCACATCGAGTACGTGGAGAATGCGGGGTTGCTCGGTGCCAACCAGGCGTCGGCTCACTTGCAGAATTCGGGGCCCGGTAACGACTATCTTCAGATCGATATCGACGGCGACGGGACGAGCGATATGGACGTGAGCCTGCAGAATGCGACCGGCACGCTGCACAACGGCAACTTCCTGTTGAGCTGAGAGGGAACCGCCTTCGGAGCAGGCGTTGGCGGTTCGTCCGTCTGTCTCCGGAGTCGTCGTCCCGGCAGTCCGCCAGGATCTACGACGTGCACGTTGGCGGCTGGATCGCGTCGATCGCTGGCTTTCAATCTGAGTGAAACCGTCGAAGCAATCGGCGCGCGCACCCACGAAAAAACCGCCGTCACCGGGTATCCGTGGATCGGCGGTCTATGCTCGAAGGTGGCTGGCCTCTCAGGGAACTCTTACCCTAACGTTCCCAGGCTCACCGGACGTACCAATAACCCCACCAGCGCTGGGACACCGGACGCGCCTGCGCCTTCATGGCGGCGACTTCATCGACGGAGCGAAGCTGTGGGCCGTAGATCGCGGGCGGATAGACGTCATCCCACAGCACGACCCCGGTTTGCGCGTAGGCCGCCCGCTGATGTGCCGGAGCCAGCGCGAGCTCGGCGGCCGGCGCCACTGAGGCAGTCAAAGCGAGGCCGAGAGCGGGCAGGGCAATGGATCGAATAAGAGCGCGAACGGTCATGTGGATTGAATCCCTCGTAATATGAGATGCGAAATAATGCGACGGGTCCCGAATGGTTGCAAGGGATGGATTGGCCGGTTGGCCCGAAATTTCCCGTTCGTTGGGAAGCGCGCCATGTCCATCCGACGGCAGCAGGTCCGTGGTCGCGAGGGCATCTCTCTATATAACGTGGCCCTAATAGACGGATCTTGATCGCCGCGGCCGATGAAGGGAATGCTTTGCTGCATGCACGTGAGAGGTCAGGCATGAACAATCTTTCGGCGCCCGGACTCGGCAAGAACCATGATGTCGACACACTACTCACTCTTGATGAAGCCGCGACTATCCAGGACTATCCCCATGACTTCTGCATTCCTCTCCGCCTTCATCTTCAGCGCTGGCCTCACCTTGGGATACGCGTTGCGTGCTTGGCGCGTCCAACGAAGCCCTGCGGATTCATCCTTCGCCTCGCGCCGAATCGACGAGCCGACTCCCACCTCGACGTTCGGCCACGCCCGACGCGCCTTTTAGGCAACGCTCGACGAGCCGGCGGATCTCACTGACACGAATGGGCATGACGAGATGAGTGAACCCAAGAACGACGCGCCGCGACGCTACATCGTCGATGGCGCCGGACAACGCGTGCTTGTCGGGCTGACGATCTCGGAGACGGTCGAGTTCGAAGCGCTGGACAATCCGGGCTCCCGCCCTGGCGCCGACTTGCTTGTCGAGGCGCGCCGTGTCCGCCAGGACAGACATCAGGACGGACATGGGAAGCGTTGGCTGGAGCTTTACGTCAAGCACGAGCGAGCCTGGAACGATTGGATGGCCGAAACACGTACGCGGCTGGAACAGCCACGCTTGCTCAACTAGATCCCGCCGAGGTCGATGCCATGCTGGTCGCGAAACGGTTTCGACCGGCCGATGGGCAAGCCGCCGCGACAAGCTGCCACCTCACACCGCGAGCATCCGGCTGCCCTGGATGCTCATCAAGGTGAGGTTGCCGGTCGCATAGGCGCCGGTGTCGATGTTGACGCGGTTCGCCATGAATTCGGCACTGCGGACCGGTGTGTGGCCATGCACGATATACTTGCCGAACTGCTCCTCGCTGCGCAGGAACTCGTCGCGAATCCAGAGCAGATCGCGCTCCGTCTGCTCTGCCAGGGGAATGCCGGGGCGAACGCCGGCGTGGGCGAAGAAGAAGTCTCCACAACTGAAGCTCAGCCGCAGATTGTCGAGGAATTCCAGATGCTCGGTGGGCATCGCCCGGATCAAATCGCGCATGATCGATGCCGGTTCGTCGCGCCTCAAGTCCGGCGGCGCAAGCCCGTAGGACGTCAGCGTCTGGGTCCCGCCGACGGCAATCCAATCCTCGAACAATGAAGGGTCTTCGAACACATTCACCAGAAATGCCTCGTGATTCCCTTTGAGGAAAACCGCGTTGCCCCGGCGGCTTCGTTCGATCAGGACGTCGAGGGTGGAGCGCGTATCCGGGCCGCGATCGATGTAATCGCCCATGAAGACCTCGATCGCGTAGCGCGGCCGGCTGCAGGCAATGTCGGCGTCGATCACGCGCAACATGGGCTGGAGCAGATGCGCGCATCCGTGAATGTCCGAGATCGCATAGATGCGGACTCCCTCCGGCAATTGCGGTTTGGGAAGCGGACGTGGTCGGGCGAGAGATATCATGGTGCTCAATCGATCGGGTGGTCGAAAAATTTCCCCAAGTCGCCGGCACCGGAGAGCTTCCATCTAACACAGACAACATGAGGTCGGTGGAGAGCGTCCTGGTTGTCCGGCTTGATCACGCCAAAAGAAGGGCGGAAGTTTTTGCCCACCTTGTCATACGATCGCGGTGCGAACGGTCGATCCGTAAGAATTGCATTGCTGAAGGCGAGAGCGCGGCAGGAATGCATGCCCCGGGGCGCAATTCCACATCGCACGCCCAGATAGAAAATCATCGGAATTCTCGCAAATGACTCAATTGTGGTTCGCCGAAGGATTGCCTCGCCTGAAAGATGAGCGAGAGGTGCTCACGCAACGGCAAAGCATCGCGGCGGACGTGGAACTTGAGTCAAAATAGGGCAGCGCGTTCGCTCATATGTCGGCACTGTGACGACATTTTCAGCGCGTCGAATTTCGCTTCGCATTTCAACATGGCAACATCATTCGTGCGCCGCAAAAGTTTTGCGTGCAGCGCCACAATGTCGCTGCGATCACGCAACACGTTCGGCGCGGGGAAGTGACGAGTCTTCAGCATCACGATGAGCGTCAGATACTCTCTCGATAGGCAGAGGTTCGAATGGCTGTTGCAACTTACGGTTCTGAAAACGCCCACGCGTTGTCGTCGACGCGAGGTGGCGCTCTTCAGAGGCCATTTCAGATCGTCGTCATTGCTGCTGACTTTCTGCTGATCTTGTTGAGCTATGCCGCCGGGGCTTCGCTGTACGGCGCGGCCGTCGCTTCGCCCACCGACGGCGCTCCAGTGGGAGCGGGATTATTCGTCGGCGTGGTGTTCGTCGCGGTCGCCTATTTCAGGGACGTCTATGCCACGCACAGGCTGCTCAATATCGTCTGGCAGCTTCGAAAGGCAGTGTTGATCTGGCTGACGTCGCTGACGATCCTTGCGGTTGCGGCCTTCTTGCTGAAATCAACCGACAATCTGTCCCGCGGCACCGTCATCGTGTTCGCCGTGATCGGCGGACTTGGCTTGGTCAGCCTCCGCTTCGTCTGGCAGGCGGTGTTCGGTACGAGCTTCGCGAGAAGCCGGCTGGTCGATCGCAAGGTGATCCTGCTCAGCCTCAAGCCGCTCGACTTCACCTCCAGCCGCTTCAAGGACCTGCGGAGAAACGGCTTCGACGTGATGCGCCATTTCGTGCTTGGCGACGACCGGGATGACGGCCATTGGGAGCGGCAGATTCGCGATGTGATCCGTCAGTCGCGCTCGGCCGATGTCGATGAATACCTGCTTGCGCTCGACTGGAACGAATTGCCGATGCTCCGCAAGCTCGGGCCCTATCTGCGCGCGGTCCCACAGCCGATACGCCTGCTGCCGGACGATCCGATCGCCGATCTGGTGGCTCGTCCCTTCCTGCCGGTTAGTGGAACCGTAGCGGTCGAGATCCAGCGGCCGCCTCTCACCATTCTCGAGCGGTTGCAGAAGCGCTTTCTCGATGTCGGCGTGGCTCTGTTCGCCCTCGTGATCCTGACACCGCTGTTGCTCACCGTTGCCGTGCTGATCAAGCTCGATTCCCCGGGGGCGGTCATATTTCGCCAGTCGCGCCGCGGCTTCAATGGCAGGCCGTTCGAGATCTGGAAGTTCCGCAGCATGACCGTTTGCGAGAACGGCGAAACCATCGCCCAGGCGACCAAGCAGGATGTCCGCGTCACCAAGATCGGGCGCTTCCTTCGCATGACAAGCATCGACGAACTGCCGCAGCTCTGGAACGTGCTGCGCGGGGACATGTCGCTGGTTGGGCCGCGTCCGCACGCGCTGGCCCATGACAATTATTACGATGAACTCATCAGCAAGTACGTCTATCGCCACCACATGAAGCCGGGCCTGACCGGCTGGGCCCAGGTGAACGGCTTCAGGGGAGAAACTCCGACGATCGATCTGATGGAGAAGCGGGTCGAATATGACGTCTGGTACGTCAGCAATTGGAGTATTTGGCTAGATTTGAAGATTATGGTCCGGACAGCGTCCGCCGTGATGTTCCAGGAAGCTTACTAGTCGTTCAACAATTCATCGTTCGGAACCGGATCGAAAGATCAGGTTCCGTCCCTCGACGACCTGCCGAATAGCCGCATGATCGCATCGCGCAAGGCGAGCAACGGCGGCACCAGCACGAAGAAAGCCCCCATTGCAACGGAAACGATGACATGGCGGACCGAGAAGGGTTCGTCCTGCTCGAGTTCCCGTTGGCTCGGGTCGATGGGCGCGGGTGAGAGCGTTGTCGCCATCACCTGCGGACGCGGTTTGCGCGGAGGAACAACGATCAACACAAACAGGATGTTGAGCAGAACCCAAATAGTCAAAATCGTCAGGACAATCAGCATTCCGAGCCCACTGGCGAAGAACTACAAATATGGGTTGAGGTTAACCTCAGGGAACCCAGAAAGAAAGATGCCAAGTTCCAGCGTTTTGAAGCGTCCAGGACCCGGATTGTCCCGTCTTGCCGGTGAAGGTGCCAATTGGCGCACTGTCCTAGCCGACGTCGTCGTCGTCAATCCTTGCTTTTGGCTAGGGCAACTACCGTAGTTTGTGGATTCCGGACGAATACGGGGGCCTCAGCTGTCGCGGTGGGCTCGGCGCAATCTTCGGTCCCGTGCGGGTAGGCGCCCTCGATCTTCAGGCAACAGTTCCGCGAAAACGCAAAAGGCCCGCTGCCAAATGGCCGCGGGCCCGAGGGCGTTCCAGTTCGGCGCGACAGCGCGTCTCCTAGAAGGCGATGCGATCAGGATGAATCATCATCGCGCCTTGGATTGACGTTTGAACATGATCTTTTCGGAAAACCGCTGCGCACATTTCCGTATCATGCGTTAGGCGTGTTCGACATAATAACTGTTGTGGTGCTTGCCCTTGTACGCCTCGATGCGCTTGAGCATCTTCGGGTTAGCGCGGTTGAGCACGGCGCCGAGCAATTTCTTCTGGAGGACTTCCGATCCCGAAATCGATTCCTGAAGAGCGCTTCGTGTCGTCTGCCCCCATTCGATCACGTAGACCATGGCGTCGATCAGGAAGCTGACGGCCTTTGCATCCGCCACCGGCATCACCGGCGCAAGGTCGATCACGATGTACTCATAGTGCTCTTTCAGCACCTTGAGCAGCTCGGCCATCGCCTTCGATCCGACGACGTCGGCTGAATTGACCATGCGGGACGCCACGACGGACGGAAGGAAATCGAGTCCCGTCTCCTTGCTTCGCTGCACGTGGTAGCCCAGGCCGGCTGGATCGCTGAGCGCCTCGACCAGTCCGGTCGTGGCATTCGGCGCGAGCTCGCGCGTGAGCGAGCGCGTATGGAGGTCGCCGTCGATCAAGATCGTGCGATGTCCGGTGAGGGCGATCAATTGTGCGAAGTTGGCCGCCACCGTCGTTTTTCCCTCCTTGGGGAGTGACGATACGATGCCGATCACCTTGATCTCGCGGGTCAGGCGCGCAACATCGATCGACACCTTGATGTTGCGTAAGGTCTCGGCAAACCGCGAGAACGGATGATCGACGACGTAGCGGGACAGGTTGGGGGAACCGGTTTTCGCGGACGTCGACAGCAACGCACCGGACTTGGTCGGTGGTCGAATGTCGGGCAAAACTCCGAGGCACTTCACGCCGAGCTCATCCTCGACCTCTCCGGGCGTCCGCAAGACATCGCTCAGCATCTCACGTCCAAATGCAACGCCAAAGCCAAGGCAGAGGCCGCCCACGAGACCGCCGACCAGCGCCAGGACCGTACGCGGCGAGCTCTTGCGATCCGGCTTGTTGGCGGTGCTGATGAGGCGCGACTCACTGAGCGGAAAGCTCTGGTTCTGCGTCGCGCTTTGCAGCTTCTCGAGGAAGTTGTTGTAGAGATTGCGATAGGTGTCGGCCGCGCTTTCGAGGTCGCGCAGCTTGACGGCGGCCTGGCCGCTATCGCCGGCCTGGGTGACGAGCTCCTTCACGCTTTTCTCGAGGGAGGCCTCCCGGCTCTTTGCGATCTCATAGTCGCTGCGATAGGCATCGCCGATCCGACGCAACTCGTCGGCGATGTTCTTGCGCAGCTCCTCCATCTTGTTGGCCAGATTGACCGCCGCAAGATGCTGCTTGCCATAGCGTCGCGACCAATCCGCATATTGGGCCTGGAGGTCGAGAAATTGGGCGCGCAGGCGGGTGATGACCGAGTTGTTGAGAGCGTCCGTCACGGTTGATTGCGCAACATCCTGGTCGGAAATCGCGTCGATCCGGTCGAGACGAGCCTTGGCCTCGGCCGTCGCCGCCCGCGCTTGAACCAGCTGCGTGTTCAGGTCGGACAATTGCTGCTCCGACATCAGGCCGCGGCTGGTTCCGACGATGTTGTGCTCGGCCTTGAAGGTTTGCACGGCGCGGTCACTGGCGGTTGCCTGCTCGCTCAGCTCGATGCTGCGCTGCTGAAGCCATTCGGTTGCCCGCTTGGTGGACTGATATTTGGCTTCCAGGGCGCCGACGAGGTAGGCATTGGCGATGGCGTTGACGATCTTGGCGGCCTTGTCGGGGCTGCGCGAGCGATAGTTCATCGACAGAACATACGTCGTCAGGACGCGTTCTGTTCTCAGGTTCTTCTGAACCTGCTCGACGACGGCGTGTTCGAGCCGCTCCTGGGACGCCGGTTCGCCGGAGCCAAACAGCGACATGACCTTGCCGAGAACGATGGACAGCAAGCCCGGATTGGAACCATTGAACTCCGAATCGTCCGTCAGCTTCAGGCGACGGACGACCGAGAGAATCAGGTCGTCCGAATTGATGACCTCGACCTGGCTGTCGACGTAGCCGGTATCAATGAGCGCACTGCTGGCGTTGCTGTCCTTATCCAGCACCTGCGCCTGACGCGTATCCATCATAATTCGGGCGTTCGCGGTGTACATCGGCTGCGCCATGACCAGGTAGATCATCACCAAGGCAAGCGAAGCGCCGGTGCACGCCGCGATGATCGGCCATTGCCGGCGCAGGACGTCGGTCACGCGCTCGAAGCTGAGGACGGCCCCGCCGAATTCGATGCCGAATCGGTGTCCCGACTGGAAATGTTCTCTGGGCTGATACATTTTTGAATTCGCGTCCTTTGACGATCGCTGATCAGTTCGGAAGGGGGACGGGCTTGAATGGATTGGCCAGCTTGGTTCTCCACTCGCCTTCGAGCAGTGCTCCGCCGCGGCTCGGCTGCGGCGAGGTCTTGATTTGCGATTGGACCTGGACGCCGGAGCTGTCGTCTCCTGCGCCGGAATAACCGGCCTGCACGTTGAGATCACCGATCCGCTGCACGAAATCCCTGATCTTGCGCGAAGCGTCCGGCTTGGTCGACGTGCAACGTGCTTCGGCAATGCGCAGCGCAGCGCCGATGGACGAGCGATCGGCTGAGGCCGCGGCCGAGATTAGCGTCTGCACCGAAGGCAGCACCGACGGATTTGTGACGACATAGCGCGCGAGCCAATACCGCAACTTCTCCTTGTCATTGCGCAAGCGCTCCAGGAGGGAGGAGGGCGACTTCACAAAGGTGTCGAGTTCGAGTTGCGAGGCGCGGTCCGAGAATTCGACGCACTGCGCGCGGCAAGCACCGGCGCTCGACACGATCAGCACAGAACCAATCAAGACAATCGCTAGCCATCGCGGCTGCGCATGACGACGTGTTAGTCCGCGGCCCATCCGTGTTCCTTGCTTCTGTTGCAATAGGAGAACAGGCGAAACTTGGCAGGTAACTGTGTCATCTTTTTGTGCGACGCAAAAGCCGATGCAGAGCCCTCGACTACCAATGGCCTAGCGCACTGTCTCGCTGGTTGCAAAAGCAAGATCTACAATGCCTGCGAGATCGGCATGTCGCGCTCATGAATGTTGCAACCTGAAAACATACCAGGCACTCACGCATCCGCTCGTCGTAAAATCGACACAAGTCATGACACGCGCTTGTTGTTCCCTGGGACCCGATCGCAACAGTGCCGAATTTCGCGCACACTTTCCGCGCAAATACCGGCCATCATCCCACGTTGATTGGCTCGCGCCCCTAAGCAGGCGCGCCTCGATAAAAGTGGCATGAACTTGACGCTCACATGTCCGAAAAATCTGCAAGCCTTGAAATTATCGTCGGGCGTCATGCATCGAATGCCAGTCCACGATCGCAGAGATTGAACACGCGCGAGACCTGATACACACTGCTGCGATGCAACAACCACGGAATGTTTGATGTGACGGAGTTGGTTCATCGTGAGAAGGCGCATGTCCTGCCGCTCGACAGTATCCGGGGCATCGCCGCAACTTCGGTGGTGATCCACCATCTGCTGCTGATGCCGACATTTCTCGCGGCCTTCCCGCACAACGCCTGGATCGACTGCTCCTTCTTCAGGAGTGCATGGTTGCTGGTCGATCTGTTCTTTGTTCTCAGCGGAATGGTCATGGGGCTGAGCTATATCGAAAACGACTTCACGCGCTTCTCACTGCGCGAATTCTTGATACGGCGCCTGGCGCGAGTCTACCCGCTGCATATCGTCATGCTGCTCGCAAACCTCGTCTTTCGCCTGCTGCGCATCGGCCTGGTCATGGCGGGCGTCGTGGTCGCCGCCCCGACGGTCTTCGAGGTGAACAACGCCTATTCCTTTGTTCTCAACGTCCTGCTGCTGCATTCGATGGGATTCATCGACTATCTCAGTTGGAATGCACCGAGTTGGAGCATCAGTGTCGAGTTCTACACCTATCTGGTGTTTGGCCTGATCGTTCTGCTAGCTCTGCGCATGCGCTCACTGTCGTTGTTTTATGTCCTCTCCGGGCTGCTTGCGGTCGGAAGTCTGGTCTTCATCATCTTCGTGCTCGAAAAGAAGAGCCTCGAGCTTCAGACGGATTTCGGTCTTCTGCGCTGCCTCGTCGGCTTTTTCCTGGGCGTGTTGATGGTGAGGATCGTCGATCGCGTGCCGGCCAAACCGGCCCCAGCCGTACAGAGCGCGTTGCAATTCATCGTCATGATCTCAAGCGTCGCCCTGGTGTCCCTGGCGGAGACCAATCCTGCGGCGACGTTCCTTGCACCAGTCATGTTCGCGATCTTCCTCGGCAGCTTCCTGGCCTTTCCGGATGCGCTGCTGGTGCCGCGGATCCTGGTAGCCAAGCCTCTGGTCTGGCTCGGGCGCCGTTCGTACTCCATCTATATGGTGCACGCGCTCGTGGTGCTGCTGGCTGAATATGCCGTGCGGACCGTGGGGGCGGGGCGAATCGCCGCCCTGGATTCGAGCTGGGCAGGCCTGCCGGCTACGCTAAATCTCGTCGTCTCGCTGGCCGCTGTGCTGGCCGTTTCGCACTTCACCTATCTCTATGTCGAAATTCCCGGCGGCAAGCTCCTGCGAAATGTGTTTGGAAGCTCCCCGGATTTCGCGCCATCCACCGTCCGGTCGGCGCGGCTGAGCAACTGAGCCGGGCATGAGCACCTTCGCGCTGCAACCCCGCCGGATCACGCTGATCAGCCTCAACATCGAGGCGATCGCGCTCGCAGCCTATCTGGTGCGGGACGCCTTCGGTGGTTTGATGCGGTACTACACCAGCATCATGCATCTGGACACGCTTTGGTTCGTGCCAGATGGCATTGCGCTTCTGTGCCTGGTCCAGTTCATCGTGCATTGTATCTTGCGCAATCGCAGTATCCTGGCCGCAGTTGTCTTTGTGCAGATCATGCTGTCGCTGGTGCTCGGCTACTTCATGCTGGGAACGGTCAACGCGGCGATGTCGTCGTTCAAGATGATGCTCCCGGTGTTCGTCGGATTTTGCTTCTGCGACACTAGCCTAGGCTCTTACAAGAAGTTGCTGTCGGTCATCGCCGCGACATTCTACCTCTCGCTGATCGGCGTGCTGCTGACGAAATTCTATCTCATGCCCTGGGTCGGCTACAAATATGAGTCCTTCGGCGCCGTCCGTGAGGCGGGCCGCCTATGGTGGGCCTATGGCGGTGACGATCAGCGTCTCACGGGCTTTGCTGCCGAAAGTACCATGGCGGCCTTCTTTATACTCGTGTCCTTCGCGATTACGTCGATCCGCAAGAGCACGACGTGGTGCCTTCTGTACGGCTCTCTTGCGGTCTACATTATTCGTCTGACGACCAGCAAGACGACCATGATTGTGCTCGTGATCTACTTGATTCTGCTGGTGTTCGTGCGGATGCTGCCGGAGAAGTCGCGCTTTCCCGCGATTCGGACCATTGCGCTGTGGTCGTTTGCCGCCATCCTTGTGCCGTTCTTCATGATCGTGCTTGCCTCCGGTACCGCCGCGGTGCCGCACACAACCCTGTTCAGCATCGTCGACCGCATCAACAACAGCTGGCAACTACCGTTCGTCTACCTGAACCAGCTCATGCCCATTGGTCTCGTAACCGGTTGCGGCGTTGGCTGCTTCAACTATCCGCAAAAGCTGTTCTCGCCGCTTGCGCATTTCTGGGTTCCCGTCGACAATTTCTACATCGGCACGTACCTGATGTTCGGTCTGCCGTTCGTCGCATTCGTGGTGATGGTGTTCCGGGCGACGTTCGCAGCGACCGACGTCTACAAGCTGACGCTGATCTTCGTCGTCAACCTGTTCACGATTACAGTTCTGAACTACGGTCCGGCGTCCGGCCTGCTCATCATTGCGTTGAGCTTCAGCGAAGTGTTCTCGCGGCGCGCGACCTTCGCGCGGGCAGGTGACGCCGTGCCAATCATCATGCGGCCACCGATGCCGCCATTGGACGTTTTCCGCCCGGATATACCGGCGGCGAGCGGAAGCAGGTGAGAAGAACGATGCATAAACGGCTCGCATTCATCGATACGCTGCGCGGCATCGCCGTGTTGGCGGTCCTGGTCCAGCACGTCTTCGAGGTCATTCTCGAAAAGCATCCGACAGGCGTCTATTATGGGCCCCTCCACGACATATTCGGCTACTACATGAACTTTGGCCGGTTCGGCGTCGTGTTGTTCTTCTTTGTGAGCGGCTTCGTCATTCCGTTCAGCTTCCCGGACAGCGCCACGCCTGTGCGCGATTTTACAATCAGCCGCTTCTTCCGGCTCTATCCGGCTTATTGGACTTCGATCGTTGTCGGGCTCATGTCGGTGCAGCTGCTGGATTCGAAGAGTTTTCCCCTCGGGCAGATCGCCGCGAACGTGACGATGTTGCAGACCTTCGTGAATGTCCCGAACCTCTGGGTGTTCTATTGGACGTTGGCGATCGAGCTGCTGTTCTATGTCGGATGCACCATTCTGTTTGCGATGGGGCTGCTGAACCGGCGCTTCACGGCGGTGACGATCGTCGTTGCGGCCGCGCTGGTCGGAACCACCGCTGCGCTCCTGGTGGAGAACAGGGCCGTTTCCTCGGTGATGGAGGTCGGGCTGAACCTGTCGGCGATGTTCCTGGGCAAGATCATCCGCGACACTGTCATCGGCGGAAAGCTGCGATGGTCCCACGTGGCGGTCTGCACGCTCTTGTATGCGATCTTTGCCATCGCCCTCGCCGACCGGCGGTTCGGAGGCGTGTACCACGAGAACTTCTTCCACAGCTATTCGATCGCAGCGGCCTATGTCTGCGCGGCGCTCGTCTTCATCGGTTTTGCCGTGTTCGGTGAGAGAATGGCGTGGCGGCCGATGGCGTTCGTCGGCGTGATCAGTTATTCGGTCTACTTGATGTCGCCGTTCGTGATCGTCTTCATCCATCGCCTCGTCTGGTTCGGCGACGGGCCGCTCGGATGGTCGATCTTCCTGACCTTGATCTTGGCGTTGTCGATCGTGGTCAGCTGGATGACGTTTACATACATCGAGAAGCCGAGCATCGCCTTCGGACAAAGGTTTCGCTCGGTACGGAGAAAGAAGGTCGTTCTCGAGCCTGCGCTCAGTACCCAGGGGGCTGCGGAATGAGCAAGGCGCCGCACCAGTCGGGCGCCGGCAATGACGGATCGTTCGTTCCGTCAGTGCAGGGGCTACGCGGCATCGCGGCGCTGAGCGTGCTGATGGATCATTTCTACGATATGCCGAAGGGAGGCATGTACGACATCCCGGATCCCGGCTTCCTGCCGCCGCTCTGGCTCTGGCTGCAATCGGTTATCAATGTCGGCGGACATGGGGTCGAGCTGTTCTTCATGATCAGCGGCTTCCTGATCCCTGCCAGCCTGGTCCGGCACGGCTCGCTGTCGCGATTTTTCTTCGATCGCGTCCTGCGCATCATGCCGGTGTTCGTCGTCCTGCATCTTGCGCTCTTCGCGATAGGTCCGATCGTCGGCTACAAGTTCTTCCGTGGGATCGACCTGACGAGCTATCTCGGAATTTTCGCGGCCAATCTGTTCTTCGTCCAGGACGCGCTTGGCTTGCCCATTGCCCAGCAGAACGCCTGGACACTGACCTATGAGTGGGCGTTCTACATCTGGTTTGCAGTGACGTTTTCGATGCTGCGCGTCGGAGGCAAGATGCTGGCAGCCCCCCTGATCCTGCTGGGCATCGCTTGCCTGCTGCATTGGCCGATCACAGCGTTCTTCTGCGTCGGTATGCTCTTCAGCGCCACCGGCTTTCGCATTCGTATTCCGGGACGTCTCGGCTTGGCCGTGGGCCTGGCTTGCGGAGCGGCCATGTATGCAAGCCTGGTGCTGTTTCACCCGTTCGTGGGGCTGCTTCCCGGATTCTTGCTGTTCGGCATGGTGCTTGCCCCGGAGTCGGGCCTCGGCAAGGCTCTGAGCGCGCCAGCCCTGCAATATGTCGGCAAGATCAGCTACAGCCTCTATCTCGTGCATCCATTCGTGCTCTTCCCGTTGCAGGTGATCGGCCTGAAGCTGGTCGCAGCCGGCGTCGATCGCTGGCTGCTGTGGGCCGCCTTCATCGTGCTCGGGCTGGTGATGTCGTTGGTCGCAAGCGCGATCAGTTATGAGCTGATCGAGGTCAGGCTGAGGCGCCTGCTGGACGGTGCAATCCGTGGCATGTTCTTTCGACCGCTGAAGGTCGGGCAATCGGTTTGAGCGGCCGCGTGCCTGTCGCGGTCAGGTCACGGTACGGCCGGCGAGCTCGTGATAGGACCCCAGCAGCTGTTCGGCGATGCGGTCCCAGTTCAGGAGGCCGGCCGCGGTTTGCCTTGCGCCGTCGGTCAATGTCGCGGCAAGCGGCTTCGAGGTCAGCACGCGTTCGAGTGCATCGGCCAATGCAGTGGCGTCACCCGGAGGAACCAGCAGCCCGTTGACTCCGTCGGTGACGACGTCGGGAATGCCGCCGGTGGCGCTGGCAACGACGGGACGAGCATTGCCGTAAGCGGAGGCAAGCACCCCGCTTTGTGATGCATCCTTGTAGGGCAGGGCGACCACGGTGGCGGATTGAAACAGGCGTCCGGTATCCGCAGGCGAAATGTAGGCATTGATGGTCTTGATCGTCGGCATCGCCTCCATCCGCGCGCCGAGCCGTGTCATCTCGGGGCCGCGGCCGGCGACGATCGCTTCATGCGCCACGCCGCGTCGGGCCAACATGTCGATCGCGTCGACGAAGACGTCCAGGCCCTTGTAAGCCCACATCCTTCCAAAAAACAGAATGCGCCCGGGTTCGGGCTCGGTGAGGGAGCCTTTGCCTGGAGGAACCATGAGCACGCCGTGCATGCTGGAAACCGTCTCGCCCGCGAAGTCGGGGGAGGCGCGACGAAAATCTGCAATGCAGCTCTCGCCATGCGTCGTGACCATCGAAGCGGCCGCGCGCATGCGTCCGCGCCAGCCGTCCTCGCGTGGCGAGGTGCCGGAGCCGCCTTCCGAATGCGGGATGGCGTCGTGGACCGTCAGCACCAGGGGAATGCCGAGCGGACGGAGCAGCTGGATCAACTTGGATGTGTAGATCTCTGGAACTTCGTGACAATGAATCGCGTCCGGACGGAATGATATTATGTCGAAGAAGGACGCGGGAATGCCGATCGCGCCGCCGCGGCGCAAGCTCAGGTCGCGGATCCGTGTT
Organism: Bradyrhizobium sp. MOS003; assembly: GCF_003020125.1. Taxonomy (GTDB): domain Bacteria; phylum Pseudomonadota; class Alphaproteobacteria; order Rhizobiales; family Xanthobacteraceae; genus Bradyrhizobium. Next base: position 229,447 of record NZ_PYFW01000005.1, on the reverse strand, counting down.
TCGAACGGCGCGGCCACGGCAATATCGGCCAGTTCCCATTGCTGGTTCGCGTCCTTGGCGTTGAGCACAAGGCGGACGTCGCAATGATGCGCCAATCCCGATGCCAGCCGGTAGGAATATTCCGCAAAATGCGGTGCGTAGATGGCCACGCGGAGGCGCTTGGCCATGTCAGCTCTTTCCGCTCCAGAGGTCGATTGGGAATGCATTCATCAAGGCACGATGGTCAAAGTTGAGGGGCGCAGCTCCACCCATCTCGCGTCCTTCGTCAATACTCGTGGCAAACTCGACGTCGAACCGGCCGGTGCCCTCATAGTAGTCACGATACTTAAACTCGGCTTCTGCGCTGCTCAGTCGCACGTATCGAGCCGGTATTCCGAATGCCTCGGCGACGATGATGCCGTGGAGCGAGCTGGCCAGAACCACTTCAGCTTCGAGAATGGCGTCAATTCGACGGTTCCAGGACCCCACCGGTGAGACCACTGTGTCGGCGGTAGGGTCGATGAGACTCAAATCGTGCAAATTCGGAACAAACACCCACGGCTTCTTTGCAGTGGGGCGAAAGCGATTCGGAAACAGCTGAGGAAGCAGCAACGCGGGGTCACCGAACACTTCAGGTGCCGCGATGCCCCGGCGCTGCAGAACCTCTCGTGTACGAGGGCCCCGCACCGCTCGCACGTCCAAGTTCTGCACGCGTCGGTTGAGGTCGCCCTGTCCGAGGCGCCCGTTTACGCCGCTTCCCCAGATCACATCGCCGTCTCGCGCGTAATGGAGCACGGAGCCGATCGCGAACAAGCGCGTTTGCCGCGGCACCTCGTCGGCGAGCGTATACCCGAAATGCCGCAAGAGATGGTCAACGACGACGATCGAAAGATAGTCGCCGAAATTTATCGTTCCGTCGTCGGGACGCCAGAAGAACAAGTCCACGTGCGGATAGGGCAGTTGATGAATAAAGTCGCAGCCGACTTCGTTGATCAGCCGTCGTAGATTGCCTCGAAAATTCATGCTGCCTCGGATGTAGCTGCTTTCTTGCCGTAGTGTCCTCGTAAACAAGGCGACTGTTGGACCATAGCAGCCATGGCTCATCGACGAAGGTCGACCTAACCTCGAATTGTGACAGGATTCCAATTGCGCCACGAGATTATCAAGCCGCGCTCGATCGTTTCGGGCGTCATTTGGTCCGCACTCGATTCCGCGGTCGGGCAGGCTCTCACGCTCGCAATCTACATGATCATGGCGCGGCTGCTGTCGCCGCAGATTCTCGGCATCGTGGCAACGGGAGCGCTGGCGCTCGAGCTCTGCCGGGCAGTCCTGATCGAGAGCATCGCGATTGCAGTCCAAGCGCGTCCCGATCCGAACGATGAGGACTACACTGCCTCGTTCTGGCTCATTGCGGGCCTCTCCTTGTTTGCAGCACTCGCACTGTTTGCCTCAAGCGGCGCCATCGAACGATTCTCCGGCCTTTCGGATCTTGCCATCGTTCTCAAAGGATTTTGCATCGTGGTGGCCGTGCAAGGTCTGTCACGGACCCACGAAGCCTGGCTGACGCGCAATCAGCTCTTTCGATCCCTCGCCATCCGTTCAATTTCTTCAATCTCGGTTGGCGGGGCTGTAGGGATTGCGCTGGCGACACAGGGTTACGGGGTCGTCGCGCTGGTCGGACAGCTCGTCTCGACTTCGTTGATCTCGCTGGTCAGCCTTTGGATTCTGACGCCTTGGCGCCCTGGGCTCCGGGTCAGCCGGCAGGCTGTTATCGAGCTCCTGAGATATGCGCGCTACGTCGCGCTGACAGGAATCACCAATTTCGCCAATGCCAATGCCGATCTGATCTTTGTCACTTGGTATACCGGCGCCGCCGGCGCGGGCTTCTACAGCCTCGCCAAGCGCCTGGTCAACGCCGTGAGTACGGTGATCGGAAACGCGTTGAACCGCGTGTTCTTTTCGACCATCGCTGGCCTCCAGCATGACCGGGAAGCGTCCCGTTCGACGCTGGTCCACTTCGTCGTGTACACCTCGCTGCTGACGGCCCCGCTTTTCGCCGGCATAGCCGTTCTCGCGCCGGATCTCATCGTCAGCTTCTTCGGCGCCAAGTGGGGCGAGGCCGCCCCTCTACTCGCAATCATGTCAATCACCGGATTCCTGACAACGATCGGCCTCTACAATCACTCTGTGATTCTGGCATTCGGCAAACCGCACTGGCAGACGTGGCTGACACTGATATACGCAGTTTCGAACATAGCGATCTTCATCCTCGCTGCGCCGTTTGGCCTTATCGCAATCGCTGTCGGTTACGTTGGTCGCGCCTTGGTGCTGTATCCACTATCCGCGGGAGCTTCGATGCGGATACTGTCGCTCGGTATTAGGCCCTATGCCGCGGCGCTGATGCCCGCACTTGCGGGCTCTGCAGTGATGGCATGCGCGGTGGTTGCTGCCTCCGTTGCCATGCCGGCTACGTCGCCATGGCTGCGTCTCGCCGCGCTCGTGCTGCTTGGTTCTTCGGTCTATCTTGCCGTTGTCGCGGTGGTCGCCCGGCCGGCCGTGGCGCGGATATGCCAGGAAGTCTGGGGTCCTGTGCGGCGATCGTCGAGGACCTAGTGGCAAGATCTGGCAGCACGCACACACCTAGCTTGCGTTAGCCGCCTGTCTGGTCTCGGAAAGACCGAGCGGCTCGGCTTTCGAGACGCGGGCTGATCTTGCGCCACCGGGCGTAAGCCGGTTGATCAATTTTCGAGCCGGGTCTTCGACATAGTGATACGTCACGTCGGCAACGACTGTCAGAACGATGCAGCAGACCAATGCAAACACTGGAAACATGCTTGGCTGAAGTCCGAAATAGTGCCAAGCGGGCTTGAAAAGCAGGATCAACAGCACCTCGTGCATCATGTAGATGGCATATGACGTGTTGCCGAGGCGGCCAAGCCAGTCGGAACCGGGAAACCGCGCGAAAGCGCTTTCGCCCGTGGCTGTGACGAGGATCGCGAGAGAGAACAGTATGATTGCAAGGTCGGGCTTGGCAAAGAAGTTGAGGACCAGGATCGAGACGGCAAACAGCGCTATTCCGGCGAATGCGACCGGCTTCTTGCGATAGTCGCTCGAGAGCCTGAACAGGACGGTGAGGAGAATCCCGTTCAGGAAGCTCGGAAGCGCCCGTAACATCCCGAAATCGAAAGTTGCCCCGTACATCTGTGAACGTTCCTGCCAGATCGGCAGGTGAGCATGGGCAAGGATTCCGTAAGAGAGCGCGACGATGATCGCGAGCATCAGCGGCGAGATCCGCCCGGCCAGCAGCATGAACAATGGGAATAAGAGGTAACAGAACAGCTCGGCGCTGATGGACCAAGCCGGCGAGTTGAAGCTGAGATGATCTGTGATACCCCACGCCTGCACGAGGAAGAGGTTTTGAATGAACTCCGTCCAGCTCGCGTGCGAGGTCGGACCGGATATGCCCATGAGAGCAAGGATCGCGAATATCAGCAATGTGAGCAGATGCAAGGGGTAGATTCGCGCAATCCGCCTGATGAGGAAGCGCGCATAGGAGCGCGGGCCGGGTGAGGTTGAAGGATAGGAATAGGAGATCACGAAGCCTGACAGGATGAAGAACATGTCCACGAACAGGCCATAGGACCCGTTCCAGGCCGGCGAGATGCCCGTGTCGATCAGCTTCAGGTGGAAGATGAAGACCCCGAGCGCGGCGACGAAGCGGTAAAAGTCGAGAACGACAAAACGTCTTGCTTCATTGGCTTCCATCGTGCCTCGGAGTCCTTGCGCGGTTCGTTCTCCTTCTAGAGTCGAATTGTGACGCAAGTTCGCAAGCGCGCCGGCCGATGCGGCTCAATCGCGGAAGCCCGGCCAAATTCACGGGGCCTATCCAATTGCGAATAGCAGTCAGCTCTGCTCATCGAAGAGGCAGGCGCCCGACAAACGAACGGAGCCGGGACCCTGTACGGCCCCGGCTCCCTTAATGCTCTTGGCGTCCATTTGGGCAGGTCTCGGCGGCTCAGACGAACACGAAGTCGTGGCTCGTCAGGCTGGAGACATAGACGTTCTTCAGCAGAATCGAGTCGGTGGCCGAGAACGTGATGAGCGCGTTCGTGCCGGATTGCGTGATCTGGAGGTGGCCGTAGTCCTCCGCCAGCAGTTTCGAGATCGCGATCGTGTCGTGCGTCGTCCCGCTGCCGGCCTGGAAGTTGAGGATCTGGTCCTGGCCGTGGTCGTACGCGATGGTGGTCAAGCTCGGCGCCGCCGAGAACACGTCGTTGCCGGCGCCTCCCTGGATCGTCACGCCGCCGGCGACGGCCGTGACGTTGTGAGTGCCATCGGTCTTGGTCTGATCGAGGAACTGCAGAGCTTTTGCGGTGTTGTAACTCTCGTGTTGCGTGAGGCCAGCCTGTCCGTTGAAGTTGAACAGGAAGACGTCCCGTGAGCCGTCGGCGTGGCTGGCGACCTCCTGGGTCTTGATGCCAACGCTGTTATAGATGTCGGTCAGCTTGCTGCCGTCATTGTGGATGACCTGGGTATAGTCCAGAGTGCCGTTGGCGTGGGCCCTTGTGATCTCGACGATATTGCCCGAGGCATCGAGGTGCTGGTGCTGCGTGACGTAGGATTGGCCGGTGACGTTGTAGTTCCAGTTGTCCGACGTGCCGTCGGCGTTCTTGATATAGGCAGCGGTCTTGATACCGCCGGTGTAGAGCGTGGTGGAACTGTAGCCGTCGCTCTTGGTCGTCACCTCGCTGGTGATAATTCCTTTGGCGTCATACCAGTCCGAGGTTTTGGTGCCGCCGGCCGTCTGCGTCAGCGTGAAGGCCAGGCTGTTATCGGCGTGGGTGCGCACGATATCGGTGAGGAAGCCGGTGGAATCGTAGCTGTCGTGCTCTGTAGTGTAGTTCTGACCGATGACGTTGAAGAGATGGACGTCCCTCGAGCCGTCGGCGTGGTAATCGGTCTCCGTCTTCTTGATGCCGGAGGCGTCGTAGTTGGTCACGACGCTGCCGCTGTCACCGCCGACGACCTGGGTATAGTCGAGCGTGCCGTCAGCGTGCCAGCGGGTCACCTCCGTCGTCTTGCCGGTCGGATCGAGATGCTGGTGCTCCGTGGCATAGCTCTGGCCGCTGATCTTGTAGGTGTAATTGTCTTGGCTCAGGTCGGCATTGGTAATGTAGGCCGCAGTCTTCAAGCCGTTGGTATAGACCGTTGTTGAGCTGTAACCGTCGGCCTTCGTGATCACCTCGCTGGTGAGGACCCCCTTGGCATCGTACCAGTCCGTTGTCTTGGCTCCGTCCTTGCTCTGCACCAGCTTGAACGCCATGCTGCCGTCCGCGTGCTTGCGGATCAGCGTCGTGAGGAAGCCGGTTGCATCGTAGACATCGTGCTCGGTCGTGTAGTTCTGGCCGGTGATGTTGAAGAGGAAGACGTCCTTGCTGCCATCAGCGTGGTACTCGGATTGTTTCGTCTTTACTCCCGTCGAGTCATAGATGGTGACGACGCTGCTCCCGTCGTTCTTGACGACTTGGGTATAGTCGAGCGTGCCATCCGCGTGCTTGCGGGTGACGGCGGTGACCTTGCCGGACGGATCGATGTGCTGGATCAGCGTGGTGTAGCTCTGACTGGTGATGCCAAAGGCATAGTTGTCCAGACTACCGTCGGCGTTCTTGATATAGGCTTTCGTCTTGACGCCATTGCTGAACAGCGTCGTCGAGGTGTAGCCGTCGGCCTTTTGGAGCACCTCGCTGGTGAGGCTGCCGTCGGCATTGTACCAGTTGGTCGTCTTAGTGCCGTCAGCGGTCTGTATCAGCTCGAAGGCCAGGCTGCCGTCTGCATGCAAGCGCGTCAGGGCCGTGAGGAATCCGGTCGAATCGTAGACGTCGTGCTGGGTCGTATAGTTCTGGCCCTTGATGTTGTGCGTCGAGACATCCTTGCTGCGATCGGCATGGTAGGCGGTCTCGATCAGTTTCACTCCCGTGGCGCTGTACAACGCGATCACGCTGCTGCCGTCACTATTGTAGACCTGAGTCGAGTCCAGCGAGCCGTCGCCATGGCTGCGTGTCACCGAAATGACCTTCCCGGAGGCATCGAGATGCTGCACCTGGGTGGTGAAGCTCTTGCCCGTGATGTTGTAGGCATAGTTGTCCTGCGAACGATCAGCGTTCTTGACGTAGGCGGCGGTCTTCACCCCGTTGGTGTAGAGCGTGGTGGAGTAATAGCCATCGGACTTCTGGACGACTTCGCTCAGCAGGGTGCCGGCCGTGTTGTAGGTGTCCGTGGTTCGCGTTGCGTCGGTTGCGACATGAACGAATTTCGTATGAATGCCGCCGGTGTAGCTGATCACGTCCTTGGAGCCGTCGCTGTACACGACGGTAGTGGAGGTCGGCTGCCCGCTTGAATTGAGGCCGGTGTCGGATCTCGAAAGCAGCTTTCCGCTCGAATCGTAAGTCGTCGTGCTGGTCCAGGTCGCCGCCGCGTTCGTCACCGAGAACGAATATCCGCCCTGGATCTTGGACAGCGCGCCGCCGTAATGGGCGATCATGTAGTCCATGGTCGCCTTCGAGGCGACCTGCAGGACGTGGGAGTCGGTCAGCGTGATGGTCTGCAGCGCCGGGGACTCACTCAGGTCCGACAGCTGCGGCACGATCTCGGCAGCGGTGCCCGTGATGCTGGCCCTTGTGTCCGGCGGCGTCGATGTCCCCGGAGGCGCGTCGATCTCGATGATCACAGGGTGATCGCTGACCGGAATGGAGATCGTGCTGATGTCGGTGTAGCTGGCGATCGCCGTGGTGCCCGTCAGGGTGTCATAAACCTTCACCGAATGATGCACGCCACCAAGGTTCACCCTGACGGTTTCGGTCGGATTGGAAACCTCGGTGTCGTTGGCGTCCTTCCAGAGCTTCGGCTCCGCCCACACGACGAGCTCGTAGGCACCGTTGCTCTTGCCGAGCACCATGCTGTTGCCTGTCGCGGGCATATTGTTCAAGGTGTAGTTCAGCGGATCAGTCGGCTGCTGGCCGCCCTTGCCGTCATCGGCCAGAATGGTCGTGAGGTTGTGAATGGCCGTTGCGGCGAGCTTGGGCGTTCCGTCGGAGTTGAACAGGCCGAAATTGGCTTCGGGATTGGTGTTGGCTGCAGACGAGTCGCGGTCGAACAGCTCGTAGAGATAGGTCGCGCTGACGCCGGCCTTGTAGGCATCAACCAGGGTGTTCAGGATCGATTTGGCCTGCACCGTCTCGTTGACGCCGAGATATTGGGTGTTGGCCTGCGTGGTGTAGCCGGTTTCCGTGATGACGATAGGCTTTCCCGGAGCCGCGGCCATGACGGCGCTCAGCGTCGCGGCAATGGAGTTGCTCGGATTGAGGCCGGTGCTGACATAAGCGTGGGCGTTGGCATAGTCGACAGAGCCCGACATGTTACCGAGCTGGCTGTAGCCCTGGGGATCATTGTAGGCCAGTGACAGATTGTACACGGGGATGCTGGCGAGCGTCGCGTTGGCATTGACGGTTTGATAGAGCACACTCTGAAACTGGGCCGCGGCAGTGAGGCTCGAGCTGCCATTGTAGCTGAAGGGCTGGTGATTGGCCTCGTTGAGCCCTTCGATGGCGCTGATGCTGCCCGGGTGGTTGGTCGCGAACTTCTGGAGCGAGGCGATGTAGTTCTGCAGCCCGGTTGTGCCGGTCTGGGGCAGCGCGGATGACACCAGGAAGTCGAATTTGTAGCCGGCAGCTGCCAGACCCTCGACGACTGGTTGCGCGGCCGGGCTGGTCCCCATGGCGTCGCGAAGATGGGTGACGCCCAGATACTTCAGGTCATCGACCATCAGCGCGAGATTGTTGTAGCCGGTCCAGCCAAAGCCGGCGTGCGTGTTGACGCCGATGGAGTTGATGAAGCCGCTGGCGGACAAGATGGTCTGATCGGACATTGCACACTCGATTTCAGCGCGAACGAAATTGCTCGCAGGGATTGCGTTCAAGCTTCTCTGTCGAGTGTGAATTTCAGATAAAAATCAACGCTACAAATCGCGAGTGAACGAGGTTCCTTGTCGAGGAACAGACTCATTCTGTGTTGCAGCAGAATATTGATACGATGCCGGGACAGCATGACGTGAGGAAGGCGCTTTGAAGATTTTTGCAATTCGCGCTGCTGAATGTATGCGCAAGCTGCGCAAATTGGATACAATTCATGTGACGGATTTTGAACGAGTAAGCGGCGTGCTCGCGGTGCGCGAGTCGACAGACAGCAGCAAGACATTTTCACGCTGTCCCGTCGTTCGGAGTATCCGTCTCCGCTCGTGCAGCTTGCGCCAACCTGCACGGGAAGTTCGCAGATGCCACCTACATTGGCGGTTAAGTTGAGATGTTTGCGCGCAATGGTTGTGTTTGCTCAGAGATGGTGCAGCAATCGCTGTCGAAGCAGCCCAAGAGGACGAGGCAAACGAGTTCCACATCGGAACCTGATTGCTTTGCCGGCTGCTGGTGCGACCGATCAGCCGCGGCGGGGCAACATCAGAAAGTCTCCGCGCCATCCGATGACCGCGGTCGCAATCGCGGCGATCGCAATCTTGCCGGCGAGCCATGCCGCGGGCTCCGTCGGTATCCAACCGAGCGATCCGATCAGCATTGCGGCCAATCCAGCCTGCACGACCAACGGCCAGCGTGGGAACACTTCGAACCGCAGGGTAGGACCAAGCGCGACCAATATCGTGGCGAGCGTGGCGAGTGAAGCGCAGTTGACCGCCCCGCGCGGCGACAGGCCGGCTGACATCGCGACCAGGGCGAAGGACACGACGAGGGCGAGCTGGCCGGCCGCGACGACGACGAGCCTGATCGCCAGCTTCTCGAGGTGGGGGACGACCGCGATCGTCGCCTGCAGATGGGTGTGCAGGAAATAGAAGGCGGCAACCGTCGGCGCCGTCTCTACGAAACCATCCAGGCTCGCTTGGGGCACCAGGATACGGGCTGCGTCTGGAATGAATCCAATGAGACCACCGAGCAGCACGAGGGTCGTGCAGATCATGAATTCGAACATCCGCCGCGCCGACTGCACCGATTTTGCGCTGCCTCCGTGTTCGAAGTCGTTGACCAATTCGGGATAGCTCACGGTGTGGATCGCCGCATTGAGGACCCAGAAGGGACGCTGCAGGAGGTCGAGCGCAATCGAGAATCCGGCTCCGGCTCCTGTCGCGCCCAGCTGACCAATGACGACGACACGGAGCAGCACCGGAACGGACAGATGGATGACGGACGCGCCCGCGGCGAGCATGCCGTAGCGGGAGAAATCCTTCCAGTCGGCCAGCATGTCCTGCAACGACACGCGCTTCATCGGCGTGCGATAGGCGATAAGGCCGGCAAGGAGGCCGAAGGCCTGCCCGGCAGCAATTCCAATCAGCGCCGCTTCGGCCGTTCCCGAGATCAGGCTTCCCGCGGCGGCTCCGGCCAGAAGGGCCGTGGCGCGCAACGCAAGCAGAAAGGAGGAGATACCCAGCCGGTCGGACAGCCGGATCGACAGGATGTAGAGATCCGTCAGGCCCTGAAGCACGGATATGCCGAGGCCCAGCGCGACGATCGCCGTCGGGAGCTGGCTGGCCAGAGATGCGCAGCTTCCGACCACAACGAGCGCGGCCGCGCTCGACAGGCCCGCTGTGAACAGCGACCACCTCAGCCGCGCCGCCTCGTTCTCCCTGGCTGCCGCCAGAAACCGCAGTCCGGCCAGCTGCAGCCACTCGAACATCAGGACGCAGAGCAATTGGCTCGAGGCCAGCGCGAGCGAAAAGTTGGTGTAGTCGGCGGCGGGCAGCAGATGGCTGATCGCGAAGATCAGGATGATCGCCGCAGCGCTCTGATAGACATAGCCCGCCATCGCGAGGAGGCGTGTCATCTCGGGATGAGGCGCTCCTTGCCGACGGTCCGCCCCTGTGGCGGGTCGGACGTTACAGCGCGCATGCGCGACATTCGCTGCTCGCGCAATTGCTCATACAAGTTCTTGTATGAAGACAGCACGTCGGAGAATATCCACTTGTTGGTATCGGCAATGAGGCGCCGGCTGATCTCGTCGATCTTCTGCGGATCTGCTGCGACGGCGAGCATGCTTTTGGCGAGGGATTGCGGATCGGCTTCGGTCAGCCAGCCGGTCACTCCGTGCTCGATGACTTCGGGCATGCCGCCGAAGCGCGTTCCGAGCAACGGCCTGCCGGCCGCCTTGGCGTCGGCCACGACGAGCGGGCCGGGGTCGTGCCAGATCGATGGAGCGATCACCACGTCCACCTGCTTGTAGAAATCGTCCGGCACCACGAAGCCCATGAACTCGATGCGCGCATCCGGTGCGAGCGCCCTGAGGCGCCGTTGCTCCTCGTCGCTGACGCGGCCGGCGATCAACATGCGGATGCGGTCCCGGGGCAGTAGAGCCAGCGCCCGCATCAAATTGTCGATGCCCTTTTCCTCCGTGAGGCGGCCGATGAATCCGAACGTCACTTCCGTGGTGCAGATGGGACGGGGGTAGGGCTCGCGCGGCGGTTCGGTCGAGGCATTGCGGATCACGGTGCGAATTGGCGTTTCGGCAAACATGCCCATGTCGGTATGAATGGACAGGACGCGCTGGCTGACGCCGACCACGGCGCTGAGCCAATGCGTGGCGCGCTTGCGATGAAAGGTCAGAATCTTGCAGCTCGCGCAGGTGTGCTCGCATGACCGACCCTTGTCGAAACGGGAGCAGCGCGGGCAGGTCAGATAATAGTCGTGCAGCGTATGGAGCACGGGGACCCCGAGCTGGGCGGCAACGCGCCAGACCGCGGTGGTGAGACCCGATAGATTGTTGGAGTGCAGCACGTCCGGCTTGAAGGCTCGGATGCGTTCCGCGATCAGGGGGGCCTGCATCTGCCAGTCGTCGACCGCGTGCCAGATACTGCGCAATGCGACGTTCTTCTGCTCCGTGAAGGGCAGATACACGTTCCGCACCGGCGCGGAATAGACGTTGATGCCGTCGCAGGTTTCCGGAGCTTGCCCGGGCGTGGATGCGGCCCGGATCACTTCCACCTCGTCGCCGCGCTGCGCCAGACCTTCGGCGAAGCGTCGGGCGAAGATCTCGGCGCCGCCGACGATCTTTGGGGCCTGAGGCGTTGGATAAAGCGTGGACGTCAAAAGAACTTTCATCGCGTCAACCTCATGTCTGTAATATCGCGACTACCGCGCCGGCCTTATCTCCAGGGCGGGAACGGCACTGTCATTGGCTGCAATCAGGACCGGTGTGCTCGAGACGGGGATCCAGACTCCGGACGCGGGCTTTGCCGTCTGGTCGCATGGCATCGCAAAGCTTGCACCTTGTTGATCGCCCTTGAGCCGGATTTCGTAACGTCGGTCCGGGGTCTCGGACCAGACTGCAATTCTGCTGCCGGAATTCGTCGATGCATTGATCGACACGACGCCGCTGGCGAGTTCGCGTCGCTCGGCACTCAGGGTGGGACGAATGAAAGCCCAGGCCCCCTGGACCGCGCAGGCGACGGGTTTGGGCGAATTGTCGAAACGATAGAGCCCGAAATTATCCTCCAGCTCCGACGGGTTCTTTCCACTGTCCTTGAGCTCATAGAGCCACATGCCCTTGAGCCAGCGCGTCGCGGTGGACGCCCACAGGATCAGCTGCGCGGAATTGTCGGCCTGGGCCTGCTCGCTGACGCCGCATTTGTTGCTGGCCGTGGTCCAGCCCGTCTCGGTGACATAGATCGGGAAGTCAGGGTTTCCGGAGGCCTGGGCGACCAGACGGTGAAACGCCGTGAGCCGGTCGATGATCTCGGCTGACGTGCGTTTGCTCGGGCCCATGCAGAAATTGTAGAGATGGATCGAAGCACCGTCCGCATATTGAAGGATGCCAGTCCGCAGCATCTTCTCGGTCCACGTCCAGCCCGGATCGTCGCCGAGCGCTCCGACCAGGAACGGCGCATTCGGCGCGACCCGTTTCGCTGCTGGTCGCGCGACTTGCGCGAGCGCCAGATAGTTCTCAGGCGAGAACGCCGGATCTTTCTTCGCCGCCAGATTCCATTCGTTCCAAAGCTCGAACAGCGGATGCTGCGCCACGACCGATTGCGCCGCCGCCGCGACATAGTCGGCGTACCGCTGCCGCGCTTCATCGGTGGTCGGCGGCGAGGAGTTCGGCACCAGATGATGGCCGAAGGCGAGGATCAGGAGGGGGCGCGCGACGCCGGACCTGACCTGTGCTTCGAGCCTGCCGAGCCTGGGCGTGAAACCCATCCGGCGCCCCGCCAGTTCGAAATCGGACCAGGGAAAATCATCGCGGAAGGCATTGAGCCCGAGTTGCTTGATCTGCGCGACGTTCTCCGAAGGTACGTATCCGCGCGCGCTCACCGGGCCACCCAGCCCCTGATGGGTGCCGACACCCAGCAGAAAGCGGGCATCGAGCGGCTGAGCGTGCTGCGCGCAGGCGGGGACCGACAGAACAATGAACGAGATGAGGCCCGCGAGCCGCAGGAGATTGCCGCGAGCCAAGGTGCGTGCGCGCCTTGCCATCAGAAATTCTTGGAGAGGTCCGATTGCAGCCCCGCCTTCGCGTCGATCGGTGTCCGGTCGTCATGAAGCAGCTCGGCATAGACCTGCTGCAATTGCCCATGTGTCTTTTGAACGTCGTAAAACTGCTTGAACCGGTCGTAGCCGCGCTGTCCGAGCACCTTGAGATCGAGATCGAGTGCTCGGCGGAAGCCATCGACGAGCGGCTGGACCGCAACGGGCTCGCAAAGCACGCCGGTCACGCCATCGACGACGATCTCGGGCAATGCTCCGCTGCGGAACGCCAGGATGGGCTTGGCCGCGCGCATCGCTTCCAGGGCAACGAGGCCGAAGGCTTCCCATCGTGACGGGATTACGACGAGGTCGGCGGCCTCGAGCTGGGTCTCGATCGTCGGGCGATCGAGCCAGCCCAGCAGGGACACGTTGGACGGGACGCTCGGGCCTTCGTATTTGTTGACGACGGAGGCGCCGATCATGCGGATCTCCAGCACATCCTCGAGCGAGCGTGCCGCTTCGATCAGGAGATCGAAGCCTTTCTGGCGGTCCAGGCGCCCGATGAACAGCACCTTGACCTTTTTGGACGTCCAGTCGGCCGCGACAGGCTGTGGTGTGCGGCTCCTCGAGATGCCGTTATGGACGAGGGTGAGGCGCTCGGCGGGAATCCCGGCGCGGACGGCTTCGTTGAACTCATCGCCGGAGATGCAGATGATTCGGTCTGACGTGCGCGCAAGGAGGTTCTCCGCCGCTTTCGTCACGAGATGACTGAGGCGGCCGGTCTCGCGTGAAAACGCCCAGCCGTGCGGGCAATAGACGACCCGCGGGCCATCTGAGCGGGCCGCCAGCGCCGGGCGCATCACGAGGCCAGCAAACGAGGAATGCAGGTGGACGACATCGGGACGGACGGCATCCAGCGCTTGCATGCTTGCGCGCAACATCTGGAACAGGCCGGCAACGCCGCGGCCGGATCGCTCGAACGTCGTAATCTGATTGTCATCGATCGCCGGAAGATCGCCACGATGATCCGACGGCACGACGTAATGCACGTTCCCGGTGCCGAAGCTCGCTTGTTGCTGTGGGTGCAACTCGTTCAGGTAGCTCGCAATCCCGCCACGGATCGTCTCGGCGATGTGCAGCACTTTCATCGTTTGCCTTCCGTAGGACCGCGTTGGAGAGCGGGATATCACGAGTCCCTGCTCCGAGTTCGCTAGTGCGAAACACAGTTCCTCGAATCCGTAGCGATATTGGGGCAGCGATGTGTTGATGTTGCGCCAAGCTCTTTGAGCGCACGATTGTCATAGTAAGAACGAAAACGTCTGGTGGAACCATGCGTATGTGCGCGAGTTGCAGCCAGTTGCAAATTGTTTGTGCGAAAACCGATGCGCGTGATGAGCGAACTGCATCGAACTTCAAGCAGCGCTGGCAACGTTTGCTGGTGGTGCAAGATGGTCGAGTAACGACTTCGCCGACTTCTGCCACGAAAAGAACGCAACGCGGTCCTGCTGCCGCCGGCGTTCCTGATCGGAGATGGCGCCGATTGCCAATCTTTCGAGCATGAGTTGCTTCAACGCTTCGGCATCATTGGCGTCAAAATACGCAGCGGCGTCGGCGCACGTCTCAACGACCGCCTCGGCTGTCGAGGCGATGACCGGGCAACCGAAGATCATGGCTTCGAGCGGCGGCACGCCGAAGCCTTCATAGAGCGACGGAAATACGAATGCCGATGCATGCGCGTAGAGCGCTGCGATCTCGCTGTCCGTCAGACGCCCGGCCAGCAACAGGCCGGAAACCCCGTCGCTCGAATTGTCCTGGAAGACCTTGCTGTTGTCGCCGCCGACGATGACCAGTGGAACGTCAGTCCTGTCGAGCAGCTCGATGGCCCGGATCGCGACGGAAAGATTCTTGTTCTTGGTCCTGGAACCGACATAAAGAAAGAAATTTTGCGGCTGAAGCCCGAGACGGCCAATGATGCCGGGATCCGGCTTCGTCCTGGCGAAGTGCTCTGCGCTATTGGGGAAGACCGGGATCGCTGTTGCCGACAGATTCAGCACCTCGGCAAGCTCTTTGCGCGAAAAGCCCGATACCGTTGCGATGCTTGCGTGCCGGGCGAGCAGACGGCCCATGGTCCGGTGAACCGCCAGATAGCGCCAGTTGAAAAAATCGGGCCTGCGAAAGACCTGTGCGTCGTGGATCACGACAATGTGGTCGCGATGGAACACCGGGCCGGAATTAGCGAGACTGATCAAGCGGCCTCCGGCGGCGGCGCGCGCCAGGTCGATTTGGTCCCAGGCGTGCCCGCGCAAGCGGCCGACGGCGCGAATCTTGATTCGTTCCAGCTGAAGCTGCTCGCTTGCATCCACGGGCGTCAGCAACTGCCAGTCTGCGTTGCGCAGCGAGGCGGGCGTTTGCTCCGACGCCAAAAGCACGTCGATCGCCTTGACGATCTCGGCGGCATAACGCTGAACGCCGGTGAGCTTTTGCGACAAGAAGCGGCCGTTGATGAAGAATTTCAATTAGCTACCACATTGGTTGATCGGCGCCCGGGGCCGACCTTGCGGCAAGCAGGCGAGTGGACGAGCCGCAAAGGAGCAACCGTTAGGTACAGAAATATGACCAAGCGCTGCACGGCGGAGGCGCTCCGCCTGCATGGCTGACGCTGCCTTGCTGCGTGTGAGGCCGCAGTGTAGATGTCGGCCATGAGTGACGATACCCACTCCTTTCGCAGCGGCTCCCTCGCCGCGACCGTCAAGGCGCACGGCGCCGAGCTGTGCTCGTTGAAGGACGATTTGACCGAATTCGTCTGGCAGGCCGGGCCGGAATGGCCGCGCCATGCGCCGCTGCTGTTTCCGATCGTGGGGCGTCTTGCCGGGGACGAATTGCGGCACCGGGGCAAGGCATACCGGATGACCCAGCACGGCTTTGCGCGCGACTGCCGCTTCGCATGGGCGGAGCGCGGCGAGAGCCGCTGCGCGCTGGTGCTCGAAGACAACGAGACGACGCGTGCACTCTATCCGTTCGCATTCCGGCTGACCGCAATCTATGCGCTCGATGATGCCGGCCTCGATCTGACGCTCACGATCGCCAATACCGGCAAGGAGACATTACCGGCTTCGATCGGTGGCCATCCCGCGTTCAACTGGCCGCTTCAGCCGGGACATGCCAAGGAGAGCTACGCTCTGACGTTCGCCAGCGCCGAGCTGTCTCCCGTCCGCCGTCTCGATGGCGGATTGCTGCGTCCGGCAACGGAGCCGAGCCCGATCAAGGGCGCGGTGCTTCACTTGTCCGAATCCCTGTTTGCCGATGACGCCATGATCTTCGACCGGATCGAGAGCGACGCGGTCCGCTATGCTGCGTCCAGCGGCCCCTGGCTGAAGATGTCATGGCGCGGCTTTCGCGAGCTCGGGGTCTGGTCGAAACCTTCGGGCGCACCGTTTCTCTGCATCGAGCCCTGGCGCGGCTATGCCAGTCCCGTCGGCTTCGATGGCGAGTTCGCGGACAAGCCGGGCCTGATGCATATCGCGCCAGGTGCGGAAGAGCGACTGTCGTTCCGGATCGAGGTCGGATCGTCCTGAGTCGTAGGGCAACTGATCGTTGGCGCCTAGACCTCTATGCGCGTGAGATCCTCGCCGAGCACGACCGGCCCAGCATAATCCTGCCTGATATCCGCAAGCAGCGCGTTCAGCATGGCATCGTCGGCGCGCGGCCGGTGATGGGTCAGTGCGAGCTTCTTGACGCCGGCCTTGGCCGCAACCTTGCCGACGGTGTCGCCGCAGGCGATGGTGAATTTCGCAAGACGGCGGAGGTGCGCGTTGTTGATCTCCGGCGTTGCGAGGAAACAGCACTGGACAAGCAAGTCGGCCCCCTCAGCCAGCCGCTCGAGCCCGGGGCAGGGCACCGTGTCGCCCGAAATTGCTATGATCTTGCCCTCCGCCTCGAAGCGGTAGCCGAGACACATCCATCGCGCGAGAAAGGCCGGCGGCATGTCGAGGCCGTCGCCATGCGACACAAGCTCGGCGCTGATCTTCCAGCGCCCGGTGTCGAGAACGGGCCCCGGGATGATGTCCGTCGCGACGACGGGTTTCCAGCCGCCGAAGGCTGGATCGCCCTTGTCCCGCCAGGTGATGTTCTTGTCGTAGACCTGCGTGATCAGCGTGTCGGCGAGCCGCTCGGTATCCGGTGGCCCATAGATGCGCAGCTCGCCCTTGCGTCCGTGCATCCATGAATTCAGCATCACATCGTAGAGGTCGCCGATGTGGTCGAAATGGTGATGTGTGAGAAAAACCGTGTTGATGGCGCCGAGCGGAACACCGGCCTTGGTGAGCTGCACCATCACACCGCGGCCTGCGTCGAACAGGATGTTCTCGTCGCCGAGCCTGATCAGCGTGGTCGTTGCCATGCGGCGCGGGTCCGGGCGCGGGCCGCCTGTGCCGAGCAGTATGACCTCCATGGTACCCACTCCAGCGCGAGGAGTTTCCAGAGTAGGTGCGAAGCGGGCATTGAAGCAAGCTGCATCCCGGTAGCAGGGGCGGAGAAGGGCGTTCAGCGCATACCGGCCGCGGTGGCGGCAATGGCGGGCCGGAGGGTCGACCGGTCCGATCCCGCGGATGTCAGGCGATGCGCCAGGTCCTGCGCGCGCCGTTCGACCAGATGCCATGTCGCGCGTGCGACGAGATAGCTCAGCGCAGCAGTGACGACATAGGCGATGAGCAGCGAGACCAGTCCATCGGCGAGCGGCCAGAGCTGACGCAGGCCGTAGATCACCGCGAAGTGGGCCAGGTACATCGAATAGGAATTACGGCCGAGCGCTTCGAGCGGCTGGAAGCGGATCGCAAGCTTGATGCAACCGGCAACCAGCGCGCCGAGCACGAGGTTGATCATCAGATAGTTGAATTCGTGCGAGCCGGTGACGCGGTTGGCGACAAAGGACAGCGCGATGAAGACCGCGTAGATCGCGGCGTCCGACTTGGCAAATCCGTCGCGCAGCGAGAAGAACAGCGCGCATCCGACCAGGAAGACCGGCAACTGGTTCAGGAAGCTGATGTGCAGCGTGGTCCAGACGAATGCCTCGTGGCCGGGCCCGTAATAGGCGGAGAACAGCGCGAAGGCCCACGGCTTGAACAGGCAGACATTGACGAGATGCAGCACGATCGCGAGCGCGACATAGAGATGGCGGCGCGAGCCGAACGCGGTGACCAGCAGCGGGAAGACGAGATAGAAGGTCATCTCGGCCGCGATCGACCAGTCGCCGGGCACGACGCTGTTCACGCTGTCCGGCCAGAAGCCATGCAGGAACGTCGCGGTCAGGATCACTTGAACGGGCCCGATACCGTTGGGCGCATTGTCGCTCGGTCCGGTGCCGTTGATGATGAGGTAGAGCGGGATCGCGAGCCAGAACAGTGGCGCGATGCGCAAGACACGGCGGATGTAGAATTTGCGCGTCGGACTGGTTTCGACACGCTGCGTCCACATCAGGCACATCGTCATGGCGCTGACGAAGTAGAACACGTTGACGCCGGTCCAGCCGCACATGAACGCGTAGTCGACGGCGTGGATGTTCGACGGAAACGATTGCGAGACGTGGATGGCCATCACGCCGGCGATGGCGAGGCCGCGCAGGACATCGAGTGTGTGCGAGCGGCCGAACGGCGCTGCGCCTTGCTCGCTTCGACCGGCGGCCAACCGGGCCTGCCCCTGCATCACGCCTGCTCCGTGTTTCGCATTGTGCAGGCGGGACCATAGAGGCGCGGATCGGCTTTCCGAAGCCGAAGGCTTTCTTTACGTTAACCGCCGGTTGAGCCCAAAGCCGAATGTGCGGGATCGGCTGCCACGGGCCGACGCAAGTCCGCCTGCAGGTGCCGTCCTGCGTTATGATGCGCAAAATGAGAATTGTGGGCCAATTCATACTTAATCCCTGGAGGTCATGACCAATATTGTTTGCGCATCACAACGCGCCTAATATTCCACCAGGCAATTTCGGGGGCTCGAACAAGTCGTGAATGTCCGTTCACATGACAGCGCGTTGCGCAGTGACTTGAATTTCCAAGGCGGGCCGCAGGCCATCCAAGGCGGGCCGCAGGCCATCCAAGGCGGATCCCAGGCACATAGGACACCCAAGACCGTGGCTGATTCCGCACTTAAGGAGTTGCGTCCCGCCGGCCGCGAGCGGCTGATCGTCGTCGAGGACGATCCGGTGACGCGGACCATGCTGGTCGGCTATTTCAGCGAGAACAATTTCGACGTGATCGGCGCCAGCTCCTGCGCGGAGTGCCGCCAGGCATTGCGCGCGCGCACCGATCTCATCTTCCTCGACGTGCAGTTGCCCGACGGTGACGGCTTCGAGCTCGCCAAGGAGATCCAGGCGACCAGCAACGCGGGCATCATCTTCGTGACGCGCCGCGACACCGACGTCGATCGCATCCTCGGTCTCGAGATCGCCGGCGACCACTACGTCACCAAGCCGATCAATCTGCGCGATCTGCTCGCACGCGCTCGCAGCGTGCTGCGGCGGCGTTCGCTCGACCGCAAGGCGGCGCGCAACCACAATTCGATCGCCTTCGGCGACTGGATCATCGACCTGACCCGGCGCGAATTGCTCGGCAGCGACGGCAAGCCGGTGGCGCTGACGCGCGCCGAATTCGACCTGCTCGCGGCGCTGGTCGGCGCCGACGGACGGCCGCTCAGCCGCGACTATCTGATCGAGGTCGTCAGCAACCGCCAGGCCGAGGTCGACATCCGCACCGTCGATGCGCTGGTGGCGCGGCTGCGCCGTAAGCTCGTCGGTAGCGGCACGCCCGTGATCGCGACCGTCACCGGCGTCGGCTACAAGCTCGCGCTCAGCGAGCGGCTGTAGAACATATCTTCAGCGCGATGCGACGCGCTTCCATCTCGCTTCGATGCGAGCCTTGATCTGGCTGACCCGGGCCTCGTGGGCGGCCCAATAGGCGTGGCTGGCGGCAGCGGTGCCCTGACGATAGCGGGCATAGACCGTTTTGGGCTGCGCCGGCAGCTTCGGGCGGCTCGCCTGTTTGGCCAGAGCTGCAGCCGCAACAGCGGTCGGGCGCGGGGGCGCCGGATCCGGAACAGCCGCCCCTTCAGTGCCCAGCGAGGTCGAGTTCATGGCGACAAGGCGGTTACGGGCGCGGTTGCAATAGACCTGCGACCGGGCGGTCATCGCTTCCTCGCCATGGCCCGCCCGGTATTTCATCAGGGCGCGGCAGATGTCCCCGCCGGCAAGGCGCCAGGCCCGGCTGAGATAAAGCACCCCATAATGGATGTTGATGTCGGGTTCGGCCAGTTCCGCATCGCTGCCCCGAAAACCCAGCATCGCCGCCGTCTCGGGCCGGACCTGCATCAGGCCGATCTCGCCGACGCTGCCGATGACGGCCGAATTGTAGCCGCTTTCGACGAAGACGACGGCTTCGGCGATATCGGCCGGTAAATTGGTGTTTGCGGTTTCTCGCTCGATGATCTTCCGGATCATGGCGCGGGACGACGGCGTTTCGCCGGCGCCGAGCTCCGCGTTGCCGTCTCCGGCATGCGCGCAGAGCGGAGCCGACAACAGCAGCACGACCGCCACGCGTCGCCACGTCGCGCTGAGATGGAAGCCTGCCCGATCCCACAACATGGCTTCCTCATAGAGCTCCGGAGTTAACAAACGGCATCCGGCGCACGGCGTCTAGCGCGCGCGGGCGCTCTGGTCGGTGGACGTCGCCGGTGCGGGTTCAGCCAGCCGGTCGTCGATCGCATAGAGCGTGCAGGTCGGCGACCATTTCATGCAGGCCGCCAGCGAGTCGCGCCGGGCGTCGTCGGCCGTGACGTGCCCGGAGCGCCAGCCGTAGCCGCCGTTCGGCGACACCGCGAACGCCTTGTGCGGCAGCATGCTGGCGAGATAGCGCGCGAATTCGGTCCGCGCGGCCTCGTTGAGCTGGCGCGGCGGCGGCAGTGGGTCGGGCGGGCTCAGGATGTCGCGACCGAGGAGGCTGCGCTCGCGCAGGAAGGCGTCGACATAGGGCGTCCATTGCGCACGGCTCGCCACCGCATAAAGGTAGTGGCCGTCGTCACCAAACGGCGGCGCCGCGATGAATTTTGCATTGCCCCCACTGGTGCGGAATCCGTCATGGAGGCGGCGCGCGAGGTCGGGGCCGAAATAGGAATCGTTGGTCGCATAGACCCAGAGTGTCGGCACGCGCGAGGTCTTGCCGAAGGCGGCGAAGGCCTGCACCAGCCCGTCGGGATTGCACACGTCGTCGTCGTCGCGCGAGCCGCGGCCGCCGGCGAAGTTGATCGCGGCGACGAGACCCGCCGGCGCCTGCGCGGTGAGCGCGATCGTTGCGAGGCCGCCGGCGGAATGGCCGGCCGCGATCATGCCCGTCGTCGTGACGTCAGCCCGGCGCGCCATCGCATCGATCGCGGCACGCAGATCGGCGACCGCGACCGCGGCCGCGGGCAAATAGGCGGCCTTCGCGCAGCCGCCGACGCTGTCGACGCGTCCGCCGGGCGAGGTGCCGTAGCCGCGCCGCATCACGATCAGCGCCGCAAATCCGCGCCGGGCATATTCCAGCGCGATGCCGTAATATCTGTGCGCGGACATGGTGGCGCGGTCGTCGAAGCTGCGCGGCGAGCCGTGGCTGACCAGCGCCAGCGGATAGCGCTTCGTCCCGGCCGGGCGGACCAGGAAGGCCTCCAGCCCCTGCGGCCCGGCCTCCGCCATGGGGATACGGAGATCCTCGGTATAGAACTCCGCGGCCCGCGCCGGCGCAGCGGCCACGACGAGGCCGGCGATCAGCAGCAGCAGCTTGCGCGGGAGAGCCATGGGACGATTCGAAGGGGCCACGATGGCGGGAAGCATAGCATGAACTCCCTTGTGAGCGATCGCGCCTGTCGCCATCCTTCGAGACGCCCGCCGTTGGCGGGCTTCAGGATGAGAACCAGGGGCGCGGTATCAGTTTCAGCCGGCGCCGCTGCCAGTTAGCCGCCTCCTGATGAGGAGACTGCGAAGCGGTCGTCCGGAAGGACGAGGCGCGCCGAGGTCGTGCAAGGCCCTGCGTGCGATTGTCGCCGGGAATGACCGGTGGGGCGCCGCCTGTGTCGCCCTCTGTCAATCCGTCCGCATCAAAATATTCCACTTTACCGAAATTCGGTTTCGGCGTATGTGCCGTCCATCCCGGCTCACCCAAGAGGGGCGACTTGAGGTCGTCTTGTTCGCGAGCCGGGCTTGCGGTGGACGCGGCAGCGTCGGCACGAGAGGTGCGGGCAGGGCGGGTAGTCCCTGTGAGCCCGAGGCTTCGTGCGGACGACGGCGCTGTCAGGCTTCGTCTCGTTCGTAAGTTTCCGGCTCTGTCGACGGGGCCCGGGAATACTGCGGCGACCTGGCGGGCCGTACGTACGGCAAAACCGTGTGGTCCTGACCGTCGTTGCCACGGTCAAGTTCTGCGAAGGTGCGAGCGAGCCCAACCGGGTGGACTGCATCATCCAAATTCGCGGGGCGAGGGAGGCCAAAGGAATGGTCGGCTCCCGGGAGATCACGGCATAAGCCGTCCAGCCATCGCGCAGGGAAGGCCGAGTGATCGGCGACACCTGTATGCTGCTGTGCGGTTCTTTCTGCGTGTGCATTTCGCGCAGCGGACCGCGGGTGCCAGCCGGCACCCGGCCTTCCCTGCGCCCTCTTGGATCAGAGGGTAGCGAGACCAAGGCAAAGCTCGGGCGAAACGCGCCGCGAGAACGCGAAGGCATGTTCTCTCCAGAGATCAATACATCGATGCAGGCTCAAATTCATGAGCGCCCTCCTGACGTGCTCGCTTTGCAAATCAAGGCGGGTCTCGAAGGACGATGGTCAGCTGTATCCGGGTCCTCGATCCTTTCGAGGAAAAAGACGATTCTCTGGGCTGCGGACTTTCGCTGCAGTCACCGACCCAAGGAACGCCTTCCCCACCGCGCGTGTTGTGCCCTTGGCGGGGGCCCGGCCGATGCTATGGTGCTCCGTAATCTCCGTTACGACAGGACGAGGTACTTCAGTGGCTGATGTTCATCCCGGGGCGGGCAAGCAGGCTTCGCCGGACTCGCTCACCAACATTCCGCGGCTGGTGACGGCCTATTTCGGCGGCAAGCCCGATGTCGCCGATCCCGCGCAGCGCGTGGCGTTCGGCACCTCCGGCCATCGCGGCACGTCCTTCAAGAACACCTTCAACGAAGGCCACATCCTCGCGACCACGCAGGCGATATGCGACTACAGGCGGGAAAAGGGGCTGACCGGTCCGCTCTTCATCGGCATCGACACCCACGCGCTGGCCGAGCCGGCACTGGTCAGCGCCGTCGAGGTGTTCGCGGCCAACGGCGTCGACATCATGATCGACAAGGACGGCGGCTATACGCCGACACCTGTCATCTCGCACGCGATCCTCACCTACAACAGGGGCCGCACCAGCGGCCTCGCCGACGGCGTCGTCATCACGCCCTCGCACAATCCGCCGGAGGATGGCGGCTACAAATACAATCCGCCGCATGGCGGCCCGGCCGATACCGACGTGACCGGCGTGGTCGAGAAACGCGCCAACGCCTATCTCGCCGACGGACTCAAGGGCGTGAAGCGCATCGACTATGCCAAGGCGCTAAAGTCTTCGAACGTCCATGCCAACGATTTCATCACGCCTTACGTGGCCGATCTCGGCAACGTCGTCGATCTCGACCTCGTCAAATCCGCCGGCATCAATATCGGCATCGATCCGCTCGGCGGCGCCGCCGTGCATTACTGGCATCCGATCATCGAGCGCTACGGCCTGAAGGCCACCGTGGTGAACGAGGCGATCGACCCGACCTTCCGTTTCATGACGGTGGATTGGGACGGCAAGATCCGCATGGATTGCTCATCGCCCTACGCGATGGCGAGCCTGATCGCGATGCGCGACCGCTTCGACGTCGCCTTCGCCAACGACACTGACGCCGACCGCCACGGCATCGTCACCCGCACCGGTGGCCTGATGAATCCGAACCATTATCTGGCGACCGCGATCTCCTATTTATTCGCGCACCGTCCCAATTGGGGCAAGGACGCCGCGATCGGCAAGACCGTGGTGTCGAGCTCGATCATCGATCGCGTCGCCAGGAAGCTTGGCCGCAAGCTGGTGGAGACGCCGGTCGGCTTCAAATGGTTCGTCGACGGCCTCCTCACTGGCGGCTTCGGCTTCGGCGGCGAGGAGAGTGCAGGGGCCTCGTTCCTGCGCCGCGACGGCGGGGTGTGGACCACCGACAAGGACGGTGTCATCCTCGGCTTGCTCGCCGCCGAGATCATGGCGAAGACCGGCCGCGATCCCAGTCAGCTCTTCAATGATCTCACCGCCGAGTTCGGCGTGCCGCACTACGCCCGCATCGACGTCGCCGCGACCGGGCCGCAGAAGAACATCTTGAAGTCGGTCACGCCCGAGCAGCTCGGCCTGAAGGACCTCGCCGGCGATCCGGTCCGCGCCACGTTGAGCAAGGCGCCCGGCAACGGCCAGCCGTTTGGCGGCATCAAGGTCGAGACCGACTACGGCTGGTTCGCCGCACGGCCCTCCGGGACGGAGGATGTCTACAAGATCTACGCCGAGAGTTTCCGCAGCACCGAGCACCTGAAGCGGATTCAGGAAGAGGCGCAGGCGGGACTGAAGAAGGTGTTCGGGGCGTAGCTGCTCTCAGGTCAGATCGTAATCACACCGTTTACGGCAGGTCGTCATGCCCGGGCTTGTCCCGGGCATCCACGTTCTTCCTACCGCGTTGCAATGCGTGGATGGCCGGGACAAGCCCGGCATGACGCAGTTGGTGGGATTGTATACCTAGCTACCACAAAAAGGTAATTTAGTAAGGCGTTATGGGACTTGAATGAGACTGTCTCTCCGTTTATTGTATACATAACGCATACAAAAGCCGTGGGAGTGAGACCTATGACGAAGCCTTTTCCCATGAACGCCTGGTACGCCGCAGCTTGGGACGCGGACGTCAAACCTGCGCTGTTGCCGCGGACGATCTGCGGCAAGCATGTTGTGATGTACCGCAAGGCCGATGGCTCGGTCGCTGCGCTCGAGGACGCCTGCTGGCACCGCCTGGTGCCGCTGTCCAAGGGCCGGCTCGAAGGCGACACCGTGGTCTGCGGCTATCACGGTCTCAAGTACAATGCGCAGGGGCGCTGCACCTTCATGCCCTCGCAGGAGACAATCAACCCATCGGCTTGCGTGCGCGCCTATCCCGTGGTCGAGCGCCACCGCTACATCTGGCTCTGGATGGGCGATCCGGCGCTGGCCGATCCCGCGCTCGTTCCCGACCTGCACTGGAATCACGATCCGGCCTGGGCCGGCGACGGCAAGACCATCCAAGTCAATTGTGACTACCGCCTCGTGCTCGACAATCTCATGGACCTCACCCACGAGACCTTCGTGCACGGCTCCTCGATCGGCAACGAGGCAGTGGCGGAGGCGCCGTTCGACGTCACCCATGGCGAGAAGACGGTGACGGTGACGCGCTGGATGCGCGGCATCGAGCCGCCGCCGTTCTGGGCCAGGCAGCTCGGCAAAACCGGACTGGTCGACCGCTGGCAGATCATCCGCTTCGAAGCCCCGTGCACCATCGCCATCGACGTCGGCGTGGCGCCGACGGGCACCGGCGCGCCGGAAGGCGACCGCTCGCAGGGCGTCAACGGCTTCGTGCTCAACACCATCACGCCCGAGACCGAGAAGACCTGCCACTATTTCTGGGCCTTCGTGCGCAACTACCAGCTCGGCGAGCAGCGCATCACCTCGGAGATCCGCGAGGGCGTCTCCGGCATCTTCCGCGAGGACGAGCTGATCCTGGAAGCGCAGCAGCGCGCCATGGACGAAAACCCGGATCGCATCTTCTACAACCTCAATATCGACGCCGGCGCGATGTGGTCGCGCAAGCTGATCGACAGGATGGTGGCGAAGGAAACCGCGCCGCAGCGCCTTCAGGCCGCGGAGTAGATCATGGCCGAACGTGAGGTCGACCGCTCCGTCTCGCAGACCGTGAAAGCGCAGCTCGCGCTGCGCGACCAGATCCTGTCCGGCGCCCTGCGTCCGGGCGAGCGCATCTCCGAGCTCCAGGCGGTGGAAACCACCGGCGCCTCGCGCACCCCGGTGCGTATGGCGCTGGTACGGCTTGAGGAGGAGGGCCTGCTGGAGGCGATCCCCTCCGGCGGCTTCATGGTGAAGGCATTCTCGGAGCGCGACATCTCCGATTCTATCGAGCTGCGCGGCACGCTCGAAGGGCTTGCGGCGCGCTTCGCGGCCGAGCGCGGCGTCTCCGCGCGCGAGCTGGAGCCGCTGAAGGAGTGCCTTGCGGCGATCGACGAATTGCTGGGCCAGGTGCCGATCTCGATCGAGGCCTTCTCGTCCTATGTCACCTTGAACGCGCGCTTCCATGCCCTGCTCACGGAACTGTCGCGCAGCCCACCCCTGGTCCGCCAGATCGACCGCGCCTCCGCGCTCCCGTTCGCCTCGCCGAGCGGCTTCGTGATGGCCCAATCGGCACTGCCCGAGGCGCAGCAGATCCTGATCATCGCCCAGGATCACCACCGCGTCGTGATCGATGCGATCGAGAATCGTGAAGGCGCGCGCGCCGAAGCCATCATGCGCGAGCACGCGCGGCTGGCGGTGCGCAACTTAAGGCTTGCGCTGCGTAACCGCACCCATCTCGATCTCTTGCCGGCGCTGGCGCTGATCAAGACCGCAACCGATTGAGGGCAGTCCCATGCGCTTCATCGAAACCTGGATTCCGGCGACGCTCGTCTCGACGCGCGATCTTGCTCCCGGCATCCGCGAATTCCTGATCCGGCCCGATCAGTTCGACGCCACCGCCTATCCGGTCGGCAGCCACATCAATGTCAGCGTGACCATCGACGGTCTGCCGGAGACGCGATCCTATTCGCTGGTCGGCGAAGCCTCGTCGCATGGATTCAAGATCGCGGTGCGCCGCGCCGATGATTCCCGCGGCGGCTCGCGCTACATGTGGCAGCTCGCCCCGGGCGCGCGGCTCGACATAACGCAGCCCGCCTCGTTGCTCGCCGTGGACTGGTCGCGCGAAAATTATTGCCTGATCGCTGGCGGTATCGGCATCACGCCGATCCTAGGCGCCGCGCAGGCGCTGGCGCGGCGCGGGGCGGATGTCACGCTGCACTATGCGATAGGCTCGCGCGCCGAGGCCGCCTATCTCGATGATCTCGCCGGAATGCTCGGCGATCGACTGGTCGTTCATGCCAGCGACGAAGGTCAGCGGCTCGATCTCGACGCGCTGTTCGCGTCACTGACGCAAGGCACGCTGGCCCTGTTCTGCGGTCCGATGCGCATGCTCGATGCCGCACGTCACGCCTGGATCGGCGCGGGCCATCCGCTACCCGATCTCCGCTACGAGACCTTCGGCTCCAGCAACACGCTCCCGACCGAGCCGTTTCGGGTGCGCCTGAAGGGCTCGAATGTCGAGCTCGAAATCCCGCGCGAGCGCTCGATGCTTGATGTGCTCAATGCCAGCGGTCACGACGTGATGTATGATTGCAAGCGCGGCGAATGCGGCCTCTGCGCCATCGACGTGGTCGAGGTCGACGGCGAGATCGACCATCGCGACGTCTTCTTCAGCGATCATCAGAAAGAGAGCAACCAGAAGATCTGCGCGTGTGTTTCCCGCGCAAGGGGCACCATCACGGTGGACACGCTGCTCCGGTCGGATGCGGTCTGAGGCGGGACACCTGCGCACAGGTCGTCATGCCCGGGCTTGTCCCGGGCATCGACGTTCTTTGTGCCATGTGGTAAGACGTGGATGGCCGGGACAAGCCCGGCCATGACGCTTTTGGAAGCTCTGGAGACGCTTTTGGAAGCTCTGGAGACGCTTTTGGAAGCTCTGGAGCCTACGCCGCAAACGTCGCCCGAACCTGCTTCGTCTCCAGCAGCGCCAGCACGCCTTCGGCCGACACCGGCCGGCTGATCAGATAGCCCTGCACCTCGTCGCAACTGAACTGGCGCAGATATTCGAGCTGGTCGGCGGTCTCGACGCCTTCGGCGACCACGCCGATGCGTAGGTCGCGCGCCAGCCCAATCACGGACTTCACGATCGCGGCGCAGTCCGGCTGCACCAGCATGTCGCGGATGAAGGACTGGTCGATCTTGATTCGGCTGAACGGCAGCTTGCGCAAATAGGTGAGCGAGGAGAAGCCCGTTCCGAAATCGTCCAGCGCCACGGTGATGCCGAGCTGCAGCAGCGCAGCGAGGACCGACGCGGCCGATCCGTATTTCGACAGCAGCATCGATTCCGTGATCTCGATCTCGAGCCGGTGCGGGGCGATCCTCGCGTCGGCAAGCGCCTGCACGATGATCTGCAAGAGGTCGTTGTTGCGAAACTGCGCGGCCGAGAAGTTCACGGCGACCCTGATCTCTTCCGGCCAGTCCGCCAGCGTCGCACAGGCGCGCCGGATCACCCATTCGCCGATCTCGTGGATCAGCCCTGTCTCCTCGGCGATCGGGATGAATTCGCTCGGCGGCACCAGCCCGCGCGAGGGATGCTGCCAGCGCAGCAGAGCCTCGAAGCCGGTGATCCGGTTCTCATTGAGATCGAGGAACGGCTGGAACACCAGGAACAGCTCGTCGCGCGCGATGGCGCCTTCGAGGTCCGATTGCAGCGCTTTGCGATCACGGGATGAGCGGTCGTCGGCTTCCTCGAAGAAGCAGACCGTGCCGGGGCCCGCCTTCTTGGCGCGGTAGAGCGCGGCGTCCGCATTCTTCATGATGTCGAGTTGCGTGCTGCCGTCGCGCGGCGCCAGCACGATGCCGATGCTGGTCGCGCCCACGATCTGACGCCCCTCGATCTGGAACGGTTCGTCGAAGGTCGTGGCGAAGCGCTCGGCGAACTCGAGCGCCTCCTCAGGCCGCGTGAGATTGGCCATCACCAGCGCGAACTCGTCGCCGCCGATGCGCGCGACATGCTCGGCCGCGCGGGTGCAGCGTTGCAGGCGGCTTGCGACCTGGACCAGGAATTCGTCGCCGGCGGGGTGACCGAATTGGTCGTTGACCTCCTTGAAGCGGTCGAGGTCGAGCAGCAGCACCGCGAATTCCTCGCCGGACAGGGCGAGCCGCTTCAGGGCGGCGTCGAGCGTCTCGTTGAAGGCGACGCGGTTGGGCAGGAGCGTTAGCGGGTCCTGCCGCACCGTGCGCTCCGCCTCGACCTGCCGGATCACGCGCCGCGCGAATCCGACCGAATTGACGAACACGGCGCGCAGCAGCACCGACCCGTAGACCACCACCAGGATGGCCATCAGAACGTAGGCGGGATCGCCGTCTCGGCTGAGGCAGATCGCGATGCCGATGAAGATGGGCGTCGTAAAGGCAATCGCTGCGATCGGGATCGTGGCGAAGGCCAGCGCGCCGCCGGCAAGCATGCCCGAGCAGAGGCAGGTGATGACCAGCTGGCCGCCGGTTGCAGCATTCGCAAAGAAGGCGACCGGGACGATGCCCCAGGCTGCGCCAAGGATGAAAGCGTTGCGCACCAGGCGGTGCATGGCCCGGCGCGAGACGAATTGCGGCTTGGTGATACGGCGCGAGGCGTGGGATTGCAGGCCGAACGCGATCGCGGCACCGGCCACGATCACCGCCCAGCCCAGCGCAAATGACCAGTCCGGCGACTGCCACAGCGCGATGGCGAGCACGGCGGCGTTGCAGGCATTGGCGAGCATGATGCCGACCGAATAGCCGAGCACCAGCGACATCTGTTCGGCTCGGATATAGCCGGCTACGGCTTCGTCGGTTGCGGGACCGCCAAAGGCCGACAAATCGCCGGCGAACAGCCGCGCGACATAGCTGGTCGTTTGAGTCCGCATTTCATAGCCTGCAGCATGGCCGTTGTCCGGTCCGGTCGGGAGAATTCGCCGCAAACCTTTGACGAACTATGAATTATCTCACCTGGCCGGCATCGCCGCGACCACTTCTGTGTGTTCGTAACGTGGTATCGATAACAAATCGATACAAATACTCGGTCGCCTGCCGCTTTTTCCCGTGCGACCGCAGTTGAAACGAACTCAGCGCCCCAACTGTTTCGGATCGTAATAGAACCGCTCCGCGATGAGCTGATCGCCACGCCATGTCTGCCAGGCAATCTCTTCCAGTGTCCGCGTAACGCCTTCGGCATTGGTGAAGCTGAACCGCCAACGCGTCGCGACGTTGTCGCCTTCGATCAAGCTCGGCCCGATCCGCACCGCCTTGATTTCCTTGAAGGCTGCGAGCACGCCGCGCTCCTTGGCCGCGAGCTTGTCGCGCCCGACCAGGGGCTCGGCCTGGTTTTCGTGCGTGGCGGCGTCCGGAGTGTAGTAGTCGAGGATCGCTCCGACGAAATCCCCATCCTCCAGCCGCTTCGCAAAGGCTTCGACGATGTCACGGTTCGGCATGGCAGACCTCATGATAAAACCGACTGCTAGTCGGTAAATACCGACCGGTAGTCGAAAAGTCAACTGGCCGGCTAAGAAGAATTCGATTAGACGAGACCCATGGCGAAACAGGCGGAGCGGCGGGCTGCGACATCGGAGGCGATTCTGACGGCGGCACGTCGGCTGTTCGGGACGCAGGGCTTTGCCGCCACCACCATGGACGAGATCGCGGAGGGCGCCCGCATCGCCAAGGGCGCCGTCTATCATCACTTCAAGACCAAGGAGGCGGTGTTCGCTGCCGTGTTCGATCAGGTCTCGCGCGACCTCGTCGTCGAGATCGACGGCACGGCTCGCACCGAGAAGGATGTGCTCGCGGCGATGGTCGCCGGCACGCAGCATTATTTCGCGGCGACCGCCAAGGGCCCGACCGGCCAGATCATCCTGCGTGATGGGCCGGCTGTGCTCGGCTGGGAGCGCTGGCGCGAGATTGACGCGCAGCATTTCGGCGGCAAGTTGCCGCGCGCGCTTTCGGTGGCGATGGAGGCCGGCCTGATCCCAAAGCAGCCGGTCGAACCGCTCGCCCGCCTGCTGCTCGGCGCGGTGACGGAGGCCGCGGTTGCCTGCGCCGGACGCGCCGATATCGCAAGGGCCGGCGCGGAATATGCCCGTGCGTTCAAGTCGCTGATCGAGGCGCTGCGCGTCAAGCCATGACGTGCTAGTGACGGAGCGGAAACGCCCACACCAACAAGAAGAACAGTAACGCATGAACGCAACTTCCTCCCTCACGCCGTCCGATCCCGAATTTGACTACATCATCGTCGGCGCCGGCTCCGCCGGCTGCGTGCTCGCCAACAGGCTCTCGGCGAACGGCAAGTACAGCGTGCTGCTGCTCGAGGTCGGCCCGAAGGATTCCAACATCTGGATCCACGTGCCGCTCGGCTACGGCAAACTGTTCAAGGAGAAGACCGTCAACTGGATGTACCAGACCGAGCCGGAGCCCGAGCTGAAAGGGCGCCAGGTGTTTCAGCCGCGCGGCAAGACGCTGGGCGGCTCGAGCTCGATCAACGGCCTGCTCTATGTCCGCGGCCAGCACGAGGACTATGATCGCTGGCGCCAGCTCGGCAACACCGGCTGGGGCTATGACGACGTGCTGCCCTATTTCAAGAAGGCCGAGAACCAGTCGCGCGGCGCCGATCAATATCATGGCAGCGGCGGTCCATTGCCGGTTTCGAATATGGTCGTGACCGATCCGCTGTCGAAGGCCTTCATCGATGCCGCAGTCGAGACCGGTCTGCCCTACAACCCCGATTTCAACGGCGCCACGCAGGAAGGCGTCGGCCTGTTCCAGACCACGACACGCAACGGCCGCCGTGCCTCGACCTCGGTGGCCTATCTCGGCCCGGCAAAGGCCCGCGGCAATCTCAAGGTCGAAACCTCCGCGCTCGGCCAGCGCGTGTTGTTCGAGGGACGCCGCGCCGTCGGCGTCGAATATCGGCAAGGCGTACAAATCCGCCGCGCCCGCGCGCGCAGGGAGATCGTGCTGTCGAGCGGCGCCTACAATTCGCCGCAGCTGCTGCAACTCTCCGGCGTCGGCCCCGGCGACCTCTTGCGCAAGCATGGCATCGACGTCGTGCTCGACGCGCCGGGCGTCGGTCACGATCTCCAGGATCACATGCAGGTCCGCATCGTGATGCGCTGCTCGCAGAAGATCACGCTGAACGACACCGTCAATCATCCGCTCCGCCGCACCATGGCCGGCGCGCGTTACGCGCTGTTCCGGAAAGGTTGGTTGACGATCGCAGCCGGCACCGCGGGCGCGTTCTTCAAGACCAGCCCGCGGCTGGCCTCGCCCGACATCCAGGTGCACTTCCTGCCGTTCTCGACCGACAAGATGGGCGAGAAGCTGCATGATTTCTCCGGCTTCACGGCGTCGGTCTGCCAGCTCCGTCCCGAAAGCCGCGGGACCTTGCGCATCCGGAGCGCCGATCCGACGGTGCCGCCGGAAATCCGCATCAACTACATGTCGACGGAGACCGACCGCAGCACCAACGTCGAAGGTCTGAAGATCCTGCGCAAGATATTGAATGCGCCTGCCCTGAAGCCGTTCGTGGTCAATGAGTACGATCCCGGGGCGAAGGTATCCACGGATGCGGAGCTGCTGGATTATTGCCGCGAGCGCGGCAGCACCATCTACCATCCGACCTCGACCTGTCGTATGGGCAATGATGCGCTTGCGGTGGTCGACCAGCGGCTGAAGGTGAGGGGGCTCGATGGCCTTCGCGTCGTCGACGGCTCGGTCATGCCGGACCTCGTATCGGGGAACACCAACGCGCCGATCATCATGATCGCCGAAAAGGCCTCCGACATGATATTGGAGGATGCGCGTTGACACGCGTCTTGGATGGAGAGCGGATTGGCTACGCGATTGAAGATCGGCACCCGCAAGAGCGCGATGGCGCTGGCCCAGACGGAAGAGATCGCGCGCCGCCTGACCGCCGCCGTGCCCGGCCTCGACGTCGAGATCGTCAAGTTCGACACCACGGGCGATCTCGACCAGACCAGCAAGTTGTTGCCGCATGGCGGCAAGGGTGGCGCCTTCGTGGCGCAGATCCGCGCCGCGGTGCTCTCGGGCCAATTGCAGGCAGCGATGCACTCGCTGAAGGACATGCCGGGCAACGAGGACACGCCCGGCCTCGTCATCGGCGCCACGCTCTCGCGCGATCCGCCCAACGACGCACTGGTGCTGCGCGATGGCGTGACGCTGGAGGCGCTGCGCCAGTCCCGCGGCAAGGGTTTCAAGATCGGCACCAATGCCGTCCGCCGCGCCGCTTACGCGCGACGCTTGTTTCCGGATGTAGAGGTGATCCACTTCCGCGGCGCCGCCGACACGCGCGTGCGAAAGCTCGAGAATGGCGAGAAGCAGCGCCTGCCGGATGGCGGCGCCGTCGGTCCGGCCGATGCGCTGATCATGGCGCGCTCCGGCCTCGATCGCGTCGGCCTCGCCGGCCGCATCGCGTACGAATTCACAGCAGTGGAGATGTTGCCGGCGGCGGGGCAGGGCATCGTCGCCGTCGAATGCGCCGCGCAGGACTGGCAGACGCGGCAGATCCTGTCGTCGATCGACGATCCCGTCGCGCATGCTTCCGCCGACGCCGAGCGCGAGGTGCTGTGGGTGCTCAACGGCCACTGCAATTCGCCGGTGGCGGGCTTCTCGACCATTGCGGGCGATCGGATGTCGCTCACCGCATCCGTGCTCGATCTCTCCGGCAACACCATCATTGAGGCTTCGCGCGAAGGCCCCGCCAATCGCCCGCGAGAGCTCGGCCGTGCGGTGGGTCTGGATCTTCTGGCGAAGGGCGCCGCCGAGATCATCGAGCGCAGCCGGCCGCGCTGAATGCGTTAATTCCGGCCTAATCCGATGCAATTTTACGCAAACTTGTCGTTATTTGGTCGCGAACCGTCTTGGTGACTTCCGCTTTTCCTGCCACCGCGTCCGGCGCATAGCAGTCGCGGTCTGAACGGAAAAGGCGATGACGATGACTGAGAACGAGGTATTCATTCTCGAAGACGATCTGACGACGCGCGCGATGCTGAGGGTCGTTCTCGAGAAAGCGGGCTATCAGCCGGTTTTCTTTGCCGACGGCGAAGCACTGATCGCGAAGTCCCGCCATGCCTCGCCAGCCTGCATTCTTCTCGATCTGTGCCTGCCGGGAATATCGGGACTGGACGTTCTTGGACAGCTGACCGATCGAACCTGTCCGGTACCGATACTCATGGTGTCGGGGCAGGGCGAGATCCCAACGGCCGTGCACGCGCTTCGGATCGGAGCGGCGGATTTCGTCCAGAAGCCGTTCAGTCCGGCAGACTTGGTTGCGCGGATCGAGTCGGCCGGGGTCGGCCAGCCTGCGCATTCAGCGGGTCCATTGGACCATTTCAAGCAATCGCGAGGACTCACGAGGCGCGAGTGCGAGGTCCTGGATCATCTGATCGCGGGGTCATCGAGCAAGGTGATTGCGCGGAAGCTCGGCATCAGCCCGCGAACGATCGAGGATCACCGCGCCAGGATCTTGCAGAAGGCCGGCGTCAAGACGACCGCGCAGCTTTCGATCATGGCCTTCAAAGGGTCGCAGGCCTCGAAAGACCGGACCGCCGCCTTTGGGCGCCGCACCATTCACTGATGACGCACGTGGTTATGCCGGCGTGATCACGTTTTGCCCGACGTGTCAAAAGCGCGTCTGAATCGAGTCTCGCCGGCCCAGCCTTTTCAATGACTTGTCTACTGTGCATGGGGTTGTTTTCGCATTTTTTGCTTTCACCCCTATCGGGGGGGAGCGAATTAGCCCCGTACGCGCCTGATCATCTGCTCGACATGGGCGATCGGCGTCTCCGGCTGGATGCCGTGGCCGAGATTGAAGATGAAGCGGCCTTGCGCAAAATTCGCCAGCACGTCGTCCACCGCGCGGTCGAGCGCGGCGCCGCCCGTGATCAGCACCAGCGGATCGAGATTGCCCTGCACGGCTATCTTGCTTTGCACACGTTCGCGAATGAAGCCCGGCTCCGCAGTCCAGTCGATGCTGACCGCATTGACGTCGGTCGCCTCGACATAGGCCGGCAACTGCGCACCGGCGCCGCGGGGGAAGCCGATGATCTTCGCATCCGGCACCTTGGCCCGCACGCCCTCCACGATGCGGCGGGTCGGCTGGACCGACCAGCGCGCGAACTCGGCCGGCGGCAGGACGCCGGCCCAGGTGTCGAAAATCTGCAAGGCATTGGCGCCGGCTTCGAGCTGCAACAGCAGATATTGAATCGAGTTTTCGACCAGCACGTCGATGATTTTCGCGAACGTCTCCGGATGCCGGTAGGCCATCATCCGCGCCGGCGCCTGGTCGGGCGTGCCCTGGCCCGCGACCATGTAGGTCGCCACCGTCCACGGCGCGCCGCAGAAGCCGATCAGCGCGGTCTTGGGATCGAGCGCAGTGCGCACGAGCTTGAGCGCCTCGAACACCGGCTCGAGCTTGCCGAAGTCGGCGTGCGCGGCGAGCGTTGCGACCTTGGCGGGATCATCCAGCGGATCCAGCCGCGGGCCCTCGCCGACCTCGAACCGCACCGAGCGTCCGAGCGCATGGGGAATCACCAGGATGTCCGAGAAGATGATCGCGGCATCGAAACCGAACCTGCGGATCGGCTGCAGCGTCACCTCGGCCGCAAGCTGCGGGTTGAAGCACAGGTCGAGGAAGCCGCCGGCCTTGGCGCGGACCTCGCGATATTCCGGCAGATAGCGGCCGGCCTGCCGCATCATCCACATGGGCGGGATGCTCTGGCGCTGGCCGGAGAGCACGTCGATGAAAGGTTTCGTCGCGGATTGGGGCACGAATGGTCCTGACCAAGGTTACGGCTCCTGATACACCGCTATGGCCGTCAGCGGAACAGGGGAACCAGCGCAACCGGGCCGCGTTGACCCGCCGATGGAGGACATTATGGCTGAGACATTCAATCCCGCGCCGCACGACAAGCACGCCGACGATCTGCACGAAGCGCTCGCTGCCGACCGCCACAGCAAGCTCGACGCCGGGCTGAAGGATAGTTTCCCGGCGTCCGATCCCGTCAGCGCCACCCAGCCGACGCCCTCGAAGGCGGATGCGGATGCCGACAATCCCTCGCTCTGGGACAAGGTTAAGGCCATCTTCAGCTAGCGAAGGGCGATGCCGGATTCCGATTGGTTTGCTAATGCGCTGTTAGCGATGCGCTGATCCTTGCGTCCGTAGGACTACGGAAAACCGGGATATCGCGGCGCATTCCGGCGGTAATTTCAGGGTTCAATAACAGAAGCGGCAGAGGTTCCGAAACATCGGAGAATTCTGTCGCATGAGCGCTACTGCCCAACGAGCTGGATGGAGCCGTCTGCCGTTGCGTGCGGCGGCGTTCGTCGTGCTGACCTGCGCGACCATCCTCGGCGTCAGCGGCTGGCGGGAATGGGCCGCGCGCGATGCGGTGCTCAGGGGTGCCGAGACCGAGATGGCGAACGTGGCCCGTTCGCTGACCCAGCACGCCGAGGACAGCTTCGATCTGTTGGATTCCGGCGTCGTGGGTGTCGTCAGCCGGCTGGAGATGGACGGCACCGGCCCTGCGACCATTACGAAGCTCGGCAACGTCCTGGAGGTGCGCAGGAAGGCCGTCCCGCGCATTCATGGTATCGCCGTCATCGACGATCAGGGCAATTGGCTGACCTCGCCCGGCACGGTCGGCACGACGCTCAGCGACGACGCGTTCTTCCGGTACCATCAGCTGTCCTCGAAACGCGACCCCTATGTCGGCCATCCCGTGAAGAGCCTGCTCGAAGGCGAATGGGTGGTCACCCTGTCGCGCCGCTTCAACAAGCCGGACGGCAGCTTCGGCGGCGTGGTGCTTGCGACCATCAGCTCCAATTATCTCGCGCACTTTTACGAGCAATTCGAGATTGGCCGCAACAGCTCCGCGGCGCTGGTGCACAGCGACGGATTGATCATCGCGCGCAATCCCAGCAACGACAAGTTCGTCGGCCGCAGCGTGGCCGACACCGCGTTGTTCCGAGACGCCAGCCTGCAACGGCCGAGCGGCGTCTACCATTTCAAGTCGCCTCTCGACGGTGCCGAACGTCTCAGCTTCTTCAAGCGCAGCAGCCGCTATCCGCTGGTCCTGTTGGCCACGTTGGACAAGGAGGAATTGCTCGCACCCTGGCGAGCCGCGGCAATCTCCCGCATGCTCTACGTCATCGCGTTGGTGATGCTGATTGCGGTCATCGGCGCGGTGCTGGTGCGGCAGATGCAGCGCGGCCAGCGCATGGCGGCGGCCCTGGTCGAGAAGGAGGCGCATTTCCGACTGCTCGCGGAAGGCTCCAGCGACATGGTGACCAGCATCGGGCTCGACGACCGGTTGCGTTATGTCTCGCCCTCGGCCGTGCGGGTGGTCGGCTGGCGCGCAAACCAACTGATCGGCACACCTGCGCTCGCGGGCATCAATCCGGAGGATCTGCCGGAGGTCCAGGCGACCGTCGATGCCATGAAGCGTGGCGACCGGGAGGAGGCGCGATTCACTTATCGCCACTCGCACCGGCAGAACGACGAGGTCTGGCTCGAATCGACCATGCGGGTGACACGCAAGGACGACGGCGGCGTCGACGGCGTGGTCGCGATCACCCGCGACATCACCGAGCAAAAGAAGCTGGAAAGCAGGCTCGAGACGCTTGCCATCGAAGACAGCCTCACCGGCCTTGCCAATCGCCGCCGCTTCGACGAGCGGCTGAAAGAGGAATGGGCGCGCGCCTATCGCGACCGCTCCAGCCTTGCTCTGCTGATGATCGATGTGGATCACTTCAAGGCCTATAACGACGAATACGGCCATCCCGCAGGCGACGCCTGCCTGCGTCTGGTCGCAAAGATCATCGCGGCCGAGACGCAGCGCACCGGCGATCTGGCGGCGCGCTATGGCGGCGAGGAATTCGCCATGCTGCTGCCGAACACCGATCCCGCCGGCTGCGCCCTAATCGGCGAACGGATCCGCAGCGCCATCCACGAAGCCGGCCTCGTTCATGCCAC
The DNA here is from genome assembly GCF_003020125.1 of Bradyrhizobium sp. MOS003. Taxonomy (GTDB): domain Bacteria; phylum Pseudomonadota; class Alphaproteobacteria; order Rhizobiales; family Xanthobacteraceae; genus Bradyrhizobium. The sequence continues at coordinate 191,996 of NZ_PYFW01000005.1, read as the reverse complement.
CAATCCAGAGTCCGGGTGCGTCACCGCCTCGGTCGGCGGTGCGACCTGCCGGCCGGCGCTCGAGCGTACTGCGGGCGTGTCCTCGCTCGTCGAAGCTGCCGACCGGGCGCTGTATGCCGCCAAGGACGCAGGCCGCGACCGGCTGATGATGTCCGGCGAGCTCATGAACCTGCTGCCGAAGGCATCCGGCCAGTAGAGGGCTCAATAATGCGGCGGGGGTTCGTTGGCCGGCCCGGGGGCATTGGCCTCGGCGTCCTGCAGCCGCTCGCCGAGCTCTGTGATCTTCCGCGTCAGCAGGTCGATCTGCTTCCACTGCGCGGTGATGGTCTGGTTCAACGTCTCGATCGTGTCGTCCTGATAGGCGAGGCGCGTTTCCAGCGTGTCGATGCGCTCTGCGAGCGTCCTGATCTCATTCGTCACGGCCGTGTCCCATGTCCTGTTCGAGCAAGCTCCGTTCGCGCAAACCGTGGCCGAGCGCGACGCGCTCGTCGAACACGAAGCATTCGCCGCGCCAGCGGCTTTGCGCCTCCGGCACCTCTTCCAGATATTTGAGAATGCCGCCCTTGAGGTGATAGACTTCCGTAAAGCCGCGCGCGAGCAGATGGGAGCTCGCCTTCTCGCAGCGGATGCCGCCGGTGCAGAACATCGCGATCCTGCGGTGCTTTGCGGGATCGAGCCCGATTGCGGCAAAATCCTTGAACTGGCCAAAGCTCCTGATGCCGGGATCGACAGCGCCTTCGAACGTTCCCATCGCCACCTCGAAGGCGTTGCGGGTGTCGAGTAGCAGGATGTCGGGCGCCGAGATCAGCGCGTTCCATTCGCGCGCATCGACATAGGTGCCGACCTCGCGGGTCGGATCGGTCGCCGTATCGCCGAGCGTGACGATCTCCTTCTTCAGCCGCACCTTCAGCCGCCCGAACGGCATCGCTTCAGCGGCCGAAAACTTCAATTCGAGCTTGTTCAGCCTGCCACCGAACACGTCGCCGTGCGCCAGTTCATGGGCGAGGGCGTCGATCGCCTCCGGTGCCCCGGCGAGCGTGCCGTTGATGCCTTCCTGCGCCAGCAGCACGCTGCCCTTCAGCTGAAGGCTGACGCAGAACGCACGCAGCGGCTCGCGCAGCTCGCGGTAATCCGGGAGGGCGGCGAATTGGTAGAAGGCGGCGACCTTGAGGATCGAATCCGGATCAGACATGGCCGCTCGTTTAGCAGGCGGCCGGCGCCTGGAAAACCCGCATGGCCGTCGGCCTCGAAAGGTCTATTCGCCCAGCGGATGGCAGCCATTTCCCTGGTATGCCAGCATTGCCGAAAGCCGCTGGAATGTGTCATGTAACCCCGGTTTTTCCGAGATGGCGCGCCGTCCGCGCCACGGGCCAAGAGAGCAAGAATTCGATGAGAAACTTTCATTTCCCAGGCAGGTCCACGGTCCACGCCACCAATGCAATGGTCGCGACCTCGCATCCGCAGGCCTCGCTCGCCGCGATCGAAGTGCTGCGCGAAGGGGGCACCGCGGTGGATGCGGCGGTCGCGGGCTCGGCCCTGCTCGGCGTGATCGAGCCACAATCGACCGGCATCGGCGGCGACTGTTTCGCGCTGGTCCAGCCCCGCGGCGAGGGCAAGATCATCGCCTACAACGGCTCGGGTCGCGCGCCGAAGGCGGCGAATGCCGACTGGTATCTCGAGCGCAAGATCAACTCGGTGCCGCTGACCTCGGCGCATGCGGTCTCGATCCCCGGCGTGATCGACGCCTTCGCGACCGTGTTGCGCGATCACGGCAAATTCGGCTTCGACCGGCTGCTGCAGCCCGCGATCAAGGCGGCCGAGGAAGGCTACGTCGTCGCCCCCCGCATCGCCTTCGACTGGAAGAACCAGTTCGAGAAGCTCAAGGACGGCACCAACACCGTGCGTTACCTGTTGCCGGGCGGCAAGCCGCCGGTGGCCGGCGACGTCATCCGCCAGGCCGAACTCGGCAAGACGCTGCGTGCGATCGCCAAGGACGGCCGCGACGCCTTCTACAAGGGTGCGATCGCGGAAGACATGGTCGAGACTCTCAGGGGCATCGGCGGCCTGCACACGCTCGACGATTTTGCCGCGCACACCACCGAGACGACCACGCCGATCGGCACCATGTACAAGGGCTACGACGTCTGGCAGTGCCCGCCGAACGGACCCGGCCTCACCATGCTGCTGATGCTGAACATCCTGTCGCGGTTCGACCTGACGAAATACGCCCCTCTCAGCATCGAGCGTTTCCATCTCGAAGCCGAGGCCGCGCGCATCGCCTACATGCACCGCGAGCTGCACGTTGCCGATCCCGACCACATGCAGGTTGAGGTCGCCAAGATCCTCGCCAAGGAATTCTGCGACGAGCACATCGCCAAGATCCGCATGGACGGCATGCTCGACCTGCCGAACGTCGCACCGCCGATGAATCCGTCGACGATCTACATCACTGTCGTGGACAAGGACCGCAACGTCTGCTCGTTCATCAACTCGATCGCGCATTCCTTCGGCTCGGCGATTGTCTCGAACAAGACCGGCGTCCTGTTCCAGAACCGCGCCGGCGGCTTCCGCATCCAGCCCGGTCATCCCAACTGCATCGCCGGCGGCAAGCGGCCGCTGCACACGATCATGCCGAGCCTGCTCACCAAGGGCGGCCGCTCGGTGATGCCGTTCGCGGTGATGGGCGGGCAGTACCAGCCGGTCGGCCAGACCCACGTCGTGACCAACATCCTCGACTATGGCTGCGACGTGCAGGAGGCGATCGACATGCCGCGCGGCCTGCATTACGAGGGGCAGTATCAGCTCGAGGACAGCGTGCCGGCTGCGATCGTCGAGGGCCTGAAGAAGCTCGGCCACAAGACCACCAGCGTGGTTGGCCCGCTCGGCGGCGCGCAGGCGATCTGGATCGACTGGGACAAGGGCACGCTCACCGGCGGTTCCGATCCGCGCAAGGACGGCTGCGCGCTCGGCTATTGAGCGAAGCTCCAGCGGGGCTGGCAACGACCATCGCATTGCGCTAGACACCTTCCGCCTCAAACGGAAGGTGCCTTATGCAGCGTTTCCAGCGCGCACTCCTCACCCTGATGTCGGCGCTCGCGATTACGGTGATCGCAGGCGTGTCGCATTTCGTTTCCACCACGGCCTCGGCCCAGACCGCAGGAAAGACCATGACCACAGCTTCAGGCTTGCAGATCATCGATTCCACCGTCGGCACCGGCGCCTCGCCGCAGCCCGGCCAGATCTGCGTGATGCACTATACCGGCTGGCTCTACGAGAACGGCCAGAAGGGCAAGAAATTCGACAGCTCTGTCGATCGCAAGGAGCCGTTCGAATTCCCGATCGGCAAGGGCCGTGTCATCGCCGGCTGGGACGAGGGCGTTGCCTCGATGAAGGTCGGCGGCAAGCGCACGCTGATCATCCCGCCGCAGCTCGGCTACGGCGCCCGCGGCGCCGGCGGCGTGATCCCGCCGAATGCGACGCTGATGTTTGACGTGGAATTGCTCGCGGTAAAGTGACGCGTAGCGGCCAGGCCGAATCCGGCAAGACAAACAAAAAGACCGGCCTTTCGGCCGGTCTTCTCGCTTTCAGATGCCGCGCGTCATTCCGTCGCGCGCTTGGCTCCCGCCGCTGCGCGATCAATCGCGTCCTTTGCGGCGTCCTTGGCATCGCCCATGGCCTGCTGGCCCTTGCCCTTCACTTCCTGGATCACGCCCTCGCCTTTCAAACGGTCGGAACCGGTGGCTTCACCGATGCCCTGCTTGGCCTTGCCGATGGCTTCGTTGGCGGTACCCTTGATCTTGTCGGTCGTGCTACCCATGAAAATTCTCCTTCCATTGTGCTCGCATAGACAACGTTCTGCGGCTACGAGAGTTCCAATTTTGGTATGGCTCGCCAGCGGGGCTTCGGGTTAGGTTGCCGCGCACGGAACCAACAGAAAGCAAGTCCCATGACCGGCCATGATCATTCGCATTCCCACCATGACCACGATCACGACGATCGCTGGAAACATGACGGCGTGCGGGTCATTCCCGGCAACCAACTCGATACCAACGTGCCGTCGACGGCAGGCATGGACCGCGCCGCCGCGATCAATTTTGCGCGCGTGGGCGCCCAGAAATTGTGGGCCGGCACCGTCAGCATCAAGCCGGACGCCAAGACCGGCGCACATCACCACGGCCATCTCGAAAGCGTCATTTATGTCGTGAAGGGCAGGGCGCGGATGCGCTGGGGCGAGAGCCTGCAATTCACCGCGGAAGCCGGCCCCGGCGATTTCATCTTCGTCCCGCCTTACGTGCCGCATCAAGAGATCAACGCCAGCCCAGACGAGGTGCTGGAATGCGTGCTGGTGCGCAGCGACGGCGAGGCGGTGGCGATCAACCTCGACATCGAGCCGGTCGAGAAGCCCGAAACCGTGCTGTGGATCGATCCCGTCCACCGGGATCCGAACGAGAAGAAGTAAGACCTGACGGTCGCCTTCCGGTTCTGTTGGACAGAACCGGGCGGGGGTGACCTCGAAAAATATCCGGACGCGGTGTCGGGCGGCCGTCGGCCTATCCGTCCTTGGGCAGAACCCGCCCAAGGAGCGTCCGATGCCCAGGATGATTTTTCTCAATCTGCCGGTGACCGATCTCAAGCGTGCGACCGCTTTTTATGAAGCGGTCGGCGCGACCCGGAACCCGCAATTCAGTGACGACACCGCGAGCTGCATGGTCTTTTCCGAGGCCATCTACGTGATGCTGACGACCCACGACAAATTCCGTCAGTTCACGCCGAAGCCCATCTCTGATGCAAAGACCTCGAACCAGGCGCTGTTCTGCCTGTCCGCCGACACCCGCAACGAGGTCGACGCGATCGTCGGCAAGGCCGAGGCAGCGGGCGGGGTGGCCGATCCCGGTCCGAAGGACGAATACAGCTTCATGTACGGCCGCAGCTTCGAGGATCCGGACGGCCATATGTGGGGTGTGAACTGGATGGACATGGCGGCTGTCCCTCCGCAGCCCGCCACGGCGGATGCCTGATCAGCTCGTTTGAACGCTAAACCGAGGAGGAGCATTCAAGATGTCCAAGGTCGTGCCCTGCATGTGGTTCAACGGCGATGCCGAGGAAGCCGCGAAGTTCTATGTCTCGCTGGTGCCGAATTCGGCGATCACGCACGTTCAGCGCAACGTATCGGACGGCCCTTCCGGCAAGGAGGGCTCCGTGCTCGTGGTCGAGTTCACGGTCGCCGGTCAGCCGCTGGTCGCGCTCAACGGCGGTATGAAGATGGAATACACCCACGCCATCTCGTTGATGATCCATTGCGATGACCAGGCCCAGGTCGATAGCGTCTGGACCGCTTTCCTGGCCGATGGCGGCAAGGAGGAGCAGTGCGGCTGGCTCAGGGATCGCTGGGGCGTGGCCTGGCAGGTGGTGCCCAAGGTGATGTTCGAATTCCTGTCGAGCCCGGACAGGGCAGCAGCTGCGCGCGCGATGCAGGCCATGATGAAGATGGTGAAGCTGGATGTCGACGTGCTACGCCGCGCGTTCGAGGGCAAGTCGGCGGCGTAGCGCAGTGCTCTCGCCGCACGATCAGCGTCGTAAGGTGGGGCAAGGCGCTCTTGCGCCTTGGCCACCATCCGTCCCTGTTGAGAGAGTTGGTGGGCACGCTTTCGCTTTGCCCACCCTACGAGACCGTGGCCGCAGCTAATAATTGATCCGAAGCCCCACGCCGCCGTGGATGGTGTTGCCGACGGGCTGCGGGCCGAGCGTACCGTTGGCGAAGAGGTCCACGACCCAGCCCTTCTGCACGCGGAAGCCGAGCCGGCCGCCATATTCGAACCAGCCCTGGTTGCCCATGGTCGGCACCACCGTGCCGTCACCGGTCACGGTGGCGACGATGCCGCTGTGGCTCGCAAACGACTGCACCCAGCCGCCGTTGATGTTGGTTTCGATGTTGCTGCTGAACAGATGCGTCCACTGGCCGCCGATCTTGACCAGGCTGGTGCGGTCGGTGCCGGTCGCGATGGTGGCGTCGAACGGGTTGAAGGCCACCGCATTGTCGCTATAGCCGGACACGCGCTGCCAGAGTTGCCAGACCTCGATAGAAGCTGCGACCTCGTCGCGCGGCGACACGCGGCTTATCCAGCCGGCGCGGCCGTAGACCGCATAGTTCGAAGCGTTGGTCGAACTCGTTACGCTCACCGGTCCGAGGCTGGTATTGTAGCTGCGCGTGTAGCGCGCCTTCTCCCACGGCGTCAGGATGGTGCCGACGTCGAAGAACGGACGCGACGAGCCCCAGTCGGTGAAGTCATAACGGAGCGCGAAGGCGCCGATCGGCGCGCTCGTGATCTTGTAACCGCCCTCGTTGTATTGCGTGTAGGCGATACCGGCGAGCAGCGACAGATTGTTGGTGAGCTCCTTGCGGCCGTGGATGCCTGCCGAAAACGAACCGGCCGAGCCGAATGCGCTGATGCAGTCGCTGCAATTGACCTGCTCGTTGACCCCCAGCAGGACCGTGCCGAGCACCCGGTTGGTGATCATCTGGTTGAAGCGCTGATTGGCGAGGCCGCCGATCGAATTGCCGCTGGAATCCGCACCGGTCGGCGCCGGAGTGGATGTCGGACTCGACGTCGGATACGGACTCGGCGAGGACGAGGGATAGGGGCTGGGCGAGGGATAGGGGCTCGGCGAGGGGGAGGGCGACGGTGAATAAGTCGGCGTCGGGGACGGTGAATAGCTCGGGTAGGGCGTCGGCTCGCTGCATTCGGATTCACACGCCGCCGCGGCTGCCACCGGACGAATATCGGACGCGACGAACGCAAGCGCAGCGGCCGCGGTCAGCATACCGGCGAGGATGAAGCGTTTCAGGTGGAGCTTTGCCATCGTCAGCGCCCGCACAGCATGCCGTCTTCCTGGACGGCCGGCGTGATGGTCGGCGAGGCGCCGGCATATTGGTTCACCGCGCAGAGTCCTGCACTTGCAGCGCAGTTCGCGGCGAAGGTCCAGGGCGGTGTGTTGGTCTTGGTGATCGAGACCTTGCCGCCGGTCGATGTGATGATTGCGGTGTCGCCCGGTTGGGTGAGCTGCACGCACTGGGAGTTCGTCGTGCAGACGCTGGCCGCGCCGTCCTGAAGCACGACGACGGAGCGTCCGCGCTGCGAAAGGATGTCGAGCGTGGTGCCGCGTACGCCGATGGTGGCAAGCGGCGTCGTGATCTTGTAGGCGGTCTTCTCGGAATGGCCGGTGACGAAACGGAACGCGCCGGTGGTCATGCGGATCGCGACGTCGCGATAGCTGTGCTCGTCGTTGAAGACGGTGCGGTCGAGCTTGAGCGTGGCGCTGGGCCCCAGCGATAGATTGGTGCTGTCGGCCATGACGAAGCGCGCGGCGCTGTCGGCGCCGGTGCGCACGGTCTCGTCGCGCAGCATGCTGTCGCCGACACTGATCGGCGTGGCCTTCGCCGCCACGCGAACCACTTCGTTCTGGATCACGACGGCTTCGCCGACGCGCGTTTGCGCCGACGCAACAGGCGCCACGCACAATGCGGCCGACAACAGGATGGGGAAAAGCCAGAAACGCAAATTCATTTCACAACCGATCGATGTGTCCCTGATCGTACCGGATCGCGCGCGCTTCTGATGTGGCGAATTTATCACAAGCGGCGCAGACGTGCGTTATGCTTAGTGACAGCCGCAGCGGAATGCGTTCAATGAAAACTGCGATCCTTATTTTTGTCCGCGGTGACGCAAATTTGCCACGCAAAATATCCCCACAGCAGCCGCTTGAACGGCCCGCAGTTCCAAGAGTGTCGCGAAGCACAGTGGTTGCTGTCGCTATTTTCCTAGCTGCCCATCTCGCGTTGCTGATCGGACTGACGACGCCGGACAAGTTCGTCTTCGACGAGGTGCACTACGTGCCGGCAGCACGGCAGATGCTGGCCCCCGTGATGTCGCAGCCGATGCTCAATCCGATGCATCCGCCGCTGGCCAAGGAGCTGATTGCGGCGTCGATCGCGGCCTTCGGCGACAACGCGCTTGGCTGGCGTTATCCTGCGACATTGTTCGGCGCATTGGCGATCGTCGCGATCTATCTGTGCGGCCTCGCGCTGTTCTCCGCGCAGGGTCCCGCAATCGCCGCGACGCTGATCGCGGCGTTCAACCAGATGCTCTACGTGCAAGCGCGTATCGCCATGCTCGACATCTTTGCGCTCGGCTTCGGTCTGCTCGCGACCGCGGCCTTCATGCATGGTTTTCGACGCGAGCGGCCGCAGGCGCTGTTCGCGCTTGCCGGGAGCCTGTTCGGCCTGGCGGCGGCCTGCAAATGGAGCGGCCTGTTTCCGCTCGGCGTCTGCATCGTCATCGTCGCAGTGATCCGCCTGATGCAGGGCTGGCGCACGCTGTTCGCCGACGCGAAGCCGGACGACTGGTACCGGCCGGACCTGTGGCCCGGCTTGCGGCTTCATCATGTCGCGCTCTGCTTCGTCGTACTGCCGGCGATGACATATCTTGCGGCTTGCGTTCCACTCTATGGGGTGTCGTTGCCGGATCTGATCGAGGCGCAGCGCCGGATCTTTGCCGACAACACCACGACCGCGATCGCCGGCCACACCTATATGAGCGCGTGGCCATCCTGGCCGCTGCTCGCACGCCCGGTGTGGTTCCTGTTCGACAAGTCGGGGGAGGACAGCATCTCCGCGATCGTCTTCCTCGGCAATCCGCTGGTGCTGTGGCCGGCTCTGCTCGCGCTCGTGCTCGTGCTGCGCGATTTCATCGTGCTGCGCCGGTGGGATGCGTTCCTGATCGCGGCGTTCTATTTCGGTCCCTGGCTCGCCTGGGCATTGCTGCCGCGCACGCTGGGCTTCATCTACTATTATCTGCCCGCTGCGACGGCTGCATCGCTCGCGCTGGTCTACGTGCTACGCCGGGACGGGCTGCCGCGCTGGCTGCTCTGGGCCTATGTCGGAACCGCCGCGATCGGTTTTGCAGTCATGCTGCCGATCTCGGCAGCCTTCGTCGGCACCACTATGCGGAGCTTCGGCCGGCTGATGCTGTTCCAGAGCTGGATATGACATCGCCGCCTGCCGGGGAGGCAGGCGGCGTATTTCGCGGTTATGGCAGATCACTTGGACGCGGTCTTGGTGTCCATGTTCACGACCTGGACGCGGCGGTTGATCGGGTCGGCGCCGTTGGCGGTATCCTTCAGCTTGGTCTTGCCGTAGCCGACGGTGACGAGATCGGTGCCGTTGAGGCCGTAGTTCTGCACCAGGTACTTCTTGATGGTGTCGGCGCGGCGCTCGGAGAGACCTTGATTGTACTCTTCGCCGCCGGTCGCGTCGGTGTGGCCGGCGACCACGAAGGTCGAGCCCTTGAGCGCCGGATCGGACAGCGCCTTGCCGAGGGCCTGCACCGAGGGCACCGAGGTCTTGGCGATATCGGCCGAGTTGTAGTCGAACTGGATCTCCAGATCGATCTTCGGCTTGGTCGCGGCGAGCTCGGCAATCTGCTCGCGCTCGCCGGTCGAGAGCGAACGGGTCGAGCGGTTGCGCACGGTGTTCAGGAATGTCGATTCCTTGGCCTGCACCGCCGGATCGGCCTGCGGACCGACGGACAGGCCGCGGGTCGCCGGCTTCGGCTTCAGTGCATCCAGGATCTGGCCTGTCGAGACGTTGTTGTCACCGGCCAAAGCCAGGCCCGCCGTCATCGACAGCGCGGCGGAGAGAGTTATCGCCTTCAGTCCAAAGAATTTATCAAAACGGGTCATCGTCGTATCCTCGCGGTTTCGCCTGATAGCGATTTGATGCTGCGAGCCTAGGGCAGGTTCAAATGTCCTGATGTGATGTTGGTCACGTTGGCAACACCCGCTACAAGGCCGGTCCTGGAGCATTTCCGGGCGTTCCGGACGGCGGACCGACGCGTTTCGCGGTTACCCCCGGGGGCGGGGCCGGTCGCACCAACAGAGGTGGTCGCACGCGCCGCGGCACAGGTTCAAACGGCCGCGGTCCCCGTTGTGATTGAAATCACGTTGATACGCATGGACCCTGGCTCCGGCAACTCCGTCACTGCACCGCAGCAAGAAAATTGTCTTCTCCGCGAAACGTCGACGCGAGAGAATACGTAATTGCGAAGGCCGGCATGATGCCGGTTTCATTTTACGGAGGAGACTTTTCGATGAAGATCTTGCTCACGGCCGCAGCCTTTCTCGCGTTCACCCTTTCGCTTTCGCCCGCCTCCGCCGCGATGATGGCGTGCACCAAGGACAATATGATGAAATCCGCCGCGATGATGGGCGGCACCCCCGACACGTCGGCCAAGATGGCGGCCAACAAGGAAATGGCCATGGCCAACACCGACATGAGCAATGGCAAGATGAAGAGCGCCTGCATGCACTACATGAAGTCGCAGAAGGCCATGATGGCGAAGTAGGTTTCGGCCGCGCTGTCAGCAGATGGCAGCGCGGCTTTTTCATTCCAGGTTCCGGTCAGGTTCTTTCTCCCGGCGCGAATCCCGCTACATTGCGTTCTGCAATGTCACGCGCGCCCAAACCGCTTCCCCTCACCACGACACAGGCCCGGCAGATCTGGCTGCATGCCCAGCGGCTGGATGAGCGTGCCCCATTCGGCGAAGGAGCACAGGCCGTCGCAGATGCGGTCGCCCATCTCGGCTACGTGCAGATCGACACCATCAACGTCATCGAGCGCTGCCACCATCACATCCTGTTCAGCCGTATCCCGTCCTACCGTCGCGCCAATCTGCGCCACGCCCAGAGCGTCGACAGAAGCGTGTTCGAGTATTGGACGCACGCGCTGTCCTACGTGCCCGCCGGCGACTTCCGTTTCTTCCTTCCGGCGATGCGCGAGCATCGCCGCGAAGGGCACAAATGGTTCGCCTCGGTGAAGCCTGCGGACACGCGCAAGGTGATGCGGCTGGTGCGTGCAGGGCCGCTGACGATCCGCGATATCGAGGACGATGTGCTCACCGAGAAGGAGCATCTGTGGCAGAGCCGTAAACCCTCGAAGCGGGCTTTGCAGCTCGCCTTCTATACCGGCGCCGTGACCATCAGCGAGCGCCAGGGCATGCTCAAGACCTACGAGCTGATGACGCGGCATTTCGGCTGGGACAGGCTGCCGAAGCCGGCGTCGGCCAGGGAGATCACGACCTATCTGCTCGACCGCGCATTGCGGTCCCAGGGCGTGGTGAGTCTGGATTCGATCTGCCATCTCGATGCGCCGCGCAAGAAGGCGGTGGCCGGCCTGATCACCTCCCGCGTCCGCCGCGGCGAGCTGGTGCCAGTCGCGATCGAAGGTGCCGGCAAACAGGAGCATTGGGCAGCGCCGGCCGCGCTCGAGGCGAACGGCGAGGTGGTCTCGCCCGATCTCGTTCACATCCTCTCGCCGTTCGATCCCCTGATCATTCAGCGCAAGCGCACCAATCTCATCTTCGGCTACAACCATCTGTTCGAGGCCTATGTACCGAAGGCCAAACGCAAGCTCGGCTACTTCGCGCTGCCGGTGCTGGTCGGCGACGAGATCGTCGCCGCGCTCGACATGAAGACCGACCGGCAGGCGAAGAAGCTGCTGATGCAGAAATGGACCTGGGCGGGACAGGGCAGGAAGACGGCGGGGCGCAAGGAGCTCAAGCAGAAGATCGAGGACGAGCTCGATCGTTTCGAGCGGTTTCAATTGGCGGAGTGAGCTGCAAGGCCACCGGTCTCGTAGTCTCGTAGGGTGGGCAAAGCGTAGCGTGCCCACGTCTCGCCTATTCGATGAGAAGACGTGGGCACGGCGCTAGGGCGCCTTCGCCCATCCTACGAGACCGCGCAATTTTGCAACCCGATCGATCCAAGCGCCGAAAACAATCCCGACAGCGTAGGCCACCAGATTCCAAAGCGAGAAGATGCGCCTGAGCAGCAGTGCGCCGGCCGTCGTCAGCCGGAACGCATCGAGCCAGGGCGCATGCACCAGCCGGGAGAATTCCACGACGACGGTGATCATCGCCGCGAGGGCCGCAATCTGTGCCCGCGTGAGCCGCGGCAGCAGAACCCCGACCAGCAGAAACACCATCGTCGCCCACAGCAGTGAGCCGCCATACTTCACGACGAACGCGGGCAGGCCGATCGGATAGCCGTACCAGCGCAGGGACAGTCCGCAGGCGATCACCGCGAGGGCGAGGGCGGCGCGGATTATCGAAGTCCGCAACAGCGCAGCAGGTTTATCCGGTTGCGTGCCGTGCATTGCTTGCTCCATTGACTCTTCGGCCGCGATGCTGAAAACCGCAACCAGCCCATAAAAGCAACAACCCGGGGGAAGCCATGAGCCAGACCACCACCTATGCCGGTTCCGCCGGCGGCAACAAATCGGACATCGAGACCTCGACCATCCGCGCCATCTCCTGGCGCCTGATTCCGTTCCTGGTGCTGGCCTACTTCTTCTCCTATCTCGACCGCGTCAATCTCGGCTTCGCCGCTCTGACCATGAATGCGGAGCTGAAGTTCACCCCGCTGATCTTCTCCTGGGGCGCCGGCATCTTCTTCATCGGCTATTTCATTTTCGAGGTGCCGAGCAATCTCGCGCTCGAGAAATTCGGCGCCAGCCGCTGGATCGCCCGCATCATGGTGACCTGGGGCATCATCTCGGCGCTGATGGCGCTCACGAGCGGTGTCACCAGCTTCTACGTCCTACGCTTCCTGCTCGGCGTCGCCGAGGCCGGCTTCTTTCCCGGCATCATCCTCTATCTCACCTATTGGTATCCGGCCGAATATCGCGCCCGCTTCCTTGCGGCCTTTGCCATCGCCGTGCCGGTCTCGACCGTGATCGGTGCGCCGGTGTCGGGCCTGCTGCTCGGGCTCGACGGCACGATGGGCCTGAAGGGCTGGCAGTGGCTCTTCATCATCGAAGGCATTCCCTCAGTGCTGCTCGGCATCGTCACCTGGTTCTACCTCACCGACAAGCCAGAGAAGGCGGATTGGCTGTCGGCCGAGCAGAAGGCGTGGCTGAAGGCGAAGCTCGATTCGGAAATCGCGGCAAAGCAGGCGGTGAAGCACCTTTCGCTCGGCGAGGCATTGTCCTCGCCGAAGGTGATCGCGCTCAGCCTGATCTATTTCGGCTTTGTCGGCGCGCTCTACGGCATGCAGTTCTGGCTGCCGCAGATCGTCAAGGCCTTTGGGCTGACCAACGCGCAGACCGGCTTCGTCACCGCGATCCCGTATCTGTTCGGCACCATCGCCATGATCCTGTGGGCGCGGCATTCCGATGCCACGCGCGAACGCGTGAAGCATGTCGGCGCGCCGCTGCTGCTCACCGCCGTTGCGCTCGCCGTCTCCAGCTATCTCACCGACCCGACCATGACGATGGTGGTGTTGACGGTGGCCGCGATCGGCGTGTTCTGCTGTTTCGGCGTGTTCTGGACGTTGCCGACCGCATGGCTCTCCGGCACCGCGGCCGCCGGCGCCATCGCCCTGATCAATTCGATCGGCAACCTCGCCGGCTTCGGAGGGCCTTACCTGATCGGCTGGGTCAAGGAAGCCACGGGCCAGACCTCGACCGGCCTGTTGGTGCTCGCCGTGCTGCCGCTGCTTGCCGGCATTCTGGTGTTCATCGGCGGCCACGACAGCAAGCATGAGTTTGTCGAGCAGGGGCGGTAGAGGGCAAACCCACCGTCGCGCAGCCTGGATGATCCAGGCTGCGGACCCGTCCTCTGCCCTTATCAGGGCACCTACCTGACTTATGGTCCTTTCGACTCTTACCACCCCTTAAAGATCACGCATTCCTGATGACTGACGATTATTGACTTTCGTCAGTGATTAGTCGACATTGCTCTCATTCGAGATGCAGGAGTGTCCTTCGATGTTCGTCCGGTCTGTTTTGTCCAGCTATTCCAGGCTCTTGGCCGGCGTTTCGCTGGCGTTGATGGCTGCCGCCCTCGCCGGATGCAATGACACCGTCGCCGAAAAGGCCGAGCCGCCGCGCCCGGTTCTGGTCGCAACCGCGCATTATGATGCCGAGACCCCCGAGCGCAGTTTCGTCGGCACCGTCCGGCCCCGGATCGAGAGCGATCTTGGCTTCCGCGTCGCCGGCAAGGTTGCCAAGCGCCTCGTGGAAGTCGGCCAAACCGTCGAAATCGGCCAGCCGCTCGCCACCCTCGACGAGGTCGATTTGAAGCTCCAGGCCGAGCAGTCGGTCGCCGAGCTGACCGCCGCGACCGGCGTGTTGGCCCAGGCCGCCGCCGCCGAGCAGCGCGCCAAGGATCTGAAGGCCAAGGGCTGGACCACCGACGCCCAACTGGATCAGAGCCGTGCGTCCGCCGATGAGGCCCGCGCGCGCCTGAACCGGGCCGAGCGGTCGGTCGAGTTGACCAAGAATTCCCTTTCCTACGCGACGCTCAACGCCGACGCCCGTGGCGTCGTCACCGCAACGCTGATCGAGCCCGGCCAGGTGGTTGCCGCAGGCCAGACTTCGATCCGCGTCGCTCGCTTTGCCGAAAAGGAAGCGGTCGTCGCGATCCCTGAGACGCTGGTCGGACGTGCCAAATCGGGCGTCGCCAGCGTCACTCTTTGGTCGGAGCCGGGCAAGAAGTATACGGCCAAGCTCCGCGAGATCGCGCCGACGGCCGATCCGGCCACGCGCACCTATCTTGCAAAGTTCTCGTTGCCCGAGGCCGACGACAAGGTGTCGCTCGGCATGACCGCGACGCTGACGCTGTCGGATGCCGCGACCGAGCGCGTCGCGCGGCTGCCGCTGTCGGCGCTGTTCAACGAAGGCGGCAAGCCGTCCTTCTACGTCGTCGACGACAACGGTGCGCTCACGCTGAAGCCGGTCGTGGTGAAGTCCTACGAGAGCAACGACGTCGTCATCGCCAGCGGCGTGGACGAGGGCGCCAAGATCGTAGCCCTCGGCGTGCAGAAGCTCGATCCGGGCCAGCGGGTGCGGGTCGTCTCGTCACTGTCCTTTTAGGTCTCGTTTTCGAGTTACGTCGTGTGAGGTGAGTTTCGGCCTTTGTCCCTAAGCAAAGGCTGAAGCGGCGAAGCGATCCAGAACCTGCCCAGCCCCCTGGATTGCTTCGCTGCCTCCCGATGACGCTTTGAACAGTGTGGCTGTCGTGTTTTTGGCAATTGGATCGTCCTTTCGGAGAGAGCGATGAAGCGCTTCAACCTTTCGGCCTGGGCCGTCAGCCATCCGACGCTGGTTCTCTTCTTGATGATCATGCTCGGCGTCGCCGGCTTCTTCTCCTATGAGAAGCTTGGCAGGGCCGAAGATCCGTTCTTCACGGTGAAGGTGGTCAACGTCTCCGTGATTTGGCCGGGCGCGACCGCGCAGGAGATGCAGACCCAGGTCGCCGATCCCATCGAGAAGAAGATCCAGGAGCTGCCCTATTTCGAGAAGGTGCAGACCTATTCCAAGCCCGCCTTCACCGCGCTCCAAGTCACCTTCCGCGACTCCACGCCGCCGAAGGACGTGCCTTACCTCTTCTATCTTCTGCGCAAGAAGCTCGCTGATGTGCAGGGCCAGTTGCCGTCGGGCATCCTGGGACCCGTCGTCAACGACGAGTTCTCCGACGTCGATTCCATTCTCTACATGATGACCGGCGACGGCGCCGACTACGCCCAGCTCAAGAAGGTCTCCGAAGGCTTCCGTCAGCGCATGCTGAAGGTGCCGGGCGTAACCAAGGTCGACGTCTACGGCAATCAGGACGAGCGCATCTTCGTCGAGTTCTCCCACGCCAAGCTCGCCACCCTCGGCATCACCCCGCAGGCGCTGTTCGACTCGCTCGCCAAGCAGAACAATGTGACGCCGGCCGGCACGGTCGAAACCTCCTCGCAGCGCGTGCCGCTGCGCGTCACCGGCGCGCTCGACGGCGCCAAGGCCGTCGCCGAGACGCCGGTCGAGAGCAACGGCCGCGTGTTCCGCCTCGGTGACATCGCCACCGTCACCCATGGCTATGTCGATCCGCCGAGCTTCGTCGTCCGTCAGGAAGGCAAGGCCGCGATCGGCATCGGCGTCGTCACCGCCAAGGGCGCCAACATCCTCGAGCTCGGCAAAGAGGTCGAGAAGGCGACGGCCGATTTCATGAAGGCGGTGCCGCAGGGCATCGACGTCAAGCTGATCGCCGACCAGCCCAAGGTGGTCGAGCACGCCGTCGGCGAGTTCGTGCACTCCTTCATGGAAGCGCTTGTCATCGTGCTGTTCGTTTCGTTCCTGGCACTGGGCTGGCGTACGGGAATCGTGGTCGCGCTGTCGGTGCCGCTGGTGCTCGGCATCGTCTTCATCGTCATGAACATGATGTCGCTCGACCTGCACCGCATCACGCTGGGTGCGCTGATCATCGCGCTCGGCCTGCTCGTCGACGACGCCATCATCGCGGTCGAGATGATGGTCGTGAAGATGGAGCAGGGCTGGGACCGCATGCGTGCGGCGTCCTTTGCCTGGGAATCAACTGCGTTTCCGATGCTCACGGGAACGCTGGTCACGGCCGCTGGCTTCCTCCCCATCGGCTTTGCCAATTCCGCGGTCGGCGAATATGCCGGCAGCATCTTCTGGATCGTGGCGATCGCGCTGGTCGCGTCCTGGTTCGTGGCGGTGATCTTCACGCCCTACATTGGCGTCAAGTTGCTGCCCAACATCACGGTGCACCACAATCACGATCCGCACGCGGTCTACGAGACGCGCATGTACCGGGGCCTGCGCGCCATCGTGCAATGGTGTGTCAATCACCGCATCACCGTGGTGGTCGCGACCGTCGGAATCTTCATCGCCTCGGTGGTCGGCTTCGGCCACGTCCAGCAGCAGTTCTTCCCGCTGTCGGAGCGCCCCGAACTGTTCTTCCAGTTGCGCCTGCCCGAGGGCACCGCCTTCAACGTCACTGAAAAGGCGGTGAAGAAGGCCGAGACGCTGCTGAAGGATGACAAGGACATCGAGACCTACACGTCCTATGTCGGCCAGGGCTCGCCGCGCTTCTGGCTCGGCCTCAATCCGCAGCTGCCGAACGAGGCCTTTGCCGAGATCGTCATCGTCGCCAAGGGCGTCGAGGGGCGCGAGCGCGTCAAGGCCAAGATCGAGAACGCGGTTGCGGACGGCATGCTGTCCGAGGCGCGCGTCCGCGTCGACCGCTTCAACTTCGGCCCGCCGGTCGGCTTCCCCGTGCAGTTTCGCGTGATCGGTCCCGACGCCAACAAGGTGCGCGAGATCGCCTACCAAGTCCGCGACGTCATGCGGCAGAACAAGAGCGTCAAGGACGTCCAGCTCGACTGGAACGAGCAGTCGCCCTACCTCAAGCTCGTCGTCGACCAGGATCGTGCCCGCGCCCTGGGCCTGACCCCGCAAGACGTGTCGCAGGCGCTCGCGCTGCTGATCTCGGGCTCGCAGGTCACGACCGTGCGCGACGGCATCGAGAAGGTCGGCGTGGTGGCCCGTGCGGTTCCGTCCGAACGCCTCGACCTCGGCGGTGTCGGCGACCTCACGATCACCTCGCGAAACGGCGTTGCCGTGCCGCTGCAACAGGTCGCCAAGATCGAGTATGCCCACGAGGAGCCGATCATGTGGCGGCGCAACCGCGACATGGCGATCACCGTGCGCTCCGACGTGGTCGACGGCGTGCAGGCGCCCGACGTCACGGGCCAGATCACGCCGAAGCTGAAGGCGATCAAGGACCATCTCGAGCCGGCCTACCGGATCGAGGCAGGCGGCGCGTTCGAGGAATCGGCCAAGGGCAACGCCTCGATCTTCGTCCTCTTCCCGCTGATGGTCATGGTGATGCTGACGCTGCTGATGATCCAGCTACAGAGCTTCTCGCGCCTGATCCTGGTGTTCCTGACCGCGCCGCTCGGCATCGTCGGCGCCTCCTTCGGCCTCAACGTCGCCAATGCCCCGTTCGGCTTCGTGGCGCTGCTCGGCCTGATCGCGCTTGCCGGCATGATCATGCGCAACACGGTCATCCTCGTCGACCAGATCGAGACCGACGTCTCGCACGGCCTGACCCGACGCGAGGCGATCGTGGAGGCCACCGTTCGCCGCGCCCGTCCGGTGGTGCTGACTGCGCTCGCGGCCATCCTTGCCATGATCCCGCTGTCGCGCTCGGCCTTCTGGGGTCCGATGGCGATCACCATCATGGGCGGCCTGTTCGTCGCGACCTTCCTGACGCTGCTGTATTTGCCGGGCCTCTATGCACTTTGGTTCCGGAAGAGCCTGGACGAGGCGGGCACTCCCGAGCAGCCTGCCGCGTCGCAGCATGGCAGCGATGAACATCCGGCAATTCCGCTTGCTGAAGCGGCTGAATAAGTGAGATGAAGTGCTGGCGAACGAGTCCTGACAGATGACACTGGTTGCGGAACATATCGAAGGCGACACCCGGGATCGTATTCTCGAGGTGGCCGAGCGGCTGTTCCGCCAGATCGGCTACCAGAAGACTACGGTCGGGGACATCGCCAAGGAGCTCAGGATGAGCCCCGCCAACGTGTATCGCTTCTTCGAATCGAAGAAGGCGATTCATCAGGCGGTGGCGCGGGGTTTGATGGGCGAGGTCGAGCTCGAGGCGCAGCGGATCGTGGCGAAGCCTGGTCCGGTGCCGGAGCGCTTCCGCGAGTTGCTCACCACCATCCACCGGATGAATACCGAGCGCTATGTCGGCGACAACAAGTTGCACGAGATGGTCGAGATCGCGATGCAGGAGGATTGGCAGGTTTGCGTCAATCACATGGAGTGCATTGGCGGCTTTGTCGGCCAGATGATCGCTCAGGGCGTCGCCTCGGGCGATTTCGAGGCACCCGATCTCCAACTGGCCGCGCTGTGCTCCTGTACTGCGATGATGCGGTTCTTCCACCCCCAGATGATCGCCCAGTGTGCCACCAAGCCGGGCCCGACCATCGACCAGATGATCGATTTCGTCATCGCGGGTCTGTCGCCGCGCCACTGACGGGCGCGGAATTTCTCCTGTAAGCAGGCTCAACGCCCCAGACCGACCGGCTGGTGGCGACGAGGACGGGCAGGGGAAAGCCAGCGTGACCGACAAAGACCTGTACTTCTACGAGCCCTCCAAGGGCCACGGCCTCAAGCATGACCCCTTCAACGCCATCATCGCGCCGCGACCGATCGGCTGGATCTCCTCTCGCGATACCAAGGGCCACGTCAACTTGGCGCCCTACAGCTTCTTCAACGCCTTCTGCTACGTGCCGCCGATCATCGGCTTCTCTTCCACCAATTGGAAAGACACGGTCGAGAACATCCAGCAGACCGGCGAGTTCGTCTGGAATCTCGCCACCATGGACCTCGCCAAGCACATGAACGCGACCGCCGCGCATGTCGCCCCTGAGGTCGACGAATTCGAGATCGCGGGCCTCACCGCCGTGCCCGGCAAGCTCGTCAATGTGCCGCGCGTCGGCGAGAGCCCCGTCGCCTTCGAGTGCAAAGTGTCCGACATCGTCCGCCTCAAGGGTGCCGACGGCAAGGTAGCCGATGCGTGGCTGACGCTGGGCGAGGTCGTCGCCGTCCACATCGACAAAGCCATGATCAAGGACGGCGTCTACCAGACCGCCGCCGCCCGCCCGATCGTCCGCGCCGGCCGCCGCGGGGACTATTTCGAGATCAAGCCGGAAAACATGTTCGAGATGATCCGGCCGGATTAAGACCGGCCAAACTGTCCTGTCATTCCGGAGCGGCGCATAGCGTCTAGTCCGGAATCCGTAACCATGATCGGGAGTATGGATTCCGGGCTCGCGCCAAGAGCGCGCCCCCGGGATGACGGCGGTGACATTCGGCCCCATTCCCCTCCCGGAACTGCTCCCGCGTCCCGGCCGTTATTGGCCAGGGCGGCCGCCCGGCCGCGTCAATGTCGCGGGCGAAGTCTTCACCCCCGCCAGCCACTTTCCGCTAAAATGCCGCCAACCGCGCCGATGCATGAGGTCAGCCATGAGCTTCCGCCGCGACACCATCACCAAGCCGATATTTTCCTGGGCTCGCGGCGTGCTGCCGGCGATGTCCGATACCGAGCGCGAAGCGCTGGAGGCGGGCGACGTCTGGTGGGATGCCGATCTATTTACCGGCAACCCTGATTGGTCGAAGCTGCTGAAAATTGCGCCAGCCAAACTGACTGAGGAGGAGCTTGCCTTCCTCAACGGTCCCGTCGACGAGCTCTGCGCCATGCTCGACGAGTGGAAGATCTCCTGGGAATGGCGCGATCTGCCGCATGATGTCTGGCACTTCATCAAGCGCGAAAAGTTCTTCGGCATGATCATTCCGAAGGAGTTCGGCGGCCTCGGCTTCTCGCCCTACGCCCATTCGGAAGTCGTGCGCAAGATCTCGACCCGCTCGATCGCGGCGGCCGTCACGGTGATGGTGCCGAATTCGCTCGGGCCCGGAGAGCTGCTGATGCATTTCGGGACCAAAGAGCAGCGGGAGCGCTGGCTGCCGCGCTTGGCCGACGGCCGTGACATTCCCTGCTTCGGCCTCACCAGCCCGGAAGCCGGCTCCGACGCCGCTTCCATGGTCGACACCGGCATCATCTGCAAGGGCACCTTCGAGGACCGCGAGGTCGTCGGGCTCAGACTCAATTGGCACAAGCGCTACATCACGCTTGGCCCCGTCGCGACGCTGCTGGGTCTTGCCTTCAAGGCCTATGATCCCGACCACCTCGTGGGCGGCCAGGAGGAACTCGGCATCACCGTGGCGCTGATCCCGACCAATCTGCCCGGTGTCGAGATCGGCCAGCGCCACCTGCCGTCGATGCAGGTCTTCCAGAACGGTCCCAATTGGGGCCGCGACGTCTTCATTCCGCTCGATTACGTCATCGGCGGCAAGGAGCGGTTGGGACAGGGCTGGAAGATGCTGATGACCGCACTAGCCGCCGGCCGCGGCATCTCGCTGCCGTCGCTCTCGGCGGCGGGCGCTGCCTATGCGGCGCGCACGACCGGCGCCTACGCCCGTATCCGCGAACAGTTCGGCATCTCGATCTCGAAGTTCGAAGGCGTCGAGGAGCCGCTTGCGCGCATCGTCGCCACCGCCTACCAGCTGGATGCGGCGCGGCGCCTGACCTGCGCCGCACTGAATGCCGGCGTTCATCCCGCCGTCATCTCCGGCATCATGAAGCTGCACGCCACCGAGCGGATGCGCACAGCGGTCGACGACGCCATGGACATTCATGGCGGCAAGGCCGTGATCGACGGTCCGCAAAACTATCTCGGCAATCTCCACCGCGCCGTCCCCGTCGGCATAACGGTCGAGGGCGCCAACATCCTGACCCGCAATCTCATCGTGTTCGGGCAAGGCGCGATCCGCGCGCATCCCTATCTGCTCGCAGAGATGAATGCGCTGGCCGACGCCGATCGCGAGCGTGGCCTGACCGCCTTCGACAAGACGTTCTGGAAACATGTTGGCCACAGCTTCCAGACCCTGTTCCGGGCTTTCGGTCGGAGCTGGACCTTCGGCGCCTTCGTGCTGGCGCCCGATGCGGGCGACGCCACGCCTTTCTATCGCCAGCTCTCGCGCTATTCGGCGGCATTTGCGCTCTGCGCGGACATGGCGCTGCTGACGCTTGGCGGCGCACTCAAGCGCAAGGAGATGCTATCGGCGCGCTTCGGCGATATCCTCTCTGAACTTTATCTCCTGTCTGCCGCGCTGAAACGCTGGCAGGACGAAGGCCGGCAGAAGGAAGACTTTGCCGCGCTGGAATGGTGCATGGCGACGGGCTTCAAAACCATCGAGAACCGACTTGCCGAAATCCTCGCCAATCTGCCCAATCGCTTCGTCGCGGGCTTCCTCAAGTTCGTGGTCCAGCCGTTCGGCGCCCGCGTGCTCGGCCCGTCCGACCGGGTCGTGCACCAATGTGCGAGCCTGGTGCTGGAGCCCTCGGCTGCGCGCGAGCGCCTCACGCCGGATCTGGCCCATGTCGATGATGACGGCGGCTTCGCCCGGCTGGAGCATGCGTTCAAGCTGGTGACCGCCACCGACGCGATCGCCAAGCGCGTGCGTGCCGCGCATGTTCGCGACTGGAAGGACGCCGTCGCCAAGGGGGTGATCACGCAGGTCGAGGGTGAGCAGCTCGCCGCCGCTCACGAAGCGGTCACCAGAGTCATTGAGGTCGACGATTTTGCGCCGGAGGCGCTGTCGCCGATTTACAAGAAATCCGGAGACGTGCATCAATTCTTCCAGGAACTGGGTGAGCAGAGAGCAGCGAGCTGATGGCACGACCGGTTTTCATCGTCGACGGCAGCCGGACGCCGTTTCTGAAGGCGCGTTCGGGGCCAGGTCCGTTCACGCCGGTCGATCTCGCTGTGCAATGCGGCCGGCCGCTCCTGGCGCGCCAGCCATTTGCACCAGCGGATTTTGACCAGGTCATTCTTGGCTGCGTCAACGTGATCGCGGACGAGATGAATCCGGCCCGCGTCGCCGCGCTTCGGCTCGGCATGGGCGAGGACATGGTCGCATTCACCGTACAGATCAATTGCGGCTCCGGCATGCAGTCGATCGACGCCGCCTATCGCTATATCCGCGAAGGCCATGCCGACATGATCCTCGCCGGGGGCACCGAGGCGCTGAGCCATGCGCCGCTGGTCTGGCCGAACTCCGGCGTGCGCTGGTTCGCCGGCCTTGCCACCGCCAGGGGCATGGCCGCGAAGCTGGCCGCTGCGTTCAAGTTGCGTCCGCGCGATCTCAAGCCGATCATCGGCCTCGAGCGCGGACTGACCGATCCCATCACCGATCTGAACATGGGCCAGACCGCCGAGATCGTCGGCCATCTCTTCGGCATCACGCGGGCCCAGTCCGATGCCTATGCCGCCGAAAGCCATCGCCGGCTCGCGCATGCGCAAGGCGCGGGATTTCTCAAGGGCGAGGTCGAGACGGCGTTCTCCCGCGACGGAAAGTTCTTCGACCATGACGACGGCGTACGCCCGGATTCAACGGCCGAGACACTGGCAAAGCTGCGGCCGGTGTTCGAACGTCCCTGGGGACAGGTCACGGCCGGCAATTCGTCGCAGATCACCGATGGCGCGTCCTGGGTGATCCTGGCCTCCGACGCCGCGGTCGCAAAGCACGGACTGACGCCGAAGGCCGTTATCGTCGACAGCAACTGGGCCGCGCTCGATCCCAGCATCATGGGGCTCGGTCCGGTGATGTCGGCGACGCCTCTGCTTGCGCGCAACGGCCTTACGGTTCAGGACGTCGAAACCTGGGAGCTGAACGAGGCCTTCGCGACGCAGGTGCTCGGCTGCTTGGCTGCCTGGAATGACGACAAGTTCTGCCGCGAGATTCTCGGCCTCGACGGCGCGGCCGGCGAGATCGACCGTGACAAGCTCAACGTCGATGGCGGCGCGATCTCGCTCGGCCATCCCGTCGGGACCTCCGGCAACCGCATCGTGCTGCATCTCGTCAACGCGATGAAGCGGCTCGGCACGCGGCGCGGAATTGCCACCGAGTGCATCGGCGGCGGGCTCGGCGGCGCCATGCTGATCGAGGCGGTGTGACCATGGATTCGAAGATCATGACCGCGCTGGGCGACCGCGTGCTGGAACTCGGGCCCAGGCCTGCGACGGACAGTGCGTACAAGAACTTCAAGCTGACGCGCGACGAGGATGGCGTTGCCTGGCTGCTATTCGACCGCGCGGACGCCAGCGCCAACACGCTGTCCTCGGACGTGGTGGAGGAGTTCGACGCCGTGCTCGCAGCGATCGAGACCGAGCGTCCGGCCGGCCTCGTCATTCGCTCCGCCAAACCATCCGGCTTCATCGCCGGTGCCGACGTCAACGAATTCCGCGGTGCCTCCGACCCCGACATGGTCGAGACACGCATCCGCGCCGCGCATGCGGTGGTCGATCATCTCGAAGCCCTGAAGCTGCCGACCGTCGCCGTGATCCACGGCTTCTGCCTCGGCGGCGGCCTCGAGGTCGCGCTCGCCTGCCAGTCGCGCATCGCGATCGACGGGGCGCGCTTCGGCTTCCCGGAGGTGATGCTCGGCCTGCATCCCGGCCTCGGCGGCACCGCGCGATTTACCGCGCTGGTCAATCCCACCCAGTCGATGGCACTGATGCTGACCGGCCGCACCATCGATGCGCGCCGCGCTAAGTCGCTCGGCCTCGTCGATACCGTGACGCAGGAGCGTCATGTCCGGGGCGCGGTGAAGGATGCACTGTTCGGCCGGCTGAAGCGGACCACGCCCGGCTTGCTCACGCTTGCAGCCAATTTCGGCTTCGTGCGCGGACTCCTGGCAAGGCGAATGCGGTCGGAGGCGGCGAAGGCGGCGTCCCGCGAACACTATCCCGCGCCTTACGCGCTGATGGACCTCTGGGCGGCCCATGGCGGCAACAAGGCCGCGATGCTGAAGGCAGAGCAGGCTTCGTTCGCCAGGCTGATGGTGACGCCGACCGCCCAGAACCTGATCCGGGTCTTCTTCTTGCGCGAGCAGATGAAGAAGGCGGCAGGCTCGGGCAACACCATCAAGCACGTTCACGTCATTGGCGCCGGAGCCATGGGCGGCGACATCGCGGCTTGGGTAGCCGGGCAGGGGCTGCGCGTCTCGCTCGCCGACATGAAGGCCGAACCGATCGCGGGCGCCGTGATGCGCGCCGCCGAACTGTTTGGCAAGATCATCCGCAAACCGACAGAGGTGCGCGACGCGCTCGATCGTCTGATCCCGGACATGGACGGAGAGGGCGTCCGCAATGCCGATCTCGTCATTGAGGCAGTTCCTGAGAAGCTCGAGCTGAAGCAGAAGGTCTATGCCGGGCTCGAGCCGCGGATGAAGCCGGGTGCCATCCTTGCCACCAACACGTCGAGCATCCCGCTTCAGGATCTGCGCACCACGTTGGCGCGGCCCGAGCGGCTGGTCGGCCTGCATTTTTTCAATCCGGTGTCGCGGCTGCAACTGGTCGAGGTCGTCAGTCACGACGGCAACGACCCACAGGTGCTGAAGGAGGCGCTGGCTTTCGTCGGCGCGATCGATCGTCTGCCGCTATCCGTGAAGAGCTCGCCGGGATTCCTCGTCAACCGGGCGTTGACGCCATACATGCTCGAAGCCATGGTGATGCTGGACGAGAAGATCGACCAGCGCCTGATCGACGCCGCGGCCGAACAGTTCGGCATGCCGATGGGGCCGATCGAACTCGCCGACCAGGTCGGGCTCGACATCTGCCTCGACGTCGGCGACATGCTGCGCACCAAGTTCGGTGATCTCTTGCCGCCCACACCCGCATGGTTGCGCGACAAAGTCGCCAGGGGCGAGCTTGGCCGCAAGACCGGCAAGGGCTTTTATACCTGGAAGGACGGCAAGGCCGAGAAGGCACCGCTCCCCGAGACCGGTCCGCGCGTCACCGACCAGATGATCGACCGGCTGGTGCTGCCGATGTCCAATGTCTGCGTGGCGGCCCTGCGCGAGGGCATCGTCGACGATCCTGATGCGGTCGACGGCGCCATGATCTTCGGTACCGGCTATGCACCGTTCCGTGGTGGTCCCCTGAATTACGCGCGCACGCGCGGCGTGGAGAATGTCGTGTCGACCTTGCGCGGGCTGGCCGGACGATTCGGCGAGCGCTTCGCGCCCGATCCGGGGTGGGCCAATTTCAAGTGAGAGCTTCAAGAGAAACCCGATGACCGAGAAGTCCGACAGCGCGCCGCGCGGCGATCTCTGCATCCGCACGCTGGCGATGCCCGCCGACACCAACGCCAATGGCGACATCTTCGGCGGCTGGCTGCTCAGCCAGATGGACGTCGGCGGCGGTGTGTTCGCATCCAAAGTCGCGAAGTCGCGCACCGTCACCGTCGCGATCGAGGCGATGAATTTTCGCAAGGCCGTCTACGTCG
Source organism: Bradyrhizobium sp. MOS003 (assembly GCF_003020125.1). Lineage (GTDB taxonomy): Bacteria > Pseudomonadota > Alphaproteobacteria > Rhizobiales > Xanthobacteraceae > Bradyrhizobium. The sequence continues at coordinate 166,240 of NZ_PYFW01000005.1, read as the reverse complement.
GCGACCTCGTCTCGGTCTATGCCAACCTCGTCCGCGTCGGCCGCACCTCTTTGACGGTGCATCTGGAAGCCTGGGCGTTGCGGCGCGGCGAGGAGCACCCGTTGCTCGTCACTGACGGCAATTTTACGTATGTCTCGATCGACGAGCACGGCCGTCCGCAGGAAGTCCGCTCGACCGAGATGCCGGTCGCGACCTAATCGCGCGCGACTTTGCGTCCCATCACACGAAGAGTTGCAGCTCGCCAAACGCGGCGCGGATGAGTCAACGCGTCGCGGCTTCGCCAACAACCAGTCATAAAACGGATGAGGTCCCGGCGTACCCATGAGCGAGTCGATTCGCGGTGGAAACCGGTTGATTTGCCCTGGGAACCAAAGGGCAGAGACGCCGTTATTTGCCCGCATTGAGGAATCTACGGGCCATGCCGGACAGCTACATCATTGAAGTGAACTCGGAGACCGCGGGCATCGTCGTTCGCGGCCAGGGCGGCTACTGCTTCTTCGCTTCGTCCCACCAATTCAATCGCCTCGAAGGCCAGTTCTTCCGCAACGCCCGCGAAGCCGAACGCGCCGCGCGCAAGCTGGTTAACGGCGATGTGAAGGAGGCGGCGTAAGCGCCGTACGCGTCATTCCCGGCCGCGCAGGCGCGGCACGGAATCGCGTTGTCGCATCACAGTTTCGTGGCGGAGCGCGACAGCAGCTTCCACTCGTCGCCCTGCTTCAGCCAGTTCATCAGGATGTGAAGGCTGTTTGTCACTTTCTGTCCGCCGGTCATCATCTCGGCCATCCAGTGGAAGCGTACGATCGCGGCGGGACCGACGATCTTGATGGTTGGATCCTTGTACGTAATCGACAGGAATTCGGTCTTGCCGTCGGTGGCGTTGGCGACGAAGGCCGCCTTGTCCTCGAGGAAGCCGCTTGAATGGCTGTAGCTCAAATCGTCCGCGCACAGCGCGTCGAGCGCCTTCGGATCGGCCGCGATCTGGGCGAGGCGAAATGCCTCGACGTTCTTTGCCACCGCCTCGTGGTCCGTCATACTATCCTCCGTCCTTGATCTTCTCGCCGCCATCGCCATAGCCGATGCCAAGCATCGGCGGTCTTAAGCACGGCGATCGAGGCCGCGTATGCCACCCCCCCCCCGGTCTGAACACCCAAAAGGGGAGGGGCAAGTCGTCACATCACAACTTCGTCGCGGCGCGCGACAGCAGCTTCCACTCGTCGCCCTGCTTCTGCCAGTTCATCAGAATGTGAAGGTTGGTCGACACTTTCTTCCCATCGGCCGCCATCTCCTGCTCGGCCATCCAGTGGAAGCGCACGATCGCGGCGGGACCGACGACCTTGATGGTGGGATCCTTGTAGTCGATCGACAGGAACTTCGACTTGCCGTCGGTGGCATTGGCGATGAAGGTCGCCTTGTCCTCGACCTTGCCGCTGGAATGGCTGTAGCTGAGATCGTCCCAGCACAGCGCGCCGAGCGCCTTCGGGTCGGCCGCGATCTGGGCGAGGCGGAAGGCCTCGACCTTTTTCGCCACCGCCTCTTCGTCTGCCGAGGCGGCAAGCGCCGGTGCGGAGAGCGCAAGCGCGGAGACGGCAAGAGTCGAAAGAGCCAGATCGCGTCGGTTGATCATCGTTTCCTCCTTTTTTGATCTTGCGAGGAGTGTTGCAGTCGCATGCAGCTTTGTCGAGTGTCGCATTGTGGTCATGTGGATGCATCATTGCGTGCACGAGAGCGTATTGATACGTCTTTCGCATTGATGCATCGCGGATTTGGGAAAGTAGAGAAATGATCGAGGCAATCGGCAGGGCGTTGTTGTTCGACATCGATGGCACGCTCGCCAACACCGACCCGCTGCATCTCAAGGCCTTCAACCAGGTGCTGGGACCGCGCGGCCATGTGTTCGATCACGAGCGCTTCTCCAGGGAGCTGCAGGGCTTCGCCAATGTCTCGATCGGCGAGCGCTTCTTGCCCGACGAAACGCCGGCGCGGCGTGCCGAGATCCTTGACGAGAAAGAAGAGGTTTTCCGAACGCTCGTGGCCGGGCAGATCGAGCCGTTGGCGGGGCTGATGGCGCTGCTGGATCGCGCGGATGCGGCCGGCATTCCCATGGTCGCCGTGACCAACGCGCCGCGTCTCAATGCCGAGCTGCTGCTTTCCGGCCTCGGCATCACGCATCGTTTCAAGGCGCTCGTGATCGGTGCCGAACTGCCGCACGGCAAGCCGCATCCGCTGCCCTATCAGGAGGGCCTGCGTTTCGTGGGTGCGAGCGCAGAGGTCTCGATCGCATTCGAGGACTCCCGCACCGGCGTCCAATCGGCCACCGCGGCCGGCATTCCGACCATCGGCGTCCGGACCAGCCTCAGCCATGCTGACCTGGTTGCAGCCGGCGCCGTCGCATCCGCCAGCGCCTTCGACGATCCGCAACTGCTCGCGCGTCTCGAGAGCGCCATGGCTTGGTAAGAGATGATGGCTTGGTAAGAGATGGCGTGGTGAGCGGCCGCATCGTTAACCGTGATCGCCGCGCGCATTGACCGAAGGCGAGAACCGCCGCACCATGTGGCTTCCTGATTTGAGGCCTTTGCCGTGACCGGACTGACCCATCGCCAAGCCGAAATCCTCAACATCGCGCGAGCCTCGGGCCGTGTCATGGTCGAAGAGCTCGCGCGCCGCTTCGAGGTCTCGGCGCAGACCATCCGCAAGGATCTCAACGACCTCTGCGAACGGAGATCGCTGACCCGCATCCATGGCGGCGCCATTATCGCCTCCGGCGTCGAAAACCTCGCCTATGAGGCGAGGCGCTTCGTCGCCGCCGACGAGAAGAAAGCGATTGGAGCTGCCGCCGCATCGCTGATCCCGAACGGCTGCTCGCTGTTCATCAACATCGGCACCACGACCGAGGAGGTCGCGAGCGCGCTGACCTCACACGAGGATCTCCTCGTCATCACCAACAACCTCAACGTTGCGATGCTGCTCTACCGCCATCCTCGCATCGAGGTCGTCGTCGCCGGCGGCACGGTGCGGCGCGCCGATGGTGCCGTGGTCGGCTCCACCGCGACGCAGCTGATCGGCCAGTTCAAGGTCGACTATGCCATCATCGGCGCGTCCGCGATCGACGAGGAGGGCGCGCTGCTCGATTTCGATTATCGCGAGGTGCAGGTCGCGCAAGCCATCATCGCCAACGCCCGCACCGTCATGCTGGTTGCGGATTCCACCAAGCTCCGCCGCAGTGCGCCGGTCCGCATCGCGCACATCACCCAAATTCAGACCTTCGTCACCGACCAGGAGCTGCCTGAGCGCCTCGCCACGATCTGCCACAGCAAGGGCATCGAGGTGATGGCCGCGATGCCGAAGGGGGCGGACATCGATGATGCACAGGCCGAGGCGCAGGATGCGGCGCCGGAAGCCGCGCCGGTGGTGCGGCTGCGATAGCGGTCTGAAACGTTTGCCATCCATCCGCGGAACCGCAGGCACCGGCGGATCATTCGCATGCCCTGCCGGCAAGCGCCATGCGAAGTTGGCTGTCTTTCAGCAACACCACGCCGCCGAGGCCTTCAGCTGACTACTAGATTCAGCTGCCCATTCCTGCATCGTATTGCCCGCCAAAAAGTTCTGCTTTCATTTCTTTCCTCCTCTCTTTCGTCTTGCTTTCGTTTTTCGGTGTGATCTAATCATAAACGAAAGTAGCCGCCCGACGGAACGGGCGGTCGCCGGGGGATGCGTCTGTTGGAGCGGATTTTCGACCTCGCCATCATTGGAGGCGGTGTTAATGGCTGTGGCATCGCGCGCGACGCGGTAGGCCGCGGAAACACGGTTTTCCTGTGCGAAATGAACGACTTGGCGAGCGGGACGTCGTCCTGGTCGACCAAGCTGGTCCATGGCGGACTGCGCTATCTCGAATATTACGAGTTCCGCCTGGTTCGCGAGGCGCTGATCGAGCGCGAGATCCTCTGGGGCATCGGGCCCCACATCATCCGCCCCCTGCGTTTCGTATTGCCGCATCACGCCGGCCTGCGCCCGGCCTGGCTGCTGCGTCTCGGCCTGTTCCTCTATGATCACATCGGCGGCCGTCATTTGCTGCCCGCGACCCGCTCCGTCGATCTCCGGCGTGACGAGGTCGGCAAGCCGCTGATCCCGAACCGCTATTCCCGCGCCTTCGAATATTCCGACTGCTTCGTCGACGACGCCCGCCTCGTCGTTCTCAATGCGCGCGATGCCGCCGACAAGGGCGCTGAGATCCGCACCCGCACCCGTGCAACGGATATCAAGCAGTCCGACGGTCTCTGGACCGTGAGCATGGTCAACACGCTGACCGGTGAGCGGTCGGAGATCCAGGCAAAGGCTCTGGTCAATGCCGGCGGCCCCTGGGTCGAGGACGTGCTCGGCCGCGGCGCCGGCGTTAATGCGAAAGCCAAGGTGCGCCTGGTGCAGGGCTCGCACATCGTGGTCAGGAAGCTCTACGACCACGACCGCGCTTACATGTTCCAGAACGCCGACGGCCGCATCATCTTCGTGATCCCGTACCAGGACGACTTCACCCTGATCGGCACCACCGACCGCGATTATGACGGCGATCCCGCCAAGGTGAAGGCGACGCCGGAGGAGATCCAGTATCTCTGCACCGCGGCGAGCGAATATCTGGCGAAGCCCGTGACGCCGGACGACGTGGTCTGGACCTATTCGGGTGTGCGGCCGCTTTATGACGACGGCGCTAGCGAAGCCAAGGCCGCGACGCGGGACTACGTTTTCGAGCTCGACACGCCCGGCGGGGTACCGCTGCTGTCGATCTATGGCGGCAAGATCACCACCTATCGCCGCCTCGCCGAGGAGGCGCTTGAGCGGCTCGCGCCCTATCTTCGCAGCGCAAAAGCGCGGGAGGGCTGGACCGGGAAATCGCCGCTGCCCGGCGGCGACATGAATGTGTCCGACATCGATGGCCTGATCGCCGAGGTGCAGCGCGGCTATCCCTTCCTCAGCCACGAGCACGCCAGGCGGCTCGCGCGAGCCTATGGCACCAAGGCCATCAAGCTGCTCGGCGATGCCAAATCGTCGGCCGATCTCGGCCAGGCCTTTGGTGCGACGCTGACCGAGCGCGAGGTCCGCTACCTCATGGCCAATGAATGGGCCATGACCGCCGAGGACATCGTCTGGCGCCGTTCCAAGCTCGGCCTGCGACTATCTGCCGACGAGATCGCTGCGCTTGACGACTGGATTGCAACCCATGCTGTGCCGCAAAGTCCCCTGCTGGAAGCGGGAGGACGCTCATGACCGTGACACTCGATCACGTGACCCGGACCGTCGACGGTGTCCAGCACATCCGCGACGTCTCGCTGACGCTCGAGAGCGGCACGCTCAACGTGCTGCTCGGGCCGACGCTGTCGGGCAAGACCTCGATCATGCGGCTGCTCGCCGGGCTCGACAAGCCGACATCGGGCAAGGTGCTGGTGAACGGCAAGGACGTCACCGGCGTCGACGTGCGCAAGCGTTCGGTCGCGATGGTCTATCAGCAGTTCATCAATTATCCCTCGCTGACGGTCTATGAGAACATTGCATCGCCGCTGCGCGTGCAGGGCAAGCCGCGTGACGAGATCGAGACGCGCGTGGCGGAGGCCGCAAGGCTGCTGCGACTCGAGCCGTTCCTTAAGAGAACGCCGCTTCAGCTCTCCGGCGGCCAGCAGCAGCGCACCGCGATGGCGCGCGCGTTGGTGAAGGGCGCCGACCTCGTGCTGCTCGACGAGCCGCTCGCCAATCTCGACTACAAGCTGCGCGAGGAGCTGCGCACCGAGCTGCCGCGCATCTTCGAAGCGTCCGGCGCGATTTTCGTCTATGCCACAACCGAGCCGACCGAAGCGCTGCTTCTGGGGGGGAACACGGTCTGCATGTGGGAGGGCCAGGCGCTGCAGATCGGCGAGACGCCCAAGGTCTATCGCCGGCCGCAGACGCTGCGCGTCGCGCAGGTGTTTTCTGATCCGCCGCTCAACCTCGTCGGTATCGAGAAGAAAAACGACTCCGTGCAATATGCGGGAGGCATCGCCGCACCGGCGTCCGGCCTCTATTCATCGCTGGCCGACGGCGCCTATCGCGTCGGCTTTCGCGCCCATCAGCTCGCGCTCGCCAATGGCGAGACCGACCGGCACGCCTTCCATGCCACGGTCACGGTGACCGAGATCACCGGTTCGGAGAGCTTCGTGCATCTGACCCGCGACGGATCGAATTGGGTGGCGGTGCTGCACGGCGTGCACGAGTTCGAGCCCGGCCAGATGCTCGACGCCGTGCTCGATCCCAACGACGTTTTCGTCTTCGATGCCGCCGACCGTCTGGTCGCGGCTCCAAGCATAGCGTTTTCAAGCGAAGCGCGTAGCGGTTCGCGTGAAGAAAACGCGTCAACCAATAAAAGCTCGTGAGGGAGATGCGACATGGCCCGCATTGACCTCGTCGATCTCGCCCACTCCTACGGCGGCAACGACTCGCCGCAGGAGAGCTTTGCGCTGAAGCCGGTGACCATGACCTGGCGGCAGGGCGGCGCCTACGCGCTGCTGGGGCCGTCAGGCTGCGGCAAGACCACGCTCTTGAACGTCATCTCCGGCATCATCACGCCGTCGCGGGGGAAAATCCTGTTCGACGGCGAGGACATCACACCGCTGTCAACCCAGAAGCGCAACATCGCCCAGGTGTTCCAATTCCCGGTGATCTACGACACCATGACGGTGGGGCAGAACCTGGCGTTTCCGCTGAAGAACCGCGGCGTGCCGAAGGCCGAGATCGACAAGCGCGTCGCCGAGATCGGCCGCCTGCTCGACCTCGAACCCTATCTGAACCGCAAGGCGACGCGGCTCACGGCCGACGCCAAGCAGAAGATCTCGCTCGGCCGTGGTCTCGTCCGCTCCGACGTCGCCGCCGTGCTGTTCGACGAGCCGCTGACCGTGATCGATCCCGAACTGAAATGGCAGCTGCGCTCCAAGCTGAAGGCCCTGCATCGCGAGCTCGACCTGACGATGATCTACGTCACCCACGACCAGACTGAGGCGCTGACCTTCGCCGACACGGTCGTCGTCATGCATGACGGCCGCGTGGTGCAGAGCGGCACGCCGGCCGAGCTGTTCGACAAGCCGGCGCACACCTTCGTCGGCTATTTCATCGGCTCGCCCGGCATGAACATCATTCCGGCCGAGGTCAGGGGCCGCGAGGCCAGGATCGGCGGCCACGTCATCGCGCTGAACCGCAGCTATGACGCTCTGCCGGCGGGCGCGAAGGTCGAGATCGGCGTGCGCCCCGAATTCGTCGAGGTCGTCGCGCCTGCGCCCGGTCTGCTTACGGCGAAGATCGAGCGCATCGACGATCTCGGCCGCATCCGTTTTGCGCGTGCGCGTCTCGGCGATGCAAAACTCGCCGCGCGTGCGCCGGCCGGCTTCACCAGCCCGGACGGCGCGGCCGGGCTGAAATTCGATCCGTCGTACGTCCACGTCTATGCCGACAGCCTTCTGGTGGAGGGAACCGCCTGATGGACAAGACCGTCAACCAAAAAGCCTGGTTCCTGGTGCTGCCGGTGTTCCTGGTCGTCGCCTTCTCGGCGGTGCTGCCGCTGATGACGGTGGTGAACTATTCGATGCAGGATACCTTCGGCAACAACCAGTTCTTCTGGAACGGCGTCGGCTGGTTCAAGGAGCTGCTCGATCCCTCGACCGACCTCGGCGGTCGCTTCCTCGCCTCGCTCGGCCGCAATTTGTTCTTCTCGCTGGTGATCCTCGCCATTGAAGTCCCGCTCGGCATCGTCATCGCGCTGTCGATGCCGCGCCAGGGCTGGACGGTCGCGGCCTGCCTCGTGATCCTCGCACTGCCGTTGCTGATTCCGTGGAACGTGGTCGGCACGATCTGGCAGATCTTTGGCCGTCCCGATATCGGTCTGATGGGCTATGTCCTCAACCACATCGGTCTCGATTATAATTACGTCTCCAACGACATCGATGCCTGGGTCACCGTCATCGTGATGGACGTCTGGCACTGGACCAGCCTCGTCGCGCTGCTCTGTTATGCCGGCTTGAAGTCGATCCCCGAGGCCTATTATCAGGCGGCGCAAATCGACGGCGCCTCGCGCTGGGCCGTGTTCAAGGCGATCCAGCTGCCCAAGATGAACCGCGTGTTGCTGATCGCGGTGCTGCTGCGCTTCATGGACAGCTTCATGATCTATACCGAGCCGTTCGTCGTCACCGGCGGCGGGCCCGGCAACTCCACGACCTTCGTGTCGATCGAGCTGGTCAAGATCGCGCTCGGCCAGTTCGACCTCGGCAAGGCCGCGGCGCTCTCGCTGGTCTATAACCTCATCATCCTGATCGTCTGCTGGATCTTCTACACCGTCATGACCAATGCGGGCTCCGAGCGGAAGCAGCAGGAAGGAGCCGTGTGATGCACTCGATTCCCGGCCGCCGCCTCATCATGGCGCTGTTCCTGATCTTCCTGCTGTTGCCGATCTACTGGCTCGTCAACATGAGCTTCAAGACCAACGCCGAGATCGTCTCGTCGATGACGCTGTGGCCACACACGCCGACGCTGCAGCATTACAAGCGCATCTTCACCGACGAGAGCTGGTATTCCGGCTACATCAACTCGCTGGAATACGTCGTTCTCAACACCATCATCTCGATCTCGGTGGCGCTGCCGGCGGCTTACGCGTTCTCGCGGTACCGCTTCCTTGGCGACAAGCACCTGTTCTTCTGGCTGTTGTCGAACCGCATGGCGCCGGCGGCGGTCTATGCGCTGCCGTTCTTCAACCTCTATTCGGCGATCGGGCTGTTCGATACGCCCTGGGCGGTGGCGCTCGCGCATTGCATCTTCAACGTGCCCTTGGCGGTGTGGATTCTCGAAGGCTTCGTCTCCGGTGTACCGCGCGAGATCGACGAGACCGCCTTCCTCGATGGTTATTCGTTTCCGCGCTTCTTCATCAAGATCCTGGTGCCGCTGATCGCGAGCGGCATCGGCGTTGCCGCCTTCTTCTGCTTCATGTTCTCGTGGGTCGAGTTGCTGCTCGCGCGCACGCTGACTTCGGTGTCGGCCAAGCCGATCGCCGCGATCATGACGCGCACGGTGTCGGCGGCCGGCATGGACTGGGGCCTGTTGGCTGCCGCCGGCGTGCTCACCATCATTCCGGGCGCGCTCGTGATCTGGTTCGTCCGCAATTACATTGCGAGCGGTTTCGCGCTCGGTCGCGTCTGAAAGGGAGGCTCTCATGGAATCGATCGCATGGATGGCCTGGACGCTGCCGACGGCGATCTTCTTCGCCGCGCTCGCCTGCACGCTCGCGGCCATGACTTACCTTGCCGCGGTCTATCCCGAAGCCGAGCGCGTCGGTGTGCTGCGCATCCCCACCACGCGCGGCGACCGCCTGTTCATCTCGCTGATCACGGCGGCCGTGATTCATCTGCTCTGGATCGGCCTCGTCGGCACCGATGCGGTCGCTACGCTGCCGATTGGCGAGGAAGGTTTTGAGATTTCGAGCCTGTGGCTCGCATCAGGGATTTCGCTGGCCACGGCCGTGCTCATTTTCCGCACGGTCTGACGCTCGCGAAGGAACGGCCAGACCCGGGGGAAATCCGGGTCTGTATAAAAGTTTGTCGCTGCAACGGAGGAACAACATGCGACAGTTTAGGAGAAGGGAACGTCCATTGATCAAGAATAACTTGCTGACCATGTCCAGCGCCGCCGCGCTTATTGCGGTGTCGTTCGCCGTCTCGGCGCCGGTCCGCGCCGCCGACGACGCCGCGATCCAGAAGTGGATTGCGGAATTCCAACCCTCGACGCTGTCGAAGGAAGACCAGAAGAAGGAACTGGAGTGGTTCGCCAAGGCTGCCGAACCGTTCAAGGGCATGGAGATCAACGTCGTCTCCGAGACGATCACGACCCACGAATACGAGGCGCAGACGCTGGCGAAAGCGTTCTCCGAACTCACCGGGGTCAAGCTCAAGCACGACCTCATCCAGGAAGGTGACGTCGTCGAGAAGCTGCAGACCCAGATGCAGTCGGGCAAGAACGTCTATGACGGCTGGATCAACGATAGCGACCTGATCGGCACGCACTTCCGCTACGGCCAGACCGTCGCGCTGTCGGACTACATGACCGGCGAGGGCAAGGACGTCACCGACCCCATGCTGGACGTCAACGACTTCATCGGCAAGTCGTTCGGCACCGCGCCGGACGGCAAGCTCTATCAGTTGCCGGACCAGCAGTTCGCGAACCTTTATTGGTTCCGCTACGACTGGTTCACCAACCCCGACTACAAGGCCAAGTTCAAGGCCAAGTATGGCTATGAGCTCGGCGTGCCCGTGAACTGGTCGGCCTATGAGGACATCGCCGAGTTCTTCACCAACGACATCAAGGAGATCAACGGCGTCAAGGTCTACGGCCATATGGACTATGGCAAGAAAGACCCCTCGCTCGGATGGCGCTTCACCGACGCCTGGCTGTCGATGGCCGGCAACGGCGACAAGGGCATTCCGAACGGTCTGCCGGTCGACGAGTGGGGCATCCGCATGGAAGGCTGCCGTCCGGTCGGCTCCTCGGTAGAGCGTGGTGGCGACACCAATGGTCCGGCCGCGGTCTACTCGATCACCAAGTACCTCGAGTGGATGAAGAAGTACGCTCCGCCGCAGGCCCAGGGCATGACCTTCTCCGAGTCGGGTCCGGTGCCGGCGCAGGGCAATATCGCCCAGCAGATGTTCTGGTACACCGCCTTCACCGCCGACATGGTTAAGCCGGGCATCGCCGTGATGAACGCGGACGGTACGCCGAAATGGCGTATGGCTCCGTCGCCGCACGGCGCGTACTGGAAGGAAGGCATGAAGCTCGGCTACCAGGACGCCGGCTCGCTCACGCTCTTGAAGTCGACCCCGGCTGACCGCCGCAAGGCGGCCTGGCTCTATCTGCAGTTCATCGTCTCCAAATCGGTGAGCCTGAAGAAGAGCCATGTCGGTCTCACCTTCATCCGTGAATCCGACATCTGGGACAAGTCGTTCACCGAGCGCGCTCCGAAGCTCGGCGGCTTGATCGAGTTCTACCGCTCGCCCGCGCGCGTGCAGTGGACCCCGACCGGCAACAACGTGCCCGACTATCCGAAGCTCGCGCAGCTGTGGTGGCAGAACATCGGCGATGCGTCGTCCGGTGCGAAGACGCCGCAGGCCGCGATGGATGCTCTTGCGGCCGCTCAGGACTCCGTCATGGAGCGCCTGGAGAAGTCCAACGTTCAGGGCGCCTGCGGCCCGAAGCTCCACAAGAAGGAGAAGCCGGAATACTGGTACGCGAAGGCCGAGAAGGACGGCACCATCGCGCCCCAGCGCAAGCTCGCCAACGAGAAGCCGAAGGGCGAGACGGTCGATTACGACACCCTGATCAAGTCGTGGCCGGCCCAGCCCCCGAAGCGGGCGGAAGCGAAGTAGACGGCGCTTAAGGCCATAAAATGCGAAAGGCCGGGAGCGATCCCGGCCTTTTTTCTTTCGTTGGAGGACAACTGCCGCCACATCGTCATTGCGAGCGAAGCGAAGCAATCCAGAGTCTTTCCGCAGAGGCAATCTGGATTGCTTCGTCGCTTCGCTCCTCGCAATGATGGAGGATGAAGCAGCGCAGGCTTACTCCGCCGGCTGTGCCGCCAGCGTCGGGTAATCCGTGTAACCTTTGGCGCCGCCGCCGTAGAACGTGTTCTTGTCCCAGTCGTTCAGCGGCGCACCCGCCTTCAGCCGCTCGACCAGATCGGGGTTGGAGATGAACGGCTTTCCAAAGGCGATGAGGTCGGCCGCATTGGCGTCGAGGACCTTGGTGGCGAGATCGAAATCATAGCCGTTGTTGGCGACATAGGCGCCGGCGAAGCGCTTGCGCAAGCTCGCATAGTCGAACGGCGCGATGTCGCGCGGCCCGCCCGTGGCGCCCTCGACGACGTGGAGATAGACCAGCTTGAGCGCGGCCAGGCCATCGACGATGTGGTCGTACAGCGCCTGCGGGTTGGAATCCGAGATGTCGTTGGCCGGTGTCACCGGCGATATGCGGATACCGGTGCGGTCGGCGCCGGCCTCGGCCGCGACGGCCTTGGAGACCTCCAGCATCAGCTTCGCGCGGTTTTCGATGGAGCCGCCATAGGCGTCGGTGCGCTTGTTGGTGCCATCCTTGGCGAACTGCTCGAGCAGATAGCCGTTGGCGCCATGGATCTCAACGCCGTCGAAGCCGGCCTCCAGCGCGTTCTTCGTGGCGCGCTTGAAATCGTCGATGATTTCAGGAATTTCGGAGAGCTCGAGCGCGCGGGGCTCGGAGACGTCGGCGAAGCCGCCGTTAACGAAGGTCTTGCCCTTGGCGCGGATCGCGCTCGGCGCGACCGGGGCTGCGCCACCCGCCTGCAGATCGACATGCGAGATGCGGCCGACGTGCCAGAGCTGGATGTAGATCTTGCCGCCGCGCTCATGGACGCGGTCGGTGACCTTGCGCCAGCCGGCGACCTGGTCCTTGGAATAGATGCCGGGCGTGTCCTGGTAACCCTGGCCCTGTTGAGATACTTGGCTTGCTTCGGTGATCAGGAGGCCTGCGGAGGCGCGCTGGCCGTAATAGTCGGCCGCAAGCGCGCCGGGCACGAATGTGCCGGGCACGGCGCGGTTGCGCGTCAGCGGAGCCATTACGAGGCGATTGGCCAGCGTGATCGGGCCGAGCTTGTAGGTCTCAAACAATTTGGTCGAACGGCTCATGGGAAATGCTTCCAGGCGGTGAGAGGTCACGAACACTTGTGCATCGCGGCATCCAGCGCAAGAGATGAGCCATACGGAAAGTGCAGGCGAGCTACGCGGCAGGGACCGCGTAGCATAATTCATGTGCAATTCCGGCTGCGGCAGCTGATTCCGACTGCCGCGGCCGTGCGATTTCCAAAATCAGTTCGCGCCCAGGAAATCGCGCTTGCCGATCTCGACGCCGTTGTGGCGCAAGATGCCGTGCGCGGTCGCGGCATGGAAATAGAAGTTCGGCAGCGAGAACGCGCTGAGGAATTGCTGGCCCTTCATCGTGGTGGTCTTGTCGGGGCCGGACGGGAAGGTGACGTCCTTGGTCTCGGCGCCCTCGAACTGCTCGGGCTTGAACGACTTCACATAGTCGATGGTCTTCGCCAGCCGCTGCTTCAACTCTTCGAAGGTCTTTTCGGTGTCGGGATTCGACGGCACCTCGCTATGTGTCAGCCGTGCACAGCCCTTGGTGGCGAAATCGCTGACGAGCTGGATCTGCTTTGACAGCGGCAGCATGTCCGGAAACAGGCGGGAGCCGAGCAGCACGCTCGGGTCGATCTTTTTCGCCGCGCAATGCGCCTCGGCTTTGGTGAGCAGGCCGGTGAGGCTGTTCAGCATTTGCAGGTACGCGGGAACGACGGCGTCGTAAAAGGACATGTGATGCTCGCTGGAATGGATGGGAATCTCAGGAGAAAACCTGAGCCACTCACATGGGAGCCTCATGGAAAAATACAATCTTGGAATCGGCTTCTGAGGGGTGAAAGTTCTACCGCACCGCCGCCGCCGGCTGCGCCTGCGCCGTGCCGCCGCGCATGCGCGCCAGTAGCTCGGCGGTCGGCCACGAATCGGCCGGCAGGCCATACTTGATCTGCATCGCCTTGACGGCGGCGCGGCTCTGCTGGCCCAGCACGCCGTCGACCTTGCCGACATTGAAGCCGGCGCGCACCAGCAGCTGCTGCAACTCCTTGAGCTCGTGGAACGGCAGTTGTGCCACCGGTTGGGCCGGCTTGCGCATGGGGGCGGCGCCCGCAATGCGCGAGGCGAGATAGCCCGCCGTGGTCGAATAGATCAGCGAGTTATTCCACTCGGTGTAGGCGGCGAAATTCGCATAGGCCATGAAGGCCGGGCCAAAGCGCCCCATCGGCAGCAGCACGGAGGCCGCGAGATTGTCGTTCGGCAAGGGACGGCCGTCGGGATAAGTCACCCCTAACTGCGCCCATGTCGAGCGCGGCTCTCGCACCGTGAGATCGGTCTTATCCCACGGCAAGTTTTGCGGCACCTTGATCTCTTCCAGCCACGGCTCGCCACGCCGCCACTTCAGGCCGTTGGCGATGTAGTTCGCGGTCGAGCCGATCACGTCGGCCGGCGAGCGCAACAGGTCGCGCCGTCCGTCGCCGTCGTAGTCGACGGCGTAGTTGACGTAATGCACGGGCAGGAACTGGGTCTGGCCGAGCTCGCCGGCCCAGGAGCCGATCATCTCGTCGGGATGTAGATCGCCGCGGTCGATGATCTTCAGCGCTGCGATGGTCTCGCCCACGAACATCTCCGAGCGGCGGCAGTCATAGGCGAGCGACACCAGCGATTTCAGCGTCGGCAGATTGCCCATGTTGGCGCCGAAGTCGCTCTCCAGCCCCCAGAACGCGGCGATCACCGCCGGCGGCACACCATATTCCTTTTCCGCGCGCGAGAATGCGGCGGCGTATTGCTTGATGTGCTGCTGCCCATTCTGCATGCGATAGGGCGCCGCCATGCGGCCGGCGAATTCGGTGAAGAGCTGGCCGAACACACGCTGGCCGCGGTCGCGGTTGACGATGCCCTGGTCGTAGACGAGATAGGGCGAAGCCTCCGCGATCGTCCGCTGCGACACGCCGGCGGCCACAGCCTGTTGCTTCACATCGGCCAGGAAGCGATCGAAGCTCGCGCCATTGTGGCATGAGGCGGCGCGGGGGGAGGGCGCGGTTGCCTTGGGGGCAGCGGGCTTGGCGGGGGGCGGCATGAGCTGGGCAGAGGCGGGAGCGCACAGCGCAGCGAAAGCAACGGCCGCGATCGCAAGTCGGGTCTGGAGCATGAAGTTTCCGGCGGGGAGGGGACGCTTGGATTCTGACCGAAGTTTAATGGAAGTACGGTGCGCAAACCAGTGCCGCGGCTCCGCGACGCACCTTGAAACCTTGCAGCTGGGGCAGGGTCATCCCTACCTCATGACTGCCGGCCTGCTGGCGCTTCCAGCCTGCTGCGGCCGGTCCAGGAGACGGCCATGAACTATTTTCGTACCGCAATGCTGCTCGCAGGCCTCACCGCCCTGTTTATGGGCGTCGGCTATCTGATCGGCGGCGCCTCCGGTGCCATGATCGCACTCGTCATTGCCGCGGCGACCAATCTTTTCACCTACTGGAACTCCGACCGCATGGTGCTCTCGATGTACGGCGCCCATGAGGTCGATCGTTCGACCGCGCCGGAGCTGGTCGGGCTGGTCGCGGAACTCGCGGGCCGGGCGGGCTTGCCGATGCCGCGTGTGTTCCTGATGGACGAGGCACAGCCGAACGCGTTCGCGACCGGACGAAACCCGCAAAATGCCGCGGTGGCCGTCACCACTGGCCTGATGCGCCAGCTCAGCCGCGAGGAGCTCGCCGGCGTGATCGCGCACGAACTCGCCCATATCAAGAATCACGACACGCTGCTGATGACGATCACTGCGACCATCGCCGGCGCGATCTCGATGCTGGCGCAATTCGGCATGTTCTTCGGCGGCAATCGCGAGAACAACAATGGTCTCGGCATCGTCGGCTCGATCCTGATGATGATCCTCGCTCCGCTCGGCGCCATGCTGGTGCAGATGGCGATCAGCCGCACCCGCGAATATGCGGCAGACAATCTCGGTGCGCGCATTGCCGGGCAGCCGATGTGGCTGGCTTCCGCGCTGGTCAAGATCGAGGGGGCCGCGCATCAGGTGACGAATACCGAGGCCGAGCGAAACCCCGCGACGGCGCACATGTTCATCATCAATCCGCTGTCGGGCCATGGCGTCGACAATCTGTTCGCCACCCATCCCTCGACGCAGAACCGCATCGCGGCGCTTCAGCAGCTTGCGGCGGAGCTGGGCGCGCGGGCGGCGCCGTCACTCGGCGCCAACGAGAACTATCCGCCGCGCAGCCCCTGGGGACGCTCGTCCTCGCGTGGTCCTTCACGCGGCCCCTGGGGCTGATACGGAGGCCGGCAATTTGCGGCCGGCTTTGTGACCTGGCGCACACAGGATGGTCGGAGCCGGTGCTAACACCCGGGCGAAACACTTCCTTCGAAAGGGGATGAGTGACCGGCCCGCTGCCGGTCACCGTCGAAGATGACTAGAGCTGCCGTACCATTCCTGATCGTCCTATGCGTGCTTGTCGGCCTGTCCACCCACATGGTCGTCAATTGCGGCGACGAGGACGATCCCGACATCTGCTCGGCCGTGATCGGCTTCTCGCCGCTGCGCGGTTCGCTGATCGCCTTTGCCTATGAGGGGCGTGGACGGATCGCGCTGCGCCATGGCGACTTCAGGCGGGCGGCCGCCGATTTCGACGAGGCCATTCACCTCAATCCCAACCGCGCCTCGCTCTATCGCGACCGCGCGCTCGCGCGCCGGCTGAACGGCGACCTCGAGCTCGCCATCGCCGACTATGACGAGGCGATCGCGCATGATCCCAAGCTCGCGGCGCCCTATCACCAGCGAGGTCTCGCGCTCGCCGCCACCGGCGACCTCGATCGCGCCATCCTGAGCTACAACACGGCGGTCCGCCTCGACCCCTCGGATGCGCAGGCCCGCCTCGACCGTGGCCTTGCGTTTCTCGCCCGTGGCCAGGCCGACGACGCGCGCGCCGATTTCGAGGCGGCGCTGGCGCTGCCGGCGGGCAAGGACGGCCGCTCGCACGAGGTCGCACGTGCCAGGCTCGCCGAGCTTTCGAATATCGAGCCGACCCAAATCGCCGCGCCGAGACAATGAGAATGGGCCTCTCCTCTCGCGGTTCTTACCGGGAGAGGTGAATGGCGCCGGTGGCGACTATTTCGCCTTCTTCGCTTTGGCCTTCGTCGCCTTCTTCGGCTTGTCCTTTGCCTTCTTCTCCGCCTTCACCGCAATCGGCGTGCTAGCGGCAAGCCGCATTGATCGCGCGTAGCTGTCGGCGACGTTGTCGGCGGACATCTGCAAGCGCTTGGCGGCGGCGGTGGCCTGCTCCATGGTGGCCTTGGCCATCATCTTGAAGCGCTCGCCGGTCTCCTTGCTCTTGGCCTTGGCCGCCAGGCCGTTGAAGCGATCCCGCCGCTCCTTGGCGCGGGTCATCAGGCCCGTATGCAGCTGTCTGGCCAGTTGCCGGATCACGACATCCAGGTCGGCGTCCGCCATGTTGTTCTATCCTCTTCGAAAAACGGTATCGATGCGGGCGGGACTATGCAGATCGGGCCTCGCCTTGGCAATTCCCGGCCGGGCGTCATCCGCAGCTTCCGGTTACCAAAACAAAAAAAGCCGCGCATTTCGCGCGGCTCTTTGGTTGACCTCGCCAAGGCAGTTCTACGTTTGCCTCACTTCAGCGAGGCGACCGGGCCGCTTGCCGCCGCCGGCTCCGGGTCGAAGCCGAACACGCCGACCAGATATTTGTAATAGTCCGGCATCTTCTCCTTGAGCGTCTCGCGCGATTTCGGATCGTGGAATTCGCTTTTTCCAGCCAGGAAGATGCTGGCGGTCACGGCAAAGAACTCCATGGGATTCTTCAGCGCGTAGGATTCCTTGGGCAGCAGATCCTTGGATTTGGCGAGGGCGAAGTAGGTGATCACACCCTTGTTGGCGTAGCCGTCCGGCAACAGGCGCGCATGATAGGCGTGCAGCAGCTCGTGCAGCAGCACGGCTTCCTTCTCATAGCGCATCATGTCCGGCCGCAGCATGATCACGCCGAGTCCGGAATCGACCGCGAGGTCGACGGCATTCGGATTGCTCCAGCGCTGCTTGCTGGGGTCCCAGACCGTCAGGGTCCGGGGGGCGGTGCGCTGGATGTCGGGCGTGACCCTGCCGTAACAGGCGGTCGCGGCGCCTTCGTCGAGACAGGCGAGCTCGCTGGCGACGATCGGGACGGTGTGGAAGAAGCGCAGCACGCGCGGCGAGAGGCCGACGTTTTCGACGACGTCGATCTGGCTCTTCAGATTCGCGGTTAGCTTGTCGACGTCCTTGCGGTCGGAGTTCTCCGTCAGGTCGAACATGTAGCCGCGGTAGCTCTGGAAGCCGGGCGGCAATGGCTGGGCCGTGCCGGCGGTCTCGGGAGAGCCGGCTCGGGATGGACTGGCGAAGAGCGCGCCGACAATGGTTGCGGTCAGCAGCAACGCAATGCGCATGATGAACCCCCTGATGTCACTTCGCCCGGCAGGATAGGCCGCCGTTGTTTGCGAAAAGTGAGTGGGGCAACACTAAGGCACCGATGTTGAGGCGTGCTTAACCGTTGGTTGCAGATCGCGGCGGGGGATTAGGGCGGGGTTAACCAAGGAGGGTATCCGGGCCCGGCGCTTCGGCGTAACATCCGGTCCGGGTACAAAGCCCCCATCGATAGCCGGGAGGAGGAATTCATGTATGCCGCCATCCGTCAGGCCAAGGCAAAGAGCGGGAGCGCCGAGGAGCTGGCGCGCCGCATCAAGGACGGCGCCGTTCCGATCATCAGTGACGTCGACGGCTTCCGCGCCTATTACGTCGTCTATGCCGGCGACGACACGGTCACCGCGATCTCGATCTTCGACAAGTTCGAGCAGGCGGAGGAGGCGAACCGGCGCGCGATCGCCTGGATCGAGAAGGATCTGGGGTCGTTGCTCGCCGGGCATGCGAGTGCCGCTGCGGGGCCGGTGATCGTGCATACGCTGGCGTAGCGATTGGACCGCTTGAGCTGCAATGTCGGTTTCTCGTGCCCCGACGCAGCACAGCGCGTCCTCGGCCGTGCGCTGCAGAGCCGGGGCCCACACGGCGCAGCATGCGTGGCTCGCTGGGTCCCGGCTCTGCGCAGCAACGCGAAGTGAGTTGCAGCGCGTCCTGGACACGAGAACTCCAGCTCCTCACAGCTCCCGTGCATTCGAGAAGGCGAAGCTCGACACCCTTCGCGTCGTCTCGTCCAAAATCAGCGTGCGCGTGATCGGCGGCTCGGCGCGCTGGGCGCAGTTTTCGCGCTCGCAGAGGCGGCAGTTGACGCCGATCGGAGTGCCCTCGGTCTTCTCGAGGTCCATGCCGGCGGCGTAGACGAGGCGTGAGGCGTGGCGGATCTCGCAGCCCAGGCCGATGGCGAAGCGCGGCTGCGGCAGGGGATGCGGTGCGACGGGGCGGCGCACCATCTGCGCGATCGAGAAATAGCGCGTGCCGTCGGACAGCTCGATGACCTGCTTGAGCAGGCGATCAGGCGTGTCGAAGGTCGAGTGCACGTTCCAAAGCGGGCAGGTGCCGCCGAATTTCGAGAACGGGAACGTGCCCGAGGAAAATCGCTTCGAGACGTTGCCGGCATTGTCGACGCGCAGCAGGAAGAACGGAATTCCGCGCGCATTCGGCCGCTGCAGCGTGGTGAGGCGATGGCAGACCTGCTCGAAGCCGGAATTGAAGCGCTGCGCCAGCAAATGGATATCGTAGCTCAAGGCCTCGGCCGCGGCCAGGAACGCCAGATAGGGCATCATCACGGCCGCCGCAAAATAGTTGGCGAGCGTAATGCGGAACAGACGCCGCGGCGTGTCGTCGAGCGGGCCGGCACGGCCGATGATGCTCTCCAGGGCCTGCGCGCATTCCCCTAAGCCGAGCTGGAAGGCGAGCTGGAAGGCGCGGCCGGGCGGATCGACCAGCTCGGAGATCAGTAACTGGCGGCGATGGCGATCGAAACGCCGCAGTGTCTCGCGCATCACGTCGACCGGCATGACGCGGGTCTGGATCGAATGCTTTTCACGTAAGCGTGCCGCGAGCGCTGCGTAGAGCCCCTCGGCCGGGACGTTCAGCTCATCGCGAAGAGCCTCTGCGGCCTGCTCCAGCTCCGGAAAATAGTTGCGGTTGGCCTCGATCAGCTCCCGTACGCGCTCGACCGGATTGGCCTCATAGCGCGTGCCGACGTCGCGGTCGGCCATCTGCGCTGCCGCCAGCGTCTCGCCCTGGCGCGCCTCGGTATAGGCGGCGTAGAGCCGCTGCAGCGCGTGGGTCACGCCCGGGCAGAGCTCGGCGAGGTCGCGCAGCTCCTGCTTGGGTACGTCGATCTGGCGGAACAGCGGATCGGAGAAGATTTCGTTCAGCTCGGCGAAGAAGCGGTCCTCGTCTGCAGTGGCGAGGTCACGCAGGTCGAGGTCGTAGGTTTCGGCCAGCCGCAGCAGGATCTGCGCGGTCACTGGACGCTGGTTGCGTTCGATCAGGTTGACATAGCTCGGCGAGATCCCGAGCCCCTCGGCCATTTGGGTCTGTGACAGCCCCAATTGCTGCCGGATCCTCCGGAAGCGTGGACCGACGAACAGCTTCTTCCCGGATTCGGCGGCCATTTTCGGGTCTCCAAGCGACATTAAGGACAGACTTGCTGCCCTATTTGTTACAAGATTTACAAAATAACAGCTAATACATGTTCTTATGTTACATGACATCACCATTCAACTACAAGGCCTCTATACGAACTTCCCTTTCTCGCGTTTAGCTCAGGACACGCATTTCGCAATGCACTGTCAAAAATGTCGACGATAAGCTGTTGCTTGTCGTCCGCGAAAGGATCGATCAGATGAACTACCAGCCCCGCGGCATCAGCACCCTCCAGGGCCCGTCCTCCTATCTGGATGAGGTCAAGGCGGCCCAGGCGCTCCTCGAGACCCAGCCCACCTGGAATGGGGTGACGGCCGAGCATGTCGCGCGCATGCGCCTGCAGAACCGTTTCAAGACCGGCCTCGACGTCGCCCGCTACACCGCGGCGCTGATGCGGGCCGACATGGCGGCTTACGACAAGGACCCGACCAAATACACGCAGTCGCTGGGCTGCTGGCACGGCTTCATCGCCCAGCAGAAGCTGATCTCGGTCAAGAAGCACTTCGGCGGCAAGACCGATCGCACCTACCTGTATCTCTCGGGCTGGATGATCGCGGCGCTGCGCTCCGAGTTCGGCCCGCTGCCCGACCAGTCGATGCACGAGAAGACTTCGGTGCCGGCGCTGATCGAGGAGCTCTACACCTTCCTGCGCCAGGCGGATTCCCGTGAGCTCAACGACATCTTCCGTCTGCTCGACAAAGCCCGCAAGGAAGGCGACAAGACCCGCGAGCAGGAGCTGATCGCGAAGATCGACAACTTCCAGACCCATGTCGTCCCCGTCATCGCCGACATCGACGCCGGCTTCGGCAACGCGGAAGCGACCTATCTGCTCGCCAAGAAGATGATCGAGGCGGGCGCCTGCGCGCTGCAGATCGAGAACCAGGTCTCGGACGAGAAGCAGTGCGGTCACCAGGACGGCAAGGTCACCGTGCCGCACGAGGTCTTCATCGCGAAGATCCGTGCCTGCCGCCACGCCTTCCTCGAGCTCGGCGTCGAAGACGGCGTCATCGTGACCCGCACCGACTCGCTCGGCGCTGGCCTGACCCAGCAGATCGCGGTCAGCCACAAGCCCGGTGACATCGGCGACCAGTACAACAGCTTCCTGGATTGCGAGGAAATCACCGCGGAGAACGCCCGCAACGGCGACGTCATCATCAACCGCAACGGCAAGATGATGCGTCCGAAGCGGCTGCCCTCGAACCTCTACCAGTTCCGTCCCGGCACCGGCGAAGACCGCTGCGTGCTCGACAGCATCACCTCGCTGCAGAACGGCGCGGACCTGCTCTGGATCGAGACCGAGAAGCCGCATATCGAGCAGATCGCCAAGATGGTCGATCGCATCCGCAAGGTGATTCCGAACGCCAAGCTGGCCTACAACAACTCGCCGTCGTTCAACTGGACCCTCAACTTCCGTTGGCAGGTCTACGACGCGATGAAGGAAGCCGGCAAGGACGTCAGCAAGTACAACCGTGCCGAGCTGATGAAGCCGGAATACGACGATACGCCGCTGGCGCAGGAAGCCGACGAGCGCATCCGCACCTTCCAGGCGGATTCGGCCAAGCGTGCCGGCATCTTCCATCACCTGATCACGCTGCCGACCTATCACACGGCCGCGCTGTCCACCGACAACCTCGCCAAGGAATATTTCGGCGACCAGGGCATGCTCGGCTACGTCAAGAACGTCCAGCGTCAGGAGATCCGTCAGGGTATCGCCTGCGCCAAGCACCAGAACATGGCCGGCTCCGACATCGGCGACGACCACAAGGAGTACTTCGCCGGCGAGGCTGCCCTGAAGGCGGGCGGTGCGCACAACACGATGAACCAGTTCGGCTAACGCATCACGTTATCCAAGAGGAGACTGACAATGACCAAAGGCAGCAATTTCTGGGTGATCGGCGGCGAGTTCGGTTCGATGAACTTCCACAAGCTCGTGGAAGGCTCGGCCCAGGTGCAGGGTCCGTTCAAGACCCGCACGGAGGCCGAGGACGCCTGGCGCACTGTCTCGGAAGAGAACCGCCACAAGGCCGGCGTCCGCTTCTCCATCGTGGAAGAGCCGTCGCGCGTCTCGGCCTGAAAGGCCCGACTGGCGACCTGAATCAAGAAGACGTCCAAGGACCGATGGTCCCATCCAGGCTCTGCCTGGGTGGGACCGTCTGCTTTTGGCACAGGTCAATCGCCTGTGGGTGCCGTAAGTCTCTGGAATTGCGGACCCTTTGCGGAGGGTGTGGTTGCTGATAGGTTAATGGGGAAAGTCGAGGACGAGGCCGACAATGTCAGAGCCCGAAACCAGCGGGACCCATCCCGGCCAGCCGCGCCCGGTGCGGCTGCGCGACGCGCTGCTGCGCGCGCGGATCGAGGCCGCCGACCGGACCGGCGTCGTCGTCGATCTCAGGGACGCGGAGGTGGCGCGGCTCGAGATCCTCAACGACGCGCTCGATCCCCTGTTCGCGCAGGTGCCCGACAGGATCGACCTGTTCGACCGCGGTATCAGCCAGGGCGATACGCCGAGACTCTGGATCGACGTCGTCGCCCACATCGTGATGGGACGCGACAAGCGGCAGTACCGCTTCGTCCAGGACACCCGCTTCGGCCGCATCGTGCTTGCCGAATCGCATGACACCGTCGTCATCGTCGAGGCCGTCACCGATTATGTCGCGCGCCGGATGGTCGAGCGAGAGCATGCGATGGTGGTTCCGCCCGAACCGAAGCCCGAGGTCGCGCCGCCACCGCCGCGCCGCTCGCGCCTGTGGCCGTTCGTGTTCGGTTTCGTGCTAGGTGCGGCGGCGCTGTTCGGCCTCGCCGTGCTGGCGGCCCTGCGGAGCTGGTGAATTCTCTCTCCGCCGTCATTGCGAACGAAGCGAAGCAATCCAGAGTGCTTCCACGGGAAGGATTCCTGGATTGCTTCGCTTCGGTGCAGTGACAGCCCGACTAAATCAACCTCACATGCTTGATCTGCCCGATCTGAAATCCCGTCCCGAGGCTCCGCACCGTCTGCTCGCAGCGCCAGCCGGAATTGTCCTTCTCGATACTGAACAGGTTATACGCCGCGGCCGGGTAGTGGCCGTGTGCGAGCGCGGAGGCCGAGGGCACGCCGAGCACGGGAATATTGCCGTTGGGGCCTTCGACCCATATGGTCGAATGAACGTGGTCGTGCCCGTGCAGGACCAGCTCGACGCCGTGGCGCTTCAACAGCGCCAGCAATTCCGGCGCGTCCGTCATCCGCTTCTGGCGTGCGTCGGACTTCAGCGGATGATGCACCAGCAGCACGCGGAAGACGTCCTCGGCCGCGAGCCGTTCGAGCACGGTTGCGAGGGCGGCGAGCTGATCGGGTCCGAGCGTGCCCGTCGCCATCAGCGGCAGGGTCGGCACTGCCGTGGACAGGCTGATCAGCGCGAGCGGCCCGCGCCGGCGCACGGATGGAAAGCCGATGCCGCCGTCGTCGCCGGCGAGATAGGGCGCAAACGTCTCACTGAAGCGATGCGAGGTGGCGCGGACATAGGCGTCGTGATTGCCGGGAATCGTGGTGACGCGGTCGGGCGGGCCGACGCCCTCGAGCCAGGCGCGGGCAGGGGCGAACTCGGCTTCCAGCGCGAGGTTGACGAGATCGCCTGTCACCGCGATGTGGTCGGGCGCCTGCGCCTTCATGTCGGTGACCAACGCGTCGAGCACCTCGCGGCGCTGGTACTTGTGGCGGTTGCGCGTCCAGTTGACGTAGCCGAGCAAGCGCTTGCCGGCGAGCTCGATCAGCCGCGGCTTCGGCAAGGGCGCCAGATGCGGATCGGACAGATGGGCGAGCGTGAAGGGGGCCGACGTGTTGGGAGTCATGGCGCGCGATTGCCTCGCTATTGCTTTGCTGTAATGGCAAGCTCGCGAGGCCAGTGCAAGCGGGGCCCGAACAGCAGCCTCAAGGAAGCCTGATGGGAGATCGTCTGAACCGCGTTCGACGGAAATTCGAGCCGCTGCTGCGGCGACTCTTCCACGCCTATTTCCTCGTCGTCCGCGGCATGACGCTCGGCGTCCGCGCCGTGGTGCTGGATGCCGAGAATCGGGTGTTTCTGGTCAGGCACAGCTATGTCAGCGGCTGGCATCTGCCCGGCGGCGGCGTCGATTTCGGCGAGACCATGGAGCAGGCGATGCGGCGCGAGCTCAAAGAGGAGGGAGATATCGACCTCACCGGCGAGGCCGTGCTGCACGGTATCTTCCTCAACAGCCACGTCTCCCGCCGCGACCATGTCGCCATCTACGTGGTCAGGCAGTTCAGGCAGGATCGCCTGCCCGCGCCCAACCGCGAGATCAGCGAATGCGGGTTCTTCGCGGTCGCGGCGTTGCCCGAGGGCACCACGCGAGGTACGCGGCTGCGGATCGCCGAAGTGCTGGACGGCGAGCCCCTGATTGCGACGTGGCGCTGAGGGCGGCCTGTGCTAGTAAGCTGCCCGAAAACGGCTGCCACGGAAACCGGATGAAGACTGCCAAGCTCGCCTTCGGCCTGATCTGCCTTGCGATCCTCGCCAGCAACATCGTCACGATGTCGCGCTGGAGCGAGGCGCGCGGGGTCTATGACGACATCTGCTATCTCAGGCAGGCGCATCTGTTCCAGCGCCTCGGAATCGGTGGACTCAATACCAATGCCGCGTTGGACTACGATCATTATTTCGAAGGGAAGTTGAAGGAGATCGCGTTCGCCGAATGGCAGGATCCGATCCGCTGGCCGTGCCACAATCCGATGCCGAGCGGCAAGATCGTGATGCAATATCCGCCGGGCACCGGCTTTCTGCTGGCGCTGTTTCCTGAGGGTCACCAGATGGTGCCGCTCTACGTTGCCGCGAGCCTGATCGTCTGCGGCCTTGCGCTATCAGGCATTGCCATGGCGCGCACGCTGCCGTCGGTCTTCGGCGCGGGCCTGTTCGGCGCGCTCGCAATCTATCTCATGATCAATCCGGCGAAGGCGAGCTATTCGGTCGCGCCGACCATGGCGCTGTGCGCCGTCGCAGGCTTCCTGACGGCGCTGTGGCTGACCAGGGATAAACGCAGCGTGCTGTTGATCGCGCTGATCGGCGTTCTCCTGGGTGCGTCCGTCAATTTCAGATTGCCGAATGCGCTGCTCGCGGCCGGCTATTTCATCTATCTCGGCATTGCCTTCCTGAACGTGCGGACGCTGTCGGCCTTCGTGCAGGGGCTCGGCCTCGGCCTCGGCGTTCTCGTCGGCATGGCCCCGACCTTGATCGCCCAGGCCGTCAACGCCGGCAGCCCGCTGGCCACGACCTATGGAAGTGCCGACGTGGTCGCGCCGGCCTTCGACTTCGCCGTGTTCGGCCATTATCTGCGCGACATGCAATTCGTGCTGATCGTGCTGGCGATCGGCTCCACGGCCTGGCTCTTGCGGGTGGGCGAGGGCAGCGTGCGTCAGGTGGCCCTGGTCGTCGCCGGCAATCTCATCGTCAACCTCGTCTTCTTCCTCAGCCATCCGATCTTCACACCCTATTACATCGTGCCGATTGCGATGCTCTCGCTGTGGAGCGTCTCGTTCGCCTGGCTGATGCAGCCGGCGCAGGCGCAGCAGGCCGCGGCGCTCGGGCGCGCGCCGGCAAGCCTCGGAGTGCCGTCGCGATGACTGCAACGCAACTTCGCATCGCGGTGCTGGTGCCCTGCTACAACGAGGAGGCGGCGGTCGCCACCGTCGTTGCGGATTTCCGCAAGGCGCTGCCGTCGGCAGCGATCTACGTCTATGACAACAATTCCCGCGACCGTACCGCGACGGTCGCGCGCGAAGCGGGCGCGATCGTGCGCAGCGAGCGCCGGCAGGGCAAGGGCCACGTCGTGCGCCGCATGTTCGCCGACGTCGAGGCCGACGTCTACGTGCTGGTCGACGGCGATGCCACCTACGATGCGCCGAGCGCACCTCGCATGATTGACCGGCTGCTCGATGATCATCTCGACATGGTGGTCGGCCTTCGCGTCGATCAGGTCCAGGCCGCCTACCGGCTCGGCCACCGCACCGGCAACCGCATGCTGACCGGCTTTCTGGCGTCGACCTTCGGTCACGCTTTCAAGGACATCCTGTCCGGCTACCGCGTGTTCTCGCGCCGCTTCGTCAAATCCTTCCCCGTCCTCTCCGACGGCTTCGAGATCGAGACCGAACTCGCAGTCTATGCGCTGGAACTGTCGCTGCCGGTCGCCGAGATCGAGACTCCCTATTACGCGCGTCCCGAAGGTTCGTTCTCCAAGCTCAACACCTGGCGTGACGGATTTCGTATCCTCGGCACCATGGTGAAGCTTTACCGTTCGGAGCGACCGTTGCGCTTCTTCGCGGTGATCGGAGGCCTGTTGGCGATGGCGGCGGTAATCCTCGCGATCCCGATCGTGATCACCTTCATCGAGACCGGCCTCGTGCCGCGCCTGCCGACCGCCGTGCTGTCGATGGGCTTGATGATCATGGCCCTGCTCTCGGTGTCCTCGGGGCTCGTGCTCGACACGGTGACGCGCGGGCGTCGGGAGATGAAGATGCTGGCCTATCTGTCCCAACCGACCTTGAAAAGCAGCTGAGGGCCGTCGCTGCCCGATGGACCGCGCTGCGTTCAGGTGCTATCCCGCGAATTGACATGACCGATCTTTCACTGACCATCCTCCCTGAAGCCGCTGGCGACGCCCAGTCGATCGAGCGGCTGCACGAACGCACCTTCGGTCCCGGCCGCTTCGTGCTCAGCGCCTACCGGATCCGCGAGCACGTCGACCATGTGCTCGAATTGTCCTTCACGGCCCGCATCGGCACGTTGCTGGTCGGCTCGGTCAGGCAGCTGCCAGTGCTGGTCGGCGAAACGCCGGCGCTGCTACTTGGCCCGCTCACGGTCGAGCCGCCGTTCCGCGGCCGCGGTGTCGGCCGTCTGCTGATGGAGCGCGCGCTCAAGGACGCGAAGGCGAAAGGTCACCGCCTCGTGCTGCTGGTCGGCGACGAGCCCTATTACAGCCGGGTCGGCTTCAAGCCGGTCCCGAAAGGCCGCGTCACCATGCCCGGCCCGGTCGACGCCGCCCGTATCCTGGTGTTCGAGCTTGTCGACGGCGCCTTCGAAGGCGTGTCGGGCTCGGTCGGCCCCGACTGGAGCAAGGCGCGGGCAGGGTAGCTCGGCGCCGTAGCCCGATGAGCTAGCGACATCCGGGACACCTGTCGCCACAGATGCACTGCCCCGGATATCGCTCGGTCATCCGGCTACGGGGGCTGTCGATGAAGCGCGCGGCAGTGCCTCTTACTCCGTCATTGTGAGCGAAGCGAAGCAATCCAGAATCGTTCTGCGGGGGCAGTCTGGATTGCTTCGTCGCAAGAGCTCCTCGCAATGACGGTGTGTGCCGGGCCCCTTAGGCCCCGACACGAGCAAGCCTAGAACTTGAAGTTCGCGAACGCGCGCACGCCGATGCCGGGCATCAACACCTCGTCCTTGGTGTAGGACACGGAGTTGCGGATGTTCTCGTTGAGGAGATTGTTGCCGACGATGCCGGCCATCATCTCGCGCGCACCGAACCAGTTGCGGTCGAGCTTGGTCTTGTAGCTCACCTCGGCCTTCAACAAATTATAGCCCGCCGTCGGCGTCTCCGCGATCATTGCGACGTTGTTCTGTGCGAAGGCGTGCAGCAGGTTGACGCGCATCAGCCAGTTGTCGTCGCGCCAGAACACGCCGCCGCCCATCCGCATCGGTGGAATCCGCGGCACGTTGGTGCCGTCGCTGAAGGTGGCGCGGACCATGTCGAACTGGTTCTCGATGCCCCAGATGCCGCCCTGGAAAGCGGCGATGTCGAGCTGCGACTGGAATTCGCCGCCGCGGAAATTGGCATTGCGCTGCGAATACACGGCCTGGTTCAGCTCCGCGCCCGGATTGCCGCAGGATGCGAAGTCGTCGTCGCAGGACACGCCGGTGAGGCGGCGATAGATGAAATTGTCGAAATGCGTGTAGTAGACGGTCGCCTCGAAGCGGAACGGCCCCGTCGCCCTGCGCACGCCGAGCTCGACCGATTTGGCGGTCTCGATCGTGAGGTTTGGATTGCCGATGTCGAAGGTCGCAGTCGCATCGTGGCCGCCGCGGGAAAACAGCTCGGCCGCCTTCGGCGCGCGCTCGACATATTGCGCGGTGATGCTGCCGACCATGCCGCCGGGCAGGTCCTGCAACAGGCCGATGCTGCCGCTCTTCGGCGTGAACGACGGATTGCGCGCGATGCCCGCCTGCGGCGTGCCGTCGGGCAAATAATCGGCCGGGAAGTCCGGCGTGGTGCCGTGCAGCTCGACATGCTCGATGCGGCCGGCGATCTGCGCCCGCGTCGCCTCGGTAAACTTGAACTCGTTGAAGGCGTAAGCTGCAACGCGGTTGCTGCTGTTCGGATCCCATAGGCCGTTGAACAGCGTGCCGGGATTGTCCGGGCTCGGCGCGCTCAATTCCTGATGGCCGACCTGGAAGCCCAGCGCCGTCGTCACTTCGGCGAAGCGCGCGTTGAACGGCATCAGCTGCACTTCGGTCCGGATCTCCTGCTCCTTGTTGGTGAAGGTCTGCCTGACGCCGTCGCTGTTGAGGTCGGCAGGATCGGCAAGCCCGATCTCGTTGTGCCGGTAATCGGTCGCACCGGCCCAGAAGCGCACCGCGTCGATCGCGGCGGCGTCCGGATGGTACTCGCCCTTGACGTTGATCTTGGTCTGGTGGCCGTCGATCCGTGTCTGGTGGTCGGCGCCGTCGATGCCGGGGATGTGGTAGAGCGAGTCGTTCTGGGTGATCGACGCCCCGATATAGCCGCCCTGGAAGAAATAGGAGCCGCCGATCGAGGCGCCGTCCGAGCGCGTGGCCGAGTTCGGCTGGCGGCCGTTCACGGCGCGCGTCTGGTCGTTCAGATAGGGATAGCTCGGGATGGAATAGTCCGAGGTCGTGCGGCCGTAGGCGTCGGCGTGGAAGGCGAAATTGCCGCCGCCGGTGTCGAGCAGCACGCCGCTCTCGACGCCGCGATCGACCGAAGAGAACGCGGTGCGGGTCTCGGCGTTGACGCAAGGCGATGTCGCGGCGCTCGCGAGCGGAGCTTTGGTCGGCAGGCCGTAAGCCTGGAATGACGGCGCGCATGCAGGTAGCGCGTCCGGAATCCGGTTGTTGGTGGCGCTGACGACGCCGCCGATCGAGGTCGAGCCGTAACGCAGTGCGGCGGGCCCGCGCACCACTTCGATCTGGTTGGTCGCGAGCGGATCGATCGGAACGAAATGATCCTCGCCGAGATCGGAAGCGCCGCTCGCATTGGTGCCGTTCTCGACGATGCCGACGCGGTTGACGTCGAGACCCCGGATGATCGGCCGGCTCGATGCGCCGGGCGCGAAGCTCGACCCGGTGATGCCTGGCTTGGAGAACAGGAGATCGCCGAGCTGGCCGCCGCCCTCGCGGCGGATCTCGTCGTTCGGCACCACCGTCACCGTCGCGAACTGGTTGGTCACGACGGACAGCACGCCCTGCTGGGGCGCGGCGGGCGCGGAGGCTGCCGGGTCCGCCTCTGCCGTTTGTGGGCGGCTGCGCA
This sequence comes from Bradyrhizobium sp. MOS003, assembly GCF_003020125.1. GTDB lineage: Bacteria > Pseudomonadota > Alphaproteobacteria > Rhizobiales > Xanthobacteraceae > Bradyrhizobium. Next base: position 136,435 of record NZ_PYFW01000005.1, on the reverse strand, counting down.
CCCGCGCGGTCCGCGTGCCGCGGCCGGGATTGCGGGACGGCACCACCGCTCTGCGCACGATGGGGCTCGGCGCGGTCACGGTGACGGCGGGGATCTCGCTCGACGATTTGTCTTGCGCAGGCGTCTGGGCGAAAGCGGGCGTGGCGGCGGCACCGAGCAGGAGCAGGCTTGCTCCGCCAAGACGCTGCGCGCGTCGCGATTGAAATGACATGGTCCTGATTCCAGTCAGGCGCCGTCCTGAACATGTTTGCTGATCGGAGGCGGCCTGCCGTCGCGGCGCGACGGAATTCGACTTCAACGTCTCCCGGGCACTCTCGGCCCGGGCGTGATCAAGCGATGTTGAGTCAGGACGCGGGAGGGGCGCGCGGCTGGAACGCCGTGCCGGCCGATTTCAGATGGAGGAATTCGGCATCGGTGGTGCGGTAGAGCAGTTCGATCGCCTGCGGCAGCAGAAGCACGGGCGGCGTTGCCGATATGACGGTGCCAGCCATCGCGACCACGGCACAGATCGCGCAATTGTCCTCGCCGGGATGCTCGCGGTCGGGAGCGGCGGGCGATTGTTTCTGGACCGCGGCACGGTCGGTTGTAGCGCCCTTGGCGCTGTTCTTAGTGCTGTCCTTGGCGCCGTCGGTCTGCTGGAGCGAAGCCTGGGCAAGCGGCGTGGCCTGCGCGAACCAGTGGCTGTGCCCGAACGTCAGCGCGAACTGCACCAGCATCGCGAAGATCGCGAGCCGGGCGCCGTGCCTGATATTCGACCGGAACCACTTCATCTGGAAAAGCCACCCGCATCGCGAGATGTCGCGATGTAACAATATAACATCGCCCGATCGGTCTGCGGATGTCAATCGCACTCGGACCGCCCAGCGCCGGTGGCGGGCCGATGTGTCGTTCGAGCAACGGAGCGAGATCACCGACCCTCGCGCACCCAGGTCGCGGCGAACGCGCCGAGCAGCAGCAAGAGGCCAATCAGGCCGGCGAAGATCGGCAGCACGCCGACGCCCTTGACGACGCTGGCATCGCGCATCCGCACGCCCATCCAGCCGTCGCCGGCAAACACGCTGGCCGAACGCACCGGCAGGATGCGCGGCAGCTCGACGCTTGCGCCGTCGACCACGCGCACGGCGTTGCCGCCGGTTGCCTGCGTCAGCGGCTTCAACGTATCGACGGTGGAGGTGACCTCCGAAAACTCCTTCGGGTTGGTCGGGCCGACATTGATCAGCGCCTTCAGCGTGCCGTCGGTGGCAGCCCACAGGCCGAGCTCGCTTGCGGGAAAGCTGGCGCGCCATTCGCCGGGGTCGCCGGCGCTCAGCGTCAGATCCTGCGACACGCCGGACGGCGAGGTCACGCTCACCGGCTGGACGCTGTCGGCCATGGTCTGGCGCACCACGACCAGGTTCTTGCCCTGCACCTGGAGGCGCAGCGCTTCTTCGTCGAGGTCCGGCTGCTTCATCAGCCAGTGCGACATCCGCCGCAGCAGGTCGAGATGCGGGCCGCCGCCCTCATAGCCGCGCGCCCACAGCCAGATGTGGTCGGAGAGCAGCAGCGCGACGCGGCCCTCGCCGAAGCGCGACAGGAACAGAAGCGGCTTGCCGTCGGCCCCCGTCATCACCGGCGGGTTGACGGAATTGCGGGTGTCGACGGTGCGGAAGAAACGGCTCCAGCGCGGCGGCTCGGAGGCCGAGCCTTCCAGCCCGCGCGTGACGGGATGGCGTTTGCCGACGTCGGATAGATGCGCATAGAACGGTTTTTCGGTGACGCCAACCGGTTCGGCCGGCAGCACCGAATCCAGCGGCGTGCGCCAGATGCTGGTGTTGGAGGCGTAGTCGGGACCGGCCGAGACCAGCACCGCGCCGCCGCCGCGCACATAGCGCGCGATGTTGTCGAAATAGGCGATCGGCAGTACGCCCTGGCGGGCGTAGCGGTCGAAGATGATCAGCTGGAATTCGTTGATCTTCTGCTGGAAGAGCTCGCGGGTCGGAAACGCGATCAGCGACAATTCGTTGATCGGCGTGCCGTCCTGCTTCTCCGGCGGACGCAGAATGGTGAAATGCACGAGGTCGACGCTGGCGTCGGACTTGAGCAGATTGCGCCAGGTCCGCTCGCCCGAATGCGGCTCGCCCGAGACCAGCAGCACGCGCAGCTTGTCGCGGACGCCGTCGATGGCGACGACCGCGCGGTTGTTCACCGGCGTGAGCTCTCTCTCGAGCGGCGAGGCCTCGATCTCGACGATATTCGGGCCGGCATGCTTGATGTCGACGTCGACGCTCGCGGCCTGGCCGCTCGAGAGCGTGCGTTCATTGATGACCTCGCCGTCCCGGCGGATCGTGACCTTGGCGCGCTCGCCCGTAACACCCTGGTCGTCGAGCCGGTAGCTGATGGTCTGGGTCTGGCCGACGATGCCGAAGCGCGGCGCCGCCGTGATCGCGATGCGGCGGTCGCGTTCGTCCTTCTGCCCGGTGATCAGCGCATGCACCGGCGCCTGGAAGCCGAGCGCGGCGGCGTTCGCCGGAATGTCGTGGACGCGGCCGTCGGTGATCAGGAACGCGCCGGCGACGCGGTCGACCGGCACGTCCGACAAGGCCGAGGCGAGGGCGCCGAACAGCTTGGTGCCGTCGGTCTCGCCGTCGGCCTGTCCGGCATCGACGACACGCACCTCCAGCCCCTTGATCTTCTTCAGGCCGTCGACCAGCGCTTCCTGCGCTTGCGCAGCCTCGCGATTGCGGTTGCCGAAATTCTGGCTCGGACTCTTGTCGACGACGATTGCGGCAACCGAGGTGAGAGGATCACGGTCCTCGCGGGTGAAGGAGGGATTGGCGAGCGCCAGCAGGAACAGCGCCAGAGCGGCCACGCGCACGGCGGCGCCGCGCGCGCGCGCCACCAGCAGCACGATCGCGATGACGATGATCGCGGCGAGCGCGATCCACAGCACGATCGCGGGGACAAGCGGTGTGAACGCGATACCGTAGTTCATATGGATCCTATTGCCCCAGCCGTTCGATCAGCGCCGGAGCATGCACCTGGTCGGCCTTGTAATTGCCGGTCAGCGTGTACATGACGATGTTGGCGCCGGCGCGGTAGGCGAATTCACGCTGACGGGTGTCGCCGCCGGTCACCGGCAGCATGGCCTGGCCGTCGGGCCGAACGGCCCAGGCGCCGGCGAGGTCGTTCGAGGTGATGATGATCGGCGAGACGCCGTCGCCGCCGCGCGCCGGCCGCTGCGCGCTGTCCTCGTCGTCTTCGCGCGGCAATGTCTCGACCCAGGTCTGACCGGTGACGAAGCGGCCGGGGAAGTCGCGCAGCAAATAGAAGGTCTTGGTCAGCACGTGCTCGCGCGGCACCGGCTCCAGCTCGGGCACGTCGAGCGACGACAGGATCTCGCGCAACGTCTGCATGCCCGGGGTCTGCGCGGCGCCGTTGGCGCCGGGCGGCGCTTCGATCGCGTCGCGGGTGTCGAACAGCACGGTGCCGCCCTGTTTCATGTAGGCGTCGATCTTGTTGATGGCGTCCTGCGGCGGCTTGGGCGCGCCCGGCACGATCGGCCAGTAGATCAGCGGGAAGAAGGCGAGCTCGTCCCGCGCGGGATCGATGCCGACGGGATCGCCGGCTTCGAGCGCGGTACGTTGCGCCAGGAACAGCGTCAGTCCGGATAGCCCGGCCTTGACGATGGAATCGACGTCGGCATTGCCGGTCACGACATAGGCGAGGCGGGTCTGCGACGTCGCCTTCATCGCGAAATCGTCCGTAGCACTGTCGGCGCGTGACGGCGCGGGCGAGAGCGAAGCGAACAGCAGGCCGAGCACGATCATCGCGGGCGCCGCGCGGCGCCGCAGCAGTGCGGCGATCCCGCCGCCGAGCACCGCGACGATGATGGCGTCGACCAGGAACAGCGCCAGCGCCGTCGACAGCAGCCAGCCGCGCAGGTCCCGCGGCTCGGCATTGGTGTAGGTGGCGTGCCGCGCGCGCAGGCTCGCGGTGTTGAGCGCGGCGATGCGGTCGGCGCTGGCAAGCGTGTTCACGGCGAGCGGTCCTTCGGCCGGGCCATAGAAGCCCGGCGGATGGTCCGATGTGGCGCGGTCGCGGTAATCCGCGGGCAGCGGCTTTGCGGTCGCCGGCGGAGGGCCGAACGCGCCAAAACCGTCGAGGATGTGCAGCGGCGCCACCGTCTCCGCGGTCGCCTCGCCGGCGACGCCTGCGCCGGGCTTGGAGGTGTAGCCGGACATATCGACCACCCGCCTGAGCATTTCGACGAAGGTGCCCGACATCGGCAGATCCGACCAGCGCATGTCGGCGCTGACGTGGAACAGGCTGACCAGCCCCTTGCCGCGATGCTCGCCGGTCACCAGCGGCGTGCCGTCTTCCAGCGAAGCCCAGCTCTTGGTGGCGAGCACCGCATCGGGCTCGGCCAGCACTTGGCGGCTCACGGTCACGTCCTTGGGGACGACGACGCCGGCAAACGGGCCGTCGGCGGCAAAGGTGGCCAGATGCTGCGGCTTCTCCCAGGTCAGGCTGCCGCCGAGCGTGCGGCCGCCCTTGCGCAGCTTGACCGGCACCAGATCGTCCTCGGCCTGTGCCAGGCGCGGTCCTGCGAACCGCACCAGCACGCCGCCCTGATCGATCCAGGCATTGAGGCGCTCGCGCAGCTCCGGCGCGATGGTGCCGACATCGGCGAGGATGATCATCGGCAGCTTCTGGTCCAGGAATTGTGTGATGCCCTGCTGCGGCGAGCCCTTGTCGGCGAGCCTGACATCGGCGAAGGGCGCCAGCGCGCGGGTCAGGTAGAAGGTCGGCGCCAGCAGCGGCTGCGCGGTCTCGCTGGACGCGCCCGACACGATGCCGATGGCGCGACGGCGCCAGCGCTTGTCGAGCAGCTGCACCGCGCCGGCCGAGCGCTCGCCCGAGATCTCGAGCCGCGTGATGTCGTTGCGCAGCTCGACCGGCAGATCGAACGCGGCGTCGGTCTCCTTGTCCTGCGGACCGAACGAGAAACGCGCCTCTCCGATCGGCGAAGCCTTCTGGTCCAGCGCGCGCACGGTGCCGATCGCGATGCCGCTGTCGGTGCGCAGCACCTTCACCGTCATCTTCGCCGCCGCGTTCTCGGCCGCGACCAGCGCCAACGGCGCGGAGGTGCCGCCTTCGAAGATGGTCAGGCTGCGATCGCCGATGGTCTTGCCGAGGCCGGCAACGAAGTCCTCGCCGCGGCCGGTGTCGACGCCGTCGGACAGCCAGGCGATCTCGCAATCGCCGGTGGCTTTCAGGAAACGGTCGACCGCGGCCAACGTCTCGACACGATCGATCGTATAGGGCTTTGGTGCGAGTTGCCGCAGCGCGACGCGCGCGGCGCCCGCCGGCATCAGGGTGATGTCGCGGTTCGGCTCGGACAGCGGCACCAGCGCGATGGCGCGGCGGTCGGTGTCGGCATTGGCGATGAGCTCGTCGGCGGCCCTGATCCTGACGTCCCAGTGCGAGGCGGCGCTCCAGCCGTCGTCGAACATGATCATCAGCGGCGCCTTGCTGTCGGCTGCGCCCGTTTGCGGATTCCAGATCGGGCCGGCGGCCGCGAAGATGACGAGCGCCGCAGCCAGGAGACGCAATGCGGTCAGCCACCACGGCGTCCGCGAGGGCGTCTCCTCCCGCGGGGCGATGTCGAACAACAGGCGCGTCGGCGGAAACTCGATGCGGCGCGGCCGCGGCGGCATCACGCGCAACAGCCACCACAGCACCGGCAGGCTGACGAGGCCGATCAGGAGCAGCGGTTCGGTGAAGGCGAGCGGCAACCCCATCATGCGGCCGGCCCCGCCTTGATCGTCGTGGTGCGGGCGCCCGACTTGCTCACCTGCATGCCGGCATGCAGGAACAGCAGCAGCTCGGCGGCGGAGCGGTCGGTGGCGTGCGTGGTGAACAGCCAGTCCAGCTTGTTGGTCTCGGCGCGAATCTGGTCGCGGTGCAACGCCAGCCGCGTGGTGTAATCCTGCGCCCAACTTTCGGCGCGGCCGGCGGTGATCACGCCGAAGCCTTCGGGCTCGACGAACTCGACGCGGCCGGAATAGGGGAACGATTCCTCGGCGGGATCGACGATCTGCACCAGCGTGCCATGCGCGCCGGAGCCTGAGAGGCCTGCGAGCGTCGTCCTGATCTCAGCGATAGGCGACCAGAAATCCGACAGCACGATCGTCTCGGCCAGCGCCGCCGGCACGAAGGACGGCGGCAGGCTGAGGCGGTCGGCGTCGTCATGCAGCATCGCCTGCGCCATCTTGTCGATGATGCTGCGGCTCGTGGTCGGCGCCATCAGGCCGGGAATGCCGACGCGTTCGCCGCCGGCAACGAGCAACTCGGCCAGCGCGAAGGCGACGATCAGCGTACGCTCCAGCTTGGACTCGCGCGCGGTCTTTGAGGCGAACGCCATCGACGGCGAGCGGTCCGGCCAGATCCACACCGTGTGCGAGGCTTCCCATTCGAGCTCGCGGACATAGAGATGGTCGTCGCGCGCCGAGCGGCGCCAGTCGACGTTCTGCGCCGGTTCGCCGGAGACGAAGCGGCGGTATTGCCAGAAATTCTCGCCGGACCCGGCGCGGCGGCGGCCGTGCAGGCCATGGATGACGTTGGCGGCGATGCGGCGGGCTTCGAGCACCAGGCGCGGCAAGGAGGCTGCGAGCGTGCGGCTTTCGCCATCGGCACGTCGGATGGCGATGATCTCCTTCGCCGTGTGCCCGTTCTCCGCTGCCATCAACCGATCCGTGTCTTGAGCTGCTTGATCACGTCCGGAATCGTGCGGCCTTCGGCGCGCGCCTGGAACGTCAGCGCCATGCGGTGCTTCAGCACGGGCTCGGCGAGGTCCAGCACGTCGTCGACCGAGGGCGCCAGCCGTCCGTCGATCAGCGCACGCGCGCGCACCGCCAGCATCAGCGATTGGCTGGCGCGCGGGCCGGGGCCCCAGGCGATGAACTTGCCGGCTTCGCCGGCGTCCGGACCCGGGCGGGCCGAGCGCACCAGCGACAGGATCGCCTCCACCACGGAATCGCCGACCGGCAGGCGCCGGATCAGCCGCTGCGCGGTGATCAGCGCCTCCGCCGTCATCGAGCCTCTCGCCAGCGTTTCCTCGGCGCCGGTGGTCTCGAACAGGATGCGTCGCTCGGCGTCGCGATCAGGATAGTCGACGTCGATCTCCATCAGGAAACGGTCGAGCTGGGCTTCGGGCAGCGGATAGGTGCCCTCCTGCTCCAGCGGGTTCTGCGTCGCGAGTACGTGGAAGGGCTTCGGCAAATCGTGGCGCGCACCGGCGACCGTGATGTGCTGCTCCTGCATCGCCTGCAGGAGCGCCGATTGCGTGCGCGGTGAGGCGCGGTTGATCTCGTCGGCCATCAGAAGCTGCGCAAATACCGGACCCGAGATGAAGCGAAAGGCGCGCTTGCCCGCGGTGCTCTCGTCCAGCACTTCGGCGCCGAGAATGTCCGACGGCATCAGGTCGGGCGTGAACTGGATGCGCTTGGCATCCAGGCCGAGCGTGACGCCGAGCGTTTCGACCAGCTTGGTCTTGGCCAGGCCGGGCACGCCGATCAGCAGCGCATGGCCGCCGGAGAGGATGGTGACCAGCGTGTTCTCGATCACGCGATCCTGGCCGAAGATGACGGACGCGATCGCATCCTTCGCCGCGCGAATCTGGCTCGACACCTGCTCGGCCGAACGAACGATCCCGTCCTCGAGTTTCTCGACACTCTCCGCCATTCGTCTAGCTCCTTCAGCCCGCCATGCGGCTTGCCCAGGCCGTCATGTCATCGCATCGCATTTGGTCATCACGTCAGGTCATGGCGCCTATGCTAGACTTGCAGGAAGGCCATGTATTCGTTGAATTAACCTATCCCCACCTTATCGGCTTCGGGTTATGTACGGCATCACGAAGTGGCGACCTCCACACCGGGCTAACCCGGGGTGGAACCGATCTCCGACATACAACGTAGACCTGCACCAATCGTGCCAACGGACAAAGTCAGGGCAAACCATGGCGAACCAAGGGCAGAGTGCCGATCGCGGTCTCGAGGGGCTGACTGCTGCCGCCAAAAGTGCTGCCAACAGCGAAGGCGCCAAGAAGGGGCTGCCTCCCGTGCATCTGTGGAATCCGCCGTTTTGCGGCGATCTCGACATCCGAATCGCCTCCGATGGTACTTGGTTCTACTTGGGCACGCCAATCGGGCGTCCCGCTCTGGTCCGGCTGTTCTCGACCGTCCTCAAGCGCGAGGGCGACAAGTATTTCCTGGTCACGCCGGTGGAGAAGGTCGGCATCCGCGTCGACGATGCGCCCTTCATGGCGGTCGAGATGCAGAAGCACGGCGAGGAAGAGCATCGCGTGCTGCGCTTCCGCACCAATGTCGATGACTGGGTCACCTGCGACGCCGCGCACCGGCTGCGTTTCGAGCAGGCCAAGGACGGCGGGCTGACGCCGTATCTGCATGTCCGCGCCGATCTCTGGGCCAAGGTCACACGCGCGCTTTACTACGATCTGGTTGACATGGGCGAGGAGCGGATGGTCGATGGCCAGCCGATGTTCGGCGTCGAATCATCAGGCGAATTCTTCGCCATGGCCGATGCGGAGCAGGTGAGGGCCGCGCTTTGAACAAGGCTATCCTGAAAAGCGATCCTGTCGCCGCCAGCGCGGCGGATTTCTTCGCTCGCTCGAAGGCGAAGCTCGGCTTCGACGTTCCGCTCGGCCTCTACGATCCGAACATCATTCCGGCCTCGGGCGATCCCGGCACCGACAAGATGCTCGAGATCGTCGCGCGCGAGCAGCCGGTGCGCCCCGCGGCGGTCCTGATCGCGGTGGTCGATCATCCCGAGCCGACCATCCTGCTGACACAGCGCTCGGCGCATCTCAACGACCATGCCGGCCAGATCGCTTTCCCCGGCGGCAAGATCGACGCCACCGATTCCTCGCCGCTGGACGCGGCGCTGCGCGAGGCCGAGGAGGAAGTCGGTCTGTCCAGAGACTTCGTCGAGCCGCTCGGCTATCTCGATCTCTACGGCACCGCCTTCGGATTCCGCATCCTGCCGACGGTCGCCAGGGTCAGGCCCGGCTTCGAGCTCACGATCAACCGGTCCGAGGTTGATGACGCCTTCGAGGTGCCGCTATCCTTCCTGATGAATCCGGTCAACCACCAGGTGCACAGCAAGGAATTCCGCGGCATGGAGCGGTCCTATTACGCAATGCCGTTCGCTGAACGCTACATCTGGGGCGCGACCGCGGGCATGCTGCGTGTGCTGTATGAGAGGATCTATTCATCATGATCCGGCCGGTTCTGACCGAGATCGGAATCTTCCTCGTTCCCTTTGCCGTCTATGCGCTGTTCCTGGCCGCGACGCGCTCCGGCCTGTTCGCGCGATCGTCCTGGCCGGTCACCGTCGTTGCGCGGCTCGTCCTGGCCGCGCTGATGCTGGTGATCGCGGGGCTGATCGGCTTTGCGCATTTCTCCGGCGCCCCGCCGGATTCGACCTACGTTCCCGCCCATATCGAGAACGGCCGGCTGGTGCCGGGCGTGGAAAAATAGAGGCCGCACGATGAGCGCGGAGCCGATATTTGCGCCGATTCTTGCCGATGCGCCCTGGCTGACCGCAGGCGGGACCGCGCGCGTCCTGCAATTGCTCAACGCTGACGGCGAAGAGGCGCGGGTGGTCGGCGGCGCCGTGCGCAACGCGCTGCTCGGTCTTCAGCCCGGCGACATCGACATTGCGACCACGGCGCGGCCGGAGGAGGTGATCCGGCGCGCCAAGGCTGCCGGCATCAAGAGCGTGCCGACCGGCATCGACCACGGTACCGTCACGCTGGTCATCGACAGCCACCCCTATGAAGTCACGACGCTGCGCGAGGACACCGAGACCTTCGGCCGTAAGGCCAAGGTCGCGTTCGGCCGCGACTGGGTGAAAGATGCCGAGCGGCGCGACTTCACCATGAATGGCCTGTCGGTCGATGCGAGCGGCGTCGTCTACGACCATGTCGGCGGCATCGCGGATGCCAAGGCGCGCCGCGTGCGCTTCATCGGCGATCCCGACCAGCGCATCGCCGAAGATTATTTGCGCATCCTGCGCTTCTTCCGCATCCACGCCGCCTTCGGTGCCGGCGATCCCGACCGTGACGGCTATCTCGCCTGCATCCGCGGGCGTGCGGGTCTGGCCAGCCTCTCGGCCGAGCGGGTGCGCATGGAGATGCTGAAATTGCTGGTTGCCGGCGGCGCGTCCGCGGCCGTGCTCGCCATGGCCGAGGGCGGATTGCTGCAGGCGCTGATCGGCGGCGTCGCCTATACCGGGCCGCTGTCGGTGATGATCGCGATCGAGCGCGAGCTCGGCCTCGCTGCGAGCAGCACGCGGCGCCTCGCCGCGCTGACCGTCGCCGTGACCGAAGATGCCAAGCGGGTCGCCGCGCGCCTGCGGCTCTCCAATGCCGAGACCAAGGCACTGGATTCGATGGGCCATCGCTGGTGGCGCTTCGCCACCAAGGACGAGGCCAATGCGCGGCGTCTGCTCTATCGGCTCGGCCCCGAGCGCTATCACGATCGCGTGTTGCTCGGCTGGGCGCGGGCCGGCGGCGACGTCAACTCGATGCGCTGGCGCGCGCTCGCAGAACTGCCGCAGCGCTGGTCTGCGCCGAAATTTCCGCTCAAGGCCGCCGACTTCATCGCGCGCGGTCTGGCGGAGGGACCTGCACTCGGACATGTGTTGACGCTTGCCGAGGACGCTTGGCTTGCGGCGGATTTTCCACTAGATGATGCCGCGCTCGCTACCATCGCCGATCAAGCTGCGGCCCGCATTGGCCGCGACGAGAGAACGTGACCATCGTTTCAGCCTTCGCCGACGTCTCGATTTTTCAGCTCCTGCTGGTCGCGTTGATGGCGTTGTTTGCTTCGATCATCGGAGGTCTCGCCGGCTACGGCACCGGCGCCCTGATGCCGCTGGTGCTGGTGCCGCTGGTGGGCGCCGAGCCCGTGGTGCCGATCATCGCGATCTCCGCCATCTTCACCAATTCCAGCCGCGCCGTTGCCTATCTGCGCTACGTCGACCGCCGCCGCGCGCTGATCGTGCTGGCCTGCGCCGCGCTGACGACCGCGCTCGGCGCCTATGGCTATACCCGCCTCACCAACGCCGGCGCGGCACTGGTGATCGGCTCGATGCTGATCCTGAGCGTGCCGCTGCGCCGCGTGCTACGCCGCCGAAAGGTCAGGATCGGCGACAGCGGCCTTGCCGCCGGCTCGGTGGGTTACGGCGTGTTGGTCGGCGGTACCTCCGGCTCCGGCGTGATCCTGCTCTCGCTCCTGATGGCTGCCGGCCTCGAAGGCGCCGCCGTGATCGCGACCGACGCGATGATCTCGCTCGGCACCGGCCTGATCAAGATCTCGGTGTTCGGCCTCGCAGGCGCCGTCACTGCGCAGGTGCTCGCCTTCGCGCTGCTGATCGGCGCGATCGCCATCCCCGGCGCGTTCCTGGCAAAAGCCTTCGTCGAGCGGATGCCGGTGCACATCCACACCGCGATCCTCGATGTCGCGGTGATCACCGGCGGGCTGGTGATGATCTCAGCGGCGGCGAGGCAGCTGATCGGGTAGACGACCCGGCTCAGCGCACAGTCGCATCGGGCGCTGCGTTCAACGGCGCTCCCCCGACCGATATCGGGCCAGTCGGGGACGTTGCGCGCGGTGGCTTCTTTTGCTTCGGGGCGACGCGCGCTGTTGCAGCGGGCGCAACGGGAGGCACGGAAGCCGATGGCATCGCGGCACTGGGCGCGGTCAGCGGAGCCGGTGTGACCGATGCCTGCGAGGCCGTGCTCCTCACTGAGTCAATTTTCGAACTGAGGTTGGCAAGTTGACTTACGATCGCCTTCAATTGCTCTTGCTGGTCGGCGATGGCCCTGTCGATCGCCGCCAGGTCGTCGGCCGTCTTTTGTTGCGCGGCGAGCAGGTCGGTCATGATCGCCTTGTCATTGGATCTGCTGTCGGCATCCCCATCCTCGCGTCCGGCAGACTGACTGAACAATCCCGGGTTCAGCCAGACATAACCTGCCCCTGCGCCTGCGAGCGCCAGGACAATGGCGACGAAGAGCGCAAACGGCCATCGGCGACGCGGCGCGGGCGCAAAGGGCGGTCGGTCCACAACTGGCCAACTCGGAGGCGATTCGATGCTCATCCGAACGTCCTAGTCAGCCTTTTCGTCCAACGCAATTGGTGCGGCAGCGATCGGCAGCCGTGAGCAACGAACGCCCGGCAGCGCCGACATCAGCCTGCACCCGATAACGGCTGGCGCCGCGACGGCTATTCCTGCCTGCCTGGAGGCATCTCGAGGACCTGTTTGAGCAGCGTCGGATGGCCAAGCACGGCGTGCAGTTCGGATCTGTCGAGCCAGGCAGCGGCATCCTCCTGGCTTTCGCATTGCTCGATCTTGGCGGTTGCGGTCGCAAGAGGCACGTCGACGCGACCAAATTTACGCGGGCTGGCAGGCGACAGCGAGCCCAGATGCTCCACCAGCAATTCCGGATCCCGGCCGAGCTGGTGGAGAGCCCCGGCCATCTCGGTGCGCTCTGATGCGGCGAGCTCGTTCGCGCGCAGCACCACGGCAGGCGGACTATTGGTTTCCGGCGTTGCAAAGACTCCGGGCGTGCTCAGCCGCGAAGACGTCATGATCCCCAACGGGATCGAAAGCAGCAATCCCAGGACCACCGGCGACATCCAGAGCAGCAGGGGCAAGGAGACTGCATAGGCGCATATCGACAGGGCGAGGCCGAACAGTGTCGGTCCGGCGAGCTTTCGATAGGCTTCGCCGCGGGCAGGCCGTCCATCGCCTCGGCGTTGCACTTGCCAGCCTGCGTCCCGGCCGGCGAGAATTTCCACGACGGCCTTGGTCTGGAGGATCATCATGCAGGGCGCAAGCAATGCCGCCACGAAGGTCTCGCAAACGACACCCGCCAGAGCGCGCAGGCTTCCTGCGAATCCGGCTCGCTCGTCGCGATCGCTGATCATAACAAGGTAGGCCAGCAGCTTCGGCAGGATCAGAAGCCCCATTGTCGCGGCAAAGACCCAGGCTGCAAGCACCGGGTCCTGTTGCGGCCAGGTCGGAAACAGACTGAAGCCCTTCGGAAAGTATTCGGGCCGGATGAAATGCGCCTGCAGCGAGATGAGCACACCGAGCAACAGGAAGAGAAGCCAGAGCGGCGCCGTCACGTAGGAGCCGATGCCGGTGAGCAGATGCAGCCGCGAGACCCAGTGCAGCCCACGCGCCGGCAGGACCGCGAGATGCTGCAGGTTTCCCTGACACCAGCGACGGTCTCTCCCCGCAAAGTCCAGCAGCGACGGCGGGACCTCTTCGAAGCTGCCGCGAACCGCCGGGACCATATAGATCCCCCAGCCGGCGCGGCGCATCAACGCGGCCTCGACAAAATCATGGCTGAGGATGTGTCCTCCGAAAGGTTTGCGACCGCGCAGTTCCGGCAGTCCGGCCTCCGCAGCGAAGGCCTGTATCCGGATGATGGCGTTGTGACCCCAATAATTACTGTCGCCGCCGTGCCACCAGGCATTGCCCGCCGTGATGAGAGGACCGTACACGCGTCCCGAAAATTGCTGCAGCCTGCTGAACAGCGTGCGCGCGTTGACGATGACGGGCTGCGTCTGGATCAGCGCGCAAGTGGGGTGCAGCTCCATCGCGTGGACGATGCGAACGATCGTGTCAGCCTCCATGAGGCTGTCCGCGTCGAGGACGATCATGTGATCATAGGCCGCGCCAAACCTGGTGACCCAGTCGGCGATGTTTCCGGACTTCCGCGCGGTGTTGTCGGACCGATGCCGGTAATACAGCCGATCTCCGCCGCAGGCGCGGCGCTGCTGGATGAAGGCCATCTCTTCGCTGATCCAGATGTCCGGGTCGGTCGTATCGCTGAGCAAGAACCAGTCGAATTGTGCGCCATATCCGGTCGCTTCGACGGATTCATACATTGCGCGCAGCCGGGCCATCACATGATGGGGGTCCTCGTTATAGGTCGGCAGCAGCATCGCGGTGCGCGTGGTGACGGGAGGCAGCGGGCCTGTCGTGTCGATCGGCAGGCTGACCTGCCCGCGCGTCAACAGCACGAAAAATCCGGCAAGCGCGGACATGAACGAGAACGCGACCCAGGCGAGCAGCACGAAAAACAGACCCAGCAGCAGCGCCTCGAGAAAGGTGACACCGCCAATTTTCACCACATCGTACATGCCGTAGCCGCCTGCAAGCGTCAGCAAGGCGGTACCGGCAAAGATGAAGAGACGGCGAACCGTCAAGCTGGCCCTCGCCGGCGCTTGCGTTTGCCGGACGCCGGCTGCGTGGTCCAGCCGGCACGGCAGCATCGTCAGTGGGCTTTCCTGCGGCAGAAACGGGCGGGCGGGGGCGCTTGGCAGCGGCGCCTGCGACTGCTTCAGGGCGTCCATCGATAGATCCATATCTCAGAGACCGGCGCATCGTTCTGCGCGAGGAAGGCGCGCAATTCGATCGACGCCTGCCCCTTGACCGCGCATTGGAAGCTCAAACGCCATCCGCCAGTCGCGGGATTTGGTTGCGTGACGATGTTGCTGATCTCGGCTTTTTCAGCGGTCACCATGCCTTTGATGGTCTTGGGATCAATGCTCTTGAGGCGGTCGCCCATCAGCTCCAGGACGAACAGCTTGCTGTCATCGCCACGGCTGCCGATTCCCGTTCGCGTGAACCGCGCGAGTGCGTCGGCTTTCGGCGCGTCCGGTCCCCAGTGCAGTCGATAGGTAAAGATATGCTCGCTCTTTGCCGTCAGGGGCTGTTTCGGCTGCCAGAGCGCGGCGATATTGTCGTGGACCTCTTCCTTGGTCGGGATCTCGATCAGTTTCACTGCCCCTTCGCCCCAATCGCCGATCGGCTCGAACCAGAGGCTTGGACGCGTCTCGAAACTGGATTCCAGATCCTGATAAGCGAGATAATTCCGCTCCCGCTGCATCAGGCCGAAGCCGCCAGGATTGACATCGGCAAAACTGCTGACCTGCAAATCGTGCGGATTGTTGAGCGGCCGCCAGAGTTGCTCGCCTCTGCCGTTGAAGATCGAAAGTCCATCCGAGTCGTGAACCGCGGGTCGGAAATCATCGAAGTCCTTCCGATCGTTCGGACCGAAGAAGAACATGCTGGTCATCGGCGCGAGCCCCGCGTGCTCGACGTCGACCCGCGGATAGAGGGCCATCTCGACGTCGAATACCGTGGTTTGGCCCGGCCGTATGGTGAAGCGGTAGCTGGCTGCCGCGCTCTTGCTGTCGAGCAGCGCATGGACCACTATCGAGGAGGCGTTCGGCGCCGGCTTCTCCAGCCAGAACGCCTTGAACACCGGAAACTCTTCGCCTTTGCTCTCGCCTGTATCGATCGCAAGCCCCCGCGCGGACAGGCCATAGGTCTGTCCTTTCGCAACGGCCCGGAAGTAGCTTGCACCGAGGAATACGCAAAGTTCGTCGTAATAATCGGGTTTGTTGATCGGGGTATGGATACGGAAGCCGCCGAACCCGAGGTCCGCATCCGGCCATTGCCCGAGCCCTGCGCCGAACGAAAAGTCAGCGCGCCGATACGACACCGGTGTAAC
This sequence comes from Bradyrhizobium sp. MOS003, assembly GCF_003020125.1. Taxonomy (GTDB): domain Bacteria; phylum Pseudomonadota; class Alphaproteobacteria; order Rhizobiales; family Xanthobacteraceae; genus Bradyrhizobium. The sequence goes on along the minus strand of NZ_PYFW01000005.1, from coordinate 120,846 downwards.
GCTCCTGTTCGCCACCTCAAAGATGTCGACCCTGTTCTTGTAGAAGAAGCCGCGGTGGAAGAACTGCACCTGGAACGGCAACTTTTCGTCACGCCACAGCGCCTTTTCGGGGGCGAACCGAATGGATCGGTATTGGTCGTAATCGAGATTCTTCAGTGCATCCGGAAGCTTCTCGTCCGGAGCCACGAATGGCTTGGTCGCAAGCGCCCGCGCCAGCTCGCGCACGGTGGATGGGCCGAAGGGCGCGGCGGCGCTGGTCTGAGCGTCTGCAGCCCGTGGCAGGATGGCTGCAGCTGAAACAGCAGCTGATGCGCGAAGAAGGTCTCGGCGGTTCACGCGCGTCTCCTAATTTTGGAACGGATGGAAACGGCCGATGTTCCCGGGAGTTCCATTGAACATCCAAGGAGCTCAGCATTGCGCGTTATGGGCGCCGCAACGTCCGGATATCTGCTTGAGTCAGCGCGGGCACTCGGCGCCGCTATCGATCCAGGCCTGCACCAGTTCGCCCGCCGCCTGCTGGCTGCCGGGAGCAGGTTTGCGCCCTTCGCCGGGATTCCAACCCCACGCGACGAGATCATCCTTGGCGATGTGTTCCTGCAGCGCGGCGAGGTCACGACCGCCATTGAGCTGTACGTCCTTCAACTGGCGGCAGATCTCGCCCAACGACTTGCCTTCCCACGCCATGGACAGTGGCGCGAAGCCCCATCGCGGATGACCGGGAATGCTTCGATAGGTGGCCGCTTCGTGAAGCGAGAAATTTTTCCCGCTATGGCATCCGGAGCAGCTGACCTCGAAATGCCCGGTCTCGGCACGCCATATCGGCGGTACATGCTCGTGGCTATCGTCACCCTGCAACGGATGATCGCCGGCCGGGTGGCAATTCATGCAACGCGGATTGGTGAGCACCTTACCGATTTCTTCGAACAGCGCGCGCGAGCGATCGGCTTGATTTGAAATCGACGAAAACTCGGCTGCATTCCGCAGTGTTGTGGAAGCAGGCGAGGGGTCTGCACCGCTCGGGCGAGAGCCAGCTATCGCTACGACGAAAGCGATCATCGCAAGGCTTCCGGCCCGAACGGCGAATTGAGGCGCGCGGATCATGACATCCTAATCGACGCCTCTTGGTTTGGTTCCCGCGCCGCCAGGATGGTCCTGGCCGCGCTTTATTCCTCGTCTTCGTCGTCTTCTTCATCCTCGTCGTCCTCGTCCAACTCTTCCAGTTGTTCGAGCACGGCGAGCGGTAGGGTCTCGCGAAACAAGTCGCCTTCCGAGCCCATCCAGAGACAGAGTACGTCGTCGCCCTTCACTTCGGCGACGGTGAGCGGCTGCCCGCCGGATTTCAGCATGACGATATCGCCGGCTTTCAGTTCCATGGATGGTCCTTTCAGGTTGATGACTTAGGAAGCTAGCAAGCCGGCATGACATGCCGATCACGGGAGGCAGACCCGCGAATGTGTCCGGCTGGCGTCAACTTCCGAAACGCCGATTGCAGAGGTTCGAGTTGGGGGATCGCTCGATGGCACCAGGGTCTGTTACATCCCGGGCGCGGCGATACTGATATCATGCACCCGAATTGCCCGACGGGTCAAATCATTTCGTAAAATCAGTATTTCGTTTTCGACGTGCCGTAAGCCGTTGTTATTGCAGCAGTCGTCTACTGTGCATGGGGTTGTTTTTCGATATTTTGCTTTTGGTGCCCAAGTCAGGGCCGGTCCGGCACCAGTTCGGTCAGCGAACGGATGATGCGGTCGGGCCTGATGGGCGAGCCCTCGGGCAGGCCGTCGCCGTGCACGTCGATCCAGATCGAGTAGATGCCGAGGCGCTGCGGCGTCACCACTTCCCATTCCAGATTGTCGCCGATCATCCAGGTGTCTGCGGCTGAGACGCCGAGCGCCTCCATCGCGTGCAGATAGGCGCGCTCCTCGGGCTTGCCGAAGCCGTGCTCGCCCTCGATCTGGATGTGGTCGAAGCGGTGCTCCAGCTCGAAGCGCTCGACCTTGGCGCGCTGCATGTCGGCGGCGCCGTTAGTCACCAGCGCAAGCTTGATGCCGAGCGCCTTGAACGTGTCGATCGCTTCGTGCGCGCCCGGGAAGACGAACATCTCCTCCTCGCGATAGGCGGTGAAGCGGTCGGCGAGGCGGATGGCGAGGTCGTCGGGCAGGGCGCGATGGCCGGCCGCAGCAAGCGCGGCAAAGCCGCCCTTGACTGTGAGGTGCCGCGCCTCGGCGAGCTTCATCCGCCATGCGGCTTCGGCGTTCGCCCAGAAGTTTCGCGCGAAAGCGAGGACAGTGGTTGCGATCAGCTCGGGCGGCAGCGGCGCCAGCTCGTCGGCAAATTCCTTTGCGATCGTGTTCCAGGCGATCTCGGGCCGGCCATAGGCCGACAGGATGGTGTCGTCCATGTCGATCAGCATGGCGCGGGGAAGCGGCTTCGAAACAATCATGGCCACTTCACCTCCGGCGGCATCGACGACAGGATCGAATCGACATTGCCGCCGGTCTTGAGCCCGAAGATGGTGCCGCGATCATAGAGCAGGTTGAATTCGACATAGCGGCCGCGCCGGATCAACTGCTCCTCGCGGTCGGCAGCGGTCCAGGCGTTCGCGAAATTGCGCCTGACGATCTCGGGGTAGATCTTCAGGAAGGCGCGGCCGACGTCCTTGGTGAAGGCGAGATCGGCGTCCCAGTCGCCGCTGTCGTGCCAGTCGTAGAAGATGCCGCCGATGCCGCGCGCCTCTTTGCGGTGCGGCAGATGGAAATATTCGTCGCACCATTTCTTGTACTTGTCGTAGTCGGCAACGCCGTTCGGCTGCGCACAGGCCTGCTTCATCGCGGCGTGGAAGGCGATGGTGTCGGCATCGTCCTGCGTCCGCCTTCGGTCCAGCACCGGCGTGAGATCGGCGCCGCCGCCGAACCAGGCTTTGGTGGTGACGACGAAGCGGGTGTTCATGTGCACGGCGGGCACGTTCGGATTGCGCATATGCGCGATCAGCGAGATGCCAGAAGCCCAGAATCTCGGATCCTCGGCGGCACCGGGAATCTGGGCGCGAAATTCGGGCGCGAACTCGCCATGCACCGTCGAGCAGTGCACGCCGACCTTCTCGAACAGGCGGCCATGCATCATCGACATCACGCCGCCACCGCCGGGCGCGCCGGTATGGTCGGTGCGCTGCCAGGGCGTGCGCTTGAAGCGGCCGGCCTCGCCCGGGTAGAGGTTTTGCGGGGCGTCGTCCTCGAGCCGCTCGAAGCTCGCGCAAATGTCGTCGCGCAAGGCCTCGAACCAGCCGCGGGCGCGGGTCTTGCGGTCTTCGATCGTCGCCATCTCCATCTGCATCCCGGTCGCGTCCTATCTGATGCCGAGCGATTTGTGCGTCTGCACGCTGAGCCGCCATTGCGGATGGCGCAGGCAGTAGTCGATCGCGCGCGCGGTGTTCTCGATGACCTCGGCCCCGTCCATCGGCTGCAGCGAGAAGCGCTCGAAGGCGAGGTCCGCGAACGTCTCGGGCGCGGCGAGGGCCTGCGGATAGACCAGCTTCAGCTCGTGGCCCCGGCGCAGCACCAGCTCGCTGCCGCCCTTGGGGCTGACGCAGATCCAGTCGAGTCCCTCGGGAGCTGCGATGGTGCCGTTGGTCTCGACGCCGATCTCGAAGCCGCGGGCGTGGAGCGCCTCGATCAGCGCGGCGTCGACCTGGAGCAGCGGCTCGCCGCCGGTCAGCACCACGTAGCGGTTCGCGGCCGTGGCACGCCATTGCGCGGCGATGGTGTCGGCGAGTTCGGCGGCCGAGCCGTAGCGGCCGCCGAGGGTGCCGTCGGTTCCGACGAAATCGGTGTCGCAGAACTTGCAGGTGGCCTCGAGACGGTCCGCCTCGCGGCCGCTCCAGAGGTTGCAGCCGGCAAAACGGCAGAACACGGACGCGCGCCCGGCATGGGCGCCTTCGCCTTGCAGGGTCAGGAAGATCTCCTTGACCGCGTAACTCACTCGTCTCTCCTCAATCGGTTAGGCCTGCGGGTTCCGGATCTGCCGCAGCGCCTCGCCGGCGGCCATGGCCGCGGTCATGGCGACATTGAGCGACCTCAGCCCCGCTTTGATCGGGATCACCAGCCGCGCATCGGCGGCCTCGACCACCGCGTCGGTGACGCCGGCGCTCTCGCGCCCGAATAGCAGGATGTCCGAGGTCTGGTAACGGAAATCGCGGTAGTCGGCGGCAGCTTTCGTGGTGAACAGCAGCAGGCGGTAGCCATGTGCCGTGCGCCAATCCTCGAATTTCGACCAGGAGTCATGGCGGGTCAGGCTGACATGGTCGAGGTAGTCCATTCCCGCCCGGCGGAACAGGCGGTCGGAGACGGGGAAGCCCGCCGGTTCGATGATGTGGGCGGCGATGCCCAGGCAGGCGCAAAGCCTGAGAATCGTGCCGGTGTTCTGAGCGATGTCGGGTTGGAAGAGCGCTATCTGCATGGGCTGTGCGAGGGCTGTATCGGGGCGATGCGTGCCGGAAATGTCTCACTAAAACACCGCTGGCCGCGGAATTCGTGCATTGCACGCTCCCGCGCCGATAGCGGGCTTGCGCTCGCCCGGCAAGGGTGCCAATAGAACGATTCTGGACTGCTGTTTCATCCGTTTAGAGGTGAATGAGCGAAGTTCTGCCGCCGCGGGGGGCCGCGGGCGCCGGCAGACTGTTCCGGGGACCTTGGGGGCTCCTGGAGCGGTTCCACCGGTGGCATAAGAAGAAAGGGTTGGAATCGTGACGACAGCGTCTTCGGCGGACCATCCGACACGCCGTGATTTCTTATTCGTTGCAACCGGGGCAGCTGCAGCAGTAGGGGGCGCAGCCGCGCTCTGGCCCTTCATCTCCCAAATGAATCCTGACGCGTCGACCATCGCCGCCGGTGCGCCGATCGAGGTCGATCTCAGTCCGGTCGCCGAGGGGCAGGACATCAAGGTGTTCTGGCGCGGCAAGCCGATCTACATCAGCCACCGCACCAAGAAACAGATCGACGAGGCGCGCGCCGTCAACGTGGCGAGCCTGCCCGATCCGCAGTCCGACGAGGCCCGGGTCAAGTCCGGCCACGAGCAATGGCTGGTCGTGATCGGCATCTGCACCCATCTCGGCTGCATCCCGATCGCCCATGAAGGCAATTACGACGGGTTCTTCTGCCCCTGCCATGGTTCGCAGTACGATTCGTCCGGCCGCATCCGCCAGGGGCCCGCGCCCGCGAACCTGCCGGTGCCGCCGTACACTTTCGTTTCCGACACCAAAATCCAGATCGGCTGAGCCTCGGACCCGCGTCCGAAGCTTCGCGCCGTCTCGTCGTTTTACTTCCTCAGGATCGCATCATGAGCGGACCATCCGACTACCAGCCGAGCAATCCGGCCCTGCAATGGCTCGAACGGCGCCTGCCGATCCTCGGCCTCATGCACTCTTCCTTCGTCGTCTATCCCACGCCGCGCAACCTGAACTACTGGTGGACCTTCGGCGCCATTCTCTCCTTCATGCTGGGGATGCAGATCCTGACCGGCGTGATCCTGGCGATGCACTACACGCCGCATGCCGATCTCGCCTTCAAGTCGGTCGAGCTGCTCGTCCGTGACGTCAATTACGGCTGGCTGCTGCGCAACATGCACGCGTGCGGCGCGTCGATGTTCTTCTTCGCGGTCTACATCCACATGCTGCGCGGCCTGTACTACGGTTCCTACAAGGAGCCGCGCGAGGTGCTTTGGATCCTCGGCGTCATCATCTACCTGCTGATGATGGCGACCGGCTTCATGGGCTACGTGCTGCCGTGGGGCCAAATGAGCTTCTGGGGCGCTACCGTCATCACCAATCTGTTCTCTGCCATTCCCTATGTCGGCGAGAGCATCGTGACGCTGCTGTGGGGCGGCTATTCGGTCGGCAATCCGACGCTGAACCGCTTCTTCTCGCTGCACTATTTGCTGCCGTTCCTGATCGCAGGTGTCGTCGTGCTCCACGTCTGGGCGCTCCACGTCGCCGGCCAGAACAATCCTGACGGCGTCGAGCCCAAGACGGAAAAGGACACGGTGCCGTTCACGCCGCATGCGACCATCAAGGACGGCTTCGGCGTCGCCTGCTTCCTGCTGCTCTACGCCTGGTTCATCTTCTACATGCCGAACTATCTCGGCGATGCCGACAACTACATTCCGGCAAATCCGGGCGTGACCCCGCCGCACATCGTGCCGGAATGGTATTACCTGCCGTTCTACGCGATCCTGCGCTCGATCCCGAACAAGCTTGCGGGCGTCATCGGGATGTTCTCGGCGATCATCATCCTGTGCTTCCTGCCCTGGCTGGACGCCGCGAAGACGAGGTCGTCGAAGTACCGCCCGCTGGCGAAGCAGTTCTTCTGGATCTTCGTCGCGGTCTGCATCCTGCTCGGCTATCTCGGTGCACAGCCGCCGGAAGGCATTTACGTGATCGCCGGCCGTATCCTCACGTTCTGCTACTTCGCCTACTTCCTGATCGTGCTGCCGCTGCTCTCACGCATCGAGACGCCAAGACCGGTCCCGAACTCGATCTCGGAGGCGATCCTGGCCAAGGGCGGCAAGGCTGTTGCTTCCATCGCGGTCATGCTCGTCGCCGCCGGCGCGCTGTTCCTCGGCAGCATGCGGGATGCCCGCGCCTCCGAAGGCAGCGACAAGCCGCCGGGCAACAAATGGTCGTTCTCGGGCCCGTTCGGCAAGTACGATCGCGGCGCGCTGCAGCGCGGCCTGAAGGTCTACAAGGAGGTCTGCGCCAGCTGCCACGGCCTGTCCTACGTCGCCTTCCGCAACCTCGCCGAAGCCGGCGGACCCGGCTATTCGGTGGCGCAGGCGGCGGCGTTCGCCTCCGAGTACAAGGTCAAGGACGGCCCGAACGATGCGGGTGACATGTTCGAGCGTCCCGGCCGTCCGGCCGACTATTTCCCCTCGCCGTTCCCGAACGAGCAGGCTGCTCGTGCCGCGAACGGTGGCGCGGCGCCGCCCGATCTGTCGCTGATCACCAAGGCGCGCTCCTACGGCCGCGGCTTTCCGATGTTCATCGTCGACTTCTTCACCCAGTTCCAGGAGCAGGGCCCGGACTACGTCTCGGCGTTGCTGCAGGGCTTTGAGGACAAGGTGCCGGAAGGCGTCACCATTCCGGACGGCTCGTACTACAACAAGTACTTCCCGGGCCACGCCATCAAGATGCCGAAGCCGCTCAACGACGGCCAGGTGACCTATGACGACGGCTCGCCGACCACGGTCGCGCAATACGCCAAGGACGTCACCACCTTCCTGATGTGGACGGCCGAGCCGCACATGGAAGCGCGCAAGCGCCTCGGATTCCAGGTCTTCGTGTTCCTGATCCTGTTCGCGGGCCTGATGTACTTCACCAAGAAGAAGGTCTGGGCGAGCTCGCACTGAGCGGCGCTTGCCGAGACTAGAAATGAAAAAGCCCCCGTAAGGGGGCTTTTTTGTCGCCGTCATTCCGGGGTGATGCGCAGCATCGAGCCCGAAATCCATTCATCGACCGACTCTGCCGCCCGATGGATTCCGCGTTCGCGCTATCGCGCGCCCCGGAATGACGAGAGTGTGGATTGCGCCTCGTGCCCGCACCGGCGAAGATACCGCCAACCGCTCCCCAGAGACTCATCGGAGGACACCATGGGAACCGCCATCACCTTCAAGCGCCCGGACGGCAAGGACGCCTCGGGCTATCTCGCCAATGCAGCCCGCGGCAATGCGCCGGGCGTGGTCGTAATCCAGGAATGGTGGGGCCTGTCGGACCAGATCAAGGGCCTGTGCGACCGCTTCGCGCTGGCTGGTTTCGACGCGCTGGCGCCCGATCTCTACAAGGGCAAGGTGGTGCCGTATCACGACACGGACAGCGCCAACAAGGAGATGAACTCGCTCGACTTCATGGACGCCACCACGCAGACCGTGCGCGGTGCCGCGCAATATCTGTCGCGTAACGGTGCCAAGGTCGGGCTGACCGGCTTCTGTCTCGGCGGCGCCGTCACCATCATCGGCTCGGTGCATGTGCCGGAGCTCGCAGCTGGCGTCGTATTCTACGGCATCCCGCCGGAACAGGCGGCCAAGCCCGCCGACGTCAAGATCCCGCTTCAGGCGCATTTCGCCAACAAGGACGATTGGTGCACGCCGGAGCTGGTCAACGGCTTCGAGAAGGCCATGAAGGCCGCCGGCAAGTCGCTTGAGCTGTTCCGCTATGACGCTGAGCACGCCTTCGTCAACGAGCAGCGCCAGGCCGTGCACGACCGCGAAGCCGCCGAGCTCGCCTGGGGCCGTGCGACGGAGTTCTTCCGGAAGCATCTTGGATAGCATGACGGGCAGCCTGAAACTCAGTTTTCGGCCGCTCGAAATGGACGATCTCGAGGCGATCAGTCTCGTGCACTACCGCGCCTGTCTGATCGCCTACCGATTCTTGAACTGGTCGTATTCGCTGCAAGAGGTCGAGGCTTGGTACTCGCCAAAGTTCGCCGAATGGAGCTGGACTCTTGCAGCGTTCGAGGCCGACGCCATGGCGGGCTTCATTGCGCTGAAGGACCGGCATGTCGACCAGCTCTACGTCGATCCATCGCGCCACAGATGCGGTGCCGGTTCTGCCCTGCTGGAGCGCGCGATTGCGAGTGCTCCCGGCCGGATCACGCTCGATGTTTTCGAGCAGAATTTCGTCGCCCGCTTGTTCTACGCGAAGCACGGCTTTCACGAGCGCGATCGATGGATGAACGAGGAAGAGGGAGCCATCGACCTGCTATATGTCCGCGAGGGCTGAGCAGCAGTTTGGGATATTTTGGGCCTTTCAGTCCTTCGAGGAGGGGCTTGGACGGCAAGGGGGCCGGTTCCGTCTCTTGACATGGCGTCTGCCGGATGGTGAGTATCCGGCCATGAGCATCGCAGCCCGCCCAGCCCGTCTTTGGTGGCGCACCTCCTAACGAGGTGGCCGGTGCGATTTTCCTTTCCCAAATCGTCTGAGGTCGCCTGCACAGCGCGGCGGCCTTCTCGTTTGTCCTGTGTGGCGTTTCCTCGGCAAGTTTCGTAAGAGGACGACATGAACAGGACCGTCTTTGCCCTCCCGGCCAGAAGCGATTATTTGACCCGCGCGGGTTTGGCTATCACGCGCGTGGCGGAGCAGTTTACCGGCGGCGCCAACAGGCTCGACGACCTTATCAATCTGCTCGACCGCCGCCGCGGCGTGGTGCTGTCCTCGGGCACGACCGTGCCCGGCCGCTACGAGAGCTTTGACCTCGGCTTCTCCGATCCGCCGCTCAAGCTCGAAACCACTGGCGTCAATTTCAGGCTGGAAGCGCTGAACGAGCGCGGGCACGTGCTGATCGCCTTCCTGGCCGATGTGCTGCGCGAGCCCTGCGTCGTGATCTCCGAGAAGACGCCTACGCGCCTTGCCGGCCATATCATCCGCGGCGATTCGCCTGTTGATGAGGATCAGCGCACGCGCCGCGCCAGCGTGATGTCGCTGGTGCGCGACATCATCGCAGCCTTTTCCGCCAATGACGACGGGCTTCTCGGCCTGTTCGGCGCCTTCGCCTACGACCTCGTGTTCCAGATCGAGGACCTCGTGCAGAAGCGCGCACGAGAGAGCGACCAGCGCGACATCGTGCTCTATGTGCCCGATCGCCTGCTGGCCTATGACCGCGCCACCGGCCGCGGCGTGGTGCTCTCATACGACTTTGCGTGGAAGGGTAATTCCACCGAGGGCCTGCCGCGGGAGACCGCCGAGAGTCCGTATCTGAAGACGCCGCGGCAGGGTTTTGCCGATCACGCCCCCGGCGAATATCAGGCTACGGTCGAGACCGCGCGCGCGGCCTTCGCCCGCGGCGATTTGTTCGAGGCGGTACCGGGACAGCTGTTTGCCGAGCCCTGCGAACGCTCACCGGCCGAAGTTTTCCAGCGCCTCTGCGTCATTAATCCGTCGCCTTACGGCGCGCTGATGAATCTCGGCGAGGGCGAGTATCTAGTCTCCGCCTCGCCGGAAATGTTCGTGCGCTCGGACGGACGCCGCGTCGAGACCTGCCCGATCTCGGGCACCATCGCGCGCGGCAGCGATGCGATCGGCGACGCCGAACAGATCCGCCAGCTCCTGAACTCGGAGAAGGACGAGTTCGAGCTCAACATGTGCACCGACGTCGACCGCAACGACAAGGCGCGCGTCTGCGTCCCCGGAACGATCAAAGTGCTGGCGCGCCGCCAGATCGAGACCTACTCGAAACTCTTCCACACCGTCGATCATGTCGAAGGCATGCTGCGCCCCGGCTTCGACGCGCTCGATGCCTTCCTCACCCATGCCTGGGCCGTCACTGTGACAGGCGCGCCAAAGCTGTGGGCGATGCAGTTCGTCGAGGATCACGAGCGCTCGCCGCGGCGCTGGTATGCCGGCGCGATCGGCGCGGTGAATTTCGACGGCAGCATCAATACCGGCCTGACCATCCGCACCATCCGCATGAAGGATGGTCTGGCCGAAGTGCGCGTCGGCGCCACCTGCCTGTTCGATTCCGATCCGGCCGCTGAAGACCGCGAGTGCCAGGTCAAGGCCGCCGCGCTGTTCCAGGCGCTGCGCGGCGATCCGCCGAAGCCGCTGTCGACCTTTGCGCCCGATGCGACCGGTTCGGGCAAGCGGGTGCTGCTGATCGATCACGACGACAGCTTCGTGCACATGCTCGCCGATTATTTCCGCCAGGTCGGCGCCGACGTCACCGTGGTCCGCCATGTCCACGCGCTCGACATGCTCAAGCAGAAGAGCTGGGACTTGCTGGTGCTGTCGCCCGGTCCCGGCAGGCCTGAGGATTTCGGGATCAAGAAGACCATCGATGCGGCGCTGGAGAAGAAGCTGCCGGTGTTCGGCGTCTGCCTCGGCGTGCAGGCGATCGGCGAATATTTCGGCGGCGAGCTCGGCCAGCTCACCCATCCGGCCCATGGCCGGCCCTCGCGGGTGCAGGTGCGCGGCGGGCGGCTGATGCGCAATCTGCCAAACGAGATCGTCATCGGCCGCTATCACTCGCTCTATGTCGAGCGCGACAGCATGCCGGAGGTTCTGTCCGTCACCGCCAGCACCGAGGACGGCGTCGCCATGGCGCTGGAGCACAAGACGCTGCCTGTTGCCGGCGTGCAATTCCACCCGGAATCGCTGATGTCGCTCGGCAATGAGGTGGGCTTGAAGATTGTCGAGAATGCGTTCCGGCTGGATGCGCGCGTTGATTGAGAGGCACCAATGACCTTTGACCACGATATTAAGGCAAGCGTCCGCACCATTCCCGACTATCCCAAGCCGGGGATCATGTTCCGTGACATCACGACCCTGCTTGCTGATGCGCGCGCCTTCCGCCGCGCGGTCGACGAGCTCGTCAATCCCTGGGCCGGCAACAAGATCGACAAGGTTGCCGGCATGGAAGCGCGCGGCTTCATCATCGGCGGCGCGGTGGCGCACCAGCTCTCGGCCGGTTTCGTGCCGATCCGCAAGAAGGGCAAGCTGCCGCACACCACCGTGCGCATCGCCTACTCACTCGAATACGGCATCGACGAGATGGAGATGCATGTCGACGCCATCTCGCCGGGCGAGCGCGTGATCCTGGTCGACGATCTCGTCGCCACCGGCGGCACCGCCGAGGGCGCGGTCAAGCTCTTGCGCCAGATCGGCGCCAACGTCGTCGCGGCCTGTTTCATCATCGACCTGCCCGAGCTCGGCGGCGCCGCAAAGCTGCGCGCCATGGACGTGCCGGTGCGCACGCTGATGACGTTTGAAGGGCACTGAGAGTCAGATCGCCTCGGCCTTCAGCTCCGCCAGCCAATGCTGCATGCGCTCCTTCAGGAGCGCGTTCCGGACGTAGCTGCTCTCTTCGTCCTCCAGACGCTCGCATTCGCCAAAAGTCAGGCCGGCCTCGCCATGTGCATTCCAGGCAGCCTGGAGGCTGCGGCAGGTGTGGCTGCCCTGGCGTAGCGAGAACCAGATGCGGTTCTGGATCGTCTCCAGGTTGGGGGCCTGTCCGACCCAGGCTTCGCCGGTGGCCGCACAGCGGACGACATAGATGCCCGCGATGATCTTTCGCTCCTTGTAGGCGGCGATCGCTGCTTTTCGGTCGATGCTCACGGTGACGGTCCCTGCTGCGGGGATACGCATGCCCGCCTCAATAAGCCCGCTCCAGCTCGCAGTCAATATTATCCGGGTAAAATTATCTAGGATCTCTGCAGAATCAGGCTGAGTTCGAGCTCGCGGAAGGCAAAGTAATTCCGCCGGGTCCATTGGTGCAGCTCGGTCGAGGCGTCCTTTTCCTGGCGCAGATAGCCGGTGAAGGAGAAGTTCAGTCGGTCGACATAGGTCTTGAGGAAGCCGGGCAATGCGGGCAGACGGAACAGGCGGCCGCCGGCCATCGCGGCCGGCAGCTCGCCCCGAATGACGTATTCGTTGTCCACCGTGATCAGATTCATCCGCGGGATCCGCCCGCGCAGCATCTCGTGAGCGCGGGCCGAGGCGCGGTCGGTGTCGGCGACGAACAGGATCTGTGGTGCGACATGGCGACGGGCGGCCTCCTTCAGCAGGCCGATCTCGTCGGCCATCTTGAAGAACTCGTCGAAGGCGTGGAAGCCGAGATCAATCACCTTGGCGACGCCGTCATCGACGATGACGCGGTCCATCAGCTGCATCTTGCCGTAGGTGTCGATGACGTCGGCGGTCTCCGTGATCTTTGGCAGGTAGTCCAGCAGCGACGGTTCCTTCAGATTGACGTCGAAGGCCGCGACGTTGCCGTTCTTGAGCAGCAGAAATTCGGCAAGCAGCCGCGCCAGCAGCGTCTTGCCGACCTGCGGGCGGGGCGAGCAGATGATGTAGACGGGCGTTGCGGGCATTGCGGCTCTATCTGAGCGAACTCACCGCCCCAATCCAGCCGTATCGGCCCGGACCGCGCAACTATTTTTCGCTGTTGCGGGTCGTGGCTTTCGACCCGACGATATCGGTCAGGCGGATCCGGTCGAACTCGCTCCAGACGTTCGCCAGCCAGTGCCGGACATAGCCGCGCAGCACAAACGAATAATTCGCGGCCTCGTCGTTGATGCCCTTGTTGGCAACGAACTTCAGGAACGGGACGGACGAGACTTCGACCTGCTCATAGGCCATTTCGTTGAGCTTTGGGATGGTCAGCTCGGTCGCGTCCTTGATCCGGTTGAAATACGATTGGTAGGTCGCCTGGTCCCACTGGAAGAACTGGGTGTCGTTGATGAAGTTCTTCACCAGGAAATATTTCGCGCCGCCCATGAAGCCCGCGGTCTCGGCGATCTCGTCCAGTGAGGCGATCGAGGGGCCGAGGATGTGGAACACCGCGAAGGTGATCTGGCCGGCCTTGGCGGCGTCCAGGAAGCCGATGTCGCGGAGCGAGGCCAGCGCCGGCGAAAGCAGGCCGGCGCGGACGTCGATCACGGTGACCGACGGGCTTGTTGCGTTCAGCGTGTCGAAGATCTTCATCTGATCGGCCGTCGTCGTCATGTCGACGATCTCGGTGATGTCGGGGTGGAAGCGCTTCAGCGTTCCGCGCGGCGACTCTGTGTCGAACGCGCGCGTCGGCACGTTGTTGGCGGAAAAATAATCGAGCAGGGTGCGCGATACCGTGGTCTTGCCGACCCCGCCCTTGTCCGCGCCCACCACAACCACTGCCGGCTTTGCCATTGCTGTCCCCTAACGCGCCCTCCGATCGCGAGGTCGCAATCGGCCGGGCCCCAAATCGATGTCCCGAGTCTGCTGTTGGGCGCGAACATGGCAGAAACAAGGGAGAATTCAATTCCTCGGCATGCCGATACGGCGATTCCCGAAATTTTTCCCAGCCCCATAAAACTTGAAGCGCGCTGGAGGTAAATGACGCACTCAATGGCGGCCCCAGGGGCCCATCGGATTGATGGGGCTTCCTGCTGCGGTTCCGGCGGGGCCGGGTGAGGGCACGGGTGGCGGACCAGCCGAGCTACCAGCGTCGTTCCACGGTCCCTTCGTCACCGGCGGCGGCGCATCGGGCTGGTCGGTCTGCGGCTCCGGCTCGTCAGTCTCGTCTCCGGGCGGCGGCAGCGGGCCGGGATCGCGGCCGCCGGCAAACTTGACCAGCGCGTCGACCCGGGATTGCACGGACGGGTGGGTCGCGAACAGATCGGCAAAGCCCTCGCGAGGATTGTCGACGCAGAGCTCCATCACGGCCGAGGTCGCGCCGGGCAGCTCGCCGCGATTCTCGATCTTGCGCAGTGCGGAGATCATCGCATCGGGATCTTTCGTCAGCTCGACGGAGCCTGCGTCGGCGAGATATTCGCGCGACCGCGACAAAGCGAGCTTGACCACCTGGGACAGCAGCCAGGCCACCACGATCAGCACGATCGCGATGATGATCACGATCACGGCGCCGCCGCCGGAATTCTTGTTGTCGCTCGAGGACGAGCGGGATGAGGAGGAGGATCCCGAGGACCACGAGCCCAAGCCGGAGCCCCAGTTGGAGTTCGCGAACAGGCGGAAGAACAACTCGCCGAAGAAGCCGACCACGCCGGCGATGATGACGGCGACCACCATCAGCTGCACGTCGCCGTTCTTGATGTGGGTCAGCTCGTGGCCCAGCACCGCCTCGATCTCCTTGTCGTTCAGCGCGCTGAGGAGACCCGTGGTCACGGTGATGGAATATTGCCTGGGATTGAGGCCGGTCGCGAATGCGTTCAGCGCCGGGCTCTCCATGATCTTCAGCCTCGGCATGGTGATGCCGCGCGAGATGCAGAGGTTTTCCAGCAGATTGTAGAGCCGCGGCTCCTCCTGCCTCGTGACGTCGTGGCCGCCGGTCACCGCGTCGATCATCGACTGGTGGAAGAAATAGGCGATCACGACCCAAACCGCCGCCACGATCGTCGCAACCGGTGCGGCCACGATCAGATCGTGGAGGGCGCGCCTCAGATAATAGACGACGGTCTCATTGCCGTTGCTGAAGACTTCTGCGACCAGCGCGCCGGCATAGACCAGCACGTAGACCAGCGCGAACAGGCCGGCGAGCAGCAGCACCGAACGAAACTTGTTCGAGGCAATGTGCGTGTAGAGACCATACGCGGCCATGACGCGGGGTGCCCTGCCGGCCTATCGGCTCAACTTCAGAATTTCACCTGCGGCGCTGCTTCGACTTCGGTGCGGCTGGCGCCGAGATCGAAGAAGTCCTTCTTGGTGAAGCCGAACATGCCGGCGAACAGCGCGGCGGGCATCTGCTGGATGCCGGTGTTGTATTCCTGGACGGCGTTGTTGAAGAAGCGGCGGCTGGCCGCGATCTTGTTCTCGAGGTCGGAGAGTTCGGATGCGAGCTGCTGGAAATTGGCGTTGGCCTTGAGGTCGGGATAGGCCTCCGACAGCGCGATCAGCCGGCCGAGCGCGCCGGAGAGTTGGTTCTCGGCCGCGGACACCTGCGCCGGGCCCTGCGCCGACATCGCCGAATTGCGCGCCTTGATGACGTCGTCGAGCGTGCCGCGCTCATGCGAGGCGTAGCCCTTCACGGTCTCGACCAGGTTCGGGATCAGATCGTGGCGCTGCTTGAGCTGCACGTCGATATCGGCAAAGGCCTGGCCGACCCGCTGGCTCAGCGCCACCAGCCGGTTGTAGGCGCTGAACGCCAGGAACACGAGAACGACGACGACGCCGAGAACGATCCAGCCGGTCGACATGGAGAACTCCTGAAGGGGGAAGAGGCGGGCGCTAGGGTAAACCAAATTGGCGCGGAGCGAGAGCCCCTGCGCAGAGGGGAGGTAGGATTTGGTCGGATCGGGAGCCATCCGAGTTCAAGGCAAAAGCGGCGAACGATGGTTAACTTTCGGACAGAACAGCGTCACCCCAGCGCCAGCGGCGCGCCCCAGCATAGGCAGCCTTGTCGCGGCGAGGCACCCTCGTGATAGCGACACCGTCCTCGGTGCAGAGCTTGGCGGTGATCTCGGCCTTGCCGACATCCGGCGGCGCCAGCACGCGCGCGGCGCGCGTTGTGGGCGGCGTGCGGGTCAGGGCGACGTAGATGAAGCGCTCGTCCTCGAACGGCACGTCGGCGCCCTTGATCTGGCGATGGGCCTGCGAGCGCGGCAAACGCTGGCTGAAATGGCACCAGTCGGGCGCGATGAGCGGGCAGGGCTTTTCGTGCGGGCAGGGCGCGGCGACGTAAGCGCCCGCTGCGATGAGTTGCTGGCGCAGCGCGAGGATACGCGCATAGCCGGCCGGCGTGCCCGGCTCGATCACGATCAGGGCACGGCGCGCCTTGGCCCACATGGCGTCCGCGAGCTTGCGCTGATCGGCCTCGCCGAGCTCGCCGATGATGTAGCTGGCCACGACGAGATCGGCCCGCGCGACCTCGATGAGGTTGCCGCCGGCATCGCCGGGCAGATAACGGCACTCCGCCAGCCGCGAGCTGTCGCGTGCGAGTTCAAGCGCGAGCCGGCTTAGCGTGGCGTTGGCATCGAGCAGTGTAAAATCCTGCAGCGACGGAAACGCCTCGGCGGCGGCCCAACTCGCGGTGCCCGGGCCCGCGCCGACGTCAAGCAGCGTTTCCGGGGTAAGATTGGGCGCGATCTCGGTCAGCGCATTCAGGCTGGCCGCCACGGCCGCATAGGTCGCCGGCATGCGCGCGAGCGCATAGGCGAGGGCATCGGCATCGGACTTGATGGAGCCCGAGCCGCCGCCTGAGCGATAGGTGGTCGAGATCTTCTGCGAGCGCTGTGCGGCCTCGGTGCGCGAGAAGCCCTGAAGCTTGCCGTCGAGGGCGGCCTTGAGTTCAGCGGGAAGGGTGGGCGAGATCATGTTCGCCCACCGTCATTTCTGGGCCAGCCGTATCACGCCACGTTCTGGTCGAGAATGTCCACCGCCTCGGACAGGCTGACCGACACCAGCTGCGAGACGCCGCGTTCGGCCATGGTGACGCCGAACAGCCGGTTCATCCGCGCCATCGTGATCGGATTGTGCGTGATGATGATGAAGCGCGTATCGGTCGAGCTGGTCATCTCGTGCAGCAGGTTGCAGTACCGTTCGACGTTGTGGTCGTCGAGCGGCGCGTCGACTTCGTCCAGCACGCAGATCGGCGAAGGGTTGGTGAGGAACACCGCGAAGATCAGCGCCATAGCGGTCAGCGCCTGCTCGCCGCCCGAGAGCAGCGACAGCGTCTGCGGCTTCTTGCCCGGCGGTTTTGCGATGATTTCGAGGCCGGCTTCGAGCGGGTCATCGCTCTCGATCAGGTGCAGCGCGGCTTCGCCGCCGCCGAACAGCTCGACGAACAGGCGCTTGAAGTGGTTGTTGACGACCTCGAACGAGGTCAAGAGCCGCTCGCGCGCCTCCTTGTTGAGGCTCTGGATACCCTGGCGCAGCCGCTTGATGGCTTCGACCAGGTCGTCGCGCTCGGTGACCAGACCGTTATGCTGGGTCTCGACCTCGCGCAGCTCTTCCTCAGCGCGCAGATTGACGGCGCCGAGGCGCTCGCGGTCGCGGCGCATCTTTTCGAGGTCTTCCTCGATGTCGTGCAGCGGCGGCAGCTCCGCGCCGGGCTCGATCTCGGCCAGACCTGCGACGGCCTGCGGCTCGACTTCCAGCATGTCGCGGATCTCGCGCTCGATGTCCTCGAGCCGGCGCCGCGCGCCTTCCATGCGCTCCTCGGCACGGGCGGTGGCCTCGCGCGAGCTGGAGAGCGCCTCCAGCGTCAGCTTGGCGACGCGGTCGGTCTCGGCCATCGCGCTCTCCGCGGTAGCGAGCGCGTCGGCGGCCATGCGGCGGTCGTTCTCGGCGTATTCGATCTCGGTGATCAGCGCGCTGCGCTTTTCGGCGAACACGGCGGGCGCGTTTTCGAGCTCGCTGCGCTCGATCGTGAGCTCGGCGATGCGGGCCTGGATGGTGTCGATGTGGGAGGCCGCGCTCTCCTTGCGGTTCTGCCACTCCGTGCGTTCGGCCAGGATCGCCTGGACGCGGCGGTCGGCAAGCTCGGCCTCGCGCGCCAGCGCCTGCGCCTCGGCGCGGACCTGGGCCGCCATACGGCGATGGCCTTCGATGTCGCTGCGGACCGCGGCGAGGCGGGTTTCGGTGTCCTCGCTCGACGGCAGCTCGGAGATGCCGGCTTCGGCATATTCGTAGGCGGCCTCGGCCTCGGCGCGGTCGGCGGCGAGACGGCTGTGCGCTTCCGACAGCGTCGCCTTGCGCGCGGCGTGACGGCTGATCTCGCGCTCGGCGGTGGCGTGACGCTCGCGCGCGACATTGAGCTCGCGCTGCGCGGCGCGCCAGGCTTCACGGCTGGCGCCTTCGGTGCTCGCTGCCATCTGCAGCTCGGACTCGGCGTTCTCCAGGGCCTGACGCTTGATCTGTGCGTCGATGCGGGCCTGCTCCAGCTCGTTCTCGATGTCGACGAGACGGGCGCGCTCGGCGAGGCGCCGTGCGGCACCGGTCGGGGCGTGGGCTGCGGCGACGAAGCCGTCCCAGCGCCAGACGTCGCCTTCGGGCGAGACCAGCCGCTGGCCGGTCCTGAGTTGCGACACCAGCTCGGCGCCGCGCTCGCGCGGCACCACGCCGATCTGGGCCAGACGGCGCGTCAGCTCGGCCGGCGCCTGCACATGATTGGCGAGCGGCACGGCGCCTTCGGGCAGCTCCGGATCGCCGTCGGTGTGCCCGACATTGGTCCAGCGCATCGGCGCCGACGGATCGATTGGCGCATCGAGATCGTCGCCGAGCGCTGCGCCGATCGCCTTCTCAAAACCCTTGTCGACGGTGATGCCGTCGATGATCGGCGGCCACAGATTCTTGGTCTCGCCGTTGAGGATCTTGGAGATCGTGCGCGCCTCGGTTTCGAGCCGCTGCGCGCGCTTGTCGGCCTCGACCAGCGGCGAGCGCGAGGATTCCAGCGTCTGGCGCGCCGCGACGTGCGCGGCTTCGCTCGCCTGCGCTGCGGCTTCGGAAGCCGCGAGCGTCTCTTCCGCGGTTTCGACCAGCGCGGTCAGCTCGTCGAGATCGCCGAAGCCGCCGGTCTCGGCGGCAAGCTTCTGCTCTTCGGCCGCGACGTTCGCGATCTCCTGGTCGAGCCGGGCCAGCTTGTCGCGGTGGGTGCGGACGTTGGCCTCGAGCTGGTTGCGCTTGGCGGTGAGGTCGGCGAGCGCTGTGGTGAGTTCGGCGAATTGCTGTTCGGTTTCGGTCAGCACCGCCTCTGCTTCGCCGACGCGCTCGTCGACGCCGGAGCGCTTCTCGACGCGCGACTTGATCTCTTCCTTCAGCTCGGAATCTTCGCTGTCGAGCCGCTGCAGCGCGACGTCGGCGTCCATGGTCTGCTGCTGGGCGCGGGAGATGTCGCCTTCGAACTGGGCGAGGCGGCGCTCGAGCTCGGCGACGCGCTCCTTGGCGCGCTCCTCCTCGCGGTCGAGCAGCTCGCGGGCATTGGTGAGACGCTGCAGCCCGGCCGCGGCGCGCGCCTCGGCATCGCGCAGCGCCGGCATTTCGGCGGCGCGAATGGCCTGGATGCGGGCGGCTTCGGCCTGGTGCTGGGTACGCTCGGCCATCTCGCGCACCGCGAGATCGTGGGTCTGGCCGGATTCGTTGACGTCGGCATGGGCGCCGATCCAGCGCAGATGAAACAGCGTGGCTTCGGCTTTGCGGACCTTGGCCGCGACTTCGCGGTAGCGCACGGCCTGGCGAGCCTGCTTCTTCAGGCCTTCCATTTGGCCTGCGAGCTGGCCGATCACGTCCTCGACGCGGGTGAGGTTGGTTTCAGCCGCCTTCAGCCGCAGCTCGGCTTCGTGGCGACGGGCGTGCAGACCGGCGACACCAGCGGCGTCTTCCAGCACGCGGCGGCGCTGCTCGGGCTTGGCCTGGATGATCTCGCCGATCTTGCCCTGGTGGACGAGGGCGGGCGAACGCGCACCGGTGGCGGCGTCGGCGAACAGGATCTGCACGTCGCGGGCGCGCACGTCGCGGCCGTTGATGCGATAGACCGAGCCGGCCTCGCGCTCGATGCGGCGGGAGATTTCGAGCAGCTGGCTGTCGTTCATCGCCGCCGGCGCGGTGCGATCGGCATTGTCGATCGTCATCGTCACTTCGGCGTGGTTGCGCGCGGGACGGTTGCCGGAGCCGGCGAAGATCACCGCATCCATGTCGGCGGCGCGCAGCGACTTGTACGAAGTCTCGCCCATCGCCCAGCGCAGCGCCTCGACGAGATTCGACTTGCCGCAGCCGTTGGGTCCGACCACGCCGGTCAGGCCGGGCTCGATTACGAAGTCCGTGGGCTCAACGAAGGACTTGAAGCCGTGAAGGCGCAGGCGGGTGATTTTCATAAGCACGCATCTCTGTTGGCAGGCGCGAATCCCCCTGCCGGGACACTACCATGGAAGGCAATGCCGCTATCCGGGCGAGTCGCGCGAGGCGCCTCATGCGGCTGGACAATGGCCGCGGTGCGCCGCGAGGGCAACCGGCGAAAGCCGCTTTTCCCAAGGGATTTATGCCGGGAAAGATACGGCTTTCGAGATGCGAATCAGGATCTTGACGAGCGAATCAGCTCTTCAGCAGCGGATTGATCTTCTTGGCGAACTCCTCGAACGAGGTCTCGCCCTTGATCTTCTCGCCGTTGATGAAGAAGGTCGGCGTCGAATCCACCTTGAGCACGTCGCTGGCATATTTCTGGTCGGCGGCGATCTTGTCGAGCAGCGCCTGATCCTTCAGGCAGGCCTCGACCTGCTGCTGGGTGAGGCCGGCCTGTTTGCCGATCCGCGTCAGGGTCTCGGTGGTGTTCTTCACCACCCAGTCGTTCTGCTGGCGGAACAGCATGTCGGTGACCGCGAAGTATTTCGGTCCGTCGCCATTGGCGATGCAGCGCGACAGCATCGAGCCGGCGGCAGCTTTGATGTCGAGCGGGAACTCGCGGAAGATGTAACGCACCTTGCCGGTGTCGATGTATTCCTTCTTGATCTTCGGGAACACCTGCTCATTGAAGGCGGCGCAGTGCGGGCAGGTCATCGAGGCGTATTCGGTGATGGTGACGGCGGCGTCGTTGGGGCCGAGCGCCATGTCGGGCAGCGACACCGGCTTGGCGACGTCGCCGGCCGACTGCGCCATGGCCTCGGATATGAACTGCAGCGGCGAGAGCCCGGCGAGCGCGGCAAGCCCTGTCAGCGACAGCATCGTGGTGAAGGCGCGGCGGGTGATGATCACGGTCGGCTCCCGAATTGGCAAAAATGTCGCCCCAGGGGTCTATCAAGTTCCCGCCCAGGCGGTCTGTCGCTAGCTTGAAACGTAGCTTGAGGCAATGGCGAGCGGCGGAGGCGGGTCCAGATTGACCGCGAAATAAGGCTCAATTTCGCTTGATGGCGGCCCCCAGCCGCGCCAGCGCCGTCTTGAGTTGTTCATCTTCGATGTCGCCCAGGCTCTCCGCCACCTTGGCCACCGATTTGGGATCGGGCGGGCTCGGCCGCACCGGCCGCCTGACGCGCGACAGGGGAGCCTGGCGGAAGGCGAGCTTGCCGACCGCGCTCCAGCCGAAGAAACGGTTGACCCGCTCCAGGATGATGTCGGCGGAATGCTGGATTTCCAGCGCCATCGGCCCCTCCACCCGCAGCACCAGGGTCGCCGGTTCCTGCGGCTGGCCCTCTACCGGGCGCGGCCATTGCATCTTCAGGGGCTCGGCATGGGCGGCGATCTCGGGACCTGCAATCTGCGCCCACCGCGTCACCAGCTCGCGCGCCGCAAAGCCCTGCTTGGCATAGGCCTCGGCAAAAACGTCGTTGAGCAGGACGCCCAGCGGCTTGGCGCTGATGGGGCCGGGCTTTGGAGGGTATTTGGACATGGGGCCTTATAGCACTCTCGCGCGCGATCGGCAGGCTGGTCGTCGTCATGGCCTGGCTTGTCCCGGCCATCCACGTTCTTCCCTCGAAGAAAAACGTGGATGCCCGCGACGAGCGCGGGCAGGACGTGGAGAGATCGGCGGGAGGTCGTTACAGTAAAAACATGAACCCGAAATCTGCGCGTAAGGCCAAGTCGGAACCAGTTCAGTCGGCAGGTTCGGCTCGCCCCACCTTGCTGCTCCAATGGTACGACCGCCACCGCCGCCGATTACCCTGGCGGGCGGCGCCCGGCGAGACGTCGGACCCTTACCGCGTCTGGCTCTCGGAGATCATGCTGCAGCAGACCACGGTAAAGGCGGTCGGGCCTTATTTCGAAAAATTCGTCGCGCGCTGGCCGGATGTCACCGCGCTCGGACGCGCCTCGCAGGACGACGTGCTGCGGATGTGGGCCGGGCTCGGCTATTATTCGCGCGCGCGTAACCTGTACGCCTGCGCGGTCGCGGTGACGCGCGAGCAGGGCGGCAGCTTTCCCGACACCGAGGAGGGGCTGCGTGCGCTGCCGGGCATCGGGCCGTACACGGCGGCGGCGATTGCCGCCATCGCCTTCGATCGCCACACCATGCCGGTCGACGGCAATATCGAGCGCGTGGTGTCGCGGCTCTTTGCGGTTGAAGATGAACTCCCGCAGGCGAAACCCCTGGTACAGCAGCTGGCGGCGACGCTGCTTGCAAACTCCCGCGCCGGCGACAGCGCGCAGGCGCTGATGGATTTGGGGGCCTCGATCTGCACGCCGAAGAAGCCGGCTTGCTCGTTGTGTCCTCTGAACGAGGATTGCACGGCGCGCCTGCAGGGCACGCAGGAGACCTTTCCGCGCAAGGCACCGAAGAAGAGCGGAACGTTGCGGCGCGGAGCGGCCTTCGTCGTCACACGCGGCGAGGAGCTGCTGGTCCGCAGCCGGCCCGAAAAGGGCCTGCTCGGCGGTATGACCGAAGTGCCCGGCTCGGACTGGCTGGCCGGCCAGGACGACGCGGCGGCGAGGCTGCAGGCGCCAGCGCTGAAGGGGCTGTCGCGCTGGCAGCGCAAAATGGGCGTCGTCACCCACGTCTTTACGCATTTCCCGCTGGAGCTGGTGGTCTACACGGCGAAGGCTGTGGCCCGCACCCGCGCCCCCGCGGGCATGCGCTGGGTGCCGATCGCGACTCTTGCCGATGAGGCGCTACCCAATGTCATGCGCAAGGTGATCGCGCACGCCCTCGACTGAATTCAGGCGGCGCGCGCGGGGCGCTCGACCTCCGCCGGCATCAGGAAAGTACGATTCCGCCCGGATGTCTTTGCGACATAGAGGCCCTGGTCTGCGCGCTCGATTACATCCTGCACGTCGCGGTCGCTCTCGTCGAACAGTGCGAGCCCGACCGAAACGGTGATGGGAATAACGACATTGCCATGCGTCACTTTCGCGCCCCCAATAGATGTTCGGATGCGGTCGGCAAGTAATATGGCGGTCTCCTGATCGATCTCACGCAGCAGCACCACGAACTCCTCGCCGCCGAAGCGGGCCGCCTTGTCAGTGGTCCGGATCGACTGGCTGACGATCTCGGCGACGCGCTTGATGGCGTCGTCGCCGGCGGCATGGCCATGGGTGTCGTTGATCTTCTTGAAATGATCGATGTCGATCATCAGCGTCGCCATGTTGCGCTTGTAGCGGCGGGAGAACGCCACCGCGTCGTCGGCGACAGCGAGGAAAGACCGGCGGTTCATCAGTCCGGTCATAAAATCGGTTTCGGCGAGCTGGCGCAGCTTCAACATGTCTTCCTGGAGCTGCATTGCGTTCTCGGTCGCGCGCAACTCGGCTTCCTTTGTGCGCTCCTCGGCAAGGCCGATGCGGCGCAGCAGCGAACGCAACGCGCGAGAGAGCTGCACCACCTCGGCCGAACCGCTCTGTCGGGCCAGCATGGTCGGGCCGTGGACGCGTCCGATGCGGTCGGCCTCCCGCGTCAGGGCGATGATCGGGGCTGCGATCCTTCGCGAGACCACAACGGCCAGCGACAGCGCGATCAGCGCCGTCGCAGCGCCGATCGCCAAAATCATCTGCGCAGACGAGATCGCGGCCTTGAGCGCCACGCTCGCAGGCTGGGTCGCGGTGACGATCCAGTTCAGGCCCTGATAGTCGCGATGTCCCTTGCCGACGTGGAAAGCCGTCAGCATTTGCTCGCCATTCTCGGTTTCCCTGAATGTGCCGGCGCCGGCTCTCACGATGCGCGCGAGCTCATCGCCGCCGTAGCGGATGCTCTGTTTCTGCGGGCCCAGCAGGACCATGCCGCCCTTACTGAGGATCGACAGGGTCGCGTCGGCGTTGCCGTCATTGGCTTCGACGTCTTTGATCAAGCTGGTGGCCCAGTCCCAGTTCAGGTGACCGCCGAGCACGCCGAGCAGATCGCCATGGACGTCACGCACGGGGACGGCAATATCGACGAAGCGGTAGGGCTCGTTATTGGCGCGCTGCGCCAGTAGTGAAGAGAGCAGCACCGCCTCATGCACGTCACCGACAGCCATCCTTTCGAGCCCCTGCTTGAACCACGGGCGCTCGGCCACGGACTTGCCTTGCAGGAGGCCGCCGGTGGCGGCGACAACGTTGCCATTGACGTCGGCATAACCAATCCAGGCGAATTCAGAAAAAGAGCGCTGGAGGTTCTCCAGCGAACTGCGCAAAGCGGCCGGATCCCCCTGCCAATGCGTTTGCATCGGCTGCATCTCAGCGAACAGCTTCATCTCCTGTTGGCGCGTCGCCATGAACCGATCGAGCCGGCCTGAAGCCGTGGCGGCAGTCGCTGTCAGGCTGCTCTCGATGAGAGTGGCCGTGTTCCTATAGCTGATTAGTGCGGCGCCGGCTGCGAGCGTGCCGACGAGCACGACGGACATGACAGCCACGGCCGCAGCGATCTGCGTCCTGACGGTTAAGTGGTCTTCAATCGCGTGCAGGCGGTTTCCGACCTGCTGCAAGAGGGCTCGCATGAATAGGCTCCGGTTTCACCGTCGCGTATGCCATGTGGTACCTGCCAACCGCTTACCGGCGGATTGCCCAATTGGATCGTATTGAATCGGTCGTGAAGCCGCTTGGTTGATAATACCTAAAGCGCTGCATCGCTCGCGAAGTTCCGGTGTCCGCGGCATGCTGCGGCGCGGTGTCGCCTGCTGACATCAGGCTGTCAGCAGGCCTCAGCTATGACTGACCGGCAACGGAGCCCCGAATGGTCAAGACTGCGCTCGACAATTTTCCAAGGCCGCCCTGCGCCGAATTGCTGGGATGGCGTCTCCTCGATGCCCGCCCCGAGGAGGGCTGGATCAAGCTCGGTTTCGAGGGCAAGCCGGAGTTCTGCAATCCGGCCGGCTTCATCCAGGGCGGCATGCTCTCGGCCATGCTCGACGACACCATGGGCCCGGCGGTGCTGGTGATGAGCGAGGGCCGGCTCTACACCTCGACGATCAGCATGACGGTGAATTTCCTCAGCCCCGCGAAACCCGGTCCGATCGTCGGCGAGGCGAAGGTGACGCAGCTCGGCAGGACGATTGCCTTCGTCGAGGCCAAGCTGATGGCTGAAGACGGCACGGTGCTGGCAACGGCAAGCGCGAGCGAGCGATTGCTGGAGGCGGCGCGGGTGGTGCGGTAAAGCGGGCACCCGTCTCTCACTCCCTCGCCCCGTTCTTGCGGGGAGAGGTGAAGAGGGAGCCCGCGGCTTTGTAAGTGTTAGCCCGCGCGCGCGCCCGCACTCACGATCGGCGGTTTCGCATTCAGCGCCTCGACCTGGAATCCCGCGACGCGCTTGTAGTTCGCTGCGATGTTCTCCAGCTCTTGCTGCGACAGCACGTCGGTGACGACCTTGTAGCCGTCGGGCGCGCGTTCCTCGACGAGTTGCATGACCTGCTCGGGGCCGTTCTTGCGGTTGAGCAGGACGAGGTCGGTGGTCGCGGGCCTCCGCTCGGCCTCGTAGGCGAGCAGCGCCGCCTGCGTCGGGCCGTGCGCGAGGATTTCGCGCGTAATGGTCCGGGCATCGAGGATGGCCTGCGAGGCGCCGTTCGAGCCGATCGGGTACATCGGGTGCGCGGCATCGCCCATCAGCGTGACCTTGCCGAAGGTCCATTGCGAGACCGGATCGCGGTCGACCAGCGGATATTCATAGGCGTGCGGGCAGTTTCTGATGAGGCCGGGCACGTCGAGCCAGTCGAATTGCCAGTTCTCGAACCAGGGCAGGAACTCTTCCAGGCGGGCGGTGCGGTTATAGTCCTCGCGCCGCCATTGATAGGTCGGCGGCATATGGCGTTCGGCGACCCAGTTGATCAGATGGTTGCCCGCTGCATCCGGCGCCTTGCTGATGGGATAGCAGACGAATTTCAGGATCTCATGGCCGGCCATGATCATGGTGCGGCCAGTCAGGAAGGCCTTGGACGGCGTGACGCCGCGCCAGAGGATGCGGCCGTTCCAGATCGGCGGACCTTCACCCGGATACAGCTTTTCGCGCACGGCGGAATGGATGCCGTCAGCGGCGATCAGGATCGCGCCGTCGTAGGTCCCGGCGGCCTTGCCGGTCGCCTTGTCGATGAAGTCGGCGCGCACGCCGCTCGCGGTTTCGGTCCAACCGGTCAGATGATGGCTGGTGAGGATGTTGCCTCGGCCGAGCCGCTCTATCGCGGTGTCCAGCAGGATCTGCTGGAGGGTGCCGCGATGGATCGAGAATTGCGGCCATTTGTAACCGGCGTCAAGCCCGCGCGGCTCGCTCCAGATCGGCTTGCCGTGCTTGGAGAAATAGGCGAGCTCGCGCGTCCTCACGCCGCTGGCATCGAGCTTGTCCAGCAGCCCGAGCTCGATCAGCTCGCGGACCGCATGCGGCAGCACGTTGATGCCGACGCCGAGCGGCTTCAGTTCGGTGACGCTCTCGAACACTTTCACGGGAACGCCGGCTCCGTGCAGGCTGAGCGCGAGCGTCAAGCCGCCGATGCCGCCACCGGCGATGAGTACCGTCATGACAAAATCCCCCCTCGATTCAAGGCGTCTTCGCACAGCCGGGCGGCGGTGGGCAACTGCGAAGACGTCCCCTATGGACGGCGCGGCTGAGGGCCGTTAACCTCCGATTTTCCCCATGAGGTCCGACATGCTCAAGCTCTACTACGCGACCGGCACCTGCGCGCTCGCCACCTACATCACCCTGGAGGAGGCCGGCGCCGACTACACGGCCGAACGGCTGAGCTTCAAGGACAACCAGCAGAACAGCCCGGACTATCTCAAGATCAACCCGAAGGGCCGCGTGCCGGCGCTGGTGACCGATCGGGGCGTCCTCACCGAGACGCCGGCGATGCTGGCTTACGTCGCCCAGACCTTCCCGAAGGCGAAGCTCGCGCCGCTCGATGATCCCTTCGATTTCGCCCAGGTGCAGTCCCTCAACTCGTATCTGTGCTCGACCGTGCACATCAACCATGCCCACAAGATGCGCGGCGCGCGCTGGGCGGCGCAGGAGAGCTCGTTCGCAGACATGAAGGCGATGGTGCCGAAGACCATGGCGGCCTGCTTTGCCCTGATGGAGCAGAAGATGTTCAGGGGACCCTGGGCGATGGGCGAACAGTACACGATCTGCGATCCCTATCTCTACACGCTCTCCACCTGGCTCGAAGGCGACAGCGTCGACATCAACGCCACGCCGAAGATTGCCGACCATTTCAAGCGCATGTCGGATCGTCCCGCGGTGGCGAAGGTGATGGCCGCGCAGAAGGCGTAGGAGAACCCGACTCTAGTAGGGGGCAAAGGCGCAAAGCGCCGTGCCCACCATTTCTCGCCAGCGGTGACAAGTGGGGGGCACGCTCCGCTTTGCCCACCCTACGTGAGTTTGCCCTTGGCTTGCTCCAATTCCCGCCCCGTCTCCAGCATCAGCCGCCGCAGCCAGATCGAGCCCGGGTCCATCTGGGCGCGGGTTGGGTAAAACATGAACTGCTCGTCGATCCCGGGGTCGAGCGGCGGCGTGACCGTGGCGAGGCCGAGCTGCTTCGACAGCGCTGCGATCAGCCGGCGCGGCACGAAGGCGACGAGATCGGTGCGGGCGGCGACGTGCAGCGCTTCGAGATAGCCCGGCACGACCAGCGAGATGTGCCGCTCGATGCCCTTGCTGCGCAGCCAGGTGTCGATCAAATCCTCGGGCTGGCCACGAATGATCACGCCGACATGGCGCGCGGCCAGGAAGGTTTCGCGCCGCTTCAGCTTCGCAGCCATCGGATGGCCGCGCCGCACCGCCAGCGCGTCGCTGTCGGTGTAGAGCAACTGGCGGTGAAAGCCTTTGAAGGCGTTGCCGATCGAGATTACCAGATCGATCGTGCGTGCGAACTCGGCGTGGAAGATCGTAGGACCCCGCCATGGCACGACGTCGATGCGGACGTTGGGCGCTAGCCGCGTCACCTTCTCCATCAAGGGCGGCATCAGCAGCTCGACCGCGAGATCCGGCATCATCAGGCGGAATTGCCGCTCGCTGCGCGGGGCATCGAATTCGTCGGGCACGAACAGCCCGCGCACCTGATCGAGCGCCTGTGCCAGCGGCGCGCGCAGCGCCTGCGCCCGCGGCGTCAGCTCCATGTGCGCACCGGTGCGCACCAGCAGCGGGTCGCCAAAGATGTTGCGCAGGCGCTGGAGCGCGTGGCTCGCGGCCGGCTGTGACAGACCGATCCTCAGGGCGGCGCGGCTGACATTGGCCTCGCGCAGCAGCGCGTCGAGTGCGGTCAGCAGGTTCAGGTCGAGCGAATTCAAATTCATGGGTCGAATAGATATCATATTCGCTATTGATTTGAAGAATGACCATTCCCCCGCGATGATCTCCGTGTTGCCATCAAACGGAGATGCCGCCATGAGCGCGAGCGCCAACAAGAAACTGATGCAGGACATTTTCGCCGCGGCTGCCGATCCGGATCCGGCCGCGCGGGACCGCGCCCTCTTTACCTCAAGCCTTGCCGACGACGCCCGATGGGTCGTGACCGGTCAGTATTCCTGGTCGAGGACCTTTTCGGGCAAGCAGTCGATCCTCAACGATCTGCACGCCTATGTGCGCACCCGCCTGGTCGACCGGACCCGCACTGTCGCCCACCGCTTCATCGCCGATGGCGACGTCGTCGTGGTGGAAGCCAAGGGCGACAACGTCACGCCGGAGGGCGTCCGCTACGACAACGACTACTGTCTGGTGTTTCGTCTCGAGGGCGGCAAGATCAAGGAGATCCGGGAATACTGCGACTCGATCCTGACTGAGAAGGCACTCGGGCCCTTTCCGCAGACAGCCGCGAGGGCCGCGAGCTGACCGGATTGCACCGCGTCGCGTCCGCCGGCCGGTCCTGTTCGTCACAGCCGGCGATGGTCATGCGGGCCTGGCGGACGCTTGTGGACATCGTGCGGGTCCGGCGGGAGCGGTCCCGGGCCCGGTATCAGCTCGCAGCCATGACCGAACGGGAGCTGCTGGACTGCGGCATGACCAGGTCCGAAATCGAATACGAGTTGAGTAAGCCCCGTCGGCAGCGGTAGGGCGCCGCCGCCGTTTTCCGGCTCTGGGTGGGAACCTTTGGGTTTCCCCCGGCGTTTGGTCCGTTCCGGGGCAATCGCGCCCCCGGCATGCGCGCGTTGGGAAATCTATGCTGGCTGGGGCTTCGGACGTTTCGACACATGTGGGCCGTAGCTTCCCCGGACTCCGCGAAAGACTAAGAGATGCCACTGCGGTTGCGCACCGGGACCTCGATGCGCAGCTGACGTCGTTCCATCTCGCCACCTTGTCCGGCTACCGTCGTTTTCTGCAAGCCAGTGCGGGCGCGCTTTTGCCGCTGGAGGCGGCGCTCGTCGAGGCGGGCGTTGCCAGAATGTTTCAGGATTGGCCGGAGCGGTCACGCAGCGCAGCGATTGCGGCTGATCTCGGCCGGCTTGGGAGCGCCGCGCAATCCACGGTGTCGGTGCGGCCCCTGACACGAAGCGGCGTGCTCGGCACGATGTATGTGCTGGAGGGCTCCCGGCTCGGCGCCAAATTCCTGCTCAAGGCGGTCGCTGACGCTGCAGACCCGCGCATCGGTAAGGCCACGGACTATCTCAGCCATGGTGCGGGCCAGCGGCTCTGGCAGAGCTTCCTGGCGAAGCTTGGAGCCGAAGACGCCTGCGACGACGAAGCGATCGAGGCGGCAGGCGCGGCCTTCGCCGCGTTCGAGCAGGCGGCGGACCGCGCATGAGCGAGGCGGTCAATCTCACCAATTGCGATCGCGAGCCGATCCACATTCCCGGCAGCGTGCAGCCGTACGGTTTTCTGCTCACCGTGCTCTCCGATTTCACGATCTGCATGGCGTCCGAGAATGCCGGCAGCTTCCTCGGAAGCGACGTGGCCGATCTGCTCCAGCAGCCCCTGTCGAGGGTTTTCTCCGAAGCCGCCGTCGAGACCATCCGCCGCCATGTCGACCATTTGAGCGGGCCGGATGCGACCGAGCGCCTGTTCGGCGTCGAGCTCCTGACCGGCAAACCGCTTTACGATCTCGCGATCCATTTCTCCGGGGTCTATCTCGTGATCGAGGCAGAGCCCAGCGTCGACGAGCCCGGTGTCAATTCCGGTGAGCTCGTCCGCCTGATGCTCGAGCGCATCCGCAAGACGCGCGGCATGAGTGAGCTTGCCCGCGAAGCCGCGCGCCAGCTCAAGGTGCTCACCGGCTTCGACCGGGTCATGGTCTATCAGTTTCACCCGGACGGGTCAGGCGAGGTCATCGCCGAGACCGCGGAAACCGGGCGAATCCTTCCTCGGCCTGCATTATCCGGCGTCCGACATTCCACGGCAGGCCCGCATCCTCTATCAGCGCAACTGGCTGCGCATCATCGCCGACATCAACGCCAGGCCCGCTGCGCTGGTCTCTACACCCACGCACAATGCCGGTCTGCTCGACCTCTCGATGAGCGTGCTGCGATCGGTTTCGCCGATCCACATTGAATATCTGCGAAACATGGGCGTCGCCGCGTCGATGTCGGTGTCGATCCTGCGCGACGGCAAGTTGTGGGGCCTGTTCGCCTGCCATCATTACTCGCCGCGCTACATCTCGTTCGAGAAGCGCACCGCGGCCGAGCTGTTCGGACAGATGTTCTCCTGGATCGTCGAGGGACGCGAGCGCGAGGGCGATGTCGCCTACGAGGCGCGAGCTCACCAGGTTCAGGAGCGCTTGATCGAGATCGCGGCCTCACACGAGCACAGCCGGCGCGCGGTCGTCGATTTTCTCAGCGATTACCGCAAGATGATCGCGTGCCACGGCGTCGCGGTCTGGTCCGACAACAAGATTTCGCTCGAGGGAGACACGCCCACCGAAGACGAGGTGAAGGATCTCGTCGCCTTCATCAACCGGACCTCGCCGGGCCGGATCTTTGCCAGCGCCGAGATCGCCAAGGTCTATGCCGCCGGCCAAGCCTTTCGCGACCGCGCGGCGGGTTTTCTCGCCATTCCCATCTCCCGGACACCGCGCGACTGCCTAGTCTTCTTCCGGCGCGAGGTCACGCGCTTCGTGAACTGGGCCGGCGCTCCCGACAAGGTCTATGACGAAGGTCCGAATGGGCCCCGCCTGACGCCGCGCAAGAGCTTCGAGCTCTGGCAGGAGACGGTGGCGGGGCAATCGAAGCCGTGGTCGTCTGCCGACATCCGCATCGCCGAGAGCCTGCGCGTCACGCTACTGGAGGTGATCCTGCAATTGTCCGACCTCGCCGCGCGCGAGCGCCGCGGCGCGCAGGAGCGGCAGGAGCTGATGATCGCCGAGCTCAATCACCGCGTTCGTAACATCCTGAGCCTGGTCCGCGCGCTGGTGGCGCAAAGCAAGGATACGGCGACGAGCGTGGAGGAGTTTGCGAGCGTCCTTGGCGGTCGCATCCAGGCGCTGGCCCGCGCCCACGACCAGATTACCAATCTGAACTGGGCCCCGGTGGCGCTGCGAACCCTGCTCGAATCCGAGGCCGGAGCCTATCTCGGGGCGCGCGCAGGGCGGGTGAAAATGGGCGGGCCGGACGTCGCGCTCGATCCCAAGGCGTTCTCCACGCTGGCTCTCGTCGTCCACGAAATGATGACCAATTCCGCCAAATATGGCGCGCTCGCCGATTCCACCGGCAGCGTCGAGGTGGTCTGGCGCCTCGATCCCTCGTCCAGCCTCGTGATCGAATGGAAGGAAAGCGGCGGGCCGCCGGTGCAGCCGCCGTCGCGGCGCGGCTTCGGCACCACGATCATCGAGCGCTCGGTGCCGTTCGATCTCAAGGGCGACGCGGAAATCCGCTTCGACCTTCTGGGCGTCCAGGCGACGTTCGTGATTCCCGCCAATTACGTCGAACTGATGCCGGCGATAGCAGGAGCAGCCATGCGAGTTGAGGAAAAGCAATCCGACCGTCCGCGGATCTCCGAAACCGCGCTGATCGTCGAGGATAATCTGATCATCGCGATGGCGGCAGAGGTCATTCTGCTCGATCTCGGCGCGCGCCACGTCGACACCGCCGCGTCGGTGGACCAGGCGCTACGTTCGATCGAGCGCACCCGACCCAACTTCGCACTGCTCGATCTCAATCTCGGCAACGAGAGCAGCATCAAGGTGGCGCAGAAGCTGAAAGAGATTGGCGTACCCTTCATCTTCGCAACCGGCTATGGCGAGCGCGCGCCGATCCCGGAACAGCTGGCCGACGCGCCGGTCGTTCAGAAGCCCTACACGCTGGAAGTGGTCGAGCACGCGCTCGGCAAATTGCAGAAGGCCCGTGCCTCATGAAGGTCGCCGGACTCTATGCATGCCGCTGCGGATCCTTTGCATAACTTCGCATAGCTGCCGATAAAATCAGCAGCATTTGCGTCGGCCGATTCGACTCGCGCGTAAAATTTGAAGGTTCAATTAAGGAGTGTCCTCCATTGTGCCGCGGTGCAGCGTGGGTCGCAACGATGCGACGCGCGGCTGCCGGGGTGGCCTGGTGACGAGACCGGCCGCTCGAAGTGAAATGCATCTTGGTGGACGGTGGGAATGCCGAAGTTTCGTTTGCGGATCAGGGGACGCCTGTACGCAGGCTTCATGGCCTTGGTGGTGGTTGGTCTCGTGATGGCGGTGGTTGCCGTCTGGAATTTGCGGGCGGTGCAGGAGCAGGTTGCAAGACAATCCGCGCTCTCGGACAGCACGGCGCGGGTGTTGGAAATTTCGACCCATCTTCAGGCGATCCAGCGCGCCAATCTGCGCTACGTCTACGACGCCGACGAATCCGCGATGAAAGAGGCGCTGGAGCGGGAAACCGCCGCAACCGAGCTGTTGCGTGTCGGTGCGAAGGGAACGGCCTCCGAGGAGCGGCGGGCGCTCTACAACGGCCTGATCGACGACATCGCCAAGATGCGACGCTTGCGCGACAACCTCGGCGACGCCGTCAACGAGGCGAGAACGGGCAAGGCCACGTTGCTGCCGAGCGGCGAGGAACTGGCCGTCAAGATGGGCAAGCTGGTCGATGCGGCGCGCGCAGCCGTCGACGAAGACACCGCGGCCCTCGTCGCTGACCTCGAATCCAGAACCCTCCTCGTTCGGGTTGCAAACTGGCGCTTCCTGGCGCTGCGCGACGCGCAGGGGCCGGCGAATTTCAGGGCGAGCGTAGACAGGGCGGCGCAACGGCTCGCGGCCCTCGAAAAGAGCCCGCAGGCGACGGAATTGCGATCCACGCTCGCGCCGGTGAAGACCTCGCTCGGGATCTACAAATCCGCGTTCGAGTCGACCTCCGCCGCAATGCTCCAGGCGGACGAAATCTACCACAAGGACCTCGCGCCCCTCATCGTTGGCAGCATCGGCAGGCTCAAGGCCGCGGAAACGACCCTGAAGAAGGACTATCAGGGCTCGCGAAATGAAGCCGACGCCGTGATCGCGGGCACGACGACCATTCAGGAGGTCGCCGGCGGCCTCGCCATCCTGTTCGGCGGCATCGTCGCCTTCCTGATCGCTCGCAGCATCGTCGGTCCTCTGACCTTGATGACGCGTGCGATGGGGCTGATTGCCGGCGGCAATCTCGTGGTCGAGATCCCCGGTCGCGGCAAGGCTGACGAGATCGGCGACATGGCCAAGGCGATCCAGGTGTTCAAGGACAACATGATCGACACCGAACGCATGCGCGCCGAGCAGTCCGAGCTCGAGGCGCGGCAGGCCGAGAGCCGCAAGAAGGACATGGTCAGGCTGGCCGACCAGTTCGAGCAGGCGGTCGGCGAGATCGTGAATACGGTGTCGTCGGCCTCGAACGAGCTCGAAGCCTCCGCCGGCACTCTCACCACGACCGCCTCGCGGGCCCAGGACCTGTCGACGGAGGTCGCCAGCGCCTCGCAGGAGGCTTCGGCCAATGTGCAGGCGGTCGCTTCGGCGACCGAGGAGCTCTCCTCCTCGGTGTCCGAGATCGCCCGCCAGGTGCAGGAATCCGCCCGTATCGCGGTTGAGGCCGTCGGTCAGGCGAGCAGGACCAATGACCGCGTCGGCGCTCTCTCCAAGGCCGCCGCCCGGATTGGAGACGTGGTCGAGCTGATCAGCACGATCGCCGGCCAGACCAATTTGCTGGCCCTGAACGCCACCATCGAGGCGGCGCGCGCGGGCGATGCTGGTCGCGGATTTGCCGTGGTCGCCTCCGAGGTCAAGGCGCTCGCCGAGCAGACCGCGAAGGCCACCGGTGAGATCGCCCAGCAGGTTTCCGGCATCCAGGCCGCGACGGAAGAATCGGTCGGGTCCATTAGGGAAATCAGCGGCACCATCGAGCGGCTA
Organism: Bradyrhizobium sp. MOS003; assembly: GCF_003020125.1. Taxonomy (GTDB): domain Bacteria; phylum Pseudomonadota; class Alphaproteobacteria; order Rhizobiales; family Xanthobacteraceae; genus Bradyrhizobium. The sequence goes on along the minus strand of NZ_PYFW01000005.1, from coordinate 86,286 downwards.
TCGGAGATTTCGTCGACGGTCGCGGCCGCCGTGGAGCAGCAGGGCGCGGCGACGCAGGAGATTTCCCGCAACGTCCAGCAGGCGGCCCATGGCACGCAGAGGGTGTCGTCCAACATCGGCGACGTGCAGCGCGGCGCCTCCGAAACCGGATCGGCCTCATCGCAGGTGTTGTCGGCGGCGCGCTCGCTGTCGGCCGACAGCAACCGGCTGAAGCAGGAAGTGGCCAAGTTCCTGAATTCGGTCCACGCCGCCTGAGTCTCAAACGCAAAAGGCCACGCGCATGCGCGTGGCCTCGAAGAGCGGGGCGGTGCGATCAGGCGACCTTGGTCGCCATGTGCTTGAACATGTTGGCGCGCGCCTCGTCGTCCATCTCCGCCTTGAAGGTGAACTTGTCCTTCAGCGCGATCGCACGCGCCGCCGCCGGGCGCGCCGAGATCTCGTCCACCAGCCGCTTCACGTTCGGGTAGCGCGCGAAGGCGTCGTCGCCGAGCTTGAACGGCAACATCCGCGCCCAGCCCCACATCGCCATGTCGACGATCGAATAGCTGTCGCCGACCATGTAGCTGCGCCCGTCGAGGTGACCGTCGAGAATCTTGTAATGGCGATCGGTCTCGTACTGGTAGCGGTTATGGGCGTAGTCGTGGTTCTGGTCCTTCGGCGCGAAGTGCTTGAAGTGCACGGCCTGGCCTGAATAGGGCCCGACCCCGGTGGCGATGAACATCAGCCAGGACAGCGTCTCGCCGCGAACGCCGGCCGCGGGCAGGAACTTTCCGGTCTTCTCGGCGAGATAGAGCAGGATGGCGTTGCTGTCGAAAACAATCGTGCCGCCGTCGTCGATCGCCGGCACCTTGCTGTTCGGATTGATCTTGAGGAATTCCGGCGCGAATTGCTCGCCCTTGCGGGTGTCGATCTTCACCGGCTCGAAGGGCAGGCCGGCCTCTTCCAGGAAAAGCGCGACCTTGGTCGGGTTCGGCGAGCCGTTGAAATAGAATTTGAGCACGTTTGTCTCTCCAATCATCATTTTAGAGAATGGATGCAGCGTCGCTGCCTTCTCTGCCTGAACACGGACTGGGGGCGCAACCGGCGAGTTTGCCGGGCGGTACCTGCGCGCCGCGCAGATCAGCCGGCGTAACAAAGGCCGATCACCGCCGTAATGGCGGCGCCGAACGACCACCACGGTCAATTCCGGGGCTCGCCTCTTGGCGCGAGCCCGGAATGACGAGGGAGGGCGAGCTACCCCGCCGCCATGCCGGCGCGGATTTCGGCGCGCAGCTCGTCGATCAGCTTGAGGCCCTTCTTGGTCTCGACGTGCCAGAAGGTCCAGCCGTTGCAGGCCTGCGCGCCTTGCGCCACGGCGCCGATGCGGTGGATCGAGCCGACCTTGTCGCCGAACATGATGGCGCCATCGGCACGGACCAGCGCGCCGAGCTTCTTCTTGGCGTCGAACAGCTTCGTGCCGGGCATGATCATGCCGCGCTCGATCAGTTCGGAGAACGCGACCCGCGGCGCTTCGCGCGCGGTCATGAACGGGGCGAGGCTCGCCTCCGGCAGCGGCTCGACCGCGGCGATGCGCGCTTCCGCCGCCTTGGCATAGGTCTTGTCGCGCTCGAAGCCGATATAGGAGCGACCGAGGCGCTTGGCGACGGCGCCGGTGGTGCCGGTGCCGTTGAAGGGGTCGATCACGAGGTCGCCGGGCTTCGACGAGGACAGCAGCACGCGCGCGAGCAGGCCTTCCGGCTTCTGTGTCGGATGCACCTTCTTGCCGTCGGCACCCTTGAGGCGCTCCTCGCCGGTGCAAAGCGGGATCAGCCAGTCGGACCGTGCCTGCACGTCCTCGTTGGCGGCCTTCAACGCTTCGTAATTGAACGTGTAGCCCTTGGCTTTTTCGTCGCGCGCGGCCCAGATCATGGTCTCGTGCGCGTTGGTGAAGCGGCGGCCGCGGAAATTCGGCATCGGGTTCGACTTGCGCCAGACGATGTCGTTCAGGAGCCAGAAGCCGAGATCCTGCATGATCGCGCCGACGCGGAAAATGTTGTGATAGGAGCCGATCACCCAGATCGTCGCCGACGGCTTCATCGCGCGGCGCGCGGCCAGCAGCCAGGCACGGGTGAAATCGTCATAGGCGGAGAATGAATCGAACTTGTCCCAGTCGTCGTCGACGGCGTCGACGTGGGATTCGTCGGGGCGCTTGAGATCGCCCTTGAGCTGGAGATTGTAGGGCGGATCTGCGAACACCAGATCGACCGAACCAGCCTGAAGCTTCGACATCTCGGCGACGCAATCACCGAGGATGATGCGATGCGACGAAGACTCAAAATTTGTGCGGGGCGCCCTTGCAGACGCCCCGCGACGCGACTCTACCATGACTCAAGAACTCTGACTCAGGCGACGCTGTCGGCGACGCGGGACCAAACAACCGACTGACCGTTACAATGAAGCGGCAAAGTAAAAATCGACTTAACCCGCCGTTTTGTTGAGCAGGCCGCACGTCGCGTTCTACGTGCATGTCGTCGTGCGCATTCGCCGTTTTTTACAGGGGATTTTGCATTCGCTTGGGTTGCGGGAGTGATCATGGCTGCAAAAAGGCTGCAAATTTCTCTCGGAAAATATTGCTCGACCCTGGGAAAAAATTGCTGGCATCGGCGGGCTGTCGCACTAGGCAATAATTGCCGAGCGAGATATTGATAAAAGCAACGGAAATTTTACGTGTGTGGCGCGTTGAGCTTTCGCGCCTATGCGCCCAAATGATGCCAATCGAGGACTGAGGGAAGCCCGCCATGCGCTACGATGATTTCCGCCGCAGCGACGACATCGAGGATCGTCGCGATGATGGTGGAGGCGGCGGTGGCGGCGGGTTTGGCCTGCCCATGGGCGGCGGCGGGCTCGGCATCGGCACCATCATCGTGCTTGGCCTGGTCGGCTATGCCTTTGGGATCGATCCGCGCATCCTGATCGGCGGCGCCGAGATCCTCACCGGCGGGGGCCAGGCGCCGAGCTACCAGACCGACCGCCAGTCGTCCTCGACCGCGAAGCGAGGCGCGCCGACGGACGAGATGGGCAGCATGATCTCGGGCATTCTCGGCGAGATCGACGACCGCTGGAGCGAAATCTTCCAGGCCTCGGGCCAGTCCTACACCGGCCCGAAGGTCGTGCTGTTCCGCAACGTCACCAATGGCGGCCGCTGCGGCCGGGCAGAGTCGGCGATGGGGCCGTTCTATTGTCCGCCGGATCGCACCATCTTCCTCGACACCTCGTTCTTCCGCGAGGTCGAGACGCGCTTCCGCGGCTGCTCCGGCAAGTCCGCCTGCAATTTCACCACCGCCTACATCATCGCGCACGAGGCCGGCCATCACATCCAGAACCTGCTCGGCATCATTCCGCGCGTGACGCGGCTGCAGCAGCAGGCGGGCTCGAAGGCGGAGGCCAACGCGCTCCAGGTCAAGGTCGAATTGCAGGCCGATTGCCTGTCCGGCGTCTGGGTCAACCGCGAGGCGAAGAAGCGTCCGAACTTCCTCGAGGCCGGCGACATCGACGCCGCGCTGACCACGGCGAGCGCGATCGGCGACGATACGCTGCAGCGCCAGGCCACGGGACGTGTCGTGCCTGACTCCTTTACACATGGCTCGGCCGCGCAACGCAAGCAGTGGTTCATGACCGGCTACCAGCAGGGCACGGTCCAGGCCTGCAACACGTTCGGCGGCGGGCAGTAGGAGTTAGCCGACTCTGTGCCCCGGACGCAGCGTAGCGCTTCTTCAGCGGTGCGCTGCAGAGCCGGGGCCCACAACGCCGGTCTCCCAAACCTCTGAGATGGGTCCCGGCTCTGCGGTGCGGTGCTGATGTGCCGCACCTTTCCGGGACACGAGAGACGCACCCATGGCCTCCACCGACGAAGCAAAACAGTTCATCCCGCTCGACATCGCGGTGCTCACCGTGTCCGACACACGTGCGCTCGCGGATGACAAGTCCGGGCAGACGCTCGCCGACCGCCTTACAGCGGCCGGCCATCGCCTCGCCGCGCGCGAGATCGTCACCGACGATGTCGAGGCGATCCGCGCCATCGTTCGCCGCTGGATCGCGGATGGCGGAATCGACGTCGTCATCACCACCGGCGGCACCGGTTTTACCGGACGCGACGTCACCCCCGAGGCGATCGAGCCGCTGTTCGAAAAGCGCATGGACGGTTTCTCGATCGCCTTCCACATGCTGAGCCACGCCAAGATCGGGACCTCGACGATCCAGAGCCGCGCCACCGCCGGCGTCGCGGGCGCGACCTACATCTTCTGCCTGCCGGGCTCCCCCGGCGCCTGCCGCGACGGCTGGGACGGCATCCTGGCGGCTCAACTGGACTATCGTACGCGGCCCTGCAATTTCGTCGAGATCATGCCGCGGCTGGATGAGCATCTGCGAAGGCCGAAGGCCAAAGGCGCGACGGTGTGATTGCTTTGTCCCTTTTCGTCTTGTGGGAGGCGGCGCGAGTTCGTGTCCGCCGGCGTTGCTGTTCTCCTACAAGGGCGAGGGCGCAGTCATGCGCATCTCGCCCGCAGTGATCAGAGATCTCGCTCCCAGGTCTCTCCGATCAAATCCTGCCCGAAGCTGCGATGCGGCTCGGTGGCGACGAGCTTGAACCCCGTGCTTTGATAGATGCCGCGTGCGGCCACCAGGATGCTCTGCGTCCACAGCGTCATTCTACTGTATCCCCGCTCACGAGCGCCCTGGAGGCACTGCTCGACCAGCGCGCGGCCGACGCCGAGGCCCCGCGCTTTCTTCTCCACCTGCAACAAGCGGAGCTTGGCGATCTCGTCGGTGGCCTTGACCAGGAAGATCGAGCCGACCGGCTCGCCGGCCACTTCCGCGATCCAGCAGTGCTCGCGTGCGGCATCGTAGTTCTTGATGAACTGAGCGCAGATCTCGGCGACCAGCGCCTCGTAGCTGATGTCCCAATTGTAGTCCGCGGCATAGGCGGCGGCCTGCCTGGAGATGACCCAGCCCATGTCGCCGACGCGATGGCTGCGCAGCACGACCGCCGCGGGCCGGGGACGTCCCTCCAGCACGGCCTCGATGGTCGCCATCGCCTGCGTCAGCCGCGTTGCATCCTCGGCCGAAAGCTGAGCCAGCATCGCGGCGACCTCGTTTTGCGAGTTCAGGTTCAGCTTGGCGTAGGTCTGGCGGCCCTTGGCAGTGAGGCTGAGCTGGTATTGCCTGCGATCTGCGGGAAGGGGCTTTCGCGTGATCAGCCCTTTTTCCTCGAAACTTTGCACGATGCGGCTGAGATAACCGGGGTCGAGGCCAAGCTCGTTTCCGATCTCCTTTGCCGCCAGTTCGTCGCGATGCGCGAGTTCGTAGAGGACTCGGGCCTCGCTGAGCGAAAACGGGCTCTTTCCCAGATGCTGGTCGAGCACACCGAGCTTGCGGGTATAGAAGCGGTTGAAGGCGCGGACCGCTGCTATGCGATCGTCGGCAACCTGTTCGGTCGCAATGGCTGACGGAGAAAGGCTTGATGGCATGGGGCACCTCGATATTTGCCATTGTCAATTAATTGTTTGACTTTGGCAAGTATGAGGCGGCTTCAGGCGACCATGACGATCCGGCTTCGCAGCATGGTCCGGGACGAGCGGCCGAGACGCCGGAGCAGCCGTGCCTCGGCGCGGCGGGCCTGCGGCGGGTAGCCGCCGATGCGATCGTAATGATCGCGCGCAATCAAAAGGCCCTGATCGCCGAAAGGCCCGATCAGCCTGCGCACTACGGCCCGGAGAATGTCGCGCAATCCAGTATCGGCGTAAGGCGAGCGCGCATAGCGGAACACGGCGGCACGGTCCCGTCCGCTGCTCGCGACGGCCTGGATGAACTGGGTGGTTTCCTCGATCCAGCCGGTTTCCAGCACGGCGCCTGCGGGCAGGAACATCAGCCAGGGCGAGCGGGCCTGGAGCGCGCCGGCCGCGAGCGCGGCGCCTTGCGAGGAACCCTCGAAGCCGACGAAACGGCAGCCTGCGACGTCGGCAACCCGCTCGATGACTCCGTTGCGGGTGCCGTCAACCAGAAGCACCTCCCGGATGATTCCGGCCGCGGCCCCGGGGACCAGCGCGGCCAGGGTCGCCACCGCGGTCTGCTCGACGCCTTCGGTCGGAATGATGACGCTCAGCATGATTGAGGCTTCAATGTCCGCATTTCGGGAGAAGCGTAGCTTGCTATGATGTTGTCATAAACACGTGGCGTTGCCGAGTGCAACTTTCCGGCGGCGCTTCGGCGTGCGATGGTAAACTGCAGCCAGTCATCGCAGCCAAATGTGTCATGCGCAGGTTGGCGATGTTGCCGAATGTTTCGGCACAGGCTCGTCCCGAGAGTGTTAGCCGGCAGCTTCACGGTGTCGTTGCGCGGCGCGGATGGTTTTTCCGGCAAGGAGGGCCGCGCCCGGCCAGAAAGGTTCGAACGGGAAATGTGTGACTTTGGTCCCCACGGAGGCCTCCTGTGAACGCCGATCAACTTGCGATTGGCCCGGCGTCGACGTTGCCGAAGCCGGAGGCTGCGCCGACCTTGCGGATCCGCGCGTTGATGCTGGGCGATCGCATCAACGCCTCCGGCCTCGAGATCGGCACGCTGGTCTCGTCGTCGCCCGCCGCCTTCCGCGTCCATGCCGGTCTTGCCGTGGTCTTCCGCTACGGCGTCGTGGTGCTGATCGGGCTGCTTCCGTCCGAGGAGAAAGTGCTGATCGATGGCCTGAAGCCGCGGGTGATTGGCGAGCTCAGCCCGTATGAGGAGGAGATCGCGCAGGCACAGCTCTGCAAGGATGAAAACACTGAGGCGATCCAGCCGGGCGGGCCGATATGCCTCGCCAAATTCTCCGACGACCGGCTGCTGCTGGTTGCGGATGCGCTCGCCAAGAGCACGTCGCTGGCGCGCGACGAACGCCGCGTCGCTGCGGTCTTCGATGTGATCGAGCCGTTTGCGCGGGAGCTTGCCGAGCACGGCCGCACGCCGCGCCGGCGCAAGGGCATCCTGCAACTGATCGGCAATGCACTGCTGGTGCAGCAGCGCGTCGCCGGCCGCGTCGCGATCGCGGAGAAGCCCGACGTGCTCTGGGAGAAGCCCGAGCTCGACCGGCTCTATTCCCGTCTGGAAGACGAGTACGAACTGAAAGAACGCCTCGACACGCTCGAGCGGAAGCTCTCCGCGGTGTCGGAGATCGCCAACGCGCTGACCGACATCATCGACACCCAACGCTCGCTCCGCCTGGAGATCGCGGTCGTCGTGCTGATCGTGATCGAGGTCGCGATCGGGTGTTTTCAGATCCTGACGGGGACGCATTGAGCGCTTTTTTCGGCGCGTTGTTGTGCCTCACATCTCCTCGAGTGTCGTAGTGTTGTAGTGTTGTAGGGTGGGCAAAGCGCAAGCGTGCCCACCACCTGTCGTGACAGAGAAAGATTGTGGGCACGGCGCTTTGCGCCTTTGCCCACCCTACGATATTGTCGCTGTAGTTTGCAGCATTGCCGCGCAACGCCTCGCGATCATCAGCTCCTCGTTCGTGGGAATGACGAACGCATCGACAGCGCTGTCGCCGCTATTGATGCGCTCGAGTGCCCTGTCATTCGCAGTTGCATCGATGCGCACGCCCATCCAGGCAAGACGTTCGCCGATGCCGCTGCGGATCTCCTTGGCGTGCTCGCCGATGCCGCCGGTGAAGACCAGACAGTCGAGGCCGCCAAGCGTCGTCGCCATCATCGCGACCTGCTGCGCCGCGCGGAAGGTGAAGAGATCGACCGCCTCTCGTGCTTCCATCTCGCCGCTCGCGAGCAGCGCGCGCATGTCCGCGGAGATGCCGGAGACGCCGAACAGGCCGGACTCGTGATAGAGCAGGTGCTGGACGGCCTCTATCGACATCTTGTCGTGCTGTTGCAGGTATAGCAACACGCCAGGATCGATCGTACCGCAGCGGGTGCCCATCACGAGGCCGTCGAGCGGCGTCAGGCCCATGGTGGTGTCGACGCTGCTTCCGTTGCGCAACGCGCACAGGCTGGCGCCGTTGCCGAGATGCGCGATGACGACGCGCTTGGCGACGAGCTCCGGCGCAATCTCGGCGAGGCGGCTTGCGACATATTCGAAGGAGAGGCCGTGAAATCCGTAGCGTCGGACGCCGCGTTCCTCGTAGCGCCTGGGAATGGCGAAGCGGCTCGCGGGCGGCGTCAGACCGTGGTGGAACGCCGTATCGAAGCACGCGATCTGCGTCAGTGCTGGCCGGATGGCCGCGAGCGCGCGAATTGGCGCGAGGCACCGCGGCTGGTGCAACGGCGCCAGCGGCGTCAATGCCTCCAGCTTCGCGATGACATCCTCGGTCAGCGCGACCGGGCCTGACTGGTCCGGCCCGCCATGAACGATGCGATGGCCGACGGCGCACAGATGATGATGTTGGCCGAACCGGTCCTCGATGAAGGCGAGCACATCGGCGAACAGATGGCCGCCATCGGCGTCCGGCGCCTCTCTCCGTGTCTCGAACAGGTCTTCGCCCGTCGGGCTCTTCACCACGAGCCCAGGTTTTGCCTCCTGCTCGTCGAGCAGGCCCTTGCAGAGCAGGCTGGGCTCAACAGCCGAGATGTCGAACAGGCCGAACTTGATGCTCGACGATCCCGAGTTGAGGACGAGGACTGACGCCGATGCCGGCATGATGTCAGCCCGTCTTGCCCGGCCAGGTCCAGTCGCGGATCTCAGGCATGTCCTCGCCATGCTCGCGAATGTAGCGCGAATGCTCGATCAGCGCGTCGCGGAACTGCTGCTTCACAGCCGCGGCTTTGGTCGCAAGGCCCGGCACGCGTTCGATCGCCTCGATCGCGAGGTGATAGCGGTCGAGTTCGTTGAGCACGACCATGTCGAACGGCGTGGTCGTGGTGCCTTCTTCGATGAAGCCGCGCACGTGCAGGCCGGCATGGTTGGTGCGGTTATAGGTCAGCCGGTGGATCAGGTGGGGATAGCCGTGATAGGCGAACACCACCGGCTTGTCGCGCGTGAACAGGCTGTCGAAGTCGCGATCGGAAAGACCGTGTGGATGCTGCTCCTTGGGCTGAAGCGTCATCAGGTCGACGACGTTGACGACACGGATCTTCAAGTCGGGCAGCGCCTTGCGCAATAGGTCGACGGCGGCGAGCGTCTCCAGTGTCGGCACGTCGCCTGCGCAGGCCATCACCACGTCGGGCTCGCTGTTCGCGTCCTCCGTGCCGGCCCAGGTCCAGATGCCGATGCCGGCATCGCAATGGGGGGCCGCTGCTTCCATCGAGAGCCATTGCGGCGCCGGCTGCTTGCCGGCGACGATCACGTTGATGCGGTTATAGGTGCGCAGGCAGTGGTCGGCGATCCACAGCAGCGTGTTGGCATCCGGCGGGAAGTAGATACGAACGATATCGGCCTTCTTGTTGGCGACGAGATCGACGAAGCCGGGATCCTGATGGCTGAAGCCGTTATGGTCCTGACGCCAGACATGCGAGGTCAGGAGATAGTTGAGCGAGGCGATCGGGCGCCGCCACGGCAGGTGCCGCGTCACCTTCAGCCATTTGGCGTGCTGGTTGAACATGGAGTCGACGATATGGATGAAGGCCTCGTAGCAGGAGAAGAAGCCGTGGCGGCCGGTGAGCAGATAGCCTTCGAGCCAGCCCTGGCAGAGATGCTCGCTCAGGACTTCCATGACGCGGCCGTCTTGCGCCAGATGCACGTCGTAAGGCTCGATCGGCTCCATCCAGACCCGCTCGGTCTCCTCGAACACTGCATCCAGCCGGTTTGACGCGGTCTCGTCCGGGCCCACGATGCGGAAGTTGCGTTCCTTTGCGTTGAGGCGGATGACGTCGCGCAGGAATTTGCCGAGCTCGCGCGTCGCCTCGGCGATGACGCCGCCGGGCTGATGAACCTCGATGGCAAAGCTGCGGAAGTCCGGCAGCTTCAGCTCCTTCTTCAGCAGGCCGCCATTGGCGTGCGGATTGGCGCCCATGCGCCTGACACCTTCGGGCGCGAGCGCCTGAAGTTCTGGAATGAGCGCGCCGCTTTCATCAAACAGCTTTTCGGGCCCGTAGCTGCGCATCCAGTCTTCGAGAATTTTGAGATGCGCCGGATTTTCGCGGCAACCTGCAACGGGAACCTGATGTGCGCGCCAAAAACCCTCGACCTTTTTGCCGTCGACCTCCTTCGGGCCGGTCCAGCCCTTCGGGCTGCGCAGCACGATCATCGGCCAGCGCGGCCGCGCGACGCTCTTGTGGCCGTCGCGGGCGTGCTGCTGGATCGAGCGGATGCTGGCGAGCGCGACATCGAGCGCGTCAGCCATCGCCTGGTGCATCAATTTGGGATCGTCGCCCTCGACGAATAGCGGCTCGTGGCCGAACCCGCGGAACAGATCGCGGATTTCGCTGTCGGGCATCCGCCCCAGCACGGTCGGATTGGCGATCTTATAGCCGTTCAGGTGGAGGATCGGCAGCACTGCGCCGTCATGGGCGGGGTTGAGGAATTTGTTGGAGTGCCAGGACGCAGCCAGCGGGCCGGTCTCAGCCTCGCCGTCGCCGACCACGCAGGCGACGATCAAATCGGGATTGTCCAGCGCTGCGCCGTAGGCGTGCACGAGCGCGTAGCCGAGTTCACCGCCCTCGTGGATCGAGCCCGGCGTTTCCGGCGCTGCGTGGCTCGGAATGCCGCCGGGGAAGGAGAACTGCCTGAACAGCTTGCGCAATCCGTCCGAGTCGCGCGCGATGTCGGGATAGATCTCGCTGTAACTGCCTTCCAGATAGGTGTTGGCGACCATGCCTGGCCCGCCATGGCCGGGGCCGCAGACATAGACCACGCTGAGATCGAGTGCGCGGATGACGCGGTTGAGATGGGCGTAGATGAAGTTCAGGCCGGGCGTTGTGCCCCAATGGCCGAGCAAGCGCGGCTTGATGTGCTCGGGGCGCAAGGGCTCGCGCAGCAGTGGATTGTCGAGCAGATAGATTTGCCCGACGGAGAGGTAGTTCGCGGCTCGCCAGTAGCGATCGAGGAGGTCGAGGTTGCTGCTTGCCGCGGCCGATTGTTGTTGATTTGTCATGTTCCTGCTGACCTTCACCCCGGCGATCGTCACCAACATTGTTCCGCGACGATTGATCCGGCCGGCATCAAACCGGATCATTGCGGCGGGCATGTTGCGTGAGGTCAAACGGCCGAGCCCGAAATTTGGGCGCTACTGTGCAGGGGTTGTTTCCCATTTTTGGTTTGCGTTCTTGATTTGTTCCTTTGTCGTGCTATCATGGCTTCATGAGTCCAGCAGCATCCTCTCATGCTCTCAAGCACCCGCCGGTCAAGGCGCCCTCCGAGCCGGCGGGTGTGGACTCTGACTTTCCAGAACTTGGCGTTGCCATTGACCGCGCGCGCAGGCGAGGGCGGGGTGCGCAGTCCAACGCCAGCGGCCGCTATGAGGCCGAGGCCCGTGTCGCCTTCGACGATGGCTGGCAGAGCCTGGAAGAGCTGCCGCCGTTCAAGACCAGCGTGGGGGTCGACACCTCGCGCAAGGTGATCACCCGCAACGACAGCCCCGATATCGGCTTCGACCGTTCGATCAATCCCTATCGCGGCTGCGAGCACGGCTGTGTTTATTGTTTCGCGCGGCCGACCCATGCCTATCTCGGCCTGTCTCCGGGGCTCGACTTCGAGTCAAAACTTTTCGTCAAGCCCGAGGCGCCGGCGCTGCTGGAGAAAGAGCTCGCCGCGACCGGCTACGAGCCGCGGATGATCGCGATCGGCACCAACACCGACCCTTATCAACCGATCGAGCGTGAGCGCAAGATCATGCGGGGCATCCTCGAGGTTCTCGAGCGTGCCGGCCATCCCGTCGGCATCGTCACCAAATCGGCGCTGGTGGTGCGCGACATCGACATTCTCGCGCGGATGGCCAAGCGCAACCTCGCCAAGGTCGCGATCTCGGTCACCTCGCTCGATCCGAAGCTGGCGCGCACCATGGAGCCGCGGGCCTCGACGCCGCCGAAGCGGCTGGAGGCGCTGAAGCAGCTCTCGGATGCCGGCATCCCGACCACCGTGATGGTTGCGCCCGTGATTCCGGCGCTGAACGATTCCGAGATCGAGCGCATCCTCGATGCCGCCGCTCATGCCGGCGTCAGGGAAGCCTCCTATGTGCTGCTGCGGCTGCCGCTGGAGGTGCGCGATCTCTTCCGCGAATGGCTGATGGCGAATTATCCGGACCGCTATCGCCACGTCTTCACGCTGATCCGCGACATGCGCGGCGGGCGCGACTACGACGCGAAGTGGGGTGAGCGGATGAAGGGCACCGGACCGATGGCCTGGACCATCGGCCGCCGCTTCGAGATCGCCTGCGAACGGCTCGGGCTGAACAAGCGGCGCTCGAAGCTGACGACGGATCATTTTGCCCGGCCGAAGCGGAACGGCGATCAGCTCAGCCTGTTCTGAACGGGAAGTGGGAGGGGCGTCGCATGAGCACGCAATTGCAGGCCCCGGTGCCGCGACTCACCGTCATCACGCTGGGCGTCAGCGATATCCGCGCCAGCATTGCGTTTTATGATGCCCTCGGCTTTTCACGCCGGCTGAAGGCGACCGGCGAGGCGGTGGCGTTCTACGATACCGGCGGTCCGGTGCTCGCGCTGTATCCCTGGGATCAGCTTGCGGCCGACGCCCAGCTGCCGGACGATCCAAGGCCGACGGCCTTCCGGGGTATGACGCTCGCCTGGAACTGCACCACGCGTGAAGAGGTGGATGCCGTGCTGGCCTTCGCCCTCAGCAAGGGGGCGAAACTCGTGAAGGCCGCGCACGAGACCGATTACGGCGGTTATTCCGGTTATTTCGCCGACCCCGACGGCCATCCCTGGGAGGTCGTGGTCGCACCCGGCATCGAGGTCGGCGGGGACCGGCGGGTGCATCTGGCGGAGTAGGGCCGCCTGAATAGCGGGTGTTGCGAGGGGTTTCCGGTTGCGCCGGCCGAGCAGCGTGCGCACGATCCCGGCCATGATTCGGAGCAAGTCCGCCAAGACACCGGCCAAAGACGCGCCAAACAAGGACGCCGCGAAGAAGGCAGCGCCCGCCAAGGCCGGCAAAGCGCCTGCGACCAAGGTTTCGGCCGGCAAGAGCGCGGGCAAGAAAGGCATCATCGCGGTCGCTCCCCCAAGCTTCCGCCGCGAGCGCGCGCTGATCAAGCGCGGCGTCTGGCCGGTCGCCGGCTGCGACGAAGCCGGCCGCGGGCCGCTCGCCGGGCCCGTGGTGGCTGCGGCCGTGATTCTCGACCCCGACCGGATCCCCCGCGGCATCGACGATTCCAAGCGTCTGACGGCGGAGGAGCGCGAAAGACTGTTCGACAAAATCTGCGCCACGGCCCAGGTCTCGGTCGCCGTCGCGTCGCCCTCGCGAATCGACCGCGACAACATATTGCGAGCCTCACTCTGGGCACTGAAGCGTGCCGTGGTGGCTCTGCCGGAGGCGCCGAGGCACGTCTTCGTCGACGGCCGCGACAGGCTTGATACGCCTTGCGATTGCGAAGCCGTGATCGGCGGCGACGGTATCGTGCTGTCGATCGCCGCGGCCTCCATCGTCGCCAAGGTGACGCGCGACCGCCTGATGAGCGCGCTGGCGCAGGACTGCCCCGGCTACGGCTTCGAGCAGCACAAGGGCTACGGCGTCCCAGAGCACCTCGATGCGTTGAACCGCCTTGGCCCCACCGTCCACCACCGCCGCTTCTTTGCCCCGGTCGCCGCGGCGCGTGCCAAACACATGCCGTGGACGGTCGAGCCGGTGCAGGATTTGTTTGGGGTCACCGAGGTCCAGGTGCAGGTGGAAACGAGCGTCGAGGTCGACGCCGCGGCAAATCTCTAGGGATATCGTCGCATAGCTTCCGCATCGTCATGGCCGGGCTTGACCCGGCCATCCACGTCTTGCCCGTGACACGAAAGGACGTGGATGCCCGGGACAAGCCCGGGTATGGCGGGCAAACCATCGTTGCCACGACGCGTGACGCCCCTTATCAAAGTACGCGTGAGCGAATAGGGCCGGCTGACGGGTTGGCTGCATCTTTCGGGCGTTGCATGCGGTTTACCTCCCTGGTTATCGAGCTCATTCGCGCCCGGCCGCGGCTGATCGTCTGGATCGCCGTGCTGCTGCAGGCCGCGATGTGGCTGTTCGTGGCGCTGGTGTTCTATCGCAGCCCGCCCGGTACCCTCGCGACGCTGCTGGCTTTCGGACGCGAATACCAGGTGGGCACCGATCTCGGCCCACCCTTGCCGGTCTGGCTCGCCGACATCGCCTATCGCGCTGCCGGCGGACACATGTTCGGCGTCTATTTGCTGGCCGAGCTCTGCGAGATCGCGACCTTCATCACGCTCTACTACCTGTCGCGCGCCGTGGTCGGCTCGCAGCAGGCGGTGCTCGCCGTGCTCTTGACCATGACGGTGCTCGCCTTCTCCTCGTCGGCACTCGACTTCGGCCCCCTCATCCTGGCCCGGCCACTCTGGGCGCTGCTGCTGCTGCACTCCTGGCAGATCATCGGCCAGCGTCGCGGCAATGCCTGGTTCGCCTGGTCGATCGAGGCCGGTCTGTTGCTGCTGACGACGCCCGCGGCGATCTTCCTGCTGCTGCTGATCGTCATTTTCGCGGTGTCAACCGCCGGCGGCCGCCGGACGCTGCGCGCGCTCGATCCACTGTTCGCGCTGATCGTCGTCGCGGTGCTGGCGCTGCCCTACGCGGTCTGGCTGATGCGCGCGGAGACGCTGGTGATGCCGGCCCTGCCGCAGGTCGCGGAGCTGAAGGCCCGAACTCTGCATGCGGCCTGGCTGCTCGGCGGCCTGGTGCTCGGTGCGGCCGCGATTCCCGCGCTGACCTTCCTCAACACCGGTCTGTTTGCCGGCAAGGGCGAGGAGCCGCCGATCATCTATCGGCCGCCGGTCGAACCGCTCGCGCGCAACTTCGTCTATTTCTTCGCGCTGGCGCCTGGGCTGGGCGCGGTGCTGATCTCCTGCCTGCTCGGGCTCGACTCCGTCGTCGGCAGCGCCGGCGTCGTGCTGGTCATGTCCGGGCTTGCCGTGGTGGTTGCGGCCGGGGATCTCATTGCGATGCGCCGCGCGCGGATGCTGCGCATGGTGTGGGCCGCGGCCGTCGTGGCGCCGGCCGTGGGCGTCGTGCTCGCCGTCCTGCTGCTGCCCTGGACCGGGGCAAACGAGATCGCGACCTCGATGCCCGCGCGCGCGATCTCGGATTTCTTCGACGAGAGCTTTGCCCGCCGCACCAACCATCGCCTGCGCGCGGTGGCCGGCGAGACGCAGCTGGCAAGCCTGATCACGCTGCATTCCGGCCGGCCGCATCTCTTCATCGATGCCGACCCCGCGCGCACGCCGTGGATCAATCAGGCCAAATTCAGCGAGACCGGCGGCGTCGTGGTCTGGCGCGCCTCCGATACCGCGGGCACGCCGCCGCCGGACATCCTGAAGCGCTTTCCCGGCATCGTGCCGGAGGTGCCACGCGCCTTCGAATGGCTGGTGACCGGTCGCCAGCAGCTGCTTCGCGTCGGCTGGGCCATCGTGCGGCCGAAGGGGACGTAGCTCGTCATTCCGGGGCGCGCCGTCAGAAATCGTAGGGTGGGCAAAGGCGCAAAGCGCCGTGCCCACGCCGGCTCTGTCCGACGCCACGATAGAGTTGGTGGGCACGATGCGCTTTGCCCACCCTACGAGAGCTCGCTACCCCGCCAGCACCTTGGCGATGGCGCGCAGATCCTGCCAGGCCAGCCGCTTGTAGGACGGCGAGCGCAACAGATAGGCCGGGTGAAACGTCGGCAGCGCGCGGATGGTGCGCGCCCCCGTCTCATAGTCGAACCAGCGCCCGCGCGTGCGCATGATGCCCTCGCGCGTCGACAGCAGTGTCTGCGTCGAGGGATTGCCGAGCGTCACCAGCACGTCGGGATTCACCAGCTCGATCTGGCGCTGGATGAAGGGCAGGCAGATCTGCGTCTCCTGCGGCGTCGGCGTGCGGTTGCCGGGCGGCCGCCACGGAATCACGTTGGCGATGTAGGTCGTGCTGCGGTTGAGGCCGATGGCTCCCATCATCAGATCGAGCAGCTTGCCGCTGCGTCCGACGAAGGGCAGTCCCTCGATGTCCTCGTCGCGGCCCGGCGCTTCGCCCACGAACATGATGCGCGCCTGCGGATTGCCGTCGGCGAACACCAGCCGCGTCGCGGTGTGCTTCAGTGCGCAGCCCTCGAAGCTTTGCATCAGCTCGCGCAGCGCTTCCAGCGTCGGCGCCGTGCGCGCGGCCTCGCGGGCGGAGGCAATCGCGATGTCGGGCGCCGGTGCGGCCTCGCCGCGCAGGGTCGCGGGGGCGGCGACAGGGCGAGGTGCCTCGACCGGAGGCGCCACACGCGTGGCCGGCGGCGGAGCATCCAATTCCGCCAGGCGGTCGACGGGTTCCTCCGCGAGCGCGCAATCGACCCCGGCCTCCAGATAGAAGGCAAGAAGCTCTCGGACGGTGGGTGCGGGCTCGGGGATCATTTGGAAAGTCAGACTATTAGTTCATCTTAGGCCGCCTTGCATCCCCGCGGAACGCATTTCCGCTGTTGTCCTACCCGGAAAAATCGGAAACAAGGGGGCGCAAACGACCAAGGACCGTCTCAAGGGCTGAGATCAGATGAGCACCGAAGAACTTCCCCCGCGCGAATCCATGGAATTCGACGTCGTCATCGTCGGCGCCGGCCCCTCGGGCCTGTCGGCCGCGATCCGGCTGAAGCAGCTCAATGCCGATCTCAACGTCGTCGTGGTGGAGAAGGGCTCCGAGGTCGGTGCGCACATTCTCTCCGGCGCCGTGATCGATCCTGCCGGCCTCGACAAGCTCGTGCCCGACTGGCGCGAGGATTCCGATTGCCCGCTGAAGACCCAGGTGAAGGACGATCGCTTCTACTGGATGACAGCCGGCGGTGCGATCAAGCTGCCGGGCTTCATGATGCCGCCGCTGATGGACAACCATCATTGCTACATCGGTTCGCTCGGCAATGTCTGCCGTTGGCTCGCGCGCAAGGCTGAAGCGCTAGGCGTCGAGATCTATCCGGGCTTCGCTGCGGCCGAGGTGCTCTATGACGACGCCGGCAACGTCAAGGGCATTGCCACCGGCGACATGGGCATCGGCCGGGACGGCAAGCCGAAGGACTCTTTTACCCGTGGCATGGAGTTGCTCGGCAAGTACACGCTGTTTGCCGAAGGCGCTCGCGGCAGCCTGACCAAGCAGCTCATCGCCAAGTTCGCGCTCGACTCCAAGAGCGAGCCGGCGAAGTTCGGCATCGGTCTCAAGGAAGTCTGGCAGATCGATCCCGCCAAGCACCAGAAGGGCATGATCCAGCATTCCTTCGGCTGGCCGCTCGATCTGAAAACCGGCGGCGGATCGTTCCTCTATCATTACGACGACAATCTCGTGGCCGTCGGCTTCGTCGTGCATCTGAACTACGACGATCCCTATCTGTCGCCGTTCGACGAGTTCCAGCGCTTCAAGACCCATCCTTCGATCCGCGGCACCTTTGAAGGCGCCAAGCGCCTCGCCTACGGCGCGCGCGCCATCACCGAAGGCGGCTATCAGTCGGTGCCGAGGCTGAGCTTCCCCGGCGGCGCCCTGATCGGATGCGCGGCTGGCTTCGTCAACGTGCCGCGCATCAAGGGCGTGCACAATGCGATGGGCACCGGCATGCTCGCGGCTGAACATGCCGCGGCGGCGCTCGCCGCCGATCGCGCCAATGACGAACTGGTCGACTACGAGAATGCGTGGCGTTCGTCGTCGGTCGGCAAGGATCTGTTCCTGGTCCGCAACGTCAAGCCGCTGTGGTCGAAGTTCGGTACGGTGCTTGGCGTCGCGCTGGGCGGCATCGACATGTGGTGCAACACGCTGTTCGGCGGCTCGCTGTTCGGCACCCAGGCGCACGCCAAGCCCGATCGTGCCACGCTCGATCCGGCCAAGAGCCACGCGCCCAAGAACTACCCGAAGCCGGACGGCAAGATTTCGTTCGACAAGCTGTCCTCGGTATTCATGTCCAATACCAACCATGAGGAGGACCAGCCGGTCCATCTCAAGGTCACCGACATGAACCTGCAAAAGACCTCCGAGCACGACGTGTATGCCGGTCCCTCGAATCGCTATTGCCCGGCCGGCGTCTACGAATGGGTCGAGGAGGGCACGGGCCCGCGCTTCCAGATCAACGCCCAGAACTGCGTCCACTGCAAAACCTGCGACGTGAAGGACCCCAACGGTAACATCACCTGGGTTCCTCCCGAGGGCGGCGGCGGCCCGAACTATGAGGCGATGTAAGAGCCCGCCAAGCAAGAGGACCTGATGGCGAGCGTGATCCGGCGCACGTTCGCGTGAGGACACGGCTGCGGCCACCGGTCGCGGCCACGATAAGGCCATACTGGCAGCGTCTTGGGACAGCTCTTGGCCGATTTAAGGCGTGCGGAGGGGATCGCTCGGCCCGAATCCTTGCGGCGAAGCGCCAAAAGCGGCATTGTCGGCCCGACGGTTCCGGGTCCCCATGCCACCGGGCGCTTTAGCGTGCGATACGGCCCTCTGCTGCAAACCCAGGCACTACCAACTCAAGGCGAGCCCTGATGTTTTCAAATCGTTTCAACCGCTGGACTGTTGCCGCCATCGCCCTCATGGGCACAGCGATCGCGACCGTCCCCGGCAGGGTCCTGGCGCAGACGCCGGATCATCCGTCCGACACGGCGGCGCAGTTTCCGACCCGAAACGATCTGAAGTCGCTCACCACCGCCGGCAGCTATCTCGCCGCCCGCCACGCCAGCGTCGAGCGCGACGCGGCTTCCGCCGCCGCCTTCTACCGTTCGGCGCTGCGCACAGATCCCAAGAACAACGAGCTGCTCGACCGCGCCTTCATCTCCTCGGTCGCCGACGGCGACATCGACGAAGCGGTCAAGCTCGCCGAGCGCATCCTGACCATCGACAAGACCAACCGCGTTGCGCGTCTCGTGGTCGGCGTGCACGATCTCAAGGTGAAGAAATACGCGGCCGCGCAGACCAACATCAACCAGTCGATCCGGGGTCCGATCACCGATCTCGTCGCCACGCTGCTGTCAGGTTGGGCCGCCTATGGCGCGGGCGACGCCAAGGGCGGTGTCGCCACCATCGACAAGCTGGCTGGTCCCGAATGGTACCCGCTGTTCAAGGACCTTCACGCCGGCATGATTCTCGAACTCGCCGGCAAGGAGAAGGATGCCGGCACCCGCTTCGAGCGCGCCTACAAGCTCGACGATTCCATGCTGCGCGTGACCGAGGCCTATGCGCGCTGGCTGTCGCGCAACAAGGATTCCGCCGCCGCGACCACCGTCTACCAGGCCTTCGACAAGAAGCTCGCGCGCCATCCGCTGATCCAGGAAGGCCTGCGCGAGACCAAGGCCGGCAAGAAAATGCCGCCGCTGGTCGATTCCGCCCAGGCCGGCGCCGCCGAAGCGCTCTACGGCATCGGCGCCACGCTGACCCGCCGCGGCGGCGAGGACCTGGCACTGGTCTATCTCCAGCTCTCGCTTTACCTCCAGCCGACCCATCCGCTGGCGCTGCTCTCGCTCGCCGACCTCTACGAGTCGGTGAAGCGGCCGCAGATGGCGATCAAGGTCTACGAGCGCGTGCCGGCGAGCTCGCCGCTCAAGCGCAACGCGCAGATCCAGCTTGCCATCGATCTGGATTCCGCCGACCGCACCGAGGAGGCGATCAAGATCCTCAAGGGCGTTACATCCGAGGATGCCAAGGACCTCGAAGCGATCATGGCGCTCGGCAATATCGAGCGTGGCCGCAAGAAGTTCGGCGACTGCGGCGCGACCTATTCGCAAGGCATCGACGCGCTGACACCGGGCAACGATAAGGCCAACAGCGTCTGGTACTATTATCGTGGTATCTGCGAGGAGCGCTCCAAGCAGTGGGCCAAGGCCGAGGCCGACATGAAGAAGGCGCTCGAGCTGCAGCCCGACCAGCCGCACGTCCTCAACTATCTCGGCTATTCCTGGATCGACCAGGGGATCAACCTCGACGAAGGCATGAAGATGATCAAGCGCGCCGTCGAGCAGCGTCCCGACGACGGCTACATCGTCGATTCACTGGGCTGGGCCTATTATCGCATCGGCAATTACGAAGAAGCGGTGAAGAACCTCGAGCGGGCCATCGACCTCAAGCCCGAGGATCCCACCATCAACGACCATCTCGGCGATGCCTATTGGCGGGTTGGCCGAACGCTGGAAGCCAAATTCCAGTGGGCGCATGCGCGCGATCTCAAGCCCGAGCCGGAAGAGCTGCCGAAGATCGAGGCCAAGATCGCTAACGGTCTGGCCGACGACAATTCGAACTCCTCTGCAGCGCAGGCCGAGAAGAAAAAGGACGACGGCAAGGGCGGCTAGTCTGAGTGAAGTTGGGGGCGTGTCGCCGATGCCGGCGTTGATTGAAGAAGGACGGGCGAAGGTCAATCTCAGCCTTCGCGTCGTAGGCCGTCGTGCCGATGGCTATCATGATCTCGAAAGCGTGGTCGCGTTTGCCGACTGCGCCGATCGGCTTACCTTGGAGCCGGGTGGCGAGCTGAAGCTCACCACCACCGGACCGCTTGCCGCGGCTTGCGGCGATACCGCGGACAATCTCGTCTTCAAGGCGGCCAAGCTTCTGACTGACGCGGTGCCGAACCTGAAGCTCGGCGCCTTCGCGCTGGACAAGGTGCTGCCGGTTGCCGCCGGCATTGGCGGCGGCTCGGCTGATGCCGCGGCGGCGCTGCGGCTGCTCGCGCGTCTCAACGATCTCTCGCTCGATGATCCCAGACTCCAGAAGGTCGCGCTCGCGACCGGTGCCGACGTGCCGGTGTGCCTGCTCTCGCGCGCCTGCGACATGACCGGCGTTGGCGAGCAGCTGCTGCCGCTCGCGCTGCCGAACATGCCCTGCGTGATGGTCAATCCGCGCGTGCCGGTCGCGACCAAGGACGTGTTTCAGAAGTTGGGCTTGCGCAACGGTGAGCTCCTGGTCGGCGCTACGGCGGTGCTCCGCGCTCCGGCCTGGCCGGAGGAGGGCGGGTCGATCGCCGATTGGGTCGAGGTCCTCGAACGCGTTCCCAACGACCTGGAAGCGCCTGCGCTGCGGATCCAGCCGATGACCGGCGAGGTGCTGGAGGCCTTGCGCGGTTCCGCCGGCGTCAAGCTCGCCCGCATGTCCGGTTCGGGCGCGACGTGCTTTGCGATCTACGGCTCGCCCGCCGATACGCATGCCGCGGCCGAAAAGATCCGACGCGATCATCCCGGCTGGTGGGTGCATGCGGGGACGTTGAGCTAGGTGCTTCCGCGAAGACGGTGTCGTAGGGTGGGCAAAGCGCAGCGTACCCACCAAATTGTTCGTGCAATCTCGATGTATGGTGGGCACGGCGCTGTCGCGCCTTTTGCCCACCCTACGGCAGTCGAGCTGGTCTAGCCGCTGCCTTCCTCCTCGGCCAGCCCGAGAAATTTTCGTATCTCGCCCAACACCTCGTCCGGCTTGTCGTGCTGCAGCCAGTGCCCCGCGCCGGCGATGGTCTCAATGCGCGCGTTCTGGAAATTCCGCTCCAGGCCTGCTGCTCGGGCACCGGCGAGGAAGCTCTCGCCGGCGTTGAGCAGCAGGGTCGGGCAGGTGATGCGCGACCACAGCGCGAGGTGATCGTCCGGCCAGAGCCGGTGCGGCGCGGAGGCGCGCTGATAGGGATCGAACTTCCAGCTATAGGTGCCGTCCTCGTTCTGCCGCGCGCCGTGCGTGGCGAGATGCAGCGCGAGGTCGCGGGACAGGCGCTTGTTGTGCAGCACCATCTGTGCGGCCGCGGCTTCGAGGGTCGCATAGCGGCGCGGCGTGCGGTCGTGCAGCTTGTCGAGCTGGGTGACCCATTTGCCGATGCGCTCATGCGCCGGCGGCTTCGGCGTGTCCGGCAGCATGGTCACGCCGTCGAGCACGACCAGCTTCGAGACCTGCTCGGGGAATGCGCCCGAAAAGATCAGGCTCACCATGCCGCCCATCGAATGGCCGATGAGAGTCACCTGGGGCGCTGCGATGGTACGGAGGAGCTGGGTGAGATCGTAGACATATTCGGTCAGCGCGTAGCTGCCGCCTCTGGTCCAGTCGGAATCGCCGTGGCCGCGCAGGTCGGGCGCGACCACGTGGAAATGCGGCTGCAGCGATCGGGCGATGACGTCCCAGCTCCGGCAGTGATCGCGGCCGCCGTGGACCAGGATGAGAGGCGGCGCGCCCTCATTGCCCCAATCTGCGTAATGCAGTCGCAGCCCATGCGACTCGTAGAAGCGGCTTTGCGGGGCGAACATCGGGGCGCTATCCATTCACCGGCCGCCGCACCAGTGCCAGCGACAGGCCGAGGCCTGCAATGAAGACGCCGGAGCCCTGGGTGAGACGCCGCATCAGATGCGGCCGCCCGATCAGCTGCGTGCGTGTTGCTGAGGCCATCAGCACCACGACGATATCGGCGAGCGTGTTCAATGCCACCGAGATTGCGCCGAGCATGATGAATTGCAGCGTGGGGCTCGACCCCGCGGGATCGAGGAATTGCGGAATGAAGGCGAGGAAGAACGCGGCGGTCTTCGGGTTCAGCGCCTCGACCAGCACGCCGTCGCGGAACGCGCGCTTGTCACCGGCCGGCTCGCTTTCGAGCGACAGTGCGCGGCCGGCGCTGCGGAACGTCTTGATGCCGAGCCAGACCAGATAGAGCGCGCCGACGAGTTTGACGGCAGCAAACAGTTCGGCGCTGGCGAGGATGATCGCGGAAATGCCGAGGCTGCCCGCGACGACATGAACGAGCCCGCCCAGCGCCGTGCCCGCGGTCGACGCAAAACCGCTGGCGCGTCCCTCCGACAAGGTCCGTGCCGCGACGTAGAAGATGCCGGGGCCGGGAACGGCGGCAATGAGGCAGGCTGCGGCCAGGAACAGCCAGAAATTCGTTTCGATCATCCTGTTTTCGTAACGGAGCGGGCCGCGATTGCAAGTCTTGTGGCGCGAGGGGCCCGTCATTTAACCTATGCGGCGGAAGATCACGCTGGCATTCACGCCGCCGAAGCCAAAACCGTTGGAGATCGCGTGCTGCATCGGCATCGGCCGCGCGGTGGCGGCGACGATGTCGATGCCTTCAGCGCCCGAATCGGGGTTTTCGAGATTGAGCGTCGGCGGTGCGATCTGATCGCGCAAAGCGAGCACGGTGAAGATCGCCTCGAGGCCGCCGGCGGCGCCGAGCAGATGGCCGGTGGCCGATTTGGTCGCGCTGACGGCGATGCCGCGGTTACGGCCGAATAGCGCGGCGATGGCGCCAAGCTCGCTCTCGTCGCCCGCCGGCGTCGATGTCGCATGGGCGTTCAGGTGCTGCAGATCGGCCGGCGCTAGCTTCGCCTGCCGAAGCGCGATCTCCATGGCGCGGCGGGCGCCGTCGCCGTCGGGCGGACCTGACGTCATGTGGTAGGCGTCCGCCGTCGTGCCGTATCCGATCACCTCTGCGATCGGCGTGGCGCCGCGCGCGAGCGCATGTTCGAGCTCCTCGATGACAAGAATGCCGGCGCCTTCGCCCATGACGAAACCGTCGCGGTCCCGATCGAACGGGCGCGAGGCCCGCGCCGGCTCCGCGTTGAAGGAGCTGGACAACGCGCGCGCCGCCGCAAAGCCGCCGAGGCTGACGAGGTCGATGCAGGCCTCTGCGCCGCCGCAGATCGCGATATCGGCTTCGCCCGCACGGATCATGCGCGCGGCATCGCCGATCGCCTGGACGCCCGCGGCGCACGCGGTGACCGGTGTGCCCAGCGCGCCCTTGTAGCCATATTTGATCGAGACGTGGCCGGCGGCGAGATTGGCGAGGAACGAGGGGATCGTGAACGGCGAGAGCCGGCGCACACCGCGCTGCTCGGTAATGCGCACCGCCTCCGCCATCGCCGGAAAGCCGCCGACGCCGGAGGCAATGATCGTTGCGGTCCGTTCCCGCGCGGCCGTATCCCGCGGCGTCCATTTGGCCTGCGCGACGGCTTCCGCGGTGGCGAGCAGCGCGAACAGGATGAAGCGGTCCATCTTGCGCTGGTCTTTTGGCGGAGCCGCCTGTGCAGGGTCGAAGCCGCTCTCGGCGTCATAAGCCTTGTCGGGCACGAGGCCGGCAATGCGCGCCGGAAGGACTTGCGCCCATTCGGGCAGGGGGCGCAGTCCGCTTAGTCCGGCAAGCAGGCGGCGCCAGGAGGTTTCGACACCGCAGCCGAGCGGCGACACCGCTCCCATGCCTGTTACGACGATACGACGCATGTCAGTCTCCAGCCGGCGCGACGGCCGGGTTCATGGCCTTGAGCGAAGCGAGCCGCTTGCGCATGCCGCGGCTGGCGCGGGGGCCGGCGACGACGACAGCATTGGCGAGCGTGATTGGCTGCAGGTCGGCAGCGTCGACAACGATCGGATCGAACGGCCGAGCGTCACTCCGGTTCGCCAGCACGATGGATTCACCCTTGGGCGCAAGATGCTTGTTGCCCCAGGCGAGCAGCGTAGCGATCACCGGGAAAAAATCCCGCGCCCTGCCGGTCAGAACATATTCATAACGCGGCGGTCGCTCCTGATAGCGGCGGCGCACGAACATGCCTGATGCCGTGAGATGGGCAAGCCGCCGCGACAGGATGTTCGGCGCGATCCCGAGGCTTTGCGAGAACTCGTCGAATTTCGTCGCACCCTGAAACGCATCCCGCAGGATCAGGATGCTCCACCATTCGCCGACCGTTTCCACCGCGCGGCCCACGGGGCATTCGAGGATCGAGGGCGATTTGGGCTGCATGCCGGGAAGCTAGGTGAGTGACTTGCAAAATGCAAGTTACCAAAGTTGCCCCCGAGGTGGGTGGAGGATGCGACGAGCCTGCGTCGGCTGGGCGAGTGGAGGGAAGGGTATGGCGCCGGATAGCGCTCTCGTGCCCCGGACGCAGCGCAGCGCTTTTTCAGCGGTGCGGTGCAGAGCAGGGGCCCATGTTGCCGATTTCTGGGTGCCGTGGGTCCTGGCTCTGCGCAGCAGCGTTACACGCTGCAGCGCGTCCGGGACACGAGTGCCGAGTATACGACTGTCAGCTTCCCGTCATTGCGCGGGGATGGCGGGCTAATTGCAGCGCGGTCCAGGCGGCGTGTTGGCGGAAACGTAGCTCTCTAATGCGACCGCGCCAGGCAGAACGCCACCACCTGCTCCAGCGCGCTCTTCATCGGCGACGGCGGGAACAGCGCCAGCGCATCCACCGCCATGGCGCCGTAGTGCTGGGCGCGGCTCAGCGTGTCCTCGAGTGCGCGGTGCTTGTTCATCAGGCCGATGGCGTGATCGAGGTCGCTATCGCCGATCTCGCCGCGCTCCAGCGCCTTGATCCAGAACGCGCGCTCGGTGTCGTTGCCGCGGCGGAAGGCGAGCACCACCGGCAGGGTGATCTTGCCCTCGCGGAAATCGTCGCCGGTGTTCTTGCCGAGCTTGGCGCTCTTGCCGCCATAGTCCAGCACGTCGTCGACGAGCTGGAAGGCGATGCCGAGATTCATGCCGACCGAGCGGCAGGCGGTTTGCTCCGCCTTCGGGCGGTTGGCGATCACGGGGCCGACCTCGCAAGCGGCGGCGAACAGCTCGGCGGTCTTGCCGCGGATCACGGCGAGATATTCGTCCTCGGTGGTCGCGGTGTTCTTGGCCGCGGCAAGCTGCATCACCTCGCCTTCGGCGATGGTGGCGGCGGCCGCAGAGAGGATGTCGAGCGCACGCAGCGAGCCGACCTCGACCATCATGCGAAAGGCCTGGCCGAGCAGGAAGTCTCCGACCAACACGCTGGCCTCGTTGCCCCAAAGCATGCGCGCCGACAGCTTGCCGCGGCGCAACTCGCTCTCGTCGACGACGTCGTCGTGCAGCAGCGTGGCGGTATGCATGAACTCGACGCTAGCCGCCAGCTTGATATGGCCGTCGCCGGCGTAGCCGGCGAGGTTTGCCATGGCGAGCGTCAGCATCGGCCGGAGCCGCTTGCCGCCGGAGGAGATCAGGTGGTTGGCGACCTCCGGGATCATGGTCACGTCCGAACCGGTCCGCGACAGGATCGTGGCGTTGACGCGCTCCATGTCAGGGGCGACAAGGGCAACCAGCTCTTCGATCGACGCGCCGGGAGTTTCGAAAGGTACGATGACGGCCACGCCGGTCTCCAATATTTGCCCCGGAAGGGCTATTCTGACGGAAAGACAATAGAAACTGGCGGCGGATGCGGCAAGACCCGCGGAACCATTGACATTTGCCGCTTTAGCCCCTTCGAAGCAAGGAAACCCACGTTTTGCGTGAACTGGTTCGGACCAACGATATGGTGCTGGTGTCGGCGATCGGCGCGCTGCTCGACGGCGCCAAGATCCATCATCTGGTGCTGGACCAGAACATGAGCATCATCGAGGGCTCGCTCGGCATTTTGCCGCGGCGGATCCTGGTTCATGAGGACGATGCCCAGGAGGCGCGGAAGTTGCTCACCGAAGCCGGTCTCAGCCACGAACTGCGCGGCGATGAGTGAGGCCGCAGATATCACCGAGGACGCTTTTCTCGGCGGCCAACTGCGCCTGAAGCAGAAGCGGAGCGGCCACCGCGCCGGGCACGACGCCATCTTGCTTGCGGCGGCGACCGATGCCCGCGGGGGGGACCGGGTGGTCGATTTCGGCGCCGGCATCGGCACGGCCGGGCTGGCGTTGGCCCGGCGCGTCCCCGGTATCGGGCTGAGCCTGGTCGAGATCGATCCGGAGCTGGCCGAGCTGGCGCGCGCTAATGCCGCCGCGAATGCGCTTACCGCGGAGACCATCGTGCTCGATGTCACGGCCGACGCGCAGGTCTTTGCGGCAAACGGGCTGTCGCCCGATAGCGTCGACGTCGTGCTGATGAACCCGCCGTTCAATGACCCGGCCCGGCATCGCGGCTCGCCGGACCAGGCGCGTCACACTGCGCATGTGGCGACGGAGGAGACCCTGAATGCCTGGGTGCATGCAGCGCGGCGCATCCTCCGATCGAATGGCGCGCTGACCCTGATCTGGCGCGCAGATGGAATCGCCGATGTCCTGGCGGCGCTGTCGCGCGGCTTCGGCAGCATTGCGATCCTGCCGGTTCACGGCGAGGCGGGGCAGCCTGCGATCCGCGTGCTGGTGCGTGGGGTCAAAGGCAGCCGGGCTCCGACGCGATTGCTGCCGGGTCTCATGCTCAACGACGAGTCAGGCGCGTCCAAGACAAAACTGGTCGAGATTCTGGAGGGGAGAGCCGCCTTGCCGATGGTGGAACCGTGACGGCTTACTGCGGCAGCGATTCCGGCTGCTGCTCTTGCGGAGACGTCAGGCGGATCGCCATGAACAGCGCACCGATCAGCAGCATCAGCAGATAGATTTTCATGGTGTTCTCCGCTGGCTCATTGCAGCCTCCCAACGGGAATTCTGCAAAACACGTTCCAGGCACTTCCAATGACAGTCGCGTGATAAAAATTGGTTAATCAGAGGTAACGGCATGGCCGAACAATTGAATGATCGTGAGAGTTCCGGCCTGGCCGATAAGCTCATGCAATATCTGCCGGCACGCTTCCGCCCCGGCACAGCCGTCGTGCCGGTGGTGCGGCTGTCCGGGGTGATCGGCGCGGTGACGCCGCTGCGCCCGGGCATGACGCTCGCAGCCGTCGCCAAAGTGCTGGAGCGCGCGTTCTCATATCGGCACGCCAAGGCGGTGGCGCTGGTGATCAACTCGCCCGGCGGCTCGCCGGTGCAGTCGCGCCAGATCTACCTGCGCATCAAGCAGCTCGCGGCGGAGAAGAAGCTGCCGGTGCTGGTGTTCGTCGAGGACGTCGCGGCCTCCGGCGGCTACATGATCGCCTGCGCCGGCGACGAGATCATCTGCGATCCCTCTTCGATCCTCGGTTCGATCGGCGTGGTCGGCGGCAGCTTCGGTTTCCAGGAGGCGATCAAGCGGCTCGGCATCGAGCGGCGGCTCTACACCGCCGGCGAACACAAGGCGATGCTCGATCCGTTCCTGCCAGAGAACCCCGACGACGTCGCAAAGCTCAAGTCGATCCAGCGCGAGATCCACCAGATCTTCATTTCGCTGGTGAAGGAGAGTCGTGGTGCGCGCCTCAAGGGCGCGGACGACATCCTGTTCACGGGCGAATACTGGGCCGGCGACACCTCGGTGGCGCTCGGACTCGCCGACAGCATCGGCGATCTCCGCTCAACTCTTCGTGCCCGCTATGGCGAGAAGGTTCTCACCCCAGTGATCGCGCAACCGACCGGGCTGCTCTCCGGCCTTCTGGGCCGGAAATCGCCCGGTGCGGGGCAGCTTTCGGCCGTGGAATCAATGGCCAGCCTGCCGGATCAGCTGATCTCGGCGGTCGAAACACGGGCGATCTGGGCGAAATTCGGGTTCTAGGCGGTGCCTTCCCGCGCCATTTGGTCCGGCCCGAGCCAATTGCGGCGCGGGCCGGTCTGCGCAAGAATGCGCGTGGGGGCTGAGCACTAGACAAGGAACGACCGATGCCGCCGTTCGTCGCTTTCGCGGGCGTGCTGGGTGGGCTTGCCGTGGTCCGCTGGGCCTACAAGACCGCCGTCAAGATCAACCAGGAGCTGGATGAGATGCGCCTGTCGCGCGTCGCCGAGGCCGCGCATACGGCGGATATCCAGAAACTGAAGCGTGACCCCGTGACCGGAGCGTACCGGCCGGGCTAGTTACCACAGTCGTCATGCCCGAGCCTGTCCCGGGCATCCACGTTCTGCGTGCGGCGACAAGACCGTGGATGGCCGGGGCAAGCCCAGCCATGACGGAGCACGGCCCGCTTTCGGGCCCCCTTTGCCTTGATTCCCACCCCCGCCGTCGATACGGTCCCGCGCGATTCAAACCCCCGCGAGAGCTGATCTGACGATGGACGCCTCATTGCCCGCCCATATGCGCCCGGAACGCTCGTTCCAGGGTTTCATCCTCGCGCTCCAGCGGTTCTGGGCCGAGCAGGGCTGCGTGATCCTGCAGCCCTACGACATGGAGATGGGCGCGGGTACCTTCCATCCGGCGACAACCTTGCGCGCGCTCGGGCCAAAGCCATGGAACGCCGCCTATGTGCAGCCCTCGCGCCGGCCCAAAGACGGCCGTTACGGCGAGAATCCGAACCGGATGCAGCACTATTACCAGTTCCAGGTGATCATGAAGCCGTCGCCGCCGAACCTTCAGGAATTGTACCTGAAGTCGCTCGCCGCGATCGGCATCGATTCCGCCGTGCACGACATTCGCTTCGTCGAGGACGACTGGGAGAGCCCGACGCTGGGCGCCTGGGGCCTCGGCTGGGAATGCTGGTGCGACGGCATGGAAGTCAGCCAGTTCACCTATTTCCAGCAGGTCGCGGGCTTCGAATGCGCGCCGGTCGCGGGCGAGCTCACCTATGGGCTCGAGCGCCTCGCGATGTATGTGCAGGGCGTCGACCGCGTCTACGATCTCAACTTCAACGGCCGTGACGGCGATGCCAAGGTCACCTATGGCGACGTCTTCCTGCAGGCCGAGAAGGAATATTCGAAACACAATTTCGAAGTCGCCGACACCGCGATGCTGTTCGAGCAGTTCAAGATGGCCGAAGGGGCGTGCAGAAAGTACCTGGAGGCAGGCTGGAAAGACGGCAAGCGCGAGGCGCATCTGATGGCGCTGCCGGCTTACGACCAGTGCATCAAGGCCAGCCACGTCTTCAACCTGCTCGACGCCCGCGGTGTGATCTCGGTGACCGAGCGGCAGAGCTACATTCTGCGCGTGCGCGAATTGGCAAAAGCCTGCGGCGAGGCCTGGATCCATACTGAAGCGGGCGGAGCGGCCTGATGCCTGATCTCCTGCTTGAACTGTTCTCGGAAGAGATTCCCGCGCGCATGCAGGCCAAGGCGGCCGAGGATCTGCGCCGCATGGTCACCGACAAGCTCGTCGCCGAAGGCCTCGTCTACGAGGGCGCCAAGGCGTTTTCGACCCCGCGCCGCCTCGCGCTCACCGTGCACGGCATCCCCGCGCGCCAGCCGGACCTGAAGACCGAACGCCGCGGACCGAAGGTCGGCGCGCCCGATGCGGCCGTGCAAGGTTTTTTGAAAGCGACCGGTCTGAAATCGCTGGATGAAGCCAAGATCCAGCGCGACCCCAAGGGCGATTTCTACATCGGCTTGATCGAGAAGCCCGGTCGCGATGCGATCGACGTGCTTGCGGAAATCCTGCCCGTGATCATCCGCACCTTCCCGTGGCCGAAATCGATGCGCTGGGGCGCGCGCTCGGGCAAGCCGGGCTCGCTCAATTGGGTGCGTCCGCTGCACGCGATCACCGCGACCTTTGGGCTCGAGACGGAAGAGCCCGATATCGTGAAGTTCGAAGTCGATGGCATCGAGACCGGACAGACCACGTACGGCCATCGCTTCATGGCGCCGGACGCGATCAGCGTGCGTCGCTTCGAGGACTACGAAGCGAAGTTGCTGGATGCGAAGGTCGTGCTCGACTCCGAGCGCCGCAAGGACGCGATTCTCACCGACGCCAAGCAGCTCGCGTTTGCGCAAGGCTTCGAGCTCGTCGAGGACCAGAACCTGCTCGACGAGGTCGCCGGCCTCGTCGAATGGCCGGTCGTGCTGATGGGCTCGTTCGAACAGGAATTTCTGGCGACCCCCGCGGAAGTGATCCGCGCCACCATCCGCAACAACCAGAAGTGCTTCGTGGTCAGCGATCCCAAAACGGGCAAGCTCGCCAACAAGTTCATCCTGGTCGCCAATATCGAGGCCACCGACGGCGGCAAGACCATCATCGCCGGCAACGAGCGCGTGATCCGCGCACGCCTTAGCGATGCGAAGTTCTTCTACGAGACCGATCTGAAGACCAAGCTCGAGGATCGCTTGCCGAAGTTCGAGCAGATCGTGTTTCACGAGAAGCTCGGCACGCAGGCGGAGCGCATCAAGCGGATAGAACGTCTGGCTGCCGAGATCGCCCCATTGGTCCGTGCCGATGTCGAGAAGACAAAACGTGCCGCGCACCTGGCCAAGGCCGATTTGCTGACTGAAGTCGTTGGCGAATTCCCAGAGGTGCAAGGCCTGATGGGCAAGTACTACGCACTGGCTCAGGGCGAACACGCGTCCGTCGCTGCGGCCTGCGAAGAGCACTACAAGCCGCAGGGCCCGACGGATCGCGTGCCGACTGATCCGGTCAGCGTAGCGGTGGCGCTGGCGGATAAGATCGATACGCTAGTTGGATTTTGGGCGATTAATGAGAAGCCGACGGGCAGCAAGGACCCGTACGCGCTGCGCCGTGCGGCTCTCGGCGTGATCAGGCTGATTGCCGATAACGCGCTTCGGCTGTCGCTGACGAAGGTGGCTGCGTCGGCGCTCGCCGGCTTGTCCGTCCAGCCTGTCGATGCGCAGAAGCTCCCCGGCGATCTCCTCGCCTTCTTCGCCGACCGCCTGAAAGTCCAGCTCCGCGAGCAGGGCGCGCGGCACGACCTCGTCGATGCAGTGTTCGCGCTCGGCGGCCAGGACGATCTCCTGATGATCGTCCGCCGCGTCGAGGCGCTCGGAAAATTCCTCGAGACCGACGACGGCAAAAACCTGCTCGCCGGCATCAAGCGTGCCAGCAATATCCTTGGCATCGAGGAAAAGAAGGACAAGCGCAGCTTCGACGGTGCGCCGGATGCTACGCTTTATGGCCTGGACGAGGAGAAGGCGCTGGCCCAGGCGATTGGCGAGGTGACGGCGGAAGCGAATGCCGCGATCGCCAGGGAAGACTTTGCCGCCGCGATGACCGCGATGGCGAAGTTGCGTCCGCCGGTCGATGCGTTCTTCGAAAAAGTCCGCGTCAACGACGATGATCCGAAAGTGCGCGAGAACCGCCTGAAGCTGCTCAACGAGATCCGCAGCGCCACGCGCGCGGTGGCGGATTTCTCGAAGATCCAGGATTGAGACGCGCTCGCGGGGTAAACACCGGTTTCATTCCGGGCTCACGCCAAGTGCGCGCCCCGGAATGACAGCGCAAAAATGCCCCGCCCGGCGGGGGAGACCGGGCGGGGCCTGATGTCCGCTTAATTTCGCGCGCCAGCCTGACGTGACGCGCCGGACACCGAGTCGAACTGATTTAGTCGACCACCTCGACAATGCGGCGCGAGCGGGGCTCGACCAGCACGGTCTCGCCATTCACGACGGTGTAGCGATAGGTGGTGGCACCGAAGCGTTGCGGCACGTCATAATAAGTGACGCCTGCCTCGGGTAAGGTGGTGCCGACCACGATACGATCCGGAATGCTGAAAGCCGGCACGCGTTGTTCGACGACATAGTCGCGGAAAGCCGGCCGCTGTTCGACCGCAATGGTCGGGCCGGTGTCGACCACGACGGGCGCGCGTCCGACGGTGACGCCGCTTTGCGCCTGCGCCGCAAGAGGCGAGCCGATCGCGGCTGTGAGCACGGCAAGGGCGAGAATCCTGTTCCGCATGGGCAACTCCTTCGACGTGATGGTTCGGACGCGCCACGGACGCGACCGGTTGGCCAATGCATGCACCCTCGGCAATGTTCCGGGAAAAGCCCCGCCGTATCAGCGGCAATTTCGAGCAGTTTTCGTGGGAGACGGAACTCGCATCGCGCCTTGCGCGTCTCTACTCGCGGAACCGGGAGGGCTATGATCCGCCCGCGATTCGCCCTACCTTCACAGAAAGATAGTTCATGCACATCACCGTCGCCCACATTTCGCCGATCCTGTCGTTGATTGCGGGTGTGCTCATCCTGATCATGCCGCGACTCCTCAATCTGATCGTCGCGATCTTCCTCATTGTGAACGGCGCGATCGGGCTCGGGCTCCTGAAATGGCTCCACCTCTAGGAGTTCACTTTCCGGAACTGTCTGACTTGCGCGGGCCCGTCCAAAATGGTGTAAGGCCCGCGAAATCCCATTCCTCTCGCAGGTTGTGTGCAAGCTATGGCCAAAGCCGCCTCGAAGCCCAATAAAACTGCAGCGAAATCAAAGTCTTCCGCCAAGGCGAAGGCCGCCCCGCCGGCCCGCAAGGCGCTTGCCAAGAGCGTCGCCAAAGCTGCTGCCAAGCCGACCGCAAAGGCTGCTGCCAAGCCGGCTGCGAAGGCTGTGACCAAGGCGGCTTTGCCGAAGGTCGCTGCGAAGCCTGCGCCGAAGAAGGTCGCTACCGTCAAGGCATCGCCGGTCGCGGGCAAGGCCGGCAAATGGGTCTACACGTTCGGTGACGGCAAGGCCGAGGGCCGCACGGAGATGCGCGACCTGCTTGGTGGCAAGGGCGCGAACCTCGCCGAGATGGCCAATCTTGGTCTGCCGGTGCCTCCGGGCTTCACCATCCCGACATCGGTCTGCACCTACTTCTACGCTCACGACAAATCCTATCCGAAGGAATTGCAGGCGCAGGTCGAGAAGGCGCTCGACCATGTCGGCAAGTTGACCGGCAAGATCTTCGGCGACACCAAGAACCCGCTGCTCGTTTCCGTCCGCTCCGGCGCGCGCGCCTCGATGCCGGGCATGATGGACACCGTGCTGAACCTTGGCCTCAACGACCAGACCGTGGAAGCGCTGGCGGAATTGTCGGGCGATCGCCGATTCGCCTATGACAGCTATCGCCGCTTCATCACAATGTATTCCGACGTGGTGCTCGGCTTCGAGCATCACCACTTCGAGGAAATCCTCGACACCTTCAAGGACGGCCAGGGCTACACCCTCGACACCGACCTCACCGCCGACGACTGGGTCGATCTGGTCGGCAAGTACAAGGATGCGGTCGCGCGCGAGACCGGCAAGGACTTCCCGCAGGACCCGCACGACCAGCTCTGGGGCGCGATCGGTGCGGTGTTTTCATCCTGGATGAACGCGCGCGCGGTGACGTACCGCAAGCTGCACGACATTCCGGAATCCTGGGGCACCGCGGTCAACGTGCAGGCCATGGTGTTCGGCAACATGGGCGAGACGTCAGCGACCGGCGTTGCCTTCACCCGCAATCCCTCGACCGGCGAGAGCAAGCTTTACGGCGAGTTCCTGATCAACGCGCAGGGCGAGGACGTGGTGGCGGGCATCCGCACGCCGCAGGACATCACCGAGGAAGCGCGTCAGGAATCGGGCTCGGACAAGGCGTCGATGGAAGCGGCGATGCCGGAGGCCTTCAAGGAGTTGACGCGGATCTACACGCTGCTCGAGAAGCACTACCGCGACATGCAGGACATGGAGTTCACGGTCGAGCAGGGCAAGCTGTGGATGCTCCAGACCCGCGGCGGCAAGCGTACCGCGAAGGCGGCGCTGCGCATCGCGGTCGAGCTCGCCAATGAAGGCCTGATCACCAAGAAGGAAGCGGTGATGCGGATAGATCCCGCTTCGCTCGACCAGCTGCTGCATCCGGCCATCGATCCCGGCGCCAAGCGCGATGTGATCGCGACCGGCCTGCCGGCTTCGCCGGGTGCCGCCTCCGGCGAGATCGTGTTCTCCTCGGATGAAGCGGCCAAGCTTCAGGCCGATGGGCGCAAGGTCATCCTGGTCCGCATCGAGACCAGCCCGGAAGACATCCACGGCATGCACGCCGCCGAAGGCATTTTGACCACCCGTGGCGGCATGACCTCGCACGCGGCGGTGGTCGCGCGCGGCATGGGCAAGCCCTGCGTCTCCGGCTGCGGCACCATCCGCGTCGATTACGGCCGCGGCACCATGAGCATCGGCTCGCGGACCTTCAAGACCGGCGACGTCATCACCATCGACGGTTCGCTCGGCCAGGTGCTCGCCGGCCGCATGCCGATGATCGAGCCGGAGCTGTCCGGCGAGTTTGGCACGCTGATGGCGTGGGCCGACCAGGTCCGCAAGATCGGCGTTCGCGTCAATGGCGATACGCCGGACGACGCGCGCACCGCGATCAAGTTCGGCGCGGAAGGCATCGGCCTCTGCCGCACCGAGCACATGTTCTTCGAAGAGACCCGCATCCGCACGGTGCGCGAGATGATCCTCTCCGAGGACGAGCAGTCACGCCGTGCCGCGCTCGCAAAGCTCCTGCCGATGCAGCGCGCCGACTTCGTCGAGCTGTTCGAGATCATGAAGGGCCTGCCCGTCACGATCCGCCTGCTGGACCCGCCGCTGCACGAGTTCCTGCCGCACACCCATGCCGAGGTCGAGGAAGTGGCGCGCGCCATGAACACCGACCCGCGGCGCCTCGCCGACCGCGCCCGCGAGCTCTCGGAGTTCAATCCGATGCTCGGCTTCCGCGGCTGCCGCATCGCGATCGCTTATCCGGAGATCGCCGAGATGCAGGCGCGTGCGATCTTCGAGGCGGCGGTCGAGGCCGAGAAGCGCACCGGCAAGGCCGTCGGCCTCGAGGTGATGGTGCCGCTGATCGCCACCAAGATGGAGCTCGATCTCGTCAAGGCGCGGATCGACGCGACCGCGCAGGCGGTGATGCGCGACACCAACACCAAGCTGACCTATCAGGTCGGCACCATGATCGAGCTGCCGCGCGCCTGTCTGCTCGCGGCCGAAATCGCGGAGAGCGCCGAGTTCTTCTCGTTCGGCACCAACGATCTGACGCAGACCACCTACGGCATCAGCCGCGACGATGCCGCGAGCTTCCTCGGCACGTACGTGTCCAAGGGCATTCTCCCGATCGATCCCTTCGTCGCGCTCGACCAGGAAGGCGTCGG
This sequence comes from Bradyrhizobium sp. MOS003, assembly GCF_003020125.1. Lineage (GTDB taxonomy): Bacteria > Pseudomonadota > Alphaproteobacteria > Rhizobiales > Xanthobacteraceae > Bradyrhizobium. The sequence continues at coordinate 50,647 of NZ_PYFW01000005.1, read as the reverse complement.
TGAGCTCGTCAAGATCGGCGTCGCGCGCGGCCGCAAGACGCGCCCGAAGCTCAAGGTCGGCATCTGCGGCGAGCACGGTGGCGATCCCGCTTCCGTCGCCTTCTGCCACAACATCGGCCTCGACTATGTCTCCTGCTCGCCCTACCGCGTGCCGATCGCCCGTCTTGCCGCTGCGCAAGCCGCGCTCGGCAAGGCAGTCGCAAGCCAGGCGTAAGCAGGACTAAAATGCTGAATGAGAGAGGCGGGGCGAAGCTCCGCCTCTTTCTTTTTGGCGATGCTCGCCCTGCGCCGGCATTGCGAGTGCATGTCCCCACTCGGTGTCATCTCCCGCGAAGGCGGGCGATCCAGTACTCCGAGACAGCAGTGGTCGAATCGAGACGCCGCGGCGTACTGGATGCCCGCTTAACCTGCGGGGTGGATACACCTTGCGAAAACACTGACGCCGGAACTCATGCGCGTCCCGTGTTGATACACGCCAGCAAGAGTTCCTTCACCATTCGTGTTGACCTCTTGTTTACCGTTTCACGCGACGACGCGTTTACCACCCTGCGTGATCACCCGTGAAAACACCTGAGATCGCTTGCGTGTGCCGCGCGCGCCACGTCGATTAACGCCCCGGCAACCTAAATTAGATACTCACGATAAAGATCGAATTGCACGGATGTACTGCATCTCGATTTTTGTAAGCGTAGCGTGAGCGTATCGATGTCTGTGTTGCGTAACCATCCGAAGGGCGCGCGGTTCGCGTCCTTCGGCATCGGTCTCTGCATCTTCGCATTGATGCCGAGAGAGACCGGCTATCAGGATATTGCCTCCCTGCTGGCGCGTCAGCCCGGCGTCGCCGAGCGTTGGCAGAAGCAGGTTTTCTCCGCGGCGTCCTCCATCCAGCTTGCCACCTACAGTTTTTCCCGCCCCATCGGCACCTCGGTTCCGCAGAGCGCGATGGTTCGCCTGGCGAGCCTCGACGGCCGCGACGTTACCGGCGCGATCGGCCGCAATCCGGCGCTGCAGGCTGCGCCGCGCTACCAGGCTTCCGACTTTCCCAAGGTCGATCGCTCCATGAAGGGTGATCGCCTCGCAACCGTCACACCGACGCAGGCTCCCGAGACGGCCGCGCCGGCTGCGGCACCGGCACAGCAAGATCCCGCGACGTCGAACAGTTCGGTGTTCGGCGCCAAGACCGCCGCGCTGCCGCAGGCGATGTCGCCGGAATCCGCGGCCGCGCTCGATCCCGAGCTTCAGGAGGCGCTGCGCGCGCCGCCGCTGCCGCAATATTCCAATTCACCGCGGGCCAGCGACGCCGCGCGCGCGCTCGCGACCGCGCCGCTCGAGGCTCTCAAGCGGACCACCGCGCCGACGACGCCCGTGCGCGAGCCCTTCAGCGTCAAGACCTCCAACCTGTTCTTCGGCAGTTCCTCGCTCGGCGGCAATCTGGAGAGCATCGAGAGCTGGCAGCCCGGCGCCGAACCGCTGATCGTGATGGCGGATCCCGACATGAAGGTAACGGCCTCGCTGTCACCGCCGACGGTGGATATCGCCCGGGATATCGAGAGCGGCGAGAGCGTCGCACCGAAGGGCGAGGTCAATGCCGACAACCAGCGCGCCAAATCGCCGGCAGAGCGCCTCGCGCTCGACGACAAGTCGCGCGCGAAGTCCGAGAAGTGCCTCGCGGAAGCCGTCTATTTCGAATCGCGCGGCGAAGCCGTGCGCGGCCAGATGGCGGTGGCGCAAGTCGTGATGAACCGCGTGTTCTCCGGCAAATATCCGGACACCGTGTGCGGAGCGGTCTATCAGAACAAGCACCGCCATCTCGCCTGCCAGTTCACCTTCGCCTGCGACAACAATACCGACGTGATCCGCGAGCCCGAGATGTGGGACCGCGCCAAAAAGATCGCCAAGGCCATGCTCGACGGCCAGATCTGGCTGCCCGAGGTCGGCAAGTCCACGCACTATCATGCCTATTGGGTGCGCCCGTCCTGGGTCGCCGAGATGAAGAAGATGTACAGGACCGGCGTGCACACCTTTTATCGGCCACGCGCTTGGGGCGACGGCAGCGAGGAACCGAGTTGGGGTACCCCGGCCCAGACCGCCGCGCTGTCGGCCGAGCTCGCGCAGGAAGCGAAGAGTTCTGCCGAGATGGGTGTGAGTGAGCGAAGGTAGCGCTTTCACGAGAGACCGTCATGCCCGGGCTTGTCCCGCCTGCGCGGCCGAAGCCGCTTCGGCGCGGCGAAGGCCCGGGCATCCACGTTCTTCGCGCTATCCGGCAAGACGTAAATGGTCGGGACAAGCCCGGCCATGACGTTGTGGAGGCGTGGGCGTTGCAATCACGCCCCGATATCCAGCGCACAGTCGAAGTTCGGCGCCGAATGCGTCAATGCGCCCGCCGAAGCGTAATCGACGCCGGTCGCCGCGATGGCTGCGATCGACTCCAGCGTGACGCCGCCCGAGGCCTCCAGCTCGAGACGACCCTCGTTGATCCGCACCGCCTCGCGCAATGTCGCAAGGTCCATGTTGTCGAGCAGCACGGCGTCGGCCATTCCGGTGGCCAGCACCTCGCGCAGTTGCGCCAGCGTATCGACCTCGATCTCGATCTTGACGAGATGGCCGGCGTGGCTGCGGGCGCGCTCCAGCACCGGCCCGACGCCGCCCGCGACCGCGATGTGGTTGTCCTTGATCAGGATCGCATCGTCGAGGCCGAAGCGGTGGTTGAAGCCGCCGCCGCAGCGCACCGCATATTTCTCCAGCGCCCTCAGTCCGGGCGTGGTCTTGCGCGTGCAGCAGATGCGCATTGTCGTGCCTTCGGTACGAGCGACATAGTCGGCCGTGAGCGTTGCGACGCCCGACAGGCGGCCGACGAAAATTCAGCGCGGTTCGCTCCGCGGTGAGAATGGCGCGCGCGGGGCCGGAGATCGTCAGCACCTGCTGGCCGCGGGCAACGCGTGCGGCATCGCGGACATGTGCGCGGACGTCGATGTCGGACGAGAGTTTTTGCAATGTCGCCAATGCCAGCGGCAATCCGGCGATCACGCCGGACTGGCGTGCGACCAGGATGGCTTGCGCCCTGGTCGCTTCCGGGATCGTCGCAAGCGAGGTGATGTCGCCGGCGCGGCCGAGGTCCTCGTCGAGCGCGCGCTGCACAGCTGCGTCGATGGCGAGTGGTGAGAGAAAGGCGTCGGGGTTGAGCAATGAGGTCGGGGTGATCATGGGGGTCTCCGTCAGGCGATCATGGGTTGCGCAGCGCGCGGCAGGGAGCTCAGGCTTTCCGCGATCTCGCGCGCTGCCGTGAGGGTGGTCATCGTCCGCTGCGCCAGCGCGGGGATTTCGGCGCGATGGTCGGAGCGGAAATGCGCGCCGCGGCTCTCGCGCCGGCTCCACGCCGAGGCTGCCACGAGCAGGCCCGCAACCGCCATGTTGCGCAGCGCCATGCTGGTGGCCTCGCGTTCGACCGCGGCGAAGTGGCGCACGGCATCCGCGAGACCCTCGCTTTCGCGGATCACGCCGACATGGGCCGCCATCGTTGCGCGCAGCCGCTTCACGGCGGCGGCATCCGGCGCGCCGCCGCGCGGTGTCACCAACGCGTCGGGGAGGCGAGCAGGCGAGGGGATCGTACGGCCGGCGATGTCGTCGGCGATGCGCGCGGCGTAGACCACCGCTTCCAGCAGCGAATTCGAGGCGAGCCGGTTGGCGCCGTGCGCGCCTGTCGACGACACCTCGCCGCCGGCCCAGAGCCCGTCGATCGAGCTGCGTCCGCGCGCATCCACGGCGATGCCGCCCATGGTAATGCGCGGCGGGCGCAATTGGGATGATCTGCGTGGCCGGATCGATGCCGGCGGCGATGCAGCTCGCATGCACGGTCGGAAATCTGTCGGCGAAGCGCGCGCCCAGGGTCAGCCGCGCATCGAGGAAGGCGCCGCGCCCGGCCGCGATCTCGGCGAACACGCCGCGCGCCACGATGTCGCGTGGCGCGAGCTCTGCGAGCGGGTGAAGCGCAACCATGAAACGCTCACCGGCGCCGTTGACCAGCGTCGCCCCTTCGCCGCGCAAGGCTTCGGTGGCAAGCGGTGCGGGATCGCGGCCGACCATGATGGCCGTTGGATGGAACAGCACGAATTCCGGGTCGGCGATCACGGCACCGGCACGAGCGGCGATGGCAAGGCCGGAGCCGCTGGCTTCCATCGGATTGGTCGTGACGGCGTAGAGATGTCCGATGCCGCCGGTGGCAAGCACCACCGCGCGCGCGGCGAGCAGGAGCGGCCGTGCCGAAAGGTTGCGGGCTTCGCGCAATTGAAGGCCGGCGACGGCACTGCCCTCAGTCAGGAGGGCTTCGGACACGAGCCCCTCGATCACGCGGATCGACGGCGTGCGGCGTACCGCGTCGCTCAAGGCCGCGATGATCGCGGCACCGGCGCCATCGCCTCGCACATGGACGATGCGCCGGGCCGAATGTGCCGCTTCGCGTCCCACGGCGAGCCTGCCTTCGAGATCGCGATCGAACGGGACGCCATAGTTCAGGAGATCGTGGATGCGCGGCGCGGCCTCGCGCGCGATCCCAAGTGCGACCGCATCGTCGACGAGGCCGCCGCCGACCGCGATCGTGTCAGCTGCGTGCGCTTCCGGCGTATCCTCCTTGGCCACCGCCGCGGCGATACCGCCTTGCGCCCATGCTGAGGATGCTCCCTGTCCGAGCGGCGCGGCCGAGATCAAGGTCACCGGCCGCGGCGCGAGCTTCAGCGCGCAGAACAGTCCGGCAAGGCCGCCGCCGACGATGACGACGTCGTCGGTGCGGGTGAGGTTGTGGATGGTGTCTTGCATGCTGTGCTCTCAATTCTTCAGATTGATCATCCGCTCGACCGAACGCAGCGCACGCACCGCAAGCGCGGGATCGATGGTCACTTCCTCGCGGAGCGTCAGCAGGCTCTCCAGGATGTTGGCGAGCGTGATGCGCTTCATGTGCGGGCAGAGATTGCAGGGCCGCAGCATCTCCACGTCGGGCAGCTCGGCCCGTACATTGTCGGCCATCGAGCATTCCGTGATCATCACCAGCCGTCGCGGCCGCTTTTGGCGCACCCAGTTGATCATGTGCGCGGTCGAGCCGGTGAAATCGGCCTCCGCCAGCACGTCCGGCGGGCACTCCGGATGCGCGATGATCTGGACGGACGGATCGGCCTCGCGAAAGGCGCGCAGCTCTTCGCCTTTGAAACGCTCGTGCACCTCGCAGGAGCCTTTCCAGGCGATGATCTTCACGTCGGTCTTCGAGGCCACGTAAGTGGCGAGATAGCGATCGGGCAGGAAGATCACGGTTGGCGCGTTCAGGCTCTCGACCACCTGCACGGCGTTCGAGGAGGTGCAGCAGATGTCGACCTCGGCCTTCACCTCCGCGGACGTATTGACATAGGCGACGACGGGCACGCCGGGAAATTTCTCGCGGAGCAGGCGCACGTCGGCGCCGGTGATGCTGGCGGCAAGCGAGCAACCGGCGCGCGAGTCCGGGATCAGCACCGTCTTGTCATCCGGGTCGAGCAGTTTTGAGGTCTCTGCCATGAAGTGCACGCCGCACTGGACGATGATATTGGCCTCCACCTTCGTGGCTTCGACCGCGAGCTGGAGCGAGTCGCCGCCGATGTCGGCGACGCAGTGGAAGATCTCCGGCGCCTGGTAGTTGTGCGCGAGGATCACCGCGCCCCGCGCGCGCTTCAGCTCGTTGATTGCCTTGATGGTCGGCGCCATCAGCGGCCACTCGATCGGCGGGATCACGTGTTTCACGCGGTCATAGAGCGCCGCGGTGGCGCGTTCGACCTCCGGCGTCCATTCCAAAGAGGGCCTCGGCAGCGCGGGCCCTGTTCGGGCCGGCGCGTCCCTGGGCGAGCTGACGACCTGGCCCTGCGGCCGGCTGGCGAGATCGTCGGGACCGTAAATTCCAGTGATCGGCATCGAAGCCTCCCATGCATGCTAATTATACTCAGTATGAGCATATATAGAGCCTGAGAAATCCGGCCCGGAGGCCGGGGGTTCGTTGAGGCTGATATGCTCAATCTGAGTAAATCGAAGATATCACGCAGTGCCGCAGGCCGCTAGATGCCGCCCCACACATTTCCGTCAAGTCGCACTTGGGGCGTCAGCCGGGGGCGCCAGAAATGCAATGCTCCCGCCTCAGCCCTTCGTGGAACGCAATTATTTTCGACTTGGGATTTTCATGCAGATGCATTAAACGAACTGGCTCGCGGCGGCCGTTTGCGAATCCGCCAACGAACATGAGGAACAGCATGTCGACACAGATGGGCGAGCTCGGTTCGGTCTCCCGTTCCTCCAACTGGCGTACGCCGGCGGTCATCATCCTCTGTGGCTGTGCGATCGGCATGCTCGGCTTTGGTCCGCGCTCGGCGCTCGGCTTCTTCGTGCAGCCGATGAGCCACGAATTTTCCTGGGGCCGGGACGTGTTCGGCCTCGCCATTGCCTTTCAGAATCTGCTGTGGGGACTGGGCCAACCGGTCGCCGGCGCGGTCGCCGATCGCTTCGGCCTGTTCCGTGTGATGTGCGTCGGCGCTCTGCTCTATGCCGGCGGCCTGCTGTTGATGCGCTACTCCACGACGCCGTTGTCGCTCGACATCGGTGCGGGCGTCATGGTCGGTTTTGGTCTTGCAGGCTGCTCGTTCAATCTGGTGCTGTCGGCATTCACCAAGCTGCTGCCGGCCGAGAAGCGCGGTCTTGCGCTTGGAGCCGGCACGGCGGCTGGCTCGTTCGGCCAGTTTCTGTTCGCACCGATCGGCGTCGCGTTGATCGACAATTTCGGCTGGCAGCAGGCGCTCTCCGTGTTCGGCTTCCTGATGCTGCTGATCATCCCGCTCGCGCTGGCGCTCTCGACGCCGCCGGTCGCAACCACGGCAAACACGGCGCCTGCGGATGAGCAGACGTTTATGAAGGCGCTCGCGGAAGCCTTCGGCCATCGCTCCTACGTGCTTTTGGTGCTCGGCTTCTTCACCTGCGGATTCCAGCTTGCCTTCATCACCGTGCATCTGCCGGCCTTCCTGGTCGATCGCGGCATCTCCGCGCAGACCGGCGGCTGGGTGATCGCAGCGATCGGCCTGTTCAACATCGTGGGCTCGCTGAGCGTCGGCTATCTCCAGAACTCACTGCCCAAGCGCTACATCCTTTCCACCATCTATTTCACGCGAGCGCTCGCGACCCTCGCCTTCATCTCGTTCCCGATCACGCCGTTCTCGGCGATCGCGTTCGGTGCGGTCTCCGGCCTGACCTGGCTGTCGACGGTGCCGCCGACCTCGGCGCTGGTGGCGCTGATGTTCGGCACGCGCTGGCTTGCGACGCTCTATGGCTTCGCCTTCGTCAGCCATCAGGTCGGCGGCTTCCTCGGGGTCTGGCTCGGGGGCATCGTCTTCGAAAAGTACGGTTCCTACACGCCGATCTGGTGGCTCTCGATTGTGTTCGGTGTGCTCTCGGCGTTGATCAATCTTCCGATCGTGGAGAAACCTGTCGTTAGGGCGGTTGCGCAGCCTGCCTGATCGGCTAAACATCCCCGTCAAACCAGTCAGGGAGTTCAGTCGTGGCCACATTCAAGGCGATCCGGATCGACAAGGCGGACAAGGGCACCACCGCCGCGCTGACGCAGTTCGACGAAGCCGAGCTGATGGACGGCGACGTCACCGTCCGCGTGGAATGGTCGACGCTGAACTACAAGGACGGCCTTGCGCTCACGGGCAAGGCGCCGGTGGTGCGCCGCTTCCCGATGATCGCCGGCATCGACTTCGCCGGCACCGTCGAAGCGTCATCGCATCCGCAGTGGAAGGCGGGCGATAAGGTCGTCTGCACCGGCTGGGGCATGGGCGAGACCCATCTCGGCGCCTATGCCGAGATGGCACGGGTGAAGGGCGACTGGCTGGTGGCCTTGCCACAGGGCCTGTCGGCGCGCGATGCCATGGCGATCGGCACCGCCGGCTTCACTGCGATGCTCTCGGTGCTGGCACTGGAGAAGCACGGTCTCTCCCCGAAGAGCGGCCCTGTGGTGGTGACGGGTGCCGCCGGCGGCGTCGGCTCGGTCGCGATCGCCGTGCTCTCCAAGCTCGGCTACCACGTCATCGCTTCGACCGGCCGCGTTTCGGAGGCCGACTATCTGAAGCAGCTGGGAGCAGCCGAAATCATCGACCGCAACGAATTGTCGGCGCCGGCCAAGCCGATCGCGAAGGAGCGCTGGGCAGGGGGCGTCGACAGCGTCGGCTCGACCACACTGGCGAATCTGCTGTCGATGACGAAATACGGCGGTGCGATCGCGGCCTGCGGCCTGGCTGCCGGCATGGACCTGCCGTCGTCTGTCGCACCCTTCATTTTGCGCGGAGTGTGCCTTCTCGGCATCGATTCCGTGATGTGCCCGATCGAGCCGCGCAAAGCCGCCTGGCAGCGCTTGGCGTCCGATCTCGATCGGACGAAACTATCTGAAATTACTCACGAAATTTCACTCGACCAAGTTCCGGAGTGGGGCGCGAAAATCTTGGCCGGCCAGGTCCGCGGCCGCATCGTGGTAAAAATTGTCTAACGCCGTTCAGACTTTACCAACCAAGCTGCTTCAATGTCGCCATGGTTAGTATGGTAAGCAGCGGGTAAAGAGATAAGGCATCGCCCGCGCTGGGGTTGGTTCGGAGTAGAGCATGCTTGCGCGTATTGTGTTGGGGGCTGTCACGGCGGCGGCAACGTTTGCGCCGGCCCTTGCCGGAAGCATGAACGCCGATGAGGCGCGCCGCTTCGTGGCGGGCAAGGTGTTTGCCTTCACCTGTTTCGACGGTACCCGCGGCGCGGGCCGTATCCTGGACGATCTCGGTGCCGCCGGCGCGGTGCAGTTCTCCGGCGCGGGCCCGGTCAAACATCTCCGCCTGCCCGGCAATACGCTCCAGATCCGCGGCCAGAACGTCTGCGCCTCGATCAAGGGCATCCCGTTCGAGCCCTGTTTCAACCTGGAAAAGACCGACGATCGCAGCTTCCGCGGCTCGGTGTCGGGCATGGGCTTCGCCTATTGCGACTTCCATCACCAGGGCGGCAACCAGATGCTGATGGCCCGCGCTGCGGCGCGGCCGCGTTCGCTGCACAGGGCAGAGCACACCGGTTCGGTCGGCCCGGCCAACACCGAAGTGGCCGCGCGCGTCGAGACGCCGCGCGTCGAAAGCAGCCGGCTTGAGCCGGTGAAGTCGGAAATCAAGTCCGATCCCGCCAGGAACGAGGGCCCGCTGGAGCTGCGCCGCTCGACCCAGTGAGACAGCTGCGCGGGACGGTCCGCGCACTTGGTCGTTGAAGACGCCCATCGAACATGAAGCCGCCGCGCCGTAGTCATACGGACGGCGGCTTTCATGCGTTGGTAGCTGTTCGCGCTCCAGTTTGCGTACGGCCGGGGGGCGCGGCCCGATAAAAGGGTTCAACGATGTCGCTGTACTTCTTTCGCATCAGTACCGGACGCTATTCCGGCGCCGCCGACCAGCCGTACGAGTTCGAGGATCGCGCAGCCGCCTGGACCGAGATGACCGAGGTCTGCGCCAACCTGCTCGGTGGCATCGCGCGCAGCCTGAAGCCGAATGCCGAGTGGTGCATGGAGCTGCTCGACGAGAACAAGAAGCCGGTCTTTCGCATCAGCCTCCTCGGCGAGAGCGTACGCTGACGATCGCCGATCGTGCGACCGGCATTGGCGGCGCCGATACCTGTAAATTCGCGAAGTCCAATTTCACCACACGTAAGAGGTGCGGGAAGCCCGAGGGTTGAGCGGTTCTTCCCGTATTTCTACTGAGGTCGCCGAGGTGCTGCTTAACGTTAATGAGGAACCTCGTTGTTAACCTCCCCCAATGTTCACGCGCTTCGCCGCGGCAAATGCGTACCCTTGGGGATACTTTAATGATGTTCATTCAGAACCTGCGAATCGGCACCAAGCTCGCCGTCACTTCGGCGCTGACCATCGGGCTCGTCGCGCTCATGATCTTTCTGCAGATGAGCGGAGATGCCGACGTCCAGAAGCTCGGCAATGCCGCGTCGGGACAGCAGGCGATCGCGCAGAACGCCGCGGAAGCGAAGGCGTCGGTCCGGGGCATGCAGATCGGCATCCGCGACATCCTGTCGTCCGCCTCGCCGGCCGAGATGCAGAAGGCGGTCTCCTACTTCAACGACCGGCAGACCGCCGCCAGCAAATTTTCGAGCGAAATGGCGAAGCTTTCGCACTCGCCGGAAAACCGCAAGCGGATCGACCGCCTGACCGTGTTGATCGGCGAATTCGGCAAGGGCCAGCAGCAGATCGAGGCCATGCGCAAGCAGGAGCTCGCGCTGGAGGGGAAGAAGGACGGCGAAGCCGGGGCGCAGCTCGCCAAGCTCGTGGCCGACGTCGATCATTTTCGCAAGGGAACGCTCGCGCCGATCAACGCAGAGATTTCCGAGTTGACCAACCAGATCACCGATTTCGCCAAGCAGAGGAGCGTCGAGGCGCGCGCAGCCGCGGAAGCCGAGGCCGCCTCAGTTGCACGGACCTCACTCGTCACCGGCGTTCTGGCCGCGCTCGTCTTGATCGGTGCGTGCGTCTTCTCCGTCTTCAGCATCGCGCGGCCCATGCGGGCGCTGACGGCGGCGATGGAGAAGCTCGCCGGCGGAGATTTCTCCGTGGTGCTGCCGGGCCTCGGCCGCAAGGACGAGGTCGGCGAGGTCGCTGGTGCCGTCGAAAAATTTAAGGTGGTGTCAGAGCAGAAGGCGCGCGAGGAAGTGGAAGCCAAGGTGCGGCAGGATCAGATCGCTGCAGAGCATCGCAAGGCAGAGATGCGCAAGCTCGCGGACACTTTCGAGTCGGCGGTCGGCGAGATCGTCGGCACGGTGTCGTCGGCCTCGACCGAGCTCGAGGCATCCGCCACCATGCTGACCTCGACCGCAGAGCGCACGCAGGAACTCACCACCATGGTTGCTGCCGCCTCTGAGGAGGCGTCCACCAACGTGCAGTCGGTGGCGTCCGCGACCGAGGAGCTGTCGTCGTCGATCACGGAGATCAGCCGCCAGGTGCAGGAATCCGCCCGCGTCGCCGGCGAGGCCGTGAGCCAGGCCCGCACCACGACCGACCGTGTCGGCGAGCTTTCCGCCGCCGCGGCGCGGATCGGGGACGTGGTCGAACTGATCAACACCATCGCCGGCCAGACCAATCTGCTGGCGCTCAATGCAACCATCGAGGCCGCGCGCGCCGGTGAAGCAGGCCGCGGCTTTGCCGTCGTCGCCTCCGAGGTCAAGGCGCTCGCGGAGCAGACTGCGAAGGCGACCGGCGAGATCGGCCAGCAGATCGCCAGTATTCAGACCGCCACCGAGCATTCGGTCGGCGCGATCAAGGACATCAGCCACACCATCGAGAAGCTGTCGGAGATCTCCTCGACCATCGCAGCTGCCGTCGAAGAGCAGGGCGCGGCGACGCAGGAGATCTCCCGCAACGTGCAGCAGGCGGCGGAAGGCACCCATCAGGTGTCCTCCAACATCACCGACGTACAGCGTGGCGCGAGCGAAACCGGCTCCGCGTCCTCGCAGGTGCTGTCCGCCGCGCAGATGCTGTCCGGCGACAGCAACCGCCTCAAGATCGAGGTCGGCAGATTTCTCGACACCGTGCGCGCCGCCTGACCGGCGGCGGCGCCCTTCGCCAAACCTTGATCTGCAACCGTCGCGCGTAACCCCGCGGCGGCTGCGCGCGTTCGCATCTCGACGCCGTGCTCGCCCACGCAAGGTTAACCTTCCGGAAAAGCGACGCAGTCATGATGCCCGCAATATTCCGGGCGCCAAGTCGCCCATCGCGCATTGCGTCTCAATCGTTGGAGCAGGTTCATGAGCGGCATTTCCATTCGCCTCACTCACAGGGTCATGGCGATCGGGCTGTTCGGTCTCGTCGGGCTCGTCGCCTTTGGTTCGATCTACCAGATCGGCAGCCTCTCCCAGGACACGTCGCGCGATGCCGCTGAAAGCGCGCGCAAGATGTCCGATCTCAACCAGCGGGTTTCCCAGCAATTGCTCGAAGCTCGCCGGGCCGAGAAGGACTTCCAGCTCCGTCGCGATCAGTCCTACGCGAAGCGGCACGCCGAACTCGCATCCGACATCGTCGGGAACTTCGATCACCTCGGGAGCGCGACGCGTGCGGCGGGAGACGCGACGATTGGCGAGAAGGTGTTGCAGGCCCGCGCCGGGTTCGAGAGATACGTGAATGAGTTTGCGGCCGTCGAGAAGGCCGAGGTCAAGCTCGGATTGAACGAAACGCTCGGCTTGTCAGGTTCGCTGCGCGCCGCGGTCCACGACATCGAGACCAAGCTGAAGGAGGTAGACGATCCCCGACTCACCAGCGGCATGCTGATGATGCGTCGGCACGAGAAGGACTTCATGCTGCGTCGCGACCAGAAATATGTGGAGGCTTTCAAGAAGACCGCGGCGGATTTCTCCAAGCAGGTAGACGCATCGACAATTGCCCCGGCCATGAAGGCGGATATCGCCAAAAAGCTCGCCAAGTATGAGGGTGATTTCTCGACCTGGGCGGGTGGCGCGCAGGATCTGGCCTCGCACGGCTCGGCCATGTCCAGGGAGTTCCGGGTGATCGAACCCGTCCTCGAAGACATCGAAAAGAACGTCGCCCAGCGATACGACGCGGCGAAGTCTGACGAAGCGTCGACGCGAGCCTCGATCAAGCTGTGGATGTGGGTCGCGCTGGGATGTTCCATCCTGCTGGTGGGAAGCGTGGCCTTTTTCATCGGCCGCTCGATCTCGACCGCGCTGATCGCCATGGTGCGCTCGATGACCGGCCTGGCAAACGGCGATAAATCCGTGGTGATCCCCGGCGTCGGCCGCAAGGACGAGATCGGCGAGATGGCCGGAGCGGTCGCGGTCTTCAAGGCCAACATGGCGGAGGCCGAGCGGCTGCGCGCCGAGCAGGCGGAAACCGAGGCGCGTGGTCGCGCACAGCGCAAGGCCGACATGCAGCGGCTCGCCGACGGCTTCGAAGGCGCGGTCGGCGAGATCATTGAGACCGTGTCGTCGGCAGCGACCGAGCTCGAGGCGTCATCCAGCACGCTGACGCGGACCGCCGAGCGCGGCAATAGCCTCGCCACCGCCGTAGCGGCGGCCTCGGAGGAGGCTTCCGCGAACGTGCAGTCGGTATCGTCCGCGAGCGAGGAGTTGACCTCCTCGGTCTCCGAGATCAGCCGTCAGGTGCAGGAATCGGCGCGTGTCGCCGACGTCGCGGTCGGGCAGGCCCAGCGTACCAATACGCGCGTCGCCGAGCTGACCAAGGCCGCTTCCCGCATCGGCGACGTGGTCGAGCTGATCAACACCATCGCCGCCCAGACCAACCTGCTGGCGCTCAACGCGACGATCGAGGCGGCGCGCGCGGGCGAGGCCGGCAAGGGCTTTGCGGTGGTCGCGACCGAAGTGAAGGCACTTGCCGAGCAGACCGCGAAGGCCACCGGCGAGATCGGTCAGCACATCGGTGCGATCCAGACCGCGACGGAAGAGTCCGTCGGCGCGATCAGGGAGATCGGCGAAACCATCGCGCGGATGTCGGAGATTTCGTCGACCATCGCTGCTGCGGTGGAGGAGCAGGGTGCCGCCACGCAGGAGATCTCCCGCAACATCCAGCACGCCGCGCAGGGCACCTCCGACGTCTCGGCGAATATCGGCGACGTCCAGCGCGGTGCGGGCGAGACCGGGGCTGCCTCGGCCCAGGTGCACTCGGCCGCGCAGTCATTGTCCCAGGAGAGCAACCGCTTGAAGAGCGAGGTCACGCGGTTCCTGGAGACGGTACGGGCCGCCTGAATCGTCGGCCACCCCGTTCGACGCGGTGCGGAGCGGTGCAGTGGTGTGGCGCTGCGCGATGTCGGCCGTGGCGCAACAGATGGTTGCGGATCATATAACGGGAGCCATGCCGAATTCCGTAATTCAACGTAGCTTCCTGTTAACGCCTGTTTGCAATTATGGGCGCAATCTTACGAGATAAGAACCAGCCAGCATTATTGGAATGACCACGTCCAGTCGTCCGTCGAGGCGATTGCGGCGTAGGTGATCTGCGCGTTGTATGTTCTTCGGGATTTGTGTGATGTCGAAATTGTCGATCGTCTTCAAACTGCTGACCGTGCTGTCGGTCCTCGTGCTCTCGCTTGCCGGTGTCGGCGTGATGGCGATCGGCACCATGCAAAACATCAACTCCCACACCGTCGAGATTGCGGAGAGCTGGCTGCCGAGCGTGCGTGCGCTGGGCTCCATGCGCGCCGACATCAACGAGCTGCGCGTCGCGCTCCGCCTGCACTTGATGCAGGATACTGCCGAGGGCAAGGAGGCCGCCGAGAAGCGCCTCGCCTCGTTGCGCGAGCGCATCGAAAAGACCCGCAAGGTCTACGAGCCGCTGATCACGGTCGCGGAAGAGCGCTCGCTGTACGAACAATGGACCAAGGCGTGGGCCGAATATCTGAACGGCGTGCAGGAGACGATGGCACTGTCGCGCAAGAGCGTCGGGCGCTTCCCGACCGACGCCAACGAGTTGCTGCAGACCAAGGTCGCGAAGATGGCGCAGGCGGCCGATCCGCTGCTTCAGAAGGGCATCGAGCTCAACAACAATGGCGCCGAGCTGGAGACGAGACAGGCGGCCGAAAGCTACGCGTTGATCTTCCGCGTGCTGGTCGGCATCATCGTCGCGGCCGTCTTGATCGCGATCGCCGCTGCCTATTTTCTGGTGCGCGACGTGTCGCGCGGCATCGCCTCGATCATCAAGCCGATGCAATCGCTCGGCGAGGGCGACCTCTCGGCCGAGGTGCCGCATCGCGGCGAGAAGACAGAGATCGGCTCGATGGCGGATGCGCTGCAGATATTCAAGGAGGCGCTGGTCGCCAAGAAGGCCGCCGACGAGGCGGCGGCGCGCGACGCCGAAGCCAAGATCGAACGTGGCCGCCGCGTCGATGCCATCACGCGCAATTTCGAGGTCATGATCGGCGAGGTCGTCGAGACCGTGTCGTCGGCCTCGACCGAGCTCGAAGCCTCCGCGGCCACGCTGAGCGGCACGGCGCAGCGCGGCCAGGAGCTCGCGACCGTCGTCGCGGCCGCCTCCGAGGAAGCCTCCACCAACGTCCAGGCGGTTGCGTCCGCCTCGGAAGAGCTGTCGTCCTCGATCACCGAGATCAGCCGCCGCGTGCAGGATTCGGCGCGGATGGCTGCGGAAGCCGTCGAGCAGGCGGCGCGGACCAACGACCGGGTCAACGCGCTGTCGCAGGCGGCCTCCCGCATCGGCGACGTCGTCGAGCTCATCAACACCATCGCCGGCCAGACCAACCTGCTGGCGCTGAATGCAACCATCGAAGCGGCCCGCGCCGGCGAAGCCGGCCGCGGCTTTGCCGTCGTCGCGTCCGAGGTCAAGGCATTGGCCGAGCAGACCGCGAAAGCGACCGGCGAGATCGGAGCGCAGGTCGCAGGGATCCAGGCTGCGACGCAGGAATCCGTCAGCGCCATCCAGGAGATCGGCGGCACCATCGAGCGGTTGTCCGAGGTGTCCTCGGCGATCGCCGCCGCTGTCGAGGAGCAGGGCGCCGCGACGCAGGAGATTTCGCGCAACGTCCAGCAGGCCTCGGTCGGCACGCAGGAGGTCTCGTCCAACATCACCGACGTGCAGCGCGGTGCGATCGAGACCGGCGAGGCCTCGGGCGAGGTGCTCTCGGCAGCGAAATCGCTCGCGACCGACAGCACCCGTCTGAAGGTCGAGGTCGCGCAATTCCTGGAATCGGTTCGCGCGGCCTGATCTTTACGCACCCGTCTGCGGAGCCGGTGGCGGTGCGACCTGCCGCCGGAACAGGATGCGCTGGTACAGCCAGCCGATCGCGACCAGCACGATGCCGAGGCACATGAACGACAGCGCGCGGTAGACGCCGGTCAGCGTCGACATGTCGATGACGAAGGCCTTGAGGATCGTCAGCGCGATGACGGCGGCCGAGGCCAGCCGCGCGCGCTCTGAGTTGACGAGGATGCCGACGCCCAGCAACACCACGCCGAAGGCAAGCCAGCCGATCGAATAGGTGTATTGCTCGGCGCCCGTCGTCGGGCCGGTCGAGAGGATCGGGCCGTGATAGAAGCGGCGGATCTCCAGCGTGACATAGGCGAGCGCGAACAGCAGCGCGCCACCAGCGATCGTGTTGGCGTAGACCTTGCCGCGCTCGCCGGCCACGGCATAGGACAGCAGTAGCATCAGCACGGCCGGCAGCGCGTAGCCGAGCAGCAGCAGGTTGAACACCGCGCCACCGACGTCGGTGCTCCACAGCAGCGGATTCTCCAGAATCAAGAGGCCGAACACGCTGATGAGCCCGGCGATCGCCGTGAGCACGACCGCGCCGACATTGTGTACGATGCTGCGGCTGCGCAGCCGCAAGCGCTCGAGCCCGATGGCCATCGCCAGCGTGACACACACTTGCAGTGCGAATTCGAGCAAGGAGGGGGCCGCGGTCATGCGGCCGCCGGTCGCAAAGTGCCGGACCTCCATGAAGGCGAGCAGCGCGGTGAACAGGATCGCCGCGGTCTCGACCATGCGCAGCGGCGGATCGTCGGCGCGGCGGCGCAGGAAGATGCTCGCGCCCCAGAACGAAGCCGCCGGCAGACCGTAGCCCCACAGCAGCCAGTTGAAGATCGGCGTGGTGCCGACGGCATCGCCGACGATGCGCGGGTCATAGCCAATGCGCGCAGTGACGATCGCGGCGAAGATCGCCGCGAGCCGGCGCAGCACAGGGATCGGCCGTTGCAGCGAGATCCAGGCGGTGCCGAGCGACATCAACGCCAGGGCAATCGTGAGCCAGCCCTTTTCCAGAGCGAACGTCAGTGCCAGCGCCAGCGCGCCGAGCGTGCCAGTCGCGAAAAGTGCGGTCGAGATTGCCACGCCCGGTCGATCTTCGCGGCGCGCAAGCGCCTCGGTCGCCGCGCCGAAGGCGGCTGCGAGCAGGACGGCCAGGATCGCGAACGGGATCGAGCGGTCGAGATGGGCGATGCGGGCGTAGAGCGCGACGAGGATCGCGATCGGTGTGGCGACAGCCGCCGCCGACCACACCACGGGAATGATCGCCGAGTTGGAGCGGCCCTGCGCGAGGAAGCCGGCAACGCCGAAGCCGATGGCGAAGATCGCGGCCATCACCAGATGCAGCGTCACCGAGCTGTCGATCGCGGTCGGCCCGATACCGGACATCGCGCCGCCGGGCAGCACCAGCATATCGGGGTTGGCGCGCACCGCCCATTCCGCGAACACGATGAAGACGGCCGCCGCGGCCGCGCCGAGCGCGCCGGTGGCCGCCGGCGCACGCCAGGCGACGAGTAGCGTCGCGCCGACGAGAAGCGCGAACGCGATCAGCGCCAGGTCCGCATGTGCGCTCGACAGCACGATCAGCATTGCGCCGAACAGGTAGGCGCCGAGCGAGCTCGATGAGACCGGCTCGATCTCGCCATCCTCGCTGCTGGGGCCGAACATGAAGCCGCAGACGACGAGCAGTGCGGCGAGCACGAAGCCTGCGATGGCATGGAAGGCGTGCGGCGCGACCTGCACCTGCTCGGTGTCGAGACCCGGGAAGATCCACAGCACGGCGAAAGCGATGGTGGTCACCGCGAGCCAGCGCCACAGCCGGATCCGGGCGAGGCCGAAGCTCGCGGCAGTAACGACGGCAAGATAGATGTAGAGCGCCCAATAGTCCGGCTTGCCGCTGGAGACGAGGAGTGGCGTCACGAAGGCGCCGACCACGCCGAGGCCGGCGAGCGCGGGTCCGTGCAGCAGTGCGGCGGCGAGCGTGCACATGGCCACGATGCCGAGCAGCACGAAGGCGGTCGCGGGCACCAGGAAGCCGTAGAGCGCGTAAGCCGCATAGACGGTCGCGAACGCGACGGCCGTACCCGCTGCGGTGAGGATCGCCGGGATGTTGGCGATCGGCAGCGCCTGGATGTTCGAAATGCTTTCCTTGCGCCGCGACCACTCGCCGGCCCCGAGCAGCGCGGCGGCGAACAGGCCTCCCAGGAACACGCGCACGCCGGGGCCGAGCAGGCCGGCCTCGATCGAATAGCGCACCATGAAGAAGCCGCCGAGCGCCAGCGCAAGGCCGCCGATCCACACCACCCAGCGGGTGCCGAGCCGCTCCTCGAAGCCGGGCGCAGCGGCCGGCACCGGAGGTGGTGCTGCAGCCGCGGGGCTCGCTGCGAGCGGCGGCGGTGAAAGCTCTTCGGTGACCAGCGGAGACGGCGCCGCTTCGGCTTCGGGCGCAAGCGGCGGTGGCTCGGTGGCCATTGTTGCGGGCGCATCAGCCTGCGCCTGTGCGGGGAGCGGTGGCGGCGTCTGGACCGGCCGTTGCGCGTAAAACATCTGTTCGAGCGCGTCGAATCGCCGGCGCAGCTCGGCCGCCTGGCTGGAGGCCTTGATGGCGATCAGGATGGCGATGATCGCGATGATCAGCGCAAAGACGTCAAACGGGCCGTCGAACATGAAGCCTCCAGGCGATCGACGGGCAGGGGCCGATCACGCAAATCTTGAATTAGCGCCGGGAGCGTACCCGCAACCCCGGCGCGGGTCGCTCCTGGAGCACGTCGCGCCGGAAGCGATAGAGCGCCGCCGGCCGTCCGCCTGTCTGTGTCGACATCACCCCGGTCGGTTCGACCAAGGCTTCCATTTCGACCAGGCGGCGGAAATTCTGCTTGTGCAGGTGTCGGCCGGAGATCGCCTCGACCGTATGCTGCAGTTCGGTAAGTGTGAATTCAGGCGGCAAAAGTTCAAACACGACGGGACGATACTTCAGTTTTGCCCGCAGCCGCGCGATTCCAGTAGCGAGGATCCGGCGGTGATCGAACTGCATCGAGGTCCCGAGCGGGGCCAGTGTCTTGCGCGCTAATGCCGCGGGGCGGCCATCGCGCCGCGCTTCCTCGACGAGCCCCGCCTCGTATAGGAGCTCGTAGCGGTCGAGCACGCGCTCTTCGTCCCAGGCTGCCCCGTCGAGGCCGAAATAGAACCGCACGCGATCCTTGCGCGGCAACGCGCGATTCGTCTCCGGCGTCTGCTCCGCAGCCCATTCGGTCAGCGCCGGAATGATGTCGCGGGCGATGATCGCAGGTGGCTCCTCGCGCCGGTCTTCCCAGGGGAAGAAGCGATACCATGGCGCGAAGCTCGCCGCGTTAGCCGCAAGCTCGCCGTCCATCGCGCGCGTCAATGCGAGATAGCCGATCGACACCATATGGGCCCCGGTGTCGCCGGCCTCGGCATGGCGGCCGCGATCGCCGAATGTGTAGAGCTGTTCGACATAGCCGAGCCGCAAGCCGGTCTGTTCCTCGACCCAGGCGCGCAGGCCGATGTCGAAGGTGCGGTGTGCGAGCGCGTCGAACGGGCCGAACGGCAGGCCGGCAAGCCCGTCACCGCCGCGCGCGGTGAGGATCAACGGCTCATGCCCCTCGATCGCGACGATCGCCGCAGTCAGGCCGATCTCGATCGGCGTGAGGAGCTTGTCGCTCATGCGATGGTGATCGCGAATGTCATTCGAGCTCGATCACGAAGGGGCGGCCCTCGACCATCATCGCGCCCGGGCCGATCTCGTCGAGCGCGCGCAGCATGCGGCCGTTGCGTCCCAGGGCACGGTCGGCCAGGCTGACGATGCGCCGGTTCGGCGAGGCGATCGGCGAGGCCGTGCGGATCTTCTGCGCGATCTCGAGTTCGTCGCGGTTTGGATTGAGCGCGCAGGCCGCCGCAAACGCGCTCGCGGTGGAGCGGCTGATGCCGGCATAGCAATGCACCACCAGCGGCGCGCCGCGGTCCCAGCCGCGCACGAAGTTCAGCACCTGATCGATATGGGTCTCGGACGGTGCGACGAAACCGTCCATCTCCTCGGTGATGTCGTCCATCGACACCTTGAGATGGTTGGCGGGCAGCACGGATACCGGCCGTGCCACCTGCTCGACATTGGCCATCACGGTCAGCACGTGGCTGGCCCCGGTGAGGCGGACGGTTTCGGGAAGCGCGGCGAGGGAACAGACGTGGATCATGGGGGACCTTTTTGTCGCTGATTATAGCCAGCCCTCGTGGGGTGGGCAAAGGCGCATCGCGCCGTGCCCACCATTTCGCGTCGCGCACGCCTCGCTTGTTTGGTGGGCACGCTTCCGCCGTCGCTCTCCGAGCTATGGCGGACAAGTCGCTTTGCCTACCCTACGAAGGGATGATGTTACGCGAACACCGCGCCGAACCGCTCCAGAAACTGCTTCTCGGCCCGCGCCGCGGTCCAGGGCGTGAGGTAGTCGCGCCGGACGCTGTCGGAGAGGCCGGGATCCTTGCCGAACAGGCGCCGCGCCTCGCTCTCGCTGAAGCCGGCAAGCTCGGTCGCCTCGAGGTAAGCTGCGCCGCGATCGGCGGCCTTGATCGCCAGCGTGACCTCCTCGGGCAGCACCGGCGGCAGGCCGAAGCGGATATGGATGGCGCCGAGCAGGCGCATCTCCACGGCCTTGTAATGGCCGTCGAGCACGGCCTTGAACGGCGAGATCATGTCGCCGATGACATATTCTGGCGCATCGTGCAGCAGCGCTGCGAGCCGCAGGCGCTGGTCGGCCCGCGGCATCTCGTGCCGCAGCACGGTCTCCACCAGCAGTGTGTGCTGCGCGACCGAGAAGATGTGCGTGCCCGTCGTCTGCCCGTTCCAGCGGGCGACGCGCGCCAGCCCATGCGCGATGTCGGCGATCTCGACGTCGAGCGGGGAGGGATCGAGCAGGTCGAGCCGCCGGCCCGACAGCATGCGCTGCCAGGCGCGGGACGCCACGTCGCGTGCAGTCTTCTTCGCGGTCATTTGACCTTGAGGCGCGGCTTGCGTTGCGACTTGCTGCAACTGGCGTGACAGTGGCAGTCGACGAGGTGGTCGTTGACCATGCCGGTCGCTTGCATGAAGGCATAGACGATGGTCGGGCCGACGAATTTGAAGCCGCGTGAGGACAGCTCCTTCGAGATTTGCACCGACAGCGGCGTCGAGGCCGGGACGCTCGCGGTCGTCTTGAAATGGTTGACGAGCGGCCGCCCGTCCATGAAGTCCCACAGCAGCTTCGAGAAGCCCGGGCCTTTCTCCATGATATCGAGATAGGACTTCGCGCTCGCGATCGTGCCGTCGATCTTGGCGCGGTTGCGCACGATGCCGGCGTCGTTCATCAACGCGTGAACCTTCTTGGCATTGTAGCGCGCGATCTTCTCCGGCTGGAAATCGTCGAAAGCCTTGCGGAAATTGTCGCGCTTGCGCAGGATCGTGATCCAGGACAGGCCGGCCTGGAAGCCGTCGAGGATCAGCTTCTCGTACAGCGCGCGGTCGTCATACTCCGGCACGCCCCATTCGGTGTCGTGATAGGCGACGTAGAACGGGTCATCGCCCGGCCAGGGGCAGCGGGTCTTTCCGTCGGGATGCAGACGAGGGGCTCGGCTCATGCGATGGGCTGCTTCGCAGGAATACGGACGACGTCAGGTTCTGCCAGCTTCAACGCGAGACCGCCGGCGGTGAGCGGCTGGCCGGCATCGAGCGCATCCGCGACACGGTCGATGCGCACCAGGGCAATGCCCTTGCCGCCGGACGTCGAGCCGATGGTGCCGACCGGCTTGTCGCCGGCGAGAATGGTCGCTCCGGCTTCGGGCGAGGCACCGTCGAGCAGCACCTTGACGCTGCGGGTGCGTGCGGTGCCCCGATGCTGCATGCGCGAGACGACCTCCTGGCCGACATAGCAACCCTTGTCAAAGTCGACACCGGCAAGCCGATCCATGTTGGTCTCGTGCGGAAACGCATCGCTGTACATGAAATCGAGCCCGCCGCGCGGCACGCCGAGCGCAATGCGGTGCGCTTCGTAGTCGGCCGCATCGACCAGCTCGGCCCCTATGAGGTCGGATAGCTTCTTCTTGAGAACTTCAGGGATCAGGATGCGAAAGCCGAGCGCATCATTGCGCGGGTCAGCGAAGGCAAGATCGGGTTGCGCTGCGGGCTGGCCGTCCCAGGCGGCGAGCACGCCGAGCTCGTCGGAGAGGTTTTCCACCGTGACCTTGGCGCGCAACTTGTAGAATTTCAGCTTGGTGGCGAGACTTTCGGCGAGCGCCTTCGGGCAGTCGATCAGGAACCCGCCGCCGTGCCCGGCGGGTGCTTCCGTGATCAGGAAATCGACGATGATCTTGCCCTGCGGCGTCAGCAGCGCGCCGAATCGCCCCAGGCCCGGTTTCAGCCGGTCGACGTCGGTCGTGACCAGGCCGTTGAGAAAGTTGCGCGCATCCTCGCCCGCGATCTTGACCACGCCCCGGTCGGGAAGAAACGCTGATTTCATGCGAAAATCTCTTGCGACATGTTGCTCCGGAACGTAAGCCCGCGAGGCATAAACGACAAGACCTCGAGCCCTGCGCTTGGGGATGAAAGAGGCCTTCAGCCATGACCCAGCGCTTCGATGTGATCCTCAAGGGCGGCACCGTCGTCAACCAGGACGGCGAGAATGTTCGCGATATCGGCGTCACCGGCGGCCGCATCGCCGAGCTGGGCCCGCTGTCGCACACCTCGGCCGCGGAGGTGATCGACTGCAAGGGCCTGCACATCCTGCCCGGCGTGATGGACACGCAGGTGCATTTCCGCGAGCCCGGGCTGGAGCAGAAGGAAGACCTCGAAACCGGCTCGCGCAGCGCCGTGATGGGCGGCGTCACCGCGGTGTTCGAGATGCCGAACACCTCGCCGCTCACAGTGACGGAGGCCACCTTCACCGACAAGGTGAAGCGCGCCCATCATCGCATGCATTGCGATTTCGCATTCTTCATCGGCGGTACCCGCGAGAACGTGCAGGAACTGCCGGTGCTGGAGCGCGCGCCGGGCTGTGCGGGCGTCAAGGTGTTCATCGGCTCCTCGACCGGCGCTCTGCTGGTGGAGGACGACGAGAGCCTGCGTCGCATCTTCCAGGTGATCCGCCGCCGCGCCGCCTTCCATGCCGAGGACGAATACCGCCTCAACGATCGCAAATCGCTGCGCGTCGAGGGCGACCCGCGCTCGCATCCGGTGTGGCGCGACGAGACCGCGGCGCTGATGGCGACGCAGCGCCTCGTCAAGCTCGCGCACGAAACCGGCAAGCGCATCCACGTGCTGCACATCTCGACCAAGGAAGAAATCGAGTTCCTGCGCGACCACAAGGACGTCGCCTCCTGCGAAGCGACGCCGCACCATCTCACGCTGGTTGCGCCCGAGTGCTACGAGCGGCTCGGCACGCTGGCGCAGATGAACCCGCCGGTGCGCGGCGCTGATCACCGCGCCGGCATCTGGCGCGGCATCGAGCAGGGCGTCATCGACGTGCTCGGCTCCGACCACGCCCCGCATACGCTGGAGGAGAAGCAGAAGACCTATCCGGCCTCGCCCTCCGGTATGACCGGCGTTCAGACGCTGGTGCCGCTGATGCTCGATCACGTCAATGCGGGCCGGCTGTCGCTGGCGCGCTTCGTCGATCTCACCAGCGCCGGCCCCGCGCGCCTCTACAACATGGCCTGCAAAGGCCGCATCGCCGCCGGCTACGATGCCGACTTCACCATCGTGGACCTGAAGCGCAGCGAGACCATCACCAACAAATGGGTGGCGTCGAAAGCCGGCTGGACGCCCTATGACGGGTTGCGCGTCACCGGTTGGCCCGTCGGCACCTTCATCCGCGGTCGACGCGTGATGTGGCAGGGCGAGCTGGTGACGCCCTCGCAAGGCGAGCCGGTGCGGTTTCTGGAGACGTTGAAGGCGTAGGGTGCAGTGTGGGGACGCACGGTGCTTCCTCATGCTCGTCATTGCGAGCGCAGCGAAGCAATCCAGAATCTTTCCGTGGAGGCAGTCTGGATTGCTTCGTCGCTCCTCGCAATGACGAGGGGAGAGGCTTACACTCCCTCTCGAACGGGAGAGTAGTCTAATGTCCCAGCCATCACCCCTCATCACCACCGAACAGCTCGCCGCCATGCTCGGCGATGGCAACCTCCGCATCTACGACTGCACGACCTACAACGAGCCGGTGCCACCAGGCAGCGACGTGCCCTATCGCGCCGTGCCCGGC
The DNA here is from genome assembly GCF_003020125.1 of Bradyrhizobium sp. MOS003. GTDB lineage: Bacteria > Pseudomonadota > Alphaproteobacteria > Rhizobiales > Xanthobacteraceae > Bradyrhizobium. The sequence continues at coordinate 26,599 of NZ_PYFW01000005.1, read as the reverse complement.
GACAAGACCTTCGCGGCCGGCCACATCCCCGGTGCCGATTTCCTCGACCTGCAAGGCGAGTTCTCCGACACCTCGGTGCAGCAGTTCTTCATGATGCCTGATGTCGCCCAGTTGGAGGCCGCCTTCGGCCGCCACGGCCTCGATGCGAGCACGACCATCGTGCTCTACAGCATCGGCACGATGATGTGGGCGACGCGGTTCTGGTGGATGCTGCGCGCGCTCGGCGTCGATGCCCATGTGCTCGACGGCGGCTTCGATAAATGGAAGGAGGAGGGGCGGCCGGTCGAGACGGGCGCACCGAAGGGATATCCCGCCACCACCTTCAAGGCAGCGCCGCGCGCGGGCCTCTTCGTCGACGCCACGACCGTAAAGGCGCGGATCGGCGATCCCGCGACGGTCATCGTCAACGCGCTCGGGCCGCAGTTTCATCGCGGCCTCGAGCCGAGCCGCTATGGCCGGCCAGGCCGCGTTCCTGGCAGCATCAACGTACCGGCCGCTACGCTCGTCAACACCGACAAGACGCTGACGACGCTTGCCGATGCCGAAGCTAAATTCGCGGCGGCGGGCGTCACGCGCGACAAGAATGTGATTCTCTATTGCGGCGGCGGCATCTCGGCGACGATCGACCTGTTCCTGCTGGCGCAGCTCGGCTACGACAGGCTGACGCTCTATGATGCCTCGATGGGTGAATGGGCGAGGGATCCGGCGCTGCCGATCGAGACGGACTAGGGGAAGAAAAAATCGGGAACCTTTTCCCTGAGCTTGCATCCAATGTCTGGAACCAATGCAGACAGGGTAATCGCAATGCCAAAGACCGCAGCCGGCCTGTCCGCCGGTGCCAGGACAGCGGAAGCCGAGTTGATCGACCGTGCGCGGCGCCGGGATGAAGCCGCATTGCGCGAGATCATGCAGACCAACAACCGCAGGCTCTACAGGCTCGCCCGCGGCATCCTGCGCAACGATAGTGAGGCAGAGGACGTGGTGCAGGAAACCTATGTCCGGGCATTCACGCATCTCGACGACTTTCTTGGTGAGTCGGCGCTGTCGACCTGGTTGTCGCGCATTGCCATCAACGAAGCGCTCGGCCGGGTGCGAAGCGCAAAGCCGCATGTCGAGCTCGGTGCTGTGCCGGAAGCGGCGCTCGACGCGCAAATCATCAAATTTCCCGTTTCTCCCGCAGGCGATCCGGAAAGGACCATGGCCCAACGTGAAATCCAGCGCGTCGTCGAACGCGCCATCGACGAATTGCCGGATGTTTTTCGCATGGTCTTCGTCGCGCGGGTCATGGAGGGCATGAATATCGAGGAGACCGCCGATCTGCTCGGCATCAAGCCCGAGACGGTGAAGACCCGGCTGCATCGCGCCCGCACCATGCTGCGCGAGAATGTCGAGAAGGAAATCGGCCCGGTGGCGATGGACGCGTTTCCGTTCGCCGGTTGGCGCTGCGAGCGTCTGACCGAGGCGGTGCTGAAACGTCTCGGAATCGGCGGCTGAAAAGTTTTCGGGAACGTTCGCGCGAAAATCCCATCCAATCCCTGTGAAGCAATGCGCCGGCGAGCGTCCGGCACCACAGGAGTATCGAGCCATGTTCACCCGACGGAGCGCGGCGATCGCCGCGGCAATTCTGTTGTCGAGTCCCGCGCTGCTGCAAGGCGCCAGCGCAGCCGACAAGCCCACCGATCCGCAGATCGCCCATATCGCGTACACCGCTGGTGTCATCGACATCAACGCCGCCAAGCAGGCGAAGAAAAAGGCGCAGAACAAAGACGTCAAGGCGTTTGCCGAGGACATGCTGCGCGATCACGAGGCCGTCAACAAGCAGGCGCTCGCGCTGGTCAAGAAGTTGAATGTTACGCCGGAGGACAACGACACCAGCAAGGCGCTGTCCAAGCAGGCGAGCGACAAGCTGACCGAACTCGACAAGCTGGACGGCGCAGCGTTCGACAAGGCCTACGTCGCCAACGAGGTCGCCTATCACAAGGCGGTCAACGGCGCGCTGGAGACCCAGCTCATTCCGTCGGCGAACAATGCCGAGCTGAAGAGCCTGCTGCAAACCGGCCTGAAGATCTTCCAGGGCCATCAGCAGCACGCCGAGCACGTCGCGGCCGAGCTGAAATAGGGAGGAAGCAATGATGCCGGAGCGACTGCCTTCGATCGCCATAGCCCTTGTCCTTGCGGCGATGGTCGCCCCGGCGCACGCCGAGACCATCGTGATCACGATGGAGAATCTCGTGATTTCTCCCGCTGACGCGTCGGCGAGGATCGGTGACACCATCGAATGGATCAACAAGGACGTCTTCGCCCACACCGCCACCGCGAAGAATGGTGACTTCGACGTGACACTGCCGCCGAACAAATCGGCGACGTCAGTTCTGACGAAGGCGGGAGCGGTCGATTATTACTGCCGCTTTCATCCCAACATGAAAGCGACGCTCAAGGTCGCGCCGTGAGGAGGGAGCACGTTCCCGATCGCAGCGGGAACATCTCCCGGTCACCGCGAGACTAATGCTTGTCCGCGGCAAGCGGCTTCCGTGCGATAAAAGCGGCAGACTTCGCGAAGGCTTTCGCAAAGTCATTCATCCGTCGACTGGCCCCGCCCGTGTGGCGGGGTCATTTTCGTGGAAAGCTTATTGCCTTGCGAGCGTGACCGAGAATTCGCCGTTGCGGATGCGGCCGGGAAAACCCTCGACGAACTTGGCGACCGCGTCCTCGCCATAGGTGCCGACGAGCTCGGCAAAGGCCGCAAACAGGCTGGCCTGCGCCAGGCAGTCGCCGTCGACGCCCTCATGGCGCGCTTCGGCCCAGGCCTCGTTGAGATAGCTCAGTGCGGCCTGCTTCTGCTCGTGATCGGGCAGCGGCGCGCGGTCGGGGGCGTAGGAAATCGGCTGGCTCATGAAACTCGATCGGGGCTGGGGCGCGATCCACGGCGATGCGCTGTGCGAGAGGTGTAGCACGCGCATTAACGACCGCTAGGCCACATCTTTAGGAACGGTTAACGGCTGTGAACAAAGTCGATGACAGGGTTCCCGTGGAGCCTCAGGTCGATCCGCGCTGTCATTCCGGGCTCGCGCTGCGCGCGCCCTGGAATGACGGGAAGAACTAGTTCGCGTAGCGCGCCGTCAGATCCCGCGAGATCTTCGAGCCTTCCTCGATGTAGCGGCGGATCGCCACGGTCGCGGCCGGCGTGCAGCTGCGATAGGTCTGCTGAAAGCCGTTATAACCGCGGTTGAAGCCGGCGATCATGCGGGTGCGGCGCTCCCCCGAGGGGGTTTCGGCATCGATCAGCGCCTGCATCTCGTTGCGCCATCTGTTGCCCTCGTTGGAGCCGCAGATGCCGCGCAGGTAGTGCAGGCCGCCGAGAATCTCCGCCAGCCGCTGCAAATCGGCGTCGAACGGCGCCGCCACGTCCTGGGCCCGCGTGGGCACGGAGGCGCAGGCGAGAATCAGGGCAAAAATGGCCAGAAATCGCGTGGACATCGGCGGGGTGTATGCCTCGTCAAGGCAGGGGACGCAAGGCGGAGCGTCAGGCTCCAACGAGCCGCGCGGCGGACTGGATGATCTCCTCCAGTCCTCCGGTCAGCTTGAGGTCGCCGAGGCCCGCCAAGGCGTCGGGGGCGACCCAGCGGTAATCGTCGAGCTCGTCGTTCAGGGACGGCTCCCTGGCCACCCAGCGGGCGGCAAAGGACATGATCAGATAGTGGCCGGCGCCGGGCGCGGCCGGCAGCACCTCGCGCCAGCCGGCAAGGCCGATGATCTCGATCTCGAGCCCGGTTTCCTCGTCGACTTCGCGGCTCAGGGCCTGCTGCAGCGATTCGCCGAATTCGACCCGGCCGCCAGGCAGCGAATAGAAGCCCTTGGCGGGCGAACGGGCGCGGCGGGTCAGCAGCACCTTGCCGTCGCGAAAAATCGCGGCGCTGACCGCGATCTGGGGACGGGTGGGCTGGACGATGGCCGACATGTCTTCAGGATCCCGGCTCAGTTCGCCATGATGGTTTCGACGTCGGCGTCGGCGCCACCATGAATGATGCCGCCGCAGGCCGCGATCAGCGGCTGGACCCAGAGGGTCGCCTGCTCGGCGAGCTTGATGCGGGTCTGATCCTTCTCGACCTCGCGCATGGCGGTGCCGACCGCGGTCAGGATCGAGTGCAGGGTCTGGGTGATGTGGTCGAACCGGCCCCGCACGTTCGGATCGGCCTTCTCATAGGCCTCGATGGCTAGGTCCCGCGCCTTGAAGTTCGATGCCGTGAAATGCTCGGCATAGGACAGCGGCGACCAGGTCAAAAAATCTTCCGCGCATTCCGGCATGTCCGGAATCATTTCCAGCAGCATCACGGCTTCATTGAAATGGTTGAGATAGTCGGTGGCGAGCCCGGTCCGCGGGTTGATATTGGCCACGCGCAGCCGTTCCGCCCAGTCGGCGGCCTCGGGGCCCGTCTGTGCATGCGTCCGCGCGGGTTGGGAGGCCGTTGAGCTCATCTGCCGCAGTGTTAACGTTCGGGGTTAAAAGGACCTGAACGGACCCTATATAGACACCCGGGATGTGTGGACGCTTCGTCATAACTTCGGCCCCCGCGGCTTTGCGGCAACTGTTCGGCTATGTCGAGCAGCCGAATTTCCCGCCCCGGTACAATGTCGCTCCGACACAACCGATTCCGGTGGTCTGGATCGAGAACGGCGCGCGCCATTTCCGTCTGATGCGCTGGGGCCTCTTGCCGGGCTGGGTCAAGGACCCCAAAGGGTTCACGCTCCTGATCAATGCCCGCTCTGAAACGGTGCTGGAGAAGCCCGCGTTCAAGCGGGCGATTCGCCGGCGGCGCGGCCTGATCCCGGCCGACGGCTATTACGAATGGAAGATGGAGGACGGCCGCAAGCAGCCCTTCTTCATCCACCGCGCCGACGGCGCGCCGCTCGGCTTCGCTGCATTGTTCGAGACCTGGGCCGGGCCGAACGGCGAGGAGCTCGACACCGTCGCGATCGTCACGGCTGCGGCGGGCGAGGATCTCGCGAGCTTGCATGACCGCGTGCCCGTCACCATCAGCCCGCGCGATTTCGAGCGCTGGCTCGACATCAGGGGCGACGAGGTCGATGCGATCCTGCCGCTGATGACGGCACCACGCATCGGCGAATTCGCCTGGCACCCGGTTTCCACCCGCGTCAACCGCGTCGCCAATGACGACGATCAGCTGCTGCTGCCGATCAGCGCGGAGGAGATGGCGGCGGAAGCAGAGGCGGCGAAGCCGAAGAAGGCGGCCCGGAAGGCCGCGGCCGGGCCGGCCGATGACGGGCAGGGATCGTTGTTCTAGGCGCACTGCCGTAGGGTGGGCAAAGCGAAGCGTGCCCACGATTGCGCGCGAAGGCCACAGGTGATGGGCACGGCGCGTTGCGCCTTTGCCCACCCTACGGCAGCGGAGTTTTAGACGACTTCTCTCGCCCGCAACGCCGCGATCTCCGCCGCATCAAACCCCAATTCATCCAGCACCGCGTCCGTATCCGCCCCTAACGCCGGCGCCATCCGGTCCAGCCGGCCGCCGCCATGGGCGAGCTTGAAGCCGCTGCCGGCAAAGCGCAGGCGGCCGTATTGCGTATCGAGCTGCTGGATGGCTTCGCGAGCCTTGATCTGCGGATGGTCGATCACCTCTTCGACCTTCCAGATGCTGGCGCAAGGCGCGCCGGCGTCCTCCAAAATCGTCTCCCATTCGCGCGCCGGTCTGGCCGCGAGCGCTTCCTCGATGATGGCACGCAGCGCCGGTTCGTTCTCGTTGCGGGAAAACCAGTCGGCAAAGCGCGGGTCGGCGAGCGTGTCCTCGCGGCCGAGCGCGCTCATCAGCGCGCGGTACTGCTTCTCGTTGTTGACGGCGAGCAGGATGTGGCCGTCGCCGCATTTGAACAAATTCGCCGTGGTCCTGCGGCTCACGGCCTGATTGCCCGAGAGCGTTTGACGATGGCCGGCAACCGACCAGTCCGCGATCTGCCCCGACAGAAACGCCATCGTCGCCTCCAGCATGGAAACGTCGACGAACTGGCCCTTGCCGGTGCGGTCGCGCTGATACAGCGCGCTCGACACGCCGAATGCGGCCGTCGCCCCCGACAGCACGTCGCAGACCGCAAAGCCCGCGCGCGTTGGTCCCGTCTCGGGATGCCCCGTGATCGCCATGATGCCCGACAGCGCCTGCATCTTGCCGTCATAGCCCGGCCGTAAACGATCCGGGCCGGTCTGGCCGAAGCCCGAGACCGCGCAATAGATCAGTTTTGGATTGATTGCGGAGAGCGCTTCATAGCCGATGCCGAGCTTGTCCATCACGCCCGGGCGGAAATTTTCCATGACGACGTCGACGGTCGCGGCGAGCTTCTTCACGATCGCGATCGCCTCCGGCTTCTGCAGATCGAGCGTCAGGCTGCGCTTGTTGCCGTTGACGGCCTGGAACGCCGGCGCCAGCCCGCGATCGGCCCATTCGCGGCTGAGCGGCGTGCGGCGCATGTCCTCGCCCTCGCGCCGCTCGACCTTGACGACATCGGCCCCCAGCAGCGCGAGCTGATAGCTCGCATAGGGGCCGGCCAGCACTTGCGTGAAATCCAGGATCTTCACGCCCTCGAACGGTCGCGTCACGTCGCTCTCCCCATTTTGTTGTCGTTATCGGAGGACGTCAGGCGGCGCGGTTGCCGCGCGCGATCTCCTTCTGCTTGTCGAATTCGGCGCGGCGGCGTGCCAGCTCTTCCGGCGAGAGCTGTGCGACGTTGTTGTAGTCGAGCTTCCACGACGCGTCCTCGCTCCAGCGCAGCGGCGATTGCATCGTGGTCTGCGGGCCGCTGGCGCTCTCGAGCAGCTCGAGCGCCAGTTCGAGCGTCTGCGCCTGCGAGGTGACGTCGTGCGGCTTGCCGGCGGAATTGCCGAGCGGGAAGTCCGAGAACAGGAAGCGCGGCACGGCGGCGTGCTCGATGATGTCCTTGGCGCAGCCCATGATCACGGTCGGGATGCCGTTCCGCTCGAGATGCCGCGCCGCCAGCGCGGTGGTCTGGTGGCAGACCGGACAGTTCGGCACCAGCACCGCGACGTCGACCTTGTCCGCGAGGCAGCGCGCCAGAATTTCCGGCGCGTCGGTGTCGAGCGTGACGCGGTGGCTGCGATTGGTCGGCGCGCCGAAGAAGCGCGGAGCGACCTCGCCGATGCGGCCGGCGGCGGACGCCTTCAGGAGCTGAGGCAGCGGAAACCAGGTGCCGTTGTCGGTCGCCGAGGTGTGCTTGCGGTCGTAGCCGATATGCGAGATGCGCAAATCGTGTTCTTTCGAGGTTTCACCGTCATAGACCTGGTAGAACTTCGCGCTGCCATTATACGCCGCGCCCGGCCCCTGGTCGCCCTTGGCGGGATCGTAGGGTGCAGCCGTGGTGATGATCGTCACGCGCGACTTTGCCAGCGGCTTCTTCAGCGGCTGGAACGGCGCCTCGGTGTAATGCGCCCAGCGATACGCCGTGGTGTAGCCGATCGCCGCGTAATAATCGCGGGTGCGCTGCATGTAGGGGACGGGGGCATCGTAGTCGGGCGCAAAGCCGAATTCGTCGTCGCGCGAAGCGGACATGGGCGCGTCTCCTGGTTCTTGTTGGCGCCAGACTAGAGATAGTCGGCGGTGAGCTCAACGGGGGGCAGGGCAGCGCAGGCCAGAATTGCGATCTCGTGGGAGCGCCTTCTTCACCTCTCCCCTTGTGTGAGAGGGTGGCTCGCCGCGAAGCGGCGAGACGGGTGAGGGGTCTCTCTCCGGGAGTCCAACTCTCACTGGAATTTGCGGACGGAGACCCCTCATCCGGCGCTTCGCGCCACCTTCTCCCACAAGGGGAGAAGGGAAGAAGTCAGCACGCCCGTGATCACCTGAACACGTGCAGGGCCACATATTGCAGCAGCATGATCGCCTTGGCGTCGATGATCCTCCCGTCCGCCATCATCGCCAGCGCCTCGTCGATCGAGAGCTCCAGCACCTCGATGTCCTCGCCCTCGTGTTCGAGGCCGCCGCCGTCGCTGACGCGCATCGAAGGTTCGTATTCCGCGACGAAGAAATGCAGCTTCTCGGTGATGGCGCCGGGGCTCATGAAGGCCTCGAACACCTTGTGCACGTGGTGCAGGCGATAGCCGGTCTCTTCCTCGGCCTCGGCGCGGATCCGCACCTCGGGCTCCGCGTCGTCCAGCACACCTGCCGCCGCCTCGATCAGCAGGTCGTCGTAGCCGCGGATGAATGCCGGCAGGCGGAACTGCCGCACCAGGATCACGGTCCGCCGTGCGAGATTATAGGGCAGCACGGCGGCGGCGTTGTCGCGCTCATAGGTTTCCCGGTGCTGCGTCTGCCACTCGCCGCTGGCGCGCCGGTACTCGAGCGTCGTTTTTTTCAGCGTGGTCCAGCCGTCCGAGAGCACGCGGACGTCCTTGATGCGGACGCGGTCGGAAATTGTCATTTGCCTGATCTCAGTTGCTTGGCGTGGTGTCGCGGCCGTCGAGCCACTTCTGGAACATCACCGAGGTGGATTCCTCGAACCCCAGCGACTGGTAGAACGCATTGGCCTGCGAATTCTCGCGGCGGACCAGGAGCTGCAGCTTCGCAATTCCGGCGGCGCGCAGCCAGTCCTCGGCCGCGGCCATCATGACGCGGCCATGGCCGCGCTTGCGGCCGTCGGGGTCGACCGCGACGTAATAGACCCAGCCGCGGTGACCGTCATGGCCGACCATGACGGTCGCTACGATGGTGCCGGCGTCGCGGCCGATCAGCACGGTAGAATTGTCGCGCCGGCGCGCCAGCGCGATGTCGGCATGCGGATCGTTCCAGGGCCGCGTGAGGCCGCAGCGCTGCCACAGCGCGACGACCTTCGCGACATCGGCATCCCCGATGGCGTCGATTGCGAGCGGAGCAGGCGAGGCCGATGCGCTCACAGCACCTTGCCCGGATTCATGATGCCGTGCGGATCGAGCATCGCCTTGATCGCGCGCATCAGCTCGATCGCGGTCTTGTCCTTGACCTCGGGCAGTTCGTCGCGCTTGAGCACGCCGATGCCGTGCTCGGCGGAGATCGAGCCGCCCATGCGCAGCACGATCTCGAACACCACCGCGTTCACCTCGTGCCAGCGCGCCAGGTAATCGGCGGTGTCGGCCCCGATCGGCTGGCTGATATTGTAGTGCAGATTGCCGTCGCCGAGATGGCCGAACGGCACCGGCCGCGCGCCCGGGATCAGCTTCACCACCGCGGCGTTGGCTTCGTCGATGAACGCGGGCACCGCGGCGATCGGTACCGAGATGTCGTGCTTGATCGAGCCGCCCTCGGGCTTCTGCGCCCACGACATCTCCTCGCGCAATTTCCAGAAGCCGTTGCGCTGGGTGAGGTTGGCCGCGATCACCGCATCGTCGACAATCCCCGCCTCCATGGCACGTCCGAGAATCGTCTCCAGCGGCGTACGGGCGTCGTCGCCGGGCGAGGACAATTCCATCAGCACGTACCAGGGATGTTTCTCTGCGAGCGGATCGCGCACGTCGATGGCGTGGCGCACCGAGAAATCGACCGCCATCTCCGACAGCAGCTCGAAGCTCGTCAGCAAATTGGCGGCCTCGCTCTGTGCGATCGCGAGCAGCTTGAGTGCCGCCTCCGGCGATTTCAGCCCAACATAGGCCGTCTCGATCGCCCGCGGCTTCGGAAACAGTTTCAGGGTCGCCGCCGTGATGATGCCGAGCGTGCCTTCGGCGCCGATGAAGAGATTGTGCAGATTGTAGCCGGTGTTGTCCTTCTTCAGCTTCGACAGCAAATTGAGCACGCGCCCGTCGGCGAGCACCACTTCCAGCCCCAGCGCCATCTCGCGCGCAACGCCATAGGCGAGCGCGGCGGTGCCGCCGGCATTGGTGGAGAGATTGCCGCCGATGGTGCAGCTGCCTTCGGCGCCCAGCGACAGCGGAAACAGCCGGTCGACCTCAGCCGCCCTCGCTTGCGCGATCTGCAGCACCACGCCGGCCTCACACGTCATGGTGTTGGACGCCGTGTCGACCTCGCGGATCTTGTCGAGCCGCCGCAGCGACACTACCACCTCGCCATTGTGCGGGGTCTGCCCGCCGACCAGCCCGGTGTTGCCGCCCTGCGGCACCAGCGCGATTCTGTGCGCGGAGGCGAGCTTGCAGATTTCGGAGACCTCAGCGGTCGAGCCCGGACGCAGCACCAGCGGCGAGCGGCCGTGGAACAGATTGCGCTCCTCGGTGACGTAAGGCTCGATATCGCTTGCATCGGTGATCGCGTGGCGCTCGCCGACGATCTTGCGGAATTGGTCGATCAGCTCGGGCGCAAGCGGAGGCGTGGCGGATTGATTGATGTTCATTTCTCGTGTCTCTTCTCAAGCTTCTTATCGCATGACCGCAGCCCGGCGCAGCCGGTCGTTGATCGCTTCGCCAAGTCCTTCCTCGGGGATCGCCATCACCGCAATCGCCCGCGGGCTCTTCGCATCGAGGCTGCGAAGATAGCCGAACAGATTGGCGGCGGCTTCATCGAGATCAGCGGTCGGCGACAAATTCATGACGGCAACCGCGCCGTCGACGCCGGGAAGGCGCGCCGGTCCGAACGCCAGCAGCGCTTCATCAGGCGCAACGTCCTGCGCACCAAGTCGCACCTGGGCGCGCGGCGCGTAATGCGAGGCCAGCATGCCCGGCGCCAGCGGCTGGCTGTCGTCGCTCTCGGCCTCCAGTGGCGGCCGCGCCAGGGCTGCGCCGAGCACCGCCTCGATCCGCTCGCGCGACAGCCCGCCCGGGCGCAGCAGCATCGTCTCCTCGAAGCACCCGACGATGGTCGATTCGACGCCGACCGTAACAGGCCCGCCGTCCACGATCAGGTCGATCCGGCCCGATAAGTCGTTCTCGACATGGGCCGCCAGCGTCGGCGAGACGTGGCCGGAGATATTGGCGGACGGCGCCACCACGGCCCCGCCGAAGGCGCGGAGGATCGCCTGCGCCACCTCGTGGGCGGGAATGCGGATCGCGACCGTGTCGAGGCCGGCGGTGGCGAGATCCGCCACCGGGCAGTTGTCCGTTTTCGGCACCACCAGCGTCAGCGGCCCCGGCCAGAACGCTTCCGCGAGCCTCAATGCGCGGGCGTCGAACCGGCCGATCCGGCGCGCGGCCGCAATGTCCGGGACATGGGCGATCAGCGGATTGAAGGCCGGCCGCCCCTTGGCGGCGTAGAGATGGGCGATCGCGGCGGCATTGGCCGCATCCGCCCCCAGCCCGTAGACGGTCTCGGTCGGAAACGCGACCAGCCCGCCGGCGGCAAGCCGGCGGGCCGCAGCCTCGGCGCCGGCGTGGCCTGCCGGTAAAATCAGCGTTTCAAGACCCGTTTTCACAGGGATAAAATTCCTCAGCTCGGCCGCTTGCGGTGCGCCAAACCCGACGCTATAAGCCGGCCTCTTGTCGGAGTGTGGCTCAGCCCGGTAGAGCACTGCGTTCGGGACGCAGGGGTCGCAGGTTCGAATCCTGCCACTCCGACCAGATTTCATTAGGGTTTTTCGTCTGATTTAGACCCTCGGTCAAGCTGACCACCGTTTCAACCACCGAAACGTACCGGCCTTTTTGACCAATGGCTGTCGCCGCGCCCTGCAGAAAGTCTGGGTGGTGGTGGCCGTAGGTGTCCTGCAGGACATCGGGAGACATGCCCAGGAACCCCGCCGCCTCCCACATGGGCACGCCACGCTGCATGAGCCATGTCGCAGCGGTATGACGCAGGGTGTGGGGCGTCACCCTGCCCGGCAGGCCAGCAAGCCCCACAGCAGTCTTGAAGCCCTTTTTTACGGATGCGACCGGCTTGCCGTTGAACTCAACGAAGCACTCTGCAATCAGCTTGCGGTTCCACCAACGCCGAAGGTGGGCTAGCAGTCGAGGCGGTATGGGCGCTGGTGTCTGCCGCTTCTTTGTCGCGCGCTTGCCAATGGCCTTACGATAAAAAATGCCGCGCTCCAGATCCACGTGAGAGCGCCCAGTTATCGAATATGGCGACGCCGATGCGATCGCGCCCGCCCGAGTGCCCGTGTATAGGCCTATCAGGATAAACCGCGCGATATGACGTAAAGGTCTTCGGTTCGTAGCGACCGGGCCGCCCTTCGACGCCCCTGAGTGTATCGTCTGCTTCTCGCGATACCTCCAACAATGCCACAGTAGCGCTGCGGCTTCCTGGCGCGTCAGCCATCGCTCGCGCGCCTCACCTTTGGGAGGGAGCGACACCCGCACCACGCCGCGGTGAAAGCCTTCCTTTGCGTGGTGATTTATCGCGGCCCGCAGTGTCTCAAGGTCCCGGCGAGCGCCGCCCGGACTGCCACGATGCTTGGTATATCCCGCACAAGTTTGGGCATTAACTTGCGCAAGCTTCTTGCCACCCCAATACTCGTTGAGCCGTTCGATCCTCGGCTCAATCTCGTATTGCTCGCCTGGCTCGCCAATGTCCGTTAGATAGATTGACAGCACATCCGCGCAGTCGATGTCCTCTATGTCCCGTCTGCTCCGTTCGGGCTGGTACTTGCGCGCAATGTAGTCCGCGAGCGCCTGCTCTGCTTCTCGAGGCGGCTTCGTTCTAGACGCGTTCGCAAGGCATCCTGTGGCGATATGCCGGTCTCCGTCCTTGATGATCCAGACGGCTTGGGCAACGAGCTTGCCGTTGCGATATCGCGGTTTGCGTCTGAAGAGCCTTGCTCCCTTGCTTGGACGCGGCATAGTTCTCTCATTCTGTCGATCGAGTTGAGCGTAGTATACACCTATCCAGTCCGGGTCGCCTGTTCCAATCCCGGCCAGGGACGGGCCAGGGAAGTTACGTCCGACATCGCCGATACGCTGGCCCAGCGCGCAGCCAACAGCGATCAGGATGTGCCGGAAGCAGCGCTGCGGGACTTCATCGCCGCCAATGCAACGCGGCGTTTCGACATCCAGCTCGCGCTCCTAGGCCCAAAACGACAGCATCGCTGGCTGTTTATTTCAACCGACGCCGCAACGCTTTTGGCTGTATCGTTCCTTACCGTTTTTTCCTGACAGCGGGCTGGATTGCCATGTACCCCATCCAAAATACGCACATCGCCGCGATATCCAAATTGGGCGCCTGGCAGCTTGAAGCACTTCGGATCCCCGCAGATATCGCAAAGGAATATTCCGAAATCCTCGCTTTGAGAGAGAAGATAAAACTGGTGACCGATCTGAAAACGGCAGCTCTTTACTCGGTGCTGCCACGCGCCTGAAGATAAATGATCCTGACCTCAACGATACGTGTCCCAAGTGCGGTCACGCTGCTGCCGGGGTCATGCCGACCGACGCTTGCCAGTTCTTCTCCGACTGCAAAGGCTGCGGCGAGCGCCTGAAGCCGCTCCTTGGCGACTGCTGCGTGTTCGTGCCCAGGAATTCGCCCTGATTGCGGGGTGCTGCTTAAGTGGAATGGACGGAACAGCAATGGTCCGGTTGGCTGAGTAAGCGGAGACTTGAATCTGCGCAATTTCCCAAAGATAGGCGATCCAATAATGAAAACTGAGCCGGACTGGCTGCTGATCGGCGTGTTCATCTGGATCGCATGTGCGGCCCGATACATCCTCCACATAGCCATACAGTTGATCAGGTGAAGCGGACATGTACCTTGAGGAGCAACGGCCGGCGCTCTCGAAGCTAGGCTTGGAAGGGGTCTAGCTTTTCAAGAGACGCCAATGCCCTTTTTCACAAGAAATCAAACCGGGACGCGAAGGTGATCGCCGCATCTTCTGCGCTCTCTTGCTAGGAACTTTTTTGGTGATCTTTTTTTTGGTTGGGTCGGCGCTAACTCGCTTCCGAAGCTTGTCCGCTCGCGCTTAGTTGGCTGGTTTCGAGCGACGACGACTTTGCGGCTGCCATCGCTGACCCGCGATGCTCAATCTGAGGATTGCCGGAATCCCGCCAGACAAATACGGAGGGCCATTTAACAGTGAAGACCAGCCGCCGCGTTTAGCCAATGTCCTCTCGAGCGTTTCCAATGATCCCTGCCTGAGGAACAAGCGAGGATTGACGCAATTAATGATATGCCTCGTTATCATTTCGATCTTGTAGACAGCAAAACCGTAGCCGACCAGGGCGGCCAACTGCTCGAGGACGCCTCGATGGCGATGCAAGTCGCTGACCGGCCTGCCGAAGAACTATCGGACGCTCGGCCCGAATTGCGAGGCAAGGGCTTCAAAGTGCTGGTGACGGACGTGGATGGTCAGCACGTCCACGAAGCTCCGTTAGACAAGTTCAAGCTCGTCTAAACGCGAAATTGTAGCCATCCGGGGCTGCTGATTCCCAAGTAAAGTAGATGCTGCCACTTTCTAAACGTTCACGAGAAGCTTCCAAGTATCGAATGGGGGGAGGCTGCATCATTTGAGTTTGGGGAGTGAATCTTGGTCAGAACGGATATCATTTGGCATCCGACTTTGAGTCGGTGCGTCGGGCGACCTAGGCGTGTCTCGGTCCAGCCCCGGAGATGCCCAGGGCCGTTCTCGCCGCAAGAAAATTAGGACAGTGCAACTCGATGCCCGCCTGCCCAACTACTCATATAGGACAGGTTACACTTATAAATGGGTCCACCCCAGCGAGGAGCGGGTTAAGCAAATGCCCGACCTTCAACTGCTAAATGTCGAGCTGACGCACTGCACGGTTCGCTCAACAATCTCACTGCGGAGTTGGCGTTGCTTGTTGGCGCTAGCCCGGGAGACACGGCTGCTTTTGACGATATGGTAATTTGTTCAGTTGCAGAACGTTTTAGAAGGCACAACGCGCGCTATCGCAGAAGCATCAGAGGTGTTTCCGGTCAAGCTAACTGTAAGGCCACCGCCTGACGGTCGAGGCCCGACGCCAAAAACGAAAGTTGCCTCAAGCTTGCAACGGTGGCTGGGGCGTTAAACCCGGCGACGCACAGAGGGCTTAGGGCCGGAGGAGTGGCGCGAGGACATCCTTTCCGCGCGAAGGTCACAAGGTCACTCATTTGCGTGGAAGTTGAAGGGAGAAGGTTGTCCCTGTTTGTTCATTAGATGTGACAGATATTTCGCCGCCGTGAGCTTCGATAATCAATTTTGAAATGTGGAGACCGAGGCCCAGATGTGTGCCCTTCTCAGGTGCATTAGCGACGTCCTGGCCGCGGGTCCACGACTGAAACATCGATTTTAGTGTTTCCGGGGAAATCGGTGAACCCAAGTTGTGAACGGCTATTGTGACCGTCTCCGGCTCGTTGCCTGCGACGCTCACGGCAACCGGCCGTGATGCACTGCCATACTGGACAGCGTTGCCCATCAGGTTCGACAGCACCTGTCCCAGGCGCGCTGGGTCGAAACAGCCCTTCGGATCTCCGTCGTGGGTAACCTCAAAACTACGATCGGCGTGGATCGCGCGAAGCTCATCCGCGATCTCCTGACAGAGCACTACTATGTCGACCTTGGCTTTTGTAATTGGAATTTGTGTGCCGAAGGATGAGCGCGTTAGATCGAGCAAATCGTTCAGAATTTGTGTAGCCCGGCCCGCCGCCGTCCTTATTTCCGAAACCACCTTCGCCTGCTTCGGGTTGGCTATTCCGGATCGCTCCATCCACTGAGCGCCCATTGACACCGCACCTATAGGATTGCGTAGATCGTGACCAAGCACGCCTAAAAATAAATTGCGGGATTCATTTATCGTCTTTGTATAATGAGCCACCGACTCCGTTACAGCCTGATCAATCGCTTCGTTGAAGCGCGTTAGATCTTCGACATCAGTCAAAGCCAACTCGTGGTGGTGCGCCACCCATTGCTTCACTACGCTTGCTCGAAGCGCACGATATTCGGAAATCATCTGATCGATGTCGAAACCGTCCGCAAGACGAAGAGCAGCATGAATCTCTGCCGCGCTTTGAGCAAACGGACTGTCGGGAGGCCCCTTGCCTCGCGATTTATCAAGCCGCTCTCGTGGAGTCTGCATGGACTCGAGGTCGTCTGCAACAAATTTGAGTATATCGGCGATATGATCTTCTAAAGCCAGCTTTGTCATCTTGTCGCTGGCCGGCGAAAGAGTCCGCGCGAACTCGGTCCATTCCTTGATGATAGCGGCCTCGTTTTGTCCAATGAAGTCCGCTAGTCGACGTCCACGTCCTGGCCGCTCGTTTGGATTGCTCAAGTTCGCCCCCGGGCGCGTGGTTGCAAGGTTTTGAGCAGCATGGCTTCGCGGAAAGCGGCGCTACTCACTGACGTTACCAAACAGGAATATATACAAAGGTTCCAGGCTGCTCCATGCCCTTGGTCCAGCGAGTCCATCCCTTGCCAGGATCTCTAAAGGTGGTTTCGAAGGACGCTATTCTAAACTTGTTCTCAGCTTTGTGCCCCTAGAAGCAACGTAAAGCCTGGCGGTCTGCGCCGACATCAGATTTGCGGCAGCGATCCTGTCGGAAACATTCATGCGTGTAGCTCACTCGGGGTTAGTCGTATTGCTGAACCAACCCCGAGGTTGCCAAAGAGATTATTCAACGTTTCGCAGGCGGCCCGCTCTTATTACCCGGCAGTCCCTTAACGCCGCTCGGATCCTGTTGCTGCACAGTAGAGTCGCCTGCTGATCCGACAGTGCCTTGCCCGGGAGGCGGTCCGCTCTTACTGCCAGGCGCACCGCTGATGCCAGCGCCCGAGTTTTGCGCGCTAGTAGCGGTTGCAGCACCACCAACAGCAGGTTGCCCAGGCGGGTGCGCTGCAGCGCCAGGAGCCTCCTGACTTCCGACGTTTCCAGATGCACCGGAATTGTGCGTCTTGATGCCCTTATCGGCTTCATTCTGCAAGTTCTGGTTGGGAGTCGCTTGCTGGGCCATGACAGGGCCAATAGCTAGGGCAGAGGCGACGAGTAATGCCGACAAGTTCTTCATGAGCTTCCTCCGTGATTGCCCCCCGCCGTCTCATTAACCCGCGACCGGCCCGAGATTTCCTGTGCACGGCAAATTAAGCCGCGAGCGATTGTCGCCGGCCCATGACATTACTCTCGCAGGAATGGGAATGGCATTGAGCTTGCCAATCCGGCTTCTTTATTTGATTGCTGCTGCCGCGCTAACGACTTCGCCCACAGTCCGCTCTTCCTGTGCAGCCCTTTTCGCAAAGCTCGCCTGGTCGGAGTGCACCCGGCACGAGCCCGCGATAGCACCGTCGAAACACGCCCGGCCTACGGAGGAACGATGACACGGAACGGCGGTTCTCCGCTGCGTAACGTCGCGTTTTGCACGACTTTAACAGCCAGAACCAATGATGACCGACACGACTTCTCCCGCTTCGCAGGGTCGGGGCGCACCTCCAGGCGAAGGGCAGCCTATCAACGCGTCCGATCCCTACTTCATGCAGATTCGGGACGACCTAGCCGACAAAGGGTTCTTCACCGCCTCGGCTGAGGAACTGATCACCTGGGCGCGCACGGGATCGCTGATGTGGATGACGTTTGGGCTCGCCTGCTGCGCCGTCGAGATGATGCAGATGTCGATGCCGCGGTATGACGAGGAACGTTTCGGGTTCGCTCCGCGCGCCTCACCGCGGCAATCCGATGTAATCATCGTCGCGGGCACATTGACCAACAAGATGGCGCCGGCCTTCCGCAAGGTCTACGACCAGATGCCGGAGCCGCGCTATGTGATCTCGATGGGGTCCTGCGCCAATGGCGGCGGTTATTATCATTATTCCTATTCGGTCGTGCGCGGCTGCGACCGCATCGTTCCGGTCGACATCTACGTTCCAGGCTGCCCGCCGACAGCCGAGGCACTGCTCTACGGCGTGCTGCTGCTTCAGAAGAAGATCAGACGGATGTGTACGATCGAGCGTTAGGACAGACAACCGAGTTAGGCTAGTAGGACAATGATGCAAATTCCTCTTCCCTCCGCGGCGGACGCCGAAAACCGGAACATAGACCTCTACCGCAATGACAATACGCGGCAGATCGCCGCTGACGTCGCCTATCGGCAGCTCGCAATCGTCAATGTGATCGTCGTCGGCTATCAAAATGCCGGCGATGGCAATTGGGTACTGGTGGATGCCGGTATACCGGGTTCGGCCGAGGCCATCCGCTCCGCAGCGCACGCGCGCTTCGGCGGCAGTGGCAGGCCCGCGTGCATCATCTTGACGCACGGTCATTTCGATCACGTGGGCGTGCTCGAAACGCTCGCAAACGAATGGGGCGTTCCGGTGTACGCTCATGCGGAGGAACATCCGTACCTCGACGGGAGCCGTTCATATCCGCCCGCGAACCCCGCCGCGGGAGGCGGACTGATCGCACTGATCTCGCCGTTTTTTCCAACTAAGCCGGTTAACGTTGCGTCGCATCTCTACGATCTCCCTTGTGATCACACCGTACCTTTCATGCAGGGATGGCGATAGATCCTTACGCCGGGTCACACGCCGGGGCACGTCTCCCTGTGGCGTCAGCATGATCGCATGCTGATCGCCGGCGATGCCTTCATCACCACGCGCCAAGAATCCGTGTATTCAACCGTCACTCAGTCCCCGGAGATGCATGGCCCGCCGATGTACTTCCCGCCCGATTGGCAGGGCGCAAAAGCATCGGTGCGCGAATTGGCCGCGCTGGCCCCGAACATCGTGATCACCGGCCACGGTGCGGCGATGCAAGGGCCGCTGATGCGCTCAGCATTGAATGCGCTCGCCGAGCGGTTCGATGAAGTCGCCGTGCCGCAACGCCCTTGAAGATGATGCGGAGCTAACGAACGGTCCTGACGCTACCATGATCGAGGAGGGGCGTTCCGCGACTCCTGACAAATCATCACGCGCCTCTCTCCGTTTTCTCAAAGGGGCTGAGTGCGAGGGCGTCCCGGCAGCTTTTGACCGCCGGACCGCCTCCACAACCCAAGTTAGAAAACATCCAGGCTCGACGCGATTTGCGTTAGGAACGCAACCGGACGGCTTCATTGCGCTGATGTACCAAGATAAAAAGGAGCTGCGCATGTACTACTTCGACAAGAGGCTGCAATACCCTGTTAGGGTCGAGAAGCCCGATCCTATCTTCGCCCGCCAATTGCAACAGGCAATCGGTGGCGTTGAAGGCGAAATCCGCGTTTGCCTACAGTATTTCTTTCAGGCATGGGGCGCCCGGGGCCCTGCGAAATATCGCGACGTCCTTCTCAACACTGCCACCGAAGAGATCAGCCATATCGAGATGCTCGCAACAGCGGTCGCCTTGAATCTCGAAGATGCACCCGCGACGATGCAAGAGACCACGATGCAGGCTAATCCTATCGTCGGCGCCGCCATGAACGGTGGGGAAAGGCCGCGTCATGTGATTGAGGGAATGCTGCATCAGCACCTGCTTTCGACCGGCCTTGCCCCATCCCCCGTCAGCAGCGACGGGGTGCCATTCGATTGCTCCCACGTCTACGCCAGCGGCAATCTTGCAGCCGACATGTACTGCAACGTGGCAGCGGAATCGACTGGCCGAACTCTCGCCGTCCGACTTTTACAATTCCACGAGCGATTCCGGCATGCAGGACATGTTGAGCTACCTTATCCCGCGACAGGATGCACCAGCAGCAATGGCTCGCGGTGATCGAGGAGATGGGTGCGGAGGCAGCGCTGCCGATCCCAAACAGCTTCGATCGCAGCAAGGAAGCGACGGAGTTCAGCTACATGTTCATGGGCACCGAGCGCGGTGGAGACTTGCTTCCGTCGGGTCGCTATTGCGAAGGGCCCTCGCTGGACGGCCAGGGGACGTTTACATTTAGTGCTGGCTTCGAACCTCTCGGCCAGAAGCCGGTGCTCGGACCCGCGCGACCGGACAGCGGTGCGCAGGTGGAGCAGATGAACGAGCCGCCTGTGACGAACGCGTTGGACTGAAGTCACCAAGAGCGGGCCGCCCGACAGGCGGCCCGCAGATTCAGCAGTCGACCTCGCCGAACACGATGTCCAGCGATCCCAGGATCGCCGAGACGTCGGCGACCAGGTGGCCCCTACAGAGGAAGTCCATCGCTTCGAGATGGGCAAATCCGAGCGACCTGATCTTGCACTTGTAGGCCTTGTTGGTCCCGTCGGACACGAGAAACACGCCGAACTCGCCTTTTGGCGCCTCCACAGCAACATAGATTTCGCCAGGAGGCACATGAAACTCCTCGGTGTACAGCCTGAAGTGGTGGATCAGAGCCTCCATCGAGCGCTTCATCTCGCCGCGTCGGGGCGGGGCAACCTTGTTGTCCTGCACGATGACCGGACCTTGCCCGTCCTGAGATTTCAGCTTTGTGATGCATTGCTTCATGATGCGGACTGACTGCCTCATCTCCTCCATGCGAATGAGGTAGCGATCGTAGCAATCCCCATTCCGACCGATCGGGATGTCGAAGTCCATCTCGGCATAGCAGTCACAGGGTTGGGCCTCCGCAGATCCCAGGCCGCGCCTGAGCCGCGCACCATCACGCCGGAAAAGCCCCAGCCCCAAGCCTGCTCGAGTGTTACACGGCCGATGTCGACGTTGCGCTGCTTGAAGATGCGGTTGGCGGTGAGCAGCCGATCCAGGTCGTCGACGACCTTCAGGAACGGACGCACCAGGCTTCGATGTCGTCGATTAGCTTGGGTGGAAGATCCTGATGCACGCCGCCAGGCCGGTAGTAATTTGCGTGCATGCGGCTACCAGAGGCACGCTCGTAAAAAACCATGAGCTTCTCGCGCTCCTCGAAGCCCCAGAGCGGCGGCGTCAAGGCGCCGACGTCCATCGCTTGGGTAGTCACATTCAGCAGATGCGACAGGATGCGGCTGATCTCGGGATAGAGTAAAGGATGAGTTGCCCTCGTCGCGGCACTTCAAGTCCAAGCAGCCGCTCGATGGCAAGACAGAATGCGTGCTCCTGTGTGAGAGGAGCAACGTAGTCGAGGCGATCGAAATATGGGATTGCCTGCAGATATGGCTTAGCCTCGATCAGCTTCTCGGTGCCCCGGTGCAGCAGTCTATGGGGATCGACGCGCGCGACAACTTCTCCGTCGAGTTCGAGTACGAGCCGAAGCACGCCGTGGGCCGCGGGATGCTGAGGACCGAAATTGATGGTGAAGTTTCGAAGGCTCGAAGAATGTTCGGTCATCCCGCATCCAATCAAACATTGCACCACTAATCTTAGCCGCCATCAGCTTCGGAGCAGCATCACAAAGGTTAATGTACAGGAAAAGGCGCGCGCCACTTTGAGGCAGCAGTGGTTCCAAGATGCATAACAGGGCTCTCTGGGTCGAGTGGTTCGGCGCCAGCTTGAAGCGAGATTGCAGCAGCGTGACGACCCGCGCCTGTATTGGGATCAACGCGAGATGATCAAGCGGAGCTAGTTGTCGACGGGGAACTTGCCGGTGGTCCGCCAGATGCGGAGTTTGACCAGCAACATCTGGTCTCGCTTTAGAGCGTACCAGACGTGGTGGAACTCAAAGGCACCCCCGATCCGCTCGGGCTGGCGCATGAGGTGTCGAAGTCGGAGGCAGCGCGCCAAACTAGTCTTGCGGCGAATTGGATATCGAACGGAGATAGGCAGGGCTTCGATCTCTGCCCATCGAGCCGTCTCCTCTGTCGTAGGCTTGTAGGGCTTCTTAGTCATAATCGGCAGCCAAAAAGCGTCGAGCTTAGGCTCGTGCGCCAACTACGCCAACGCGCGGCCTTAGTTCTATTCCGGGGGTTTAGCCCGGGCGATGTCAGCCAATTATTGATCCGTACACCGGCCTCCGCTTGCCGCGCCCTGCGTAAGGCGTCATCAGATACAGGCCCGTGCTGGAGGAGTTCGGCTTCTTCACGAAGACGTCGGGCTTCTGCGGCCAGGCGCTCTTCAAGGGTCGTGGTCCGCCTAAAACGTCGACGCAGCTGCATCATGCTACCTCGGGTCCTAACTGTGGGGTTAGATTTCCCTGACTCCTAAAATGTGCTGTCTGTTCCTAAGTTGAATTCGCTGGCAGGAACCGGCAGCCGGTTTCCGACATACGACGCTTCCAGCGCAGTAATTGCGATTTGCGCGAGGCTTCGAATTGCGCCTCGGTCAGCGTCGGTGCGGACCCGCGCCAATGCCGCATCAAACGCATCGCGCGCCGTGACGGAGCGCCGCCGGCGAGTTGGATGCTGATGCTGGGTGGAAGCCAACCGTCTACCCCCTCGATATCCTCATGCTTCGGCACGCCCGACCTCATCCTTTCACCAGGTAGACTGTCTGATCGTCACCGGGCCGGCACGATCGAAAGGCGCCCAGCTGCGTCCTGGCATACTCAAATCCTCGTACCGACGCTGCCAAGATAGTGTGTGGTGACCGGAATTCTGACTTTGCGCACCAGAGGTTCAGGCGCGAGCGCGACCGTAAATGACGACCGCCGCAGCGGGGGCGCTGCGGCCTCATTGTCAAAAATAACCGGTCAAAAATCTAAGTGAACTATCCAGCCGGCCCCGGTATCGCGATCGAACACCGCAATGTTTCAGCCATGTTTCGCCGCAAAAGTAACTTGCTGTCCGTCAACGAACTTGGTGAGTGTGGCAATAGTGGCCTATCCAGCGAGATGGCTCTCACCGCGCGCAGCAGACCGCCTTCCTCGCTCGCCTGAGGGATTGGGCTGGGAGCGGATTTTGTCCACAACCGTGACACGGGCCGGTTAAGACCCTAACCCGACGCTCTGGCTCGCTACGTGTGCGCTACGAATCGCTCTTTCCCTCTTGGCTCGCTCACACCCTTTTCAACGGGCAACTTACCCTGTCCTATCCGTTGATCGCATGGCTCGCGCAAGCCGACTAGTTTTCGGATCTTATAGATCGTCACCCGGCAAGCCCGCGTCGCAGACGTCCGTTAATGGCCCGAACGCGACGTCTAGGCAGCGTCCCGGGTCGTCGGCTCATAGGGGTAGACCGGAAGCAGCCGGCCGGCACCCTCCGAGGCGCAGTTATGACCCATCGCGGACATTCGGTGTTCTCGGTCCATGAAGCGACCCTCGTGGGGAGCGGATCTTCGGCAGCCTAAAGTTAAGGACCGGCGCGGTCGATCAAGATTCCCCCAACACCCAGAATCCGGCTGGGCGCTACAAAGCGCACACAAGGAAAAAGTTGCCCTCGGGAAAACGTGGAGTGATCTATCTAAGAGGACGCTTTGGGTGCTTTCTTATTTTTCTGGCGGATGAAGCTGACCCTCAGCTCGTCACCGTTCACCCCATCGAGTTGGCATCGGCGATATGCAAGGCCGGTGGAGGAGAGAACAAGAAAGAACTCGATTAGGGATAAGCCCTCAATTGAGGTTTCAATTTGGAGAGTCGCACCCGCATCAGAGACATCCTTGAGTTTACAGGAACGCCGCCATGTTCCATCGATGCCCATCAACTGAACGGGCAAGCTATGCTCGAATGTGACCCTTCGGCCTTCTTGTTCTTTGTCTTTTGGCATGGGCAAACGAAATACTCTGCCGATGCTAAGCAAGGGGTGACTAAGGAAAGGTAACTGGCTCGGGAAAAATAGGCATCCCCAATCTCGGCTAAGTCATGGGCCAGTTCCGACGGCTCAAAATACGACACGTAGTCCGCTTGGCTCGCGGGCGACGTTTGGCTCAGTATGGTCTGTCGGGGCACACCAGAACTGCCGCGGCACCGTTAAAACCGGCGCTTTGGACTGAGCGGATTTTTGACCGTCCTGACGTCGGGGTTTGTTCTCGTTCAACGGTTGGCGCTGGCCTGTTTCCGCGCGCGGTGGCCTAATTTGATTTTGGGAGTGGCCTGATTCAAATAGGAACGACGACCGCAGACTCTCCCGGCTGTGAGCCTTCGGTCTCGCTCCACCGTTCCACACGATCTATGGAGCAGGCACAAGGGCCGCCTTGCCGCCGGCCTTGGGGGCTAACTTTGGGGGTTCGGAAAGGCCAAGACGACGCTCCCGACCGCGTGGCCCGCCGGCTCACACTGGCGGGGTCTTGTTATGCAAAGCAGGCAATGATTGCGAGAAACACGTCCGCTCCTAGGTCGCCGGAATACACTGTGAAGAGAAACCCGGCTCCAAGGGCGACTGCAATTGCTTTGAGTGTAATCATCTCGAAACCTCCCCGTTAATCAGAGGAGCATAGGCCCGGCTCGTTTCAGGACTGTTTCGGGCGCTCTGTGGATGGTTTCGTTCACCAGAGCGTTATCTGTATCGCTACGGAAAACGGCGAAGGCCGCAGCGGGAGGTTCATTTCGCTGCGGCCCGCGCCTGTCAAAAAACCCGGGTGAAAACTTCTAAGTGAAATATGAGACCAGCCCCGGTGATCAGAACCCTATTCGGGAAAAAACGGCATGGCGAATCATTTTCGCCGGTTCCGAAAATGAGACTTGAGTTTTATTGAGATGGATTAATGAGGGAGACCCGCCGGGGGCTGGCGATCTGGCGGGCCTCACCTCTGAGCAAGGCCGCGTATGTCCCCCACGGCCCCGTCCCAAAAGCAACACTGACAGATATTCGCTAATGCCAGTCTAAGATCGAGGCAAGATTGGCCTGCGGTGTGCTTAGGTCTGGTGCCGCGCCGATCGTGCGGAACGTCGCGGCGTCGGTCGCAGGAGATGCCTCGTTGCACTCCTGCGACCTTCTCTGCGTGCTCCGGCGCTCTGATCCGCAATTGGACTAGCAGCCAGGAGCTGGGGGCTAGACCCAAGCAGATCCCACATCGGATCTGATCCGACGATGCGTCAAACCCGCACTCCGTAGCTTTACGCTTCGGGCCTTTGCAACTTGAACCCAGTACGTCCTGAAGCTTTAACCGAGGAAAGAAGTAGCTTGGGCCGGTAAAAGCTGAAGAGAATCGCATGACCGTCTGGATCTACAATAAAGGCAAAGAGCTGATGGTGTTTGTTTCCGAAGAAGCCGCGAAGGTTTGGCTCGATGAACACGATCCCCAGGGTGTAGCCTTCGAGTATGAAGTGCTGGACTTGCCGGCGCAACTTGGAGATAGGGGCTAGGTCCTTAGGAACATGGGCCGGCACTGTTGGGTTAGGAAGTGCGGCGGGCCAAGTTGCGGATCGGCCTGTCGTGAGAAGGCCTCGGCCTCAGTTCATCCCTGGGGCCGCTCTTGAACCTTGATACACGTCAAAACTGCGATCACTCACCCGCCGTAAATAGAGAACATAGCCGAGCGGCATCAAGCACGGGTGTTGCTGAGGTTATGGGCTCGGTGTCCTAGGTACACCGGGCTCGCTTTGTTTTAAAAGGCGGCTTCAGGGGCGGCTGTTGAGGGTAGGCCGGGTCCGCTCCACCAGGTCGGCGACTGAGCTAGCCAGTCTCACGAGACTGCCCAGCGGCAGTTGTTCTGTAATTTTCGGCGCTGCCCCGTTTCCGACCTCAGTTGCCTAGTTTGTTTTTTGTGGCCTGATTTGGTTTTGGCACAAATTGCATATGCGGTACGGGGCAACCTCTTTTACGCTGTCCATATGAACAATGACCTTTGGTACAAAGTTTTGGTTATCACCGCCGGTGCGGTACCGGTGGTCCTGCCCGCTATAGCCATTTTTAGGTAATAAGGCCGCTTGACGCTTGGCCTGTTTTGAAATCCCGAGTGGCCTATTTCGGCCAATACGCTAATCCCCCAAAGATCCTGCAGGCCCCAGGCTGCGCTATAGCGCCCAAGCCCGTGATCGAGCCGTGCCTGTGGGGGCGCTCCCGCCAGCACGATAATCATTCCCGGCAGTTGAACCGACACTGGATACGGCCACACTAAGAGCCGGGTGCGATGTCCGCGCCTGGGCCTTGACCCTGCCGATCGGCCCCCGACGACACCGGCCACCGATGGCTGACGAACGGACGTTCTATGCAGTTCTCCCTTTACGAGATCGCTGCGCGCCTGTTCGGCCTCTATCTGGTCGTCGATTGCTTCCGCACGCTGCGGGCCGGCTATGCCGACAGGAAGATCAGGAGCTTCAATCACAGTTCGAGCATTCTGGACTGGGTGATCGACGTGTGGCTGCCGAGGCCCGTCTACGAACGGGACACTCGCCGGTCCGCTACTGGATGGAGATGAGCGGGCAGGCGTTCGTCGTTCTGTGCTGCGTGGTGATGGTGATCTTCGGCTGGGTTAACGCGAGCACCTAAGCATTCGCCGATAGCAGCGGCGCGTCGTTCTGACGTGCGATCCTAGCGCACGCAGTTGAGGTGACGGCACCGCTCAGTGACGTCCGCTTAGCCGGGCGGAGCGGACTGGATCTGCTCGCGCTGAGCTTCTCGCATTCTGACCCTAAGCTGACAATTTTTGGATCGCTTTTTGAGTGCCCAAAAGCCCCGGGTGCTGGCCTGTCTCCGACCTCAGTAGCCTAGTTTAGATTTTGCGAGTGGCTCAGTTGAGTAGGTCGCTCAGTTTGAGTAGGTTTTGATGATTAATTATTTCCCGCGTCGTATCAAAAGATGCAGAACCAAACCCGGGGGTGAGTCATTATCCCTTCATCACGGAGCGGACCTCGGCTTTTGTCCGTGATGAGAACGCCCCTTGCGCTCCCGCCTTCCTCAAACGGGAAAGGAGCGCGCTGTGTCAATCATTCCTCGGCGTCGTTTCAAACAAACAAAATCACTCAAGGAACGGCTTCTCGAAGAAGCTCACAAGCTCTTGGAGGAGGCCAGATTGCTGCCGCACGGACCAGTGCGCGACGCGGCATTATTAAGAGCGAAGCAAGCA
>NZ_PYFW01000004.1 GCF_003020125.1 Bradyrhizobium sp. MOS003 | reverse complement strand
GGACTCACGGTTGCCCGCCCTGTCCCCACGCAATCGCGCCGGCGCTGCCGCGTCCACCGCACCCCGGCCCGCATCTCGTGACGATCGCGAAGCGCCCCTTTGGTAGGGCCGGGATGGCGTGTCTATGTCACAAATCCGAAATTCGGGAAAGTGGAATATTTTTGACGCGAGGGCTTGACCGGTGTTTTGCCCGACGCCTCTCCCAAGCCGCCGTCATTTACGTTTGCTATGCTGCATAGCGGAAACGCGCTCCATCGGCGCGAATGTCGCAAACGGACGTGTGCGCTTAGTCGGCGCTCCTCCAGGAAAGTTCATGCGATTTCAGAAAATTTCGCAGCTCCTCAGGGCCGGCGTGCAGTCATAGGATTGAAACGTCCGCGCGAAGATGCTGCAATTCCAATCCCGTTCATTCCGCTCTCGGACGTTGGCGGCAGAGGCGCATCTGCGCGTCGAAGCGGGGGCTTAGCCAAGAACAAAAACCACAAGGGGGGACCATCATGTCCGTGTTGTCACGCCGCGATTTCCTGGCACTTTCGACGTCCGCCGCATTTGTCGGCCTCGCCGCGCCCGCGCGAGCCGCAATGGGGCCGAACGACAAGTACGATCTGGTGATCCGGGGCGGCGAGGTGCTCGACCCCAGCCAGTCGCTGCGCGCCAAACGGGATATCGGCATCCGCTGGGGCGTGATCGAAACGGTGCAGGAGGCGATCCCCGCCGAGCGCGCGCTGAAGAGCATCGACGCGTCGGGCAAGCTCGTGATGCCCGGTCTGATCGATCTGCATTCTCACGTCTATCCCTACGGCTCGGCGATCGGTATTCCCGCCGACGAGCTGGTGCAATTCCAAGGCACGACGACCGTCGTCTCCGCGGGCGACGCCGGGGTCAACAATCTGGCGGCGTTGCGCCGCTTCATCGTGGCCCAGACGCGGGCGCGAATGTATGCCTTCGTCCATATCGCCAATAACGGCCTGTCGGCGTTCCCGGCCGCCGAACTGTACAACATCGACGTCGCACAGACCGAAGCCTGCGCGATGGCGCTCGCCGAGAACGCCGATTTCCTGCTTGGGGTCAAAGTGCGGATGTCGGAGAACGTGATCTACAAGCACGGGCTCGAGCCGCTGAAGCGCGGCATCCAGGCTTGCGAGATGTGCGGTTGGCCGGCGAAGATGATGGTGCATATCGGCGGCGTCGAGTCCAAGGAGCTGATGTCGCAGATCCTTGATTTGCTGCGTCCCGGCGACGTGCTGACGCACGCCTATTCGGGCGCACCGAACATGTCCAACGTCTTCACCAACATCGTGCAGGAGGGCAAGCTGCTGCCTGCAGCCCTGGCGGCCAAGCAGCGTGGCGTCATCTTCGACGTCGGTCATGGCGGCGGCAGCTTCGATTTCACCGTGGCGGAAGTCGCGATCCCCGGCGGATGCACGCCGGACACCATCTCCTCCGACATCCACGTCTTCTCCGGCAATTCGCCGGGCATTCCGTTCCTGCCCAATGTGATGAGCAAGTTCATGACGCTGGGCTTCACCCTGGAACAGGTGGTTGCAATGGCCACCACGGCGCCGGCGAGGATCATCAACCGCGCGCCGAATATCGGCACGCTGCAAGTCGGTGCGCCCGGCGACGTCGCCATCATGGAGCTGGTGGAAGGGCCGGTCAGCTTCGTCGACACCCGCAACAACAAGAGGGACGGCAAGGCCCAGCTCAAGCCGATCCAGACCGTCATCAACGGCGTGCCGTTCGGCCGGCCTTATCAGGCGCCGTTCGCGGTAAGATAGAGATCCGTGGGCGGGCCTCAGCCGCCGTTGAGATCCGCGTTCCCTTTCCCTCGATGTGGCGCTTCGACGTTTCGCGGCAATGCTTCCGTCGCGGGACGGGCTGGACTTCCTCACGCCGTAGCATGGACGGTGCAAGACATCGATCGAGAGATCGTCCGCTGCGTGCATCATGGCGGACGGCGCGGCTGCGATCGTGACGGGACGGGTAGCGCTCCGCGCTCATCCATCGCGCTCAACTCAGATAGTCGGAATTGAAATCGGCGAGCCTGCGCAACTCGTCAGGCTGCAGCAGCTCGATCTCGCTGCCCTCCCATGCGATCAATCGGCGATGCCGCAGTTCCTGGATGGTGCGGTTGACGTGCACGATCGACAGGCCGCAGGCATCAGCGACATGGCGCTGCGTCATCGGCATCTGGAAGCAGGCGTCCTTGAGAAGGCCGACGATCTCCAGCCGCGCTGCGAGCTCGCAGATCAGATGCGCGACCTTGGGCAGGGCCGTCTGCGCGCCGAGGCGGGCGATCCATTGCCGCGAAATCGCCGCGTCGATCAGCGTCTGGCGCCAGAACGCGCGGGTCAGATGGATCGAGCCCTCGAGCAGCTGGCGGAGCTGGCTGTGTCCGACGTAGCCGACGATGGTCGGGCCGAGGCCGACGAGGTCCGCATCCGTCGGCGAGACCAGCAGCGTGTGCAGGCAGGGCATGTCGCCGGGAACGTGGAACGCCAGGATCTGGCTGCGGTCGCCAACGATGCGGGCCTCGTAGAGGAAGCCGCTGACGACGAAGACGCTGCGCGAGGCGGCCTCACCCTGGCGCAGCACGATCTCGCCGTCCGCGATTTGACGCAGCGTGGAGGGCAGGCCCGCGATCTGCCGGCGTTCGTCCTCGGACAGGCCTTCGACGGCCTGGAGACGCGCTATGAACTTCGGATGCGGCATCGGGCTCGCGGTGTGCTTCAGCCGTCTTCCGGCGTTGATGCTTCGACGAAGCGCCGCGAGAGCCTTGCAAGGCTCCCGTCGGAGAGCGGCGCAGAGCGGAACTCGCGGATGGCGCGGGCGAGTTCCTGATCGGACATCGGCCGAGCCGGCTCCTTCAGCGTGCCCTTCTCGAAGGCATCGCTGATGCAGTCGAGGTGCGCGCTCGGATTCGACGCGAACAGATCGCGGATGCGGTCCAAAATCGTTGCAGGGCTCATACCGGGACTCGGTTCGCAGTCGAGGATGACGGGTTGGAGCCGACCCGGGCAGGCCGTAAGCAACCTGTGCCTCCGTTTCGCGTTCTAGTCCGCTGAACCCGAGGTCGGCGTATCATTTGATAGATCCGGCGCGATTTTTGGTGATCCCATGGACAAAGCTCACGACGTGCTGATCCGGAACCTTTCCGAGCACACCGCGCTTGACGCGGAGGATATTGCCGAGATCCGCGCGCTCACCTTCGTGCAGCGCGATTTCGAGCCGAATGAGGATTTCATCCGTCAGGGCGATGAGCCGGAACACTCGGCGCTGGTCGTTTCAGGCATGGTCGCGCGCTACCATCTGCTCGGCACCGGGAGGCGGCAATACCTGTCCTTCCACCTGACCGGCGACCTGCCGGACTCCCAGGCACTGTTCATCGACCAGATGGATCACGGATTGAGCGCGCTGGGACCGGCGACGGCGGCCTTCATCCCGCATCGCGAATTGTTCAGGGCTTTCCGGCGCCGCCCCACATTCGCGCACTCCGTCTGGCGCGAGACGCTGCGCGATGCTGCGATCTTTCGCGAGGCCATCACCAACAACAGCGCCCGGCCGATGCAGGCGCGCATGGCGCATCTGTTCTGCGAGCTGTTCTACCGCGCCCGCGCCGCGCAGCTCGTCCGCGGCAATCGCTTCCGCATGCCGATCAGCCTGGTTCAACTCGGCGAGACGCTGGGCATGGCGATCGCGACCGTGAACCGGACGCTCGCCGAGCTCCGGCGGGGCGGCGCGATGGATCTGCGGGATGGCGAGTTGATCGTGCTGAAATGGCGTGAGTTGCAGCGGCTCGGCGATTTCAACCCGGCCTATCTTCACCTGAAGCGCCAGTCGCCGCCCCAGGCCTGAGGTCATTGGCGCTAGCCGCCGGCTGCCGCTCCGCCCATCACCTCGTCGAAATGCTTCCTCACCCAATCGTTGCAGCAGCAGGCTCTGGCTTCGAGCGCGGTGCCGTCGAGGATCAGGATGGCGCCGCGGCGGGTCGCGAGGATGCGTCTTGCCTTGAACATCTGGATGACGCGGCTGGCATAGCTTCGGGAGACGCCGAGCATGCCGGCGAGCTGCTCGTGGGTGAGGGGGATTTCGGCCCCGCCGATGCTCGCTTTGGCGGAGATGATCCATTTGGCGGCGCGCTGCTCGATCGAATGCGCGGCGTTGCAGGCCGCCGTCTGCAGCAGCTGGGCGAATTGGCAGTCGGCATAGCGCGAGAAGACCTCCTGGAGCGTCGCCGACCTGTGCTGCGCCTGCTCGAGCGCGCGCAGCGGCAGCCGGACCAGGGTGCCGCCCAGCTTCACGACGATGCGCGAATAAGCGAGCGAGGGGCTGCGGCCTGCGGCAAGACCCACCGCACCCTCCCGGCCCACCAGCAGGCTTTCGACCTCGCGGTCGTCCTCGACGGGCACCGCGAACGAGACCAGCGCGGGACCGCAGGGAAAATGCACCGCCGCAACCTCGTCGCCGGCGTGATGCAGGACGTGGCTTGCTGCGAATTCGACCGGCTGGAGGTGAGGCGCGAGCAGTTCGAAATCCTGAGGGGTGAGCTGCCGGAGCAGATCGTTCGGGGGCCGACCGGTCACAGTTTCTTCTCTTGGCTGGCCGGGAATCGGCGCCGGCCAGAACCCTACGTTTCCGTGGCGGAACCGACGGTTCCAAAGTGCACACAAGCGCGCGTCAACGGTCGAGAAGTTGGCATGCGGGCCTTCGCGCGGGCCTTGCGGAATTCCGTTAGTTGGGCCGGAGGGCGGCGATGATGGATCAGCCGGCGCGTGCTTCGCGATTCCACGAGGCTCGGTGCAGCGCCGCGTGCGCGCGATAGGCGTCGATCGCCTTGTTGGCGAGCATCAGCTGGCGGCGTTCGCCGGTCTTGAGCTGGGCTTCGATGGCGTCGAGAAGGACGTTGGCGCTCTCGTCGGGCGGGCCGAGCTCGCCGCTCTGCTCCAGGCAGCTCCAGGCGATGAAGAATGCGCTTTCGACGGTGCAGCGAATGGTCATGCGCAGCCAACGCGGCGAGGCCGCAGGCGTTCCGTCACGCGGGCCCAACTTGCGTCGGGCCCGCGCGAAGCGATCGTCAGTTCTTCAGCACGATTCGGCCGACGACCTTGCCAGCACGAAGCTCGTCGATCCATTTCTGGACGTCGCCCATCGGCTCTTCGCGCATCGGCGTCGGCTTGATCTTGCCGGCGCGTGCCAGCGCCATCAGCTCCTGGGCCTCGGCGAGCGTGCCGACCATGAAGCCTTCGATGGTCATGCGCTTGTAGACCCATTGCACCATCGGCAGCGTGAACTGGCCGCCCATCAGGCCGGAGACCACGATCTTGCCGCCGC
Source organism: Bradyrhizobium sp. MOS003 (assembly GCF_003020125.1). Taxonomy (GTDB): domain Bacteria; phylum Pseudomonadota; class Alphaproteobacteria; order Rhizobiales; family Xanthobacteraceae; genus Bradyrhizobium. Next base: position 683,298 of record NZ_PYFW01000004.1, on the reverse strand, counting down.
GCGCGGCCACCGCGACCGCAAACGCCATCGACTTCTCGTTGCCGGCGAAATCGACGATCTCGTCGAAGCCGCCTTCGGTCTCCTTCAGGATGCGCTTGATCACGTCGGGCTCGGACGGGTCGTAGGCGACCGCGGCGCCGTTGTTCAGCGCGGTGTCGCGCGCGGCCGGCGAGAGGTCGGCGACCGTGATCGGCTGCTTGAACATCGCCTGCGCAAACGACAGGCCCATCATGCCGACCCCGCCGAGGCCGATCAGCAGGAGGTTGCGCTGGCGGGGCCGATCGACCAGGCGCTTGAGCGCGCCATAGGCGGTGACGCCGGAGCACATCAGGGTCGCGGCCTGGTTGACGGGCAGGGGATCGTAGTCGAGCAGATATTTCGCGTCGGGCACCAGCACATGGGTGGCGAAGCCGCCGTCGATGGAGACGCCGAGGAAGCGCTGCTTGACGCAGAGATTCTCGTCGCCATTGGCGCAGTCGCGGCACTGGCCGCAGCCGATCCAGGGGAAGACGGCTTTCTTGGTGCCGACGAGGCCGGCCGGAACGTCCGGGCCGACTTCGTCGACGACGCCGGCGATCTCGTGGCCGAGCGTGAAAGGCAGCGTCATGCCGCGCGTGGTGTCGAGCTTCTTGCCGCCGCCGAGATCGGCGTAGCCGTCCTGGATGTGCAGGTCGGAATGGCAGAGGCCGCAGCGCTCGATGCGCACCAGCACCTCAGCGCCTTTCGGCTTCGGCGTGTCGACGATGGTCTCGCACAAGGGCGCATCGAACTTGACCAGGGATTGCCTGCGCATCAGCGCCATATTTCTTCCTCCGAAATTATCGCTAAAGCGCCAGGCGCTTCAGCCGATTGCTCGAGCATGATCTGCTTCGGAAAACCGCTTCACACTTTTCCGGATCATGCTTCTTCGGTTCGTATATTGGCCAATTCACGGGCCATGGCAACAAAGCCGGAAATGGGAATGGTCTCGGCGCGCCGCGTCGCATCGACGCCGGCCGCTTGCGCCAGCCGCGCCGGATCGACGCCGAGCGATTTCAGGCTTTGGCGCAGCATCTTGCGGCGCTGGCCGAAGGCGGAGGCTGCGACCTGCTCGAGCAGCTTGCGATCGCAGGCAAGCGGCTCAGCGCGCGGCACCAGGCGCACGACGGAAGACGTGACTTTCGGCGGCGGCACGAAGGCGGACGGCGCAATGTCGAACAGGATCTTGGTCTCGCAGCGCCAGTTCGCGAGCACGCCGAGCCGGCCATAGGCCTCCTCGTCCTCGCGCGCGACGATGCGCTCGCCGACCTCGCGCTGGAACATCAACACCATCAGGTCGTACCAGGGCGGCCAGGGGTCGGTGGTGAGCCAGCCGATCAGGAGCTGGGTCGCGATGTTGTAGGGCAGGTTGGCCACGATCTTCGCGCGTTCGCCATCGATCAGCGGGCGGGGATCGAAGGTCATGGCATCGCCATGCACGATTTCGAGCCTGCCAGGGTAGCGCGCGGAAATATCCTGCAGGGCCGGGATCGCGCGCTCGTCATGCTCGATGGCGATGACGCGCCGCGCTCCGAGCGCGAGCAGCGCACGGGTCAGCCCGCCCGGGCCCGGGCCGATCTCGACGATCGTGGAGTCTTCGAGCGGGGCTGCTGCGCGCGCGATGCGGGCAGTGAGATTGAGGTCGAGCAGAAAGTTCTGGCCGAGCGATTTACGCGCCGACAGCGCGTGCTGGCGAATGACCTCGCGTAGCGGCGGGAGGTCGTCGATCGCGCTCATCAGCTTTGCGAAGCCGCCATGCGGCTGGCCAGCCGCAAGGCCGCGATCAGGCTGGCCGGATTGGCCTTGCCGGTGCCGGCGATATCGAAGGCGGTGCCGTGATCGGGCGAGGTGCGGATGAAGGGCAGGCCGAGCGTGACGTTGACGGCGTCGTCGAAGGCGACGGTCTTGATCGGGATCAGCGCCTGGTCGTGATACATGCAGATCGCGCAGTCATAGGTGCTGCGCGCGGCCTCGTGGAACATGGTGTCGGCGGGCAGCGGGCCCCTGGTCTCGATGCCCTCGCTGCGCAATGTCTTGAGCGCGGGAGCGATGATGGTCTGCTCCTCGTGACCGAGCGAGCCATCCTCGCCGGCATGCGGATTGAGACCGGAGACCGCGATGCGCGGCTGCGCGATGCCGAAGCGCGATGTCAGCTCGGCTGCGACGATGCGCACGGTCGAGACGATCAGCGCGCTGGTGAGCTCTGTCAGCGCATCGCGGATCGAGACGTGGATGGTCACGGGCACTACGGCGAGCCGCGGCGACCACAGCATCATCACCGGCTGCGGCACCCGGCCGTCTTCCGCGGCGAGCTCGGCGAGGAATTCGGTGTGGCCGGGATGGCGGAAGCCGGCGCGATAGAGCACGCTCTTGGCGATCGGATTGGTGACGACGGCGCCGGCGCGGCCCTCGCGGACATCGGTGACGGCCTGCCGGATCGAGGCGAGCGCGGCAGGTGCGCTCGATGCGTCGGGCTTGCCGGGCTCGGCGGTCGCGGGCTCGCCGGTGGCGACCACGGGAAGGGCATCAGCGAAGGCGGAAGCGGCTTCGCCGGGCGTCGCGGCGGCAATCTTGATGTCGGCACCGATCGCTCGGGCGCGCCGCGCGATCAATGCCTCGTCGCCGAGCAGATAGAAGGCCGGCAAGTTCAGTTCACGGCGCCGGAGCCAGGCTGCGATCGTGATGTCGGGGCCGATGCCGGCGGGCTCTCCCAAGGTCAGGGCAAGGGGAAGCGGTTTGGCTGCGCGGTTGGCCATCAGCGGTTGCGATATTCGATCATCGCCGCCTTGCGGAGCTCGTCGAGATAGGCCTTCTGGGTCTTCTCGTACTTCTCCTGATACATCTTCTCGCGGACCTCGCGCTTCTTCGGCGTGTCGATCATGGTCGGCTTGCGCGAGCACAGCACCACCATCTCGATGCCGTTCTTGGTCATCTCGGGCGCGGTCAAATGGCCGATCGGGGTGTCGTCGAGCACCTTGCGCAGCGCCTCCGGCAACTCCGCGGTGGTCTTGGTGACGCTGTCGCGGATGGTGGCGTTCGGCGTCGAGCGGAACAGCGAGTTGGCTTCCTCGCAGCTTCCGACGCGGGCACGATAGTTCTCGGCTTCCTTCTTGCGCGTCTCCAGGAATCCCGCGGACGAGCCGCGCGGCACGATCAGCACGATCGGCTGCATCTTGTATTCGGTGCCCTCGATCTGGAGCTTGTCGCCGGTCTGGGCCTGCACGGCCTGCGCGACGTCGCGCTCGCCGACGAGCAGCTTCTCCTTGAAGCGGCCGCGCACCAGGCTGGTCCAGACCATCTCGGCCTTCATGCGGCCCTTCAGGGTTTCGGGGCGGACGCCTTTGGTTTCGAGCGACTTGGTGAGCTGGTCCGGTGTGATGCGCATGCGCTGCGCCATGCCCTCGTAGGACTGGTTGACGTCGGAGACACCGGGGTCGACGCCGTACTTCTTGCCCTCCTTCATCTTCACCTTGTCGTCGATCAGCTCGTTGATGACCTCCTGCCGGGACGGGGTCTTCTGCGTCGTCAGCTGGTCGAGCTTGGAGCGCTGCTCGATGTCGAAATCGGTGATCGGGTCGCCGTTGACCATCACGACGATGTTCTGTGCGCGCGACGGCGAGGGCAGTCCGGTCAGGATCAGTCCGGCAGCGATGGCGAGGAGGAGGCGGAAGATAGGCAATGGGGTCGTCATGATTGTCGCTCGCATGTCAGCCGCGTCGAGCCTGTGATGGGGCAACGCGCCGGCACTTCAAACCGTTCACTGGAGGCCGGCGGAACTGCTGGTCGTCGACGAGGTCGCCAGCGTGCGCAGGCCGATCTGGAACATGAACGCATGGCTCAGCACGGGCGGCGCGGTGCCCGCCGAATAGCTATACGAAGTAACGTAGTTCGCCGCCAGCACGAAGCAATCGTCGACATAGCCGGCACCGAGCACATACTGGTTGATCTTGTTCGCTTCGAGGTCCCACCGCGCCGAGCCCGACACCACCCAGTTGGTCGCGACCTTCAGCGAGCCCGAAGTCAGGATGCCCTCGCGGCGGGTCAGATAGCCGAGTTCCGGCTGCGGCGCGTAATTGCCGTACATCACGCTAACCGCCCAGCGATTGAAGTTGGCGCGGCCTTCCGCCTCGAAGCGCTGCACGTTCCAGGTCTGCTCGTCCATGCGGGAGCGGACGCTGAACGTATAGGTGCTGTTGGGCGAGTAGCTGGCGCTTGCGACGTAATCGGAGCGCGGCTTGTCCAGGCCGGAATCGAGGCCGGTATTGATGGAGTCCTGGACCGCGAAGGAGTTCATGCCGAACAGCTGGTAGGACTGGCCGAACAGCACCTTGACGGCGCCGCCCTTGTCGAACTGCGTGGTGGACTGCACGCCGACATTGGCGCGGCCGCCGCCCTCAACGCGGTCGTAGCCGGAGAACTTGTCGACGCTGAACAGGTTCGAGGCGTCGAACACCATGCTCTGGGCGTCTTCGTTCGGGAGCTTGCCGGCATTGGTCTCGTTCGGCCGGATGATGATCTGTGCGATCGGCTCGATGGTGGTCGAACCCCAGGGTTGAACGTTGATGAAGGGATAGCGGTATTCCAAACCCACGGTCGGCATCAGGCGGAACGCCTGGGTGTCGCCGACGGGAAGATAGTTCGACACGCCCGGCTGGTTCGAGACCGAGGAGTTGATCGCGTCGGCGCGCAGGCTGGCGAACGGCGTCCAGATCTGGCCGAGCGGATCGGTGAAGGATTTGCGCCACTGCGCTTCGGCCGTGAGGCGGGTGTAGGTGCCGGGGAAGCCGCGCAGCAGACACTGCGACGGCGTGCGGGCCAGCGGATCGGCCGACGCCGTCGTGCACAGGCTGCTGGTGTTGGCGACCGTCGTGATCGGATCGAACACCGCCTGGTCACGCGACAGGTTCACGAAATTGGTCTTGTAGCTGAACTCGCCGCCGAACACCGGATAGTTGAGCACGTTGGCATAGTCGATCACCGGATAGACGATCGGCACCTGGCTCTGGTTACCCGAATAGCTCAGCCAGTACATCGTGCGCGCGTCGAAGAAGCTGCGGTTGCCGACGCCGGTCAGATAGAGCTGCGACAGCGCTTCCGTCGGCAGCAGCAGGAACGAGCCGAGCGGGTCGCGGTACTGGTAGAGCCGGTAGTCCGAGAAGAAATAGTAGTCGGACATCAGGACGCCGTCCCAACCCCAGACCCATTTGTCGTTCAGCGCGAACTGACCCTTGGTGTCGACGGCGCCGCGGAACTGCTTGTCGCCGGGTTGACCGGAAAACGCGCCGGGATCGAGCTGGTCGATGCCATAGGCGCGAATCTGGTAGGCGCCGTCGATCAGGCGCTGGCGGAATTCACCCTGAAACAGCACGCCCTGCCGCGACATGAAGCGGGGGGTGAAGGTTGCGTCCATGTCGGGCGCGATCGCCCAATAATATGGAACCTCGGCGCCGAATCCCGTGTTCGTCGTGCCCGGGAAATAGCCTGGCATCAGGAAGCCGCTCTTGCGCTTCACGGTCGGGTCGGGCGTCGAGAAATAGGGCATGTAGGCGATCGGCACGCCGAAGAATTCGAGCGACGCTGTTTCGAAATACAGCATCTTCTCCTGCTGGTCGTGGATGATGCGCGCACCCTTGACCTGCCAAAGCGGCGGCTTCTTCGGATCGTCCTTGCACGGCGCGCAGGCCGTGTAGACGCCGTTCTCGAACACGGTGTAATTGCCGTCGGAGCGGTCGGAGCGGCTCGCGGCCATGCGGGTCTGGTCGGCGGTATCCACGCGCAGCGAATCGACGAAACCGTCGCGGTAATCGTCGGACAGATCCAGTATCTCGGCATAGGTGATCTTGCCGTCGGCATCCGTCATGCGGATGTTGCCTTCGGCATGCAGCCGCTTGGTCTTCTGGTCGTAGATGACCTTGTCGGCCTCGACGCTGGTGCCGTTGTAGAACAGCTGGACGTTACCGACCGCGGAGACGCGCGAATTGTTGTAGTCGTAGTCGACCTCGGTCGCCTGAACCAGCATCTGGTTGTCGTTGGCGGCCTTCGGCGGCTTCGGGCGGGGCGGCAGCGGATTGTAGGTGAAGCTCTGGGCCGAGGCAGGGGCCACGGCGGCAACATCGATCAGCGCGCCGAGCGATGCGACGGCGGCGCCGGCCAGCACGAGCCTGCGAAGAGCCAAACCGAACCCGTTCGCGCGCATCACGATGCGGCGCGTCAAACCAGACACGGGTCCTCGACGGACGGCAGTCACTAACCGTCCTCCTGGTACAACAAGGCCAAAAAGCCGGTGAGGCCGCCCACCACTGCGGGCAACCACGCCGCAGCGATCGGATGCATCAACTCAGCCTTGCTCAAGTCTTCAGTCACTTTCGACAGAACGTAGAGCAGAAAGCCTGCGCCCACGCCACTCAAAACCATCTTTTGCACGCCGCCCATCCGGAAGAAGCGCAACGACACCGAGGCCGCGAGCATCACCATGGCGGCCAGCAAAAACGGCTGTGCCAGAAGCTTCTGATACTGGAGTCGGTATCCAGCTGTCGCGAAGCCCGAGCTTTCGGAGGAGCGGATGTAGCTCGGTAGTTGCCAAAATGACACAGTCTCTGGGGTGGAAAAGCTGTTGCGGACCTGCGCCTCGGTCAGCGTCGTCGGAATCTCCAGTGTGGCCTGGTCGATCGGCGGTGAGTCCAGCGAGAAGCGGCGAACGGATTTGAACAGCCAACGGCCTGCCTCCAATGTCGCCTCGCGCGCCTCGACTCGCTCCTTGAAATGGCTGTCTGTGTCAAAGCGGAACAGCGTCAGGCCGGTGAGTCGGACGCCCTGCTGCTCGCTGCGCGCGGCGTTGATGATGGTCTGGCCGTCGCTGGTCAGCTGATTGAGCCAGAAACCGGAGGCGTCCTGGACGCCGCCCCCGGGCGCCGAGCCGAACAGCTCGGCTTCCATGCGCTTGGAGAGCTCGCGCAAGTTCGCCGACATCGGATTGTAGGCGATCGTCGCGATCACCCCGATCAGGAGCGCGCTGCCGAGCGCCGGAGAAATGAACTGCCATGCGGAGATGCCGGCGGCGCGCGCAACCACGAGCTCGAGGCGGCGGGAGAGGGCGAGATAGCAGGTCATGGCGCCGATCAGCATGCAGAACGGCGTCAGCTTCTCCAGCAACTGCGGCACCCGGAACAGCGAGGTCTCGGCCACCATCAGCGCCGAGGCGGACGCCAGCCCCGAGGTCTTGCGCACCATCTCGATGTAGTCGACCAGCACGAGCAGCAGGAAAATGCCCAAGAACACGCCGAGCGCCGCGACCACGAAGCGGCCGGCAAAATAGCGTCCGAGTGTGTTGGTGAGCATGCTCATGCGGTGGCCGGCCGCCCGAACAGCCGCGCGATTCGCGCATTCGACCTGTTGATGGCTTCCATGAGGCCAGGGGGCGGCTCGACCACGACGCCGCCGATGATCATCCACAGCCCGACGCCGATGGCGCCAAAGACCATCGCGTATTGGACCAGCACCGGGCTCGATGACTTCACCGCCATCACCGAGCAGGCAAAGCCGGCCATGCGCAGGCCGAACACCGCGACGACCGAACCGCCGATCGAGAAATTACGGCTCTGGCGAGTGGTGCGGGGCGCACCGAGGAAGGCGAAGGTCAGCACGGCGAAGGCGAAGGGATAGATCGGCGCGAGCAGGCTGTCATGCAGGGCCGAGCGGAACTGGCCGGGAATCTGCTTGTAGACGGGGTCGTTGTCGGACGGCGAGAGCAGCTCCCAGAGATAGCGTTCGCGGATGCCGAGGGTGACGTCGCGGCCCTGGTTGGAGAACTTCGACATGTCGAAGCCGTAGCGGCCGAAGGCCACCAGCGCGGGATCGCGCTTGCCCGCCTCGAAGCGCTGGAGATTGCCGGTCTCCAGCACCAGGAATGAGCCGGTCTCGTTCTTCACGACCTCGCCGTGCTCGGCGACGATCGAGACGCGCTCGTTGGGATCGCGGCGGTCGTCGATGAAGATGCCGGCAAGGATGCCGCCGGGCTGGCGTTCGCGAATCCGGATCGTGAGGTTCTGGTCGAGCTGGGCGAAGCGGCCGGGCTGCAGGATGTTCGTGAGCACGTCCGCGGTGATCTCGGCATCCCACTGCTTGATCCGCCGCATGCCGTCGGGCGCGAGATAGGCCGCGATGAAGGCCACCAGCAGCGCCACCACGCAGGTGGCATAGAAGAACGGAAGGAACAGCCGGATCGGCGACAGGCCGGCGGCATTCATCACGATGATCTCGGAATCGGTCGCGAGCTTGTTCAGCGTGTGCGAGATCGCGATCATCAGCGCGATCGGCGAGATGATCAGGACGAGCGCCGGCACGACGAGGCTGGTGATGCCGAGGAAGGTGAGGATGGTCTGACCCTGGCTCGTCATCAGGTCGATGCCGCGCAACGCCTGCGTAATCCAGATCACGCCGGTAAGGCTGACCAGGATCAGCGCAAACGACGCCAGCGTCGTGCGGAAGATATACCTGTCGATCGACCCCATGCGCTACCGCACGAATCCCACCAAGTCCCCAATGTCGGCCGAAATTCCGCTGCCCAACCAATCCCCGATCAGGGGATCCCCAAGGTTGGCCAGCGCTTCTTCCGCCAGCTCACTCTCTCACTACCATCCCTTTGATCCGTCAACAAAATGGCTGCCCCGTGGCACCCTCATTTTACGGTTAATATTTCCCTCGTTGTGACCTTGCGGCCACGGGGGGTGCTTGGCATCTGCCGGGGCGCTGGCACATAGTGCGGAAGGCTCAGTGAATCGTCGTTCAGGTCTGGCGCTGGCCGGGGACCCTGAACAGCAAAAAGACCAAGATTTTTGAAGGAGTTACCTATGTCCGATGCCATCAAGGTCGGCTTTGTCCCATTGTCCGCTGCCGCCCGTGGCATCCTGGTCGTGTTCTGCGACGACAGTCTGAAGGTCGGTCCGGCGACGGCCAAGGCGCTGGGCGGTGCTGTCGAACTCGTGAAGCGCGCGGCGGCCGCTGCCGCCTTCAAGGGCAAGACCGGGGCTGCGCTCGACATCCTGGCGCCGGAAGGGGTGAAAGCCGCGCGTCTGCTCGTGATCGGCGCCGGCAAGGCGGTCGGCCTGAAGGCGAGCGATTTCCTCAAATTCGGCGGGGTGGCGGCGGGCAAGCTTGCCGCGGGGGCGGCCGCCGTGACCGTCATGGCGGAACTGCCCAGCGGTGCCATGACGAGCGAGCAGGCGGTTGCGATCGCCTCGGGCCTGCGCCTGCGCGCCTACAAGTTCGACCGCTACAAGACCAAGAAGAAGGACGGCGAGGAGGGCGGCTCGCGCGCCGAGATCTCGCTTGCGGTCGGCGATGCCGCCGCCGCGAAGAAGGCGTTCGCCTCGGCCGGCCACGTCGTCGACGGCGTGATCATCGCGCGCGATCTCGTCAACGAGCCGCCGAACGTGCTCTTCCCCGAGGAATTCGCGAGCCGCGCCAGTCAGCTCCGCAAGCTCGGCGTCAAGGTCGAGGTGCTCGACGTCAAGGCGATGCAGAAGCTCGGCATGGGCGCGCTGCTCGGCGTCGGCCAGGGCTCGGCGCGGCCGAGCCGCACCGTGATCATGCGCTGGGACGGCGGCAAGAAGGGCGAGGCGCCGGTGAGCTTCGTTGGCAAGGGCGTCTGCTTCGACACCGGCGGCATTTCGATCAAGCCGGCCGGCAGCATGGAGGACATGAAGGGCGACATGGGGGGCGCGGCCTGCGTCGTCGGCCTCATGCATGCGCTTGCCGCGCGCAAGGCCAAGGCCAACGTGGTCGGCGCCATCGGCCTCGTCGAGAACATGCCCGACGGCAATGCGCAGCGGCCGGGCGACATCGTCACCTCGATGTCGGGCCAGACCATCGAGATCATCAACACCGACGCGGAAGGCCGCCTCGTTCTGGCCGACGTGCTCTGGTACGTCGCCAAGAAGGTGAAGCCGAAATTCATGGTGGATCTGGCAACGCTGACCGGCGCGATCGTGGTCGCGCTCGGCACCGAGCATGCCGGCATGTTCTCCAACAATGACGAACTCGCCGAACGCCTGCTGACGGCCGGCATCGAGACCGGCGACAAGGTCTGGCGCATGCCGCTCGGTCCCGAATACGACAAGCTGATCGATTCCCAGTTCGCCGACATGAAGAACACCGGCGGCCGCCACGGCGGCTCGATCACCGCGGCGCAGTTCCTGCAGCGCTTCGTCGACGGCACGCCCTGGGCCCATCTCGACATCGCCGGCACCGCCATGGGCGCGCCGAAGACCGACATCAACCAGAGCTGGGCAAGCGGCTATGGCGTCCGCCTGCTCGACCGGCTGGTCGCCGACCATTACGAGCGTTAATGACCCGAGATGACCGAAGTCCTGTTCTATCATCTGCAAAACATGACGGTGGAGAACGTGTTGCCGCCGCTTCTCGAGAAATCGCTCGAGCGCGGCTGGCGTGTCGTGGTGCAGTCGACCTCGGAGGAACGCGCCGACGCGCTCGACGCACATTTGTGGACCTATCGCGACGATTCCTTCCTGCCGCACGCGACATGGCGCGTGAACGATGCTGCCGATCAGCCGATCGTGCTGGCAATCGAGGAGGGCAATCCCAACGGCGCCCATGTCCGATTCCTGGTCGACAACGCCGCCCTGCCGCAGGACACGCAGGGCTATGCGCGCATGGTGCTGCTGTTCAACGGAGACGATCCGGATGCCCTCGCGCTGGCCCGCAGCGCGTGGACGGATTGCAAGGCGCGGGGATTTGATGTCACCTATTGGCAGGCCGACGAGCGGGGCCGGTGGCAGCGTCGGAATTAGCGGTCGTTCGCAATTAATGATAATTTGCACTTTTCGGGTGATGCTGGCTTTTGTCACCTTCGTGCCGCAAAGTGATGTTGGGACAATCGCTTAGGGCTGGTCCTTCACGCGGGGAATTTGGTTTATCGTGCGACATCAAAAGCTTCCCAAGTCGCTCATCATTGCGTTGGCTGCCGTCGGGCCTCTGGTTGCGGGCTGCTCCGGCGGGACCGACCTGCTCGCGTCCGCCAAGGACGCACAATGGTTCAACACGCCCAGCCGGCTGTTCATCAAGAACATCTCGATCGAGTCGCCGCCGCTGACCCCCGACAAGCCGGTGGCAGCTGAGGATCTCGTCAGCGCCGACGGGGCCTGTCCCGGCATGACGCCACCTCCGGGCCCTGCCGATGCCAATGCATCGACGACGGCGCCGGTCTCCTATGGTGGCACCGTCGCGCTCGGCCACACCGAATGCGACGTGGTGCGCGGCATCGGCGCGCCGTCGAACGTCAATCTTTCCAATGATGCCGCCGGCCGCCGTGTTGCCGTCGTGACCTGGGCCACGGGACCGCGCGCCGGCATCTACACGTTCACCGCCGGCCGCCTGTCCTCGATCGAAGGCAATCCCGATCCGCAACCGGTGCCGAAGGCGACCAAGCCGAAGCCGAAGAAGAAGCAGGCGACGTGAGGCAGGCTCGCGCCCCGCGTTGAGTCGGCTTGGGCCCACCAATTTTCTGCGCCAAGCATAAGGTGCCTCTATCAAAGACGGAACCTTGGCAGCTAGACTGCCAGTATGGGATCGTCGGGGCTGGGCATGAGACGGCGCGAGTTCATTGCAGGACTAACCGCGGCCGTGACCGCGCCCTCCGTGGTACGTGGACAGACGTCTAAACAGGTTCGCCGTGTGGGCGTGCTGGTCGGGCTTGCCGCAAATGCCGACGTGCCGGTGGCGCGGGCGTTTCTCAAACCATTCAGCGAAGCCATGACGGGGCCGGTTGGATCGAGAACGAGAATGTTCGCATCGACTATCGCTTCGGCGGAGCGCTGTCCGATCTCGCCAACACCCGTGCCTCCGCCGTGGAACTAGTCGCGCTCCGCCCCCGAAGTGATCTATGCCCAGGGCCTGCCGGCGGCGTTGGCGCTTCGGCAGCAGACTACGACGATTCCCATCGTGTTCACGCAGGTGATTGATCCGGTCGGCTTCAAGCTTGCCGACAGTCTCGGCCATCCAGGCGTGCAGGTCGTCGAGCTCCGCACCCACAACGATGGTGAGACCGAAGCGCTGATCGCTACGTTCGGTGGCGAACGAAATACCAGTCTACTGGTAATACCCGAGCCGTTCACCAATGGACATCGCGACCACATCGTCGCCCAATGCGCCCGTTTTCGCGTGCCCGCATCCTGAAGGGCGGATCGCCGCGCGACCTGCCGATCCAGGCGCCGCGACGATATGAACTGGTCGTCAATCTGACGACGGCCAAGACTATTGAGCTCGACGTGCCGCCATTGTTGCTTGTCCGCGCCGATCGCGTGATCGAATAGCGCGCGCCTGGCGCTACCCAGCGGCCTCGTCAAACTGCGTGCTTGCCTCCAGCCACTGCTCTTCCGCGCGCGCCAGCGCGTCGGCGGCATTGGCGCGGGCCTTCGACAGCTGCGCGGCCTGCTTGGGATCGCGGGTGAAAATGTCGGGCAGGGCGAGGGCGGTGTCGATCTTGGTGATGATTTCGGTGACGCGCGCGATCTCGGCTTCGGCTTCGGTGATGCGTTTCTTCAGCGAGCCGCGATTGTCCAACCTGGCGCGCTGCGGCTTTTCGCTGGGCACGCTGCGCTCGCGCGGGGCGGGCTCGCCGTTGCGCGTGGACAGCACCAGGCGGCGGTACTCGTCGAGGTCGCCGTCGTAATTGGTGACGGTGCGGTCGGCGACGATCCAGAGCTGGTCGGCGCAGGCCTCGATCAGATAGCGGTCGTGCGAGACCATGATGACGGCGCCGGGGAATTCATTGATGGCCTCCGCAAGCGCAGCGCGGCTGTCGATGTCGAGATGGTTGGTCGGCTCGTCCAGGATGATCATGTTGGGGCCGAAGAAGGTCGCAAGGCCCAGCAGCAGCCGCGCCTTCTCGCCACCGGACAGTTTTGCCACCTTGGTGTCGGCCGCCTTGCCGGAAAAGCCGATCGCGCCGGCGCGGGCGCGGACCTTGGCCTCGGGCGCATCGCCACCCATCAGCTTGCGGACGTGGTCGTAGGTGGAGGCGTCCTCGTTCAGCTCGTCGAGCTGATGCTGCGCGAAATAGGCGATCGACAGCTTGTCCGCGCGCGTCACCTTGCCGGAGAACGGCGCGAGGCGGCCTGCGAGCAGTTTGACGAGTGTCGACTTGCCGTTGCCGTTGGAGCCGAGCAGGGCGATGCGGTCGTCATTGTCGATGCGCAAGGTGACCCGATTGAGCACCGGCGCTGCCGGATCGTAGCCGACGGATGCGTTGTCGACGGCGATGATCGGCGGCGAGAGAAGTTTCTCCGGTGCGGGGAAGCTGATCTCGCGCACATCCTGGGTGACCAGCGCCGTGATCGGCTTCAGCCGCTCCAGCATCTTGACGCGAGACTGCGCCTGGCGGGCTTTGGAGGCCTTGGCTTTGAAGCGGTCGACGAAGGCTTGCAGGCGGGCGCGCTCGGCCTCCTGGCGCTTGACCGCCTTGGCATCGAGCATCTCGCGCATGGCGCGCTGCTCCTCGAAGGAGGAATAGGTGCCTTTGTAGAGCGTGAGCTTGCCGCGCTCCAGATGGAGGATCTGGTCGACCGAGCTTTCGAGCAGATCGCGGTCATGGCTGATCACGATCACCGTGCGCGGATAATGCGCGAGATGATCCTCCAGCCACAGCGTGCCCTCGAGATCGAGATAGTTGGTGGGCTCGTCGAGCAGCAACAGGTCTGGGGCGGCGAACAACGTGGCCGCGAGCGCGACGCGCATGCGCCAGCCGCCGGAAAATTCGGCGCAGGGACGGAGCTGGTCGGTGGCGGAGAAGCCGAGGCCAGACAGGATCGCAGCGGCACGGCTCGGCGCCGAATGCGCGTCGATGTCGACCAGCCGGGTCTGGATCTCGGCGATGCGGTGCGGGTCAGTCGCGCTTTCGGCTTCAGTGAGCAGAGCGTCGCGTTCGAGGTCGGCCTTGAGGACGACGGAGATTAGGCTTTCAGGTCCGTTCGGGGCTTCCTGGGCGAGGCTGCCGACGCTCCAGCGTGGCGGCAGGCTCACCGAGCCGTGCTCGGCCGCGAGTTCGCCTCGGATCACCTTGAACAGCGTCGACTTGCCGGTGCCGTTGCGTCCGACCAGACCCACGCGCGATCCCGGCGTGATCTGCACGGAACTCTGGTCAATCAGAAGGCGTCCGGCAAGGCGGATGGAGAGGTCGGTGATCCCAAGCATGCGGCCTTGTCACCGCAAGGCGCGTCGAACGCAACCCGTTTTTCGCACCCGCTCAGTGCTGGTCGCGGTCGCGCTGCCTCAGCTCGTTCATGAGCTGTTCGAGATGGGTCGGGAGCTGGGTTTCGGGACGCAGCCGCTGCTGGAGCCGTTCGCCCACGGCATCGCGAATCGAGCGACTGGTGCGCCGGTCGATCTGTTCGCTGTCATTGGCAAAAGCGCCGGCCATAGCGTTGGTTCCGTGTGTTCATAGTCAGGACACGGTACCAAGTCATTGACCCCCAAAATGGTTTCGCCGCTTTTGGGCAATGTCGGCATTCTCGTCAAAATTGCATGATTCTCGGCATGTCCGCCCAAAATGCGAAGCCCCGGCGGGGGGATCGCCGGGGCTTCTCTTGGAAGGTACCTGTGGGGGCGCAGATACCTATCGTCCTTCAGGAAGGTGCTATCGGGCTCAGTAGCAGCGGTTGACCATCCGCCAGCGGGGTCCCCAGGGGGTCGGGACCAGCCGGCGCGCGTAGCAGCCGCCATAACCGTAGGAGACGGGGGCATAGAAGCGCGGACCGCCCCAACGGTAGCCGCCGTGCCAGCCGCCACCGCCATGCCAGCCCGGGCCGCCGCCGTGCCAATGCGCTGAAGCCGAGGTCGGCGCCAGCGCGGCACCCAGCGCAACCGCAGCGACAGCGGCAAGCGAAAGTTTCCTCAACATGGTGATCTCCTCAAAAACTGCCGGCGCGGGGCTATCGCGTCCGATGGAAAGGCCTCCGAAACGGTCCGCCCGGTGATCGGGCTTCGGTTTCGATGGGGCCAACCCTACGCCGGTGAGGCTGAACCGAATCCTGACGGAGCCTTCAGATTGGGTTCATCTGGGTGAAATTGTCGTAATCCATGTTGAAACCGAACCGTCCGGTCCTGCGGCGAAGCGCCTGTGACGTCACCCCGGCGGTCGCTTGCCGGATGACAAAGGCGCCGATATAAGCCCGGCAACTCGACAACCACCGCTTTTCTTCCCAAGGACAAGATTATGGCCATCGAACGCACTTTCTCGATCATCAAGCCCGACGCGACCGCCCGTAACCTGACCGGCGCCGTCAACGCCGTGATCGAAAAGGCGGGCCTGCGCATCGTCGCGCAGAAGCGCATCCGCATGACCAAGGAACAGGCCGAGACCTTCTATGCCGTCCACAAGGCGCGGCCGTTCTTCGGCGAGCTCGTCGAGTTCATGACCTCGGGCCCCGTCGTCGTCCAGGTGCTCGAAGGCGAGAACGCCGTCGCCAAATATCGCGACGCGATGGGCGCGACCGACCCGTCCAAGGCCGCCGACGGCACCATCCGCAAGCTCTACGCCAAGTCGATCGGCGAGAATTCCGCGCACGGCTCGGATGCGCCGGAGACCGCCGCGATCGAGATCGCGCAGTTCTTCTCGGGCAACGAGATCGTCGGCTGATCCATCAGCCGTAATTTAAAGACCGGGCGAAAGGACCTATTGTGAGCTGGCTCTGGCAGATCTTCGATCCCGCCACGATCGGGGCATTCTTCACCCAGTTTCGCAACGAGATGGCCGAACCGACCTTCTGGATTGCGGTCGGCAAGATCATCTGGATCAACATCCTCTTGTCCGGTGACAACGCGCTGGTGATCGCGCTCGCCTGCCGCGGCCTGTCGCCGCGACACCGCCTGTGGGGCATGATCTTCGGTGCCGGTGCCGCGGTGCTGCTGCGGATCATCTTCACCGGCATCGTCGCGACCTTGATGGAGCTGCCGTATCTCAAGTTGATCGGCGGTCTCGCGCTGATCGTGATCGCGGCCAAGCTGCTGGTGCCGGAACACGACGACGACGACGACGTCGACGCTGCCTCGCATCTGTGGCAGGCCGTGCAGATCGTCGTGGTGGCCGACATCGTCATGTCGCTCGACAACGTCATTGCGGTCGCCGCGGCCGCCAATGGCAGCGTGCCGCTGCTGATCCTCGGCCTTGCCATCAGCGTGCCGTTGATCGTGGCCGGTGCGGCGCTGATCATGGCGCTGCTCGAAAAGCTGCCCGTGCTGGTCTGGGCCGGTGCGGCGCTGCTCGGCTGGATCGCCGGCGAGGTGATCGCGACCGATCCCGGCGTCGCGCCCCACCTGCACACGCTGTTCGAAGGTCCGTTCGGCGCCTCGCTCGACAGCATGCTCGGTGCCTTGCGCATCCCGCCGCAGTTCGGCCATGGCGGCGCCGGCGGCGAATATTTCTGCGCGGCGCTCGGCGTCGTCGTCGTGCTGGTGGTCGGCAGCATCTGGCGCCGGCGCAAACTGAACTCTGCCGCACTGGCATCGTCCGAGCGGCACGCCCGGGCGTCGGCAGAGTAGGGCCGCTCAGTCGATCGTGCCGAGCTCCGTCACGGGGATCGTCCAGTACACCAGCTTGGTTCCGGCGAACGCGACCCGCAGCCGGTCGAGCAAGCGGCCGGCATCGCTGCTCGGCAGGACCACTTGCACGACGGCCTGATCGGCATGGCCCTTCACGCGTTCGGCGGCCGTGTGCAAGCGGATCTCGGTGCCGTGACCCGCTCCGTGCGATGCCGTGAAGCCCGAAACCAGGTCGGTCTGCTCAGTGAGATAGTCGAACACCTCCTCGCGCAGGAGATGCGGCACGATCAGCGTGAGACAGACGGGGTGCTCGGTCATGTCGCCACCTTCGACGTCCCGCCATAGCGGCGATACAGGATCGGCAGGAGAATCAGGGTGAGCAGGGTCGAAGACATCAGTCCTCCGATCACGACGATGGCGAGCGGCCGCTGCACCTCGGATCCCGGGCCGGTGGCGAACAGCAGCGGGATCAAGCCCAGCGCCGTGATGCTCGCCGTCATCAGCACGGGGCGAAGCCTGCGCATGGCGCCCTCGACGACGATGCGATCCTCGGCAAGGCCGTGGGCGCGGAGCTGATTGAAGTAGGACACCAGCACGACGCCGTTGAGCACGGCGATGCCGAGCAGCGCGATGAATCCGACCGAGGCCGGCACCGACAGATACTCACCCGTCACGACCAGCGCGAACACGCCGCCGATCAGCGCGAAGGGAATGTTGACGAGCACCAGCAGCGCCTGGCGGATGGCCCCGAATGTGGTGAACAGCAACACGAAGATCAGGCCGATTGCAACGGGGACCACGACGGACAGGCGCGCGGCGGCGCGTTGCTGATTCTCGAACTGTCCGCCCCAAGTCAGTCGGTAGCCACTCGGCAGCGGCAGTTCGGTCGCTACCTTTTGCTGGGCGGCTTCGACGAAGCCGACCATGTCGCGGCCGCGGACGTTGGCACGCACCACGCTCATGCGGGTGCCGTCCTCGCGGTCGATCTTCACCGGGCCGTCCACGCGCTGGATGCGGGCGACCTGCGACAGCGCGACATGCCGTCCGGACGCCAGCGTCAGCGGCAGGCTCGCCAGCAATGTCGGCGCCTCCCGCGTCGTCTCGCTGCCCCGGACCAGGATCGGCGTGCGACGCCCTTCTTCGAGCGCCGTCCCGATGATTCGACCCTCGATCTGGGTCCGCAGCGAGGCGACGATGGAATCCACGGTCAGGCCGAGGCGACCGGCCTCCATGCGATTGACTGCAACCGTGTAATATTGAGCGCCTTCGTTCAGCGTGGTGTAGACGTCCTCGGCACCGTCGATACTGGACAGGATCGCCGACAGCTTCGCCGCGGTTTCGTTCAGCCTGGCGATGTCGGGGCCGAAAATCTTGACGGCGACGTCGCCGCGCACGCCGCTGATCATCTCCTGCACGCGCATGTCGATGGGCTGGGTGAAGCTGAGCGAGATGCCGGGAAAGCCGGCCAAGACCTCGCGAAGCTTCTGCAGCAGGGCCTCGCGATTGTCGGTCGCGCGCTCGGCGGCCGGTTTGAGCACGAGGAACGTGTCGGTCTGGTTGGGGCCCATGGGATCGAGGCCGAGCTCGTCCGACCCGGTCCGGGCGACGATGCCGGCGATGTCAGGTACGGCCAGAAGCGCGGTCTGCAGCCTTGCATTCATGGCGAGCGACTCGTCGAGGTTGACGGATGGAAGCGTCTCCACGCTGACGATGACGTCGCCTTCGTCCATCGTCGGCATGAAGGTCTTGCCGAGCTGGGTATAGGCGAAGCCCGCAGCGACGAGACAGATCAGCGCCGCGGCCATCACCTTGCGCTCGTTGTTCAGGGCCCAGTTCAATGCCGGCGCGTAGACCCGTTGTGCCGCACGCACCAGCAGGGGATCGCGATGTGACGCGGATTTGAGCACGAAGGAAGTCGCAACCGGAATTACGGTGAGTGCCAGCAGCAGCGAGCCGGCCAGCGCGAAGATGATGGCCAGCGCGACCGGGATGAACAGCTTGCCCTCCAGCCCCTGCAGCGTCAGCAGCGGGACGAACACGATGATGATGATGAGCACACCCGAGGCGACCGGCTCCAGGACTTCGCAGACCGAACGGTACACCAGATGGATCAGCGGCGCGGTTTTGCCGGGCTCGTGCTTGGCGAGATTGCCGACGATGTTCTCGACCACGACCACCAGCGCGTCGATCAGCATGCCGATCGCGATCGCAAGTCCGCCGAGGCTCATCAGGTTGGCCGACATGCCCACTAGGCGCATGATGATCAACGCAATCACGATGGCGAGCGGCAGGCTGAGCGCGATCACCAGCGATGCGCGCCAGTTGCCGAGAAAGAGCAGCAGGAGGACGATGACGAGGACGGTGGCCTCGCCGAGGGCCCGCACCACGGTGCCGACGGCGCGGTTGACCAGGCGGCTGCGGTCGTAGAACACGTTGATCGACACGCTCTTAGGCAGCGAAGGCTGCAGCTCGGCGAGCCGGGCACGCACGTCGCGGATGAGCTGACCCGCGTTGGCGCCGCGCAGGCCGAGCACCAGACCCTCGACGGTTTCGCCGCGGCCGTCAGATGTGACCGCGCCATAGCGCGTCAGCGTGCCGACTTTGACGCTCGCGACGTCGTTGACCAGGATCGGCACGCCCTCGCGGGTGTCGACGACGATGGCCTTGATGTCCTCGATCGAACGGATGCTGCCTTCGATCCGAACCAGGGCGCTGTCCTCGCCCTGGTTGACCCGCCCGGCGCCGTCGTTGCGGCTGTTGGTCTCGATGGCCCGGCGAAACACATCGTAGGAAATGCCGCGCGCGGCCAGCGCATCGTTGCGCGGCACGATCTCGAAGGCGCGGACATAGCCGCCGAGCGCATTGACGTCAGCAACGCCGGGGACCGTCCGCAGAGCAGGGCGGATCACCCAATCCAGCAGGGTCCGGCGCTCGGCGAGCGAAAGCTCGGGGCTGTCGATCGTGAACATGAACATCTCGCCGAGCGGGCTCGTGATCGGCGCAAGCCCGCCGGTCACCCCTTCCGGGAAATCGCGCGAGATGTTCGACAGCCGCTCTGAGACCTGGTTGCGCGCCCAGTAGATGTCGGTGCCGTCCTCGAAATCGACGGTGATGTCGGCCAGCGCGTATTTCGTCGTCGAACGAAGCACCTTCTTGTTCGGCAATCCGAGCAGCTCGAGCTCGACGGGGACGGTGATGCGCTGCTCGACCTCTTCAGGGGTGAGGCCCGCCGCCTTCATGATGACTTTGACCTGAACCGGCGAGACGTCGGGAAAGGCGTCGATCGGCAGGCTGGGCAGGAGGACGGCGCCGGCGCCGATCACCAGCAGCACACTTAGCAGAACGAACAGTCGCTGCGACAGCGCGAACGCAACCAGGCGCCGGAGCATTTTACTGCCCCAGTCCCGAGAGCATGCCGCGCAGCGCCGAGATGCCGCCGATTGCAATCGCGTCCCGTTCCGTGACGGCGCCCGACACGACGACATGGTCCTGATCTTCCGCCAGCAGCTTGACCGGGACCAGCCGGAAGCCGCCGTCGAAGGCGACGAAGACCGATGTCTGCTCGCCCCTTCGGACCAGCCCACTGTAGGGGATCTCAAAGGCGCTTTCGCCGGCCGAGAGAAACCCTATGCGGGCCGCGGTGGTCTGGCCGGGATGCAGTTCGCCGTCATTGGGGACTTCCGCGCGAATCAGAATGGTCTGGGTGGCAGCATCGATGGTCTCTGAGACCAGCACGACCCGGCCTGAAGTGGAATAGCCCTCGATCTCGACCTTCGCGCCGGTGCGGATCGCGCGAATGTTGGTGGCAGGGACCGCGATTTCGGCCCATAGCGGCGAGAGCCGCGCCAGCTTGACGAGCGGCGCGGATTGTTCGAGCCGTTGCCCTGGCGACACCGCGAGCTCGACCACGGACGCGGTTTGCGGCGCATTGACGGTGAGCGTCGCGCTGATCGCCGCTTGCTGGGCGAGGCGCGAGATTGCATCATCGGACATGCCGCTCAGATGCAGCATCTGGCGCCGTTCGGCGACGACGAGAGCGGCCTGGCGCGCTTCGGCCTGGCTGGCCTCGAGCACGCGTTGCGGCACGGCCTTGCCCTCGAACAGATCGACGTTGCGCGCGAGCTGCTGGCTGACGAGATGCTCCTGCGCAATCGCGTGCAGATAGTCGCGCTGCTGGGAGACGAAGCTCGGACTCTCCAGGGTGACCAGCGGCTGGCCGGCGGTCGCGCGGTCACCGCGCCCGACCAGGAGATTGGCGACCATGCCGGCCACAGGCGCGCTGACGACCCACAATTGCTGCGTCGGGATCACGATCTGGACGGGATAAGGCATCGTGAGATCGGTCCGGCTCGCGATCGGATGGGTGACGCGCACGCCGAGATTGCGCGCCTGCGCATCGCTGAGCTTCACCTCGCCCTGCGCCATCGCAACTGAGGGCAACAGGCTCAGTGTAATCGCAACAAGGGTACGCGCGAGCGCGCCCCCAGAGGAGGTGAGACGGAGATTTCCGTGACGGACTCGCATGAGGAATGTCCCCTGCTCACCGGCGAGCGAAGCGCTATTCGATTGCAGGTTTTGCTTACTCCAGCCGCGCGTGGGCGAGTTGATTTGCCTCAATCGGCTGTCTTCGCCCCTCTCGGTGAGGCGGCGGCTGGGCCAGGCAACCTCGCTCACGATGGACGCTTCCTGCCGGTGATCATCGCCTTCACCAGGTTCTCGCGGTGCTCGAAGCTCGCCACCAGGACGCCAAGCACATGGACGACGACCAGGCCGATCGTGAGGTTGGCGAACGTCTCATGGACCTCTTCCACCCATTTTGCTCCCCAGAAGCTGCCCGTCGTCATCATGTAACCGGTGGCGCAGGTGCCGATCAGCATGACGATCAGCGCCACGACCATCGCGCCGCCGGCAGGATTGTGGCCGAGATAGCGCGGCGCCCTCAGCAGCGCCACGTCGCGCGCGTAGGCGAGCACCGCGCGCGGCGAGCGCACGAAGTCGCTGAAGCGCGCACGGCGCGGTCCCACGAAGCCCCACACGATCCGTAAGCCGAGCAACCCCGCGATCGTGTAGCCGGCAGCGATATGGACATTCTCGACCTCGTCACCGGTCGCATAAGCGAGCAGAAACAGCCCGGCCAGCGACCAGTGGAACAGGCGCACAAAGGGGTCCCAGACCTTGACGGTGGCCGGCGGCTTCTCGCCGCCGGCCACGATCGCGTCGTGAATGACGCTCATGGTGCGGCCTCTTACAACTGACCGACGATCCGGCCGCTGGTCGGATCGACGAACAATTCGACCCGGCTGCCGGACTTGTCGATGGTGTAGAGTTCGCCACAGGCATTCTTGAGCTTGGCCTTCTGGACTTTGTAACCTTGGGCTTCGACCTTGGCCTGCAATTGTTCGAGCGGCAGCCAGTTCGTCTGTGGCGCTGCAGTGCAGGGGCGCCCGAGGCTGCCGGCATGAGCGGTCGCGGCGGCTGCGAGCAAGGCGACGGCAGCGGTGAAGATGGTGATATTGCGCATGGTTCTCTCCGGCTTGTGGCCTCCAGCCGCGTCAAGCGGCAAGGCGATTTGCGGACATTGGCAGACGAGCCCTGACGGCAACCTGTTGATCCACGTCAGCGTTTCGTCAGGTTGATTAGGGCAGACTTTGTGAATGCAACTAGCTAGCTTCCTGGGATTCCTCGTGGTGCCTTTGTTGGCAGGCGTCCTGCTCGCGCCGGTGCCTGCCGCAGCCGGCGGCCACGATCGAGGCGCGCCCGACGCGGTTCGCCGCGCGGTCGAGGCGGGCGAGATCAAGTCACTCGCCGACATCCTCGCCTCCCTTCGTGGCAAGCTGCCGGGTGAGGTCGCCGGCGTCGAGATAGAGCGCGAGCGGAGCCGCTGGGTCTACGAGTTTCGCGTCGTCGACGACAAGGGGCGCCTCTACGAGGTGCACGTCGATGCGCGGAGCGGCGAGATCGAACGCATCAGGGAGAAGTGATGCGTCTCTTGCTGGTGGAGGACGACCGACGGATCGCAGCCGATGTGGAGAGGGCGCTCCACGCGGCCGGCTACGTGGTCGAGACCGTCCGCAACGGCGAGGAAGCCTGGTTCCGCGGCGATACCGAGGATTACGGCGCCGTCGTCCTCGATCTCGGCTTGCCCAGCATGGACGGCCTGGCAGTGCTCAAGCGCTGGCGCGCGAACGGCCGCTCCATGCCGGTGCTGATCCTGACGGCGCGCGGCAGCTGGGCCGAGCGCGTCGACGGGATCGACGCGGGCGCCGACGACTATTTGCCCAAGCCGTTCCGCATGGAAGAATTGCTGGCGCGGCTGCGCTCGATCGTGCGGCGCTCGGCGGGGCATGCCTCTCCCCGGATCGTTGCCGGCGACGTCGAACTCGACGAGCGCCAGATGAAAGTGACGCTGCGCGGCATACCGGTCGCGTTGTCGCCGCTGGAATACCGCCTGATCGCCTTTCTCTTGCACCATCGCGGCCGCGTGGTGCCTCAGCACGAGCTTGACGAGAACGTCTATGGCCATGGCGAGGACCACGAGTCGAACGCGCTCGAGGTGCTGGTCGGCCGGGTGCGCAAGAAGCTCGGGGCGGATCTGATCGAGACCAGGCGCGGCTTCGGCTATCTAGTCCCGGAGACGACGCCGTGAGCTGGGGCTCGCTGCGGCTGCGACTGGTGGCCGGCGGAGTGGTGGCGATCCTGATCGCGCTGACCATCGCCGGCGCCGGGCTGACGCTGCTGTTCGAACGCCACGTCACGCGCAGCATCGGCGACGACCTCGACGTCTATCTGAAGCAACTCATCGCGGGTATCGACGTGGATGCGGAGGGCAAGCTGGTGGTGGGCCGGCCGCCGGCCGATCCGCGCTTTGCGGACCCACTTTCGGGCTTGTACTGGCAGGTATCGGACGACGCCGGTCAGGTGCTGGGCTCGCGTTCGCTGTGGGACGCGGCGTTGGACTTGCCGCAGGACGAGCCGTCGCCTCGCGAATTGCACCGTCACGTCATCGCCGGGCCGGCGAACGCGCGGCTTCTGGTCAGTGAACGCCGCGTGCTGCTCACCGTGGGCGGCCGCCGCGTTCCTGTGCGCGTTGCGGTGGCGGCCGATCTTGCCCGCGTTTCGGTCGCCGCCTCGCAATTCGCCAGGGATCTGGCGCTGGCGCTCGGCCTGCTGGGGCTTGTGCTGGCGGCGGCCACCTCGGTCCAGGTCGGACTGGGCCTCCGGCCGCTCGATGCACTTCGCCGCGGCGTCGCCGACGTCCGCTCCGGCCAACGCAAGCATCTTCCCGTCGATGTCCCTGTCGAGGTGAAGCCTCTGGTGGAAGAGGTCAACAATCTGATCGATGCCCAGGAAGGCGAGATCGAGCGTTCGCGCAGCCGCGCCGCCGACCTGGCCCACGGGCTGAAGACGCCGCTCGCCGCGCTCGCGGCCGACGTCGCGCTATTGCGCCAGCGAGGTGAGCAGGACGTCGCCCAGGCCATCGAAACCGTCGCCGATGCGATGAGCCGTCATGTCGACCGCGAGCTGGCACGTGCCCGGGCGCGGGGCTCGGCGCGAGTGCGTGGCGGTACTTCCACGCCCCTCAGGCCGCTTGTCGAATCCCTGATGCTGACGCTGGCGCGCACGCCTGCTGCCCAGCGGCTTGAATTCAAGACCTGCATCACGGGCGAGCCGAGCGCGCCGCTCGATCGCACGGATTTGGCCGAAGTGCTCGGCAATCTCCTGGAAAACGCCGCCCGTCACGCCAGGAGCCAGGTGCGCATTGGCGCAGACAGCACCGCAAATCCGGCGATCACGGTCGAAGACGACGGCCCGGGCATCGCGGCCGCCGAACGTTCGCGCGTGCTCGAACGCGGTGCGAGACTGGATGAGCGCGGCGAAGGTGCCGGTCTTGGCCTCGCGATCGTTCAGGACGTGCTGAGTGCCTATGGATGGCAGCTCGTCCTCACCGATTCCGAGCTCGGCGGACTGAAAGCCGTCATCGCGCCCGAAGGCAGCCGCGATCCAGCGGTCACGGCTGGTTGAAGACCCAGCCGCTCGCTTGACGCGCTGTCCTCGTTGTCAGCGCCGCACGATCGAGCCGGCTCGGTTGATCAGGCGGGCGAGCTGCTTGAAGCGGCTGCCGACGCGGTCGGCGACGAGGTCGCCGAGGCGGTGCTCGAACATCAGCATCAGCTTGCGGCCCTCGCTGCGGAAATGCGTGGCCGGCAGCACGCCTGGACGCGCCGCCGAGATTAGATGCGCGACGCGGAACGCGGCGCCGAGAAGGCGCGCGCGTTCGAGTTGCGCCGGCGTCAGCAGTTCCTGCATGGTCAAGGGCGGCTGGTTTTCCTCGCTCAGGCCTGCATAGCGATAGAACACCGAGAGGCCGACGAAGGCCCGCTCGGTGTGGGTGATCGCGCCGAAATTGCCGTTGACGACGAGGCTCAGCGTCTGCTCGCCGCGGTGATCGGGATGCACGCGCCAGCCGATGTCGGACAGCAGGCACGCGGCGTGGCGCAAGCGGCGGTCCTCCTCGGTCTCGCGCAGCTTCACCACGCGCGCGAGACGGTCGGTCCAGGCAATCAACTCGTGGGCGTGCTTCGCCGAGCGCGACAGCAGCCGGTTGAGCTCTTCCGCGGCGCAGATCAGGCCGTCCTTGGTGCGTTCCGCCTCCGACAGCTTCTCGTGCAGCAGGCCCTCGCGCACGCCGAAGGTCGAGAACACGATCGTCTTCGGTTTCGCCACCCGGATGATGTGCTCGAGCACCAGCGCCGCATAGGTGAGGAGCGGGCGGCGTGCATCGGCGACGCTCTCGATGTCGGCGAGCATGTCCGCGGCCGCAAGACGACGCAGACGACGCGAGAAGTCGAGCGCCTCGGCGGCCGAAATCGAATAGCCGTGCATCACCTGGAGCGGATAGCCGCTCTGGATGATGTGAATGCGCGCCAGCGCGCGCCAGGTGCCGCCGACCGCATAGAAGGAGCGGCCGCGGCCCGCCGTGAGCAGCTCGACCTCGTCGATCTCCTCGCGCACGATGCGGTCGGCGCGCTTGAGCGATTTATGCGCGAGGTCCTGCAGCGCCAGCCCGCCGAGCGGCAGCGTCACGCCGCTGCGCACGCTGTTCCTGCGCACGTCGATCAATTCGAGTGAGCCGCCGCCGAGGTCGCCGACGATGCCGTCGGGATGGTGGATGCCGGAGATCACGCCGAGCGCCGACAGCCGCGCCTCGCGCGGGCCCGAGAGGATCTCGATCTTCACGGCGCAGATGCGCTCGGCCCTGGCGATGAAATCGGGGCCGTTGGAGGCGTCACGGCAGGCTGCGGTCGCGATCGCGAACACGTGTCCGACCTGCATCACGCGGCACAATGCGCGGAAGCGCCTCAGCGAGGTCAGCGCCTTGTCGACCGCATCGGGCGCGAGCAGCCCGGTGCTCTGCACCTCGCGTCCGAGGCCGCACAGCGTCTTCTCGTTGAAGATAGGAATGAGACTCCGCGTCAGTCCCTCGTAGACGACGAGACGGACCGAGTTGGAGCCGATATCGATGACTGCGACGCTCGAGCCGCGCTTGCGCGGCCGCTTCACGTCGGGAATCCCCGATCAGGATTGATGGCGTTCGTTCCGGCGCGTGAGACGACGCGGCGAGGATTCCTTGAGCGACTTTCCACGGCCAGACAGACTCGGATTTGTCATGAAGTAGTTGTGCACGTTGAAGGGCTCCTCGCCCTTCGCGGTCTTCATACGCGTTGAGGACCCGTCCGGCAACAATTGCCAGCTTTGCTCATTGTCCTTCAGGTTCGCGACCATGATCTGTTCGAGAACCTGCTGATGCACCGTGGGATTTTGCAGCGGACACAGTACCTCGACGCGGCGGTCGAGGTTGCGCGGCATCATGTCGGCCGACGAGATATACACAGCCGCTTTGGCGCTCGGCAGACCCTGACCCATGCCGAAGCAGTAGATTCGACCGTGTTCCAGGAAGCGTCCGATGATCGACTTGACGCGGATGTTCTCGGACAGGCCGGGAATGCCGGGCCGCAGGCAACATATACCACGTACCACGAGTTCGACCTGAACGCCGGCCTGGGAGGCCTCGTAGAGCGCATCGATGATATCAGGATCGACCAGCGCATTCATCTTCATCCAGACCGCGCCGGGCCGGCCGTGCTTCGCGTGTGCGGTCTCGCCCTGGATGTGTTCGATGATGCGTTTGCGCAAGGTGAGCGGCGACACCGCCATCTTTTCCAGATCGCTCGGCGCGGCGTAGCCGGTGATGAAATTGAACACGCGCGCGGCATCGCGGCCGATGGTCGGATCGGACGTGAAGTAGGAGAGGTCGGTATAGATGCGCGCGGTGACCGGATGGTAGTTGCCGGTGCCGGTATGGACGTAAGTCGTGAGGCTGCCGCCCTCGCGGCGCACCACCATCGAGAGTTTTGCGTGCGTCTTCAGTTCGAGGAAGCCGTAGACAACCTGCACGCCGGCGCGTTCGAGGTCGCGCGCCCAGCGGATGTTGGCCTCCTCGTCAAAGCGTGCTTTCAGCTCGATGAGTGCGGTGACGGATTTGCCGGCTTCGGCAGCTTCCACGAGCGCGCGCACGATCGGGGAGTTGCTCGAGGTGCGGTAGAGCGTCTGCTTGATGGCGACGACGTCGGGGTCGCGCGTCGCCTGCTGGAGAAACTGCACCACGACGTCGAAGGATTCGTAGGGGTGATGGACGACCAGGTCCTTCTGCCGGATCGCAGCGAAGATGTCGCCGCCTTGTTCGCGCACGCGCTCGGGATGCCGGGGCACGTAAGGGGTAAATTCCAGGTCGGGCCGGTCGATGCGGGTGAGTTGCGAGAGCTCGTTCATGGCGAGGACGCCGTCGACGAGGAACACCTCGTCGTCGGCGGTCGACAGCGCGTGCTGCACGAAGCTGCGCAGCTGCTCCGGCATCTTGGCGTCGATCTCGAGCCGGATCACCGAGCCGCGGCGGCGGCGTTTCAGCGCAGTCTCGAACAGGCGGACGAGATCCTCGGCCTCTTCCTCGATTTCGAGTTCGGAGTCGCGGATGACGCGGAAAGCGCCCTGGCCGTGCAGGTTGTAGCCGGGGAACAGGCGGTTGATGAACAGGGCGGTCGCCTGTTCCAGCGAGATCAGCCGGACCACCTTGCCCTCGGTCGGCAGGCGGATGAAGCGGTCGATCTTGCCGGGCATGCGGATCAGCGCGTTCATCTGCTTACCGTCGGCGGCGCGCGTGAGCTGGAGCGCGATGGTGAAGCCGAGGCTGGGGATGAACGGGAAGGGGTGGGCGGGGTCGATCGCCAGCGGCGTCAGCAGCGGGAACACGTTGCTGAGGAAGTAGTCCTCGATCCAGGTCCGTTCCGCCTTGGTGACGTCCTTGCCCTCGACCAACACGATGCCGACGTCGGCCAGGGTGCCGCGCAAATCGCGCCAGATCGCCTGCTGGTCGGAGGCAAGCTCGGAGACGGTGCGGTTGATCAGCGCGAGCTGCTCGGACGGGGTCAGACCATCGGGACTCCGTTCGGCAATGCCCTCGCGCACCTGGGCCTTGATGCCGGCGACGCGGACCATGAAGAACTCGTCGAGGTTATTCGCCGAAATCGACAGGAATCGCACCCGCTCCAGCATGGGGTGGCTGGGATTGACCGATTCCTCCAGGACACGTCGGTTGAAATGCAGCCAGGAGAGTTCGCGGTTGATGAATCGCTCGGGACTCGATGCGATCGCCGGCAGGCTCTCGATCTCTGGGGCTTTTTCTTTAGTTTCAACGGCTTGCGCAGAGTCCATCAGAAGTCGGTCCATCCAGTTCGCCCCAATTTGCGACTTACGCGCAAAACCGCCGGGAGCATGTGCTAGAGCGATGACGTTTCGATGACATTGATGTTCCGCCGCTTCGCCCCGTCAAGCGGACTTCGCGTGGGCCGTGGAAGGGCAGGTCAGGCGTCCCGCAGCAGCTCGGCGGCCAGCGCCCGGGTGACGGGGCGGCCGAGCCTGAGGGCTTCGCTGTCGAGCAGCTCCACGGCCTGGCGGGCGGCGGCCGAGGACCGCTCCAGGCGGGTGGCGAGGTAGCTGACCACGCTCTCGTCCACGGCGAGCTGGCGGTCGGCGCAGAATTTGACGATCAGGCCGCGGAACAGCCGGTCGTCGGGCGGCAGCAACGCGACCACGGGCACGGCCCGCAGACGCGAGCGCAGGTCGCGAAGCTCGATCTCCAGCGCGGCCGGCACCTCGCGTCCGGTGAAGAGGAGGTAGGCCTCGTCCTCGCGGGCAAGGTTCATCAGGTGGAAAAGGGCGCGTTCGTCAAATTCCCCGGCCTTGAGATCCTCGACCACCAGCGCGCCGGTGGCGAGCGCGCCCGGAACGCCCGCGGCGGTCAGCCCATTGGCCGTGGTGGAGCGCGCGCCGGCCTCCTCGGCCCAGATCGCGGCGAGATGGCTCTTGCCGCTTCCTTCCGGGCCGGCCAGCCACATGATCCGGTTCGGCCATTCCGGCCAGCTGTCGATCAGGCCAAGACCGGCCGCGTTGGCGGGGCCTTCGAGGAAATTGTCCCGGCTGAGGCTTTCCGCGTGCGGAAGCGAAAACGCCAATTGTCGGGGGTGAACGCGGCCTGGCACGCTTGCTTTGCTCCATGCCGGCGGGCCGGCGTGATGTGAAGAGATCGAACGTATCGAGCGCGACTTGGCCTTTTGCGGGGCCGCATCGCCTCTCATTTGGCCTCGATCGTACTCATGTGCCGCAGCCACTCGACCAGATAGAGCGACACGGAGGAGAGCGTGAAGACCGTGACGAGGCCCATCAGGATGATATCATAAGGGGCAGGCTTGAAGCCGAAGGCAAGCGCTGCCAGCACGAGGGCCGCGAACGCCACTTGCGCCGCGGTGTTGAGCTTGGACACTTTCGACGGCTTCATCTCGACCGGCCGGTCGAACAGCCAGGATACGATCACGGCGGCGACGATCATGATGTCGCGCGAGACCACCAGGATCACGATCCAGCGCGGGATTGCGCCCCAGATCCCGAGCGCCATGTAGATTGAGACCAGCAGCGCCTTGTCCGCGAGCGGATCGAGCAGGGCGCCGAGCTCGCTCGTCATGTTGAAGCGCTTGGCCAGGAAGCCGTCCACGGCGTCGCTGATACCGGCGATCAGGAAGACGGCGAACGCGACCTCCATTTGGCTCGACACGATGGCCCAGACGATGATCGGGACCAGCATGATGCGGCCCAGCGTAATGATATTCGGAATACTCACGAAAGCGCTTCCCGGCACCCGGTCTGACCTCGAATCCGGCCCCCTCGGGAGGCTGAACCGGTTGATATCTACATACTATAGGGTAGGGCGCCACGCTTGCCATTGCGCGTCCCCGGAATTCGACGTAACCAGCCGCAAACCCACTGGAAATCGGGCATGACCGACCGCAAAAACGGCCTCACTTACGCCGATTCAGGCGTCGATATCGACGCGGGCAACCGCCTGGTCGATTTGATCAAGCCGATGGTGCGCGCCACCGCACGGCCCGGCGCCGACGCCGAGATCGGCGGCTTCGGCGGTCTGTTCGACCTCAAGGCGGCCGGCTTCAAGGACCCCGTCCTGGTGGCTGCGACCGACGGGGTCGGCACCAAGGTCAAGATCGCGATCGAGACGGGCTTGCACGGCGGGATCGGCATCGACCTCGTCGCCATGAGCGTCAACGACCTCGTGGTGCAGGGCGCCGAGCCGCTGTTCTTCCTGGACTATTTCGCCTGCGGCAAGCTCGATCCGGAAGCGACGGCCTCGATCGTCGCGGGCGTCGCGGAGGGCTGCCGCGAATCCGGCTGTGCCCTGATCGGTGGCGAGACCGCCGAGATGCCCGGCCTGTACAAGGACGGCGATTACGACCTCGGCGGCTTTGCCGTCGGTGCTGCGGAGCGGGGCACGCTGCTGCCGCGCAAGGACATCGCTGCGGGCGACGCCGTGATCGGGCTCGCCTCGTCAGGGGTGCATTCCAACGGCTTCTCGCTGGTCCGCAAGATCGTCGAGCAATCGGGCCTCGGCTTCGAAGCCCAGGCTCCGTTCGCCCCTGTGATGACGCTGGGCGGCGCGCTGCTGACGCCGACCAAGCTCTACGTCAAATCCTGCCTGCGCGCGATCCGCGAGACCGGTGCGGTGAAGGGCCTTGCCCACATCACCGGCGGCGGCTTCACCGACAACATTCCGCGCGTACTGCCGAAGGAGCTCGGCGTCGGCATCGATCTGGCACGCCTGCCGGTGCTGCCGGTATTCAAATGGCTGGCCGCGCAGGGCGGCATCGCCGAACTCGAACTGCTGCGCACCTTCAACTGCGGCATCGGCATGATCGCGATCGTCGAGCCCGACAAGGTCGACGAGGTCGTGCAGGTCTTCACCGACGCCGGCGAGACCGTGGCGCAGCTCGGCACCGTGATCCCGGCCGAGGGCGAGCACCGCGTCGTCTATAACGGCCATCTCGACATGGCATTGTAATGACTGGCGCTGTGATGAAGCGCCGCGTCGCCATCCTCATCTCTGGCCGCGGCTCCAACATGGCCGCGTTGATCAAGGCCGCTGCGGCTGCGGATTTCCCGGCCGAAATCTCGCTCGTCATCTCGAACAAGGCCGACGCGCTCGGGCTGGAGCGGGCCAAAGCGGCTGGCGTGAACACGCTGGTGATCGAGAGCAAGCCGTTCGGCAAGGACCGCGCCGGCTTCGAGAAGGTGCTGCAGGCGGCCCTCGACCAGCACGGTATCGAGCTGATTTGTCTGGGCGGCTTCATGCGCCTGTTCACGGCCGAGTTCACCCAAAACTGGTACGGGCGGATGCTCAACATCCATCCCTCGCTGCTGCCGTCCTTCCCCGGCCTCGACCCGCACGGCCAGGCCCTGCGCGCCGGCGTCAAACTGTCAGGCGCGACTGTGCACTTCGTGATCCCCGAGACCGACGCGGGCCCGATCGTGATGCAGGGCGCGGTGCCCGTTGGCGATCACGATACGGGCGATACGCTGTCAGAACGCATCCTCGAGGTCGAGCATCGCATCTATCCGGAAGCGCTGCGGCTGCTTGCGACCGGAAAGGTCCGGATCGAGGGCGATGTGTGCAGGACGGCCGGGAGTGCTGCGTCGGAGAATTTCCTGGTGGCGCCGGTGGTGAGCTGAAACGCCGTCCTTGCTGCGGCCTTCACAAACAAAATCCCCCGGCAGAGCCGGGGGCAACGTCATGATCTCTCGTGTGTAGGCTTGAGAGAATTCAGGAGACCTTGAGGTTCTCCGCGGATGCCTTGCCGCGGTTCTCCACGAGGTCGTATTCAACCACCTGATTTTCGTTGAGGGTCGAGAGTCCGGCGCGCTCGACGGCTGAGATATGGACGAAGACGTCCTTGTCGCTGCCGTTCGGCTTGATGAACCCATAGCCCTTGGTCGGGTTGAACCATTTGACGGTGCCCTTTTGCGGCATCGCTAGTCTCCTCCGCTAGATACAAAAACGACGCGGCCGCTTTTCGCGTGCCACGCCACAAACGGGCTTCCGGAAGTCTGTTCGAGTCTTGAGTCTCAATGTCGCGAAACGCACAGTCGAGCGGCCAATTCCGATTGTGTCCGATATTGCAACATGAAAATCGCCCGTTAGCAAGCCGTGCGCGGATTTCAAGGGCGGGCCGTTTGTGCCGATTTGCAATTTCCGACCTGTGGCCGCGGAACCACAATCGAGGGCAATAGCCTCGGTGACAGCGGGCCAAGCGGTTGACCCTCTGCAGCAGTTCGGCGCAAATCGCCGCATCGGCGGCGTGTCTTGTTGCATTTTTGCGCGTTGCCCTTTGCTTCGGGATTCATCGTCATGCGCTGCATCTCGCAGCTCTCCGGGACACGACAGGTAAGTGGAGGAGCCCGGGTTCGCCGGACGACGGCCAACGTCGCGGGTGCCGTCGTGGCTGGTTTGATGGCGCCGGCTGCTTTTGCTCAGGTGGCGCCGCCGCTGCCGCCTCCCACGCCCTCGGCCATCTCGACCAATTACGACCAGTCGGCCGGCAACAGCGCGCTCAATCTCGGCTCGAACTTCCTGGAGCGCCTCGGCAACCAGGCATCAGGCGGCGTCAACCGGACGTTCCGGACCAATCCCGGCGGCGGCGGCGCATCCGCGAGCACGGAAGACCCGCGCTACCGCACCTGGTTCGAGGGCTACGGCATCTCGGTGCGGACAGACGCGCAAGGAGACTTCGTCGGCGACAGGCGCAAGACGGTCGGCGGCGTCGCCGGCTTTGGCGCGCGCGTGGCCCCTGGCGTCAATCTCGGCCTCTCCGTCGACCAAAGCCACACCGACGTCGACGTGCCGCTGGCGTTGCAATCGGCAACGCTCGACCTGACCCAGCTTGGCTTCAACGGCTCGGTCGACAAGGGGCCGTGGACCTGGGCCTTTGCGGTGGTGCACGGCTTCGGCAAGGTCCGTTCCAGCCGCGACACCGGCCTGGGTCTTGCGACTGCGGGCTATCGCGCCGCGGTCGACGGCGCGCTGACCGAGATCAGTTATTACTGGACCAAGGACCAGATGCGCATCGTGCCCAAGGGCGCGCTGGAATATGTGCGCGCCACCAGCGCGGCGTTCCAGGAGGCCGGCGGCCTCGATCCGCTCAACGTCGGTTCGACCACGCTCTCGCGCGCACGCATCATGATCGGGGCCGAGATCGGCAGCTACTTCATCATCGACCGGAAGATCCTGGACCTGTCGGCCTACGGCAAGCTCGTCGACAATTTCCATCAGGATTTGGGATCGATCCAGGTCAGCCTCGGCACCCAGAACATCGTGGTGCCCGGCATCGGCGAGAGCCGTCACGGCATGGATGCAGGCGCCTCGGCTTCGCTCAGCCTGACCAGCGTGGCGCGGCTCTACGTCAATTACGACGGCAAGTTCCGTAACGAGTTGACCTCACACCAGGGCACACTCGGCTTCGAATATCGCTGGTAGTCGCAGCCTGCTAAGTCGGCGTCGCCGCGACATATCCCGTCAACCCAAATCCCTCGCGCGCGGCCGTCATCATCGGCACCAACGCGTTCGGATGGATGAATTCGTCGCGAAAGCAGGGACAGATCTTGGGATCGAAGATCTTCTTCAGCCAGTCGATCACGATCTTGTGGCGCTCGGAGGTTCGGAACTCCTTGTGATAAGTGAGCCAGAGATCGGCGTGGTGGCTGACGCCGAGATCGACGGCGATCAACGGCGCGCCGAGCGCGATCGAGACCGTCGGCAGGAAGCCGATGCCGGCGCCGCGCTCGACGGCATAGAGCGCGCCGACCGAGGAATTGGTCTTGATCCCGACGATGCCCTCCAGCGACTTCAGTCCGAGCACGCGGGCGTAGGCGCCGTCGTCGACCTGCGGCGCGCTCTGCTTGATGATGCGGTGGTTGTTCAGTTCGGCGAGCGACGTCGGCACGCCGTAGAGGCTTTCGTACTCCTTGGAGACGAAGGGATAGATGTGCAGACGGCCGAGCTTGGCGACGATCAGGTCGGGATTGGTCGGAGGCTCGAGCTGGATCGCGATGTCCGATTCAAGCCGCGCGACGTCGGCCTGCTCCATCGCGCAACGCAAATCGACGGTGATCTTGCGGTAGGTCTTCTGGAAGTCGATCAGTCGCGGCAGGATCCAGAAATTGCCGGGGCCTTCGGTCACCGCGACGCGCACGGTGCCGGACGTGTCGTTAGACGACCGCGAGGCGCGCCGAAAGACGTTGAAGGCATGACGCTCCATGTGCGCAACGTCGGCGATCATCGCGGTGCCTTCATCGCTGAGCGTGAGCCCGCTCTGGTCGCGCAGGAACAGCTTGCAGCCGATGCTCTCTTCGAGCCGGTCGATCCGGCGCATCAGCGTGGTCGAGGTGAGCCCGAGCTCCTCGGCGGCATTGCGGAAACTTTTATATTTTGCGCACGCTAAAAACAGCTTCAAATCGTCCCAGGACGCATCCAGGGCTTCTTCACCGTGCTGCGTCACCGCAGCACCCCGGTGCAATAACTGCTGCATACTCCTGATCCCCAGCCGCTAAGCTCATCGGCATAGCGGGGCACGAAAGCCTCGAACGATAGAGGCGTGACATGTGTATGGAAAGGGGCTCGTTTGCCGCAAGGCATGATTTCGATGCCTTGCCGCTGAGTCCGGATGTCGAAGTCCGTTGCGCGCAATCTTCCGAAATTGCCGTGCTTGCACAGATGGCGCACCGGCTGGTGCCGGGCGTTCGGATCGGGGCCGCCGAGCTTGGGCGATACGTCGCGTTCGACCCCCAGAGTATCCTGACGTTCACCCGGAAGGGCGATCTCGTCGGCGGCATGGCGTTCCTGTTCCTCAACGACCGCGGGCACGACGCGCTGCTGCTCGATGAGATCTGCCTCACGGCGCCCGAGACGCACTATCTCGCTTCCGCGAACGAAGAGGTCGCTGCCATCTACATCTGGGCGATCGCGGCGACAGGACGCGGTATCGCCGGTCTCGGCAAGGCTGCAGCGCATCTGCGACAGCTAAGGTTTCGCAGCGCCGATTGCTATGCGCAGCCGTCAACGGTGGCCGGACGCGACATCATGAAGGCGACCGGCTTTGCGCCGGTCCCGAGCTTCCAGCCCGACCTCTGGTGCTACGAGCGGCCCTGGCATCGCCAGCCGCTGCAGATGCCGGGCGCGATCATCCAGGCAAGGAGTTTTGCAGATGCACGGTACTAGAATTCCTCTCGCCAAGCCCAGTTCCCGCGCCATCTCGATCCGTCTTGCGCGCGATCCCAGCGATCTCATGCTGGTCACGGCCATCCGCTCCGCGGTCTATCTCGCCGAGCAGGATTGTCCGTTCGAGGAGGAGTTCGACGGCAACGACATGGTCGCGGCCCATTTCATCGGCTTCGTCGGCAGCGAGCCCGCGGGCTGCCTGCGGGTGCGCTTCTTCGGCGATTTCGCCAAGGTGGAGCGGCTCGCGGTGCGTCACCAATACCGGCGCTCGCGCGTCTCGTTCAAGCTGGTGCAGGCCAGCGTCGACTATGTGAAGCGCAAGGGCTTTCGCAAGATCTACGGCCAGGCGCAGGACAGGCTGGTCGATTTCTGGGCCCATTTCGGCGCCAAGCCGCTCGGCCACAATCGCAAGGTCACCTTCTCGGATTTTTCCTACACGGAAATGCTGCTGGAAATCGAGCCGGGCCCGGACGCGATCACGCTGGACAGCGATCCCTACGTGATCATCCGTCCCGAGGGCGATTGGGACCGGCCGGGCGTGCTCGACGCCTCGGCAGGGCGGGCCGTGACGTCACCGCTGCGGGACCTCGCACTCGCCGACCGTTGAAACTGGTGCAGCTCTGCGCAAGACAATGCTGGATTCCATCCATGATGATCCGCCGATCCTGGTCTGCGCGGATCTCCAGGTCGAATATCTGACCCCCGGGCGTCGCCACGTCATCCTCGA
The DNA here is from genome assembly GCF_003020125.1 of Bradyrhizobium sp. MOS003. GTDB lineage: Bacteria > Pseudomonadota > Alphaproteobacteria > Rhizobiales > Xanthobacteraceae > Bradyrhizobium. The sequence continues at coordinate 647,329 of NZ_PYFW01000004.1, read as the reverse complement.
CGGCGACGCCGTCACGTCGCGCTGCCTGGAACTCCTGACCTTGTGGCGCGGCAATCTCTGGCCGGTGATGCATCTGAAGCGCATCGCGCAGGCGGCTTGGTTCAATCCGGCATCGAGGCTGACCGATTGGATCGCGGCGACCAAGCCGCGGCCGGGAGAGTTGACGTTCGAGCACCCGCTGCCATCCGCTTATAGCTCGCCGCGGTTCGTGGATTACATGTCCAATATCCGCAGTGTGCGCTGCATTCTTGTCGGTTTTTCCCTGGACGAGACCATTTTGGCCACCGCCGCCGATGGGTTTCACCGCAGTCATCGCTACCAGGTGGTGGCCGACGCCGTGGCTTGCCGGCAGCCTGGGACGGGCGATGCTGCCGCCTATAAACATGCGGTAGTGGATGTCATCGGGAATTTTGCTACAATCCAGGCCAGCGCCGAACTGCTCAGAACCAGCGGCGCCGTTGCGGTGTAGGCGGCCGCGACCGGTGGATGGGGTGGAGATTGTCGCGGGGAGACGAGCTCGAGGAGCTGGCGAGCGATCTGTCGCGTGCGGCCGAGAGGGCGCGCGGGCTTGGTTTGCCGACCACGGTCTATCTGCTCTCGATGGCGCTGGTGGAGGTGCGGGAAGCCGCTGCCGGTGATCACGACGGACATGACGACGACGCGGCGTGAGCTGCTCCAGCTGCTGCTTCGTCCGGTGCTGCTTCGTCAGGTGCCGCTTCGTCATGGGCGGATTTGTCACGTGCAGCGTCGCCGCGTGCATCTTTGTGCATCGCTGCTGAGCGCTTGTTGCCGACGAATTGGCGTTGCAAGTTCGGTGCTGTCGCAATAGCCAAGGTATTGATCATCGAGTGATGACGCCGGCTCTGCCTGCGACGTGACGCTTTCAAGGATCTGCGCAAATGTCCATGCTGCCCAATTCGCAAGAAGCTCGTGATGTGGCCTACCAGCTGCATTCGTACACCAATGCGCGCGCGCATCAGCAGGCCGGTCCGCTGGTGATCGAGCGCGGCGAGGGGCCTCACGTGTTCGACGCATCGGGCAAACGCTATTTCGAGGCGATGGCGGGCCTGTGGAGCGTCGGGCTCGGCTTCAACGAGAAGCGGCTGGTCGAGGCCGCGCACAAGCAGATGCTGGCGCTGCCGTTCTACCATACCTTCTCCGCCAAATCGCACGGACCCTCGATCGACCTCGCCGAGAAGCTGGTTGCGCTCGCGCCTGTCCCGATGAGCAAGGTGTTCTTCACCAATTCCGGCTCGGAGGCCAACGACACGGTCCTCAAGCTGATCGCCTATCGTTCCAACTCGCTCGGCCAGCCGCAGCGCAAGAAGATCATCAGCCGGATGCGCGGCTATCACGGCGTCACCATTGCGTCGGCCAGCCTTACCGGCCTGCCGAACAACCACCGCTCGTTCGACCTGCCGCTGCCGAACATCCTGCATACGGGCTCGCCGCATTTCTACAAGGACGGTGCGCCCGGCGAGAGCGAGGAGGCCTTCGCGACGCGGCGGGCCGAGGAGCTCGACGCGCTGATCCAGAAGGAGGGGCCCGAGACGATCGCGGCCTTCTTCGGCGAACCGGTGATGGGCGCGGGCGGCGTCGTCGTGCCGCCGGCGACCTATTGGGACAAGATCCAGGCGGTCCTGAAGAAGTACGACATCCTGCTGGTCGCCGACGAGGTGATCTGCGGCTTCGGCCGCACCGGCAAGATGTTCGGCTGCGAGACCTACGGCATCAAGCCGGACGTGATGGTCGTCTCCAAGCAGATCACGTCGAGCTATTTCCCGCTCTCGGCCATCATCATGAACGACCGCATGTTCGAGCCGATCGCGGACGAGAGCAACAGGATCGGCGTGCTAGGCCACGGTTTCACCGCGGGCGGCCATCCGGTCGGCTCGGCGATTGCGCTGGAAAACCTCAAGATCATCGAGGAGCGCGGCCTGGTCGCGCATGCGGCCGAGCTCGGTGCCTACATGCAGGGCAAGCTGCGCGAGCTCACCAGCCATCCGCTGGTCGGCGAGGTCCGCGGCGTCGGCATGATCGCGGCGATCGAACTCGTGCTCGACAAGGGGCGCAAGACGGCAGCGGCGACGCCCGGTGCGGTCGGCGGCATGGCCAGCCGCATGCTCCAGGAACGCGGCGTGATCTCGCGCAACATGCTGGACGCCATCGCCATCTGTCCGCCGCTGATCGTCACCAAGGCCCAGATCGACGACCTCGTCGCCGCGATCTCAGGCGTGCTGAATGACATGAAGCCGGAAGTCGCGAAGCTGACGCCAGCGTAGGGAAGCCGGGGCGTCATACCCCGTCATTGCGAGCGAAGCGAAGCAATCCAGAGTCTCCGCGGAGGCAGTCTGGATTGCTTCGCTACGCTCGCAATGACGGTACGAGAAGGTTGCGACCTATTCTGCCCGCTGAACGCCGATCACGCGGCCCTTCTCGACCGCCAGCGCAAGTTCACCGCGCTTGAGCTTCAAGGCGGCATCGCCGAACAGCTCGCGGCGCCAGCCGCGCAAGGCGGGCACGTCGGCCTCGTCGTCGACTGCGATCTCTTCGAGATCGTCGACCGTCGCGATCACCTTGCTGGCGACCGCGTGTTTTTCAGCGGTCATGCGCAGCAACACCTTCAACAACTCGACGATGGCGGCGCCATTGTTGTTGTTGCGCGGCTTCTCCAGCTTCGGCAGCGTGGCAGGATCGCGCGCCAGTCCGCGCGTGACCGCGGCGACGATGTCCGCGCCCCATTTGGATTTCTCAAAACCCTTCGGCACCGAGCGCAGATTGGCTAGCTTCTCGATGGTATTGGGTGCGTGGGTTGCGATGTCGCTGACAGCTTCATCGCGCAGCACGCGCCCGCGCGGCACGTCGCGGCTCTGCGCTTCCTGTTCGCGCCAGGCCGCGACCTCCATCAGCACCGCGAGATCCTTCGGCTTGCGCACCCGCGTCTTCAGCCGCTCCCAGGCGCGCTCGGGGTGGAAGTCGTAGGTCTTGGGCGAGGTCAGGACCTCCATCTCGATGGAGACCCATTCGCTGCGGCGGCGCTTCTTCAAATCGGCGTCGAGCGCTGCGAACACGTCGCGCAGATGCGTGACGTCGGACACCGCGTAATGCATCTGTTCCTTGGTCAGCGGGCGGCGCGACCAGTCGGTGAAGCGGTGGGTCTTGTCGGGGCGGTGGCCGGTGACTTTCTCGACCAGGGCGTCGTAGGCGATGCTGTCGCCGTAACCCAGCACCATCGCGGCAACCTGGGTGTCGAATACCGGGTGCGGGATGATGTTGGCCTGGTGCCAGATGATTTCGATGTCCTGGCGGGCGGCGTGGAAGACCTTCAGCACGGCTTCGTTGGCCATCAGCTCGAAGAACGGCTTGAGGTCGATGCCCGCGGCCAGGGTATCGACGACAATGGCTTCCTCGGCGCTGGCCATCTGCACCACGCATAGCAGCGGGTAATAGGTGGTCTCGCGCAGGAACTCGGTATCGACGGTAATGACGGGGTGCTTGGCAAGCCGGCTGCAGGCAGCCGCGAGGTCAGCGGTGGTGGTAATCAAATCCATGAACGGCCCATGACACTTGATATCAGCCGATCTGCCGAAAGTGCTGTGATGTCAAGGGGCTCAGTGCGAATTCGAGCCTTGAATTCGGGCCGGAATCGCTTTTTCCGACGAAATTCCTATTCGTAGCGGATCCGGTGCGAGGATTTGCGGGCGCAGGGCAGCGCCACCACGACGACGCACATGGCGACCAGCGCCAGTCCCAGGAACTCGATAACCAACAGATCCACGGCGAAACCTCCAGAAACATAGCTAGATTTGTCGGGGGTGCGTTGAGGGTCTGTTAATTGCAATGGTTACCGGCGGCCGGGCCGGCGGGATGGTGGACAAGGGGTTAATGGGAGGCCGAAACGAATTCGGCGCCCCGCCCGGGCGGAGCGCCGATGCTCGTTTGCCGTTGCAGCAGCCCCTACGGCAACTTCAGCGACGTCTCCGCATTGTACGGCTTGAGCGTCTCGTCGGCAGCCTTCTGCGCGGCGGCGAGGGCTTCCTTCGGCTGCTTCTTGCCGTTGAGGACCAGCATCACCTCGTCCTCCAGCGTCTTGCGCACCGGCACGGTCTTGTAGGTTGCGAACCACGGCTTTGCGACGTCGAGCTGCTCGACGGCGGTCTTGGCGTCCGGGTTCTTGTTGAGGAAGTCGACCATCTCGGGCGTCTTGTACGCCGCCATGTTGGGCGCGAAATAGCCGGTGGCGCGGCTCCACCAGGCGCTCTTCTCCGGCGAGGTCATCCACTTGATCAGAGTCCAGGCGGCCTTCTGCTTGTCGGCTTCGAGACCGGCCGGCACGATCAGCGAGGCGCCGCCGATCGGCACGGCGTTGCGGACGTTGCGCGGAATGAACGCGACCTTGTAGTTGAACTTGGCGTTGTCGCGCACGTAAGTAAGCGAGCCCGTCGACAGCATCATCATCGCGGCATTGCCCGAGATGAAGGAGGTGCTGACGGCTGGTCCCGGCGTCGCGCCGGGGGCATGGACCTTGTGCTTGTAGACGAGGTCGTTCCACCAGGAGAGTGCGCCGAGCATCGAGGGCGTGTCGTAATACACCTCGCCGCCAAACTCCTCGTTGTAGTAGCGCCCGCCATTGCTCATGGTGAGCGTTTCCATCATCCAGCCGCAATAGTCGTAGGCGCAGGGGATCGCGATGCCCCATTGCGTCACCTTGTCGCCCTCGCGCTTGGTGAGCTTCTTGGCCCAGTCGGTGAGTTCGGCCCAGGTCTGCGGCGGCTTGGCCGGATCGAGGCCGGCTTCCTTGGCCTTGTCGGCGTTGATGTAGAGCAGCGGCGTCGAATTGTGGAACGGCACGCCGTAGACGGAGCGGTTGATCACCGCGTTGCCCTGCAGCGCGGGGAAGAACTGGCCGAGGAACTGCTCCTTGGTGGTGCCGTCGGCCTTGATCAGGGCATCGAGGTTGGTCAGCTCGTTCTCGATCTGCATGTCGAGCAGGAAGTTCGCCGACATGATCACGGCGGACGGCGGCTTGCCGGCCTTGATCGCGGCGCGCGTCTTGATCAGCGTGTCGTCATAGGAGCCGGTGTAGACGGCGGTCGCCTTGATGTCGGGATGACCGTCGTTGAACTCCTTGATCAGGGTGCCCATGTCGCGGGCGAGCTTGCCGTCGACGGGGACGGGGAAGAACAGATCGATCTCGGTCGGACCTTCGGCCATCGCCGGGACGGCGAGGGCGCCGGCCAAAGTGGCTGCCAAACTACTTGCCATGGCGAGGCCGAACACGAGCCTGCGGGAAAACAGCATCGAAGAATCTCCTATTTGATGCCTGAGGTGACGAAAGAGCTGATGAAGCGCTTCTGGAAAATCAGGAACGTGATGAGCAGCGGTGCGATAACCATCAGCGTGCCAGCGGCGATGGTGCCCCAGGCCTGCGTGCCTTCGGCGGTCTTGGTGAAGACCGAGAGCCCGACCGTGAGCGGCCGCTTGTCCGGCGAATTGATCACCATCAGCGGCCAAAGGAAGTCGTTCCAGTGGCTGGTCACCGAGATGATGGCGAAGGCCGAGAAGCTCGGCATCGACAGCGGCACGTAGATGTGGCGGATGCGCTGGAGCAGGGTCGCGCCGTCGATAAGGGCGGCATCTTCGAGCTCGGTCGGGATCGCCTCGAACGCCTGGCGCATCAGGAAGGTGCCGAAGGCCGAGGCGAAGAACGGCATCATCACGCCGGCGAGCGTGTCGTAGAGGCCGAGCCGCGCCACGAGGCTGAGATTCGGCACGATCAGCAGCACCGGCACGAGCATCAGCTGCATGAGGAACAGATAGAAGATCAGCGACTTGCCGGCGAAGTCGAGGCGCGCAAAGGCAAAGCCCGCCAGCGTGATCGTGACGAACTGCACCAGCAGAATGCCAGCGCAGATGATCGTGGTGTTGAGCGTGTAGCGCGGGAAGTCGCCGATCTCCCAGGCGTCCCTGACATTGTCGAGCGTCGGCTTCAGGCTCGGCATCAGCTCGGCCATGGCGTTGATGCCGTCGGAGGCCGGGCGCAGCGTCGCGACGACCATCCACAGGAAGGGGATGAGCCAGACGATCGCGAGCAGCACGGTCAGCAGGAAGCCGAGCTTGGGCGTGATCTCGCCCCGTGTGGCCAACGGCGCGTCCTTGTAGAGCCGGTCGATCAGCTTCATGGCCCGCCCTCGCGGTTGGCCATGGTGCGGAAGGAGAGCGCGGTGAGGCCCATCAGCGCGGCGAGCGTCAGCAGCGTCGCGGCCGAGGCCTTGCCCACGTCGTAATGCTCGACCGCCTGCTGGTAGATGTAAAACAGCACGAGGTTGGTCGAATTCGACGGCCCACCCTGAGTCATGACGAAGACGTGGTCGACCTGCGTCACCGCGTTGAGGATCGCGATGACGATGACGAACAGGAAGGTGGGCTTGAGCTCCGGCAGGATGATATGGCGCAGGCGCTGGTAAGGCCCGGCGCCGTCCAGATGCGCAGCTTCCATCACGTCTTCGGGCACGGCCTGCAGGCCGGCGAGGAAGAACAGCATGTAATAGCCGGCGTTCTTCCAGATCGTGATGATCATGATCGCATAAAGCGCGATGTCGGGGTCGCCGAGCCAGTTCGGCAGCACCGGAAGCAGGCGGCCGATATAGTAATCGAGCAGGCCGACATTGGGCAGGAAGATGAACATGAACAGTGCGGAGGCTGCGACCATCGGGATCAGCACCGGCAGGAACAGCGCGGCGCGCAGCGCGCTGCTCACGGCATGGGTGCGCGACAGCGTCAGCGCGAACAGCAGCGCGAGGCCGATGCTCGGGATCGCCGTGCCGACCGCATAGACGAGATTGTTGACGACCGCGCTGGAGAAGGCGGGGTCGGCCAGCACCGCCGCGATGTTGTCGAGACCGACGAAGCGGACCGGGGCCTTCGGTGTGGCGCGCTGGTAGAGCGCATCGATCAGCACGCGGCCCATCGCGCCATAGGTGAACAGCACGAGGAAGACCAGCGAGGGCAGCAACAGGAGATAGGCGGGCAGCGAAGCTTTGATGCGCCCGACGAGGCGCTTCGGCACGTGCAGGCGCGGCGCCGCCGAGGTCGCGACCGGAAGAGTCGCGGGTTCGGCGAGGCTCATCTCACCGCGCCGGAAAGTTGAGTGCATAGTCGCGGCCGTCCACCCCCGCCGGTGGCTCGAAGGGGAAGCGCAGACTGGTGTCGAGAAAGTCGTGGCTGTGTACGACCAGGTTTTCGTCGTCGATCAGCACCACGCCATAGGCGGGCGGCTCGTGGCTCGCCAGATGCGGCGCGCCGGCGTCGAGCTCGAACCAGACCTGATGGTTGGTACCGCGCAGGGTGGAGAACGGAATCTTGCCGTAGCTGCCGAAAATCGGACGGTGCACATGACCGAAGAAGAGGTGGCGGATGCGGGAGCGATAGGGCGCGATCACCTCGGCGAACTCCGCGCTCTGTTTCAGCCCGATCTCGTCCATCGCATGGACGCCGATCGGGAAGGGCGGGTGATGCATGAACGCGACGAACGGCATGTCGGCCGGCGCAGCCGCGAGCGTCTTCGCGAGCCAGTCGAAGCGCTTGGCGCACATCTCGCCGGCGTGGCTTGTCTCGTCCAGCGTGTCGAGGAAGACGAACAGGCCGTGCTCGGTGGTGCGCGTGCCCTGCACGAAGCCGTTGGAATCGCGCGGCGCGGCCTTGAGCGCGTCGAGGCAGGTGACGCGGCGGTCGTGATTGCCGACCATGGCGATGTAAGGGATCGTCAGCGCGGCCATCGCGTCGGCGAAATTGGCGTAGGATTCAGCCTCGCCCCAATGGGTGAGGTCGCCGGTCACGACCGCAAAGGCAGCATCCGCCTGGTGCTTGTTGATGTCGGCGATCGCCGCGTCCAGCCGGGCGCGCGGATCGAGGCCATAGAGGGTCGAGCCGGGATTCGCCAGATGCGTGTCGGTGAGGTGGATGAATTTGAAGGGCATGGCGCTTGTCAGAGTGTGTTGGAGAACGGACGTCTCCAGCAAGACGACCCTGACAGGCGGTTAGAGTGTGTGTGTTTCAGTTTGATGACAGCGGTTCCCGCGGGCAGAGGTGTCCACAGGGCCCGCGGAACCGCAACGGACCGCGCAAGGCGCGATCCACGCAGTGCATAATTTGGGGATGGTCGTGAGCGCTCGAACCCGCCTCACGTCCCGCAGAACGTCTGCAGCACACGCTGGTCCGGCAGCGGCGGATCGGCGTAGGCGGCGTACTCGGGCTGATCGTCGAACGGCTTGGCCAGTACCTTCACCAATTCCTCGAATGGTGCGTAGTCGTCGTCATTCACGGCGGCCTGGATCACGGCTTCGACGCGGTGGTTGCGCGGGATGAAGAGCGGGTTGACCGAGTGCATCGCGGCCTGCCGCTCGGTCGCGCCTTCCTGCTCCAGTGCGATGCGCGCGCGCCAGCGGCCGGCCCACTCGTCGAAGGCTGCGGGCTCCATGAACTGCGCACGCGCATCCGCGCTGTCATCAACGGCGGCATCGCCGAGCTTGCGGAAGGTGAGGGTGAAGTCGGCCTGGTTCTTGGCCATGGCATCCAGCAGGTCCTGGATCAGCGCCTCGTCGCCGTCGCGCTCGGTGAACAAGCCGACCTTCCTGCGCAGCCCGGCCTGATAGGCGGCGCTAAATTGGTCGGAGAAGGCGCCGAGAATATCCTGGGCTTCGGCGACCGCCTTCTCCTGCTCGTCGGAAAACAGCGGCAGCAGGCATTCGGCGAGGCGCGTCAGATTCCACAGCGCGATACGCGGCTGGTTGGCATAGGCATAGCGGCCCATCTCGTCGATCGAGGAAAACACCTGCGAAGGATTGTAGGTGTCCATGAAGGCGCAAGGGCCGTAATCGATGGTCTCGCCGGAAATGGAGCTGTTGTCGGTGTTCATCACGCCGTGGATGAAGCCAACCAGCAGCCAGCGTGCGACGAGCTGGGCTTGGCGCGCAACCACGCCGGCGAGCAGCGCGTGATAGGGCCGCTCCGCGTCGCGCAGCTCCGGATAGTGCCTGACGATCACGTGGTCGGCGAGCCGCCGGACCGCCTCGGTATCGCGGCGGGCGGCGAAGAACTGGAAGGTGCCGACCCGGATGTGGCTCGAGGCGACACGCGTCAGCACCGCGCCGGGCAGCGCGGTCTCGCGCATGACGTGCTCGCCAGTGATCACGGCCGCGAGCGAGCGGGTGGTCGGAATGCCGAGCGCGAACATGGCTTCGCTGACCATGTATTCGCGCAACACGGGTCCGAGCGCGGCGCGGCCGTCGCCGCGGCGGGAGAATGGGGTGGGACCGGATCCCTTGAGCTGGATGTCGCGGCGGACGCCGTCTTTGTCGATGACCTCGCCGAGCAGGACGGCGCGGCCGTCGCCGAGCTGGGGCACGAAATGCCCGAACTGGTGGCCGGCATAGGCCATGGCGATGGGATCGGCGCCTTCCGGAACCGTTTTGCCGGCCAGGATCGCCGCGCCTTCGGGGGTCTCCAGCAAGTCAGGATCAAGCCCGAGCTGGAGCGCCAGCGGCCGGTTCAACTTGATCAGCCGGGGGGCCGCGACCGGGGTCGGCGCGACGCGGGCAAAGAAGCTGTCCGGCAGCGTCGAATAGGAGTTCTGGAAGGGGAAATGCACTGTCATGGCTTCAAGATAGGGCTGGAACGGCTAATGGCAAAGGGATGGGCCCAGATTGGGCAAAATTGGACGCCTCCGGCCCAAAACAGGGCGTTCCCTTGGTTGCCGCCTCCGGCCTCGTCGGGTAAACCCTGCCGCAATCTCGGACCGGCCGTGACAGGTCGTCCGATTCGTTTCCTCCGACATCATTTTTGGGACGACCATGCATCGCTACCGGTCACATACATGCGGCGCGCTCCGCGAGAGCAACATCGGCGAGACGGTCCGCCTGTCGGGCTGGGTCCATCGCGTTCGCGACCATGGCGGCGTACTGTTCATCGACCTGCGCGACCATTACGGCCTGACCCAGTGCGTGGTCGATCCGGACTCGCCGGCCTTCGCGCAGGCCGAGAAGCTGCGCTCGGAATTCACGGTGCGGATGGACGGCAAGGCCCGCCGCCGGCCCGAGGGCACCGACAATGACGATCTGCCGACCGGCAAGATCGAGATCTATGTCACCGAGATCGAGGTGCTGGGCCCGGCCGGCGACCTGCCGCTGCCGGTGTTCGGCGACCAGGAATATCCCGAAGACATCAGGCTCAAATATCGCTTCCTCGACCTGCGGCGCGAGAAGCTGCACCAGAACATCATGACGCGCGTCGACATCATCAAGTCGATGCGCCGGCGCATGGAGGGGCAGGGCTTCTTCGAGTTCAACACGCCGATCCTGACCGCGTCCTCGCCGGAAGGCGCGCGCGACTTCCTCGTCCCGTCGCGCATCCATCCCGGCAAGTTCTACGCGCTGCCGCAGGCCCCGCAGCAGTACAAGCAGCTGCTGATGATGTCGGGCTTCGACCGCTACTTCCAGATCGCGCCGTGCTTCCGCGACGAGGACCCGCGCGCCGACCGTCTGCCCGGCGAGTTCTATCAGCTCGACGTCGAGATGAGCTTTGTGACTCAGGAAGACGTTTTCGCGGCCATGGAGCCTGTGATCACGGGCGTGTTCGAAGAGTTCGCCAAGGGCAAGCCGGTGTCGAAGAACTGGCGCCGCATCCCGTTCGCCGAAGCGCTGCGCAAATACGGCAGCGACAAGCCGGATTTGCGCAACCCCATCGAGATGCAGGACGTCTCCGAGCATTTCCGCGGTTCCGGCTTCAAGGTGTTCGCGCGAATGTTAGAGGACCCCAAGAACCAGGTCTGGGCCATTCCGGCACCGGGCGGCGGCAGCCGCGCCTTCTGCGACCGCATGAACTCGTGGGCGCAAGGTGAGGGCCAGCCCGGGCTCGGCTACATCATGTGGCGCGAGGGCGGCGGGGGCGCAGGTCCCTTGGCGAACAACATCGGGCCGGAGCGCACCGCCGCGATCCGCGCACAGATCGGCACCAAGGAGGGCGATGCCGCCTTCTTCGTCGCCGGCGATCCCGACAAGTTCTGGAAGTTTTCGGGTCTGGCCCGCAACAAGGTCGGCGAGGAATTGAATCTCACCGACAAGGAGCGGTTCGAGCTCGCCTGGATCGTCGACTTCCCGATGTACGAGTACAACGAGGAGGACAAGAAGGTCGACTTCTCGCACAACCCGTTCTCGATGCCGCAGGGCGGCCTCGACGCGCTGAAGGGCCAGGACCCGCTGACCATCAAGGCGTACCAGTACGACATCACCTGCAACGGCTACGAGATCGCCTCGGGCGGCATCCGCAACCACGTTCCGGAAGCCATGGTGAAGGCGTTCGAGATCGCGGGCTATGGCGAGCAGGAAGTGGTCGACCGCTTCGGCGGCATGTACCGCGCCTTCCAGTACGGCGCCCCGCCGCATGGCGGCATGGCCGCCGGTGTGGACCGCATCGTGATGCTTCTGTGCGGCACCAACAATCTGCGCGAGATCTCGCTGTTCCCGATGAACCAGCAGGCCATGGACCTGCTGATGGGCGCCCCGTCGGAAGCCACCACAAAGCAGCTCCGTGAGCTGCATGTGCGGGTGAACCTGCCGCAGAAGTGAGGAACTTGTGCCCCGGACGCTGCGCAGCGCTTCTTAGCGGTGCGCTGCAGAGCCAGGGCCCATGTCTCAGCGAGCATCAAGCGTTCTGGGTCCCGGCTCTGCGCAGCAACGCTCGCGCGTTGCAGCGCGTCCGGGACACGAGATCGCCTCTCTTGCCTACAACCCCGTCGAGGCCTCGATCCTGAACTGCGCCAGCGCGATGATCGGCTCGTTGTTGAGGACATCCATGAGCTGAAGCACCGGCAGCTTGCCGAGCGGGGTCAGCTTGATCGTGAGCGTTTGGCCTGACGTTGCGACGAATCCCGCAAGCGCATCGACCGCAGTCCTGGCATCGAGATTGGAGGCGGCGATCCTCTCACCTTGCGCCCTGATCATCTCGACGATGGCGTTGCGTGCGGCGTCGCGGCTGACATTCTGTATGCGCGCGAACTGCGCCACGACGAGATCGACCACGCCGCTGTCGCGTAGCGAGAGCTCTATCGCGCCAGTCTCGACCTGCGTCGCCTGGCCCATCGCCTGCACCGGATCTGTCGTGAACAGGCCGCGCGGCACGTTGGCGAGCGCGAGGCGGGCCTGAGCCCTGGCGAGATTGCCCAGATCGATCGTGGCCGGCGCGAGCGCGAAGGCCCCCGACGATTCCGTCCAGGCCGCACCGAGATCGACGTCGATCGCGAGCTTGTCCACGCCTGCCATGATCAGCGGCTGCAGCGCCGGATTGGCAGGATCGGTCGGCGTGACCATCTTCACGACCAGATTGGCCCTGCTCGGAATCGATCCGACCAGTTGGCTCCAGTTCAGGCTGATCGTATCGACGGTGAAGAGCTGCCGCGTGGTCTTGTAGGGCGAGACCACGCCCTTGATTTCGGCGCCTTCGAGCACCCCGAACAGGCCGAGCATCTGATCGGGTGAGGGCGGTTGTCCGGGTGATCGAAGACTCGCCGCCCAGCGCATCAGTTTCGCCGCGCTGAAGGACTTCAGAGCGAAGCTCTCCATCTTGAGCTGCCCCTGCGGCAGCGGCATGACGAGGCCTTCCAGCGCGATCCTGTCCTGGTCGTATTTGACGGCGTTGAGCCGCCCAGTTCCTTGCGACGTCTCGACCGTCTGCTTGCCGATTTCGACCTTGCCGATCCGAAAGCCCTCGAAGAAGTCGGCCACCTTTGCCATGATGTCGCGCGACTGCGCCGGCGTGGGGGTCGAGCCATCAGCCGGCACCAGCGCGATGATCTCGGCCGGGCGGAATTTCGAGGGCCGGATAGAAATGTCGTCGAAGGCGAAGCCGTCGACCTGCACGCGCACGCCCGGTGCCGTCGTCACCACATAGGAGTTGACCGAGATGCGCCGATAGATCCTGTGAAAGCTGTCGTCGCTCGACCCGTGCTCATCGAGAGCGGCCCGCACGGCGGTCGCGTCGAAATCGTGGGCGGCAAGACCCGACATTTCGCCGGTCATTTTCGCGGGCTTGCCCGGCTGGGCGAGGTCGATTGTAAAGGTGATGCGGTCCGTCTTCGCCGTTTCGATCTTGCCGCGGTCGACGTTCTGCACCGACAGGCCCGAATAGACGTAGTCGCCGCCGCCGGGGGTGCCGGGGCCTGCATCGACATTGACCGTGACGGTCGGCACCACGATCGAGGACGCCGAGACGGTGGCGTATTGCGCGAGCATGAAGCGGTACATGTCGATGATCGAACCGGATAGCGACGTGCCGTCCGCGCGGGTCGGGCCCGAAAAATCGCGGGCGCTGACTTGCGGGATCTTGTAGTTCGCCTTCAGCTTGGCCGGCTCGGTATACGTGAAGGCGACCTCGACCCCGGACACTTCAATGCTGTCGGCCGAGAAACGGGCGTCATCCGGCTGGCGCAGGCCGACGGCCGTGACCTTTGCGATCTTGACGTTGGCGAGCCGCGGCTGGTCGGGCTCGACATTGATGTCCTCGATCGTCAGCGTCCGGCTCGCCAGTTCGAACGTGATCTTGCCGTGGCTCGCCTTGCCGCCGCCGGAGCGCATCTGTTCGAACGCCGCCTCGACCTCGCTGGTGGCCCGGTGCTGGACATAGAGATTGAAGCCGAACCATCCGCCCGCGCCGAGCACGAGGAGTGCGACCAGGCCGACCACGATCCGCTTCATTCTCAGCTCCAGTTGCTCATTTTCCACCGCGCAACCTGCCATATTCGCAAAACGCCGCGCGGTCCATGGAAAGCTAGCGCAATCAGATATTTGACCGCGCGCCCTGTTGATGGGGGCGCAATCGGATGTTGCCACCGGGGCGCCCGGCGTGCTTCATCCCGTTTCCATGACCCGGAATACCGCGACCCGCGACAGACCGGTCAGGACACCGTAGTTTGAGGCCGGTAACGCGAGGCAAGAGACCGCATGTCGTCCTATTCCGATGATCTCCACCAGGCGGCGCTGGCCTATCACCGACTGCCGCGCCCCGGAAAGCTCGAGATCCAGGCGAGCAAGCCGCTCGCCAACCAGCGCGACCTCGCGCTTGCCTATTCTCCGGGCGTCGCCGCGGCCTGCACCGAGATCGCGAAGAATCCGGCGGAAGCCGCCACGCTCACCACGCGCGCCAATCTGGTCGCGGTGGTCTCCAACGGTACCGCCGTGCTCGGCCTCGGCAATATCGGCCCGCTGGCCTCCAAGCCGGTGATGGAAGGCAAGGCGGTCCTGTTCAAGAAGTTCGCCGGCATCGACGTGTTCGACATCGAGATCGCCGCCGACACCATCGAGCGCGTGGTCGAAACCGTGGCGGCGCTCGAGCCGACCTTCGGCGGCATCAATCTGGAAGACATCCGCGGACCGGAGTGCTTCGAGATCGAGGCGCAGTTGAAAGAGCGTATGAAGATCCCGGTCTTCCACGACGACCAGCACGGCACCGCCATCATCGTCGCCGCCGCCGTCACCAATGCCCTGCGACTCAACGGAAAGAAGCTGTCCGACGTCAAGATCGTGGCATCAGGAGCAGGGGCTGCGGCGATCGCGACACTCAATCTGCTCGTGTCGATGGGTGCGCAGCGCAAGAACATCTGGGTGTGCGACATCGATGGCCTTGTTCACGAAGGCCGCAACACCACGATGGACCGTTGGAAGGCGGTCTACGCGCAGAAAACCGACAAGCGCACGCTCGGTGACGTCATCGGCGGCGCCGACATCTTCATCGGGCTCTCCGCGCCCGGCGTGCTCAAGCCTGACATGGCCAAGGCGATGGGCGACAAGCCGCTGATCATGGCGCTTGCCAACCCGACCCCTGAGATCATGCCGGAGGAGGCGCGCAAGGTGCGCCCTGACGCGATGATCTGTACCGGTCGCTCCGACTATCCGAACCAGGTCAACAACGTCCTCTGCTTCCCCTTCATCTTCCGCGGCGCGCTCGATGTCGGCGCCAGCGCCATCAACGAGGAGATGAAGCTCGCGGCCGTCGAGGCCATCGCGCAGCTTGCGCGCGAGGCG
Source organism: Bradyrhizobium sp. MOS003 (assembly GCF_003020125.1). Taxonomy (GTDB): domain Bacteria; phylum Pseudomonadota; class Alphaproteobacteria; order Rhizobiales; family Xanthobacteraceae; genus Bradyrhizobium. The sequence continues at coordinate 632,255 of NZ_PYFW01000004.1, read as the reverse complement.
CCGTCGGATGCCGTCGCGCAGGGTTTCGACACCGGCGAGACGCAAGGCTTCGGCCCGGGCTCGCTGATCCCGAGCCCGTTCGATCCCAGGTTGATTCTGCGCATCTCGCCGGCGGTGGCGAAGGCGGCAATGGAATCCGGCGTCGCGACGCGGCCGATCACCAATTTCGACGAATACACCGCGCTGCTGGAGCGCTTCGCCTTCCGCTCCGGCCTCGTCATGAAGCCGGTGTTCGCCAAGGCCAAGACCCAGCCGGTGCGCGTGATCTACGCCGAAGGCGAGGACGAGCGCGTGCTGCGCGCCACGCAGGTGGTGCTGGAGGAAAACCTGGCCCGGCCGATCCTGGTCGGCCGTCCATCCGTCGTGGACGCCCGCATCAAGCGCTTCGGCCTGTCGATCCGCGCCGGCAAGGATTTCGACCTCGTCAATCCCGAGGACGATCCGCGCTACCGCTCCTATGTGCAATCCTATGTCGAGGTCGCCGGCCGCCGCGGCGTGACGCCGGATGCGGCTCGCACCGTGGTGCGCACTAACAACACGGTGATCGCAGCACTCGCGGTGACGCGTGGGGAGGCGGATGCGATGCTCTGCGGCGTCGAAGGCCGCTACATGAGCCATCTGCGCCATGTCAGAGAGATCATCGGTTTTTGCCCTGGCATCAGTGACTACGCGGCGCTGGCGCTGCTGATCACCAGCAAGGGCGCCTTCTTCATCGCCGACACGCAAGTGCGACCCAATCCCAGCGCGGAAGAGCTTGCCGAGATCGCATCGCTCGCCGCGGTCCACGTCCAGCGCTTCAACATCAAGCCGAAGATCGCCTTCGTCTCGCACTCGGATTTCGGCAGCTACGACACCGATTCCTCGCGCAAGATGCGCCGCGCGACCCAGCTGCTCAAGGAAAAGCATCCAGAGCTCGAGGCGGACGGCGAGATGCAGGGCGACACGGCACTGTCGGCGGCGGCGCGAAAAATGGTGCTGCCGCACTCCAATCTCGAGGGCGAAGCCAACATCCTGATCATGCCGACGCTGGACACCGCCAACGTCGCCTACCAGATGATCAAGTCGCTGGCGGACGCGCTTCCCGTCGGCCCGATCCTGATCGGCCCCGCGCGCCCTGCACATATCCTCACCCCCTCGGTGACGGCACGCGGCATCCTCAACATGACGGCAGTGGCGGTCGTCGAAGCGCAGGAGCGCGCCGCCCGGCAGCCGACGTTGTTCACGTAACGGCTCGTTCACGTAAGGGATCAGCATTCCCCGAACTCGTCCTGCCCGGGCTTGTCCAGGGCAACCACGATCGTCGTGCCGCGGGACAAGCCGTGGATGGCCGGGTCAAGCCCGCCCATGACGTCGAGAGAATGGTGATCGAATTCGTCCAAGGGTTCGATTCCGCTGGGGAGCGCCACTACGCCGCCCGCGTCGCCACCTTGTAATACTTTCAGTTCTCCATTTCCCCGTTTGTAAAGCGGCGCGCGACTCTTCATAATCCTCGCGCGTTCCGTGCTTAGCGCTTTGCCAAGAGGCCGATCATGCCAGCGTTCGTGACTTTCGGGCGGATCCTGTTCGCCGTGCTGTTCATCTACACGGGCGCGACCAAGCTCTTTGCCATCCAGGCGACCGCCGACTTCATTGCCACCAAGGTGGTGGTGCCCGACATCGTCGCGCCTTACGCCAAGCAAATCGAGACGGCCACCGCCATGACCACGCCGCAGCTGCTGGCGATCGCCGTCGGCGGTCTCGAGATCATCGCAGGCCTGATGATCGCACTGAATTTCGGAGCCCGGTTCTTCGCAATGCTGATGATCGTTTACGTCGCGATTGCGACCGTGCTGTTCGACGATTTCTGGAACCAGGCGCCGCCCGACAACGCCAAGATGGTGGTCGACGCGCTGAAAAACCTGTCGATCATGGGCGCCTTGTTCATGATCATGGGATACGGCCGCACCACGCGTCCGGCCGAGGCGGCCTACGGGGACGTCTGAGGGCCTACGTTCGTCGCCACGGGGTCACGGTCACGCCGTGCGCCGCGTCGAGTAGATAGGGCGCATCAGGCTGCAGCCCGTGTGACGTCAGCACCTGCTGCGGCGTCTGCGCCGGCACCCCGACGAAACAGCCTTCGCCGCCGGGCAGGCGCACATGCGGGGCTTCCGACAGCCAGAACGTATCATAGCGGTCCATGAACATGTCGAACACGACGGGGCCGCCGATCACGGCGACCATGCCGGAGGCGACATCGGCAAAGGCGCAGGCTTCCTCGAAGCTCGCATGTTCCGGATTCCACAGCGTCGCGTTCGGCATCTCGGGATCGACGGTGAGCGGCTTGATCTTGCGGGTGACGATCAGCCGCTTGCGCTGCGGCGAGTTCGGCTGCTGTTCATGCGAGTTGCGGCCGTGCACGATCAGCGCGGCGCGGTCGAGCGCCTGCTCGAAGAACAGCTTGTCGCCCTCGAACTTCAGGCTGTCGGGCATGACATTGCTGGCGTCGGCGAGCATGCCGTCGGCGGAGACGATGACGTAGCCTTCGATACGGAAAGACAATGCCGTCTATTCGGAAACGGTCGTCACCACGGAATTGACCGGGCGCTGGCTCACCGTCGGCAGCTTGGCGTCCTTGAGCAGCTCCTGGTCGTATTCGGGCAGCGACGAAGCCGGGAACTTGGCGCGCATCGCCACCACCTTGTAGCCGCCGGCCTTCAGGCGCTTGAGCAGCTCGGGCAGGGCCTCCGCCGTGTGCTTCTGGAAATCGTGCATCAGGATGATGCCCTTGCCCTTGGTGTCGAGCTTCTTCATCACGGTTTCGACGATCTTTTCGGGCTTGGACGCCTTGAAGTCGAAGGAGTCGATGTCGCAGGAGAAGATCGCGGTGTTGCGGTTGCCGAGATAGGTGACCATCTCCGGCGGATGCTGAAGCGCCGGGAAGCGGAAGAACGGCGAGGGCGAAATGCCGCCGAGCGCCCATTTCACAGCGGAAAGGCCTTTCTCGATCTCTTCCTTGCGTTGCGCTTCGGTGAGCTTCTTGTTGTTGAGATTGGCGTGCGACCAAGTGTGAGTGCCGACGGTGTGGCCGGCGTTGTAGACCTGCTTCAGGATCTCCGGCTCGTAGGTCGCGTGCTTGCCGATCGAGAAGAAGATGCCGGTGGTGCATTCGTCGGCGAGCGCCTTCAGCACAGCGGGCGTGTTCCTGGGCCAGGGGCCGTCGTCGAAGGTCAGCACCACCTCCTTGTCGCGCAGGAAGTCGAGCTCCTTGAAGTGCTCGAAGCCAAAGCCGGGACCGCCCGTGGTGTCGATCTCGACGGTGCGGGCGACACCGAGCGCGCCCGGCGTGTTGCAGGCCGCGCGGGCCGGCTGCGGTGCCTGCTTGGGCGGGGGCGGATTGACGAAGCCCGCTGGTGCTGCGGCCGGCGCGGGAGCTGCTGGCGGAGCCGCCGTCGGCGCGGCTGCGGCCGGCGTCGTCGTCGCTGGGGCGGCTTGCGTCGCGGCTGCGGGCTTTGCGGCCGGGGTCTGCGACCATCCTGCGCCGGTCATCGCGACCGACATCGCGCTTGCCAAAATCAGTCCTGCCGCCACACGCATGGTGTTGTCCTCGAGATTGATCCCGTTGTTCCGCCGCTGCTTTTCGCCTTCGGCACAACCGTCCTGCCCCAAACGATCCTAGCCTAGATGGTGGGCCATCGCCATTGCAACGGCTGTTTGGCATCCCGTCACAATTGTGCCCAGCCGGATTGAGCGCGCCTCGCATCAACTGTCGGCCAGCGTCCTGGCAATGGCCGTCTTGATCCGCGTGTCGGCCGGTTCGACCGAGGACGGAAAGACCTCGGCGATATAGCCGTCGCGGCCGATCAGATATTTGTGGAAGTTCCAGCGCGGAACGTCCCTTGGCCGCGCCTCGGCAGCCCATTTGTAGAACGGATGCGCCTTTGCGCCGACCACGATGGCCTTGGCCGTGATCGGAAAGGTAACACCATATTGGTGGTGCGCGGTCTCCGTAATCTCGCTGCTGCCGCCGGGCTCCTGGCCGCCGAAATCGTTGGAAGGCACGCCGATCACGGTGAGCCCACGCGCGCGAAACTCGTTCCAGAGCTCCTGCAGGCCGGCATATTGCGGCGTGTAGCCACAGAGCGAGGCCGTGTTGACCACCAGCAGCGGCTTGCCGGTGAAAGCGGCGAGGCGGATGTCGTCGCCGGACAAGGCTGGGAAGGAAAAGGCGTAGGCCGGGATCCGGCTCATGCCGCTATCGGCGAGCGCGCGCGTTGCAGGCGCCAGCGTGCCGGCCAGCGCAGCTAAGAGCATGGTTCTGCGATTCATCATGACGGCGTCCCCCGAAATGATCCGGACCGCATGTTACTCCGCCGCTGCAACCTGCCTCGTCAACACCGCGTTATCGGGCGCCGTGCAACGGTACGCTGTTGACGCGTTTTCTTGACGCGAACCGGTATCCACTTCGTTCGAAGCGCTTTAGTACAAGCGGACGATGAAGTCGGTGCCTTCGCCTGTCTCGCCCTGGTTGATGCCCTGGTCCGAGATGATGATGGAGCCGCCCGACGTCAGCATTTCGTTGATCTTCGCCATGGTGTCGGCCGGGATCGAGATGCGGTCGAGGGCCGCGGCCGGGCTGTCCGGCGTGACCACGGGCTTGGCGGCGACGGGGATCACAGCCGCGCCACGCTGGCGGTGCGCGAGGCGAGCGTCGTCAACGCGCGCCGCGGAGCGGGCGGAGACGGGCAGCGATACCACCGACCAACGCAGCGCATTGGAATCGGATTTGTCCAGTTCGGCGGTGAAGATATGCGTGCCGAGCGGTCGCTCGCTCGTGGCGATGGTGACCGGCACCTCGAACAGCGGCGCAAAATTCTGCCGTACGTAGAGCTTGGAATCCTTGCGGCTGATGAAGACGGCGATCTGGCCGGCCCGCCTGGGCGCTTCCGGTTTTGCAGCCGGCGCCGGTTCGGCAACACGGCTGTCGTCCTTCTTCGCGTCGGGCGAGGCGGCGATCGCGGGAGCCGGCGCATCGGGTGTCTTCGCAGAAGCAGCGTCCGTCTTGACCGGCTCGCTCTTCCCGGCCTCGACCTTGTCGGCAGGCTTGTCCGCGTTCACCGGCTTGGCAACATCTTCCGCCGGAGGCTTGGCTGAATCCGATGCTTCGGCCGTCTTGGCGTTGTCGGCCGGCGCGGTGGCTACTTCGTGAGTTCCTGCATTGCCCGTGGTCACATCCGACATTACGGTGTGACCGACGGAGGTGCGCAGCTCCAATACGCTGTCGGCGCTGGCGGTCTTGGTTTCGACGGGCTTGGTTTCGACCGGTTTGGCGTCGGCGGCTTTGGTTCGCGCGGCGCCCTTGTCGGCCTTGTCGCCGACATTGGTCTGCGGCTCGAGACTGGCCGCAGGCTGCGGCGGCACCCGCACGGAGGCGAGCAGGGGATGGGAGAAGCTGTGCGGTGACATCTCGCCGGGCGCGACGATGACGCGGGCGCCCATCCTGGTCCAATTCCACATCTTCACCGCGAATGCCATCGGCATGCGGATGCAGCCATGCGAGGCCGGATAGCCCGGCAGCACCCCGGCATGCATGGCGACACCGGACCAGGTGATCCGCTGCATATACGGCATCGGCGCGCCGCTATAGATGTTGGAGTGGTGGAATTTGTGCTTCTGGATGACGCTGAACACACCCATCGGCGTCGAATGGCCCTTCATGCCCGTCGACACCGGCGATTGCGCGAACACGCCGTTGGTGTCGTAGACGGTGACCTTCTGCCGGTCGATCGAGACGACAATGACGAGCGGCCCTTGCGGCTTGGTGCCGGCTTCCTTCTCGGCGACGACTTCTTTCTTGCCGGTCGCGCCGCGCTTCTGCGGCTTCTGGCGCGGAATCTCGGGGCGCCGGTCCTGCCGGGCGTAATAGGACCCGTCGGAATAATCCGTCCAATAATAAAATGCTGCGTCTGCCTGGCTGGTCGCGCCGATCGCACCCGCCGCCGTCAAAATGGCGACCTGCCACAGCCGCGCCGGTGTGGCAGAAAAACCCGACCCGTTCACGCTGTTCATCCTCGAATCCATAATCCAAATCAGACGTTAGTCTCGCAGAGGGGATACGCGTTCACCAGCATGGCGGTTCTGCCGTCCGCTACTTTTGTCCAAGTCGTAGCAAAAAAGCCTCACGGAGCGGTAAACGGCGGCCGCGCCCGTCGGTCCGTCGTCTTCCTGAGTGGCCGTCTCATACCTACATTGTGGCGACTTGTTACCGGAGAACTTCATGTCATCTCGTTTCCTCAGTCTTTCCAACATACGCTTGAAAGGCTTCGCTTTCCTCCTCCTGGCCCTGGTCGTGCCGGCCGCGTCCGCTTCGGCCGCCGACGAGCCCGATCTGATCTTCCGCCGCTCCACCGTGTTCAAATGGATGAGCCCGAACGACAAGCTCGCGACCTATGGTCTCGACGATCCTGAAATCGAGGGTGTCGCCTGTCATTTCACCGTGCCGGAGAAGGGCGGCTTCAAGGGCTGGCTGGGCCTTGCCGAGGAGGTTTCGGACATCTCGCTGGCCTGCCGCCAGATCGGTCCGATCAAGTTCAAGAACAAGATGGAGCAGGGCGACGACATGTTCCGACGGCGCCGCTCGCTGTTCTTCAAGAAGATGCAGATCGTGCGCGGCTGCGACACCAAGCGCAACGTGCTGGTCTACATGGTCTATTCGGACAGGATTATCGAGGGCTCGCCGAAGAACTCGACCTCGAGCGTGCCGATCATGCCGTGGGGGCCGGCGGACGCCAACGTCCAGAAGTGCGGCGAGTTCTTCACTCAGTGACGCGCTTGCGTTCACGCAGTGACGCGTTGGCGCTTCACTTGGCGCGGCGGGGCTGCGGTTTGACGAGGTGCGAGCCGGTCAGCCGCACGAACGCTTGTGGCGCGGCTTCAAAGCCGCGGCCGGATTGCAGCGACATCGCACCGGCTGAGGCGACACGATTTGATCGGTGATCTCCGCGGTCGTTCCGTTGTTCCGCCTCGCGCGGCATTGCGCGATCTTGCGCCACCATAATGGCCATCCCTCAACTGAACGCGCCCGGTGATCCGGGCGTCCTGGCTTCGATGGCTTGGGTCGCGGCCGATGCGACCTCGGTTCAACTCAGCCTTCGTTTGCCGCTCCATTCAGCAGAAAAACGTAAAATGCGTGTGAAGCAGGTGAGGCGGGAGCATGACGGCCGCTCCCTCCGGAGTGTTCAGGCACAGCAGCCGGAACTTGGCAGGCTACCTTGAGCTGCAGTGAGACCCATCTGAAATGATTGGTCTTTCCGGCGAATTGTGTCGTCGTCTCTGGCCGGACGAAACAATTCTCCCGGAGATGAAACCATTTTGCGCTTTGGGCGCATCACGGGCGAAACCGCCCATGGTTATCAGCTTCACAACGACGAACGGCGCACCGCCGGCCACGGGAACTCGGAGACAAGACCATGCGCGCGCTCAGCTTCATCCTTGCCTTTGGCTTCGTTGTTGCCGGTTCTTCGTTCGCAGGCTCGCCGGACGGCAATCTCCCCGGTGTCGGAACTTTCCAGTACAGCGGCTCCCCGATCACGACCGCCACGACGCAGTCGATCGTGGTCGCCGCGCGCTTCTGATCAGCAACAAGAAAATCAGCCGATAAAGGCCGTCATGATCGTTCGATTTTGCGCCGCTGTGTTCGTGTCTGTTCTGACGATCAATGCTGCCCAGGCGCAGGTGCGCGCGCCCTCCAGGTTACCGGATCCCCGCAGTGAATTCGTGCGCCAATGTGCGCCGCGGATGCTGGGGCGGTGGGAACATCCCGAGGAAGTTTGCGGCTGCCTGCACGATCATGCCGCAGCCGCCGTCGAGGACCGCGATCTGCGCGAAGCGCTGTTGCGCGGCATCAGCGAGACCGGCGTGCCCACCATCGAGACCGACTGGGTGCCGGCGTCCAAGCAGGGCGAGATCGGCCCGACCTTCACCAAGATCGCCAAGCCGACTCTGCAGTGCATGTTCGACCCGGCGAAGCAGTAACTATTTTGTCTTCGGACCGTAGCGCGGCACGCAGGCGGCGGTGCGCGCGACGCCCTTGTCGGTCATCTTCGTTCCGCGCACTTCCTTGACCTGTCCGGCGGGACAGGTTCCGTCATCCACCTGTACGCGCTGACCAAGCTTGAGATCGACGATGTCCTGCTCGCGTCCCACCGTGACGGCGTGCGCCGTCGTCGCGAGCGCGGCGGAGATCAGGATTGAGAGGCAAGCAGCACGGCGAAACAGCATGGCGAAAGATCCCGGCATTGATACCGCAATGTAAGGACGAGCCCGCGATTCTAATAGTGAACCTTCGTCAGGTCTGCCGGTCCGATCTGTTCCCGGTGCGCAAGGCTGCGCGCGATTCCCGCGCGAGCCGTTCGGCGGAGGCGACGAGCTGTGGAACCGCATGGCCGGAAAATCCGAGCACGAAGCCGGGCAGAGGCCGCGCGCGCGAATAGGTGTCGGCCAACAGCCAGCCTTCCGCGCCGGCCGCCTGCTTGGCCCGCGCTGCCACCGAAAGATCGACCGAGCGATCGAACCGGGCGACGAGATGCAGGCCTTGTGACGGCACCGGTACCGACAGCGCGCCGTGGGATTCAGCCTCCAGCGTTTCCGCCAATGCGTCACGCGCTTCGCGATAGAGCTTTCGCACGCGCCTGAGGTTCGCGGCGAACGCGCCCGAATTGAGCATGTCGGCTACCGCGCCTTCCATCAGCGTGCCGGGGAAGCGGTCGAGCGCCGCGCGCGCAGCCGTCACGTCCGCGATCAGACGTTCGGGTAGGGCGCAATAGCCGATGCGCAGGCCGGGAAACAGCGTCTTGGCAAAGGTGCCGAGATAGATCACACGCTGGAGGCGATCGATGCCGGCGAGCGACATCAGCGGTGCGCCGTCATAGCGAAATTCGCTGTCGTAATCGTCCTCCAGCACGAAGGCGCCGGCCTGCCTCGCCCAGTCCAGAAGCTCGAGCCGCCGCTGCATCGACATCTGCACGCCCAGCGGAAACTGATGCGACGGCGTGACATAGGCCGCGCGCGCGGCCGGCCCTGCGATGCGGCCCTTGGCGACCCGCATCCCGTGCTCATCGACGGGAACGCCCACGGCGCGATAGCCGCAATTCGCAATGGTTTTCCGCGCGGCCGGGTAACCCGGGTCTTCGCACCAGACCTGGTTGCCCGCCCTGAGGATCGCGCTCAGCACGATGCGTAGCGCGTGCAACGTGCCTGAGGTCAGCATGATCTGATCGGGATCGCAGCGCAGCCCGCGCGCCGACAACAGATGATCGGCGATTGCCGCGCGCAGCTCGCGGCTGCCGCGGGGATCGCCATAGTGCAGATGCTCCGACCCGAAGTTGCGCATGCGCCGGCCGACGAAGGCACGGAAGCGTTGCACGGCGCGTTCGTCGATGTGGGTGCAGCCGAGCGCGAACGCGCCTTGTCCCGGCGTTTCCACAATGACTTTCGGCCTGTTCGGCTCGGCCGTGCGCGCAGGAATGCGCGCGGCGACGAACGTTCCGGAGCCGACGGTTGCCTCGGCGAAGCCGTCGGCGATCAGGCGCTCATAGGCGATGACGACGGCGTTGCGCCGGAAGCCGGCCTGCGTGGCCAGCGTTCGCGACGGCGGCAGCGGCTCGCCAGGCTTGACCAGGCCCGAGACGATCATCTCGCACAGCGCCTGATAGAGCCGGTGCGCGGCGGAGGCGCCCGGCGTGACGTGCGGGCCGGTAAGGTCGAGCGGCAGCCCGGTCTTTGTCGGCAAGGAAGACTTGGCAGCCGAGGGCAGGGAATTGGTTGGAATATTTCTCATGGAATTGGAACTATCGCAGACCAAATGCGCCGCTACAACTGCTTCCAGTTTTCTTCCAATCCGAGCAGGAGCGGCCGTGAGCCAGACCGAGACTTCGAATTCCTATCCGACATCGGCGCGCAACCAGGTGAAGCGCCGGCACGACCGCGGCTTCTACGATCACGAGACCGTCCATCGCATCCTGGACTCCTCGATGCTCTGTCACGTCTCCTACGTGATCGACGGCCAGCCCTATTGCACGCCCACCTTCTTCTGGCGCGAGGGTACGAAGCTCTATTGGCACGGCTCGAGCGCAAGCCGGATGCTGCGCAACCAGACCAAAGGCGAGCGCGTGTGCCTGACGGTCGCCCATCTCGACAGCCTCGTGCTGGCGCGCTGCGGCTTCAATCACTCGGCCGACTATCGCGCGGTGATGGCGTTCGGCGCCGCCTATCTCGTCACCGATGCCGAGGAGAAGGAGCGGGCGGTGATCGCGATGGTCGACCGCTTCTTTCCGGATCGCACCGCGAGCCTGCGGGCGAGCACCACGCAGGAGATCAAGGCGACGTCCTTCATCGCGATGGAGATTGAGGAAGCCTCGGCCAAGATACGCGCCAAGGGTGTTGCCGACGACGACGAGGACTATGCGTTGCCGATCTATGCCGAACGCATCCCGGTTCGTACCGTGCTCGGCGCGCCCGAGCCGTGCCCGCGCCTGCTCGACGGGGTCAGCCGGCCCGCTACGCTCAATGGCTATTCGGAAGGCCGCCTGCTCGAAGATGCATTGCGGGATGCATATTTTGTGGAGTACCCGAACGGCTGAAATCGGCTAGCTTGCGCCTCCTTGGGACCAATGAACTGCCTGGAGTTGCCTGATGAATGCCGAAACGCAGCAGAGGATTCTCGACGCCGTCGATGCCGGCTTCGAAGCCCAGCTTGCAACCACGCGCGATTTCGTCGCGATCCCCTCGACCCGCGGGGCGGAGGGGCCGTGCCAGGACATGATCGGCGACCTCCTGCGCGAACGCGGCTACGAGGTCGACGACTGGCACATCGATGTCGAGGACCTCAAGGATCTGCGCGGCTTCGGTCCGATCGAGCATGATTTCTCCAAGGCGCGTTCGGTGGTGGGGACCTACCGCCCGCAAACGAACGCCGGCAAATCGCTGATCCTGCAGGGCCACTGTGACGTCGTGCCCGCCGGTCCTCTGGAATTGTGGGACACGCCGCCATTCTCTCCCGTCGTCAAGGATGGCAAGATGTTCGGGCGCGGCGCCTGCGACATGAAGTCGGGGACCATCGGCGCGCTCTATGCGCTGGATGCGATCAAGGCCGCGGGTTTCAAGCCGACGGCGCGGATCCACTTCCAGTCCGTCATCGAGGAGGAGAGCACCGGCGTCGGCGCGCTGTCGACGCTGCAGCGCGGCTATCGCGCGGACGCCTGCTTCATTCCGGAGCCGACCGGCGGCAAGATGGTGCGCTCGCAAGTCGGCGTGATCTGGTTTCGCCTGCGTGTGAAGGGGCACCCGACCCATGTCGCCTTTGCCGGCTCCGGCGCGAACGCGATCATGGCTGCCTATCATCTGATCCAGGCGCTGCAGAAGCTCGAGATCGAGTGGAATGAGCGCGCCAAAGCTGACAAGCACTTCAAGACGCTCAACCATCCCATCAACTTCAACCCCGGCATCATCAAGGGCGGCGACTGGGCCTCCAGCGTGCCGGCCTGGTGCGACGTCGATTGCCGGATCGCGGTCTTGCCGGGCTGGTCGATCGCCGATCACCAGAAGGAGATTGCGGCCTGCGTCGCGGCTGCCGCGCGCAACCACCGCTTCCTCGCCAACAATCCGCCTGAGATCGAGTGGTCGGGCTTCCTGTCCGAAGGCTATGAACTGACCGATTCCGCCGCGCCGGAGGCCGCGTTCGCCAAGGCGTTCGGCAAGGTCTATGGCGGTCTGCCGGAGGATCTCGTCTTCACCGCGCTCACCGACACCCGCTTCTACGGCCTCAACGAGGGCATCCCGAGCCTGTGCTTCGGTGCCAGCGGCGGCGAGATGCACGGCTTCAACGAGTTCGTCGAGTTGGAGTCGTTGAAGAAGACGACCAGGGCGATGGCGCTGTTCATTGCGGAATGGTGCGGGGTGGAGAAGGCGTAGCTCTCTCCGCCGCCATTGCGAGGAGCTCTTGCGACGAAGCAGTCCAGACTGCCACCGCGGAGGCAGACTGGAGTGCTTCGCTGCGCTGGCAATGACGGAACGTCCCATCCACCAGCGCCAAATACTTTAAGCTTAAAATAAAGACTAGGATGCCGGGCGCGGCAGTGGCAGACTGGTCAGGTTGCTGGACGAGTCCCCGGGAGTCACAATGCGCGATTGGGATGATGCCTACGCCAATTCGGCCCATATCCCGGGCTCGGACAAAATGCCGGCACAATGGGCGGAGCGTGCCGCGGTCTATCGTGCCGGGCTGAAGAATTTTCGACCCGACATCGTCTACGGCGCAGGTGAGCGCCAGCGCCTCGACCTGATCCTGCCCGACGGCGACAGCAACGGGCTCGTCGTCTTCGTCCATGGCGGCTATTGGATGCGCTTCGACAAGTCGACCTGGACCGATCTGGCCGAAGGCGCGCACCGCCATGGTTGGAGCGTGGCGCTGCCGAGCTATACGCTGACGCCGGCCGCCCGGATCTCCGACATCACCGCCGAGATCGCCGCGGCGATCGCCAAGGCAGCCTCGCTCGTCTCCGGGCCGATCCGGCTCGCCGGGCATTCGGCCGGCGGCCACCTCGTCACGCGCATGCTGTGTGACGACAGCCGGCTGGAGCCGGCCGTCTACAACCGCGTCGCCGGCACGCTCTCTATCAGCGGCCTGCATGATTTGCGTCCGCTGCTGAAGACCAAGATGAACGAGACGCTCGGCCTGACCATGGAGGAGGCGACGCTCGAAAGCGCGGCGCTGCATCTGCCGCGCGGGCTTTCGCCCGTCACCGCCTGGGTCGGTGGCAGCGAGCGGCCGGAATTCATCCGCCAGTCCGACCTGATGGCCAATGTCTGGACCGGCCTCGACGTGCCGACGCGCCTCGTCGTCGATCCCGGCCTGAACCATTTTACCGTGATCGACGGGCTGAAGGATCCGTCGTCGCCGATCACCGCGCGCTTGATCGGCCTCGACTGAGCAAAGCGGGGAAGATCGACCGAAAGGGCCTGCCCATGACGTCCAGCGATTACGATCCTGCAAGCGAAGGCGCCGAGACCGATTTCGCAAGGCGGATGTCCTACGGCGACTACCTTGCGCTGGATGCGATCCTGGGCGCGCAGCACCCGCTGTCGGAAGCGCATGACGAGATGCTGTTCATCATCCAGCATCAGACCACGGAGCTGTGGATGCGGCTCGCCATCCACGAGCTCAGTGCCGCACGCCGCTCCATCTCCAAAGACGAGGTGCAGCCTGCGATGAAGATGCTGGCGCGGATGTCCCGGATCTTCGAGCAGCTCAACAACGCCTGGGACGTGCTGCGCACGATGACTCCGAGCGAGTACACGCGTTTCCGATCGCAGCTCGGACAGTCCTCCGGTTTCCAGTCGCGCCAGTACCGGCTGATCGAATTCCTGCTCGGCAACCGCAACCACGCCATGCTCAAGCCGCACGCGCATGATGCGGAGACGACAAAGCTGCTCGAGGCAGAACTGGCGACGCCGAGCCTCTACGACGAGGTGCTCAGGCTCGCCGACCGCACCGGCCTGAAGATGCCGGCCGCGGTGCTGGCGCGCGATGTTCGTGAGACCCACAGCTTCAACGAGGGTGTGCTGCAGGCCTGGCGGATCGTCTACGAGGCGCCGGAGACGTATTGGATGCTCTACGAGCTCGCCGAAAAGCTGGTCGACTTCGAGGACTATTTCCGCCGCTGGCGCTTCAACCATGTGACGACGGTCGAGCGCGTCATCGGCTTCAAGCGCGGTACCGGCGGCACCGGTGGCGTCAGCTATCTCAAACGCATGCTGGAGGTGGAGCTGTTCCCCGAACTCTGGCGCGTCCGCACCATTCTGTAGAAATGCCCAAGAAATATCCAAGACATATCCATGAACAGATATCGCGTCTATGACGACACCAAAGCGCTGTTCCATCTGCCTGACGGCGTGATCTATCTCGACGGCAACTCGCTCGGCGCGCTGCCGCTCGGCGTTGCCGAGCGCGTCAACCGCGTCATCACGACGGAGTGGGGCAACGAGCTGATCCGCGCCTGGAACAGTGCAGGATGGTATGCCCAGCCACGCCATGTCGGCGATCGCATCGCGCGGCTGATCGGCGCCGAAGCAGGCTCGGTGATGGTTGGAGACACGCTGTCGCTCAAGGTCTATCAAGCGCTGGCCGCCGCGCTCGACATGAACGCGTCCCGCAAGATCGTCTTGTCGGACACCGGCAACTTCCCGACCGATCTCTACATGGCCGAAGGCCTGATCGCGACGCTCGGGGGCGGCCATCAATTGCGCCTGGTGGCGCCGGAGGAGATCGAGGCCGCCCTGTCGGAGGAGGTCGCGGTGCTTTATGTCACCGAGATCGACTATCGCACCGGCCGCCGCCACGACATGGCGAAGCTCACGGCAAAGGCGCATGCGCTCGGCATCGTCACGGTCTGGGATCTCGCACACTCCGCCGGCGCGCTGCCGGTCGATCTTGCCGGGTGCGGCGCGGATTTCGCGGCCGGGTGCACCTACAAATATCTCAACGCCGGCCCCGGCGCGCCGGCTTTCCTCTACGTCGCGCCGCGCCACGCCGACAGCGCACGCGCCGCGCTGTCGGGGTGGATGGGGCATGCAAAACCATTTGCGTTCGAGCTTGGCTATGCGGCTGCGGGCGGCGTCGAGCGCATGCGCGTCGGCACACCGCCGGTGCTGGCGATGGCGGCGCTGGAGGCCTCGTTCGATATCTGGGATCGTATCGATATGGCAGAGGTCCGTGCGCGTTCTTTGGCGCTCGGTGATTTGCTGATCGCCGAGGTCGCGCGGCGCTGCCCGACTTTGAAGCTCGTCACCCCGCGCGCACATGAGCGCCGCGGCTCGCAGGTCTCCTTCGCCTTCGACGGCGGCTACGCCGCCATGCAGGCCTTGATTGCCCGCGGCCTCATCGGCGATTTCCGCGCGCCCGACATCATGCGGTTCGGTATCACGCCGCTGTACATTGGCGAGAGCGAGATCGTCCGTGCGGCCGAGATCATCGAGGAGGTGATTTCAGGGGAGGTGTGGCGACGGCCGGAATATCAGGTGGTGAATGCGGTGACGTGAACGAAGCCGTGCCCCGGACGCAGCGCCGCTCTGGCGTTGCAGTGCGTCCGGAACACGAGCGTATTCGCCGTGCGCCCCATGTCAGCCCGACCATTACCTCCGACGTCATTGCTTTGCAGCACGAAGCAATTCACGCTGAGGCAACAATCAATTGGGAGAACTTTTGATGACGCCGCTCGAAAAGCTTAAAGCGATGAAGATGCCGTTCGCCGAGCTCAAGGGCGTCGAGTTCATCGAGGCCGGGAAGGATCGCGTGGTGGCGCGCATGATGGTCCGGCCTGATCTCTGTACGCTCCACCACACCATCCATGGCGGGGCGGTGATGGCGCTGGCCGATTCCGTCGGGGCGGCGGCGACCGTGATCAACCTGCCCGAGGACGCCAAGGGCACGACCACGCTGGAGAGCAAGACCAATTTCATCGGTGGGGCCAAGGAGGGAACCACGGTCATTGCCACCGCGACCCCGGTCCATCGCGGTCGTCGGACCCAGGTCTGGACCACCCGGCTCGAAACTGAGGATGGCAAGCTGGTTGCCGTGGTCACCCAGACTCAGCTGGTCCTGTAAGACTACGGGTCTTTGATTCTATTAACGAATTAGTCGTTTCGCATGCCTTTAACTTGGGCAGGTCCTCATCTTGCAAAAGATGTTGCGATGCACAATATTAGGAGGCCTAGGGATTCGAACGCCTCCTCGAGGGACACCAAGAGGAGTTTTTGACGTGGTACTTGAAGAAACCGTCCGCACCGCTCCGGGCTATGTGCGGACCCTGATCCAGCACGAAGAATTGCCGCTCTTGCGCGATCATCTGCTGAGGCTCGATGCCGAAAGCCGGCATGACCGTTTCAACGGCTTTCTCGACGACAGCTTCATCGAGCGTTACGCCGCCCGCTGTGCCGAGGACGGCACCGTGATCGTCGCCTATATCGTCGACGGCGTGGTCCGCGGTGCGGCCGAGCTGCATCCGCCGGAAGGCGATTCGCTGCCTGAGGTCGCCTTCAGCGTGGAAGCCTCCGCGCGCCGCCAGAACGTCGGCACCGTGCTGTTCAGTCGCTTGATCGCCGAAGCGCGCTGGAAGGGCTACAAGACTCTGCGCATCACCACAGGCGCGGAGAATCACGCCATGCGCGCGCTCGCCAGGAAATTCGGCGCGCATCTCGCTTTCCGCCATGGCGAGTCCACCGGTACGATTGATCTTGCGAAGACGCCTGAGGACGAGCTTGCGGAACTCGCAGCATCGCCGTTCAAGGCGGGACGTGCTCTTCTCAGCTTCAACGCCACCTGCTGGAAGCTGTTCTCCAGCATGTACGGCAATCGCGCGGCCTGACATCCAACGGGCCTGAATCAAAAAAGCGGACCGGCTAACCGGTCCGCTTTTTTCATTGAAACGAAGAATGAAGCGCTCAGGTACCGGTGCGCTTATCGTTGCCGAAACGGCGGACGACGCGGCGTTCAACCACGACGGAGCGCTGTGCGCCCTGTTCGCCGGCGATCACGCGCGTCGCAGTGATACGGCTGTTGGTACGCGCCTGCTTCTTCACCTCGGCCTGCACGACGTCGAGCGGCATTCCCATCAAGGCTGCGGCGATCTCGGCCTGCTGCCCCTGATCGTCGGTGATGCCGATAGCGGCGAAGATCGCCTCGTCCAGGGTCGGCGGATCATGGCGGACGCGCCGCGTGCCATATTTGGTATTCCAGTCTGCGCTCATAACGGCCTCGTTTGATGCCGGGATACCTAGTGCCGGGGATGTTGCATTGCAATATGAATTTGGTGTGGCATCTCAGCTATGCACCGGTCGGGTGTCAGGGCGGTGACGCGACACCGGTCTCGATCTCCATCCGTTGTTGCGGCCAGCGTTTCAGCGCGGCATGCCCGGCCTCGGTGAGCCGGTAAATTCCCCGGTCAGCCCGTTCGAACCACCCATACACATTGTTAAGCAAGATCTTGCCGGCGTCAGGGCAGCGCACGCGCAACTCGCGCACGGGCCGCGGCCCGTCGGCGAGCGCCGAGGCGCAGGCCAGAGCCTGCTGCCGATAGGCCGTCATGATCGGCTCGCGGGTGCTGCCGCCGAGCACGGGATCGCCCTGGCGGCGCTGATGTTCGGCGACGAGGCGCGAGCGCACTTTCGGCTCGCGGCGCGGCGCTGCGGTCGGAGGCTTCACCAGCACCTCGACCTGGCCGCGGTCGGTGACGCCGAGCATGCCGAAGCCGAGGCGGCGGCAGAGGTTGCGATAGCGCGCGTCGCTCTCGCGCCCCTTGCCCCGGATCGACATCTTTGCCGCGATCCAGACCTCGTCGCCGGCCGGCGCGCGGTCGACCGCCTGCAGGATCAGTTCGAGATTGAAGGCGAGCTTGAGTTCGCCGATCACCACCACGGGCGGATCGCCGGCGCTGAGGCCCACGAGATCGCAGCCGCCGATCTCGCCCTTGACCGTGAAGCCGAGCTCTTCGAGGAAGCGTTTGACGGGAAGGTAGAGCGCGGTTTCCAAAGGGGATCCGATCAGCGAATCAGTTGCGGGCAGTTTAGAGCCTTCCCGGCTCCGATTGAATCCGAGCTGGCGCCCAGCACGGGCGATCAGACTGCGATTACACCCGCCCGCTGACCGGAATCAGCGCGCCGGTAATGCCGCTGGCGGCATCGCTGGCGAGGAACAGGATGACCTCAGCGAGCTCCTGTGGCGTCACCCATTTGGAGAAGTCAGCTTTCGGCATATCGGCGCGGTTGGCTGCTGTGTCGATGATCGACGGCAACACGGCGTTGACGGTGACCTTGCCCTTCCACTCGCTGGCGAGCGCTTCGGTGAGGCGATGCACGCCTGCCTTCGACGCAGCGTAGGGACCCATGCCGGAGCCGGCCTGAAGAGCGCCTATGGCGCCGATATTGACGATGCCACCGGCCCTGGATGCGGCCAGATGCGGCAGCGCCGCGCGCGAGGTGTTGAGCGCGGTCAGGACGTTCAGCGCGTACATGCGCTGCCAGGTCTTGATGTCACCGTCGCCGATCGTCTCGAAGGCGAAGCCGCCGGCGATGTTGACGAGTGCGTCGAGCCGGCCGAAATGCTTGGCCGCCATCTCGACCGCCGCCTTCGCCTGCGCCGCGTCGGAGAGATCGACGCCGCCGATCTCGATGCTTTCAGGCGTCGCGGACCTCTGTGAAGTCGCGTGATCGATGCCGGCAATGCGCGCGCCGCGTGACTGCGCGACCTCCGCGACCACCTTGCCGAGCGCACCCAGCGCGCCTGTCACGACAATGACTTTTCCCTGCACATCGCTCTCCCTCGTTACCTGCGCGGCGACATTGCGCGGGCCGAATTGGACTTGCAATGGCGGCGGCGTCAAGGCTGGGCTATAATGCAACTTTAGATCGTTGAGGAGGTTTTCATGCCCGACAATTTGCCGACCATCGAGTTTCCCGCTGCGATCGTCGATTTGAAATATCCACTGATGCGGCTCCGGCAGGCGTTGGGCGGAAAGGGTCCGGTGCGCGTCGTGGCCATGGGCTCGTCGTCAACAGCCGGACGAGGCGATGTCGTCCCGTATCCCTATCGGCTGGAGATGTATCTGAGGCAGTACTTCAAGGACGTTGTCCAGCGGCCGCACATCCGGATTGATGTGCTGAACCGCGGCAAGGGCGGAGAAGAGGCCACCGAAGAGCTCGGGCGCTTCGAGACCGATATCTTTCGTGATGATCCGGCTTTGGTCATCTGGCAGGTTGGAACCAACGCTGTCTTTCACAACGACAAGTACGACGTGGACGTTGTTGCCGGGGATATCAGGAAGGGCCTGGCGCAACTGCGCGCCCGCGGCTTCGAGGTTCTGGTGATAGATCCCCAATATGTGCCGAAGATGCTTTGGGACGACCGCGCCGAGCTCTCTGACCGGATGGTCCGGCTAATCCGCGATGTTGCCAATGAAGCCGAGGTCAATCTGTTTCAGCGCTGGGCGCTGATGCGGCATTGGCATGTGCAAAACGGCATCTCGCTCGAGCAATTGATAGATACGAGCGATCCCGACAAGCTTCATCAGAATGATTGGAGCACCCAGCAGGTGTCCCTAGCGCTCAAGAACGCCATCATCAAGTCTGTCGAGCCGATGGCTTGAGGCCGCCGCGGATTACGCCTGCAGATAGCGCTCTTTCAGCGCGGTCCGTTCGGCTGCGCCGAGCTTGAGTCCGTCGCGCAGATAGGTTTCGAGATCGCCATATTCGCTTCCGATGGCCTCGAAAGCCGCAGCAAGATATGAGGCCTCGACGCCGCCGATGGCATTGCGCACGTCCTCCGGCAGGTCGGTGACAGCCGTCGCATCGCGCTTGTAATGCCGGTTGGTGAGCAGGTAGTCCTCGGCGATGATGTCATCGGCAACGCCGAGTGCATGCAGGATCAGCGCACTGGCAAAGCCGGTGCGGTCCTTGCCCGCCGTGCAATGGATCACCAGCGGCGCGCGATCTTCCAGGAGATGGCCGAACAGGTTGCGAAAGCTGTTCGTATGGTGGCGAACGTAGTTGCGATAGGATTCGCGCATGAGCTCCAGCGCGACCGGTGCAGTCAGCGTGCCCTTCGCGAGTTCGGTCCGCAGTGCAGCCACGACGCTCGGCTCGATCGGCAGCGAATGCACTGTGATCTCGCTGACAACGCAGACGCCGGCCGCGCGCTCCTCAACCCCACGGAAATCGAAAGCGCTTCGCACGCCGAGCGCGCGAACGATCTCGACATCATCAGCGGTGAGCAGGCCGAGATGGTTGGAGCGGAAGATGTGCCGCCAGCGCGTGGTGCGGCCGTCGGTGGTCGGGTAACCGCCGAGATCGCGAAAATTGCTGGCGCCTTGCAAGGCGAGGTGACGGGCAGGGGAATCTGACATGGGATCGGTTATGGTTCCATTGGACGCACGAGGGGGCGTCCTTGAAGGCTGTCCTTGAAGGCTATTACAGGGGGCGATCATGGGCCGGCACAAGGCCATTCTTTCGGGGATCACCATGCTGGCGACTGGATTGACCGGTGCGCCGCAGACTGAAGCGCAGACGTTCCGTACCTATCGCTGCGCCGATGGTACGCAGTTCATCGCTGGGTTTTATGACGACGACAAGCGCGCGTTCCTCCAGATCGACGGTGAGCCGGTCACGCTCGCAAAACGGCTGTCGGTCTCGGGCGCTCGCTATTCGGGGGCAGGGGTGACTCTGAAGATTCCCAAAACCGGGCCCACCACGGTGAAGCATCTGAGGCGGCCGGTCACGGCCTGCGCGGTGGTCGAAAAGCCCGGGATCTAGCTGCGAGGACGAACTGGAATCAAAAAGGGCCGAAACTTCGTTGTTTCGACCCCTTTTCAAACTGCCGCCAAGCGCCTGTGAGGGCGCGGTGGTTTCAAACCAGCAATAGGCATCAGCGATCCCATTTCGGCTTGGCTTCGTCGACCGCGTCCTGGTGGTACCAGCTGTCGCTGCAGATCGAGGCGTTCGCGGGAAGCGAAGCATGATCGGCAGCAAGGCGGGTCTCGCCATAGCGGCCTCGGGCGAGAGCAGCGCGGCCCCCGACCGGAAACTGGTAGATCGTTGCCGATCCCTGACTCAGACCATTGTTCATCATTGAGATTCTCCTTGGTCGAAGCGCCATAGCCTCCCATGGCGCGCCCGACTCGTTCGATTGTGGTTACCGGACTCCCCATATCGGCCGCGTCTCCTCGATTGGAAAGTGCTGAAAAGGAAATCAGTTTCCGCCCAATTTATGAGCAGATGGCGCTCTGCATCCTCCAAGGCACCCTGCCGGTGGCTAACGCCTGAGCCATTCCAAAGGTTGCTCAAGCCGGGCGGGAGGCTTTGCGAAAATTGCCGGACGTTGATGCGCGTTTCATCGGCAACCTCCAGGCCAGCTCGGCTTGCTTCAGAATCGGGCGATTTCCGTGGGTTTTTGCGCTGCAGCTTCACGCGAAGGTGCGCGGCTATGACGCACATTGTCGGAGACGGTCCACCCGCAACGGCAAGACCCCCATCGCGGCGGAGAACCCTCCGCACTGCGGCCTTTTGGCACGTAAAATGCTTGTAAATGGCCGGCCGATGATGGCCGGGTACAAAACGTTCGGTGGCCCCCGGGCCCCCAACCTTTCGCATCATCTACAGAGAGGCTCAATGACCAAGTATAAGCTCGAGTACATTTGGCTCGACGGATATACGCCGACTCCGAACCTGCGCGGCAAAACTCAGATCAAGGAATTCGCGTCGTTCCCGGCGCTCGAGCAGCTTCCGCTCTGGGGCTTCGATGGCTCCTCCACCCAGCAGGCCGAAGGCCACAGCTCCGATTGCGTGCTGAAGCCGGTCGCCGTCTTCCCGGACGCCGCGCGCACCAACGGCGTGCTCGTGATGTGCGAAGTCATGATGCCCGATGGCAAGACGCCGCACTCGACCAACAAGCGCGCCACCATCCTCGACGACGAGGGCGCCTGGTTCGGCTTCGAGCAGGAGTACTTCTTCTACAAGGACGGCCGTCCGCTCGGCTTCCCGGCCTCCGGCTATCCGGCGCCGCAGGGCCCGTACTACACCGGCGTCGGCTTCTCGAACGTCGGCGACGTCGCCCGCAAGATCGTCGAAGAGCATCTCGACCTCTGCCTGGCCGCCGGCATCAACCATGAAGGCATCAACGCGGAAGTCGCGAAGGGCCAGTGGGAATTCCAGATCTTCGGCAAGGGCTCCAGGAAGGCCGCTGACGAAATGTGGATGGCCCGCTATCTGATGCTGCGCCTCACCGAGAAGTACGGCATCGACATCGAATTCCACTGCAAGCCGCTCGGCGACACCGACTGGAACGGCTCCGGCATGCACGCCAACTTCTCGACCGAGTACATGCGCACGGTCGGTGGCAAGGAGTACTTCGAGGCCCTGATGGCGGCCTTCGACAAGAACCTGATGGACCACATCGCCGTCTACGGCCCGGACAACGACAAGCGTCTGACCGGCAAGCACGAGACCGCGCCGTGGAACAAGTTCAGCTACGGCATTGCCGACCGCGGTGCTTCGATCCGCGTGCCGCACTCCTTCGTCAACAACGGCTACAAGGGCTATCTGGAAGACCGCCGTCCGAACTCGCAGGGCGACCCATACCAGATCGCTTCGCAGATCCTGAAGACGATCGCGTCCGTGCCGGCCGACAAGAAGGCCGCGGCCTAAGATCCTCCCGGCCCGGGCTGGGGGGCTGGCCCGGGTTGGCTTTCAATCCGCCGGAGCTGAAAGGCTCCGGCGGATTTTTAGCATCCTGATGAGAGCCATTCCCGTGACGCAGCAGGGCTGCGTCACGGGAAGCCTGTCCATCTCCGCCCAAAGCGCGATAGAGTGCCCGCAGGATGCGCGCAGGGCCGGGGACGGCTGGTGTTTGAAGGCTTCTACAAGGTGAAATTTCAGCTCGGCGACGCCGTCGGCCGGAGCGTGATGCATGCCGGCAACGGCAAGATGCTCGGCGGCAATTCGGCCTTCGCCCATATCGGCACCTACGAGAAGACCGACAGCGGCGTCGACGTCGTGATCAACACCGTCCGCCACAACCCCGATCCGAACTACCGCGCAATGGCCGGGACAGACGATGCCACCTTGCTTGCCAAGGGCTGGGCTGATGGCGACCTCTATCGCTTCAAGGGCGAGCTGAAGGAGCTGCCCGGCATTCCCTTCCAGTCGGTGATGACGCCGATCACGGAAGACGAGGTGCCGATCGCCGGTGGCGTTGGCGAAGCCGGAATCGCCGACGGTCTCTACTCCATCCATCTGCGGATGCTCGATGGTCTCGACGGCGGCCTCACCGGCGTGATGCTCCTGAACCGGGGCCGCATCCTCGGCGGCGATGCCGCGTTTTACTATCTCGGCAGCTACACGGCCGCGAACGGGCGCTGGAAGGGGCAGATCCTCAACCAGGAGCATACGCCGGCCAAGGACGATCCGATCTTCGGCGGCCACGAGGTCGGCATCGGCTTCGCCGGCACGTACGATTCAGAGCAGGCCGTGCTGGAGGCGACCGCGCTTGCCGGCAAGCGCAGCCTGCGCCTGACCGCCGCGCTCAAGCTGATGCATCGCGCCTGATCGCGACGGGAATAGCTCATGGAAAACCTTCGCATGCTCTCGACGCTCGGCCTGATGGGGGCGATGCGCAGCCTGTCGTCCGCATACGAAGCCGCAACCGGCGTCCGTATCGACGCTGAGTTTGCGCCGACCCTCGCCTTGCTGAAGCGGTTGCGTGAGGGCGAGGCCGCCGATCTCGTGATCCTCACGCGCGAGGGACTGGACGAGATGATCGCTGAAGGCCGCGTACCCCCCGAAGGCGCGGCCGATCTGGCGCGCTCCTATGTCGGCATTGCGGTGCGAGCCGGGCAGGCGCACCCCCAAATCGGAAGCGAAGCGGCGCTGCGCGGGACGCTGCTCGCGGCGCGGTCCGTTGCCTATTCGCGGCTGGGCGCCAGTGGCGTCTACTTCGCCCAGCTGATCGTGCGGATGGGGATCGCAGCCGAGATCAACGCCAGGGCCACCGTCGTCGAGCAAGGTTTTACGGCCGAGCGCCTCGTCAGCGGCGAGGCCGACCTCGCCGTGCAGCAGATCAGCGAGTTGAAGCAGGTTGGCGGCATCGAGGTGGTCGGCCCGATCCCGCACGAGCTGCAGACACCGGCGGTGTTCTCCGCAGGCCGCATGGCAGCCGCGAAGCATGCCGACGCCGCGGACCGCCTGCTGCGCTATCTGGCATCGGCCGAGGTCGTGCCGGTCCTGCGTCAATCAGGACTCGAGCCTTGAATTTGCCGGAGCGGGGACGCAACGTGACGACCATGCGGATTTGTTTCCTTGCCATGTTCCTCGTGCTCGCTGCGCCCCTGGCGGCGCGCGCGCAATCGGCCGATCTCGTGTTGTGCGACCGGGTCGCGGCCGATCCCAGCGATCCCGACAAGCCGGCTGACGTGAGGGGCGTGGCCGAGATTGCTGCCTCCGACGTCGCGACCGCGATCAGGTTCTGCAAGCAGGCCGCAGCATCGTCGCGCCGTGCGATGTTCGCGCTCGGCCGCGCCTATGCCGCCAACCGGCAGACGGCTGAGGCGATCGCCGCCTGGCGAAAGGCGGCCGACAAGGGATCGAGCGCGGCGATGGTCGAGCTCGGCGTTGCCTATGGCACCGGCTCTGGCATCGCCAAGGACGAAGCTCAGGCGCGAAAGCTGTTCGAGAAGGCGGCGCAATCAGGCAACCCCCGCGGCGTCAGCAACCTCGCCGCGCTCGGCGGCGCGGGTGGCGCCGCGCCGGCCGATCCCGCGCAGGCGCGGGCGCTGCTCGGCAAGGCCGCCGAGACCAACGCGGAGGCGCAGTACCAGCTCGGGCTGATGCTTTCCGAAGGTTCGGGCGGTGCAAAGGACGACGTCGCGGCGCGTGCGCTGTTCGAGAAGGCAGCGGCGCAAAACCATCCCGGCGCACTGGAACGGGTGGGGGCCTTCGCGGAAGGCGGCCGCGGTGGGCCAAAAGACAAGGACGCCGCGAAGGCCTATTACGAACGCGCCGCCGCGCTCGGCGACGCAGACGCCAAGGCAGCGCTGGAGCGGCTGCGCTGCCCCTACGCGATCAAGGACAAGCAGGGCAAGCTCGTCACCACGCTGTGCTTCTAGCGCACTGCTCCCTTTGCGAGAGATGAGCCTGGCGTGCGCCTTGGCAGCTCACTTCATGTAGTAGGCGAGATTGTTGCGGGCGTCGCGATAGGTCGTCTCGAGGAAATCGGGATACTCTGCTGCGGCCTGCGCCACGGCGCGGACGACGCATTCCCAGAAATCGCCGTCCCATTTGAAATGAGCTTCGGTCGCGGCCTCGAATTTGACCGCTGTGATGATGGCCCGCCGGATTGCCTCGTCATCGGCATCGGGATGGGCGCGCTTCACATAACCGAACATCGGCCCTTCATGGGCGTGGTCGCGGTCGTAGCGGTACTTCGCCGCCATCTGCTGCGGGTTGAGGGTGCGATTGATGCGGACCTCTTCGGCGGTCGGGCGCCCCTCGATTGAATCCAGCCGGTAGCGACAGCGCCAGAGTTCGAAGGCGGCATCGAGCAGCGGCTGCTTCGCCGCGCCGGCGACGAACGCTGCGATCTGCTCTTCGGCTGATGGCCCGGTCTCACTCATGTGCCTCTTTGTCGGGCGCTCCCGCCTGATGGTTCGAAGCAGGAACCAGCTCCGGCACGGGCCGTTGAGACCTCGGCAAGCAGGAGGTGCGGTCATGATCCGCAAACTGGCGTCGGGCGAATACCGCCTCTATTCACGCAAGGTGAATCCGAAGACCGGCAAGCGTCGTAACCTCGGGACTTTCAAAAGCCGTGCGGCTGCCGAGAAGCACGAGCGTGAGGTGCAGTACTTCAAGCGGCATTGACGCGCGATGAAGCCCCGCTCAAAACAAAAAACGCGAAAACAACCCCATGCACAGTAGGGAGTCGTTGAAATCGCAGCGGAATTACAGTCTTCCGATTTGGCGAAATCTCGCTTTGACCGATCGGCAAAGAAATCCGCTTTGACCCGTCCGGCAAAACAGGAAGATGATGGCGTCGGGCCGCGGTCCCGCAAGGCCCCTGCGCGGAAAAGCCGGGTGGCCGAGGTGCGGCGGCAATGCTAGGTAGCCTGCGTTCTTTTCCGATGTTGTGGGCTGGTTACGTTGCTGGATGGACTCTACAAGGTTGAATACGGCGTCAACGACGCGGCAGGCCGCAGCATCATGTGCCTGCATGACGGCAAGATGCTGGGCGGCAATTCGGGCTTTGCGCATCTCGGCACCTATGTCGAGCGCGACGGCGAGATCATCGCCGAGGTCATCACCGAGCGGCATAACCACGATCCCAACTACAAGCCGCTAATGGGGGCGGACGTCGCCTCGATCGCGGCGCGCGGCCGGCTGGTTGGCAACGAAATCCGTCTGCAAGGCGGTGCGGACACCATGCCGGGCGCCAGCTTCTGGGCCAATCTCACGCGGCTCGATGACGGGGCGCTGCCGCCCCGCGGCACGATCGGGCAGGGCGGCATCGCCAACGGGTTCTACGGAATGAGCCTGCGCGCGCTCGACGGCGTCGAGGCCGGGCTCTCCGGCGTGATGCTGCTGATCGACGGCCGCATCCTCGGCGGCGATGCGTTCTTCTATTATCTCGGATCCTATTCCTCGGCGGACGGCCGCTGGAAGGGCGAGATGCTCAACCAGGAGCACACGCCTGCGAAGGGCGAGAATCCCGTGTTCGGCGGCTATGAGGTCGGGATCGGCTTTTCCGGGACCTGCAACGCAGATAGCGGCGAGCTCGAAGGCATCGCGCTCGCCGGCAAGCGTAGCCTGCGGTTGGCGGCTTCGCTCAGGTTGATGAGAAGGGCCTAAAGGCCGTGCTTGCTCATCCGGCAATCTCGTCGTTTTCAGCCGAAAAGAGCGCCCTCGCGTTCTGAGCGCAGGGAGACGTCGTCATGAGGTTCTCGTCGCGTGAATCCGCTGCCGGCCTCAATCAGAAGATCATTGAAAATACGAAAGCTGATCTTCCGTAACGACTCGCTCGATCTTTTCGGACTTGGCCCTGATGCGGTATCTCACGCGTCCGTCAGATTCGATCGGCATGTGTTGAATGATGGTATAGATCATGGGCGGTTCGGTGGTGGCACGTCCTTGCGGACCCTGGGGCTGGTGGCGCACGTCTTCATTCAGCTTATAGGCATACGACATGTGTTACCTCGATGTTTGCAGCTGCTGTGACGTCAAGTGCGGGCTTGACGTAACACATTCTGCCGGCTCCCGCCCTTGCTCGGGTTGAAGCAAAAACCCCGCCCTGAAGACTCAGGAGCGGGGCAGGACCACAAGCTCTGCCAGTACATCCATGGCGAGAGCGACAGGTCTGTCGTGCTCTTAATTAAGCAGCACGAAGATTATCGGCAGCGGACTTGCCGGTGCGACGGTCTGCGACGACGTCATAAGACACCGTCTGCCCCTCGTTCAGGGTGCCCATGCCGGCGCGTTCGACCGCGCTGATATGAACGAAAACGTCGGTGCTGCCGTTTGACGGCTGGATAAAGCCGAAGCCCTTTTGGCTGTTAAACCACATCACTGTTCCCGTATTCATCGGGTCTTCCTTTCGCATGCGCGCAAGAGCGCTGGCGCGCGGACTGCTGCCAGCGTCTCGGTAGTCGATTTTGGAGAATGTCTGAAACGTGCGCGCCGTCAGGATCTGAGGCGAAAGCGGAACAGTTGTTCGGCCAGTATCGATGCTCGACACATTACATCAGTAGCCGAGAGACTTCAAGTAGAAGTCGACGGCTGCTTCTTATTACGGCTTGTGCAATTGTTCCGTAGTTCAGAGCCGCTCAAACCGGTGAGTGATGGCGGGAGCGACCTCGAGTGCTTGGGGAGGTTCCCTTTTCGCGCACTTTCCTGCATAGTCGGGCATGGCAAAAATAAAAGTGAGCTTCAAACCAATCCGTAAGGCCGAGGGCGACTGGGCGATCATCGCCGAGTACCCGGGCGCAGAACCCCGAGAAATCACGGGCTTCACGAGCAAGGCCGAAATTGACGATTGGATGAATGGTGAGCGTCGGATCTCGTGGCTCCGATCACAGGGTTACGCGAAGTGACACGATGATTCCCTCTCCGACTGTCCGAGGCTCTCATCGCGGCAGTTAGGCGCATGACCAATTGAAGCGCGCTTCGGCGAGCAAGATGCTCGGCGGCAATTCGGGCTTTCGTCCCCCTTGGAACGTATCGGGCGCGCGGCGGCGAGATCGTCGCTGGGTGATCACCGAACGGCACAACGAGGATCCCCATTACAGCCGTTGATAGGGGCCTATGTCGCCAGGATCGGTGCAGGCGGCCGGCTGAGCGGCAACCAGATCCGTCTCGACGGCAACGCCGACACGATGCGGGGCGGCAATTTCTGGGTTATCCTGATGCGGCTCGATGACGGTGCGATGGCGCCTTCCACGGCGAACGCGTCGATCTTCGGATGCCATTAGATCAGGCCGTTCTTGAAGGTATTGAACCGGCCGCCATTGGGCGCTGCGGCCTCGTCGCTGATGGCCGGCCCAAGCGCACCCTTGTCGCCGCCCTGCTTGGCGTGTTCGTGCCGATGGCACCGTAAACCGCGAAGGCGTATGCGGCGGATGCTGCGGCAATCAGGAACGATGCAGCCAAAAAAGATCTTTTCGGGAGACGCCATTCGCTGTCATTGGACGCGCCGCCGGAAGTCGGGGCGCGAGCCAGAGCCAGAGGCTGAGCCCTTCAGGCCTGAAGCCACGTCCGGGTTAGCCACGCGTAGTGGAACGTCATTCTTCAGCCAGCACGCCGGCTTTGCCGTTTGCGGATTGTACCTCACCCACGTCCACGCCTTGCACGGCGCCTCCTGCGCACAGAGGCTTTGGCATGCGGCCGGAGCCGCCCCCGCATTGAGATCCACCCTGCGGTAGTCCTTGCCGGGCATGTCGACGCCGGTCAGGATGCCGCTTTGGCCGCTTGCCGGAGGCGGGTTGGTGGCCGGCTGAGCGTTGGCTGATGAAGGAACGCTCGCCGGCGGATTGGTATTCGCTGGCGGTTGTGCGGGGGGCGGAGTGGTCGCGATGCCGCCGGCTTTGACGCCCGACGTCGTATACATGCCCCAGGCTCGCGGCGGCACGGCTCGCTTCAGCCAGCAAACCGCATGCGGTCCTTGCACGGCGGGCTTTACCCAAGTCCATGCCTTGCACACGTCCTCGGCGTTGCACATCGCCTGGCAGGCCTGCGGATCATTGTTGCCGACCATCGGCTGGTTGCGATAGTCCATTCCAGCCAGATTGACATCGGGTTGGAAGGTCGGATCGCGCGGAGCGCCGGTGAGCTTGAAGGCTTTCTGGTTCGGCGGCGGCGGATCGAGCACGACCTTCGCGGCGGCCGAGGCGACTTTGTGCGAGCAGGACTTGCCGGCAACGTTGTACGAGCACACCTCGACATACACCCAGGTATTTTCGAGAATTGCTTCGACACAATCAGGCGCCATTCCTTGCTTGGCGATGTGCGGCTTGTAGTACATCGCGTTATATTCGGTTACGCCGGTCACGCCGCTGTCCGGCCCGGTGGCGGCACTGACGGTCGTCCGGAGTTCGCTGTACTCTTCGAAGCTGAGGTGGGTAACCTCGATGATGTCCCGTTTCCGGCAGTAGTGGCTGTTGTCGGTGAAGTCGATCTTGAACTGCGGGGCTACGGGCGGCCCTGCCGGCCGAACAGGCGTCTTGGCGCACGCCCACGCGGACCATTGCTCGGAGACCATCTGGTCCGTCGTGCGCCGCGCTCTGAAGCGCGTGCAATATTGCGCGCCGAACTCGAGATCGCGAATATCAAAGCGAAGCTCCTTGGTGCGATCAAAGCCTTCCTTCAGGTAGTTCCTGGTCCAGCATACGGCTGATGCAGGAGATTGGGTTGCCTGTCCGCATCCCATCTTGTCGGCCTTGGCCGGCTGGCCGTCTTTCGTGAACTCCATTTCGATCAGCACGCTCTCCGGCGCGGTGTTGTGAAATCCGCCGCAAATTCTCGGGGCTTTCGAATTGTCTTCAGGACACCAGTTCAGCTTCACTTCGTTCGGCGTGCCCGGCCGGTCGGCGCGGGCCGGCTCTGTCAGTATGGACAAGCCAAAGAGCAGCGAAAGCGCTGCCAGCAGCACGGAAGATCGCACCAGCCTATCAATGAAGCGCATGATCAGTCCTAGCTGTCGATTGTTGGTGTTGTTCAGTGAACGATAACGCGTCCGACCGGCTTGACGCCGGAGACCGTGTCGGCATTCCTGAGCGCTCCGGGGATTGCGGTTTTCAGCCAGCACATCGGCTTCTTGCCTTGAAGACCTGCCTTGACCCAGGTCCACGACTTGCAGCGATCTTCCTTCTGGCAGAGGTCGCGGCAGGTGCTGGGATAGTTGTCGTTCATCGCGACGTTGCGATAGTCGCTGCCGGGAAGGTTGATCCCGGGTTCGAATGACGAACTGAAGCCACTGACGGGAGCCGGCGCTGGAGCGGGGGCCGAGGCCTTCATTGGGCCGCAAATCAGGCCCATCGAGTCGACGGCGCTGCCCGACGCGCCCTGAATCCCGGTCGCGCGCTCTTCGGGAGGGCACATCAGCTGATCGTATTTGTAGTCGAAGACGCGCGTAATGATGTCGCCGGCGCGTTTGGGCGGAATGAAGCCGCAGCCTTCGCCGCTGGAGATGCAGCGCTTGGTGACTTGGTTCATGTCCGAACTCGGACAGAACACGTCGATCGTGTTCACGAACTGGCGATCGAGGCCGTTGCCTCTGGTAAATGCGAGGCCGATTCCCGTCATCGGCTCACCCGGCGGGCAATAGGACTCCTGAGGCCCACCGCCCTTGCCTCCGGTCATGCGCGGATCGCGATTGATATCACCGACGCGATTTCCCCCAGTGTAGGGAGCGCAGATGATGCCGACCGCGTCGACCCAACCGCCGGCGCGTGCCTGAATGCCGACGAGGAATTGGCCCCCGGGACAGGTCAGATTGTAGTGGCCGCCACCGGGGCCGCCCTTGATCTCGGTCATGGTGGAGTAGCTAGGCCAGATCAGGGTGACCATGAATGCAGCCGCCAACGCGAATGCAGCGCCACCGTGGAGAATAGATTTCCTCTGTTTCATCGGGGCACTCCTTGGACGTCTAAATGACTTGGATCAAAATCATGGCTTGGATCAAAATCAGACAGACCGCCCGGCGAAGGGATCGGTGAGCGCGCCCAGGAACTGGTGCATCGCGTCGAAGGTCGATCGCTGTGAGCCGGTGGCGATCTCGCCGGACAAGGTCGTGAGCTCATTGCCGAGATTGGCGCCGCTGGGGCCGACGAGGTTGCCGAACGAGGCCGGCAGGGCGCCGCCACTGTTGAAGAAATTGTTGACGGTGTTGAGGACAGCCGGACCACCGCGCTCAGCTGGCCGACGATGGTGCCGTCAATAGCAATCGTTCTCGCCTGACCCAAGCTCATCCGATTGAAAACCGGGTAGTTGCCGTTTCCCGGCGAGCCCTGAAACGTCACGGTCCTGTCTCGAAATAGGAACCGGTTTCTGTTCAAGTTCCATATACAGAGCGCGGCAGGCTGATCGATGACGGTGCCTGGCCCATTGACCGTGACGCTCTCGGTGCCTGGACCGTCGGGGATCAAGCCGGTTGTAGGTGATGCTTCCATCCTGCCTGCCAGGCGTGACGTTAAAAGCCTGACTGTGCGTTTCGCCAATGAATGACCGAGTTCCGCCGAGCGCGGAGCCCAGCATGCAGATGTTCCAAAATGCAGTTATTCGCAGCTGTAACGAGATCCTGTTGGTCAAGGTCGGAGCAGCAATCATTTTCGATGGGATAAAGGACCCGCGGGGCAATCGGACCAAGCAATGGGAAAGAGCAATATCCGTGCTCTCTCATCGTATGAGTCTATCAGCGCCTCCAGTTTGGTCACCGCGCAGGCTGCCGATACCGGCATATGCCGGTGTTGGCCCTGTCAGGGCGCGCTTTTCCTGGATTGCGGCTATTCAGCCACAGGCGAAAGCCGCATCGTCGATGGAGCGATCGATCGTCTTGTTTGCGGACCGAGCTTGCGAGACGCGAAAACAATCAGCTAGGTTGAAGCCATTGCTTGCAATGACGCGGAATGACCGTGGAAATTATTGATTTTGCGTATGAAGCAGCCTTCGTTCCTGAACTCTGGCCAAGGCTGTTGTCCGAGCTCGCCGCAACGTCCAACTCGCTCGGCTCGACCCTTTTCCTCTTCGGTGATGACGGCGCCGCCAGTGGCGTGACGCTCGACAATCTGCAGGATCTTCTCCGAGAATTTCTGGCCAATCCGGATCTTCGTTTTTCGACATCGGTGGTCCGAATGTGCGACACGAAGCCGAACAGCTTCGTTGAGGTCGACGACTACCTGACAGCCGCCGAGATCGAGAGTGACCCGATACGCCAGCGCTTGCGCGCGCGTGGTCTCGGTGCGCACGTCTGCACGGCCGTGCCGATGCCGACCGGAGAGGTGGCGATCTACGTTCTTCAGAAGGGAAGCGGCGTGGGCCGCTATGAGCCAGAGGAACTCGCGCGTCTCAACTCCGTACGTCCGCATCTGGCCCGTGCGGGGCTGATCGCGGCTCGACTGGGAATCGAGCGGGCGAGGGGCACCGTCGCGGCCCTCGATACGCTTGGGCTTGCCGCCACCGTCTGCGTCAACGGCAGGGCGATCGCGACCAACCGATCGTTCCTTCAGCATTCCGATCTCTTCAACGTAGGTGTCGGAGACCGGGTCACTGTTGCACAAGGACGGGCAAACGAGTTGCTGCAAACAGCGCTTCGAGAGCCTGCCGGTGCCTTGAGTGCGGTTCGCTCGATCCCGATCGCCGGCACCAATGATGCAGTACCGGGCGTTCTGCATGTCCTGCCGCTGCTGCGATCCGCCCGGGACCTCTTTTCCGGTGGGGACACGATGCTGGTGTTCACACCAGCCAAGCCAAGTGCGCTCGTTCCCGCGCCCAGTCTACTGTCGGGTCTGTTCGACCTGACGCCTGCAGAGGCCAAGCTCGCAGTGAGCCTGTCCGCCGGTCTAACGCTCAAGGCAGCTGCAGAACAGAGCGGCATCAAGTTTGCGACCGCGCGTTCTTATCTCGAGCAGATATTTCGCAAGACCGGCACCGGTCAGCAAAGTCAGTTGGTGGCCCTGATGAAGAGCGCAACCGCCATTCGGTGACGTCGTCTTTGGGCGCCTCGGCTGGCGCCTTCCTATTTCGCGTGGGCGGCATGCGGGCAGGATTCCGTACCCGCCGGGCTTCCCCCGGCGGCCCGCATGGCCTATGACGCTGCAACGCAAAAATCCCCCTGAAAAGACCCCATGATCCGCCTCGACAACGTCAGCAAGCAAGCCGGCCACCAGATCCTGTTCATCGAAGCCTCCGCCGCCCTCAACAAGGGGGAGAAGATCGGCTTGGTCGGGCCGAACGGCGCCGGCAAGACCACACTATTCCGGATGATCGCCGGTGAGGAATTGCCCGACGAGGGGCAGGTCTCGACCGATCGCGGCATCACCATCGGCTATTTCAACCAGGACGTCGGCGAGATGTCTGGCCGCAGTGCGGTGGCCGAGGTGATGGATGGAGCCGGTCCCGTCAGCGAGGTCGCGGCCGAGCTGCGCGAGCTCGAGGCGGCCATGGCCGACCCTGACAAGGCTGACCAGATGGACGAGATCATCACCCGCTACGGCGAGGTGCAGCACCGTTTCGAGGAACTCGACGGCTACGCGCTCGATGGCCGTGCGCGCGAGGCGCTGTCCGGCCTCGGCTTCAGCCAGGAGATGATGGAGGGCGACGTCGGAAAACTCTCCGGCGGCTGGAAGATGCGCGTGGCGCTCGCGCGCATCCTCCTGATGCGTCCTGATGTCATGCTGCTCGACGAGCCGAGCAACCATCTCGACCTCGAAAGCCTGATCTGGCTGGAAAAATTCCTGCACGACTACGAAGGCACGCTCTTGATGACCTCGCATGACCGCGAGTTCATCAACCGCGTGATCTCCAAGGTGATCGAGATCGATAGCGGCTCGCTCACCACCTATACCGGCGATTACGAATTCTACGAGCAGCAGCGCGCGCAGAACGAGAAGCAGCAGCAGGCGCAGTTCGAGCGCCAGCAGGCCATGCTTGCAAAAGAAATCAAGTTCATCGAGCGCTTCAAGGCGCGCGCCTCGCATGCGGCCCAGGTGCAGAGCCGGGTGAAGAAGCTCGACAAGATCGAGCGGGTCGAACCGCCGCGGCGCCGCCAGAGCGTGGCATTCGACTTTCCGCCGGCGCCGCGCTCGGGCGAGGATGTCGCGGCGCTGAAGGGCGTCCACAAGGGTTACGGCAGCAAGCGGATCTATGACGGGCTCGATTTCATGATCCGCCGCAGGGAGCGCTGGGCCGTGATGGGCGTCAACGGCGCCGGCAAATCGACGCTGCTGAAGCTCGTTGCGGGCGCGAGCGAGCCGGACCAGGGCACGGTGGCTGTCGGCGGCAGCGTCAAGATGGGCTATTTCGCCCAGCACGCGATGGACCTGCTCGACGGCGAGCAGACCGTGTTTCAGTCGCTCGAATACGCGTTTCCGACCGCGGGGCAGGGCTCCTTGCGCGCACTCGCCGGCTGCTTCGGCTTCTCCGGCGACGACGTCGAGAAACGCTGCCGCGTGCTCTCGGGCGGCGAGAAGGCGCGGCTGGTGATGGCCAAGATGCTGTTCGACCCGCCAAACTTTTTGGTGCTGGACGAGCCGACCAACCATCTCGATCTCGCCACAAAGGAGATGCTGATCAATGCGCTGTCGGATTTCGAAGGCACCATGCTGTTCGTTTCGCATGACCGCCACTTCCTGGCGACGCTGTCGAACCGCGTGCTGGAGCTGACACCGGAGGGCATCCACCAGTTCGGCGGCGGCTACACGGAGTACGTCGCACGCACCGGGCAGGAGGCGCCGGGGTTACGGAGCTAGACGTTGGCCTAACCAGCGATTTGCGTGCTCACGGGATGATGCCGAGGCTTCGGCCCGCCGCCACCGGTCGGACGATGCCGTAGCCGTAGTCGTGGTTCGGCACTGCGCCGCCCAGGGGCAGCGCCGTCGCCTGCAATACCGTAATCATGGATGCCGGATCCGTTGCCGTCGGCGGCCGCGCGGTTCGCAGCGCGGCGATGCACCCGGATGCGACCGCGCATGCCGCCGACGTTCCCGTATCAGGCTCGAAGCCGCGCGGGCCTCGCAGCACCTTCGAGCCGAGAAACTCAGTATAGGCGGTTACGTCGGGCTTCTGCTGAGGCATGCCCGCGATCGACGGTCCCTGCGAGGAATAACAGACGCGCGTGTCGTGGATGTCGCAACCGCCGATCGTCAGGACTTCGTCATATGCGTTGGCGCCCATGATCATCCCATCCGTCCGTTGCAGACAAACCGGATTGGGGCAGCCTTTGCCGCAATTGCCGGCTGCAAAAACCACGTCCGCTCCGAAAGCCGTGAGCAACCAGATGTACAGTCTGAAGGGGTGATCGGGATTGTCGATGTAGCGTCGCGGGTCGCCGGGCGGGAAGTCGTCGAGGCTCGGATGAAAGATTCCCCAACTGTTGTTGACCACGAGCGCATCCTGCGGAATGGCCCCAGTGACCGCCCAGCGCCAGATCAGGATCAGGTAGCCGCGCATCATTTCCCCGATCGTTGCACTGACTGTGTGCTCGCCCGCAGGTCGCCCCAGCAGCAAGGGGTAGTCGAGCAGCGTCACGTTCGGGGCCACCACGAGCACGCCATAGGCGCACATCGTCCCGTGTCCGATGCGATGGAGCCCCGGCATGGTCGCCACGGTCGGTGGCGTCCACGAATTTCCGACATCCAGCGCCGGATTGAAGCCAAGCCGCTTCGCAAGATGTGCCCTGCAGATGCCGGTATCGACGATGGCGACGGCGACACCCGCGCCATAAAGGCCGTTGTCCTGCAGCACCGCGGTGTTGAGGTCCTGCCGAACCATGTCGGCATCGCCCGTGGCCTTGTTGGCGGGAGGTAAAGCAAGCGTGCCCCGCACATCGGAATCGAGCCAGACAGGCTCACCCTCGTTGAAGTCCGGCTTGGAAAGCCTGCCGGGAGACACGTAGGCGCGGATCAGGAATTTGATCGATTTATCGAGTGCGAGGAGTGAGGACGCATTCTCACCCCTGTCCGTGATCGAGACCGCCGGTCGCTGATCGGCGCCATCCCAGATCGGCAGGGCGCCGAACTCACCGTCGATCAAAAAATCGGACGCCGCATTCTCGTGGACGTAATCACGCATGGTGCGGGCAGGACTATTGCCGTCGATCAGGTCGTTGGCCGCCTGCAAGAACACGCGGTTCCGATTACGCTGCATCAGCACCCGGACATAACCGGTGCGCAATTCCCAAGGCGTCATGGCTTCCTCCGCTGCGGTGGTCACGTTGCGCGCGAACTCATTTCCATTCGTCCCGCGCGAGCTTGAATGTAGCCGCGTAGAACGGGCAAGCCGTCAGAAAGGGCTTCAGCGCGACCGCGGCCCTGGCGCCCGCGTCGATGTCTTCGCGATAGTGCAATCCTGCGATCACCCGGTTCATCGCGACGCGCGCGGCCAGCGCGCGCAACGGCTCCTTGTATTGAGGCAGTATGTCGGCCAGGCATTCGGAGGTGAGTGTGCCAATCAGCGCGTGTCCGGCCGGATAGGCCGGGTGGCCCGGGACCGCGACCGGCGGATACAGTGTCGGGCAGACCTGGCTTGGTCGCGGCTGGTACCAATAAGGTGGAGGCGCGGCACCGGCTGGATTCGGATGTTGGAGCTTGAGCTGGATCATCGCAAACTCGCCGACCCTGGCCATGATCTTCATCAGCAGGAATGTTTGCGGGTGGGTAGTGGCGGTGATGTTGAGAAGCTGCAACCAGCGCAGCTGAAAATTCTGGTTCTCCTCCACGATCTCGCCGAGGGCTTCCGGCCGCTCCGCGACTGCCAGCACCAGGACCTCGTCGATCATCTTCGCAGTGACCGGGTAGGTCGGCGGCGGCAGCGCGACCGCCGCCTGCCACTGCTTGCCTCCGATGGTCTGCGCCATGAACTCCGGCATGATCGCCAAGGCGCGTAGATCCGGATCCCATTCCGGATCTCGGAACTTCGCGGTGTAGTCCCGCGTGATAGCGATTTCGGCAAGTGGTCGATCCGCCCGCATCGCGAACACGGGTGATCCGCCGCCGCCTGGGCCGCTTGCCCAGTTTCCTCCGAACCAGTTGCCACCAAACCAGTTGCCTCCGAACCAATTGCCTCCCATGGCGGGATCCTCCTGTGGTTCGCTGCAAATGCAGCATGGTTTCAATCGGGCAGGCCTGCCTCTCGCAAATGTTCGATGAAACGTTCCCTCAAGGCTATTCTGAAGGGACACCGCTCACGATAGGCCGACAATTTGAATCGAGGTTGTATGTCCAGAATCGTCCTGGCGATGCTCCGAGCCTCCTCGCTCTGACCCTTCGCGACATAGGCGGCCGCGAGAATGCGAAGGTTGGCGGACAATCGCCCGTTCAGGGACGCCGTCTTGCGGGCCCACACGACTGCTTCGTCGTAATTGCCATAGATGTAATGCGCCTGGCCGAGGAACATCAGGTAAAAATACGCCTGTGTATCGGCCGGCGACAAGCGCAACCCCTGTTCAGCGCGCGTGATCGCCGACTGGCCCTCCTCAAGATAGCCGTACACGCCACTGCTCAGGGTCCAGGCCATGGCATTGCCAGGCGAGGCGCTCAACGCTCGGTCAAAGAGGTCGAGCGCTGCGTTGTAGTCCTTGAACAGCAGCGCCTTGGTGTGTCCGAGAACGGCCAGGGCGAAGCCGTCCGACGGCGCGCGATCCACCGCTGCAGCGGCGAGGCGCGCCGCCTCCGCTGCGTCGGGGCCACCCTCGGCGCCCCAGCCTTGCGCGACATTGTGAATGTGCCAGAGCGCCGCGTAGGCATAAGGCGTCGCGTAGCTGGGATCCAAAGCGATGGCGGCCTGCAGGAATTCTCCCGCGCGGCCGAAATCGAAGTAATTCATGCGGTACATGAAATCGATCGCCTTCATGAGCAGCTCGTAGGCATTGAGATTGTCCGAGCGCTTTTGCAGCGCGCGCTTCAGCTCCGCCTCACGGACCTGAGGGGCGATGCTCCATACGATGCGTGTCGCGATGCGGCTCTGAAATTCGAACAGCTCGGAAGCCTCGCCGTCGTAGTGATCTGCCCACAGCACGACCCCAGCTTCGACGTCCTGCAATTCCACGCTGATCCGAAGCCGCTGGTGGGCTCGCCGGATGCTGCCACTGAGGACGTATCGGACGCCGAGTTCCTGGCCGATCCTCTGGCTGTCGATCGGTCCGCTCCGATACGGAGACGTCGACATGCTTGAAATGACGCACAGCCCGCGGAGGCTCTGAAGCGCCACGACGATCTCGTCGGCCGTCCCGTCCCCGAAATAGTCGCCTTCCGGGTTCGCTGCCTGCGTACGAAACGGAAGGACCGCGATGTAGGGCACCTTGGCCTGGCGGCTCGCCTTGCGGCCGCCGCTCGACGGCAGGCGTTCGGCCTCGGGGAGCAGGAGGGAATAAGCGTGAACGGGACTTGCAATATGCTTGAGTCGGAGCACGCCGAGATCCTGGACAGGCACATCGATCCGGTCCTTGATCTGCTTGAACATCTCGTCCGAAAGCACCACGCCGCCGGCCGGCGCCGACTGCTCGAGCCTCGCCGCGATGTTGACTCCCTTTCCGAAGATGTCCTCGGATTCGACGATGGTCTGCGCGACGTTGAGACCCATTCGAAATTGGATCTTCCGATCATATCCCTCCTGCGCCTGTGCAGCGGCGACCTCGGCCTGCAAGGCAACCGCACAGCGCGCCGCATCAAGGGAAGAATCGAAGGAGGCGAGAAAGCCGTCCCCCGTGTTCTTAACGATCCTGCCGCGAAAGGAGACGATGCACGGGTTGACGACTCCGAAACGAAGTGATCGCAGGCGGATGTGGGTAGCTTCCTCGGCAAGCTCGGTCAGGCGAGCATAGCCCACGACGTCGGCGGCCAGAATCGCAAGCATGCGCCGCGTTGGCGCAACCTCTGCAGCATCGATCCCTGGATAATTCACCTTGATCGCCCCGCTGCTGCGCAGAACAGAGACAGGATAGCAGAACGTGGCGCCGTTGACAGCCCGGAGAGGTCACGTCGTGCGTCAACCGGCGTCAGCGCGCGCTTCCACGTAGGCCGAATTCTTGCCGAATGACGCGGTCCCGAAAGCATACAACCGACCCCTGCCTTCCGGTCCAAATTTGGGAACGCAGTCTCCAAACGGAGTGCGCCCAATCGTGGCGGCTCTTTCCGCTCTATCTGCAAGAGCCACAAAGTGTTCACCGCGGAGCGGAGGGCTCGAGGCCATCGCGTTGCATCGCTGCTTTATAAGAGCGAAACCGCCAGGGCGCTGTGAAGTAAATCATACGTCAATGCGATAATTTGAGCGCCAGCCGGCGGTTGTGTTTCGCCGGTCTGCTCGTATTGACCGAACGTCTTTTCCTGGGGTGCGCCGCGGATCGCCGTGTAGTTCCGGACCTGTGGACCGGCGCAGACGAGGTTGTTGATGCCGTCACCCCGTCGTGCTCAATAGGCGACTGATGCTGTCTTAAGAAAACATTGAACACTCTGTTGCGCCAGCGACGGGCGACGCATCGGCGCAAGCTTGCGCCCACGCGTCTCGAGCACTGAGCTCGTTGGCTACGCAAAGACAATCAAGGGAGGGAGCGTGAAGCAACTTCGGATCGGTGACATCACCATCGATGCGGTGATCGAGCGGGAAGGGCCGTGGCGGCGGCCGCAGGATTTCTTCCCGGCCTATGACGAGAGCGTGTTCGCCCGTCATCTCGCCTCGTTCGAGCCGGAGGTGTTCGACGCCGCGCGCGGCATGATGGTCATCACCTATCAGACCTTTGTCGTGCGCACGCCGCGCTACACTATCCTGGTCGATACCTGCACCGGCGAGGACAAGGGCCATCCGCCGCCGTTCGATTTTCCCGGCAAGGAGCGCTGGCGCAACGAGCTGTTCGCGCTCGGCATCTCCTTCGAGCAGATCGACTACGTGTTCTGCACGCATCTGCATATCGATCACACCGGCTGGAACACGAGTTTGCGCGACGGCCGCTGGGTGCCGACATTCCCGAATGCGAAATACGTCTTCCACAAGGGTGAGTATGCGGCCTGGGAGGCCGAGCACGCCAAGGGCAGCAATCCGCCCGGTACCGTGTTTCGCGACAATTGCCTGCCGATCGTCGAGGCCGGGCAGGCGCTCCTGGTCGACGACGATTACGCGCTCGACGACACCGTCACGCTGACGCCGACGCCGGGGCATTCGCCCTGCCATTGTTGCGTGAACATTGTCTCGAAGGGCCAGCGCGCGGTGGTCGCGGGCGATCTCATGCATCACCAGATCCAGTGCCGCGAGCCGGACTGGTCGGCGAAGCCGGATTGGGACCCGAAACAGTCGGCGGTGTCGCGGCGGAATTTCTTCGCGTCGGTTGCGGACACCGACACGCTGATTTTGCCGGTTCATTTCCCGGCGCCGACGGTGGGGCTGATCAAAACGCTGGGCGGGGCGTTTGACTATCGCTTCAGGCGGGAATGATGCTCGCCGTCATGCCCGGGCTTGGCCCGGGCATCCACGTCCTTGCTGCCGATTGCCCAGAACGTGGATGGCCGGGACAAGCCCGGCCATGACGGAGTTCGTTTTGGTGATCGCCCACTAAAGAGGCCGCAACCTCAGAGCGCGTTAAGCGCCCATCTCGCACTTCTTCATGAAGCTGTTCTTGGCGGCGCCGGCGAGCGGCTTGCCGTCGGCGCTGACGGCCTTGGGCGTGCAGGCGTCCGCCTTGCACTTCTTCATGAACGAGGTCTTGGCGGCGCCTGCCAGCGCCTTGCCGTCCTTGCCGACTGCCTTGCTCTCACAGGTGTCGTCGGCGAAGGCCGAGCCTGCTGCAAAGGTGGCAACGATCGCAGCCAGGAAAATCCGCTTCATCATGGGTGTCTCCGTAAACCAGAAATGGCGGAGAGATTGGAACCGGGAATCGTGGCGCAATCAAGCTGGTTGAGGCCCCCGTCCGGTCCGGCTGACGATTTTTTCCGAGCGGGAGTTGGCCGGGCTCGTTTCCTGTTGCACTGCTCGCTGACCGCGGCGGGCAGCCCTGCTAGGCTTGGCCAGCTTAGCCGGACGGAGCATCGTGATGGACGCCGTGATCCCGAAACACTCGGAAGCCGCCGATCAGCATTCGCATCTGGTTCGGCCTCAAGACATGGATTGGCAGACGACGCGCTTTCCAGGCTGCGAGGCCAAGACGCTGCTGTTCGATCGCCGCACCGGCCTGATGACCGCCTTGATGCGATTTGCGCCGGGGTCGGTGCTGCCCGATCACGAGCATGTCGGCATCGAGCAGAGCTGGGTGATCGAAGGCGCGCTCGTCGACAAGGAGGGGCCGGCCATGGGAATCGCCTGCAAGGCGGGCGAATTCATCTGGCGCGAGGCGGGCAGCCGGCATGCCGCCTGGTGTCCGGAGGGCGCTTTGATCCTGGCGATCTTCCAGGTGCCGAACAAGTTCTTCGAAGCCGACGGCCGCGTCGTCGACGCCGCCGGTCAGGATTGGGACGAAACCTGGGGGCACACGGCGGCGCAGCCTGTGCCGCGCGCCTAGGGCATCCTCATGCGCCCCGCACGAGCAGGGCCTTGAAGTCGGCCCGTGCGCGCTGCGCTTCGGCGCGCGCGACCTCGGAGGCATCGCCGAGACCAAAATAGCCGTGGATCAGGCCGGGGCCTTCATGGTGCTTGACGGGTACGCCGGCAGCCTCCAGCGCCCGTGCATAGGCCGCGCCTTCGTCGCGCAAGGGATCGAACCAGGCGGTGGTCACGATCGCCGGCGCGAGGCCCTCGAGCGAAGGTGCCCGCAGCGGCGAGACGCGCCAGTCAAGGGCGTGATTGGGGTCGGCGAGATAGTGGCCGCAGAACCATTCCATGGTGGCACGCGTCAGGAAGTAACCGTCGGCATTCTCGGCGCGCGAGGGATAGCGCGCGTTCTCGCCTGCATCGGCGTAGGCGCCAAGGACGTCGGTCACGGGATAGACCAGCAATTGCCCGGCAAGCCTGATCCCGGCGTCGCGGCATGCAATCGCGGTGGTGGCGGCGAGATTGCCGCCGGCGCTATCGCCGGCAACACCGAGGCGTTTTGCGTCGCCGCCAAATTCCGCGACGCGGTTGAAGATGTCGCTTACGGCCGCGAATGCGTCCTCGAAGGCGCCGGGAAACCGCGTCTCGGGCGGGCGGCGATAATCGACCGAAACGACGATGGCGCCGGTCTCGATCGCGAGGTTGCGCGCCTGCCGGTCGTGGGTTTCGATGTCGCCGGCGACCCAGCCGCCGCCGTGGAAGAACACCACGGTCGGCGCGGGCGTGGTGCCGATCCGGTAGAGGCGGGCAGGAAGCGGCCCGGCGCCGCCGCTCACCTCGATATCCCGTACGGTCTCGACCGGCGGCGGCGGAATGGCTGCGCGGGAGGCAGCCAGTGCACGCAAGGAATCGCGCGCACTCTGTGGCGTCATCGCGGTGGGATCGCGCAGCGGCAGCAGCGGAATGATCTGGGCGATGACGGGATCGAGCGGTGCGGGCATTGTTCCTCACTGGGTTCTTGGTCTTGCTTGCGGGGTAGCATAGGTTTCGCGAGCCGCATCGGCAACGGTGTTCAAGGCCGGATGAAGGGCAGGGAGGTTCACGAGGTGGAATTCGAAACGCTGGTCCAGTCGCGCCGCAGCGTGCGCGGCTTCCGGAACGAGCCGGTGCCGCGCGCTGTGATCGAGGCGATCATCGAGAGTGCCAAGCGCGCGCCGTCATCGATGAACACCCAGCCCTGGCACGTCCATGTGCTCACCGGCTCGCCGCTCGAGGAGGTTCGCCGCCGCAACATGGAAGAGATGATCGGTGGGGCCAAGGTCAAGCGCGATATCATCAGCCACGGCGAGTACCAGGGTGTGCATCGCACGCGGCAGGTCGACGTCGCCAAGAAGCTCTTCGGCGCAATGGGGATCGCGCGCGACGACAAGCCGATGCGACAGGATTGGGTGCTGCGCGGCTTCCGCCAGTTCGACGCGCCGGTCTCGCTGGTCCTGACCTACGACCGCGTGCTGGACCCCGGTGCCGTCTGCCATTTCGATCTCGGCGCGCTCTGCTACGGCATCGTGCTCGCGGCATGGGATCGCGGTCTCGGCTCCGTCATCAACGGGCAGGGCATCATGCGCTCCGACATCGTGCGCGAGGTCGCGAAAATTCCGGAGGACGAGGTGATCATGACCTGCGTCGCGATGGGCTATCCCGACGACGACTTTGCCGCGAACGCGGTGCGCTCGGATCGCGAGCACAATCAGGAGTTTGTGCGCTACGTCGGTTTTGTCGATTAGGACGAGGAGAGGAGATTCTTTTCCGGCAGAAATTTT
This sequence comes from Bradyrhizobium sp. MOS003, assembly GCF_003020125.1. Taxonomy (GTDB): domain Bacteria; phylum Pseudomonadota; class Alphaproteobacteria; order Rhizobiales; family Xanthobacteraceae; genus Bradyrhizobium. The sequence goes on along the minus strand of NZ_PYFW01000004.1, from coordinate 589,209 downwards.
TGGTGTGGACTCCTTGCGGCCTCTTGCAATCTCGAAGACGCGGGAGGAACAATATGCCTCCTGAGAGCTTTGTTGCTGGCGCGAGGGAATTTGACATGCGGCGGCTGGCTAGCCTGGTTCGGCGGTTCTTCGGCCCGCGATTGCGGCGCCCGATCGATGGTGATCCGAGTCTCCCTTTCACGCCAGAGGAGTTCGGCCGCTTGATACGCAGCGGCCGGCATGAGGACATGAAGCTGCTGGCCGAAGGGCTGGCCTGCCGGTCCATCCCGAGCCGCGCCAGCCATCATCGTGCCATCCACTAGACCGGGCTGGCTGCGCCTTCTGCCTGGGGCTCACCGGGTGAGTGCGACCTGCTTGAACGAGGTCACCAGGGCTTTTTCCAATTTTCCGCCCATCCCGCGCAATATTTCGTAGGCTTCCGCGCGCGGCATGGTCGGCTTGTAATGCCGGTGCTCGATCAGCGCTGCAAAGATGTCGGAGATCGTGAGGATCCTCACGATGTCGCCGATGCTCTCGGCGCAGAGAGCATCGGGATAGCCGCTGCCGTCGAGATATTCGTGGTGATGGCGAACGGCATCGAGGATTTCCGGCGAGATCTTGTCGTGTCCCTTCAGGAAGTCGTAGCCGGCGACCGGGTGGGTCTCGATCAGGGCCCGTTCCTCCGCATCGAGGCGGCCCGGCTTGTCGAGAATGGCAAGCGGAATTTGCGCCTTGCCGATGTCGTGGAACATGGCCGCCGAGTAGAGCCGCTCCAGGTCGGTCCTTCCGACACCGAGGCTCAGGCCGAAATCGACGGCGACGCCGGTCACGAGCAGGCAGTGCTGATAGGTTCCCTCGTGGTGGCGCCGCACGGTCGTGAGCCATTCCGAAAGGCCACGCGCGGCGATGCGATCGGCAATCTGACGGCCGGCCTCCCTGGTACCATCGACGTCGAGAGGCTGGCCAAGAGCAACTGCCGTGAACATCGAGGCGATCGCGGTTGCCGCGGCCTCGACCGCGTTGTCGGACTGTGCCGTCTCGCCCGGCGAGGCGGAGGACGGACCCGCTGGATCTGACAGCGTGGACAGCAGCTTGTTCCGGTTTAGAGGGCCGGGCAGGACGTGCGTCGCCCCGAGCGCGTAGGCTTGCGAGATACCGACGTGCGAGGTGTGCTCGAGGAGGAATATCCGCTTCTTCGCCTTGGCGAGCTTGCCGGCCCGCTTCTTGATGGCCGCGATGTTGTCGACGTCGCGCAGCTCGGCACGGATGACGATAGCAGAGGGCACCTGCGATAGCTTGGCTTCGGCGTCCAACCGTTCGCCCGCGACGACGAAGCGCTCCTCGAGGATCGAGCAAACGCCGGCCAGCTTGTCGGACGTGTCGGCCAGCACGTGCACGAAGCAGCGGGCCGGGTCCTTCTCGCGGTTGGCGCCCTGATCTGGGCTGAGAATGGTTCGCGCGTTCTGCACGGTTTGACCTGGACTGTCGCGATTGCAATGGGTGGGTTGAATGTCGGCCTATTTGCTTTGGACCGCGGTCTGTGTGCCGGCTGACGGCGCGTTCGCCGGCCGCTTCTTGCCGTCGGCGGTGATGAAGTGAATGCCGGCCGTGGTGCCATCAATCCAGACGAGCTCGCAGCGGCGATAGGCGAGCCCGGTCGACGACAGCAACATGAAGAATTCCTTGGCCTGCAGCACGTCCAACGTGCCCTCGACCTCGAGCTTTGCGCCTGTCTGCGACACGTCGAGCAGAACGCAGCTGCGCCGCCACGTGCCGTCGGAGCCCATCAGATTGACGGGCTGCCTGTGGTCCATCCGCACGCGCGCCGTCTTGCGGCCGTCGAACTTCATCGGTTACCCCCCGCTTTTGCGACGCGATTTCCCCGATCGCTCCCCTTGACGCTTGCGGCGATTTCCCCCCACCGCACCGTCCACTGGCTGGTCGACAGAAGCAGCGTCTCGAAAATGAGTTGTGCGCGTTCGCGCTCGGCAAAGGAAAGCCTGGTCCCGCTGCGGTTGCTCAGGATGGCGAGCGTGGTCTGCCAGTTCAGCCGTGAAGCCCGGCAGGCCATGACCAGTCCTTCGCAATCGCCATCGGTCATGACGTGCTCGACGATCTCGATGGGAGTCCCCGAAAGCACCGACAAGGCCGTGAGCAAATTGGCGGTCTCGCCGCGGATCGCGAAGCGATTTACGGTGGAATCGTTGAGCTTGCCGATGCGGTTGAGCGCGACGATCTCCGGCCGTGCGCTTGCATACGCGGCCGCACTGGGCAACCGGGGCACAATCGGCGCTGCCGCTTGCGGAGCCGAAACGGGGGGAGCCTTTGTCTCCGCGCGAGCGTTGGGGGCCGGCGAGGCCGACAGCAATTTCTTCAAGACCGGATCTGGCGTGCCTGGTCTCAGCGCCAGAGCCTTCGTGAGCTCGTCATCGCTTGCGCACGTCTCGACGAGTGCGACATAGGCGGCATCGGAGAATTGTGCACCTGCGTTGCCGATCAGGGCAAGGTGGACGGCGCGGCCGCCGCGCCTGACGAGCGTCTCGGTCAATTGCGGCTCGATGCGCGCGCGGGCAGCAATCGCGAGCTGCTGCGGTTCGCCGCTCGTCATCGCGATCGTTTCGAGATCGGACGCGGACAGCGCGGGCGATTTGAGCAGAACGCGGCAGGCGACGTCGGGATCGTCGTGCGAGGCAAGACGTCTCGAGGTCTCCGGTGGAGCTGCTTTGAGTTCGGCGAGCGCATCGCCGAGTTGGATCAAGGCGCTGGCCTCGAGCCGCTCCATCAATCGCAGCAGGACACGATCGACCACATTGGCAAGCAATTGCTGGGGCCGGTCGCGGCTGCCGCTGAGCAGCTGCAAAATGCCTTCGAGGATGCGGGCGCAGCGGTCCAACGGGCAGGTTGCGACCGCATCCTCCAGCTCGATCAATATATTAGCAGGCGCGTTTGCCATCATGGCAGGAGCCCGAATTGCAATGATTTTTTCGATCTAACGTGTTTCATTTCGCTCGAAAGGCGTTAATTTGCTTTTTAGGGATTGCGCGGTCGGGTGCCGAATGACCGGAAAACGCTATCGAAATTTGGCGAGATCCCATGTCCCTCCTTGTCCTCAGGACCGGACGCTCGTCTCCTGAGGGGACACGTTCAGATTGATTCCCTCGGTCTGACGTAAAACCGAAGGGGGGAGCAGACGGCTCATCGCCGGGCGCGCGTCGTTGCGACGCTGCGCTTCTCGTCGCCATGAACAGCATTCATGATGTGCCCAGCTTGGCACCCAGAATATTTCGCTTTTCAGATGTCGATGAATTTCGAAATGCCATCCGAGGCCTGAACTTCGAATTTACGCCTTTCGTTAGGAAGATTTCGGCCGAGCAGATCATTCTGTCGATGCCTGGATGCGACGTGAATCTGACGACCGCATTTCCGCGCGTGGTCGACGCCCAGCTTGTCGAGAACTGCACGGCGGTTGGTTTCACGATGGACGACCTCGACGTGCCGATACGCTTCAACGGCTCGCAGCGTATGCGTCCGGCTGTCGTCATCGGTAGCGGCGGCGCGGCCTATACCATTATCGAGGAAGTGCAGCGGCAGATCGCCTCTGTGGTCTTCAGGCCGGAGGTGACCGAACGCGGCTGGCCGAGACCAACGCAGAGCTTCAAGATTTTCGAAACGAGCGCCGTCGGCATTCAGCGGTTGCGCAGTTTGGTTCGCGAGATCCTGGCCGCGGCCTCGGCGCCGGTTGAGGCGTCGGATATTCCGCTCAAGGCGAGAGCGATGACGGAGTCTCTTCTCGCGGCCGTCGACCACGCGCTGGAAAACGTCGTTTCGGCCCGCTGGACCCTGCGTCCCAACGACGAGCGGAACTTCAGGATATTCAAGGATATCAACGATCTTCTGTCCGACGATCTCTCGCAGCCGATCTACAGCGAGGAGATTGCCCGCAAGCTCGGATTGTCCGTTCGCACGATGCACGACGTCGTCCGCCGCTATCGCGGCATGAGCCTGCACCGTTACCTGCGTCTGCGCCGGCTGTGGCTGGTGCGCCAGCGCTTGCTCGCGGGCGCCGACAGTGTCAAGGCCGTGGCGCTGGCATTCGGCTTCTGGCATCTCAGCGACTTCTCCCGGAGTTACCGCGACCAGTTTGGCGAGACGCCGTCGCAAACGCTGGAGTTCGGACGCGGCCGATAGTCAGCAAATCGGGTAGGGCGGCCGCCGGTTTCGTGCTACCGTTTGGGGATGAGCAATCGCATCCTCGTTCTCTACGGTTCCTACCGCTCCGACCGCATGGGCATCCGCCTTGCGAATTTCGTCATCAACCGCCTGCGCGAGCGCGGCGACGATGTCACCTTCATCGACGCCAAGGCGATCGGGCTGCCGATGCTCGACCGCATGTACAAGGAGTACCCGAAGGGCTCGGCGCCTGGGGCGCTGGAGACTCTGGCCGGGCAGATCTGCAGCGCCGACGGCTTCGTCTTCGTCACCGGTGAGTACAATTGGGGCATCCAGCCCGGCTTGAAGAATCTCACCGACCATTTCCTCGAAGAGTGGTTCTGGCGTCCGGCGGCGATCGTGAGCTATTCGGCCGGCCGCCTGTCCGGCGCGCGCGCCGCAACCGCCTGGCACGGCACGCTCTCCGAGATGGGGATGGTGGTGGTTTCGAGCACCATCGGCGTCGGGCCGATCGGGCAAACGCTGTCGGCCGAGGGCGAGCCGATCGGCGACGGCGGCAAGGCCCTGGAGCGCGCGTTCCCGCGCTTTGCCGACGATCTCGCCTGGTGGATCGAGGCGGCAAAGGCGCAGCGGGCGCGCAAGGCGCCGCCTTACTAACCCGTCTATGCCGCCCTGACTTCACCGAGGAAGCGGTCGAACTGTCCGGCGAGATCGCGCGACTGCGTCGAAAGCTGCTCGGCGGCGCCGAGCACTTCCCTGGCAGCAGCTCCGGTGTCGTCGGCGGCGCGCTGCACGCCTGCGATGTTGGTGTTGACCTCCTGTGTGCCGCGGGCGGCCTCCTGGACGCTGCGGGAAATCTCCTTGGTCGCCGAGCCCTGTTGCTCGATCGCCGCGGCGATCGCAGTGCCGATCTGGTCGATCTCGCCGATGACGTCGGCGACGTTGCGGATCGCGGCCACGGTTTCATCGCTCGCGGTCTGGATCGCCGTGATCTGCTCGGAGATTTCGGTGGTGGCCTTGGCGGTCTGGCCCGCCAGCGATTTCACCTCGGAGGCGACCACGGCAAAGCCGCGGCCGGCCTCGCCGGCGCGGGCGGCCTCGATGGTCGCGTTCAGCGCGAGCAGGTTGGTCTGCTCGGCAATGCTCTGGATCAGGGTGACGACGTCGCCGATCTTCTGCGCGCCCTCGGCGAGGGTGCGTGCGGTGTCGCCGGTGCGGCGGGCGTTCTCGACGGCGCGGGCCGCGATCTCGGTGGATTGTGCGACCTGACGGCCGATCTCGGAGATCGAGGAGGTCAGCTCTTCGGTGGCGCTGGCGACGGTCTGCACGTTGGTCGAGGTCTGCTCGGAGGCTGCCGCGACGACCGCGGCCTGGCTGTTGGTCTGGGCCGCCGTCGAGGTCATCGATTGTGCCGTGCTTTCCATGGTCGAGGACGCCGTGGACAGGCCGCCGACGAGCTCGGTGACCTTGGCCTCGAACGCGCGGGTGAGCTCGTCGAGCGCCTGAGCGCGGCGCATCTTGCCGTCGCTCTCGGCCTGCTTCTCGGCTGTGAGCCGATCTGCCCGGATCATGTTGTCCTTGAAGACCTGGACGGCCGCAGCCATTGCCCCGATCTCGTCGGAGCGCTCGGCGCCCGGGATGCTGTCCGCCACCTCGCCCTCGGCGAGCCGCGACATCCGGCTGGTCAGATTGACGATCGGCGCGCAGACACGGCGGCGAACCATCACGATGAGGCCGGCGCTCGCGATCAACACGGCGACCAGGCCGAGCAGCGCGATGGTGAAGCTCATGCGCGCGGCGGAGGAGGCGCCGGCGAGAATCTGCTCGGCATTGTCGTAGAGCGCATCGCGAACTCCGATGATGGATCCGAGGCCCTTTTGTGACGCCGCGTAATAGGTGTCGACATCGTGCTCATACTTGCCGCTGACAGCGCCGTCCTTGACCAGCTTGAGCTCGCGGCCGAACTCCTCGACATAGCGCGAATTCATCGTCTCCAGCGCAGTGCTGACATTGGCGGGCGTTGCGGGATGGCCGCGCAACTCCATCAGCGACATCACGATCTGGTCGCTGCGGCCCTGCATGCGGGCGACGTCGGCCTTCTCCGCGTCGGTCGCGACCTTCTTGCCGCCGACGAGGTTCTTGTGCACGCTGGCATTGAGGCCGCCGATGTCGCGGAGCGTCATGGCGATGTTCGCGTAGTTCGACTGCCGGTAGGCATCGCCGTTCAGGATCGCCATGCGGCGAACCTGCTCGTTGAGCAGTGCGGTCACGCCTGCGTTGAGAACGGCGTTGTCGGCGACGACCTTGCGGGCCGCATCCTTGCGCGCCTCGGCCGGGCCTGCGATCGCCTTGTCGATGGCTTCGCGGAGCGCGGTGAACTTCGAATTGATGGCGTCGATCTCGGTCCCGATGGTGGTGCCGTCGTCGAACGAGCCGGGCAGCTCCTTGCGCAGGGCGTTCATCCGGTCGCGCGCACCGTCGGTCTGCTTGCGCAGCTTGTCCTGCTCGGCCATCTGCGCCGGATCCACCGTCGCAGGCCCGTAGAGGATGTTGGTCGAAAAGCCCCGTTCGGGATTGAGATAGCGCGGGATGTCGCTGGCGGCGCGGACGATCGCAAGTCGGCCCTGGGCCTCGCCGATCCTGTCCATGGTCTGGTACTTCGTCACGGCGACGTAGACGGCGAGGCCGCCGCCCACGGTCGAGAGCGAGACGATGGCGGTGGTCAGGAGCGTTCCGATTTTCATGATCTGTCCGGCAATTGGCACGGGAGGGGAGAAAGATATTCTCCGGAAAATTGACAGACCCGTATTAATCGGGGGTTTACGCTGCCGGGGTCATGCGGGTGCGGCCCCGGGCTAGCGATCAAAGGTAGCAAGGATCTGCAGCGTCGCGGCGTCGCGCTCGCCTGCGAAATAGCGGGCGAGCGCCTCGCCGAACACGGGCTCGCTGGACACCGCGTCGAACAGCGTCATCGACGAGCGGAATTTGGCGTCATCCGGGGCGCTGAGGATTGCGTTGATGCTCCGGCCCTGAACCGCGAGCACGAGCCTGGTACATTCGACCAGGCGCGGCCCGAGCAAGGAATGGGCGAGATAGGCCTTCGCCTCCGCGCGGGAGCCGATGGCGTAGCGCTGCGACATGGCGCTGGACCCGAGCCCGGCAACCTGCGGAAAGACAAACCACATCCAGTGAGTCTGCTTCCGACCCCGGGCGAGCTCGCCCTGAACGTTGCGGTAGACCGGATCCTGGGCCCGGACAAAGCGCTCTAGATCGAAAAGATCGGTCATTAGATACCTTAAGATGCCTTGTCGCACCCTTGCCGGCCGCGATTATGCCTAACTTTTGGCTCCCAATGTGGTAGCTGGTATAGAATCGCCGGGTGGGGGTTGGGCCCCCCGGGGGTCGTTTTGGGGATCTGATGGTTTCCGACCGCGCAAGCGCCGAAAGGCTGTTGTCGCGCCGCCGTGTGGGGCGAGCGGAGACGATACTGCTGTCTTTGGCTGCCGTCGCGCTGGCACTGGGGGCTGCTGCTTGGGTCGCTGATATCGGCGATACGACCGCACTGGTCACCGCTGCACTGCCGCCGGCCAATAGCCCGTCTTTCGAGGACCGTTTCGCGTCGGCGTCCGGCAATCCGCCGGCCCGCGAGCTCGGCCTGCGGACGATGGAGCGTTCAGCCCTGAGCGCGGTCCAACTCAAGCTCCGCGACGCAAAGGCGATGCTTGCCCAGAAGCTCCAGGGTGACGATTGGCGCTCGACCCTGACCGATGACGACCGGCACGCGGTTGACGAGAGGAGGCCCTCGCAGCGTGCCGACGCTATCCCGATGCCGCGCTCGCGACCGGCCCAGGCGGACATCTCCGCCCAGATCGCCTCCAGCCAGGCCTATGCCGACACCAACCCAAGGGTCGACAACCGCAACTTGTTCGAAAAATTCACCGACAAGATCAGGCTCGCCTCGCTGACGCCCGGCGACGGCCTGTTCGGCAAGGCGCCGGACCTCGCCGCCCTCGGCTACGATTCGCGTACGGCGGTCTATGACATCAAGGCCAAGGCGCTTTACCTGCCGAGCGGCGTCGCTCTGGAAGCCCATTCCGGCATGGGCGCGCTGATGGACGACCCCGATCATGTCGATCAGCGCATGGTCGGTGCGACTCCGCCCGCGATCTACGACCTGAAGCCGCGCGAAAAGCTGTTCCACGGCGTCCGCGCGCTGCGCCTGACGCCGACCGAGGGCACCAGTGCACTCGGCCGCGTCGGCCTTCTCACCCACAATTACATGCTGGGCCCGCGCGGCGATTCCAACGGCTGCGTCTCGATCAAGGATTATGATCGTTTCCTCAAGGCCTGGGACAATGGCGAGTTCAACCGTCTTGTCGTGGTGCCGAGCCTGAGCGGATCGGCGACCGCCTCGCAGCGCGCCAGCACCAACTCCTGATCTTCGCCTGCTGCGGCGGGGCTGCCGTTTCCCCTTCGTTAAGCCGTCATCGTCCAGAAGCAGCCCATGAGTGATCCATCAAGTTCAGAGACCCCGCTGCGCACGACGTTCAAGATCAAGCTGAACGGCGACACGTTGGCGATAGCAACCGTCGGCCAGGCCTATCAATTCCTCACCAACTTCAAGTCGGTCGAATGGATGGAATTCCGCTCCCTGCACGAGGACGCCGTCGAAGCTCTGGAAGGGGCGGCCGGTAACGCGATGCTGGCGGTGCAGGCAACCAACGCCGTGCGCGCGCTGTTCGTCAGCGCCAAGCTGCTCTGAGGCTCTTCGGCTCACGGTCTCGTAGCACGGGCGGAGCGCGCGCGTCATGCGGGCGACCGGCCAGGGGCCTTTTCCTCGCGCATCTTGAACTCCACGACGGGAACGGGCAAACGGTCGGTCGTCGCTGCAAGCCCGCATGTTTGAAATTTGGTTCAGGGAGAAACTCATCATGAAACGCCGTACATTTCTCAAGGGCGGCGCAGTCGCCGGCGCGACGACGCTGGTTGCTGCACCTGCGATCGCGCAGAGCGCGCCCGAGATCAAATGGCGCCTGACCTCGAGCTTCCCGAAGTCGCTCGACACCATCTACGGCACGGCGCAGACCTTCGCGAAATACGTCGCCGAGGCCACCGACAACAAATTCCAGATCCAGACCTTCGGCGCCGGCGAGATCGTTCCGGGCTTGCAGGCGCTCGACGCCGTCAGCACCGGCTCGGTGGAGATGGCGCAGACCCCGCTCTATTTCTACATCGGCAAGGAGCCTGCGCTGGCCTATGCCACCGGCGCGCCGTTCGGCATGAACCATCGCCATCAGGAATCGTGGTGGCACTTCGGCGGCGGCGCCGATCTCACCAACGAGGCGCTCAAGCCGTTCAAGGCGCACGCCATCCTCTGCGGCAATTCCGGCACCCAGATGGGCGGCTGGTTCCGCAAGGAGATCAAGACCGTCGACGATCTCAAGGGCCTCAAATTCCGCATCGCCGGCATGGGCGGCCATGTGCTGGCACGGCTCGGCGTCGTGCCGCAGCAGATCGCGGGCGGCGATATCTATCCGGCGCTGGAGAAGGGCACGATCGACGCGGTCGAGTTCGTCGGCCCCTACGACGACGAGAAGCTCGGCTTCCATAAGGTCGCCAAATACTATTATTTCCCCGGCTGGTGGGAAGGCGGCGCGATGCTGCACATGATCATCAACGACGAGAGATGGGCTTCGCTGCCGAAGCAGTACCAGGCGATCGTCAACCAGGCGGGTGCGGCGGCCGGCGCCTGGATGCTCGAGAAATACGACAGCGTGAATCCGGCGGCGCTGAAGCGGCTGATCGCCAGTGGCGCGGAGCTGAAGGCGTTCCCGCAGCCGGTGCTGGAGGCCTGCTACAACGCGACCCAGGACCATCTGAACGAGCTAGCCGCCAAGAGCGACCTGTTCAAGCGGACCAAGGAAAGCCACGACGCGTATATGAAGGAGCTGCTGTTCTATACGCAGATCGCGGAGAATTTTTACGACAACTATCTGCTCAGCAAGATGCGCAACAAGAGCTGATTGTGAGGGGCGCGGTGTCACGCCGCGCCCGCCTCTCGTAGGGTGGGCAAAGGCGCCCTTGCGCCGTGCCCACGTTCTCTCGCTTCATTTGTAATGGTGGGCACGCTCGCGCTTTGCCCACCCTACGAATTCTTCGTAGCCCGGATGGAGCGCAGCGTAATCCAGGGTTCGTGCGTCACGGCGAGCTCTCCCGGATTGCGCTGCGCTCCATCCGGGCTACGGGCTGAGCCCCAGTTTCGCATAGATCCGCCGCGCATAGACACCGAACGCATCGGTCGTCTTGAGCGGAAGGTCACGCGGGAAGGGCAGGTCGATCGGGAAGTAGTCGGCCATCTTCGCAGGTCCCGCCGTCAGCACCGCGCAGTGTGACGACAGGAACACCGCTTCCTGGATCGAGTGCGTGACGAAGATGATGGTCTTGCCGCTTTCGCGCCAGATCCGCAGCATCTCCAGGTTCATCTGCTCTCGCGTCAGCGCGTCCAGCGCGCCGAACGGCTCGTCCATCAGGATCAGCTTTGGATCGTGAATGAAGGCGCGCGCGATGGCGGTGCGCTGCTGCATGCCGCCGGAGAGTTCGCGCGGATATTTCTGTTCGAAGCCTGAGAGGCCGACGAGGTTGAGCAGGTCGCGCGCCCGCTCGCGCGCGGCCTTCATCGGCAGGCCGACGATCTCGGCCGGCAGCAGCACGTTGTCCAGGATCGTCCGCCATTTCAGGAGCAGCGCCTGCTGGAACACCATGCCGATGTCACGGCTCGGATCGAAAGGGCTCTCGGCATTGCCGATCTTCACGCTGCCGCCGTCGGCGCCGTGCAGGCCGGCCAGGATCTTCATCACCGTGGTCTTGCCGCAGCCGGATGGCCCGACCAGCGAGACCAGCTCACCTTCCTGCACGTCCATGGTGACGTCGGAGACCGCCAGAAATTCGGCGCCGCCGCTGCGATAGACCTTGCGGACGCCTCGCAGGCTGATGAACGGTTCTGAACTCATGCCAGCCATTTGCTCAAATGGGCGGCGACGAAGGCATCGTCGCTGAGGTCGGCATGCTCGCGGTAAACGCGGTCGATCTCCTCCTTCTGGCCGGGGCTGAGGCCCTCGTTCGGATCGAGGCACCACAGGCCCCGCATCAGGCCCTGGCGCCGCAGCACCTCGTGGCAGCCTGCGATGCAGCCGTGAAAGTTGTTGGCGACGTCGAAGAAGGCGCTGTTGCAGTCGGTGACGCGGGCATCGAGCGCCAGCAGGTCTGCCGGAACGCTGTCCTTGTGCCGCGCCGCCTTGCAGCGTTCGAACTGCTTGATCGCGCTCGCCGTCCACACCGACCAATGGCCGAGCAGTCCGCCCTTGAAGTACGTGCGCGTCGTCACGCCTTTGTCGCGGAGGTCGAACGGCAACATCAGGTCGAGCAGGATGTGGTCGTCATTGCCGGTGTAGAGCGCGACGCGGTCGAGGGCGCCTGCGGCCGCGACGCCGCGCAGGACGTCGAGGGTGCGATAGCGGTTGAACGGGGCGATCTTGATCGCGATGACGTTGTCGATCGAGGCGAAGCGCTGCCAGAACCGGGCGGACAGGATGACGCCGCCGACGGCGGGCTGGAGATAGAAGCCGACCAGCGGAATCTCGGCGGCAACAGCCGTGCAATGGGCAATGATCTCGTCCTCGGAGGCGCTCTTCATCGCGGCAAGACTGAGCAGGCCCGCATGATAGCCGATGTCGCGCGCGGTGCGGGCCTCGGTGACGGCCTGCGTGGTCGGTCCGGCGAGGCCTGCGACCATCGCCAGCGGACGCTTGGTCCAGTTGGCCGCGGTCTCGGCGGCAAGCTCGAGCACGGGCCGATAGAGCCCGACCTCGCGGATGGCGAACTGGGTAGTGTGCACGCCGACCGCAAGGCCGCCGGAGCCGGCGTCGATGTAATAGCGCGTCAGCGCGCGCTGATGCGTCTTGTCAAGCTGGCGATCGGAGGTGAGCGCGAGGGGATGCGCCGGCATCACGGTGCCTTCGGCAATCAGCTTGCGGATGTCGGCGTTGATCTGGCTGTGGTGCATGATGTCCTATCCGAATTCCGGGCCGGCAACGGCGAATGGCATTTCTTCACCGGCAGTGGTGGCGGGGCCGAACCGCATGCGCTGGAATGGCCGTTCGATGGTCCAGCCAGATGCCGTCAAGCCTTCCAGGAACGCGGCTTGCGAGGCGACGGCGTCGAGCAGCAGCGGACCTGTCTCGGAGCGCACGATTGCGTCGACCAAGCCCAGCGCTGCCGGCGCATCGTCGGCCAACAACGGGCCGACATGGCGGGCGGTGCGGCCGTCGCGCACCAGTGCGATGGCGCCGTTCGCGCCAACGATGCGTGAGCCGGAACGCTGTGCGAAGGCTTCGAGCAGCGCGGTCCGGTCGAAACCGGTGGCTCGCAAGTCCCGCGCACGAAGCGCTTCGATGGTCGCGAATGACGATTGCGGCGTTTTGGCCGGCGCAGGCTTCGCCAGCTTCAGGCGGCGCAATTGCAGCGTCGGCGTGAACCCCAATGGTCCGTAGACGGCGGCGCCGTCGGGCGTGGCGTCGAGCCAGCTGGTCAGACCGTTCTGACGCGCCGTCTCCAGGCAGGCATCGACGAGGTGCGTGGCAAACCCACGCCGCCGATGCGTGCCTGAGACCAGGACCATGCTGATCCAGGCGTTGTTGCCGGAATAGGGCAGCAGCGCGGCCGTGGCGACCAGCCGCATGCCGTCGCGAATGCCGAACACGATTCCGTCGCGCAGGAAGATGCGCCAATCCTCTTCGGTCTGGTTCCAATGCGCTTCCGTCGACAACGCCAGCCCCGCGATCGCGTCGTCGACGCCGAGCCGGACGATGTGCGGGGCGTCAGTAACGGCCATCGCGGACCTCGTACTTGGTGGGCTTGCCGAGGCTCGGCATGGCGCGCGAGACCCAATCGGCGGTCCAGGCGATCAGCTGCTCGGTGTCGACGACCGGCAGGCCAAACAGGTCCACAGCCTTCGAGGTGTCGGTCAGCCATGCTGTCGGCTGCTCCTCGCCGACAAGCACCGGCGCGCGGCCGAACCTTGCGCCGAATTTTGCCGCGAGATCACGCACCGCCAAAATCTCGTGGCCGCTGACATTGATCGGCGAGGTCGGCGCGGTGCAATGGGCGAGGCAGCGCAGCGCCTGCGCGGAGGCGTCGCCCTGCCAGATGAAGTTGACGTGACCCAGGCTGACGTCGATCGGCGCACCCGTCAGCACTTTCGTCGCGATGTCGTGCAGTACGCCATAGCGCATGTCGATCGCGTAGTTGAGGCGGAACAGCCGGCCGGGCGTCGAAAATTTGCGCGAGAAATATTCGAACATCCGCTCGCGGCCGACGCAGGACTGGGCGTATTCGCCGGGCGGGTTCGGCGCCATCTCCTCGGTCGAGCCTTTGCCGTCGACGGGCACGAATGGATAGATGCAGCCGGTCGAGAACGTCACGATCCGCGACGACGGAAAGGCCTGCGCCACCAGCGCCGGCACATGCGCGTTCATCGCCCAGGTCAGCGACAGATCGCCCTCGGCGCCGAATTTTCGGCCGGCCATGAAGACGATGTTCGGCGCCTTCGGCAGCGACTGGATCGCCTTTTCGTCCATCAGGTCGCAATTGATGGTTTCGACGCCGCGCGCGTGTAGCCATTCCTTCACGCCGGCCTCGCTGAAGCGGGCGACGCCGATGACGCGGCGGTCCGGCGCGGCGGCTTTGGCGAGCCCGGCCAGCGTCGGGCCCATCTTGCCGCCGACGCCGAGGATCATGATGTCGCCCTCGACCTTAGCAAGGTCGTCGATCAGCGCTTGCGTCGGACGGCACAGGAGATCGTCGAGCGCCGCGATATCGGGAATCGTTTTCGGCAGGGTCTCGCGGGTGAGCAGCATGGTCGGTCCTTCGTTAGTTTTGTCTGGCGTCGCCGACGACGAACATGCGTTCGAGGACGAGGACCAGGCCGTAGAGAGCGACGCCGAGCAGGGTCAGCAGCACGACGGCCATCACCATCGCGGGCGTGTCGAGCGAGGACTGCACCTGGATCATGAGATAGCCGAGTCCGCGCTCGGAGGCGATGAACTCGCCGACGATGGCGCCGGCGACCGCCAGGATGGCGCCGACCTTCATGCCGGAGAACACGTAAGGCAGCGATCCCGGCAGCTGGATCTTGCGGAACAGCGTCCAGCGCGAGCCACGCAGCGACTTGACGAGATCGAGCAGATCAGGCTCGACCTCGCGCAAGCCGCGCGCGGTGGTGAGCAGGATCGGGAAGAAGCAGATGCTGAAGGCAATCAGGATGTTCGGCACGATGCCGTAGGAAAACCAGACGATCAGGAGCGGGCCGAGCGCGACCTTCGGGATCATGTTCAGCGTCACGAACAGCGGCAGCAGCGCCATGCTGAGCAGCGGGGCCCAGCTGAAGATCACGGCGAGCGCGACACCGACGAAGGCGCCGAGCGCGAAGCCGCCGAGGATCTCGATCTCCGTCACCAGCGTGTTGGCGCCCCAGGCGTAGTTCGCGGTTCCCAGCGTCTGGATCGTCGCGAGCGGGGAGGGCAGAATGAATTTCGGCACGTGGAAGGCGTCGACCGCGACCTGCCAGAGCACGAGCACGGCAAGGTGCACGATCAGGATGATTGCAAAACTGCGCGAGGCGCGTGCGCTGTCTCCTGCCACCGATTGCTCCCTGTTGGCGCGGCAGCGGGGCCGCTGGTCGCAAGCCTAACCCTCCTCTGCGAAAGTTTCAACCAGTTGGTTGATTAGGGCCGAAGCGACTGCAGGACCAGATCGGCGACATGGCAGCGGCGGGCGCGGCGCTGGGCGCGGCTCGACAGGTCTTTGCCGAAGATCGCCGAAAGCGTCGGCGTGTTGGAGAAGAAGAAATAGCTGAGGCCCGCAATGGAGATATAGAGCTGGACGGGATCGATGCCCTTGCGGAACACGCCCGCGCGCACCCCCTCGTTGAGAATGTGGGAGACGCTCTTCACCAGCGGGGAGTGCATCGCTTCCAGCCGTGTCGAGCCGCGGACGTGGCGGGCGCCGCCGCGGTTCTCGTCGTTCAAAAGCACGATGAAATCAGGGTTTGCGGCCAGGTGGTCGAAGGAAGCCTCGATCAGCTTGCGGATCGCCTTCTCCGGCGGCAGGCCCTCGAGATTGAGCTTGCGCTCCTGCTCGCGGATGTCTTCATAGACCCATTCGAGCACGGCGAGGTAGAGCGCGTCCTTGTCGCCGAAATAGTGATAGACCAGCTGCTTGTTGACGCCGGCGCGCATCGCGATCTCGTCGACGCGGGCGCCGGCGAAGCCGTGCCGGGCAAATTCCAGCCGCGCCGCGGTCAGCAGTTTCTTGCGGGTGGCGACGGGGTCGCGGCGCTGCGGCACGGTGTCGCCAGATCGTTTTGCGGGCATTTCCAACCAAACAGTTGACAAGTGGAGGGCGGGCTTGTTGCATTGGTATCCTCACACGGGGAGAGCGACAAGCCGGGTCGCTGGCATGAGGAGAGATGCGATGAAGCGTTTGCAGACGGCCGTTGTGGCCCTGATGCTCAGTTTGCCGGCGGTGCCGGCGAGCGCGGGCGAGGCCGTGAACCTGATCCTCAATTGGACGCCGACGGCCGATCACGCGCCGTATTATTACGCCAAGGCGCAAGGCTGGTACGAGAAGGCGGGCATCGACCTCACCATCGAGACCGGCAAGGGCTCGGGCGTCTCCGCCGCCAAGGTCGGCTCCGGCGGCTCGCCGTTCGGCGTCGCCGATCTCGCCACAATGCTGGTGGCCAAGAGCAAGGGCGCCGACACCGTCGCGGTGATGAGCGTCTATGCCAACACCGGGCAGACGTTCTACTGGCTGAAGAGTTATGGCGTGAACGGCGTGAAGGATTTTGCCGGCCACAAGATCGGCAATCCGCCCGGGGACGCCTCGCGCGTGATGTGGCCGGCCTTCGCCAAGGCCGCCGGCCTCGCGCCGGATTCCGTCGGCTTCGTCAATGTCGGACCGACCGCGAAGATCGCGGCACTGAAAAGCCACACCGTCGACATCATCAGCGACTTCTACAACGAGCACGATCTCAAGGTGATCGAGTTCGGGCCGGACCTCGGCTACGTCAACTGGAAGGACATCGGGCTCAATCCCTACGGCAATTCGCTGATCGTCAACGGCGCCTATTTGCAAAAGAATCCGAAGGTCGTCGAGGACTTCGTGCGCGTCACGCAGAAGGCCTTTGCGGCCTGCGTTGCCGACGTCGCCCCGTGTCTGAAGGCGTTGCTCGACCAGGTCTCCGGTCTCGACCAGGCGAACCAGGAGCGCCAGTGGGAGCGCATCAAGTTCCTGATGGCGGACGAGTTCACGACGACCAAGGGGCTTGGGTGGATCGACGGCGAGCGGATGAAGAAGGATTACGAACTGGTCCAGACCTATCTCGGCATGGAGAAGCCGTTCGACGTGACGACGGCGTTCACGACCAAGATGCTGGATCCGGGCATCAAGATGGATGCGAGCAAGGTGAAGAAGTAGGGGGCTGCGCGCGCTTCTCTCGTGCCCCGGACGCAGCGCAGCGTCCCTTTGACGGTGCGCTGCAGAGCCCGAGCCCATGTCGCGGAGACCAACCAAGTGGCACGGTCCCGGCTCCGCGCAGCAACGCTTGCGCGTTGCAGCGCGTCCGGGACACGAGAGCGCGACACCAACTTCTCCCACGTAACCCCACGGAGACATTAACCAGCCGTTAACCATATCCGCCGCATCGTTAACCATTCAATAACAGGGAACGAGTCGGCCGTGATGGAGGCTGCAGTCAAACCTCAACGCCAAATGGTGCGCCTGCGCGGGCGCTCCTATGTGGCCTTCGTGTTCACGCCGACGGTTCCGGTGCAGGATTGGCTGCACGAGATCGACGCCACCATTGCGCGCTCGCCGGGCTTCTTTGCCGGCCGGCCCGTGGTGATCGACCTGTCCTCGGTCGATCTCAGCCAGTCCGGCATCGGACATCTGCTCACCAGCCTTCAGGACCGTAACATCCGCGTGCTCGGCATCGAGGGCGTGGATGAGTCGCGGCTGACCCCGATGATGCCGCCGCTGCTCTCGGGCGGGCGCAGCTGCGTGGTTGAGCCGAGTGCGCCGAAGAAACCCGAGACGAAGGCCGAGGCCAAGCCGACCTCGCTGCTGCTGGAGAGCCCCGTGCGTTCCGGCCAGACCGTGATCTTCCCCGACGGCGACGTCACTATCCTCGGCTCGGTCGGCTCTGGCGCGGAAGTCGTTGCCGGGGGCTCCATCCATATCTACGGCGCGCTCCGCGGCCGCGCCATGGCGGGCGTGAACGGTCACACGAGCGCGCGCATCTACTGCCAGAAGATCGAAGCCGAACTGCTTGCAATCGATGGGTTTTATCAGACCGCCGACGATATCGATCCCGCTCTTCGCGGCCGGCCGGCCCAGGCCTGGCTGCAGGGCAACACCATGCGAATTACCGCGCTGAACTGACCAGAAGGAGATTTCAGAAATGGCCAAGGTACTGGTCGTCACATCAGGCAAGGGGGGCGTCGGCAAGACCACGACGACCGCCGCGCTGGGGGCTGCGCTGGCGCAACGCGGCGAAAAGGTCGTCGTCGTCGATTTCGACGTCGGTTTGCGCAACCTCGACCTCGTGATGGGAGCCGAGCGCCGCGTCGTGTTCGACCTCATCAACGTGGTGCAGGGCGTTGCGAAACTGCCGCAGGCGCTGATCAAGGACAAGCGGCTGGAGAACCTCTGGCTTCTGCCGGCCTCGCAGACCCGCGACAAGGACGCGTTGACGGAAGAGGGCGTCGGCAAGGTCATCGACGAGCTGCGCGCCCGCTTCGACTGGGTGATCTGCGACAGCCCGGCCGGCATCGAGCGCGGCGCCTCCATGGCCATGCGCTTCGCCGACGAGGCCGTGATCGTCACCAACCCGGAGGTCTCCTCGGTGCGCGATTCCGACCGCATCATCGGCATGCTCGATTCCAAGACCGTGCGGGCCGAGAAGGGCGAGCGCGTCGAGAAGCACATTCTCATCACACGCTACGATCCCTCACGCGCCGCGCGCGGCGAGATGCTGACCATCGAGGACATCCTCGAGATCCTCGCAACACCCTTGCTCGGGATCATTCCCGAGAGCCAGGACGTGCTGCGCGCCTCCAATGTCGGCACGCCTGTCACGCTGTCGAATGCGGACGGCGCACCGGCGCGTGCCTATATCGATGCGGCGCGCCGTCTGTGCGGCGAGACCGTCGCCATGCAGGTGCCGACCGAGCGCAAGGGATTCATGGATCGTCTGCTGCGACGGAGGGCTGCATGAGCATGGGTTTGCTTCGGCTTCTCCGCGGCAACAAGGCCTCTGCACCCGTCGCTCGCGAACGGCTGCAGATCCTGCTTGCCCATGAACGCGGAATGCGCGGCCAGCCCGATCTGCTCGGCGTGCTGCGTGAGGAAATTCTCGCGGTCGTCTCCAGGCACGTCACGCTGGATCCGACCAAGGTCATCGTCCGGCTCGAGCGCGGCGACGAGGTTTCGACCCTGGAGGTCGATATCGAGGTGCCCAACGATTTCGAACGCAAGAAAGCGGCGGTCGCGTAGGGGACGCGGCCGGCGACTCCCAGCTTTGGGGTGGGTGAGAAGGCGGTCCGCCGGGCATGGCGGGCCGCTTTCGTCGTTCCGGGGGGATCGAGTTCCGGCGAGTGTCGATGTGATCGGCTCGGCCGGAACGGTGATCATGGCGAGATCGTTGTTTGGGACGCGGCGCGCCGAGCCGGGCGCCGCGGTTTCCTCACAACGGGAGAAAAGCGCATGATGTCGGAGGTCCAGGTCCACAACGTTGCGCGGCAGATGCTCGAGCAGCACGGTTTTGCTGCGATCGCGAAGGCCGCAGAGCAGGCCCAGGCTTGCGAGGGCCGCGGCGAAGCCGATGAGGCCCAGGAGTGGCGTCACATCGCCGATGCCATGAAGATCATGCGCGGGCCCGCCCACAGCTGACCGCTGGACTGGAAAGGCTTCAGCGCTCCTCGCGATTCGGCCCCCGTGCCGGGGATCGCTGCGTCTGCGGCTGGTCGCGCTCGCCCGCCTCCTTGCAGGGAAGCGGTTCCCACGATCCGTCTGGCGCCTGTTGATAGGCGCTGCATGAGGACGCCGAGGTAGTCGATTTGTCGTCGCCCTTTTGGGCGTCGGAATTCTTTGCCTGTGCCGGGGCGGCCAGCGCTGCGCTCACCACGAGCAGGCCGGCGACAACGAGATGCGTCATCCGCATTGGGCTTCTCCTCTACGAAAGGAGCCCGCATGCTGGCGAGGAATGTGACAATTATTGGCCGAAACACGGGGTCTGTCGCGGTGTCGTTAACGCCGCGACAGCGGCTGGCTAGCCGCCCTTGGCGCGGATCAGGCCGGCGAGGTTGGTCTTCTGGGCCTCGCACCAGTTGGGCATGCCGAGGCGGCGCTGGTTGAGATCGGTCGCCTGGGTCGCCACTGCAACCTCGGCCATCAAATCGTCGTCCTGCTTCTCGCCCATCTTGCCGCCGGTGTGCATCCAGGCAATCGCTTTGCGCACCTTCTCCGTCGTGCCCTCGGGCAGCTTCATCTGCTCCGCCTTCTGCACGAGATCCTGGTAGACGACATCCGTGCCCGGACATTCGACCTTGGCGGCGAAAGCCTGCAGGACCAGGGTCACATAGGTCGAGCGTGGATGGTCCTCGGCCCGCACCGGAGCGGCGATCAGCAACAGGCCAGCCATCAGGAAACCGTAGCGCATCCCAGGTATCTCCTCCGTTTTTTTGGGAGGCTAGCGTCCGGCGGGCTGCTCCGCAATGGCGCGAAGGGCAGATTTGTAGCGCCCCGCTGCGGTGCGCTATCGTGGCCGGCATCCCGCCTTGGAGAGCGACATGAGCCTTTTCAGCACGCCGTTCGATCCCACCCGCGACACGGCGCTCGTCACCGGCGCAGGCAACGGCATCGGCCGCGCCATCGCGCAGGCCCTGGTCGGCGAGGGCGTCCGGACCGTGTTCGCCGACATCAGCGCGGAACGTGTAAGCGCGGCGATCAGCGCGTGCAAGAAGCCTGATCTGGCGGTGCCCTGGATCGGCGATCTCGCCGAGCCCGATGCGTGCGACGCACTGCTTGCTGCGGCGGACGCAGCGTTGGGCGGGACCACGCATTTCGTCCACAGCGCCTCGCCGCCGCGGCGGGAGGCCGATCACGCGCTCGCGGTCGATCGCAGGACCTGGCAGCAGATGCATGCCGTCAATCTCGATGCCGGCTTTCACCTGGCGCGCGAACTCGCAAAGCGGCTGATCGCGGCGAAGCGGCCGGGTTCGTTCCTGTTTCTCACTTCGCTGCATGCGGGCACGCCGCGCAACCTGCCGCATTATTCGACGGCAAAGGCGGGGATGGCGATGCTGGTGAAGGAACTGGCGAAGTCGTTCGGCCGCCACGGCATCCGCGTCAATGCGTTGGTGCCCGGCGCGATCGCGGCCGGCGGGTTCGTCGCGGATCCGGCGCTGGCGCGGCACATACCGCTCGGGCGCCTCGGCGAGGCCAATGACCTTGCGCCGATGGCGCTCACCGTATTGTCGAACAAGCTCTCCGCTTACGTCACCGGCGCGGCCTTCGTCGTCGACGGTGGATTGTCGCTGACGAACTGGTTCGAGCCGCCGGTGCTGGAAGAGTAGTCAGCGTTGCCAGGCCGGCATGGGATCGAGCGGCGTGCGGTAAAGCTCGTTGTCGTCGCGATCGGTGACGCGCACCGCGCAACCCCTCTGCTGCAGCTCCGGTTTTACCTGCGACAGCTCGGTGGCGAGCTGGTCGGCCCGATCGGAGGCAACCTCGATGTCTTCGAGGATGATTCCCCCCTGGTTCCTGAACTCTCCACCAACCACAAGATCGAAAGAGTAGTACGGCATCGGAATTCCCCGGTGTGACGAGATGAGCTTCAGTGGAAGTCTCAACACATGTCGGATGGTACCACTGAGTCGATATCTACCGGGTGAACAGAGCGAGCAATCTCTGTGCTTATGGCGCAGAAATGATGTGCAGTGTGTGAGCTCATTAACATTTTATTAAACATGTCGACGCGATCATGAGGCATGGAATTGCAGCAGAACCGGGCTCCGGGAACCGGGAGCTGCAAGAGAAGGCCGCCGGCATAGATCCCGACGGCCTTTTCTCTTGAGCGAGAAAAGTCACTCTCCGTAATTGCCCGGGCTCAACGCATCAGATCGACCAGGAAAGCCTATGCGACGTTGTCGCAGCCGTGCTGTTACGTGGACCCAGTCTAGCGCAACGGCATCGGCGGACGCACGATTGGTCCGTCGTCATCGGCGACGGCTTGAGTCGTGGTGACAGGTGCGACGGGCGGCGGCGGCACTGCGGCTGCCTGCGACGGCGGTGGCGCGAGCGGCGCGGGCGCAGAGGCCGGCATGTAGGTATGCGACACCACCGGTTTCGGTTTGCGAACCGGCGGTGGTGACGGAGCCCGCGGTGGGAGCGCAGCGGCGCGTGCGCGCGGATCGACCGGCTTGACCTCAGCTGTCGGCTTCGGCGCGGGCGGTTTTGCCATCTCGCGCGCCATCTGCTCCTGTCCAGACTTCAACTCGGCGATGTCAGCCTTGAGCGCTTCGATCTGCTGCGCCATCGCGGCGAGATCGCGCGTCATCGATTGCACCGACTGCGCTGCACCGGGCTGCGTCGTTGCAGGCGCAACTGCGGCGACCTGGGCTGCGGGCGGCGTCACAGATTGATCGGCGGTTTGGTCGGTTGCCGCTTGCTCCGTGGGCGGCGCGGCTTGCGCGGCAGCGACCGGCGCGGTCTGCGATGTCGACGGCAGCAGCGACGCCAGTGCCGGTGTCCATTCGGCGAGCATCTGCTTGGCGGTGTCGCCGTGTTGCGCCCAGACGATGGTGGCGGCCGCACTGGCGCCCGCAAACAGAAACGTGACGAAAGCGCCACGCAGCCACTTGCCGGCGGCGGATCGCTTCCGCGGACCGGCACCATCGCTCGCGGCCACGCGGACGGCCGTGTCGACGGAGGGCGGGGGTGCCGCCAGCGATTCCGAGACTGGACTGAACTTGGGCTCCAAAGAGATTTTGCGCTCGAACGAGGCCTTGGGCTCCGGCACGAATTTCGGCTCCGGACGGGTCGCGATGTCAGGTGCCAGCGCGGGCGCAACGCTGATGGGGCGCGAAGCCAGGACAATCTCGGGCGAAATCTGAATCGTGTCGTGCGGATCGTTGTCCTTGACCGTGTCCTTCACGATCTCATCGACGATTTGCTTGGGGTTCAGCGTCGCGAGCATCGCAGCTCCTTTGAAGCCGGGTGTTTGAAGCCCAGGCGCTTGAAATACTGGTCGTCCGCATTGGCGCGAGCCGATCTGTTGAGGTGAGCCCATCCCGATCGGACGAGCCTCGCACGAGACGCACGAGTCCAGCCGGGTTTGACCAAAGCAAGGCGAGGGGGTGGAGATGCTGCGACGCTCTTCCGCCGTTTGTGGTGATGGAACCCGCCTCGTCGAACACGCGCAATTGTTCCGCAGGGCCTTGTTTTCAGCACGATTTTGGCGGTATCTGGAAACGCTGGGGGCGCTGCTACAGGCTATCGGGGGCCGGCGCGGTGCCAAGATTACTAATCGCTCTATTCGCTATTGCCTTGCTGCCGCTGGGCGGCTGCATGCAAACCACGCTCTCGCCGTCGACCGACGCGAGCATGACGCCGCGCGACCGGCAGTTGCTCTCGCACACGCCTTACGCGCAAGCCAACGTGCCCGAGCAATTTCTCCGTCACGTCGTCGACTACCAGCGCAAGGAGCAGCCGGGCACCATCCTGGTCGATACCGATGCGCGCTACCTCTATTTCGTGCTGCCCGAGGGCAAGGCGATCCGCTACGGCGTTGCGGTCGGCGAGGAAGCCATGGCATTCTCCGGCGTCGCGCGGGTCGGCCGTCTGGCGGAATGGCCGGACTGGGTTCCGACGGCAGATATCCAGGCGCGGCTCGGACCATATCCGGCACGCGTTCCCGGCGGTCCCGCCAATCCCTTGGGCGCGCGGGGTATCTATCTCTATTCCGGTAACAAGGACACGCTCTACCGCATCCACGGCACCAATCAGCCGGAATATATCGGGCAGGCGATCTCGTCCGGCTGCATCCGGATGCGCAACGAGGACGTGATCGATCTCTACGACCGGGTGAAGCTCAATTCGACGGTCGTGGTTCTGCCGCCGGGACAGAGTGCGCAGGCCGAGGCGCGCGGAAGCTGGCGCGGGTGAAGAAGGCGCGCTCCGGTGTGGACGCGCGGTCTGATCTCGCTCTAGTCCTCAGGCCGGGCAATGCGCCATTGCAGCGTGGTTGCGGTGCCGTTGGCTTCACCTGGCGTCTTGTCGGCGGGGGAGGTGTAGAGCGGGCGATAGCGGTACGCCCACATCTTGCTGCCGTCGTTGCGGCTGATCACGGTGAAGTCGCCGACCGCCTTGGCGTCGGCCGTCGCGGCGAGCGGTACCCAGCTCTCGGTACATTTGCCGTTGCAGTTCGACGTCTTTCCCGTGGTGTCGCGCTCGTAAGTGTAGAGCGTCATGCCCTTGAGATCGACGAGCTTGGGACCCTGCTTGGTGATGATCACCTTCGCCGGCGCGGTCGCAGCCTCGGGCTTGGGCGCAGGCGCGGCATCGCCGCCGCCATGGCCGTTTGCGAGCGCAAAGCCAGTCGAGAGCACGATGGCCGCTGCCGCAATGACGAACCTGAACATCCTGATCTCCCGAACCGGCAAAGTTAATCGCGCGTTAAATGCAGAATGTTGCCGAGCGTAGCAGCCGAAGGTTAGTTCCTGGTTTCGCGATGCTGCGACAATCGCCCGCAAGGATACGGGATCATGCCTGCACGTGGCGCAGCGGCGCGCGGCTCAGATCGTTGCCGGCGGCAATCGCCTTGCGCAGCAGCCGCATCAATTCCTCGCCCTCTCTCGTGCTGAGACCGCGCAGCAGGATGCGCTGGGCCGATTCCACGGCCGGGGTGATCTTGCGCAGCGTGCGCCGGCCCTCGTCGGTGATCTCGAGCTCGCGGGCGCGGCGATCGCGGCTGGAAGCGCGGCGCTCGGCCAGTCCCTTCTGCACGAGGCGATCGATCACGCCGGTGATGGTGGTGCGGTCATAGGCGATCAAGCCTGCGAGCGTGACCTGGTCGAGCCCCGGATTGGCCTTGATGGTCGCGAGCGCGGCATATTGCACTGGCGTGAGGTCGAACCCGGCATCCGCGACCTCGGCCAGGAACACCGCAACGGCGATCTGCTGAAACCGGCGCGCGAGATGCCCGGGCATGTCGTTGTTGTCTTTCACCGAATTCTCCTGGGAGCCTGGGAGGCGCGCTGTCGTTGACAAGTATACTGATAGTCAGCATACTGAGCAATATCAAAGCAGAGAGTTGAGGGGAGAGGCGCATGCAATTCCATTTGAATGGATTTCAGCCGGGCGACCCCGAGATCGCCGACCCCGCCGAGCGCGTTCAGGCGTCGGGCGCCACCGGGGCCGTGCCTGATGAGGTCGATGTCCTTATCGTGGGCTGTGGCCCTGCGGGCCTCACGCTCGCCGCCCAGCTTGCGCAATTCCCTGATATCAAGACCTGCATCGTCGAGCAGAAGCCGGATCGCCTGCTGGTCGGGCAGGCCGACGGCGTCGCCTGCCGCACCATGGAAATGTTCCATGCCTACGGCTTCAGCGAGCGCGTGCTGAAGGAGGCCTATTGGGTCAACGAGACCACGTTCTGGAAGCCGGACGAGCGGCTGCCCGAGACCATCGTTCGCAACGGAAGGGTGCAGGACGTCGAGGATGGGCTGTCGGAATTCCCCCACGTCATTCTCAACCAGGCGCGCATCCATGACGGCTTTCTCGATGTCATGCGCAAATCGCCGGCCAAGCTCGAACCTCATTACAGCCGTCGCCTGCTCGACCTCCAGGTCGATCCGGCCGCAGGTCCCGCCGGTCCTGCCGTAACCGTGCGTCTCGAACGCGTCGATGCCGGGAACGAGGGCAGCGTCGAAACGATCAAGGCGCGCTATGTCGTCGGCTGCGACGGTGCGCGCAGCATGGTGCGCAAGTCGATCGGGCGAGAGCTGCACGGCGATTCCGCCAACCACGCCTGGGGCGTGATGGACGTGCTGGCCGTGACCGATTTTCCGGACATCCGCTTCAAGTCCCTGATCCAGTCGGCGAAGGACGGCAGCCTGCTGATCATTCCGCGTGAGGGCGGCTACATGGTCCGCATCTATGTCGAACTCGCCAAGCTCGAGGTCGGCGAGCGCGTCGCCAACCGCAACATCACCGCCGACGACGTGATTGCGAAGGCGCAGCGGATCCTGAAGCCGCATACGCTGGAGGTGAAGGAGATCGCCTGGTGGTCGGTCTACGAGATCGGCCAGCGTCTCACTGACAAGTTCGACGACGTGCCGGAGGCCGAGATCGCATCGCGCCTGCCACGTATCTTCATCGCCGGCGATGCCTGCCATACCCACAGCCCCAAGGCCGGGCAGGGCATGAACGTCTCGATGCAGGACGCCTTCAATCTTGGCTGGAAACTTGCCGCCGTCCTGCGGAAGCAGTGCGCCCCACACCTGCTGCATTCCTATTCGGCGGAGCGCCAGTCGGTTGCGAAAGAGTTGATCGATTTCGATCGCGAATGGGCGGGGATTTTGGCGTCGTCAGCAAAAGCGGGTGGCGCCGACGCCGACAGGACGCAGGATTATTTCGTCAGGCACGGCCGCTACACCGCGGGCACGGCGACGCATTACACGCCGTCGATCCTCACAGGTGCAGCCTCGCATCAGCATCTCGCGCATGGCCTCGTTATCGGCAAGCGCTTTCATTCCGCACCTGTGATTCGGCTGGCGGATGCCAAGCCGGTTCATCTCGGCCACGCTGCGCAGGCTGATGGCCGCTTCCGGATCTACGCGTTCTCGCCGGCCGAAGATCCTGCGGCGGCAGGCTCCGCCATTCGCGCGCTGTGCAACTTCCTCACGGACGCCCGGGAATCTCCGCTGAAACGATTCACCCCCGTTGGCGCCGACATCGACAGCGTGATCGATTTTCGGGCGGTCTTTCAGCAAAATCATCGCGAGCTCGACGTGGCGTCGATGCCGTCGCTGCTGCTCCCGCGCAAGGGGCGGTATGGTTTGCGCGACTACGAAAAGATGTTCTGTCCGGACCTCAAGAGCGGCCAGGACATTTTCACGATGCGCGGCATCGATCGGAAAGCCGGCTGCGTGGTTGTGGTGCGGCCGGACCAGTATGTTGCGAACGTGCTGCCGCTCTCCGACTTTGCCGGGCTTGCGTCGTACTTCGACGCGTTCATGTTGCAGGTCAATTGACGCTCCTGGGCGCGCCATACGCGGTGCGCCGATGAACGGCGGATGAATATTGAACCGCGCAGCGGCGCGCATCTCAATCTTTCGATGGTTGGCGCGCCGTACGCGGAACGCCTGTTCTGCTGGCGCGTTCCGCCTCTCAAAGGAGGACTGCGCCATGAAGTTCAGAACCGCTTTAGTTGCAGCATTGTTGCTGGTCCCGACGGCCGCGCTGGCCGCGCCGGGCATCGTCACCGTCTCGACCGGATTGCGCGCCGGGCCAGGGCCGGGCTTTCCCCTGGTCGATCGCGTCCCCGAGGGCGCTCGCGTCAACATCCATGGCTGCCTGCGCGGCAATGCCTGGTGCGACGTCAGCTTCTCCGATGACCGCGGCTGGGTTTCGTCGCAATATCTCGAATATCTCTACCGCAATCATTACGTCTATCTCCCCGACTATGTCGATGAGATCGACGTTCCCGTCGTTCCCTTCGTGCTGACCTCGTACTGGTCCAGCTATTACGAAGGACGTCCTTTTTATCGCCGCCACGCCTACTGGAATAACTACTGGACCTCGCACGAGCGCGTCGCGATGCGGATGACGATTGATCCGCGTGCGGCTCGCATCGGCCGTGCGGCGACGCGCGATGCGGCAATCGCGCTCGAACGCAGCGGCGTGCGCGGCAAGGGCACCGCCGCGATCTCAGGGCGTGACGCCACGACCACACAGCACGATGGAGCGATCGCGCGACGCGACGCTGCGATCGCCAGACGCGACGCTGCGATCGCGAAGCGCGACGCTGCTGTTACGCCCGACCGGACCCGCGCGGGACGAAACGAGCGCATCGCGCATGAACGGACCGACTCGCAGAGCCGCAATCCGCGCGATGCACAGGCACGCATGATGCACGAGCGGGCTGCGACCCGCGCTCCGGTGCGTGCGCAGCCGATGGCCCGCTCGCACGAAGCGCCCCGCGTATCGGCCGCGCGTCCGGCGTTGCCGCATGTCGCCCAGCCAAACGTGAGCCATGGTTCGCCGATGAATGCCCGTGCGCAGATGCCGGTGCCGCGCGCTGCCGCGCCTGCAATGCCGCACGGCGGCGGGGGTGGTGCCCCGCATATCAATGCCGCCCCGCGCGGCGGCGGTGCTCCGGCGGGCGGCCCCGGTGGCGGACATCAGAAGCACTAGCATTGCAACGCAAAGCCCGGCCATGGTGCCGGGCTTTTTCTTGGTTTGTCGAGGCTTTTACAATTTAAGATAGTTCTTCGCGGGCAGATTTCATCGATCGTAACATGTCTACCCAAAGCTGTAAGCATCCACTCGGGGCAGCGGGGCACGGGAGGATGATATGAAACAGGGCCAGGCCGAGACGCGCCGCCAAAATGTCGCGAAGCGTTCGATGACGAAGGAAGCCAAGCAGCTGACCGGCCTGATCGCCGGACTGCGCGAGTCCCTCGAACGGATCCACAAGGAGCGGACGGGCACAAAGCTCACCGGCGCCGAGATGGGCATGCTCGACGAGCGACGCAACAACTTGCTGCTCACAATCGCAGCCCTCGACGACCGCCTCTCTGCGGTGCAGGGGCTGATCGATCTCGGCCGTCCCCACATCATCCGCGTGCACTAGGGGCTCCGGAATTGGGACGATCGGTTCCATCGTCGCCGGTCGCCAGCGCCGATCATTGGCACCATGCCTGCGGATGGCACCAAATTGCCACGCTCCCGGCGAATTGCCGCCAAAGCCCGCTGCCACGAGAAGGCCGGGTGCAGGGCGACGCAAGGGGATGCGAATTGGCCTACAAAATGATCGCAGAACGCGACAACGCGAAGTACAGTTTCGCCCGCGAGAGCCGGTTGCTCATCGTGGCGAAGGCCAAGGTGTGGGCGAGCGAGGGGTGGCAGGTCGTCATCACCGACCAGGACGGCAAGGCTTACGCACCACCGGAGTTCGATCAACTGTCGGCGGCGTGACTGAAAGACGGGACGGCATTTGACATCGCTGTTTCATTCGGGGCGCGACCGGATCGTGCCCGTGATCGCTGTTGCAGCCGCCGCCGTTCTGACGGCGACGGTTGCCGCCGCGCAAAATCTCGACGCCGGCAAGCCGCCCGCAAAGCTGTTCGCTGACGGCTGCGCGACCTGCCATCGCAGCCCGCGGGGCCTTGCCAAGGGGCGCTTCAGCCTGACGCTGGCCTGGTTCCTCAAGGATCACTACGCGACCAGTTCGGACTCGGCCAAGGCGCTCGCCGCCTATCTGCAGTCTGTTGACGAGCCGCCGCGCGCTGCGGTCAGGCCCAAGAAGCCAGCGCGGTCCGCTCCGCGTTCGGCAAAGCCCGTGCAAAGCCAATAGCGGCGCGCCGGTTCCCCGGCATCAACGCACCATGGTCTCCGAGAACAAGTTGATGACCACGACACCTGATACGATCAGGCCAATGCCGACGAAGGCTGCGGCGTCCAGTATCTGGCGGAACAGCACGAAGGGACACGGTGGCGGTCATGATGATGCCGACCCCACCCCAGATCGCGTAGGCGATGCTCAACGGGACAACCCGGATCGCCACCGACAGCGCATAGAACGAGGCGACGTAGAGCAGGACCATCCCCAGTGTCGGCCACGGACGGGTGAACTGCGCCGACTGCTGCAACAACGCCGACGCGGTGACCTCGAACACGATGGCGAGCGCGAGTGCTGCGTAGGCATTGAAAGCTGGGGTCATGAGTCTCTCAGCGGGTGAAAGATGCAGCGCGACAGCCACGGTCAGTCATGAACAGACTCTTCGCCGAGAGCAAATATCATTCGTAAGTGACGAAGCTGCGACACCGGATGGGAAACGGACCGTGCGGTGTCAGCTGATCCGCACGGAGAGCTCGACGTCTTCGGCGAAGTTCGTTGACATGTAGCCGCTGCCGGGCGCGCGCACGCGCGCCAGATAGTCCGGGCTGTCGTCGGCATTGTCGGCGACGATGATCGCGCCCGGTCCGAGATGGCCTTCCAGCAGATCGAGGATATCCAGATAGAGCGCCTTGGCGCCGTCGAGCAGCACGAGATCGATCGTATCGGGCAGATCGATGCCGAGCGTCTTCAGCGCGTCGCCCTCACGAATCTCGACGAGATCGATCAGGCCGCCGGCGATGAGGTTTTCCCGTGCCCGCGCCGCCTTGGACGGCTCGAACTCGCTGGTGATGAGGTGGCCGCCGCCATTGTCGCGCAGGCCTGCGGCAAGGTGCAGTGTCGAGATGCCGAACGAGGTGCCGAACTCGACGATCACCCCGGCCCGGGAGGCGCGTGCCAGCATGTAGAGCAGGCGTGCTGTCTCGCGCGAGACCGCGAGCGGCGCGTCCTTCAGGCGTCCGTAGAGGTCGCGATAGTCAGTCTTGCTCTGCATCAAGCGCGCCCGGTCGGCATCGGACAAATCTGCGACGGCGGCCAGTGTTGCGCCGTTTGCTGCCTCGGACTCGTCGAACAGGCGCTCCAGCAGCGGCCCAAGCGATGTGATGGTTGGGGTGGTCATTTTAGGTCTCCAGAGGGTGGCGAAGAAACGCGTGCTTGCGTGCCGCGTGAAATACGACTAATTCGTCGCATTTCCTATTCGCATTCGCCAAGTGAGCCGTGGCCGAGCGTCGAAGCCGTTCAATCTCTTCACGAAAACAGCCGCAACAGGCCCGCTCAAGCGAGCTTGTCGCGGCCATCCTCGATGCCGCTGTTCAGGTTCTGACGAAGGAGGGCGCGCAGCGTTTCACCACGGCGCGGGTGGCGGAGCGGGCCGGGGTGAGTGTCGGATCGCTATACCAATATTTTCCGAACAAGGCCGCGATCCTGTTCCGTCTCCAGAGCGACGAGTGGCGGCAAACGAGCGAGCTGCTGCGCGGCATCCTCGAAGACCGCACGAAGTCACCGCCGGTGCGGCTGCGCGCGCTGGTGCAGGCTTTCATTCTGTCCGAGTGCGAGGAGGCCGCGATCCGCGGCGCGCTCAGCGATGCAGCGCCGCTCTATCGCGACGCGCCCGAGGCGCAGGACGCGCGGGCCGCCGGTGAGGGGATCATCGCGGCGTTCATGCGGGAGGCGCTGCCCAAAGCATCGGAGGCGACCCGTGCGCTTGCCGGCGAGCTGATCAAGACGACGCTAAGCGAGGTCGGTAAGCGGTTTTCGGAGACGCCGCGCAGTGAGGCCGAGATCGCGCGTCATGCCGACGGGCTGGCCGACATGTTCTGCGCCTATCTCGGCGAGCTGGCACGACGTTGAAGTGCGGGCGCCGCGTGCTCTCGGGGCCGAGACGGGCTAGTCTTGCATCGCCTGATGTTTCTCCTTACGGACCTCTTCCATGCTCGTCATCTCCATTCAAAGCCAGGTGGTCCACGGCCATGTCGGCAACAGCGCGGCCGCCTATGCCATCCAGGCGGAGGGCGTGAACGTTCTGGCGGTGCCGACGACGCTGCTGTCCAACCATCCGCGCTATCCGAGCCTGCGCGGGCGGGTGCTGGAGACCGAGCTCGTTGCCGATCTTCTGACCGGTGTGGAGGAGCGCGGTCTGGTCGACGAGGCCGCTGTGCTCGTCACCGGCTATCTTGGCTCGCCGGGCAATGCCGCCGTGATCGCCGATTTCGTCGAGCGGGCGCTCAGACGGAATTCCAGGCTCGTCTATCTCTGCGATCCCGTGATCGGCGACGATGGCCGCGTCTATGTCGCCGACGGCATTCTGGACGTGGTCCGGCACCGGCTGCTGCCAGCAGCAAACCTCACCACGCCGAACCAGTTCGAGCTCGAGCTGCTTTCGGGCCTCACGATCGCGAATGCGCAGGACCTGCGTGCGGCGTGTGCGGCGCTGGCGGGGACTGGCCGCATCGACGTGGTCGCGACCGGCTGCACGCTCGCTGATACGGCGGCGGGGCAGGTGGAGACGATCCTGTGCGCCGCGGGGCAGTTGTCGCGCTTTGCGACGCCGCACCTGCCGATCCGCCCCTCTGGCACCGGCGATCTCCTGGCCGGCCTGATCGCCGCGCATCTGGCCAAGGGCGAGGCGATCGAGGCCGCGGTGCAGCTTGCGGTCGAGACTGTCTTTGCGGTGCTGGTGCGCACACAGGAAGCCGGCACGGCCGAGATGCGGCTGGTGCCGCTGCCGATGCCGGGACGCGGAACGTAACGTCGTCAGATGGCGCGCTTGCCGGTCGATTGCGCCGCTTTCTGTGGCTTGGCCGGGCTCTTCTGCTCGCGCGCGGCTTGTGCCTTCTGAGCCTTTGGCGGCTTGGCGCTCGCGACAGCGCGCGGCTTCTTATGTTTGGCGCTGGCGACTTCCTTGCGCTCACTCGTGCCACGCTTTGAAATGTATTCGGCGCCGTCGACCGGGCCGACATGCGGCGGATCGCGGCCGAGATAGGGCCGGCCAATGCCGTACGCCTTGGCATTGGCGTCGACCCACTTCCAGAGGATTTCAGTCGAGACCCAGCGCTGCGCGCGGTTATTGCCCTGGGTGCTGACGATGTCCGCCGCCATGCCGTGGCCGTAGCCGCCGCGCGTGCTGCCTCCGTGATAGGAACGGTCGGAGGCGGCCTTCAGGCCGCTCGCGATCGACTGGCGGTAATCGTCGCGGAACGCGCTGGTGATGCCGGGCGAGAGGCCGGCGGCCTCCGCGGCTAGTAGCGTGCGGAACAGCTTCCGCTTGAAGCCCTTGTCCATGCCGCCGATGACGTAGTCCATCATCGACATGCCGGCATGCTCGGCCGCCTTCGGATCCTTCCAGCCGAAATCCTGGTCGACCAGCTTGGTGAAGCTGCGCATCACCGTGACCGTCTTGCCCTTGCGCTTGACGGTGACGGCGCGGCGCTCCTGGACCTTGATCGAGTCCTCTTTTGCGGTGCGCTGATAGAGCGCCCAGAGATAGCGGTCGATGCAGGCATCCATGACGAAGCATTCGTCGAGCACGGCGACGGTGTCGGCCGGCGGCGATGCCTTGCTCACAGGTGTGGCGGGGCCGGTCGCGATCGCCGCGGGGGACAGTTCGTCCGTCGTCACGATCTCGGTGGGATCGGCAGAGGCAAGCTTGATGGTCGCTGGCGCTGCAACTGGGGGAGCCTCACTGACGACGGGCTCTGGTTCAGGGGAGATCTGCATCTGGGGCGCGGGCGGCGTCTCCGCCGGCAGGATCAGCACCGGATCGGCCGAGGCGAGCTTGATAGCGGGCGGCTCGGGCACCGTGTCCGTGATCGTGGGGTCCGGTGCCGCGGCGACGGCAGCCGCGATGTCGGCGGTCAAGGCGATGCCGTCCTCGATCATCGCAGCGTGCGGCACGTCGGCGAGGTTGAACCGGCTGAGATCTTTGGCGCGGGACACGGCAGCCGCATTGGCGCCGCTGTTTTCGATGAGGGCAGGGGCATAGGCGGAGAGGGAGAGCGCCAGCCAGCCGGCGAGCACGGCCGAGGGGCAGGCTACCGCCACCAGAAGAGACCGCCGATCGTTCATGATCCCTGCCTCCAAACGGTTCTGCTCGGACACACTCTGTCGGAACAGTCATGATGCAAAAACAGTGTTGCACGGAAAGGCACGCAGCGCCTCGATTGTTCGGAGGACCGTGTGGCGGCGCAATGGCGTAAATCGGCGGAAACGGGGCTTTTCGCGGAGGTGTTGCCGAGGTGCAACGCTGGTTCCACTGCGTCTCCGGGGACGGCAAGCAAGCGTTCATTGTCGTCAACTTGAAGCGATCAGATTCACTCAATCTTGGATTGTGGTGGTTCATTTCTCGCTTGCCGAAATTCCGGCGGAGTGGGAAGGACGCGATTGTGAATTTGAAATGCAAATGGGTTGAATTCCTTGCCGATGAATCCGGCGCTACCGCGATCGAATACGGCCTGATCGCAGCCGGAATCGCGCTCGCGATCATCGAGATCATCCAGGCGCTCGGTATCAATCTCGTCGCAAAGTTGCAGTCGCTGGCGACGGCATTGAAATAGGGCGTCGCGCGATGGCCGAGGCATTGTGCGCGGTGGCTGAACTCCGCCCATAAAACCGTCATGTCGCGGCCGGCCGTGATTCGGCCAACGCCTTATACGCATTAAACATATCGCCATGCACCGCACGCGCCGTTGCAATGCAACAAAGTATGTCGCAATGCAGCAAAACGCGCCTAAATATGTTCCAGCACTTCCACTGGAGCATCACAATGAACAAGAAGACTATGTCGATCGCCGCCGTCATCCTGGCGATCGCGGGCAGCACCGCGGCTTTCGCCGCCGAGTTGCCGACTTACGAGACCAACGGATTTCCGGTCTCGCCCTTGCAGGTTCGCGTCCTCGGTGCCGCGCATGTCGAGCAGCAGACCGCTGCGCCGACCACGCTCGCCTCGGTCCATCAGGCGAAGGTGCTCAGCCCTCGCAAGGTGAAGACCGCCACCGTCGGCGTGGCGCGCTAAGCGGACATTTTGAACGGCAGGTGGGCTCCGCGGAGACGCGGGACCCACTGCTTCACGAGAGCGAAATCGCCGCTGCTTGCGCACCGCGCGGCGATCGTTGGAAATGTGCGATCTCGATGCGCTGATTGAGATTTCGGCCGCGAACAAGTTCGCGTGAATGTGCCGGAGATGTATCCCCGTTCATAACGGGCGTGATCCCTTTAACAGTTGATTTGCACGTCGCGTTGCTTGATGCGGCCGCTGCATTGTTGCGGCAAATTTTGAAATCATATTGGAGGCCGTCATGCCCGTCGCGCAGAAAGCCGGTATCGTCACCATTTCCCCGCGTGCGTTCATTCTCAAGCACACCGCCTTGTTCGCTGCCGCCGTTTTGTTCGTGTTCGTGCTGGGCCTGACCTACGGCCTCGATCTCAGCCCCGGATTGTTCTGAGCGACATCCGGCGCTGCGCTGAAGCCCGATCATCACCGCCGCGTGCCAGCCCTGCAACCGCGTGGGTTGAGCAGAAATAAGCGCTGCCATAAGGCTTGAGCCCATGGATCAGCGCACGAGCCGCGCCGGCGCTCTCTCTCAGAACAACGATGCGTCGCCGGCACTGCTCGGCGTCACTTGCGGCCTTGCCGCGGCGCTGTTCTGGGCGCTCGGCTTTGCCGCCACGCGGCACGGCCTCAAGGTCGGCTTCACGCCGGTCGATCTGCTGGTGCATCGCTATGTCTGGTCGGGACTCGTGTTCCTGCCGCTGGTGTTCCGCGCCGGCATCTCCGATCTCTGCGGCATCGGCTGGAGTAGGGGCCTTGTGCTGATGGTGCTCGGCGGCCCCGTGATGTCGCTGATCTCCTACACCGGATTCCTGTTCGTGCCGCTCGGCCATGGCAGCGTGATCCAACCCTCCTGCGCGACGCTCGGTGGCCTCCTGCTTGCGGCGCTGGTGCTGAAGGAGCACATCTCGGCCTCGCGCCTCGCCGGCGCCGTCGTCATCGTCGGCGGCCTCGGCGTGATCGGCGCGGAATCGATCGGCCATATCGGGCCCGACGGCGTGCTCGGCGATCTGATCTTCGTGCTCACCGGATTGATGTTCGCAGGCTTTGGCGCGGCCCTGCGTCACTGGCGCGTCTCGGCCGTGTCGGCTGCGCTGGTGATCAACGTGCTGTCGCTGCTGCTGCTGCCGGTCTACATCGCAACCGTCGGCTTCGCCCATGTCGCGGCGATCGGCGTGACCGAGAATGCGATCCAGGCGCTGGCGCAGGGCGTGCTCGCCGGGCCCGCTGCGCTCTATCTCTACGCCGTCTCGGTGCAGCGTCTCGGCGTCGCCCGCGCGGCGGTGTTTCCGGCCTGCGTGCCGGCACTGACGCTGCTCACCGGCTGGCTGCTGCTCGGCGAGGCGCCGACGATGCTGCAGGGCGCGGGGCTGGTGACGGTGCTGTGCGGATTCTATCTGGCGCAGCGGCAGAGCTAGGCGCGAGCTACGCCTTCTTCACGAACTCCGATTTCAGGTTCATCGCGCCGATGCCGTCGATCTTGCAGGCGATGTCGTGGCCGTCGCTGGCGTCCTGCAGGCGGATGTTGCGCACCTTGGTGCCGCCCTTCACCACCGAGGAGGAGCCCTTGATCTTGAGATCCTTGATCACGATGACGCTGTCGCCATCAGCGAGCACATTGCCGTTGGCATCGCGCACGCCGGCCGCCTGCGCGGTGTCCGCCGCAGTCTCCGCCGCACCGCTCCACTCATGGCCGCATTCCGGACAGACCCAGAGATCGCGGTCCTGATAGGCGTGCTCGGAGTTGCAGGCAGGGCATTTCATCGTGTCGGTCATCGGGACTCGTCTCAGGGTTCGTTCGCGGCGCGACCGTAGGGGCGGGATCGCGGAAAGCAAGGGAAAGCTGCAGCCTGCGATTGCTGCCGGTGCGATATCACCGAAACGGCGCGACGAAGATCTGAAACAGCCCGGACGCGCGCTTGACGCAGATCAATTTCAGTCTCTGCGTCCGACCTACGCTTGATGCGCCTCGAGGCAACAGCGGGGAATGGTGATGTCGCACGGCGTTCGAATCTATCTCGGCTTGATCGTCCTGATCGCGTTGTCGGTGCTGTTTCTCCTCGGCATCATTCACCCGGCCGCGGGGGCGCCGCGGTCCGGCTCGCGCGCCGTGACCGAGGGGCATCGTCTGGCCGAGGCGTGGTGCGAAAGCTGTCACGCCGTCGAGCCGCACATGACGGGATTTTTCGACGAGGCTCCGAGCTTCCAGGCCATCGCCGACCGCAGCGGCACCACCGCGCTCTCGCTCAAGGTGTTCTGGCGAACCAGCCACCAGACCATGCCGAACCTCGTGATCTCGCCGCAGCAGGCCGATGCGCTGTCGGCCTACATCCTGAGCCTGAGAGACAAGTGAGGCTGGCGGAGGCGATTTTGCGAAAACAACCCCATGCACAGTAGAGATGTCTTTGATTAGGCTCGCGTTTTCGGTAACGCCGAAGAAGGACTTGAGGCGTCGGGCAAAACACGGGCATGATGGCATGCTCGACCGCGAGAAGTTCGTGCGAAGTGCAGTGCCCGATGGCAGGCTCCGCGAGATCCGGGTCCGGGCGTGCGGCATCATCCCGGATTGCGCTGCGCGCCATCCCGGCTAGGCTCGCCGCGCAACCCGCTACGAGCCCGCCATGACTTTCCTGCTCAACATCGACGTCCCCGACGTGGCGCAAGCCACGCGCTTCTACACCGCCGCCTTCGGCCTCAGCGTCGGCCGCCGCTTCGGGACTGATTTCGTCGAACTGCTCGGCTGGCCCGCGCCGGTCTATCTCCTGACCAAGCAGGCCGGCACGATAGGCGCCGGCGGCGACCGCCGCCGCTACGAGCGGCACTGGACGCCGATGCATCTCGACGTCGTCGTCGAGGATGTCGACGCCGCGGTCGCGCGTGCGCTTGGCGCCGGCGCGATCCTGGAGGCGCCGGCGCGCGATGCGCCCTATGGGCGGATCGCAATGCTGGCCGATCCGTTCGGGCACGGGTTTTGTCTGCTGGCGTTCAGCGAGAAGGGGTATGATGCGTTGATCGAACGTTCGTAAGTCAACTGCAGGACGACATGCCGGCAAAGCCGAAACGAAAGCTGAAGACCTACCAGACCTCGCTCGGCTTCTATGACCAGGCCATCGCCGCACCCTCGATGAAGGCGGCGCTCGAGGCCTGGGGCGCCAGCTCCAATCTGTTCCATCAGGGCGCGGCGAAGGAGACCGACGATCCCGATGTGGTCGCGGCGACCATGGCGAAGCCGGGCGTCGTGCTCAGGCGCCCGGTCGGCTCGGACGGCGCGTTCAGCGAAAGCGCCGAACTGCCGACCGATCTCGGCGATGACGACGCCGAGCCGCGAGGCAAGCGCAAGAAACAACCCAAGAAGCAACCGAAGAGCGAGGCGCGATCGGCGAAGCGTCCCGCCAAGGCCGCGAAGACATCATCCAGCAAGAGCGACGAACAGGCAGCCCGCAAGGCCGCAGCCGCGTTCGAAAAGGAGGAGCGGCGGCGCGAGGCCGCGCGCGCCAAGGAGGAGGCCGCCCGCGCCAGGGAGCGCGCCCGCCGCGACAAGGCGGTCGCTGTCGCCGAGGCGGCGCTGGAGAAGGCACGACGGGAACACGACTCCCGGGCGGAGGCGATCGAAGCCGAGCGCGCCGCACTGGACGAGCGCGCCGAAGCGGAACAGGATCGCTGGGACAAGCAGCGGGTCAAGCTGCAGGAGGCGCTGCGCCGGGCGCGGGAGTAGGGCAGCGAAAATGCGGGACCAACATGTCTCGCGCGAGCCGCAGGATCGCGGTTCCATGCCTATATGAGCTGATGTCTCATACAGGTCCTCAATGCCCGAAAAACTCTCGAAATCCGCAAACCCGATGCTCGTGCGCCCCAAGCGCGCGGCGCCGGTGCTGGTCTGCCGCAAATGCCTCAAGCGCAGCGACGAGGGCCGCGATGTCGGTCGCGCGCTGAAATCCGAATTGAAGGCGCGGAGGCCTGATGGC
Organism: Bradyrhizobium sp. MOS003; assembly: GCF_003020125.1. Taxonomy (GTDB): domain Bacteria; phylum Pseudomonadota; class Alphaproteobacteria; order Rhizobiales; family Xanthobacteraceae; genus Bradyrhizobium. Next base: position 551,315 of record NZ_PYFW01000004.1, on the reverse strand, counting down.
CTCAAGCCCGCCAAGCTGGTCATGACCGGATGCTTCGGCCTGTGCCCGAAGCGGTCGATCGTGGTCGCGAGTGGCGCGAGCCTGCAGCGGCAGGAATACGTGCTGGTCGAGGACCGCGCCCAGGTGCCGCGCGCGCTCGCGCTGTTGAACGGCGAGCGCGAGGGGTGATCAACAGCCCCGACAGTGGGGCGTTATTTGGCTACGCGCACTGCAAAATCCCTGTCATTGCGAGCGAAGCGAAGCAATCCAGAATCCCTCCGCGGACACATTCCTGGATTGCTTCGTCGCAAGAGCTCCTCGCAATGACGTGGAGGTAGCGGGGCGCCAAACCAGCAGCACGCATCACCTAATCTCGCGCGAAATTTGCTTGCCTTGTTCCGAGTCCTTTTGCACTCTCGCGGCGAAGGAGACCATTGCATGACAAAGATCACCGCCGCCTGTGCGCTCGGAACCGCCCTGGTGCTGGGCAGCCTCGCAACATCGGGTGCTGACGCGAGGCCGCGCAAGGCGGTCGTGGTTCGCGCACCCCAGGAGCGCCTGATCATCACGGCGCCCGTGCTGAGGCCGACGCCGTGGGATTACAACGTCGTTCCGCGCTACCGCTATCGCCCCGAGGACGACAAGGTCGATCCCTACGGCCCGCCGCTGGTGCCGTCCTATGTGCGCTATGAGGGCTGGCGCTGGCCGTACTGGTGGTAGGAAGCGACAATTCGTAGGGTGGGCAAAGCGAAGCGTGCCCACGCGTCTGGTTGGATCGCAGAGATCGTGGGCACGGCGCAAGGGCGCCATTGCGCACCCTACAACGCTGTTTTGGAGCAGCGCCGCAAGCCCGCCCTCAGATGTTGCCTTGCTCGCTCTCCGGCACCTTGTCCCAGGGGCGGTAATAGAGCCGGGCGCATTCCTCCCGCAGCACACCGCCTTCGATCGTGAGATCATCGCGATACGCCTTGGCGACGAAGTCGAGCGTGTCGATCTGGCGCGCTTCGAAATACATCTTGTGGACGTCGTCGCGGCCGGCGCCGTAGACGATGCGCGAGACCTTCGACCAGATCGACGCCATGGTGCACATGCCACAGGGCTGCAGCGTGGTGTAGAGCGTGGCGCCGCGGATCTCGCCGTTCTCGAACGCCGCGCCCGCGGCCCGGATCGCCTCGATCTCGGCATGGGCGACGGCATCGTGATGCTCGGCGACATGATTGCGCTCGGCCGCGAGCACGCGCCCGTCCAGCACGATGACGCAGCCGATCGGGCTCAGCGCGGGATCGGTTCCCCCGGAGCTTGCCACGCGCAGCGCCTCGCCCATCCAGCGTGCATCCTCGCTCATGAGGCGCCTATTTTGGCTCGATGCTCAGCTTGGGGTCTGTCGGCAGCACGGTGGCGCCGGCATCGGCCGCGGCCTGCTCCGTCGTGACGGGGCGGGCGGCATCGGCTTCTCTCGTTGGGAGCGACAGCAGACTGGCGGCACCGAGAGCGATGATGGCGAGAACGATGATCAGGACAGGAAGGTTGCGCATGGTCATACAAATCAAATGACCGGCGCAAGTTCCTGAAAGCGCAGAGACAGAAGAGGTGGATGACGCGGCGCGAAACCACCCTACAAAATCGGCGTGTTCCTCAACCGGTCCGCCATGCGTTCGGCGATGGCGACGGTGGTGAGATGGGTGTTGGCGCGCGGCACTTCCGGCATGATCGAGGCATCGACCACCCGCAGGCCCGTGCAGCCGATCACCCGGCAGTCGGGATCGACGACGGAGCGCGGATCGGAGGCTGCCCCCATGCGGCAGGTGCCGCTGGCGTGCTGGGCGTCGCTGCACTCGGCGAACAGCCAGTCATCGAGTTCGGCCTCGCTGAACGGCGCGTCCATGGAGCGTCCGCTGTTGCCGTAGTCGACGCGGAAGGCGATGTCGGTCACGGCAGGCTGCAGGCAGATCTCGCGCAGGCGGCGGACGCCGTCGCGCATCCTCTCGAGATCGCGCGGGTCGGACAGCATGCGTTCCTCGACTGCAGGATCGACCTCGGGGTCGGTGGTGGTGATGCGGACGCTGCCCTGGCTGAAGGCCTGATAGACGGACACCGCGATGCGTCCCAGCGAGACCACGGCCAGCGCTTGCGGCGTGCGGGCGAGGTTACCTGCGATCATGATCATGTCGTTGTCGCCGGCGCCCGCAAGCCCCGACGAATAGCGCAGGCAGCAATTGGTGTGCCGGTGCATCAGCGTCGAGACCTGGCTGTCGTCGCGCAGATGCAGCAGCGCGTTGACGATCGGATGGTCCAGCAGGTTCTCGCCGACCGGCAGGTCGGCGCGGACGGGGATGCCGAGCCGCTCCAGCAGCGCGGCGGGGCCGATGCCGGAGCGCTGCAGGATTGCCGGCGAATGGATCGCGCCGGCGCAGAGGATCACCTCGCGCGCGGCGCGAGGCGTGTGGGACTGGCCGTTGACGCGGACCCGGACGCCGCTGGCATGCAGCCGGTTGCCCTCGAACATGATGGTGTCGACCAGCGCGTTGCCGACGATGTGGAGGTTGGCACGGCCGCGCGCCGGCTCCAGATAGCCGTCATTGGTGGAGATGCGCAGGCCCGCTTCGCTGTTGATCGCATAGGGCGAGACGCCGGTGCCATCAGGGGCGTTGTGGTCCTCGCACCAGCCATAGCCAAGCGCGAGCGCCGAGGACCGCAGCGCCCGGTCGACATTGCCCCAATCCGGAATCGGCGCGCGATACACCGGGATCGGACCGCGGTCGCCGTGATAGGCGGCCTCGGGAAAATTCCTGTCGGTCTCCAGCTTGCAGAAAGAGGGCAGCATCTCGTCCCACGACCAGCCGGCGCAGCCGGCTTGCGCCCAGCGGTCGAGATCATCGGGAACGGCGCGGATCGCGATCTGGCCGTTGATGGTCGAACTGCCGCCCATCGCACGGCCGCGCCAGAGCAGCAGCGGCTCTTGCCGCTCGGTGCGTCGCGCCAGCAGCTTCGGCCAGCGGAAGTCGTCATCGCCGATCGCGCGCATCGGGTTCGGGATGCGGATATGCTCCGGGGTGGTCGCGGTGCGCAAATCGTGCCCCGCTTCGAGCAGTAGCACGCGGTGCGAAGGATCTTCGCTGAGCCGGGCCGCCAGGGTCGCGCCGGCGGAACCGCCGCCGATGACGATGGTGTCGTAATCCTGCTCAAGCATTTTCGCTTGCTCCATTCCCCGCGCGTCATCCCACGCAGCCCTTGAAAGCGACCCGGCGATGTCGCGTCGTTGATCCCGAGGCGAGGTGCCGATCACCGGGCCGCGTGGCCAACACATAGATCATTGCGCGCGATCGTTTCCAGCCGCGCCCCGCACAAAATTGCGGCGGATCGGCGGTGATAAAACGCGCAGCAGGCCGGGGCAGCGCAGCCGTCGCGTCGAGATTGCCGCGCAAGGCTGGGAGCAGATCTCAACGGCATGGAACGCGTCATGCGCGTCGGCGAGGTTAATACATTGGTCATGTCTTTGCGGTCATTTTCGCGACCTCAGTCAGCAAAGAGGCACCATGTCCGACATTACCATTCCCGGCGGCAAGATCCGGTCCTTCGTCGAGCGGATCGAGAATCTCGACACCGAAATGCAGGAGTTGAGCGAGCAGAAGAAGGAAGTCTTCGCGGAAGCCAAGGGCGAGGGCTTCGACGTCAAGATCCTCAAGGAGATCATCAAGCTGCGCAAGGAAGACAAGAACGAGCGCGACGAGCGCGAAAGCCTGCTCGACCTCTACATGCGCGCGATGGAGACGGCCACGCCGGAGCAGGCGAAGGCGGCGTGAGCCGCCAGACAGATCAGTGAAGAGCGATGGCCGCGATTCCGGCGATTGCGGCCGTCACGCGGTGACAACTGGCCAAGGGGAAGCGCAGCAGAACCCGCCGTCATTCCGGGGCGCGCCCGCTTGGGCGCGAGCCCGGAATCCATCGGGCGGCACGACACGAGGCGCAATGGATTCCGGGCTCGCGCTTCGCGCCCCGGAATGACGGCGGCTCAATAGCGGCTGCCGGTGCCCTTCTGCTGCGTGATCCAGTCCGACAACGATTTCGGTTTCGCTTTCACCATCCGGACGGGGGATGCCTTCGGATTGTCGCGCAGGCCTTTCGCCGAACCTGCGCGCGGCGCTTGCGTTGCGCTGCCTCTCGAGGCCGCCATCGAAGCCTCGGCGGCCTCCTTCTCCAGACGCAACTGCTTCAATCGCGCCATCTTGATGCGCTCCGCCTCGACTTCGGGGCGTTCGGCGAGCAGCGGCTTGGGTTGGGCAAGCTCCGCCGGGACCAGGACACCAAGAATGGTCGTCTCGCCGAGCGCCTTGCAGGCCTCCAGCCGATGCAGTCCCTCGACCAGAACGAGGCGGTCTCCGTCGAGCCTGATGGAAATGGGGGTCTGTTGTCCGATGTCCAGCATGCTTTCCGCGATCTCCGCGACGGTCTCGGGATTGAGGGTCTTCTTCTGCTTCGTGGGAACGAAGATCTTCTCGATTGGGAAAGTTTCCGGTTTGGGCATGGCTCTACTCCGCTTCTACCGGGGCCATCGGAACCCATATCGGTGGTGGTCTGGAGTTTAGGAGGGAAGAGCTCGACCGCAAAGGCAATTCGGCTCCAAGTATGGCTTGAACTCTTGCGAAACCCCATCGCCCTGTCGATTGGGGGGATGGGTATCGCTGCGCCCCCCTCCTGCAACGCCCTGCCGCCATAATCGCGGGGATGGATCGCGGGATATGCGACGGGCCGCCCCTTGATCTGGATCAAGCATGCCGCCCCCGACCGCCCCACTGTGCAGTCATTCATCGGAAGGAAAACATGGTTCAGACAAGAGCGACCGTCCTTGGTGCCTTCGCGGCCGTGCTGCTGGCTGTGCCGGCCAAAGCCCAAGTGCTGGTCGATGTTTCCAAGATCAGCTGCGACCAGTACATCACCCAGCGCATTACCCACATGCAGACCGTGAACGTCTGGCTCGCCGGCTTCTACGCCGGCCGCCGCAACAATCCCGTTGTGGACACGCAAGCGCTGAACAGGAATGGCAATAAGCTCTCGCGCTTCTGCGAGTCGCATCGCGAAATGCCGCTGCTCGACGCGGTCGAGGCCAACACGAAGTAGGGGTGAGGGTTGGTCAGTCGTGTCTATTCTAATGAGGGTGTCAGACTGAGCGGATCAGCTCGTAGGATGGGTAGAGCGAAGCGATACCCATCAATCGCCGTCGTGGAGTGATGGGTTTCGCAATGCTCTTCTACCCATCCTACGAGCTATTCTTGGTACAGGCTAGTTGACAAGGCTCATGTTTGTAAACGTCAGACGGCTCGCGGTAACCTTGGTGCCGATGATCGCCACCAAATCATATTCTCCTCCGACGGGTCTCAAAAGGCGATCCGTTTCAACGGATAATTTGGTGACTAGGGAATCGTCTTGGAGCAAGCAATGGATTGGATGGCTCGAATTTGCTTGTTCGAAATGCTTCTGTTGTGAAGGCGGCGGCAATGCTAAGGCGCCAAGAAGTGTCTTGATACGGTTATCAATGTCCCCGCCATCGCCGATCAATTGACCCGGTGCTTGCCGTCGCAAGAAGGTGATCTCAAGCTCGCACAGAAGATCAAGGCGCTTCGAAACGAGAGGTGCGAAGACCGTTGTGCCTCGCGTTTCAAGGATGCCGATCTTGCTTGTTGGAATGTCGTACTCTTCCTGCAGCATCTTCTCTGCTTCGGTTCGCAAAGGAGAGTGTCGCCAAAGCTCGCAAATTTGAGGAGCTAGAGCCAGCCGAATTGCGTGAATGTCGGCAAGGCTTGCCCTCCGCCGGGGTGCAATTGGACCTTCATATAGAAGTCTAAACTTCATGACTTGCTCGCTTGTAAGCCCAAACAATAATTGCCGCTTTGTTCCACTAATCCTACGGGCCGACATCTCTTGGGTGGTAGCGGAACTCTGACGCGCGGATATTCATGGCCTTTACGAGATCCACAAATCGAGCCGTCTTCTTGTTGAGCTTGCTGTTAGCGGCGAGAATTGCTTGGGCAGTTGCGTATGCACAAATATCGGCCATGTCTAAAAGACAAACGTGATCCGACCGTAGCTCGATTGCATTTGAGTGAACGCGAGCGAAGTGTGCGGCTTGCAGACGCGCAAGACCCCAGTCGATCTTGGTGCGGTCGGGGTCGAATGCTAATTCGTATGTTGCCCCCTGGTGGTGTTGCATGTTCACAATGGCCGCAAAGCAGGCAAGGCCCGTCAAGTGTTTTTCGTTGACGTCAAACAAAGGTCCATCGACGAGTTTTAGCTGTCGAGGGTAGCGCGTTTGATCAATCCAGGCCGAGAACCAGAGTCCACCAAGGTTGAGCATTAATTTCGCGCATTCTTCCACGAAGCTGTAAACATCTGCCGGCTCAAAATGCGCGAATGGTGAGCGGCGACGCGCGTCGCCACTAAACAGAGTGCGGCAGTGAATCTTTGCGTCTATCGGGACATCGCGAGAAGCCTTCAATCGGATCAATGCGCGCCGAGCGTCTTCGCGGGCAATAGGTGGGAGCCATAGTATCCCTCCGGTGACGAACTGCTCAGCCTTGCTTTCGTCGCACAATGCAAGAGGCCGCTCAAACAGGAGCGGCCTCGGCAATTCAGTTGGTGTGGTTGGTGCGGCCAATGGGTTAGCTACACCCTGTCGTGCTCCCACACGTATCGCACTTCATGCACGTGCCATTCCGCACCAGCGTGAAGTTGCCGCACTCGCTGCACATCTCGCCCTCGTAGCCCTTGGCCTTGGCTTCCGCGCGGCGCTCGGCCTTGCTGGGCGCTGCAACCGTTGCGGCGCTGCCGGCCTTGCTCCACTGCAGGGCTTCCAGCTTCTCCGTCGGCGAGAGGTCGTGCTGGACTTCCTGCTTCAGCGCGACGGCGCCTTCGATGGCGTCGCCGACGCGGGCCGAGGTGCCGTGGGCCAGCGCCGTGACCTTGCTGCCGCCGGAGGGCGCGCTGTCATTGCCCTGGGCGATCGCGGCCGAGCCGCCGCGCATCACGACGAGGTTGTCGGTGCGGGAGCGGGTGAGGCCGCGCGACACCAGCTTGTTGGCGTGGTGCGTCTCCTCCGGCTCCTTGCCTTCCTCGACGCCCTTGCCGAGCGCGTCGAAGTTCGACTCGGTCGGGTCGACATGGGCGAGGTCGAAGCGCGACATGTAGCTCACCGCGAGCTCGCGGAAGACGTAGTCGAGGATCGAGGTCGCGTACTTGATCGAGTCGTTGCCCTGCACGGGGCCCGCCGGCTCGAAGCGGGTGAAGGTGAAGGCGTCGACATATTCGTCGAGCGGCACGCCGTACTGGAGGCCCAGCGACACCGCGATGGCGAAGTTGTTGATGAAGGAGCGCAGTGCCGCGCCTTCCTTGTGCATGTCGATGAAGATCTCGCCGAGACGGCCGTCGTCATATTCGCCGGTCCGGAGATAGACCTTGTGGCCGCCGACGACCGCCTTCTGGGTGTAGCCCTTGCGGCGATCCGGCATCTTCTCGCGCTCGCGCATCACGATGATGCGCTCGACCAGCTTCTCGACGATCTTCTCCGAGACCTGGGCGGTGCGCGCCGCCATCGGCTTGTCGTGGAAGGCCTCGACCGCATCGTCCTCGTCCTCATCGTCGCTGATGAGCTGCGAGTTGAGCGGCTGCGACAGCTTGGAGCCGTCGCGATAGAGCGCGTTGGCCTTCAGCGCCAGCTTCCACGACAGCATGTAGGCGGACTTGCAGTCCTCCACCGTGGCGTCGTTCGGCATGTTGATGGTCTTGGAGATCGCGCCCGAGATGAAGGGCTGGGCCGATGCCATCATGCGGATGTGGCTCTCGACCGACAGATAGCGCTTGCCGATCTTGCCGCAGGGATTGGCGCAGTCGAACACGGCGTAGTGCTCGGCCTTGAGGTGCGGGGCACCTTCCACCGTCATCGCGCCGCAGATGTGGACGTTGGCCGCCTCGATCTCGCGCTTGGTGAAGCCGACGGCCTGGAGCAGGTCGAAGCCGGGGGCCGCGATCGCCTCGGCACCGATGCCGAGCTGGTCGCGGATGAAGTCTTCGCCGAAGGTCCATTTGTTGAAGGCGAACTTGATGTCGAAGGCGGTCGGCAGGGCCTTTTCGACCTTGGCGATGGCCTCGTCGGTGAAGCCCTTGGACTTCAGCGTCGAGGCGTTGATGCCGGGCGCGTTGGAGAGCGAGCCGTGGCCGACGGCATAGGCTTCGATCTCCGCGATCTCGCTCTCGCGATAGCCGAGCGCGCGGAGTGCGGCGGGGACCGCGCGGTTGATGATCTTGAAGTAGCCGCCACCGGCGAGCTTCTTGAACTTCACCAGCGCGAAGTCGGGCTCGATGCCGGTGGTGTCGCAATCCATCACGAGGCCGATCGTGCCGGTCGGCGCGATCACCGTGGTCTGGGCGTTGCGATAGCCGTGCTTCTCGCCGAGCTCGAGCGCCGCATCCCAGGCCGCCTGGGCGTGGGTGACGAGGTCGGTCTGCGGGCAGGAGACCAGGTCCATCGGGACCGGGTTGACGCTGAGCGCCTCGTAGCCGTTGGACTGGCCGTGCGCGGCGCGGCGGTGGTTGCGGATCACGCGCAGCATGTGCGCGGCGTTCTTCTTGTAGCCGGGGAAGGTGCCGAGTTCGGCCGCCATCTCCGCGGAAGTCTTGTAGGTGATGCCGGTCATCACGGCGGTCAGCGCGCCGGCGATCGCGCGGCCTTCCTTGCTGTCATAGGGCAGGCCCATGGTCATCAGCAGGCCGCCGATGTTGGCGTAGCCGAGGCCGAGCGTGCGGAACTCGTAGGAGAGCTCGGCGATCGCCTTCGACGGGAACTGCGCCATCATCACGGAGATTTCGAGCACGATGGTCCACAAGCGGCAGAGATGCTCGTAGCTGTCGACGTCGAAGCGCTTGGCCTCGATGTTGTAGAACGTCAGCAGGTTCGCGGAGGCCAGGTTGCACGCCGTGTCGTCCAGGAACATGTATTCCGAGCACGGATTGGACGCGCGGATGTCGCCGGAGGCCTTGCAGGTGTGCCAGTCGTTCATGGTGGTGTTGAAGTGCAGGCCCGGGTCGGCCGACGCCCAGGCGGCGTGGCCGATCTTCTCCCAGAGGTCGCGCGCCTTCAGCGTCTTGGTGATCTTCCTGGTGGTGCGTCCGACGAGATTCCAGTCGCCGTCGGTCTCGACGGCGCGGAGGAAATCGTCCTTCAGCGAGACCGAGTTGTTGGAGTTCTGGCCGGAGACGGTGAGATAGGCTTCCGAATCCCAGTCGGTGTCATAGACGTCGAACTGGATGTCCTTGTAGCCCTGTTTTGCAAATTGGATGACGCGCTTGATGTAGTTATCCGGCACCAGCGAGCGACGAGCCAGTTTGATTTCCCGGCGGAGCGCCGGGTTCTTCTCGGGGTCGAAGCAATCGTCGCCCGAGCCTTCGCAGTTGACGCAGGCCTTCAGCACCGCCTTGAGGTGCTTCTGGTTGATCTTGGATCCGGTGACGAGGGCGGCAACCTTCTGCTCCTCCTTCACCTTCCAGTCGATATAGGTCTCGATGTCGGGGTGATCGACGTCGACGACGACCATCTTGGCGGCGCGGCGGGTGGTGCCGCCCGACTTGATCGCACCCGCGGCGCGGTCGCCGATCTTGAGGAAGCTCATCAGGCCGCTCGATCGGCCGCCGCCGGAGAGCTTTTCGCCTTCGCCGCGCAGGCGGGAGAAGTTGGATCCGGTGCCGGAGCCGTACTTGAACAGGCGCGCCTCGCGGACCCAGAGGTCCATGATGCCGCCCTCGTTGACGAGGTCGTCACCGACGCCCTGGATGAAGCAGGCGTGCGGCTGCGGATGCTCATAGGCCGACTTGGACTTGGTCAGCTTGCCGGTGAAGGGGTCGACGTAATAATGGCCCTGGCCGGGACCGTCGATGCCATAGGCCCAGTGCAGGCCGGTGTTGAACCATTGCGGCGAGTTCGGCGCGACCATCTGCATCGCGAGCATGTAGCGGAGCTCGTCGTAGAAGGCCTGCGCGTCCTCGTCGGTCGAGAAATACTTGCCCTTCCAGCCCCAATAGGTCCAGCAGCCGGCGAGGCGGTCGAACACCTGCCTGGCGCTGAGCTCGCTGACATAGCGCTCCTTCTCGGGCAGGAGGCTAAGGGCCTCGGTGTCGGGCACGGAGCGCCACAGGAAGGAGGGGACGGATTCCTCCTCGACCTTCTTCAGGCGCGCGGCAACGCCGGCTTTGCGGAAATACTTCTGGGCCAGCACGTCGGAGGCGACCTGCGACCACGCGGTCGGGACCTCGACGCCGTCGAGCTTGAACACGACCGAGCCATCGGGATTCCGGATCTCCGACGTGGTCTGGCGGAAATCGATTCCCGCGTAAGGTGACTGTCCCGAAGTGGTGTGGCGCCGCTCAATCCGCATCGTATTGCCCCGTCCTTATTTTTAACCGGCGCACCTCCGCAAGGCGACCGGGTCGATATTTCAGTTCACGAGTCCTCCAGCGGCCATGCCGGCCCAAAGGCTTCGCAGTTCAGCCGGTGGTTCCGGCCCCAGTCTCCCGGCGCGATGGGTCGGTGCGTGCACCTTTCATCGGCCGGCATGCCCACACCCATCCGCCCCCAAGGGGATGCGCGTGACACGCGTTTAACGCCCCACAACATCACAACGTCTACCGTGCCATCCGAGCCTGTTGCCGGCCCGTTCTGGCGCCCGAAAAGTCCGCTTACCGCGGGCAGACAAGCCCTCATTCCGCAGCCTTCGGCTGGCTGGCGGAGCTAGATTTGCGAGACCCTTTGGGGGAGTGCCGGCGGGACGCAAACTCACTCGCGCCGAACGGATCGAAAACTAGGACTCTCCATTGCGCCCGTCAAGAACTAGTGCGAGTTCCTGAATCAAATACTAAATATGGTGGATTGTGGGGGATAACAGGGGGCAATCCCGCGCCTGTTGTGGGGGCAAGTATCAGTGAGTCCTCAGAGATTCCCAACCGAAAAAATTTGCATTCCGTGGTGCTCGCAAGCCTTCATCCCGCTGTTCACAGGGCAGGTATATTTTTGGCCGAAGGGATTGCGTCTGCAGGACTCACGTAGCCCTACGGAAGATGAGGGCAGGCATGCCCGCCGAGGTGGTGGTGGGAGCGGCGAATCCGGGCCAAGCTGACGCTCAGATTTTGCCGGACCACCCACATGCTTGATTCGACCCGCCGGGATGCGCGGCCGCGCATCGCCCCGGCCGGCCTGATGTTCCTCGCGATCACCTCGATCGGCTGGGGCTTCAACTGGCCGGTGACCAAATTCCTGCTCTCCGAGCTGCCGCCGCTGACGTTACGCGGGGTGACCGGCGTGCTCGGGGCGGTGCTGCTGGCGGCGCTGGCCCTGGTCCGCGGCGACAGCCTGAAGGTGGCGCGCGAGATCTGGCCGCGCCTCATCACCGCCGCCGTGCTCAACGTCACCGGCTGGATGGTGCTGATGGGGCTGGCGCTGCTCTGGCTGCCGGCGAGCGAGGCGGCGCTGATCGCCTATACGATGCCGGTCTGGGCCTCGATCATCGCCTGGCCGGTGCTCGGCGAGCGGCCGACATTGCTGCGCACGCTGGGGCTGGTGATGGCCTTCGTCGGGCTTGCCTCGATCATGGGCGGCAACGGGATCGCCGCCAGCGTCGAGAAGCTGCCGGGCATCGTCATGGCGCTCGCCGGCGCGCTCGGTTTCGCGGTGGGCACGGTGTTCTCGAAGAAATACCCGATCCGTCTGCCGCCGATCGCGGCTGCGGCCTGGCAGATCGGGATCGGCTGCCTGCCGATCTCGATCATCGGCCTCATGGTCGAGACCACGCACCTCTCCAACGTAACGCCGCTCGGCTGGTGGCTGCTGGTCTATTCGACCGTGGTGCAGTTCTGCATCGCCTATGTCAGCTGGTTCGCAGCGCTCGCCCGCCTGCCGGCCTCGGTCGCCGCGATCGGCACCATGGCGGTGCCGGTCATCGGCGTCGTCGCCTCGGCGATTGCGCTGGGCGAGCCGCTCGGACCCGGCCAGATCGCAGCGCTGATCTTCACGCTGGCGGCGGTGGTGCTGGCGACGCGCTAGCCGCCCCGCCGCCCAGCGCCTTCCGGATCGTCTCGGCGAGCTGGTTTCTCCGATAGGGCTTCGTCAGCAGCATCACGCCGTCGTCGAGCTTGCCGTGGTGGACGATGGCATTGTCGGTGTAGCCGGAGGTGTACAGCACCTTCACGCCCGGCCGCAGCCTGGCCACCTTGTCGGCGAGGTCGCGCCCGCTCATGCCGCCGGGGATGACGACGTCGGTGAAGAGGAGATCGAACGGCTGGCCGGCCGCGATCAGTTCCAGTGCGGTCTTGCCGTCGGGGGCGGCAATCGTCTTGTAGCCGAGGCTCTGCAATTGCGCGGTGACGAAGGTGCGCACGAGATTGTCGTCCTCGACGACGAAGATGGTTTCGGCGCCGCCTTCGACCTGCGGCGCGCCGGCCGCAGCCACGTCCGCCATGCCCTCGCCCGGGGGCAGGTAGAGCTTGATCGTGGTGCCGTGGCTTTCCTCGCTGTAGATCTTGATGTGGCCGCCGGACTGCTTGACGAAGCCGTAGACCATGGAGAGGCCGAGGCCTGACCCCTTGCCGACCTCCTTCGTGGTGAAGAAGGGCTCGAACGCCTTCAGCTGAGTGTCGGGCGACATGCCGGTGCCGGTGTCGCTCACGGCGAGCATGACGTAGGGGCCGGCCACCACGTCTGCATGGGCCTGCGCATAGGCCTCGTCCAGCACGACGCGGTGGGTCTCCAGCAGCAGCTTGCCGCCGTTCGGCATGGCATCGCGCGCGTTGATCGCCATGTTGAGCACGGCATTGGTGAGCCGGGACGGATCGATATGCGCGGTCATCGGCCCCTGTTCCAGCACGGTCTCGATCTGGATCTGCTCGCCGAGGGTGGGGCGCAGGAGTTTTGCGATGTCGGCGATCGCGGCGTTGATCTCGACGTTGCGCGGTTGCAGCGGCTGCCTGCGCGCGAAGGCGAGCAGATGCTGGATCAGCTCGGCGCAGCGCTCGGCGGCCTCGTCGATCAGCCTCGCCACGCGCTGGAGCTCGGGCTGCCCTTTCAGGCTCGCCACCAGCGTCTCGGTGTTGCCGGAGATCACGGTCAGCATGTTGTTGAAATCGTGCGCGACGCCGCCGGTCAGCTTGCCGATCGCATCCAGCTTCTGCGACTGGTACAGCTGGCGCTCGGTCTCGCGCGACATGGTCGCGTCGTGATAGACCAGCACCGCGCCGGAAATGTCGCCTTGCCCGTTCAGCATCGGCCGGCCGCTGACCATGAGATGACGCGGAGGATTGCCGCTGTGCGGGCGGACGATCATCTCCATGTCCTCGAACTTCTCGCCGCGAAGCACGCGCACCGAGGGCAGCTCGTCGGCCTTGAGCGGCGTGACGCCGTCGCCGTGAAACACATCCGACAGCGCGCGCAGATTGCGCAGGTTCATGCCGGTGTGATGCAGCAGCATGCGCTCTGCGGCCGGATTTGACAGCAGGACGTTGCCCTCGGCGTCGATGACCAGCACAGCCTCCGCCATGCTGTGAAACGTGCTCTGGAGCACGTTGACCGACAGGCGCAGTTCGTCATGCGCGTTGACGAGGTGTTCGGTGCGCTCGGCCACCGCCGCTTCGAGCGCGTGGTTGGCAGCCGTGGTCTCGCTCAGCGTGCTCTCGAGCTCGACCGTCGCGCGCCGGCTCTCGCGCATCACCAGCGCGACCAGCAGCAGGATCAGCAGGGCGCCGGCGACGTCGATGCCGAGCAGCACGATTCCGGTGCGGCGCGAATCCTGGGAGCGCGCGGCGAGCACGCGTTCCTCCTCCGCGCTCAGATGGTCGAGGTTGCCCATCACGGCGTCCATCAGGCCGCGGCCCTCGGCCTTGCTGCTGAGCGCGGCTATGCCGGCCTCGTCGCCAGCCGCGCGCAGGCGCATCGCCTCGGCCGCGATCTCGACCCGGCGCAGGGCCAGCGGTTCTGTGCCCTGCAGCAGCTTGACCTGATCCGGATTGTCGCGCACGCCGCGCTTGAGTTCGGCGAGCGCCGGCGCGATCTGGGCTTGTACAGACTGGAATTCGGCGTTGAAGGCAGGGCTACGGTAAAGTTCATAGCCGCGCGCGGCGCTCTCGGCGCGGCGCAGCAGCACGCGCAGATCCGAGATATTCTTCTGTACCCGGACGGTCTGATGAACCCACGTCGCGTCGGACCGCGACTTGACGTCGAGGGCGATCGAGGCTGCGGTGATGATCAGGAGGATGGCAAGTCCAGCACCGAGAATGACGCGCTGCGTTGGGATCAAGGGGCTTCTTTCTTGTCCTTCGGCTGTGCGCTCTCGCCTGGACCGGCGAGGCATTCCCGGATCGTGGTCAGCAGCGCTTCCGGCGTGAACGGCTTGCGCAGGCAGCGCGTGGCGCCGAGCTCCAGCGCCATGCGGAGGAAATCGGGAGAGGGCGAGGCGGATGAAGCGAAGGCATAGCCGGACATCGCTATCAACGGAGTAGCCGGCGCGCGCTCGTGAAAGATGCGGATGGACTCGAAGCCGCGCATATGCGGCATGAAGATATCTACGAGCATGACCTCAAAGGCCTGCGCTTCCAGCGCAGCCAGTCCTGTTTCGCCACCGTCGGCCAGCGTGACGTCGAAGCCCTGACGTTGGAGGAGGACCTCGATGGTCGCGCCGACCATCGGATCGTCATCAACCACGAGAATACGCGGCATGACACTTCCCAGTCATCGAAGTCCCCACTGTGATGGGTGATATCCGCGAATCGTGTCTCGGGTCAATTTTGGATTGGGTCAGGGTAGATATGCACGGTGCAGTGAATAAAGGTCCGGTTGCTTCGACGCGTAAGCATCATTTGCGGCCAATGCCCCGATGCGTGCGAAATCGCTGAGGCGCAAGGAACGCGAAAAAAGGCGTCGCAGCGATGCGACGCCTCTCTTCAAGCGAGACTCGAGTGCTTACGGACAGGGGTGACGCTGGCCGTCATAGCCGAGATAGGTGCCCGAAGCCGGGTCATATGACTTGTAGCGCTGCGAACAGTAGGCCACGGAATCGCCGCCGCCATCGGGAACGACCGCGACCGACGGCTCGTCATAGTAGCTGTCGCCATAGTAGTCGGGGTCGCCGTAATAGCCGCCGCCGCCATAATAAGCGTAGGAGCCAATTCCGCCGATTGCGGCACCCGTCGCGAAGCCGGGCCAGAAGCCGCCGCCGCCGTGACGATGATAGTGCCCGCCGTTCCAATTGCCGCCGCGGCCGCTCCAGTTGCCACCGCGACCCTGCCAGGTACCGCCGCTGGCGGCCGCAAAGTTACGGGCTGCGCCACCGGTGAAGGAAGTGCCGCCGCTCGGGCGGACCGCTGCACCGGCCGCGAAATTGCCGCCACCGCCGTGGAACGCGGCGCCACCGCCGCCCATCCGCGCTCCGCCAGCGAATCCGCCGCCGCCCATGCGTGCGCCGCCGCCCCCGCCACCGAAGTGAGCGCCGCCGCCGCCACCGCCGATGTGTGCACCGCCGCCGCCACCGCGACCACCGAGGCCCTGCGCGAAGCTCGGCGTCGCCATCGGGAGAACCAATGCTACCGCCGCAGCGGCACTCAAAACTTTCAGACTTTTCATGAGTAAACTCCTTTTCCCGGAAGCAAACCCGACGAAAGGGCTAGGGTTCCTGGGATCACGCCGGTTTGCGCGTAAATGAAAAATTTGCGCACGGGCGATGTACCCGGCATGAACGGATCGCGTCCGATTTGCGGCAACTTGGGTGTCACGGGATGCGCAGCTGCGGAGGGGGCGCCGCTCCCGCCGAACTGGACATTTCGCCGCCCGGATGGCATCAGGACCCGACGAAGCAGGGCCCTTGCCGCATGAAACAGTTCTTCCTCAAGTTCTTCACCTGGTGGAATGGCCAGACTTTTGGCACCCAACTCTGGACCAGGCGGTACGGCGAGCTGGTCGGCCAGGACGAGCAGGGCAATCTCTACTATCGCACCCGCGGCGGGGTGGTCGATCCGACGCTTGGCTTCGAGCGGCGCTGGGTGGTCTATAACGGCTACGCCGAAGCCAGCCGGATCCCGCCCTCATGGCACGGCTGGATGCATCACACCGTTGATGTGCCGCCGACGCAGGAGAACTACCAGCCGCGCGAGTGGGAAAAACCGCACCAGCCCAATCTCACCGGCACGGCCAACGCCTATCGCCCTTCGGGCTCGACGCTGGCCAGCGGCAAGCGGCCGAAGGCGACCGGCGATTATCAGCCCTGGACGCCTGGCTAGGCTTTCCGTCCGCCATCAATCTCGATCGTTCGGTTGGATGCACCCGCATCCGCCTCACCCTGCTGTGGACAACGGGAACAGCGGGGACCGCGTCTGCGCGGGCGTTGCAGCCGCGCGAGCGATGCGGCTCAATGACCCGATCTTACGGAGATGGGAGACCATCGCGTTCGGTTCGGGCAACAGTTCGCGACTGTCCCGAGATGCAGCGGCCGCCGAGCAGGACTCGATCGGGAGATAGGCCCCCGGTCTGGAAGTTCCGAAATCGCCCGATGGAATGTGCAGCCACCGTAAGACAGGAAAGGCCGCTTGGGAAACCGAGCGGCCTTTTTCTTTCGGAGGCTTGTGCGAGGTCTCGTGCCCCGGACGCTGCGTAGCACGAAGGTGGTGCGCTGCTGAGCCGGGGCCCATGCGGCAGCGGACCGTGTGGCATCCTGGGTCCCGGCTCTGCGCAGCAGGTTGCACGCCGCAGCGCGTCCTGGACAGAGAGGAGAGGTTAGTTCACTCGCTCCGCCGCTCGCTTGACCGCCTCGAGCCTCCGCGCCTGGTTTTGCGCGCCGCGCTCTCTCAGCAAGGCCAAGACTTCAGCAGGCGCGGTGTCGGGCGAGCCCGAATTGAACGGCGGGGCGGGGTTGTATTCCATCTGGAGCTGGATTGCTTCCGCCGTGGTGCGATCGACCATGAGGGAGACCAGCGTCAGCGCGAAATCGATTCCAGCGGTGACTCCGCCGCCGGTGATGCGATTGCGGTCGATGCAGACGCGTGTCTTCGTTGGCGTCGCGCCGAATTGGCCGAGCATCTCCATCGCGCTCCAATGGGTCGCGGCGCGGTAGCCCTTCAACAGACCGGCGGCGCCGAGCGCCAGCGAGCCCGTGCAGACGGAGGTGACATACTTTGCGCCTTCGGCCTGCCTGCGCAGGAAATCGAGCACCTCCTCATCGTTGAGCAGGTCGTTGGTGCCGCCGCCGCCGGGCACGCAGATCACGTCGAGTTGCGGGCACTCGGCGAATGTCGTGGTCGGCGTCAGCGTCAGCACGGAATCGCTCGGCACCGGCTCGATCCGCTTCCAGATCAGATGCAGCTTCGCGCCGGGCACCATGGAAAACACCTGCAAGGGGCCGGTGAAGTCGAGCTGGGTGACGCGCGGAAATACCAGAAGACCGATCTGGAGCGGTGACGACATCGGCAGGTCCTCCAAAGATGAGCTTGACGAGCGAAGACTGGCATGGTGCGGTTGTGTCTGGAATGGCGTAATTCCCTCTATTTCGGACATCCCCCTATGATCGGCATCCTGATTTTCCCTGATTTCCAATTGCTCGATGCGGCTGGCCCGATCTCGGTGTTCGAGGTCGCGGCGCGCTGCACAGGCAAGACGCTTGCGCTACGCCTGCTGGCCGCGAGCGCGGGACTGGTGCGCAGCTCGTCGGGCGTCGAGATGATGGCGCGGGATTTCAAGTCGGCGAATGCGATCACGACGCTGGTGATCGCCGGCGGCGCGGGCGTAGCGGATGCCGCGCGCTGCGAGGTCACGCGCGCCTTCGTGCACCGGCTGGCGCGGCGCGGCGTGCGCGTCGCGAGCGTCTGCTCGGGCGCCTATGTGCTCGCTGAGGCGGGGCTGCTCGACGGCCGGCGCGCCACCACGCATTGGGGACGGACGCGCGATTTCGTCGCGCGCTATCCCAAGGTGAAGTTCGAGCCGGACCAGATCTTCACCCGAGACGGCAATGTCTGGACCTCGGCCGGCATCACCGCGGGCATCGATCTGGCGCTCGCGATGGTCACCGAGGACCATGGCGAGGAGGTCGCGCAGGAGGCGGCGCGGCACCTCGTGCTTTACCACCGCCGCAGCGGCGGCCAGTCGCAGTTCTCCTCGTTGCTGGAGTTGAAGACGCCAAACGGCCGCTTCGGCGCGCTGTTGTCCTGGGCGCGCGAAAATCTCGACGCGCCGCTCACGGTGGAGGACCTCGCCGATCGCGCCGGCATGAGCGCGCGGCATTTTGCCCGCGCCTTCGCCGCCGAGACCGGCACGACGCCGTCGAAAGCGATCGAGCGGCTGCGGCTCGAAGTCGCGCGCGAACGCGTGCAGTCCTCGCGCGAAGGGATCGAGCTGGTCGCAGAGGCGACCGGCTTCGGCGATCCCGAGCGCATGCGGCGCGCCTTCATCCGCGCCTTCGGCCAACCGCCGCAGGCGCTGCGGCGCGCGGCGCGGGCGGGGTAGGACGGGTACACGATTGTCAGCCGAAGGCCTTGCCGACCTCCCGACCGACGGATGCGATCACATCATTTCGTCCATTTGGGTCGAGCGATGCGCCGGTGAGGTAGACCGCGATGATGAGCGGCGAACGCTTGGGCGGCCAAACGATCGCGACGTCATTGGTCGTGCCATTTTCACCTGCTCCGGTCTTGTCGCCCACACGCCAGCCTTGCGGCAGCCCGGCGCGTAAACGAGTATCCCCGGTCTTGTTGGCGATGAGCCATTGGCCGAGTTGATCACGCCCTTCCGGAGGCAGGACGTCACCGAGCAGCAAGCGTCGGTAGTTCGCGGCCATCGCATTTGGAGTCGTGGTGTCGCGGGGATCGCCCGGCGTGGCCTCGTTCAGCTCGGTTTCAGTTCGGTCCAATCTGGTGATGTCGTCGCCGAGGCTCCGCGCAAAGCTGGTCAAGCCGGCCGGACCGCCGATATTTTTCAGAAGCGCGTTACCGGCCGTGTTGTCGCTCCGGGTGATGGCCGCATCGCAGAGCTCGCGAAGTGTCATTCCTTCTCCGCCGATGTGCTCGCGGGTGATGGGCGAGTTCTCGACGAGATCGGCCTGGTCGATACGAACCCGTCGTTCAAGTGTTTCCAGCTTGCTGCTCGCGGCCTTGAGGATTGCCGCCGAAGCCAAGACCTTGAATGTGCTGCACATGGGAAAGCGTTCGTCTCCCTTGTGATGGATCGGAACCCTAGTCGTTGTGTCGAGCACGGACACGCCGAGCCGGCCGCCACTCTTCAGCTCCAACTGTTTGATGGCTTCGATCAGCGGTGCGGTTCCAGCTGACGCAGCGCCTGAGACGCTCGGCAGGAAAAGACTTCCGGCCGCCGCCAGTGTTGATGAGCCGAATTGACGTCGTGTGAGCACCGTGACCTCCCGTAAATTGCAGCGAGGTTTTGCGTCTGGCTCCGGCAATTGACAAACGATGCTTCGTAAGGCCATCCATAAGTAAAACTTGGATCAAAATGGCCCGCCGTCCCGCCAGCATTTCCAGCCTGCCTCTAAACGCGCTCCGCTCATTCGAGGCGGCGGCGCGCCATCTGAGCTTCACCAAAGCGGGTCTCGAACTTCGGGTGTCGCAGGCAGCCGTGAGCCAGCAAGTGCGGACCCTGGAAGAGAGTCTGCGCGTCAAGCTCTTCAAGCGGCTGACCCGCGGGCTTGCTCTCACGGAAGAGGGCGAAGCGCTACAGCCCGTCATATCGAGCGCCTTCAGCCAGATCAGTCAGGTCCTGGATCGGTTCGAGAATGGCCGCATGCGTGAGAGCCTCGCCATCGGCGTGGTCGGAACGTTCGCGTCGGGCTGGCTGCTTCCGCGCCTCGGGAGCTTCACCTCGAGCCATCCGCATATCGACGTCAGGATCTTCGCGAACAACAATCGCGTGGACCTCGGCGGCGAAGGATTGGACTACGCCATTCGATTTGGCGACGGCGCGTGGCACGGAACGAACGCCGAGCGTCTGGTCGAGGCTCATTTCACACCGATGTGCGCGCCTGACGTCGCGAAGCGTCTCAAACATCCAGTCGACCTCCATAAGGAGGTGCTGTTGCGCTCGTATCGGCCGGGCGAATGGGCGCACTGGTTCGAGGCGGTAAAATGCAGGCAACCGCGGATGACCGGCCCTATGTTTGACTCGTCGGTCTCCCTGGCGCATGCGGCAGCTCAAGGTGCCGGCGTCTCGCTGCTGCCGGTCGTGCTGTTTTCCGACGACCTGGCGCGCAAGCGGCTGGTTTGCCCCTATGACAGTCGAGCCTTTCTGGGATCCTATTGGCTCACGTCCCTGAAATCGAAAAAGCTCTCACCTGCGATGAAGGCATTTCGCGACTGGATATTGGTAGAGTGCAAGAAAAAGAGGCCACGCAGCGCGTAAGCCTTCTCCGTCTCGCGAAGCGCGGTCAGCGAGGTCCTCAATGCTAACCAGAACTCAGCGTGCCCGAGGTCGCTTTGTCGGAGATTCTCGCTCGCGCCGTCAGCCGCCGCGCAATTGGCATCAGCATGTAGGGCGACAAGTGAATCGGAAACTGCGTCATCGCGAAATAGAGCCAGGTGGTGGGCGGCAACGCGCCGGCCGTGGCCGCCAGCATCAGGCCGAGATTGCGCTGTGACACCATCAGCCCGAGCGCCAGCGCGCGCTCGGTGCCGATGCGGCGGAACAGCAGCGTGGTGATCGCAAGCAGGATGAAATAGATCGCGAAGGAGAGAGCCGCGAGGCCAAGGGTGAACAGCGGCTGTGCGAGGAGGTCGCTGACGACGTCGCCCATGATCGCGGCAGCGAACATGAAGAGGATGATGATGTTGAGGCCGTCGATCGGCGTCTTGTGACGCTGGATCGCCTCCGCGCCGAAGATCCATCGGATGGCGGTCGCCGCAAGCAGCGAGGCCGCGAGGATGCCGAGCAGTTTCAGGCCCAGCGTCAACGGCGTGACGCTGAGCATGTCGCCGAGGAAGAGGCCGGCGAATAGGGAGGCCGTAAAGGGCACCAGCGCGGTCGAGGTCACCAGCGTGATCAGCACGAGCGTGGCATCGAGACCCATCAGCGCGGCCAGTGCCGGAGAGGCCATCATCGGCGAAGCCATGCTCTGGAGCATCAGCGCGAGCGAAAGCCCGGGCGCGCGCGCCGTGAGCCCGGTGGCGTGGGCGATCACCCCGACGATCAACGGCACGCCGATCGTGGTCCAGGCCGTGGCAGTTGCAACCAGCGCCGGTCGGCGCAGATGGCTATAAAGGGCGGCCAGATCGACCCGCATGAAGGAGATACAGAGCAGGCAGAGGATGGCCTCGGTGAGATAGGGGCGCAGCAGCGCGCCGAGCGGTGGCACCGCGGCCGCGATGAAGACGATAGCTGCGACTCCGCGCGTGCCCTGGCTGCCGAGCCATGTCAGGACGCGCAGCGGGAAGGCGAGGATGGTTGTGAGGGTGGACGGCATTGCGATGAGTGTCGGTCCGCAGCCCGGATGAGCGCAGCGATATCCGGGACAGATATTTGCGAGAGGTGAGAGCGGTCCCGCATGTCGCTGTCGCTCATGCGGGCTACGGGAGTTCGCTATCCCAGTCCCTTCAGCCATGCGCCGATCTCGCCGACGGCGACATTGGCCTGCGGCAACAGATTGGCCATCGTGAAGAAGCCATGGAATTGGCCGGGATAGTGCTTGGTCGTGACCGATACGCCGGCCTGCTCGAGCCGCGCGGCATATTCGTGGCCTTCGTCGCGCAGCGGATCGGCGCCGGCGGTCAGCACATAGGCCGGCGGAAGGCCCGCCAGGTTTTGCGCACGCGCCGGTGAAGCGCGCCAGTCGTGGATGTCGGCAGCCCCGTTGAGATAGTGGTCGCGAAACCAGCGGATCACCGAATGCGTCAGCAGCACGCTGGTCTCGGGCTCGCTGTGGGAGCCGTGCGTCATGGCGAAATCGGTCGCCGGATAGATCAGCACCTGGCCTGCGAGCGCGGGGCCGCCAGCATCACGCGCGGCGAGCGCCACGACCGCGGTGAGGTTTCCGCCGGCGCTGTCGCCGCCGATCGACAGGCGCGAGGCATCGATGCCGAGCTCGCGTGCGTTCGCCGCGATCCATTGGGTCGCGGCGATGGCGTCATCGGTTGCGGCGGGAAACTTGTGCTCGGGCGCGAGGCGGTAGTCGACCGAGATCACGATCAGCGCGCCGGCGTCGGCCAGCTGGCGGCAGACGACGTCGTGGGAGTCGAGATCGCCGATCACCCAGCCGCCGCCATGGAAGAACACCAGCGCCGGCGCCAGTCCGTCGTGCCGGCGCGGCTTCTTGGGCTCGTAGAGGCGGGCGGGGATCACCCCGTGTGGCGCCGGGATCGAAAGCTCTGCAGCGCGGGCTAGTTCGGGCGGCTCGGGATTGGTGGCAAAGCGGGCCTGCGAATAATAGGCGCGCGCTTCCGGCGCGGTCAGGGCTTCGTAGGCGGGGCGGCCAGCCTCCTGGAAAGCCTTGTAGACGGCGGCGGCATAGGGATCGAGCACAACGGGCATGGAAGGGCGCACCTCTGGGGTTTCCGGTGATCGTTGGAGGTCGTTTTCGGGGCGATGCCGCCTCGCGCCCTTGGGTGGGGCCTTTCGACTATCCCACCCGTTAGTCTCCCTGGCCAGCGGGCGGCGGACAGGGCAGGGATGCCGCCCTTCCCCCGCCGTATTCCCCGTGTTAACCGGAGGGCCTGCGAGCGGCGGTATCCCCTGTAGAATGTCCAACAAGCCCGATTCGCTGTTGAAGCCGCGCGAGATGTTTCGAACCATTACCCTGACAGGTCTTGCGGCGCTTTTGGCCGCCACCGCACTGACGGCCGCGACGCCGGCCCAGGCGCAGATCGGCACGATCTTTTCCGATCCGCCGCCGCTGCGGCCGCCCGGCAACATTCCGCGCGGCCAGCCCCAGCCGCAGCAGTTCCCCGATGACGACGAAGAGGTGCCGGAGCTGCCGCCACAGGGCCGCGTGCTGCCGTCGCGCCCGATGCCTCCGCCTCAGGGACGGCAGGGCAATGTGATGCCGGGGCCGGTCGAGACCCAGCCGCTGGCGCCGCCACCGGGCTCCACCGTCGCCCCGCCAAACCAGCTGCCGTCCACCGCGGTCGCGCCGCCGGGCGCGCCGGGTCGCCAGCCGCCGCAGAAGGGCGGGCCGGGTGGTGCCGTGCCGCAGACCCCCGCAAGCCTGCAGCCGGGCGACGAGGTCGTCACCGAGCCGCCCGCCCAGAAGATCGTAAACAAAAAGGCGACCTTCTCGGGCCTCGACAAGATCACCGGGCGCATCATCAATTTCGACGAGGAGATCGGCGAGACCGTCCAGTTCGGCGCGCTCAGGGTCAAGACCGACGCCTGCTACACGCGGCCGGCGACGGAAGCCACCAACACCGACGCCTTCGTCGAGGTCGACGAGATCACCTTGCAGGGCGAGGTGAAGCGGATCTTCTCCGGCTGGATGTATGCGGCAAGCCCGGGCCTGCATGGCGTCGAGCACCCGATCTACGACATCTGGCTCACCGACTGCAAAGAGCCGCAGCAGACCATTGCGACGGCAGCGCCGGATCCTGCGACCAAGCCTGCACCTCCGCCGCCCGCGCAGAAGAAGGCCGCGCCGAAGCAGGTGCAACAGCGTCCGCCGCAGCCTCTGCCGCCGATCCAGCAGCAGCAACCGGCACCTCCGCCTCCACCCCCGCCGCCGGAGCAGCGACCGGGTCTGTTCGGCATCCCCGGGTTTGGCCGATAGGCCAAATCCCGGCGGTTTGGCCGTTAGGCCGAATCCCACCGGGTTTGGCCGCTAGGCCTGGCTATCGATCATTGCCTGGCGGCGATGATCTCGAGTGCGCGCGCGCCCGGGATCGCCTCACCCTCAGAGAGCTTCAGGAAATCGCCCGGTTCGCCCGCGAGCGCCTTGTCGAGCAGGGCGGTGTAGCGCCGCCGCGAGATCTCGGCCGCGCCAAAGCTCTTCAGATGGTCCGTGACATATTGGGTGTCGAGCAGCTCGAAGCCGCCATGGATCAGCCGCGCGACCAGATGCACCAGCGCGACCTTGGAGGCATCGCGCGCGGTGTGGAACATGCTCTCGCCGAAGAACGCCCGTCCGAGGCTCACGCCATATAGACCGCCGACGAGGTCCTCACCCTGCCAGGCCTCGACGCTGTGGCAATGGCCGAGCTCGTACAGGCCGCCATAGAGGTCACGGATGCGCTTGTTGATCCAGGTGTCCTCGCGTCCGGCCTGCGGCGCGGCGCAGCCGGCGATCGTCGCCTTGAACGCGGTGTTGACGGTGACGCGAAACACATCCGAACGCACGGTGCGCGCGAGCCGCGAGGCGACGCGGAATCCGTCGAGGGGGATGACGCCGCGCAGCTCGGGCTCGACCCAGAACAGGGTCGGATCTTCGGCACTTTCGGCCATCGGAAAGATGCCGCAGGCATAGGCGCGCAGCAGCACGGCCGGTGTGATTTCAGACGGAGCGGAGTCGCGCGAAGTCATGGTTCGCAATCATAGCAGGATCGCGATGCGGATGCGATGGGGGGCGCGGCAGGGCGCGAAGATCAGCTCGCGGCGGCGGTGCTGGGCCTGCCGGGGGCTGCAGGCATGCGCGCGAACTTCAGCACGATCCGGGTTCCCGAATGGGCGGGATCGCGCTCGACGATGGCGTCGAGTTTGGAGGCCATGGCTGCGACGATGCGCTGGCCCATGCCGGTGGAGCGCGGATCGGCCTTGACGTTGTCGCCGACGCCGTTGTCGGTGATCGACAGCAGGACATCCTCGCCCTGCGCGTGCAGCTCGACATGAATCGGGCCGGCGCGGTCGGGATAGGCGTATTTCACCGCGTTCATCACCAGCTCGTTGACGATGATGCCGACCGCGACCGCGCGGTCCGGATCGATCTCGATCGGCTCGGCCTTCAGCGTCAGGCGCGACATCCGGTTGCCTTCGGCCGAGCGGCGGAGATCCTCGAGCAGCGAGTCCAGATACTGGTTCAGGACCACGCTCTTCAGATCCTGCGAGGTGTAGAGGCGGCGGTGCACCTGCGCGACCGCGGCGACGCGGCCCATCGCGTTGGTCAGGGCCGCCTTGACCTCGTCCTGGGCGGCGGAGCTTGCCTGCAGGTGCAGCAGCGAAGCGATGATCTGGAGCGAGTTGCCGACGCGGTGGTTGACTTCGCGCAGCAGCATTTCGCGCTCGGCGGCGAGAGCTGCGTAGCGATCGCGCGAGGCGTGGATCTCGGCTTCGGCTTCCTCGCGCGCCCTCTGCAATTCGGCCTGGCGCAGCGCGCCTTCGGCGGCAACGTGGAGCAGTGGGATGAAATCGCCGGTGACGTCCTTGACCAGATAGTCGGCCGCGCCGGCCTTCAGCGCGGTGACCGCGATGCTGGAATCCTGCGAGGCCGTGACGAACACAACCGGAGGCGAGCCCGGGATCGCCATGATCTGCTCCAGCGTCTCCAGCCCGTCGAGGCCGGGCATGTACTGGTCGAGCGCCACCACGTCGATGACGCCGTCGATGCTGCCGTTGACGTTGCTTTGGGCACAGGCGCGGCGGATGCGCTCGAGGCCTTCCTCGCCGCTGGCGGCATGGACGACCCTGTAGCCGCGCCGCGTCAGGCCGCGATCGACCAGGCGCGCAAGCGCACTGTCGTCGTCGATGTAAAGCAAAGTTGGCGAGCGCTGGTTCATGGGGCGGCGGGCGGGACCTGGATGACCGAGAAGAACAGACCAAGCTGCCGGATGGCATTGGCGAAATTCTCGTAGTTGACGGGCTTGGTGATGTAGACGTTGCAGCCGAGCTCGTAGCAACGCTTGATTTCCTGGGAATCGTCGGTGGTGGTCAGCACCACCACGGGCGAAGCCTTCAGATATTTGTTTTCCTTGATCTGCTTCAGGATGTCGATCCCGCTCATGTCGGGCAGGTTGAGGTCGAGCAGGATGAGCAGCGCGTTGCCCTTTTGCACGAGTCCGCTGCCGTCGGCGCCGAACAGATGCTGCATGGCGTCCGTGCCGTTGGGGAACGAGACGATCTCGTTGTTGACCCCCGAGCGGCGGATGTTGCGCTCGATCAGGCGGGCGTGGCCCTCGTCGTCCTCGATCATGATGATGGTGACAGGCTGGGTCATCGATCTGCGTTCCGGTTGTTCACATTCCAGGCAATCGGCAACGTGATGGTGAAGGTGCTGCCGGCGTTCAGTTCCGATGATACCGACATGGTGCCGCCAAGGCGACGCACAAGTGCACGCACATGAGCAAGACCGATGCCCTGCCCAGGCTTGTCCTGAGTTCCCGCCCGGCGGAACAGGTCGAAGATCCGCTGGTGATCCTTCGGGTCGATCCCGCGGCCGTTGTCGCTGATCTCGAAGATAGCGTAGCCGAGCTTGGTCCGCCCGCGAATTCTGATCTCGCCGGGCACGCCGGGCTTCAGATACTTGATCGCATTGTCGACCAGATTGGAGAAGATCTGTTCGAGTGCGAGGCGGTCGCTCACGACGTCGGGCAGGGGCTCGATGTGGACCTGGGCCTGGGCCTCGGCCGCCTGATGCGCCAGCGTCGAAACGATGGCCTCGATCAGTTCGCGCGTGTCGATCTTCACGGGCTGGAATTCGCGCCGGCCCTCGCGGGTGAGGTTGAGAATGGCCGAAATCAGCCGGTCCATCTTGGCGATCGACGTCTTGATGAACCTGAGCGCTTCGGAAACATCGTCCGAGAGCTGCTTGTCGGCGCCCTCGAGTGCGATCTCGCCCGGTCCGGCCGGCGCAAGGCTGGCTCCCTCCGCAGGGACGTGGGCGAGGCTGCTGATGCGGCGGAAGACATCGCCGCTGAGCTCTTCGAGCTCGCTGGTAAAGCCCATGATGTTGACGAGCGGCGAGCGCAGATCGTGGCTGACGATATAGGCAAAGCGCTGGATCTCGTCGTTGGCCTCGCGCAAATCGGCCGTGCGCTCGTCGACGATGGATTCGAGATTGGAATTGGCATCGCGCAGCCGCGCTTCAGCCTCGTCGCGGGCGCGGGCCGAGCGCCGCACCAGCCAGATCGAGATCAGCGCCAGCATCACGACGAGACCCGAGCCGATGCCGGTCATCGAGGCCGCGAATGTCTGGCTGCGGTCGGCGTTTTCCGTACGCTGCCGGAATAGCCGTTCCTCTTCCTGGATCATCGCCGAGGCGATTTTGGCGATCGTGGCTGTCGCGTCAGTGGAGGCAACCTCGCGGACAATTGCGGCGGCCTTCTCCGGCTGCCCCTGACCGATGAAACGCATTTCCTGCCCGAACTGCCCGAGCCGGGTCTCGATCGCCGCGCCGAGTTTCTCGATGCTTTCACGCTGCACCGGGTTGTCGCCGGTCAGGCGCCGGAGCCTGTCGAGGGCCGGCAGGATCGCCGCGATCGCCCTCTCATGGTCGGTCCTGAAAACCGCTTCTTGCGTCAGGACGTAGCCGCGCGCGGTACTTTCCGCACGCCGGATTTCCAAGAGCAGGGCATTGATCTGGTTTTCCGCCTCGATGGTGTGAACCACCCATCTGTTGTCATCTCTCGCCTTGTTGACGAGGTAAACGGAACCCACGCTGATGCCTGTCAGCACCAAAAGCCCCGCTGAGAACAGCAGGATCTGCCAAAATGTGCGCCGTCGTTGTGCGTCAACCGTCACGACGGGCCGCCTTGTCAGGCTCGGTCGAAATCAAAGTGCCCCCTGGGAACAAACCCCAAAAGCGGGAACGCGATGGGGGCCAAAGGGTTCCACGACGCAGAGGGATTTATCGCGGCGCGGGTTCCGTCTTGCCTGCGAGGTACTGTTCCAGCCAGTGGATGTGGTAGTCGCCGTTGATGATGTCGCCTTCCCGCACAA
Organism: Bradyrhizobium sp. MOS003; assembly: GCF_003020125.1. Lineage (GTDB taxonomy): Bacteria > Pseudomonadota > Alphaproteobacteria > Rhizobiales > Xanthobacteraceae > Bradyrhizobium. Next base: position 523,471 of record NZ_PYFW01000004.1, on the reverse strand, counting down.
GGGCGCGGAACAGCGGCAGCGTGGTCTCGATGCCTTCGACGACCATCTCGTCCAGGGCCCGTCGCAACCGCATCAGGCATTCGGCGCGGGTCTTGCCGTGCACGATCAGCTTGCCGACCAGGGAATCGTAATAGGGCGGGATCGTGTAGCCCTGGTAGACTGCGGAATCGATGCGGACCCCGAGGCCGCCGGGCGGATGGTATTGCAATATGCGGCCGGGCGAGGGGCGGAAGGTCTGGGGATTCTCGGCGTTGATGCGGCACTCGATCGCATGGCCGATGACCTGGATCTCCTCCTGCCTTGCCGGCAAATCGCCGCCGGCAGCGATGCGGATCTGCTCCAGCACGAGGTCGATGTCGGTGATGCTCTCGGTGACGGGATGCTCGACCTGGATGCGGGTGTTCATCTCGATGAAGTAGAACTCGCCGTCCTCGTAGAGGAATTCGATGGTGCCGACGCCGAGATATTTCATGTCGCGCATCGCCTTGGCGCAGGTTTCGCCGATCTTGGCGCGCGCGGCGGCGGAAAGGACGGGCGAGGGGCCCTCTTCCCAGACCTTCTGGTGACGGCGTTGCAGCGAGCAGTCGCGCTCGCCGAGATGGATCGCGCCGCCGCGACCGTCGCCGAGAATCTGGATCTCGATGTGGCGCGGCTTCTGGAGATATTTTTCGAGATAGACGGAGGCATCGCCGAAGGCGGATTTGGCCTCGTTGGAAGCCGTCGACAGCGCCATCAGGAGGTCGGCTTCGCTGTGCGCCACCTTCATGCCGCGGCCACCGCCGCCTGCCGCCGCCTTCACCAGCACGGGGAAGCCGATTGTCCTGGCGATCGCCATCGCGTCGTCATCGGGGCCGACCGCACCGTCCGAGCCGGGCACCACGGGGATGCCGAGCTTCTTGGCGGTCTTCTTCGCCTCGATCTTGTCGCCCATCAGGCGGATGTGCTCGGCCTTGGGACCGATGAAATGCAGATTGTGTTCGCCGAGGATCTCCGCAAAGCGGGCGTTCTCGGACAGGAAGCCGTAACCGGGATGCACGGCATCGGCGCCCGTGATCTCGCAGGCCGCGAGCAGCGCGGGCACGTTGAGATAGCTGTCCTTGGACGCCGGCGGTCCGATGCAGACGCTCTCGTCCGACAGGCGCACATGCATGGCATCGGCGTCGGCGGTGGAGTGCACGGCGACGGTCGCGATGCCGAGCTCCTTGCAGGCCCTGAGGATGCGAAGGGCGATCTCGCCGCGATTGGCTATGAGGATCTTGTCGAACATGGTGCCTCAGGGGCGAATGGGGAATAGCGATTGGCGGGCAGGGAAGAGGAACTATTCGCTCCTCGCTGTTCGCCAGTCCCTCACTCAATGATGACGAGCGGCTCGCCGTACTCGACGGGCTGGCCGTCCTCGACCAGGATCTGCGTCACCGTGCCGGCGCGCGGCGAGGGGATCTGGTTCATGGTCTTCATGGCTTCGATGATCAGCAGCGTCTGTCCGACCGACACCTTGCTGCCGACCTCGATGAACGGCTTGGCACCGGGCTCCGGTGACCAATAGGCGGTGCCGACCATCGGCGAACTGACGGCGCCGGGATGCTTCGACAGGTCGGGGCCGGTGGCGGCGGGCGCGGCGGAGGCTGCGGGAAGTGCGGCGGCGGGAGCGGTCGTCATCTGCATCGGCATGGTCGCGGCAACGCTGACGTTGCGGGCGACGCGCAGGCGCAGGCCCGCCCGTTCGATCTCGATCTCGGTGAGACTGGTCTCATCGAGCAGCAGGGCGAGCTCGCGGACGAGCGCGGAATCCTCGCTGGAAAACTTTGCGGCTGCTTTGTCGTCTGGCTGGCGCGCCATGTTGTTTGATCCGAATGTTCTGTCTGATGAAGGGGGCTTCAGGCTTTGGGCTTGATGGCAAGCTTGGCGGCAAGGCCCTGGATGGCGAGGCGGTAGCCTTCGATGCCGAAACCGCAGAGCGAGGCGAAAGCCGCGCGCGCGGTGTAGGAGTGGTGACGAAAGCTCTCGCGGGCGTGGATGTTGGTCACATGCACTTCGACTGTCGGGATCTGCACCGCGAGCAGCGCGTCGTGCAGCGCGATCGAGGTGTGCGAATAGCCGCCGGCGTTGACGATGATGCCCTTCATCTTGCGGGCATGCGCCTCGTGGACGAAATCGATCAGCTCGCCCTCGCGATTGGACTGCCGGCAGTCGGCCTTGAGGCCGAAGGTTGCGGCCGTGTCCCGGCACAGCGCCTCGACGTCGGCCAGCGTGGCGTGGCCGTACTTCTCGGGCTCGCGCGTCCCCAACATATTGAGGTTCGGTCCGTTGAGAACGAGGATCGTATCGGTTGCTGGTTCGGCCATTCCTATCCCGGCAGGTGCTTCGGCGTGGCGGGGTTATAGGTAACAAAGCGGCCTAGGGGAAGCCTTGAAGGGCCTCCCAGGGGCCCTCAAGTACCTCATCCCCGGTGCAAAAACCTGTGCGGAAGCCACGGAAATTGCTTGTTAACCAGTTCTAATCGTGGCTGCCGGAGGGAGGCTCGCAGGGGAGGGCAACGTACAGACCAAAGGCCCCTGCCGATGTCTCGGCAAGGGCCCATTTGGGGTTCAGCGAGGCAGCTTAGCCTTCGATGATGTAGACGATTTCGCGCGTCTGCGGACGGACGATCACATACTGGCCGCGGACGTAGATCACTTCATAGCCACGCCACTGCGGATAGATCTCGACGATCCGGGGCGGCAGCGGATGGAAGTGGACCGATGCCGGAATCGCGGTGCCGACCGAGATGTTGAAGTTGACGTTGGTGGTCTCCTCGATCTTGGTCGACTTGATCGCCGTGGAGATTTCAGTCCGCTTCTCGGCGGGCGGCGCAGGCGCGGTGGCGGGCGCGTTACCCGTCGTGGTCTGAGACTTGCCGTCGGTGGCGGCCTTGCCGTCCGCGCCCTTGGTCTGGGCGTTCATGTTGCCGCTCTTGGTGTCCGTCTCGGTGCTCTTGGACTTGTCCGCCTGGGACTTGTCCATCGTGCTCTTCGACTTGTCCTGCGCACCCTGGGCGTGCTCGCCCTTCATCGCGCCGGCCTTGTCGTCAGCCGCGTTCTTGTTCATCGCGCCCGACTTTTCCATCCCGCCGGATTTCTCCATGGTGCCGGATTTTTCCATCGCGCCGGACGACTTCTCCTCGGCGGCTCCGCCGGGCTTCATGGCGCCGCCGGCCTGGCCGACCGTACCCTTCTCCCGGCTCATGGCGCCGCCGCGCTCTGCCGCGCCACCCGAAGGCTGCGCTTGCTGCGTCGGCTGTGCACCAGCCGCACCACCGGTGTCACCTTTCATACCCTGTGCGTTCGCCACACCGGCGCCCGCGACAAGTGCGGCGGCGGCAACCGAGATCATAAAGCGGTTCAACATGGAATTCTCCTCACGTGGTTCTTTGCGTCATTGCCCGCGCCGACAACGAAAGGGGATGTGAGTTGTTCCGGAACTTGGTCAGTTCCGCGGCATTTGTTTGTTGAACGCCAGATGAATGACCCTGCACGAAGCTGCCAAGCTTCGCGCGCAAGAAAAAGGCCGGCTTTTCAGCCGGCCTTGGTCAAATCGGGATCGCAAGTCGTGTGATCAGCAGGTCGCCTTGCCACAGCGGGCAATGCCGATCTTTTCCTTCAGGCCTTCGACGCCGACGGCGCCGATCACGATCTGCTTGCCGATGACGTAGCTCGGCGTGCCGTTCATGCCCATCGCTTCCGCGAGCTTGAAGTTCTCCTCGATGGTGGCGCGCACCTCGGGGCTGGCGAGATCCTTCTCGATCCTGGCGGTGTCGAGGCCGGCTTCCTTGGCGGCCTGAAGCGCGCGCGCCTTGTCGGCGGCGCCGCGGCCGCCGAGCAGCTTCTGGTGGAAATCGAGATATTTCTTGCCGGAGGGGTCCTGCATGCGCACGGCAACCGCGACCTGCGCCGCCTCGACCGAGCCCTGGCTCAGCACCGGAAACTCCTTCAGCACCACCTTCAGCTTCGGATCGCTCTTCATCAGGGTGAGCATGTCGTCCATCGCGCGCTTGCAGTAGCCGCAATTGTAATCGAAGAACTCGACGAAGGTGACGTCGCCGTCCTTGTTGCCGAGCACGACCTGGCGCGGCGAGTTGAAGATCGCGTCTGCATTCTGCGCGACGCTGGCCTCGTGCTTCTGCGTCTCGGCCGCGGCCTGACGCTTGCTGAGCTCAGCCATCGCCTCTTCGAGCACCTCGGGATGGCTGACGAGATAGTTCTTGATGATCTTCTCGATATCGGTGCGCTGGCCATCGGAGAAACTATCGGCCGACGCGGGCGCGGCCGCGCCGAACAAAGCGAGCGCAAACAGCGCGGGTGCAAGCAGGCGCAGCGAAGGCATGGTCAAATCCTCTTATCCAAAGCAGGTTTCGGAATACGTCCCGGCGGACTTAAGCTCGGTGTCGTGACGTCGTGGGTTCGGGCGTCGTTCGAGTTCGTCAGTTGCGTGCCGGCTTCGCCGCCACGATGTCGTCGGCCTTGACCCATCCGGGCGTGCCGACGGCGAAACGGGTTTTCGCGCGCGTGGCGAGCTCGCGGGCGGTCTTGTTGTCGCCGCGCAGGTAAGCGGCTTGCGCCGAGGCGAGATCCGCTTCGGCATAGTCGCCCTTCCGGCCATAGGCCATCGCGAGCTGGGTATAGCCGAGCACCGCCTCGGGTTCTCGGGCTACCGCACCGCGGAGAATCCGAACGGCGTCGTCGGTGTAGGCCTTATTATCGGTTCCAACCAGAGCCTGCCCAAGTAACATCTCGATGAGGGGGGCGTTGTTGGAAAGCTGTGCGGCCTTACGCAGCGGAGCGATCGCCTCGGCCGGCTTGCCGCTTTCTAACAGGGCCTGGCCGCGGACCTCGTAGAAGTACGGATTGTTGGGCTGCACCTGGATCAGCGCGTCGATCTGGGATAGCGCGCTGCGCAAATCGCCGTGCAGATAGGTGCTGATGGCGCGGGCATAGCGTGCCGGCATGCTGTCGTTGGTCTGGGGATAGCGGCGGTACACAGTTTCCGGCCGCTCCATGAACGCGGAGATCTTGGCGCGAACCATGTCGTGGCGGAGCTGCAGCGCGGGATCGTCCTTCTTGTTCCAATACGGGCTGGAGCTGGCGAACTCCTGAAGCGCGGCGACGCGCTCGGCCGGCATCGGATGCGACTGGAGATAGGGATCGGCGCCGCGCGAGGCGAACAGGCTCTCGCTGGTGAAGCGCTTGAAGGTCTCGTACATACCCTTCGGCGATTGCTGGGTCGCGGTCAGGAATTTCACGCCGGCTCGGTCGGCGTTCTCCTCCTGCTGGCGCTGGTAGGACAATAGCGTCCGGCGGATCACCTCCTGCGGAGCGGAGATCGCGGCGGCACCGGCGTTGGCGAGCCCGTTGTTGCCGGCGCTGCTGCGCTGGGTGCTGCCCGCAGCGATCGCGCCGGCGCCGAGCAGCATCGCGATGATCATCTGGGTCTGGGCGGCGGCGAGTTGCTCGCGCAGCTTGGACAAATGGCCACCGGCCAGATGCCCGGTCTCGTGCGCGAGCACGCCGATGATCTGGTTCGGCGTCTCCGATTGAAGGAGCGCGCCGTAATTGACGAAGATGCGGCGGCCGTCCGCGACGAACGCGTTGAACGAGCCGTCGTTGATGATCACCATCTGGATGTTCTGCTTCTCCAGACCCGCGGCGCGCAGGATCGGGCGCGTGTATTCGCGCAGCAGCTGCTCGGTCTCGGTGTCGCGCAGGACCGGCGGCCCCTTCTGCTGCGCCCGCGCCGCCGGGAGCGGCAGCAGCGTGATCGCCACAGCCGTGACGAGGGCGGTGAGGGCGGAGGCCTTCTTGCGCAATGCGATCTGGAACGACATCAAACGGTCTTGGTCAAACGGTCTGGACAGCAGTTTCGTGATTGGTTTTGGCGATTGGCGGCGGACCGGATACGCGATATGCCCTTACGAGCGTTACCCTTATGAGCCGTACAATGCGGCCAGTCTGGGGCGCAAGCGCCCCGTTTTCCGGGCCGGACGCACCGGTCCGCCAGCGAAATAGCAGAAATCGATGCACGATGCGACATTGAGGACCCGGTTGGGGCAGTGGCTCGAGCCCTCCCGCCGCAGCGATGTTCCCCCGTTCATGGTGATGGACGTCATGGCCGCGGCGGCTCGAATCGAGGCCGCCGGGGGGCATGTCATTCATATGGAGGTCGGCCAGCCCGCGGCCGGCGCGCCCGGCACCGCGATTGCGGCTGCCCACGCTGCGCTGGAGGCGGGGCGGATCGACTATACGTCCGCCCTCGGTATTCCCAGCCTGCGGCAGCGCATCGCGCGCCATTATCGCGATGCCTATGGCTGCGACGTCAACCCTGACCGGATCGTGGTGACCACCGGCTCCTCCGGCGGGTTCATCCTGGCCTTCCTGTCGATGTTCGAGCCCGGCGACCGGGTCGCCGTGACGGTGCCGGGCTATCCGCCTTATCGCCATATCCTCACCGCGCTAGGCTGCGAGCCGGTGCTGATCGAGACCACCAACGAGACGCGCCATGCGCTCACCGGCGAGACGTTGCTCGCGGCGCATCGCAAGGCGCCGCTGAAGGGTGTGCTGGTCGGCAGCCCCGCCAATCCGACGGGGACTATGATGTCGCGCGAAGCGCTCGCCAGCCTGATGGCGGCCGCCGAAGACGCCGGCATCCGTTTCATCTCCGACGAGATCTATCACGGGCTCGATTATGCCTTTCCGGCAGTCACCGCAGCGGCGCTCTCCGAGCACGCACTCGTGATCAACTCGTTCTCGAAGTATTTTTGCATGACCGGCTGGCGCGTCGGTTGGATGGTCGTGCCTGACATCCTGGTGCGGCCGATCGAGCGGCTGCAGCAGAACCTCTCGATCTCGGTACCGTCGCTCTCACAGATTGCCGCCGAAGCCGCCTTCGACGGCGCAGCCGAGATGGAGGCGATCAAGCACGGCTACCAGGAAAACCGGCGGATTTTGAGCGAGGGTTTGCCGAAAGCCGGCCTCACCAGGTTCCTGCCGGCCGATGGTGCATTTTATCTCTATGCCGACGTTTCGGACTTCACCTCCGACAGTTTCGAATTCGCCAAGCAGATGCTCGAACAGGCCCGCGTCGCGGCCACGCCAGGGCTCGATTTCGATCCCGTTCATGGCCGCTCCTTCATTCGTCTTTCTTATGCGCGCTCGCCCGGAGAGATGCGCGAAGCAGTTGACCGGATCGCTCACTGGCTTAAATAGCCGCCAGTTTTCGACCAATTCCGGAGTTCAACTTGTCTGACCGATCTGCCTCGACCCCTGCCACGCCGCATTTTCCTCTCGCCGCTTTGATGTGGCCGACCCGACCGGGCGAAACCGTTGGCGCGCTGCGTGCCGTCGTTCTGGTTGCGCTCGGCACCTCCTTGATGGCGCTGTCAGCCAAGGTCAACCTGCCGCTGCCTTATGTACCCATGACGTTGCAGACGCTGGTCGTGCTGATGATCGGCGCTGCCTATGGCTGGCGTCTTGGCAGCGCAACCATGGTCGCCTACCTCGTGGAAGGCGCGCTCGGGGCGCCGGTGTTTGCCGGCCCGGTCGGTGGAATTGCGCCGCTGGTCGGACCGACCGCGGGCTATCTCCTCGGCTTCATTGCGGCCGCTTTCGTGACCGGCTGGCTCGCCGAACGTGGTTGGGATCGCAGCGTGACGCTGCTGTTCGCAGCGATGGCTGTCGGCCATATCGTCATTCTGGCGGCCGGCTTCGGCTGGCTGGCGTTCGGCCTCGGGCTGGGCGCTGAGAAGGCCTTTCAGGTCGGCATCGTGCCGTTCGTCGCGGCCTCGCTGGTGAAGAATGCGCTTGGCGCAACGTTGATGCCGGCGGCGCGCAGGCTGATCGATCGCCGCCGGTAAAACGCGCAAGCGCGGGCAGTTCCGATTGACAGGGCCGGCCAAGTTGATCTTGGCTGGCCCAGTGTTTTGAGGGGGAGTGAAACGATGACGACGACAACCATGACGGGGGCGCCTCCCGCGCCGCCCGTCGCCAAGCCGTGGTACAAGGTTCTCTACGTCCAGGTGCTGATCGCCATCGTGCTCGGCGCCATCGTCGGTTGGCTCTGGCCGCAGGTCGCCACCAACGAATGGATCAAGGCGCTCGGCGACGGCTTCATCAAGCTGATCAAGATGGTGATCGCGCCGATCATCTTCTGCACCGTCGTCTCCGGCATTGCCCACATCCAGGACGCCAAGAAGGTCGGCCGCATCGGCGTCAAGGCGCTGGTTTATTTCGAGGTCGTCTCGACCTTCGCGCTGGTCATCGGTCTCCTCGTCGGCAATCTCGCCAAGCCGGGCGCGGGCTTCGGCAATGCGGCGGCAAACGAGGCGGCCGTTGCAAATTACGCCAAGCAGGCCGCCGGGCAGAAGTCCGTCGACTTCGTGCTGCACATCATTCCGGACACCGTGGTCGGCGCCTTCGCGCAAGGCGAGATCCTCCAGGTATTGCTGTTTTCGGTGCTGTTCGGCTTCGCGATCATGAGCCTTGGCGAGCGCGGCCACACCATCCGCAGCTTCATCGATGACGCCGCCCATGCCGTGTTCGGCGTCATCTCCATCGTGATGCGCGCGGCGCCGATCGGTGCGTTCGGTGCGATGGCCTATACGATCGGCAAGTTCGGCACCGGCGCCATCCTCAATCTGGTCGGGCTGATCGCCACCTTCTACCTCACTGCGGCGCTGTTCGTCTTCGTCGTTCTCGGCATCATCGCGCGCCTGGCCGGGTTCTCGATCTTCAAGTTCCTGGCCTACATCAAGGACGAATTGCTGATCGTGCTCGGCACTTCGTCCTCGGAAAGCGCGCTGCCGTCCCTGATGGAGAAGCTGGAGCGGCTCGGCTGCTCCAAGTCGGTGGTCGGCCTCGTGGTGCCCACGGGGTATTCGTTCAACCTCGACGGCACCAACATCTACATGACGCTGGCGACGCTCTTCATCGCGCAGGCGCTCGGCTACGATCTCAGCTTCAGCCAGCAATTGACCATCCTGGTCGTGGCGATGTTGACCTCGAAGGGCGCCTCCGGCATCACCGGTGCGGGCTTCATCACGCTGGCGGCGACGCTGGCCGTGGTCGATCCGCGCCTCGTGCCGGGCATGGCGATCGTGCTCGGCATCGACAAGTTCATGAGCGAGTGCCGCGCCCTGACCAACCTGTGCGGCAACGGCGTCGCCTGCGTGATCGTCGCCTGGTGGGAGGGTGAGCTCGACCGCGACAAGCTCAACGCCAACCTCTCCAGGCAGATCGATCCGACCGACATGGAGACGGCGATCACGACGGACTGATCTGGATCTGACAACGCGAGCCGCGTTGTCAGACCTCGAAGTAATGGGGCTGGTCGAGATCCTCGATCAGCCCTTTTTCCTTGGGCGCCCAGCCGAGCGCAGCCCGCGTCTTCGCGCTCGAGGTCGGAACGTCGACGGCCGCAAACCGCGCCAACCAGCCGAAATGAGATTCGGCCTCGTCGGGAGATTTCGCGACCACGGGCACGCCAAGCCTCTTGCCGATCACCTCCGCGATCACCTTGAACGGCACGCCTTCCTCGGCGATGGCGTGATAGCGGCGAGCGGATGCGCCTTGCTCGAGCGCGAGGCGATAGACCCGCGCGGCATCGAGGCGATGGGCGGCCGGCCAGCGGTTCATGCCGTCGCCGATATAGGCTGCAGCTCCTTTCCCCCGGGCAATCGCAATCAGGCGCGGGACGAAGCCGTGGTCGCCCTCGCCATGGGTCGTGGGCGGCAGCCGCACGATGCCGGCGCGGATGCCGCGGTCGGCGAGCTCTTCGGCGGTCGCTTCCGACACGCGCGGAAAGTGGCGTGCCGCCGCATCGTCCTCGGTCGCGAGCCGTCCGGGCGCGAGCAGCGCGACGCCCGAGGTGACGATCAGCGGACGCTCGGAGCCTTTCAGCTCGTCGCCCAGCGCGAGGATCGCACGGCGGTCGAGTTCGCAATTCTCGGCGAATTTCGAGAAGTCGTGGTTGAATACGAGGTGAAGCACGCCGTCGGAGGCGGCCGCGCCGCTGCGCAAGGAGGCGTGATCCTCCAGCGAGCCGTGATGGACCTCCGCGCCCATCACCGTGAGGGCGGCGGCACCGGCATCGGTCCGGGCGAGGCCGGCGACGCGGTGCCCGGCGGCGATCAGGTCGGCAACGACGGCGGAGCCGACGAAGCCGGTGGCGCCGGTGACGAAGACACGCATGAGCAATCTCCAGGAATTGGCAGGTAGGGGTTGGTGGAGACGACCATCCGCGTTACAAATATCCTGGTAAAGTAGTGACCTTATCAGGGTATAATAGCTAACAGCATGAGCGAGACCGCCGCCGCCGAGAACCTGCTCGGGGCCTATCTCCGGGATCGCCGCACCAGGCTCGATGCCGCCGCGTTCGGCCTTGCCGGCAGTCGCAGGCGCACGCCCGGCTTGCGTCGCGAGGAAGTGGCGCAGCGCGCCAACATCAGTCCGACCTGGTACACGTGGCTGGAGCAGGGCCGGGGCGGAGCGCCGTCGGCCGATGTGCTCGACCGCATCGCCCGCGCGTTGATGCTGACCGATGTTGAGCGCGAGCATTTGTTCCTGATCGGCCTCGGCCGCCCGCCCGAGGTGCGTTACCAGGCCAGCGAAGGCGTTTCCCCGCGGCTGCAGCGCGTGCTCGACGCGCTCGCATTCAGCCCGGCGCTGGTGCGGACCGCGACCTGGGACGTCGTCGCCTGGAATCGTGCCGCAACCGCCGTGCTGACGGACTACGGCGCGATCCCGCCGGGACAGCGCAATATCCTGCGCTTCATCTTCTGCGATCCGCGCGTGCGCGCCGCGCAATATGATTGGGACAGCGTGGCCCGCTTCGTCGTGGCCGCGTTCCGGGCGGATGCCGCGCGCGCGGGCGCGGTCTCGCATGTCGCCGATTTCGTCGATGAGCTGTGCCGCACCAGTCCGGAATTCGCCGCGCTCTGGCGCGACAACGACGTGCGCCATCACGGCGACGGCACCAAGCGGCTGCGCCACCCGGTTCACGGCATGATGTCGTTCGAATTTTCGAGCTTCAACGTCGAGGGCCGCTCCGATCTCAGCATGATCGTCTACAACCCGGCGACGTCCGAAGACGCCGAGCGCATCAGAAAGCTGCTCGCCGGGCGAACAGGTTGACGGAAGCAGGCAGCTTGCCCGAAGGGCCTAGAACCGCCCCGGCCTGTACGGCGTCGGATCGATCGCAGGCGTCTCGCCGCTCATCATGTCCGCGAGCAGGCGCCCCGTCGCCGGTCCGAGGGTGAAGCCCTGGTGGCCGTGGCCGAAATTCATCCAGAGGCCCGGATGACGCGGCGCTTGCCCGAGCACCGGCAGCATGTCGGGCGTGCAGGGGCGGGTGCCGAACCACGGATCCGGCTCGACGCGCTTGCCGAGGTCGATCAGCTCGCGTGCGGAGCTTTCCGCGCTGGCGAGCTGCACGGGCGTCGCGAGAGCCTCAGGGCTCGTCAGCTCGGCTCCCGTGGTGATGCGAATGCCCTTGGCCATCGGCCCCATGGCATAGCCGCCGGACTTGTCGATCAGCGGCAGGTCGAGCGAAGCGCCGCCGCTGTAGTGCATGTGGTAGCCGCGCTTGCGCACCAGGGGGATGCGGTAGCCGAATTTGTGGAGGAGATCGGGCGACCACGGCCCGAGGGTCACGACGGCGTGGGCGGCGTCAAGGCGCCCCTGGTCGGTATCGACCGACCAGCCGGTCGCGGTCTGCCGCAGCGACTGTGCATCGCCGAGCACGATGGTGCCGCCGCGGCGCTCGAACAGCTCGGCATAGGCCGTGACCAGCGCGCCGGGATCGGACACCGTCCAGGTGTCGAGCCAATGGATCGCGCCGGGGAGATCGTCGCGCAGGACCGGCTCTGCCTTGGCAAGCTCGCTGCCCGAGAGCACGCGAAAATTCACGCCGAACTCGCGCTGGTCTTGTTCGGCGTCCCTGATCGAATGCTCAAGGGCGGCAGCATCACGATACAGCGCGCGATAGCCGGCGCGGCGGATGAGATTGTCGGCATGGGCTTCGCGAATGAGGATGTCGTGCTCGCTCGTCGCGTAGGCGATCAGCCGCGCCCATGCCTCGATAGCCTCGCGATGGCGCTTCGGCGCCGAATGCCACCAGTAACGGAGCAGGGGCTCGATATGGAGATGAAGCGACGACAGGCTGTAGCGCACGTCGTTGGTGCGGCCGGTCGCGATCTTCAGGAGCGAGGCAAGGTCGCGCGGCATCGGATAGGGGCGGACCGCTTCGGCCTGGATCATCCCGGCGTTGCCGTAGCTGGTCTCGCGGCCCGGCTCCCTGCGGTCGACGAGCGTGACGGTCCAGCCGCGCTGCTGGAGGTGCAGCGCCGCGCTCACGCCGATCATGCCGCCGCCGAGAACGATTGCGCTTTGCATTGAAACTGACCTCGCCAAATCAAAAAACGCCCGGCTTGACCCGGGCGTTTTCTCTTGAGTGTTCGGTTTTATTCGCCGCCGCCGAAGCGGCGCGACCACCAGCCGGCGCGGCGTGGCGCGGCCGGCGTTTCGCCTGCCGGTTCCGGCGCGGGCTCAGCTGCCGGCGGAGTGGCCGGCTCAGGCGCCTGCGCAACCGGGGCTGCCGGCTCGCTCGGGCTGCTCGACATGAAGCTCACCTTTTCCCGGACCGTGGAGCGGCGCCGCGCGGCCTTGTCGTCGGCGGGCTCCTCTTCTGCGGCAACGGGCTCCGGCTGGGCCGGTGCCACCTCGGTCTGAACCTCGGCGCGCGGCTCAGGCTGTGAGACCTCAGGCTCGGCGGTGTGCTCGGCTTGGGCGATCGAGGGCGCAGCCTCGCTGCCGAAGCCGTCGAAATCGGCGACTGCGTCGGACGCTTCCGGCGGCTGACTGGTACCGAGTTCGTCGCTGATGGAGCCTGCGAGACCCTCCTCGCCACTACCACGCCGACGGCGTCCGCCCCGGCGACCGCGTCGGCGGCGGCGGTCAGCGCTGCCCTGCTGCTCGCCGCGGGCCGCCTGCTCCTCGCCCTCTTCGCCATCCTGCTCGGATTCGGCATCCTCTTCGCCTTCGCCGGCCGCGACAGCCGGCTCGGGAAGGGTGGCAGGGCTATCCTCACGCAACTCGCCGTCGCGCTGGCCACCACGGCCGCGCCGGCGGCGCCGCCGCTTGCCACGGCGCTGGCCGTCCTGTTCGGAACCTGCCTCGCCCGCGGCCTGCTCCTCGGTGAGACCTTCGGTCTCCTCGGTCTCGACTTCGGATTCGGTCTCGATGTCGAAGCCGTCCTCGTCGTCGAAGGCTTCTTCCGCCAGCGGGGGCGGGCTTGCGGCCGCCTGCGCCACCAGCAAAGCCTTGGCGGCTTCCAGCGTGTGGACCTGCTCGCCGCGGTCGATGAGATAGGCCTGCGGTCCGCTGACGCTTGCGTCGGCGATGACCGACAGCGTCACCTTGAAGCCGTTCTCGAGATCGCGCAGATGGCCGCGCTTGTGGTTCAGCACATAGAGCGCGACGTCGGTGCGGGTGCGGACCACCAGATTGTGGGTCGCGCCCTTCATCAGGATCTCTTCGAGGCCGCGCAGCAGCTGCAGCGCCACCGAAGACACCGAACGGACATGGCCGGTGCCGCCGCAATGCGGGCACGGATCGGTCGAGCTCTCGAGCACGCTGGCGCGGATGCGCTGGCGCGACATCTCGAGCAGGCCGAAATGCGAGATGCGGCCGACCTGGATGCGCGCGCGGTCCTGCCGCAGGCAATCCGACAGCTTGCGCTCGACAGCACGGTTGTTGCGCTTCTCGTCCATGTCGATGAAATCGATGACGATCAGGCCGGCGAGGTCGCGCAGACGAAGCTGGCGGGCGACCTCTTCGGACGCTTCCAGATTGGTCTTGAGCGCGGTGTCCTCGATATGGTGCTCGCGGGTCGAGCGGCCGGAGTTGACGTCGATCGAGACCAGCGCCTCGGTCTGGTTGATCACGATGTAGCCGCCGGAGCGCAGCTGCACAGTCGGCGAGAACATCGCGTCGAGCTGGCTTTCGACGCCCATCCGCGAGAACAGCGGCTGGCCGTCGCGATACTGCTTCACCGCGCTGACATTGGCGGGCATCAGCATCTTCATGAAGTCGCGGGCTTCGCGGTAGCCGGCTTCACCGGCAACCGAGATCTCGTCGATCTCCTTGTTGTAGAGGTCGCGCAGCGAGCGCTTGATCAGCGAGCCTTCCTCGTAGACGAGGGTCGGGGCCTGCGACTTCAGCGTCAGGTCGCGCACCGTCTCCCACATCCGGATCAGATATTCGAAGTCGCGCTTGATCTCGGGCTTGGTGCGGGCGGCGCCGGCGGTGCGCAGGATGATGCCCATGCCTTCCGGCACGTCCAGATCCTGCACCACTTCCTTCAGGCGCGAGCGGTCCTGGGCGCTGGTGATCTTGCGGCTGATGCCGCCGCCGCGGGCGGTGTTCGGCATCAATACGGCATAGCGGCCGGCGAGCGAGAGGTAGGTGGTCAGCGCTGCGCCCTTGTTGCCGCGCTCTTCCTTGACAACCTGCACCAGCATCACCTGGCGGCGCTTGATGACTTCCTGGATCTTGTACTGGCGGCGGGGGCGGAAGGTGCGCTCCGGCACTTCCTCCAGCACGTCGTCGCCGCCGACGGATTCAACGACTTCCTCTTCGGCTTCCTCGTCGTCCTCGTCCTCATCCTCATCCTCATCGTCTTCGCCGGTCGTTTCCAAAGCCTCGGCATGCGGGGCCTCGCCGTAGACGGCGTCGGCCGGCTCAGTTGAAGCGGTCACGGCCTCGGCGAGATCCTCGGCGTGCGTTTCGTGGGAATCGGAGGCGTGAGCCTCGAAGGTCCGGGCCTCCTGCGGTTCGGCAGCAACCACGGGCTCGGCGCCGACGGCCGCGACCGGCGCGGGGGTCTCATCGGCATGATGATGCTCGTGATGATCGTGAACATGGTCATGATCATGCGCGTGATCGTCGCCATGGGCATGATGATGGTCGTGCGCGTGTTCTTCGTGGTCATGATCGTGGTGATCATGATCGCCATGTTCGTGGTCGTGATGATCGTGCTCGCCCTGATGCTCCGCATCGGCGTGCAGATGCTCGCCTTCGTGCGACGCGCCTTCGGCGAGCAGGGCCTCGCCCTCGACCGGCTGGGCCGCCGTGGCATCGGTGCCTTCAACGACGTCGCTGCGGACGCGTTCGCCATGACTGCGTCGGCGGGAGTTGCGGTGGCGCGAGCGGCGGCGGCCGTGGGAGCGGTTCTCGCTCTCTTCCTCGGCCTCGCGATGGGCCTGTTCCTCGGCCTCGATCAGCGCCTGCCGGTCTGCGACCGGGATCTGATAATAGTCTGGATGGATTTCGCTGAAGGCGAGGAAGCCGTGGCGGTTGCCGCCATATTCGACGAAGGCGGCCTGGAGCGAGGGTTCGACCCTTGTGACCTTGGCGAGGTAGATATTCCCGCGCAGTTGCTTGCGTTGCGCGGTCTCGAAATCAAACTCTTCGACGCGATTGCCGCGGACCACGACGACCCGGGTCTCCTCCGGGTGGGTGGCATCGATCAACATCTTGTTGGGCATGGCTTAACTCTTGGCGGCGGCGGGCGCTTTTCACCGTGGGCGCGAGCTGCGCTGCCGGGTGACGCGACGGTCCACCTGATTCGGGGGTGAGGGGAAGGCCGAAACGCCGTCTCTCGCGCCTTGCCGAACCGGAAGCTTCAGGACCAAGGCGGCGCGCGGGATTTTCACTCCGCAGCGTCGCGAATGATCCTTCAGAATTGGTCGGCACAGTCTGGCGCATCAAGCGTCGGCCCGTATGAAACACTGGGCGGTGAGGCCGCCCTTCAATCAGTTGCTGCTGGCCAGGCATGGCGCGAGCGCGCTCGCCTTGGGGTCACGAACCGCTCCCCTGGGATCAAGGGACCGGGTAATGGGTTACGTCGCTGTCAGAACCGTCCCGGAAACGCGAGTGGTACACCAGGACCGTCCGCCACCTGCGCTTGACCCGCTCCACCTCGCTGCCGCGCACCGCGCTGGTCTTAGAGGGGAACGGAAAAACGCTGGAATTCCCAAATCTTGAGAGTTCCGGCGCTGCACCGGGAGGCTGAATGCGACACAACCGGAAATATCGGCCGTCAGCATTCCGTACATACTTGGAATGAGCCATCGGTGCAAGGGAGCGTCGCATGGCGGTCACAGTCAGCGAGTTTCGCGTTTCCGTCATTAAGGATCGATTAACCCTGTGGTTCTATTGCGTTAAGAGGGCTGCTCGGAGGCACGGAATCGGTGGCGAGCCGCACAAATCAACGGGTTTTGCTGGGATGCGCTCTGCTGTGCGCCGCAGCGTTGCCGTGTGCTGATTCCTCGCGCCTGAGTGCCGCGGAAAGCAAGCCGCAACCCATTGTTGCGGTAGCGAATTTTCCAACCGCCTCCGCCGCCCGGCTGGCCGGCGATGGCAAGCAGACACGCTTCATTCTCGACCTCGATCAGACCGTCACCTTCCGCGCCGTCACGCTCGCCGACCCATACCGGGTCGTCGTTGACGTGCCGCAGGTGAATTTTCAGCTGCCCGCGGGGGCAGGGGGCGCAGGGCGCGGACTGGTCAAGGCCTTCCGCTACGGGCTCGTCATGCCCGGCGGCTCGCGAATCGTGTTCGACCTGACCGGACCGGCCCGGATCGCCAATTCCTACGTGCTGGAGGCGGCTAATGGTCAGCCGGCCAGGCTCGTGCTGGAGCTGGAGGAGGTCGACCGGACCGCCTTCGTGCAGTCGCTCGCACCCGAGAACCGCCCCGAACTGCGTCCGACGATCGCGGAAGCGCAGCCAGCAACGGCTCCCGCGACGGCAGCCCCGGACACGGCGCAGCAGAAGGCCGACGGCCGCCCGGTGGTCGTGATCGATCCCGGCCATGGCGGCATCGACAACGGCACGCAGTCGAGCGGCGAGAGCGAGAAGAACCTTGTGCTGGCCTTCGGTCTGGCGCTCCGCGACAGGCTGGAAAAGGCCGGCAAATACCGTGTGGTCATGACGCGGGACGACGACACCTTCATTCCCCTCAATGACCGGCCCAAGGTCGCCCGCAATCTGAAGGCGGCCTTATTCGTCTCCATTCATGCCGATGCGCTGCCTCGCGCCGAGGGCGATGCGCAGGGCGCGACCATCTATACGCTGTCCGACAAGGCGTCCGACGCCGAGGCGCAGCGGCTGGCGGACGCTGAAAACCGGGCGGATGCGATCGCCGGCTTCAACCTCGCCGAGGAGCCGACCGACGTCGCCGATATCCTGATCGACCTCACCCAGCGGGAAACCCGCACCTTTTCAAACCGTTTTGCGCGCCTTCTGATGGGCGAGATGAAGTCGACGGTGCGGATGCACAAGCATCCCCTGAAGTCGGCGGGCTTTCGGGTGCTGAAAGCGCCGGATGTGCCCTCGGTGCTGGTCGAGATCGGCTACGTCTCAAATAAAGGTGACCTCGAGCATTTGGTTTCGGAGGGCTGGCGGTCTCGTGCCGTGGGCTCGATGGCGCAGGCCATCGACGGGTTCCTGACCAAACGGATGGCCACGGCGGGATCGTCAAATTGACGACCCGGGGATCATCAAATTGACGACCCGGGGATCGCCAAATTGACGACGAACCGGGGATCGTCAAACTGACGACCTCGGGATCGCCCAATGGGGCGACCCTGGGGTCTTCGATCTGAAAGGGTTTTCCAGTCCCGCCGCAAAAGCCCTAGTTTGGCCACAGCGGGCGCTTTATAAAAATCCCGCAGGGGGTTCCGGAATCGGCGAGAATCCTTGTTCGGCAGGCGTCTTAAGTCCGGTACTGATGGTATTGCGTTAGCCGGTGAATTCGCGACGTGAGATTGGCGCCTGTTTGGGGTGCCAGTTTTTTGGTCCGATGGGCTGATACTGGTCTGATCCAGAGTTTGAACGGATAAACACATAATGCGCTTGCTGGTGCGGTTCATGGGCTTCCTGTTCGCCGCGGGAACGGTGGTGTTCCTTGTCGGTGTCGGGGCCGTGGCAGGCTTGATCTGGCATTTCTCCAAGGACTTGCCCGACTACTCTCAGCTTCAGGATTACGAGCCGCCGGTAATGACCCGCGTGCACGCGGTCGATGGCTCGCTGCTGGGCGAATATGCCAAGGAGCGGCGGCTGTACCTGCCGATCCAAGCCGTCCCCAAGCTCGTGATCAACGCGTTCCTGGCAGCCGAAGACAAGAATTTCTACGAGCATGGCGGCATCGACTACACCGGCATGGCGCGCGCCGGCGTGGCCTACATCCAGAACTACGGCTCCAACCGCCGTCCGCAGGGCGCCTCCACCATCACCCAGCAGGTCGCCAAGAACTTCCTGCTGACCAACGAGGTCTCCTTCGCCCGCAAGATCAAGGAAGCCTTGCTCGCGATGCGGATCGAGAAAACCTACTCGAAGGACAAGATCCTCGAGCTGTATCTGAACGAAATCTATCTCGGCCTCGGCGCCTACGGCATCGCGGCCGCTTCGCTGGTCTATTTCGACAAGTCGGTGAACGAGCTGACGGTGGCGGAAGCGTCCTATCTGGCCGCGCTGCCGAAGATGCCGGCGACGCTGCATCCGGTGCGCAACCGTGACCGCGCCATCGAGCGCCGCAATTACGTCATCGACCGGCTGGTGGAGAACGGCTGGATCAAGCAGGCCGACGCCGACAAGGCCCGCAAGGAGCCGCTGGCCGTCACCAACCGGTCCAACGGCGCCCACACCTTCGCCGGCGAATATTTCGCCGAGGAAGTCCGCCGCGACATCTTCGAGCGCTATGGCGAGAAGAAGCTGTATGAGGGCGGTCTTTCCGTCCGCACCACGCTCGATCCGAAGATCCAGGTCATGGCGCGCAAGGCCATGGTCACCGGCCTCGTGAACTATGACGAGCAGCAGGGCTATCGCGGCGCCATGAGCAAGCTCGATATTTCGGGCGATTGGGGCGTGAAGCTCGCCGAGATCAAATCGCTCTCCGACATCTCGCCATGGCGCATGGCGGTGGTGCTGGAGACCAGCGACCAGTCTGCCCGCATCGGTTTCCAGCCGAGCCGCGAGCTCGGAGGCGCCGTCAGCAAGCAGCGTGAGACCGGCCTCATCACGGCCGACGGCGTGCGCTGGGCGCGGGCCGTACAGGGCGGAGCCAAAGGCAAGACGCCGACGGCGGTGTCGCAGGTGCTGCAGCCCGGCGACGTGATCTATGCCGATCCGCTCTACAAGGACGGCCAGCCGGTCGAGGGCCAGTACCGGTTGCGCCAGATCCCCGAAGTGTCCGGCGCGATGGTGGCGATGGATCCCTGGACCGGCCGCGTGCTCGCGATGGTCGGCGGCTTCTCGTTCGACCAGAGCCAGTTCAACCGCGCCACGCAGGCCTATCGGCAGCCGGGCTCGTCGTTCAAGCCGATCGTCTATTCGGCCGCGCTCGATAACGGCTATACGCCCTCGACTGTCGTGCTCGACGCACCCATCGAAATCGACCAGGGGCAGGGCGCCGGCGTATGGCGGCCGGAAAACTTCTCCTCGGGCAAGTTCCAGGGACCTGTGACGCTGCGCAACGCGCTGCGGCAGTCGCTCAACACCGTGACGGTGCGGCTGGCGCAGGACATCGGCATGCCCTTGATCGGCGAATATGCCCGCCGTTTCGGTGTCTATGACGAACTGCCGAACTATCTCTCCTACGCGCTGGGCGCCGGCGAGACGACGGCGATGCGCATGGTCACGGCCTATTCGATGCTCGCCAATGGCGGCCGCCGTGTGAAGCCGACGCTGATCGATCGCATCCAGGACCGCTACGGCCACACCATCTTCAAGCATGACCAGCGCGAATGCCGCGGCTGCGACGCGCCGGGCGGCTGGAAGAACCAGGCCGAGCCGCAGCTGATCGACCGCCGCGAGCAGGTGCTGGATTCCATGACCGCCTATCAGATCACCGAGCTGATGGAAGGTGTGGTTCAGGCCGGCACCGCGACCGTGGTCAAGGCGGTTGGCAAGCCGATCGCCGGCAAGACCGGCACCACCAACGAGGCCAAGGACGCCTGGTTCGTCGGCTTCTCGCCTGACGTCGCCGTCGCCATCTATATGGGCTACGACAAGCCGCGCCCGCTCGGCAAAGGCAACGCCGCGACCGGCGGCCATCTCGCGGCTCCTATCGCGCGGGACTTCCTCCAGCTCGCGCTCGCCGACAAGCCCGCCGTTCCGTTCAAGGTCCCGGCCGGCATCAAGCTGGTTCGCGTCGTCGCCAAGACCGGCATGCGCGCCGGCCCCGGCGAAACCGGCGGAACCATCCTCGAAGCCTTCAAGCCGGGCACGGCGCCGCCGGACAATTATTCGGTCATCGGCGTGGCCGACGCCGACGGGCGCGGCGGCATGCCGGCCTCGCAGCAGCAGCAGCCGGACTCCGGCTTCCTCATGCGGCCGGGCACGGGTGGGCTGTGGTAGCGGATAACGCCTGATACAGGCGAGGCGGGCGGTTGCGCTTTGGCGCTGCCGCCGTTACATCCCCACCAAGCGCGATGTTCATCGCGCTTTGGATTTGCTTTGCTCATGATCTTTCGGGAAGCCGCTTCGCACTTCCCCGGATCATGCGCGCGACGCGGATCAATTCCGCGAGACCAGAGAACGACATGCGCGCCGAAATCGAACGGTTGGTAGAAGAGATCAAGCAGTCAGTCGGGCTGCTGAGGAGGCATCTTTGACGTCGAGAAATCGACGGCGCGCCTCGCTGAGCTGAACAAGCTCGCAGAAGATCCCAACCTCTGGAACGACCCCCAGAAGGCCCAGAAGCTGATGCAGGAGCGGACCTCGCTCGAGGATTCGCTTGGCGGTATCGGCAAGGTCGAGCAGGAGCTCGAAGACGACATCGGCATGATCGAACTCGGCGAGGCCGAGGGCGATGCCGGGGTCGTCGCTGAGGCCGAAGCCGCGTTGAAGAATCTCAAGAAGGAAGTGGCGCGGCGCGAGCTCGAGGCGCTGCTGTCGGGCGAGGCGGATCGGTTCGATTCCTACCTCGAAGTCCATGCCGGCGCCGGCGGCACCGAGAGCCAGGACTGGGCCCAGATGCTGCTGCGCATGTACACGCGCTGGGCCGAGACCCACGGCTTCAAGGTCGAGTTCCTCGAAGAGTCCGAGGGCGAAGAGGCCGGCATCAAGTCCGCGACCATCCAGGTGTCCGGCCACAACGCCTATGGCTGGCTGAAGACCGAAGCGGGCGTGCATCGCCTGGTGCGCATCTCGCCGTTCGATTCCAACGCGCGACGGCACACGTCTTTCTCCAGCGTGCAGGTGTTCCCGGTCATCGACGACAGCATCAAGATCGACATCAAGGAATCCGATGTCCGCGTCGACACCATGCGCTCGGGCGGCGCCGGCGGCCAGCACGTCAACAAGACCGAATCCGCGGTGCGCCTGACGCACATTCCCACCGGCGTTGCCGTGGTCTGCCAGGCCGGCCGCTCCCAGCACAAGAACAAGGCGCAGGCCTGGGACATGCTGCGTGCGCGTCTCTATGAAATCGAGCTGAAGAAGCGCGAGGAGAAGGCCGCCGCCGACCAGGCCGCCAAGACCGATATCGGCTGGGGCCACCAGATCCGCTCCTACGTGCTGCAGCCCTACCAGATGGTGAAGGATCTGCGCACGGGGGTGCAGACCTCCGACACTTCGGGCGTGCTCAACGGCGAGCTCGATGACTTCATGGCCGCCACGCTGGCTCAGCGCGCCTTCGGCACAACCGGCGCCGACATCGAGGACGTCGATTAGCATGGCACGCGTCGCCTTCATCGGGCTCGGGCGGATGGGGCATGGCATGGCCGGCCGCTACCTCGATGGCGGCTTCACGGTGACGCTGTGGAATCGCAGCAAGGCCAAGGCTGAAGATTTGATCGCGCGCGGCGCGCTTTGGGCGACTTCGCCAGAGGACGCGGCGATCGACGCTGATGCCGTCGTCACCATGGTCGCGGATGACGAAGCCTCGCGCGCGGTGTGGCTCGGGCCCAACGGCGCGGCCAAGACGGCCAAGGCCGGCACTATTGCGATCGAATGCTCCACGGTCTCCTACGACCACGCCCGCGAGATGGGCCGTGAGCTCAACGCGCGCAGTCTCATCTATATCGACTGTCCCGTGACGGGTTTGCCGGATGCGGCCGCCGCCGGGAAACTGACGCTGCTGGTCGGCGCCAACGCGGCTGACCTCGATCGCGCGCGGCCGTTCCTCGAACCGATCGGCTCGACCATCCGCCATTTCGGCGCGGTGGGCTCCGGCACGGTCTACAAGCTGATCAACAATTTGATGGGGGCGATCCAGATCGCAGGCCTGGCCGAGGGCCTTGCCATCGCCGAGCAGGCCGGTCTCGACATGAACCTCGTGCTGGAATCGATCCAGGCGGGCGTGGCCGCAAGCCCGCAGGTGCAGCGCCACTCCAAGCGCATGGTCGCCCGCGACTTTTCCGGTGCGACGTTCACCACAGCACTGCGCCACAAGGATGCCGCCTATGCCGTGAGGCTCGCCGAGAGCCTTTTGGCCGACAAGCCGCTGGTCGCGCGCGCCGCGGTCGAATCCTACGCGCAGGCGAAAGCCACAATGCCCGATGACGACGAAGGCAGGATGATCGAGCTGGTGTCGCGGCCGAAGAAGCCGGCGTAGGCATAGAGTTCAGCTCAGCAAGGCAAAGCGGAGGTCCGCGACCGGATCGCCGCCCGGCGGTAACGCTATCGCAGTTGGCCTCGCAGCCGCGGCATATCTCCACGGAGTCATGTGGTCAGAACCACTTGTGCCCGGTGGAGGGCGGCGCGGTGGATAGGCGATCAATGATGGTCGCGATCCCTGTGCAACTGGAGGCTCGACAGTTTTCCGTCGATGAGGCGAGAGGCGGTTGCCAGCAGTTGCTCCTGCGTGAAGGGCTTCGTCAGTACCGTCGCTTGGGCAAAGCTTTCCGGCAAGGCCTGACGGCCGTATCCCGTCACGAACGTGAAGGGGGTTTTTCGCCGCGTCAACGCCGCAGCGATTTCGTCCACGGTCTCTCCTCGCAGATTGGCGTCGAGCAGTGCGGCATCGAAGGAACCTTCCTCGACCGCGCGAAGAGCCTCCCTGACCGATCCGAAGGGCCCTTCGACCTGAACGCCGACGCTTTCGAGGCCCGATACGATGTCGAGCGCGATCAGTGGCTCGTCCTCGACGATCAAGAACCGCTTGCCACTAAGCGGCTCGGCTGGCGCGGACTGACGAACGCTTCGCGGTCCCGAAAAGTTCGGCGCGACGGGCCTGCGCTCCTCCGCGTCCGCGAACTTCCCCGCGGTGAGCGGCATTACGATCTCCCAGCGAAGACCATCCGCTTCCGCGATCATGTGCGAGCTTCCGCCTTCGCTTTTCGCAGTCTGCTCTATCAGGGTCGTGCCGAAGCCGCGTTTGAGCGGCGACTTGACCGGCGGCCCGCCGCGCTCGCGCCATTCCAGCCCGAGCTTGTTGTCGTTTACGGACCAATTGACAATCACCGAGCCTTCCGACCGAGACAGAGCGCCATACTTGACCGAATTGGTGCCCAGTTCGTGCAGCATGAGCGCGAGATGAAGCGCGACCTGCGGTTCAAGCTGCACAGACGGACCGGACGTGAGGATGCGAGACGCCTCGTGCGCGGCAAGCTGATCGCGCAGGATTTCCTGAAGATCCGCGTGCTGCCAGCCCGACTGGCTCAGCAGCCCGTGCATGCTCGAAAGCGACTGGATGCGGCCGCCGAAGCTTGTGGCGAACTCGGCCGGGTCCTTCGCACGCCGGAGCGTCTGTTGAGCGATCGCTTGGACGACCGCCAGCATGTTCTTGACGCGATGGCTGAGTTCGCTGACCAGCAGGCGCTGCGTGTCGTCGTGCCGCCTGCGCTCGCTGACGTCGCGGGCGGACCCGAACCATTCGACGATTTCGCCGTGTTCGTCGAACACCGGCACGGCGCGCGAATGAACCCAGGCAAGGGTGCCGTCGACTTGCCTTACCTGGTGTTCGTATTCGAACGGCGTCTTCGTCCGGATCGCCTCTTCGATGACAGCCAACAACTCGGGGCGTTCGTCCGGGTGTATGTAGGTATCGAGCCAGGTGCTGCTCGGGCTGTCCGTGTCGCGGATCGATTGCTTGCCCTCGAGCTTGTGCATGACGCTCCAATCCGGGCTCATGCGATAGACAATGTCCGAGGTCGCGGTCACGAACGCGCGGTACCGTTCCTCGCTGCGCCGAAGGCTTCGCAGGACCTCGCCGCGCACGCGCGCGATCTTTAGGTGAGCATCGACGCGTGCCACCAGTTCGCGAGCGGTAAACGGCTTCACGATATAATCGTCCGCGCCCGCGCCGAGGGCGTCGACCTTGGTCTGCTCGCCGGCGCGCGCGGACAGCAGGATCACGGGTAAGGACCGGGTGCGCTGATCGGCACGCAGGCGCAGCAGCAATTCCATCCCGTCTACCCGCGGCATCATCACGTCGCTGAGCAGCAAATCGGGAATCTTTTGCGCAATGGCCTTCAGAGCGGCCTCGCCGTCCGGCACCGCTTCGACGCGGTACTGCTCGCTCAAGACGCGCGTCAGGTATTCGCGCATATCTGCGTTGTCATCCGCCAGCAGAACGAGCGGGCGCTCTGCGTCGGGCGCCGGGGCCGCGTCCACCGGCAGCGCGACTTCGATGACGTCCTCCGGTACCGGGGGAGCGTCGGGCAGCCAGCGCAACGCTTCCTCGATAAAGGGTTTCGCGCTCAGACCCGTCGAAGCCTGCGTGCGGACGCCCCCAATTTGCCGCTGCGGCAGATGTGTCGAGCCCGCGGGTATCGTCACTCTGAATCTGGACCCCTTGCCAAGCTCGCTTTCTACCGTGACTTCCCCGCCATGCAGCCGAGCAAGCTCCTGGACCAACGCGAGCCCGATACCCGAGCCTTCATATGTTCTTCCTTTCGCCCCTTCCACCCGGTGGAAGCGCTCGAACAACCGGGGCAACTCGGCGGGCGGGATGCCCGTGCCGGTGTCGGCAACGATGAGTTCGAAGCCGCTGCCAACGCGCTGAAGCGAGACCTCGATCTTGCCTTCGAACGTGAACTTGAAGGCGTTGGACAGGAGATTGAGGACGATCTTCTCCCACATTTCGCGATCCACGAATGCGGCTTCCGCGAGTGGCGGGCAATCCACGACCAGAGCTAGGCCGGCTTTCTCAATGGTGGAGCGGAATTCGCTGGCCAGATGCGCGGTCGCCTCCGCCAGTTCGGTCGGCTCATAGACGGCCTGAACGCGCTCTGCCTCGATACGCGAAAAGTCGAGCAGCGTGTTGACCAGCTTGAGCAGCCGCAGGCCGTTGCGGTGAACGAGATCGACCTGATCGAGATATGCATCCGGAATCATCGCACCGGCGGCTTGGCGCTTCATCTCCTCGAGGGAGCCCAGCATCAACGTCAGGGGCGTACGGAATTCGTGGCTAATGTTGGAGAAGAACCTGGTCTTGCCGCGGTCGATTTCGGCGAGCGCTTCGGCTCGACGGCGCTCTTCCTCCAATTCGCGCTGACTTTGCTCGGCTCTGACGCGTTCGGTAACGTCCATCCCCGTCGGCACCACCACGACGACGCGTCCGGACGCGTCGCGGACCGGCATGCAGGCGAAATCGACGATATGTTCCGAGCCGTCGCCCCAGAAATACATCGACTCGCCCCGAAAAGGCTCGCCAGCGATAGCCTGTTCGACCGCTCTGCGGACCCACGCCATCACTTCCGGCGAGCGATTCCACCAGCCGCACTCCCAGAACGGCCGCTCGAGAACGTCCTCACGCCTGAAGCCGCAGACCTCGAGGGCGGACCGGTTGATGTCGAGGACCGTTCCGTCCAAGCGGAGACGCGCGGCGAACAGGCCCTGATCGTAGACTGCCTGGAATTGCTCCGTGGCCTCACGCAGTTGCCGGTTGGCTTCCTGCAGTTCTTGGGCGCGCAGCATGACGTCCAGCCGCATCGCCTCGTCCGCGGCGGCGGTCGTGCGGTCGCCACGGGTGATGTCTGTGACGTCCTCGACGCGGTGCATGATGTACAACATTCGGCCGTCCGGGCCGATTACCGGCGCGTTCAAGGGAGACCAAAAACGCTCCTCGAATGCCCCATCAGGTCGGCGGACGTCGTACTTTTGCACGGCCATCGCATCCTGCCGGCCTTCGGCAAGAACTCGTTTGAGAGACGCGCAGGTTCATAGTGCCGGTCGAAGGATCGGCGGGATTGTCCGGAAAGACATCGAACAGGCGGCGCCCCACGATCGCTTCGCGCTCGGTGTACGTCGCCCGAAGGTAGGCGTCGCTTACCGCCAGGATCGGGAAGGTTTCGTCCGCGCCGAGAACAAGAAATAGAGCAGGGGAGCTCTCGAAGACTTTCTGAAAATCGACCATGTAATTCCGCATGGAATCCGGGGTGCTTAGCGATACGCATCAAATGGGAATTATCGGCAGATCATCGGACTTTCCGGCGAGACTGCAAGCTTAGTCAACTCTCGACCCGAATTCGAGTTCCTCTTGTTTTTGGGACGTGCGGTAAGCGCGCCGAGCAAGGCGCCGCCTCCGCGCGGGTTGATCGGGTTTACGAGTAGGCGCCCTAACCGGCCAGCATCGCGTGGGAAAAATTCGATCGCCCGATTCATAGCCGGCATCGGTTTCGTAAACCGGCATGTCATCGGAAATCGGGTGGCACAGTTCGACGCGTGGTCCTAGGCCAGCGGGCTCGACCGCCGATGTGAGAGCCCATGCCCCCAATCGACAACAGGATTCACGCGCGAGACTGGTCGTTGCTCGCGGTACTCTCGATCCTCTGGGGCGGCTCGTTCTTCCTCAACGGCGCGGCCTTGCGGGAATTGACGCCGCTGACGCTGGTATTCCTGCGCGTCGCGCTCGGTGCGGCCATTCTCTTGCCGCCGTTACGCATGCAGGGGATCGGCTTTCCCGATCGTATGTCGGATTGGACGCCGTTCATCGTGATCGGGCTGCTCAACAACGTCATTCCGTTCTCGCTGATCGTGCTGGGCCAAACTTTCATCCCGAGCGGACTGGCATCCATCCTGAATGCGACCACGCCGATCTTCACGGTGCTCGTGATGGCCGCGGCGGGCGAAGAGGCCTTGCATCTGCGGCGCGTGGCCGGCGTGGCGCTCGGCCTTGCCGGCGTGATCACCCTGCGCGGATGGGGCCTCGAGACGAGGCCAGGGCAGGGGCTCGGCATCCTGCTCTGTCTTGGAGGCGCCTTCAGCTACGGGCTTGCCGCACTGGCGGCGCGGCGAATGCTGAAGGACGCGGCTCCGCTCGGGACGGCGACGTTTCAGCTGATGGCGTCGACGGTCATGATGGCGATCGTCGCCGGCGTGGTGGAGCAGCCCTGGCATCTCCCGATGCCGGGCCTGACGACCTGGCTCGCGGTGCTCGGCCTCGCGGGCCTCTCGACGGCGCTCGCCTACATCGTCTTCTTTCAGATCATACGGCGCTCCGGTGCGACCAATGTCATGCTGGTGACGCTGCTCATTCCTGTTACCGCCATCCTGCTGGGATGGCTGGTGCTGGGTGAGCCGATCTCGATGCGCGAGATCGCGGGCGCTATCGTCATCGGCAGCGCGTTGCTTGTGATCGATGGACGCTTTCACAATGTGCTGCGGCGCGTCACGTAAGTTCCGGATGCCCGTTTCATCTCGCGGAAAATCGAAGCGCTTGCCAGCCGCGAGCCTGCTTGCGACACTCCCGGCAAAACAAGACTACAAAACACAGGGGAGAGAACGATGCCGGGTCGTCGCGAAAACCTTGCTGCCCTCGCCATTCTTGCCGGCGTGCTCGTCACGACACCGGCCTCGGCGCAGAAGAAATACGATCCCGGAGCCACCGACACCGAAATCAAGCTTGGCAACATCATGCCCTATAGCGGCCCGGCGTCGTCCTATGGCGTGATCGGCAAGACCGAGGCGGCCTTCTTCAGGATGATCAACGATCAGGGCGGCATCAACGGCCGCAAGATCAACTTCATCAGCTACGACGATGCCTATTCGCCGCCGAAGGCGATCGAGCAGGCGCGAAAGCTGGTCGAGAGCGACGAGGTCCTCTTGATCTTCCAGCCGCTCGGCACGCCCTCGAACTCCGCGATCATGAAATACATGAACGCCAAGAAGGTGCCGCAGCTGTTCGTGGCGTCCGGGGGCACCAAGTTCGGCGATCCCAAGAACTTCCCGTGGACGATGGGCTTCCAGCCGAACTACCAGAGCGAGGGGCGGATCTACGCGAAATATATCCGTGACAAGTTTCCGAACAGCAAGATCGCGGTGCTCTGGCAAAATGACGACGCCGGCAAGGACCAGTTCAAGGGCTTGAAGGACGGACTCGGCGACAAGGTGAACATGATCATCGCCGACAAGTCCTACGAGGTCAGCGATCCCTCGATCGACTCCCAGATTGTTGCCCTGCACGATTCCGGCGCCGACATCTTCTTCTCGTGGGCTGCGCCGAAGGGCTCGGCGCAGGCGATCCGGAAGGTCGGCGAGCTCGGCTGGAAGCCGAAATTCTTCCTCGCCAACACGGCCACATCCATCGCCTCGGTGCTGAAGCCTGCCGGGCTCGACTATGCCAAGGACATCATCTCCACCGCCTATCTGAAAGACCCGACCGATCCGACCTGGGACAAG
Organism: Bradyrhizobium sp. MOS003; assembly: GCF_003020125.1. Lineage (GTDB taxonomy): Bacteria > Pseudomonadota > Alphaproteobacteria > Rhizobiales > Xanthobacteraceae > Bradyrhizobium. Next base: position 494,820 of record NZ_PYFW01000004.1, on the reverse strand, counting down.
GATCCGGCCGTGGTGAAGTGGCGCGAATTCATGGACAAATATTACCCCGATGGCGACAAGACCAATGCCAACAACCTCTATGGCTATGTACAGGCCGAGGCGATGGCGCAGGTGCTGAAGCAGTGCGGCGACAACCTCACGCGCGAGAACGCGATGAAGCAGGCCACCAGCCTGAAGAATTTTCACACCGACCTGATGCTGCCCGGCATCATGGTCAACACCTCAGCCGACGACTACTTCCCGATCGAGCAGATGCAGCTGATGCGTTTCAACGGGCAGGCCTGGGAGCTGTTCGGCGACGTCATCACCGGCGAGGTCGGCCACGAGCGCAGTCAGTAGTCAGGGCTTCAAGCGCTCCTGCCAGGGCTTAGCCCGCGCTGAGACGCACGCCTGCGCGCAGGAATTTCTGCGGATCGACCGCTTCGCCCTCGATGCGGGTCTCGTAATGCAGATGCGGACCGGTCGAGCGACCGGTCGATCCGACCAGACCGACGACCTGGCCGATCTTCACGATCTCGCCGACCTTGACGTTGATCTCGGAGAGATGGCCGTAGCGGGTCGAAAGCCCGTTACCATGGTCGACCTCGATCATGCGGCCGTAACCGCCGGACCAGCCGGCGGACACCACTTTGCCGTTGGCGGTGACGCGAACCGGATCGCCGGTGGCGGCGCGGAAATCGAGCCCTGTATGCATCGCGGGCCGGCCGAGGAAGGGATCGCTGCGAACGCCGAAGCCGGAGGTGAATTCGACCTCGCCGATGACGGGCTTGCGATAAGGCACCAGCGCCAGCGTGCGATTGAGACGGTCCATCTCGGCGCGCGTGGTGTTGATGCGTGAGAGCTGCTTCTCGAACGGCCCGGCGTTGGCCGTCAGTTTGACCGGTACGAACGGACCGCCCATCGCGGTGCGCGGCACGGCGGACTCCAGATTGGCGAGATTCAGGCCGAGATCGCTGACGACACCGCGCATCCGGCGCATCCGTGAATCCATGCCTTCCTCGACGGCGCTGAGCGCCGCCATCTGGCGCCGTTCCACCTGGTCGAGCGAGGTCGTGAGCCGGACCAGGACGTTGTCGAAACCCTGGTTCTTGGCCAACTGGTTGGTTGGGGGGGCTGCGACAGTCGGAGCGCGCGACTCCAGGCGCGCCTCACGGTCCGGCGGCGCCACGAAGATCACGGTGTCGCTGATCGGCGAGGGTTTTGGCGTCACCTGGCTCGAATCGCCGCGCTGAGGCGTCGCACGCGGAATCGAGCCGGTTACATCAGGCATGGCTCCGAGCGCCGTGGCTCGGGACTCCAGCGCCGTCTGGCGCTTCATGATCTGGTCGAGTTTCTGGTCGAACTGTTCCTGGTCGAGCAGCTGGCGGCTGGTGGTCCGGTCGACCTTGGCGCGCAGCTCTGCGATGCGGTCCTCATAGGCGTATTGCATCTCGGCCTGGCGGGCGATCAGCCGGGTCAGGACGTCGTCACGGAACGCGAAATATGTGGCGGTTGCCGCCGACCAAAGACCGAGCAGCACGACCGTGCCGACCACGATCCAGAACACCACGGGCCCGAAGCGGACCTGCTTGCCGGCATGGACGATGGTGTAGGCGTCGTCGGTCGCGGGAAGGGGGATCGCTGCAGCTGCCGCAGGGGCGGAGCGGCGTTGGAAGGCCCGTCCGTGGTCGTGGGGATGATGTTGGGGGTACTGCGAATATTGGGCAGAACTTTTCGACATCGGCACTCCCGCGCCGGTCGGATGAGTCCGTACGGCCTTAATTGCCGCGGCAATCTGGGCCGGTCATGGTTAATTTTCCGGAAATGGGAGCGCGCGAATTTGATGGGCTGGTTAAAGACTTCTTGCCGCTTCCAGCACCTCGTCGGCATGGCCGTCGACCCGCACGTTGCGCCAGATCCTGGCTAATCTGCCATCGGCCCCGACCAGTATCGTGGTGCGAAGAATTCCAAGGAAGCTCTTGCCATACATCGACTTTTCGCCCCAGGCGCCATAGGCTTCCAGCATCTGGTGCGTCTCGTCCGAGAGCAGGGGGATACCGAGGCTGTGCTTGTCGCGGAATTTCTCCTGGGCCTTTAACGGATCGGCGGAGACGCCGAGCACGGCGGTGCCGGCAGCGGCGAAGGCGCCGGCGAGCCGGGTGAAGTCGATCGCCTCCCGGGTGCAGCCCGGGGTGTCGGCGCGGGGGTAGAAGAACAGCACGAGCTTTTGGCCGGCATAGTCCGCCAATGTGACGACGTCGCCCCCGTCGCGGGGCAGGCGGAAGGCGGGGGCCTTCTGGCCCTCGGCCAGGCCAGACTTCGCCTTCGCGGGCGGGGGCGCCGATTTGGAGGAATTTAACTGTTTCGATTCGGCCCTGTGTGATCCTGGTTTTGCTAAGGTCCCGATTGATTTGCTCGCCGGTGTCCGGGGTGTTTTCGCGGACTTGGCCGGAGTCGAGGGCCGCGTTGCGAGGGTCTTCTTTTTAGCCGTCGAACTGCCGGAGGGCGTTTTGGACGATTTCGTTCGGGATTTCTTGGACATACGCCTTCCTTTCGACGCTTTCGGCGGGTCAATCGAACCGGTATTGCAGCTCTCGTCCGGCGTGCCGGAATCGCGCCCTCGGCTGGGCAAGTCTGGCGGCGCCGGGATATGGTTACAAGGAATTCCACGTACCACCCCACTGCTCGTTGAACGCGCTCCCGGGGCGAAATGACGAACAGCAGGAATATTCGAGGTATGGCGGCAATGCCGGCGCAGGGAGCTTCGCTTCCCGCGGACGGCTGCGGTCCCGGCGGCGCTCAATCCTACGACGGGCGCCTGTATCGAGAGGCAATGGCAAGGAACAAGTCGCCCCAGGATTACAATCCGGACTTCGATCGGCGCGGCGTTCAGCAACAGCCGCAGGAATGGGACGACGCCGATTGGGATCCGGATCAGGAGGCGGCCGCGCGCCATCGCGCGCGCCGGCTGTTGTCGCGTTCCAATTCGGGCTTTCATCGCTTCGGTGACGGGTTTGGCGGGCTTCGGCGCTGGCTGGCCGCCGATCGCTGGCTGAAGCGGGTCGCGCTCGTCGTCGGGACCCTCGCCGTCATCTTCGTCGGCTGCTTCGGGGCACTGTGGTGGCGGCTCGGTGCCGGCCCCATCAATCTCGATATCGCAACGCCGTGGCTGGCAGCCGCGATCGAGGACAATATCGGTCACGGCAACACGGTCGAGATCGGAGGCACCCAGATCGAGCGCGCCGGCCGGGTCCGCATCGCCGTACGCATCCGGGACATCATCGTCCGCGATCGCGATCACGCCATCGTTGCCAGCGCGCCGAAGGCCGAAGTGAAGCTGTCGGGTGCAGGCCTCTTGATGGGGCACCTGCGCGCCGAAAGTCTCAATCTGGTCGATGCCGAGCTCGCCATCCGCATCGCGCCCGACGGCACCGTCACCGTGTCCGCCGGCGATACCACAAAGCCGCTGGCAACCGGCGTCGCCTCGAAGAAGGACGCGGGCCTGCCGCCGACATTCCCGCGCAATGGCGTCCCGCCGCCGCCATTCGCCACGGCGCCTGCGAGCCAGGATCCATCCCAAGCCGCCTCTCAAGTCCCGCCTCAGGCGACGGCGCAGAGCGGCATCCTCCAGGGCCTCGACTGGCTCGACAGTCTGAGCATGACCGGCCTCGACGGCCAGAACCTCAACGAGATCGGCCTGAAGAACGGTAATCTGATCGTCGACGATCAGCAGCGCGGCAGCAAATGGTCCTTTGAGAACATCACGCTGAGCCTGCGCCGGCCGAGTCGCGGTGGCGTCACGCTCAGCCTGGGCGAAGAGGGCGCGCGCCCCTGGATGCTGCGCGCCACGATCGGGCCGGCCGAGAACGGCGTGCGCTCGGTCGACATCAAGGCCGACAAAGTCTCGACCTCCAACATCCTCCTGGCGCTGCGGGTCAAGGACCTCACCTACACGGCCGATCTGCCTCTGACGGGCGAGCTCAAGGGCGAGCTCGGCCGCGACGGCGTGCCGACCTTCTTCCGCGGCAAGATCGCGGTCGGCGCCGGCAATATCATCGACACCGACACGCCAGACTATCCGATGGCGATCGACCAGGCCGAGATCAACGTCGAGTGGGACGCCAATCGGCGGGTGCTGGTCGCCCCGTTCAAGATCCTGTCGGGCGCGAACCGTCTGACGCTTCTGGCCCATGTCGAACCGCCCAACGGCACCGTCAATGACTGGCAGCTCGGCTTCAGCGGCGGTTCGATCCTGCTCGGCGGCATCGACAACGAGCCGCCGCTCGTCTTCAACCGCATCGCCGTCGGCTTTCGCTTCGACACCGATCACAAGCGCCTCTTGCTGACGCAGGCCGACATCAGCAATGGCGAGATCGGCGTCGCCGGCACCGGTGCCATCGACTATTCCGGCGAGCCGCGGCTGACGCTGGGCTTTGCGGGAACCCCGATGTCGGCCTCCGCGCTGAAGCGGATGTGGCCGACGCTGGTCGTTCCCGAGTTGCGGGAATGGGTGATCGAGCGGATCGAGCGCGGTACGCTCCAGCGCATCGAGATCGGCGTCAATTCGCCGACGAAAAACCTTCCGCGCAAGGGCCCGCCGATTCCCGACGACGGCCTCTCGGTCAACATCGTGGCGAGCGGCGTCGCGGTCCGTCCCGTGGACGGCATGCCTGTCGTGCACGATGCCGATATGAAGGCGCGCGTGACCGGCCGCACCGCGACCGTGACCATCGGACAGGGCATTGCCGATACGCCTGCCGGCCGCAAGGTCACGATTTCCGATTTCGTTTTCGAGGTGCCTGACATGGCGCCCAAACCGTCGCCGTCGCGGACCCGGTTCCGCGTCGACGGACCGGTGCCTGCGGCGGCCGAGATGCTCTCGAATGATCGCCTGAGTGATCTGTCGTCGACCGTCATCGATCCCAACACCAGCAAGGGGACGTTCACGGCGAACATCCAGCTCGGTCTCCCGGTCAAGGGCGAGCTGACCAAGGCGGACACGACCTACACCGTCACCGCCGATCTCAACGGTTTTGCCGCCGACAAGCTGGTGATGAACCAGAAGCTGGAGGCCAACACTCTGAAGATCGTTGCGAGCAACCAGGGCTATCAGGTCAAGGGCGACGTCAAGATCAACGGGCAGGCGGCCTCGCTCGACTATCGCAAGCCCGCCGAGGGCGACGCGGATGTCAGGTTGCAGGCGACGCTGGACGATGCGAGCCGGGCGCGCCTGGGATTCGATCTCGGCCCCGCCGTCAGCGGATCGTTGCCGATCAAGCTTTCGGGCAAGATCGCCGGCGGTCCCGAGCAGACGACCAAGCTCGGCGTCGAAGCCGACCTGACCTCGGTCAAGCTCGACAATATCCTTCCGGGCTGGGTCAAGTTGCCGGGCAAGTCCGGCAAGGCCAGCTTCAAGGTCGTGCCGACCGCGCAATCGACGCGTCTGGAGGACATCGTCATCGAAGGCGGTGGCGCCTCGATCAAGGGCTCGCTCGAAGTCGACGCGAACGGCGACCTCATGAATGCGAACTTCCCGACCTATGCGCCGTCCGATGGCGACAAGGCCTCGCTGAAGGTGGAGCGCAGCCAGGATGGCGTGGTCAAGGGCACCATGCGCGGCGATGTGTTCGACGGCCGCGGCTTCCTGAAATCGGCGATCTCGGGCAATTCCAAGGACGACAAGAACAACAAGCTGAAAAACGTCGATTTCGACATCGACGTGAAACTCGGCGCCGTCGCCGGCTTCAATGGCGAGGCAATGCGCAGCGTCGATGCCAAGATGTCGAAACGCAATGGTGCCATCAAGGCGTTCACGTTGAGCGGCAAGATCGGCAAGGACACGCCGGTGGCGGCCGATCTGCGCGGCGGACGTGCGCAGGGCAGCCGCGAGGTGATCTACCTCCAGACCAACGATGCCGGCGCGCTGCTGCGGTTCACCGACACCTATACCAAGGCCGTCGGCGGCCAGATGGTGGTGGCGATGGAGCCGCCGACGTCCGAGCCGAACACCTCGCGCGAGGGCCTCATCAATGTTCGCGACTTCACGGTGAAGGGCGAGGCACAGCTCGAACGCGTCGCCGCCGGCGCGCCCAACGGCGGCGGCAGCGGGGTCTCGTTCAGTGCGCTCCGTGCCGAGTTCACGCGGCAGAACGGCGCGCTGACGGTGCGCGACGGCGTGGTCAAGGGTCCGATGATCGGCGCTACCATCGAGGGCTCGATCGACTATCCCGGCAACCAGGTCTGCATGAGCGGCACCTTCGTGCCGATGTATGGCGTCAACAACATCTTCGGCCAGATCCCGCTGTTCGGCATCTTCCTCGGCGGCGGCAACAATGAAGGCTTGATCGGCGTGACCTATGAGGTCGTCGGCACGCCGGCGGCGCCCGTGATGCGCGTCAATCCAATCTCGGCGATGGCCCCGGGCCTGTTCCGCAAGATCTTCGAGTTCAACACCGGCAAGCAGAACTCACCGTTCGAGGAATTCCCCTCGCAGTCGAACGACGGCTCGACCGGATCGACGCGCCAGCTCTCGAGCGGCTGCACCCTGACGCGGCGATAGGAGCAGGGCTGAAGAGGTCGTCACGCCCGGGCTTGTCCCGGGCATCGACGGTTCTTTCTGTAGACGCGGAAAACGTGGATGGCCGGGACAAGCCCGGCCATGACGCTGTGGAGAGTTTAGCGCAGGAGACCCTACGCCGCGCGCACGCCTGCCAGGAACGTCCCGACTTCGCCGGATAGCTGCTCCGCCTGCTTGGAGAGGTTGCTGGCTGCGGCGAGCACCATGCCGGCGGCGTTGCCGGTCTCGTTCGCGGCGGTCGAGACGCCGCTGATATTGGTGGTGACTTCCTGGGTCGCCTCCGCGGTCTGCGAGACGCTGCGGGCGATCTCGGCAGTGGCGGCGCCTTGCTCTTCGATGGCGGCCCCGATCGAGGTGGCGATGCGACTGACCTCCTCGATGGTGGCTGTGATGCCGCCGATGGCATCCACGGCCTCCTTGGTTGCGCCCTGGATCTGCGCGATCTTGTCGCCGATCTCGCGGGTGGCTTCGGCGGTCTGACTCGCCAGCGACTTCACCTCTGAAGCGACGACGGCAAAGCCACGGCCGGCTTCGCCGGCGCGTGCGGCCTCGATGGTGGCGTTGAGTGCGAGCAGGTTGGTCTGGGCGGCGATGTTGGAGATCAGCTCGGCGACGTGCTCGATCTGCTGGGCGCCGTCCGAGAGCGCGCGCACGATGGTGTCGGTGCGGCGGGCGCTGTCCACGGCGCGGCCCGTGACTTCGGCGGATTGCGCGACCTGGCGGCTGATCTCGGTGATGGAGGAGGAGAGTTCTTCGGCGGCGGCCGCGACGGTCTGGACGCGCTGGCTGGCTTCGGTCGCGGCGGTACCGACCACGGCGGCGCGGCGGTTGGTGCCTTCGGCAGTCGAGGACATCGACTTGGCGGTGGTTTCCAATTCGCCGGAACCGGAGGCCATCAGGCCGACGAGCTGGCCGACGGAGGCATCGAAGCGGTCGGCAAGTGCGATCAGCGCGTCGCGCTTCTCCTGCTCGGTGCGGGTCTTGGTGGCGACCTGCTCGGCTTCCAGATTACGCGCCGTCAGCGCGGTCTGGCGCAGCACTTCGAGCGTCTCGGCCATGCGACCGAGCTCGTCGCCGCGATCGGTCTCCTCGACCGGCTTGTCGATGGCGCCTGCGGAGATCTCCTGCATGCGGTTCTTCTGGCGATCGAGTGCGCTGAGGACGTCGCGGGCGATCAGCCAGGACAGGGTCGCCATCAGCAGCATCAAGCCGATGCCGATCGCGGCGAGCTCCAGCGTCAGTGCGCGCACGTCGGCGTCGATGTCGTCGACATAGAGGCCGTAGCTGATGGTTGCGTTCCAGGGCGCGAATTTGCGCGCGAACACGGTCTTGCGCACGGGCTCGGTCTGGCCGGGGCGGGGGTAGAGATAGGAGGTCACGCCGCCCTGCGCGGTCTCGCCGCCGGCCTTGATGATGGCGTCGGCGATCAGGACGCCGTTGGAATCCTTGGCCCCGGTGATCTTGCCTTCCAACTGCTGGTTGGCGCCATTCACCAGGATGGAGGTGTCGGGGTTGTAGACGACGGGGTAGCCCTGGTTGCCGTTGAAGTTCATGCGGCGGCCACGCTGGTGGAATTGGGCCTTGGCGTCGGCCAGCGGCAGCTTGCCGGCGGTCACCTCGTCCTGAAGCGATTGTGCGTAATTGTAGAGCAGCTCCACCGCAGTCCGCATCTGCTGGACCCGGTCCTCCATCATGCGGCTCTTGCTGAGGACGGACGATACGCCGATGATGGCCGTGACCGTCAGAGCCGCAAGGCAGACCATGCTGGCAAGCTTGGTGCGGATCGTCAGATGGCTCAACAGCTTCATCACAGCCCCTACGGAATGGTTGTTATTGCTCGCATGGGTAGCATGAAGTTCTTACCAATCATGAATGGAGGCCTGGGTCGGCCGGCCGCGCGAAGGCCGCTTTGCAGCCTCATGCGCAAGCGTGCAGGCAGAACGCCATGCATCGCCGTGCGCCCGCATTCTTGCGGGAGGATATCGCAGCCGGACTTTGTTGCTGATCGAGCGCTCTCGGAGCGGCAATGAACCGATTCGTTCACCGCCTTGTCATGGCCGTGCTGCTCGTGGCGGCCCTCGTTCTGATCTGGACCGTGCTGGGGGCGCGCTGAGACGGCACCGGCAGATCCGCCGGTACCGTCTTTGCTTTCAGGTTAATTCGCAAGCGCCTCGGCGCCGCGCGAACGTGCCGTTAGTCCTTGCCCATCGCCGCATCGGCGCTGACCGAGCCGCCGCCGGCTGCCGACAGATAGAGGCAGGCGAAGCAGAACAGGATCGCAGCGGTGCCGCCATTGAGCAGCGGCAGGAATACCGGCGTTTCGCCCTTGAGCATGTGGCCCATGAAGTAGGCGAAGGCCATTTCGCCGGAAAGGATGAACGCGGTGAGGCGGGTGAACAGGCCGAGCATCAGCAGTGCGCCGAGCACGAGCTCGATCGCGCCTGCCGTCCAGATCAGCGGCGGGATGTTGGCGAAGTAGGGGAGCACCGGGAATTTGAAGATCTTTGCGACGCCGTACTGGAACAGCAGCAATCCGGTGATGAAGCGAAACAGGCTCAAGAGAACCGGTTGAAAGCGAGTGAGATAAGGAAAGTTCATTGGTTTTTTGCCCTCCATCCAATGCCCGACTAGGACCGTATTCAGTTCAACCCCGCAAGCGACCCCGCGTCGATTTGCGCTGACATTTTTGTCATGTCGGACAAAACACCGCAGTTCGTCCGTTCACGCCGCCCGCGCCGGATTTTTTTGCGTACGATGTCTGGAAATCATCCGTATTTTCCCGGTGACACCGAGGGATGCAGGTTACGTTGGAGAGACCTATTCCCGCAACGCGGGCACGATCAGGAATGGAATCATGCCGAGGATCACGCTCGCAAGTGCGAATACGAGCAGCAGGTTGTAGCCGTGGGTGAAATCGTGGATGAGGCCGCCGCTCCATGAGCCGAAGGCGGAGCCGAGGCCGCTGCCGATCGAGATGGTACCGAAAATCGTGCCGACGCGCTTGCCGCGAAAGATCTTCATCGCGGTTGCCGTGATCAGCGGGCCGCGCGAGCCCATCATGCTGCCGAAGCAGACGACGAAGCCGGTGAGCAGGATGATGTTCGGATAGTACTGAAGCAGCCAGAGCAGGACGATGCCCAGAATCGAGATCGCGTAGCTCAGCAGCACTGACGGCCGGCGCCCGATCAGGCCGTCGAGCGTGGACACGCCAAGCATGCCGAACACGAGCACGACGCCGGAAAAGCCCCAGGCTGTCGCGGCTTGGAGCGGCGGGAATCCCGCGTCGATCAGATAGGCCACGATCTGGGCGGCGATCGCATACATGCCGACGGCGGTGAAGAAGAAGGTGGAGAAGAGCGCCCAGAACGCGTGGTGACGCATGGCGCTCGGAAGCGTCCAGCCGTGGTCGATGAAGTCGGGATCGCTCCTCTTGGTCACATGCGGCGAGCCGGCCGAAAACATCCGCCAGGGCAGCAGCAGCAGCGGCACCAGCAGGCCAAGCGCGGCGAAGCCGAACAGCTGGTAGGTTTCACGCCAGCCGAGATGGTCGATCAGGAGCTGCGAGGCCGGCAGCAACGCCAGCACGCCACCGCCCATCGCCGAGTACACCGCCGCCATTGCGGTCGGCAGCTTTGCACCGAACCAGCGGCCGAGCAGCATCGAGTTCGGCACATTGCCGATGAAGGCGACGCCGATGCCGACGCAGAGCCCGATTGAAAGCTGGAATTGCCACAGCGCCTGCGCATGGCTTGCGATCAGGAAGGCCGCACCGAGCAGGAACAGACCGAGCGCGTAGACGATGCGGGGTCCGGAATGGTCGAACAGGCGTCCCACCAGCGGCGCGGTCAACCCGCTGATCAGCCAGGTCAGTGAATAGATCGAAACGACCTGGGCGCGGTCCCAGCCGAAGTTTTCGGAGATCGGTTTGAGGAAGACGGTGAAGCTCTCGCTCAGGCCGCGGCCCAGGACCGCCAGCGTGAAGCACAGCGCGAGCACGACGAGCGCGGTGCGCACCGCAGCTTGCTGCGAGCGCTCCGGTTCCAGGATCGCTCCCGCAGGCGCTTCGTTGGTCGTTTCCTTGGCCGTTTCCCTGGGCGTGTTCTGATCCATTGCCGGTCAGGGAGCGCGCATCCGCATGCCCTGACAAGCAGCGAAAAGCTCATACGCCTATGCAGGCTTGATCAGGACGTGCTTCTTCTTGCCGAAGGACAGCTTGATCACGCCCTCGGGCGTCAGATTGCTTGCTGAGAGCGCCATTTTCTCGTCAGTGACCGGCTCGTCGTTGACGCGAAGGCCGCCGCCCTTGATCTGGCGCCTTGCTTCGCCGTTGGAGGCAACGAGGCCCGCCTTGACGAAGGCGTTGAGCACGCCGAGGCCGGTGTCCAGCTCGCCGCGCGGAATTTCTACGGTCGGCAGAGTTTCGGCCAGCGCGCCTTCCTCGAAGGTGCGGCGCGCGGTCTCTGCTGCCTCGTTCGCGGCGTCGCGGCCGTGCAGCAGCGCGGTCGCTTCGGTGGCGAGCACCTTCTTGGCCTCGTTGATCTCGGATCCGCCGAGCGCCTCGAGCTTCCTGATCTCGGCCATCGGCAGCGTCGTGAACAGCTTCAGGAATTTGCCGACGTCGGCATCTTCGGTGTTGCGCCAGTATTGCCAGAAATCATAGGGCGAGAACGCGTCGGCGTTGAGCCAGACCGCGCCTTGCGCCGTCTTGCCCATCTTGGCGCCCGAGGCCGTCGTCAGCAGCGGCGTCGTCAGCGCGAACAGCTGATGGGTACCCATGCGGCGGCCGAGATCGACGCCCATGATGATGTTGCCCCACTGGTCCGAGCCGCCCATCTGCAATTTGCAGCCGGTGCGCTTGGCGAGTTCGACGAAGTCGTAGGCCTGGCAGACCATGTAGTTGAACTCGATGAAGCTCATCTCCTGCTCGCGCTCGAGGCGCAGACGCACGGAGTCCATGGTCAGCATGCGGTTGACCGAGAAGTGTCGGCCGACGTCGCGCAGCATCTCGATCCAGTTCAGCCTGGTCAGCCACTCCGCGTTGTCGAGCATGATTGCGTCGCTCTTGCCCCCGCCATAGCGCAGCACCTTTGCGAACACGCCGCGGATCGATTCCTTGTTGGCCTCGATCTCGGCGACGGTGCGCATCGCGCGCGTCTCGTCCTTGCCGGAGGGATCGCCCACCATGGTGGTGCCGCCGCCCATCAGCGTGATCGGCTTGTTGCCGGACTCCTGGAGCCAGTGCAGCATCATCATGGTGAGGTAATTGCCGATATGCAGCGAGCGGGCGGTGCAATCGTAGCCGACATAGGCGGTCGCTTCGCCCTTGGCGGCCAGCGCGTCCAGCCCCTCGAAATCGGAGCATTGGTGGATGAAGCCACGTTCCTGCAGGGTATTGAGGAAATCCGATTTAAATGCAGTCATCTGTCGGCATGCCCAGAAATTCTTGGTTTACTGTTTTGGGCGCAATTTAAGGGTCTTCGGCCGGAACCCGATTGCTGCCCGCCACTTGGCGCTGTGGCATTATAAGATGTGTCCCTCTGGCACAAGATCGGCATGCTGGAGGGGGTGTTTGAAGGGCGCTGATCCCATGATGTTGACGGCACTCGGTTTGATGAGCGGCACCTCGCTGGACGGGGTGGATGTCGCGCTGATCGAAACCGATGGAAAGCAGGTGAAGGCGTTCGGGCCGTCCGGCTACCGGGCCTATAGCTCGGCGGAGCGCAATCTGCTGCGCCAGGCGCTGAGCGAGGCCGTGCACCTGTCGCAACGTGACGCCCGGCCGGGCATCCTGGCCGAGGCCGAGCGCGCGGTGACACGGGCCCATGCCGAGGCGGTTGCCGCCTTCTTCGCCCAGAACCGCATGAAGCCGGAGGAGATCGACATCGTCGGCTTCCACGGCCAGACCGTGCTGCATCGCCCCGAGCGGCGGCTGACGGTGCAGATCGGTGACGCCGCCTCGCTGGCGAAAGCGATCCATATCCCCGTGATGCATGATTTCCGCGCCGCCGACGTCGACGCCGGCGGGCAGGGGGCGCCCTTCGTACCAGTCTACCACCGCGCGCTCGCCAACTCGCTCGATCGCGAGGGGCCAATCGTCGTCGTCAATATCGGCGGCGTCTCCAACATCACCTATATCGACGGCAACGACACGCTGATCGCCTGCGACACCGGGCCCGGCAACGCGCTGCTGGACGATTTCATGTACCGCACCATGAACCAGGCGTTCGATGCGGAGGGAAAGTTCGCGAGCCTCGGAAAGGTCGATGAGGCCTGGATTGCCCGCGCGCTGCAACGGCCGTTCTTCGCGCTGCCTCCGCCGAAATCGCTCGACCGCAACGATTTTGCGGCGCTCAGGCTCGGCGAGGTCGCCCCTGCCGACGGCGCCGCGACGCTCACCGCCTTCACCGCGGCGGCGATCGCCCGCATCATCCCGTTGTTGCCACGCCGGCCGCGGAGCTGGATCGTCTGCGGCGGCGGCGCGCGCAACCTCACCATGCTGCGGATGCTGAGAGAGCGGGTGGGAACGGCTACCGTCGAGGCCGCCGAGACGCTCGGCTGGGCCTCCGACGCCATCGAGGCCCAGGCCTTCGGCTTCCTCGCCGCCCGCGGCCTGAAGGGCCTGCCCTTGTCCTATCCGGCCACCACGGGGGTGCCGATGCCGATGACGGGCGGGGTGATCGCGCGGCCGTGAGGGGCGGGCTGATGTTTCAACGTCATTGCGAGGAGCGACGCGACGAAGCAATCCAGACTGCCGGCGCGGAAAGATTCTGGATTGCTTCGCTGCGCTCGCAATGACGGAGTGTGCTGCACTGGTTCGTTCTATCAACAGAGGACCTTCATCGCAGACATGCCTTTGCGATCTCGCGGCGCGTTTCGCCCGAGCTTTGCTGCCGTCTTGCGCCCAAATTGCCAAAGGGCACAGGGAAGGCCGGGCGCCGGCGGCACCCGCAGGTCCGTGGGCGATAAGAACGCACACGGGGTGGACCACAGGTGTGCCGGTCGCCCGGCCTTCCCTGCGCGGATGGTTTTAACGGTGTCCTTCGTGCTCTCCTCGGGGAGCGTTGCACTATTGCCCCCGTCGCCTCACGGCTGATCGATGTGAGGGCCCGGTTGGGCCGCCACATCGCCGCGAGCCTTGGCGCCAGAACCCCGGGCGCCGGGACCACACGACTTCTCCGTCCGCGGACGGCTTGGCCTCAGCGACCGGGGCTTGCGTGTGCCCCCCGGACCGTCGACCAAACCGCTGTGACCGCGCCGTGTCGTATGCGCGTCGTGCCGGGACTCACGGTCGCCCGCCCTGTCCTCACGCACACCGCGCCGGCGCTACCGCGTCCACCGCACCCCGGCCCGCATCTCGTGACGATCGCGAAACGCCCCTCTGGCAGGGCCGGGATGACGGGCATATGCCACAAATCCGAAATTCGGGAAAGTGGAATATTTTTGTGCGCGGGGATTGACGGATTTTGGGTGTTTTGCCCGCCGCCTGCCGATGTCTACGCCGATGGCGGGCAGGGGGATTGTTCGACGCTGAATTAATGCAAGTGCATTGATCTTGACAGGTGCATGCAACTGCATCTATCTTGGATGGATCGAACCCCGGGATCTTGGCCATGACCGCGTCACTGAAACTCATCAGCCACAAGCTTTGCCCCTACGTGCAGCGCGCCGTGATCGCGCTGAAGGAGAAGGGCGTGCCGTTCGAGCGGATCGATATCGATCTCGCCAACAAGCCCGACTGGTTCCTGAAACTCTCGCCGCTCGGCAAGGTGCCGGTGCTGGTGGTGACGACTGACACGGGCGAGGTCGCGCTGTTCGAGAGCAACGTGATCTGTGAATACATCGAGGAGACGCAAGCGGGCCTCAAGCTGCATCCGGCGGATGCGTTGAGGCGCGCCGAGCATCGCGCCTGGATGGAGTTCGGCTCGGCGATCCTCGGCGATCTCTGGGGACTGGAGACGACGACTGATCCGGCGACGTTCGAGAGCAAGCGTCAGGCGCTCGTGGCGAAATTCGCGCGCGTGGAAGCCGCGCTTGGCGCAGGGCCGTTCTTCACCAGCGAAGCGTTCAGCCTCGTCGATGCGGTGTTCGCACCCATCTTCCGTTATTTCGATGTGTTCGACGAACTGACCGAACTCGGCATCTTCAAGGATCTACCCAAGGTGCGCGCGTGGCGGGCCGAACTTGCGAAGCGCCCTAACGTGCGCGTCGCCGTCGGCGCCGACTATCCGCAATTGCTGCGCGCGTTCCTGGTGCGTCACGACGCGCATCTACTCAAGCTCGCCGCCTGAGTACGTTGCGATGTCGCCATCTCTGGCCTGGCTGATGCTGGTGATTGCCGGCGTGCTCGATGTCGGCTGGGCGATCTCGATGAAATATGCGGAAGGCTACACGCGGCCCGGCTGGAGCATGGCGTCGCTCGTGCTGCTCGCAGCTTTCGTCGTCTTGCTCGGGCGTGCCTTGAAAGTGCTCGAGGTCGGCGTCGCCTATTCGGTGTGGACCGGCATCGGCGCGGCCGGCACGTTCATCGTGGGCGTCGCACTGTTCGGCGAGACCTTGAGCGCGATGAAGATGATCGGCATCGCGCTCGTGTTGACGGGGATCGCCGCACTCAAGCTGGCTTGAGCCGTCACGTGTGGCCCGGATGGCGCGGAGCGCAATCCGGGTCTTCTTGCGCGGCTGGAGTTTCCCGGATTTGGGTTCGCTCCATCCGGGCTACGAGGTCTTGCCTTAACGCACGTTGGCGAGGCGCATGTCGAGATACGCCGTGATGGTTTCCATCAGCGGCTCGAGCTTGGCGTCGAAGAAGTGATTGGCGCCGGGGATGACCTGCTGGTCGATCACGATGCCCTTCTGCGTCTTCAACTTCTCGACCAGCGTGTTGACGTCCTTGGGCGGCACCACCGCATCCTTCTCGCCATGCACGATCAGGCCCGAGGACGGGCAGGGCGCAAGGAACGAGAAGTCGTAGAGATTGGCCGGCGGCGCGATCGAGATGAAGCCCTCGACCTCGGGGCGGCGCATCAACAGCTGCATGCCGATCCAGGCGCCGAAGGAGAAGCCGGCGACCCAGCAAGCGCGCGCTTCGGGATTGATGGTCTGCGCCCAGTCGAGGGCTGCGGCGGCATCCGACAATTCGCCGGTACCGTGGTCGAACGAGCCCTGGCTGCGGCCGACGCCGCGGAAATTGAAGCGTAGCACCGAGAAGCCGCGATGCGCGAACGCATAGTAGCACTGGTACACGATCTGATGGTTCATCGTGCCGTGAAACTGCGGATGCGGATGCAGGATCATCGCGATCGGCGCGTTCTTCTGCTTGGCCGGGTGATAGCGGCCTTCGAGACGGCCGGCAGGGCCAGTGAAAATGACTTCAGGCATCGATGATCTCTTGATTGATTTGCTGGAGCGACGATCCTCGGCAATCAACCGATTGTGGCCTCGTCGGCGGGTGCCGACGGAAGCGCGAATGAAGGGTGAGAAGGCGCGCCTTGCGGTGATGCGCTGAAGGCGCGCGGTGACTTGACGGTGCGGGTTCTAACATAGGCTGAGGGTCAAAAAGCAAGCATCTTGAACATCACTCAATGGGCTCAAGATGTTAGCGTGTCATGGTCGCGTCATCGGCTGCCGCGGACATGGAATCGCCCGTTGCCAAGCGCGTGCCGGGGCGCCATGTCGGACCAGACGGGGGTCTTACTGGCAGGGTTTCCCAAGCAAGGTAATATAATACTACATGCGGAACCGCGTTTATCTCGACTGGAATGCGACCACGCCGCTGCGCGCGGAAGCGCGACGCGCAATGCTCGCCGCCTTCGACCTGGTCGGCAACCCATCCTCGATCCATGCCGAGGGGCGCGAGGCACGGCGGCTGGTCGAGGACGCCCGCGCCGCCCTTGCCGCGGCGGTCGGGGCGCTGCCGCGGAACGTCGTCTTCACCTCCGCTGGAACGGAAGCCAACGCGCTGGCGCTGTCGCCTGGCCTGCGGCGGTCATCCGGCGGCCCGGTCGAACGGCTGCTGGTCTCGGCCGTGGAGCATGCTTCGGTGCTCGCCGGCGGCCGGTTCCCGGCGGACAAGATCGGTCTGATCCCGGTGCTGCGGTCCGGTGTGGTCGATCTCGACCGTCTCAGGGGCCTGCTCGCTGACGGCCCTCCAGCCTTGGTGTCCGTCATGGCCGCGAACAACGAAACCGGCGCGCTCCAGCCGGTCGCGGAGGTCGCCCGGATCGTCCACGAGGCCAACGGCATCCTGCACGTTGATGCGATCCAGGCGCTCGGGAAAATTCCGTTCGAGATCAACACTGTGGGCGTGGATCTTGCGACTTTTTCTGCACATAAGGTCGGCGGCCCCAAGGGTGTCGGGGCCCTGGTCGTGGCGGAGGGACTGAGCGGATTGGAGCCTTTGCTGCGCGGAGGCGGCCAGGAGCTGAACCGACGCGCCGGAACCGAGAATGTTGCGGGAATCGCCGGCTTCGGCGCAGCGGTGAAGGCCGCGCTTCAGACTCTTTCGGAAGATGCGGAGCAGATAGCAACCCTTAGAATTCGCTTGGAAAACGGCATCCGGGGAATCGCCGGCGCAACCATCTTCTCGGATGAGGTGGAGCGGTTGCCGAATACCGTCCTTTTCGCCGCGCCAGGCCTCAAGGCCGAGACCGCCGTGATCGGCTTTGACCTCGAAGGTATCGCAGTCTCCTCGGGTTCGGCCTGTTCCTCGGGCAAGGTCCAGCCGTCCCACGTGCTGTCGGCCATGGGGTACGATCCCGCCGTGGCCCAGGGAGCGGTGCGCCTCAGTCTGGGCTGGTCCACGGAACCAGATGACATCAACAGGGCGTTAGAGGCTTGGCGAAAGCTCGGTAATACCCTACTTAAGGGATAGGCGATGAAACAGGGCTTGAACGGTTCTAAGCCCGTGCTTTCCGCCAAAAAACATCGTAATAGACATCGTAATACTCGTCCGAGTTTGATCCACCGCGGTCCTTGAAACCGCGAGCGGAGGATAGAATGCCAGCCGTGCAAGAGACGGTCGAGCGCGTCAAGCGCATCGACGTCGACCAATACCGCTATGGGTTTGAGACCCTGATCGAGTCCGACAAGGCCCCCAAGGGGCTGTCGGAAGAGACCGTCAAGTTCATCTCCGAGAAGAAGAACGAGCCCGCCTGGATGCTCCAGTGGCGGCTGGAGGCCTATCGGCGCTGGCTGACCATGACCGAGCCGACCTGGGCCCGCGTCGACTATCCCAAGATCGACTTCCAGGACCTCTATTACTATTCGGCGCCGAAGCCGAAGAAGACGATCACCTCGCTCGACGAGATCGATCCGGAGATCCTGAAGACCTACGAGAAGCTCGGCATACCCTTGCGGGAAGTCGCCATGCTCGAAGGCGTCGAGCCCAAGCCCGGCGAGGAAGACCCGACGCGCCGCAAGATCGCGGTCGATGCCGTATTCGACTCGGTTTCGGTCGCGACCACCTTCAAGGCGGAGCTGAAGAAGGCCGGTGTGATCTTCATGCCGATCTCGGAAGCGATCCGCGAGCATCCCGAGCTGGTGCAGAAGTATCTCGGCTCCGTTGTTCCGACCTCGGACAATTTCTACGCGACGCTGAACTCGGCGGTGTTCTCCGACGGCTCGTTCGTCTACGTGCCGCCGGGCGTGCGCTGCCCGATGGAGCTGTCGACCTATTTCCGCATCAACGAGCGCAACACCGGCCAGTTCGAGCGCACGCTGATCATCGCCGACAAGGGCGCTTACGTCTCCTACCTCGAAGGCTGCACCGCACCGCAGCGCGACGAGAACCAGCTGCATGCCGCCGTGGTCGAACTCGTCGCGCATGACGATGCCGAGATCAAATATTCGACGGTGCAGAACTGGTACCCCGGCAATTCGGAAGGCAAGGGCGGCATCTACAATTTCGTCACCAAGCGTGGCGACTGCCGTGGCGACCGCTCCAAGATTTCCTGGACCCAGGTCGAGACCGGCTCCGCGATCACCTGGAAATATCCGAGCTGCATCCTGCGCGGCGACAATTCCAGCGGCGAGTTCTACTCGATCGCGATCTCGAACGGTTACCAGCAGGTCGACAGCGGCACCAAGATGATCCATCTCGGCAAGAACACGTCGAGCCGCATCATCTCCAAAGGCATTGCCGCCGGCAAGTCGCAGAACACCTATCGTGGACTGGTGACGGCGCACCGCAAGGCGACCGGCGCGCGCAACTTCACCGCCTGCGACTCGCTGCTGATCGGCGACAAATGCGGCGCGCACACCGTGCCCTACATCGAGGCCAAGAACTCGTCGGCGACGTTCGAGCACGAGGCGACGACCTCGAAGATCTCCGAGGACGTGCTGTTCTACTGCATCCAGCGCGGGCTCAGCCAGGAAGAGGCGGTCGGCCTCGTCGTCAACGGCTTCGTCAAGGACGTGCTGCAGCAACTGCCGATGGAATTCGCGGTGGAAGCGCAGAAGCTGATCTCGATCTCGCTCGAAGGGTCGGTCGGCTGATCTCCGACCCTCGCGGTGCGCCTCGGGCGCTCCATGCATCAATTGAATAAACTGGATACCAAGATGGCTTTGCTTGAAGTGAAAGACCTCAAGGTTCGTGTCGAGGAGCGTGAGATCCTCCACGGGCTGAATTTGACCGTGAACGAGGGCGAGATCCACGCGATCATGGGGCCGAACGGCTCCGGCAAGTCGACGCTCTCCCACGTCATCGCCGGCAAGCCCGGTTATGAGGTCACCGACGGTCAGATCCTGTTCAAGGGCGAGGACCTGCTGGAGATGGCTCCGGAGGAGCGCGCCGCGAAAGGCGTGTTCCTGGCGTTCCAGTATCCGGTCGAGATTCCCGGCGTCGCCACCATGACTTTCCTGCGCACGGCGCTGAACGCGCAGCGCAAGGCGCGCGGCGAGAGCGAATATTCGACGCCTGACTTCCTGAAGAAGGTCCGCGAGGTCTCGAAGTCGCTGAACATTCCGCAGGACATGCTCAAGCGCGGCGTCAATGTCGGCTTCTCCGGCGGCGAGAAGAAGCGCAACGAGGTGCTCCAGATGGCGTTGTTCGAGCCGAGCCTGTGCATCCTCGACGAGATGGATTCCGGCCTCGACATCGACGCGTTGCGCATCGCCGCCGACGGCGTCAACGCGCTGCATTCGCCCAAGCGCGCGATGGTCGTCATCACCCATTATCAGCGGCTGCTGAACTACATCGTGCCCGACATCGTGCACGTGATGTCGAAGGGCCGTGTCGTGAAGAGCGGCGGCAAGGAACTGGCGCTGGAGCTGGAAGCCTCCGGCTACGCCCAGTTCGAGGACGCCGCGTAAGGAATTTTGCGATGAACGTTGCTGTGGCAAAGACCGGAAAGGGCCGCGCGGTGAGCGATCTCTTCACCAGCGCCGAGGGCCGGCTGCCGGGTTCGCCTTCCGTGATCGCGGTGCGCCGCGAGGCGTTCGAGACCTATGAGCGTCTCGGCCTGCCGCATCGCCGGATCGAGGAATGGAAATATACCGATCTGCGCGCGCTGGTCGGCGAGGTGCTGCCGCTGTCGGCCGCGCCCGATGCGGCCGCGCTGAAGCGTGCCGCGGACGCTGTGAAGGTCCATGCGATTGCAGGCGCCCGCAAGCTGGTGCTGGTCGACGGCGTGTTCGCGTCCGATCTCTCCGACGTGAAGGCGCTTGCCTCCGAGGTGGGCTTTGGGACGTTGCGGGAGGCGCTGGAGAAGGATGCCGATCTCCTGAAGACCGCCTCGACGGATGCGGTGATCGCGCTGAACGCGGCGATGGCGACCGACGGTGTCGTGCTGTCGATTGCGGATGGTACGCAACTGTCTGCGCCGATCCAGATCATCCATCTCGCAACCGCGGCTTCCGCCTCGGCCTTCACCCGCTCGCGGGTCATGGTCGGGAAGGGCGCCCGCGCCACCATCATCGAGAGCTTTGTCGCAGTCGGTGCCAAAGCCTACCAAGTCAACGATGCCGTCGTCCTTTCGATCGGCGACAACGCTGATGTCGCACATATCCGTCTGATGGACGACGCGCCTGACGCGGTGAACATCAGCTCTCACTTCGTGACCGTCGGAGCCAACACGAAGCTGAATTTCTTCAACATGACCACGGGCGCCGCAGTGAGCCGTCTGCAGGGCTTCATCACGCTGGCGGGTGAGGGCAGCGAGCTCTCCGCCAATGGCGTGAACCTGCTGCAGAAGACCGAGCACGGCGATACCACGCTGGTCGTCGACCATGCGGTGCCGAACTGCGTCAGCCGCGAGGTCTTCCGCGCCGTGCTGGATGATCGCGCCCATTCGGTATTCCAGGGCCGCATCATCGTTCGTCCCGACGCCCAGAAGACCGACGGCAAGATGATGATCCGCGCGCTGCTGCTCTCGGACGAGGCCGAGGCCGACAACAAGCCCGAGCTCGAAATCTTCGCCGACGACGTCTCTTGCGGCCACGGCGCCACCGCCGGCGCGCTCGATGACAGCCTGCTGTTCTACCTGAAGGCCCGCGGCCTGCCGGAGAAGCAGGCCCAGGCGCTGCTGATCCAGGCGTTCGTGGGCGAGGCGATCGAGCAGATCGCCGATGACGGGTTGCGCGAGCACGTGATCGGCATCGCCGAGCGCTGGCTGGAGCGCCGCCAATGAGCACGCATCCGGCAGTCAAGAACGGTGCCTACGACGTCGCGCGCGTGCGCCAGGATTTTCCGGCGCTCGCCATGCAGGTCTATGGCAAGCCGCTGGTCTATTTCGACAACGCCGCCTCGGCGCAGAAGCCCAGTGCCGTGCTCGACCGCATGACGCAGGCCTATACGAGCGAATACGCCAACGTGCATCGCGGCCTGCATTACCTTGCCAATGCCGCGACCGAGGCCTTTGAGGGCGGTCGCACCAAGGTGGCGCAGTTCATCAACGCGCCCCGCACCGAAGAAGTGATCTTCACCCGCAACGCGACGGAGGCGATCAACCTGGTCGCCTCGTCCTGGGGCGGGCCGAACATCAAAGAGGGCGACGAGATCGTCCTCTCGATCATGGAGCACCATTCCAACATCGTGCCCTGGCATTTCCTCAGGGAGCGTCAGGGTGCCGTGATCAAATGGGCGCCGGTCGACGACGAGGGCAATTTCCTCATCGACGAGTTCGAGAAGCTTCTGACGGCCAAGACCAGGCTGGTCGCGATCACCCAGATGTCGAATGCGCTCGGCACCATCGTGCCGGTCAAGGAGGTCGTGAAGATCGCCCACGCTCGCGGCATCCCCGTGCTGGTCGACGGCAGCCAGGGCGCGGTGCATCTGCCCGTCGACGTCCAGGACATCGGCTGCGACTTCTACGTCTTCACCGGCCACAAGGTCTATGGTCCCACGGGCATCGGTGTGCTCTGGGCCAAGTACGACCACCTCGTGGCGATGCGTCCCTTCAACGGCGGCGGCGAGATGATCCGCGAGGTTTCGCGCGATGTCGTCACCTACGGCGATCCTCCGCATAAATTCGAGGCGGGCACGCCCGCGATCGTCGAGGCCGTCGGCCTTGGCGCGGCCATCGACTACGTCAATTCGATCGGCAAGGAGCGCATCGCCGCGCACGAGCACGATCTCACCACCTATGCCCAGGAGAAGCTGCGCGAGATCAACTCGCTGCGGCTGATCGGGACCGCGCGGGGCAAGGGTCCGGTGATCTCGTTCGAGCTGAAGGGCGCGCATGCCCATGACGTCGCCACCGTGATCGACCGCCAGGGCATCGCGGTGCGCGCCGGCACCCATTGCGTGATGCCGCTTTTAGAGCGGTTCAACGTGACGGCCACATGCCGGGCCTCGTTCGGCATGTATAATACGCGGGAAGAAGTCGATCATCTGGCACAGGCGCTGCTGAAGGCGCGGGATATGTTCGCATGAGTGACACGGCCGAAATCAAAGCCAATCCGATGGAGACCCGTTCGGCGCTGCCGCCGGAGGAGACCGAGCGTCTCACCACCGAGATCATCGCCGGGCTGAAGACCGTGTTCGACCCGGAAATTCCGGCGGACATCTACGAACTCGGCTTGATCTACAAGGTCGAGATCAAGGACGACCGCTCCGTCGACGTCCAGATGACGCTGACGACGCCGAACTGCCCGGCCGCCGGCGAGCTGCCGACCATGGTCGAGAACGCGGTTGCCAGCGTCCCCGGCGTCGGCGTGGTCGACGTCAAGGTGATCTGGGAGCCCGCCTGGACCCCGGAGCGCATGAGCGACGAGGCCCGCCTCGTCCTCAACATGTGGTGACGCGTAACGCTTGCTTTGAATCCCTGGCATTGAATTCGCGCCGCAACGGACCACATCATTGACATGACCCAGATATCGTCAGGCTCGACACCAGCATCCACTCCCAAGCCGCGGCGGCCGCGCCCGCAGGTAATGCGGCTGACCGATGCCGCCGCCCAGCGCATCAGCGAACTGACAAACCGCGCCGACTCCGAGATCGTCGGCCTGCGCGTCGGCGTGAAGAACGGTGGCTGCGCCGGCCA
Source organism: Bradyrhizobium sp. MOS003 (assembly GCF_003020125.1). Taxonomy (GTDB): domain Bacteria; phylum Pseudomonadota; class Alphaproteobacteria; order Rhizobiales; family Xanthobacteraceae; genus Bradyrhizobium. The sequence goes on along the minus strand of NZ_PYFW01000004.1, from coordinate 471,789 downwards.
GTCCTACACGGTCGAATACGCCCATGACGTTCGCCCGACCGACGAGGTCGTCGAGGACAAGGGTGTCAAGATCCTGGTCGACCCCAAGGCCGTGCTGTTCCTGCTCGGTACCGAGATGGACTACAAGGCCGACAAGATGCAGGCCCAGTTCGTCTTCAACAATCCCAACCAGATCTCCGCCTGCGGCTGTGGCGAGTCGGTCGAGCTGCGTCCGGCCAAGATCGACGGGTAGTTTATCTCCCGCGTCATTGCGAGGAGCGAAGCGACGAAGCAATCCAGACTGCCTCCGCGTCGGAAGCCTGGATTGTGTCGCTTCGCTTGCAATGACGGAAATGCTATGAAGGCTCACTTGCTCGCGCGAGGAAGCCTTCGATGGACCGCGAATTCCTGGCCGAACTGTTCGCCGATTTCGGCCCCGTCACCATCCGCAAGATGTTCTCCGGCTACGGCATCTCCGCCGACGGCATCAACTTCGCGCTGTCGCTGCGTGCCGGCCTGTTCTTTCGGGCCGACGAGGTGACGATTCCTGAGTTTGAAGCCGAAGGCTCAAAACCGTTCCAATATTCGACCCGCGCCAAGACCGTGGTGGTCAACTCCTATTGGGAGCTGCCTGCGCGCCTGTTCGACGATTCCGCCGAGCTCGCGCAATGGGCGAGGGCGGCGCTCGCCGCCGCCCAGCGCGCCAAGGTGAAGACGCGGCCGAAGAAAAAGGCGGCGGCGAAGACGGCGCCAAGAAAAGCCGCGCCGAAGAAGCGGTTGTCCAAGAAGGCAGCCAAAAGGAAGGTGCGGTAGGGTGGGCAGTGCGACTTGTCCGCCATAGCTCGAAGAGCGACGGCGGAAGCGTGCCCACCGCTTTAAATAATCAACGCCGAGATCGTGGGCACGGCGCTTACGCGCCTTTGCCCGAGAGGTTCAATCCACGGCCTTAGTCAGGCCAACTCTCATGTCCTTGGCGGTAAATACGCAGACGCCGTCCGCCAGCACACGGCCATCGGCAATCCCGAGCACCAGCTTGCCGCGGCGGACCATGCGCATGGCGACCTCGTAGCGCACGCGTCGCGTCTCCGGCGTGACCACTCCGGTGACCTCTACCTCGCCGACGCCGATCGCGCGGCCCTTGCCGGGTGAGCCCGACCAGCCGAGCCAGTAGCCGACCATCTGCCACATCGCATCCAGCCCAAGGCTTCCCGGCATCATCGCGTCGCCGCGATAATGGCAATCGAAAAACCAGTGGTCCGGCACGATATCGAGCTCGCCGACGATATGGCCCTTGCCGAACTCGCCGCCGTCCAGGCTGATTTCCGTGATGCGATCCATCATCAGCATCGGCGGCGCTGGCAATTGCGCGTTGCCCGGCCCAAAATAGCCGCCGTCGCTCGATCTCAGCAATTCGTCCCTGGTGTAGGACGGTTGAGGCGTGTGGAAATCATGCGGATTGGGCACGACGACAAATCCTCGATGCTCGCGGTCTGGCGGCGCGGAGGATGTCGGTCGTCAGGTTGGAATGTCAAGCGCAGCCGTCCGGCACGCTGCGATCGCGTCACGCCACGCGGCTGTGGGTCTCGACCGCGTATTCCGGATCGGCCTCGCAGATCACGCGGTTGCGGCCGTTGCGCTTGGCGGCGTAGAGGCAGGCATCCGCGCGCTCGATCAGTGCATCGGTGTCGTCGCCCGGTTTGAGCATGGAGACGCCGACGGAGATGGTGACGCGGCCGAGGATCTCGCCGGTGGACTTCTTCTTCAATTCCTTCGCCATCACCGCGCGGCGGATGTGGTCGGCCACCGTGAGGGCCTGACGCAGCGCGGTGTTGGGCAGCACCACCGCGAATTCCTCGCCGCCATAGCGCGCGGTGATGTCCTGGCCCTTGATGGTCTGCTTCAGCGAAAGTCCGACGAGCCGCAGCACCTGGTCGCCGGTGAGATGGCCGTAGGAATCGTTGAACGACTTGAAGTGATCGATGTCGAACAGCAGCAGCGACAGCGGCTCGCCCGAGGCAAGCGCGGTTTGCACCGCCATGTCGATCATGCGGTCGAAATATTTGCGGTTGCCAAGGCCGGTGAGCGGATCGGTCAGGCTTTCGGCGCGGATCGCCTCCAGGCTCTGCTGGAGGTTGCTGATCTCGTTCTTCGACAGCGTCAGCCGGTCTTCCAGCGTCTTGTTGGTCTCGCGCATCTCACTGGTCGAACGCAGCAGCGTCTCGACGATCGACTTGATCTGCTCGCGGCTCTTGGCGGACGCCAGTTTCTCGGTGGCGCCCGACAGGCTGGCATCGTAGGAGCCGGTCACGCCGAGTGCGTCGCTCAAGACCTTCATCACGTCGTCGATCTCGCCGATGACGCGCGCGCCGACCTTGTCGATGCGGTCGGTGGTCTTGATGTGGGAGAGATAGGTCTCGTAGATCTGCTCGAGATCGGCTTCAGTCAGCTTGCCGCTGCGCGCCAGCGTCTCGTTGATGATCTTGTTGAGCGGCGCGTTGTAGCCGGTGGCGTAGACGTACCAAATCTCATAATTGCGGGGAATTGCCGTCTGCCGCAGCGATCGGATCTGCCCGAGCGCTATCTCGGCGAACGCCATCGTGCGTTCGTGTTCATCGAGAACCTTCACCACGGAACATACCCCACAGCGGTCGGTGCACCGACGACCGCAGCAATGCTTAAATTATGTTCGTAGGCTAACGGACGATCGTGAACGCCCCGTAAATATACGTTCACGAATGCATCTAAAAAATTGTGCGGAGGCTTTGCTCAACCGAAAGCCTGGAGCACGTCGCGCTTCAGGCCCCGGCGGGGGAGCGCACCGGCCGGAGCAGGAACGCCGGAAGATGCGAGTGATCGCCGGGCTCGCTGTCCGCCTCGCGCTGGCGACGCGGCTCGGGACGGCCGATCGAAGGCACATGCGCCGCATTGGCCGGCTGGCGCGCGCCATGACGCGGCTCGGACGATTGCCGCGCTTCCCGCGGAGGCCTCGGCTCGCGTGCAGGCCTCGCCTCGGGGGCGGGCCGCGCTTCGGCCGACGGCCTTGTCTCGGAAGCGTGCCTCGCTTCGCCACGCGGCTCGCGCGGCTCGTGGCTGCGCTCACGGTCGCGACCGCCGCGCTGCGGCTTCCCGCGTCCGCCACGTGAGCGCTCGCGCGACTCGCGCGGGCGATCACTGTGTTCGCCGGTGTCGGCACTCACTTCGTAGTCGCCTTCGGCGCGCGGAATGCTCTGCCCGATCAGCTTCTCGATCGCCACGATCGACTTCTGGTCGAGCGGCGTCACGAGCGAGATCGCGGTGCCGGTGCGGCCGGCGCGGCCGGTGCGGCCGACGCGATGAACGTAGTCGTCGGGATGGTGGGGGACGTCGAAATTGAAGACGTGGCTGACCTCGGGAATGTCGAGACCGCGGGCGGCGACGTCGGAGGCGACGAGCAGCGGCAGCTCGCCCTTGCGGAACTGTTCGAGCGCCGCCGTGCGGGCCGACTGGTCCATGTCGCCGTGCAGCGCGCCGACACTGAAGCCGTGCTTCTGCAGCGATTTGTGAACGATGGCGACCTCGCGCTTGCGATTGCAGAAGATGATCGCGTTCTGGAGGTCCTTGGCTTCGCGCAGCAGGCGCCGCAGCAATTCGCGCTTCTCATGCGCTTCGCGCCCGGCCGGGACCTGACACTGCGTGACGGTCACGGCGGTCGTCGCGGGCTTGGACACTTCGACCTTCTGCGGGTTGTGCAGGAAGGTCTCGGTGATACGCCGGATTTCCGGCGGCATGGTCGCGGTGAAGAACAGGGTCTGCCGCGTGAACGGGACGAGCTTGCAGACGCGTTCGATGTCGGGGATGAAACCCATGTCCAGCATGCGATCGGCTTCGTCGATGACGAGCAGCTCGACGCCGGTGAGGAGCAGACCGCCGCGCTCAGTATGGTCGAGTAGGCGGCCGGGGGTGGCGATTAGCACGTCGACGCCGCGCGTCAGCTTGGCATCCTGGTCGCCGAAGGAAACGCCGCCGATCAGGAGGGCGACGTTGAGTTTCTGGCCGGCGCCGTAGCGGTCGAAGTTTTCCTTGACCTGCGCCGCGAGCTCGCGGGTCGGCTCGAGGATCAGCGTGCGCGGCATGCGTGCGCGGGCGCGACCCTTTTCGAGGATGGTGAGCATCGGCAGCACGAAGGCCGCGGTCTTGCCGGTGCCGGTCTGGGCGATGCCGAGCACGTCCTTGCGTGCGAGGACGTGTGGGATCGCCTGTTCCTGAATGGGGGTGGGGGTGGTGTAACCGGTGGCCGCCACTGCGGCGAGGACTTTTTCGGACAGTCCGAGATCTGAAAAGGACATTGAGCCTCTGGTCGAAACCGCCGTTCGGAATCGAGGGTAATAAGGCTGTCGCGTTCCACCCCAAAACGGCGCGCTCTCAAAGAAGCTGGGGGTGCTGACTCACGCGAACAAAGCGCCAAGCTCAGGAATCGCTCTTCGATACCGAGCCGCGTCGACCCGGAACATAGGCGGGAATCGGCCAAAGTCAATGGAGCGGGCGCGGGAAGGTCCTAAAAAACCTGAGGTTTTTGCCAAATAGCGGGTGCGATTGGGGTTTTTCCGCCCAGCCGGCGCGCCCAGGCCGGGGCCGCCAAAACAGCGGCTAACCCCCATCCGAGCCCTGCGCCCGGAAGTCACCGGGGGCCATGCCATAGGCGGCATTGAAGACCCGGTAATAGGTCGCCAGGCTCTCGAAGCCGCAGGAGGTCGCGATGTCGGCGATCAGCCGCTCCGGTGCCTCGCGCATCAGGCGGCGGCTCCGCTTCAGGCGTTCGTTGGTCACCGTCTGCGAGAAGCTCTTCGCCGCGGTCTCGAACAGCATGTGCAGGTGGCGCACCGACACGCCGAGCTGGTCGGCCACCATCGTCGGCGCCAGATCCGGGTCTTGCAGGTGGCCCGCGATCAGGCGCCGGGCCTGCGAGAGGCGGGCGGTCCGCAGCGCGGCCTGTCCGCGCCGGCTGCCGGGCCTGACGATGCCGCGCTCGATCAACGCCAGAAGGGCCAAAGCCTGGACGAGAGAGGTCGCATCGACGGCGCACCCGTGTGCGGCCTCATCGAGATCGGCAAAGCAGGCGCCGAGCAGCGGCGCCAGGGTGGGATCGCCGAATGTCCGGGGCGCAAGCTCGCGCATGCGTTTGTCCTGCACCGGAATGCTGCTGACCGGGATCTTCAGGATCCGCAAGTGGAAGCCACCGGCGCCGAGCGGCACAGTGCGGTAGGGCAGGTCGGTATGGCTGGTGGCGAAACTGCCCGGGGGGATCGCGAAGTCGTTTCCGCGCATGCCGCCGAACCAGCCGCCGCTGCCGAGCTGCTGGTAGACGCAGATGCTGTCGCCAGTTGCGTAGGCGATGTCGGAGTTGCTGCGTTCGACCGTATATCGCGAGGCCTTCAGCTCGACGAGGCCGGCGCCGCCGAGTTGGCGCAGCGAGAATTCGCCGAAGAAATCCCCGCGCCGTTCGCGCTCGAGTTCGGCGGTGACGCCGAACAAGCCCTTGGACCGCACCTCGCGCCAATAGTCGAAGCGATCCTTCGGCTCGACCTCGTCGGTACACCAGCGATACACGGCAGCCCCCTCGCTTCCAGTGCGTTTGCCCGATGCCAAAGAAAAAGCAGATTCCAGCGCAATCTGCCATAGGCAGATCGTGGAACCGGGGCCCGGGCGCTTGAACCCTCGTTACGTCTGGGCCGACTATCACACAGCGGCAGGGGGTCCAATGAACTGCTGTTCGAGAGAAGCGGCGTGGCGCCGTTCTGCAACGGGAATCTTGCGATGACGCGTCGGCTTTTCGGAATTCTGGCGGCCTTTGGCCTGGCGGCGAGCCTGAGCGGCTTCGTCGCCCCCGCCCATGCCGAGAAGCGGGTCGCGCTCGTCGTCGGCAACAACGATTACAGGAACGTCCCGAAGCTGCTCAAGGCGGTCAACGACGCCCGCACCATGGGCGATACGCTGAAGCAGCTCGGCTTCTCGGTGATGGTCGCCGAGAACCAGAGCCGGCAGCAATTCTCCGAGACCCTGCTCGCCTTCGACAAGGCGATCGAGCCCGGCGACACCGCGTTCTTCTTCTACGCCGGCCACGGCTTCGAGATCGCGGGCCAGAACTACCTGCTGCCGACCGACGTGCCGGCGGCGACCGAAGGGCAGGAAGAGCTGGTGCGCGACGCCTCGATCCTGGCCGACCGAATCGTCGAGCGTCTCCAGAACAAGAAGGCCCGGACGTCGATCCTGGTATTCGACGCCTGCCGCAACAACCCGTTCGAGCGCAAGGGCACCCGCGCAGTCGCCGGTGGCGGCGGGCTTGCTCCGATGGTGCAGCTGCCCGAAGGCGTGTTCTCGGTGTTTTCGGCCGGCCCCCGCCAGACCGCGCTCGATCGCCTCTCCAACGACGACGCCAATCCCAATTCGGTGTTCACGCGCACCTTCGCCAAGGAGCTGCTGCAGCCCGGCGAGAACCTCGTGCAGGTGGCGCAGCGCACCCGCCGTGCCGTCAGCGAGATGGCCGACACCGTCAAGCACCGGCAGGTGCCGGTCTATTTCGACCAGATGGTCGACGACGTCTTCCTCAGCGGCACCGCGAAGGATGCCGTCGCGCGGCCGGCCGATCCGCCGCCGCAGAAGCTTGCGGCGCTGCCGCCGGTGTCGGTGCCGCAAATGCCGAAGGAAGAAACCATCAACGCGCCGATCGCGAGCTTCTCGCGGCACAATGGCGGCTGGAGCGTCGTGTTCTCCTTTGCCGACCCGACGCTCGGCATTTCCTGGCGCATGGCAGGCAAGGGCGATTTCCGCGAGACCGGCTTCATCGATACGCTCGATCCGCGCACGCGCAAGCGGATGCCGAACCCGTCGATCGAATTACCGCCGGATGCCGCGGCCGGCACCATCGAGGTCCGCTATGTCGATCAGTCCGGCGACATGCAGGGGCCGTTCCCGATCCGGTTCGATCCCGAGGCCGCATTGATCCGCGACCAGCGCAAGATCCTCGACATGACCGCGACGAGCTGGCTGTCGTTCCGTGAGTTCAACGGGCTGCTGGTCTACTACACGCATCTCGTGTCGTACCGCTGCGCCATTCGCGAGGTGCGCATCGGCATCGACAGCGCCGTGCCCAACCAGGTGCTGAAGATGCCCGCTTGCGACATGCGCGACCCCAGTGCGATCACCGCCGGCATGCCGCTCTACATGAAGCTTGCGCCGAGCACGCAGTCCATCTCGGTGGAACTGACCTATCGCGACGGCAGCGTCTCGGAGATCAAGAGCTTTCGGGCCGCGAACCGCAGCAACAATTGAGAACGTGTTGATCGAACAGGCCGCGACGGGATTGACGAAGTTTAATCGGACAAGCCAGCGCCGGAAGTGTTAGAGGCGGGGATGACAAAATTCATTATCGTCGCGCTCCTCACGACGTTTCCGGCGCTGGCGCAAACCAATTCAACCCCCACGCCGCCAGTCACCGACAGGGAACGCGTCCAGGCGGACCGCGCGAAGGCCGCCGAGGATGAAAAGGTGGCTCCGGCCGCTCGTCCGTGGGATCGCGACGCCGACGGCAAACGTCCGTGGGAACGGAAGTCGTCAAAGCCCTGAGGCGAGCAGATCGCCGTTCGCCGCAGGCGAAAAGGAACAACTCCTCGGTCAGCTGGATTGTCCACCAAACCAGGGAGACGATCCATGATCCGCAAGTCCATTCTCATAGCCTTCGCATGCGCGGCGCTTTCGACGACTGCTTTTGCTCAAGGAGGCGGTGGCGGAGGAGGCGGCGGCGGTGGTGCGGGTGGCGGCGCCGGCGCGGGTGCTGCTGCCGGTACGGGGACCGGCGGCGCGGGATCCGCGGCCAGCTCGGGTGCGGGAACAGGCACGTCATCCAGCAGCGCCAATTCGGGGCCGTCGGCCCCGTCAGGGATGGGGACGCATGGCACCACCACCGGGGCCAACGTCAACACCAACAATAGCCAGAACAATCCGAACGTTCAGCCGCCGACTGCGAACGGCACGTCGCCGACAGCCGCGCAAGCTGAGCGGAACGCCGGCGTCGGTCATGCACCGAACGGGTTGCCGATCGGCAGCCCGGGGACCGGGACCAGCAATGAGGATCAGAAATAGTTTGGCTTCCGTCCATGAAAGGCCTGCGCCGTGCGGGCCTTTCTCCTCTCCGGGCGGACGCCGGCCTGATGCGCACGGCAGATGCTCGGCTTTCGCAGCAGGCAACGCTAGAGCCCGTCTCTAAAACCGCGGCTCGCTCTCTTGCGCATCGCGGCTTCGGCGCGTGCGCAGATGGACGAGCGCGATGTGATGGCCAGCCAGGCTGCCACGCTTGTCAGCAACCATGCCACGTTGAACGCTCTCTCTCGTGCTCTTTCGGGTCGACATCCCATAACAACCCGGATTGCCCGCTTTATTCCCGGGACCGGAAGGGCCGGCCAGTTGCCGGCGGGCGTTGACACGGCGCATCGAGATTCAGGCTCGGCCCGGCCGGAATCGGCGTTACACTGCCCGCCATGTCTTGATCGATACTCGCGTCGCGGATCGTGGCTGCAATGACCTCTGGCCAACAACCGAACCGAACGACAAAAGTCCGCTGCTGCATCGTCGGCGGTGGGCCTGCCGGCATGATGCTCGGCTATCTCCTGGGGCGGGCCGGCATCGAGGTTGTGGTGCTGGAGAAGCATGCCGACTTCTTCCGCGATTTCCGCGGCGACACCGTGCATCCATCGACGCTTCAGGTGATGGACGAGCTTGGCCTGATCGACGGCTTCCTGAAGCTGCCGCATCAGCGCCTGCAGAAGATGGACGGCCTGTTCGGCGGCACGCCGGTGCGCATCGCTGATCTCCGCCGGCTCCACACCAAATACCCCTTCATCGCCTTCATGCCGCAATGGGACTTCCTGAATTTCCTGCGCGAGGCCGGCCGGCGCTTTACCTCGCTCGAGGTGATGATGAGCACCGAGGCGGTCGATCTGATCCGTCGCGGTGAGACGATCGCAGGCGTACGGGCGAAGTCGCCTGACGGCATCGTCGACATCGAAGCCGATCTCACCATCGCCTGCGACGGCCGCCATTCGACGGTGCGCGAGCGTGCGGGCCTCAGCGGCGAGGAGATCGGCGCGCCGATGGACGTGCTGTGGTTCCGCGCCGGCCGCCAACCCGACGAAACGGAAAACGTGTTCGCGCGCGTCGAGCCCGGCAAGATGATGATCACGTTCGATCGCGGCGACTATTGGCAATGCGCCTATGTCATCGCCAAGGGACAGTATGAGGCGGTGAAGGCGAGGGGATTGCAGGCGCTGCTCGACGACGTCGTATGCATGGCGCCGATCCTGAAGGGCGGCATTGCCGACGTGAAGAGCTTCGACGACGTCAAGCTGCTGACCGTCGCCATCAACCGCATGGCGCGCTGGACACGGCCTGGCCTGCTCTGCATCGGCGATGCCGCGCATGCGATGTCGCCGGTTGGCGGCGTCGGCGTCAATCTCGCCGTGCAGGACGCGGTCGCGACCGCCAATCTCCTGGCGGACAAGCTGCAGCATGGCTGCCCGTCCGAGAACGATCTCGACGCCGTACGCCGTCGCCGCGAGTTCCCGGTGAGGATGACGCAGCGGATGCAGGTGATCGTGCAGAACAAGATCATCAGCGGCGCCTTGCAGGGGAACGATCGGCCGCTCCAAGTGCCGCTGATCGTGCGCCTGATCACCGCGCTACCTTGGCTGCAGGGCATTCCGGCGCGCCTGCTTGCGCTCGGCGTGCGACCCGAGCATGTGCATTCGAAGGCTGCGCCGTCATCGTAGCGCAGCAATTCGGTAGGGATAATGTCGCGTTAAATCGCGCCTGCGGCGTTGCATGCGTGCAACAGCGGCGACGGATTTGCGGACCAGCGCGTGCCCACGCGCCGCGTTAACTCTGTTGATTCGAATTTTAGTAACACCCGTCTGTGACCGTGCGTGCATCAAAGGACACGGGGTGTACCATGCGTAACAAGTTGATTGCCGCCTTCGCCTGCACGACCGCTCTGGTTTCGACCGGCGCGGCCTCCGCCGCCGATCTCGGCGCGCGCTACACGAAGGCGCCTGCCTATGTGGAGCCGCTGTTCAACTGGACCGGCTTCTATGTCGGCGGCCACATCGGCGGCGCATGGACCAACGAGCAGTTCATCAACAACGGGATCGGCGCGCCGTTCGGCGATCTCGTCCCGGGTCAGGGCTATCGTCAGCGCAGCGCAGGCATCATGGGCGGTGCCCAGATCGGTTACAACTGGCAGGCCAACAACTACGTGTTCGGCATGGAAGGCACGATCTCCGGCCTCGACAACAAGGGCTCTTTCACGAATAACGCGTTCGGTGCCGGAGACGACGTGTTCTCCTGGCGCGCCAACATGCTCGCGACCATCGTCGGCCGCGCCGGCTTTGCCGTTCAGAACAACCTCTTCTACGTCAAGGGCGGCTATGCCGGCGTGAACAATCGTCTCTCGGTTGTCGACACGGTCGGTCCGGCGACGGGCTCGGGCGGTCAGACGAAATGGCACAACGGCTGGACCGTCGGCGCCGGCTGGGAGTACGGCATCACCCGCAACTGGATCGTGGGCGTCGAGTACAACTACGCCGCCTTCAGCAGCCAGACCTATCAGCTTGGCGGGACCTCGGGGAACTACAGCTTCGACACCAAGCCGCGCGACGTTCAATGGGCCGTCGTGCGTGCGAGCTACAAGTTCGACGCCCCGACCATCCGTTACTGAGCACGTCGACCGCAACGCGACCAACGATCAAAAAAAAGCACTGCTAAAATTCAAAGCCCCGGACTTGTCCGGGGCTTCTTTTTTGCGTTGTCGGATGGCGTGCGGCCCGGCCTCAGGCCATGACCGAGAAGCCGCCATCGACGGGGATTGCGGTGCCCGTGACGAAGGTCGATGCGGGCGATGCCAGGAACACGGCGATGCCGGCGAAATCGTCGATGTCGCCCCAGCGCCCCGCAGGCGTGCGCGCCAGCACCCGCTCGTGCAATCCCGACACCTGCTGCCGCGCACCGCGGGTGAGGTCGGTGTCGATCCAGCCCGGCAGGATCGCATTGACCTGGATGTTGTCGGGCGCCCAGGCATTGGCGCAGGCCCGCGTGTACTGCACGATGCCGCCCTTGCTCGCGGCATAGGCGGTGGCGAAGCTCGCGCCGAAGATCGACATCATCGAGCCGATGTTGATCACCTTGCCGTTGCCTGAGGCCTTCAAGGCCGGATAGGCGAGCTTGGAGCACAGGAAGGCGCTGGTGAGGTTGGTTTCGATCACCTTGTTCCACTCGTCGAGCTCGAGCTCGTGCGGCGGTTTGCGGATGCTCATGCCGGCGTTGTTGACGAGGATGTCGATGCGGCCGAGATCCTTCACCACGCGCGCGATCATGGCCTCGATCGCTGCCTTGTCGGTGACGTCGGTCGCAACCGCGATCGCCTTGACGCCGCGCTGCCTGAGATCTTCGACGGCTGCCTTGGACTTGGCTTCGTTGCGTCCGACCACGGCGATGTCGGCGCCGGCATCGGCAAGGCCACGCGCCATGCCAAGCCCGATGCCGCCGTTACCTCCCGTGACGATCGCGACCTTGCCGCGGAGATCGAACCGGCTGGATGTCATGCTTGTATTCCCTGGTTTCTTTTATTGGTTGCTCTGCCAGATCAGCACCAGCCCGAAGCCGGCCATGGCGGCGCCATAGCCAGCCCACTGCAGCTGGTCGACCATGAAGCTCGATCGCGGCCAGGGAACCGTACCCGTGCCCTGTCCGATCCAGAGCAGCCCGATGGCGAGGGCAAACAGGCCTGCTACAAGCAGAAATCTGCGCATGCATTCCTCCCCGTCGGTCTGCTTCCCTCGCGACTCCAAGCATGAACGATTGCCGTGGCCACGAAAGCTTGGGGCACACAGTAACCGTAGCTTTGGTCCGGATACAATGGCGCCGCCAGCAGAGCCAACGCGGCGATACCCACCGCCTGTCGTAATCCGCAGGCGGGCGGTCACCGACGTCATGTGAGTGATCGAAGCCCGGCCCGGCGCTGCGTACGGCGCCGAAGCCGAGCATTGGTCGCCGACGAGACCATAACGAAAAAGCCCCGGCGATGCCGGGGCTTTGACGTCTGAACTTGCGTTCGGATCAGTCCTTGGTCGCTCAGTACTTGGCGACGACCGGACCGGTCCAGTTGAAGCGGTAGACCAGCGAGGTCGAGATCGTCTGGTTCCAGCTGTTGGCGCGGATGGAGTTGCCGGTCAGCGCGTTGGTGCCGTCGAACAGCTCGTCCGAGGTCTTGGCGTTGTAGAAGGCCGAACGATACTCGGTCTTCATGAACCAGCCGGGCGAAGAGACGCCGAAGATGTTCAGGCTGTTCTCGACACCGCCGCCGACGAACCAGCCGTTGCGGTTGTAGCTGTTTAGGTGGATGCCAGCCGGGGTGCCGGCCAGATTGGTGAAGTTGGTCTGGCCGAAGTGAGCGCCGGAGTAGCCGCCGTTGACGTAGGAGAGAACGTTCGGAGCGACCAGCCAGCCGAGGCGCACGCCCGCGGCCCAGGAGGTTTCCAGCTTCTGGTTGCCGGTGAGGCCGAAGATCGGATCCTGGATCGTGGCGCGGATGCTGCCGAACTGGCCGTCGGCGAACACACCGGCAACCCAGGTGCCGCTGAACTGCCAGTCGTAACCGGCGCCGACCGTGCCGAACCAGCCGGAGCCGCCCTGGCGCTGGTCGATCGTCAGCGGAATGGCACCAACGGTGGTCTGGACGTGCTGGTCGGCATTGGAGAGGCCACCGCCGCCGCCGCCGAACACGTAGAAGCCGGTCCAGTTGGCGACGGGCGCCGGCATGGGGGCCTTCACGTAGGGACGGGCACCGAGATCGGCAGCCGAGGCGGAACCCGTCATCGCGGCAACCGCGGTCAGAGCGAGCAAAGTCTTTTTCATGTCAAAATCCCCAACCTTGGTCTGTCTAGCAGCGCGAGCGCACTGAAGTTCGTTTCATCTGATGCCCGGACTATAGACGTTTCCTGCGGGAATGCTGTTGCAGGGCAAGCACAGTCGCCGGAAAACGCCGGTGCGTGGGTATTTTAGCTACAGTTGTCAAAATCTGAAATAACCTTGTATATTCAATAGTTTGTCTGGTTTCTCGAATCTCTTATTCTGGTAGGGTTTCGTTAGGAAATCCGGCTTTGTCCGAAATGGAGGCAGCCGTGCCTCGCCTTGAGCGCCTGAGTCGCTGGCCGAGTCGCAGCGACGGTGGCGCGATTCGTTCAAGCCCATGCAGACCTCGGTGACGCCGTCGCGCTCCTTGAACGCAAAAAGCCCCGGCTTTTCGCCGGGGCTCTCCACGAAGTGCTATTGCGCCGCCGACTCAAACGTCCAGTAGTTCGTCGCTGGCGAATTCTGCCTTGTCCGTGATGAAAGCGAATCGCGCCTCGGCCTTGGTGCCCATCAGGCGCTCCACCGAATCCGCAGTGGTATCGCGGTCGTCGGCGAGCAGCACCACCTTGAGCAGCGTGCGCTTGGCTGGATCCATGGTGGTTTCCTTGAGCTGCGCCGGCATCATCTCGCCGAGGCCTTTGAAGCGGTTCACCTCGACCTTGGCGTTGGCGTTGAACGCGCTCTTGATCAGCTCTTCCTTGTGCTTGTCGTCGCGCGCGTAGACCGACTTGGTGCCGTGCGTGAGCTTGTAGAGCGGCGGCACGGCGAGGAAGAGATGTCCTTCGTCGATCAGCTTCGGCATCTGCCGGTAGAAGAAGGTGATCAGCAGCGAGGCGATGTGGGCGCCGTCGACGTCGGCGTCGGTCATGATGATGATGCGCTGATAGCGCAGATCCTCTTCGCGGTATTGCAGCAGCTGGCCGCAGCCGATCGCCTGCACGAGGTCGGAGAGCTGGGCATTTGCCGTCAGCTTGTCCTTGCCCGCGGAGGCGACGTTGAGGATTTTTCCGCGCAATGGCAACACCGCTTGGGTCTTGCGATCACGTGCCTGCTTGGCGCTGCCGCCGGCCGAGTCGCCCTCGACGATGAAGAGCTCGGAGCCGTCGGTGCCGGCATCGGTGCAGTCGGCGAGCTTGCCGGGCAGGCGTAACTTCTTGCCGGCGGTTTTCCGCGCGGTCTCCTTCTCCTGCCGCCGCCGCAGCCGTTCTTCGGCGCGGTCGACGACGAAATCGAGCAGCCGGTTGGCCATGTTCGGATTGCCCGACAGCCAATGGTCGAACGGATCCTTCATCGCCTGTTCGACGATGCGCTGCGCTTCGGCCGTTGCGAGACGATCCTTGGTCTGGCCCTGGAATTCGGGCTCGCGCACGAACACCGAGAGCATCACGGCGGCTCCGACCATCACGTCTTCCGACGTAATGGACGAGGCGCGCTTGCCCTGGCCGACGCGCTCGGCGTGATCCTTCAGACCGCGGAGCAGCGCGCTGCGCAGGCCGGATTCGTGCGTGCCGCCATCGGGCGTCGGGACGGTGTTGGTGTAGGAGGACAGGAAGCCGTCGGCATCCGCGGTCCAGGCCACTGCCCATTCGCAGGCGCCATGGGCGCCGTTGCGGCCCGACTTGCCGGAGAAGATGTCCGGGTGCACCAGCGTGTCGGCGTGGATCGCGGCCGCCAGATAGTCCTTGAGACCGCCGGGGAAGTGGAAGGTCGCTTCCGCCGGCACGTCCTCGACGCCCTTGAGCAGTTCGGGCGCGCAATTCCAGCGGATCTCGACGCCGCCGAACAGATAGGCCTTCGAGCGCGTCATCTTGAACAGGCGCTGCGGCTTGAACGCAGCCTTGGCGCCGAAGATGTCGGTATCGGGCTTGAACCGGACGCGCGTGCCGCGGCGGTTGTTGATCTTGCCGAGGTCCTCGAGCTTGCCCTTGGGATGGCCGCGCTCGAACGTCATGCGATAGAGCTTCTGGCTGCGCGCGACCTCCACCTCGAGCAGCGAGGAGAGGGCGTTGACCACGGAGATGCCGACGCCGTGCAGACCGCCCGAGGTTTCATAGACCTTGCTGTCGAACTTGCCGCCCGAATGCAGCGTGCACATGATGACTTCGAGCGCCGACTTCTTCGGGAACTTCGGATGCGGATCGATCGGGATGCCGCGGCCGTTGTCGGTGACGGTGAGGAAGCCATCCGCGGAGAGCTCAACGCCGATGAAGGTCGCGTGTCCGGCCAGCGCCTCGTCCATCGAGTTGTCGATGACTTCGGCGAACAGATGATGCAGCGCTTTCTCGTCGGTGCCGCCGATATACATGCCGGGCCGCCGCCGCACCGGTTCCAGACCTTCGAGCACCTCGATGTCGGCCGCGGTGTAGTCGGCTTCGCCGCCGGTTCCGCGCGGCGCCGCCTTGGGCGCACTGCGCGCCTTCGGCTCATCGCCGCCGAAAAAATCGTCTTTTGCTTTGGGCTTCAATTGCTTGGACATATATCTTGATACGCTTTGAGGGGCCGCATCAGCGGCGAATCGGTCGGGCCGACTATGCCACTTCTGACTTGGAAAGGTTACCGCGGGGCGGACCGGGCGGAGTGGTTGGGATTCAATCCCGGCGATTTTACGCCGCAGGCCCTGCATTTGCCGGCAAATTGACCGGCTGGTCCGGGTTGAGCCGAGCTTTGTGACTTGATGTCACACAAGCCCTTGGCTTACCAGTCCTTTTCATCGAGCAGCACCTTGAGACGGGGCGGGAAGGCTTTTTTAGATGGAGCAGTTTGCGCACGCCCTGGCCGATTTCGTGCGCGTTCACCAGGCCTGGGCGGCTCCGATCGTGTTCCTGCTCGCGTTCGGAGAGTCGCTCGCCTTCATTTCGCTGCTGATCCCGGCCTGGGGCGCGCTGGTCGCGATCGGTGCGCTGATCGGGGTGAGTGGCATCAGCTTCTATCCGGTCTGGATCGCCGGCGGCCTCGGGGCGGCGCTGGGCGACTGGGTCTCGTACTGGTTCGGCTATCGCTACAAGGAGAAGGTCGCCCAGATGTGGCCGCTCTCGCGCTATCCGGAACTCCTGCCCAGAGGCGAAGCCTTCGTGCGCAGCTGGGGCATCCCCAGCATCTTCATCGGCCGCTTCTTCGGCCCCTTGCGCGCCTCGGTGCCGCTGGCGGCCGGCATCTTCGAGATGCCTTATTGGAGCTTCCAGGCCGCCAATTTCGTCTCGGCCCTGATCTGGTCGGCCGTGCTCCTGCTGTTCGGCGACGTACTCGCGAAGATCATGGAATGGATCTGGCGGGTGGTCTGACGCCGAACCTTGACGAAAGCCTGATCTGGCCTTATAGCCGCGCGCCATGATCAACGCCGCGACCATCCTGTTCGCCCGTCGCCGCCGCCGCAGTCTTGCGGTTTGGGCGGTCGATCGCGTTTGAGATCATCGTCTTTGCCGCTGGATCCGATCCGCGGCATTCTCTCTCCTGTCAGCGCGATCTGATCCGGCGGCCCCCAAAGAGGCTCAGCAGGAGACCACGATGTACACGCCACCCTTTTTCAAGCCGGACCGCGCCGCGAGCCTGAAATTCGCCGACGAGCGCGGCTTCGGCACCATGTGTGCCTTCGACGGCCGGAAGCCGGTGGCCTCGCCGCTGCCGTTCTATCTGACCTATGCGGCCGACGGCACGCCGCAGGCCGCCTTTCATGTCGCCCGTCACAATCCGCTGCTAAAGCTTGCGGGCGGCGATGCGTCCTGGCTGCTCGCGGTCAACGGCCCCGACGCCTATGTATCGCCGGACTGGTACGTCTCGCCGGACCAGGTGCCGACCTGGCTCTACCAGTCGGTGCATCTGAGCGGACCGGTGCGGATGTTGTCGGATGATGAGCTGGCGGTGCAGATCGACACCCTCAGCGACAAGTTCGAGAACTGGCTGTTGCCGAAGAAGCCGTGGACGTCTGACAAGATGACCGCCGGACGGCTCGAGGCGATGAAGAAGGCGATCGTGGGCCTGGTGATGACGGTTGAGGAGGTCGAAGGCAGCTTCAAGCTCAACCAGCACAAATCCGACGCCGACTATGCGGCGATAGCCAATGCGCTCGGCGCGCAGCCCGCTGCTGACGCCAGGCACATCGCACAATTGATGCAGGACGTGAGGCCGGAGGCCTTCGCGAACGAAACCAACATGCTCGAAGGGAGCGCGCCATGAGCCTCGCTGACATCAAACAGGCCCCGAAGGGCGCTGCCACCAAACCCGCAACCGTCTTCGTCGACGGCGGCTCCGGCACCACCGGTCTCGGCATCAACGAGCGGCTGAAGCACCAGAACGACGTCGTCGTGAAGACGATCCCTGACGACAAGCGGAAGGACCCCGCTGCCAAGAAGGCGCTGATGGAGGAGGTGGACCTCGTCATCCTCTGTCTGCCCGACGATGCCGCCAAGGAAACAGTCGCGCTGGTGGACAGCATGGGCGCCTCGGGCCCGAAGGTGCTCGACGCTTCGACCGCCTACCGGGTCGCGCCCGATTGGGCCTACGGCTTTCCCGAACTGACGCCGGACCAGGCCGGCAAGATCAAGGCGGCGAAGAAGGTCTCCAATCCCGGCTGCTATCCGACCGGCGCGATCGCGCTGCTGCGGCCAATCGTCGATGCTGGCCTGTTGCCGCAGGATTATCCCGTCACGGTCAACGCGGTGAGCGGCTATTCCGGCGGCGGCAAGTCAATGATCGCGAGCTTCGAGGACGGCAGCGCGCCGTCCTTCGAACTCTACGGCCTCGGCTTCGAGCACAAGCATCTGCCGGAGATGCAGCTTTATTCGAACCTGACGCGGCGGCCGATCTTCATTCCCTCGGTCGGCAACTACCGGCAGGGCATGCTGGTCTCGATCCCGCTCCAGCTCGACACACTGCCGGGCAAGCCCACAGGTGCAGACCTGCAAGCTGCGCTGGCAAAGCGCTACACCGGCTCGACATACGTCTCGGCGATGCCGCTCCAGAACGAGGCGAGCAAAGGCGGCCGGATCGAGCCGGAGGCGCTGAACGAGACCAATCAGCTCGAGCTCTACGTCTTCGCCAATGACAAATATCAGCAGGCCGTGCTGGTCGCCCGGCTCGACAATCTCGGCAAGGGCGCGTCCGGCGCGGCCGTGCAGAACATGCGGCTGATGCTGGGATTGCCGACAAGCAACTGATCAGACGTTGCTCGCGAGGGCCATCTGGTGGACCGAGCGACGCTGCAGCTTTCGACCCCGGCAAGACGATCGAATGACACCTGAAGGGTACGCCTGATGAGTTTGAAGAAGATCGGCATTCTCGGCGCCTCCGGTTACACTGGCGCCGATGCGGTGCGCCTGCTGGCGCGGCATCCGAATGCCGAGATCATCGCGCTCACCGCCAACACCCACGCCGGCAAGTCGATGGGCGACGTGTTTCCGCATTTTTTCATGCTGGACCTGCCGAAGCTCGTGGAATGGGAAAAGGTCGATTGGAGCAGGCTCGATGCGGTGTTCTGCGGGCTGCCGCACGGCACCACGCAGGAAATCATCGCCGCGGTCCTCAAGGCCAATCCCAAAATCAAGGTCCTGGACATGTCCGCCGATTTCAGGCTGCGGGACAAGAACACCTATGCGCAATGGTACGGCCATGAGCACCGGGCGCTCGAACTGCAGGGTGAAGCTGTCTATGGCCTGACCGAATTCTATCGCGAGAAGATCATTTCGGCGCGGTTGGTGGCCTGTCCCGGCTGCTATCCCACGGCGGCGCTGCTCGCGCTGGTGCCGCTTGCGAAAGCAAAACTGATCGACGTCGACGACATCATCATCGATGCGAAATCGGGCCTCACCGGCGCCGGCCGCGGCCTGAAGCAGAACACGCTGTTCAGCGAGGCGGGCGAGGGGCTGTCGCCCTATTCGGTCGGCACCCACCGGCACGCGCCCGAGATCGAGCAGGAGATCGGCGTCGCCGCCGGCTCTGCGGTGACGATCAACTTCACGCCGCATCTCATTCCGATGGCGCGCGGCGAACTGTGCACGTCCTACGTCAAGCTGAACGGCGCGACGCCGGACGATCTGCGCGCCGCTCTGGAACAGGCTTATGCCAACGAGCCCTTCGTGCACGTCGCCAGGAAGGGCGTGCTGCCGCAGACCCAGAATGTGCGCGGCTCCAACTATGTACAGATCGGTGTCGTCGCCGACCGGATCAAGAACCGGGCGATCGTGATTTCCACGCTCGACAATCTGGTGAAGGGTTCGGCCGGGCAGGCGATCCAGAACATGAACCTGATGTTCGGGCTGCCGGAGACGGCGGGGCTGGAGCAGATCGCGCTGTTTCCATGACACGAGGTCCTGTAGTGGACGATGCGACCCTGCAATTCTATCGGAGCAACGCCCGGTCCTACGCGGACTGGGCGAAGGCACCCTCGACGCGGCTGCGCGGCTTTCTCGCCTTGCTGCCATCGGGCGGTTCTATCCTCGAGCTCGGCTGCGGCGCCGGCAATCATTCGGCCGTGATGCTGGCCGAAGGGTTTTCGGTGCGCGCGACTGACGGCTCGCCCGAAATGGCGGAGATCGCGTCGCAGCGACTCGGCCATCCCGTCGAGGTGATGCGGTTCGACGAGCTCGAGGCGAACGAGGCCTATGACGGCGTCTGGGCCAGCGCTTGCCTGCTGCACGTGCCGCGCGACGAACTCGCCGGCATCCTCGCAAGGATTCATCGCGCCCTGAAATCGTCGGGCGTCTTCTATGCCAGCTACAAGATGGGCGAGAGCGACGGCCGCGACAGCCTCGGGCGCTATTACAGCTATGTCTCGCCCGAGTGGCTGGGTGCGACCTACGCCAGTTCGGGTCCGTGGATCACGCTGTCATCCGAAACCAGCGTGATCAAGAGCTTCGACGAGACGCCCGCTAACATGCTGAATCTCGTCGTGCGCAAGGCCTGAACAAGAGGCGTGGTTTCTAGAGCACCTTGAAGATCGCCAGCGCCAGCACCGCCTGGGCGAGGAAGCCGACGGTGAAGGCCAGCGTGCGGAACACGGGAATCCCGAGCGCGTAGACGATCAGATGCGCGACGCGCGACCAGAAATAGACGGCGCAAGCGAGCACGGTCCATTTCGAGGAATAGTCGATCGCGTTGAGGATCAGCACCAGCGGCGCGAACAGCACGAGGTTCTCGACCGCGTTGTCGTGCGCGAACATCAGGCGGTTTGCCCACTCCGACTGCGGCTTGTCGCCGCGCGAGGGGTTGGCCATGGCGCCCGAGAGACCGCGGACCTGGCACCGGTTGATGGTGTAGGGAATCCAGAGGATCCCGGTCAGGATCACCGTCAGTGTCAGCCAGAACAATTCGCGCGTCATGGTTCGATTCCCTCTGTCGTCGCTGCGTCGAGCGCGAGTCTATACAAAAGCGTGGAAGATTCCGCTATGCGCGGACCCTGACATAGCTGCCGGGCGCGTCCTCGATCGGCGGCAGGGCGTCGCTGCCGACGCGGCGCGCCGGGACTTCTTCCGGATCGAGTTCGCCGAGCCATTGGCGCCAGTCCGGCCACCACGAGCCCTTGTGCTCGACCGCGCCCTTCATCCACTCGGCGACGGTGACGTCCTTGATGTTGTCGTTGGTCCAGTACTGGTACTTGTTCGAGGCGGGCGGATTGACCACACCGGCGATGTGGCCCGAGCCCGACAGCACGTACTTCACGGGACCGCCGAAGAACTGCGAGCCGTACAGCACCGATTCAGCGGGCGCGATGTGATCCTCGCGGGTGGCGAGGTTGTAGACGGGCACCTTGACCTTGGAGAGATCGAGCAGCGTGTTGTCGAGCACCATCGTGCCGGTGGAGAGCCGGTTCTCCAGATAGCAATTGCGCAGATAATAGGAGTGATTCGACGCGGTCATGCGCGTCGCGTCGGAATTCCAGTGCAACAGGTCGAATGCGCTCGGCTGTTTGCCCTTCAGATAGTTGCTGACGACATAGGACCAGATCAGGTCGTTGGAGCGCAGCATGTTGAAGGCCATCGCCATCTTCGAGCCTTCGAGCACGCCGGCGGCCTTCATGTCCTGCTCGAGCGATGCGATCTGCTCCTCGTCGACGAACACCAGGAGATCGCCGGCATGGCTGAAGTCGACCTGGGCCGCGAAGAACGTCGCCGACGACACCCGCTGGCGGCGCTTCTCGGCGAGCCAGGCCAGCGTGGTCGCGAGCATGGTGCCGCCGACGCAATAGCCGGCGGTGTGCACCTTCATCTCGCCGGTGACCTTCTCGATCACGTCCATCGCCGTGAGCGGGCCTTCCTTCATGTAGTCTTCCCAGCTCTTGTTGCCGAGCCGCTTGTCGGGATTGACCCATGAGATCACGAACACGGTGATGCCCTGGTCGACGCACCATTTGATGTAGGATTTCTCGGGCTTGAGATCGAGGATGTAGAACTTGTTGATCCAGGGCGGCACGATCAGGAGCGGGGTGCGCAGCACCGTCTCCGTGGTCGGCGAATACTGGATCAACTGCATCAACTCATTCTGGTAGATCACCTTGCCCGGCGTCGTCGCCATGTTGACGCCGACGACGAGATTGTCCGGATCGGACTGGCGGATCTTCAGCATGCCGTTGCCGGCGGCGATGTCCTCGGCCAGCATCTTCAGGCCGCGCGCCAGATTCTCGCCGCTGCTCGCCATCGTCTCGCGCAGCACCTCCGGATTGGTCAGCACGAAGTTGGAGGGCGACAGCGCGTTGGTGAGCTGCTGCATGTAGAACTCCGCCTTGCGGCGGGTCTGCGGATCGAGCCCGTCGGCGTCGCGCACCAGCTCCTGCGCCCATTTGCTCGTGAGCAGATAAAGCTGCATGACGAAATCAAAGAACTGGTTCGATTTCCATTCCGGATCGGCAAAGCGCTTGTCGCGCGGCGAGGGCGCGATCGCGGGAGCAGCGTCCTGGCCGGCCATGCGGCGCGCCGCCGATCCCCAGAGGTCGAGATAGTCCTTGGCGAGCTTGGTCTGCAGATCGGAGGAGCGGGACGTATCCGACAGCCAGTACTCGGCAACCGATGTGAAGGTCTTGACGACCTCGGTGAGCTCGGTCGGCGGGCGATCCTGCACCTCGCCGCTTTCGCGCGGCTTCAGATAGGCGGCGAGCGCCTTGCCGCCGTTCTCCATCGCCCGCGCGACATTCATCGCGAAGGCTTCCGCATCGAACTTCGGCTCGGGTTTGGGCGTATCGGTCGTGGCCATACTCATGCGCAGAACAGTAACGATTCATTCCGTATTCGTCACCGCGAAGCTCGCATGTTTGACGTTAAACCCTCTCGAAGATGTGTTGCACTGCGACAAATCTTCTCGGTTCCGTCACAATCGGGCCGCACGGCTCGGTTTGGTGGGCAATGGCTGTTTTCTCGCTCGCACCATTTGGGCACAATGGTTTGAGCTTGGGCGCGGTCTTGGGTAAGATTGCCCGGGGCCGTGCTTTGGGACGAGTAGGGGATTTCCCAGGTGTTGGCGTTATGGGACCTGCAAAAGACGCTGCCGATCCGCGGCGCGCTGCTGATCGCGGCGCTCGCCGTCGGCGGCTGCTCGAGTCAGCTCGCGGATATGACGCCCATGGATGCGCAGGCGCATCCCAGGGAGCCTGGCACCTATCTTCCGGTGCACGACCTTCCGCCGGATCGCGATCAGGCGGTCATCCCGCCGGAGCAGCGCGCCAAGATCGAGGCTGAGCTCGCCGCCGCGCGCGACCGCCAGGCGGTCGCCGGCAAGGATGCGAAATGAGCCGCTCCAAGGTAATCGCTGGCGCCCCCGCCTTGCCGTGCTAAAAGACCTCGGTTCAGCCGAGAGTCAGGGCGAACGACTTCAGTCTTCGTCGTCGATGATTGCTCTAAGCATTTGATTTTGAGTAATTTTCACGACGGAAATGGACGCCTTTCCGAATTGCCGTCCCGGCCTGTCGATTCTGTCCTGACCGGTTGCCCCGGAGCCCAGAGAGCCATGGAAGAATTTTACCGCATCCGCCGCCTTCCGCCCTACGTGTTCGAGCAGGTCAATCGGGCCAAGGCGGCCGCGCGGAATGCCGGCGCCGATATCATCGACCTCGGCATGGGCAACCCGGACCTGCCGGCGCCTGCGCATGTGCTGGAGAAGCTGAAAGAGACGCTGGGCAAGCCGCGCACCGACCGTTACTCCGCCTCCCGAGGGATCAACGGCCTGCGCAAGGCCCAGGCCGGCTACTACGCCCGCCGCTTCGGCGTGAAGCTCAATCCGGACACCCAGGTCGTGGCAACGCTGGGCTCGAAGGAAGGCTTTGCCAACGTGGCGCAGGCGATCACCGCGCCCGGCGACGTCATCCTTTGTCCGAACCCGAGCTACCCGATTCACGCCTTCGGCTTTTTGATGGCGGGCGGCGTGATCCGCTCGGTGCCCTCCGAGCCGACGCCGCAGTTCTTCGAAGCCGCGGAGCGTGCGATCGTGCATTCGATCCCGAAGCCGCTCGCGCTCGTCGTCTGCTATCCCTCGAACCCGACCGCCTATGTGGCGAGCCTCGACTTCTACAAGGACCTCGTTGCGTTCGCGAAGAAACACGAGATCCTGATCCTGTCAGACCTCGCTTATGCCGAGGTCTATTTCGACGAGAACAATCCGCCGCCCTCGGTGCTCCAGGTGCCCGGCGCGATGGACGTGGCCGTCGAGTTCACCTCGATGTCGAAGACCTATTCGATGGCCGGCTGGCGCATGGGCTTTGCGGTCGGCAATGAGCGCGTGATCGCAGCTCTTGCCCGCGTCAAATCCTACCTCGATTACGGCGCCTTCACGCCGGTGCAGGTCGCGGCGACCGCTGCACTGAACGGCCCGGACGATTGCATCAAGGAGATGCGCGACACCTACCGCAAGCGCCGCGATGCGCTGGTGGAATCATTCGGCCGCGCCGGCTGGGAGATCCCGCCGCCGGAGGCCTCGATGTTCGCCTGGGTGCCCCTGCCGGAAGCCTTCCGCAGCGTCGGCAGCATGCAATTCGCGACCCTGATGGTGGAGAAATCCGGTGTCGCGGTCTCGCCCGGCGTCGGCTTCGGCGAGCATGGTGAAGGATATGTCCGCATCGCCATGGTGGAAAACGAGCAACGGATCAGGCAGGCCGCGCGCGGCGTACGACGCTTCCTTGAAAGCGGCATCGAAACGTTGCACAACGTCGTTCCGCTCGCCAATCGGCGTTAAGTTCTCTTCGGCAGGTTTTCTAAGTCATCATGGTTGCACCCCTGAAAGTGGGCATAGCGGGGCTCGGCACCGTGGGCGCCGAAGTTGTCCGTTTGATTGAAGCGCAGGCCCGCGTGCTCGCCGGCCGCAGCGGCCGCGGCATCCGCGTGGTTGCCGTCACCGCGCGCTCGAAGGCGAAGAAGCGCGGCATCGACCTGCGCGGCGTCGAATGGGTCAGGGATCCCATGGCTCTGGCCACCCATCCCGGCATCGATTGCTTCGTCGAGCTGATGGGCGGCGCCGGCGATCCCGCGCTGTCGGCGGTCGAAGCCGCGCTCAGCGCCGGCAAGTCAGTGGTCACGGCCAACAAGGCGCTGCTCGCGAAGCACGGTTTGAAACTGGCGAAAGCCGCTGAAAAGCACGGCGGCGCGCTGAATTACGAGGCAGCGGTCGGCGCCGCGATCCCCGTTATCAAAACGTTACGCGAGGGTCTTGCCGGAACCGGCATCAACCGCGTCTACGGCATCCTCAACGGCACCTGCAATTACATCCTGACACGGATGGAGCAGGAGGGCCTGTCTTTCGCCGAATGCCTCGCGGATGCGCAGCGGCTCGGTTATGCCGAGGCCAACCCGTCCTTTGACGTCGACGGCCACGACACCGCGCAGAAGCTCGCCATTCTTGCCAGCCTCGCCTTCGGCACCAAAGTTGCTCAAAGCGCGGTGTATGTCGAAGGCATCTCCTCCATCGCGCCGGAAGATCTGCGTGCGGCCGCCGATCTCGGTTACCGCCTCAAGCTGCTCGGCGTTGCGGTGCGCACCGCCAAGGGCATCGAGCAGCGCGTGCACCCGACCATGGTGCCGAAATCCTCCTCGATCGCGCAGGTGATGGGCGTCACCAATGCGGTCACGATCGACGGCGAGGGCATTCCGCCGATCACGCTGGTCGGCCCCGGCGCCGGTGGTGCTGCGACCGCATCTGCCGTCGTTGCCGACATCGCCGACGTCGCGCGCGGGATCCGCGCCAATCCGTTCGGCCGGCCCATTTCTCAGTTGCGCGACACTAAGAAGGCGCCGATGGAGCGGCACGAGGGCGGCTATTACATCCGCCTCCTGGCGCGCGATTTCCCCGGCACTGCGGCTGCGATCGCGACGCGGCTTGCCGAGCAGAAGATTTCGATCGAGTCGATCGTGCAGCGTCATCCCAATGGCGGCGTTGCGCCCGAAAACGGCAAGGCGGTCCCCGTGCCGGTCATCCTGATCACTTACGCCACTCACGAAGACGCCGTGCGCCGCGCGCTCGCCGCCGTGCAGAAGGACAAGGTGATCAGTGGACGGCCGCAGGTGATCCGGATCGAGAAGAACTAGAGCGTGAACAGACGAGCGGTTCGAACGAACCGTGGGTGTTGCGAGTTGATGCGGACGGAGATGTCCGTCCCAAACGTTTCGAAGGAGTGAGCCGATGTCGACCCATATTTCAGTCCCCCCGCAAGCGTTGCTCGAGCGCATCCTCACGCTGGAGATCGTGCGCGTGACGGAACGGGCGGCGGTGTCGTCGGCGCGGCTGCGCGGACACGGGAACGAGAAGGCGGCCGACCAGGCCGCGGTGGATGCGATGCGCCGCGAGCTCAACAAGCTCCCGATCGAAGGCACGATCGTGATCGGCGAGGGCGAGCGCGACGAGGCGCCGATGCTCTTCATCGGCGAGAAGGTCGGCATGAACGCCGGCCCGCAGGTCGACATCGCGGTCGATCCGCTCGAAGGCACCACGCTCTGCGCCAAGAACATGCCGGGTTCGATTGCCACCATGGCGATGGCCGACGGCGGCACGCTGCTGCACGCTCCCGACGTCTACATGCAGAAGCTCGCGATCGGCCCCGGCTACGCCAAGGGCGTCGTCGAGCTCGACGCCACGCCTGCCGAAAACGTACGACGGCTTGCGAAAGCCAAGGGCGTCCAGCCTGACGGCATCACCGTTCTCGTGCTGGACCGTCCGCGCCACGCCAGCATCATCGAGAGCGTGCGCTCGACCGGCGCTGCCGTGCGCCTGATCACCGACGGCGACGTCGCCGGCGTGATCCACTGCGCCGATCCCGACAACACCGGCGTCGACATGTATCTCGGCACCGGCGGCGCGCCGGAAGGCGTTCTCGCGGCCGTGGCGCTGCGCTGCATCGGCGGCCAGATGCAGTGCCGCCTGATCCTCGATTCCGGCGAGAAGATCGAGCGCGCCGCCAAGATGGGCGTCAGCGATCCCAAGATGATCTACGGCATCGAGGATATGGCGCGCGGCGACTGCCTGTTCGCCGCCACCGGCGTCACCACCGGCTCGCTGCTGTCGGGCGTCAAGTTCCGCAAGGACGGCGTGATCGAGACCGAGACGGTCGTGATGCGCTCCGTCACCGGCACCGTGCGCTACATCAAGGCCGAGCACCGCGAGCTTGCGAAGTTCCATCTGGACTAAGTTAAGATACGCGACCCTCGTTCCGGGCCTGCGCTTCGCGGCGCAACCCGGAACGACCAAGAACAAGCAACATTCAGGGAAGCGCCATGTCCGATCTCTCCGCCGTCAGAGCCCTTGTCTTCGACGTGTTCGGCACCGTCGTGGACTGGCGCACCAGCCTCATCACCGACTTCATGTGGTGGGCCAAGGGACGCGGCATCAGCGCCGACTGGACCGCTCTGGTCGACGGCTGGCGCGGCATGTACATGGCCTCGATGGACGACGTGCGCAAACATCCAGAGCGCGGCTATGTCATGCTGGATGATCTGCATCGCCGCTCGCTGGAAAAGCTGGTCGCGCAGTTCGCGATCAAGGGCCTCACCGAGGCCGATCTCGATTATCTCACCAAGGGCTGGCACCGCCTCAATCCCTGGCCGGACAGCGTCGCGGGCTTGACGCGGCTGAAGACGAAATTTGTGATCGCGCCGCTCTCGAACGGCAACGTCGCATTGCTCACCAACATGGCGAAGTTCGCGGGCCTGCCGTGGGACCTCATCATGTCGGCCGAACTGTTCGAGCACTACAAGCCCGATCCCGAGACCTATCTCGGCGCGGCAAAGCTGCTCTGCCTCAAGCCTGATGAGGTGATGATGGTCGCCGCCCACAACGGCGATCTCGCGGCCGCCCAGAAGAACGGGCTGAAGACCGCCTTCGTGGCGCGGCCGACGGAGTACGGTCCGTTGCAGAAAGTCGATTTCGAGGCGACCGGCAATTGGGACATCGTCGCCAGGGATTTTGGCGGGATCGCCGACAAGCTTGGCTGCTAAACCGGACTCTCGATAGGATGTGCGCGGACCGCAATGGTCCGGGCGGCACGCGCGCCGCCCGGACCAATTTGCGAAGGGCTACAACGTCATCTGCATCGGTTCGGGATAATAGTGGAAGCCTTCACCGGCCTTGGCGACGTGGCCGTAGCCCGGCCAGGCGAAGTGATAGGACATCACCGGCGTCTTGTTGGCCGCGAGCATCGTCAGAAGTTTGACGCGCGACTCGGCCGCCTGCTTGGGGTCGGTGTCGTAGGAAAATTCCATCCGCGGCCGCTCCAGCAGCAGCACGGAATGGTGCGAGAGGTCGCCGAGGAAGGCGAACGATTTGCCGGCCGAGGAGACCATGAAGATGGTGTGGCCGACGGTATGGCCGGGCGCGGAGATCGCCTGCACGCCGGGCAGGAATTCCTGGCCGTCCTTGAAGAACACGATCCGGTCGCGGACCGGCAGCAGGTTCTTGCGGGCGTGAACGACGAAGTCCTTGGCCGCGCTTCCCAGCTTGCCTTCGTCGGTCCAGAAGTCGAAATCGGTCTGGGAGATGTAGATCTGCGCGTTCGGAAACAGAGGCTTGCCGCCTTCGTCGACGATGCCTCCGATATGGTCGATATGGGCATGCGAGCACACTACGGCATCGATGTCCCCCGGCTTGATGCCAGCCTCCGTCATGCTCTTCTGTTGCCGGCCGGTGCTGGCGCCGAACATCTTCGATGAGCCCATGCCGGTATCGAACAGGATCAGCTTGTCGCCGGTGTTCACGATCGGCGAGTTCTGTTCGAGCACGACGTTGTCCGGCGACAGGAAATTCTCCGCCAGCATCTTCTTCACCTCTTCCTTGGGAACACCGGTGAAGGTTCCGGAGGGATCGCCAAGCGGCAGCGGCCCGTCGGAGACGACAGTGACCTCGGCATCGCCGAGTACGAAGCGGTGCCAGTATGGCGTCTGGGTACCGAGCTTCGGAGCCCGCGCCAATGCGCTGGTGCCGAGCACGGCGCTGGCACCGAGGCCAGCTCCAAGGCTGGCTCCAAGTGCGAGTAGGGATCGACGGGAGACATCGATTGTCATGCATTTCCTCCGGTTTTGTCTTTTGTTTTGCGCGATTGTTCGCGCGTTGGGGCCGGCCTGATCGGCCACGCGGCCGCGGCCCGGCAGAAAAGTATGCTGCTCCGGCCGCGACAAGCTAGCAAGTGGAATTAGTGCGCAGATTCACGCAGGCCTAGAACGGGCTGCGGCAGCGGGACGGCCGCGTGTGGAGGCGCACCGACCGCACGAACGAGGCGAATTGCGCCTTACGCAATTTTCAACGTGAGATCGCTTCCTTCCGTCTCGGCAAAGCCCGCCTGCAACACCTCTTCGCGCTTGTGACGGAGATGCGCGCGCAGAATATGCGAGAGGCCGGCGCCGTCGCGACGCTGGAGCGCGTTCAGGATGGCGTCATGCTCCTTCACGGCGAGCGCCCAGCGCTGCGCCGTCATCGGCGTGACGTAGCGCGCCCGACGGATGCGGGCAGTCACGGACGTATATAGCCCCGCGAGCACGGGGTTCCCGGCTGCGCTGACGATGGCTTCGTGAATGGCGCGGTTGCCGCGGTAATACTGGATCAGATCGTCGTCGCGATAATGCTGCACCATGGCCGCATGCGCGGCGGCGATCAGGTCGATCTCGGCGTCCGTGATGCGCTCGCAGGCGAGCTCGCCGGCGAGGGCCTCCAGTCCCTGGCAGACTTCGAACAGGTCGCGCATGTCCTTGTCGGTGAGCTTTGCCGCGCGTGAGCCGCGATGCGGCAGCAGCTGTACCAGCCCCTCGGCGGCCAACACCTTGAGTGCCTCGCGCAGCGGCGTGCGCGATATCTCCAGCCGCTCACACAGCTCGCGCTCCGGTATCCGCGCCCCCGGCGGAATTTCGCCATCGAGCAGGATGGCGCGGATACGCCCGACGACGTCCTCGTGAAGCATGGGGACAAGCACTCCAATTTGAATGCAAAAGTGGGTTGGATGATCGTAACTTTCCAAGTTTCAGCTTGCTAATCGCAAATTTTGCATTCAAAAATGCAAAAAACAAGAGGATATGAGGAAATGGACCGGGCGGTAGGGGCAGACGACCTCGTTTTTGAATGCAACGAAGGCATCGGGCGGATCACCTTCAACCGCCCGCAGGCCCGCAACGCCTTCACTTTCGCCATGTACGAGCGGCTCGCCGCGATCTGCGAGCAGGCCAACAGCGATCATGCGATTAAGGTGCTGGTGCTGCGCGGGGCCGGCGACAAGGCGTTCGCCGCGGGCACCGACATCAACCAGTTCCGCGAGTTCAAGGTGCCGCAGGATGCGATCGACTACGAGAAGCGTATCGATCGGGTGCTGACCACCCTCGAACAGTGCCGGGTGCCGACCATCGCGGCGATCAACGGATTCTGCACCGGCGGCGGCGCCGGCATCGCCGCGGCCTGCGACCTGCGCATCGGCACACGCAGTGCGCAGATCGGTTTCCCCATCGCCCGGACGCTCGGCAATTGCCTGTCGATGTCCAATGTCGGCCGTCTCACCGCGCTCATCGGCGCCGCGCGCGTCAAGGACCTGATCTTCACCGCGCGTCTTATCGATGCCGCGGAGGCGGCGAGCATAGGGCTGCTCGGCGAGGTCGTCGAAGATCTGGCTGCGCTGGAGCGGCGCGCCGACGAAGTGGCCCGGCTCGTCGCCAGTCATGCGCCGCTGACGCTGAATGCGACCAAGCAGGCGGTCGGCCGGCTGCAACAGCGGCTGACGGGAGACGAAGACGAGGACCTCATCCTGATGTGCTACACGAGCCAGGATTTTCGCGAAGGGCTCGATGCTTTCCTCAACAAGCGCGCCCCGCAATGGCGCGGTCAATAGGACGCCCCGATGCAAAGCGATCGATCGCAATCCACCTCCCGCCGTTCGGGACCTCTTGCCGGCCTCAGGGTCGTCGACCTCACCCATGTGATGGCCGGGCCGACCTGCACCCTGATGCTCGCCGACATGGGCGCGGACGTCATCAAGATCGAGAAATCGCCGAACGGCGACGACACCCGCCATTCGGTGCCGCCGAAGATCGGCGATGAGGCGGCCTCCTTCCTGATGATGAACCGCAACAAGCGCGGCATCGTGCTGGACCTCAAGACCGAGGGCGGCAAAGAGGTGCTGCGGCGGCTGATTGCGGACGCCGACGTGCTGGTCGAGAATTTTGCGCCGGGCGCGATGGAGCGCCTCGGCTTCGGCTACGAAGCGCTGCACCAGCAATTCCCGGCGCTGATCTATTGCTCGCTCTCGGGCTTCGGCCGCACC
Source organism: Bradyrhizobium sp. MOS003 (assembly GCF_003020125.1). Taxonomy (GTDB): domain Bacteria; phylum Pseudomonadota; class Alphaproteobacteria; order Rhizobiales; family Xanthobacteraceae; genus Bradyrhizobium. The sequence continues at coordinate 441,176 of NZ_PYFW01000004.1, read as the reverse complement.
GGTCCCTACAAGCATCGCCGCGGTTTCGATCTCGTCGCCCAAGCCATGAGCGGCATCATGAGTTTCACCGGCGAACGCCCCGACGGTCCGCCCGTCAAATGCGGCCCGCCGCTGTCGGACATCACCGCCGGCCTGCTTGCCAGCATGGGCATCCTCGCGGCCTATGCGCACCGGCTCAAGACCGGGGAGGGCCAGTGGGTCGAGACCTCGCTCTATGAAGCCGCCCTGGTGCAGACCTATTGGCAGTCGACCATCGCGCTCGCCGCGGGCACGGCGCCGCGCGCGATGGGCTCTGCCCATCCGCTCAATGCACCGTATCAGGCGTTCGAAGCCTCGGACGGCTGGCTCGTGGTCGGCGGCGCCAACAAGAAGCATTGGCTGTTGATGCTGGAAGCGCTCGGAGCGAGCGAGCTCGCCTCCGATCCGCGTTTCGTCAATGGCGCCGACCGCATGGCCAATCTCAGAGAGCTGGAAGCGCTCCTGAGCGAGCGCTTCCGGACCCGGTCGCGAGCGCATTGGCTCGCGGCGCTGGACGAGAAGGGCGTGCCGTGCGGACCCGTGCACGACATGCTGGAGGCGCTGAGCGATCCCCAGACTCTGGCGCGCGAGATGGTCGTCGAGGTCGAGCATTCCACGCTCGGCCCGGTCAAGACGATCGGTCTTCCCGTCAAGTTTTCGGAGACCCCAGGCAAAGTGCTTACGGGCGCCCCGGTCTATGGTGAGCATACGCGCGAGGTCCTGGCCGAATATGGGTTCGACCAGAAGCAGATCGAAGCGCTGGAAAAAGACGGCGCAATCGTCCTGGCATCGGGAAGACGCGAGGAACGCGTCGCCTGACCGGACGTCGATACGACAACGATAAAAGACAAAAATCAGCTGGAGGAAATCATGGGTCGGACGTCGATATTTCTGCTCTCCGCAGCCGCAACGATGCTCGCCGGCACGATGCCGGCGCTGAGCGCCTGGCAACCGCAAAAGCCGATCGAATTCGTCGCCACCGCCGGGCCCGGCGGCGGGACCGACAACCTCGCGCGCGCGGTGCAGAACATCATCACCAAGCACAAGCTGGTTGAGCAGCCGATCGTCGTGGTCAACAAGGGCGGCGGCAGCGGCGCCGAAGGCTATGTCTACGGCAAGGCCTCCGCCGGCGATCCCTACAAGGTGATCTTCGGCACCTCGAACGCGTGGCAGCAGCCGCTCGTCTCCAAGGTCGCCTTCAACTACACCGACCTCACGCCCGTAGCGGCGATGGCGCAGGATGAGTTCCTGCTCTGGGTCAAGCAGGACGCGCCCTACAAGAATGCGGGCGACTATCTGAAGGCCGCCGCAACGGGCGAGTTCAAGATGGGCGGTGCCCAGTCAAAGGACACCGACGAGGTCCTGACGCGCATGATCGAGAAGGCCGGCAAGGTCAAGCTGACCTACATTCCCTTCAAGAGCGGCGCGGAGACCGCCGTGCAGCTCGCCGGCGGACACCTCGACTCTCACGTCAACAATCCCAGCGAAAGCCTTGGGCAATGGCGTGGCGGCACGCAGCGGCCACTCTGCGTTTTCAGCCCGAAGCGGCTGCCGCAGGGCGCCAAGGTCACCGCGACCGAAGGCTGGGGCGACGTTCCGACCTGCGTCGAGCAGGGGCTCGACATCAAGCAATATGAGCAGCCGCGCACCGTGTGGCTGCCCGGCAAGGTCACGCCGGACCAGGCCGCGTTCTATGTCGACCTCATGAAGAAGGTGCAGGCGACGCCCGAGTGGAAGGACTACATCGAGAAGACGTCCCAGGTCGACACCTTCCTGACCGGCGCCGAGTTCGACAAATTCATCAAAGAGGATCTCGAGCACGTCAAGCAGGTCGCAGGCGAGCAGGGCTGGCTGGTGAAGTGAGGCGGCGAATGGGCTTCGATCGCGCAGCCGACTGCAGCCCTGGTCCTCATCCTGAGAAGCCCGCCGGAGGCGGGCGTCTCGAAGGATGGCAGCGGATGCGATGTCGCCTGGAGCCGTCCTTCGAGACGCCCGCCTCGGAACGAGGACTGTTTCCCCGGAGCTGCCCATGATCTCACGCCGCGCGCTTGAACTCGCGACTGCCGTCCTCACCGGTGGCTTTGGGGTCGCCGTGGTGGTCCAGAGCCTCGACAACGGCATCGGCTGGTCGAGCGCGGGCGTCGATGCCGGCACGTTTCCGCTCCTGACCGGCACCATCATCGTGCTCGGGAGCCTCTACAACCTGGTGCGGGGCGTGTTGCCGGTTGCGTCCCTGGCCAATGTCCCCATCGCGATCACGCAGATCGAGTTGCGCCGGCTTGCCGGTCTGTTCGTGCCGGCCGCGATCTTCGTGGCCGCGATCCCGCTCGCGGGGATGTACGTCGCCTCGGCGCTGTACGTCTTCGCGGTGCTGGCGATCCCCCGGCATCAATCGGTGCCGCGGGCGCTGGTGATGGCGGCTGCGACGGCGCTCGCGCTCTACGTGGTGTTCGAGCGCATGTTCCAGGTCAGCTTGCCCCACGGCGCGCTTGCCGCCGCACTCGGCTTCTGAGGGCGAGGCCGATGGATAATCTCGGGGAACTCCTGCACGGCTTCAGCATCGCGGTCACCGTGCCGCATCTGGTGCTGATGGTGGTTGGCGTGCTGCTCGGCATTCTCGTCGGCGTGCTGCCGGGGCTGGGTGCGCCGAACGGGGTGTCGCTGCTGTTGCCGCTCACCTTCGGCATGCAGCCGGTATCGGCGATCATCCTGCTCTCCAGCATGTATTGGGGCGCGTTGTTCGGTGGCTCCGTCACCTCGATCCTGTTCAACATTCCGGGCGAGCCGTCGTCGGTCGCGACCACCTTCGACGGCTATCCGATGGCGCGTGACGGAAGGCCGACCACGGCGCTCGCCACCGCCTTCGGCTCGGCGGCATTCGGCGCGCTGGTCGGCGTCATCCTCATCACCTTCCTGGCGTCCTGGGTGGCGCAGGTCGCGCTTGCCTTCGGGCCGGCGGAATACTTTGCGGTCTATTTCCTGGCCTTTGCCAGCTTCGTCGGCATGGGCGGCGCCGCGCCGATCAAGACGGTCGTGGCGCTTGCGATCGGGTTTTCGATCGCCGCGATCGGCATCGACACCGTCTCCGGCAGCGTCCGCCTCACCATGGGTGTCGATGAACTCGTCAAGGGCGTGAGCTTCGTCGTCGCGGTCATGGGCCTGTTCGGGATCGGCGAGCTGCTGGTCGCGGTCGAAGAGGAATTCCATGCCCGCGCGGTGTCCTCGAAGATCGACTGGCGCGAAGTGTTCCGCGCCGTCGGCCGCCTGCCGCGGCATAGCGTTGCCTTGCTTCGCAGCGCCGCCATCGGCTGCTGGATGGGGATCACCCCGGGGGGCCCGACCGCGGCATCCTTCATGAGCTACGGCATTGCCCGCCGCTTCTCGCGCCGTGGCCGCTATTTCGGCACAGGAGAGGTCGAAGGCATCATCTCGCCGGAGACGGCCGATCATGCCGCCGGCACCAGCGCGCTGCTGCCGATGCTTTCGCTCGGTATTCCCGGCTCGGCGACCGCCGCCGTCATGATGGGCGGGCTGATGATCTGGGGCCTCAATCCCGGGCCGATGCTGTTCGTCGACCAGAAGGATTTCGTGTGGGGCCTGATCGCATCGATGTATGTCGGCAACATCGTCGCCGTTGCCCTGGTGCTGCTGACCGTGCCGGTCTTCGCAGCCCTGATGCGGATTCCCTTCGTCGTGATCGCCCCGCTGATCGTGATCATCTGCGTTGTCGGCGCCTATTCGGTGTCGAACTCCTATCTCGACGTCGTCATGATGCTCGGCTTCGGAATCGTCGGCTATCTCTTCAAGAAGCTGTTCTATCCGCTGGCGCCGCTCGTGCTCGCCATCGTCATCGGCGACAAGGCCGAGGATGCCTTTCGGCAGTCGATGCTGATGTCGAAGGGATCCCTCGGCATCTTCTTTGCCAACAAGCTGGTGACATGCCTGATCGTGGCCGGCGTCGCGCTCTTGCTGCTCCCGCTCGTGCTTCAACTCGCCCGTCTCTGGCGCAAGCCCGCAGCCCCCGCGACCGAAACGACCGCCCAGGAGAAGGTGATCATATGACCGCAAAGCCGCTGATCGCACTGGCCATGGGAGATCCCGCCGGCATCAGCCCTGAGCTGACGGCCAAACTGCTGGCACAAGAGGACATCCGCGCGAGCTGCCGGCTCGTCGTGATCGGCGATCGCCGCATCTTCGAGGAGGGCGCGCGCATTGCCGGTGTCAAGCCGGCGCTGAAGATGGTGGAGCAGGGGGCTGATCTTCGCGCGGCGGAGGAAGACGCGTTGTTTCTCGATCTTCGTCACCTCGATCCCAAACAGGTCGAGCCGAAGACCGCAACGCTTGCCGGCGGCCAATTCGCGCTGGCGAACTATCGGCACGCACTCGAGCTCGGCCGCGACGGCCGTGTCGAAGCGGTCTGCTTCACCCCCTTCAACAAGCAGGCGATGCGGCTCGCCCGCGCGGAGTACGACGACGAGATTGCGTTTTCGGCCGAAGTGGTTGGGCTCAAGACGCCGGCAAGCGAGTTCAACGTGCTGGACCGGCTGTGGAACGCGCGCGTCACCTCCCACATCCCGCTGCGGGACGTCGCCGCAAAGCTGTCCAGCGAACGCATCCACCGTGCGCTTGAGCTGACCGATGCCTGCATGCGCAACGCCGGCTTCGCGCGGCCGCGCATCGCGGTCGCCGGACTGAACCCGCACGCGGGCGATGGCGGCAATTTCGGCCGCGAGGAGATCGACATCATCGCGCCCGTGGTTGCGGCCGGCCAGCGCGAGGGCATCGCGGCGGAAGGACCGTTTCCCGCCGACACCGTGTTTCTGCGCGCCAAGGGCGGTGCCTTCGATGCGGTGCTGACGATGTATCACGACCAGGGCCAGATCGCGATGAAGCTGATGGGTTTCGATCGTGGCGTCACCTTGCTCGGCGGCTTCCCTTTCCCGATCTGCACGCCCGCACACGGGACTGCCTACGACATCGCAGGGCAGGGCATCGCGTCGATCGGCGCCAGCCGTGCGGCGGTGTTGCTCGCGGCGGAGATGGCGGCGGCCGGCACGCGCCGTGGATGAGCACTACTTCGCCATCGGCGTCGTCAGCTCCTTGTCCGTCGTGTCCACCACGAACACGGCCAGCAGCTTGGCAGGCTCGGTATCGCTGGCATTCGCGCTGATGCCGTGGCGGTCACCGGGGTGTTCGGCAAAGTTCTCTCCCTTGTGAAAGACCTTGGCGGGGCCGTCATTGACCTGACTGCGGATCGCGCCTTCCAGCACCGTGGCGTAGATGAAAGCGGAGGGCGCGTGGATGTGGGCCGGCGACGAGCCTCCGGGACCATACTCGACCAGCACGCCCTTCATGCTCTTGCCGGGAGCGTTGGGCAGTGCCTGGTCGAACACGACCGTGACTTTCGCCAATGGCGCTGCCGGCTCGGCTGCGTGGACGGTCAGCAATGATGCGGCATAAACCGCTGTCGCGATCAGCAATCTGCGCATGGGAGCTCCTTATCTGCGGTGTCTTGTGAACATCAGTCTCAGAGGCGTGCGAGCCATGTTTCGAGCGGGGTTGCCCCGAGCCGTGCCTCGCCGAGCGGGACCAGCGATGTGTCGTCAATCGGGCCGCCGTAATACGGCGCCTTCGGGTTTCCAACCACGGGTCGGGTGTCGCCGGATGCCTTCAGGCGACGTGCGATGAATTCATTGAAGGGGGCCTTCTGGGGACCTGCGATGTCGATCGTGCCGTTGAGCGGCAGGCCCGTTGCGACCTCCGCAAGGCAAGCGGCGACGTCGTCGGCCGCGATCGGCTGAAACGAGGCCGAGGGAACGACGATCCTGCCGTCGAGCGCACCCATGTCGGCAATGGCGCCGAGAAATTCGAAGAACTGGGTGGCGCGCACGATCGAGTAGGGGACTGAGGAAGATTTGATGATCGTCTCCTGGGCGAGCTTGGCAAGGAAATAGGCGTTATCGGGCGACCGTTCGGTCCCGACAATCGACAGGGCCACGTGATGCTTGACGGCTGCGGCGGTCTCTGCCGCGACCAAATTCCTGCTCGACCGCTCGAAGAATTCGAGCACGGCGGCGGGCTCCCACGACGGCGCATTGGCGACGTCGACGACGACATCCGCGCCTGCCAGTGCCGCGGCGAGGCCATCGCCGGTCACGGCATTGACGCCTGATTTCGGTGAAGCTGCCACGGCCTCGTGGCCTTGCTGCCTGAGCCGCGCCACGAGCTTGGATCCGATCAATCCGGTTCCGCCGATCACGACGATCTTCATGGGCTGTCTCCTTGATATGTGACGTGCGCGAGATGGCCAATGCCAGTGCAAATTCGCGCGCTCACGTCGATGAACGTGATGCGAAGCGACTCTATTCGAACAAGGGCGCCGGGCTCTTGCCCGTAACGGGCGCGGCTTGCCGAAAAATGCTTCAGAAGCCGGGGTGTAATTTCACAAAGCCGCTAGGGGCATCCCCTCGTGCCGCAACACACTATGGCGATGATCGTAGATTGCCAGTGTTTTGCCCGTCGTGTCAAAAACTTCGGGAAATCAGGCGGAAACTTCAGCTGAAAAGATCAATGAAAACAACCCTCTGGCTACTGTGCATGGGGTTGTTTTCGCATTTTTAGCTAGCCTGCCGCATCACGGACCGCAGACGATCACGCCATACCAGCCGAGGCCGCGATAGGTTTCGTAGCCGGGCGTCGCATGGAAGGCGATCAGCCCACCGGTGCGGTCGTGGTAGAAGCCCGATCGCTGACCGTTCAGCGAGATCGAGATGCGCTCGCTGAGGATGCCCTGGCCGTCGGACGCCGCGATCACGCGGAAATTCGAATCGACCAGCAGAACGCGGGCCTTGTCGCTGTCGCCGACGCGCACGCCCTGCACGATGGCGCGGGCCTGCGGCTCCCAATCGAAATGGATGGCGAGCACGCCGATCGGCGCGCCGTTGGCCTGGCCGCCGGCGCGGACGCTGGCGCAATAGGTCGCGACCTGTGCGTTCGCGAGCAACGGCTGGTTCTCGACGTCGCCGGCAACGTAGTCGTCACCTGAGCGCAAGCCCTTTGCCTCGCGAAACCATCTGGTGTGCGCGACGTTCTGGCCGACGACGCGGAAGCGGTCGGCACGGCCGTTGGCGATGACGTTGCCGTCGAGGTCGCAGAGCCAGAGGTCGAGATAGACGGTGTAGGCCCCGAGGATCACGCCCAGGCGCTGCGAGGCGTGGGAGACGGCCGCAGCGTCGGGTGAGGCGGCGCAATCGACCACCGCGGAATCGGTCGCCCACCAGCGCACGTCGCAGGTTCGTTCATAGAGGTTGCGGTCGATCAGTTCGATTGCGTTCAGCGACAGATCCATCATGCGTTCGCCGCGCGAACGCTGGCTCATGCGCTCGATCGAGGAGACGAGATCGCCGGTCCGCTTCGTCAACTGGCTTTCGAGTTCGCGGGCGATGGTCTCGACCTGCTGACCGACGCCGCGCACCTCCTGCGCCACCACCGCAAAGCCCGCGCCTTGCGCGCCGGCGCGCGAGCTTTCGATCAGCGCGTTCAGCGCCAGCATCTTCATCTGGTTGGTGATCTGCTGGATCGACTTGGTCTTGTCGACCGCGATCTGGTTGACCTCCGCGGTCAGGCGGTTGATCAGCGCGGAAATGTCGGAATCGTCCTCAGCGGGTTCGGTGGCGATCGGCTTGGCCTTCAGACCCAGCGCAGTAGACATCGGGGGCTTCCCTTGGCAATGAGGTCTGATCTGCAACGAAACCGGACCAATCGCTGACAGATCGAATACAGTTCTTTTTCGAAGATTCCGCCTAACGCCTGCTTAATTTGCTGTTCCGCGGAATGCCCAAATGATAGTCAGTCGACGCGGCAAATCGGCAATCCACCGCTTTGTGCGGTGCGGAGATTGCAAATCCCTGAGGATTTCGGGTCAATCGTCCTGCAACGCCGGACCGACGCCATACCGCCGATTGCAGGTTCCTCAAACCGACTGCAACCCATGACGCCGCCCGCAACAGCCTTGCCCGTCGAATCGCCCCAGGCCTTCCTCGGCGTCGCGCGCTCGTTGACCGACAAGCTCTGGCGCGATCGGCTGGATGCGCGCGGCTCGGCCCAGGCCCTCGCGATCGTGCAGCGGCACCAGCTTCCCGAACTGCTCGCCCGGGTGCTGGCCGGCCGCGGCGTCGACATCGACGCGGTGCCCGACTTTCTCGATCCGACCATCCGCAAGCTCATGCCGGACCCGTTTACCGTGACGGAGATGGAGGCCGCGGCGAAGCGGATCGCGGATGCGGCGATGAAGGGCGAGAAGGTCGCGATCTTCGGCGACTACGACGTCGACGGCGCGACCTCGGCGGCTTTGCTCACCTGGCACCTGCGCCATTGCGGGCTCGATCCGCTGATCCACATTCCCGACCGCATTTTCGAGGGCTATGGCCCCAACGTCGAAGCGGTCCGCGGGCTGGCGGCCAAGGGCGCCACGCTGCTCGTCACCGTCGATTGCGGCACCACCAGCATCGAGCCGCTGGCGGAAGCCAAGCGCCTCGGCATGTCCGTCGTCGTGATCGACCATCACCAGGCCGGCACCGAGCTGCCGGCGGTCGATGCGCTGGTCAATCCGAACCGGCTCGACGATCTCTCCGGCCTCGGTCATCTCGCCGCGGTCGGGCTCGTGTTGGTGACGCTGGTTGCGGTCAATCGCGAACTGCGCCAGCGCGGTTTCTGGAATGCGGAAATGCCCGAACCGGATCTGCTCGGCATGCTGCACCACGTCGCGCTCGGGACGGTTGCCGACGTCGCGCCCCTGATCGGCCTCAACCGCGCTTTCGTCGCCAAGGGGCTGATCGCGATGCGGCGGCGCGACCATGTCGGCCATACCGCGCTGATGGATGTGGCGCGGTTGAACGGGCCGCCGGAGGCTTGGCATCTCGGCTTCATGCTGGGGCCGCGCATCAATGCCGGCGGCCGCATCGGCCGGGCCGATCTCGGCGTGCGGTTGCTGCTCGAAGGCGACAGCGTCGAGGCCGCGCGGATCGCCGCCGAACTCGACCGCCTCAACGGCGAGCGGCGCGTCATCGAACAGGCCGCCGAAGCGCAAGCCGAAGCCGAGGCGCTGGCCTCGATCGGGCTGGAGGACAAGCTCGGCGTCATCGTCACGGCGTCCGAGGGCTGGCACCCCGGCGTCGTCGGCCTCGTTGCCTCCCGGCTGAAGGAAAAGTTCTCGCGGCCCGCTTTCGCCATTGCGCTCGAGCCGGGCGGCATTGGTACCGGATCGGGCCGCTCGATCGCAGGCGTCGACATCGGGAAAGCCGTGCGGCAGGCGGTCACTGACGGCATTCTGCTGAAGGGCGGCGGCCATGCGATGGCCGCGGGCGTGACGCTCCGGAAAGAGAAGCTCGCCGAATTTCGCGCCTATCTCGAGAACGCGCTGGCGCGGGACGTCGCCGAGGCGCGCCACGTCAACGAGCTCTATATCGACGGCGCGGTCTCCGCGCGCGCCGTGACGACGGAGCTTGCGGCGACGCTGAACCGTGCCGGTCCGTTCGGCAGCGGCAATCCGGAAGCCGTACTGGCGCTCCCGGCACATCAGCTCGTGTTTGCCGACGAGGTTGGGCAGGCCCATCTACGTCTGCGCTTCAAGTCGGGTGACGGCGCCATCGTCAACGGCATCGCGTTCCGCTCGATCGGCCAGAAGCTCGGCAACGCGCTCCTTGCCAACCGCGGCCAGCAACTGCATGTCGCCGGCTCGCTCTCGGTCGATCGCTACCAGGGCGCCGAGCGGGTGCAATTCCGTGTCATTGACGTCGCGGTACCGGACCAGGGGCCATCCGTGATTAGATAACGCAAGATCTGACGCGATAAACTGGGCACGCGTTTGCGCGGGATCATGCGGCAGACAATAGGTCGCCCAAGTAACAAAAAAAAGGAGTGAACATGGCAGGGCAGGTTGAGGGCAAGGTCGCGCTGGTGACCGGTGGCGCCTCGGGTATCGGCGAGGCCATCGTCGAGCTGTTCGCGCGCGAAGGCGCGACCGTCGTCATCACCGACATCGATGAGCTGCGCGGGCCCGAGCTCGCCCAGCGCGTGACAAAAGCCGGCGGCAAGGCGATCTTCCTGGAGCAGGACGTCACCAGCGAGGAGCGCTGGATCGACATCGTCAGCGACATCGCCAAGCGCTATGGCCGGCTCGATATTATGGTCTCCAATGCCGGCATCGGCATCGCCGTGCCCTCGATCGTCGACATGACGCTCGCCGACTGGCGCAAGCAGAACGCGATCAATCTCGACGGCGTATTTCTCTCGGTCAAGCATTGCCTGCCACTGATGCGCAAGCATGGCGGCGGTTCGATCGTGATGATGTCCTCGCTCGCGGGCCTGCGCGGCGCGCCGGGCCTGTCGGCCTATTCGGCGACCAAGGGCGGCGTGCGGCTGTTCGCCAAGTCGATCGCGATGGAATGCGCGGCGGCCGGCGACGGCATCCGGGTCAATTCCGTGCATCCCGGGATCATCGACACCCCGATCTGGGGCAAGATCCCGACCGGGGCGACCGGTGCCGGCCAGAACGCGCCGATCGATCCCGAGGAGCGCGCCAAGGTCGCAACCCCGCTCGGCCGCGCGGGACAGGCTGCCGAGATCGCCTCGGGCGTGCTGTATCTGGCCTCCGATGCCTCGCGCTACGTCACAGGCAGCGAGCTCGTCATCGACGGCGGCATGAATGCCGGCGGCGTGCCGCGGCGGGCCTGAGCGCGCAGGGCAGGGTGGCACGCGCAGGGGCTGACGCGCAGGCGCAGCCCTTGTACAAGGCGGACAGCTTTCGACCGACAGAGGTGTCCATCGCCATGGCGCACAGCCTTCACGCTTCTTCACCCGCGCCCGCCCCATTCCGCTCGAACCGGCCGGACCTCGCCACCGATGCGATCCGCACCGCGCGCGAGGATCTCGCCGCCTGCTTCCGCATGGCGGCGCGCAACGGTTTCGAGGAGGGCATCTGCAACCACTTCTCGGCCGTCGTGCCCGGCCATGACGATCTGTTTCTCGTCAATCCCTATGGCTATGCCTTTCGCGAGATCACGGCCTCGAAGCTGCTGATCTGCGATTTCCACGGCAACGTGCTCGACGGAGAGGGCGTGCCGGAGGCGACCGCGTTCTACATCCACGCCGAGATGCACAGGTTGCTGCCGCGCGCCAAGGTCGCGTTCCACACGCACATGCCCTATGCGACGGCGCTGTCGATGACCGAAGGCGAGCCCTTGATCTGGGCCGGCCAGACCGCGCTGAAATTCTACGGCCGCACCGCGGTCGACCGCGACTACAACGGCCTCGCGCTCGACAACCGCGAGGGCGCGCGGATCGCCTCGGCGGTGGGTGACGCCGATATCGTCTTCATGAAGCATCACGGCGTGATGGTGCTGGCCCCGACCATCGCGGAAGCCTGGGACGATCTCTATTATCTCGAGCGCGCCGCCGAGGTGCAGGTGCTGGCAATGTCGACGGGACGGAACGTGCTGCCGGTCGATCCTGCGATCGCGGCCGAAACCTACCGGCAGATGCGTGAGGGCGATTCCGAATCCGCCCGGCTGCATCTCGCCGCGATCCGCCGGCAACTGGATGCGGAAGAGCCGCAGTACCGGCACTGAACTGGTCGTCATTCCGGGCTCCCGACAAGGGGCGCCCCGGAATGACGGCAACCTACGACCCCTGGCGCAGCTTCGCCAGCACCTTCAACCCGCCATAACCGTCCGCAGGCGCAATCCCCGCGCGCTGCTGGAAATCCTTGATCGCCTTCATGGTGTCGTTGCCGACCCGGCCGTCGGTACCGCCGGTGTCGAAGCCGGCTTTTGTCAATCGCGTCTGCATCTCCTGCACCTCGGCGAGCGTCAGCGCGCGCTCGGAGCCGGGGAAGGGCTGGATGAAGGGCGGTCCGCCGAGGCAGCGGTCGCCGAGATGGCAGATCGCCAGCGCATAGTTCATGGAAGGGTTGTAGCTCTTCACCGAGTAGAAATTCGGTCCCAGCAGGAATGTCGGTCCGCCAGCGACAGGCGTCCACATTTGCGCGGATGCGTTCGGCTGCGGGAACGGCTGGCCGTCGGCGCGGGTGACGCCGGAAGATGCCCAGGCCGCATAGGTGCGGCTGCCGCTCATATTGCCTGATGCCCGCACCTCGTAGCCCCAATGCTCGCCGCGATGCCATTTGCCGCGGTTGACGAGATATTTTGCAGTCGAGCCAAGTGCGTCGTCGGGCTTTCCGAAGGGGGAGACCTTGCCGTCGCCGTCATAGTCGATGCCGACGTTGAGCCAGACTTCCGGCATCCATTGCGAATGGCCCATCGCGCCGGCCCAGGAGCCCTGCATCTGCTCCGGCGTGCTCCAGCCCTTGTCGACGATGCGCAGCGCGTTGATCAGTTCGGTCTCCCAATAGGCCTTGCGGCGCGGTTCGTTCCAGGCGAGCGCGGCGAGGGAGGGAAACACCGGCGTCATGTGGTTCTGTTGCACCAGCGGATCGCCATAGGCGGACTCGACGCCCCACAGTGCCAGCAGCGTGCCGCGCTCGACACCGAAGTCCCGCTCGATGCGCGCCAGCAGCGCCTCGTTGTTCTTCAGCGCGATCTTGCCGTTGATGATGCGCCAGTCGGAGACGCGGCGGTTGATGTATTGCCAGACCTGTTCGTGAAATTCGGGCTGGCTGCGCATCTGCTTGAACACGCTCATGTCGGGCTCGACCCGTGCCATCGCGCGCTGCCAGGTCGCGGCCGAAATGCCCTTGGCTATCGCCCGTGCGCGAAAGCTTTCGCGCCATTCGTCGAAGCCCGGCGGTGCTGCGAGGACGCCCGCGGGTGTCGCGAGGACAGCGGCCGCGCCGAGCACGGACTTCAGCACTGTGCGGCGGGTGTGATGGGCCGAGGAATCAGCTTGTTTCATGGATCTAGTCTAGCTCGAAACATGGCCGCTGTGAGCCGGTTCCGGTTTCGCTGGAATAGGCCGTTCATGCGGAACAAAGTGTCGCAGTCCCGCATTCCCTCCCCATGACAACGAGGAGGACAAGATGAGGAAATATCTGTTTGCCGCCGCCATGGTGACCGCCATTGCAGCCCCTGCATTCGCCGATGAAGTTGGTGTCCACGTCGGCCCGGTGGGTGCCGGCGTGACGGTTGGCCAGTCGCCGGACTATCGCGTCCGCGAGCGTGACCGCACAACGGTCATCCGGGAACGCGAGCCGTCGAGCCGCACCACCGTGATCAAGAAGGAAGATGAGTACGGCAATCGCAGCAAGACCGTGATCCATCACGACAACGACTGACGGAATTTGGCCCCGGCCCGAGCGCCGGGGCCAATCCTTTGATCGAGAATCGGGGTGGAATGAAGATACGCGCGCATGCGGAGAGCCATGTCGTCGAACTCGACGACGGATCGCAATGGCAGATCTTTCCCGGCGATCTCGCAACGACACTGAGCTGGAAGCCCGAGACCGATCTGCACCTGGAGCCGAGTGGCGACCGGGTAAGTTCGCATGTGCTGGTGAATGCCACCGACAACAGCCGCGTACGGGTGATCGCGGCGGACGGGACCTGGGTCGATGGTGACGTTAAGAACGTTTTGAAGGGCGGTTAGCCGGCTCCCGCGCTTCCCGAATATTCCCGACTTTTAAGCCTGTCGTTTTACGGTCGGTTCGCTTCCGTCTGCGTAAGATGCGGCATGCGGGAGCTTTTCGACATCATCCGTGCCAATCCCTGGCCCTTCGGCGCCGGGCTCCTTGTGGTCGTCCTGATGATCATCGCCGAGAATTTCGGCCGAGGTATTCAGGGCGGCGGTGACGGCGGTTCGAGCGGCGATTTCCCGGATGCCGGAGGGGGCGACGGGGGAGGTGGCGACTGATCCTCGCCTAGTCCTCCTGCAACTCCGCCGCGACATTGGCGAGCCAGCGGCGAATGCTCGCCTCGGCCTTGGCGTCGAGCCCGCCAGCCAGACGTTTCTCCAGCGCGATCACGCGTTCCCTGCACGCTTTCAACAACGTCGTTCCCCGCTTGGTCAGCGTCCATTGCTGGATACGGCCGTGGACGGGATGAGGCGTCATCAGAATCGCACCGTCACGCTCGAGATTGCGGATGATGACCCCGACCGTTTGCGGTGTGAGGAAAGTGAGACGGGCCACGTCGGCGCCCGACAGGCCCGGATAGGCATTCAGCATCGTCAGCACTGCAAATTGCGGCGACGTCACGCCGAGGTCTGCGAGCGTCCGCTCCATCGTCAGGCGGACCGCGGCATGGGCCTGGCGCAGGAGATAGCCGAGATAGCCTTGCTCGCCGCGCTTGCCTTCTCCCGGGGCGGGCACCTGCACGGGAGCAGGCTCGGCGCTTTCGCCCCGGTATTTCGATCTCGTGATATTCGGTACCTTGCGCAACATATAAGTGCTCTTATAAGATGTAAGCCATCTTACAATAGACGAGGTGGACGGCAATGTCACATGCCCGCAGTGAATATGAGGAGTTCAAGCGGATCGCGCCCGATGCGTATGATCTGGTGCTCGCGCTGGGTCAGCTTGCGGCCAGGGCCGGCCTCGACAAGCAGCTTCTCGAGCTCGTCAAGCTGCGCGCCTCGCAGATCAACGGCTGTGCCTTCTGCGTGCAGCACCATGTCCTGTTGTCGGAACGGATCGGCGTTCCCGTCGACAAGCTCCATCTGGTCGCGGTCTGGCGCGAGGCGCCGATCTTCTCGCCGCGCGAGCGCGCCGCGCTGGCCTGGGCCGAGGCGCTGACCTTGTTGCCCGACGGCGTCAGCGAGGAGATCTATGCCGAAGCTGCCCGGGAGTTCTCCGAAACCGAGCTGATTTACCTGACCTCGGCGGTCGCCTCGATCAACGTCTGGAACCGTTTTGGCGCGGCGTTTCGCTGGACGCCGGCGCCGCGGCCGGTGGCCGCGAATGCTGCAGCATCCTGACCGGCACAAAGGGAGGTTAAGATGACAGCAATGAGTCTATCTGCCGTACAGCGGCCGGCGCCGTCACGTTCGACGGCGCTTGCCGTCGTCGCAGGACTTGCCTGCGCATTTGCGATCGGCAAAACGCTGCCGCTGACGATGGATGCCGTCTCCGGCGCGCTGGCGCCGCTCTGCGCCACGGCGGAGGAGAGCTCGCCGCTCGACAAGGTCGAACCGATCGAATCCTACGCCTTGCCGAATGTGCCGGGCAAGCGCGTCACCATCGTACGCGTGACCTATGGACCGGGCGGGTTCTCACGCCCGCATCGTCACGCAGGATCGGTGACCGCCTACATCACCAAGGGCGAGATCCGCTCCCAGCTCGGCGGCGGTCCTGTCGAGACGTTCGGCGTCGGCCAGTCCTTCTTCGAGCCGCCAGGCTCGACGCATCTGGTCTCGGCCAACGCGAGCACGACTGAGCCCGCGGAATTGATCGCGGTGTTCGTGGCCGACGAGGGCGCGCAGCTCACGACGTTGCTCGAATAGCCGATAGCCTTCAGGCGTGCCGCAAGCCCTTCACCCGCTTCCATGCCGGCGAGAGACCGTATTGGACTGCCGGAATCGCAACCGCGCCGACGATCAATCCAACGATCCCTGAGATGGCCGCCTCGACCGACCATTCGACGATGCCGGCAACGAAGGGCAGAGCGTGTGCGGCAGCCTCGGTTGCAGCGTGGACCATGCGGCCGACCACGGGGGGACCGTATTTCTCGATGCCGTGCAGGATGATGCCGCCGCCAACCCAGATCATGGCGGCGGTGCCGATGGCACTCAGCACCGCCAGGAAGATAGGCATGCCGCGGACGAGTGCGCGTCCAAGCGAGCGGATCGCTGCGCCAATAAAGGAGGCCCCGTCGTAGCGCGCAAGGGCCACGCCGGCATCGTCGGCCTTCACGATCAGGGCCACCACGCCGTAGACCCCGACCGTGATACCGAAGCCGACCAAAGCCAGCACCAATGCCTGGGTCCAGATATTGCCTGCGGGAATGGCCGCCAGCGTGATCGCCATGATCTCCGCCGACAGGATGAAATCCGTCTTGATGGCGCTCGCGACCTTTTCGTCCTCGACCGACCTGGCATTCGCCGCCATCGGCCGGAGCTGAGCCTCGTGGTGCGCATGGTGCGGCATCACGGCTTCGAGCACCTTCTCCGCGCCCTCGTAGCAGAGAAAGGCTCCGCCCAGCATGAGCAGCGGGGTTACCGCGGTTGGAAGGAAATATCCGAGCAGCAGGGCAACGGGCAGCAGGATCAGCAATTTGTTGCGCAGCGATCCGACCGCAATCTTGCCGACGATCGGCAGTTCGCGCTTTGCGGCAAAACCGATGACGTAGTTCGGCGTGACGGCTGCGTCGTCGATGACCACGCCGGCCGCCTTTGCACCCGCTTTGGCAGCCTGACCCGCCACGTCGTCGAGCGAGGCCGCTGCCACCTTTGCAATCGCCGCGATATCGTCGAGAAGGCCAAGCAGTCCGACACTCATTAACCCGATCCCTTGTTCGTTCGAGCCAGCGGTGTCCGCGACTGCATATTGCTGTGCCCCTTGTTTGGAGGCGAGCAAGCTCTCAATTCTCTTCGCCGCCTGACCCCTCGCGCAGGTCTGGCTTCATCACGTCCTCGGGCAGCGCATGGGCGACCGGCTGCGCCGTGACTGCGATCTCCGGGCCGACCTCGCGGCCGCGGGCGCGGATCAGGCGTTCGTAGGCAGAGACCAGCGTGACGTAGGGGCTGACCCAGATCCAGCCCTCGCGCGTGAACACCTGCACGTCGAAATGCAGATGCATCGAGGTGCCGGCGGGATGGTCGAGATAGTTCGAGATCACACCGATCTTCTCGCCTTCGGTCACGAGGCGACCATTGAGCACGCCATCGGCGTTCATCGCATGCGGGTTCATGTGCATGTAGCGGAAGCGGATGTGCTCGGTGCGGCTGTTGACCTGAAGCGTCGCGGCCTGGTCCTTGAACGTGCGGATCACGATGGCATCGCGCACGGCGACGACGGCGCGCTGCTTGGGATCGCAGGGCTCGCGGCCTTCGCCGGGCGGCGGGCAGTCGGCGGCGCGGATGTCCTCGCCCTGATGGCCGTAACCGCCCGCGCATTGCCACACCTCGAAACTGCGGGACTCGCAGAAATTGTCGCGCCAGGGATAGGCGGTCGTGCTCTCACTCTTCTCGCGCTTGGCATAGGATTGCGAGCGGACGAAGGCGGGCGCCTTTTCGAGCGGAAAGCGGATTTGTGCATAGGCCATGGCGTCGGGATGGCCGCCCTGCTTGCGATAGCCGGTGTTCGGGATGATGTCGCCGCTCGGCCGGTAGCTGAAATCCGGTGAACGCCCAGCCGGACGATCGAGGATGTTGGAGGCGATGTCCGTCAATGGCCGCATGCGCTGGCCGCCGGCGACGCGCAGGGCCTTCAGGAAGCGCTCGGCGACCGGAGAGGCTTCCTTGCAAGCCAGCCGCCGCGGCTTGGCGACGCTGTCGAGGCACTGGATCGACACCACATAGGCGACGCCGAAACGGCTGAAGGCGTAGCGCACATAGCCTTCCCGGATGAACCTGCGCAGGTCCGGGTAGGTTGTCGCGAGCGGCTTGATTGGGTCGCCCTTGCCGCCGGCGGGATCGGCGATGTCGTAGACCAGCGCCGAGCCCGTGATCTGCACTTCGACTGGCCTTGTGAACACCCGGGCCGGCATGCCGTCGCCGGCGCCGGGCTCGAGCGAGAAGGTCGCGCTGTAGCCGGCGGGGCCGGCATCGAACATGTCGACGGGATTGAAGTCCGCCTGGTAGCGCGACAGCGCGAGCGTCGTGGGCGCGCCGCCGCGCTGCGCTTCGAGGTAAGCGGCGGCATCGAACGGCAGCAGCACGGGCACGGGACTGCGGGTGATGCCGGCAAAGAAACGCGAGGAAACCGCGTTGAGCTGCACCAGTGCCGGTGTCGCGCGCGGATCGTAGCGCGGCACCGAACGGCGAGGTGCAAAGACGAAATCGCCCGCGACCCTGGGGCGGCTGTTGATCTCGGTGCGGAGCTGGTCGAGCGCTGCGCGCCAGTCGACGCGCAGAGCCGTGAGCGAAGGGCTGCGGAATTCATCCGCAGCGAGCGACGTGGCAATGAGGAGCGAAAGCGACGCCAGAAGCAGCGAGACGAAGCGGAAACCCTTCCCAACCACTGTCTCGCCCCCCGGCGGCACCTGTTGCGCTCGCTCTGTTCCCCGTCAGTCCTTGGCGCGTTCGGAGTAGGAGCCGTCTTCGGTCATCACCACGATGCGGGTGCCGACCGCGATGTGTGGCGGCACCGTGGTGCGCACGCCGTTGGAGAGCACCGCAGGCTTGTAGGAGGACGAGGCGGTCTGGCCCTTGGTCACCGGCTCGGTCTCGACCACTTCCAGCGTGACGCGCTGGGGCAGCGCGAGAGAGACCACGTTGACGTCGTGGGTCGACAGCTTGACGGTCATGTCCGGTTGAAGATAGGAGGCCGCGTCGCCGACGACGTCCTTGGAGACCTGGACCTGATCGTAGGTCTCCGGGTTCATGAAGTGGTAGCCGTCGCCATCTTCATACAGGAAGGTGTAGTTGCGCTCTTCGATGGTGGCCTTTTCGACCTGGTCGGTGGTCTTGTAGCGTTCGGAGATCTTTACCCCGTCCGAGATTCGGCGCATTTCGATCTGGCTGACGGGGGTGCCCTTGCCGGGATGGATGTTCTCGGCGCTCACGACGACATAGAGCTTGCCGTCTTGCTCGATCACGTTGCCCTTGCGAATAGAACTGGCGATGACTCTCAAAGCTATATTTCCTGCTTGCTTGGCCCGGCACCGGCCAGGACGTGATCAAATTGATGGGGGACCTGGGGCCTCAAATCAGACCGCGGCACCCGTTTCGGGCCGCAACATACTGATTTTGCCGTTAGATGCCAGCATTTTGCTCGGACCTGGGGCGGTCGGGTAATGGCTGGGGACAAGCCTATCTCACCGTTCTGGTCGCCCGGGCGGCACCTTGATCGCCGGCCGTTCCTGCAGGCCAGGGGGGTCATTACTGGGTCCCTCAGGGGCTTTTTTGCCGAGCAGGGGTTCGTGGAGGTCGAAACCTCCATCCTCCAGGTCTCCCCGGGCAACGAGACCCATCTGCACGCCCCCCGGACCGAGATCATGCGGCCGGACGGCAGCCGAGCCAGCCGATATTTGCGGACTTCGCCCGAATTCGCCTGCAAGAAGCTGCTGGCGGCGGGCGAGACGCGGATTTTCGAGCTCGCCCGGGTGTTCCGGGACCGTGAGCGCGGCGACCTGCATCTGCCCGAATTCACCATGCTGGAATGGTATCGGGCGGGCGCCTCCTACGACGCCATCATGGCCGATTGCGTCGTCGTCATCGCCCGCGCCGCGCAGGCGACCGGCATCGGGACCTTCTCGTTCCGCGGCCGGACCGCCGATCCGTTCGCCGAGCCCGAGCTCCTGACGGTCGGGGGCGCCTTCGAACGGTTCGCAGGCATCGACCTGCTGTCGACAATCAGGGACGGCGAGGGTAACCGTGCCGCGCTGGCCGAGGCGGCCAGCGGCAAGGTCCGTGTGGCCGGGGACGACACCTGGTCGGATATCTTCAGCAAGGTCCTGGTCGAGCATGTCGAGCCGCATCTGGGGCAGGGGCGTTTGACCATTTTGTTCGAATACCCATCTCCGGAGGCGGCGCTGGCACGGGTGAAGACTGACGATCCCAGGGTCGCCGAGCGCTTCGAGGTCTACGCATGCGGCGTCGAGCTCGCCAACGGCTTTGGGGAACTGACCGATGCCTGGGAGCAGCGAAAGCGCTTCACGGAATCGATGACGGAGAAGCAGCGCCGCTACGGCGAAGCCTATCCGCTCGACGAGGATTTTCTGGCCGCGGTCGCCGCAATGCCGGAGGCGAGCGGTGTCGCGCTCGGCCTCGACCGGCTGGTGATGCTGGCGAGCGGCGCATCGCGGATCGATCAGGTGGTTTGGACGCCACCTGCAAATGAAGAATCTTTCGAGACATGACGAAAACGAACCTTGCACGCACTCTGCGCGAGCCGGCTGAGCTCGTCGCCGAAGGTCTGGCGCCCGCAGCAGCGCTGCCGGCGCTCGAACGCGTTGCCGCACGCTATGCCGTGGCAATCACGCCGGCGCTGGTCGAACTGATCGATAAGTCCGATCCCGACGATCCCATCGCCCGTCAGTTTGTTCCGAGTGCAAGCGAATTGGAGATGCAGCCGGGCGAGGATGCCGATCCGATCGGAGATCATCCGCACTCGCCGGTATCCGGCATCGTGCACCGCTATCCCGATCGCGTGTTGTTCAAGCTGGTTCACGTCTGCGCGGTCTATTGCCGCTTCTGCTTCCGCCGCGAGATGGTCGGCCCCGGCAAGGAGAATGCGTTGTCGGACAGCGCCTATCGCGCGGCGATCGACTACATCCGTTCGCATCACGAGATATGGGAAGTGATCCTGACCGGCGGCGATCCGCTGATGCTGTCGCCGCGCCGAATGGGCGAGATCATGGCCGAACTCGCGGCGATCGATCACGTCAAGGTCATCCGCCTTCACACGAGGGTGCCGGTGGCCGATCCCGCGCGGATCAGCGAGGAGATGGTCGCGGCGCTGAAGGTCGAGGGTGCGACGACGTGGGTGGCCGTGCATGCCAACCATGCGCGGGAATTGACGGGAACGGCGCGCGCCGCCTGCGCGCGGCTCGTCGATTCCGGCATTCCGCTGGTGAGCCAGTCCGTGCTTTTGCGCGGGGTCAATGACAACATCGCCGCTCTGTCGGATTTGATGCGAGCTTTCGTCGAATGCCGGATCAAACCCTATTATCTGCATCACGGCGATCTCGCGCCGGGCACCGTGCATTTGCGAACGACACTGGCCGAGGGACAGGCTTTGATGCGCCAGCTGCGCGGGCGGGTGTCGGGGCTGTGTCAGCCCGACTATGTCATCGACATTCCCGGCGGCGCCGGCAAGTCGCCGGTCGGACCGAATTACGTGTTGGCGGAGCAAAATACCGCACCTGACGCGCGTGATGCCGACACCGAAACGCGCTATCGTATCGTCGATTATTGCGGCGACGTTCATCTCTATCCGCCCGAGACCTGAGCGGTGAAAGCGGCGACGCTGGTTTGAGGAATGGAGGAGAGACATGAAGAAGATCATCGTGGCAGCATCGCTCGTGGTCTTGCTCGGTGGCGCGGCGGTCGCGCAGACCGGGAGCAAGGGATCAACGTCAGGCGGCGCGACGTCCGGACAGTCGTCGGGCTCTCTACCGCCTGCACCCGTCGGTCATCGTCAGCCGCGAGCCGGCGACGTCCCGAATGAGAAGAATTTGAGCGATCCGAACGATCCGCTCAGCAAGGAAAACCAGGCGCTCGACAAGAAGATCAAGAGCATCTGCCGCGGCTGCTGAGGCTCAACCTCTCCCCGACGGGTAGAGGTCGATACCAAGCCCGCGATCGACGCTTCGCCCTATGCCGACCGCTCGTGCAGGCCTGCACCGCGGAGGTTGCGGCGGACTTCCACCGCGTCAGCAAGCTGCTCGAGCACGGTCGCGGTGGCGGCCCAATCAATGCAGCCATCGGTGATGCTCTGGCCGTAGACGAGCGGCTTGCCCGGCACGACGTCCTGGCGGCCGGCAACGAGATTGCTCTCGATCATCACGCCCATGATGCGGCCTTCGCCGCCGGAGATCTGGCCCGCGATGTCGGCCGCCACAAGCGGCTGGTTCTCGGGCTTCTTGCTCGAATTGGCGTGGCTGGCATCCACCATCACCAGGGGTGCGACGCCGGATTTGGTCAACTCGTTGCAGGCGGCCGCGACGCTTGCCGCGTCGTAGTTCGGCTTGCTGCCGCCGCGCAGGATGATGTGGCAGTCCTCGTTGCCCGCGGTCGAAGCGATCGCCGAGCGGCCGAGCTTCGTCACCGCCATGAAGTGATGCGGATGCGAGGCCGACTTCACGGCGTCTGCTGCGATCCGCACATTGCCGTCGGTGCCGTTCTTGAAGCCGACCGGACAGGACAGGCCCGAGGCCAGCTCGCGATGGATCTGGCTCTCGGTCGTGCGCGCGCCGATCGCGGCCCAGGACACGAGGTCGGCGATGTATTGCGGCGTCGTCATGTCGAGGAATTCCGTGCCGGCGGGCAGGCCGAGGTTGTTTACCGCCGACAGCACGTTGCGCGCCAGCCGCAGGCCCTTGTTGATGTCGAAGCTGCCGTCCAGATCGGGATCGTTGATCAGGCCCTTCCAGCCAACGGTGGTGCGCGGCTTCTCGAAATAGACCCGCATCACGATTTCGAGCTGGTCGGCGAGCTCTTCGCGCAAGCTCGCCAGGCGCTCGGCATATTCGAGCGCGGCCTTGGGGTCATGCACAGAGCAGGGGCCGACAACGACCAGCAGGCGGTCGTCCTGGCCGGCGAGAATGGCGTGGATGGCGTTGCGTGAGGCCATCACCACGCGCGTCGCGGTGAGCGTGCGCGGGACTTCCCGCATCACCTCTTCCGGCGTGCTCAGCTCTTTCAGTTCGCGGATACGAAGATCGTCGGTCGTGCTCAGCACGGCGGGCTCCTGTTTGTTTCGAACCTGCCGGCCAATAAAAAAGCCGCCAGGTCTGGCGGCTTGTTCGGACGTTTGCTTCAATATTCAGATTGAGCGCGATCCTCCTGCCGCCAGCGAGCTGTCGTAGCTAAAGTACCAAAAATAGCTGGTGGCGACGGTGATCATGGAGCGGCATATAGCGCGCCATCGGCGGGTTGTCACCCCCCAATCGGCACGGCAGGTGACGAGGCGGGTCAGGTGTTGCTGTTGCGCGCCGCCAGCGCCATGCCAATCAGGCTGGCGCCGCCGAACAGGAGGTTGATACCGACGAGGACTCCGATGGCCCATTCCGCCGAGCTCGGCAATCCCGTGATGACCATGAAGGAGATCGCGATGTCGACGAGGCCCGAGATCAGAAGCCACGACCAGCGGCCGCTGAGCTCGCGGCGGTGCTCCAGCGCGTACATGATGGTGGTGACGCCCTCGGCCAGGAAGTAGGCGCCGACCACGATGGTCAGCGTCAGCACGGCCTGCATCGGCCGGGCCAGCAGCAGCAGGCCGGCAAGCACGGCGAGCGCCGCCGAGATCAGCGACCACCAGAATCCCGGCGTGCTGCGCGCCCAATAAGTCACGATCAATCCGCCGATACCGCTGATCAGGAACATCCAGCCAAGGAAGATCGTGATCGCAAGGCTTGCGAGCGGCGGCAAGATGAGCGCCGCGACGCCGAGAATTGCGAGCAGGATGCCCTCGAACAGGAAGGCCTTCCAGTGGGTCTTGACCGTCCGGCTCATCATGGATTGCAGCCGTGATAGATCTTCGGGCGACGTCATCGGCAGGCTCCAGGTCGAAAGGTCAGCGCTCAATGTAGTACGCGCGCGGCGCGCTAGCCATCCCGCGGCTCACCCGCCGCCGGGCGCCGAGGAAAAACCTTCCGCGCTGGTGCGGATGCGGTTTCTGCCGAGAACATAGATCGCCGTTGTGACAATCAGAAGCGCCAGGCCGAGCAGGATCGAGACGAAACCGATCGGGATCAGGGCCAGTGTCAGATTGCGCTCGGGGTTGATGAGCCAGTGATGGATCGAGGTCAGCACGAAGGCCAGCCCGAGAAAGCCGACGCCGCCGCCGGCAAGCAGCAGCGCCCACATCCGCCGGAGCTGGCTGAGCCGCTCCCGCGCGACGTCGGTCCGGGGGGCGTGGTGGCGGGCGACGCGCCGGACCAGGCGGATCGCGAAGGCGATCGAGCTGAAGCCGATCAGGAGGCTGGCGGCGCCGAGCCACATCCGCAGCGTCGGATCGAGGTCGGGCATTCTTTGCAGGGTCAGCAGCGGAAAGTCGAAGGCTGAATGCAGCGCGAGCGGGCCGGCGAGCATCAGCAGGCGGCTGGAGAGGCGGGCCCAGTCGCGGTGGTGGCGGTTCGCGCCGAGCGCCGTGCCGGCGCGCGCGATCGTCAGGTAAGCGCCCGCAATGATGCCGAGCGCGCCGTGGAACGGCACGGTCAGGACGCTGCGCAAGGCGGCCAGCGAGCGCCACATCTCGGCGTGCTGAACCAGATAAGCCAGGTTCTCGTAAGCGGCGAAGCCGAGTCCGACCGCGGCACCGTAGACCACGGTATCCATCGGATTGGCAAAGGTCCGCCGCTTGGTCGAGGAGATCACCACGATGGCGATCACCTTGACGGCTTCCTCGGGCAGCGCGACGCCGAAGATCGAATGCATGGCAAGGGCCGCCCAGGGGTCGTCGGGGGCTGCGACCATCCTGGCGAAGGGCGCGCGGGCGAGGCCCAGCAGCGAAATGCTGGCCGCCCCGAGCAGGAACGCGGTCCAGACCTGGGCCGGCGGGCCAGGGCGCTCTTCGGCGGCGATGACAAGCCACAGCATCAGCAGCGCCGGGGCGATGGCGGCCGTTCCGATGACGGTGGGCAATGCTTCAATCAGGTACATCGGCGCCGAAAATAGGTTCCCTTGATCCGCTTATCTACATTCACCGATGCGACCATCTGTCATGCGCCTGCTGTCGGCTGGCTTAATGGACGCGATAGCTTCCGTTCATCTGCAGTCGCCCGTGGAGGCAAAATACACGCGCAATCAATTGCATGACAGCACCAGTTCGTCATCCACGGCAACGACAGCCCGACGGAGGTCGGGGCGCGATTGGCGAGCTGGATCAAAGAAGTGCGCAAGTTTCTTCGATTCACCACGCAGCCGCGCGCAAGATTGGCCAGCTAGCTGCGCTTCGTTGGTCCCCGACGGGGCGGTGAGGCGATCCGGCGCGTCCGCGTCTGCTCCAACTCCCAGAAGACGCGTACCAGGCACCCGCCGAGGCAGAACACGATCAGTAACAGCAGGAAGGCCTGGTCCACGGCGGGGATGTGTATCATGGCGAAGATAAAGCAACGCCCATGCCATGCGTTCCAGCAACTGCCGGCGTTTTCCGCATTCAATGCGTGGTGAACGGCGGCGGCGCGCTGGGGGCGACGTCGAAGGCGCCGAGATGGAATTCCTCGCCAGGGGACGCATCCGGCCGACCCGGTTGCACCAGCAGCGTGAACGCGGCCTGCGGGTAAAGCTTCCAGATCTCCAGATCGCCGGCGGTGATGGTGAGCCAGCCGAACGTGTACATGTAGCGTCCGGGCTCGGTGACCCGACCGACCCTGTCCCAGGTGATCTTGTCGACTGTGATCTTATCAAGCGTAACTGCCATTCGGTCCCCCGATCGCAGGTCTGCAATGACGTCCGGCCCCAAGGTACAAACCAAGGCGCAGACCTTCAAAAGCTGATCCCGCAATGGGGCCGCGATAGGGCAGCGATGCGGAGGCAAGACGGCCTGGCGGTGGCCGCTGCCTGCCGATTCAACGCGCCGTCGAGGCCGCCTCTGCTTCGGCCGCCCGCTCCAGCTGTCGGTGCGAGGCGTGGAAGACGTCGTGGACGAGGCCGATCTTCTCCATGCCCAGGATGATCAGGCCGTTGAGATCGATCTCCCACCAGGCGTGCGAGATGTAGGCGTCCCGCGGGAAGCGGTGATGGTTGTTGTGCAGGCCCTCGCCGAAGGTGAGGATCGTGGTCACGAACTCGTTGGTCGAGGCGTCATCGACCTCGAAGCGGCGATAGCCGTAGGCGTGGCAGACCGAGCCGGTGAGCTGGCTGGTGAGGATCAGCAGATAGGCGCGGAGCAGGCCGGAGAACAGCACGCAGCCGATCATGCCGTGCACGCCGCCGAAGGTGTAGCCGATCACGCCGGGAATGAAGACGGCCGACATCCCGTACCAGACCCAGCGCGTGCGCACGAAGAACATCGCGATCGGATCGGCGAGGATGTCCTTGGCGTAGTATTCGTTGTCGGTGGTCGCCTGGTCGAACACCCAGCTTCCCTGGGCGTGCAGGAAGCCCTTGAGCGCGCTGACATAACGATTGCCGAAGCCGTCGAATTGTGGGCTGTGGGGATCGCCGACGTCATCGGCGTAGAGATGATGGCGGCGGTGGTTGGCGACCCATTTCGCGATCGAGCCCTGGATCGCCATCTGGGCGATGGCGCAGAAGAACACGCGCATGATCGGGCCGGTGCGGAAGCTGCGATGGACGAACAGGCGGTGCATGCCGGCGCCGATGCCGAATGTCGTCAGCGCGAACATCCAGGCGAACGTGAACAGCTCGACCTTGCCGACGCCTTGCGTCACGGCCCAGACGATGCCGGCGACCGCGCCGACATAGAGGATGCCGAGCAGGAGATAGCTCTCGCGCAGCTTGGCCTGGACCAGAGGTCCTTCGGTGACGACGCCGGGGGGAAGCTGCGGCTTGGACGTAACGGGCGCGTTCGGGGCGATCTCGGCCGGGGCGAACTCGGCGTCGGCGATGGACATTCCAGGACTTCCGATACTCGGGGCCCGCAGTGATTGCGGACGTGCTGGGCCACACCCTACCGTGCGAGCGATGCCACCTCCAGTATTTAGTTAAGGAAAGGTTAAAATCGACGCGCCGGCTTCAGGCCGACTGCTGCAGCGGCGAGCGTACGATGAGCCGGACGAGGTCGTCCCGCGACTGCTTTTCGGCGAATTTGACCGCAAAGCCGTTGTCGAATTTGCGGATGACCCGCCCGACGCAGGCGCCGACGGCCAGCGGGGTTCCGACCGGTGGGTCGTACTCGCAGGAGATCGCCACCCCCGCCGTGGAGACGTCGATGATGAAGCAGGAATAGGTGTGGCCATCGGCGAGCGTCAGGACGGTATGCGAGACCTGCGGAACGAAACGTGCGTCGCGCCGCAGTTCCTTGACGCTGTCGTCCTTCTGCTTCTTCTCGAGCCAGGTGAGCTTTTCCGACATCCAGGCGCGCCGCGCGCGCGTCATGTCGAGCTCCATCAGGAAACCCGACTTCATCGTCGCGCTGATCGTGCACTGGAATTCGCCGAAATCCTGGAAATAGGAGGTGAGGCGCTCACCGACCTTGCCGACGACGGGCACGTCCACGATCATGCGGAAGGGCGATACGCGCTTGGTGCGGCAGGCGAAGCTGCGCAGCTTGCCCTCGCAATCGTACCAGCGGGGCAGCGAGTAGCTGCCGCTTACCGTGACGTCCACTGCTCGTTGCCTGAGGAATTCTGCGACGGACATGCGGGCCAATCGTGTTTCGGATTATTTCCGTAATTCCACGGTAGCGGTCAAATTCTAAGCAAGTGATACCCGCGCTCAGGAGCAGGGGTAAATTTCCGGTAAATGCGTGCCTCGGTCGCGTAGCCGAAAACGCGGCAAAAGGACCCGTTGGGTTGCAGGCCGTATCACAAGCTCGTCAATGAGGGCTCAGTGCCTCAATGAAGCAACGAGGCGCCCCGGCAGTTAGAGAAATCCGAACAGCACCAGCAAAGCCAGCGTGCCCACGGCCAAGACGAGTTGGATCGCCATCCATGTCAGGCCGTTCGGGCTGATCTTCAATCCCAGCGGCAGCAATGCACGCCGCATCGCCAGCGCCGCGAGTGCTTCGGCGACGGCGAGCAGGAGTGCGATACCGGCGATGAAAGGCCATGACTTGGCCGGGGGCATCCATGGCGCGAGCCAGGCGGGCACAGAGCCTGTCAAGACGGGCAGCAACGCGAACCAGCCGAACCAGAATGCGGAGCGCTTGACGATTTCGGGGCCGATCGTTTCGGGCTCGAAGCGGATACCGATCGTAGCCAGCGCGCTTTCGATGCGCCCGGCGTCGGTCAGGACGACGAACGCGCCGAGATAGAGCGGAATGCGCGACTGGAAGAGGAGGGCGAGGATAGCGAACACGACGGCGTAGCCGATGACATCGCCGAGAATGTCCTTGGCGCTCGGGCCCGGCAGCCCAGGCGCGGCCGGTGCAGATTCCGGCTGGGGCTGCGGAAGCGATCTGGCGCGTGCCAGGTGCTCTAGCATTTTGGCGCGCCGGTCCGGCGAATATGGCGCCGTACGCCGCATCCATGCCGGTGGTGTGGTCGTCACCGAGGGGGTGCCGGAGTGGCCTTGCGTGGTCGACTTGCGCTGCTCCATGAGCCGGAACCAGGTCCTTCAATCCGTGACGCCATCGCGGCGGGCGAGGCGTCTGCTACCGGACGTTGGTCGGAGGCAAGGGCCAGCAAGGTTCATGATGAAAGAAGAACAACTTTCGCCCGCACAGCTACGCCAAGCTCAGGGCGGACTATCCCTGCATCATCGTCCGTTCGGCGGTGCTGCTCGATGCCGAAAATTCGATCGGACTGCTGGCGCTCAATCCGGACCATCGCGTGATCGAGGGAATCCACGGCTATGCCGTCGGGCTCGCCTACGCGAAGGTGCTCAGCAGCGTGCTGGAGCAGAGGGTGAGGGGAACCGGGGCTGCCTGGCGCTCCCTAGCGGAATCGAACCGCTCTCTCCACCGTGAAAGGGTGGCGTCCTAACCGATAGACGAAGGGAGCAAACGCAGGGCCCTGCCGATTTTGCCGGCATGGCCACTGGCCGGCCGAACAGGGCCCGGCGGCTTGCAGCGGGCGAACGTATAGTTGCCTTTCCGGCTCCGGGCAAGCCGTTCAGGAACGGTCTTTTCACCGGCAGTGGACAGCGCCGGACCCGGATCATTCGGAAGCAAATGCAACGGTTTTTTAGGGTTCCCTGCGTAGCGCTGTGAGGGGAGATTTTCCAATGCCACCGCCGAAAAAGCGCGCTAGCCGCAAGCTGCTGTCGCGGCAAGCCTGGATTACGCTCGACGGCGGTTTCGCCGTGCGGCAGTGCCTGGTTCAGGACATCTCGGATTCCGGCGCCAAGATCACGCTGGACGAGGACGCCAGCCAGCTCCCGGGCGTGATTCGGCTCGCCTTCGCACGCGACGCGCGGACCGGGCGG
The DNA here is from genome assembly GCF_003020125.1 of Bradyrhizobium sp. MOS003. Lineage (GTDB taxonomy): Bacteria > Pseudomonadota > Alphaproteobacteria > Rhizobiales > Xanthobacteraceae > Bradyrhizobium. Next base: position 412,337 of record NZ_PYFW01000004.1, on the reverse strand, counting down.
AGCTGCCAAGTGGTCTGGCGCCGCGGCAAATCCGCCGGCATCAAGTTCATCTGATCGCAGCCGCGGCCGCCCCGGTGGCGCGCGGCGCCGCTCCAGGCTAGAACGCCGCCATGCGCGCGCCGCTCCTCATCGTGATCTCGTTACTGGCCACACAAGCCGCGGCGACGGAGGCCCTTCGTCTTCCGCCGACGGAGCGGCAGCAGGCCGGCAAGGCGCTGCCGCTGAAGGGCGCGGCCGGGAAGGCACAAGCGGGCTCCTGCGCCAATTACGGTCCGCGCTTCGTCATGGTGGAGGGCACCGGGACCTGCGTGAAGATCGGCGGCTCGATCAGCATCGACACCACCGTCAGGCGCTAGAGCCGATGCCCCAGGATCTGCTGCGCCTCGATCTCATCGTTCCCGTGCTGATGTCCTGCGCGATGCTGTGGTGGGTCGGCCGCGGCCTGAGCTGGACGGCACGACTGGCGACCGCTGCGGTGACCTTGGTGCTGATCGCCTGCGTGCTGCTGGTCGAGCGGGGCTGGCGCTGAGCCAGAACTAAAAAATGCGAAAACAACCCCATGCACAGTAGCCGTCAAGTGCCGAGGTGACGCCGCAGGATTGCGCCGCAAGGCGGATTTATCGCGTTCTCACCGCAGCTTGCACAGCGCCGCCGGCTCACGACATCGGTGGCGCGACATGTTGTGCAAATCCGGCCCGTTTGCCGAGCTCGGCGAGCCAGCGCGTCAGATGCGGCTGGGCCGGCCGGGTGATGCCCTCGACGCCGAGCCAGCGTCGCGCATAGGAGCCGAGCGCGATGTCCGCGAGCGTGAACGCATCGCCGTCCATGAAACGGCGCGAGGAGAGCAGGCGGTCGGCGATCGCCCAGACCTCGGCGGCGGCATCGGCATCGCGCTGCACCTGGATCATGTCGCGCTCGGCGGGCGCCGTGCGCACGATGCCCCAGAACACCGGACGGTCGACCGGCTGCACGGTCGACAGCGTCCAGTCGAGCCAGCGGTCGACGGAGGCGCGGCTCTTCGGTGCCTCCGGGTAGATCGTCGTGCCGCTGCCATGCGCGAGGCAGAGATAGCGCATGATGGAGTTGGATTCCCACAGCACGAAGTCGCCATCGACCAGCGTCGGGATTCGCGCGTTGGGGTTCATCGCGAGATAGTCGGCCTCGCGGGTCTTGCCGTAGGCCATGCCGGCGTCGATGCGCTCATAGGGCAGGGCGAGTTCGGTCAGGCACCACAGCACCTTCTGTACGTTGACCGAATTGGCACGGCCCCAGATCGTGAGCTTAGTGTCAGGCATGAAGCGTCTCTCCCCGCGGCGTTGTCCTTTGCCGCGGGTGATAGCGGAATTTCCTCAAACGAGCGATGTGCGATTGCGGCGCGCCCCTCATGCAAAAAGCTCCGCCGGAGGCGGAGCTTCGTTTGCAAAACAAACTGGCCAGTTGAAGCTGTCGCTCAGCGGCCGAAGAACAGCCACAACAGAATGATGACCGGGATCGGCACGCCCAGCATCCACAACAGAAGTCCGCGTCCCATGATTTTCTCCTCCAATCGCATTGTCGGAGAGTGAACGCGGGCGGCGCGGGCTTGTTCCAGTGTTTCGCGCCTACCAATGGCCCGTATTGGGCATCGACGCCCAGGGCTCCTGCGGCGGCTTCGGCTCGCCCTTCTGCAACAGCTCGATCGAGTGCAAGTCCGGCGAGCGGACGAAGGCCATGTTGCCGTCGCGCGGCGGACGGTTGATGGTGACGCCGGCCTTTTGCAGCTTCTCGCAGGTCGCGTAAATGTCGTCGACCTCATAGGCGAGATGGCCGAAGAAGCGGTCCTCGCCATATTTCTCCTCGTCCCAATTCCAGGTCAGCTCGACCAGCGGCGCGCCGCGCGTTTGCGGCTGCTTCTTCAGCGCCTCGAGATCGTCCGACGAGCACAGGAACACCAGTGTGAACCGCCCCTTGTCGTTCTCGATCCGCCGCACCTCCTTCAGCCCGAAAGCATCGACATAGAATTTCAGCGCGACATCGAGATTGCGCACGCGCAGCATGGTGTGGAGGTATCGCATGGGTGTTGCTCCCTGGGTGTTCGGAGGGTCTTGCTTTGGGCCGGGACGGCGAGAGTAGGGAGATAGCAGGAAAGTGGGAGGAGGGGCAGGGGGCGCGGCGCGTGAGGGGGCGGTTGGAGAAGTAGGTCAGCCAAGCGTGGACCTAGGTGCTGGCCAAGGACTCTCACCCATTGAATGGCGTAGCGGACGCGTGGCCACCTTATAGCTCCTGGAATGTAGAGCACTTGCGAAACCCATCATGTTTCTTCACGCAACAATTCCTCGATGGGTCTCCGCTTCGCTGTACCCATCCTACGCTCTGGCAGTCGCGTTATTCGCGACAACCATCTGCCTCGGGTCATTTCTGATGTCGTTCTTCGAGAACGAGTCAATAACAGGTGGCGGGCTCACTCGGTCGGCACACGGGGCGCCTCATTCCCAGCGAAAGCTCAGAACGCGAACCATGCCAGTACCGCAATGACGGGTAAAACGGCCACGCCGAAGAGCACCAAGGGTGCGGGTTCGTGACCGGTGCGGTCACTCATGGCAGAGGCTCCTCGAAAAAAGCCCCGCAGCGGCGGCGCCACGGGGCAATCAGTGCCGACATGTGGGGGGAGAATGTCGGCACCGCTCGATCACGCAATTCCGGCTTTGCGGACTTGTTCCTGGCAAGTGCTGTATCGCGCCGGAGCAGCTCCAACGACGACGAGCCGCTCTCACGCTGCCTTCTCGACGCCCTTGGCGATGATCTCGACTTCGAAATAGCCCATGTCGCGGAGCTCGGCGGCCTTCTTCTCAGCCGCCTCCCTGGTGTCACGCTTCAAGATGATCTGGCCGGCACCGTCGCGGGCGCAAACGAAATAAGGCATCTTCGATTCCCAATTTCGTTTGCATACACATGGCTCCCGGCTCCCGCAACTTTCTATGGCTACTCGTCGAGCCCGGCGTTTTGCCGCAGCTGGTCGATCAGCTCCGACGCTTCGGCTTTGGTCAGATCGTTCTCCGGTAGGTTCTCATGGGCCTGCTCAGCGAGGGTCCTGAGGTAGGATTCCTGGGCCCCGGTCATCGGGTCGTCCCCGGACACCCAGTCTTTCGGGTTCTTTTGCGTGTTGTCGGCCATCGCGCATCTCCTTTTCGGTCTCCGTACAACGTCGGACTCGACTCCGCGTTCCGTTTTTGTTCTCTTGAGCCAAATTCAATCGCGAGGCGGAACATGCCGGACCTGGACTATGTCAGGCGGGAGATCGAACGGATGCGTATTCAGATGGGCAAGCAGAGGAGGGAGATCCTCCAGTTGCAGCGGGCCGGCATCGGAACCGCGTCTGCCCTAGCGCTGCTGTCGCGGATGGAAGCAAAGATCGAGGGGCTTTGCGCGCAGCGCGATGCGCTGAAGGCGGCTGAGCCGCGCGCGACCAAGGGCAGAGTGCTCGGCGGGAGGACGTGGTGAGCAAGCGATGGTTCGACGACGAGAGAGAGCTGTCGCCCTTTCTGATCGCGCTGGAGGATGTTCGCCGTAGAGCGACACGGGAAGGGTGGTGCCATGCTCACGTCCAGGCCATCATCGTGGCCATCGACCAATACGCGGAAGCCGCGACCGGCAATCGCGAGTATTTCCTGAACAAACCGGTCTCGATCGGTGACAGGAGAAAAGCTGCGGACATTCCGTGAGGGCGCTGTCGCCTTGCATTATGCCTTGGCGAGCACGCCGTAGCGACGCGCGTGTTCGAGTTGCGCGCATCGCCGTGGTGCCGATCTGTCAGCGCAAGCGGACTGCGATCCGCGTTCCGAAAACGGAACGTCGATCGTTTGAGAGCTTGTTAACCGACCATCCTCAGGATGCCGCTCAAATCGGAGGAGATGATAATGTCGGACTTGGAACAGGCGATCCGCGAACGTGCCTACCAACTCTGGATGGAGAGCGGTGCCGAGCACGGCCACGCCGAACGACATTGGCTCGACGCCCAGCGCGAAGTTCTCTCGGCATCTTTGGGCGCCGTGGCGCGGGTGTCGAAGGTAAGCTCGGACAAATCGAAAGCGAAACCCGCAGGTGCGCGAAAGAAGCGACGCGCCGCGTAGGTGCGCTCACGGGTCGAAGAAGCGCTTTCCAACCTCAAGAGACCCGGTGAACCGAAGAACGAGATGATCTGATCCGACCGGAAGATGCAGTCTTCCGGGGCGAGGCCGCACGGCGCGTCTTGCCGGACTTCGAATGAACTTCGGAGATGATCCCGTTCTGCTCATCGAATTGCTTCAGCCACGCCTCGATGTAGCCGGGATCGTCGGCACAAAGCCGCTCGAGCAAACGAAGGTTCTGCGCTCTGAATTCCACGAGGGTCTTAGGCATCATCTTTCCTCAAAACCCTGCCCGCCGAAAAAATGCGTGGAAGCGATCGACGGGTCAACGGCAAAGAGGGGCTTGAATTTGCACGTGAGCTGATGCAGCGCGCAAAAACGAAAACCCCGCCGGGGGGGAGCGGGGTTCTCTGTTGGGGTGAAGCTTAGGGACGCTTCAACTGTAAGACGCTCGAGCCGGCGGAAAGTTCAAAAGGCCAGCACGAATTTTCCGGGACTACGATGCGTGAACCTGGCCGATCCCATTGCGACCAATCGGCATGCTTCAAAGCCTGCTCGGCACACTCGTGGAACTCATCTTGTCTGCGGCATGGAGTGCCGCCGTGCGATTGCTCGGTGTGGAAAACCTCGTCGAGATCACGACCGCGATCCTCGGGCTAAGCTGTATCGTGATCGGCTTCGCCGTCCTCCTGCTGGATCACTGAAGACCGCCGGCGAAGACCATCGCGCTGCACTGCCGGCATGGCCGCGCCACTGCAACGACTTTGCTCAGTTCGCACTTGCTGGGAGCCTGCCAATACAATCCGCAAGTCACGGATTGTCTAGCTTTCGCGTTCGTACGAGGACGACGGTGGCGCGGTTCTTGGGATCGAGCTTAGGCCGCAATCCGTTGCTCGACCGGGGCGGTCAGCAGTTTGAGCGCCTGGGCGTGTTGCAGGTCGGGGACTGCGATCGCCGTATGGCTGTAGACCGCATGCGTCCTCGAATTTGCAATCGTGTCCAGGATCTGGCTGCCCTTGATGACATGAAGGCCCATGCCTTCTTCGGTGGGGAAGATCGCCAGCACCACGTCGTAGGCCGTGATGACGGCTCTGAGCGCTTCGGCCTTGTCTTCGGCGACGTCGACGAAGACACGAACATCAGCCGCGAGTTCACGCAGCTCGTCAAAATCCAGCACTGTGGGGGTACTCCAACGCAACAAGGACTGAATGGAGCTTGGCGGCGTTGGGTTACTGAAGTGTCAACAAGGCGTGCCGGGCCACAGGTTTCACGACGAGGTGACTTCGCGTCTAACGCTTTGCTTCCTCCTTGCGAAGCCGCGCCTCTGCGGCCTCGTCCACGAGGTTCAAGGCGACACCGTCATAACTCAGCTTGAATCCGCGGCCGACGATCCATGTCCATCCCTCGCGCTCCTTGATCGCTTCCGCGTTGAACTGGTCGGAGATCGATTTGACGGCAGCGTCCTGTGCCCCCGGATTGTTCAACTCCGCCTTGACGCGCCAGATCGGGTGCCTGGCGTCAGTCTCGTCGCTGTCGACCGAAACCTTGGCGCCGTTGATATCGCAGTCGAAGGTATAGGAGTCGTGGCTCCGGCGGCAGAGATAGCGGCGTTGACTGACGAGCTTGCTGGTCTCGTCGAATGTCATCCCGGGCGAGAAGCCGAAGATGTCGGACTTTTTCACCAGGGCGAGGGAGGCAGGCTTCAGGAAGCTGGGCTGGATCGCGACGAGGGCTGCGACGGCAACGACGATCAAGCCTGCGATGACGATAGCGACCTTCATGAACACCCCTCGGGAAACCTTCAGACCATTATAGACAGAAGGGGCTTTCTGCCATGCCCCAAAAGCGAAAACCCCGCCTGGGGGAAGCGGGGCTTTCTGGTGGGGTGAAGCTTGGGGACTTCAATGATATGACGCGCCAGCTGCAAAATGGTTCAAAGGAAATTGCGTGCCCCTGCGGCACCTTGCACAGGAAGTCGGGAACCCCGCAGAACCCCTGCTTGCGTTTTTGGCCTTGATAGGCTCTAAGCCCGTCACTTCATGACCTCTGGCATGAATCAGAAGCGCGCCTCCGCGGTCCGGCCGCGTCACAACAGAGTATTCGCGCGCACCCCTTCAAAGGAATTCAGACATGGCGAAGATGACGAAGACCCAATTGATCGATGCAATTGCCGAGGGCACGCAGCTTTCGAAGAACGACGTGAAGTCGGTGATCGAGTACATGGCGACGGTCGGCTACAAGGAGCTCAACGAGTCCGGTGAGTTTGTCATTCCCGGCTTCGCAAAGATGTCGGTCGTGAACAAGCCGGCGACCGAAGCCCGCATGGGCGTCAATCCCTTCACCAAGGAGCCGATGCAGTTCGCGGCCAAGCCCGCCAGCAAGTCGGTGAAGGCTTCGCCGCTGAAGGTCGCCAAGGACGCCGTCTAAGGCGCCGGCGATATCGTTGCGGCCGAGAGCTGCCGCAACGCGAGGACTGAAGACAAGGCCGTGCTCGGCGATTGCGATCCCGAACATCACCATGACGATCGGGACGAACAAAGAGCCCGCCGCGCCTTTTCAGCCAGACACGGCTTCGAAAGAAAAACCCCGCGCTTTCGCACGGGGTTTTTTTGGCTGACGGCGTTGGGATTTCAGCGCCTGGCCGCCAGCCGTGATCCTAACTTAAAGTTGAAACTCCAAAAAGCAACAGCGCCGCGATGACGGAATATGTTCGTCTACCGCGGCGCTGCGATATGACTGGGCGCTGAAATCCCCAGCCTTCCTGGGTCAACGCCGCCTTGTAAAGGTTCAACGCGACATGCCGGGAAATCGCGCACCAGGGACTGGACTTTTTGTTCCCATTTTGTTCTAGTGAGCCGCCTTAGGGACCCGCTTGGGAGGTGACTCATGACCGTCGAAAAGCAGCGCGAAATGATCAGGCTCTGGAACGAGCTCCGGAAGCTCGAGGGCCCGGCCGCGGAAGAGCTCCGCATCCAGATCCTGGAATGCTTCTCGGAGAAGAGCAGAGCGAAGCGGGCGGCATGACCTGCGCCGGCGGACGCCGACGACATCGGGCATACGGCAAGCGCGGCCTCAATCGGACCGCTCGCGCTTGGTAGGACGGTTGTCGCAGCCGGGACGGGGCGAGCATTTTGAAGTTCGTCCTGGTGGGAGGCGTTGCGGCGCAGGCATTCGCCGCTGATGCTTCAGGAACGAACATGTGCAAGCAGCGTTCGCCTGCATGACATGCCCGCGATTCGCCAAGCCGATGATGGCGACTTCCGTCAATAGCTTTCGATGCGAACTCTGCCGCGAGATGGTCATCGTGTTCGCGGTCGTCTCGAAATTCCAGCCGCCGAAGATCGTGCCGGCGAGTGCCGCCGCTCAAGAGGTTGCTCGGCGTGCTTTCATCGATCGTTAGGAATCGATTCGCGCTGATTTTTCCGACTCCGATTCGTTCTTCGAGAACGAAATGGAGTCGGATGCAGAACATGTTGCGCCTTCCGGCGGCGATGCCGTCGCTCGTATCATAACGAGACAGCGTGATGCTTCGCACAGTCTCGTCCTCGTCTCCTCCGTAAGCCGTAAGGCGAGGGAGAGCGACATGAATGCGTGCTGGTTTCTCGCCGAGATCGCGAAAGTGTTTTGGTACGATCGGCATCCGCGCTTGCGCAAAGGCAAGCCGTCGGTGCCGCAGGTGCCGCCACCGGGATCGAAATCTCCCGATGCATCGTCGTCTCACGATGCGACGTGATCGGATCGGAGCGCACGCACGCTTTGTTAAGACCTGCTCCGCGCCGATTTCTTCGATTCCGATTCGTTCTTTGAGAACGAAATGGTGTCGAAGCTGGAACAAAGCCGGTCGGCGGAGTGCGACAGGTCTGAGCTTCGCACAACACCCATCGCTGCTCAGCGATGGGAGGCTTCCATCAATTCCTAACGAGAGTTTGCGCCGAAACCGATAACCCTATTCGGTTAGGTTAAAAGCCTAATCGCGTTGCGCCTGGCGCTCGTTGCGGTAGGTGTCTGGCAAGGACAAGCAAGAAACGACCTTTGCCAAGAAGCAATTTTGCCATGACACCTTTTTCAGAGCCGTCCTTTTACCAGGGCGACCGCCACACCTACCGGCGTGTCGCGATCGTCGGAACGCTGTTCTGTCTCGCTTTCGTGCTGATCAGCTTCTCGCTGCGACCGCAGCTCGAGGACACGCGCGTCGCGGTCAAGGCCGACCGGCTGGTGCGCACGGCGGGCCAGCCAGCGCATGCCAACTAGAGCGCGACACGCCAGCTAGCGCCCGTCGCCACAGATGTGCTCGTCGGCACGCACGGAGGTTGACGCTCCGCCGTGCGAGGCAAGCGCCACGAAGCCGGCATAGCCGGACAAATTGAGCAATACTTCCAGCCACACGGGCATGTCGGCCTCTTCTGATTTGCCTGAAGACGGCATCAACGGCCGCGCGCAATTCTGGTTTCATGCTCCTGTCCGAAAACGCAAAGAACTCAAAGCGGAGAGGAGGGGTCGAGCCGGCGGCCGAGGGTCGCGACGGATTCGCTCGACGGCTGCTGTTTCAGGAACTCGGCGATTGCCCGCGCCAGCTCGCCATCGCTCATCGGCGTCGGCGGCGGGTGCAGCGTGCCGACGCCGAAGTTGCGAACGATTTCGTCGTAGTGCCGATCGTCGGATCGGGGAACCAGCTTGCGGATGCGGGCCAGCAAAGCGGATAACGGCAAACTCTCCTCCTCGGTCGTTCGCCCCGCTGGCAGCAATCTTCGTCTGCTGCCATCTGCTCCCCTGAAACTGAAAACCCCGCCGCATCGCGGAGATGCTGACGGGGTATCGGTGCTGTCGCATCAACCGGACGGCCGACGCTCCCGCACTTGAGGTGGCAATCCGCGACCGCCGATTTGGTTCCGGCTGCATCGAATGTTTTTGTCGCGCCCGGTTCCGCTCCGCTGCGCAACCTTCGCAAGCGCTCGTCGTTATCTCGGCAGACGCGAAGGAGAAGTTGAATGAAAAAAACATTGGCAGTTTTGGCCACCGTCGCATCCGTGGGCGTCACCGCGGTCGCGGCCCCTGCGCCTGCAGAAGCGCGCGGGCGCGGCATCGGCCCGGGCCTTGCATTCGGCCTTGCGGCCGGCGCCATCACTGCGGGCGCCGTCGCTGCATCGCAGCCCTACGGCTACGGCTACGGGTACGGATATGGCCCCCGCTACGGCTATTATGGCGGACCCGGCTACTACTCACCGGGACCGTACGCCTACTACGGCGGCGGACCGTACTACCGGCACCATCGCCATTGGCGCCATTGGTAGCCACTCTCAAACGAAAAGCCCGGAGCAACGCTCCGGGCTTTTTTCATGCGTTTTGATCGGACCGTGCTTTACGGCCAGAGCGAGGGCCGCTCGACCTTGCGAGCGTTCTCCAAGGTCGACACGAAATACTCTTCGCGCTCTCGTTTGAATTTTTCCTGCGTGGCACGGAAGGCGGCGACACGGGCGGCGATTTCGTCGCGCTCACGGGCTTTGCGTTCTTCGTCTTCGGTCATAGCCATCCCCTCAAGTTTGCTACTGAACCCAAGCACTGCCGCCGCATCATCTTGAGTCGCATTGACACATCCATTGATGCTCCCGAATGGGGCGTCAATGGGGAGGAGGCATTGCAGGATTGTGATATGCGAGGGTCGGAAAAAATTGCCGAGCGCATCGCGTTAGCGCTTGATAAGAGCGTCAGCAATCTTGCCGCTTGCGCTCGTTGCTGTCAGGAAAAGAATCGGGAGTTGCGATTGATTGCATCGGATCTTCAGAGCGGCGTTGAACGGCTCGGCGAGATGATCGCCGAGGCGAGGATCATCGTGCCGTTCACCGGCGCCGGCATCTCGACCGAATGCGGCATTCCCGACTTCCGCTCGCCGGGCGGAATTTGGACGCGCAACCGTCCGATCCCGTTCGACGAGTTCGTTGCGAGCCAGGAGGCGCGGCACGAATCCTGGCGCCGCCGCTTTGCGATGGAGGAGGTCTTCGCGGCGGCGAAGCCCGGCCGCGGCCATCGTGCGCTGGCCTCGCTGTACCGCGCCGGCAGGGTTCCCGCCGTCATCACCCAGAACATCGACAATCTGCACCAGGCCTCCGGCTTCGCCGGCGAGCATGTGATTGAACTCCACGGCAACACCACTTACGCGCGCTGCATCGGATGCGGGCAGGCCTATCCGCTCGACTGGGTGAGGCAACACTTCGACGGCGACGGCTTCGCGCCCAACTGCACCGCCTGCGACGAACCGGTGAAGACCGCCACGATCTCCTTCGGCCAGATGATGCCCGACGATGAGATGCAGCGCGCGACCGCGCTGTCGCAAGCCTGCGATCTCTTCATCGCGATCGGTTCCTCACTCGTGGTCTGGCCTGCGGCGGGCTTTCCGATGATGGCAAAGAACGCCGGTGCTCGTCTGGTGATCATCAACCGCGAGCCGACCGAACAGGACGACATTGCCGACCTCGTCATCCACGACGACATCGGCGAAGCGCTCGGGCCCTTTACCGGCAATTGAGGCGTCAATTTGATTCGCGGCCGTGCAAGCTGTTCATAGGTTCCGGCCGATCTCTTTTTTGTCTATGCCTCGCAACCGGGAGTGTTATCTTTTGAGTCGAAAGATTCGCGTCGCGTCCAATTGAGAACATTCTCTTAAGACGCGTGATTCGAGCGCCGCCGATGTGGCGGGTTGCATGGCAGTGTGGGGTCCGGGGTTATGGGGTCGTCGGACGGATTTGAGTCCAAGAAGCTCGGGGTTCCCGGGCAAATATCGCCCGGGCGGATCACGCCGGGCGAGCACGGCGGTGCCGGCCGCGACAGCGCGCTCAGTCCCTTCAGCGGGCTGGGGGAGGCCAGCGCCAATCTCGTCGAAGTGCACGGCGTGATCAAATGGTTCGACGCTTCCAAAGGTTACGGCTTCATCGTTCCCGACAATGGCTGGCCGGACGTGCTCCTGCACGTTACCGTGCTTAGGCGCGACGGCTTCCAGACCGCTTATGAGGGCGCCCGCATCGTCGTCGAGTGCATCCAGCGCGCCAAGGGTTACCAGGCGTTCCGTGTGGTCTCGATGGACGAGTCGACCGCGATCCATCCGGCCCAGATGCTGCCGCCGCGCACCCATGTCACGGTCACCGCGACCAGCGGGCTGGAACGGGCACAGGTCAAATGGTTCAACCGGCTGCGCGGCTTCGGCTTCCTGACCTGCGGCGAGGGCACGCCCGACATCTTCGTGCACATGGAGACGCTGCGCCGCTTCGGCATGACCGAGCTCAGGCCCGGCCAATACGTCCTGGTTCGCTTCGGGCCCGGCTCCAAGGGCATGATGGCGGCCGAGATCCATCCCGAGACCGGTTCGCCGGGATTGCAGTCGCACTAAGCGCGACGCATCTCGGGCTCCGGCTTTCAATTCCCGCAATCGTGAGCAAGGGTGCGCCGGCAGGCCGGCGCGGCTCTGGATTTTCCGGCGACCGCCGCGTAAGGACGGGTTCAGTCCCACGCCTCGAGTGCCCTCATGAATCCTGATCGCAAGCCTGTCTGGTCCGCTCTGAAGGGCTGGCTTGCCGCCGTCCTCGTCATCGCCGGCTGTGCGGTTGCCGGCGCGCCCTCCCACGCCGCCAGTTTCCAGCCGCTCGAGATCGTCACCAAGAACGGCGTGCAGGTGTTCTCCGTGGAGATGGCGACGACCGAGGAGGAGAAGCAGACCGGCCTGATGTACCGAAAGGAACTCGCAGACGGCAAAGGCATGCTGTTCGACTTCAATCCCGAGCAGGAAATCTCAATGTGGATGAAGAACACCTATGTCTCGCTCGACATGATCTTCATCAGCGCCAACGGCCGCATCCTGCGTATCGCCGAAAACACCGAGCCGCTGTCGACCAAGATCATCTCGTCTCGGGGGCCCGCCCGGGCCGTGCTGGAGGTGGTGGCGGGAACGGCGCAGAAATACGGCATCCGGCCCGGCGACCGCGTCGGTCATCCGCTGTTCGGCAGCAAATAGCGCGGGCAGGCGGGCATCCCGGGGCTTGCTCGCCTGGAAGCTTGTTGCGCTTGCAAGTCTTGCTGGCACCTTGGTGTCTTGCTGGCGCCCTGGGAAGCGTGTATCGACGGGGCTCGCCGGACATTCGGGGTATAGCGCAGCCTGGTAGCGCGGCAGTTTTGGGTACTGCAGGTCGTTGGTTCGAATCCAGCTGCCCCGACCAGTCCCGGGGTTGAATCTCCGAGACTTTTCCCTGCGGCCTGCGACGTGATCCGACAGGCGGCGCTTACGGTGGTCCCGCGAATTCTGCGCGATTGCTCAAGTCATTGTCCTGCCGACCGGGACAGAATTGCCGACGCTGCATCGAACCTTTGGCTGTCGCCATAGACATATGTGTGTTGGGGATTTCAGCGCCCAATGTCTAAACGGACGCCGCCAAGCGATGATATTACGCTTGCGCGGCGTTGCGCTTTTTCAGGTGTCGCTTTTCCGGATCCGGCCGATCAGCTGGAAGCGCACCAGCCGAGCGGAAACGGTAGCAGGGGCCATATCCCGTGATTGTCGTTGGCGGCTTTCGGCTGTTGCGCCGGCGTCTTTGCGATTGGCGCAGGAGGTGTCGATGCCAGCGCCAGGCGCAGACGTTCACATTGCAAATTCATTGTGGTCGCCCCGACGAGTCGTCTCGAAATTCAACTTACAAAATTGGACGTCAGTTCAATAAATTAACTCCGCGCCCAGATGGCACGGTCATTCTCAAATCGTGCGCGCATTCTAGGTAATTCGGCGGCGGCTTTCAACCGATCTCGGCTCCAGGCCGGGAGAAGTAAGGTTGACCGGTTAGGTTAAGGACGAGCGGCTGTTGCGGCCGCTTCGGCGATCGTTATCAGATCGATTCCGGCTCGCGATGGGCTGCCTGAACTTCGTGCTCACATAAGGTGACGGTTCGTCGCAGCGCGCGTATCCTGTGAGTTCTGCGTCATGTCCTTAGATCGCAATTTCAAGACCGTCGGTCCGCAATCGAGCTGGAGCGAGATCTGGCACCTCTGGACCGTGATCGTGCCCCGCCGCTCGATCAACGGACAGCTCGTGGTCGGCAAGGTCTGGCGCCGCCATGACGGCCGCGACTGGATCTACAAGAAATTCACCGAATTCGACGGCGAAGAAGCCGCCTGAAGCGCGAGGAGCTCGGAATGAGCCATCATCGCGCCCTGCTATGCTGAGGCCGTGCGGCCCCAGCTAGCGTGTCGTTCGCCCGCAGCCTATCCGGGCGCCTGTACGCGCGGCAGCGGCAGCTTGAAGTGACGTTTCGCATAGGCGATGATCTCGGCGTCCGAGGGATGATCGGCGGCTTCCACCGCGGCAATCCGCTTGGCAACATCTGGTGCGCTCGCGCGAATGTGGCTCGCAAGCTCCGTCTTCGCGCTGGCCGGACCGATGATGAGGATCTCACCGGCATCGGCCAGGGCGTTGGTCACCTCGCCGTAGAACGCCTTGTCAGGGGCGGCATGACCGCTGCCGATCGCGTTGGCCTTGTGATGAAGGTGACGCGTTGCCAGCTGCGGATGCAATGTGATTTCGTCCGAGCCGCTCAGGCCGAGATGGAAGATCCTGGCCTGCGAATGGTCGATCCATACCACGGCGTGAAAATGAGAGGGCATGTGCTTTGGCCTTGTCCGAGGGGAGGCCGCCGGTGCGGCGGCGCGAGTCATGACGACACTAGGCCGGCCGCCGCCGCCTCCGGTTGACCCAAGTCAACCGTTCCACGTCAATCGATCTCGGCCGATGGCGATTGAAGGGAGAACTCCAACCGGCAGGCGGTCCCGGCTCAGGCCGCCTTCGCCGCGGCTGCCGCAGGCTTGGGGGGCGGTGGCTTGAGCGGCTTGTCCTGCTTCTTCGACCACGAAATGTAATAGGCCACCGTCGTCATGATCGCGATGCCGGCGACGCTGACGAAGATCTGCGCGAGCAGCGAGCCGGAGCTCATCGACAGCTCGAAATGGCCGACGAAGGACAGGAACACGCCGACGCAGAATACGGCGAGCGATTGCTGGCCGCAGACGATCAGGGGATCGAACACCTTCCATTCAAGCCCCGGCCATTCCTTGGGCACGAAGCGGATCACCAGGATCACGATCACGACGAAATGCAGGAAGCGGTAGGGCGCGAGGTTGGTCTTGTCGTTGGGATTGAAGGCCGAGAACAGCCACTCCGGGAACATGCCGCCCAAGGCCGGGAAGCGGCCAGCCATGGTCATCACCAGCGCGAACAGCATGTAACCGAGGCACAGCCATAGCGTGACCGGCGCATTGATCAAACCCATCGAGCGCCGCGCGCCGCCCATCGCGCACCAGGCGCCGAACACGAACAGCACCTGCCAGCAATACGGGTTGAAGTACCACTGGCCGGCCGGATAGGCGGTCAAATTCCAGCCGAAATGGCGCGCCGCCAGCCACAGCACGATCGAAAGCCCCATCGTCAGATCGGGCTTGCGCAGCATGAACCACAGCACCGGCGGAAACAGGCCCATCAGCACGATGTAGAGCGGCAGCACATCGAGATTGAGCGGCTTGAAGCGAAGGAACAGGCCTTGGCGCAGCGTCTCGGTCGCGTTGTCGACGAGGCCGGCGACGTTGAACTCGTTGATCATCTCGCTATCGCCGAAGCGCAGCGCCAGATAGCTGATCGAGGCGATGTAGATCACGAACAGGATGATGTGGGCGACGTAGAGCTGCCAGACCCGCTTGGTCAACCTGGTGGCGCCGACCAGGAAGCCGCGGTCCAGCATCATCCGGGCATAGACGAACGAGGCGGTATAGCCGGAGATGAACACGAACAGGTCGGCGGCGTCGGAAAAGCCGTAATTGCGCGTCGTCACCCAGTTCACGACGTTGTCGGGAATGTGGTCGAGGAAGATCGCCCAGTTCGCGACGCCGCGAAACAGGTCGAGCCGGAGGTCACGCCCTTTTTCAGGAAGCGTGGCGTTGATATTCAGGAAGGCCATGCGACGGAAGCTCTCGAAGCGGACGGATACGCCGAGGTCGGCGAGGTGGTGCCGCCGGGCGGGACCCCGGCGCGGAAGGCGGGTACGCAATTGTCACGGTGCAGCATAATGACTATACCGTCGGGGAGGGTGCCAGGGCCGGAATCACCGATCAGTTCCCGACCGGTGTCTCTATACTATGCCCGCGGTTTCCACCAACTGCCACCGTGACGCATCGAAATCGAACGAAAAGACGAAAGAGGCCCGGATCGCCCATGACCGCACGCATTTTCAAGCCCGCCAAGAACGCGATGCAATCCGGCCGGTCCAAGACGAAGGAATGGCAACTCGACTACGAGCCGGAGCAGCCGCGTTCGGTCGAGCCGTTGATGGGCTGGACCTCGTCCGGTGACATGAAGCAGCAGATCACGCTGCGCTTCCATTCCAAAGAAGAGGCGGTCGCCTATTGCGAGCGCAAGGGCATCGCCTACCAGGTGATCGAGCCGCAGGATTCGATCCGCCGCCCGGTCGCCTATGCCGACAATTTCTCGTTCCGCCGCGGCGAGCCCTGGACGCATTGAGGGCGGCCCGGCCGGCCGTCATCCTAGCCTCGGCAAAGCGTGAAGCGCGCAGTGCTGTGTGATCGACGTCACGGAGCCGATGTTTGCGTATTCGTAGGCTCATCGTAAGCTGCGCACAGGTGGGGCACGGATGGGCGCGTTTCGCTGGCTTTCATTGTTTGTCTTGATCAGCCTCGCCTGCGGCTCGGCTCATGCCGAGCGCCGTGTTGCGCTGGTGCTTGGCAATTCCGCTTACAAGAGCGTACCCAGGCTCGCCAATCCGGCGAACGATGCTGCCTTGGTTGGCGGCATGTTCAGGAAAGCCGGATTCGACTCGGTCGACATCAAGACCGATCTCAATGCCGCCGAGATGCGCAGGGCTTTACGCGAGTTTGGCGGGCGTGCACGCGATGCCGAGGTGGCCGTTATCTATTATGCGGGTCACGGCATCGAGCTTGACGGGGCCAATTACCTGATCCCGACAGATGCGGCCCTCGAAACCGATAGCGATGTTCTCGACGAGACCGTGGGGCTTACCGTGCACTGTTCGCCGTTGAGCCCGCGAAGCAGCTTCGGCTCGTTATTCTGGACGCCTGCCGCGACAATCCCTTTGCCAAAAACATGAGGCGCACCGTCGCCTCCCGCGCTATTGGGCGCGGTCTTGCCAAGGTCGAGCCGACGAGCGCGAATACCATGATCGCTTTCGCCGCGAAGGCGGGATCAACGGCTTCTGACGGCGATTCCAAAAACAGCCCCTTCGCGACCGCACTCGTCGAACGTCTGCCGACACCCGGTCTCGACCTGCGTAAGGCGTTTGGCTTCGTCCGAGACGATGTCTTGAAGATCACGAGCTACAGACAAGAGCCCTACGTCTACGGCTCCCTTGGCGGCGAGGATGTCGCGCTGGTCCCGGCAAAGCCAGCCGTGACAGGACCGCAGGCCAATCCGCAGGATGCCGTCCGTCGGGATTACGAACTCGCGCTCCAACTCGGTTCTCGAGAGGTCTGGACCGCATTCCTCGCACAATATCCCGAGGGCTTCTACGCCAGTCTCGCCAAGGGGCAATTGAGCCGGGTCGCAGCCGAAGAGGCGCGGGCTGTGGCCGCGGAAAAGGCCCGCGAAGCCGAGGACGAAAAGGCCCGCCTCGCGGCCGACCGCGCCAAGAAGGCCGAGCGAGATAAGGCCGCTGCCGCGGCCAAGTCGGCCGAGGACGCCCGTCTTGCCGCCGAAAAGGCGAAGCAGATTGAAGAGGCCCGCGCAGCAGCTGCAGAGCAGCGGCGAAAGGAGGCTGAGGCTGCCGCAGCGAAGGCACTTGCTGAAAAGCAGGCGGCAGAAAAGATTGTCGCAGACCGGATCGCCAATGAGAAGGCAGCTGCGGAGTTGGCGGCGAAGCAGGCTGCGGAGAGGAAAGCTGCCGAGACCAAGGCGAAGGAGGAGGGTGAGCAGAAAATTGCTGCTATCGCTCCGGCGTCAACGCAACCGAGCCTCTCGCCACCGGAGACGGCGAAGCTGGTTCAATTGGAGCTGCGCCGTGTCGGGTGTCTGACAGGCGCCAGCGACGGCGAGTGGAACGCGCAGTCGCAGCGCTCGCTGACACTGTTCAACAAACATGCCGGTACGACGTTCGAGCCGAAGCTCGCGAGCTTAGACGCGCTTGATGCTATCAAGTCGAAGCAAGGTCGCGTCTGCCCCCTGATTTGCGACCGCGGCTACAAGGCCAGCGGAGACACATGCGCAAAGATCACCTGTCGCTCCGGCTACCGCGTCAATGATGACAATGAATGCGAGAAGCTGCAGGAGAAAAAGCCCGTTGCCACGCGCGACGACCAAAAGCCGCGTGATGCCGAGCGCAAGCAGATTGAGCAAATGCCGTCAAAGCCGCAAGCCTCGGGTCAGATAATCTGCGGTCAAACCGGCTGTCGCCCGGTCCAGAAAGGCTGCAGGCTGGAACGCGCTAGTGCCGCGGCCGGTTCGGGAAGCGTCGGCTCGACATACGCGGCAAATGGTATGGGTGGTTTGGTCGAGATCTGCAGGTAGAGAAACATCACATGCATGCCGATGAGAAGTCGGAGCGCGCCAGGGTTGGAGACTTGGCGTCCGCCCGATGATGTTGCGATACGGCTGCCAGAGCCCTTGGCAGTGATTGTGGTCCGTGCTTCGCTGGCCTACCTGACGGGATATGACGAGGCAGGGTATGGCCGGGCGTGACCAGCTCGACGGCGTCGATCTGAAGATTCTCTCCGAGCTGCAGCAGGACGGGCGCATCCGCAACAACGAACTGGCGCTGCGCGTCGGCGTGTCCGCGCCGAACTGCCTGCGGCGGTTGAAATCGCTGTTCAGCCGCGGCGTGATCCGGGCGGTGCGGGCCGTTATCGACGAGCGGCGTCTTGGTTACGAAGTGGTGTCGTTCGTCTCGATCCAGCTCGGCAGCCAGGCGCAGCCGGTGCTCGAGGCGTTCGAGAGCTCGATCGCCGCGATCCCGCGCATCCAGCAGTGCTGGCGGATTTCCGGCGACACCGACTATCTCCTCAAATGCGTCGCGCCGAGCGTCGAGAGCATGCGCCAGCAACTGCTGCATTTCGCCGCGATGCCTGACGTAAAGAACGTTCGCAGCTTCCCGGTGCTGGGTGTTGCGAAGGATGTGCCGCTGCCGCTGCAGGAACTGACGGCGCCGGCAACCTAGGCTGCGCACAATAATTCCGACTCGGAACGCTGACCGCTAAGGGAATACAGTTTCGATTATTACGAATTTATAACTTAGTAATTCACCTAACTGTGACATGTGATTTGGGAAGTCCTGCAATGCGCTGATCCGTGATTGTCGGAGCCCGTGCGCCGCCTAGATGCGAGGTGTGAACCTCAGCATGTGTCGCATGCCGGGGATTCTTTTGTGGGGCCCTCAAGCAGGAAAAGACAACATGACCTCGAGCTCCAAGACGTTCGTCGCCTCCGCCGCGACGCTGTTCGCCTCTGCGTTTCTCGTGATGACCGCGCCGGCTGCCAGGGCCGACGACTACTGCATCACCAACGGCGCCCAGGCCGCGCACGGTTGCGGCTTTCCGACGATGGAAGCCTGTCAGCAGGCGGCCGGCGGTATCGGCGGCACCTGCTCGCAGAGCGGCGGCACGAAGACCTCGAACGATGCGCTCGCCTATCAGCCGAAGCACGCGAAACCACGCGCCAGACTTCGCTCCGGTGGTCAGACCAACTCGAACTGACGTCGAAACCGACACCGGTTTCGCGATGTTGCGGCCTTCGGGATTGATCCCGGAGGCCGTTGGTTCATGGCGGCAAGGCGATGGCTCGGAGGCGCTTCAGCGATACCTGCCGCGAAACTCGCGCGGGCTCGCGCCTGTCCAGGTGCGGAAGGCGCGGGAGAAGCTCTTCTCGTTGCGAAAGCCGGAGATCTCCGCGATGCGTTTGATCGGCGTGCGGCCGCGCATCAGTTCCTGTTTTGCCAGTTCGAATTTTGCCTCTTCCTTGAGGTTGCGCAGCGAGGTGGCTTCCTCGCGCAGGCGCCGATGCATGGTACGGGTGGAGAGCGCCAGTTCGCTTGCGACATCCTCGGCGCCTAGACCGCGGCCGCGCGCAGTGCGCAGCACGCGGCGGACACGTTCGACCAGTAGCCGGTCGCGGCGATAGGGCAGAACGGTCAGCCGCAACGCGCCCTTGAGCATGTTGTCGAGATCGGCGGCGCTACGGGTGATCGGCAGCGACAGATAGTGCCTGTCGAAGACTATGCGGGCACCATCCGCGTTGAAGCTCAGAGTCCTGCAGAAGATGGTGGGATAGACCGAGACATGGCCGGGCTCGGCATAGGGAAACGCCGCCGCGCGCAGCGCGATCGCGGAATCGACCGCCCAGCAGGAGAAGCCGAGCACATAGCGGAGCAGGGTGACCAGGCAGAATTCGCGCAGAGGGCCGAGGTCGCGCTGCTCGCGAATGGAGATGGTCGCGGTTTCATCGCTGATCGCGAGTTCGAACAACACGTCCTCGGTGAGCAGGCGGTGATGTCGGCACCAGCGTTTGAGCGCGACTTCGAGCGTCGGGGCCGTGATCGAGGCGCGGCACAGCATGCCGTAGGTTCCCCAGGGCAGCCGGCGCGAGAACCAGCCGAGCGCCTCGTCGTCGAGTTCGCGCATCGCATGGCCAGCCAGCGCCTCGAACTGGGCCGCCGTGACCCGCGCATCCGCGGATTGAACGAGGTCTTCGGTGACCTGTCCCTTGCCCAGGGCTTCAGCCGGATCCCGCCCATAGCGAGCATAGGCCGCGACCACGCCGCGAACGAAGGCGGCGGGGGTCATGGCGCGGCGGGGCGTCGCGGTCGCGGCTTGGAAGGTCATGAAAAATCCTCGCCAAAGTTGGCGGAAAATGCAACCTTTTCGACCGCCAAGGCGCCCGGACGGAGGTAGGTTCGGGCGATAAAAGACGGAGGAATCGCCTTGAACATCCCGAGCATCGATTTCGATCTGGGCGAAGACATCAGCATGCTGCGCGACACCGTGCGCGCCTTCGTGGAGGCGGAGATTACGCCGCGCGCCGCTGAGATCGAGAAGGCCAATCTGTTTCCGGCCGACCTCTGGAAGCGCCTTGGCGACCTCGGCCTGCACGGCATGACCGCGCCGGAGCAATATGGCGGCTCGAACATGGGCTATCTCGCCCACATCGTCGCCATGGAGGAGGTCTCGCGCGGCTCTGCGGCCGTCGGCCTGTCCTACGGCGCCCACTCCAACCTCTGCGTCAACCAGATCCGACGCAACGGCAACGACGCGCAGCGCCAGCGCTATCTGCCGAAGCTGATCTCCGGCGACTATGTGGGCGCGCTTGCGATGTCCGAGCCGGGCGCCGGCTCCGACGTCGTCTCGATGAAGCTGCGCGCCGACAAGCGCGGCGATCGCTATGTGCTCAACGGCTCCAAGATGTGGATCACCAATGGCGGCGACGCCGACGTGCTCGTCGTCTACGCCAAGACCGATCCCGAGGCCGGCCCGCGCGGCATGACCGCTTTCCTGATCGAGAAGGGTTTCAAGGGGTTTACCCACGGCCAGCATCTCGACAAGCTCGGCATGCGCGGCTCCAACACCTATCCCTTGTTCTTCGACGAATGCGAGGTGCCGGAGGAGAACGTGCTCGGCAAGGTGGGCGAGGGCGTCAAGGTGCTGATGTCCGGCCTCGACTATGAGCGCACGGTACTGTCGGGCGGCCCGCTCGGCATCATGGCGGCCTGCATGGACGCGGTCGTGCCTTATATGCACGAGCGCAAGCAGTTCGGCCAGCCGATCGGCGACTTCCAACTGATGCAGGGCAAGCTCGCCGACATGTACGCGACCTGGCAGGCCACGCGCGCTTACGTCTATGCGGTGGGCCGCGCCTGCGACCGCGCCGACCACGCCCGCAGCTTGCGCAAGGACGCGGCGGCTGCGATCCTCTATTCCGCGGAAAAGGCAACGTGGATGGCGGGCGAGGCGATCCAGGCGCTTGGCGGCGTCGGCTACACCAGCGAATTTCCTGTGGGGCGCCTGTGGCGCGACGCAAAATTGTACGAGATCGGCGCGGGGACGTCCGAAGTTCGCCGCATGCTGATCGGCCGCGAACTGATGTCCGAGACGGCTTAAAACCTTCACCCAATTGGAATCAACATGCCGCTCCATTCCAGCATCGATCCGTCGTCGTCAGACTTTGCGCGCAACTCCGAGGCCATGCGCTCGCTTGTCGCGGATTTGCGCGAAAAGCTCAGCCAGGTCGCCGGCGGCGGCGGAGAGGCCTCGCGCAACCGCCACACCGCGCGCGGCAAGATGCTGGCGCGCGAGCGCGTCGACCTCCTGGTCGATCCCGGCACTTCGTTCCTGGAGCTGTCGCCGCTCGCGGCCTACGGCCTCTATGGCGGTGACGTGCATTCGGCGAGCGTGGTGACGGGGGTCGGGCGCGTTGCCGGTCGTGAATGCGTGATCGTCGCCAACGATGCCACCATCAAGGGCGGCACCTATTACCCCATGACCGTGAAGAAGCATTTACGCGCGCAGGACGTGGCGCGGCAGAACAATCTTCCCTGCGTCTACATGGTCGATTCCGGCGGCGCCTTCCTGCCACTGCAGGACGAGATCTTTCCGGACGAGCGGCATTTCGGCCGCATCTTCTACAACCAGGCACAGATGTCGTCGCAGGGCATTCCGCAGATTGCGATCGTGATGGGATCGTGCACCGCCGGCGGTGCCTATGTGCCGGCGATGTCGGATGAGAGCATCATCGTGCGCAACCAGGGAACCATCTTCCTCGGCGGTCCGCCGCTGGTGAAAGCTGCGACCGGCGAGGTTGTGAGCGCGGAAGAGCTCGGCGGTGCCGACGTGCATTCGCGTCAGTCGGGCGTGACCGATCACTACGCCCAGAACGATGCCCATGCGATCGGCATCGCCCGGCGCATCGTCGGCACCTTGAAGCCCGCCACGCGGCCAAACCTCAACATGCACAAGCCACGCGAGCCGCTGTTCGCGGCGGAGGAGATTTACGGCGTGGTGCCCGTCGACGGCCGCAAGCCGTTCGACGTGCGCGACATCATCGCCCGTGTCGTCGACGGCTCCGAGTTCGACGAATTCAAGAAGTTGTACGGGACGACGCTGGTCTGCGGCTTCGCCCACATCTGGGGCTATCCGGTCGGCATCATCGCCAACAACGGCATCCTGTTCAGCGAGAGCTCGCTGAAGGGCGCACATTTCATCGAACTGTGCTGCCAGCGCGGCATTCCCCTCGTGTTCCTGCAGAACATCACCGGCTTCATGGTCGGCAAGAAATACGAGGCCGGCGGCATCGCGCGCGACGGCGCCAAGCTGGTGACGGCAGTCGCGACCGCCTCGGTGCCGAAATTCACCGTCGTGATCGGCGGCTCCTACGGCGCCGGCAATTACGGCATGTGCGGCCGTGCCTACTCACCGCGTTTCCTGTGGATGTGGCCGAACGCGCGCATCTCGGTGATGGGCGGCGAGCAGGCCTCGATGGTGCTGAGCCAGGTCCGCCGCGACAATATCGAGGCCAAGGGCGATAGCTGGTCGAAGGACGAGGAAGACAAATTCCGCGAGCCCATTCGCGCGCAATACGAGAGCCAGGGGCACCCGTATTACGCGACTGCGCGGCTGTGGGACGACGGCGTGATCGATCCCGCCGACACCCGCCTCGTGCTCGGCCTTGGCCTCTCGGCGGCGTCGAATGCGCCGATCGAGCCGACGAAATTCGGCCTGTTCAGGATGTGATGCGATGGACCGCTCAAAGCTCTACCGGCGATTTCGCACGCTCCTGATCGCCAACCGCGGCGAGATTGCAGCCCGCGTCATCCGCACCGCGCGCGCCATGGGCTTGCGCACGGTCGCGGTCTATTCCGAGGCCGATCGCGACGCGATGCATGTCGCACTCGCGGATGAAGCCGTGCTGCTGGGGCCGGCTCGCGCCCGCGACAGTTATCTCAATGTCGAGCGGTTGATTGAAGCTGCGAAGAAGACAGGCGCTGAGGCCGTCCATCCTGGTTACGGATTTCTGTCGGAGAATGCCGAGTTCGCGCAGGCCTGTTACGATGCCGGCCTCGTCTTTGTCGGCCCGACCGCCGAAATGATGAATGCGATGGGCTCGAAGTCCGGTTCGAAAGCGCTGATGGAAAAGGCCGGCGTACCGTTGGTACCCGGCTATCACGGCGATGCGCAGGACGTCGCGACGCTGGCGAAGGCGGCCGACAAGGTCGGCTTCCCCATCCTGGTGAAGGCTTCCGCCGGCGGCGGCGGGCGCGGCATGCGCATCGTGCGTTCGGCCGACGAGCTTGCGCCAGCCATCGTCAGCGCCAAGCGCGAGGCCAAGGCCGCGTTCGGCGACGATCGCATGCTGATCGAAAAATATGTCGACAATCCCAGGCATATCGAGGTGCAGATCGTCGGCGACAGCCACGGCAATCTGGTGTCGCTGTTCGAGCGCGAATGCACGTTGCAGCGCCGCCACCAGAAGGTGATCGAGGAGGCGCCGTCGCCGACGCTCAACGCTGCCCAGCGCGAAACGGTCTGCGCCGCCGCGCGAAAAGCGGCCGGAGCGGTGAACTATGTCGGCGCCGGCACCATCGAGTTCGTCTCCGACGGCAAGGACGTGTTCTTCATCGAGATGAACACCCGTCTCCAGGTCGAACACCCCGTGACCGAGTTGATCACGGGGATCGATCTGGTCGAATGGCAATTGCGCGTCGCCTTCGGCGAGGCGCTGCCGCTGAAGCAGGACGAGATCCGGCTCAACGGCCATGCCGTCGAGGCGCGCGTCTATGCCGAGAACCCGACCAAGAATTTCATGCCGTCGGTCGGCAGAATCTCGACATGGCGCTTGCCAGCGGAAGGCGGGGGCTTGCGGATCGATGCCGGCTATCGCGATGGTGATACCGTCTCGCCGTATTACGACGCCATGCTCGCAAAGATGATCGCGTGGGCGCCGACGCGGGATGTCGCGATCGAAAGGTTGAACCGTGGACTGGAGGAGTCCGACGTTCGCGGCATCGTCACCAATATTCCATTCTTGTCGGCGCTGATGACGCATCCGAAAGTGCGGACCAATGCGATCGACACCGGCTTCATCGAGCGAGAGCTGGCGGTGCTGACACAGGCGGCGCCGGCGCCGGGTGAGCTCGAGCTCTGCGCGGCGGTGGCTGCTGTCATCAACGACGAGCAGCGGGCAGCTCAAGGCGAGGCGAATTCGCCTTGGCAGACCTTCGGTTGGCAGCCGGTCGGCCGCCGGCAGCGCAGCTTTGCCTTTCGCGTCGGGCACGGGCCCGAGCAGAAGGTCGTGCTGAACTACGGCAGCGGACCGTCGACGCTGGTCATCGGCGAGCGCGAATTGGCGTTCGCGACCGTCGCGAAGGACGGCGGCTTCGACCTGACGCTTGACGGCGTCAAATCGTCGGTTGCCGCGGTCATCACCGGCCACGAGCTTTACTTGCGTACCCGCAACGGCCGATTCGACCTGCACTGGGTCGATCCGTTCGGCGGCGAGACCGAGGAGCAGACCGGCGCGGACAAGATCGCGGCGCCGCTGCCGGGCACGGTCGTCGCCGTGCTGGCCGAGGAGGGGGCGAAGCTGGAGAAGGGCGCGCCGATCCTCACCCTGGAAGTGATGAAAATGGAACAGACACTGCGCGCGCCCTATGCCGGCGTGCTGACGTCCATCAAGTGCAAGGTGGGCGACATCGTGCAGGAGGGCGTCGAACTCGCCGTGGTCGAGCCTTCGGAAGAATGACTTAGGGAGAGTGAGATGAGCGACCAGGTCCGCATCATCGAAATGGGTCCGCGCGATGGGCTCCAGAACGAGAAGACGCCGGTCAGCGTCGAGGACCGTATCGCCTTCATCGAGGCGCTGGTCGGGGCCGGCCTCGATACGGTCGAGGTCGGTGCGTTCGTCTCGCCCAAGGCGATCCCGCAAATGGCGAGCTCGGATGCCGTGCTGCGCGGCGTAAGCCACGTCAAGGGCGCCGAATTCCACGTGCTGGTGCCAAACGAGAAGGGCTATGACGCCGCGCGCGCGGCGGGGGCGAAAGTGACCTCGGTGTTTGCCGCGGCCTCGGAGGGCTTTTCGCGCGCCAACATCAACTGCACGATTGCGGAGTCGATCGAGCGCTTCAAGCCGGTGCTGGCGCGCGCGAAGGCCGATGGCATACCGGTGCGCGGCTATGTCTCCTGCGTGCTCGGCTGTCCGTTTGACGGCGAGATCAAGCCGAAGGCAGTGGCTGATCTGGCGAGCACGCTGTGGGATCTCGGCTGCTACGAGATCTCGCTCGGCGACACCATCGGCGTCGGCACGCCAAGCAAGGCCAAGGAGATGCTGCGCGCGGTTGCCGCCAACATCCCGCCGGGAAAGCTTGCCATGCACTTCCACGACACTTACGGGCAAGCGCTCGCCAATCTCTATGCGGGGATGGAGGAGGGCGTGCGCGTCATCGATGCCGCCGCCGGCGGCCTCGGCGGCTGTCCCTACGCGCCGGGTGCGACCGGCAATGTCGCGACTGAGGATGTCGTCTACATGCTCGAAGGCATGGGCATCAGGACCGGCGTCGACATGGAAAAGCTGCTGGCCGCGACGAACGAGATGAGCGGCGTGCTGGGCAAGCCGCCCGTGAGCCGGGTGGCGTCCGCGCTGAATGCGAAGAAGAAGCGGGCTGTTTCGTAGGGTGGGCAAAGGCGCGTAGCGCCATGCCCACCATCTCTCCGCGATCGCCGACAGACGGTGGGCACGCTCCGCTTTGCCCACCATATGGCAGCGGTGATTGCCGCTATCGGCTTCCGTCCGGCCCCATCACCAGATCGGGCAGCCCGGTCGAGATCTCCGGCACGAAACACAGCAGCAGCACCGCGAGCATCATCAGCAGCACGAACGGGAGCGTGCCCCAGATCACCTCGCGCAGGGGAATGTCCGGCGCGACGTTGCGGATGACGAAAATGTTGAGGCCGACGGGGGGATGGATCAGGCCCATCTCCATCACGATGGTCATGACCACGCCGAACCAGATGATGTCGAAATTCGCGGCGCGTAAGGGAGGCAGGATGATCGGTGCCGTCATCAGGATGATCGAGACCGGCGGCAGGAAAAAGCCGAGCACGACCACCATGACCAGGATCGCGAACAGCAGCTCCCAGCGCGGCAGGTGCATCGCGACGATGGATTCGGCGACCGACTGCGAGATGTGCAGATAGCTCATCACGTAGGAATAGAGCAGCGACATGCCGATGATCATCATCAGCATGGTCGATTCCCTGATCGTCGACTTCATGATCGGCGCGAGGTCGCTCGGCCGCCATACGCTGTAGATCGCAGCGATCAGCGCCAGTGCAAGCAGGCCGCCGAGGCCGGCGGTCTCCGACGGGGTGGCGTAGCCGCCATAGAGCGCGATCATGACGCCGGTGAGCAGCAGCACGAACGGGATCACGCGCGGCAGCACGCTGAAGCGTTCGGCGAGCGTATATTCGTCGCGCTGCAGGATCGGCGCCTCCGGGCCGCCGTTCTTGTAGACCGCTTCGGCCGCGGCATATTCCTGGCGGAAACGGATGACAGCGTAGGCGCCGAACAGCGTGACCAGCAGCAGGCCGGGCCCGATGCCGGCAAGGAACAGCCGGCCGAGCGACTTTTCCGCCGCGACCGCGAACAGGATCATGGTGATCGAGGGCGGCAGCAGGATGCCGAGCGTGCCGCCGGCAGCGATGATGCCGGCCGCGAAGCCGCCGGAATAGCCGCGCTTGCGCATCTCGGGGATGCCGGCCGAGCCGATCGCCGAGCAAGTTGCGGGCGATGAGCCCGCCATCGCCGCGAACAGCGCGCAGGCAAACACATTGGCGACGCCGAGGCCGCCGGGCACGCGGTGCAGCCAGGCATGCAGGGCCGAATAGAGATCCTGGCCCGCGCGCGACTTGCCGATCGCCGCGCCCTTCAGGATGAAGAGCGGGATCGACAACAGCGTGATCGAGGCCATTTCCTCGTAGACGTTCTGCGTCACCGTATCGAGGGACGCTGTGGGCATGTAGATGCCCATGAAAACGATCGCGACCGCGCCGAGCGCGAATGCGATCGGCATGCCCGAGAACATCACGAGCAGCGTCGCAACGCCATAGGCAACGCCGATACCGAACACGCTCATGAACGCTTGGCTCCGGTGAAGGGCAGCGCAAGCTGCACGAGGATCTGGATGCAGAGCAGGCTCATGCCGAGGGCCATCAGCGAATAGGGGATGGCGAGCGGCGGCGACCACATCGAGTTCGAGACCTGGCCGTCGACATAGGCCTCGTGAGCCAGCGTCCAGGATTTCCAGGTGAAGAAGGCGCAGAACAGGAACGTGACGGCATCGACCAGCCAGAGCCTGATCCGGTTCGCCAGCGGCGACAGCAGGCCGACAAAAGCCTCGATGCCGATATGACCGCGGTTCTGCTGCACATAGGCGGCCGTCATGAAGGTCGCACCGACCAGCAGGAACACGGCGGCCTCGTCCTGCCAGTAATTGGCGGCCTTGAACAGGGCACGGCTGAGCACGCTGTAGCTCAGGATGGCGCAGGCCGCGACCAGCGCGATCGCGGCGAACACCACGATGATGTTGTTGAGGATGGCGAGACCGCGATCGATCGCCGCCGCAGGGCCGGTGCCTGCGGCAGCGTTGGCGCTGGCGTCACGATCCGGAATCGGACCGTGGCTCATGCCGCGACGTCGATTGCGAGCTTGAGCAGGTTTGCAGCGGTCGCGGTCTTTGCGCTGTAGTCCTTCCAGGCGGTGTCGCGGGCGATGTCGCGCCACTTGCCGACGGTCGTGGCATCGAGCGCCGAGACCTTGGCGCCGGCCTTCTCGTAGACCTTGGCGACCTCGACGTCGTCGTCCTGCGCACCCTTGCGGCCGAAGGCCTCGAGCTCGGTGCCGACGGTAAGCAGGATGTCCTGCTGGTTCTTCGGCAGCTTGTCGAAGATCGCCTTCGACATCATCAGCGGCTCGAGCATGAACCAGTAAGATGCGCCGGCACCTGACGTCAGCGACTTCGCGACCTCTTCGAGGCGGAACGAGATCAGGCTGGTGGAGGAGGTGATGCCGGCATCGCAGGCGCCGGTCTGCATCGCCGCGTAGATTTCATTCGAAGGCACCGACAGCACCGATGCACCGGCGGTCTGCAGCACCATGTCCATCTCGCGCGAGCCGCCGCGCACCTTCAGGCCCTTGGCGTCTTCCGGCGCGACGATCGGCTTGGAGCGGCTGGCGACGCCGCCGGCCTGCCACACCCAGGTGAGCAGGATGATTCCCTTGTCGGCCAGGAAGTCGGTCAGCGCCTTGCCGACCGGCTCCTTCTTCCAGCGCAGGCCCTGGTCGTAGGTGGTCACGAGGCCGGGCATCAGGCCGATATTGGTCTCCGGCAGCTCGCCGCCGGCGTAGGGCATCGGATAGAGGCTGACGTCGAGCGCGCCCTTGCGCATCGCGGAGAACTGCGCGTTGGTCTTGATCAGCGAAGAGTTCGGATAGATCTCGGCGGCGATGTCGCCGTTGCTGCGCTTGGCGACCTCAGCTGCGAACATGCGGCAGAGCCGGTCGCGGAAATCGCCCTTGTCGATGGTGCCGCCCGGGAACTGATGCGAGATCTTCAGCGTGGTCGCGGCGTGCGCGGTGCCGGTGCCAAAGCGGAGGATGGCGGGTGCAGCGACAGCGGTCGCGATCAGATGGCGGCGCGTGAGCATGGTGTGATCCCCTTGAGCACTTCTTCGAACGGTTCTTGTTGGAGTGATGTGGACAGGTCATGTGACCGGTGCGTAGGCCCATCCTAGCCGGTCTTTCACCCGATATTCTCTCATCTGATAGTTCGAGACCGATTGCCGGGGCAAGGGGTGGCCGTGCTGCGCTGCAGCACTTGCGCCGTTCGCAATCAGTGCGGCTCGCGCGGACGTGATTGCGATGAACGGCAGCGCCTCCAGAAATTTATCGGCGGGGCCGTAACAACGCAGGGCTTCAATCCGTCGAGACTGAATAGCGGCGTCCGTCGCTGACAAACTCCATCCCGAAGGGAATTTCACTCATGACCATTCGTACCCGCATCGTGCTCGGCGTCTCCGCTGCCGCCCTCTCGCTTGGCCTCGCGCTCGCGCCGGCCGCCTTTGCTCAGGACAAGATGGGCAAGGATGACGGCATGATGAAAAAGGACACGATGTCCAAGGACGGCATGATGAAGAAGGACACCATGTCCAAGGACGATGGCATGAAGAAGGACCACATGTCGAAGGACGGGATGAAGAAGGACGACGGGATGATGAAGAAGAACTGATCGTCGGTCCTCGTTACGGGCGTTTGCGCAAAGCCAAACACGCGCTTGAAACGACCGGAACGGCAAAATTACGGGGCGGCCACGTGGGCCGCCCCGCAATCATGTCTCAGCTCAAATTCAAATGAACGTCACTTGCGAACGTTACTTGCGTTTCGCCTTGCGCGCGGCGTAACGGGCGTCTCGCCTTGCCTTTTGCTCGGCCTCGGCTTCAGCCGCCTTTGCGAGGGCTTCTTCGGCTTCGCGGGCGATCCGCGCGGCCTCGAGCGCGGCGGCTTCTTCTGCAAGGCGCTTCTGCTCGGCCTTTTCCGCTTCGCGCGCAGCCTTTGCCTCGGCACGCTTGGCCGCGAGGGCCTCGCGCTCGGCACGCTTTGCCACAACCGCTGGATCATCCGGTCCCGGCTGCGACTTGAATTTGTTCAAAAGGTTTTTGCGTGCTTCCTGTGCCGCCTTTTGTCGGTCGGAGAAGCCTGGTTCCCTAAATCCACTCATCGACGAGCCTTGTCTTCCTCGCTTCCGATCCTACATCACTGCGGTTGGTACGTCGGCTGGGCATAGCAGGCGCCACGCGACGTAGAAGCGTTTACATCGCCGCGCGTCGCGACGCCACCCATAATCGCAGCCGATCAGGTAGACGAAACATCGCTCCCCCGACGATCTCTCGTATCCCCGAAAAACTGCCGAATTGTGATGTCCCTCATAAGGGGCCCGCGGACAGGCGCCTAGCGTCCGCCCGGAATACGGAGCACGGGCATGACGATCTCAAAAACGAGCCTGAAGGCGGTTTTAATCGCCGTCGCGGTGACGGCGGTGGCCGGCGCCGCGCTGCTGCTCTCTCGTCCGCAGCCCATCGAGAGTGCCGTCCTGGGCGCCGACTGGGAATGCACCCAGACCGCGTTTGTGCTCACGACCTGTGCACCGCGGCTCCAGCCGGCGATCCCCGCGGTCGAAACCTCGCGCAAGGATGCGATCCGGGCGACCCGGGGCTGAGACTGACGATCTGGGCTGAGCGGGATGTGACGGGACGTCGCAGCGGTGGTAAGCCGGCTGGCCCGCGCAGCAGGTAGCCATGCCCACGTCCAAGCTCGAGTCCAAGCCCGAACCGGGCGAGAAGCCGAAATCCCGGCCGAAGCCCCAATCCGGTGATAACCGCCGCGGTGCAATCGCCGGCTTGATCATCGCGATCCTGATCCTCGGTGTCGGATGGTGGCTCGCGCGAGACCTCACCGCGGCCAGCAAGATGCAGGACTGCCTGATGTCCGGGAGACGCAATTGCAACGTGATCGAGCCGGCCCGCTAGAAGCGCTCAAACGCGGCCCGTCGAGCCGAAAAAATGCCGCCATCTTAATCATTTGTAACGCGACTTAGCCGACCAAGAGGGGCAGCTATATCAGCCGGCATCAAGCCAAGCGCGATTCGAATCGTCTGTCGCGCCAGGCACCACGGCAATCGAGAAAGTAGGGGGTCAAGCGCGCATGAGTGCGTCCAGCCGCATGAAGATCATCATTCCCTTGGTTTCGGCCATGTCGTTGCTCACGTTTTCGGCGCAAGCCCAGGACGCCAGGCCACCGAGGGACGCCGGGCAGCCGCCGGTCCGCCCGGGCGCAGGGGCACCGCCTCCGGACAGTCAGAACATCCGCAAAGGCCCGCCGCCGCAGCAGGCAGCCCGGCCCGCGCCGCAGCCCGGTGCCCAGCCCCATGCGGGTCCCGGTCCGCACGGCGCCGGCGGTCCGCCGCCAGGGCGTTATGTCGCCCGCGGTCCTGTTCCGACGCGCGACTGGGGCGGACAGGCCTATCGTGGCAATCGCTCCTGGGACGGCGGGCGCTGGCGTCACGAAGTCCACAACGGCCGCTCCGGCTGGTGGTGGGACGTTGGCGGTGTCTGGTATTATTATCCGCAACGGATGGCTGGCCCGCCCGGCTATATCTCTGAAGAATATTACGACGACGTGCCGGTGGCCTATGCCCCGTCGCCGCCTCCGGTCGCCTATGCACCGCCACCTCCGCCACCGGCCGATCCCGGCGCGAGCGCGCTGGGCGGCGCCATCGTCGGCGGCGTGCTGGGTGGACTGATCTCGGGCAATGCGACCGGCGCTGCCGCGGGCGCGGTTCTCGGCGGCGCGACCGGAGCCATCGCCGGTGCCACCGCAGCATCCCAGCCGGGCTATTACTGGTCTCAAGGCAATTGCTACTACCGCTATCCGGATGGGCAGTACGTGCCGACCGATCCGCGGGCGTGCCGCTAAGGCACTGCTCGCATCCTGAGCTGAAAGAGGCGGGCGAATTGCCCGCCTCTTTTGTGGCACGACCAACCAATTGTCTTGATGCGATTGTCGGCGCGGCTTTCGGCGGCGCACAACAACTGCCTTAAAATAGCACTGGCTCTCGGTGCCGCTTCACGCGATTCTCAAAAGAAAAAATGTTGGGAAGTGATTCGCGGGGATGTGGGACATGCTGGATGCAATCCAGATCAGCTTGGCGCTTTGGGCCATGATCGTTTGCGGCGGGATCAAGCTGGGGCAGGTGCTGCACTGCCTGATCTAAAGCGGTGCGAGCCCTGCGCGCCAACGCGACGGATCGCGCTGCGTCACACCAGCCAGTTGAAGAACGCAATCGCGCCCCAGACCAGGCCGGCGATCCAGGCCAGCATCACGACGCCGATGGTCCCGAGATAAGCGATACCGATCAGGTCGGTCCTTTGTCGTTGCGTCGGGACGTTGGCCGGAGCTGCTGCTTCGTGTGTCATGACGGGAAATGCCATCGATGTCTCCGCGTGCTGCCGAGAGCGTCGAGGTATGGTTTAACCGAGATGCGGGTCGCAGACTGTGACGCAATTCACAGTTAGCCTCGATGAAGCGCAGCCAAATGGCTTCGCAAACAGTCATGCATAGTGAGGCAGTCGCCGGTGCCCCCAGTCCGGCAAATGCGGACGTTACCCCGCAATCATACGGACGAAATTGCCATGTGCTTGTCCAGATGGCCGGCTAGAGTTCGGTCTCATGTGTATCAAGTACGACCCACAGCACGAAGCGGAGGCCGCAATGAAGCGGGCCGCGGCATCGGAAGGTGCCGACCGGCAGCGGCTGATCCAATTGGCCCTTGCCTGGTACGAGTTGGCCCGCGATCGACGCGATGAGCGGGCGGACTGAAGGCGTCCCCAGGAGATTTTCGCAAAACGATGCGAGCCGTAATCGGGGGTCAGACGGCTGATCTCAATGAGAAAGCCCCGTGCTCGGGGGACAAGCACGGGGCCCTTCAAAGCCGACCGGGGCAGGGAGGTCGGCACCACCAGATTTCGTGTCTTCCAACGTACCGGTCGAGATCTCGTTCCGTGCCGCGGCGCATTTTGTTGTGCCGTGTTCGATGGGCTTTGCGTTGCGCTGGGAGGCTCGGCTTGCTCGCGCCGAACAGGAACCTCCGTTCCCTGCGGACGTTGGCCGTCCATGACCGACCCCGAGTTACGCACACAATCCTTCGACATCGCCTGGAAGTATCTCGACCGATCCGGCTTGCTCACAGGCGAGCGCGAAGACTCCGCCCGCTTCATCCTGAACCGGATCGACAGGTTGATGCTGCGAGGAGAGCGGCGCAGGCTGCTGTTGTCGAACGCCGCGATCGATGCGTACCGCTTGCGACCGATCCTCGTGACCAGCTACGTGATCGATCCGCTCTGATCCGACGAAACGCAACGTTAAGACATCGGCAGCGCGGATATTGAGATTGCGATTCGTGCTTTTTGGAACGAAGCGCTGAACGGCGAAAGAAAGTTGATGCTGGCCCATGGCGGCGCCAATGATCGATGCTTGAGCCACCTTGATGGGCCTCGTGATCACGCTGGTGTTCACCACGCCGGCGTCGATGGCCAGATATTACTTCGCGACGATTGCCACCGCAAATGCGATGGCCATTCTCGTCCATTCGGCTGGAAGCATCGGAGTCCTTAACCGGGCGCAATTTGCCCGGCGCTTACATAGGACTGATCGGCGCCGTTCAAAGGCCGGCGTATGGTTACCCACGCGTTCGTGAAGGGCGGTGGATTTAAGATGAGGCTGGCGATCCCGGCAGGAATCGAACCTGCAACCCTCAGAGTAGAAATCTGATGCTCTATCCAGTTGAGCTACGGGACCGTCTTGAGCCGCCCCAAAGACGAGGCCGGCTGTCCATCTACCATGCCAAATATGAAAAATATCGTCTTTCGCCAAGTCTGAACCGAACCGTTTTGCTCAGAGCCGCGACAAAGCGAGACGGTGGCATGTCAGGGTGCCGGGTTGAGCGGCAGCGGACTGGACGATGGATCACATCGCCGGCAACGCTGGCCCGCTTCCGGGATGTGGCCGCCGGTCGACGGGTCGGATATTGCTGCGCCATCAGGACGGCGTGAGCGGCGGTATCTTGATCGGTCTCCTCTGGGCTTGCCTTTCCATGGCGAATGCGACGATTTGCACCTTTGGTTCCATCGCCTTGAGTCCGTCACCTTT
This sequence comes from Bradyrhizobium sp. MOS003, assembly GCF_003020125.1. GTDB lineage: Bacteria > Pseudomonadota > Alphaproteobacteria > Rhizobiales > Xanthobacteraceae > Bradyrhizobium. The sequence goes on along the minus strand of NZ_PYFW01000004.1, from coordinate 378,443 downwards.
CCGCGCATTTCATGCTGCCTGCGGGCGGCTGTCCGCGATTTCCGGGAGTCCATCATGATCGGTCTTGTTCGCGCCGTCACAATCTGCGCCACGCTGGCACTCGGCCTTGGCGCAGCGCATGCTGCCGACAAGGCGTTCAAGCGCGACGACCTCGCCGATTCCGCGATCAAGCTCGAGGCCCAGATCAAGAGCGAGGCGGGGCCTGTCGCCAAGACCAACGCGACGCTGAAGACAGACGCCGACGCCGCCTTCCGGCGCAACGATTATCGTACCGGCCTGTCGGTCCTCGGTCAGATCGCGGCGACCGCGCCCGAGGACGCCGGCAACTGGCTGCGGCTCGCCAAGGTCATCTTCCAGATCTCGCCGAAGAGCTCGAGCGAGCAGACCTTCCTGCTGGAGCGCGCCTCGACCGCAGCCTATATCGCCTACCAGCGCGCCGGCAATCCGGGCGAGGAGGCCGATGCGCTCGCCGTGCTCGGCAAGTCGCTGTCGGAGCGCAAGCTGTGGCGGCCGGCGCTGGATTCGCTGCGGCTGTCGCTCGACATGCGCGAGGTCGCCGACGTCCGCGGCCAATACGAGAAGATGCGCGACGAGCACGGCTTCCGGCTGCTCGACTATACCGTGGACTCGGATTCGGCGAGCCCGCGGGCCTGCTTCCAGTTCTCCGAGGAGTTGGCCAAGCGCACCGACTTCGCGCCTTATCTCGCGCTGGCGGGGCAGGACAAGCCGGCGCTCTCGGCCGAAGGCAAGCAGCTCTGCGTCGACGGCCTGAAGCACGGCGAGCGCTACAACATCAATCTGCGTGCCGGCCTGCCGTCGACGGTGAAGGAGGGGCTGCCGAAATCGGCCGAGTTCAACGTCTATGTGCGCGACCGCAAGCCGTTCGTGCGCTTCACCAGCCGGGCCTATGTGCTGCCGCGAACCGGCCAGCGCGGCATTCCCGTGGTCAGCGTCAACACGCCCGCGGTCAATATCAACGTCTTCCGTATCGGTGACCGCAATCTGATCAACACGGTGGTCGATAGCGATTTCCAGAAGACGCTGTCGAAATACCAGCTCTCCGATCTCGGCGACGAACGCGGCGTCAAGGTCTGGACCGGCGAGCTTGCCACCGCGATGACGCTGAACCAGGACGTCACCACGGCATTCCCGGTCGACCAGGCGCTCGGCGAGCTCCAGCCCGGTGTCTACGTGATGACGGCCGCCGCCAAGGGCCCGGGCTCGGAAGACGATTACCAGCTCGCCACGCAGTGGTTCATCGTCTCCGATCTCGGCGTCGCCGCCTATTCCGGCAATGACGGCATCCACGTGTTCGTCAACTCGCTGGCCTCGACCGATCCGGTCGGCAAGGCCGAGGTGCGGCTGGTTGCCCGCAACAACGAGATCCTGGCGACCCGCAAGACCGACGACAGCGGCCATGTGCTGTTCGAGGCGGGCCTTGCGCGCGGCGAGGGCGGCCTGTCGCCGGCGATGCTGACGGTCACCGGCGAGAAGGCGGACTATGCCTTCCTCAGCTTGAAGTCTTCTGCCTTCGATCTGTCCGATCGCGGCGTCTCCGGCCGTGCGGTGCCCGCAGGCGCCGATGCTTTCGTCTATGCCGAGCGCGGCGTCTACCGCTCCAGCGAGACCGTCTATCTCACCGCGCTGTTGCGCGACGGGCAGGGCAACGCCGTCAGCGGCGGGCCGCTGACGATGGTGATCGAGCGCCCCGACGGCGTCGAATACCGACGCGTCGTGCTCCCCGACCAGGGCGCGGGCGGCCGTACGCTGTCCGTGCCGCTCAACTCGGCCGTGCCGACCGGGACGTGGCGGGCGCGTGCATTCACCGATCCGAAGGGCTCCTCGGTCGGCGAGACCACTTTCATGGTCGAGGACTACGTTCCTGATCGGATCGAATTCAACTTGTCCGCCAAGGACAAGCTGATCAAAGCTAACGCTCCAGTGGAGCTTAAGGCGGACGGCCATTTCCTCTATGGCGCGCCGGCCTCGGGCCTGCAGCTCGAAGGCGACATGCTGGTCGCGCCCGCGGCCGAGCGACCGGGCTTTGCCGGCTACCAGTTCGGCGTTGCTGACGATGAAACCACCTCGAACGAGCGTACGCCGCTGGAGAACCTGCCCGAGGCCGACGCCAATGGCGTTGCGACCTTCCCGGTGACGCTGGACAAGCAACCGGCTTCGACCCGTCCGCAGGAGGCGCAGATCTTCGTGCGCATGGTCGAGACCGGCGGTCGCGCCGTCGAGCGCAAGATCGTGCTGCCGGTGGCGCCCAGTGCGGCGCAGATCGGCGTCAAGCCGCTGTTCGGCGCCAAGAACGTCGCCGAGGGCGACAAGGCCGAGTTCGACGTTCTGTTCGTCTCGCCCGAGGGCGAGAAGCTGCGCCGCGACGGCCTGCGCTACGAACTCCTGAAGATGGAGTCGCGCTACCAATGGTATCGCCAGAACAATTACTGGGAGTACGAGCCGGTCAAGTCGACATCGCGCGTCGCCGACGGTGACGTGTCCATTGCGGCCGACAAGCCGGCGCGGATTTCGCTCAACCCGCAACCCGGCCGCTACCGCCTCGACGTGAAGTCGAACGATGCCGATGGCCCGGTGACCTCGGTGCAATTCGACGTTGGCTGGTACTCCGACGGCAGCGCCGACACCCCGGACCTGCTGGAAACCTCGATCGACAAGCCGCAATATTCCTCCGGCGACACCATGACCGTGTCGGTCAATGTCCGCAGTGCCGGCAAGCTCACCATCAACGTGCTCGGCGACCGGCTGCTGACGACCCAGACCATCGACGTCAAGGAAGGCACCGCCCAGGTGAAGCTCCCGGTCGGCAAGGACTGGGGCACGGGTGCCTACGTGGTGGCGACGCTGCGCCGTCCGCTCGACGCCGCGGCCCAGCGCATGCCGGGCCGGGCGATTGGCCTGAAATGGTTCGGCATCGACAAGCAGACCCGCACCTTGCAGGTGAAGCTGTCGCCGCCGGCGCTGATCCGGCCGAACGCGGCGTTGAAGATCCCGGTCAAGCTCGACGGACTCAATCCGGGCGAGGACGCCAAGATCGTCATCGCTGCGGTCGATGTCGGCATCCTCAACCTCACCAACTACAAGCCGCCGGCGCCGGACGATTATTATCTCGGCCAGCGTCGCCTGAGCGCCGAGATCCGCGACCTCTATGGGCAGCTGATCGACGGCATGTCCGGCACGCGCGGCCAGATCAAGTCGGGCGGTGACGCCGGAGCAGCCGAGCTGCAGGGCTCGCCGCCCACACAAAAGCCGCTCGCGCTCTACTCGGGCATCGTCACGGTTGGCGCCGATGGCAGTGCGGAAGTCAGCTTCGACATTCCGGAGTTCGCCGGCACCGCGCGCGTGATGGCGGTGGCGTGGACCGCGACGAAGCTTGGCCGTGCCAGCACCGATGTCTTGATCCGCGACCCCGTGGTGCTGACCACGACCCTGCCGCGCTTCCTGCTCAATGGCGATCACGGCACGGTCAATCTCGAGATCGACAATGTCGAGGGCCAGGCCGGCGACTACGTCATCAACGTGAAGACCGGTGGCCCGGTGAAGATGACCGGCAACCCAGCGACCACGGTCAAGCTTGCCGCCAAGCAGCGCAACTCCTTCGCGCTCGCGATCGACGCGACCGCGGCGGGGCAGGCGACGCTCGACGTCGACATCAAGGGGCCGAACGGCCTGACGCTGGCGCGCCATTACGCGTTCGACGTCAAGGCGGCGACGCAGGTGTTGGCGCGGCGCTCGATCCGGACGCTGGCGAAGGGCGAGAGCCTGACGCTGACCTCGGACATGTTCTCCGACCTGGTGCCGGGCACCGGCACCGTCTCGGTCTCGGCCAGCCTGTCGACCGCGCTCGACGCCGCGACGATCCTCAAAGCGCTCGATCGCTATCCCTATGGCTGCTCGGAGCAGATCACGAGCCGCGCCTTGCCGCTGCTCTATGTCAACGACCTCGCAGCCGGTGCCCACCTCGCCATGGACACCGACGTCGATCAGCGCATCCGCGATGCGATCGAGCGGCTGTTGGCGCGTCAAGGCTCGAACGGCTCGTTCGGCCTGTGGTCGGCCGGCGGCGACGATGCCTGGCTCGATGCCTACGTGACGGACTTCCTGACCCGTGCCCGCGAAAAGGGTTTTGCGGTGCCGGACGTGCTGTTCAAGAACGCGCTCGACCGCGTCAGAAACTCCGTCGTCAACGGCAACGAGCCGGAGAAGGACGGCGGGCGCGATCTCGCTTACGGCCTCTACGTGCTGGCCCGCAACGGCGCTGCGCCGATCGGCGATCTCCGCTATCTCGCCGACACCAAGCTGAACAACCTCGCGACTCCGATCGCGAAGTCGCAGCTCGCGGCGGCGCTGGCTCTGGTCGGCGACCGCAACCGCGCCGAACGGGTCTATGGTGCCGCGCTCGATAGCCTCGCGCCAAAGCCCGTCCTGGAGTTCGGCCGCACCGACTACGGCTCGCAGCTTCGCGATGCCGCAGCTCTGGTGTCGCTGGCCAGCGAAGGCAACGCGCCGAAGGCGACGCTGACGCAGGCGGTCTCGCGGGTAGAGACCGCGCGCGGGCTTACGCCTTACACCTCCACGCAGGAGAATGCGTGGCTGGTGTTGGCGGCGCGCGCGCTGGCCAAGGAGAACCTGTCCATGGAGGTGGACGGCCAGCCGGTCAAGACCGCACTCTACCGCAGCTACAAGGCCGCAACGCTGGACGGCAAGCCACTGAAGATCACCAACACCGGCGATGCACCGGTGCAGGCGGTGGTCTCGGTGTCGGGCTCGCCGGTGACGCCGGAGCCGGCAGCGTCCAACGGTTTCAAGATCGAGCGCAATTACTTCACGCTCGACGGCAAGCCGGCCGACATCAGCAAGGTCAAGCAGAACCAGCGCTTCGCGGTGGTGCTGAAGATCACCGAGGCCAAGCCGGAGTACGGCCACATCATGGTGTCCGACTATCTGCCGGCGAGCCTCGAGATCGACAACCCCAGGCTGGTGTCGTCGGGCGACAGCGGCACGCTAGACTGGATCGAGGACGGCGAGGAGCCTGAGGACACCGAGTTCCGCGACGACCGCTTCACCGCTGCGGTCGACCGCGCCTCGGATTCCAAGTCGGTCTTCACCGTCGCCTATATCGTGCGCGTGGTCTCTCCCGGCAAATACGTGCTGCCGCAGGCCTATGTCGAGGACATGTACAATCCCTCGCGCTACGGTCGGACGGGCACGGGGACGGTCGAGGTGCGGGCGGCGAAGTGATGAGCGAAGTCGCGCCACATACTCCGCCGTCATGCCCGGGCAAAAGCGCGAAGCGCGTCTTCGCGCGGATGTCCTGGGCATCCACGGACTGCGGTACCGCGGCGAAGAGCGTGGACGGCCGGGACAAGCCCGGCCATGACGGATCAAGGGGCTGGGGCTTTCGCGCGCTCTCTGCTCTCGCGCTGACGCTCATCCTCGCCATCGTCGGCTTCGTCGGCTGGGTCTATTCCCTCGGACCGCTCCCGCTCGACGAAGCCCGGCACGTTTCCACCACCATCGTCGACCGCAACGGCAAGCTGCTGCGCGCCTATGCGATGCCGGACGGTCGCTGGCGGTTGCCGGTCGATGCCAAATCCAACGTCGATCCGACCTATCTAAAACTGCTGTTCGCCTATGAGGACCAGCGCTTCTACGCGCATAACGGTCTCGACCCGCTGGCGCTCGGGCGTGCCGCCCTGCAGCTCGCGACACGCGGCCACATCGTGTCGGGCGGCTCGACCATCAGCATGCAGCTGGCGCGGCTGATGGAGCCGCGGCGGCAGCGCTCGCTCTACGCCAAGCTGCGGCAGATGGTTCGTGCGATCGAGATCGAGCGCACCATGAGCAAGGAGCAGATTCTCGATCTCTATCTTGCGCTGGCGCCCTACGGCGGCAATCTCGAAGGCATCCGCTCCGCGTCGATCGGGTATCTCGGCAAGGAGCCGAAGAGGCTATCGCTGGCCGAAGCCGCACTGCTGGTCGCGCTGCCGCAATCGCCGGAGACGCGCCGCCTCGATCGCCACCCGGAAGCGGCGCGCAAGGCGCGCGATCGTGTGCTCGACCGCATAGTTGAGGAGCATGTGGTCGGCGCGGACGACGCCAGGCAGGCCAAGGCCGTGCCTGTACCAAAACTGCGCAAGCCGATGCCGATCCTGGCGCCGCATGCCTCTGACACCGCGCTGTCGACGGTCAAGGACACGCCGGTCATCAGGTTGACGCTGGATGCGAACCTGCAGAAGGTGCTGGAGCCGCTCGCCCGCGATCGCGCGATTGCGCTGGGGCCCAACATCTCGGTCGGGATCATCGTGGTCGACAATGACAGCGGCGACGTGCTGGCGCGTGTGGGGTCGGCCGATTATTTCGACGAAAGCCGGGCAGGCCAGGTCGACATGACCCGCGCGATCCGCTCGCCGGGCTCGACGCTCAAACCTTTCATCTACGGGCTCGCCTTCGAGGACGGCTTCGTTCATCCGGAGAGCCTGATCGACGACCGGCCGGTCCGCTTCGGCTCCTACGCGCCCGAAAATTTCGACATGACCTTCCAGGGTACGGTGCCGGTGAGGAAGGCGCTGCAACTCTCGCTGAACGTGCCGGCGATCGTGCTGCTCGATCGCGTTGGCTCCAGCCGGCTGGCCTCGCGGCTGCGGCAGGCCGGCGGCAATCTGGTTCTGCCCAAGGACGAAGCGCCGGGGCTCGCCATGGGGCTCGGCGGCGTCGGCGTGACGCTGCAGGATCTCGTTCAGCTCTACACGGGCTTCGCCCGGCTCGGCACTACCAAGCCGTTGCGTGAGGTGATGGCGGACAAGGACGACCGGGAGCCGCTTCGGCTGCTGGATCAGGTCGCGGCCTGGCAGGTCGGCAACGTTCTGCTGGGAACGCCGCCACCCGAGAATGCCGCACACAACCGCATCGCCTTCAAGACCGGCACGTCCTACGGCTATCGTGACGCCTGGTCGGTCGGGTTCGACGGTCGGATGACCATCGGCGTCTGGGTCGGCCGTCCCGACGGCGCGCCGGTTCCGGGCCTGATCGGCCGCGTCGCTGCCGCACCGATCCTGTTCGATGCCTTCGCCCGCACCGGCAAGACGTTGGCCGCATTGCCGAAGCCGCCGAGGGGAACCCTGGTTGCCAGCAATGCCAAGCTGCCGTTGCCACTGAAACGGTTCCGGCCGGTGGGAGAGCTGGTGCGAACCGGCCGCGAGCAGGCGCTGCATATCCAGTTTCCGCTGAACGGCTCGCGGATCGATGTCGATCGGTCCGGGGGACAGGAGAGCGCCGCGATGCCGGTCAAGGTCGCCGGTGGCGTGCTGCCCATGACGGTCATGGTTAACGGCACCGCGCTCGGCGAGATCGACGGCCGCCGCCAGCGCCTGATCGATCCGCCCGGTCCCGGCTTTGCGCGGCTCACCGTGATCGATGCCACGGGCGCCGCGGACACAGTCGTCATTCGAATTCAATGACCCCGCCTCAAGCGGTTGTGGCGATGGCGGTTTCGGCGTAAGCGGAACCAATGGCCGAGACCTATCCTACCCCCCGTTTTGGAGCGCCCCGCGAGCCGAAATCGCCCGCAAATCCGGGCAGCCGGCTCGTGGGCATGCTCGATGTCGTCACGGCCAGCCATGCCCGCGCCGTCGCCTTCCTGCTGGTGTGCGCGCTGCTGCTGTTCCTGCCGGGCTTCTTCACGATCCCGCCGGTCGACCGCGACGAGGCGCGGTTCGCCCAGGCCACCAAGCAGATGGTCGAGAGCGGCGATTATGTCGACATCCGCTTCCAGGAGGATGTCCGCTACAAGAAGCCGGTCGGCATCTACTGGCTGCAATCGGCGACAGTCGAGATCGCCTCGGCGTTGAAGCTGCCGAAGGCCGAATTGCGGATCTGGGTCTACCGGATTCCGTCGCTGATCGGCGCGGTCGGCGCCGTGCTCATGACCTATTGGGCCGCCCTCGGCTTCGTCACGCGACGCGCCGCGGTGCTGGCGGCGCTGATGATGTGTGCCTCCGTGCTGCTCGGCGTCGAGGCGCGTCTCGCCAAGACCGACGCGATGCTGCTGTTCTGCGTGGTCGCCGCGATGGGCGCGATGGCGCGGGCCTATCTGTCGTGGCAGCGCGCCGAGGACGAGACACATCCGCCCTGGAGCTGGCCCGCGATCTTCTGGACCGCACTTGCGGTGGGCATCCTGATCAAGGGCCCGCTGATCCTGATGTTTGCAGGCCTGACCATCGTCGCGCTCGCGATCCAGGATCGCGATTCATCCTGGCTGTGGCGGTTGCGCCCGGTCTGGGGCCTGATGTGGATGCTGGTGCTCGTGCTGCCCTGGTTCATCGCGATCTTCTGGCGCGCGGGCGATGCTTTCTTTGCGGACTCCGTCGGCGGCGACATGCTGAGCAAGATCGGCGCCCAGGAATCCCACGGCGCGCCGCCCGGACTGTATCTCGCGCTGTTTTGGATCACGTTCTGGCCGGGCGCGCCGCTCGCGGCGATGGCGGCGCCCGCGGTGTGGCGGGCCAGGCGCGAGCCCGGCGCGCAGTTTCTGCTGGCCTGGCTGATCCCGTCCTGGATCGTGTTCGAGGCGGTCCTGACCAAGCTGCCGCATTACGTGCTGCCGCTGTATCCGGCGATCGCCATTCTCACCGCCGGCGCGGTGGAGCGGCGCGTGCTGTCGCGCTCCTGGCTGATGCGCGGTTCGGCCTGGTGGTTCGCGATCCCCGCGGCCGCCTCGATCACCGCGGTGGTGGGTGCGGTGATGCTGACGCGGCAGCCGGCTTTCGTGGCCTGGCCGTTCATCGCGGCGGCACTGATCTTCGGCCTGTTCGCCTGGTGGCTCTACGACAACAACCGCGCCGAGCGCTCGCTGCTCAATGCGCTGGTCGCGGCCCTGATGCTGGCGGTCGTGGTGTACGGCATCGTGCTGCCGTCGCTGACGCCGCTGTTTCCGAGCATCGAGGTCGCGCGCGCGCTCCGCAACGTCACCTGTGTCGGGCCCAAGGCGGCGGCTGCCGGCTATCACGAGCCGAGCCTCGTATTCCTGACGGGCACGCAGACGCTGCTCACGGACGGCTCGGGCGCGGCGGATTTCCTGCGGCAGGGCAGCTGCCGCTTCGCGCTGATCGAGCAGCGTTCGGAGCGGAGCTTCGTGCAGCGTGCCGAGGCGATCGGGCTGCGCTACAAGGTCGGCACTCGCATCGACGGCTACAATTTCTCGCAGGGACGCGCGATCTCGATCTCGATCTTCCGCTCGGAAGGCACCGAATAGGATGCCTATTACGACGAGCCCCGCGCCGCGCCCTTCCTATCCCGCGCAGTTGCTGACCGTGTCGGGCCGCGCGCTGAAGCAGCTCGTTCGCACGCCCTCGCATTCGCGCCGGGCAGAGGCCGCGCGAAAGCTGGCGCGGCATTCGCTGTGGCTCAGCGCGGCGGGCGCAGCTCTCATCATTGCGCTGATGGTCGCGTTCGACCAGACCGAGATCGAGCTTATGCCGGCGCGCGGCACGCCGAGCCTGTGGCCGATCCGCATCCTCACCGATTTCGGCAAGGACGAGTATGTGCTCTCGGTACTCGGGGTGGCGCTGGTGGTGCTGGCGCTCGTTGCAGCAGCGCTTCACGGGACACGCCGCACACTGCTCCTCGGCCTCGGCACACGGTTGCAGTTCATGTTTCTGTCGATTGCCGTCTCGGCCTTCGTTGCCGAGATCCTGAAATATGTCATCGGCCGCGGACGTCCGTTTGTCGGCGGCAAGGCCAATCCGTTCAACTTCGTGCCGTTCGAGGGGACGGGGACTTATGCCAGCCTGCCGTCGGGCCATGCCGTGGCGGCGTTCGCCTTGGCGTTTGCGGTCTCAGCATTATGGCCGCGGCTGCGCGTTTTCATGTTCACTTACGCAATCGTGATCCTGCTAACGCGGCTGGTGCTGGTTGCGCATCACCCAAGCGACGTCGTGGCCGGCGCGCTGGTCGGCACTGTCGGCGCCATGACGGTCCGCTACTGGTTCGCGGCCAGGCGGCTCGGCTTTGCCATCCGCGCCGACGGCACCATTGTGCCCCTTGCCGGGCCGGTCCCGGGCCGTCTCAAAAGGGTTGCCCGCGGGGCATCCGCCCCATAAAAGCGGCTGCCTGTCGGGGCCGCCGGTTCCCCGGCAAGGCCCATTCCAACCACGAGCCTTGATTTGTCGTCGTCCCAGCCTCCGACGCCCCAGCCCTCGGTTTCCATCGTCGTTCCCGTGCGTAACGAAGCCGACAACATCGCGCCGCTGATCGCGGAGATCGGCGCGGCGCTCGATGGCCGCTGGGCCTATGAGATCATCTACGTCAACGACGGCTCGACCGATGCAACCGGCGAACGCCTCGCAGCAATCATGGCGCAGCGGGACAATCTGCGTCAGCTTCGGCATACCAGATCAGGCGGCCAATCCGCGGCGGTGCGCAGCGGCGTGCGCGCGGCGCGCGGCGTGATCGTGGCGACGCTCGATGGCGACGGCCAGAACAATCCGGCCTTCCTACCCGACCTGATTTCGGCGGTCGAGAAGGGGGCAGGGCGCGTCGGCCTCGCCGCGGGGCAGCGCGTCGGGCGCAAGGATACCGGCTTCAAGAAACTCCAGTCGCGCGTCGCCAACGGCGTCCGCAACGCCATCCTGAAGGACGGCACGCGGGATACCGGCTGCGGGCTGAAGGCATTCCGTCGCGAGGTCTTCCTGATGATGCCCTATTTCGACGGGCTGCATCGCTTCCTGCCGGCGCTGGTCCGGCGCGAAGGCTACGACATCGCCTATGTCGACGTGATCGACCGGCCGCGCCATTCCGGCGTGTCGAACTACGGTTTCTTCGATCGGCTGTGGATCGGCATCATGGATCTCGCCGGCGTATGGTGGCTGATCCGCCGCAAGAAGCCGACTCCAGAAGTGACTGAGGTGAACGCATGATCATCCAATACGGTCAGGCGCTGAGCAACTATCTCTACGACGTCTTCGTCGCCAAATTCGATTTCTGGCTGGCATTCGGCCTCGTTGCGCAGCTGTTCTTCACCGCGCGCTTCCTGGTGCAGTGGATCGCGAGCGAGCGCGCCGGCAACAGCGTGGTGCCGATGGCATTCTGGTTCTGCTCGATGGGCGGCGGGATGATGACGCTTGTCTACGGCGTCGTGAAGCGCGAGCCGGTCATCATCCTCGGACAATCGCTCGCGACGGTGATCTATATCCGCAACATCATGCTGATCATCAAGAACCGCAGCAAGGCGTCGAAGACGCTGGAGCGCTAGTAAAGCAGTCAGCGCGGCACTGCCGACGCCGCGCCTGAGGCGGGCAGGGCAGCTGTCTCCGCCTCGGTCCTGCGATATGGCACGCCGGCTGCGTCGAGCACGGGATAGGCGACCGAGCAGATGTGCGAGTGGATGCGCCTGAGGTCGCGCAGCACGTCCAGATGCAGCGAGGTCGTTTCGATGGTTTCGGGCCGGCCCTCGCGCAGGCGGTCGAGATGCCGTTCGACCGCCGCAAGCTCGGTGTTGCGCAGCGCGGTTTTCTCCACCAGCAGCTTGCGCGCCTCGTTGGCGTCGCCCGACATGAAGACGCCGAACGCGATCCGCAACGAGTCCATCGTGCGCTTGTGGAAGGCAGCGAGCTCGTCCGCCCCTTCCGCCGAGAACTGGAAGCGACGCTTGATCTTCTTGGTGGCGAGTTCGCTCAGGCTCTTGTCGATGATGTCGCCGATATGTTCGAGGTTGATGGCGAAGGAGATGATCTCCATCGCGCGCCGTCCTTCGCTCTCGTCGAGGCTGCCCCGCATCAGCTTGGTCACGTAGAGCTTGATGGCCTCGTCGAGGCCATCGACGAGATTGTCCATCTTGGAGACCTGGTCGACCAGCGCACGGTCGCCCGTCATCATCGCCGCCATCACCTTGCGGAGCATGACCTCGACGAGATCGCCCATCCGCAGCGCCTCGCGAGAGGCGTCGGCGAGCGCCAGCGACGGCGTCTCCAGCGCGGTCTCGTCGAGATAGCGCGGCCGGGCCGGATCGGCCTCCTGCACGCGATCCGGCAAGAGGCGGGTCAGCACGCGCGACATGGTGTCGAGCAGGCCGATGAAGATGACCGCCGTGCCGGCGTTGAAGGCGATGTGGAAAGCCGCCGTCATCCTGGCGAGATCGGGCTGCCAGGCATGCATGTGCTCGGCGATCGTGCCGAGGAAGGGCAGGACCAGAGCGATGCCGACGACGCGGTTGACGAGATTGCCGACCGGCAAGCGATAGCTTGCGGGATCGTCACGCTTGGCGCCCTCGAATACGGGATTGATGGCGCTGCCGAGATTGGCCCCGAGCACCAGCGCCAGCGCCGCCTCAGGCGTGATGAATTGCGAATAGGCGAGCGACATGATCAGCAGCACGCTGGCAACGCTCGAATGCACGGCCCATGTGACGAGGGCGGCAATGACAATGCACAGTATGGGATCGCCCGTGATGGCCGACATCACGATCCGGACGCCTGGTGCGTTCTCCGCCGGCGCCAGCGTGTCGAGCAGGATGTGCAGCGAGAGCAGCATCAGGCCGAGGCCGATGCAGACGCGACCGATGTCCTTGATCCGCGATCGCGGGCCGGAGCGGAAGGCGACGAGGCCGAGCACGAACAGCACCGGCGCAACGGCTGCGATGTTGAACGACAGCACCTGCACGATCAGTGTCGTGCCGAGATTGGCCCCGAGCATGATGGCGAGCGCGGCGGCGAGACTGACGAGGCCTTCGGCCGCGAACGAACTCGTGATCAAGGCGGTCGCGGTGCTGCTCTGGAGCAGTGCGGTGAGGCCGAGGCCGGCAGCGAAAGCACTGAGGCGGTTGCTCAGCGCCTTGCCGAGCAGCCGCCTGAGGTCAGGACCGAAGGCGCGCAGGATCCCGCTGTGGACCATGTGCAGGCCCCACAGCAACAGCGCAACGCCGCCCATCAGATCGAGCAGAACCAACGTTCCCATGCTCCGTGTCCGGATAAGAGTCGATTGGTGAGGCTAGCGCCAAATGCTTGAGGTTGAAACCTTTTGTTGGCGCATCGGCGTTAACGTTTGCGCCAGCTGCACGTTCCCGCGGCGCGTTGGGCGTCCGCCGCGGCGCGCGTTGGCGCGTTCGCAGGCGTTTTGCCTCGTGAGCAAGCTCACATTGCCGCCTTGAAGGCAGCAAAGCCGCGATCAAGATCGGCCTTGAGATCATCGACGCTCTCGAGCCCGATGTGCAGACGCAGCGTCGGGCCGCCGGGCGACCACTTGGTCGCGGTGCGATAGGCGTCGCAATCGAAGGGAATCGCGAGGCTCTCGAATCCGCCCCATGAAAAACCCATGCCGAACAGCTTGAGCGTGTTGAGCATGGTGTCGACGGCCTTCTGCGGCGCGGGCTTCAGCACGATGCTGAACAGGCCGGAGGCGCCGGTGAAGTCGCGCTTCCAGATCGCGTGACCGGGATCCGTCTCGAGCCCCGGGTGCAGCACGCGCGCGACCTCGGCTCTAGCAGCGAGCCATCGCGCCATGTCGAGCCCGGAGCGGTGATGCTGCGCCAGCCGCACCGACAACGTGCGCAGGCCGCGCAGCGCGAGGAAGACATCGTCGGGACCGGCGCAGACGCCGAGCAGGCGGATGCCTTCCGAAACTAGCGGCCAGGCCTTGGCGTTGGCCGAGATCGTGCCGAACATGATGTCGGAATGGCCGCCGATATATTTGGTCGCGGCCTGCATGCTGATATCAACGCCCTGTTCGAGCGAGCGGTGATAGAGCGGGGTCGCCCAGGTGTTGTCGTCGATGACGAGCGCGCCGCGTCCATGCGCAACCTCGGCGATGGCGCGAATGTCCGGCATCTCGAACGACTGCGAGCCCGGGGCCTCCACCAGCACCGCGCGGGTGTTCGGCTTGAACAGCTTGTCGATACCTGCGCCGATCGTCGGATCGAAATAGGTGGTCTCGACGCCGAAGCGGGCGAGCATGCCGTTGCAGAAATTGCGCGAGGGCCGATAGACGTTGTCGCAGACCAGGAGATGGTCGCCGGCCTTGAGCACCGAGAGCAAGGTGGTGGAAATCGCCGACAGCCCAGACGGGACGATGCCGACGCCGGCGCATTGCGGCCCTTCCAGCGCCATCAGCGTCTCCTGGAACGCCTTGGTGGTGGGGGAACCGTGGCGCCCATAGGTGAACTCGCCGCGATGGGCGTGCAGATCCTCGGCGGTCGGGTAGAGCACGGTCGAGCCATGAAAGACCGGCGGATTGACGAACCCCTTCTGCGCCTTGGTGTCGCGGCCGGAGGTGACCAGCCGGGTCTCGGCATGCTGCTGGGAGGGATGCGAGGAATCCATGCGTCTGCTTTCAAAACCGCGTTTCCGCTCGGGCCTGGCGCCTGACGGGCTGGCCGAAGGCCGCTGACTTTAATAACAGAACACAGAAGAGTCCCGTCAACCCCTTGACCCGGCACGCCAGTCGTTCTGTGATGCGCAGGTGCTATTCAGTCGCCGCATGTTGAGGGGCCTGCAGCGACCTTCGTCCCTCGTCTGACCGGACCTTGCGCCACAGCCATATCGGCGGGCGCCGCGGCGGGGATTAAGGTAGGGCCTCCCGGGATCGGCGGGTGTTCAGCAAGGTTTCCCAGCATGACTCTTGCAGGGCGGGCCGTGATACGCTTGGCCCTGGCAGCGATGATCCTGAGACAACGATCCTTGAGACGACTTTGAAAGGCCCAAAGCCCATGAAACGCGTAACCCTGGCTCTCACCCTTGCTCTCGCCGCCGGCCTCGCCGCCCAAGCCGCCGATGCGCAAACGCTCAAGACCATCAAGGACCGGGGCATGCTGTCCTGCGGCGTCAGCCAGGGCCTGCCGGGATTCTCCTCGCCCGACGACAAGGGCAACTGGACCGGCCTCGATGTCGACGTTTGCCGCGCGATCGCCGGGGCGATCTTCAACGATGCGACCAAGGTCAAGTATGTGCCGCTGTCCGCCAAGGACCGCTTCACCGCGCTGCAATCCGGCGAAATCGACGTACTGTCGCGCAACACCACCTGGACCATCTCGCGCGATACCTCGCTCGGTGCCAACTTCACCGGCGTGACCTATTATGACGGGCAGGGCTTCATGGTGAAGAAGTCGCTCAAGGTGAATTCGGCGCTCGAACTCAACAGCGCCTCGGTCTGCGTGCAGACCGGCACCACCACCGAGCAGAATCTGGCCGATTACTTCAAGGCCAACAACATGAAGTACGAGGTGATCGCGTTCGGCACCAACGACGAAACGGTCAAGGCCTACGAGGCCGGGCGCTGCGACGTCTTCACCACCGACCAGTCGGGTCTGTACGCCAACCGTCTCAAGCTTGCCAATCCCAACGACCACATGGTGCTTCCCGAGATCATCTCGAAGGAGCCGCTCGGCCCCATGGTGCGTCATGGCGACGACCAATGGTTCGACATCGTGAAGTGGACGCTGTTCGCGATGGTCACCGCCGAAGAGCTCGGCGTGACCTCGAAGAACGTCGATGAGAAAGCGAAGCTGGAAAATCCCGAGTTGAAGCGCGTCCTCGGCACCGACGGCAATTTCGGCGAACAGCTCGGCCTGACCAAGGACTGGGTGGTGCGGATCGTGAAGGCGGTCGGCAATTACGGCGAAGTGTTCGATCGCAATGTCGGCGCGGGCTCGCCGCTCGCCATCAATCGCGGTCTCAACAATCTCTGGAACAAGGGCGGTCTTCAGTACGCGCCGCCGATCCGCTGATCGCCTCTGACCCGCCGGCAGCGGCATGAGCACCGAGGCCCGAAATCCGCCGCCCCAGATCGCCCTGAAGATCAGGCGCATCCTGGGCGGCAAAACAGGCTGGAACGGCGTTGCCGTCCAGTTTGCCTTCGCGGCGATCCTGGGCTGGATCGGCTATGAGATCGTCTCCAATGCCCGCGCCAATCTGGAGAACCAGCATATTGCCGCCGGCTTCGGCTTCCTCAGCAACAATGCCGGCTTCGACGTCAACCAGACCCTGATCTCCTATACCGGCTCGGACACGTTCCTGCGCGTGTTCGTGGTCGGGCTCCTGAACACGCTCGTTGTCTCCGTGGTGGGCATCGTCTTCGCCACGCTGATCGGTTTCATCGTCGCGCTGTGCCGGCTGTCGCCCAATTGGCTGTTGTCGCGCGTCGGTGAGATCTATGTCGAGATCATCCGTAACCTGCCGGTGCTGTTCCAGATCCTGTTCTGGTACCTCGCGGTTCTCGCGGCCTTGCCCAATCCGCGCCAAAGCATCTCGCTGCTCGGCATCGCCTTCATCAGCAATCGCGGCCTCGTCATTCCAAGTCCGATCGGCGGGAGCGGCCTGGAGCCATTCCTGGCGATGCTGGCGCTCGGCGTCGTCGCGTCACTCGCCCTGCGTTTCCATGCGCGGCGCGCGCTGTTTCGGGAAGGGCGAATGATCCGGATCTGGCCCACTGTGCTGGGCCTGCTGGTCGGACTGCCGCTCGCCACCATGCTGGTGTTCGGCGTGCCGTTCACCTTCGAGCTGCCGCAGCTCAAGGGTTTCAACTTCGCCGGCGGCTCGCGGATCATCCCGGAATTCGTGGCGCTGACGCTGGCGCTGTCGACCTACACCGCTGCCTTCATCGCCGAGATCGTGCGCGCCGGAATCCTGTCCGTCCACAAGGGGCAGATGGAGGCGGGGGCCTCGCTCGGCCTCAGCCGCGGAGCCACGCTCCGGCTGGTCGTCGTGCCGCAGGCCATGCGCGTCATCGTGCCGCCGCTGACCAACCAGTACCTCAATCTCACCAAGAACTCGTCGCTGGCGGTCGCGATCGGCTACCCCGACCTCGTCTCGGTGTTCGCCGGTACGTCGCTGAGCCAGACCGGGCAGGCGATCGAGATCATCGCCATGACCATGGGCATCTATCTCCTGATCTCGCTGCTCACCAGCGCGATCATGAGCGTCTACGGGTGGCGTCTCAGCCGGAGTCTGGGCGCATGAGCGACATCGCCTCGAGCAGCTTCGTCCGGAAGGACCTGCTCACCGAGCGTCCGGCGCCGGTGAAGACCACGGGCTTTGTCGGGCTGATGCGTACGCGCCTGTTCAACTCGCCGACCAACATCCTGCTCACGATCGTGGGCGTCTTGCTGCTGTGGTTCACCATCATCCCCTCGGTCCGGTTCCTGATGGTCGATGCGGTCTGGAGCGGCAAGGACCGCGCGGCATGCCTCACGGAGAATGCCGGCTTTGCGGTCGGCGCCTGCTGGCCCTACATCCAGGCCAAGCTGCCGCAACTGATCTACGGCTTTTATCCCGAGGCCGAGCGCTGGCGGGTCGACCTCACCTTCATCCTGGCGGCGGCCCTGCTGGTGCCGCTGCTCGTACCGCGTCTGCCGGCGAAGGGGCTCAACGCCGGCCTGTTCTTCTTCGCATTTCCGGTGGTCGCGTTCTTTCTGCTGCACGGTGGCGGCATCAAGGGCTTCGGCCTTAGCTGGACCGCCGGCGTGCTGGAATTGTTCGACGACAGCATCATCGGCGCCGGGCAGGCCGTGCTCGGCGTCAGCAAGACATCCGCCGTCCCACCGGTGTTGTGGGTGGTCGGAAATTTCATCGTGCTGGTCGGCGTGGCGATCTCTTGGCTGATCCTCCCGCTGACCTGGCTGCGCGATCAGATCCAGGGGGCGGGCCAGCCGGTCTGGGGCGATTTCGCCGTGACGACCGTCATCGTCTCGTTGATCGCCTTCGGCCTCGGCGGCGGCTGGCGCACCGGTTGGCGCGCTCTCGCCTCGAGCATCGCTACCTTCATAGCCATCGCCCTCGTGATCAAGCTGATGGGGCTCGATCGCGGTGGACTGCCGGTCGTGACGACGAATTTGTGGGGCGGCCTTCTGGTTACCTTGGTGGTCTCCGTCACCGGCATCGTCACCTCGCTGCCGATCGGGATCGCGCTGGCCCTCGGCCGCCGCTCCACCATTCCGCTGATCCGGATCTTTTCGATCGCCTTCATCGAGTTCTGGCGCGGCGTGCCGCTGATAACGGTGCTGTTCTTCGCCACTTACATGCTACCGCTATTCCTGCCCGGCAACTTCACGGTCGATGGCCTGGTCCGCGCGCTGATCGGCATCGCGCTGTTCACTGGAGCCTACCAGGCCGAGAACGTCCGCGGCGGGCTCGCCGCGATCCCGCGCGGCCAAGGCGAGGCGGCCGCAGCCTTGGGCCTGTCGTGGTGGAAGACGACCTCGCTGATCGTGCTGCCGCAGGCGCTGCGCCACGTCATTCCGAACCTCGTCAACAGCTTCATTTCGCTGTTCAAGGACACGTCGCTGGTCTCGATCGTGGCGCTGTTCGACCTGCTCGGTTCGCTCAGGGCCTCGTTCTCGGACCCGAAATGGTCCACGCCGTCGACAGCGTTCACCGGCTTCGCCTTCGCCGGGATCATCTATTTCATCTTCTGCTTTGGAATGTCGCGCTACTCGCTGTTCGTCGAGCATCGCCTCAACGCCCATCGTCGCAACTGATCGAGGTCACCATGTCCGACCCCATCGTCAAGATTTCCGGCCTCAACAAATGGTACGGCGATTTTCACGTGCTGCGCGACATCGACCTCGCGGTCGAGAAGGGCGAGCGCATCGTGATCTGCGGGCCCTCGGGCTCCGGCAAGTCGACCTTGATCCGCTGCATCAACGCGCTGGAGGAGTTCCAGGAGGGCGAGATCGTCGTCGACGGCATCGAGCTCGGTCCGAACCTCAAGCATGTCGATGCGGTGCGCCGCGAGGTTGGCATGGTGTTCCAGAGCTTCAACCTGTTCCCGCATCTCACCGTGCTCGACAATTGCACGCTGGCGCCGATCTGGGTCCGTAACATCCCGAAGAAGGACGCCGAGGCCGCGGCGATGAAGTTCCTTGAGCGGGTCAAGATCCCGCATCAGGCCAACAAGTTTCCGGGGCAGATGTCCGGCGGCCAGCAGCAGCGCGTCGCCATCGCGCGGGCACTGACCATGAACCCGAAGGTCATGCTGTTCGACGAGCCGACGTCGGCGCTCGATCCCGAGATGGTCAAGGAGGTGCTGGACACCATGGTCGACCTTGCCGAGGAAGGCATGACCATGCTGGTCGTCACCCATGAAATGGGCTTTGCCCGCGAGGTCGCCAACCGCGTGATCTTCATGGATGCCGGCCAGATCATCGAGGCCAACACGCCGAACGAGTTCTTTGCGGCGCCCCAGCACGCCCGCACGAAACTGTTCCTCAGCCAGATCCTGCGCTGAGCACCTGCCATCCTGAGGCCCCGCCGGCCTGACTGACCCGCCAGCCTGGCACCAGCGAATCAGCTTTGCCTCCTTTCGGATCATCCCGGAGAGAGACCTTGCAGAGCAGTGTCGGCGCGCGCGCATACCAGAACGTGCGATTGCAGAAGAAGTTGAGGAAGCAGGCGGACGCCGTCATGTCCCTCGCGGTCGAGGCTCTCCGGCAGGGCAGATTTGCGGAGGCCGAGACGCTCTGCCGCGGCATCGTGGAGGAGGTTCCGGATCATTTCCACGCTACGCACCTGCTCGGCCTGCGCGCCTATGAGGGCGGGAGGCTTGAGGAGGCGCAACAGCTGTTTGAGCGCGCCATTGCGCTCGATCCGCGCTCGCCCGATGCGCATGGCAATCTCGGCGCCGTGTATTTCGACCTCCAGAAATTCCGGGACGCCCGCGCATGTCAGGAGAAGGCCCTCGCGCTGAAGCCGAATTGTCCGATCACCCTGACCAATCTCGGCAATACGCTCCTGAACATTGGCTTCGGCGAACAGGCGATCGGACTGCACGAACGCGCTATCAGGCTGCGGCCCGACTATGCCGATGCCTTCTGCAACCGTGGCATGGCTGAACTGATGATCGGCCGGTCCGAACGCGCCAAGCAGAGCTTCGATCGCGCCCTCTCGTTTCAGCCGCGTCATGCCGAAGCGATCGCAGGCAAGGGCATGGTGTGCATCGCGCTCCGGCACTACGAGGAGGCGGAAGCCGCCCTCGCAGCCGGGCTCGCGATCAAGCCGGGTTCACCGCGGATTCTGGCGCAGCGCGGACGGCTCAATTTCGATTTGCACCGGCTGGAACAGGCGGCGGCGGACTTCGATGCGGCGCTGTCGCAATCGCCACGGCTCGAACTCGCGCTGCGTGGCAAGGCGCAGGTCAGCCTTCTGCTGGGGAACACGACGCAGGCGATCGCCGCCGTCAAGACCCTGCTCGACGACAATCCACGGTCCGATTACGCCATCGTGCTGCTCGGCGCCTGCCATGCGAACCAGGGAGATGTCGCCACCGCGCTCCAGCATCTCGACGCGGCACTCGAGATCACGCCCGACTATGCGGATGCCATCGCACGCAAGATCTTCATCCTGGATTTTTGGCCCGAGGCCGACTTCGCGGTCCAGCAGGCGGCGCGAAAATCCTGGTGGGATGCGATCGGCGCCAGACTGCCGCAACGGTCGCTGCCGCCCCGCGAGCTCGATCCCGACAGGCGGATCGTCGTCGGATATGTCGCCTCGGAATTCAGGAACCACTCGGCAGCGTTCGCGCTGTTGCCGGTGCTGCGCCATCACGATCACGCCAGGTTCGAGATCGTCTGCTATTCCTGCTGGCCGTTGCAGGACGAGATCACCGAGCGATTCAAGCTTCTCGCGGACGTCTGGGTCGACGCCGCGCAGCTTTCGGACGACGAACTGGCCGATCGCATCCAGGCGGACAGGATCGACATCCTGATCGACGTGTCCGGGCATACGGCCGGCAACAGGCTCCCCGTATTTGCCCGCAAGCCGGCCCCGATCCAGGTCACGGGTTTCGGACACGCCACGGGCACGGGCCTTAAGACCATGGACTACGTGCTCGCCGATCCGGTCTTCATTCCGCAACCGGCGCGGCATTTGCTGGCCGAAAAGGTCCATGATCTGCCGTGCCTGATCACGATCGATCCCATCCTGGACGTGCCGCCCTCGGAGCTTCCCATGCTCCGGAATGGCCACGTCACCTTCGGTGTGTTCAACCGCATCTACAAAATATCGGATGACGCCATCCGTGTGTGGTCGCGCATCATGCGGGAGGTGCCGGGATCGAAGATCATCATCAAGCACGGGCTGCTCGACGATCCTTTGCTGCGCGACGGCCTGGTCGCGCGCTTCGTGGCCCAGGGCATTGCCGAGGACAATATCACCTGCCTTGGCTCGACCACGCGCCACGAGCATCTGCTGGCCTTTGCGCAAGTCGACATCTCGCTCGACACCTTCCCGCAAAATGGCGGCATCAGCACCTGGGAATCCCTCTATGCGGGCGTTCCGGTCGTCGCCAAGCTCGGCAACGGCTCTTCGGCGCGCGCTGGCGGCTCGATCGTGGCGGCCGTCGGCCTCGACGACTGGGTTGCCGAGGATGACGACGGCTACGCCGCGATCGCGTGCAAATATGCGATGCAGACCGCTCGTCTGGCCAAATTGCGAGCGGATCTGCCGGCTCGGATCGCAGCCTCGCCCGCCGGCAACGTCGAACTTTACGCGCGTGAGGTCGAAGCGGCCTATCGCGGATTCTGGCACGACTACTGTGCCGGCGCCTCGGAACGCGGCGAGGCGGGGTAGCCCGACCTTGCGCCGCCCCCGGGAAATCCCGGTGTCGCTGCAGGTCGGGTGACCGGCCGGCCGGGGCTGCGAATCAGTTAGACTCGTCTGAGGGCATCCTCCGGAGAGACACCTTGCAGAACAGCGGCGGCGGCGCGCGCGCATTCCAGAATGCGCGGTTGCAGAAGAAGTTGATGAAGCAGGCCGACGCCGTCATCGCCGCTGCGGCGAACGCCTATGGCCAGGGCCGCTATGCCGAGACCGAGGCGCTGTGCCGCGAGATCCTGAAAGCCCTTCCGGACCATGTCGATGCCCTACACCTGCTCGGCATGTGCGCCCATGACGGCCGGCGCCTGGAGGAGGCACAGCAGCTGCTGGAGCGCGTCATCGCGCTCGATCCGCGCCTGCACGATGCCCATAACAACCTCGCCACCGTGCATTTCGACCTCGGCAATTACGAGGAGGCGCGGCGGTGCCAGGAGAGGGCGATCGCGCTGAAGCCGAATTTCGCGGTGGCGTTGACCAATCTCGGCAACACGCTCATGCATCTTGGGTTTTACGAGCAGGCGCTCGAGATGCACGAACGCGCCATCAAGTTCAAACCGGATTATGCCGATGCCCTCTGTAATCGCGGCATGGTCGAGATCGTGCTCGGGCAGATCATGCGTGCCAAGGAGAGTTTCGATCGCGCCCTGTTGTTTCAGCCGCGTCACGCGGAGGCCATTGTCGGCAGCGGCATGGTCAGCATGGAGTTGCGGCACCACGAGGAGGCGGCAGCCAAGTTTGCCACCGCGCTCGCGATCAAGCCTGGCGCGCCGAGGATCCTGGCGCAGCGCGGGCGGCTCAGTTACGAGCTGCAGCGCCTGGAGCCCGCGCTTGCGGATTTCGATGCGGCGCTTGCGGTTTCGCCCAAGCTCGAACTGGCCCTTAGAGGGAAGGCCCAGGTTTGCCTCGTCATGGGAAGGACCGCGCAGGCGATGGCGGCCGCGACGACCCTGATCGAGCGAAATCCGCGCTCCGAGATGGGGTTGGCGCTGATGGGCTTCGCTTATTCGAACCAGGGAGACATGGACTCCGCGATCCAATATCTCGATCGCGCGCTTGCGCTCCGACCGGATTACGGAGATGCGATCAGGGGCAAGATTTTCTTGCTGGACTACCTCGCGGACGCCGATTTTGCGGTCCAGCAGGCTGCGCGAAAGTCCTGGTGGGATGCGATCGGCTCGAAGATTCCGCAAAGGACGTTGCCCAAGCGGCCGCTCGATCCGGACAAACGGATCGTGGTCGGCTATGTCGCCGCCGAATTTCGGCAGCACTCGGCGGGACTCACCCTGCTACCCGTGCTGCGCAACCATGATCACACCAAGTTTCAGATCATCTGCTATTATTCCTGGCCGGGAGAGGACGAGTACACCGCCAAGTTCAAGGAGTTGGCGGACGTTTGGGTGGACGCCTGGCAAATGTCGGACGACGAGCTCGCCGATCGCATTCAAGCGGACAATGTCGACATCCTGATCGACGTGTCCGGCCACACAACCGGCAACCGGCTGCAGTGTTTCGCGCGGAAGCCGGCCCCGATCCAGGCCACGGGCTTCGGACACGCGACAGGCACGGGCATGCAGACCATGGACTATGTGCTCGCGGATCCCATTTTCATTCCGCCATCGGCTCGGCATTTGTTTCCGGAAAAGATCCAGGATCTGCCATGCCTGATCACGATGGAGCCCGTCACCAATCAGCAGCCCTCCGAGCTGCCGATGCTTCGCAACGGCTATGTCACTTTCGGCGTGTTCAACCGTATCTACAAGATCTCGGATGACGCCATTCGTGTGTGGTCGCGCATCTTGCGGGAGGTGCCGGGATCGAAGATCGTCCTCAAGCATGGTTTGCTCGATGATCCCTTGCTGCGCGACAGTCTGGTCGCACGCTTCATCGCGCAGGGCATCGCCGAGGAGACCATTACCTGCCTCGGCACCACCTCGCGCGACGACCATCTGAAGGCCTTTGATCAGATCGATATTTCGCTGGACACGTTCCCACAGAACGGCGGCATCAGCACTTGGGAATCCCTCTACAAGGGCGTTCCGGTCGTCGCCAAGCTCGGCATCGGAGCATCCTCGCGTGCCGGTGGCTCGATCGTGGCCGCCGTCGGTCTCGGCGACTGGGTCGCCGAGGATGACGAAGGCTACGTCGAGATCGCCCGCAAGTTTGCTTCGCAGCCCGAAGATCTGGCGAAGTTGCGCGCGGGCTTGCCGGCTCAGATCGCCGCTTCGCCCGCCGGCAATGTCGAGATCTACACCCGTGAGCTCGAGGCAGGGTACCGCAAGTTCTGGCGCGACTATTGTGCCGCGGCTGCGGATGGCCGCGATGCTGCAGTCGACAAGGCGGACGTACCCAGCGGTTCCTGAGACAGGAATCCTGCGGCAAGCCCCGTTACATTCCGGAAGGAATGTTCAGGCCAGCCGGCCCGACGAGCGAATCAGTTAGACTCGCCACCAACCATCTTCCGGAGAGATACCTTGCAGAGCAGCGCCGGCGCGCGCGCATTCCAGAATGCGCGGTTGCAGAAGAAGTTGAAGAAGCAGGCCGAGGCCATCATCTCTGCTGCGGCGAGTGCCTATGGTCAGGGGAGGTATGCCGAGACCGATGCGCTCTGCCGCCAGATCCTGCAGGTTGTTCCGGATCATTTCGACGCCACGCATTTGCTAGGCGTGTGCGCGCAACAGGGCGGGCGTCTTGAAGAGGCGCAACAGCTGCTCGAACGCGCGATCTCGATCGATCCGCGTTCGCACGAGGCCCAGAGCAATCTCGCGACGGTCTACTCCGCCCTCCAGCAATTGGACGCGGCCCGCGCCTGTCATGAGAAGGCGGTCGCGCTGAAGCCGAATTTTACGCCGGCCCTGGCTGGCCTCGGCAACACCTTGCTCCAGCTGAACCTGCCCGAGCAGGCCATCGAGATGTACGATCGCGCCATCAAGCTGAAGCCAGACTATGCCGACGCGCTTTGTAACCGTGGCGTGGCGGAGCTGGCGCTGTTTCGGTTTGGCCCCGCCAGGGAGAGCTTTGATCGCGCGCTGTTGTTTCAGCCGCGCCACGTCGAATCGCTCATCGGCAAAGGGGTGGTCGGTATCGAGCTCAGGCGCTACGACGAGGCGGAAGCCGCGCTCGGGGCGGCGTTCGCGATCAAACCCGATTCCGCAAAGATTCTGGCCCAACGTGGCCGCCTCAACGCGGCACTGTCACGGCTGGAGCAGGCGGCAGCGGACTTCGATGCGGCACTCGCCATTTCACCCCGGTTCGAAGTAGCTTTGCGGGGAAAGGCAGAGGTCGCACTCAGCACAGGGAACACCGCACAGGCTATCCTGGCCTGCACGACCTTGCTCGAGCAAGATCCACGCTCCACGACCGCCTTGGCATTGTTGAGTTCCTGCTTTGCAAATCAGGGAGAGATCGCCTCGGCAATCGAACATCTCGACGCGGCACTGGCGATCGCGCCGGATCCGGACTTGATGGCGCGGAAGATCTACTTTCTGGACTTCCTTCCTGATGCCGATTTCACGATCCAGCAGGCCGCGCGAAAATCCTGGGGCGGAGCCATCGGCGCTCGTGTTCCACAGAGGAAGCTCGCGCCCCGGCAGCTCGATCCCGACAGGAGGATCGTGGTCGGTTATGTCGCGGCAGAGTTCTGGTACCACTCGGCGGCGTTCGGCCTGTTACCGGTGCTGCGCCACCATGACCACGCCAAGTTCGAGATCGTCTGCTATTCGTGCTCGCCGGTCAGAGATGAGATGACTGCCGAGTTCAAGTCGGCGGCCGACGTCTGGGTCGACGCCTGGCAGTTTTCGGACGATCAGCTGGCCGACCGTATCGAAGCCGACAAGGTCGATATCCTGATCGACGTCTCCGGGCATTCGTCGGGCAACAGGCTCCAGGTCTTCGCCCGCAAGCCGGCGCCTGTTCAGGTCACGGGCTTCGGGCACGCGACCGGTACCGGCCTTCCAACGATGGACTACGTGCTCGCGGACCCCGTGTTCATTCCGGAATCGGCCCGGCACCTGCTGGCCGAAAAGGTCTTCGACCTGCCGTGCCTGATCACGATCGATCCGATCCTGGACGTGCCGCCGTCGGAGCTCCCAATGCTCCGCAACGGCCATGTGACGTTCGGCGTGTTCAATCGCGTCAACAAGATCTCGGATGAGGCCATCCGCGTCTGGTCGAAAGTGATGCGCGAGGTGACGGGATCGAAGATCGTCATCAAGAATACCCTGCTCGATGATCCGCTGGTGCGCGACGGCCTTCTCGCACGATTTGTGGCACAGGGGATTGCGGAAGAAAATATCACCTGCCTCGGCTCCTCCGATCGTACTGAGCATCTGCGGGCCTTCGCACAGGTGGATATCTCGCTGGATCCATTTCCGCAGAACGGCGGCGTCAGCACCTGGGAATCCCTTTATGCGGGCGTTCCGGTCGTTGCCAAGCTCGGCCACGGCGCTTCCTCGCGCGCCGGCGGCTCCATTGTGGCGGCGGTCGGTCTTAATGACTGGGTCGCCGAGGACGATGAGGGTTATGCCGCGATCGCATGCAAATATGCGGCGCAGCCCGCTTATCTGGCGACGTTGCGTGCCGAGTTGCCAGCCCGGATCGCGGCCTCAGCCGCCGGCAATGTCGAGATCTACACGCGTAGGGTCGAGGAGGGCTACCGCCAGTTCTGGCGCGACTATTGTGCCACGGGTTCGAAGGGCGGCGAGGGGGCGTGATGCTGCCCGCCGAAGACAAAAGCCGCGCATTGCCGGGACCGGCTTAGTCCTCCGGAAACCATGAGCCTGCTTGCAGCCGCCCGCTTCACGGGTCCGAAAGCTGTCTGTGCGCATGTGACACCCAGAAGGTGCGCCAATGCTCGACCTCGTATTCGGCCTCAATACCCGGCTGGGACGCTTGCAGTTCTTCCTGGTCACGATCGTGCTTGCGGTGGTGACGACCGCGATCTGCTTTGCAGTCGCGATGTCCGTGCTGCGCGACATCACGCCGGCCAATGTTCGTCCCGCGGATCTCCTGAAGAGTTGGGGGATGATCGCAGCGATCGCGTTCTTTGCGCTGGCGACCATGACGCTTTACTCGATGCGCGTCCGGGACATCGGGTGGGACCCGGTTTGCGTGGTCCCGGCCTGGATCGCGCTCATGATCGTCGACTATGTCGTCGCGACGCGGTTTCCCGCCTATGCGGTCAGCCAGGATCATACCGGCACGATCGTCGGCGGCATCGTCAATCTCGCGCTGACGCTGGCGCTGTTGTTCTGGCCGAGCCGCGACCGTCACGCCTGAAGCACGATGAGATGAGGTGCCGCTCGCTTTCTAGACGAACGGCAGCTTGATGTTGCTGCGCTTCTCCAGCCATTCCGGTACAGGCAGGTTCTTGGCGCGCATGAAGTCCGCGTTGAACAGCTTGGACTGATAGCGGCTGCCGGAATCGCACAGCACGGTGACGATCGTCTTGCCGGGTCCGAGCTGCCTGGCGAGGCGCATCGCGCCCACGACGTTGACGCCCGTCGAGCCGCCGAGGCACAGGCCCTCGTGCTGCAGCAGCTCATAGATCACGCCGACGGCTTCGGAATCGGGAACGAGATAGGCGTCATCGACCTTCGCGGTCTCGACGATCGCGGTCGCCCGGTTGAGGCCGATGCCTTCGGTGATCGAGCCGCCCGGCGTCGCCTTGGCATCGCCGGTCCTGAAGTATTCGAACATGCCGGCGCCGTGCGGGTCGGCGCAGGCGATACGAATGTTCTTGTTCTTCTCCTTGAGGTAGCGGCTGGTGCCGGCGAGCGTGCCGCCGCTGCCGACCGAGCAGACGAAACCGTCGACCTTGCCATCGGTCTGCTGCCAGATTTCGGGTCCTGTCGACTCGTAATGCGCCTTGGCATTGTCGAGATTGTTCCACTGGTCCGCGAACAGCACGCCATTGGGTTCGGTCTTGCGCAGCTCGTCAGCGAGGCGGCGGCCGACATGCTGGTAGTTGTTGGGATTGGAGTAGGGCAGTGCCGGCGATTCCAGCAGCTCGGCGCCGCAAAGCTTCAGAAAGTCCTTCTTTTCTTGGCTCTGCGTCTCCGGGATCACGATCAGGGTGCGGTAGCCGCGTGCGCTCGCGACGACCGCAAGCCCGATGCCGGTATTGCCGGCCGTCGATTCCACCACGAGCCCGCCGGGCTTGAGCTCGCCGCGCTTCTCGGCCTCGAGGATCATCCATTTGCCGGCGCGATCCTTCACCGACTGGCCGGGATTCATGAACTCGGCCTTGCCGAGAATGGTGCAGCCGGTCAATTCCGAGGCGCGCTTCAGCTTGATGAGCGGGGTGTTGCCGATGGCTTCGACAACGTCGTTTCGAATGATCATGTCGGGGAAATCGCTACCAAGGGGGTTGATCTGGTTGGCCAGAACGTAGTGCTTGGGAGGCCAAAGGGGAAGGCTTTTGCGCTGCGGCGAAACCGAGCGAAACCTCTGCTCAAACAACGATATTCCCAAGAGACGCGCCCGGCGAAGATGGGCTCGGCCGCAAGCCGGGACATCGGGAGGAGGAAATGCCCGCGCTCCGTCCGGCCGGGAAAGATGACAGTCGTCATCGGCCTCCTCGCGACCTCTTTTTGCCAAGAGCGAACTTCCCGTCCTCGATGGCTGTGGATGGCCCGGATGCCGTAATCGCATCTGCTCGAAGAACGGCCTTCTCTCGGAGATTGAGGCGCTTGTGGGATTTCGCAGGCAGGGGGCGCGACCGGGGTGCGGTCGATGGAAAGGCCCAGGTGTCGCTGTGGCACCAATATCACATGAAATCTTGGTAAGCTTGATTGTGCATTCCGATGCTTCAAAATGAGAGAAACCACTGCAAGACAATTACCTTTCGAATTTGAAGTGGTTCGTCCTACTTCGCTTGCGTGGCCATCTCGCAACTGCGGGACTGTCCCGCAGTTCGGCGCCCGGCTAGTATGATTTTTGAGGTTCCGCAGAAAGCATCGCCGCCTGTGAATGAGTTGTCCAAAGACCCCCGAATGTCCCGCCGCGAATCGGTTAATCCGGCTGCGCGGCGGTTCGATCTGCCCGGCGGGGGATGGATGTGACACAGGATGTTCCTGGGATCGCCGTGCAGCGGTCTGAAGGTTCTGCATCCCGGACGACGTTGCGCGCGGCGCGCTGGCTTGCGGTGGTGTGCCTCGCCGTCGGTTCCAGCGCTTGCGTGCTGACCCAGGATCTCCCCGATCCCGCCCTCAATGTTCCCACGCAGTACAAATATGCCGGGAAGGCGGATGCGCCGCCGTCGCTGGATTGGTGGCGCAGCTTCCGCTCCAGGGAGCTGACGCAGCTGATGGAGGAGGCGCAGACCGTCAATCTCGACATCGCCGCCGCAGTGGCGCGCATCGTCCAGGCTGACGCCCAGGCCCGGCAGGCGGGCGCGGCGCTGCTGCCGAGCTTGTCCGGCACCGGGCAGGAGGCCTATTCGCGCACCTCCGGCTCCTCCGCTTCAGGGCTTACCAATGGTGGCCGCGAGGTCGTCAACTACCAGGCATCGCTGAGCGCGAGCTACCAGCTCGACTTCTGGGGTCAGAACCGGGATGCGCTTCAGACGGCTGAGGAGACGGCGAACGCCAACCGTTTCGACCGTGACACCGTCGCGCTGACGACGCTCGCGGCCGTCGCCAATGCCTATTTCCAGGTGCTGTCCTCGCAGGACCGCATTAGGACCTCACAGCGCAACATAGCGAGCGCGCAGCGCATCCTCGATGCCGTGAGGGAGCGGCGCAAGGCCGGCACAGGCACCGATCTCGACGTTGCCCAGCAGGAGAGCGTGCTTGCCAACCAGAAGGCCCTGGTGCCGCCACTGCGCCAGACGCTCGACCAGAACGTCAACGCACTCGCCGTGCTGGTCTCGCGCCCGCCGGAAAGCGTGCGCGTGCTTGGCGGCTCGCTGGACCGGATCGCGATCCCGCGCGTGACGCCCGGCCTGCCGTCGGAGCTGCTGACGCAGCGGCCGGATATTCGCCGGCAGGAGGCGCAGCTCGCCTCGGCAACGGCGAATATCGGCAACGCACGCGCGCAGTTCTTTCCGACCATCCAGCTTACGGGCAATGGCGGCTATCAGAGCTCGGCCCTGGTCTCGCTGTTCCAGCCCCATGCGGCCTTCTTCCAGCTCGTCGGCAGCGCTACGCAACCGATCTTCGACGGTGGCAAGATCCTCGGCAATTTCGAGTTCGCCAAGGCCCGGCAGGACGAGTTGCTCCAGACCTATCGCAAGACGATCATTCAGTCCTTTGCCGACGTCGACAATGCGCTGTTCTCGATCAAGCAGACCACGATCAAGCTTCAATTGCAGCGCGATGTCGTCACGGCCTCGCGGCGCGCCTTCGATCTCGCCGAGCAGCAATTGCGCGCCGGCACCGCCGACATCGTGACCGTGCTCAACACTCAACTGACCCTGTTCCAGGCGGAAGACGCGCTGTCACAGGCGCAACTGGCCCGCTTGCTCGCCATCGTCAGCCTGTATCAGGCGCTCGGTGGTGGCTGGGAGCCGCGCATGGAGAAACCGGTCAATGCTCTTTAAGCCGGATAACAAGCAAGGCGTAGAGCAGGGCACGGCGAAGAAATCGCGCGGCCGCAGCTTCATCATGACCCTGATCACGCTCGCGATCCTCGGCGGGCTCGGTTATTACGGCTGGACCGTCTGGCATCAGCAGCCGCAGCAGGCGAACGGCCGCAACCAGCGGCCCGATCTGCCGGTGCCGGTGCTGGCGGCGACGCCGCGCATCCAGGACGTTCCTGTCTATCTCGACGGCGTCGGCGCGATCCGCGCGCTCAACACCGTGACCGTGCGCTCGCAGGTCGACGGCAAGCTGATCGCCGTGAAGTTTACCGAAGGCCAGGACGTCAAGAAAGGCGACGTGCTCGGCGAGATCGATCCCGCGCTCTACCAGGCCACCTACGACCAGGCGGTCGCCAAGAAGGCGCAGGATCAGGCCCAGCTCGCCAACCAGCGCATCGACCTGACACGGTATGAGCAGCTCGCTGCCTCCAATGCCGGCTCCAAGCAGCAGGCGGACACCCAGCGCGCGCTGGTCGCGCAGACCGAGGCGCTGGTCAAGGCCGACCAGGCTGCGATCGACAACGCGGCGGCGACGCTGAGCTATACCAAGATCGTGGCGCCGATCTCGGGACGCGCCGGCCTGCGCCAGGTCGACCAGGGCAACATCGTCCACGCCTCCGACACTACGGGGCTCGTGGTGATCACGCAATTGCAGCCGATCGCGGTGTGGTTCAGCCTGCCGCAGCAACAGATCATGCGCGTCAATGCCGCGGCCGCCAAGGGTTCGCTCGCAGTCGATGTGTTCGGCAACGACGGCGTCACGGTGATCGACACCGGCAAGCTCACCGGCATCGACAACCAGGTCGACCAGACCACCGGCACGCTCAAGCTCAAGGCGGAATTTCCCAACGCCAGCTACCAGCTCTGGCCGGGCCAGTTCGTCAATGTCCGCCTCAAGGTCGAGACGCTGATGCAGGCGTTGGTGGTGCCGACATCGGCCGTGCAGCGCGGCCCGATCGGGACATTCAGCTATGTCATCGGCGAGGACAATATCGTCTCGGCCAAGCCCGTGACGGTGATCCAGCAGAACGAGCACGACGCCGTGATTGCCAACGGCCTGTCGGCGACCGACAGGGTCGTCACCACGGGCTTCGCCAATCTATCCGACGGCTCCAAGGTGACTATCGGCCGCGACGACCAGACCCCGTCGGCCGATCTCGCCCCGCGCAAGCGCTCGCGTGGGCCGGAGGGCCAGAAGGACGGCGCCAAGGAGGGTCAGAAGGACGGACAGGGTAAGGACAGCGAGTTCCGCGCCAAGCGCAAGAGCAGCGAGGGCGACCTGAAGGGACAGACCGGGCCGGCACCAGGGCCTGGTGCATCGGGGAGTGGAGCCAAACAGCCATGATCCCGACAACAGCCGCTTGACGCGGTAGGCAGATCCCATGGGTGTTTCCGAACCCTTCATCCGCCGTCCCATCGCGACCTCGCTGCTTGGCATCGCGCTTCTGATCGGCGGCTTGCTGGGCTATTTCGCGCTGCCGGTCTCGGCGCTGCCACAGGTCGATTTCCCGACCGTACAGGTGACGACGCAGCTTCCGGGCGCGAGCCCCGACGTGATCGCCTCGTTGATCACGGCGCCCCTGGAGCGGCAGCTCGGCCAGATCCCGTCGCTGTCGGCGATGAATTCGATCAGCTCCTTCGGCGTCAGCCAGATATCGCTGCAGTTCGATCTCAACCGCGACATCGACGGCGCGACCCAGGACGTGCAGGCCGCGATCAATGCCGCGGCGGGCGTGCTGCCCAAGACGCTGCCTTATCCGCCGACCTACGCCAAGGTGAACCCAGCGGACGCGCCGGTGATGACGCTGGCGCTGCGTTCCGACACCATCTCGCTGCGGGCGATGAGCGACATCGCCGATACGCTGCTGGCGCAGCGGCTGAGCCAGATTTCCGGGGTGGGGCGGGTCTCGGTGCTGGGCGGGCTGAAGCCGGCAGTCCGCATCCAGGCGGATCTCGCACGGCTCGCTGCCTACGGCATCGCCATGGAGGACTTGCGTGCCGCGATTGCCAATGCCAACGTTTCCGGGCCGAAGGGCTCGCTCGATGGCGCCCAGCAGGCCTACATCATCGCAGCCAACGACCAGATCGCCGCCGCCGACGCCTACAAGCCGATCATCATCGCCTACCGCAACGGCTCGCCGGTCACCATCGCCGACGTCGCGCAGATCGTCGACGGCCTGGAAAACGACCGCACGGGCGGCTGGTACCAGGGCACGCCGGCCGTCATCATCGACATCCAGCGCCAGCCCGGCGCCAATGTCATCGACGTCGTCAGCCAGATCCGCGCCGAAATCCCCAAAGTGCAGCGCGCGATCCCGGCCGGTGTGAACCTCACCATCGTCTCCGACCGCACCGTAACCATCCGCGCCTCGGTCCACGACGTGCAGTTCACGCTGGTTCTCAGTGTCGTGCTGGTGACGCTGGTGGTGCTGCTGTTCCTGCGCTCGCTGCGGGCGACCCTTATCGCCGGCGTGGCGCTGCCGCTGTCGCTGATCACCAGCTTCGGCATCATGTATTTCGCCGGCTTCAGCCTCGACAATCTGTCGCTGATGGCACTCACGATCGGCACCGGCTTTGTCGTCGACGACGCCATCGTCATGATCGAGAACATCGTCCGCCACATGGAGAACGGCGACAGCGCGATGGAGGCCTCGCTGAAGGGCGCCAGCGAGATCGGCTTCACCGTGATCTCGCTGACGGTGTCGCTGATCGCGGTGTTCATCCCGCTCCTGTTCATGTCGGGCCTCGTCGGGCGCATGTTCCGCGAATTCGCGCTGACACTGACGATCGCGGTCGTGACCTCGGCCGTGGTCTCGCTGACGCTGACGCCGATGATGTGTTCGCGCCTGCTCAAGCACGCGCATGAGGAGCTTGCGGTGCCGGGCCTTGCCGCCATCAGCCGCTTCATCGACCGCACCGTCGAGGCCTACCACCGCACGCTGCTGGTGGTGTTGCAGCACCAGCGCATGACTCTGGTCGTGACCTTCGCCACGCTGATCGCGACCCTCGTCCTCTACGTCGTCGCGCCGAAAGGCTTCCTGCCGCTGCAGGACACCGCCTCGATCACGGCAGTGACGGAGGCGGGGCCCGACGTCTCGTTCGCGGAAATGCAGAAGCGGCAGACCGAGGTCGCCGATGCCATCAAGGCCGATCCCGATGTGACCGGCGTGGTCTCGGTGATCGGGGCGGGCTCGGTCAACCCGACCACCAATGTCGGCCGGCTCGTCATGTCGTTGAAGCCGCGCGGCGAGCGGCGTGACGATGTCAGTGCGGTCGTGATCCGGCTGAAGGAGAGGGTGGCCGGCATCCCCGGCATGACCGTCTATTTCCAGCCGGTGCAGGACGTGCAGATATCGACTCAGTCGAGCCGCTCGCAATACCAGTACACGCTGACCGGCACCGATGCGGCCCTGGTGTCGGAATGGGCGCGCAAGCTAGTGGCGGAGATGCGGCGCGATCCGCTCTTCCGCGATGTCTCCTCGGAGGCCCAGGAAGGCGGCCTGCGCGCGCAGCTCGATGTCGACCGCACGCGTGCCGGCCAGCTCGGCGTCAGCCTCCAGGCCATCACCGACACGCTGAACGACGCCTTCGCACAGCGACAGATCTCGACCATCTACGGCCAGGCCAACCAGTACCGCGTCGTGCTGGAGGCGCTGCCGATGTATCAGCGCGATCCCTCGATCCTGTCGAAGCTCTATCTGCCGGGTGGTGCGAGCGCCACCGCCGGCGCGCCCAACGCGCAGGTGCCGCTGTCGGCCGTGGCGACGCTGAAGCGCACCACCGCGCCGCTGGCGATCTCCCACCAGGCGCAATTCCCGTCGATCTCGCTCAGCTTCAACCTCGCGCCGGGCGCAGCGCTAGGCGATGCGGTCGAAGCGGTCAAGTCGATCGAGACCCGCATCGAAATGCCCAACAGCATCGTCGGCGTCTATTCCGGCGACGCCGCAGAATTCGCCAAGGCGCTCGCCGGGCAGCCATGGCTGCTGCTCGCCGCCGTGATCACGATCTACATCGTGCTGGGCGTGCTCTATGAGAGCTACATCCACCCGATCACGATCCTCTCGACGCTGCCCTCGGCCGGCGTCGGCGCCATCCTGGCGCTGATGCTGTGCGGGCAGGACCTCTCGGTGATCGGCCTGATCGGCATCATCCTGCTGATGGGCATCGTCAAGAAGAACGCGATCATGATGATCGACTTCGCGCTCGATGCCGAACGGAACCAGGGCATGTCGCCGCAGGAGGCGATCGTGCAGGCCTGCCTCTTGCGCTTCCGTCCGATCATGATGACGACGCTGGCGGCGCTGTTCGGCGCGCTGCCGCTCGCAATCGAGAGCGGCACCGGCGCCGAGCTGCGCTTCCCGCTCGGCATCTCTATCATCGGCGGCCTGCTGCTGAGCCAGTTGCTCACGCTCTACACCACGCCCGTGATCTACCTCGCGCTCGACCGTATCAACCGCCGCCTCGAGCGCGCGCTGCCGCCGGCCGAGCCAGGAGGTCCGCCGGTCGCGGGCGCGACCGAGGGGATGCAGTGATGGCATCGATTTCGGAACCCTTCATCCGCCGCCCGGTCGCGACCACGCTGCTGTCGATCGGGTTGTTCCTGCTGGGTGTCGTGGCCTACGATTTCCTTCCTGTCGCTTCGGTCCCGAACGTCGATTTTCCCGCCATCTTCGTCTCGGCCAGCCGGCCGGGCGCCGATCCGTCCGTGATGGCGGCGACCGTGGCTTCGCCGTTGGAGCGGCGGCTGGGCGAGATCTCGGGCATCAACCAGATCACCTCGACCTCGTCGCTGGGCACGACCAACATCCAGCTCCAGTTCGACATCGGCCGCAACATCGACAAGGCCGCGCGCGACGTGCAGGCGGCGATCAACGCATCGCTGGTCGACTTGCCGAGCGACCTGCCGGCGCTGCCGCGCTTCCGCAAGGCCAACACCGCCGGCGCGCCCGTCTTCGTATTGGCGCTGACCTCGAAGACCCTTGCGGCGAGCGCGATCTACGATGTCGCCGACACCGTGCTGGCCCAGCGCATCTCCCAGGTCCCCGGCGTCGGCAACGTGACGATCAGCGGCGCGGACCAGCCGGCAGTGCGGATCCAGCTCAATCCTGTGGCGCTGTCGAACGCCGGCATCGCTACCGACGACGTCCGGACCGCCATCATCAATGCCAATCCGCTTGGCCCCGTCGGCATCTTCAACGGCGAACGCCAGAGTGAGACGCTGTCGCTGAACAAGCAGATGCGCACGGCCAAGGAATTCCGGGACATCGTCATCAAGAGCGGGA
The DNA here is from genome assembly GCF_003020125.1 of Bradyrhizobium sp. MOS003. Classification (GTDB taxonomy): domain Bacteria; phylum Pseudomonadota; class Alphaproteobacteria; order Rhizobiales; family Xanthobacteraceae; genus Bradyrhizobium. Next base: position 342,990 of record NZ_PYFW01000004.1, on the reverse strand, counting down.
ACGGCAGTTTCTTGCGGCTGTCCGACGTCGCCGAGATCGAGGACGGCGTCCGCAATGCCCGTTCGATCGCATGGTTCAACAAGCAGCCGGCGGTGCTGATCCAGATCACCAAGCAGGGCGACGCCAACGTCATCGATACCGTCGACCGGGTGAAGGCGCTGATCCCCGAGTTGAAGCAGTGGATTCCGGCCGGCGTGGACGTCTCCATCCTGGTCGACCGCACAAGCACGATCCGCGCGAGCGTGATGGACATGCAATGGACGCTGCTGGCGACTGCCATCCTGGTGATGGTTGTGGTGTTCGTATTCCTGCGCCGTCTGACTCCGACGATCGCGGCGGGCATCTCGGTGCCGCTGGCGCTGGCCGGCACCTGCGCCGGCATGTGGGTCGCAGGCTTCTCGATCGACAATCTGTCGCTGATGGCGCTGGCGATCTCGGTCGGTTTCGTGGTCGACGACGCCATCGTCATGATCGAGAACATGTACCGCAATCTCGAGCACGGAATGCGGCCGTTCCAGGCGGCGATCGAGGGCGCCAGGCAGATCGGCTTCACCGTGGTCTCGATCAGCCTGTCGCTCATCGCGGCGTTCACGCCGTTGATTTTCATGGACGGCATTGTCGGCCGCCTCCTGCGCGAGTTTTCGCTGACGCTGACCTTCGCGATCGTGGTGTCGACGCTGGTGTCGCTGACCGTCACGCCGATGATCTGCGCCCATTACATCCGGCAAACCACGTCCGGCACCGCGACACTGTTCGATCGCATCATCGAAGGCTCGCTATCGCGAATCGTCGCATTCTATGCCCGCACCCTGCGCGCCGTACTGGAATTCCCGCTGCTGACGCTGCTGGTGTTCTTCGCCACGATCGGGCTGACGGTGATGCTCTACATCAAGGTCCCCAAGGGCTATTTTCCGACCGACGATTCCGGCTTCGTCATCGGCGCGACGCGCGCCTCCGCGGACATCTCGTTCCAGTCCATGCTTAGCCTGCAGCAGCGGCTCGCCGACATCGTCATGCAGGATCCGGCGGTGGCCGGCATCGGCTCGACGGTCGGCGGCGGAGGCGGGCCGGGCGGGGCGACCTCGAACCGCGGCACCATGTTCATCAGCCTGAAGCCGCCGGAGGAGCGCGATCACGTTTCGACGCAGGTGGTGATCGATCGCCTGCGGCGCGCATTGTTCCCGGTGCCCGGCATCCGCCTCTTCATGTTCGCCGCCCAGGATGTGCGCGCCGGCGGACGACAGAGCGATTCCGACTACCAGTACACGCTGACCAGCACCGACCTCGGTTTGCTCCAGAAATGGGCTCCGATCGTGGCCAAGCGCATGGAAAGCGTCGAGGGTATCACCGACGTCTCCAGCGATCGAGATCCGGGCGGACTGCAACTCACGCTCTCGATCGACCGCCAGAAGGCCTCGGCGCTCGGCGTCCGCGTCCAGGACATCGACAACGCGCTGAACAACGCGTTCTCGCAGCGGCAGATCTCGATCATCTACACCCAGCGCAACCAGTACATGACCGTGCTGGAGATCGATCCGAAATTCCAGGTCGATCCCTCAAACCTCGAGCGCATCTATGTTGCCGGTGCCGGCGATGCGCAGGTGCCGCTGTCGGCCGTGGTGCATGCGACGCGTGGGTTGGCCGCGCTTGCGGTCTATCACTCCCAGTCGTTTCCCTCGACCACGGTGTCGTTCAACCTGCTGCCGGACGTGCCGCTTCAGACAGCCACCCAGAACGTCCAGCGCGCGGTGGAGGAGCTGCACATGCCCGAAGGCATCCGCGGTAGCTTCGACGGCAATGCCGGCGACTTCGCCAAGACCAGCGGCCGCCAGCCGCTGCTGATCCTCGGCGCGCTGGTGGCGATGTATATCGTGCTCGGGGTGCTCTATGAGAGCCTCGCCCATCCGCTCACGATCATCTCGACGCTGCCCTCGGCCGGGTTGGGCGCACTGCTCGCGCTGCAGCTCACCAATACGCCGCTGACGGTGATCGCCTTCGTCGGCATCATCCTCTTGATCGGCATCGTCAAGAAGAACGGCATCATGATGGTCGACTTCGCGCTCGATGCCGAGCGCCAGCGTGGCCTGTCCTCGGCGGAAGCGATCTTCGAGGCCTGCCAGGCGCGCTTCCGCCCGATCCTGATGACGACCATGGCGGCGCTGTTTGCCGGCATTCCGCTCGTGGTGGCGACCGGCCCCGGCACGGAGCTGCGCCGTCCGCTCGGCATCACCATCATCGGCGGCCTGTTCGTCTCGCAGATCCTGACGCTCTACACCACGCCCGTGATCTACCTGCTGATCGACCGCCTGCGGCGGCGGTCGGAGCCGCGTCCGGTGCCTGCGCCGGCGGAATAGGTTGTTGAAGCGCCGCATCAAGCGTATAGCGGCGCCCATGTCGAACCCGCCAGATACAGCCGCCGCCGAGCCGATCCCCGAGTGCCCGCATTGCCAGAAGCCGATGCCGCTGTGCATCTGCGACAGCGTCACGCCGATTGAAAATCGGCTCTCGCTCCTGATCCTCCAGCACCCGCAGGAACAGGACAGGGCGCTCGGCACCGCGCGGCTGCTGGCCAGGCATTTCGCCAAGGCGACGGTGCGGGTCGGCCTGTCCTGGCCGAGCCTGTCCAAGGCGCTGGGCCATCACGTCGAGAACGCCTCGCACTGGGCCGTGCTTTATCTCGGTTCGGCCCGTGCCGCCGATCTCGAAGCGGAAGCCGAGATCGTCGCGCTCAATCGCAAGGGCGAGGTCGCGGACAACCAGCGCGCAATCCTCGGCAAGCTCGAAGGCATCGTGCTGCTCGACGGCACCTGGAGCCAGGCCAAGGCGCTGTGGTGGCGCAATCCGTGGATGCTCAAGTGCCAGCGAGTGATCCTCAACCCCGCGCACCCCTCGCGCTATGGGCGTCTGCGCAAGGAGCCGCGCAAGGACGGGCTCTCCACCATCGAGGCCGCGGCGACGATTCTCGCCGGCCTCGAGCGGCGTCCCGACATCGCCGAGACGCTGAACGCCAGTTTCGAACGGCTGTTAACACGCTACCGCGAGGTCCAGGCCGAGATGCCGGAATTGGCGCCCAAACCTGCTTCGAAGGGCCGGCGCGACTTCCGGCGGCGCAAACGAGCCTGACTTCGGCCCAACTCATCTGTACGGTCGATTGCACCGCGAGGCGCGGGCGTCTAGAGACCGTCGGCCGGCATAGGTCGCGATCGGCGGTCCTGTTGCGGCGCCAGAGAGCGGCATCCGAAGGGGCAGTCGAATTCAGCTCGCAGCGAAGGAAATTCTGACACAGGCGGCGCGGCCCGATCGATGGGGCACGCTCGCACTGATGGACATTTCGCTGCGCTACCGTCGGACCGTGATCGGCCCGCTCTGGATCACGCTGACACTCGCCGCGACGATCGCAAGCGTCGGCACGGTCTATGCGGCCCTGTTCAAGCAGGACATCGCCGCCTTCCTGCCGTCCTTCGCGGTCGGGCTGATCGTCTGGACCCTGATGGCCACGACGCTGCAGGAGGGCTCCAACGTCTTCGTGGCGTCCGGCCATCTGATCAAGGCGGTGCCGGCGCCGCTGATCGTTCATGTCCTCCAGATGATCGCGCGCAACGTGCTCATCTTCGCGCATCATCTCGTGATCGTCGCGCTGCTCTACGTCGTGATGCCCTGGCCGCTGCACTGGAGCATGCTGCTCGCGCTGCCCGGCTTTGCGATCCTGTTCCTCGCGCTGCTCGGCGGCTCGGTCGCGCTCGGCATGCTCTGCGCGCGTTTTCGCGACATTGGTTCGGCGATCGTCAGCGGCCTGCAGTTCGTCTTCTTTCTCACGCCGATCATCTGGACCGAGGACAGCGCGCGGGGCACCGCGTTTCATTGGCTGACATGGGTCAATCCGTTTGCGACGCTGCTCGATCTGGTGCGCCGGCCGCTGTTGTCGCAACCGACCGATGCGGAGCAATGGCTGCTGGGGGCCGTCTACGCGATCCTCGTGGCCGTCATCGGCCTCGGCTGCTACGCAAAATACCGCCATCGCGTGGCGTATTGGCTGTGATGCGCGCATGACGACCACGGCCCACATCGCGCTTCGGGACGTCTCGGTCACGTTTCCGGTGCTGTCGTTTCGTGACCGTTCGCTGCGCAGCCGGTTCGTCAGCGCCGTGACGCTGCGGCGGAAGGCTGCGGTTTCGCATATCATCACGGCGTTGAACGGGGTCAGCCTCGACCTCCGCGCCGGCGACCGGCTCGCCATCATTGGCGCCAATGGCGCCGGCAAGACCACGCTGCTGCGGGTTCTCGCCGGCATCTACCATCCGACGGCGGGGACCATCGACGTATCCGGCCGCTGCCTGTCGCTGTTCGATTTGCAGGCAAGCTTCGACGAGGAAGCCACCGGCTACGAGAACATCATGCGGCGCGGCCTCGTGATCGGGGCCCGGCGCGCCGAGATCGACGCGCGGCGGGCGGAGATCGCCGAGTTCACCGAACTCGGCGACCGCCTCGACCTGCCGCTGCGCACCTATTCGAGCGGCATGATGCTGCGCCTGATCTTCGCGGTCGCAACCGCGGTCGAGGGCGAGATCGTGCTGCTCGACGAATGGATCGGCGTCGGCGACCAGCAATTCCGCAAGAAGGCGCGGCAGCGGCTCGATGAGATCGTCGCCCGTGCCGGCATCCTGGTGCTCGCCTCGCACGACATCGAGCTGATCCAGAGCACCTGCAACCGGGCGATCCTGCTGGAGCAGGGACGGATCATCGCGGCCGGGGCAACCGATACGATTCTCGCGCAATATCTGGCGGGGGCCGGCACGAGGAAGGCGTAGCGGCCCGAGGTCCCCGCTAGGGCATGATCCGGAAAAGTCTGAAGCGGTCTTCCGAAGAGATCATGCGCAAACGACGAGCTAAAACGCGATGAGGATTCATCCAATCTCATTGCGCTTGAGGGGTGGCCTCCGGCCAAAATCGGGCGAAGGCGGTTGCCTAACCCGTTGATCCCCTATATTGGTCCGCCCTTACGGGGCCACGTGGCGGAGTGGTTACGCGCCGGTCTGCAAAACCGTTTACTCGGGTTCGAGTCCCGACGTGGCCTCCATCATAAATAGCTGATTTTCCATCGGAATTCTGTTGCGATCGTGTTCCGATGGCTGCGCCGGCGAGGCTCGCCTCGTCCTGCCCCCGGATTTGCCCGGGGGTCACTTGAAACCCTGGATTCACGCCCGTTGGCATACACTTCGCATCTGCGAAATGATGCGACTGACATCAACGAGCGCTGGAGCACCCGTGGGCGACATCGTCCAATTTGTCCCGAAATCCGAGCTGGAGCGGGCTCGCCTGATCCGCGAGGCCCGTGCGATCTATGACAGCATCTTTCCATCGGCCGCATCCGACCGGGTGCCGCGGGATGGTGAGGAACGCGTCAAGACCTGATGGTCGCGGCCTCGGCTTTCACACAGCGCCGACGGCAAAACGCCGGCGAGGCGGGCGCTATGGCTCACAGTGAGAGCAGCCTCAGCAGGCCGCGTACCAGCCGTCGGGGAACGGCAGGAGGGGCCAGGCGCCCTCGTTGTCATTGGCGGCCATCGGAGCTTTCCTGGGCGTCGCGTCGAAACTCCACGAGCGGGGCACGAACTCCTCCTCCGGCGCGGGAGCGAAATCTTCAAAGACCATGGCGTCGCGGACGGCATCCAGCAGCAGATTGAATTCGGCTTCGCTTCTCATCGCACCCTCGCAGAACGCGGACGGCGCAATGTCGCAAAGCCGGTTTGTTACCCGGTTGAGCCGATCGTTCGCATTTTAACGATCCGGCGATCGGGCCCCGATTGGTTAGCGATTTCTAAAGAGGTCCCCTCGGGAACCTACGTTTCGGCCGAGCACCCCCAGTGTGAAAGAGATCACATCCCAGGCGGTTTATTTCTCCTACCCCTTCGCACACCGGCCCAATGCAGGCCGGAGCGGGCAGGGCGGAACGGGGAGACTGGTCATGAAGGCGAGGTTCTTGCGGTTTGCGGGAGTGAAGAGCCGGGCGCGCCGCGCCTCCACGGTCGGGCTGTTCCTGACGCTGTTTGCCTCCGCCGCCCACGGGCAGGGGACGGCCGAACAGCGCCGGGCCTGCACACCCGATGTCTACCGGCTCTGCGCCGGCGAGATCCCCAACGTCCGCGCCATCACGGCCTGCTTGCGCCGTAACCGGTCGAGCTTGAGCGAGGCTTGCCGCAGCGTGTTCGATCAGGCCGGCGGCTGACATGGTTGGTTCGGTGGATTTGTGCGCAGCAAGTGCCTCGCGAGGGCCGGCGAATCCGGCCTGGTCGGCCTGTGGATATGCTGCGGACAGGCTGTGGATATCGCGGCGTCGGCGACAGATGCGTCCACCGCCCGTGATATCTCGGTCAAGCGGCCTCACTGAGTGAGGCTTTGATCGTGCAGATCTCTCTCCCGATCGAATCCATTTGATTGCTCCGAATTCGACAATTGCGTATCGCGCCAATTCGCGCCCCGCGCAGTTTTTGGGCAGCCGCCTGCCCAAATCACAGGCCGCCTCCATCCAATTTTTTGTACGCTCGCGGACAAGCTTTCCCGTTGGCTCTCCCCCTAGGCTCGCTTCCGAGATCTGGAACATGGCCTTTGCCATGACAATTCGAAGGAGCGGGACATGGAGAGACGGGTATTGCCCCAGGCGCGGCGGGGAACGGCGCGCGCAACGCCTTTGCGCAAGCTCGCGCTCGGCGCCAGCGTCGCCCTGGGGCTGGTTGCCGCAGCACCGCTGAGCGCACAGGCCGCCGCGCCCGCCGCCTGTGCCGCGCTGCAGGAGAAATATCCGGACTGGAAGGGCAAGACGCTCGTCAACGCCATCAATCCGCACACGCCGGGCTATGAGACCATCGATCCGAAGGATCCCAGCAAATATATCGGCTTCGACATCGATCTCGGCGAAGCCATCGGTGAATGCCTCGGCTTCAAGCTGACCTACAAGCCGGTGACATTCGCGGCACTGCTGACCACGCTGGCCGCGGGCCAGGCCGACATCGTCATCTCCGACATCTACGCCACCAAGGAGCGAGCGAAGGCGGCCGACTTCATCACCTACTCGAAGGTGTTCGACGGTGTGCTGGTCGCCAAGGGCAATCCGAAAGGCATCAACGGCATCAACATGTCGATGTGCGGCGCGGCGGCTGCCGAAAACACCGGCTATGTCGAGGTGCCCCTGATCCAGGCCCTGATCCCCGAGTGCAAGAAGGCCGGCAAGCCCGAGCCGACCATCCAGCTCTATGACAACAATGCCAATTGCATCCAGGCGATCCTCGCCGGCCGTGCCGACACCTATGTCAACGACGTCAACACCGTCGACAGCGCGGTCAAGGCCTATCCGGACAAGCTCGAGAAGGCGATCGCCGTGACGATCCCGTATTCCGTCGGCATCGCCGTGCCCAAGGACAAGCCGAAATTCCGCGACGCCGTGCTGGCTGCGCTGATCGAGGTGCAGAAGGCCGGCACGCATATGGCGCTTCTGAAGAAGCATGGGCTCGACGTGAACAACTTCAAGGAGCCGGACATCCTGACGGCCGACTGAGTGTGGCTTACCTCTCTCGACGGGAGAGCTCGGCGCGACGCGCCGGGTGAGGGGCACTGCGAACTCGATGCAAGCGTAACCCCTCGCCCGGATCGCGTCGGACGATGCGATCCGACCTCTCCCTGAGGGTTCCTAAGGGAGAGGTGATCAGCCCATCCACCGCCTTCGACCAAATTTGATCCCGCTCTCATGACGGCTGGCTGATGTCGCTGTTCCTTCACTATCTGAGCATGCCGTATCTGCTCGAGGGCATCGAGCTCACCCTCGAGGTGACCGCCCTCGGGCTCGGCGGCGGATTGATCCTCGGATTTATCCTCGCCGGCATGCAGCTTTCGCGCTTCTGGCTTCTTGCGGCAATCGCCAGGGCCTACACCGTGATCTTCCGCGGCACGCCGCTGATCCTGCAGATGGTGTTCGCCTACGACGCGCTGCCGCATATCGGCATCAAGCTGCCGGCGGTGCTGGCCGCCGGCCTCGCGCTCGCCTGCAACGAGGCGCCGTTCATCGCGGAGATGCTGCGTGCCGGCGTGCTCGGCGTCGATCGCGGGCAGGTGACGGCAGGCCAGGCGCTCGGCATGACGCCGCGGATCCTGATGTGGCGGGTGATCGCGCCGCAGGCGATCCGCACCATGATCCCGGCCTTCGGCAACGAAGCCGTCAGCGCGCTGAAGAATTCATCGCTCGCTTCCGTCGTGGCGGTCCAGGAGCTGACGCTGCGCTCGACCCAGCTGGCGTCCTCGACCTTCGACTTCTTCTCGATCTTCTTCGCCTCGGGCCTGCTGTATCTCGTGCTGACCTTCGCCATCAGTGTCATCCAGCTTTTCGTCGAATGGCTGATGGATCTCGACCGCACCAAGGGTCGTCAGCGAAAGCTCGCCGATTACCTGCCGTGGCGCCGTGTCGATCTCGCCACCAAGATCAAAATCGCCGATGCCACTGTCGCCGAACCCGAGCCCGTACAGGCCGAGCCGGCCGATACGCCGCCGCTGGCGCTGACCCGCGAGGAACGCACCCGCCGCGCCGCGACGATCGCGCGCAACAACATCGCCGTCGAAACCAGGGACCTCACCAAGAGCTACGGCGCACAAAAAGTGCTCGGCGGCGTCGATCTAGCCGTCCGCGTCGGCGAGGTCGTTGCATTGCTTGGGCCCAGCGGCTCCGGCAAGAGCACGCTGCTTCGCTGCATCAACCATCTCGAAAACTGGGACGCCGGCACCGTGCGCGTCGGCGGCCGCCGCCTCGGCTTCGACGAGAACGGCAAGCGGCTGTCGCCGCGCGCCATCGCCAATGAGCGCGCCAGCGTCGGCGTCGGCATGGTGTTTCAGCAGTTCAATCTGTTCGCGCATCTGTCGGCCAAGGAGAACATCGCCGGCCCCTTGCGCTGGGTACACGGTATGACCCGCATCGATGCTGACCGCCGCGCCACCGAGCTGCTCGACCGCGTCGGTCTCTCGCATCGGGCCGACGCGCTGCCGCGCCATCTCTCGGGCGGCCAGCAGCAGCGCGTCGCCATCGCCCGCGCGCTGGCACCGAACCCGAGCGTGCTGCTGCTCGACGAGCCGACCTCCGCGCTCGATCCCGAGCTCGTCAACGAAGTGCTGGAGGTGATCCGCCGCCTTGCCATCGACGACGGCCTCACCATGATCATCTCGACGCACCAGATCCGCTTCGCCGACGAGGTCGCCGACCGCGTCGCGTTCCTCAGCGAGGGCGCGATCATCGAGGAGGGGCCGGCGCACGAGGTGCTGTCCAATCCCCGCAATCCGCTGACGGCGCGTTTCCTCAACGTGATGGAAGCCGACAAGACGCCGGAGGCGGTGCGATGAGCGCCGCCGCAGAGATCAAGACCGCGTTTCCCGAAGAGGCCACCTCATGAAGCATTTCACGCTGCCGGTTTCGCCGAAGACGGTTCACTGGGGCTATTTCTCCAAGGCGGTCGCACCGGCCCTGACGCTGCGTTCCGGAGATCGCGCCACGATCGAGACGCTCACGCATCATGCGAATGACGATTACGAGCGCATGATCCAGGGCGATCCCGGCGCCGAGAGCGTGTTCCAGTGGACCCGGGAGCACAAGGCGGTGGCGCGCCGCGGCTCCGGCCCCGTCGAGGGCCCGTTCATCCGCGGCGCAGGCGAGGGGATTGGCGTGCATCTCCTCACCGGTCCGGTCGCAATCGAAGGCGCCGATCCCGGCGATATTCTAGAAGTGCGCATCCTCGACGTCCGGCCCCGGCCGAGCTGCAGTGCCTGCCACGCCGGCCGTTGCTTCGGCTCCAACGTCGCCGCCAACTGGGGCTTTCACTACCACGACCTCATCGAGGAGCCGAAGCCGCGCGAGGTCGTCACCATTTTCGAGCTCGACACCTCCGGCGAGCCCTATGCGAAGGCCGTCTACAATTACGTCTGGACGCCACAGACCGACCCCGACGGGATCTTGCATCCGACCATCGACTATCCCGGCGTGCGCGTGGACCACGCCACCATCAGGAAGCGCGAGAACATCCTCTCCAGCGTGAAGGTGCCGGCGCGGTTGCACTTCGGCACCATGGGCCTTGCGCCATCGGAAGCCGATTTCGTCAGCTCGATCCCGCCAAGCTACACCGGCGGCAACATCGACGACTGGCGCATCGGCAAGGGCGCGCGGATGTTCTATCCGGTCGCCGTTCCAGGCGCCTATTTCTCGGTCGGCGATCCCCATGCCGCCCAGGGCGACAGCGAGCTCGGCGGCACCGCGATCGAGACCTCGCTGACCGGCGACTTCGAATTCATCCTGCACAAGAAGGGGGATCTGGCCGGCACCAGCCTCGAAGGCCTCGACCACCCCATGCTCGAGACCGATCATGCCTGGTCGTTCTACGGCTTTACCTATCCGAACTATCTCGCCGCGCTCGGCGCAGATGCGCAAACCGAGATTGCCAATCACTCGAGTCTCGACCGTGCGATGCGCGATGCGTTCAGAAAGCTCCGCCGGTTTCTGATGACAGTGCACGGTCTCAGCGAGGACGAGGCGATCTCGCTGCTGTCGGTCGGCGCCGATTTCGGCGTCACCCAGGTCGTCGACGCCAATTGGGGCGTCCATGGCACGATCCGCAAGAACATTTTCCGGTGCGACTAATGTATTGATGTGTATTCGATATTCGGGATGAAGGCGTGAAGGAGAACCCGCATCTGCGGCCCGTCGCTGCGACCGATGCCGGCGCACGTCTGGCACAGAGGTTGCTTCGATCCACTGCAATCTGGGTCGATCCGATGAGCTTCCGCCCGTTCACGAGCGAGTCCTACGCGCAAGACGACCGGCCCAATGCCTGGCGGGACGTGCTGGCAGCGGTCGGCCTGCAACCGGCGGGTGGTCTCGGCCTATTCGACGGACACGCGACCGCCTCGCATCGGCACGCCGCAGGCGTCGCATTGACGCGCATGGCTGCGGGCGCGCAGAGCGTTGGTCCGCTCTCACGAGCGAACGAGGACCTGCCCATCGCTCTGATGCCGGTCGAGGACGGCATGGTGCTGAAAAGCGCCGGCGGTCATCGGATCGTTCCCGTCGGCCACCTCGTGCTGCTGCCGCGCGGCGGCGATTGGAGCATCGTGTTCCAGCGCGACATGCGCGCCATCGTGCTGTCGGTGACGTCGGAAGCACTGCACGGCCGCCTTTCGGGCAAGCCGCGGCTCGGCGAACCCCGGGTCGTGCCGACCACCGGCTTTGCCGACGTGTTCTCGCGCCTGCTGGACGCGGCCGCGCGCACGCTCGACACGCTGAGTGATGCCGAATGGAATTCCATCGCGCAATCGCTCGTCGATCTTCTCCTGACGCTTGCGCACCAGCTGGCGGCGTCGACCTCCGATCCCGGATCGAGTGCGGCGCAGGCTGCGCTGCTGCACCGGATCTGCCAGACCATCGAGCGTCGCCTCGACGATCCCGATCTGGTGCCGGCCCGCGTCGCGCAAGCCGAGGGCATTTCCGAACGCTATTTGCAAAAACTGTTCGAGACGGTCGGCGACAATTTCACCCACTACGTTCGCGAGCGGCGGCTTCAGCGCGCCTGGGCCGATCTGTCCAATCCGACCGAGGCGCATCGTTCGATCTCGGAGATCGCCTACGCCTATGGCTTCGGCGACTCCGCGCATTTCAGCCGCGCCTTCCGCCATCGCTTCGGCCTGCCGCCGCGCGAGTTTCGCCAGCAGGAAGCGGAGCGCGCGACGGCACAGCACGGAATCATCGGTCAGCGAGGCTGGCCACAGGACGCGCTGGCACAGCTCCGCGCGCATCAGACCGGTACGGAGGCGCGCAGCAACGTCTGCCTCGCCGACTTCGACGAGCCGAGAGTGGCAGGTCGCAAGCACCATCATCTCCCGATCGAAGCCAACCGTGTTCACTGGGGCTATTTCAGCCGTTCGTTACAGCCGCAGCTCGAGATCGCCTCGGGCGATACGATCACCATCGAGACGCTGACTCAGCATGCCTCCGACGACCCCGAACTGATGATCGCGGGCGATGCCGCCGCTGAAAGCGTGTTCGGCTGGACCAAGGCCGGGAAGAACGTGGATCGCCGCGGCGCGGGTCCGATGGATGCCAGCGTGTTCGGACGCGGCGCCGGCGAAGGCTTTGGCGTGCACATCTGCACGGGTCCCGTGGCGGTGAAGGACGCCCAGCCCGGCGACGTGCTGGAGGTGCGGATCCTCGACATCGTTCCGCGCGCGAGCCGTCATCCCGAACACTCAGGCCGCGTGTTCGGCTCCTCCGTCGCAGCCTGGTGGGGGTATCACTACAACGAGTTTCTCGCAGGTCCGAAGCCGCGCGAGGTCGTGACGATCTACGAAATCTTCGACGACACCGACGCGCCGCACGCCCGCGCGCTCTATTCCTACCGCTGGGAAGCGCAAACCGATCCGTTCGGGGTGGTGCACGCAACCTATGATTATCCCGGAGTTCCCGTGGCGCCCGGCACGGTCAAGCGCCGGCATGCCGTGCTCGATGGCATCGAGATTCCTTTGCGACCGCATTTCGGCGTGATCGCGGTGGCGCCGCGCGAGGTCGATTTCATCGACTCGGTGCCACCGTCCTATTTCGGCGGCAATCTCGACAATTGGCGGCTGGGGAAGGGGTCGACGGTCTATCTTCCGGTCTCGGTCCCCGGCGCGCTGTTGTCGGTCGGCGATCCCCATGCCACCCAGGGCGACGGCGAGCTCAGCGGCACCGCGATCGAATGCTCGATGACCGGCACCTTCGAGGTGATCCTGCACAAGAAGGCAGATCTCGCTGGACAGCCCTTCGCCGATCTCTCTTATCCCCTGATCGAGACTGCAACCGATTGGGTGCTGACCGGCTTCAGCCATCCGAACTACCTCGCGGAGTTCGGTGCCCAGGGGCAAAGCGAGGTCTACGCGAAGTCGTCGCTCGATCTCGCCATGAAGGACGCATTCCGCAAGATGCGGCGCTTCCTGATGAACGTGAAGGGCCTCAGCGAGGACGAAGCGATCGCGCTGATGTCCGCCGCCGTCGATTTCGGCGTCACCCAGGTGGTCGACGGCAATTGGGGCGTGCACGCGATCATTAGCAAGCGCCTGTTTCAGGACGCGCCTTAAACCGGGGATACACAAGTGAAATTCCACATGATCAGCGGCGGCCCGAAGCCGGTCGCACCCTTCAGCCACGCCGTGGAGACCGATGGCTTCGTCTTCGTCACCGGCCAGATGCCGGACACGCCGCAAACGCCGGGCGTGCTGCCCGACGGCATCGTCGCGCAGACCCGCGCGGTGATGGAGAACTTGAAGATCGTTTTGGCAGGGCTCGATCTCGGCCTCGATCACGTCGTGATGACGCGGATTTATCTGACGCGCTTCAAGGAAGACTACACGGCGATGAACGAGACCTACCGCACGTACTTTCCGCCGGACCGCCTGCCAGCCCGCACCTGCGTCGGTGTCACTGGCTTGGCGTATGACGCATTGATCGAGATCGATCTGGTCTGCCGGCGACCGTGAGAGCAGTGTAGGGCGGATTAGCGAAGCGTGATCCGCCACGACCTCGCCGCGGAGGTGAATGCCACGGATTCGCTCCGGCCAATCCGGCTTAGCCCTCCTGCACGCCAATGTTCCCGCTTCGCGCGAGCTTTCCCTAAAATTGCAGCCCGTGCGTGCAAAGAGTCTTGATCGGCCGTGATCTTGAGGTGATGGCCTGCCTTGAACGCGGCCCCGGGCAACGGCGACTAATTCATGGAGTGCACAAGGATCAGTGGAACGTGATCGTACCCTCTCTTTCTAAAGCACCAAAATGGTGCTTTAGTGCTTTACATGAGCCTATCACCCCGAAACGCGCCATCCGCGCTGCGTTACAGGCTTGCCCCTGACCAGGCCGCCAAGGCCGCGCTGGAGGCGACGTTCAGGGCTTATGACCGCATGATGGAAATCCTCGAGGACGTCGCGCGGAGCCACAATGTCGGCTCCAATGTCGTGCTGCTGCATGCCCACGCCTATGACCCGATCCGCAAAGCGACTGCGCTGCCCTCGCGGCTGGTGACGCTAGGCTTGCGTGACCGCACCGAGTATCGCGCGGCGCAGGGCCGCCGCCTGCCGCTCGACGACAAGCTCGCCAAGATCAAGGGCCCGGCCACCATTTCGATTGCGACCGTGCAAGGGCGCATCACGGTGCCCTTCGATTATGCCGGCTATGCCGAGGGCTGGGGGCAGAGCGTGCCAGCGCGCCTCATCCGCACCGACGACGACGGATTCGAAGTTCACTACGGCGTCACGCCGAACAATCTGCCAGAGGAGGAGAACGCCATGGAGACCATCGCTGCCGCTCCCGAAAACTTCCTGTCCAGGGTCGGGCGCCTGATCGCCGGCATCGCCTATGACGCGATCGAGCAGGCGGAAGGCAAGAACAAGCTGAAAGTGGTGGGACAGGCCATCCGCGAGATCGAGCGCGCCGAGAGCGAAGCGCGCGATGCGCTCGCCGCCGCGCGGGCAGAGGAATACCGCCTCAACGCGCGCCGCAGCGAGATCGAGCGCGCGATGACCGATCTCGCCGCCAAGATCGAGGGCGCGATTGCGGACGGGCGCGACGATCTCGCGCGCTCCGGCATCGCGCGCCAGATGGATCTCGAGGCGCAGTTCGACGTGCTCTCGCGCGCGATCGACGAGAACAACGAGAAGATCGAGCAATCCGTGACGTCGCTGCGCGCCGTGCTGTCGGCCCTCCAGGATGCCGAGCAGCGCCGCGCCGATCTCGAAAAGAGCGAGGCCATCGCCAGCCAACAGGCCTCGACATCGAGTCGGAAACAAGGCGGCGATTCTGCGGCCGCCAAGGCGCTGCGCGCGGGCAAGGCGGTGGCGCGGGCCACCGGCGTGCCGCCGGGCATTCCCTATTCGAGCGACATCGACGAACTCAGCACGTTGCATCGCGACAAGGAAATTGCAGCGAGGCTGGCCCGGTTGAAGTCGGGCTCCTGAGTGCCGTGTCATGAGCGCTTTGCTCGAACACGTCATGTCGCCAGAGGTCAGACCGTTCGCGATCGCGGCGGCCATGATCGTCGTGGTCGGCTCGATCGAAATGGTCTCGATGCTGGCCGGGGCTTCCTTGAGCGAGATGCTCGGCACCAACATCGATTTCGGTCACCCGAGCGACAATGGCGTGATTAACGCCATTTCCTGGATCAATGTCGGCGGCGTGCCGCTTCTGATCTTCCTGCTGCTGCTGCTCGGCGCCTTCTCCATCACCGGCTTCCTGATCCAGGACATCGCGCGCATGGTTGCGGGGCCCTTGCCGGCAACGGTGGCCTCTGTCGGGGCTGTCGTGGTCTCGGTTCCGCTGGTCCGGGCCGCCAGCAGGGCAATCGCGCGCGTCATTCCGAAGGATGAAAGCTACGCCATCGGTCTCGGAGAACTCGTTGGCCGCATTGGCGAGGTCGTCATCGGCCCGCTCGACCAGGGGCCGCCCGGCAAGGTCAGCGTCGCCGACGTCCACGGCAACCGCCATTTCGTCTGGGCCGTTGCGGCGCCGGCGTCGGCACCATTGCCGCAGGGAACCATGGTTCTCCTGGTCGATCGCGACGGCACCCGCTTCGTGGCGGTCAAGGCCGACGATGAACTCAAACCTTCCAAGCCCACTCTAAACAGCTAGCAAGTCATTATCGGAGAACATCATGTTCGACATCGCAGTCCCGGCCATTATCGGCGTCGCGCTGATTGTCGCGCTCGGGATCGTCTTCACCATCCTCTACAAGCGCGCCACCCGCGACGAGGCTTTCGTGCGCACCGGCCTCGGCGGCAAGAAGGTCGTGCTCGACGGCGGCGCCATGATCCTGCCGATCTTCCACTCCTATGCCAGCGTCAATTTGAAGACGCTGCGGCTCACCGTGGAGCGCAAGGAGCGGGAATCCCTCATCACCAAGGATCGCCTGCGCGTCGACATCGTCGCCGAATTCTACGTGCGCGTCCGCCCCGACGACGAGAGCATCGCGCTTGCGAGCCAGACGCTGGGTGCACTGACCAATGACGCCGAAGCCCTGCGCAACCAGGTCGAGGCGAAATTCGTCGACGGCCTGCGCTCGGTGGCGGCGACCATGAGCATCCTCGAACTCCAGGAGAAGCGCTCGGACTTCGTCAAACATGTGCAGGCAACCGTCGAGTCCGACGTCAAATCCAACGGCCTCGAGCTTGAATCCGTGTCGCTTACAAAGCTCGACCAGACCGACGTCAAGTTCTTCAACCCGGAAAACTTCTTCGACGCCGAAGGTCTGACCCAGCTCAAGACCGTCACCGAGACCCGCCGGCGCGACCGCAACTCGATCGTGCGCGACAACGAGGTGGCGATCGCGCAAAAGGACCTCGAGGCGCGGCAGCAGACCCTGACCATCGAGCGGACCAAGAAGGAAGCCGAGCTGTCGCAGGAGCGCGACATCGCCAACAAGACCGCCAGCACTCGCGCCGAGGTGGCAACTGCGACGCAGACCGCGCGCCTCACCGAGGAGAATGCCCGGATCGATACCGACAGGGCCGTCGCCGAGAAGGAGGCCGGCGCCAAGCAGGTCAAGGAAACCGCGGTCATCGAGTCGGATCTGGCGATCAACAAGCGCAAGACCGACGCCCAGCGCGAGATCCAGATCGCGACGCAAGAGAACGAGATCCAGATCGCGGCCAAGAGCAAGCAGACCTCGGAAGCCGTCGCCGAGGCCAAGACCGCCGAAGCGCTCGCGGTCTCCGCCGAGGAAAAGGTCGTGACCGCACGCGCGGTCGAGGTCGCCGATCGTGCCCGCCTCACCCAGGTGCTGGAAGCGCGGACCGAGGCCGAACGGAAGTCGACCGAGCTGATCGTCGCGGCCGAAGCCGAGAAGAAGGCCTCGCTCGACCGCGCCGAGGCCGTCAAGACGCTGGCCACGGCCGAAGCCGAGTCCAACAAGATCAAGGCCGTCGGAGTGCGCAACATCGGTGAGGCGGAAGCCGCCGTCATCACCATGAAGAACGAGGCGCAGAACAAGCTCGGCAGCAACGTCATCGATTTCGAGATCGCCAAGAAGCGGATCGAGATCATGCCGTCGGCGCTGGCCGAGATGGTCAAGCCGATCGGAAACCTGAAGGACGTCCGCATCCTGCACACCGGTGGCGCGTTCGGTGGCAACGGCGCCGGCGGAAGCAATGTCGGCTTCGGCGAAGGACTCGCCGGCGAGCTGCTCAAGGTTCACGCGCTGCGTCCGATGATCGACGAGATCCTGCGCCAGGGCGGTTTTGCGCCCGGCGATGATCCCGTAAAGGCGCTGGTCGGCGCCGTGACAGGGAAGAGCAACGGCGCCGCCGTACCGGCGCCGGAGAAGACGAACACCGCCGATCTATGAATGCCCGTTCATTGCTGCGGAGAATTCGAATCGATAAAAAGGCTGAGCGCGTCTCGCGTCGCGCTACGTCCCGGAGTGCCGATCGATCGTCTCGAACCTTTCGATCGCACTCCGGACGGATCTCCTGGGGCAACGCCATTGGTTGCCGCGGCGCCTGCGCCGATCGACGCCAGGCGTTGAAGCCTGTTTCGATCGGGGAAATTTCATATGAAATATTTTCTGTCTGGACTGATCGCGATCGGCTTTTCGATCGCCGCCATGCCCTCGTTCGCCGCCGACGCCCGCAACGTCACCGTCGTCAACGAGACCGGCTATGCCATCAAATTCCTGGGCTTCAACGCACCGGACGATGGCTTGGACGAATGGGACAACGAACTCGACAAGGTCTTGAAGAACCAGGCGAGCACCTATGTCGAGTTCGACGAGGACGACGACGGATGCGTCTGGAATATCCGCGTCGACTGGCAGAGCTACGACGAAGCCGTGCTCTGGAAAAACGTCAACCTCTGCAAGATGACCGCGCTTCGGCTGCGCTACGATCCCGGCACCAAGACGACCTCGTTCCTCGCGGAGTAGCCGTCGGCCGACATGGTCCGGAGGAGGGGGCGTCCCAACCTTCCTCCGGCGCGTTGCGGATGATGACGAATTCGTCCTTTGCAAGCGCAAGCGGCTTTGTTATACGCAGCCGCGCGCGAACGACTGGTTCGCCTTTTCCTCGGTAGCTCAGCGGTAGAGCATCCGACTGTTAATCGGATGGTCGCTGGTTCGAATCCAGCCCGGGGAGCCAAATCCTACCGCAAATTCAATGATTTACGGGCGCACCCTCGCGCGATACGCGATCTCGCTGCCGTGCTTTCTGAACGACGCTTTGCGCGATCCCGGCTGGGAATCGCATTCAAGCAGATGTGTTGTGGAGTGGCCCCTTCACGCCATGCGGACGGCGCCAAATCGACTCAATTGAAATCGAGCTTCGCGATAGCCGGATCTTAACGGAGCTGATTCCCATGCCAGACATCCAGGTCGACCATATGGCCCCCTCGATTCTGCCGGCCGAGATTCCAGAGCTGAGCGACGACCAATGCCTCGCCTGTCTGGCGCGTGCGGTCGAGACGCCCGATTCGGCACGGCTGGACGAGGTCGCCGCCCTGATCGGGCGCCTGGCGGTCGCGATCGAATAATCCTTCCGGACCTGATGCGGTAAGATGCGGAAGCCTTAGTCCCGCAGGCTAACGGCCGTGTTGCGTTTTGGCCGTGCATGCTCCAAAGATGCCGCGAATTTCGTCCGCGGCATCGTCCGCCTTGCAGGGTCCGCAAATGTCCGGTTTCTCGACCGCGCGCCTCAAAATGGTCGATGGCCAGGTGCGCACCATTGACGTCACCGACCGTCGTGTTCTCGATGCCATGCTCGCGGTTCCGCGCGAGGCCTTCGTGCCGTCCGACCGGCAGGCGCTGGCCTATCTCGATCTCGACCTCGATGTGAGCGAAGGCGAAGCCAAGCGCTTCCTGATAAAGCCGCAGTTGACCGGCAAGCTCCTCCAGGCCGCCGAAATCGGCGAGGGCGACAACGTGCTGGTGGTCGGCTGCGCCACGGGCTACCTCGCCGCACTGACCGCCAAGCTCGCGCGGCAGGTGACCGCGACCGAATGCGATTCGGCTTTGGCTGCGAAGGCCAAGGCCGCCCTGGCTGCGCTGAACCTTGCCAACGTCACCTGCAAGGCCGCGGCCTGCGCCGAAGGCGATCCGTCCGCCGCTCCCTACGACGTGATCATCCTCAATGGCGCGACTGAGGTGACGCCGGTAGCGCTGCTAGGGCAGCTGAAGGAGGGCGGGCGTCTGGTAGGGGTGTCCGCCGAATCCAGGCCGCCGCGGGCAATGATCGTGACCCATACCCACGGAGAATTCGGCCATCGGGCCCTGTTTGACGCCGCCGCCCCGGTCCTTCCCGGGCTGGCACGGGCTGCCGCCTTCGTCTTCTGACGGCCCAAAGCCCTTTAAAATCCCGTTCTGAATCAAAGTGTGGCCGGGATGCTGCACGTGAAGAGTTTCCACCGGGAACTGCGCTGGGGTAGTTCCGTCGCGCCGATCCGCATCCTATGTTGCGGCGGGGCAACGACTCCACTCGGTTGGTAACCCAGCTCGCGGGCACGAGCGGGACGCTAGAATGAACGGAAATTTTGGGATGCATGGGGTGAAGCTCTTCACCGGAGCTGCGGTTTCGGTCCTGCTGCTCGCGCTTGCCGGGCCGACGCCTGCCTTGGCGGATACGATCGAGTCCGCGCTGGTGCGCGCCTATCAGAACAATCCGCAGCTCAACGCACAGCGCGCCCAGGTGCGCTCGACTGACGAGAACGTGCCTCAGGCCCTGTCCGGCTATCGGCCCCGGGCCTCGCTCACGGCGAGCGGTGGCTATCAATACCAAGATCTGCAGAGCGGCGTGGGTAGTAACGCGATCCATGGAACCACCCTACCTCGCAGCGTTGGCATCACCGCCTCCCAGACGCTCTACAACGGTAACCAGACTGCCAACCGAACACGCGCCGCGGAGAGTCAGGTGTCCGGCTCGCGCGAAGCGCTGCGCAGCCTCGATCAAAGCGTCCTTCTCCAAGCCGCCACGACTTACATGGACTATCTGCGCGACTCGGCCACGCTCGAAGTCCAGCGCAGCAACGTCCGGGTGCTCGAGCAGACGCTCAAGCAGACTCGTGACCGCTTCAATGTCGGCGAAGTGACGCGCACCGACGTCGCACAGTCGGAAGCACAGCTGGCAGCCGGCAGGACGCAGGCGCTGACTGCAGAAGCGAATCTCAACACGACCCGTGCCACTTATCGCCGCATCATCGGCAATGAGCCGACGAACCTTGCGCCAGGTTCGCCGGTCGATCGTTTCCTGCCCCCGACGCTCGCCGCCGCGGTGGAGCTCGGCTTGATTGAGCATCCCAACGTCACGGCCGCCATGTTCGGCATCGACGTCAACTATTTGCAGGTCAAGGTCGCCGAAGGCGCGTTGCTGCCAACGCTTACGATCCAGGCGTCGGCCACGCAGGCCAACGAACAGTCCATCATTCAGTTGCGATCCTTCAACGCCGCCGCGACTGCTCAGCTCTCGGTGCCGATCTATCAGGGCGGCTCAGAATATGCGTTGATCCGCCAGTCCAAGGAAAACTTGGCGCAGCAGCGTCTCAACCTCGAAACCACGCGCGACCAGACCCGTGCGACCGTGGTGCAGTGGTGGGGGTCGTTGCAGGCCGGCAAGGCGCAGGTGCAGTCGGCGCAGGCGCAGGTGACTGCGTCCGAGATCGCGCTGAACGGCGTTCGTGAAGAGGCCAAGGCCGGTCAGCGCACCACGCTCGACGTGCTCAACGCGCAGCAGGCGCTGGTCAATGCGCGCGTCGCGCTGGTGACCGCGCAGCACGACCGCGTCGTCGCATCCTATCAGGTGCTGGCTGCCGTCGGCCGTCTGGCGCCGCAGGTCCTGGGCCTTGCGACCACGATTTACGATCCGAGCGTTCACTACCATCAGGTCCGCGACAGCTGGGCCGGCGTGCGTACGCCTGACGGACGCTAACTCCGTAGTCGTCCGGTCAGCCTCGTGATTGGACGAGGCCGACCAGCGCTTTGCTTGCAATCGTCAAATTCCCTGACATAGCCTTGGTGAGACGATGCGGGTCGATTCGGCTCGCATCGATGCTGCGTGCGTAAAGCTTGAGTACCGGGGGCAGGGGCGCACCGCTGCACGTTGAGCCGTGATCTGGGGACAAGTCGGGCTGCCGCGACGAAAATGTCGGGCCACCCATCCGGAACCGGCCAATCCTGTCGTGCTTGGTGTAAAACAACGCATGCGAGGGCGTTGATGATGTGGAGTCGGAGATGACGCAGCCTGCAAAGGTCACAGAACCCTCGATGGAGGAGATTCTGGCCTCGATCCGGCGCATCATTGCCGACGATGAAGCGAAGCCGCCGCCGGCAGAAGCCGCAAAGCCAGCGCCTGCCGCGGCTGCGCAAAAGCCGCAGGCCATGAACGACATTCCGCCGTCCAAGGTCGCAGCCGCCAAACCGGCCGCCGAGAAGCCCGCACCAGCCCCCGCAGCAAAGCCTGCTCCGCCTCCGCCAGCTGCCCCTGCGGCGGATGCGTCAAACAACCAGGACGATATCGACGCGCTGCTAGCAGGGCTAGACGCGGCCACGCCTGCGCCGGAGGTCCGCGCGCCGGAACCCGAGCCGGAGCCTGAGCCTGAGCCTGAGCCCGACGTGCTCGAGCTGACCGACGAGATGGCGATGGACCCGACGCCGCCTCCGCCGCCGCCGAGCTTCCGCAAGGTCGAGCCGCGCGACGATCTCGAATTCGCAGAATCGCCGCCGCGCCCGACACCGCCGCCGTCCTATGCGCCGGTGGATTTCGACGCGCCGCCGGTGCCGCCGCAGCAGCCGATCCTGGCGCAATCGACGGTCTCGGCGGTCGAATCCGCCTTCAATTCCCTGGCCCATACGGTGCTCAGCAGCAATGCGCGGACGCTGGAGGATCTGGTCAAGGAGATGCTGCGTCCGATGCTGAAATCCTGGCTCGACGACAATCTGCCGGGCATGGTTGAACGCATCGTGAAGGCCGAAATCGAGCGGGTCTCGCGCGGCGGCCGCTGATACGGCCCAGCGGCCCCGATAAAGCCCTGCTCCTGTGGCATATTCGGCCTGCGGATCAGGCCGGACAGCCGTTGCCGCCGAGCTTCCCGTTGACTTGACCCGCACACGCGGCTTTCTAGCGCCATGATCGAGAAAAATTACCAACCCGCCGATATCGAAGCCCGCATGTCCGTGGTGTGGGAGGACAGCCTTGCGTTCAAGGCCGGCCGCCCCGACCGCCGCGACGCCGTGCCCTTTACCATCGTGATCCCGCCGCCGAACGTGACGGGCTCGCTGCACATGGGCCACGCCCTCAACAACACGCTGCAGGACATCCTGTGCCGCTTCGAGCGCATGCGCGGTCGCGACGTGCTGTGGCAGCCCGGCACCGACCATGCCGGGATCGCCACCCAGATGGTGGTGGAGCGCCAGTTGATGGAGCGCCAGCAGCCCGGCCGCCGCGAGATGGGCCGCGAGAAGTTTCTGGAGCGGGTCTGGCAATGGAAGGCTGAGAGCGGCGACACCATCATCAACCAGCTCAAGCGCCTCGGCGCCTCCTGCGACTGGTCGCGCGAGCGCTTCACCATGGACGAGGGCCTCTCGAAGGCCGTCGTCAAGGTGTTCGTCGAGCTGCACCGTGACGGCCTGATCTACAAGGACAAGCGGCTGGTGAACTGGGACACCAAGCTGCTCACCGCGATCTCGGATCTCGAAGTGCAGCAGACCGAGGTCAAGGGCCACCTCTGGTATCTGCGCTATCCGATCGAGGGCAAGACATTCAGCCCCGATGATCCTTCGAGCTTCATCGTCGTCGCCACGACGCGCCCCGAGACCATGCTCGGCGATACCGGCGTTGCCGTGCATCCCGAGGACGAGCGCTATCTGAAGCTGGTCGGCAAAAACGTGATCCTGCCGCTGGTCGGCCGCAAGATTGCGATCGTCGCCGACGACTATTCCGATCCGGAAAAGGGCTCGGGCGCGGTGAAGATCACGCCGGCGCACGACTTCAACGACTTCGAGGTCGGCAATCGCCATGGCCTCGCCCGCATCAGCGTGATCGACCGGGAAGGTTGTCTCGATCTCGTCGACAACGAGGATTATCTGCGCGACCTGCCGGAAGGCGCTGCGCAGTTCGCCGAGGAATTCCACAAGGTCGACCGCTTCGTCGCGCGCAAGCGCATCGTCGAGCGGCTGGAATCGTTCGGCTTCGTCGAGCGGATCGAGCCGCACACCCACATGGTGCCGCACGGCGATCGCTCCAACAGCGTGATCGAGCCGTATCTGACCGACCAATGGTATGTCGACGCCAAGACGCTGGCAAAGCCGGCGATTGCGGCGGTGCGCTCGGGCGAGACGAATTTCGTGCCGAAAAACTGGGAAAAGACCTATTTCGAGTGGATGGAGAACATCCAGCCCTGGTGCATCTCGCGCCAGCTCTGGTGGGGCCATCAGATCCCGGCTTGGTACGGCCCGGACGGCAAGGTGTTCGTCGCCGAGACCGAGGAGGAGGCCGTCAGCCACGCGCTCGGCTATTACGTCGAGCAGGAAGTCATCACGGCCGAGCAGGGCCGCGAGATGGCGCTCGACCGCAACAAGCGCGAAGGCTTTATCACCCGTGACGAGGACGTGCTCGACACCTGGTTCTCTTCGGCGCTGTGGCCGTTCTCGACGCTCGGCTGGCCCGCGGACGCGCCGGAGGTGCAGCGCTACTATCCGACCAATGCGCTGGTGACCGGCTTCGACATCATCTTCTTCTGGGTCGCCCGCATGATGATGATGGGCCTGCACTTCATGAAGGAGGTGCCGTTCTCGACCATCTACATCCACGCCCTCGTCCGCGACGAGAAGGGCGCCAAGATGTCGAAGTCGAAGGGCAACGTCATCGATCCGCTCAACCTGATCGACGAATATGGCGCGGACGCGCTGCGCTTCACGCTGGCCGCGATGGCGGCGCAGGGCCGCGACATCAAGCTCGCCACCAGCCGTGTCGAGGGCTACCGCAATTTCGCGACCAAGCTGTGGAATGCGTCGCGCTTCGCCGAGATGAACCATTGCGCCGTGCCCGACGGTTTCGAGCCGGCGAAGGCCAAGGAGACGTTGAACCGCTGGATCGCGCATGAGAGCGCGCACACCATGCGCGAGGTGACCGAGGCCATCGAAGCCTATCGCTTCAACGATGCCGCGGGTGCGATCTACCGCTTCGTCTGGAACGTCTATTGCGACTGGTATGTCGAGCTCGCAAAGCCCGTGCTGCTCGGACCGGACAGCCCGGCCAAGGACGAAACCCGTGCCATGGTCGCCTGGGCGCGCGACGAGATCCTCAAGCTGCTGCACCCCTTCATGCCCTTCATCACCGAGGAGCTGTGGGAAGTGACGGCCAAGCGCGACGGTCTGCTCGCATTGGCGCAATGGCCGCTGAAGCCGGCCGAGCCGACGCCGGAGCAACTCGCAATGCTTGCTGCTGCGGCCGGACCGACCGATCCGCTGATGTCGCCGATGCTGGTCATGCCGATCTTCGACCATGCCGACTTCACCGATCCCAAGGCGGAAGCCGAGATTGGCTGGGTGATCGACCTGATCACGCAGATCCGTTCGATACGTGCCGAGATGAATATTCCACCGGCAACGCTGACGGCGCTGGTGCTGGTCGGCGCGTCCGCCGAAACCAGGGAGCGCGCGCCGCGCTGGACCGAAATCATCAAGCGCATGGCGCGGCTGTCGGACATCTCCTTCGCCGACCGCGCGCCCGACGGAGCAGTTCAGCTGCTCGTGCGCGGCGAGGTGGCCGCGCTGCCGCTCAAGGGCGTGATCGACGTCGCCGCCGAGCGCGCGCGTCTCGACAAGGAGATCGGCAAGGCCGTCGCCGATATCAAGCGCGCCGAGTCCAAGCTTGCGAACGAGAAATTCGTCGCCAACGCGGCCGAGGAGGTTGTCGAGGAGGAGCGCGAAAAGCGTGAGGCCGCGCTGGCCCGCAAGGCCAAGCTGCTCGAGGCGCTGGAGCGACTGAAGCAGGCCTCGTAAGCCTATTTCGGAAACGGCTTGCTCAGAAACTTCGAGCCCCTGACGCCATAGCGCCAGGGCAGCTCGACGGCCTTGGTGATGCCGATCCTGATGCCGGCCACCACCTCGACATCCTCCGTCCGCGCATGCAGCGCGATCGGCGGCCGATCCAGCGGCAGGGTGTTGTGGGCGATGGTGATGCCGAGCGCCTCGGTCAACTTGCCCGGGCCCGAGCATAGCGCGTGCACATCGACCGCGTGGCGGCGGCGGCGCATCGCCGCCAGGCCGTGGGTCGGCTCCAGCGCGCGGATCAGCACGGCGGCCGCGGAGCCTGCCTCCTCGCAGACGAAGTTGACGCACCAATGGATGCCGTAGGAGCGGTACACATAGGCATAGCCGGGCGGGCCGAACATGACCTGGTTCCGGGGCGTCGGCCCGTTGTAGGAATGCGCCGCCGGCTCGGTATGATGATAGGCCTCGACCTCGACGATGATGCCGCCGACGCCGTCCACCAGCATGGTCGCACCGATCAGGTCCGGCGCGACCTCGCGGACGTCGCGGTCGAAAAAGGCCCGCTTCAGGACCTTGCCGAGCCGCGGTGTGGAAGTGTTCGATACTGGAGCCATTCGAGGTGAGAATCGCTTGAGAACAGAGCAGGATATTGCCCATATCTGCCATGTTCCCTGAAGCGGCGCGAGCCGGGTTGCGGCAGGCAGGCAGACAGATTAGGTAGGACCTGAACAGACCGGACAGATCATGGTCGTTATTGTCGATACCATCACGAACCCGCTGCGCCCGCGTCACCCCGAAAAGGTGAATCGTCCTGACTCCGCTTCGCCGCCGAAGCCCGACTGGATTCGCGTGCGCGCGCCCAATACCCGCGGCTATGCCGACACCCGCAACATCGTGCGCGCCAACGGCCTGCATACGGTGTGTGAGGAGGCGGGCTGCCCGAATATCGGCGAGTGCTGGGACAAAAAGCACGCGACCTTCATGATCATGGGTGACACCTGCACCCGGGCCTGCGCCTTCTGCAACGTCAAGACCGGCCTGCCGAACGCGCTGGATGCGGCCGAGCCGCGGAACGTCGCGGAGGCCGTGGCCAAGCTCGGCCTTGCCCACGTCGTCATCACTTCTGTGGACCGCGACGATCTCGCCGATGGCGGCGCCGAGCATTTTGCCGAGACCATCCGCGCGATCCGCACCGCGTGCCCCTCGACTACGATCGAGATCCTGACGCCCGACTTCCTGCGCAAGGAGGGGGCGCTCGAGGTGGTCGTTGCCGCCAAGCCCGACGTCTTCAACCACAATCTCGAGACCGTGCCGTCGCGCTATCTCACGGTGCGGCCGGGCGCGCGCTACTTCCACTCGATCCGGCTGTTGCAGCGGGTCAAGGAACTCGATCCCACCATCTTCACCAAGTCCGGCATCATGGTCGGCCTCGGCGAGGAGCGCCACGAGGTGCAGCAGGTGATGGACGATCTGCGCTCGGCCGACGTCGATTTCCTCACCATCGGCCAGTATCTGCAGCCGACCCGCAAGCACCACGCCGTGATGCGCTACGTGCCGCCGGATGAGTTTTCGTCGTACGAAAAGATCGCCTACACCAAGGGCTTCCTGATGGTGTCGGCGAGCCCGCTCACGCGCTCGTCGCATCATGCTGGCGAGGATTTTGCGAGACTAAAGGCCGCGCGGGCCGCCAGCGCCCGCTGAACCGCCATCTGAGTCACCATGCCCAAATTTTCGAGCAAGCGCCGTGTCAATCACAGCGCCTCCGAGATGTTCGATCTGGTCGCCGACGTCGAGCGCTATCCGGAATTCGTGCCGCTGTGCAGCGCGTTGAAGGTGCGCCAGCGGATGGCAAAGCCCGACGGGACCGAGGTACTGGTCGCCGACATGACGGTGTCGTTCAAGCTGGTCAGGGAATCCTTCACCAGCCGTGTGAGCCTCGACCGCGCCAACCTGAAAATCCTGGTCGAATATCTGCAAGGTCCTTTCAGCAATCTCGAAAATCGCTGGACGTTCGAACCCAAGGGTGAGAGCGTCTGCGACGTCGGTTTCTTCCTTTCGTACGAATTCAAGAGCCGCATGCTGGCGCTGCTGATGGGCTCGATGTTCGACGCCGCCTTCGCGCGGTTCTCGACCGCGTTCGAAAAACGGGCGGACGCGATTTACGGGCGGAAGCTGGCGCCGTCGTAGGGAGTCATCTCTCCATCGTCATTGCGAGGAGCGTAGCGACGAAGCAATCCAGAATCTCACCGCGGAGAGATTCTGGATTGCTTCGCTGCGCTCGCAAGGACGGCGGGGGTCAATCCACCGCCTTCACGACATCCGGTGGCTGCGAGGCGTAATATGCCGCTGCAGCGTCGATGTCCTGCGGTGTCATCGCACGCGCGATGTTGCGCATCTGCTGGCTGATGTCGTTGCGACGCTCGCCGGAAGCGAAGGCGTGGAGCTGCGCCTTCATGTAGGCCTCCGATTGTCCTTCCAGCCACGGGCTGCCGGTCTTGTTGTCGAGGCTGCCATGGCAGGCGCCGCAGGGCGCGATGCCGCGCATCGGCGCGCCGTAGATCACGATGTTGGGCTTCGGCAGCTGCGGCGTCGGATGATAGGCCGGAAGCCGCGGCAGATAGGCGTAATAGTTGGAGAGATCGGCGATTTCCTGGTCGGTCAGGTTGACCGCAAACGGCGACATCACGGCATTGGTGCGGGCGCCGGAGCGGAAATCGTGCAGCTGCTTGTAGATCACGGCCGCATATTGGCCGGCGAGATTGGGCGAGTCCGCGCGGCTGACGCCGGTCGGGCCGTGACAGATCGCACAGCGCTGCGCCAGCGTCGCGCCGCGGCCGATCGCCTCCTGGCTCGGGCGCGCCAGCGTATTCGAGGTCAGCACGACCTCCGACAAGCGCTTTGCCTGTTCGGGCGCCGTCACGCTGGCCGCCCGCTGCGGCACGCCGGCGGCACTGCAGATCGCGTCCCAGACATCAGCGAATTGCACCCAGGGCTGCGCGAAGGGCAGCACGATGAAGCCCACAATCGCCGTCACGATCAGGATCGCGGCGGTGATGCCGACGCCAATCCTGAAATGGCCGTTGCGGAAGGTGAAGAGGTCGCGCGTGCTCATCACTGCGCTCCAACATAGACGGCCGGCACCGACGTGCCCGAACTCAGCGCCAGATTCAGGATCGGATAGCCGTAATTGGTCAGCGTGAGACCGATCATCAGCGCCACCCACAGCGCGTGGGTGTTGAGCGCGACCGGCACGGTCGCCGGCTGGTGCACGGCCAGCGCAAAGCGGTAGGGGCCGGCATCGACCTGCGGCGCACGCATGCCGCGCGCCAGGATGACGATGAACATGATGCCCGACGCCAGCAGGATGAAGCCGCCGATCGCCGACAGGGTGACAGAGAGCGCCTGCGGCGCGATCGCGGGATCGCCGAAGTCGAAATAGGCCATGCGGCGCGGCATGCCCAGAATGCCGACCCAGTGCCACGGGAACGTCGTGACGATCATGCCGATGAACCACAGCCAGAGCTGGGTGCGGATCAGCCTGACATCGATCAGCTCGCGTCCTGTCAGATGCGGCCACAGATCAAAGGCGATGGCGAAATACATGATCACGATGGCGCCGCCGAAGATCAGGTGGAAATGGCCGGTGATCCACTGCGTGTTGTGGATCGACGCATCGAGCTGATAGCTCATGTTGATGAGGCCGCCGGCGCCGCCGAAACCGAGCATGACGAAGGAGAACGCCAGCGCCAGCATCATCGGATTGTCCCAGGGCAGGGCCCTGATCCAGCCGAACATGCCGCGGCCGCCGCGCAGCCGCGCCGCGATCTCGACCGAGGCGCAGATCGTGAACACGGTCAGCAGCGTCGGCAGCGCCACCAGTGCCGTGAAGGCGGAATGGATGAACTTGAAGCCGGCGCCGACCTGCGGATCGGCGAAGGTATGGTGCATGCCGATCGGCATCGCCACCACCAGGAACAGGATGAAGGAGATCCGCGCCATGCTGTCGGAATAGATCCGGCCGCCGATCGCGCGTGGCACGATGGTGTAGTAGGCGATGTAGGTCGGCATCAGCCAGAAATAGACGATGGCGTGCAGCGTCCACGAGAAGAACACCCGGGCGAGGCCGGCATCGATGGTGTTTTTCAGACCGGCCGCGACGGGAATGATCTGCAGCAGCAGCTCGAGCGCGGCGCCGACCGCGGTCCAGGCCCACAAATACGAACCCGCAACGTTGGCGAACATGGCGAGTGGCACCGGGGCGCCGGGATGGGCCTTGCGCCAGACGCGCAGATTGACCGACATCAGCGCAACCCAGATCCACGAGCCGACCACGACCAGGACCACGCCGAGGTAATAGAAAACGTTGCCGATCAGCGGCGGGTAAAACGTGTAGAGCACCGAGGCGCGGCCGAGCGCGATCGGGATCACCGCCATGATGCTGCCGGCGACGATCAGCCAGAATCCGGCCCAGGCCCAGCGCACGCCGACCAGCCGCTGCTGAAGCGCGGCTTCACTGATGGCGTAGCCGAAGCCCATCGCGACCAGTGTGGGGAAGACGTAGCCCATCACCGTGCCGTGCGCGGTCAGCGACCGGTAATAGAGCTCAGGGTTGGAGAGCCATGTGCCGATCGGGCTGCGGATGAACATCTGCCAGGCGCCGAGCGTGAGCGCGATGCCGAATACGGCGAAGGCCAGCCAGAAATGGGCGAGGATGAGCTTCTTATTGACCAACACAGCTCAGCCTCCCGCCACCCTTCGCCCGATCGGCGAATTCGGCCTTGTCGATCACCTTGACCTTGCCCCACATGCCCTCATGGCCGAAGCTGCAAAACTCCTGGCAGGGCATCAGGTAGTCGCCGGTCCTGGTGAAGCGCATCAGCTGTTCGGAGATATAGCCCGGCACCAGCATGGTATTGACGTTGGTGGCCTGGATCAGGATGCCATGCACGACATCGGCGCTGGTGGCGCGCAGCGTGATCGGCGTGTCGGCGGGAACCACGATGCAGGCCGGCGTGAAGGAATATTGCTGACCGATGGCGCGCACGGTCACGGTGCCGTTCGCCTCGAGCACGCTGCCGAGATTGCTTTCGACGAACTCGCCCGAGAGATGAATTCGGGACGGATCAATGGTCTCGACGCGCGGCTGCGGCATGGTCGCGCGATGAATGCCAGCGAAGGCAGCCAAGAGCGCCATCATCACGACGATGATCACGGCGATGGTGGCCCAGCGCCGTTCGACGCGGGCCGCGACCTCGGCGCTGGCCTGGTGCGTTTCCTCGGCGCTCATTGCAGCGACCCGCGCGGCAGGAACACGAACAGATAGAAGGCGAACCACATCGCGACCACGCAGGCGGTGGCGATGCCGGCCAGCACGATCGCGCCGGACGGGCCCCGCGCGACGACCTCCTCGACGGCCTGGTCGGCGGTGGCCGGGCTGGTCGGCGGATCGGAGTTGAACATGCGGCCTCTCAGTTCAGCGGTGCGGAGCGCAGCTCGTTGGCTTCGCGCGCCGAGACCGGCGTGCCGCGATTGCCCCAGGCGGTGCGGATATAGGAGACGACGGCGGCGATCTCGTTGTCGGACAACAGGCCCGCGAACGGCGGCATGCCGTAGGGCATCGGATTGCCCTTGGTGCCCGGCGGATAGCCGCCATTGAGCACCATGCGGATCGGGTTGACCGCCGACTGCATCTCGATCGACTGGTTGTTGGCGAGCGGCGGCCAGTGCGGCGGCTTGCCTTCGCCCTGCGATCCGTGACAGCTCGCGCAATGCTTGTCGTAGACGGTCTTGCCGAGACTGATCAGCAGGCTGCTTTCGGTGGTCGGCAGGGCCGTAGCTGCCGGTGGCGGCGACGAGCCCTCGGCGATGCCCTTGAGGTACACCGCCATGGCGCGCGTGTCCTCGTCGTTGAGATATTGCAGGCTGTTGTGCACGACCTCGGCCATCGGGCCGTAGACCACGCCGCGCATGGAGACGCCGGTCTGGAGCAGGTCGGTGATGTCCTTGATGCTCCAGTCGCCGAGCCCGGCCTCGCGGTTCGACGTGAGCGAGGGCGCGTACCAGTTCTGCATCGGGATCAGGCCGCCCTTGAAGGCATCCGATTGCGACGTGCCGCCGAGCGCGTTGATCGGCGAATGGCACATGCCGCAATGGCCGAGGCCTTCGACCAGATAGGCGCCGCGATTCCATTCCGCCGATTTCTTCGGATCGGGCTTGAACTCGCCTTCGCTGAAGAACAGCGTACGCCATCCCAGGATGAGCTGCCGGTTGTCGTAGGGAAAGCGCAGCTCGTGCGGCTTGTTCTTCTGGCTCACCGGGGGGATCGAGCGCAGATAGGCGTAGATCGCATCGCTGTCGGCGCGCGTGACCTTGGTGTAGGACGCGAACGGCATCGCTGGATAGATCAGCCCGCCGTCCGGGAAGCGGCCGCTGTGCATGGTCTTGTAGAAATCGTCGGCGTTCCATTTGCCGATTCCCGTGTCCGGGTCCGGCGTGATGTTGGAGGTGTAGAGCGTGCCGAACGGCGTCGGCATGGCACGGCCGCCGGCGAACAGGCGGCCCTCCGGCGCGGTGTGGCACGCCGTGCAGTCGCCGGCTCGCGCCAGGTATTCGCCGCGCGCGATGGTGTCGCTGCTCTTGTCCTGCGCCTGCGCGGCCGTGGTGAGCGCGGCGAGAGCGAGCAGTGCGATCGACAGTTTCGAGCCCATCATCCGCCTCGTCAGTTGGGCTGACTGCCGCAGCCGAAGGGCAGCGCGTAGGTGCCTTTCGGGACGGGAGCAGGGTTTGCGGGGGCCGGGCGTGTCGCGAGCCAGGCTGCAACCGCGGTGACGTCGGCCTCGGTTAGATGGCCGGCGACAATTTGCATGCAGTCGGGCGATTTCGCCGTGCGGGTGCCATAGCGCCAGGCGCCGAGCTGGGCGCTGATATAGGGTGCGCGCAAGCCGAGCAGACCGGGGATGCCAGGTTGCATGCCCGTGAGTCCCGGACCGTGGCAGCTCACGCAGGCCGGAATGTTGCGGCCGGCATCGCCGCTGGTGGCGAGCAACTCGCCTTGCGCGAGGACGTCCTTGCTGACCTCGCTCGGCGCCGGCTGCGGCAGCGGTGGATGTTCGCCGGCAAAGTACTCTGCCATCGCCTCGAGATAGGGATCAGGCAGAAACTCCAGCAGATAGTTCATGGGTGGATATTTGCGGCGGCCGCTGCGGAAGGCGAGCAGCTGGTTGTAGAGATAGCCGGCCGGCTTGCCGGCAAGCCGCGGGAAATAGACGTCGCTGGTGCCTTCGCCCTTGTTGCCGTGACAGGGCGTGCAGGCCTCGACCCGTGCCGCCATCGTATCAGGCGGTTGGCTCGCCGTTTGTGCGGCCGCACCATCAAAGGCGGCCAAGGTGATGATCACGGCGACTGACGTCGCGGCGCGAGCGAACAATTTCGTCGCCCTCCACTGGGCTGGTCCGGTTGATTCCGGATCACAACGTAGATCTCCATTATTGCGCCAATATATCTTCGCGCAAGCTCGGACACGAGCGAAGGCATTTGGTCGCGCCATTTGCGTTGCGATTTCGATCGAATTCGACAAACTTGCGTGTTTTTTGGAAAACTGGACATAACCCTGCAGTCTCGCGACAGTATCTGTCCGAGTTTTGCTTCATCTCGGCACCCTCTGTTTGTCAGAGGGCGCAGGGAAGACCGGGTGCCGGCTGGCACCCGCGGTCCACTGTGCGAATCCTGCGTGCAAGAAGCTGCACAGCGGCATACAGGTGTAGCCAGAACAACCCGGCCTTCCCTGCGCAGTGGGCTTACGGCTTATGCCGAGTTCTCCCCGGGGAGCGTTGCACTATTGCCCCCGTCGCCTTGCAGATCGCTGACATGCGCGCCCGGTCGGGCAACACACATCACCGCAAGACTTGACGCACAGACCCCGGGCGTCAGGACGACACGGTTTTGCCGTACGCATGTCACACCGGTCGTGCGCGCGGTAGGCTCTCACTCACGGTTGCCCGCCCTGCGATGCCTTCGCGCCGATGTGACAAACGTCCACCACGGCTCACCCCACGTTTCGTGACGATCGCGATACGCCCCTCTGACCGGGATGAGGTGGTGGCACAATGCGCCAAAGCCGAAATTCTGTAAAGGCGAATATTTTTGCGCCGGCGTCTTGCCCTACGGCTGGCGTGTTTTGCCCGACGGGCAACACAAGAAATTGTGGGCCGAAGGGCGAATTGGCCGAAGGCGCAATCCGCCACTGTTCCCCGCGAAGAGAATGCGGGGATTACGCTGCGCCAATACGGCTGACGGGACCGGGTTCCATCGGGATCATTTCGCGCCGCAGCGAGTTTGCAGGGGATTGTCCGGGCTGGAGCCGCCATGACCATCAATTTCGACACGCTGAAGGCCTCGCTCGTTCTTTACGGCCTGAACGCAATCTACGCCATCCTGCTGCTCGCCATCGGCTGGTATCTTTCCGGCGCCATGCAGCGCTTCGTCACGCGCCTGTTGAACGTCACGCATCGGGTCGATCCGCTCGTCACGCTGTTCGTCGGCAGCCTCGTCCGTTACGGCGTGCTGGCGGTGGTCGGCATCGCCGTGCTTCAGCTGTTCGGCATCCAGACCGCGAGCCTTGTCGCCGTGCTGGGGGCGACATCGCTCGCCATCGGTCTGGCTCTTCAGGGCACGCTCTCCAATCTCGCCGCCGGCGTGATGCTGCTGCTGTTCCGGCCCTTTCATATCGGCAATGACGTCGAGGTCGCGGGCAAGGCCGGCAGGGTGAAGTCGCTGTCGCTGTTCATGACCGAGCTGGTCGCGGCCGACAACACGCAGATCCTGTTGCCGAATGGACAGGTGTGGGGCGCGGCGATCGTCAATCACAGCGTCTATCCCGGCACGGGCGAGGTCAAGGTGGCGTTTCCAGTCCCTGCCGGCGCAGCAAATGCGCTCGCGGATCGCATTCTGAAGGAGCTGCGCAACGATTCCCGCATCGACGGTCAGGCGCAACCGACCGTCTCCGTCACAAAGGTCCTCGATGTCGGCAATCCCGCGGCGCCGATCCCGGAATTGACCGTCAGTGCGAAGGCGAAACCCTCGGAGGCCGCTGCAGTCAAACAGTGCGTGCTCGACCACGCGAGCGCGCTGTTGGCGGCAGCCTGAGTCGTTCAGCCGCGCGGCGAGCGCGGGGGCCGTCGCTTGGCGACATGCCGGCGCGGCGAGCGGGTGACGCGTGGGCGCAGGCGGGTTACTGCGGCGGCGCGTTTCGGCTTGGCTTGAGCCTGCGGGCCGCGGGCGAGATCCATCAGCATGCGCAACGCCTCGACTACCGAGCGAGCGCGTACGGCGCTGCGGCCGATCGCACCAAACCGGTGCTCGCGGTGGATGATGCGGCCGTCGCGCGCCGCGGCGGCGAAGTGCACGAGACCGACCGGCTTGCCGGGCGTCGCACCGCCGGGGCCGGCAATGCCGGTGATGGCAACCGCGAGATCGACATCGGCACGCTCCAGCGCACCGATCGCCATCGCGGTCGCGGTCTCCTTGCTGACGGCGCCGAAATTGGCGAGCGTGCCGGCTTCGACCCCGAGCATCGCGCGCTTGGCGTCGTTGGAATAGGTGACGAAGCCGCGGTCGATCACGTCGGACGATCCGGGGATGTCGGTCAGCGCGCCCGCGACGAGGCCGCCGGTGCATGATTCAGCCGTGGCGATCGTCAGCTTGCGCATCCGGCAGAGGTCGAGCAGCGAGCGGGAGAGGGCGCGTGCGTCGCTGCCGGCCATGGCCTAGACACTCCAGGGGAGGCGGATGGTGGCGCTCGCGGTGGCCGCGATGCCTTCCTCTCGGCCGGTGAAGCCGAGCCGCTCGCTGGTGGTCGCCTTCACCGCGACGCGCGAGATGTCGACGCCGGAGATCTCGGCGATGCGCGCGCGCATGGTGTCGCGCAACGGACCGATCTTCGGCCGCTCGCAGATCATGGTGACCTCGAGATTGGCAATGCGGCCGCCGCGCGCCGTGACGCGCTCGATCGCGTATTTCAGGAACTGGTCGGAGGAGGCGCCCTTCCACTTCGGGTCGCTCGGCGGGAAGTGCGAGCCGATGTCGCCGTCGGCGAGCGCGCCGAGGATGGCGTCGACCAGCGCATGGAGGCCGACATCGCCGTCGGAATGGGCGAGAAAACCCTTGGTGTGCGGCACGCGCACGCCGCACAGCATGAGATGGTCGCCATCGCCGAAAGCGTGCACGTCGTAGCCCGTGCCGGTCCTGATGTCGCCGAGCTGGGCGGCCAGGCGCGCTTCCTCGCGCACGAAATCCTCGGGAGTGGTGAGCTTCATATTGGCAACATCGCCTTCAAAGGTTGCAACCGTCAATCCCGCCCATTCGGCAATCGCGGCATCGTCGGTGAAATCGCTGCGGCCGTCCTTCGCGGCACGACGATGCGCCTCCAGAATGACGTCGAAACGAAAGGATTGCGGCGTCTGCGCGATGCGCAAGGAAGCCCGCTCCGGCGTGCCCTCGACATCGCCGCCAGCACCGGTGACCTTGATGGTGTCGGTGACGGCAACGACGGGGATCGCCGCACCGGTGCGGCCTGCGGCCTCGATTGCGCGCGAGATTACGCCGGCCGAGACGAAGGGACGCGCGGCGTCGTGAATCAGGACGACGTCCGGCTTGTGCCCGGCGAGCGCTTCGAGACCTGCGAGCACCGAAGCCTGGCGGGTGGCGCCGCCACTGGTCGGCGCCTCATGCTTCAATCCTGCGACCGCCGCCGTGAACATGGCGCTGTCATCGGGGTTCACCACGGGCTGTACCGCGAACACCTCAGGATGACGGCTGAAGGCTTCCATCGCGCGGTAGATCACGGGCACGCCGCCGATCTCGCGATATTGCTTCGGCCCGCCGGCGCCGGCGCGCAATCCCCGTCCGGCTGCGACGAGGACGACTGCGGTGCGTTGTGATTTCGCCATAGGACTCAAATACTCAGTCGGTGATGGAAAGAGTCGGGGGAGTGGGGTGATTGCCGCATGCCTCTAGCACGGCAGGCCCGCAAAAAAAGGGGGTTTCCCCGGATTGTGGGCAACAGCAATTTGCTGCACTGCACTTGAAAGATTTGCAGAATTGTCTAAACTGTAGGCATGACGCTTGACTGCACAAGAATTGTGCGCAAGATACTTCAAGGCAGGCGCGATGAGGCCCCTGCTCAGTCGACGAGACCCCAGTGACCGGTTCGGCAGTATTCGGCTCTAAGCCGTTGAAAATAGGCGACATTATTGTCGTCACCCCGGTCATCCTGGCGCCGATGTCGGGAGTGACGGACTCGCCCGTCCGTCGGCTGGCAGCCGAACTTGGAGCCGGTCTCGTCGTCTCCGAAATGACCGCCAGCGATGAACTCGCCAATGGCCACCGGATGTCACGGTTGCGCTGCGAAGCCACCGGCGTCGGCCCGCACGTGGTCCAGCTCGCCGGCTGCGAGACCCATTGGATGGCCGAGGGCGCCCGGATCGCCGAGGCCGAGGGCGCCGACATCATCGATATCAACATGGGCTGTCCAGCCCGTCACGTCACCGGCGGCCAGTCCGGCTCGGCCTTGATGCGCGACCTCGACCATGCCGTCGGCCTGATCGATGCCACCATCGCGGCGGTGAAGGTGCCGGTGACGCTGAAGATGCGGCTCGGCTGGGACGACCAGACCCGCAACGCGCCGGAACTGGCACGGCGCGCGGAAGCCGCCGGCGTCAAGCTCGTGACGGTCCACGGCCGCACTCGCAGCCAGTTCTACAAGGGCGAGGCCGATTGGGATGCGATCCGTGCCGTGCGCGAGGCGGTCTCGATTCCGCTCGTCGTCAATGGCGACATCACGACTTACGAGAAGGCGCTCGCGGCGCTAGAGGCCTCCGGCGCCGACGCCGTGATGATCGGCCGCGGCGCCAATGGGCAGCCCTGGCTGCCGGGCCAGATCGGCCGCCGCCTGAAGGGCGGGGCCGAGGAGGCTGTGCCCTCGCTGGAAACGCAGCTGCATTATGTCCGCACGCTCTATGAGGGCGTCTGCGCGCTCTATGGTTTGCGCATCGGCCTCAGGCATGCCCGCAAGCATTTGGGCTGGGCCCTCGACGTCGCAGCGCAGGCGAGCCGCGCGCCGGCCCAGAAGCTGAAATCCTGGCGGCAGACCATCCTCACCTCGGAGGATCCGGGCCGCGTCCACCAATCACTGCAAGACGCCTTCGACGACTTCGCATGGAGCGCTGCTGCATGAGCTCAGTTGCTGAACATCGTCGGCCGGTTCCGTCCGACAGCGACGCGATCCTGGATGCCTTGCCCAATCCCGTGCTCATGATCGGGCCGGACGGCAAGATCGTCGCCGCCAACATCGCGACCGAAGCCTTCTTCGACATCTCGACGCAGTTTTTAAAGCGGCAGTCGCTGAAAGAACTGGTGCCGTTCGGCAGTCCCTTGCTGGCGCTGATCGACCAGGTGCGCTCGTCGAACGCGCCGGTCAACGAATACAAGGTCGATCTCGGCACGCCGCGCATGGGTGGCGACCGCCAGGTCGATCTTCACGTCGCGCCGCTGACCGAGCGGCCCGGCCATATCGTGGTGATGCTGCAGGAGCGCTCCATCGCCGACAAGATGGACCGCCAGCTCACCCATCGCAGCGCGGCGCGCTCGGTGATCGCGCTGGCCGCGATGCTGGCGCACGAGATCAAGAATCCGCTCTCGGGCATCCGCGGCGCGGCGCAGCTTCTCGAGCAGCAGGCCTCGTCCGAGGACCGCATGCTGACGCGCCTGATCTGCGACGAGGCCGACCGCATCGTGACGCTGGTCGACCGCATGGAGGTGTTCGGCGACGAGCGTCCCGTGTTGCGCGGCCCCGTCAACATCCATTCGGTGCTCGACCATGTGAAACGGCTGGCGCAGTCCGGCTTTGCCCGCAACATCCGCTTCATCGAGGACTACGATCCCTCGCTGCCGCCGGTGCTGGCGAACCAGGACCAGCTGATCCAGGTGTTCCTCAATCTCGTGAAGAACGCCGCCGAAGCGCTGATCGACGTTCCCGACGGCGAGATCCAGCTCACCACCGCGTTCCGCCCCGGCGTGCGCCTGTCAGTCCCCGGTCAAAAATCCCGGGTATCCCTGCCGCTCGAATTCTGCGTGAAGGACAATGGACCAGGCGTGCCGGACGATCTCCTGCCCAACCTGTTCGATCCCTTCGTGACCACCAAGCAGACCGGCTCCGGCCTCGGTCTCGCGCTGGTCGCCAAGATCGTCGGCGATCACGGGGGCATCATCGAATGCGAATCTCAGCCGCGCAAAACCACCTTCCGCGTGCTGATGCCGATGTATTCCACATCGGTGAAACATGCCGATCACAGCAGTCGCGACGACTCTGCCGGGAAGTCGTCGGCTGCATCTCAGGGGGCAAAATGAGGATCAACGATGCCCGCAGGTAGCATTCTCGTAGCTGATGACGACACCGCCATCCGCACGGTTCTGAACCAGGCACTCTCCCGGGCCGGGTATGAAGTCAGGCTGACCGGCAATGCCGCGACGCTGTGGCGCTGGGTCAGCCAGGGGGAGGGC
The DNA here is from genome assembly GCF_003020125.1 of Bradyrhizobium sp. MOS003. Lineage (GTDB taxonomy): Bacteria > Pseudomonadota > Alphaproteobacteria > Rhizobiales > Xanthobacteraceae > Bradyrhizobium. The sequence continues at coordinate 304,423 of NZ_PYFW01000004.1, read as the reverse complement.
GATCTCGTCATCACCGACGTGGTGATGCCGGATGAAAACGCCTTCGACCTCTTGCCGCGGATCAAGAAGATGCGGCCGAATCTGCCCGTCATCGTCATGAGCGCGCAAAACACCTTCATGACGGCGATCCGCGCCTCCGAGCGCGGGGCTTACGAATATCTGCCGAAACCGTTCGACCTCAAGGAGCTGATCGCCATCGTCGGCCGCGCGCTTGCCGAGCCGAAGGAGCGCGTCTCGACGCCGGACGAGGACGCCGAGATGGAGGCGATCCCGCTGGTCGGCCGCTCGCCGGCGATGCAGGAAATCTACCGCGTGCTGGCGCGGCTGATGCAGACCGACCTCACCGTGATGATTACCGGCGAGTCCGGCACCGGCAAGGAGCTGGTGGCGCGCGCGCTGCACGATTACGGCAAGCGCCGCAACGGCCCGTTCGTCGCGGTCAACATGGCGGCGATCCCGCGCGACCTCATCGAATCCGAACTGTTCGGCCATGAGCGCGGCGCCTTCACCGGCGCCAACACCCGCGCCTCCGGCCGGTTCGAGCAGGCCGAGGGCGGCACGCTGTTCCTCGACGAAATCGGCGACATGCCGATGGAGGCGCAGACCCGTCTCCTCCGCGTGCTGCAGCAGGGCGAATACACCACCGTCGGCGGCCGCACCCCGATCAAGACCGACGTGCGCATCGTCGCGGCCTCCAACAAGGATCTGCGCGTCCTGATCCAGCAGGGCTTGTTCCGGGAAGACCTGTTCTTCCGCCTCAACGTGGTGCCGCTGCGGCTGCCGCCGCTGCGCGAACGCATCGAGGACCTGCCCGATCTCATCCGTCACTTCTTCGCGCTGGCCGAGAAGGACGGCCTGCCGCCCAAGAAGCTCGACGTGCTGGCGCTGGAGCGGCTGAAGCAGCATCGCTGGCCGGGCAACGTGCGCGAACTGGAAAACCTCGCCCGGCGTCTCGCCGCGCTCTATCCGCAGGATGTGATCACGGCCTCCGTCATCGACGGCGAGCTCGCACCGCCCTCGGTCAGCCCTGGTGCCGCGGTCCAGCAGGGCGTCGACAATCTCGGCGGCGCCGTGGAGGCCTATCTCTCATCGCACTTCCAGGGCTTCCCGAACGGCGTGCCGCCGCCGGGCCTCTATCACCGCATCCTCAAGGAGATCGAGGTGCCGCTGCTCACGGCCGCGCTCGCCGCCACCCGCGGCAACCAGATCCGCGCCGCGGATCTGCTCGGCCTCAACCGCAACACGCTGCGCAAGAAGATCCGGGATCTCGACATCCAGGTCTATCGCAGCGGGGGCTAGTTGTTCGGCGACGAACGCTGATCACGCTTACGCGGATTGGCTCGGCTCCCCCTACCAGAGCGGAGCCGAGCCTGTCCGGATCGCGCTGGCCGGTTTGGCTGGCGCGGTAAAGAAAGCCGGGGCGGGGGAGAAATGTTCCGCGGTCACACAAGGGTGAGGCGTTCGGCCGCCCGCGGCCGCTACAGGTCACTTGGCCAGCCGCTCCGTCGACGGCACGAGGCGCGCGACGTTTGCCGTCGGCTCCTGCAGGACCGAACCACTGACCAGTAGACCCGAGGCCGCAATCAACAGCAGAACTGCGGAGACCATCATCGCGAGGAAGAACCTGTCCATGCTGGTCAAGCAGCGACGGTGGATAACCGTTCCCGCAGGCAAGGTCTCTTCAAGCTACCGCCGTGATCGCCTGTGGATGCGCCGGACCGCCGCGGCCAAGGCGCCGCGGAATTGTCGCAATTCGGCAACAATGTGGTACGAATACATCAGTATCCGCCCATCGCGGACCCGTTTTCAGCATCGCCATTGCCGGAATGACCAGCGCAGACACCTCGGCCGCACACTTTGACACGGCACCAGCGGAAGAGCCCCGGCGTTGGTCGGCGCGGCGCTGGCTGGCGCCCTTTGCCGTGGTGCTGGCGCTGCTCTCGGCCTTCCTGACCTTCCTGGTCCTGACCGGCCTGACCACGATTGATCCGACGCCGGCTGTGGTCCGCTCGATCTACCTGATCAACGCGGCCACGATCCTGCTGTTGGTCGGAATCATCATCCGCGAGCTCTGGCAGCTGATCCTGGCGCGGCGGCGGGGCAGGGCGGCGGCGCGGCTCCATGTCCAGATCGTCAGCCTGTTCTCGATCGTGGCGGTGCTGCCGGCGGTGCTGGTCGCCGTGGTCGCCAACGTCACCATCGAACGGGGCCTCGACCGGCTGTTCTCCGGCCCGACCAAGGAGGTGATCCAGAATTCGCTGACGATCGCGCGGGCCTATATGCAGGACCATGCGCAGCTGATCCGCGGCGACATTCTCGGCATGGCCAACGACATCGCGCATGCCCGGCCGCTCTACGATCAGGATCGCCGCTCGTTCCGGGAGATGCTGAGCGCCAGCGCCGCTTCCCGCAACCTGCCGGGCGCGATGATCATCGACAAGGACACCAACATCCTGGAATCCGCCGACACCGGGATGCGGCTCGCCTATTCTCCGCCGGCGTCCGACTTCCTCAGCAACGTCAACGAGTCCGAGCCCGAGATCGCGATCCTTCCTGATGCGAGCTTCGTCGCCGCGGTGATCCGGTTGCGCGCCTTCAGCGACACCTTCCTCTATGTCGCCCGTCCCCTCGATCCGAATGTCGTCAATCAGCTCAAGCAGACCGAGGTCAGCGTCGCCGAATACGCCCAGATCGAATCGCGCCGGCTCGGCATCCAGGTTGCCTTCGCGCTGATGTTCGCCGTGATCGCGTTGACCATCCTGATGGCCTCGGTGCTGATCGGCCTGAACTTCGCCAATTCGCTGGTCTCGCCGATCCGGCGGCTGATGAACGCGGCCCACACGGTCTCGACCGGCGATCTCCATGTCCAGGTGCCCGTACACCAGTCGGAAGGCGATCTCGCCCAGCTGGGTGAGACCTTCAACAAGATGACGCAGGAGTTGCGTAGCCAGCGCGATGAGCTCGTCAACGCCAGCGACCTCATCGACAGTCGCCGCCGCTTCATCGAAGCGGTGCTGTCTTCCGCAAGCGCCGGCATCATCGGCGTCGATACATCAGGCAGCGTCGGCATTTTGAACCGCTCGGCCGAGAAGCTGATCGGGCACTCCGAGGCGGAGACGCTCGGTCATCCGCTCTCCGACGTGCTGCCAGAGCTCGACGAGACGATGACGGCGGCGCGGGAAGGGAGCCAGCGTCTGGTGCAGGGCCAGATCACGATCACCCGCGACGGCACCGAGCGCAATCTCTCGGTCCGCGTCAGCGCCGAAAAGAACCAGCCGCACGACAGCTACATCATCACACTCGACGACATCACCGAACTGGTCTCGGCGCAGCGCACCTCCGCCTGGGGCGACGTGGCGCGGCGCATAGCGCATGAGATCAAGAACCCGCTGACGCCGATCCAGCTCTCCGCCGAGCGCATCCGCCGCAAGTTCGGCAAGGACATCACCGAGGCCAAGGACAAGCAGATCTTCGAGCAGTGCACCGACACCATCGTGCGCCAGGTCGACGACATCCGCCGCATGGTCGACGAGTTCTCGCGCTTTGCACGGATGCCGAAACCGGTGATGGAGGGCGAGGACGTCGCCGACGCGGTGCGGCAGGCGGTGTTCCTGATGAAGGTTGCCCATCCCGAGATCGATATCGAGGCCGAGTTCAAAGAGGATCCGCTCCGCGCCCAGTTCGACCGGCGGCTGATCTCGCAGGCGGTCACCAACATCGTCAAGAATGCCACCGAGGCGATCGAACAGGTCCCGCCCGAGGAACTCGGCAAAGGCCGTATCGACGTCGTGGTGTCGCGCCAGGGCGAGGACGTGTTGATCGACGTCATCGACAACGGTATCGGCCTGCCCAAGGTCGCGCGCTCGCGGCTGCTCGAGCCCTATGTGACGACGCGCGCCAAGGGCACCGGCCTCGGCCTTGCCATCGTCGGCCGCGTGCTGGAAGACCATGGCGGGCGCATCGAGCTGAAGGATGCTTCCGACTTCCGCGCGGGCCAGCGCGGCGCCTGGATGCGGATGCGCTTTGCGATCTCCGGCCAACCCGCGAAGTCCGAGGGAGCCGAGCAGGCCTCGGCGGGAGCCGAAGGGGCCCCGGCGGGAGCCGAACAGGCCCCGGCGGGCGCGGTCAAGGACGCAACCGGCAGGCAGGCTGGCGCTCCTGTCAAGGACCTGGCGCAGGAAACAAATAAGCCGGCGGCCGAAACCAAAGAGGCCGCCGAAAAGACCAATGATTCAACGAAAATCGAAGCCTCAACAGGCAGCTGACAAGACAGGCGCGACCCATGGCTAGTGAAATTCTGATTGTCGATGACGAAGCCGATATTCGCGATCTCGTTGCGGGCATCCTCGAGGACGAGGGTTTTGTGACGCGGACCGCACGCGACAGCGACTCCGCACTGGCTGAAATCGGCAACCGCAGGCCGCATCTGGTGTTTCTCGACATCTGGCTGCAGGGCTCGAAGCTCGACGGCTTGCAGTTGCTGGAGCAGGTCAAGAAGGAGAATGCCGACCTGCCGGTCGTGATGATCTCCGGCCACGGCAACATCGAGACCGCGGTCGCCGCGATCAAGCGCGGCGCCTACGACTTCATCGAAAAGCCGTTCAAGGCCGACCGGCTGATCCTGGTCGCGACCAGAGCGCTGGAGAACTCGCGGCTCAAGCGCGAGGTCAAGGAGCTGAAGCAGCTGGCGCCGAGCGCCAGCTCGCTCGTCGGCCGATCGCCCAGCATGAACCAGCTGCGCCAGACCATCGAGCGCGCCGCCAAGGCCAACAGCCGCATCCTGATCGTCGGTCCCGCCGGCGCCGGCAAGGAATTGACGGCACGCACGCTGCATACGGCTTCGGGCCGGGCCGACGGTCCCTTCGTCGTCATCAACGCAGCCGCGATCACGCCCGACCGCATGGAGCAGGAGCTGTTCGGTATCGAGCAGTCCAACGGCGAGCAGGCGCGCAAGCCCGGCGCGCTCGAGGAAGCCCATGGCGGCACGCTGTTCATCGACGAGATCGCGGACATGCCGCGCGAGACCCAGAACAAGATCCTGCGCGTGCTGGTGGAGCAGTCGTTCCAGCGCGTCGGCGGCACCGCCAAGATGCAGGTCGACGTCCGCATCATCTCCTCGACCGCGCGCAATCTCGAAGAGGAGATCGCGGCCGGCCATTTCCGCGAGGACCTCTATCATCGGCTCTCAGTGGTGCCGATCCGCGTGCCTGCGCTGTCGGAGCGGCGCGAGGACATCCCGGAATTGATCGACTATTTCATGGAGCAGATCTCGGCCGGCAGCGGCCTGCCCAAGCGGCAGATCGGCCAGGACGCGATGGCGGTGCTGCAATCGCATGTCTGGCCGGGCAATGTGCGCCAGCTCCGCAACAACGTTGAAAGAGTCATGATTCTCGCCGCCGGTGGACCGGAGGTCATCATCACGGCCGACATGTTGCCGCAGGATGTCGGCTCCATGGTGCCGGCGATGCCGACCAGCAACAATGGGGAGCACATCATGGGCCTGCCGCTGCGCGAGGCCCGCGAAGTGTTCGAGCGCGACTATTTGATTGCTCAGATCAGCCGTTTCTCAGGAAATATTTCTCGCACGGCCGAGTTCGTTGGCATGGAACGGTCGGCGCTGCATCGAAAGTTGAAAGCGCTCGGTGTCGGCTGACCCGTTTTCGTGCCACGCGGAGTACCGGTTCGCATTTGAAAAACGCCGTCAAAACAACGTTCTAACGCCGCCACGTCACCTTATGAATAAAGCGACGAAATAGATCGATTTCCGTAGTTTTTCGGGGCGATACGGCGCCCGCTGCCGCGTGAAGCGGCTTGCCTAATAAGTCCACCTGTCCTCTAATCGCACAGCTGTTCCTTCCGAGGGGGATCTCATGAGGAACGGCAACCGGGAGAGGCCCCGAACGTCACAAAGAGGGCCGCAACCGGCGCAATAAAAAGAAACTCAAAGCGAGAAAAAAACAATGGCGGCAGACCGCGCACAAAACCTGCAGGACACCTTCCTCAACCACGTTCGCAAAACCAAGACGCCACTGACGATCTTTCTGGTCAACGGAGTGAAGCTCCAGGGCATCGTGACCTGGTTCGACAATTTCTGTTTGCTGCTTCGGCGCGACGGTCATTCGCAGCTCGTCTACAAGCATGCGATCTCGACCATCATGCCGGGTGCGCCGATCCAGTTGTTCGAAGGCGGTGAGGATCAGCCGGCTTGAGAGTGATCTGATTGGAACCCCGGAATTTCGACGGGGATGCCGACCGTCCGAGGTCGGCAGGGGCTAAGCAGACGGGGCGGGTGCTTGTCATCGGCCCCTATTTGCGGGTGCGCGCAGGCGGTGCCGACGCGCAATCGGAGAGTCATATCCAGCGGAATGCCGAAGCCCGGCTCGATGAAGCCGCCGGCCTCGCGCGCGCGATTGATCTCGTCGTTGCCGACGCGATCATCGCGCCGATCAACCAGATCCGCCCCGCGACCTATATCGGCAAGGGCAAGGTCGAAGAGATCGCCGCGCTGGCCAAGAGCCTCGATGTCGAACTCGTGGTGATGGATTGCGCGCTGGCACCGATCCAGCAGCGCAATCTCGAGAAGGAGTTGCAAGCCAAGGTGCTCGACCGCACCGGGCTGATCCTGGAAATCTTCGGCCGCCGCGCCAAGACCAAGGAAGGCTCGCTCCAGGTCGAACTGGCGCATCTCAACTATCAACGCTCGCGCCTGGTGCGCTCATGGACCCATCTGGAGCGCCAGCGCGGCGGCTTCGGCTTCATGGGCGGTCCCGGCGAGACGCAGATCGAAGCGGACCGACGCCTGATCCAGGAGCGCATCTCCAAGCTCGAGAGCGAGTTGAAGAAGGTGCAGGCGACGCGGCGACTGCATCGCGCTGGCCGCCAGCGCGTGCCGTATCGCGTCGTCGCGCTGGTCGGCTACACCAATGCCGGCAAGTCGACGCTGTTCAACCGCCTGACCCGCGCCGACGTGCAGGCGGCGGATATGCTTTTCGCGACGCTCGATCCGACCTTGCGCGCCCTCGACTTGCCTCATGGCGGCAAGGCGATGCTGTCGGACACCGTGGGCTTCATCTCCAACTTGCCGACCCAGCTGGTCGCCGCCTTCCGGGCCACGCTGGAGGAGGTGCTCGAAGCCGACGTCATCCTGCATGTGCGCGACATATCCCATGAAGATGCCGAGGCCCAGCAAAGCGACGTCGACGCCGTGCTGCGCCAGCTCGGTATCAACCCTGATGACAGCGGCCGCATCATCGAAGTCTGGAACAAGATCGACCGCTACGATTCCGAGCAACGCGAAGAGCTTATGAACATCGTCGCGCGCCGACCGGAGGATCACCCGGCAATGCTGGTGTCAGCCGTGTCAGGTGAGGGCGTCGACGCATTGCTGGCCGCGATCGAGGAGCGGTTGGCGGCCAAACGCACCACGCTCGACCTCTCGATCGATGCCGCCGACGGCGCGGGCATCAGCTGGCTGCACCGCAATTCCGAGGTGTTGGCGAAGGAGCTGCACGACGGCCGTTTTGATATGACCGTGCGGGTGGACGAGACCAAGCGGGATATCGTGGTGAACCGGTTCGATGCTGTGCCGCATCTGTCGGCTTAGCAGTGGCGATGCGGTAACGGGCCGCCGTCGCCGGGACGACGGTTGAGTTAGCTGCGCACTTGGTTGCTTCCCTCAGCCGGCGTAGCCGGATTCTCTCCGCCCTTCGCCGCATTCCACAGCGCATCCATCTCCGCCAGCGACGCCTGCTCCAGCGTCCGACCCTGCGCCTCCAGCGCCCGCTCGATATAGGCAAAGCGTCGCTCGAACTTCGCATTGGTCGCACGCAGCGCGGCTTCCGGATCGGCGTCGACATGGCGGGCGAGGTTGACCAGCGCGAACATCAGGTCACCGGTCTCCTCCGCCAGTTCTTGCTTGTCGTTGCGGTCGAGTGCGGCCTCGATCTCGTCGGCTTCCTCGCGGATCTTGGCCAGCACCGCGCGCGGGTCGTTCCAGTCGAAGCCGACGGTGGAGGCCTTGCGCTGCAGCTCCATGGCCCGTGTCAGCGCGGGCTGGCCGGCCTTCACGCCTGACAGCAGCGACTTCGTCGGCACTTGCTCCGGCGGCCGGCGCGCAGCGCGCTCGGCCTTCTCCTCGGCCTTGATGCGGTCCCAGACTTCCTTGACGTGGGAAGAGGCGAGATTGCCGTCCTTGTCGGCGAAGACATGGGGGTGGCGCCGGATCATTTTTCGCGTGATGGCCTCGACCACGTCTCCGAACGCGAACGCGTTCTGCTCGGACGCCATCTGGGCGTGGAAGACGACCTGCAGCAGGAGATCGCCGAGCTCGTCCTTGAGATCATCGAGATCGCCACGGTCGATCGCGTCGACCACCTCATAGGCCTCCTCGATCGTGTAGGGCGCGATCGTCGCAAAGTCCTGCTCGAGGTCCCAGGGGCAGCCGGTCACCGGCGTGCGCAGCGCCGCCATGATCTCGATCAGGCGGGAAATATCGCGGGAGGGGGTCATTGCGGGGCGCTCTCCTGACTCCCAAACCTTATGCCAAAAGCGGCCCGCCGTTCCCAGCGCGGCGGGGCGGAACGGGCCGATTTCCACCGATTGGCTGATACGTTTGGCAATGCTAAAGCGCGGCCCATGAGTGACGCATTTTCATCACAAACCGCGCTGGTGCTGTTCTCCGGCGGCCAGGATTCCACCACCTGCCTCGCCTGGGCGCTCAGGCGCTTTGCGCGGGTGGAGACGCTGGGGTTCGAGTACGGGCAACGCCACGCGGTGGAGCTCGACTGCCGCGATCGGCTGTTCGATGGCATCAAGGGTCTTCGCGCCGATTGGGCAGAAAAGCTCGGCGAGAGTCATACGCTGTCGATCCCGACGCTGGCGGCCGTCTCGGAGACCGCGTTGACCCGAGATGTCGCGATCGCGATGGGCGCTGACGGGTTGCCGAACACGTTTGTGCCCGGCCGCAATCTGGTGTTCCTGACCTTTGCGGCGGCGCTGGCCTACCGGCGCGGCATCACGGACATCGTCGGGGGCATGTGCGAAACCGACTATTCCGGCTATCCCGATTGCCGCGACGACACCATCCGCGCCATGCAGACCGCGCTCTCGCTGGGAATGGCGCGCAAGTTCGAGCTGCATACGCCCTTGATGTGGATCGACAAAGCCGCAACCTGGAAGCTGGCGCAGGATCTCGGCGGCGAAGCGTTGGTTGATCTCATCCGCGAGCACTCCCACACCTGCTATCTCGGCGAACGCGGCGCGCAGCACGATTGGGGCTATGGGTGTGGCGAATGCCCGGCGTGCAGCCTGCGGGCGAAAGGGTGGCGGGAGTTTGTGGCGAGGTGATGCCACACGTTCGGTGTCATCACCCGCGAATGCGGGTGATCCAGTATTCCAGAGACCGTGCTTGAGCCGAGAAGCCGCGGCGTACTGGATTCCCCGCCTTCGCGGGGAATGACAGAGAGGGGTTTGGCACGAGCGTGCCAATGACGGAGCTAGGCGAAATCCTCCGGCTTCAGCTCGATCGGCTTGCCGTGCGGGGTGCGGTCCGCCGCGTGGTCCCAGGCGTCGCGGTAGCGGTGCAGGGTTTCCATCGACGCAACACCCTTGCGGGCAACCAAGCCCTCCAGCGTGGCGAGCCAGTGCCGGTAATAGGTCTCGCCCGTATCAGGATCGCCGGCGGCCTGTGCACGCTTGATCTCGTCCGCGAGGCTAGCCGCCCATTCCGGCCAGGTGAACACGCCGCGTTCGTGCAGCGTCAACGCCATCGCGAAGGCATGCGCCTCCCAGGGCGCGCGAAACACCGGGCCGTCGTCATCGCGGGGAATGCTCGGTATGGCTGCCGTGGCGACCGCCGCTGCCGCACTGCTCATCACGCCGGATCCAGATAGGGCTCGAACGCGTCGATCGAGACCTTCAGGGTGGGATCACCATCCTCGCCCCAGAGATCGCGGCCCCCGAATACGACCGTGTAGAGCCATTGAGGATGTTCGCCGCGCTCCATCGCCGCCGTATCAGGAAACACGTGGCAGCCATGGTTCAGCTCGACCACCCCGACATGGCCGCGCACATAGCGCGGCAGCCGCGTGTGGGTGGCTGGATGGATATTCCTGGCGCGCACGCGATCGCCGATGTTGAATTTGGCGGGCGCAGGCGCCGTGCGGCCGAACTTGCCGCGGACCATCACGCGCTCGACCTGGGTGAGATCGAACTTGCCGTGCTTGAGCGCCTTGGCCGGCTGCATCGCATGGCCGGCAGCGACCTCTTCGCGGGAGAGGTAGCCCTTCTCGATCAGCATCTCCTCGAGACCGAGAAACCATTTCTTGTAGTAGGAGCTCGAGAGATAAACCTCCGGCGGCAGCGTCTCGCGATAGAAGCGCGAGGTGTCGATGTTGAAGGCACCGGCCGCGCCCATCGCGCGCACCATCGCCAGCACACGCTCTTCCCAATGCGCGTGAAACATCGGCTCGTTCGGCTCCGGCTCGACCTTGCCGAACCCGTCCATGCCGCCCATGTCGTGCACGCCGTTCATGACGACGCTCCCGGCTGTCGCGGGAATCCGGTGCCGATCATGGAATCGCGCGTGACGAGTTCGGCGAGCTGCTCCTCGCTCCAGCCCCCCGTGCCCGCGGGGCGCATCGGCAGCACCAGGAAGCGCGTCTCGGCGGTGGAATCCCACACCCGGATCTCCACGTCCTTCGGCAGGCTGACGTCGAAATCGGCGAGCACGCCGCGCGGGTCCTTCACCGCACGCGAGCGGTAGGGCGCTGCCTTGTACCAAACCGGCGGCAGCCCGAGCATTTCCCAGGGGTAGCAGGAGCACAGCGTGCACACGACCATGTTGTGACGCGCGGGCGTGTTCTCGACCACGACGAGATGGTCGCCGACGCGGCTGACATGGCCGAGCGTGCCGATCGCCTTGGAGCCGTCCTCCAGCAGCGCCTGCTTGAACGCCGGATCAGTCCAGGCCTTGGCAACGACGCGGGCGCCGTTATGCGGGCCGATCCTGGTCTCATAGGCCTGGATGATGGCGTCGAGCGCGGCCGGCTCGACATAGCCTTTTTCGGTCAGAATCGTCTCGAGTGCGCGCACGCGCAGCTCGGTCTCCGACAGCTCGGAATGGTCGTGATCGTGGTGGTGATGATGGTGGTGATCATGGCTCATGCTGGCCAAGATAAGCGCAATAGCCTGAGCCTGTCGAGTATGCGCCGCGGCGCAACCGGGTCCCATATTCGTGAGGCCGGATGTAGGCTAGCATCGGCGCGAAGCAGACGGGGAGATCTCGGTGACGGATTACGTGAAGATCGAGAAGGGCCTCGGGCCCGAGGGTCGGATTGCGGTGGTGCGGTTCGATCGGGGCGACGGCATCAATGCCCTGTCGCCCGAGGCGTTGCGGCAGCTCACCGCGGCGGCGCGCAGCTTCGAGGACGATTCCGCGACGTCGGTCGTCGTATTGACCGGCAGCTCGGGCGCGTTCAGCGCCGGCTTCGATCTCAAGGACGCCGAAGGGCGCTCGCGCAAGGACATGGACCTCGGCACGCTGCGGCGGCACCTCAAGCTCGGACCGCGTCTGACGCACGCATGGCAGGAGATGGAGCAGATCACGATCGCGGCGATCGAGGGTTTCTGTGTCGGCGGCGGCGTCGCGCTGGCCGTCGCGCTCGACTTCCGCATCATGGGCCGCGATGCGCATCTGCGCGTGCCCGAAATCGGGCTCGGCATGAACATGAGCTGGCAGAGCATCCCGCGCATGTTGCATCTGATGGGACCTGCCCGCACCAAGCAGGCGGTCATCCTGGCCGACCAGCGCATCTCGGCGGATGAGGCCCATGAATGGCGCCTGGTGGAGGAGGTGGTCGATCCCGGCCATGCCTTCGAGGCCGCCATGGATCTCGCCCGCAAGATCGCCGCGCAGCCGCCGCTCTCGGTCGCGATGACGAAACTCACCGTCAACCGGCTCGCGCATGCGCTGGACGATCTCGCCAGCCACATGGACGTCGACCAGTTCGCGCTGGCGAGCTTCAGCGAGGATCACAAGGAGGGCGTCGAGGCATTCCTGGGCCGCCGCAAGCCACGCTTCAAGGGGCGGTAAAGCGCGGCCGGTTGCTGATGCGATGATCCCCGCGGGACGTTGATACGCCCGATAGAGGAATATTCTTCTCCGGAGAGGGATTGGAAAATCTTCATCCATCTCCTCGCAGATATCTGAAATTGCAAGAAAGACCGGAAAAGGCGATGGTGCGTGCTGCGGTGCAGCGCGTTCTCCACTTTGAGGCGTGTGCTGGCTGTTCCACCTCACGTCGCCGATGCGACCCGGCTCTCATTTGCCTTTTCGGGCAGGCGAGAGAACCATTGTGCATGAAGGCCGTCTCAATGAACGCTCACTCATAGCTCGCCGTCGGACAGCCGATTGCGCCGCCTGAAGAGATGTCGCCTGCCGCAACCGAGCCGGACACCATGGTCCGCTTCGAAAACATCTCGAAAACCTATACGGCCTATCGCGGCAAGCCCGGCGTCAACGCGCTGCAAGATATCGACTTCGCGATTCCCCGCGGCTCCATCACCGGCGTGATCGGCCGCTCCGGCGCCGGCAAGTCGAGCCTGGTGCGGCTCATCAACGGGCTGGAGAAGCCGACCACGGGGCGCGTCATCGTCGACGGCAACGATATCTCGTCGCTGGCGGGGCGTGAGTTGCGCCTGGCGCAGCGCTCGATCGGCATGATCTTCCAGCATTTCAACCTGCTGTCCTCGCGCACCGCCGCAGACAACATCGCGCTGCCGCTCGAGATCGCCGGCTGGCCCAAGGCCGACATCAAGGCCCGCGTCACCGAGCTGCTCGCGCTGGTCGGCATTGCCGACAAGCATGACCGCTATCCGTCGGAATTGTCCGGCGGCCAGAAGCAGCGCGTCGGCATCGCCCGCGCGCTGGCGACGCGGCCGAGCGTGCTGCTGTCGGACGAGGCGACGTCCGCGCTCGATCCGCAGACGACGCGCGCGATCCTCGATCTGCTCGCCAACATCAACCGCGAGCTCGGGGTGACCATCGTACTGATCACCCACGAAATGTCGGTGGTGCGTCAGCTCGCCAGGGAAGTCGTGGTGCTCGACGCCGGCCATGTGGTCGAGAGCGGCCATGTCGCCGACATCTTCACCCACCCACGACATCCGATCACGCAGTCCTTCCTCGCGGAAGTCATCGGCGACAGCCTGCCGGTCTCGCTGGCGAGCCGGATTGTAACAGAGCCGCCTGGTGACGGGCAGGCCGTGATCCGCATCCAAGTACGCGGGGCAGGGGCCGGCGACACCGTGGTGGCGCGGCTCGCCCGCGAGCTGGGCCTCGACGTCGCGCTGCTGTCTGCCCGCATCGACGAGATCGGCGGCCAGCATGTCGGCTCACTCGTGCTCGGCATTCCCAGCCGCGAGGACGTGCCGGCGCGGGTTCTTGCCTGGTTGTCTCAACATCAATTCCCCGCGGAGCATCTCGGCTATGTCGCCTGAACTCATCAATCTGATCGTCCAGGCGACCTTCGAGAGCCTGTACATGGTCGGTATCGCAGCGCTGCTCGGCACCGCCTTCGGCCTTCCGCTCGGCGTCTTCCTCGCGACCAGCCGGAAAGGGGAGCTGTTTGCCGCTCCGATCGTCAATCGCGCGCTCGGCATCGTCGTCAATGCGACGCGGTCGACGCCCTTCATCATCCTGGTCGTGGCCATCATCCCGTTCACAAGGCTCGTCGCCGGCACCTCGATCGGCTCGACTGCGGCGATCGTGCCGCTGACGATCGCATCGGCGCCGTTCATCGCGCGCCTGGTCGAAGCTGCCATTCGCGAGGTCGATGGCGGCCTGATCGAGACGGCATCCTCGTTCGGCGCATCGCCGCTGCAGATCGTGTTCAAGGTGCTGATCCCCGAAGCGCTGCCGGGCCTGTTGCTGGCGCTGACGCTCGCCGTGGTCAGTCTGCTCGGCTATTCCGCAATGGTTGGCGCGGTCGGCGGCGGGGGCTTGGGTGATCTCGGCATCCGCTACGGCTATCAGCGTTTCATGCCGGAGATGATGCTGGCCGTCGTCGTCGTGCTGATTGCGCTGGTGCAACTCGTCCAGAGCGCGGGCGATTATCTTGCGCGGCGGGTCAATCGCCGGCTGCGACATCACTGATCCCCAAACTGGAAATATTCCAATTCTAAAGAGCCGCGACGTCGCAGTGCGCGTGAGCGCATTCGTCGCACGTGCTGCAGACACGTCTGGAGAAATTCTAACGGCGTTCCTATCGCACTCGCAAATCGCCTGAGTTAGGGCGGGTCATCAAAAATGATACCGGCAAAGCCGGCAGTGCGTGGGGCCTCGAACGACGTGACCGACTTCCAATTTTCTTCGCGTGGGGACACGCGCCATCGACAGTTTCGGGTGCTGCTGCTCGGGGTGGTCAGTACATTCTCGCTCGTGATGCCCTTGGGCTCCGTGGAGGCGCAGACGCAGATCCCCGCTGTCACCGTCGATGCACCGGTTCAGCGCGCCCGGTCTTCGGCGGTAGCTTCGTCACGGAGGGCGGCGACACGCACCTCCCGTGCCAATCGTCGCTCTCCCGCGCAGCAGGCCACGCCGACACAGTCGGCATCATTGAACGGCGCGACTGGCGAACGGGCCAATGGGCCGGTGCGCGGTTTCGTTGCCACGCGAAGCGGCACGGCGACCAAGACCGATACGCCGTTGATCGAAACTCCGCAGTCGGTCTCCGTCGTCACTACCGACCAGGTCAGGAATCAGGGCGCGGTCTCGATCGGCGAGGCGCTGCGCTACACCGCCGGTGTCAGCGGCGACGTCAACGGCGGCTCCGACACCCGTTTCGGCGCTCTGCAGATCCGCGGCTTCGACACCACCATGACGGGGCTCTATGTCGACGGCCTGCGAATTCCGTCCAGCAACTACGTGCATTTCAACGGCCTCGATCCCTACGGCGCCGAGCGCCTGGAGGTGCTCAAGGGCCCGTCATCCGCGATGTACGGCGGCAGCGGCACCGGCGGCATCCTCAACTACGTGACGAAGCTCCCGACGGCGCAGCAATTCGGCGAGGTCTCGATCTCCGGCGGCAGCTTCAACCGCTACCAGGGCCAGTTCGACATGGGCGGCGCCGCCAACAAGGAAGGCACCGTGCTGTGGCGCCTCACAGGCGTCGTTCGCGACGGCGAGACCCAGGTCGACTTCACCAAGGACAACCGCGTGTTCATCGCGCCCGCCGTCACGTTCAAGCCGAACGAAGACACCACCATCACCTTGCTGGCCAACTACCAGCGCGACCGGGCAGGGTGGGGCCTGCAGTTCCTGCCGGCCTCGGGCACGGTGTGGCCGAACAACGGCCGCACCATCCCGGTCTCGTTCTTCGCGGGCGTGCCGAGCTTCAACGCGTTCAACACCGAGATCGCAACTGCAGGCTACCAGCTCTCGCACAATTTCACTGACAACATCACGTTCCGGCAGAACCTGCGCTACGCCTACCAGCACAACGAGGAGAAGGTGTTTTACGGCGGCGGCTACACCGACGAGGCCGCGGGACAGCTCGCGCGCTTCGGCAGCTACAGCAATTCCTACATCAATTCCTTCGCCGTGGACAACCAGCTCCAGGGCAAGTTCACCACGGGCATTTTCAGCCACACCACGCTGGTCGGCATCGACTATCGCAACACCTCCTTCCGCGACACCGCTTTCTCGGTCACGACGTCAGCGCCAGAGATCAACGTCTTCAATCCAGCATACAGCTACGACTGGACCGTCGGCGCCATGAGCGACAATACCGGGGTCAAGCAGTCGCAGGTGGGCCTCTATGCGCAGGACCAGATCAAGCTCGGCCGGCTGTCGCTCCAGCTCGGCGGCCGCCAGGACTTCGTGACGACGCAGGTCGACAGCAATCTGCCAGCAGCCGACAAGTCGGTCTCGAAAGATGCGTCGGCCTTCACCGGCCGCGCCGCGCTGATGTACAATTTCGACAACGGCATCGCACCTTACTTCAGCTACTCGGAATCATTCCTGCCGGTGCTCGCGACCGGTGCGTCCGGACAGATGCTCAATCCCGAGACCGGCGTGCAGTACGAGGTCGGCGTCAAGTACCAGCCTCTCGGCTGGAATGCGCTGTTCACCTTCGCGGCCTTCGACCTGACGCGCGATAACGTCGTCACCTACGCGCCGCCGCTCTACGTCGCCGAGCAGACCGGGCAGGTGAAGTCGCGCGGGTTCGAGCTCGAAGGTTCGATGTCGCTCGCCGACGGCTGGAACCTGCGCGCGGCCTATGCCTATGTCGATGCGATGGTCACACAGGATCCGGTGAATGTCGGCAAGGCCCCGGTCACCGTGCCGCTCAACCGCGCCTCGCTGTGGAGCGACTATACGCTCCAGAACGGGCTGCTGGCAGGCCTGCAGTTCGGCGGCGGCATTCGCTATATCGGGGCGACCTGGGGCGATGATGCCAACACCTTCAAGGTGGGATCGGCGACCGTGCTCGACGCGCTGCTCGCTTACACCCGTGACAATTGGCGCTTGTCGCTGAACGTCACCAATCTTGCCGACACCCGCTATGTCGCCGCCTGCTACAGTCTGTCGGGCTGCTTCTACGCGGAGGGACGCAAGGCGATCGGCAAGCTGACTTACCGCTGGTGAGTGGGAAGACGATGAGAGCGACATTCGGCAAACTGCATCGCTGGGCGGGACTGCTCACGGCCGGATTCCTGTTCTTCTCCGGCATCACCGGGGCGATCATCTCCTGGGATCACGAACTCGACGACGTCCTCAACAGCCATCTGTTCGACGTCAGCAGCAAAGGCCCGGCGATCCCCTCGATCGAGCTCGCCAGGATGATCGAGCAGCGCGATCCCCGGGCGCGCGTCGTCTACCTCTTCATGACTCCGGAGGAGGGGCACTCGCTGTGGTTCTTCGTGATGCCGCGGATCGATCCGGCGACCGGCAAGCGCTACGCGCTCGACTACAATCAGATCTTTCTCGATCCCAACACCGGCGCGGAGCTGGGCCGGCGCTATTGGGGGGCGGTCTGGCCGGTCACGCGCGAGAACTTCGTCTCGTTCCTCTACAAGCTGCACTACACGATGCACATTCCGGAGTTCTGGGGCAGCGATCGCTGGGGCATGCGCGTGCTTGGCGTCATCGCGATCGTCTGGACCATCGATTGCTTCGTCGGCTTCTATCTGACACTGCCGTCGCGCCGGCGGGCCAAGGCGGCGCGGGCACCTGCCGTCACGCGCCAGCTCGAGCGCGGCTTCTGGGCGCGATGGGCGCCAGCCTGGACCATCAAGACCTCCGGCAGCGCCTACCGGATCAATTTCGACATCCACCGCGCCTTCAGCCTGTGGACCTGGGGCGTGCTGTTCGTCATCGCCTTCACGGCGTTCTCGCTGAACCTGTATTTCGAGGTGTTCTCGCCTCTGATGAAGATGGTGTCGAACTACACGCCTACACCCTATGAGCAGCGGCCTTATCGCGATCTCGACGATCCCATCGAGCCCAAGGTCAGCTTCGCCGACATCGCCGCACGCGCCGCCGCGGACGGCAAGGCGCGCGGATGGACCATCCCGGTCGGCTCGGTCAATTACGGCCCGGCCCATGGCGTCTATGCCGCCGCCTTCTTCCACCCCGGCGACGATCACGGCGCCGGCGGCGTCGGCCCGGCCCAGCTTTATTACGACAGCGAGGACGGCCGCCCGATCGGCGAACGGCTGCCCTGGGTCGGCACCGCCGCCGACATCTTCGTGCAGGCGCAATTTCCGCTGCATTCGGGCCGCATCGTCGGACTGTTCGGCCGCATCCTGATCTCGATCATGGGGCTGGTGGTCGCCGCACTCTCGGTCACCGGCGTGGTCATCTGGTGGCGCAAGCGCCGCGCCCGTGCCCGCGTGCGCGAGACCGCGGCGATGCGGCTGAGCCGGCAACTGACGCCGGCGGAGTAGGGCACGGTGAAACGGTCGTCGGGATGAACCTTCCGGCTTCGCAGGGCCACCAAGATGGGAGATATTTCCCCAGTCCCGCGGATCCCCATGAAATCCTATGCCTTGCTCTGCCTGATCGTCCTGGCGGCGCCCGTCCAGGCCGCAGCGCCCGAGCAGTCTTATCTCGACCTGCGCGATCGCTACATCGCAAAGTTCTCCAAGGCGAAGGAGAGCGACGAGCTCTTCAAGCAGCATGACGCGGCTCTGAAGGAGCTGACGGGCGTGTTGCGCGGCCTGATGGGACCCGTCACGATCAAGGGGCTCCCGACAAACGGCAAGTCGAACGTCGACACGCTGTTCAGGGATGACTCCGGCTTCGGCCATCTCGACGGGCTCGGCTTCGCCTCCGACGGCGACAAGATGCAGGCCGTGGTGACGACGACCGGGTTGCTCAGGCACTGGCTGCGCGAGCGCCGCGCGGACGGCCTGCCGCAGGAGATCGGTGCCGCGCTCAAGTCCGACCGCTTCTATTATTACGCCATCCAGGACGCAGCCTTCGCCAAATATGCCGAGCTGCCGGTCACCAAGCCCGCATCCGCGAGTGCCGCCGTCGCCGTGCTGGGCGTGCGCGGCAACGGCGGCCTGAAGGGCCCACCGAGCGAGATCGGCGTGGTCGCGATCCAGGGTGACAAGGTCTACTTTCTCGCCGCATCGGACGCCGTGAAGACCACCGAGATCCCGGCCTGCGAGAGGGTCTGGAAACAGATGATGGCCAGGACAAATCCGCAGGATGCCATGGCCAGGGAAGACCAGGCGATGGACGCCTACACCAAGTGCTTCGCCAAGGAAGCACCCAGTCAGAGCTGGTACGCCGCAGCCGTGAAGAAGGCACAGAGCCAGCTGGATCTGCTGCTATCGCGATAGCGCGTCCCCGGTGTTTTCTCGACTACGCCGACAATTCAACCGATTGGCTGGCCTCGTCGATCAGATGCACGCGGTCAATGTCGACACCCGGCAGCAGCGATCTGATCTGGTCTTCCGGCATCAGGCTGAACGCCGTCGAGAACGCGTCCGCGGCGGTCGCGCTGCGGGCCACGGTCGTCACGCTGCGATAGCGGTGCGCGCAGCCGCCTGATCGAGGATCGAACAAATGGTTGAAGCGCGCCCCGGGATCGAACTGGCAGCCGTAGCCGCCCGAGGTGGACACCGCGCGGTCGATGATCGGCAGCACCGTCTTCGTTTGGCCCACAAAGTCCGGATCGGCGATGCCGACCTCCCAGGGCCGTCCGTCCGGGCGGGAGCCGACCGCGCGGGCTTCGCCCATGTCGACCAGGCTGTGGGTGATGCCATACGACCGCAACAGGTCGACCACCTTGTCCGTGATGTAGCCTTGCGCGATGCCGTTCAGGGTGACCGCCATGCCCTTGGGCATCACGATCCGGTCGCGGCTGATCGACAGCCGGCTGCTACCGACGCGCGCCAGCGCGGCCTCGATCTCGGCTGGCGGAGGACCGGCGGGATCGGCATCGCCTCGCGCGAAATGACCGGCATAGAGCTGCCACAGCGGCTGCACGGTGACGTCGAACAGGCCGCCCGTCAGCGTGGAATAGCGCTGCGAGGCCGAGAGCAGATCGACCATCTCGGCCGCGGGATCAAGCAGGATACCGGTCCGGTTCAGTGCGACCAGGGCGGACTCGTCCAGATAGAGACTGAACAGCCGCTCGAGCCGCCGCGCCTCGGCGCAGGCCAGCGAGATCAGTCGCTCCGCCCGGCTGCGGTCCTCGTCGTGAATCCCCAACGTCGCGACGGCGCCCAGCATCGTGCCGCGCCAGGTCACCGGGGCGACCTCCGCGCGAACAGGATGACCTGGGTAAAGCGCGCCAAGGCCCGCTGCCGCTGCGCTGATCCGGATGAAGCGTCGGCGCGTCAGGTTGCGCGTCATTGCGTTCTCCTCGCTCGTTCGCCCGGCGGGCCTACTGCCGTCTCGTCGGCCGCCGCAGCGCCGGCGGCGTTCGCGGATGTCAGAACATAATCCCGGGGCACTTCGTTGAAGCCGACGATCCTGCCACCATTTTCAGCGGCGAACTTCTCCGCGGCCGTCCGCTCCGAGAACGGAACAGCCTCGTCGCCGCCCATGCCGCTCTTGACCCGGCTCTCGATCACGAACACCGCCTTGCGCGCCTCGATCCAGTTGTCGGCGCCGGGCTTGTCCCAATCGGGCGCCTTGCCCATGTCGGACACGTAGATCGCCAAGATGTCCTTGGGCTCGTCCGGCAGCATGGTGAAGGCGATCGTGTCGCGCGCCGACGAGAACCACACGGGCTCCATGAGGCTCGCGGCGAAGATATGACCCTTCGGTCCCGGATGCTCGAGTACGTTCATGCCGCAGTAATGGCCGATGTCCTCCGCGGTCATACGATGCGGCGGCGGGATTTTTGCCGCCTGCTTGTCGTTGCAGCCCGCGAGCACGAATGGCACGAGCAGGGCGAGAAGGATCGTCCGGCGCCTCATAGCTCCCTCCGCGAGAAGGCGAGCGCGGCCAAGGCGAGCGGCAGCAGCGTCCAGCCGAGCAGGGCGGTCAGCAGGACCGGGATCGTCAGGGACGTGGTTTGGGCCAAGCCAGCCATGCCGGCGAAGGTGCTGACATTGGCAAACCCGGTCAGGTTAATCAGCCGGTAGGCGTCGGTCGGGTTCGCCAGCAGCATGGCGTTGAGCACGGCGGCCGAGATGCTGCGTCCCTGATCGAGCGCAAGCACGCCCAGCAGCGCCATGTCGTAGATCAGCACCAGCAGCAGCCACAATCCAATGCAGATGCCGGCAGCAGTGCCGCGGTCGCGCACCAGCGCGCTGACCAGATATCCAATGGCGACGAACGCCGCCCCGAGCAGCACCGAGGACCCGACCATCGCCGCGAAGGCCAGGAAACTGTCGCCGTCGATCTGGCTGCCGGTCGCGGCCAGCGCACCGACGGCCGCACCGTAGCCGAGGCAGGTCGCAAAGCCGAGGACGGCGAGGTGGCCCAGAAACTTGCCGAGCAGCACCTGCCATCGCGCGACCGGATAGCTCAGCAGCAACAGCATCGTTCCCCGCTCCATCTCGCCGACGATGGCGTCGTGCGAGATCAGCAGCGCGATGAGCGGAACGAGAAAGATCGTCAGGCTCGACAGGCTGACGACGACCACGTCCAGCGTGCGGACACCAACGTTCCCTGTCGGCGCGCTGCCGAGAAAGGTCAGCGACAAGGCCAGCCCGGCGAGCAGGAGCGTTGCGGCAAGCACCCAGCGATTGCGGATGGCCTGATGGATTTCCTTGGCGGCGATGATCAGGACGTTCATGGCGCCTGCTCCCATTGCCGGAGAAAATGAGCATAGAGCTCATCGAGGGTCGGCGGGACCACGTCGACGTCCTCGACGGCATTGCCGGCGGCCGTCGCGCGATGCAGCAGCTCGATCTTCCGCTCCGGCGCGGCGTCGATCTCGACGATGTGGCCGTTCAACCGGCGGCAGGTCGTGTCTCGAGGAGCCCAAGCCGGCATTTCGCTGGCCGCGAGGCCAGCCACCTTGAGGCGGATTCTGGTCGGCAGCCGGGCGAGACGACGCAGTTCGTCGATCGATCCGTCCGCGACCTTGATGCCGCGATTCATGATGATGACCCGGCCGGCGCGCTCCTCGAGCTCGGTCAGCGCATGCGACGACAGCAGCACGGTCGCGCCGCCTGCGGCAAGCCGCGCGATGATGTCGTAGAAGGTCTGCCTCAGCTCTGGATCGAGACCCGTGGTCGGCTCATCCAGCAGCAGCACGCGCGGCTCGCCAAGCAACGCCTGCGCGAGCCCGAGACGCTGGCGCATGCCCTTCGAATAGGTGTTGACCCGGCGGCGACTGGCGGCACCGAGCCCAACGGCGTCGAGCAGCTCGATTGCCTTGGCGATCGGCTCCCGCTTCAGCCTGGCGTAGAAGGCCTGCGTCTCGCGGCCGGTGAGGGCGGGGTCGAAGGAGACGTTTTCCGGCAAATAGCCGAGCTGCCGGCGGCCTGCGAATTCGCCGGCGGCGGGATTGTCTCCGAGAACCTCGATGGAGCCGCTGGTCGGCCTGATCAACCCCAGCATGAGGTTCATGAGCGTAGTCTTGCCGGCGCCGTTGTGGCCGATCAAGGCGACCAGCTCGCCTTGATCGAGCGTGAACGACGCATCGCGTACGGCTTCGATCCGGCCATAAGCCTTGGTGACGTTGCTTACGCGCACCGTGCTGGTCATCGCGTTTCCTTCGCCTGGATCTGCGGTGGCGACACCAGCGGATGGCTGTCGACCACGCCGCCCGGCAGCAGCGCAGGAAACTGCGCCTGGGCCCAGCGGATCACCTGGACGGCAGGGCTGTTGATCAGGACCTTCGCCGCGGGTGCCGTCCACAGCACGCGATCGATGAGGTCGTTCGGGCGATATGCGGTGTCGGCGATTCCATCGCCGTTCAGATCGAATGCCGGATTGTCGCTCCAGTAGTTGCCGCGCCCCCCGGCCGACCAGTCGAGGTGCCGGGTGCCGACATATTTCACTTGGTTGGCGTTGCCGACGAAGGCGTTGCCCGTGATCTCGTTGCCCTCGGAGCCGGCCGTGAAGTGCACGCCGATGGCGCAGCGTTCAAACCAGTTGTTGCGGAATTTGTTGTGATTGGTGTTGTAGATGAACACGCATTTCTCCGGGCCGCTCTTGAGCGTGTTCTCCCGGTTTGCTTGCGGAAGCATGCCGCGCTCGTCGGCGGGACCGTCCTCCGTCCTCCGGGTCATCGGGCCCAGCGGGCCGCCTGTGACCCGGTTGTCCTCGATCTGGGCATAGTTGGCGTAGTTGAAGAGAAATCCGTAGTCGCGATCGTGATCCGAGCTGTTGCCGCGGATCGCCAGGCGGCTCGAATACATGATGGCGTAACCGACATGGTTGCCGATCGAAACATTGCCGCTGATCTCGCTGTCGTTGGTGTACATGTAATGGATGGCGAAACGAACCTGCTCGAAGCGGTTGTCGACGAACCGGTCCTTGCTGCTGGAGATCGAGAAGATGCCGTCGCGGCCGTAGCGGAAAATGTTGCTCGCGATGGTAACGTCAGGCGCATTCCACAGTGAAACGCCGTTGCCGGCCTCGCTCAGACGCCCGCCGCTCAGTCCCTCGATCTCGTTGCGGACGACTCTGGAACCCCTTGCGCCGTGCACATAGACGCCGAACAGGTTTTCCACCAGCCGGTTGTCCTCGATCTTCGCGCGCTCGGCCGTCTTCTGCAGGAATATCCCGGAGTTCATCGCCTGCAGGTCACGGCCGGATGCCCGGATGGTCACGCCGCGGATGGTGACGTCGGGCGCGCTGACGGTGATGACGTTGCCGGAGCCGTCACCGTCGAGCACAGCGCCTCGGCTCCCGACCAACTCCAAGGGACGGTCGATGCGGATGGAGCCGTGATATTCGCCGGGAGCAAGCTCGATGACGTCGCCGGCGCGCGCGCCATCCAGCACCGCTTGCAGCGGCTCGCCGGGCGCAGCCGTCAACGTCTCCGCGTCGGCGAAGCCGGTCAATCCGGCGGCGATAAGCGCCGCCGGAAACATGCGTAATAAGGGACCCACGAGGTCGCTCCGATCAGACCGACTTCAGACCGATTTGGGCTCGACAAACATCCGGCCCTTCATCTCCATGTGCATGGCGTGGCAGAACCAGGAGCAGTAGTACCAGTAGACGCCCGGCTTGTCGGCCGTGAACGAGACGGATGCGGTTGCCATCGGCGCCACTTCCATCTGTATGCCGTAGTTCACGATGCAGAAGCCGTGCGTGAGATCCTCGACTGCGTCGATATTCGTGACGAAGACGGTCACCTCATCGCCTTGCTTGACCTGGAACTGTTCGAGGCCGAACGCCGGCGCGGTCGACGTCATGTAGACCCGCACCTTGTTGCCGTCGCGAATGACCTTCGAATCCCCTTCGAGATTGATGCCGTCCGCCTTGGCCTGCTTGACCGCATCGGCAAACATCGGATCCGCGCGATCCCAGATCGAGATCGGATTGATCTTGGAGCGGTGGACGATGGTCGCGTCGTGCGGCTCGGCGAAGCTCGGGCCGTCATGCACCAGCTTCATCTGGTCGCCTGAGATGTCAATCAGCTGGTCGTTCTCGGGCTTGAGCGGTCCGACATTCAGGAAGCGATCCTTGGAGAACTTGTTCAGCGAGATGAGCCACTTTCCGTCCGCTTCCTTGGTCTGGCCCATGGAGGTATGGTTGTGACCCGGCTGGTAGTGCACGTCGAGCTTCTGGAGGATGGGATTGACCTTCTCACCCTTGAACGCCCGCTTGGCGAGGTCGATGTTCCACTTGCAGACCTGGCTGTCGAGGAACAGCGTGGTGTAGGCGTTTCCCTTGCCGTCATAGGCGGTGTGCAGCGGGCCAAGGCCAAGTTCGGGCTCCGCGACGACGACGTCGCGCGGCTTGATCTTGTCGTCGAACAATTGGTCGAACAGCCGCACGTCCATCACGGTCACGGTGGGCGACAGCTTTCCGGCCGCCACGATGTGGATTCCGTCCGGCGCCGTGTTCATACCGTGAGGATTGTTCGAAACCGGAACGTAGCGCGTGTAGGCCGATCCCTTGCGGCCGTCGATAACCGGCACGCCGTTCATTTCCTTGAAGTCGCCCTTCTTTACGGCCTCCTCGATCCGCTTGAGGTTGAAGATGACGACCCAGTCCTGTTCGCTGGCGGTCATCTCCGCCAGGGTGACGCCTTCCTCGCCGTTGTAGCAGGTCGAGAAAGCATATTTGCCCTGGTAGTCCGCGTCGACATTGTCGAGGTTGCCGCTGACGATCACCTGCCAAGCCACCTTCATGGTGTCGCCGTCGATCGCGCTGAGCATCGAACGATACTGCTTGGGATCGTCGAGGACCTTGCCGTCATTGGGCAGGGGCACGCCATCCTCGCCGTTGGCGAAGACATACCCGGTGCGCGGATATTTCTGCACCCGCAGACCATGGACCGTATGCTGGTTCGGCAGTTCGACGATCTTGTCGCATTTCATGACGTCGAGCCGCACGCGCGCGACGCGGCTGTTGGCCTTGTCGTTCATGAAGGCGTAACGCCCGTCATAGGTGCCGTCCGTGAACGAAATATGGGGGTGGTGGAGATCACCGTTAAGATAAGTGCCGCCGCGGCTCTTCAGGAATTCGCGGGTCGCGGGCTGCAGACCCTCGGTCAGGACCTTGAGGCTTTCATTGGTCTGGCCCCAGCCAGTCGCGCTGCAGCGGTTGAACACCGGAACGCGCATCAATTCACGCATCGAGGGGAGGCCGACGATCCGCATCTCGCCGGACTGGCCGCTCGAGAAGAACACGTAATATTCGTCGAGCTCTCCCGGCGCGACCTCGGTCTTCTGCACGGCCGGCCGCGCCGCCGGCGCTTTCGGAGCTGCGTTCTTGGTCTGCGCGTCGGCAGACGAGACGAATCCGCCGTCCTTCAGCGCCACTCCGCCCGCAAGCCCCACGCCCGCCGCCGCCGCCGTCGTTCCGAGCACTGCTCGGCGGCTGACGCCCTTGGCCTGTTCGTTCTCGCTCATGATTGCCTCCTCGGCTTCGGTTCAGTTTGGTGGTGGGGATTTGACGGGTGACGCGGCGACAGGCTTGCCGCCGGCGGTGATGACGGTCGCGGGACCCTTGCCGCTCGCACGCATCGAGGGCGAGGACATCGCCGCGAACTTCTCGCGCTTCAGCCGCACCTGGATCATGTGCGGGCAGCGGTGATCGTCGTAATAGAGTTCCTGACAATGCATGCAGTAGATGCACTCGTTGACGTTGATGTGTCCCTCGGGGTGGATCGACTGCACCGGACATTCCTTTGCGCAGCGTTGGCAAGGTGACCCGCATTCTTCCCAGCGCCGGAGCCATTCGAACGTCCTGATGCGACCGGGGATCGCGAGCGCGGCGCCGAGCGGGCAGAGGTAGCGGCAGAAGAAGCGTTCGATGAAGAGGCCGATGACGAGCAGGGCGACTGCGTAGGTGACGAACGGCCAGCTCCGGGAAAACTTCAGGATGATTGCCGTCTTGAACGGCTCGACCTCGGCGAACCGCTCGGCCATATCGACCGAATAGAGCGACAGGCCGAACAGACCGAGGAAGATGATGTACTTGATCGGCCATAGCCGTTCGTGCAGCCCCCATGGCACCGTGATCTGCGGCACCTTCAGCCATTTTGCGGCCGTGTTGGTGAGCTCCTGAAGCGCGCCGAAGGGACATAGCCAGCCGCAGAACGGGCCGCGGCCCCAGAACAGAAGCCCGCCGGCCGTCGCCGCCCACAGGATGAAGATCAGCGGAGCTGCGAGGAAGAATTCCCACCTGAAGCCCGTTAGCAGCGCATTGATGAAGGTGACGACGTTGACGACGGAGAGCTGTGCGTTGGCGTACCAGCCGAGCCAGACCAGAACGAGGGCGAGGTATCCTCGCCGCACCCAGGTGTAGAACACCGGGCGGCGCACGAGCAGGTTCTGGAAGAAGAAGATGCCGGTGAGGGTGGCCAGCATGAACGCGGTGAAGCCGATCGAGACCGTGCTAGACCGCCAGATCCGCACCCAAAGCGGCTCGTCCGCTTCCGCTTCCGCGGGCGGCTTGGCTGCAGCTTGGGCCTGCGAAGCCGGAGGCGCCGCGCTCTCGGGCACCGTGACCGTACGCTGCTCGCGGCGTATGTAGCCGTCGGGCAGTGTATAGCTGATGTCGAAGGTCAGAAACGCCTTGTCGCGGCCGCCGAGACTCCGCTGCACCAGCAGCTGAACCTGCCATGGCTGCGTCGGATCGAGGGCAAATTCGGGCGGGGTGACGAACAGGCCGATCTCCCTGAACTCGGGCGCACCGACCGCCTCCAGTGCGCCAAGGCGGGTATGATTGCGGTCGCGGAATCGCGTGCTGTTGCCGTCCTGCAGGATCTCGATGCGATCGAAGATGCCGCCGCGCACATAGGCCGATCCCTTGAAGGAGTAGGGGCCGTTGCCGGCGACGACGACCGCTTGCTGGCCGGGCTTCAGGGCGTCCTTCAGCCGTCGATAGCCGTCCTCGCCGAGCAGGCTGCGGCCGATCGTGGGCGCGCTCACGAGCGCCACGTAGAGGTCGATGAAGGTGTCGCTGGCCTCACCCGGTTCGGGATACTGCGCCGCCGCCGCGCTGCCGGACTTCGCAAAGGCGTCGTTGACATCGCCGATACCGAGATGAAGCCGGCGTATCGAGCCGTCGCCGACGAGGCTTTCCCAGTCGCGGACTTCGCTGTGTTCGAGATCGAGTGTCTTGATGATTGGGGGCAGTGCTGCCGAAGCCGCCGCGCCGTCGCCGCCACCGACGCGACCGCTTCGAATTAGCTTGGACGCCGCGCGGACGATACTGTCGCCCATCACCAGCACGGTGACGGTTGCGCCGCTCACGATGTCGACCTGCGGCTGCTTCTCGGCACCGCTCGCGACCGGCTTCATGTCCTTGCCGATCAACGAGTTCACGGCCGCGACGATGCGCGCTTCCGGAATGCCGACCAGCACGATCGGCTCCTTATGATCGACGAGCTTGATGCCCGTGATGACGCCTTTCGGGTCGATGCCGGCCACCAGGTGAATTGGTTTACCCGAGTAGCCGACGGAATTGGCGAAATCGGAGTTGAGGAAGACAAAGCCCTGAAGCTGGTCGCCGCGGTATACCGGCACGATGGGCGGATCGCCTTGTGGCGGGCCGAACCGATCGGCTTCCGGAAAAAAGTCGGTGGGCGCGATCTTCGGCAGGTATGTCGGTAAATCACCGGCCGCGCATGCGGGCGAAATATATGTCACACACATCAGCAGCAAGCCTGCGAGCGCTAGCGCTGCACGCCTTGCGAAGGCGGTCGTGTCATTAGGGCGCTTCAACATATCGATTCAAATGCGATCTGCGCGACCGACCGGGTCGCGCGTGCTTTGAGACTCTTCGTCGATGATTTGTCGCCGCTGACGTGCAACACTCATCGCGTGCCACTGAATCTGTCAACCCCGCTGGTGAGATTTATAGCCGCACGTAACTGAAACAGAATTCTGCATCTGGAGCCCTTGGCATGCCATTCCTACGCACTTCATTACTCAGTGCTGAGCCCGCGGGTGTATTGAAGTCTCTCGACGAGCTCTTTGCGCTAGCGCATGCAATGGAGCAGGAGGCGGCCAAAAGGTATGATGCTCTTGCCGAGGAGATGCGCGGGCAGGGCAAGGATGATCTTGCAGACGTGTTCGCGAAGCTCGCGGCCGCCGAGCGCGAGCATGTCGACAGCGTCACGCGATGGTCGCAATCGCGGCGCGGCAAGAACCCGGATTCGGCCTTGGTGCGCTGGGAGGCGCCGGAGACGCTTGATCCCGAAGCTGCCGCCCAGGTGAGAACGTCGCGTCTGATGACGCCTTACCGCGCACTTGCAATGGCGGTCCGTAATGAGGAGCGCGCCTTTGCGTTCTGGTCCTATCTCGCCGCCTATTCCGATGACGCCGATGTCAAGAAGGCGTCCGAGGCAATGGCCAAGGAAGAACTCGGCCACGTCGCCACGCTGCGGAAGGAGAGGCGCCGTGCCTATCATCACGAGCACGACCGAAGCAGCGCCGACACCTCGACGCCCCGGCCGCCGCAGATCGATGCCAAACGGCTCGAGCTTCGCCTGGTTGCGCAACTTGGCGACATCGAACAACGCCTGACCGGGCCGGCCGCTGTCCGGACACGGGACATGCGCCAGCAGACAATCGAGATGGCCGCCGCCGCCGCCGGGCTCGGCAGCTTTCCAGCGTCGATGGAACAAAAGGATCCACTGGAGATCGCCGAAGCCCTGGTCGACGGCTACCTCGACGGCGCCGACCGGTCGAGCG
Organism: Bradyrhizobium sp. MOS003; assembly: GCF_003020125.1. GTDB lineage: Bacteria > Pseudomonadota > Alphaproteobacteria > Rhizobiales > Xanthobacteraceae > Bradyrhizobium. The sequence continues at coordinate 275,632 of NZ_PYFW01000004.1, read as the reverse complement.
ACGCGGCCCATCTCGAAAGCCTGCAGCACCTGGCCGAGCGCGCAATCTCGAGACTGGCCTGGCTGAGATCGCTTGCGCCGAACTGACGCGCTTACGGCAACAATCAGAGCTGCCCGCATTCCAGAGCCGCATGACACGCAGCCGGGCACAGTGGCCAACAATGGCGATAGGGCCTAGTTCAAGTGAGATCTGACTGACGGGCCGCGTGCGGCTATAGCTCAATCCGTAATTCGCATAAGGTATATTATGGAATATATTTATATACAATAAGATCAGCTATTTAGGCGGAATACCTCTCACTGCACCTTTGCCCAAGCGTGATTTCAGTCCGGGCCTCGACTCCGCCCCGATGCTTGACGGCTACTGTGCATGGGGTTGTTTTTCAAATTTTGCAGCCGGTCCATCTCGCCGAAAGCCGATATTGCCGTGACCTTGTCCGGCTGCAATAAGCGAGACCTCGCGAGATCGCAGATGACCTTCAGGGCTTCCGTCCGTATAGGTTTGCGACTCAGAACAACAACAAACTTCCGAGGAAGCAGACCAATGGTCTTTTCAACGCGCTTTTCCCGACGCTCGCTTCTCAAGGCCTCCGCCGCAACCGCGGTCCTGGGCGGCATCGGTGCGCCCCATGTGGCCCGTGCCCAGAGCGCCGAGTTCACTTACAAATACGCCAATAACCTGCCTGATACCCATCCCATGAACGTCCGTGCCAAGGAGATGGCGGCGGCGATCAAGAGCGAGACCAACGGCAAGTTCGACCTCCAGATCTTCCCGAACAACCAGCTCGGGTCCGACACCGACATGCTGAGCCAGATCCGCTCGGGCGGCGTCGAGTTCTTCACTCTGTCCGGCCTGATCCTGTCGACCTTGGTGCCGGCGGCGTCCATCAACGGCATCGGCTTCGCGTTCCCGGACTATGACACGGTCTGGAAGGCCATGGACGGCGACCTCGGTGCCCATGTCCGCGGCGAGATCAAGAAGGCCGGCCTAGAGGTCATGGACAAGATCTGGGACAACGGCTTCCGCCAGACCACTTCGTCGAGCAAGCCGATCACCGGTCCGGACGACCTCAAGGGCTTCAAGATCCGCGTGCCGGTCTCACCGCTGTGGACCTCGATGTTCAAGGCGTTCGACGCGGCGCCCGCCTCGATCAATTTCAGCGAGGTCTATTCGGCGCTGCAGACCAAGATCGTCGAGGGCCAGGAGAATCCGCTGGCGATCATCTCGACTGCCAAGCTCTACGAGGTGCAAAAGTACTGCTCGCTGACCAACCACATGTGGGACGGCTTCTGGTTCCTGGCCAGCCGCCGCGCTTGGGAAAAGCTGCCGCAGGACGTGCGCACGATCGTCGCGAAGAACATCAATGCCGCCGCCGTCAAGGAGCGTGAGGATACCGCCAAGCTCAATGCCAGTCTGCAGCAGGAGCTCGCGACCAAGGGCCTGACCTTCAATCAGCCCACGGTGGCGCCGTTCCGCGACAAGCTGCGGACCGCCGGCTTCTATGCCGAGTGGAAGGGCAAGTATGGCGACCAGGCCTGGGACCTGCTGGAAAAGGCGGTCGGCAAGCTGTCGTAACCCGTTGGGGCCATCATGGCTCATGTCGAGGTCGAGGTGACCGCAGTGGTGGGCGAGGTGGCGTTTCAGTCCCCTCGCCGACCTTCCGTGCTGGCTTCGCTCGAGCGCGCGCTCGGTCTCGCCGTCGAAATCCCGGCGGCGATTCTGGTCATCGCCGAGATCGTGATCCTGTTTGCCGGCGTGGTCGCGCGCTACGGCCTGCACCGGCCGCTGATCTGGTCGGACGAGCTCGCCTCGATCCTGTTCCTGTGGCTCGCGATGCTGGGCGCCGCGGTTGCGTTCCGCCGCTCCGAGCACATGCGTATGACCGCGATCGTCGCCAGCGCGAGGCCGTCCATGCGGGCCTATCTCGATCTGGTCGCGACCACTGCGGCGCTGGCATTCCTGGTCCTGATCGTCTGGCCGGCCTGCGACTACGCCTATGAAGAAAGCTACATCACCACGCCGGCGCTGCAGATCTCGAACATGTGGCGCGCCGCCGCGCTGCCGGTTGGCATTGGCCTGATGGCCGCCTTTGCCTTGCTGCGGCTGCTGCGCGCGGCGGATTGGCGGACGGTGTCGGCGGCCGTCGTCACGGTTGCCGTCATCATCGGCCTGTTCTGGCTGGCGGAGCCGTTGCTACGGCCGCTCGGCAATCTCAACCTCGTCATCTTCTTCGTCGGCGTCGCCGGCTTCTGCGTCTTCGCCGGGGTTCCCATTGCGTTCGGCTTTGGCCTTGCGATCTTCGGCTATCTCGCGCTGACGACGCGGACGCCCGTGATGGTGCTGGTCGGTCGGATGGACGAGGGCATGAGCCACCTCATCCTGCTCTCGGTGCCGCTGTTCGTGTTCCTGGGCCTCTTGATCGAGATGACCGGCATGGCGCGGGCCATGGTGGCGTTTCTCGCGAGCCTGCTCGGCCATGTCCGCGGCGGCCTGCATTACGTGCTGGTCGGCGCCATGTACCTGGTCTCGGGCATATCAGGCGCCAAGGCCGCCGACATGGCAGCCGTCGCGCCCGTGCTGTTTCCGGAGATGAAACAGCGCGGCGCCAAGCCCGGCGATCTCGTCGCGCTTCTGGCAGCGACCGGAGCCCAGACCGAAACCATTCCGCCGAGCCTCGTGCTGATCACGATCGGCTCGGTCACCGGCGTCTCGATCGCCGCCCTGTTCACCGGCGGCCTCCTGCCCGGCGTCGTGCTCGCGATCACGCTCTGCATGCTGGTGTGGTGGCGCTACCGCCACGAGGACATGAGCCACGTCCGCCGCGCCACGGGCGGCCAGATCGGCAAGACCTTCGTCATCGCCCTACCCGCGCTCGCGCTGCCCTTCGTGATCCGCTACGCCGTGGTCGAGGGCATCGCGACGGCGACCGAGGTCTCCACCATCGGCATCGTCTATGGCGCCCTGGTCGGCCTCCTCGTCTACCGTCGCTTCGACTGGTCGCGGCTGTTTCCGATGCTGGTCGAGACCGCGGCGCTGTCCGGCGCCATCCTGCTGATCATCGGCACGGCGACCGGTATGGCCTGGGGCCTGACCCAATCCGGCTTCTCGCGCTCGCTGGCCGCGGCCATGACCGGATTGCCGGGGGGAGCGGCGACCTTCATCGCGGTGTCGATCCTGGCCTTCACCGTCCTCGGCAGCGTGCTGGAGGGCATCCCGGCGATCGTGCTGTTCGGGCCGCTGCTGTTTCCGATCGCCCGGGCCGTCGGCGTGCACGAGGTGCACTACGCCATGGTGATCATTCTCGCCATGGGTATTGGGCTATTCGCCCCGCCGTTCGGCGTCGGCTATTATGCGGCCTGCGCCATCGGACGCGTCGATCCGGCCGAGGGCATCCGCCCGATCTGGGGCTATCTTCTGGCGCTGCTGGTGGGATTGATCATCGTCGCAATCTTCCCCTGGATCTCGATCGGATTTCTTTGAGGCGTTTGACGGAGGGTGTCGATGAGTGAGCGGCAAAACCAGTACCATATCGGTCTCGACAAGACGCCCGCCAATTACGTTCCGCTCAGTCCCTTGAGCTTCCTCGCGCGCAGCGCCGCCGTCTATCCCGATCATGTCAGCACGGTCTATGAGGGCCGCAGCTTCACCTGGGCGCAGACCCATGAGCGCTGCAAGCGCTTTGCGTCCTGGCTCGCGCGCAAGGGCATCGGCGTCGGCGATACCGTGGCTGCGATGCTGCCGAACATCCCGGCGATGAACGAGGCGCATTTCGCCGTGCCCATGACCGGCGCCGTGCTCAACGCGCTCAACATCCGCCTCGATGCGCCCTCGATCGCATTCCAGCTCGATCACGGCGGCGCGAAGATCATCCTGGTCGATCCCGAGTTTTCGGGCGTGATCACCGATGCGCTGGCGCAGATGACGGGCACGAAGCCTTTGGTGGTCGATGTCGACGATGCATCGTTCAAGGGTGGCAGCCGCATCGGCGAGATCGAATATGAGGCGGCGGTTGCGCAAGGCGACTCCGATTTCGCGGCGATCACGCCGAGCGACGAATGGGACGCGATCGCGCTGAGCTACACCTCGGGCACGACCGGAAATCCCAAGGGCGTCGTCACCCATCACCGCGGCGCCTATCTCAACGCGGTCAGCAACATTCTTGCAGGCCAACTCGGCCAGCATCCGGTCTATCTCTGGACGCTGCCGATGTTCCATTGCAACGGCTGGTGCTTCCCCTGGACCATCGCGGCCGCGGCCGGCATCAATGTCTGCCTGCGCAAGGTCGAGCCGACCAGGATCTTCGAACTGATCAAGCAACACGGCGTCACCCACATGTGCGGTGCGCCGATCGTGTATAATGTGCTGATCAACGCCCCCGATGCGCCCAAGGGCAACGCCGCGCGCCGCGTCGTCGGCCTGATCGCGGGCGCCGCGCCGCCGGTCGCCGTGCTCGAAGGCGCCGAGAGCATCGGCATCAAGCTGACACACGTGTACGGCCTGACCGAGGTCTACGGCCCCGCCTCCGTCTGCGCCGAGCAGCCCGGCTGGGACGAGCTCCCGCCGGCCGAACGCGCGCGCATGAAGCGCCGGCAGGGCGTGCCCTACCCGCTCGAGGAAGGCGTCACCGTCATCGATCCGCAGACCATGCGGCAGGTGCCGCGCGACGGCGAGACCATCGGCGAGGTCATGTTCCGCGGCAACATCGTGATGAAGGGTTATCTCAAGAACGAGAAAGCGACCAAGGAAGCTTTCGAAGGCGGCTGGTTTCACACCGGCGATCTCGGCGTGCTCGACGAGCACGGCTACGTCATCATCAAAGACCGCTCCAAGGACATCATCATCTCCGGCGGCGAGAACATCTCCTCCGTCGAGGTCGAGGACATCCTCTACAAGCACCCGGCCGTGCTCTTCGCCGCCGTGGTGGCAAAGCCCGATCCGAAATGGGGTGAAGTGCCCTGCGCCTTCGTCGAACTGAAGGACGGCGCGACCGCCAGCGAAGCCGACATCATCGCGTTCTGCCGCAGCCACATGTCGGGCTTCAAGACGCCGAAGGCCGTCGTGTTCGGGCCCATCCCGAAAACGTCCACGGGCAAGATCCAGAAATTCCTGCTGCGCAACGAGGTCGGATCAGCCAAAGCGATCACGGCCTGAACATCGTCTGAAAGTCTTCCGCCCGCACGAGCATGGCGGGCGGAAGACGATGGTTTCACATCTTCTTGTAGGCGTCGACCACGGCCTCGCCATCGGCCCCCGCCTTCTTGAGCCAGTCGGTCGTGAGTTGTTCGCCGATCTTCTGGAAGCCGGCCTTCAACGCCGGGCTCGGCGGCTCGACCGTCATGCCTTTAGCCTTGAGCTGATCGATGTACCAGGTGCTCTTGTCCTGCCAGGCCTTCCAGCCACGGGTCTCCGCCGTTGCCGCCGCCTTGAGAATGGCCTCCTGGGTCGGCTTGTCGAGCGCGTCGAACGCGGCCTTGTTGACGAAGGTGTAGTCCTTGGGAATCCAGGCCTGCACGTCATAGAAGTACTTCAGCGACTCCCACGCCTTCGCGTCGTAGCCCGTGCCGCCCGACGACATGAAGGAATTCACCACGCCGGTCGCGAGCGCCTGCGGCAGTTCCGCAGCCTGGATCGTGACCGACTGCGCGCCGACCAGTTCGCCGATGCGTGCGGTACCGACGTTATAGGCCCGCCATTTCAGGCCCTTCATGTCTTCGATCGTGGCGAGCGGCTTGTTGACGTAGACCCCCTGCGGCGCCCACGGCACCACGAACAGCAGCTTGAGGCCCTGCGCATCGAGCTTCTTGGCGATCGCGGGCTTGGAGGCCTGATACAGCTTCATCGCGTCCGGGAAGCTGGTCGCAAGGAACGGGACGACGTCGATGCCGTACAGCGGATCCTCGTTCTCGTGGATCGAGAGCAGCACCTCGCCCATCTGCGCCTGCCCGGTCATCACCGCGCGCTTGATGTCCGGTGCCTTGAACAGAGAGGCGCCGGGATGAACCGTGATCTGGAGCTTGCCGGAGGTCGCGGCATCGACGTCCTTGGCGAAGGCGACGAGATTTTCGGAGTGCGGATTGTCCGCCGGATAAGCCGCCGGCAGATTCCATTTGGTCTGGGCCAAGGCGGGGGTCGCAATCGCCATAATGCCCGCGGCCAAGGACGCGCGGAATAAACGAGATATCATCGGACTTCTCCTCACATTCGATTGAATACGCTCAGTCTGGGAAAGCGAGCTTGGGCAAGAACATCACGATCTGCGGATACTCCGTGATGATGAACACCGCGGCGAGCAGCAGGACGAAGAACGGAAACGCCGCGCGCGCAACCGTGAACGTGTCGCGTCCGCTCATGTTCTGCAGCACGAACAGATTGAATCCGACCGGCGGCGTGATCTGCGCCATCTCGACGTGGATGATGAGGTAGACGCCGAACCAGACCAGGTCGAGACCGGCCTGCCTGACCATCGGCAGCACGATGACGGCGGTCAGGACGATCATCGAGATGCCGTCGATCAGGCAGCCCAGGATGATGTACATGATGCTCAGATACAGCGCGAGCATGCCCGGCGTAAGCTGCTGCCCCTGGACCCAGGTGGCGAGTGCCGCCGGAATGCCGGTATAGGCCATCGCAGCCGTGGTGTACGCCGCGCCTGCCAGGATCAGCATGATCATGCAGGTCAGGCGCGTTGCGCTCATGATGCTCTCGAGGAAGTTCTTGCGCGTGAGCGTGCCGCTCCACCACGCCAGCAGCAACGCGCCCGTAACACCCCACGCTGCGCATTCCGTGGCGGTCGCAAAGCCGAGCACGAGCGAAAGGAACACCGCCAGGATCAGCAGCAGGCAGGGCGCAAGCCGCGCCGACTCGCGCAGCTTCTGTCGGAACGGCATCGGCGGATCGCGCGGCGGAACCTTGTTGGGATTGAGCAGCGACCAGATGATGATGTAGCCCGAATAGAGCACCATCACGAGCACGCCCGGCAGGAAGCCGCCGAGGAACACCTGGAGCACCGAGACATTCGCCGTGACGGCGTAGACCACCATCGGGATCGACGGCGGGATCAGGAGGCCGAGCGTGCCTGAGCCCGCAAGCGATCCCAGGCTCAGGCCCTTGTCGTAGCCGCGCTTGTCGAGCTCGGGCAGCGCGATCTTGCCGATGGTCGCACAGGTCGCCGCTGAAGAGCCCGAGACCGCCGCGAAGATGCCGCAACCGATCACGTTCACATGGGTCAGACGCCCGGGCAGCCACTGAACCCAGGGCGACAGGCCCCGGAACATTTCCTCCGACAATTTGGTGCGGAAGAGGATCTCGCCCATCCAGATGAACAGCGGCAGCGCCGCCAGCGTCCAGGACGAACTGGCGCTCCAGGTCGTCGTCGCGAGCACGGCGCCGAGCGGCAGACTGGTCGTCAGCGCCATCGCCACGAAGCCGACGAGGCCCAGCGAGACCGCGATCCAGACGCCGCTTCCCAGCAGCAGGATCATGACGCCGAGCAGGACGAACGACAGCTCGATCATGCCGAGATTGGCCATGGTCAACCTCCGCCGCCCTGCGAGATGCGCTCGACGAACTCTTCCGGGGTCTCGTCCGGTGAGCCCTTTTCGTAGGTCGGCCGCTTGCCGCCGACGACCCCGACCATTTCATCGATGAGGGCGATCGACAGGATCGCAAGACCGCCGGCGAAGCCGAGCTGCGGGATCCAGAGCGGAAGCGGGACGACGCCCTGCGCCACATCGTTGAAGCGCCAGGAATCGTAGGTCATCTGCACCGCGTAGCGGGTGAAATAGAGGATGAAGGCGGTGGCAATACCGAGCGCCACGATCTCCGCGATCTGCTTGGTGCGTCCGTGCAGACGCTCCAGCAGCAGGCCGACGCGGATCATCTCTCCGCGCTTGAAGGTGTGTGCAAGACCGAGGAAAGCCATCGCGGCCATGCACCAGGATGCGAAATCATCACCGGCGGGAATGTTGATCGCAAATTGGCGTCCGACCGACATCGCCATCATGATTGCAAAGATCGCAACCATGAAGATGCCGGCAGCGTAGCCTGCCCCGAGATAAAGCAGATCCAGCGCGCGGCGCAGCGGTCCTCCCGTCGTTACGTCGTCCCCTGCCACGCAATCCCCATCCTCATAAGAGGCGGTCAGCCGACCCGGCGATCAATATCGCTCGTCACCGATCCTGCCTACCGCCCTTGCCCAACGCCTGTCTTTCAGACGTTAGATCAACATGATGCAGCCGATGCAAGCAAGGACTATGCCTGCCGGCGGCGGAATTTCTACCGCAGGTTCAGTGCGTCTCCAGCCGCAGCCCGTCAAAAGCGGGCACGACGCCTGCGGGGAGCGATTGCCGGATGACCTCGTAATCGACGTCGGCCGTCATGTTGGTGATGACCGCACGCTTCGGCTTGAACCGCTCGATCCAGGACAGCGCGTCGTTGATGCTGAAATGGCTGACATGGTTGGTGTAGCGCAGGCCGTCGACGATCCAGAGATCGAGGTTTTCCAGCGCACCCCAGCTCTCGCGCGGGATGTCGTTGAGATCGGGTGTGTAGGCTGCGTCCCCGATGCGGTAGCCGAGCGCGGGGATGTTGCCGTGCTGCACCAGAAAGGCCGTCATCGTGACGGCGCCGCCTTTCCCCAGAACGGTCTGGCTTTCGCCCGCCTCGATCGAATGCCGGGTCAGGATCGGCGGATAGTCGCTGCCCTCCGGCGAGATGAAGCAATAGGAGAACCGCGACAGGATGTCCTTGGCCGTCGACTGGTTGAAATAGGTCGGGATACGACGGCGCATGTGCATCACGACCGAACGCAGATCATCCATGCCGTGGGTCTGGTCGGCGTGCTCATGGGTCAGAAATACCGCGTCGATGTGATCGACATTGGTCGCGAGCAATTGCTCGCGCAGGTCCGGCGAGGTGTCGATCACGATGCGCGTGGTGCCGTGCTCGGACGTCCGTTCGACCAGCAGCGAGCAGCGGCGACGGCGGTTCTTTGGATTGCTGGGATCGCAGGCACCCCAGCCCAGTGCCGGGCGAGGCACGCCAGCGGAAGAGCCGCAGCCCAGGATCGTCAGCGTCAGCGTCATGTGGCTCCCAGTCCTATGCCTTCACCTTGGAAAACAGGCGGAAGAAGTTTTCGCTGGTCTGGCGCGAGATCTCGTCAAACGATACGCCGCGCGTCTCGGCCAGCACTTTCGCCACCTCGACCACATAAGCGGGCTCGTTGCGTTTACCCCGGAATTTGCCGGGCGCAAGATAAGGCGAGTCCGTTTCGACCAGGATGCGATCGGACGGCAATTCGGCCGCCAGCGCCCGCAAGGTCTCCGATTTCTTGAAGGTCAGGATGCCCGTGAAGCCAATATAGAGGCCGAGCGACACCGCCTTCAGCGCCAGCTCGCGCCTGCCGGTGTAACAATGCAGCACGGCGCGAAACGATCCCTTGGCCGCCTCCTCTTCCAGGATGCGCGCGCAGTCTGCGTCGGCTTCGCGGGTGTGGATCACCAACGGCAGGCCGGTGGTGCGCGCGGCGGCAATGTGGGCGCGAAAGCCCCTCGCCTGCGCCTCCGGCGAGCCATTGTCGTAGAAATAATCGAGCCCGGCTTCGCCGAGCGCGACGACCTTGGGATGCTCCGTGAACGCAACAAGCTCGTCCGGCGAAATGCCGTCCTCCTCATCCGCGTTGTGCGGATGAGTGCCGACCGAGCAATAGACGTCGTCGTAGCGCTCAGCGATGGCCAGAAGCTGATTGAGCTTTCGCACCCGAGTGGAGATCGTGACCATGCGACCGATGCCGGCCGCGCGCGCTCGCGACACGATCCCGTCGAGATCTTCCGCAAAGTCAGGAAAATCCAGATGGCAGTGGCTGTCGACAAGCATCGCGCAAAGGTCCTAGGCCGCCGGCTCGACATAGCGCGGGAATGCCGGCGTCGGCGCCGGCAGCGTCGAGCCGGGCGCGATCCGCTTGTCCCCACCGAGCATCGCGAAAGTGCGCTCGGTCTCGGGAATGCCGAGGCTGTCGAGCAGCAATCCCGAGGCGGTCGGCATCGCGGGCTGCGCCAGGATCGCGATCTGGCGTACGACTTCGGCGGTGACGTAGAGCACCGTCTTCTGCCTGACAGGATCGGTCTTGGCGAGCGCCCACGGCGCCTCGCCTGCGAAATAGCGGTTGGCCTCCGCGACCACGGCCCACACGGCGTTGAGCCAGTGATGGATCTGCTGCGTCGCCATGGCTGCGCGGGACGCGGCGACCATGCCGTCGGCCATCGCCAAAATCGCCTTGTCGTTGTCGCTGAACGCGCCGGGCTCGGGCAGCACGCCGCTGAACTGTTTTGCGATCATCGACAGCGAACGCTGCGCGAGGTTGCCGAGATCGTTGGCGAGGTCGGCGTTGATGCGCGCCACGATGGCCTCGTGGTTGTAATTGCCGTCCTGTCCGAACGGCACCTCGCGCAGGAAGAAATAGCGCACCTGGTCGACGCCGTACTGGTCGGCGAGGTTGAAGGGATCGACGACGTTGCCGACCGACTTCGACATCTTCTCGCCCCGGCTGAACAGGAAGCCGTGGGCGTACACCCGCTTCGGCAGCGGAATCCCCGCCGACAGCAGGAATGCCGGCCAGTACACTGCGTGGAAACGGATGATGTCCTTGCCGATGATGTGCACATCGGCCGGCCAATAGCGCCAGTTCTTGTCGCTCTCGTCGGGGAAACCGACGCCGGTGATGTAGTTGGTCAGCGCGTCGACCCAGACATACATCACGTGCTCTTCATCGCCGGGGACCTTGACGCCCCAATCGAACGTAGTGCGCGAGATCGAGAGATCACGCAGGCCGCCTTTGACGAAGCTCACCACCTCGTTCTTGCGGGAATCCGGCCCGATGAAGTCGGGCTGATCCGCGTAAAGCTGCAACAGCTTGTCCTGGTAGGCCGACAGGCGGAAGAAATAGCTCTTCTCCTCGACCCATTCGACCGGCGTGCCCTGCGGGCCGAGCCGGACGCCCTCATCGTTTAAGCGCGTCTCGTCCTCGGCGTAATAAGCCTCGTCCCGCACGGAATACCAGCCGGCATAGACGTCGGCATAGATATCGCCGTTGGCCTCCATCCGCCGCCAGATCTCCTGGCTGGAGCGATGATGCTGCTCCTCGGTGGTGCGGATGAAACGGTCGAACGACACATTCAGACGCTCGTCCATCTCCTTGAAGCGACCGGCATTGCGGGTCGCGAGCGCCGAGACGGACATGTTCTCGCCGGCGGCCGTCTGCACCATCTTCTGGCCGTGCTCGTCAGTGCCGGTCAGGAAGAACACGTCCTTGCCGTCGAGCCGCGCAAAGCGCGCCAGCACGTCGGTCGCGATGGCCTCATAGGCATGGCCGATATGCGGGACACCGTTGGGATAGGCGATGGCGGTCGTGATGTAGAAGACGTTGTCGCGCGCGGGTGCGGCAACGGGTGCGCGGACTTGCGGAGCTGCGACAGGCTTCGGCGCAGGCTGTACCTCAGCCTTCGACACTTTGGGCTTCGACACTTTGGGCTTAACAGCCCCCTGCGGGGCAGCGACAGGGGCCGGCGTGGCGATCACTGCAGCCGCAGTCACCTTGGCCTTCCTGGCCACTTTCTTCGCGGGAGCTTTCGCCGGCTTTTTGACCGCTTTCTTCGCCGCCTTCTTGGCGACGGCCGACTTCTTGGCGGCCTGCTTGCTGGCCTTCTTTACGGTCTTCGCGGCGCTCTTCTTCACGCCCTTCTTGACGGCAGCCTTCTTCGCCTTAGCGGCCTTCTTGCCCGTCTTGGCAGCTTTGCGCGCAAGCCCTTTCACAGCCTTCTTCGCGGCTTTCTTGACGGCTTTCTTCGCAGCCTTCTTCTTGCCCTTGCCGGTTTTCTTAGCTCGCGTTGCCACGACGAATTCCTTTTGTCGGATTCTCAAAAATCTGGAAACGAACCTGCGTCAGGTCGTTGCTTTGCGCATGATCGTTTCGGAAAACCGCTCTGCACTTTACCGGATCATGCTTCAGCGCGTCGCGTCCGCCAACCAGCCGAACACCGAGAAAACCAGGGGCTTGCGCTCCAGATTGTAGGTTTCGGTGTCGCGCGCGGCGCGGACGATCTTTTCCCATACCTCGGCTAGGCGCGCAAGGCGCGGCAGGTTCTGGTTGGCATTGGCGTCGTCCGCATGCAGGCGCTCCGCGATCCAGCGGTCGATGCCGTCGATGAAGGCGCCGAGCGCGACGCGGTCGTTGGTGGGAAGCGAATCGCCGAGCGTGTGCAGCTCGCGCGGATCGACCTGCGGCAGTCGCGCCAGCATCGCCGCCGTGCGCTGCTGCAGCTTCAGCGCATCGCCGCCGAGCAGCGTCAGCGCCCGTGCAACGCTGCCCTCGGAGGCCTCTGCGGCCTCGCGCAGCGCAGGATCGTTCGGATCGAGCTCGGCCGCCGAAGCCGCCGCCCCGATCACGTCATTCGTGGCCAGCGATCGCAGGCGGAGCTTGCGACAGCGCGACTGGATCGTGGCGAGCACGCGTGCGGGCGCGTGGCTTACCAACAGGAACAGCGATTGCTGCGGCGGTTCCTCGAGGATTTTCAGCAGCGCGTTGGCCGCGTTCGGATTGAGCTCGTCGACGGTGTCGACGACGCAGACGCGCCAGCCTTCGGCCGCGGCAGTCGAGCCGAAGAAGCCGATGGTCTCGCGCGTCTCGTCCACGGTGATCACGGTGCGCATCACGCCGCGGTCGTTGGCGGTACGCTCCAGCGTCAACAGGCCGCCATGCGAGCCGGCCGCCACCTGCCGCGCCACGGCGTCATCAGGATCGATCGCGAGGTCTTCGGCGCGCTGCACGGCGGGCGCCAGCGGTTGGCCATGGGCGAGCACGAAGCGCGCAATGCGATAGGCCAGCGTCGCCTTGCCGATGCCTTGCGGCCCGCCGATCAGCCAGGCGTGAGGAATCCGCCCGCTGCGATAGGCCGCCAGCAGCGCGCTCTCGGCCTCGCGATGGCCGAACAGCTTCGATGTCTCACGCGGATGCGGAATGGCGCTTTCACGCTCGGTCTGACGCGGACTCATGCGGAGACCACCGAGGCTGGTGTGGGAAGCAGACGGTCGCGCAGCACCGTCCAGACTCGGCCTGCGACCGTGTCAGGGTCGGAATTGGCGTCGATCAGCACGCAGCGCGCCGGATCGTCCGCGGCAATCTTGCGATACGCCTCGCGCAAGCCTTGGTGAAAACCGAGCTTCTCGCCCTCGAACCGGTCGGGCGTGGCGCTGCCGCGGCGGGTGGCGGCGCGCTGCAGGCCGATCTCGACCGGCAGATCGAGGATGATAGTGAGGTCCGGCTTGAGATCGCCGATCGTGACCCGCTGCATCGCGTTGATCAGGCCCTCAGGCACTTGGCCGAGGCTGCCCTGATAGGCCCGCGTCGAGTCGGCGAAGCGGTCGCACAGCACCCAAGTGCCCTGGTTGAGCGCGGGCAGGATAACGGTGCGGACATGGTCATCGCGCGCGGCGGCAAACAGCAGCGTCTCCGCCTCGGGACCGAGCAGCCTGCCCATGCCCGACAACACCAGATGACGCATGATCTCCGCACCCGGCGAGCCGCCCGGCTCCCGCGTGACGCGGATGCGCAACTTTGCCGCCTTGAGACGGTCGGCAAGCTTCTTGATCTGGGTCGACTTGCCCGTACCCTCGCCGCCTTCAAAGGTGATGAAGCGTCCGCGTCCGGACGGCCGCTGTCCCGCGCTCTCAGTCATGATCAGAGCTTCTCGGCGCCTGCGCGGAACATGCCGATCACGAGCTCGCTGGCGCCGTCGACCGCGCGTCGCACGGTCGAGCCGGTGCCGATGGCTTCGGCCGCATAGACCGGCGTTTCCACCGCGATGTTGCCGCTGCGCCAGACCCGGACCACGCCGACCTGCTGGCCGGCCTCGACCGGCGCCCGCACCGGGCCGCTATAGACCACGCGCGCAATCAGCTTGTCGCTGCCGTTCTTGTGCACCATCACCTTCACCGGAGTCTTGGCGACGAGCCTGACCGAGCGGCTCTCGCCGCCGAACACCTTGGCGTAGCCGACGGGCTGCTCGGCCGCGATCAGGGTGCGGGTCTCGAAGTTGCGGAAACCCCATTCCAGCATCTTTTTGGCTTCCGTGGCGCGATCTTCGGGGTCTTCCAGCCCGTTGACCACGACGATCAGCCGCGTGCCATTCTGCACCGCCGAGCCGACCATGCCGTAGCCGCCTTCCTTGGTGTAGCCGGTCTTCAGCCCGTCGGCGCCCTCCATCGAATTGAGCAGCGGATTGCGGTTGGGCTGACGGATCTTGTTCCAGGTGTATTCCTTCTCGCCGAACAGTTTGTAGAACTCCGGAAAGTCCAGGATGATGTGCCGGGCGAGCACGCCGAGCTCGCGCACCGTCATCTTGTTGCCGGGGTCGGGCAAGCCGTTGGAGTTGCCGAAGGTCGACTTGGTCATGCCGAGCTCGCGGGCACGCTTGGTCATGAAGTCGGATGCGAAGATTTTCTCGTTGCCGGCCATGGCTTCGGCGAGCGCGATGCACGCATCGTTGCCGCTCTGGATGATCGCGCCGTGCAGGAGGTCGTCGACTGAGACCTTGCTGTTGATGGCGGCGAACATGGTCGAGCCGCCCGAGGGGGCCCCGCCCCTGCGCCAAGCGTTCTCGCTGATCCGGTATTCGTCGGTCAGCTTGATGTCGCCCTTCTTGATGGCATTGAAGACGACCTCGGCCGTCATCAGCTTCATCATGCTGGAGGGCGCGCGCAGCTCGTCGGCGTTCTTCTCGAACAGCACGCTACCGCTCGAGGCCTCGATCAGGATTGCAGTCGGAGCATCGCCGTCGAAGCCGGCATCCTCCGTCTTCTTGGCTCCTTGGACGCTCTGGTTGGCCGCATAAAGAACCCCGCCCCAGCCGATCCCCGCCACCACAGCAGCGGCGACAAGCCCGCGCGCCATCGCTGCGGCGGTGAACCGGGTGCGATGGAACGAAAAAAGACGAAATGCCATGGCCAAGCCCTGAGAGCGGCGTTCTAACAGTTGGAACCGGTGCGAACAACACGGCGATGACGCCTGCCGTGAGATTGCACGATTCTCGCCGCGCCCCTATCGTGGTGTCTTATGTTTCTCGACCAAACCCCTGAAACAAGGCGGAAAAGCGATGTCTTCCACCCGCATGATCAAGGCCAACGGCATCGATCACTTCATCCGCGAAGCCGGCCAGGGTCCGCTGGTGGTGCTGTGCCATGGCTGGCCGGAGCTGTCCTATTCGTGGCGCCATCAGATCGGGGCGCTCGCCGAGGCCGGGTTTCATGTCGTCGCCCCCGACATGCGCGGCTATGGCCAGAGTTCGGCGCCGCCGGACGCCGCGGCCTACTCGATCTTCGATACGGTCGGCGACGTCGTCGGCCTCGTGCAGGCGCTCGGTGAGACCAAGGCGATGGTGGTCGGACATGATTGGGGCGCGCCGGTCGCCTGGCACGCGGCGCTGTTCCGGCCCGACATCTTCACGGCGGTGGCGGGCCTGAGCGTGCCGCCGCCGTTCCGCGGACGCGGCAAGCCGCTCGACCTCTTGCGCCAAGGCGGCGTCACCAATTTCTACTGGCAGTACTTCCAGGCGCCCGGCGTCGCCGAGGCCGAACTGGAACGCGACGTCAACCGCACGATGCGCATCGTGCTTGGGGGGCGCGGCCTCGCCGATCCCAGCGCCGCCATGTTCGTGCAGGAGGGCAAGGGCTTCCTCGGCCACGCGACTACCGATGAGCCGCTGCCGGGCTGGCTGAGCGAGACTGACCTCGCCTATTTCACCGAAAGCTTCCGCAAGTCCGGCTTTCGCGGTGGACTGAACTGGTACCGCAACCTCGACCGCAATTGGGAGCTGACGGCGCCCTGGCAGGATGCGCAGATCCGTCAGCCCTCACTGTTCATCGCCGGCTCCAAGGACGCCGTCATCACCGGCCTGATCGGCGCCAAGCGCGTCAACGAGCTCGAGCGCGTGCTCCCCAACCTGAAGCGAAAGCTGATCATCGAGGGCGCCGGCCATTGGGTCCAGCAGGAACGGCCCGACGAGGTGAATGCGGCGCTGATAAACTTCCTGAAGGAAAGCGCGGTCTAATAGAGCCCGCGGCCGCTCAGGATGCTGCGGGCCTCGGCAGCACCGTCGGCCGACGCGGAAGCGCTCTCCGCGGCATAGCGGCCGTCTTCCTCATACGACACGGCGCGGGCGTTATGGACCGCCCGGCCCCGGCCGCGGCTCGAGGCCGACATTTCCGAGGTCGCATTGAGCGAAGCCATGTCGGCTGAGGTCGTGCCGAGATTATACGGCCGTCCCTCCGGCATCGGCACGTCGCCGCGAATGGCACCGCGGCTCGATCCCGGCAATTCCGGCACGAACGGCTTGGCCGAGGCGACCCGGACCATCGAAGGCGACGGTGCCGGAACGCCGGTCCGCAGGGTTGCCAGAAGCTGGCGGTCGTCGGAGCCTTCGAGCGGCGCCCGGCCGACATATTCGACGCGGACCCTGGCGACGCCATTGCCTTTGAATTCAAGCAGTTCGGCGGCCTTGTTCGAGACATCGATGAGGCGGTTGCCGTGATAGGGCCCGCGGTCGTTGACGCGCACGATCAGCGACTTGCCGTTCGAGACGTTGGTCACCCGCGCATAGGACGGCATCGGCAGGGTCGGATGCGCCGCGGTCAGCGAGGTCATGTCGAACACTTCGCCATTGGCGGTCAGGCGGCCGTGGAAGTCGTCGCCGTACCAGGACGCCATGCCCTCGGCGCGGTAGTTGACGTCCTCCTCCGGCACGTAGGTCTTACCCGCCACGACATAGGGCTTGCCGACGCGGTAGGTGCCGCCGCCCTTCGGGACCGGCTCCCCGAAAGCCACGACCCGGGGGCTCGAGGACACGCCGTATTTCGGATCGACGCGGCTGGCGAACTTGTTGGACGAGGCGCAATTGGCCAGCGCAAGGCAGGTTGCGACCGCCGCAACACCACGTGCGGTCCGTAAAACCGAATCTGACCGTCGGATCCCCATGCGCCCCAAATACCACTTTGCCGGAGGCGTACCCAATCCGCTTTGGCGACGGGGAGCGCTGACCGATCCTTTGATCCGAGACGGCCCACCACCGCGTCGGAAGCGGTAACGATAACGCAACCCGAACACGGCGGAAATGGGGAGCGCACAGCGATCCCGCCGGGATGGTAAACAGGACGTTCGCATTTTTCCGTTGTTCTACGGAGCGATAGCGCCTGCTCTGTGCCACGGCTGGACATTCTGTTGCGCCAAATCCTCACTCCACCCCCATTGTCGCCGGCTTCACTGGAATTCTTTTGACTGTGCAAGGCCGTCCGCGTTCTCTCGGATGCAAGGGCGGGATTTGGAATTTAACGATGATCGAGACGGTTTCGGCACTGATGGGTTTGGTAAGCGCGGGAATCTTTCTGGCCCATGCGTTTGAAGGCTACCGCACGAGGGCCTGAGGGCACTCGCGCGAGAGGCAAGCATCACCTCTTTCAAGACGGCGCGTCGGACAATTTTGATCGGTCCGACCGAGCATCGAAGACGAGAGCGGCAGGTGTCCCATGCGCAACCATGACCTGGTATCTGACGGCTTCCTGGCATTGACAGCCAGCGGTTTGGTCCTGCTCTGCTCGAGCCTCGTGGCGCTGGCGTTCGCCTGAGCGCCGCTTCTTTCCTCTCCGGCACGGCTGCACCGGGGCGCTGCATTCGTCGATGTCACGCTCCCATTCTGTCGATTGAATTTCCGCGTTCGGTGC
Organism: Bradyrhizobium sp. MOS003; assembly: GCF_003020125.1. GTDB lineage: Bacteria > Pseudomonadota > Alphaproteobacteria > Rhizobiales > Xanthobacteraceae > Bradyrhizobium. Next base: position 257,866 of record NZ_PYFW01000004.1, on the reverse strand, counting down.
CTCGACTCATGTCCAGAGGCCATCACCAATTGGGGTGACGCACATGCTTGCCGAGAAATTCTTCCTGGTCCTGGAATCCCTGATCCGCGGCGACCGCACCTATCCGGACGGAAGCCCCCGGATCATCAGCACCTCCCCCCACGTACCGGTCAGGCTGCCGGCGCAGAAATAGCCGGCGTCACGCGCTACTCAGCGCAGGCCCAGCAGGGAGCGGCGATAGAGGCCCTCGCGGGCTTCGTTCAGGCAGACGAAGCTGCCCTCGAACCCCTGGCCATATCGCTTCTGCCCCTTGCGGTAGTAGATGCCTTTGCGGAAATCGAGCCAGACCACCTTGTCGTGCGGACAATGACGCTGCGCCTGTGCCTCGTAGCGAAACGGTGTAAGCGGTGTCGCCGAGACTTCCGCAGAGCCGGCGCCGGCCATGATCGCGCCCGCGAGCGCGATCCCGCCGGACCATCTGCCAAAGCCGCTCCTCGTCATTCCCCGCCTCTCGATCCCGGCCGGCGCGCGATGGCCGTCCGGTACGCTAGCACGAACGGCGTGCGCCGACGAAAGCGAGACGCGCGCGGGCTAGAGGAAAGCGGGATCGTTTCGATTGCGAAGATGGGGCGTGAGGCACCAACGTCGGCCCTATTGCTTGTCCCCTTCGAGCTGCGCCAGCGCCTGGTGCAGGCACTCCTGAAGCTTCAGCGCGACCTGCTCACGCGCGATGCCCTTGGCGGCGAGATCGCCTGACACCTTGTCCACGACATCGGCGATCGTCCGGCTCTCCAGATGGTCCGTCACCAGCGCGGTTGCGTAGCTTGCCGCGGCATCGCCGCCGAGCCCGAGCTGGCCTGCGGCCCATAGCCCGAGCAGCTTGTTGGACCGGGCGGCAGCCTTGAACATGAATTCCTCGTCGTGGGCGAATTTGGCCTCGAAGCCCTGCTCGCGCTTGTCGAACGTGGTCATGGTCAGCTCCATTCTGGTTTCGCTGATGAGGATCGGACCTGCTGGGGTGACGTCTCCGTGCTTCGCGTCAGTCGGGATCGTTGAAGCTTCCGGCGGAAGCCAGACGCCGTCAAGCCTGCCGATGCGCGTCGCGCGTGCAGCGCCAGCTCGGCGCCAGCCAATTCGGCCAGAAGGGGATTGTTTACCTTTTGTTAAGCAGACTCAGCGCCGCATGGCTTGTGACATACCGGGAGCCGACGCATGAACAAAGAGCTGCGGGAGTTTCGACGGCTTGAACGGGTCTGTTTGGAGCAGGCCGCTCTCTCCACCATGGACCTCACGCGGGGCGGACTGCTCAAGGTCGCCGATGATTGCCGCATCGCAGCCGAAGCCATCGAGGCGAAATCGCCCCGGCGCGCGTTCACGGGGGCCGTCCAGGCTTTGATGCAGGTATGGAGCGTCACAAGGATGCCGAACCGACATTAGCCGGCGGCATTGCCTGACGAGATCGATCGGGAGGATTGCCGGCAGGACTTGGGCTAATCAGGCCTTTTCGCCCGATTCACGGGCCAGCCGTTCGGCCCTCAGCCGCTCCTTGTTGGCGTAAAACGCCTTCTGCGCCTCTTCATGTTCGCGCATGGCTTTTTCCGCCTCGATCCGGCGTGTCGCATCACGCGCCTGGCGCTGCTCGGGAGTCAGGGGTTTGCGTCGGAAAGAAAGGTCTTCAGTCATGCGAAGGCAACGCAGACCCGGGAAAAAAGTTCCACAAGGCGGACCCGGCCGCCCTGGCGGAAGTCCGCGCCCGCAAAATATCGCAAAACAACCCCATGCACAGTAGCTAAGTCTCGATGGCGTCACGCTTTTTCGAGTACGCGAAAGAGCGCCGTTTGACCCGTCGGGCAAAACAGCTCCGCCAACGCCGGAACCGCCATCGGACGCGACAGGCCGGAGTTCGCGCGGCTCCATAGAGCAAGGTCATTGCGACAGGTCAACACGAGCAAGCTCAGCTTCTGGGATCCTGACGCAGCAAGCAGATGGAGACGGCCATGTCACAGCAGAGCAGCATGCATTTTTACCTCAACTGGGCCAAGGAACGGATCGACGAAATGGATGCCGCGTTGGCCTCGTTCGAGGTCAAGGCCGGCCAGGCCAAGGCCGAGTCCAAGGTCAAGACCGATCAGCTCCTGTCCGAGCTGACGACGCGACGTGATGCGTTTAAGGCGATGCTCAAGACCCAGGCGGAAGCGGGTGAAGCCGCCTGGACCGATGCCAAGGCGGATCTGGAAAAGCAGTGGGCCGGATTCGAGGCCCAGGTGAAAACCTACTTCGAAGGCGCTGGCAAACAGTTCGAGCAGCAGCAGGCCACCTTCAAGGACGTTGCAGCAGCCCAGGCCAAGGCCTGGCGCGAAGCGGCGGACAAATTCCGCGACGCCGCGGGCAAAGTGGCCTCAGCCCGCACCGTCGATGTCGATGCCGCGCTCATGCAGATGAAATCCGACGCGGCCGAAGCAGAGGTGCGTCTGCAGAAGCTGAAGCAAGCCGGCAGCGAATCCTGGTCGGTTCTGAGCGCCGCGCTGGCGGAATCCCGGAAGGCGTTCGATCAGGCGAACCAGGCCGCGTGGGACGCGCTGAAGGGCGCAAGCCCCAAGAGCTGAGGTTTTCGCTTCGCCGAAAGCCCCAAAGAGGCGGGGCGCAAGAACGCGCGTGGCTCCGCCAAAGCCAAGCGCGGGTGATGCGCCCTCTCCTCCACGATCAGCTGGCGGCCGCGCACGACGACGGCAGAATTACGGTGACACTGCATCTTATCCGCTCGCCGGCAGCATGGACGACTGACATCGCCATGTTCCTCGACTCCAGCTGAAGCCGAGGCCCTTCAGCTTCCCTTGCGGGTGGTCCCTGACCGCGAGCCGCCAAGGCCCGGATTGATGGCCAGCGACGCGCCGGCAGCGCCCCCGGCTTCATAGGCCGTCATCGACACCATACGTCCGCCACTGCGCTGGTTCCTGAGATTGAGGGCGAGCTTGTCGAATTCGGCATCGACCACCGAGGTCTTGAGGACCACCAGCCCGCGGCCGGTGCCTTCGTTGGCCTGATCGCGACCGGCCTTGATCGCCACCAGCCTGTCCGCGATCGACGCCACCATCCCGAGCGCGAAGGAGGCGTTGGCCAGATGTCGCTCCTGGTGCCGGAACCTGCTGTAGTCGACCGAGGTCTTGAAGCGGCCAAGCTCGGCGCGGACGGCGCCGTCGATCAGTTCGGCCAGATAATGCGCGACTTCGACATCGGCGCCGAGACCGAAGAACACATAGCTGTTGTCGCCGCCAGCGTTCTTCTCGCGCCAGACCCGGCAATCGCAGAAATGAGCGATCGCGCCGATGCAGTCGTCGAGCGGAATCCGCTTCTTGCGAAAGGTCTCATAGACCCTCCGCTCGCACAGCGAGGCGCGCAGCTCGACGTCGGAGAGCGACAGATCGTGGCGATCCAGCAGCTCGGCAACCTTGGCGGCGGCCGACAGCGCCTCGTCCTCGGTGCAGCCATTGGCGATGGTCTTGGCGCGCAACGCCTGAATGCGCAGCTTGAGCTTGTCGAGCGCGGCCGGATTGGACGTCTGGTTCACTGATCACCTGCCCGGGAGCGCCCACACCCGTGGGAGAGGTCATGTGGTCCACGTCGCACGATGCAGAAAGCCAGGACTCGCGGGACGACGGTGCCCGCCGGGTTGGTCGCTCGCAGCTGCGCGAATGCGAAAAGTGCTACACGAGCCGTGATGGTGAATCAAACGGATATCAGCGGCCTCGAAAGTACAATTCCACTTCGGCGGCTGCCGTTTCAGGACTGTCGAAAGTGAAGGCAGCGAAACTCTTCATTGGGCTCCAATGAGGGCCTGCGGGCCAGATCTGGCAGCGTCCGATGTCATCTTGGACGATGCGGCCGATGATTTCGTTGCGCTCGACCCACGTCATCCACCAGATGCGTGACTTTACGTTATCTCCAGTGAGCTGGATGGTTGCCATCAATTGTCCGGGGTGCGCTCCACAGATGTGCGCATAAAGCTAAGCTCCTCTACGGCCCATCGTTCCTAGTTTAGGAACAATCGATTTATTGGGCGGTTTTAGCGACCGAGCGTCGGCCTTCGGCGCGTCCACGACGGGAGCGACGCCATTCTAGCCCTCACAGAAAACCAGGTCCTGCTGCAGGGCGTAGAGCAATTCGCATCGATGGCCTTCGATGCCGCCGCGGAAACGGATCAGGCCGGCATGATCGGAGAGCGCACGTGGACGGAGTTTTGGAACTTTGGCCCTTGCGATGTCCCCCTTCCCGAAGGAATTCGGCGGAGCCGGCCTGTGCGACCCTGCCCTGCATAATGAACTCTGCACGATCCTGAGGCTGCTCGGCTCGGCCGATTTGTCGGTTGCGCGGATCTACGAAGGTCACGTCAACGCTGTGTCTCTGCTGGCGCGATACGGTCATCGCGACCAAATGCAGGCGCTGTCGGGGCATGTTGCAAACGGCGGGCTTTCGGCGGTTTGGGGCGCCGACGATGCCGAGGGACTGCACGTCATCGACGGAAATCCACGCGTCCTGCGCGGACGAAAAATCCTCGCGTCCGGCGCCGGCTTCGTCACCGATCCTATCGTTACCGCGGTCGCCGAAGGTTCTCAGATCATGTGCCTTCTGCATCTGACGGATCAGAAGGTGGACCTGTCGGGCTGGACAGCGCAGGGAATGCGATCGACTGCAACCGGTGCAATCGACCTGTCCGGCACCGTCATCTCGTCCAACAACGTGGTTGGCGTGGCCGGAGACTTCATGCGCCAACCCCATTTCTCCGGAGGCGCTTGGCGATTTTGTGCGGCCCATACCGGAGCGATCGAGCGTCTCGTCGATCTTTTCAGGGACCACCTCGTGGCTCGCGGCCGGGGTGGCGATCCCTATCAGCAGGAACGCCTGGCGCAGTGCATCGCTTCTGCCAAGACGGCACGGCAATGGGTGGAAGAAGCCGCCCGCCGGCTTTCGACAGATGAACCAGGTTCGATCAACGTGGTTGCATTCGCCAACCTGACCCGGATGGTCACCGAACGATGCGCGCTGGACGTGATGGAAGCAGTCCAGCGCGGCGTCGGACTCACCTCCTTCGTCCGTCCGCATCCAATCGAGCGGATATCGCGCGACCTGGCAACGTATCTGCGCCAACCTGTCCCGGATCTGGCCATGAGCGACGGAGCAAAGGCGTTCCTGGACTCTCGGCTTTCCGTCGGAGATTTCTAGAATGAAGGCGGGAGCATATCTCGACGCCCTCCGCGCGAGCCCTGTTGCCAACGTTCGCGATCTGACCGGAGGACGTCCTATCGTCATCCTGTCCCCCCACCCCGATGACGAGACCCTCGGCGCGGGAGGATTGATTGCGGAAGCCTGCGCCGCCGGGCAAGCGGTCGAGGTGGTGGTGGTGACTGACGGGTCCGGATCTCATCCCCGATCAACGCAATATCCCAAACAAAAGCTGGTCGATCTGCGCTATTCGGAGGTGCACGAGGCAGGCTTGGCGCTCGGGTTGCCTCCCGATCGCATTACGTTCCTCGGTCTCACGGACACGCTGGTGCCGAAATCGGGACCACAGTTCGACGCCGCCGTGAAGCAAATTGCCGACATCGTTCGCCGGTCCGGCGCGGGCTCCCTTCTCGTCACCTGGGAAGGCGATCCACATTGCGATCACGAGGCCTCGGCGGAACTGGCGAAAGCCGTCGCGGGCATGATCCCAGGTTTGAAGCTTTGGGAGTATCCGATCTGGGGATGGCATGCCGAGGTCGATGCCGAATTGGATCTGCCCGCCCCGCACGCTTGGCGGATCGACATTTCGATCCATAGAGCCCGCAAGCTCGCGGCGATCGAGGCCCATGCATCCCAGATGACGGACCTCATCAGCGACGATCCCGACGGCTTTCGCTTCAATCCGGAGTCGCTTGCGCCCTTTCTAGGCTCTTACGAGTATTTCATCGAGGTGCGAACTTGACCCGGAGACAGGCAACGCTGCCGCCCGAATATTTCGAAGAGAAATACAAATCCGACATCGATCCCTGGCGGTTTCGGACAAGCGAGTACGAGCGCGACAAGTATCGAGCAACCCTGCGAAGTCTTACCCGGGAAAGCTACGCGGCGGGGTTGGAGGTCGGTTGCTCGATCGGAGTCCTGACGAAGCTTCTCAGCGCCCGCTGCGTCAATCTGCTCGCGATCGATACGTCGGAGACGGCCATCGAAGCCGCCAGATCGGTGAACGACGGCAACGTGTCGTTTCGCAGGGCTACTCTCCCCGAAGACTACCCCGCGGGGACATTCGATCTCATCGTTCTATCAGAGGTGCTGTATTATTTCGAAAAAGCCGACCTGGAGCGTGTTGCCCGATCATGCATCCAGTCGATCGCGCGGGACGGCGAGGTCGTCCTGTGCCACTGGCTTGGTGAAACCGACTATCCGCTGACCGGACGCGAGGCCAGCGAACTGTTCGCCGAAGTCACGAGATCCGTATTGCCGGTTCGTTCCGTTCTGCATGACGAGGTTTATCGTCTCGAGAGATTCTCGGCGTCCTGATGGGGCTTGCGAGCTGCCTCACGATCATCTTTGCGACGGCGATTTGGCGCGGCAGATCCGCGGGCCGCAGGCGCGCCCCCCTTTGAAGGGCTGGACTGCGACGGCAAACCTCGTCCCACACATCTTCGAACGAGCCGCTTCGATTGCCATCGAGCAGATCGGCCATGTCGCTCACTGCCGCCAGGGCTGCCGGCCACGGGCGCCCGCTCGGGCCATTGGTCCACCGCTCCCGCAGAAATCCCTTGCACAGAAATCTCCGGGTCGCCTGCAGTGCGGTCTCGATCTCCTCGTCGCAGGGCGCGTCGGGCACCGCATGACGATGCCGCATCGTGTCGGCGGCTCCACCGGTCGCACGCCCATCGAAACGGCATGATGTCGTCACGCACACATCCATCGAGTGGCGCACCTTGAAGCCGGCGCGGGCCAGAGTCTCGGTGAGCGCGGCGTCCTCTCCGACCGGACGAGCCGGAAGACCGCCGATTGCGGAATAGGCGGCAAGGGAGACCGCGAGACTGGCTCCGGATGAAACGCGATGGTTGGGCCAGGGGTCATGTGGCCTGGGATCGCAGCGCGCGTTGATCTCGGCGAGATAGCGCAAATAGCTATCTTCCAGGCGCCCCCTGGACACGAATTCGCAACCCAGCGCGATGTAGTCCTCCGCAAGCGCATCGATGTAGCCCGCAACGCAATCGACGCCTTTTTCGAACTCGCGCACCGTGGCGGCAAACCATGTTGGTGCCACGCGGCTGTCCGCATCGGTCGTCAACACGCGGCCACGGACGGGGGCAACCTCGGCGACCCGGGCCGCCGCCAGATCCATCGCGCGCTTGCGAGCCCATCCTGCGTTGAGCTGCCCCAATGGCATGTCCTCTTCGATGACGGTGACGGGATGCGGGATGGATTGGGCCGCTTGCCGGGCGACCGCAGCGGTCCTGTCGGTGCAATTGTTGGCGAATATCAGGATCTCGAAGCAGCCGGGCGCGGTCGGAGCCCCCATCTCGTCGCGCTGCAACGCCAGAGCCGCAAGACAACCTCCAATGTAGCGCTCTTCGTTGTGGGCCGGAACCGCGACCACGGAAAGCTTCGAATGCGGAAGACTTCCAAGCTGCATTGACACTCACTGCTACACGTTCGTCGTCCCACTTCTAAGCGATTAAAGACAGCCGGGTTCCTAGCAATTGCGTCTTGAATCGACCGCGAACAGCACCTCGGATGACGACAAGGAATGCGGTGCCCTCACTGATTGCCGGTCTTTGTTGCAGAGCCGCGTCGAGCCCGACAGTTTTGAGGAGCAGCCCAAGGCGTGGCGGAAGGGGTATCTGTCAAACGATGCTGATATCGCTCGCTTTTCCGGGCGATGCCACGCGACATCTACGGTCCTAGCCACGGCACCTTGCGGGCGTGGAATGTGCTGCAACACCGGGAATCGCCGCAACCAGAAGCGCCTGCCTATCTCAGCGAGATCGTGATCCGGCTGATATTGGCCGCGAGCTCAAGCCCCGCTTTCGGGCCCTGCAGTACGATGGTGACGCCCTTCTCATTGCGGAGATGGACGCCGTTGAGGCCGCCGACGAGCGCAAAGCCGCCGCCGACGGAACTGTAGGTGCCGGCGAAGTCACTGACGTCGCGGATATCGGAGGCCCAGCCGTCGAGACGACCGACCGTGGCGCCGGCCGTGATGCCGAAGCTCAGGCCGGTGATCCCGAAGGGATAGGTCTTGCCGCGATAGGTCAGCACACCGCGGCCGGCGCCGCCGCCGAGCAGGAGGCCGGCCTTGACGATCTTGACCCGGACCTGGCCCGCGGCTTGGGCGAAGGATGGTGGCGGCGGCGCGACGAGCCCGAGGGCCAGCAGGAGGGCCGCGATCAATCGGAGCACGTGAGCACGCCGTTCAGGGCTTTGCCGCATCGACCTTCTTCCAGGTCTCGTCCGGGTCGAACAGCGTCGTGCGCTCGGCGATGAACTCGGTGCGCTTGCCGAGATCCTTCTGGTAGACGGTGCCGGCATGATTGACCAGGAAGGTCATCACGCCGGAATTGCCGTATTCGGCAGGCCAGGCGATCAGTGCGAAGCCGCCAATCATCTTGCCCTTGACGACATAGTTGAGTGCACCGCCCGGCGCATCCCGGCCCTGCCCCTTGAGGATGTGGAAGTAATAGCCATGATAAGGCGCGGGCCCGACATCACCTGATTTGTAGCCCTCCTTCGAGGCTTCGGCCGCGAGCGTCCCGAGCGGACTCGGATCGCTGTCGTCGCGCCAGAACAGCCCGTCTTTCTTACCCGGCGACGAGACGATACGCTGGGCGTAGACGCCGGCGCCTTCACCGCGGTCCTTGTCGGCGTATTCGTTCTGCGCGTCGACATAGGCGAGCGCGGTCTGGATCGCGTCGAGCTCGTTGCGGCCGATGCGCCGACGAAGCACCTCGATGCGTCCCTCGGCGGTGTCGAACTCCCAGCCGGTCTTGCTGTTGACCAGCGGAATCGGGAACGGGAAATCATCCGGCCCCAGCATCAGGGTCGCGGTCTTGTTGCCCTCCGCCTTGATGCCATGCCCGGCGTCGTACATCGAGGTGAAGCGCGCCCGGATATCGTTGTCGGCGACCTCGTCTCCGGACGAGACGATGTCCTCAGCGGCCCTGCCGAGCACTTTCAGGACGTCGGCGGGGCCGCTCTTGACCGCTGCGGCGAGCGCGGCTGCCGCTTCTTCCGGCGACTTGTACGACTGCTGCGCCAGGGATGGATTTGACGGTGCCAGCGTCAGCAGGCCGAGCACAGCCGCACGCCGAAGCCATTTCAGACCGCTCATGGGATCACCTCCGCAGGGATCTTCGCGCCGCCGGCGAGCCAGTCGCGGTAGGTCCGGAATGTCAGCCCGAGCTTGTCGTAATGGACGCGCAGATAACCGTCGCCGCCGCGAGTCACGGCACCAGGCATCACCTGCTCGACCTCCTGCGCCATCACGCCGACATAGGCTTTCTCGCTCCCGATGTAGCTGAAACGGTAGTAGCCGAGACCACCGGCGAGATGGCCGAGCAGGACAATGTCGTGCTTCAGCGCGATATCGGAGCGCCGGCCACCGCCCCCGCCACCACCACGGAAGCCGCCACCACCACCGCCACGCGCAGCCATTCCGCCACCGCCGCCGCGCCCGGCGAAACTCGGCCCACCACCACCCCCCCGCGGCATGCTTGCCATGCTCGATCGTCCGCGGGCGGATGCCGCGGCCGCCGCCCGGCCGGAGGACACGTTCATCGCGCCGCCGCGACTGCCGCCACCACCGCGGTTGCCTGCGCCTCCGCCGGCCCGGTTCGCCGCCTTGGCCCGGTCGCCACCGCCCTTGGCCCGATCACCGCTGCCCTTGGCGCGATCGCTGGCACCAGCACGATCGCCACCGCCCGGTCGATCGCGCGTTCCTGCGCTGGGACGATCGCCTGCACCCGGACGATCTCCGCGATTGCCGGCGCGATCGCCAGGCCCGCCACGATCACCTGCGCGATCGCCAGCCCGGTCTCCGGCTCGATCTCCCGGGCCGCCCTGATTGGGACGCAGCACCTGGTTGCCGTCACGCCCGCGGAAATCCATGCGGTCCGAGGCCCCCGCGCGGACGTTGTTGTTGCCGAAGCGCTGCTGGACGTTGGTGTTGTTGTAGCGCACGCCCTGGCGATGCGCCGGATTGTGCTGCCATCCGGTGTTGATGTTGTTGGTGCGATGATTGACGTAGACGTTGCGATTGCCCCAGTTGCAGCCGCCGCCCCAGTAGTTGCCCCAGCGTCCGATCGCCCAGGCCGTGCCGAAGGCGATACCGGCTGCGACCACGCCCGCGCCGATATAGGAGGGATAGCCCCAATAATACGGCGGGTATTCCGCATAAGGCCACGTGCCGTAGACGGTGGCGGGATCGTAATAGGGCACGTACATCGTCGAAGGGTCGGCCTGCTGAATCACGATGGCCTGCTTGCCTTCCTGGCTCTGCACGCTGACCTTCTGCTGCTTGGTGGTGACGAGCTTCTTGTTGTCATAAGCCTTGCTGCGCAGACGCTGGATCGCATCCATCACGTCGGGCTGCTGGGCCAGAAAGGCATCACCGAGTTTCTGGGTCCATTCGAGCTTGTCGCTCATCATGGTCAGGACATCGGCTGTACTGGCTAGCGCCTTGACGCTGTCGTCCCAGCCCTGCTTGTCGACCTCGGTCTTGAGCGCATCGCCCTTCAGGGTCTTGCGCTCCTTCAGAAAGCGGTCAGCCTGAACCACCTCGAGCGGATAGGTCGAGGCCGCCAAGACATTGGCCAGCAGTTCGTCGGGATAGAGCGCGATCGGCGCGACCAGCGCTTCGAGCTGCGCCGGCTTCAAGAGTTCGGCAGCCGGTGCAGTTGCGGACTGCGTCTGCGAGCCCGGGCTCGCCGGCGCGGCGGTCTGCGCCGTCGCCGCGACGGGAAGCGCCAACATCAGCGCGAGCGCCATCAGGGTCGTCTTGCCGCAGCGAAACATCACACCCTCCATCGGACTTTGCGTCGGCGAGAATCCGGCGGGTACGAGCGGGTTTGTTGATCGAGATCAAGGAACGGCAGCTTCGCCCGATTGTTGCGGCGCGAGAGTGCAGAATCGGAAGTGATGTCGGCCGCTAACCGATGATCGGATACCTGATCGTGAAAAGCGCGCCGCCCGACGGCTGGTTCTCGGCAACAATCGTTCCGTGATGGGCCTCGACAATGGTCCTGACGATGGCAAGTCCCATCCCCATACCCTGCGGCTTGGTCGTGAAAAACGGCTTGAAGACGTTGGCAAGGTCGCCAGCCGCAATCCCGGAACCGGTATCGGCGATCCTGATCTCGGCATGATTGCCCACGCGCGATGTCGATACGCTCACCTCGCGCCTCTGCCTGTCGGCATCGGAAACCGCATCCATCGCGTTGATGATCACGTTGAGCACGACCTGCTGGAGCTGTACGGGATCGCCCTTGACGCGAAGATCGCTCAGGATGGGCAGATAGATCAAGATAGTACGCCGCCCGTGGGCGACCGCGGCCACGAGGTCGATCGCTTCCCGTACCGTGTTGTTGAGTTCGATGTCCTTGATCTCGAACGGCGACTTCCTCAGGACACTGCGCAGCCGGCGGATCACCTCGCTCGCCCGCTGGTCGTCACGCCGGATGTCCGCCAGGATCAGACGGATCTCGTCGATGTCGGGCGAAGCGCCACTGAGCATGAGCTCGGCCGTCTCGGTGTTTGTCAGGATCGAGCCCAGCGGCTGATTGAGCTCATGCGCGATCGAGGTCGTCAGTTCGCCGACGGCCGAATAGCGGTTGGCGTGAGCGAGCTCGGCCAGACGCTGGCGCGATTCGACTTCGGCGACCCGTCGGCGTTGACGCTCATGGAGCAAGCCGCTGATCAGGCCCGCCTGCACCAGAATGATCGCGGCGATTAGCAATATCTCCCGGTGGTAGACCTCCCACATCATCGGCGTCCGAAAGACGACTTCACTGTCGGCAGGCAGACTGCTTTCGCTGATGCCCCAGCGCTGCAATTCGCGCCAATCGTATCGCGGCGGTCCGAACTCGATCGTTTCGTATTTGATGCTGGCAGGCTTTTCGCCACCCAGGATGCGCGTGACGGCATCGACGGTCCTCCCGCTGGTCTCTCCGGTCAATTGCATCGGGCCGCCGACGGTGCCGTCACCGAAGAAGGCCTCCTGATAGGAAAAGATCGGGGCGCTGGCGACCGCGCGCAGCCTGCGCAGCGCAAGGTCGCCTTCGTAAACGATGCCGGCGGCATCAACTGACATCAGGCCCCAGAACAGCACCGTATCGGACGGAAGGTTCGCGGCGCGCTTGAGGATCTCCTCGAACGGCACGTCCGAATACCAGACGAGCTCGACGCGATCGTTTAGCGGCTTCAGCTCCCGTTTCACCTCGTCGATCCAGAATTTCTCAAGCGGCGAGGCGCCGATCACCATGCCGACGGTCTTTGTGTCCGGCCTCACCCGCAGAATATTGCTGAACGCGGCCGTGAAATCATTGCGGACCGCGACGACGACGTCGTTGTCAGTGAGATCGTCCCGCTTCACCAGCCGCTGCTCGACCACTGTCAATACCATGGGCGTTTCGGGGAAGAGCTTTGCGCGGTATCGCTGCACGAACCGCGCGGCCGGCGCGCCGATACTCAGCACGACGTCAGGCGGCGCGCCCTGGTAGAGCAAGTGCAGGTAGTCCACGAAGGGCGCTTCCGGGCCCGGATTGTTGAAGCGTGCGGAGAGCAAGGTGTGCTCCTGGATATCCAGCGGCCAGGGCGATTGGCGCTCGAGCCCGGCCTTGATGCTCCGCGCATATTCGCTCCAGGGCCGGAATTCGCGGCCGAAGGAATGCAGCATCAGCACGCGCTTGAGTTCGCCGCGCGGGTCACGCTCGACCGCATCAGCGGGGCTGGAAAGGATGCAGGCGGCGAGCAAAAGGCCAAGGCCCAGCCACGCGGCCGCAACCGGCAACGGCTTCACCGACGCAATGAACATGCGCCCGCTCATCCTCGTCCCCCGACGGCTCTCTTCGGCCGCTTCGAGGCGCAATTCTAGCGGGGGCCGCGCCATTGTGACAGCCCTGAGGACGCCATTAGGGGCCTTTAATGACCGCTCAGCACCAGCGTCTGGATGGGCAGCAGCAGCGCCTGGATGCGTAGTAGCAGCGCGTGGACCAGACCGACGCCGTCGACGACGTGCAGCGCGACCTTTCGGCTGGTCGGCGTGTCCTTGGCAGCGATCTCTTCGTGATTGCTGGTATAGGCGTTGACAATACAGCTTGACCCCGGCGTCACGCCATCGAGGCCCCCCTTGTAGAGCGGCTCCAGGAACACCAGAATGGTGCCGGGCCGCACCGCGTTCTGCGCCTCGAGCAGCTGCTCGCCGGAACGAAATTGGCCGGCCGCGATGTAGTCCTGCACCGTCGTGATCACCATCGGAATGATAACCCACGGCTTCGAGATGCAGGTCGCCTCCGCCACCATCCCGGTCTTCATCACCTGCGCCTCGATCTGACCGAAGCCAGCCTGAAGGACGGATCGGCCAGCCTCCGTCGGAATCAGGATGCCCGCCGGCCGCATCAGCTGGTTGACGACGTCCCCGGGACGGACAAGGAACTGCTCGACGCGCCCGTCAATGCCGGCGCGAACCTGTGTCTTGTCGAGATCGACCTGAGCTTGATCAAGCACCGCCTCGGCACTCGCCTTCTGCGCCGGAAGAGAGGTCGAGACCTGTAACGCCGCCGACTGCCGCGCGGCGGTCGCCGCATCGATCCCGGACTGACGCTGACCGACCAGCACCTGCAACTTCTCGATGTCGCGCTGCGGCACGATGCCGGGATTGCGGCGCTGCAGATCGATCTTGACGTCGAGCTCGTCCTTGGCCTGCTGGTAGTTCGCTTTCGCTTCGCCAATCTGCGCCTCGGCCTTGACCAATTCGGCCTGGGCCGTCTGCACGGCGGCGTCGACCTCTGTAATCTTGCGCCTGGCGGTCTCGACCGCAGCCTGCTGCTTCGAGGCGTCGAGCGTGAACAGGACGTCGCCCTTCTTCACCGGCGCGCTGAATCCGACCTTGACTTCTGCTACGCGGCCGGAGCCCTCGGGCAGGATCGGCACGGTACGGAAATAGAGCGTCGCGTTCGACGTCGCTGGATGGAAATAGAAGATCATGGTGATCAGGGAGACCGTCAGCATCAGGCAGCCGGTAATGCCCCAGCGCAGCTCGTACCAGATCGAGAAGAAGGTGATCTCCTTGCCAAAGCGCTTGCCCTGGACGTAGCGGCGGTAGAGATAGTCCGGCAGGATCGTCAGCAGCGAGCAGAACATCAGCTCAAACATGGCTGTGCTCCTTCTCCTTGGCGGGCCCCGGCTTGTCTGGTGGCGGCGGCGCGTCACCGCCCGTGGCCAGCGAGCTGGTCGCCGCAGCCGCGTCGCCGTCTTCGGGCGTCGCATCAGCGATCTTCTCGACGGAATCGGCGATGCTGCGCAGCGGGCCGCCGAAGTCGGGAATGTCGATCATGGCCAGCAGCAGGCCTGCGATCCAAAAAATGTGCATGTGCGTGAAAAGCGAGATCAGGCCGAGCACGGCGACGAACTCGAATTGAAGCTTCTGCGATTTGTGCGCCATGCGCTCGGGCAAACTGTGCAGCTTCCAGTACAGCGTACCGACCCAGAGCACGGTGCCGATGAGGAAGATCCCCATCACCACCGTCAGCGTGTCGATCCCGCTCCCCGGCGCCAGATAGAACGGCAGATGATGCGGCGCCATTGGATGAAGCTGTTCGCTCAAGCATCTCTCCCCATCGCGGGCGCAGCCGGTGCTGCGTTGCTGCGCGAGTGTGGTCAGGCGGATCGCGGCTTTGCTTGATTTGGATCAAGGGAATGGCCCCTGCACCGCCTAGACTTCGGGAAACGCGCAATCCAGGAATGGGAGGCTTCAGCCATGCCCGGCATTGATGATCTGATCCCCAGCGCCATCCAGCTCCGCAAAGAATCAGCGATCAAGGACGCCGAAAAGGCCGATGAGTACGTGCGCCTGGCCGCAGCCGCCGATGCCGAGAAGCGCGCGCTGATCGAGCGCCTGAGCAAGCCCTCCGGCAAGAGTGAGGAGGAGAAGGTCAAGCTCGCCGCGACCATCATCCAGCGTGCCGTGCGAAACGGCCTCACCGAGGTCATGGTCTATCGCTTTCCCAATTCACTCTGCACCGATAAGGGGCGCGCCATCAACCAGATGGAAAAGGGCTGGGATGCCACGCTGACCGGAATCCCGAAGGAAATCTTCCAGCTCTGGGCCGACTACCTGAAACCACGGGGCTACCGCATCGCCTATCAGGTGATCGATTTCCCCGGCGGCGTGCCCGGCGACATCGGCGTAACCATCTCGTGGGACGAGTGATTGCCCGATCGACGCAACGGTGAATGGACGAGCATGGCCAAGAACGCGTCTGCAGAGACGATGAAGCGAAAGGACTACGAGAAGGAGCTCCAGAAGCTCCAGGTCGAGTTGTGCCACCTCCAGGAGTGGGTCAAGGCCCAGAAGCTCAAGGTGATCATCATCTTCGAGGGGCGCGATGCCGCCGGCAAAGGCGGCACCATCAAGGCGTTGACCGAAAAAGTCAGCCCGCGGGTCTTCCGCGTCTGCGCCCTGCCCGCACCATCGGACCGGCAGAAATCCCAGCTGTTCCTGCAACGCTATATCGAGCAATTCCCGGCCGGCGGCGAAATCGTGATCTTCGACCGCAGCTGGTACAACCGCGCCGGCGTCGAATATGTCATGGGCTTCTGCTCGCCGGCCGACCACGAGCGCTTCCTGGAATTGTGCCCGCTGGTCGAGAAATTCGCCGTCGACGCAGGCATCATCCTGATCAAGCTATGGCTCGAGGTTGGGATGGAGGAACAGGAACTCCGCTTCAGGGCGCGGATCGAGGATCCGCTGCGGCAATGGAAGCTCAGCCCGATGGACACCGAGTCCTTCGGGCGCTGGTACGACTACTCGCGCGCCCGCGACATGATGTTCGAGGCGACTGATACCAAGCATGCGCCATGGCGGCTGATCCGTTCCGACGACAAGCGGCGCGCGCGACTCAATGTCATCGCGCACATCCTCAAGACCATTCCCTACAAGACGATCGCGCGGGCCAAGGTCAAACTGCCGAAGCGCTCCAGCAAGGGACGCTACGACGATCAGGCCAGCCTGCGCAGGATGAAGTTCGTCGAGGAGCGATATTAGGTCTCATCAGGCCCGCCGTGAGCGCGGGCCTGATGATCCCAGCGTTCACTTCAGGCGGATCGTCACGCCACCGACCGCGGCCGACACTTCCGCGCCGACCTTCGGGCCGCTGAGCTGAAGAATGACGCCGTTGCCGTTCTGCAACTGGACGGCGCCGGCACCCGCAGCAACGGCACCACCCGCCCCGCCGGCTGCGTATGATCCTTCGATCGACTGCGGCCCCTTCAAATTGAGAGCGCGGCCGACCAGCTTGGTCGTCGAGGCGCCAATCGTAAAGCCGACGCTCATGCCTGATACCGTGAAGGGATATTTGTGGCCGCGGTAGAGCAGAACACCCTCCCCGCCGCCGACACCGACGATGAATCCACCTTTGGTGAAGACGACGGCCACCTGGCCGGTGTCGGCGCGCGAGGACGTACTGAAGCCGGTCACGGCTACGAGCGAAGCCGCCAGGGCCGCTCCGATGGTCAATCTTCTCATGGCGTTGTCCCCTCTGTTTATTGTGCCAGCAGCATGGCGAAGTAGCCGAAGATCGTGAGCAGGATGCCCGAGACGGCATAACCGACCGGGAATCCGATCCAGGGCACGGAGCTCTGGATTTCGACCGCGGCCTCGCGGCACGGGCCGGAATGCGACCGCGCACCGGCAACGCCGCCCATCAGCACGGCCGGGTTGATCTTGAAGACGTGGAAGCCGATCGCCCAGACGATGAACGGCGGGATCGTGCAGGCGATGAAGCCGACGATGAAGATCTTCAGCGCAATGGCCCCGGTGAGCTGCGACAGCAGTCCGGCGCCGGCATTGACGCCGACGATGGCGACGAAGACGACGAGGCCGAGATCCTCGAGCACGTTGCGGGCGGCATTCGGCGTATTGCCGAAGAACCGCAGACGCGACACGATCGAGGATACGATCACGCCCGACAGCAACAGACCGCCGGCGTTACCGAGGCCGACCCTGGCGCCGAACGCCGGGAAGTCAACCATGCCGATCAGGAAGCCGAGGATCATGCCGACAGCGAGCGTCAGCAGGTCGGTCGACGTGTTGGTCCGCGCAATGCGGCCCCACATCTCGCCTAGCTCGTTGACAGCTCCTTTGAGGCCGACCACGGAGACGATGTCCATCCGCTCCAGCTTGGTCTTGAGACCGGCCGGGATCTGCACGCCGCCGCGTTCGACCTTGGTCACCTGCAACTGGCCGGCAATCGCGGTATCGCGGAAGGATTCGAAGGTGCGCCCCACGATCTCCTTGTTGGTGACGAGGATATCGGCCTGGTCCATGGGAATGCCAAGCGTCTTGTGGTCCGCGACTTCGGGGCCGATCAGGCCCATCTTGTCGGTGAGATGCTCGGTGGAGCCGCCGAGCGCAACGATGTCGCCTCTTTGCAGCACGAGGTCGGGATCGGCGCCTTGCGGCTCACCGTTACGTCCGACATTGACGATGCGGTATTCCGGATTCATCGCGCGGAACTTGCCGATGGTCGTCCCGATCTGTGCGGGGTTCTCCAGCCGGTAGGCACGCAGGCCGAACTGGCGATAGCCAGTCAGGCCACCGCCCTCGAGGTCCTTCACGCCGAACTCCTGCTCGTACGCTCGGGCGGCGGCCTTGGCATCGACGCCCCACCAGCGGGGTAGATATTTGCAGATCAGGATGATGCCGACGGTGCCCCAGATGTAGGTGATGCCATAGGACAGCGCGATCATGCCCGAGGCCTGCTCGGGCTTCATGCCTTCCGGCAGCTTGACGACGCCCGACGTGATCGCCTGCTCGGCCGACCCGATCGCCGCCGACATGGTCTGCGAGCCGGCCAGCATTCCGCCGGCAGCGCCGACCGGCAGATCGAATAGCTTCGCGCCGAGCACGACCAGCGCAAGGCCGAGCACGCTCGACACCAGCGCCAGGATGCAGAACTTCAGACCATCGCCCTTCAGGCTGTTGATGAAGGACGGACCGACACGCAGGCCCACGCCGTACATGAAGAGATAGTAGAACAGGCTCTTGGCGAAATTGTTCAGCTCGAGCTTCACACCATAGGTCGATGCCCATACCGACAGGCCCGCACCGACCACGATGGCGCCGGCGACCATACCGAGGCCATACCCCTTGATGCTGGCCCGGCCGATATAGACGGCGAGGCCGACGACGAAGAACAGCAGCAGATACGGGTTCTGCTGCAGGAACGTGAAAAAGCCCTGCATGTTCGTCCCCTCTTTCGCCTTATGACGCGGCCTTGAGCTTCGGTTGAGCACCGGGCTTGGGCCGTCCGAGCTTCGCCAGGGCTTCAGCTCGCACGAGCTTCAGCCCTTCCTTGGCGTCGTATCCGTGGATCTCCTTCACATCGAGCTTGCGCATGAAGTCGATGGTTTCCTGAGTGATGACCTGGCCCGGCACCATGATCGGGAAGCCAGGCGGATACGGGATCACGAAATTGGCGGAGACGAGCTCAGGCCCGGCCTTCAGCCGCCGGTCGATCTCGGGATCGCCAAGACGGATGTGCTCGCAACCCGCCACGTCATAGGCCGCGTAGAAGCCGGTGCGGATGTCGCCCTCGTTGGTCTTGGCGCCGGCATCGCCGCGGAAGCTCGGGTGGAAATGCGAGAAGTTCGGCAGGTCGGGGACGTCCTTCATCAAGCTCGTCACCCGTGCTTCAAAGGTCTTCTTCGCGTTGGCGCCGCCCTGCGACAGCCCGCGATCGACTTCTCCCGCGATCTCGGCCAGCACGCGGATCAGATGGGCAACGTCGCTGCGGGTGTTGTTGATGTTGGACTGGAGCAGGACTGAATTGCGCGAGGTCTTGTTGACCTGGATGTTGTAGTCGTTGGCCAGGATCCCCTTGAATTGGGTGCCGTCGAAGCCGGCCGTGCCGCAGACCAGCGTCATCCGGCTCGGATCGAGGCAGAACTCGTCCTCGTCGAGGCTCTTGAGCGTATTGGCCCAGTTCACGCCGGCCGCGAGATAATCGGTGAAGCCGCTCTGGCGATATTGCGCCGGCACCATGGCATCGGCGCCGAGGACGTGGAAATATTTCGAGATCAACGGATTGGAGTTGACCGCGTGGCGGATTGCGAGCGCAATTTCCATGGCGTTGGCAACGAGCCCATAGCCTTCCAGCTCCATCTGGCGTCGTGAGACATCGAGACTGGCGATGAGCTGCTGGTTCGGGCTGGTGGAGGCATGCGTGAACACGGCCTCCTTGAACTGCTGCTCGACCGTGTGAAAGTCGACGTCCTTGACCGACAGCATGGAGCCCTGCCGGATCGCCGACATCGATTTGTGGGTCGAGTTGGTCTGATAGACCCTCAGACGGATCTGGCGCGGATCGGGGATCAGCCGGGTCTTGAGGAGCAATTCGTCGGTCGGGTTCTTGCCCAGCTCGGCCTGCTGCTTCTCGTAGGCTGCGACCGACTTGGGATCATGCATCCAGGCCTCGATCTCGTTGGCGGCGCCCATCGCGGTGCGTCGCCGCAGGAACGGCGAGAAGCGTGCGAAGCCGAACCAGGCCTCGTCCCAAAGGAAGATCAGGTCCGGCTTGATCGCGAGGCATTCCTCCATGACCCGGCGGGTGTTGTAGATGTGGCCGTCAAAGGTGCAGTTGGTGAGATCGACCATTTTGACGCGGTCGAGCCGGCCGTCGGCCTTGGCGCCAAGCAGCGCCTGCTTGATCGTCTTCAGCGGCACCGCGCCATACATCGAATATTCCGTCATCGGAAAAGCTTCGACATAGAGCGGCTGGGCGCCGGCGAGCACCATGCCGTAATGATGCGATTTGTGGCAGTTGCGATCGACGATCGCGATGTCGCCGGGCGCGAGCAGCGCCTGCACCGCCATCTTGTTCGAGGTCGAAGTGCCGTTGGTGACGAAGAAGACACGATCGGCACCGAGCGCCCTCGCCGCCTTGTCCTGCGCCTTCTTGATGTTCCCCGTCGGCTCCAGCAGGCTGTCGAGCCCGCCGGTGGTGGCGCTGCTCTCGGCCAGGAACAGGTTCAGGCCGTAGAATTCGCCCATGTCGCGGATCCAGTCCGACTTGAAGACGGACTTGCCGCGGGCGATCGGCAGCGCGTGGAACGTCCCGATCGGACGCTGGGCATATTTCTTGAGATTGTCGAAGAACGGCGTGTCGTAGCGATCCTGTACGCCTTCGAGGATCGACAGATGCAGCTCCAGCAGGTCCTCGACCGAGTAGAAGATGCGGCGAGCGACATTGGCCTCGGGATTGCCGGCCATCTCCTCCACATTGCGATTGGACATCAAATAGAGGTCGAGCTCCGGGCGAACTTTCTTGATGATATGGGCGAGCCGCAGCGCAGAGGCGTCGGATTCGTCATTCAAGCCGGCCGACGACGTCATCGTACGCAGCACGGGTGCGTCATGGCGCGAACGCAACACAAAACCTTCGTTGATCACGACGGCGCCGAGATTGGGATTGAGGATGGTGGCGCAGAAGGCGTCCTCGAGGCTGCCGACGATCACCGGTTCGTAGATGAACTGATCGACCGGCCGTCGCAGCTTGCGCCATTCGCCGGCGAGCGCCGGCCAGCTCCCGCCGGAGAGGCCCGTGACGATCAGAGTCTCGAAATAGGGACGACGCGCGGTGTGTTGTCCGAACATTTGAGGCACCAGATCGGGCGCCTCACCATTGCCTTCATCGTTCACGTTCGAGTCTCCGGCGTGCTGGCGGAACGATCGCGTGGTCAGTGCATGCGCAATCCGCGTGGCGAGGGCCAGCGACCCTGCCGCATCGCCGGCCGACGCCGCCTCGCGCAGGGCCGCCATCAATTGCAGACCGGGATAGCCGTGATACTCCTCCGTAATCGACAAATCGGTCAACGCAGCGTCGTATTTCGCGCGGTCTCCACCCCGGTCCCACAGCTTTGCGGCCTCCACCAGGTCGCGCCAGTCATCTGCTCGCCCACCGGGCCCGGAAAAGAACTGATCGATGCGCTTCTGAGCGGGCTTTGTATCCTTGGACATGTGTCTCTCCCGATCCCTGTCCGCCGACGGGCATGGCTGATTGGCGGATCGTGGGTGGGGTACCGGGCGCTCCATTGATCCAAATCAACGGTCGGGTGCATTCTGATCAGGCCGACGCTGTTCGGTTCGTCGGGTCGGAATGATGTTCCCCAAGCACGCTATCGAGTGACCGCAGCCACTGGCCGCTATCGGTCTTCTCCGCCAATCCCTCCGCTCGCAGCAGATCGCGCAACTGCGCATGCGCGCCGACGATGAAGAGCGTGATCCGGCGCAAAGCGAGCTCGTCATGGAGATCATGCAGCATGCGAGCGCCGGCAAGATCGATATAAGGCGACGCCGACAGATCGCAGGCAACGAGACGGACATCCGCCGATGTCCGGAGCGAAGCCAGCACCGTTTCGAGAATCGTCTCGGCGTTGATATAGAGCAGCGAGGCTTCGGGACGGAATGCAAT
Organism: Bradyrhizobium sp. MOS003; assembly: GCF_003020125.1. GTDB lineage: Bacteria > Pseudomonadota > Alphaproteobacteria > Rhizobiales > Xanthobacteraceae > Bradyrhizobium. The sequence continues at coordinate 236,189 of NZ_PYFW01000004.1, read as the reverse complement.
GACACCGGGGAGCGGCTCGACGTCCTTATGCCGCGCGCTGTCGGAATAGCGGCCGGTCCCCGGCAGACGACCAAGGAATGCCACGTTCGGCTTCGAGGCCCGCGCCAGCAGCAGGAAGATCGAGGCGATCGAGGCCAGCAGAACGCCCTGGAGGATGCCGAGCAGCAGTACGGACACAAGCGCGATCGCCGCGGCGTAGAAATCGATCCGGCTGACCTGCCACATCCGCACCAGCGCCCGGATATCGACCAGCCTGTAGACTGCGGCAAAGACGATGGCGGCGAGCACGGCCTTGGGCAGATTGGTCAACAGTCCCGTAAAGAACAGCAGAGACAGCCCAAGCGCTGCGGAGCAGATTACCAGGGCCAGCGGTGTCCGTGCGCCGGCGCTGTCGTTGACCGCTGATTGCGACAGGCCACCGGCGACGGGGTAGCCATGGCCCAAAGCGGCGGCCAAATTTGCGGCGCCCAATCCCAGGAACTCCTGGCGCACATCAAGCGGATAGCCATGCTTTGCAGCAAAGCTGCGGGCCGCGGAAACGCCTTCGATATAGGCCAGCAGCACGCAACCGGCCGCGAGCGGAAACAGCTCGTCGAACTCCAGGAGACCGAAGGTCGGGAGGCCCAGCGCCGGCAACCCCTCCGGTATCTTCCCGGTAACGGGAACACCCATCGCCGGAAGCCCGAGGATCGTTGCCACCGCGATGGCGAGCGCCACGGTTGCAATGCCGACCGGCTTGCCCGGCAGCCACCGTTCCCCGATCAGGAGCAGCAGCAGCGCAGCCGCGCCGATCGTCAAGACCAACGGCGTCGTGTCTCCGAGTTGCCCGAGCAGCTTGATCGCACGCTCGAAGAAATTGTGACCGCCGCCGGCAACCCCGAGCAGGCTCGGCAACTGGCTCATGATGATGGTGAGGCCCGCGCCGGCCTTGAACCCGACCAGGATGCTGTCGCTGACGAGCCGCACGAGCACGCTGAGCTTGAACAGCCAGGCGATGAGGCACAGCACCGCAACCGCGAGGGCCGCAAGGCTGGCGATCTGCGCATAGCGATCGGCATCGCCGCCGGCGAGCGCGCCGACGGTCGCGGCAATCATCAGCGAGATCGCCGAGGTGGGACCGATCGCGAGTTGCCGGGACGCGCCGAGCAATGCATAACCGATCCCGCCCAGCATGTAGCCGTACACGCCGACCTGCGGCGGCAGACCGGCGAGCGCCGCATAGGCCAGCGAGACCGGAATGGCATAGGCCGCGAGCGTGATGCCGGCCACCGCGTCGGATGCCAGCCATTCGCGCCGATAGGCTGAGAGCCAGCCGACTGGTGGAAAGAACCGCGTCCAGCTCTGTTCGGACGGAGGGTTCATGACCCTCCCTCCTGACGGGCAACTTCGCAGCGCAAGAGCACGATCACAAGTGCAACCACGGGAATTCCGAGCGCGAGATCGGGAATATTCTTGGTAGCGAAGGCGCCGACCGCGGCGCCAAGGCCAAACACCGCACAGAGAGCGGCGAAGACGCCCGACCGGCGCAACGTTCCCGACGGCGCTCTTCCGGACACGACTAAGAAGAAGCTCTCGATCGCCTGACGCAAATTGCCGGTCGCCATCACGGTGTTGCAGACGCCCCCCTCGACCTTGGTGAAGATCGCGGTCTGCATGGCGGCAACGCAGGAAATACCGAGCGTGCCGGCGAGATCCGGCAGGCGGTTGTGCAGGATCCCGATCGCGATCAGCAGCAGGATCTCGATCAGGGTGCTGATCGTGCAGGCCCGCTCGCCCGTCGCGCGCCGCAGCCACGCTGCAATCACGATCCCGAAGGAAAAGGCCAGCAGAGACGGCACAAAGTGAAGCGCCCTGGTCCAGTCGCCGGCCGTTGCATAGACCCAGAGGAAGATCAAATTGGCGGTCTGGGCATTGGCCATCACACCGTGGATGATCCAGGTGTAGGCATCGATATATCCCCCCGCAAAGGCAAGCAGCAGCACGGTCTCGACCGCTTCGTCGCGACGGACCGCGCCGGCAGCGACGTCAAGGCTGCTCATGACGGCACTGCCGGCTGTCGCAGGATGTCCATCACGTCATAGGCGCCAACCTGTCCGTAGCAAGGCTTGATCTGGATCAAGCAATCACCCCTCGCCGCCAATCAAATCGCGGCAGCGCGCCGGGGACATGAGATCATGGGCACCGTCAGGTCGATCATCACCACCGCACCGGAGATCTTCCTGCTGCTCGCGATTGCGATTGGCACTGTCCTCGGCCGCATCAAGATCGGCGGCTTCTCGATCGGCACCACGGCCTGCATCCTGATCGTCTCGGTCCTGATCGGGCAGCTCGGCAGCTTCGCCTTCCCGCCGATTCTCCGTGCGATCCTGTTCAGCCTCTTCGTCTTCACGATCGGCTACCGCTCAGGGCCCGAGTTCTTTGCGTCCCTGAGCATCCGAACCCTGGCGCAGGTGGTCCTGGCGCTGGTGATCGGCAGCACGGGCCTCGTGCTCGTGCTCATCTTTGCTCATGTGTTCGAGCTTGATACCGGGACGGCCGCCGGCCTTACCGCCGGCGCGCTGACACAGTCCTCCGTGATCGGTACCGCATCGGGCGCATTGGCACAGCTGGGACTCCCTGCCGAACTGTTGAAGCAGCAGGAAGCCAATATCGCTGCCGGCTATGCCGTGACCTATGTGCTCGGCTACATCCTGACCCTGCTGTTCGTACCGTTCGTCGCGCCGCGGCTGATGGGGATCGATCTGAAGGTGGAAGCAGCGAAGCTGGAGGCCGAGCTGGCCGGCGGCACGCCGGCGAAGGCGGACAACCTGTCCTATCGCAAGTTCCAGGCGCGTGCCTATCGCGTCTCCGCGGCCGCGGGTTGCACGGTCGAGGTCATCGAGGCGGAGATCGGCGGCCGCACAGTCATCGAGCGTATCGTCCGCAATGGCGCCGACATTCCGCCGAACCGCGATTCCATCCTCGAAGCCGGCGACGATGTCGTCCTGACCGGCCCGACCGCGGCGATTGTCGACGCCGAGCCCGTCATCGGCCCGGAGGTCGACTCTGACGAGCTGTTGCGCAGCCTCCCCGGCAACGTGATCGAGGTGCTCGTGGAGAACCGCAGGCTGCACGGGCGCTCGATCAGGGATGTCGCCGAAATCGTCGGCGATGCCGCGCGCGGCGTCTTCCTGCGTTCCCTCACGCGGATGAGCCGGGAGGTCCCGCTCGGCCCCGATACGCGCGTCTATGTCGGCGATGTCATGACGCTGGTCGGCAGCACCGGCAATATCGCGCGCGCGACCAAGCAAGTCGGTCACGCCCTGAACACCAGCGACCGGACCGACATCGCGTTCCTCGCTATCGGCGTCGCCGCAGGTCTTCTGGCCGGCCTCGTCAGCTTCAAGGTCGGTACGGTCGCGCTGACGCTAGGCGGAGGCGGCGGTGCGCTGATCGCGGGCCTCGTCTGTGGCTGGCTGCGCTCCCGCAATCCCGCCATGGGCGCACTGCCGCCCGCGGCACAGCAGACGCTGAGCGATCTCGGGCTCGGCGGTTTCATCGCGGCCGTCGGGCTCGGCAACGGGCTCGCTGCGTGGTCGGCGATCCAGGCCCATGGCCTGCTGCTGGTCGGTATGGGTGTCGTGGTCACACTGGTCCCGCTAACGGTGGGAACGCTGGTCGCCTACTATCTGCTGCGCATGAATCCGGTCGTGACCTGCGGTGCGCTGGCCGGCGCCATGACCGTGGATGCCGCCGTCACCGGTGCCTGCGACGTCGCCGAGAGCAAGACCCCGGTGTTGGGTGTCGCCGTGCCCTACGCAGTCGGCAACGTCGTGTTGACGGTGCTCGGACCGATCGTCGTCGCTGCGACGTCCTCAGGCTGAAGGAAAATGCGATGCGTTGGATCCTCGCAATGATCCTCGCGACAGCTCTGCTGCTTCTCGCCGCGTTCGAGACGCCTGCACGCGCCGAGGATGATGTCCGCATCCAGGAGGAGATCTGGGCGCTCCCGTTGCCGCTGCCGATGTTTGCTTACCTGGTCCGCCCCGTCGGCGATGGCCCCTTCCCGCTGGTGATCATGAACCATGGCGTATCACTCAATCCGACTGACCGCAGCTTCTTCCCGCTGGTGGAATTCCGCGATGCCGCAAAGTGGTTCGCCAGACGCGGCTATCTGGTGGTCGCACCAGTCGGCAGCGGCTATGGCGCGGCAGCGATCGACATTCCCGAGCGTGGTGTCTACGGGCCGTTCTTTTCGAAGGTCGGCAAGTGCACCAATCCCAATTTCCACGATGCGGGTCTTGCCGTCGCGCAGGTTGATCTCTGGATCATCGACTACATGGCGGCCGAGAGACGCATCATCCCGAAGGACGTGATCGTGGTGGGGCAGTCCGCCGGCGGCTGGGCCTCGATCGCATTGGCGAGCGTGAATCCGCCGCTGGTGAAAGCCATCATCACGTTCGCCGCCGGTCGCGGCGGGCGGGTTGGCGGCAAGCCGAACAACAACTGCGCACCCGACCGACTGGTCGAGGCCACCGCCGATTTTGGCCGGACCGCGCGCGTGCCGATGCTGTGGATCTACATCGAGAACGATACGTTCTTCGGCCCCGAGCTGTCGAAGCGCATGCATGCGGCATTCACGGCCGCTGGCGGCCGGGCCGAGTATCATCTGATGCCGCCGTTCGGCAACGAAGGGCATTTCTTCATCGGCTCGCCGGATGCGATCCCGCTCTGGTCGCCACTGGTGGCGAAATTTATCGACGCGCAAAGATAGAACCCGGTGACGGAGATGCGACCATGCCCAGCTCCCGCCGCAACTGTATCGCGGCCCTTCCATTCGCTCTCATCGCCACGGTCTTGGCTTCATCTTGTCTCGCTGCGCAGGCCGATAAACCTGCCGAAGTTACGACTAGAGGTCAGCGCGAGGCGAAGGACATCGCCTATGGCAATTGGCAGAAACTCTGCTTCAAGGCGGGCGGCGCGCCCATGCTGTGCCGGACGTCGATATCAGGCAAGTTTCCGACCGGCCAAATGGCCGTGCGCATCGACCTGATCGAGCGAGAGGGCGCTGCTGCAGCGCGGCTGCAGCTCTTCGTGCCCGTCGGGATGTACCTGCAACAGCCGGCCAAACTGACCGTCGACCAAGGCAGTCCCGTCCGCCTGCCCTACAGCTGGTGCCTGACCAATGCCTGTATTGCCGCCGACGTCGCGCCGGCAGCGCTCGTCAAGCAGATGGAGTCAGGCAAGACGCTGGTCCTGGAGACCGTCGACTCCAACCTGCTGGCATTGACGACATCGGTGCCGCTGGCCGAGTTCGCGGCCGTCCACAAGGGCGCACCGGCCAGGACGCTGGAGCAATATGTCGATGAATGAGCGGCTCGCGCAAGTCACGCGGCTGCAGCACGCCAGCTAATCGCCGTTCGGATCGAGCATGCCAAGCCGCTCCGCGATCGAAACAAGCTCCGCGAGCGAGTCAACCTGCATCTTCTCCATGACCTGGTGGCGGTGCGCTTTGATGGTGCGTTCGGTCGTTCCGAGCTCGTGGCCGATCTGCTTGTTGATCTTGCCGCGCACGATGAAATCGAACACCTGGCGCTCGCGCTGTGTCAGCGAGGCGATGTTCGTGCGGAACGCCTCGAGCCTGCCGCGCTGCCCGCGTGCCGCGTGCTGCCGCGCGAGCGCGCGCTCGATTGCGTCGAGCAAGAGCTCCGACGAAACCGGCTTGGTCAGAAAATCCTCGGCACCCGCCTTGATCGCCCGCACCGTGGTCGCCGTGTCGGCATGCCCGGTCAGAAAAATGATCGGCAGTGTCGAGCCCGAGGCGATCAGATGGCTCTGCAACTCGGGACCACTCAGGCCGGGTATCTGCACGTCGAGCAGAATGCATCCAGGCTGATCGTTACATGGCGGGCCGTCCAGCAGATCCTGCGCCGATGCGTAGGTCGCTACGTCATAGCCGGCGAGCTTCAGCCGGCGCTCTATAGCCGTCCGGAACGATGCGTCGTCATCGACCACGTGGACAAGGCCCGGCACCCCTTCACCTCTCGCTCAGAGTTCAACGATGGCTGCCGAATGACCGAAGCGATACTCCGTAAAGTAATCCTAAAATCGAAACGACGCTTGCAAACGACACGCCTCCCGAAGGCTTGGTCCGCGCAAAGATCGCCCAACGTGTCCAATGGTACAATGATCCTTAGGACAATGGAATGGAATACCGCTTTGGTCGTAAATCAACCCCAGCGGGAGTTAAATAGCGCAGCGCATCCGCTGTGAGATTTTGTTCGACAGACCAATTCGGCGTTCAGCTGAGGAGTTGGCCTATGTTCGTTCGCACCACTACGGATTCCGCACAGCGCCCAAATTCTCTCCGCGACCTCGGCATGACCAGCCAATCGAACCCGCTCGTCAGCCTGAGCGAATTCTCCTATAAGAAAGGCACCGAAGTCTACGGCGAGAAAGAGCCTGCCGAATACGTCTATCAGGTCAAGTATGGTGCGGTGCGAAGCTACAAGCTGCTATCCGATGGCCGCAGGCAGATCGGCGCCTTTCACCTGCGCGGCGATATCTTCGGGCTGGAGAACGGCAGCGAGCACCGGTTCACGGCGGAGGCGATCGTCGACACCACGGTCCGTCTCGTCAAGCGGCAGAGCCTTGAACTTGTAGCCGAAAGCGACGCCGCGGTCGCCAAGAACCTGCTCAGCATGACCACGAACAATCTCCAGCACGCGGAAGATCATATGCTGCTGCTCGGCCGCAAGACATCGCTGGAGCGGGTCGCAGCGTTCCTGCTCGAGATGGACAAGCGATTGACCGCCGCGGGCGTCATGGCACTGCCGATGTCGCGGCGCGATATCGCCGATTATCTCGGCCTGACGCTGGAAACGGTCTCTCGCGCCCTGTCGCGGCTGCACGAGCTCGGCGTCATCGGTTTCATCGGTAACACCCAGCGCCAGATCGTGATGCTGGATCGGCACCATCTCGCAATACTCGACCGGCCGGCCTGATGCGTTCCATCGTTGGTGCTCCTGCCTGCGCGGGATCATTTCCCCCGGGACACCTCGGTCATTCCGAGGTGATCGAGCGTCTTGCGCAGGACCTCGAACAAGATTGCGGCCGACCAACCGAACAACAGAACGCCGTTCATCGCGGTGAGCGGGCCGATGAGCCGCCATTCCCGCACCGGCGTGATATCGCCATAGCCGAGCGTGGTGTAGTTGACGAAGGCGAAATAGAGCAGACCGCTGTCGGCGGCTGCGGCCTGAACGATGTCATACGCCCCTGCCCACACTAGGACCTCCAGCGTGTGCGCGATCTGCAGTACCGCAGCGGTCGCGACCATCACACCCATCAGGTGCAGCCTCGGCCGCTCGGTCGGACGCAGACCAGCCGTGCGGGCAATCGAGACGGCGACGACGGTCACCAGCGCGTGGATGCCGATGTTGATCGCGCTGACCACGGCGCCAACGAAGAATTGCATCAGCATGAGGGTCGACCTGCTCTCTCTTCTATCCCGGCCGACTGCCAGGCGCATCCTGGTCGCGACCGATCCACGCGGCGGCCAATTCCCAGGCGACTGACAGGATGATCGGCCCAATAAAGAGGCCGATGATTCCGTGCGCAAGCGTCCCGCCGATGACCCCGAGCAGGATCACCAGCGTCGGTGTGGTCAGCCCGCGTCCCATCACCAATGGCTTCAGGATGTTGTCGAGCAGACCGACGACGCCGAAGAAGACCGTCAGGAGCAGCGCCGTCGGCACGTCCTTGTCCATCCAGATCCAGACCAGCACGGGAATGAAGACGATGGCCGCGCCGATCTGCACGATCGAGAGCAACAGGACGACGATCGCGAGCAGACCCGCGCTCGGAACGCCCGCGAGCTTCAGCCCGATGCCGGCCAGCAGCGCCTGGATGATCGCCACGCCGATCACGCCTTGCGACACCGCCCGAATGGTCGCGCCCGCCAATCCGATAAAGTGCTCGCTCTGCTCGGGCACGATGCGAGACAAAAATCCACGAACCGCGGCAACGAGCTGCGGCCCATACGGAAACAGAATGCCGGCGATGAAGACCGACACCAGGAACTGGAGCGTGCCGACGCCGGCGCTACCGGCAAACGACAGCATCACGCCTGCAAGCGGCTTCAGATACGGCGCCACCTCGCGCAATACGGCGCGAATATTGGTGTAGGCCAGATTCCAGAGATCGAAGAGCTGGGGACCGATCAGCGGCCAGCTCTTGATCTGCTCGGGGGCGGCCTGCAACGCGAGATCGCCGGAGCCGATCTGGCCCGCAAGGTCCCTGACGCCTTCGACCGCGCTCAGCCCGAGCCACGCCGCGGGCCCGAGAACGATGCCGAGCGTGATCAGGGTGAGAATGGCGGCGGCGATCCGTGGGCGTCCCCCGAGGCGTTTGGCGAGCCAGCCGAACGCCGGATAGAACGCCACCGCAAGCACCGCACTCCAGGTCAGGATCGGCACGAAGGGCCGGATGATGATGAAGGTCCAGACGATCAACAGGGCCAGCAGCGCCAACCGGATCAAAAGCTGGACAATGCCTTCGGCGCTGAAGAGATCGCGAGGAAACTTCAAGGCTCGACGCTCATACATCGGAAAGTGGCGCGCCTAGACAGCGTCCGTCTTCATCCGAGAGCTTGATTCAGGTCAAGCGGTCGCGGAGATTCCGCCACAGCTGCAGTGGTGATCAGGCCAAATCGGCGGGCGGTGAGGTAACTAAGGGCCTCGACCGTAGCTACGAACCGTAGCTGGCAATATTTGCGCCCCGGAAAAAACCGTCCTCCGAACCCACGGGCAAAAACCACGGTCAGCGACCCGATTAGGATGAACACCGGCGAACTGCAAAGTACAGTCCTTCGGCGTAAGTCACTGGTTTTGCTGTGGAATTCGAACGACTGCGAACTGCGGCGAACAATATACTGGCGGAAGGGGTGGGATTCGAACCCACGGTACCCTTGCGGGCACGCCGGTTTTCAAGACCGGTGCCTTAAACCACTCGGCCACCCTTCCGGATCAATAGATTCAACCGCTTAGCGGCTGGTCCCCTTGAACGCAATGCGAACAGTCCGTGGTTTGGGGACATGTCGGGGACCGCGGCTTCTTACGGCTTGAGAAAGCCCGCCGCAAGCGCCGTCAGCGCGCTCGCGAACCTCTCCCTGGCGGCCGTGCTGCGCTTGCGCTTGGTAGGCGCGCTCCGGTCCTGGCACGCCGGATCGAGAGCGTCTTATTCGGGACGTGGAGATCGCTCCACCGCAATGCCAGCAGCTCGTTCCGGCGCGCGCCCGTTGCGGCGGCCAGAGCGACGAACGGATACAGCGGCGCGGTTTGAAACCTGCAACTAAGGCGGCGAGTTCAACTTCGTCCCCCCCCCTTCCTGATGATCGTCAACTTCCTGATCCTCGGTGTCATCGTCGACGTCCATGACTTGGCGTCAGGCTGGGAAATGCGGACGATCCTATCCATCGGGTTGACGGAGATCAGGCCGGTCCGGAGCGCAGTTCCAAGGGCGGCATCAAAAACGGGTGGACATGCCGCGCCGTCCTCGGTGCGGTAACGCCCTCAAGACCATTAGATTAGAAAATTGCGAACTCGTATGTCATCGAAAATTTCGTTATGACACGCTCGCTTCATCCTACCCGAATTCGTCAACTGATCCCGCCTCGCGCGATATGCGCGCCTCCGACAGCGCCGCAGCGCGCAGGCGGCCTTATCTCTTTTTATGGACTTTGGGCTCGATTGAAATGCAATAATCGAACGGATGATAGGCGGCGGGCCACTCGCATACGCTTGATGGGCATGCAAAACGCCGGAACTGAATCGCATCTCCGCCATCCGCAGGCCAGAGCCGTGCGAGCAAGGTCCCGATGGTTACGTTTGCATGCAGTGTGGCGGGGTGATTACAGGGCCACGGAGATCCAATTTGCATCGGACTGAATGCCGGCTGCATCGAGCCGGGAAGCGGGACATCCTGGCAATCATGGGCGACGTAGCAGGAAACGTCTTAAGCGTGCGACCGAGTTGGACGTCAGAGCGCAACGAGCCCGGACGGCTATGCTCGCCGATCGCAATTTGCGCGACGCAGCAAACCGCGTGGAAACTCGTCACCGTCCCATTCTTCGTTGCCCTGTCCGGCCTTGATGGCTCCGCGGCATGACCATCGCGGGCGCGATCAATTTCACGGGCGATATGCCGGATCTGGCGCGCGCACTGCGGGCGATGGCGCTTGGTCCAGCCAGGCCCCGCTGGCATCGCGAGAGCGGCACCATGCTGGGAGTCTGCGACGACGCGGAGCTTGCAGTCGCCGGGCCGATCGTCGCCCTGTTTCACGGGCGCCTCGACGACGTCACCGAGCCGGACGTGCCGCGCACCGGCCTGTCGGCTGCGAACATCGTCATCCACGCTTATCGACGCTGGGGGCCGGACTTCCCGCTGCGGCTGATCGGCGATTTCGCCTGCGCCGTATGGGACGGCGAAACGAAACGCCTGCTGCTGGCGCGCGACACGTTGGGGTTCCAGCCGCTGCATTTTTGGCGTGACGGCAACCAGGTCTTCTTCGCAACCGAGCCTCGGGGCCTTCTGACGCATCCGCAGATCGGGCGGCAGGTCGACGAGCGCTGGGTCGCGCGCTCGCTGGCGCTGCTGCCGTACGAGGATGCGGGGACGCTGTATCGCGGGATCGACCGGGTGATCCCAGGGCATGTCGCCCTGTTCGAGGACGGCAACGCGCGACAATTGCGCTACTGGCGGCCGGAAGAACTGCGTCCCATCCGGCTCGCGCGTAACGAGGACTATGCCGAAGCGATCCGCGCGCTGCTGGACCAGGCCATCCGCTGCCGGATTGCCGGCGCCGTCTCTGTCGGCAGCCATTTGAGCGCGGGCCTCGACAGCTCCAGCGTCGCGGCACTCGCGGCGCGTCAGCTCGGCGAGCGCGGCCTGCGGCTGTCGGCCTTTACTGCGGTTCCAGTCGCGGGCTTCGATGGCAGCGCCTATCGCGACCGCATCTGGGACGAGGGCCCGCTGGCGGCGCGGGTGGCGGAGGCCTACCCCAATATCGATCATGTGCTGGTGCCCAACGAGGGGCCGGCCCTGTTCGACGTCCTCGATCAGATCGGCGATGCCTCCGGCATCCCTGCCGTGAATACGATGAATCAGATCTGGAGCCAGGCGCTCGGCGAGGCAGCCAAACGCCGCGGCGTCACCGTTATGCTGAGCGGCGGCAAAGGCAACATGACGATCAGCTATGACGGCTTCGGCTACCTGACCCGGCTGGCGCGCGAGGGCGACTGGATCGCGCTTGGCGGGCATTTGAGGGCGCTCCACCGCACCGGGACGTCGTGGCCTTCGCTCGGCAACCGGGTGATCGCGCCCTTGCTGCCGCCACGCATGCGCCGATTCCTGCGCCGGCTGTTTGGCCGGCCGGAGCGAGGACTGCGCGACTATTCGGCGTTACGGTTCGATTTCGCCGACCGCTTCGGCGTCCTCGACGAAGCACAAAGTATGGCCGGCAATGTCGGCAATTCGGCCCTGGGGCGGCAGGACGTGCGACTCGCCGTGCTTGGGCGGACCGACGGCGCGATGGTTTGGCGATCCTACAAGCGCAGATACGGCTTTACACAGTGTGATCCCACCGCCGACCGACGCCTGATCGAATTCTGCCTTGCGATTCCAGCCGAGCAATTTCTGCTTCACGGAGAAAACCGCTCGCTGATCCGCCGCGCAATGCAGGGAATTCTGCCCGAAATCGTCAGGCTCGAACGGCGCAAGGGCCTGCAAGCAGCCGATTGGTCGCGTCACATGATCGCGGCCCGGCCGGAGATCGAGGCTGAGATCGAAAGGCTGGAACGAAGCCCCCTGGCCAAGGCCAGCCTCGACCTGCCGCGCCTTCGCCATCTGCTTGAAAACTGGCCCGACGGCGGATGGCACCAGGCCAATGTCGTCTACGACTACCAGCTGGCGCTGGCGAGAGGACTGGCGACGGGTCGCTTCCTCCGCCGCTTCGAGGGCGGCAACGAGTGATCGCCTCTCAGGAAAAATCGATTCCGCCGCTGTCGGGAATGGCTCCGGGTCCATTTTCCGCAGTGTTCGCGTCAGCGATCGTCAGCAAAGGCTTGTGCCAAACCTTGACAGGCCTGGCGGCACTCGAAGCTTCGGCAGCTTCGCTTTCCTGAATGTTTTCCGGCTCTCGCACCGCAGGTCCCTTCCAAGTCCGTTCGCGGTCGCAACTCTATCATGCATCTTGGCCGGCACAACCGATCGCGCGGGCGTCAATCCTCCGGCGGTACGGTCACATCGTCTTGTCCGGGCCGGAACAGGGCAATGGGTCGAAACAACCCGGCCTGCTCACCGCCAACCACGATCCGCCCGCTTGCGAGGCGCAACCAGACATGCGCGTCCAGGCCCTGCTCCGATTTGCGGACGCCGTAGACCAGATCGGCTGCGATGCCTCGCCGCCCCAACAAGCGCTGCGCGGCAATTGCCTGGTCGAAGCAGACCGAGCGCCACGGCACGCGTTTGGACGCGGCCAGAACAGCCCAGCGCACGCGCTTCGACAGCAGGTCCGGATCGCCGACCGCGGCGGAACCTGCAGGACGGGTGAGATCACGCGCGACGCGGTCGAATGGCCGCACCTTCAGGGTGAGAGCAGCGAGCGCAAGTTCGCGCACAGCCTCGGCCAGCAGCGGGAGATCGCGGCGGCGCGCCCAGAGCCTGGAGCGTCGCTCAACTGTCATCGCCCGGCTTCCGCCTGGAAACCAGATTCCCGCGACGAACAAGTTCGAGGAAAAACCCGGAACCGAGCCAGCTCGTCAAAGGCCGCAACGGATCACGAAAAGTCAACTCCCGCATCCGGAACAGCGCCCGGACCATTTTCGGCGCTGTTGGCTTGCAGGATGGTCATGACCGGCTTGTGCCATTCCGCAACCGGCACCTCGACGGTGGGCTCTTGTCCTGTCGCGCTCTCAGGCTCCTGCATCGATCCATCCTTGTAAGTCAAAGCTTCTTCAAAGATATCATCGTCACCGGAAAAATGAAATCGCAAGCCCCTTGCCGCCGATCCGGAAAATCGCGCTCAATCTTCATAGCCGAGATCCCGCATCATGGGGCCATGATCGCGCAGAATACGGTTGGCTTGCGCAGCCGTCAGACGCTGACGCCAGCCGCCGGCGGTTCCTGCGCCGAAGAAGCGGTTCGGCGCCTCCGGCGACGACTCACGAAAGCCTTCGCGAGTCTCGGCGGCCTGCAGCCTGTCGAAACGGCTGGCATCAATTGCCGAGGCCAGCAGGTCCGGCGGCGCGGATTGGCCGAAAGCCCGCGCGATGGCCGTAAATGTCGGCAATGGAGCGGCGAGCAAATCCTCGTAGCGCACGCGCGTGAGATTGAGCCCTGAATCGAGCCAGCTTGCGGTATGAGCAGTCCAGCTGGAGACGAGCTGCGGCAATTGCGGCCTCAGACCCTGCGTGCTGTTGCCGATCGACAATTCGGGTCGCGCCATCCATGCAATCGCCTCGTCGACCGTGACCCCGTAATAGGTCGCGAACGACGGCGCGACGTCGCGGGGATCACGGATGATCAGGACCACGGCCCCTACCGCCTCGCGCGGGAACGGTGGCTCGGCGGCCCCCGGCGCCGGCAGCCACGCATCATGTGTCTTGATCGGAAATGATCGTTTTTGCGGCGGGACCGCCCGATGGGCAAGCGGTCGCAAGCGGCGTTGCTCATCGGGCAGCAAATCGGATGTTTCGACTTCAAGCGCATCGTCGAAGAACGAGCGATCGGAGGCGATCGGCCCCTCCAGCGCATTGATATTGAGCGAGCCATCGCCTCGCATGAGGGCCGTCAACAACGCCCGCACCCAGGTGTTGCCCGATCTCGGATAGGACGCGATCAGGTTCAACCCGCTCATGACGCTACGTGGTCCTCGATACAGCGAAGCAAGGAATCGAGTTCCGAGAAATCGGTCCGGCGACTCAGGCGATAAACGTCGGCGGCGCTCACGATCTGTCCGATGGCTTGGAAGAGCTCGCCTTCCCGTCCCCAGATTGCGGCCGTTCGCTTCCGATAGATTTGATCGTTTAGCCCCGCCACCGCGGCCATCGGAGGCAGCTTCTGGATCTCGGCTTGACCACTGAGAGCGACGTTCTGAGCGCGGAGCAGAAAAACCGCTTTCAACGATACCGGCTCGGTATGAAAGTCGGCGGCTCCGGCGAAGCGCAGGTAATATTTGCGCTGACCGAAGCGGTTCGCCTCCAACCCGTCCGATCCCAGGCCCATGGCCTCCAGGGAGTCCTGCCACAATTTGACGCGCGGGAAAGCCGGTCTCACGACCGGGCCTCCGGCAGCGCCGGTATCGATCACGCAGATATCGTCCGACACCAGCGCGTGGCCGCGCCGTGTCAGGGCGGCTGCCAGCGTGGATTTACCGGCCCCTGACATCCCTGAAATCGCAACCCCCTTGCCGCCGATCCGGATGCACGATGCATGTAGGGGCATGAGGCCGCGGCAATGCACGAGAAGGCCGAGAACGGTGCCAAACAGGAACGTGCGGATATCAGGGGAATCTGCCGCCATTTGCGGATCGACGACGATTTCGTGCGAGCTGCGCAGCCAGTAGCTCGCGACGCCGTCGATGGAAAGCCGAGCCTGCTTCTGCGACGTAACCTGCAACAGCGGCGAGACATCCCGCGCGTCATCGAGCCGGGACGGGATCGCGCCGATTCGGATTGTCAGATCCGCCTCCCGGTCGTCTCCGATCCAGGGCGTCAGTTCGGGAAGCGCCAGGTCGGAGCGAACACGCCAGCCACACAAGAACAGATCGCCGCCCGGAGAAGCCGTCACTCCGCCAGACTCAGCCGACATGGATCAGCCGCTGATCGCGCAAGGACACAAGCAGCTCGAGAACATCGGCTGTAATCTGCTCACGATCGCCGCGGTAATTTGCCGCCATGGCCTGGCAAAGGGCTTCAACGGTCAAAGGCCGCGCCAGGCGCCGCCAGATGTCGCTGCCGATCTCGTCCAGCCCGCAATACACTCCACCCTCGATGCTCATCAGGATGAAGTTGCCGTCAACCTCGGTGGCAAGGTGCTTCTGCGCCCGGGATACTGTATCGGTGAGGCTCAACGTGCTGGGCATACGGGATCGCTGACTTTCACGACATCGACAAAAACTGAGGACCTTTACCGTTTTCGTGCCGTAGATACAAATCTGCTCATTCCGCCCATTGATGGCGATACCAGCAGTTGATGGCAAAGCGGCTGTCCAGAAACGCACCGGACGGGCAGGACACCGGTTGCACCTCATGCGGGACCCATGACGGAAACAGGATGAGTGTATCCGGGCCGGGCGGGAGATCGACGAAACGTCGTTCGCCGTCCGCTGCGGGCGCCATCGCATAGAGCCTCAGATCGCCGCCGCCAAATCCCTTGGGCTGGCGGTGAAAATAATAGACGCCCGTCAAGGCCCGCGCCGAACGGGCGTGAGGGTCGTCCGTCGCGGTATCGATATGCTCCACAAAGAAGGCGCCGTCGCCGTGGGCCACCAGTTCAAGTTCCAACGGAGCAAGATTGACAGCGGAGAGGCCGAGATCCCGAATGGCCCATTCGACGACGCTGAGGAAACGCGCCTCGATCTCCGGACGCAGATCACCAAAGTCCCTGAGCATGCGCGAGAGCCGAATGGTTCCGTTCACCCTGCCCTTGCTGATGCGTGTCGACACAAAATCACTTTCGCGACGGGCCGCATAAGCGAGCAACCGTTCGACCAACGCCTCTCCCATAAACGACTCGACTCGTCTGTATGGCGGCGGCTGCTCCAGAGCCTTTTGAAGCGCGATCAATTGCGACGCTCCCGACTGGTTGATGAGTGCCGCACGTTGTGCTGTACCGCCAGGTTCGCCATTGCAGCCTCGCGCGCGCTCGTGGTTTTCGTCATTCGTCCTGGCCGGAGTTGAACGCCTGTGGTGTCGTCAATATCCACACACCCGCTTGCGTATCAATCCCGATCTGCCAATAGTCGGTTCGCGCGAGGGCAGGAATGTCGAAGAAAACCGGACCTGACGGAGGGCCAGACGCAGGCCAAAAGCCCGGTCTGCTTGCGTCATTGCAGGGCTACGTTGCCGACCGGTCGCGCCGAAGCCGAGCCAGGCTTTTGTTCCAGACCCTCGCTCCACAGGACGATGCCCGCGTGCTGGATCTCGGCGGCGGCCGGGGGTTGCATGCAGCACGTTACTATGGCCGTCTGACAAACGTCTGGATCGGCGATCACAGCCGGCAAAGCCTCGAACGGGCCAATCGGGATTTTGGCTATCGAACGATTTTGCTGGAAGGTACGACCACGCTGCCGCTGGACGACAACGCATTTGACATCATTTTCTGCTCGTCGGTCATCGAACATGTGACCGGACCCAAGCATGAGGCGCTGGCGCTTTTCAAGACCGACGGCGCGCGGTTCGCAGCTGAAGCCTACTCTTATCAAAAGCGGTTTGCGGATGAAATTCGCCGTTGTGCGACCCAGTATTTCGTCCAGACCCCCTATCGCTATTTTCCCATCGAGGTCCACTGCTGGATCCCCCTGGTCAGTCTCCTGCCAACGCATTGGCAATGGCGGGTGATCGACCTTTTCAACAAGTTCTGGCCGAGAAAGCAAATGAGCCCGGACTGGGCCCTGTTGAACGAACGGCAGATGCGCGAGCTTTTTCCCGATGGAGAAATCCACCGCGAAAAATTCCTGATCTTCACGAAATCCCTCATTGCGGTCCGGCGAGGACGCCCAGTTCCCGTCGCCACGACCGAACACGCTCGCAACGCCTCCAGTGGCCCATGATCGCCATGCCTGCCTTTCTGCGCCTGATGGCGACGGTGCCGCGCGGTCGCCTCGTCTTAATTCTCGTCCTGATGGCTCTCAGCGGCATCAGCGAAGGCGTGGGCTTGATTCTGCTCGTTCCCCTACTCGATCTTCTCGGTTCGGCGCCGGAGACCGGCGCGGCGCATGGCTTGAACCGCCTGCTCTCGGCATCGGGTATACCCCTGACGTTGCAGAGCGTCCTGATCCTCTTTGTCGGTGTCGTGATGGCCCGAAACGTAATTCAGTTTGCGCGCGAACGGTTGGCGGCGCGTGTGCAGTTTGAGTTTGTCGACGCGCTGCGCCGCGACTGCCTCGATGCGATTCTCGACGCCGACTGGCGCTGGATCGTCGGGCAGCGGCAGGCGGATCATGCCAGCCTCCTGCTCACGGACATCAACCGTGTCGGTCTCGGCCTCAACGCCGGACTGAGTTTCCTTGCCGGAGCCGCAATTGCGCTTGCCTATCTTTCTACCGCGATCCTGCTGTCATGGAAGATCAGCGCGCTCGCGATCATCAGCGGCGGCAGTATTTTCCTTCTTCTCGCACGTCATCGCCGTGCCGCACTGCACCTCGGCCAGACACTGGGCCAGGCCAGCCGCGCCCTGCACGCGGACGTTCAACAAAGCCTCTCCGGCATCAAGCTCGCCAGGATTCTTGGGGCCGAGCGCCTCCAGGCCGAGGCCATCATTTCCACCAGCAGGAACCTGCGGACCTCGCAATTGGCATTCACCTCCGGCACGAGCTTATCGAGGGCGCTGTTCCAGACGGCAGGCGCGGCGCTCGTGGCCGTCTATATCTATGTCGGGCTGACCATCTGGCAGGTGCCGATGGCGGAAATCCTGACGCTGGTTGTCGTCTTCGCGCGCCTGATCCCGATGTTCGGCAACCTTCAGCAACAATCGTATCTATGGCTGCACGCCCTGCCCGCCTATGCCGAGGCCGAGCGATTGATCGCGGAATGCAAACGGGTCCGACGACCGAGGAGCGGCCGCGACGACCCGGCGCTCCCTCTGCAGCGGGAGATCCGGCTCGACAGCGTGACCCTGTGCCATGATGGGCGCAAGGAAGCCGCGCTGAGCGAGGTCTCGCTCCGGTTCGCGGTCGGAACCACGACAGCGATCGTCGGGCCATCAGGGGCAGGCAAGAGCACGCTGGTGGACCTGCTGGCGGGGCTTCTCGGTCCGGACCGTGGCACAGTGTCGGTGGACGGCGTCGAACTGACCACCGCCTTGCAACCGCGCTGGCGAAGGACGGTCGGCTATGTTCCGCAGGAACTGTTTCTCTTCAACGACACGATTCGTGCCAATCTGCTCTGGGCTCGGCCAACCGCGAGCGACGACGATCTGCGGCACGCGCTGCAACAGGCCGCCGCCGGATTCGTCCTGCAACTTCCCCGGGGCCTCGACACCATGATCGGCGATGCCGGAGCACTTTTGTCCGGGGGCGAACGCCAGCGGATTGCGCTTGCCCGAGCGCTCCTGACGCGACCGGACGTGCTGATCCTCGACGAGGCGACCAGCGCCCTCGATTTCGACAACGAGCGGCAGGTCCAGGCGGCTCTCGACGCCCTCCATGGGCGCATCACGATCTTCATTATCGGTCACAGACTGCTCGACCTCGATCGAGCCGACATGGTGGTGATGCTCCGTGGCGGCCGCGTTATTGCCGCCGGACCATGGAGCAATGTCGTGCGCTCAAGTGTCGCGCCTGGGCCGGACTCCGAATGCGACCCAGGCGGTGCATCGGCGCCGGCATCTGTTGATCCAGGGACCAGATAGCTTCCTGACGGCGAGCTGCCGTTCGAAACTGCCGCCAAGGCCGGACGCCCGCGACCTCCGCCGTAGGACCTGACCTGTGGACAGCGGCTTCGCCTCGTCCCCCTGACGAGGCCTGCATGGCAATTTCCCGGCGACGAGGGTCGCCGGACAGTCCCCGCTATGCTAGCAACGTCAAAATCCACTACGACCTGGCGATATTTGCCACCTTTGCTTCGGATCAGCTGCGCTCACTATGCCCCTTGTGACTTTCATAGTCGGGACGGTACCCGACATCATCAAGTCAATCGATGTTGCGCGAGAGTTGGCGACGAACGGGCTCAGCGTTTCGATCTACGATACGCTTCAGAACAGATCGGACGAATTCGAGCGGCATCGTGATGTCCCGATTATCCGCAGCAGCGTGGTGCGCGCCGAATGTCGTGACGATCTGGACTGGGTGGCCAGCTGTGCAAGCGAGATCGCCGAGCTCTGCGGCGATCTCGTCGTGGTCCAAGGCGATACTTACAGCGCCCTCGCCGGTGCCCACGGCGCCGTCAGGGCCGGCGCGGCGCTCGCTCATATCGAAGCGGGACTCCGCAGCCATGACCCGCTGAGTCCGTTTCCCGAAGAGATGAACCGCGTGTTCATCGATACGCAGAGCGACCTGCTGTTCTGCGCAACCCGGACCGATTTTGACGACCTTTGCGCGACCGCAAGCGTCGTCGACAAGAAGAGCTTCGTCGTCGGCAACACGGTCTGCGACCCGATCTTCCAGCACCGCGACCATCTGGCTTCGGCCGCGACGCGGCCGAACGGCGTTCTCGTCTCACTACACAGGCGCGAGAACTATCGGCATCGCGAGCAGATCATAAAATCACTCTCCAGGCTCATTACGAACTTTCCCGGGACTGAATTTCGTCTGTTGAAGCGCGGTCTGCTGGCGACGAGCGAGGCTGCGGAATTCGGCGCCAATGCCACGATGATCGGTCTGACGGAACATCTGCATTTTCTCGAAATGCTGACCGGGTCCCAGATCGCGATCTGCGATTCCGGTGGAATTCTGGAGGAGGCGGTGACGCTGGGCGTGCCGGTCGTCTGCCTGCGCCGGACGCTCGAGCGCGGTCGGCTGGTCGAGGGCGTCGACTGCATTGATCCGGGTGCGGTGGAAGGTCCACAGCTACCGCTGCTGATCGAACGTCTGCTGTCACCGCAGCTCGGCGGTCGCGGCCCCTTGCGCGAGACTTTTGGCGACGGCCAAAGTGCCAAGCGAATCGCGACACTCATTCTCGACCACCTCGACGCAAGCATCCGTCGCAACGAGGGAGGACACACCGATCCGGATCGCGACCAGAGAGTCCTCGTCCCATTCGCCCGTTCCAAAGCGGCAGAGAGCCCGGGCCCGGTCAAGGACTTTCGGACCGATCAGAGATCCCGACGCTTCACCGCGGTCGCCTCGGGAGCCGATGCGTGCGATTCCTGACGCCGGACGGCCGACGCCATGATCAATGACGGACAGCGCAAGACCGCCAACGAGGACGTCCTGCTCTCGGAGCTGGGGCGATCCGTGCTGCGCTTCTATTTGGACTTCGCAACGCTGCTGGTTCCGCTGGCGTTGCTGGCGGCGCTGACTGCGGCCATCTACGTCCACGCAAAGCCGGTTTACCAGGCCACCGGTCTGCTCGACGCACCGAAACTGTCGCTCGACGAATGGCGCCATCTCGGCCCGCTGCTTCCAGACTCTCGCCTCATCAGCGGGACGTTCGGGCAACTCGGATGGTCCAACAGCGATGGCTCGGAAGCGACGCCGCATGCGGCGGCGGTGCGCAGGCGATTCGAGTCTCGGACCTTCTGGGAAGGCAGCCTTCAGTACCGCAGCGCGTTGCGGCGCGAGGATGTGCGCGAAGCACCCGGCTCCGATCCGAAAGCGTCCACGACACTGGGCATTGATGTCGCGTTGCGAGCCCCCGGCCGCGAGATCGCGACCGAGTTGATGAACGCCATCGCGCGCCATGTCGGTCAAGTCTTGTCCTGGTCGATGCTCGACACATTCCTGCGCGATCGAAGGGACGCCACGGTCAGCCGAAAGGCGGAGCTGGAAGTCATGCTGACGAAGCTGAACTTCGCCGTCACGCAGACGGAGACGCGCATCCTGGACATGCGCCAGATCGTCGACGCGTTCCCTGATCTGAGAGACCTCGGTGGCAGTACCATCGTCTCACCGGAGAACGGCGGCGGCCGATATCTGTCTCCGGCGGCCCAACTCGTCGCGTTCAAATCGACGCTGATAGATCAACGAGGGCAGATCGCGACCGCAGAGCGCGAGCTCGATATCCTTCGTTGGTATGAGCAGTTCTTCGCACGTGCGGCTGCGCCGCCCGATGATGTTCGTTCCGGTTCTCGCCTCGCCGACTGGCTCGACGGCAAACGCAAGGAGTTCTTTTCCAAGCCGGCCGGCGCTGCGGTCCAGGTCGACCAGGAGATCGCGTTCGCCATAGCCGAGGCGCGCACGCGCGGCGATCGGATCGCCTACGGCGCGGCGCCGATCGTCGACCCCTGGCCGGTCACGACCAGGGCGCCGCTGCCGGTGGCGAGCATAGCGTTCGTTGTCGCGATGTTGCTGTTCGGACTGCTTTTGCTGATCTATCGCAGCGCAAGGCAGCTCGATGGTCCCTCCCGGACAGCACCTTGGCTGGCCTCGAAGGATCCACTCTTTGCATGGCTGCCGCCGCGGTTGCGCGGCGTCCTGTTCCGCTACGAGCGGCGGTATCAGGACAAGGCGCGCTAGCGAAGCCGGATGGCCGGCGTTCGGGCCGACGCCATCTCCGCCAGCAAACGGTTCAGGATGCCCTGCAGGCCGAGCTGGGCGCGCCAGCCAAGCAGGGAGTATGCCTTGGCGGGGTCGCCCAATTGACTGGCACGATCGAAGCGGCGGCGGCGCTTCTCGTCGATCTCGATACGAATGGTTCGCCCCAGGCATGTGCCGAGACAATTCACGAGACGCTCCACCGAGTGCTCCTCGCCCGAGCATAGATTGAAGACGTCGAGTGGCTGGGGCCGCGCATCCGCCAGGATCGCAAGCAGTCCGCCGGCCACCTCATCGGCATGCAGGTAGTCGCGGCGCGATTCGAGATTGCCGAGCCTCACGGCATCGGCGCCTGCGTGTTCCAGCTGCGCAAGGACGTCGGGAAGCAGATGCGCATTCGGATCGTCATTGCCGATCGTGTTGAATATCCGCGCGATGCGGCCGGTCGCCGCACTGCGCTCGCACCATAGCCGCAGCTGGCTTTCGTTGGAGAGCTTGGACAGGGCGTAATTGTCCATTGCCTGCGTCGGTGACGTCTCTTCCTGAAGCGGGCCCTCCACCCATCGGTAGACCGCGCCGCTGGACGCCAGAACGACGCGCGCGACCCGGGCTTCGGACGCTGCCATGAGCACGGTTTCCGTTCCCAGCACATTGACGTCGAGGCACCGCCGCCGGTCGATCTCGCAAGTCGGAATATGATGGAGCGCCGCCAGATGCACGATCGCATCCGGTCGAAAATCGCCAATCAACGCCAGCATCTCGCCCTCCTCGCGGATATCGCAGCGGTGCGCGATCGCTGCGCCTGCCGGCATCGGCAGCCCGCTGCTGAGGTCGTCGACGACCGCGACGATATGGCCTTGGCCGGCGAGACGGGACACGAGGCGTCGTCCGATCATGCCGGCGCCGCCCGTCACGCACACCCTCATGATTGCGCCTCCCCTGTGATCCCGGCAGTGCTGTGATCGGCACCGGGCTCGCTTGCCGGGGCACAAAAGACCAAAGCTGCCGCCACCGAGATATGTAGCGAAAACCCGTAGAACGGCAGATAGAAATCAAACAGCCCGAGACCAAACAGGACGACGAGCCACGTCAGCGCCCATCGTCGGCGAGCTTTGCCGGACCTGGCGGAAAGAGCGGGCCAGCCAAGCGTCATGAAAAGCCCGGTCATGGCGATGAACCCCATCATTCCGGTTTCCGAGAGAATTCCAAGGACGAGATTGTGCGCGTGCAGCTCGCCACGCAGGAACCGCCCTCCGGTAAAATCCGGCGTCAGGAACTGAAACACGCCAGGGCCCAGCCCCCACCAGGGCCGCCCGGTCCAGGCATCGAAGGCGCCTTGCCAGATATATGTCCGGCCAAGCGAGAACATGGTGGCGAAACTTTCCCGAGAAGCGCTCGTCAGTTCCTCATAGCGAAACCAGATCGTCGCCGCGATCAGTCCGGCCAATAGCGCCAGCGCGGAAAGGGCGAGCCAACGCTGGCGGCCGCGTCTCGTGACGGCGAACGCCGCCGCCAGCATGAGAAGCGGCACGATAGGATTGCGGGCCTCGGTCAGAATCAATGTGGCCGCCGCGCCGGTCATCGCCGCAGCCAGATCCAACTTGCCGATCGCGCCTTCCGTGCGCAGCTGGCTCGCCATGACGGCCACGACCACCGCGACAGCGCCGAAGGTTGCCGGATGCTCGTAGAGTCCGATGATTCGCGGCATGTATTTTAGTGCATCGGAGCCATGAAACAGGACGCTCAAGCGCGAGATCCAGTCGATGCCGTATCGATTGCCCAGCCCGACGGCGAGCCCGACCCAGAGCGCGATGATCAGCGCGCGGCCGACCGCGCCCCGCAGACGCGGGTAAAGCAGAAGGAAATTGAGGATGCACCAGAGCATCAAGAGCTGGGTCGCGTAGCGAACGGCAAATTTCACCGCAATCGGGCGATGATCGGAGAGCGCGGTCGAGATGACGAGCACGCAGAGGCAGGCCACGATGGCAACGAACGGGGCCCTCAGCCGGCTTGCGATGCCGCGCTCCCTGACGAAGAAAAAGACCGTCGCCCCCAACGCGACGAGACGAAGCGCCGTTGACCCGAGCGACAGCCCCTGCCCCTCCTCGAATGCTGTACCGATCACGACGTGCTGCAGGCAGAACAGCAGGTACAGAAGCGCAAGACCAATGGTCGCGGTGGTTTGCGGCACCATCCCGGATGCGACCTTGGCTCTCGGATCCGGAGCGATGTTCGACAAAGCCATTTCAGAGCTGCCTGGCCTTGGTCGCAGCAATTCGCTTTTCGAACCATGCGCGAGCCAGCAGCGACGCATAGATCGCATTGGTGCGGAGATAGCGCATCGCCAGCCGTCGCGGCTCCAGGCAGAGCCTGAACAGCCATTCCATTCCGATCTTCTGCACCGCGCGTGGTGCGCGCGGGAGCCGGCCCGACACGACGTCGAACGCGCCGCCGACGCCCATCGCAACGGGAACGGTGAGGCGCTCCCAATTGTCCCGCAGGAATATCTCCTTCTTCGGCGAGCTGATACCGATGAAAAGGAACGCCGCGCCTGAGGCATTGATCGCATCGACCACGGCGGCCTCTTCGTGCTCCTCGAAATAGCCGTCGCGCAAACCCGCAATCAGGAGCGAGGGCCATCGCTGGCGCAGCCGCTGCGCCGCCGCGGTGACGACCTCCGGCCGCGCACCAAGGAGGTAGATCGATAGACCGAGCCTGGATGCCTGCGCACAGGCATCCAGCATCAGATCGATCCCCGCATAGCGCTCGCCGTTGAAGCCGAGGGCGGCGAGACCGAGCGCGATCCCCTTGCCGTCGACGTGAACGAGTTCGGCATCGCGGAGCGCCTGAGACAGATCCGGATCGCGGCGCGCGTCCGCGAGCTTGGCGACATTCAATCCCTCGATCCGCATGCGCCGGCCTTGTCCCTGTCCGGCCGACTCGGCGCGACACAGCAGTTCCGCGCTGTCGAGCAGATCGACCGGACAGCCGAGAAACCAAACCCTCTCGTTTAGCGACGCGTCAGGCTCTGCAGCGACCGCCGGCACGATCCCGGACTGGCCGGGTCGACGGTGCACTCCGTAGAGCTCGATGATGAGTGACGTCCGGCGCTCCCATGTGAAGCACTCCCTGGCCCGCTCGGTCACGTCGGAAAGCATGCGTCGCTCCGCGATGTCGTTCACCATCGCGGCCAATGCTTCGACATCTCCCAACGGATAGAGCCCCTCGGTCCAGCCTGCGGCGGCAAGAATCGCCCGATTGGCCGGAATGTCGCTGGCGACCACATTGCAGCCCATCAGCAGCATCTCGATCAGGACCGTCGGGCCGCCTTCGGCCGCAGATGGCAGCACAAAACAATTTGCACCTGCCGCCATCGCGGCGACCTCCGCGTCGGGCACAAAGCCGTGGAACCGAACACGCGCCGCGACACCTGCATGCGCGGCCAGCTTCCGAAGACGATCGCGATCGGGCCCCCGGCCGACGATATGCAGCACCGCCCGCTTCAGCGTCTCCCGGGACAGCGCCAGGATGGCATCGTCGAGACGCTTCACCCGATCGAGCCGCCCGACATACAGCAGGGATGGATCGCCCTCCAGGCGCTGCGGCGGCGCCGCCCGCGACAAGACCGCCGTGTCCAGCACGCAGTTCGGCAGAATGACCGGCGAACTTGCGGCCAGCCCACGGCTCCGCAACTCGTCGATCCAGAACCGCGCAAGCAGAACGACCGCGTGGCTTCCGGTAAGCAGGCGGCGTTCGACGGTGCGGTCCCACAGCCGTTTTGCGGCTTGCTTCAGCGCGCCGTCGTCATCGTAATAGCAGTGCGGCGTATAGACGAGGCGCTTTCCTCGCAGCCGCGCCATCGCCGCCGCAGCTCCGGCGATGGGATTGCGAGAGCCGTGAACATGGACGATATCGGCCCAGCCCACATGATGCCAAAGGCCGCCAAGAGCATCGGACTTCACCTCATAATCCGGCTCTGTCTCCGGAACGAACGCCCCCGGCGCAACGACCCGAACGTCGAAACCAAGCTTTGCGGCGGTGGTGGCCAAGCCGTGAATGTGCCGCGCCACGCCGCCTCCGCCTTGATGCGGAGCGAAGTCGCGATGGACGTGCAGCAGACGGCGGCCTCTCATGCCACCGCCTCGGCACCTGCATCCAAGCGCTCCTGCGCGCGCGACAGCAAGCGCATCGCGCCGCCGGTCAGCAACCAGAGCGAAGCCGACCCTGATACCGACAGCATATGATCGGATGTGACCAGCGTCGTCGCGAACCCGATCATCAACCAGAACGTCGCCAGGGCGAAATGCGCCTGGTGCTCGCGATCGGCCCGCCACAAGCGGACCAGACAGACGGCATAGAAGATCAGCAAGGCGAGTGCGGCCGCCGCTCCGCTTTGGTAGGCGATCGAGAAGATTGCGCCTTCCCCGCCTCCAACACTGATGGCTGAAGCCTGTGCGGCAACCGGCCCCTGCCTGCCGATGCCATAGCCCAAAACAGGGATATGAAAAAAACCGTCGATATTGCGCTGGAAGGCGGCCCAGTGTCCCGGGCTCGATCCATCGGTCTGATTGATCGTTGCGTCCACGACGTCTCGTGTCGCAAGGCCAATGACCAGCACCACGGCCGCGGCCACGATCAACCTCGCCAGCGGATGGCGCCTCGAGGCGCGATTCGTCATGAGATAACCAATCAGGGCGACCGTTCCGGCGAGCATCGCGCCACGGGTGCCGGACATCCAGACGCCAGCGCACAGTCCGAGGAGGATCAGGAGGAAGATCGCTATGCGCGAAGCCGAGAGCCGAGCCGGCGCCGCGGCGACGACCAAAACCCCGGCAACGGCGAGGACCATGCCTTGCGCCAGCGGCGCCGCGAGAAGCCCGGCGGCCCTGCGCGTCTGATCGAGATCGATGAAGAAATTATAAGGCAGGCCGGTATCCGGTTCGCCTCCATAGACCATCCCCTTCACGTCGGCCATGTAAGCGGGAAACTGCATCGTCTGCGTCCAGAACTCGGTGTGATCGATGTCCCATGCCCCGAAAACGGCGCTGAGGCAGGCAATGATCACGAGACAGGCAACCAGGGCATGGATGTCCGCGGGATCCCGGACGCAGTAATAGCCGACGAGAAAGAACAGGATCGGAATCAGAAGCGTGCCGAGCGATCCGACCAGAACGCCGAGTGGAACGCCCCCCTTGGCGCTCATCGCCAATGAAAGGAGAATCAGCAGACCGTAGATCAGAAACGGCAGCAGCAGCGAGCGCGCGATCCGCACCGTCGCCAGGCACAGACATGCGGCGAGAACCACGGTCATGTCGCGGACCAGACGGGCCCAGCCCACCTCCGGCAAGGCTCCGCCCTGATAGGCCCATGCCGCGACGAAATCCCCGAGATGAATCCACACGACAACAACCAGAAGGTAAGCCCGTCTCACGCTCACGCGGTGACCTCCGGCAGCCAGTCGTCACCGTAAGCGAAGGTGCCGTCAAGCCAGGCTTGCTGGGTCCTCAGCAGCGAGGCCCGCTCGGCCGGATCGGCGAGCAATCGCTCGATCAGGTCGCAGAGTTGATTCGGATTGTCGGCCACCACCGCAGGACGGCCCACCGAGAGGGCTGCGTGTGAGGCAGTGACCGGCCAGTTCATCCCGATCACCAGATGCCCCTGTTGAGCCGCCTTGATGAGCGCGGTGGAGCAAAAGCCCACCAGAATCGAGGACGGCCCGGATTCAGCGTCAAACTCGCGATGCGGCGGCGGTCGGCACAGACCGGCGAGCCGTGTCCCCGCAAAGGGATGACCGAGCCTCACCTCCTCCGGATGCAACAAGATCGCAAGCTGGCCGCGTCCGGACATGCGGTCCGCCAGACGTTCGGCCAGTTCGAGGAAATCGCGCGCCAGCGAGCGGCCGAAGACAGGCGTATGGGTCTGCGAGACCAGCGCAACCGCGGAAGACATCACCGCGCCTGATCGCATGGCCGGCGACGGGAACGTACCGAAGCTGATCGCATCGGGCGAGGTGCCCTGAGACACATAGGCCGCGCGGCTGCGGTCGCCCCAAACGACTTGGCGCGGGGCACGCGTCGGAAAGAACTCGTCCGTCGGCAGCCCGTGCTGGATGCAAACGCCCTGCCACCGGCCCGCCCCTGCAGTCAGTGCCGCGACGCAGAACAGCTCGAAGTCGTTGTGCAGAACCAGCACGCCGCCTGGACCAGCCAAGGCCCGCGACCAGGCCCCCTGCCAAAGCCGCAGCCGAAACAGACAACAGCGGACCACGAATGCGCGCTGGTCGGGACGAGTGAAGGATATCCGGAACGCCCGACAGGCATGGAGCCACGCTCTAGGCAGCGGGCGCCGCAGGCCGGAAGCTCCCACGACGACATCGCGAAGCCGTGGATGGACCATCATCCTGTAGTCGATCCCACGCCGTTGGAGATCGTCCATGAAGGGGTGCAGTGCGTCGAGACCGCTGGACCCTGATCGGCTGGCGATCACGACAATGGGCGCGGACACGGACGCCCGCGCCGCGAGAGTCAGGCACAGGATGGCATCGCGGAGAGCAGCCACCATCGCTCGCGCGGCCGGCCATAGTCGCGATGGCCGCTCCCACGTAAAGAAGATCTCGTGGCGGGCGCCGGTGGCTTCCTCGCCATAGCGATCCCGAAGCTCGTCGACGAAGTCGGCAAAGCGCATCTTTCAAGTCCAGCCGATACGGCGCAGCTGCCGCCACTGCCGAAAGCGCTGCAGTTCTCCGACCAGCCCGGGACCGAACATGGCCAGCGCAAGATGCTTTGCGGTGCGTCGCCAGTGCCGCACCGGCGATGCCCGCCAATCGACCGCATCGAGCAGCGCATCGACCGCCGCGACCTCCTCCGGCAGCGCGGCAAGCGCGCGCGGAGCAACGGCGGCAGTCGATGGCTTTTCAACTTCGAGCCAGATGTTCTCCGTAAGAATTCCGCCATCGGGATGGGGACCCGCTTGCACGATCCGAAAGCCCGCCGCGCCGGCCAGCCGTGACAATGTCGGGACCGTGAAATAGCTGAGATGAGCGGGATGGAAGTAACTCGGGGAGAGCAATCCCTGCATGAGGTCCGGCACTTCCACGAAGGCCCGTCCTCCGACTTTCAGCGCGGCGTGGATTTCCCTGAGGGACGCAAGCGGATCGGCCAGATGTTCCACCACGTGGAACGCGACGACGACATCGATGCTGCCCCTGGACGTAGCTTCAATGCTGCGCACGAAATCCACGTTCGCACTTCCCAGCAGTCGCCCCCGGTTGGCGACGTCGGGCTCGATGGCGGAAAGCCGGACTCCCTGCAAAGTCGCCGCGGCTCCGAGGAAGGCACCAAAGCCGGAACCGATTTCGAGCAGATGAGCCCCGGTCGGCAGATGCGGCTCAATTCTCGCAAGCCGAATATCGGCAACCGGCCGATCCCCACGCCAGGCGAAGAAACGTTGTTCGCTGCGCCAAATCGTCTCGGATGGAAACAGCCGTCTGTAATGCTCGCGATAGAACAGGTCGAGACTCTCGGGGGTGAAGTCGGGCGCCAGGTAGACGGCTGCGCAGATGCCGCAGCGGCGCAGCGTCTGGCCGCCACCGACGTACGATTCGCGGCTGACGGTTCGCTGCAGGTCGATCCCTCCGCACGACCGGCACCGGCCGGTATCCATCGCCAGTTCGAGCCGCACGGGGGAGACCAGACGCGATGACGCGCAACGGAAGATCTCAGACATAGACGCTTCGATACCAAAGGGCGACCGACACGGCCAGCCAGAACGTCGTGTGCAGATCGCCGGAGGCCACCTCGCGCCGCAGCCTTGCGATATCGAGATAGGCACCGATACTCTCCGGGATGTCATCAAGCATGTCGCGTATCGGCATGCGGGAGACCAGGAACTGCTCGGCGTGGCCGAAGCCCGTGGTCTTGTTGTGCCACACCACGCGGTCAGGAAGATCGTCCGCAAAGGCCTGCCTCAACAGGACCTTGCCTTGCGTACCCATCAGCTGCTGGACCGGCGTCACCAGCGCACGCTCGACGAGGCGGTAGTCGAGAAAGGGCGAGCGCACTTCTACGCCGAACCGCATCGAATTCCGGTCGGTCATGCGAAGAATTTGGGGAAGACTGGTCGTCAATACGTCGCGACGAAGCCTCTCCCGGATGCCGGAACGCATGTCGTCCTGGAGCGCGGCGAGCCGCCCCCGTGATGCGGCCCATAGTGCGTCCGAGATCAGGCTGACGCTCGGGCGACGCCGCCGCAGGACCTTCGCCAGCGCGGGCAGAGGCAGATCCCAGGCCAACCTGTTGGCAACGAGCGAGGATCCGACGTGGCTCCGAGCCATCAGGCGCAGCGCGGTCGGCAATCGCCCGGCCCGCAGCGCCTCGCGAACGGCAAAGGCCTGATAGCGCGACGGATAACCAGCGAAGGCCTCGTCCGATCCTTCGCCGGAAATCACCACCTTATATCCAGCTTCGCGTACCGCCCGGTACGTGCGGTAGCTGGCCAAGATCGATGGTGTGCTGAATGGCTCTTCCTGGACCCGGACGAGATCGTCAAGCTCATCGGTCTCCGGAAGCGCCCGAACCTTGCGGACACGATGTCGGCCTGCCGCTCCCAGCTCGCGCATCAACTCGGCCGCTGAAGCCGTCTCATCGAAGCGCGCGAACTCTTCGTCAACATAGCCATACGTGAATGCACCGGCGAAGGCGACGCGCGGCCGGCCATCGCAGGCGAGCCCGGTCGCCGTCAGAACCGAGCTATCGAGTCCGCCCGAGAGCAGCGTCACGGTCGGAACGTCGGAGCGAAGCCGCAACGCCGTCGCGTCGCAAACCAACTCACGCACATCCTTCGCCTCGAGCGACGGCGCCTCGCCCGCACCCGGCCAGCGGTGATATGACCAGGCCGTGGTCGCGCCGTCCTGCGCGATGCGCCACACCTGCCCCGGCGTCACGGCATCAATCTCCTGGAAGAACGTCCGAGACGTATGCTCCGACCGGCCGAGCGTCATGAAATCGAAGATGGCGTCCGGGTTCGGCTCGGGATACCCGCGTCGCATAGCTGCGATAGCCCGGATCTCGCTTGCCAGCATCAAGCCGTCTCCGGTCCGATGGATATAGAGCGGCTTCACGCCAAGCCTGTCGCGGCAGACGATCATGTCGCCGGAGGCGCGCTCCCAGATTGCCAGCGCCCACATGCCATTGCAGCGCGCGAACAGCTCGCGGCCCCAGACGCGCCACCCGGCGAGAATGACTTCCGTGTCGCCGTTGCCACGGAAGCAATGGCCCTTCGCCTCCAATTGCTCGCGGAGCTCGAGGAAATTGTAGATCTCGCCGTTGAAGACGATGACGTTGCCGGTCTCGGGGCAGATCATGGGCTGTGCCGCCGCCTGGCTGAGGTCGAGGATCGACAGCCGGCGATGTCCGAAGACCGTCACGGCATCTCTGTCACAGGCGTGCAGGCCTTCGCCATCCGGGCCGCGATGCGCGATCGCATCCAGCCCACGCCTGGCAACGATCATCGGTGCTTCGCGGTGGTGGCCGCGGACTGCGATCAAGCCGCACATCGGTTACCCCGCATCGCAGGGAACGGATGCTTCAGTCTGCGGTCCGGCATCACGACGAAGGCTCCGCCACGATCGCCGACCGGCGGCGAAGCAACGGTCGATCGCAAGCCATGGCAATCACGACACCGACGAGCAGCAACGTGCTGCCGAGCCATGCCAGCTGATTCATGACACCAAGTGCCGCAAACAGCAGTGAACCGCAAAGGGCCCAACCCGACGCTTCCGGCATGATCCCGCAGCTTCTGAAGCAAGCCGCCGCTATCCCGGCCACGCCGATTACACGCGCCCAGAGTACACCATCGGCGGATGATTGAATCGCCGCCAGGAGCTGCAACGCGGAGCTGACGGCAATACCGGTGAGGATGATGCTCGTCAATTGCCTCTCGAGGTGCCGCCCGATCAGCTCCGTCGCCAGCACACTGCCCACGAATGAAATGCATCCGGCCATCAGCGATGGCATCAGCAGGCTTGGATGAAATGCGACGCCGCCATCGGCACGCGCCATCATGGCGAGCCACAGCAGCTGAAATGCCACGGCGACGCCTATCGATATCAGCGCGAGCAGGCGACACGACCACGCGAGGCCCTCTCGCGTGCCCACATGCGGCAACAGCAGCCTGTTGACTTGCAGGAGGACACCGGAGGCACCATTGATGGCATGCCCGAGCAGCAGCATCGCCGGCAGGAAATCCGGCGCGAGCCTCGCGACGAGGAAGGGCGTCAGGCGATCATGCAGCGCGCCGGTCACGCCCATCAGCGACAGCCTCAAGGCTGCGGCAAACATCGCGCTGCCGGCACCGAAGGCCGGAAGCAGCAGACGTGCCCGCCCGCCAAGACACAGCGCCACGACGGGCTGGACCAGAAAGCCGGCACTGACGATCAGACCCGCGCGGGCCGCCGAGCCATCGGCACCGTCGACGGCCCACCAGGCAAGAAGCGCGGCGGGCCAAGGCATCTGCTGTACGATCAGTGACGGAATGCGCCGTCCTTCCGCCAGCAGCACTGACGCGAGGCTGGCGAGGCCAATGAGGCCCGCCGGGACAGTCGCTGCGAGATAGTCGAACCCCTCGCCGCTTCGCCCGTACAGGACGCTCCAGCCGGCGAGAGTGACCGCGAAAAGCGCAACCGTCACCATGAGTCTGTGACCCAGCGCGAGCCGCCATTGCCGTTCCCAGTTCGTCGAGCCGGGCCTCTCGCGCAGAAACAGCGTGCCGTAGCCGAGATCACCGACGAAGGTGACAAGCAGGAAAACGAGGTGCGAGAGCCCAATCCGGCCGTAGCCCTCTGCTCCGAAATGTCGCAGCAGAAGCAGTTGGAACAATAAATTGCAGCACTGGCCTACCGCGTAGATCGCGGCGCAACCGGCAAACTCGCCCGCGCCCCGCAGGGGCGGCAGAAAAACCGGCCGGCGCCCGGCAAGCCTGAGCCGTTCCGCCAGGGACCTCGCCGAGACATCTGACTTGGACGCATGCATCGCATTATAATCCAGCTGTATATTCAAGCCTTTGAACAGACGCATCAAGAAGCAAAATTCGGGCGTATTGCAGCGGCGCATCCTGCCCGCTGACAGAATTCTGCGAACGGGCTGCCTTGCTTGTATCGCGTCCGGCCTTGCCCTATGAACTAACCTTGCGCAAGCGCACTTTCCTGCATGCGGCTTCGTGGAAACGCGGAAAATGTGGCTTTCGACCTTCCTTGGAAGGTTCTTTCGATTTGCGGCTCGTGATGTGGCGTTGATGACCAGGAGATTGCAAAGGCTGGTTGTCGCCGGGAAGGCTGCTGCTGCGGAAACATCCTGCCGCAAAAGCTGTAGGCTGGAGATACGCGCCACGGCGCGAGTTCCTCGAACCTCCGCGGCATGACCCTCGTGACGATCTCGCCCTCCCAACGCGCTGCGTTCGATCTGGTGCTGTCATGCGCACGCGCGCCAAATCGCCCGACGACCGCGCAAGCCGTCGAACAGTCCGCGCGCCGTGTCGAGGACTGGGATCAGGTGCTGCGCGTGGTCCGTCGCCACCGCATTGCCGGCCTGGCGCACCAGGCCCTGGCTGCGAGCGCGGCGCCCATTCCCGATGCCGTGCGCGAGACTCTCGCCCGCCAGGCGGGCGCGATCGCCCGGGCTGGCCTGATGCTGGCGAATGAATCGATCAAGCTGGACGCAGCGTTCCGCGCCGCCGATATCGAGGTCGGCTTTCTCAAAGGACCGGTTCTCTCGATGCAGCTGTACGGCGACATCGGAACACGCCACAGCCGCGACCTCGATTTGTTTGTCGATCCCGCAGACCTCGTCGGTGCGACCCGCGTCCTGCAGCGCCTCGGCTACCACGCGGCGGGCGGCATGGCCGTGGACGGCGTCAGCGACTGGGTTCAGCGCCTCAATCAGTGGGAATTCCGACATGACGAGAAAGGAACGCTGATCGAACTCCATTGGCGGCTTTGCCCCAATGCCGAACTGGCCGGCCCGCTCGCCGCTGCGCTCGTGTGGACGGATGCCGACATCGGCGGCGGTCGAACCATTCGCACGCTGCGTGCCGAACCGCTGGCCGCCTATCTCTGCCTGCATGGCGGGCTTCACGCCTGGAGCCGCCTGAAATGGCTGGCGGACATCGACGTCCTGTTGAGCGCCGACCCGGGCGCGCCGCAGCGCCTGCTCGCATTGGCAGACCATGTCGGCCTGCAGCGACCGGTCGGACAGGCGTTCTGGCTGGCGTCGGAATTGCTGGGTATGCCGCTCGACGCTGTCACGCGGGACGCTCTCGCCAATGACCGTGCGGTGCGCAGGCTCAGCGAGGTTGCGCTCGATACGATCATGACCGGCGGCGGCGCAACCGAACTGGAAGAGACTGCACTTGGGACGACGCGGGTCCGACTGTCCCATTTCTCGCTCGGCCGCGGCTGGCGCCATTGGCGGACGCAGGCCCTCCTCGCGCTCGCGAGCGGCGAAGATCTCAAATTGATCCGGCTGCCCAAACATCTGGCCTTCGTCTATGCCGTGTTGCGGCCGGTGTTCTGGGCCATTCGCAAGGGGACGGCGCCCAGGGGTGGAGGCGCCCGGCCGGCCGCACGTCGAGACGAGCGAGCTGTCCGGTGAAGGTCATTCTCTCTGTCGATGCGATTCGGCAACCGCTGACCGGCGTCGGTCGCTACACGCTCGAGCTTGCCCGCCATCTCGCAGCCATTCCCGAAATCGACATCACCTTCCTGCAAGGCGACGCTCTTCTCGACACACTTCCCGTAGCGGCGTCGGGCCATCCGCTTGTCCCTGTACTACGGGACATGCTCTCCGGATTCAGCCTGCCCACTTCGATCTATCGCCGCTATCAGGGATACCGCCGAACGCGCGCCTTGCGAGGTGAAAACGACGCGCTGCTGCACGGAACCAACTACTACTTGCCTGCCTTTGCCGGGCGGAGCATCGTCACGATCCACGACGTCTCCGTGTTCACGAGCCCGCAATATCATCGGCCGGATCGGGTCCGCTACATGCACAAGGAAGTCGCCCTGTCCCTGCAACGCGCCGAACTCGTCATCACGGTCTCACAGTTCTCGAAAGCCGAGATTACACGCGTCCTGGGGGTCGATGCCGATCGCATCAGGGTGATCCCACTCGGCATCGGCCGGGATTTCCATCCCCGTGAACCAGCCGAGGTCGCCGAAGAGCTGACCGCGTTCGCCCTGCAGCCCGACAACTACTGCCTCTATGTCGGTACCATCGAGCCACGCAAAAACTTGTGGACGCTGCTGGACGCTTTCGAGCAACTGCCTGCACAGCGGCGCCTGCGATATCCGCTGGTCCTCGCCGGCTATCGCGGCTGGGAGAGCGCGGAGCTGCATGCGCGCATTGCAAAGGCGATGCGCGAGGAATGGCTGACCTATCTCGGCTACGTCCCGGAACGGCAGCTTCCGGCGCTGATCGCTGGGGCACGCTTGTTCGTCTATCCGTCGCTCTACGAGGGCTTCGGCCTGCCACCGCTCGAGGCCATGGCCTCCGGCGTTCCCGTGGTCTGCTCGGACGCCGCAGCGCTCATGGAAGCGGTTGGCGATGTCGCGCAGACCGCCCCGGCGCACGACGCCGACGCGCTTGCACGCGCGATTGAACGCGGGCTCGACGACGAGCCTTGGCGTTCCCAGGCGAAAGTGAGCGGCCCGGCCCGTGCAGCCGGATTCCGCTGGGACCGTTGCGCGCAAAGGACGTGCGCGGTGTATCGGGAGCTGGCCGCATGATGACGGCGCGCCTGCCGTGAAGGTCCTGCATTTCTACAAGACCAGTCTCCCCGACACGATCGGAGGTGTCCAGCTCTGCATCGACCAGCTCGCGACAGGCCTCGCTCGTCGCGGTGTCGACGTCGACCTGCTGGCGCTGTCGACAAAACCCGGCGAGCTAAAGCCGCTGGATCGAAACGGTTATCGCATTCACCGGGTCCGCCAGAGCTTCGAGATTGCCTCCACCGGATTCTCGGTGGCCGCCGCGCACCGGTTTCTGCATTTGATGCAAGACGCCGACATCGTGCACTTCCACTATCCGTGGCCTTTCATGGATGTGATCCATTTGCTGCTTTCGCAGGGCAAGCCGAGCGTCGTCACTTATCACTCCGACATCATCCGTCAAAAGCACCTGTTCAAGATCTACAGGCCGCTCGCCGACCGCTTCCTCCGGGAGGTCGATCGCATCGTCGCAACCTCGCCGGATTATCTGCAGACCAGCGCGGTGCTGAAGAGTTATGCGGACAAGGTTCGCGTGATTCCAATCGGAATCGATCCGCAATCCTATCCCTCCCCCAAGCCGCAAGCCGTGCAATCGTGGCGGGAGCGGCTTGGTGAGGGCTTCTTCCTCTTCATCGGCGTGCTCAGATATTACAAGGGCCTCGAGTTCCTGATCGAGGCGGCGAAGCTGACCGGACTTCCGACCGTGATCTTGGGAACCGGGCCGATGGAGCGTCGCCTGCGGCAGCAAGCTCAAGGCGGAACTCCCATCGTCTTTCTCGGTAGTCTGTCCGAAGAGGACAAGGCGGCCGTCCTGTCGCTCTGCGGCGCGCTGGTGCTTCCCTCTCACCTGCGCGCCGAAGCGTTTGGCGTCGCGTTGCTCGAAGGCGGGTTGCACGCGAAGCCCTTGATAACGACGGCGATCGGCACCGGCACGAGCCACATCAACCTCGCCGAAATCACCGGCCTCGTCGTGCCACCTGCCGACTCGCAGGCTCTCGCCGCCGCCATGCGGCGCCTCAAGGACGATCCGCCCCTTGCGGCGGAGATGGGCAAACGTGCTCATGAACGTTGCCGCACGCTGTTCGGAGCGGAGTCGATGGCTGACGCCTATATCGATCTGTACCGCGACGTGCTCGCCGACCGGGCCAAGCAATGATCCAAACCATGATCGACGACGGGTTCAGCCCCCCGTCACGGCGAGCTTTCCGAGCCGCCAGGCCGCTCTGGGGTAACCGTCGGTGAGCCGCCACGGCTGCATCTGATGGCGTATCGCCTGGCGCAACCGAACTACGTCGGGAGGCCGGGGAATGCCGGGATCGGCGGGGCCAGCGCGCGCGAAAACTCTGAGATTGGTCGGGTGAATGCCGTAGAGCTCTCGTTGCAGCGCGTGCACACGGAAGCCATGCCGCGCCAGCAGCGCAGTCAATGTCGCACCCGTAAAATAGCTGCGATGTGACACGTGCGCATATTGAAGTCCGATCTGCGACCAGTCCTCCAGATCAGGGACCTCGATCACGAGCCAGCCATCGCGCGGCAACCAGCCGGCGATCACATCAAGCGTTGCGCCCGGCTGCTCGAGATGTTCCAGGACGTGGAACAGTGTGACCATCAGCGGCTGGAATGGGGCGGCGGCCGGCGACGTGAAATCGCCTGCAAGGATGCGGCCGCGCAGTCCGAGATTGTCTTCGCCATAACGTCGCTGCAGCGGGCCGGGTTCGACGCCCCAATAATTCTTGCTGCCGGCGTCGCGGCAAGCTGCCAGAAAGAAGCCGTGACCGGCGCCGATATCGACGATGTCATCGACCACACCCGTGACGCTGCGAATCGCGTTGACGCGATAACCCGCCGCAAGGCGCGACTGGCCGAGCACCTGAGCTGAAAAGTCTCTCACGCCCATCAGCCGCGGATAGAGATCGGCATAGAAGTGGGTTGCGGTGTCGCCCGCGAGCCCCCGTGCCAGATAGACCGTCCCACAATCCCTGCAAATCGACAGGTCGACGCGCAGGAGATATCGATCGCGGCGCAGCACGCGCAGCGGCTTGCGCGCGTTGCAGACAGGGCAAGGCAGCGGCTGCAGGTGCCTGTCGAGGCGATACAGATCTGGCAGGAGGGAAAAAGCTGACTGACGCATGAACGTAGCGAGTGATGGGCCCGCTACCGACGAGACCCCGCTCAACCGCAGCTCTCGCCCAATACGGTATTCATCTCCTATCAGGTCGGCACGGAAAGCGCCACCGCGCTGAGGTGTGGCAAGACCTAAATCTTTCGCCTGGGTCGACATCTACAACGCCAGAGGCTCTATGGATTCTGCGACCTCGCCGAGCCGTCCAGTATCTCGCAGCTCTGGTTTTCGATTTCGGCCACCCGTCGGCCAAGGGCGGTTTGCATCACGCTCACCGACCGGTTGCGTCTCCGAAGAGTCGTGTCGAACAAGGTGGCGAGGCCGTGAGCGGCAACTGGCTGGGACCAGATAAACCGGCCTGGTCTCTCACAGCGATCCAGCCTTTCCGGCACCGGACAAAAGAAAGCGCGGCGCCCCGTGAGAGCGCCGCGCCAAATCAGTTCGTGACGATGTCCGCTCAGTACCCGCAGGACGCGCAGTTCATCTGCACCGGGGCGTAATAGGAATAGCCGGGCGAGACCATCTCGACTCGCTGGCGCGTGGCATATTGCGGCGGGATATGCTGGTACTGCACGCTCGGCGGCGCGACCATGACGGTCTGCGGCACCATCACGGTGCGGTATTGCGCCGGCGTGCGGTGCGCGACGGTTGCGCCCGGCGACACCATCACGGTCTCGTCGACCGTGCGGTATTGCGGCTGCAAGTATTGCTGCTGGTAGCAGGTCTGGCACGGCGGCGGTGCGTAGCAATTGTAGCAGCCGGCGGAGGCCGCGCCCGTCATGGAAATCGCGGCGACGGCGGTGGAGAAAACGACGGCGAGAGTACGAGACATTATGCGGCGCCCCAGTTGCCCGAAATGGATTTGCGAAGGTGGCCGCATTATACGCCGCAAAATTTGGGGCTGCTGAAGTTCGTCGAGGCATCCTTAATACGAACGGCCGGCTTTCGCCGGCCGTTCAGAACTTGTTGACCATGCGCGATCGCATCGTTCGCAATCACACCAGGCGCACGACGCTCTCAGTTCGAACGACGCTTCACCTCGCGCACCGCACCGCGCGCGGCGCTGGTGGTGAGTGCGGCATAGGCCTGCAGCGCAGTCGAGACGTTGCGCTTGCGGCCCACAGCCTGCCAGGCGGTATCGCCCTTCGCCTCCTCCGCGGCACGGCGGCTGG
Organism: Bradyrhizobium sp. MOS003; assembly: GCF_003020125.1. Lineage (GTDB taxonomy): Bacteria > Pseudomonadota > Alphaproteobacteria > Rhizobiales > Xanthobacteraceae > Bradyrhizobium. Next base: position 197,746 of record NZ_PYFW01000004.1, on the reverse strand, counting down.
CGAGCTCCTCGTCGGAGACCTCGAGCGTGATGCTGCGGTTCGGGATGTCGATGGCGATACGGTCGCCGGTCCGCACCAGGCCGATGTTGCCGCCTTCGGCCGCTTCCGGCGACAGATGGCCGATCGACAGGCCCGAGGAGCCGCCGGAGAAGCGACCGTCGGTGACGAGCGCGCAGGCTTTGCCGAGGCCCATCGATTTCAGATAGCTGGTCGGATACAGCATCTCCTGCATGCCCGGGCCGCCGCGCGGGCCCTCGTAGATGATGACCACGACCTCGCCGGCGACGACCTTGCCGCCGAGGATACCTTCCACCGCTGCGTCCTGGCTTTCGAACACCCGCGCCGGGCCGGAAAAGGTCAAGATCGAGGCGTCGACGCCCGCGGTCTTCACGATGCAGCCGTCCTGCGCAAGATTGCCGTAGAGCACGGCGAGGCCGCCGTCCTTGCTGAAGGCGTGCTCGAGATTGCGCACGACGCCCTTCTCGCGATCGGTATCGAGCTCGTCGTAACGGCGCTCCTGGCTGAAGGCGACCTGGGTCGGGATGCCGCCGGGCGAGGCGCGGAAGAAGGTGCGGACCGACTCGCTCTTGGAGCGCTTGATGTCCCAGCGCTCCAGCGACTCCTTCATGGTCGGCGCATGCACGGTCGAGACCGAGGTGTCGATCAGGCCAGCGCGATCGAGCTCGCCGAGAATGCCCATGATGCCGCCGGCACGATGCACGTCCTCGACATGAACATCGGCAACCGACGGCGCGACCTTGCAAAGCACGGGCACGCGGCGCGATAGCCGGTCGATGTCCTGCATGGTGAACTTGACCTCGCCTTCATGCGCGGCCGCCAGCAGATGCAGCACCGTGTTGGTCGAGCCGCCCATCGCGATGTCGAGCGTCATCGCGTTCTCGAACGCCGTGAAGTTCGCGATGTTGCGCGGTAGCACCGAGGCATCGTCCTGCTCGTAAAAGCGGCGGACGATATCGACGATGGTGTGGCCGGCCTCGACGAACAGGCGCTTGCGATCGGCATGGGTGGCGACGACCGTGCCGTTGCCGGGCAGTGCAAGGCCCAGCGCTTCGGTGAGGCAGTTCATGGAGTTGGCGGTGAACATGCCCGAGCAGGAGCCGCAGGTCGGGCACGCCGAGCGCTCGATCACCTTGACGTCCTCGTCGCTGACCTTGCTATCGGCCGCGGCGACCATGGCGTCGATGAGGTCGACGGCCTTGGTCTTGCCGGCCAGCTTGACCTTGCCGGCCTCCATCGGACCGCCCGAGACGAACACGGCGGGGATGTTGAGCCGCAGCGCGGCCATCAGCATGCCGGGCGTGATCTTGTCGCAGTTGGAGATGCAGACCATGCCGTCGGCGCAGTGCGCGTTGACCATGTACTCGACGCTGTCGGCGATCAGCTCGCGCGACGGCAGGCTGTAGAGCATGCCGTCATGGCCCATCGCGATGCCGTCATCGACCGCGATGGTGTTGAACTCCTTGGCGACGCCGCCGGCCTGCTCGATCTCGCGCGCGACCAGCTGGCCGAGGTCCTTGAGATGGACGTGGCCGGGCACGAACTGGGTGAAGGAGTTGACGACCGCGATGATCGGCTTGCCGAAATCGCCGTCCTTCATGCCGGTCGCGCGCCAGAGGCCGCGGGCACCGGCCATGTTGCGGCCGTGGGTGGTGGTGCGGGAGCGATAGGCTGGCATGGCGGTTTCCGTCCTGGTTGGGTCAGCCGGGCGGGGAAATGTGATGCCGCCTCAGGCCTTTGTGGCCGGATAGCGCACGGGATGGGCTGGTGCAACGGGAACTTGGGCTGGAGGCGGCGGGATCGGCCCGTCGCAGGCCTCCCCTGCTCCCGGCGCGTGGGCTGGTCCGTGCCCCGGACGCAGCGCAGCATCTCTTCGACGGTGCGCTGCAGAGCCGGGGCCCAGAACTTGCGCCGGCATGGGTCCCGGTTCTGCAGAGCGGCACTTCGTGCCGCACCGCGCCCGGGACACGAGACCTCCGAGCCCTAATGCACGGTCGGATCGAGCCGGTCCCGCAGCCAGTCGCCGATCACGGAGACCGCCAGCGTGGTCACGACGATGGTGGTCGCCGGTGCCAGCATGATCCAGGGCGCCCGGGTCAGATATTCGCGGCCGTAGCCGACCATATTGCCGAGGCTGGTCATCGGCGGCTGCACGCCGAGGCCGAGGAAGGACAAGCCTGACTCCATCAGGATCACCTCGGGAAAAACCAGCGTGGTCGAGACGATCAGCGTCGAGGCGATGTTGGGCAGGATGTGGCGGAGGTAAATCCGGGGCGGCGTCGCGCCCAACTGGCGGACGGCGGCGGCGTAGCCTTGCGCATTGGCCGAGATGGCAAGGCCGCGGGCGATGCGAGCGTAGCGTTCCCAGCCGAACATGCCCATCAGCCCGATCAGCAGCGGCAGCGAATTGCCGAAGAAGGCGAGCACGGCCAGTGCCATGATCAGGAAGGGCATGCTGGCCTGGAAGTCGGTCAGCATCAGCACAAATTGCTCCACGGCGCCGCGAAAATGCGCGGCGAGGAAGCCGAGCGTGGTGCCGACGATCGCCGAGATCGCAGTCGCACCGAAGGCGATCAGGAGCGAGATGCGGATGGAGACGAGCAGCCGCGACAGCACGTCGCGGCCGAGTTCGTCCGTGCCGAGCCAGTGCGCGACATTGCCGGGCGCCGCGAGGCGATTGCGCAGGTCGAGCTGGGTGTAGCCGTAAGGCGCGATTTTCTCGGCGAAGGCTGCGATCACAAGCATCGCGACGATCCAGGTCACCCCGAGGGCGACCGACACCGGAATCGCCGGGAGACTGATGCGGCGGCGGATGATGGTATCCTTCAGCGTGGCGTCGGTCATGCGTGCGCTCCTTTGGCGCGCAGCCGCGGATCGAGGAAGCCGTAGAGGAAATCGACCACCAGGTTGGAGGTGACCATCGTCATCGCGACGAGCAGCAGAATGCATTGCACGACGGCAAGATCGCGGTTGGCGACGGCGACGACCAGCAGGCGCCCTACTCCCGGCCAGGAGAACACACTCTCGACCACCACGGCGCCCGCGATCAGCGTGCCCACCATGAAGCCGAGAATGGTGACGGTCGGGATGGCCGCATTCGGCAGTGCGTGCGAGGTCACCACCTTGCGCCACGGCACGCCCTTGGCGGACGCCGTGCGGATATAGGGCTGGCCCAAAACCTCCAGCATCGCGCTGCGGGTGAAGCGCGCCAGCACGGCCGCACCACCGAGGCTCAGCGTCACGATCGGCAGGATGGCGTGACGCCAGCTGTCCTGTCCGCCCGACGGCAGCCAGCCAAGCTGCACGGCGAACACGAGCACGAGCAGCAGTGCGAGGACGAAACTCGGCACGGTGAAGCCGGCGACCGCGGTCATCATCACGGCGCGGTCGATGGCCGAGCCCCGATGCAGCGCGGCGTAGATGCCGGCGGGGATACCGAGCACCACCTTGAAGAAGAATGCCGGCAGCGTCAGTGCCAGCGTCGCCGGAATGCGCTCCAGCACCAGCTCGATCGCGGGCCGTCCGTCGCGCATGGAACGGCCGAGCTCGCCCTTGGCGATGGCACCGAAATAGTCGAGATACTGAAACCAGATGGGATCATCGAGGCCCCAGGCCTTGCGGAACGCCGCGAGCACCTCAGGCGGCGCCTCTGGCCCCAGGATCATCAGCGCGGGATCGCCTGACAGCCGCAGCACGACGAAGGCGAAGGTGACGACCAGCACGATCGTCAGCGCGGCGCGGCCGAAGCGAATGGCGAGATAGCGTCCCATCACGCGGCGTCCCGCGTCTCGGCGCCGGTGACGAGATGACAGGCGACCTGCCTGTTACCGCCGACGGTCGACAACGCCGGCACCTCGCGCGCACAGCGCGCGATGGCGCGCGGGCAGCGCGGATGGAAGGCACAGCCTTGTGGGCGCGCGGCCGGATTCGGCGGATCGCCCGCGAGCACGATACGGCCTGCGCTGCGGCGGCCCGGCGCGGGCGAAGCCGAGACCAGCGCCTGCGTATAGGGATGTTCGGGCCGCGCGAACAGATCGTCCGCGCTGCCGATCTCGACGATGCGGCCGAGATACATCACCGCGACGACATTGCTGATCTGCCTGACGACGCGCAGATCGTGGCTGATGAACAGCAGCGTCAGTCCCAGCTGGGCCTGGAGATCGCAGAGCAGGTTCACCACCTGCGCCTGGATCGAGACGTCGAGCGCGCTGACGGGCTCGTCGCAGACCAGGAAATCCGGCTTAGTCGCGAGCGCGCGTGCCAGCACGATACGCTGGCGCTGGCCGCCGGACAGCGCACCCGGATAACGCGCGCCATGCGCGGGCGTGAGCTCGACCGCGCGCAGCAAGTCGCGCACGCGGTCCTCGCGCTCGGCGGGTGTGCCGAGTCCGTGGATGTCCAGAGGTTCGCGGATCTGGGTTGCGACCGGCAAGCGCCGGTCCAGCGCGCCCAGCGGGTCTTGGAAGATCATCTGCATGCGCGCGCGTTGCGTACGCCAGGCTGCTGTAACAGGCGCAGCCATCGACTTGCCGTCGAACCGCACCTCGCCGCTGTCGGGCGGCTCAAGGCCGAGCACGATGCGCCCGGTGGTGGATTTGCCCGAGCCGGATTCGCCGACGAGGCCGAGCGTCTGGCCTTTAGGGATGGTCAGTGACACGCCGTCCACAGCATGCACGGCCGCAGTTCGGCCGAACATACCGGAGCGCATCGAATAACTGCGGGAGATTTCGGTGACCTCGACGAGCGGCGGGCTCATTCGGCGGCGATCCCGAGCAGCGCGCGGCGCGAGGCCTCGGCGCGGATGCAGGCCACGGCGCGCTCGTTCGCAATCGGTGCCAGGGTCGGCGCGGCGAGACCACAGGGATCCGATGCCAGCGCGCAACGCGGTGCGAAGGCGCAGCCATCAGGCATCATCGCGGGATCGGGCACCGTTCCCGGGATGGCGGTAAGACGGCGGCGTGGTCCATCAAGCGGCGGCAATGCACCGATCAGACTTTGCGCATAGGGGTGCACGGGATCGGCGAACAGCTGGTTGCTCGGGGCTTCTTCGACGATGCGACCGGCATACATCACGGCGACGCGGTCGCAGTTCTCGGCGACGACGCCGAGATCGTGGCTGATCAGCACCATCGCCATGCCGAACTCGCAGCGGATCGACGACAACAGCTCCAAAATCTGCGCCTGGATGGTGGCGTCGAGCGCGGTGGTAGGTTCGTCCGCGATCAGAACGTCAGGATTTCCAGCGAGCGCCATCGCGATCATGATGCGCTGGACCTGGCCGCCGGAGAATTCGTGCGGATAGGCCTCCAGCCGCCGGCCAGCGTCAGGAATGCCGACGAGGTCGAGCAGCCGCCGCGCTTCCGCCTTCACGGCGTTGCCCTGGAGATCGCGATGCAGCGCCAAGGATTCGCAGAGCTGCTTGCGGATGGTCAGCACAGGGTTGAGCGCGCTCGCCGGATCCTGGAAGATCATGGCGACCCGCCCACCCCTGACCCGGTCGAGCTGGGCGGCCGGCGCGCCCAGGATCTCGCGTCCGTTGAGCCGCACCGAACCCGTCACCTTGGCGTGCCGCGGCAACAGCCCGAGCGCGGCAAGCCACGTCACCGACTTGCCCGATCCGGACTCGCCGACGAGGCCAAGCGCCTCGCCCTTGCCGAGAGCGAGATCGACGCCGCGCAGGACCGGCACGCCGTTGAAGGCGACGCTGAGGCCCTCGATGTTGACCAGTGGTGCCACGCTCACGCCTCGAAATTGCCGGCGCGGAAATCCATCGCAAAGGCCGGCGATGCCTTCCACTTGATTGACTTCGGCTTGGCTGTGAAGGTCGCGTTCTGGTGCAGCACCGTATAGGCAGGATCCTCGCGCTCGGCGATCTCCAGCATGCGGCGGAACGCCTTCTTGCGCGCGGGCCGGTCGGTCGAGGTCTCCAGGAATTCGGAGAGCTTGTTCAGCTCGACATTGGTCCATTCGCCGATCTGCTGCTGCTGGCCGTTCGGGCCGTGCTGAGCCACCAGCGACGACACCGGATCGTTGAAGGCGGCCGAGTTCGACCAGTCACGCACGGCGCGGGTGGGCGCGCGCTCCATGACCTGCGACCAGTTCTCCTTGGTCTCGATCTGGACGTTGAGGCCGACCGACTTCCACATCTCGACCAGGACCTGCGCGGTCGCGACCTGGTTGGTGTAGTAGTTGTTGAGCAGGCGATAGGGAATCGGATCGCCCTTGTAATTGGCCTGCTTGAGCAGATCCTGCGCGAGCTTGGGATCATAGTCCGGAACGCTCCAGTCGGCGTTGAACATGTCGCCGTAGAATTCCCACTGCAGGCCCTTGGGCACACGAGTGCGGCCGGCCCACAGGCTGTCCACGATCGCCTGGCGATCGATCGCGTGGGTGAAGGCGCGGCGCACCAGGGGATTGGCGAGCTGGGCGTGATTCTTGTCGAACACGGTCAGGCGATGGTTGAGGATGGTGCCGCCCTGCACTTCGAACGCGGAATTCTTCTCGATGCCGGCGATCTGGTCCGGCGGAATGTCGCAGGCGAACTGGTACTCGCCAGACAAAAGGCCGTTGATGCGGCTTGCGACTTCAGGGACTTCGAGGAACCGGATTCGCTTGAGCGGCGGACGGCCGCCCCAATATTCGTCATGTGCTTCAAGCATCAGCGACACGTCGGGCTTGAGCTCGACGACCCTGTAGGGGCCGGTCGTCACGGGCTTGCGAGCCCAGTCGAGATAGCTCGCGGATTCGTCCCAGGCGCGGCGGTTCATGATGTCGGAACCGTAGCGCGACAGCCGGCCCTCGATGGTGACGTCGGGCGTCGCGTTGTAGAAGCGCACGGTGTATTTATCGACGGCATCGACGCGCACGAGGTCCGGCCAGATCCGGCGTGCGACCGCGGGGACATCAGGCGGCAATTCCTTGCCCGGCCGTGGCGTCGGGATCCTCTCGAAGGCCTGGATCGTCGAGCGGCTCTTGGCCTCGGTCTCGCCGAACATGCGCTCGCGGCTGAAGGTGAAGACGACATCCTCGGCGGTCAGCTCGTCGCCATTGTGGAACTTGACGCCCTGGCGCAGCTTCACTTCGACGGTCTGGTCGTCGATGCGGCGCCATTCGGTGGCAAGGCCCGGAACGGCCTCCAGGCTGCCGCGCCAGTTCTTGGAGATCAGGCCTTCCCAGATCGAGGAGAAGAACACGCGCTCGCCGACGTTGGACTGCTCGCGCAGCACGTCGAGCACGTTCGCGTTCGTCACCTTCTGCACGGCGATCGTCACCGACGGACGGCTGTCGCCCTGCGCGATGGCAAAGCGCGGCAGCAGCAGCGTGCCTGCGGCAGCGCCGCCGGTTTTCAGGATGGTGCGACGGGTGAATTTGCTCATGGCGGTAGCCTCGGATAGTGCGGTTATTCGGCGAGACCGAGCGCGGCGAGATGGGCGGCACCGGCGCGGACGTCGTCGTGGTTGCGGAGTTCGAGGATCAGCCGCGGGCTGGAATTCAGCCGTCCCAGAGCGCGGAATACGGCGACCCAGGGAATGTTGCCCTCGCCCGGCGCCCAGTGCCGGTCGGCGAAGCCGTCGGTGTCCTGCAGATGCACATGCGTGAGCATGTCGCCGGCGGTCTCGACGTAATAGTCGACTGGCGGCGCGCCGGTCGAGATGTGGGCGTAGTTGGCATGTCCGGTGTCGAGCGAGACGCGGACCTTGGCGCTTTCGAGCGCCTTGGCGAGCCGCACCCGGTCGCGCGGATCCCTGTCCTCGATGTTCTCGATGACGATCTCGCAGCCGATGGTTTCGGCGCGCGCGATCACTTCGGCGAGCGTCGCCTTGACGCGTTCGACGATATTGGCGCGGTTGTCAGGATAGAGATCGAGATTGTTGTGATCCCAGGTCGTGAACGGCGAATGGATCACCATCTGCGTCGCGCCGAGGAATTCGGCGGCATCGAGGCCCTGGATCAGGCGCTTGGTCACAGCCTGGCGGATCATGGGATCGTGGCTGTCGATCTTGAAGCCCCAGAACGGACCGTGGATGCCGAGCCGGCCGGTATGACCGGAGAGCAACTGTTTGATCTCGCCGGCCGTGCTGCGCCAATCGCCGTCGAGCAGATCGGCGCGGAAGAAATCCTGGATCTCGAGATCGCGCTGCCGGTCGAGAAGCCAGTCGCGATGCGCGGGGATCGATTTGATGGACAATGCTGCGCCCAGCACCGGCTTCGACATGGTTTGCTCCTTGATCGTCAGCGATGACGGGAGCAGCGCTAGACCAGTTCAATGACAGGCCGGTGAAATGCAGGTTCCGCAGCGTGAGGAGATGTGGATATCTCCTGGCGCGCGTCGTTTGAGGTCGGCGCGATCGCGGCGCCGATGCCGAACGGACACATGGCAAGCGGTATCTGTGTCCGTAGTGATCCGGAATGGAGTCCTATCGCGATGTCACGTACATCGCGTGCATCGATCGGCGGCCACTTCCACGGGCATCACCCTCTGATCGCGCTACATGGGGTTGGGGGACCGCATGGGGCGTGGGATTGAAGGCTGGGGCAAGGTGACGAGGTCCGGACTCCTAGGCACTCCGGACCTCGAAGCTTTCTGATATTGAACGCAGCAACGCGCCGTCCGGTTGGGGCATCCGGGCGGCGCGTTGTCGTTTCGGGGCGTCTTTCGATCAGCGCGTCTGCGGTTCGATCGTCACCGTGCAGTCGCCCTGCCCTTGCGTCGCGACCACGATGTTGCCGGCCGGCGCGCCGAGGGCGATCGGTGCGGACGAGCTGCCATCCGGCATCTGAACTGTCACGCTCAGCGAGTCCGTACGCCCGGTCGAACCGACTGTTGTCGGCTCGGCCTCGGCGACATTGCCCGATGCATCGCGGCGCATGATCCGGCAATTCAGGCTATTGCTCGTCGTGCTTCCGGCCGCTGCGACGCTCGACGTGGCGCTGCCGCCCATCTGCGCGCGGGCGCGCGACGGATCGCGCGGCACCTGGCTGACGATGCGATGCGTGCGCGGCTCGACGATGACGACGTCGTCATCGGTCGTAAAATACTCGTAGTCCCGGTATTCCGGCTCGATCGAGATGATCTCTGGCGGCACCCGGTGGAGACGCACGCGCGGCGGGATCGTCTCGCCCACCCGAATCGAAATGTTCAGGTTGCGCTCGGGCTGCGCCAAACGCGCACGGCTCACGGTTTCGGAGATCCGCACCTGCTTCTCGGTGGTCACGCTGGTCTGCTGACCGACTTGCGTGCCGGTCCGAGTGGTCTGATTGACTTGATTGGTCTGCGTGCCGGAAGGCGCGGTTTGGGCGTTGTTGGTGGGCGCCGTGCGGTTCGTGTCCGTCGCGGTGGCCGGCCGGTTGTTCTTTTGCTCGGCCGCATCGCGCGGAGGCTGGTTCTGCTGGCCAGCGGGGCCAGCCTTGGACTTCTCGGACTCGGCGGTTGATTTCTGCGGCGCGGACTTGTCCTGCTTGGTCTCGGCGCTGCTCTTGCCGGTCTCGCGGCCTTGTTTCGTGGTGTCGGCTTCACGGTTGCGATCGCGCGAAGGCTCGCGGGATTCTTGTGCCTGATCCTTCGCCTTCGGTTGGTTGCGCTCGGCAGAACTGGCCGGCTGGCGCTTGTCGTCATTGGCCTCTTGCTTGGCAGCGCCGCCCTTCTCCTCGCGGCCGGCGCCCTGCAACCGTTCTTGGGCCCCCTGCGCGCGCTCTTGAACGCGCTCCTGAGCGGCGCCTCCGCGTTCGGGCGCAGCACCCTTCGCCGGTTCCTCGGTTCGTTTCGGCTCGCTGCGCTCGCCGGGCGCCTGGGCGTAGGCCAATCCGGATGCGAGCATAAGTCCAACGGCAGCGGTCGATAACATCAAGTGTTTACGCATGGTCTCTCTCCTCGACAATTCGCAACAACAGACGCGAACGCTCTGTCGATGCGATTGTTCCTGAGCGGAACGAGGGGCGATCAGGCCGCGCTCACCATCGGGTCCTTCAACGTGAGCCGGGCAGTGAACGTCACGCTGGTCTTGCCGACCAGCGCCATGCCTTCGATCTCGGCGCCCCCGGCGGAATAGTCACCCGAGAAACCGCAGGTGACCTCCCTGCCACCGAACGCCAGCGTTCGGCCGACTGCTTCGGTGTGCTGGTTGACGGTCATGTCGCCGCGCCACTTGCCGTTCCGGAAGGTGTAGCTGCCGGTGTAGTAGAAATAGCTGTCGCCGCCCATGATGCGTCCGTTGCAGAGCACGACGACGCCCCTCGCCTGCCCGCGCTTGCCGTCGCGCATTTCGATGTCGAAGATGTAGAGGCCGTTGACGACCCTGGCCTCCTCCGCTTTCGCCCCATCCCCGGCCGACATCCGATCATCTCCCCAACAATCCGCCCCGATCAGTGCGGCACGTTCCGCTCGAGATCCTCGAGCCAGGCCACCGCGCTCGAATCCGACGGCGCGCGCCAGTCGCCGCGCGGCGACAGCGAGCCGCCCGCCGAGACCTTCGGGCCGTTCGGCATCGCGGAGCGCTTGAACTGGCTGAAGGCGAAGAAGCGGCGCAGGAATACCTCGAGCCAGCTGCGGATCTCGTTGAGATCGTAGGCCTTGCGCCGGTCGTTCGGAAATGCCGGCGGCCACTCGCCCTTGGCGACGTCCTTCCAGGCGTGCTGCGCCATGAAGGCGATCTTTGACGGACGCATGCCGAAACGCAGCGTGTAGAACAGGTTGAAATCCTGCAACTCGTACGGGCCAACGGACGCCTCGGTGCTCTGCGGCCTCTGGCCGGGTTCCACCGGCACCAGCTCGGGCGAGATTTCGGCGACCAGGATCGAGCCAAGCGTGCGGTTGACGTCGCTGCTGAACTGCTTCGATGCGATCACCCAGCGGATCAGATGCTGGATCAGCGTCTTCGGCACGCCGGCATTAACGTTGTAATGTGCCATCTGGTCGCCGACACCATAGGTGCACCAGCCGAGCGCGAGTTCGGAGAGATCGCCGGTGCCGATGACGATGCCGCCGCGATGGTTGGCGAGCCGGAACAGATAATCCGTGCGCAGGCCGGCCTGCACGTTCTCGAAGGTGACGTCGTAAACCTTCTCGCCCCTGCCGAAGGGATGACCGATGTCCTTCAGCATCTGCGTCGCGGTGGTGCGGATGTCGAGCTCCTGCCAGCTCGTCTGCAACGCCTGCATCAGCGCCAATGCATGGGTCTTGCTCTCGCTGCCGGTGGCAAAGCCCGGCATAGTGTAGGCCAGGATGTTCTCACGCGGCAGGCCAAGCAGGTCGACCGCCTTGGCGGCGACGATCAAGGCGTGGGTTGAATCGAGCCCGCCCGAGACACCGATCACGACGCGCTTGGTGCCGGTGGCGCGCATGCGCTGCACGAGGCCGGCGACCTGGATGTTGTAGGCCTCGTAGCAATCCTGCTCGAGCAGGCTTTCGTCGCTCGGCACGAACGGAAAGCGCTCGACCTTGCGCAGGAAGCCGATGTCGGCGGCGGGCGGCTTCAGCGCGAATGTCACCTTACGGAAAAACGCCTCGCGCTGGCGGCGGTTGTCATCGAACGTGCCCATCGCGGCACGTTCCTGCCTGAGCAGGTCGAGATCGACGTCGGCATAAGTGATCTGGCCGCCCTGGCGGAAGCGCTCGCCCTCGGCCAGCAGCACGCCGTTCTCATAGATCGAGGTCTGGCCATCCCAGGCGAGATCCGTGGTCGATTCCCCGGCGCCAGCGGCGGAATAGACGTACGCAGCAAGGCAACGCGCCGATGTCGATTGGCACAGCAACGCGCGCGATCGCGCCCGGCCGATCGTAATCGGGCTGCCCGAGAGATTGACCAGCACGCTGGCGCCCGCAAGCGCGAGCTCGGCAGACGGCGTCACCGGAATCCACATGTCCTCGCAGATCTCGACACCGATGGTGAGACCAGGAACATCGTCGGCGGAGAACAGGAGGTCGACGCCGAACGGCGCGTGCAACCCGCCGAATGCGATCGTCTCTCCGGCCACGCCGGCGCCGGAGGCGAAATGCCGGCCCTCGTAGAATTCGCGGTAGGTCGGCAGGTAAGACTTCGGCACCACGCCAAGAACGTTGCCGCGATGAATGACGACGGCGCAGTTATAGATGCGATGGCCAAAGCGCAGCGGCGCGCCAACGATCAGGACCGGCATCAGTCCCGCGGAAGCCTCGACGAGGCCTACGAGGCCGCGCTCGACCGCATCGAGCAGCGGGTCCTGCTTGACCAGATCCTCGATCGCATAGCCGGACAGGCACAGCTCGGGAAACACGGCGACCGCTACCGACTGCTCATGGCAGGCACCGGCCGCCGCCAACACAGCCTTCGCGTTGGCCGAGGGATCGGCGACATGGGACGTGGTGACGCAAGCCGCCACGCGCGCAAATCCGTGGGCGTAGATCGAGTGGAAAGTCATCGAGCGCAGTACCCTTGATATCTTGGCTGCCGAAGCCGTCAGCTCCGGACCCTATGTAGCCCATCGCCCCCATCCCGTGCAGGCCATCCGCCGTCATGCATAACGGATTTGCGCCGTGGTCTGCTCTGCGCCTTTGGCTCAGGCGCTGCGGGCCCGCATGCCGGACAAATCGCCGCGCAGCCATTCTGCAATCCGCGGCCACGCATGGGCGTGCGTGCGCGCACCCATGAACAGGCCGAGGTGATTGCTCGGCTCGGTCGCCGCCGCAATGAAGGCCGGCGGCGTGCCGAGGAGAGCCGCGGTGGCGAGCGCCTGCGCAGCCGGCACGACCTCGTCGTCGAGCCCGGCCAGCAGGAAGGCCGGCGCCTTGACGTCCTTCGGATCGATCGTGCGGCCAAGCGCAACGAATTTGCTGCTGGCGATCTGGTTCTCCCGGAAAATCCGGTGGACGATCTCCAGATAATATTTGCCCGGCAGATCGAGCGTCTCGGCGTTCCAGCGATCGAAACGCGCGAGCAGCGCCGCGCCCTCCGCGTCCGACAGATCTCTCTGCAACGCCGTTACGATGTCGTCGCGGTTCGGCGCCTTGGACCAGAAACGGAGCATCTCCTCGCCGCGGACATTGCCGCCGCCGCGTGCGACGAGCTGGTCGTAGACCATCTCGGGCGCGTTGCGGGTGAGCCGGCACAACGAGGACCCGATCGACAGGTCCACAGGAGCGCCGACCAGAACGAGCCGCCGCACCTTGGCCGGAAAGCGCGCCGCATAGAGCAATGACAGCCAACCGCCCTGGCACAGGCCGACCAGATCGACCGGCCCGCCGATCTCGTCGATGGCAACGTTGAGGTCGCCGAGATAGCTGTCGATCGAGAAATAGCGCATATCCGGCGTCGCCGACCGCCAATCGGTGATATAGACCCGGTCGATGCCGCCGGTCTGCAGCGACTGCACCACGCTGTGACCGGGGGCAAAATCGGCGATCAATGCCCGATGCAGCGCATAGGGCGCACAGACCAGCGCCGGCTGGCCGGACCGGGTCTGCGAGCAATTGCGAAGGCGCATCGTCGCCAATTCGAGCGCCACGGTGCTCGGGGTCGTCCAGGACAAGGTGCTGTCGTCCTGCTCCGCCGATCCGCGTTCCAGCCACCAGAAACAGCTGTCCATGGCAAGCCGCGCCGCTGCAAACGGCCACAGCAGCGGGTCGTCCGGGACGGGCCCCTTCGCACCGCTCTGTTTGCCGGCCTGGTTCACCATGGCCATCTCACGATCGTCACAGGAAGGCCTCCAGGCTCACGATGGAGATGCCGAGGTCCCGAAAACTCCGATGGGTCGCGGCGACCGAGCGGTCGAGATCGATGCCACGGCAGGCGTCCTCGATGGCGGCGACCTCGAATCCTGCCTTGCGGGCGTCCTCCGCCGAGAAGCGGACGCAGAAATCGAGCGCGAGGCCGGCGACGAACACGGTCTTCAGTTCGCGTTCGCGCAGATATCCAAGCAGGCCGGTCGGCGTCCGCTTGTCGTTCTCGAACAGCGCCGAATAGGAATCGATGCCACGGCGAAAGCCCTTGCGCACCACGAGGTTCGCCCTGCCCACATCGAGATCGCGATGGAACTCCGCGCCCGAGCTACCCTGCACACAATGCGGCGGCCAGAGTACCTGGGTGCCGTAGTCGAGCTCGATGGTCTGGTACGCCTGCTTGCCCGCGTGATTCGGCGCGAACGAGACATGGTCGCGCGGATGCCAGTCCTGGGTCAGCACCACATTGGCGAATTTTTGGGCGATCCGGTTGATGGCGGGGACCACCTTCTCGCCGCCGGGAACGGCGAGCGCGCCGCCGGTGCAGAAATCGTTCTGCACGTCGATCACCAGCAGCACGTCGCGGTCGGAAATCTGCATCGTCAGGCTCATTCGATGTGCCAAGCGGCGGGCGCCGGACAGGTGTCCTCTAGTGTCGGCCTTCCCGGGCGTCTTCGCAACCGCGGACGCCATGCGAGACCCCGCGTGAATTGGTCACCGGACAGCAGTCGGGATGCAACGGTTTGGCCTCGACCGTGTTGACTAGGCATACCCGAGGGCGGATTCTCGCACTGCCCGCAACTGCGCGGCGCGGGTCGAAGACGTGGAGGATAGGGTTGCCGAGCCCCAAGGCGGCGGCAGCCGCAGAGTCATGAATATCCGCAAGACAGGACAGATTCTTCTCGCAGATATCGGCGGCACCAATGCGCGCTTCGCGCTGAGTCAAACCGGGTTGGGCCAGGGCGATCAGGCCGGACCGATTGATTACGTGAAGGTCGCCGACTTCCCGACCGTCCGGGAAGCCATCGCCGACGTGCTGGCGCGTCGGTCAGGCGGCGAGCCGCCGCAAAGAGCCGTGCTGGCCGTGGCGGGCCCCGTCACCAACAACCGCTGCGTCATGACCAACAGCCCCTGGGTCATCGACGGCAACGAGCTGCAGCCGGCTCTCGGCTTCGACAGCGTCCATGTGTTGAACGATTTCGAGGTGGTCGCCTGGTCCCTGCCCGCCTTGCAGCCTGCGGATCTGATCCCGCTCGGCGGAGGCGATGGCCTGCCCGGAGAGCCGCTGCTGGTGGTCGGACCCGGAACCGGCTTTGGCGTCGCCTGCCTGGTCGAGCGCCATGGCGCGCGGCTGGCCGTCGTGACCGAAGCCGGACACGCGACCCTTCCGGCGGAGAACGAGCGCGAGGAACGTGTGATCGCGTGCTTGCGCCGGCGCCTCGGCCACGTCTCCATCGAGCGTGGCGCGCTCTCGGGTTCCGGACTGCAAAACCTCTACGAAGCGCTGGCCGAAGTCGACGGCGCTCAGGTGCCGCATCGCGAGGCTGCCGCCATCACCAAGGCCGCGCTGGAGGGTAGTTGTTCAGTTAGCCGTGCGGCGCTGGAGATGTTTTGCGCCATCCTTGGCTCGGTTGCCGGCAATCTCGCGGTGACGTTCGGCGCGCGGGGCGGTGTCTATGTCGCCGGCGGAATCGTGCCGCGCTTCCCCGAGTTCCTTCTCGCCTCCGCGTTCCGGGCGCGCTTCGAAGCCAAGGGACGCTTCCAGGATTATCTGCGCAATATCCCGACCAGGCTGGTGATCAAGCCGGATGCGAGCTTCGTCGGCCTGAAAATGTTCGCCGACTCCAACCCGAATTGAAGTCTGGGTTGTCCTTCCCGCTCACGGCTCCAGTCATGCACAGCTGATCGCGGCGCACGCGCGGTTCCAAGCATGAACGAGCTTGCCTGCGTGTTTCGGATGGGAAACAATCCTGCCGTGTACGTGGCGTAGTTGCGGGGGCGTGACATGCGTAAGCAGGACTTCGGTTTCGATTATCACCGCTATCACCGGCTGCTGAGCCAGGCGGACGACGAAGGCAAGCGGTTGGCCCTGATCGACCTTCTTATCGAGGAAAAGGCGCGAGACCGGCTCGCCGCCCAACGCGCCTCGGACCGCGCGGCGATGACGGCCCACACCATCGCCACGGTGCTGAAGAACGGCCGCAACTGAGACTTGCAATCCGGCCCGTGGGGCCCGAGAACGCGGGATCCAATTCGGATTCCGTTAAGGATGCCTCGAAATCCGACGTCAAACTTTCTGCTCTAGGGTTCCCTCACCTGATGCAATTCAGGGTCAACAAGGGGGCAATGAACATGAGCATGATGTCGATCGCCGCGATGCCGGCCGTCGTCGAAACGCGTTTCGCCGATTCGTCCTTCAAGACCATTTTGCTGTTCTGCTGCACAGGCCTGGTCGCCTCGTTCGGCCTGATGGCGTCCGGCATCGACCTCAGCGCCGGCCTGATGTGAGACCGCGACAAATTCCGTCGGCAAATGGCCGCCCCTGACGGGCGGCCATATTCGTTGGACTATCTCGGTGAGGCCTCTTCGCGGTCACCAGTGCGGCGACTCCGCCGTCCGGAGTGCGGCGTTTTCGCCGTCGCTCAGTGCGGCGCTTTGCCCGGGGCTCCCGGAAACAAGGAATCGATCATCGCCTTGAGCTGATCCATTGCGATCGGCTTGCGCAGGATCGGCCTGCGCCGGAGCAAGGACGGCAACAATTCCGGACCGTACCCCGTAGCGAACATGAACGGCTTTCCACGCCGTTCGATCAGGTCGGCGACGGCATCGACGTAGACGCCCATCAGATTGATGTCGAGGATGGCCATATCGTATTGCGCTGTCATGGCGAACGCGCTCGCGTCCCGGACATTGTCCGCTTCCGCGACGACGTGGTGGCCGAGTTCCACCACCATGTCGGCCATCATCATCCGGATCAACGCCTCGTCTTCGACCAGGAAAACGGAGAGTCCGTCCGCCATATCAACCCCGCAGTCAGCTTCCAGAGCGCATCATAACTCAATTGCGGAGAAAGATTCACGAATTCGTGGCGATCGCCGTTAATTCACGCGCGTCCGATCCGATACAACTGGATCAATCCAATCCTCGCTCGTGGCTCAGGCGCACCATCTCCTGAATGAAGACCTGCTTCTGCTTGTCATCGAGGCTCGAAAAGAGCGGTTCGGCGGCGTCGGCCACGTTGCGCTGATCAGCGGCGCGATCGATCAGGAACTGCGCCTCGTTGCGCATCTGCTCGATGATGTCGTCGGGTGGATCCCGCTTGGCGCGGGCAACCCGCAAGTTGAGCCGCTCCGCACCATTATGCCCCAGGTAGTGCATTGCGCTCGAGAAGCCGTACCAGTGCTTCTCCTGATCAGCCGTGAGGTTCAGCTGGGTCTTGATACGCTCGATATAGGAATCGCTGTTGGCGACGATCTGTTCCGCGCTCTGCTGCGGCGCGCCGGGCTGGGTGAGGACCGTGACGTCCTTGTTGTCCTTGCCCTGACCAGGTGCGTTCTTGGCCTCCTTGCTGGCCTTGGCGCCCTTGCCCGCTTTGGCGCCCTTTGCCTCCTTGTCCTTGGCCGCGCCCTGCTGCTTGGCATCCTTGCCCGCGTCCTTGCCGGCATCCTTCGGGGCCGGAGCCTGATTGCCATTGTTGCCGACGCCGAGCACGCCGGTGAAGACGCCGACCACGCCGCCGATAGCACCGCCGAGCACACCACCGACCGGACCTGCCGCCTTGTTTCCGGCCGCCGCGCCGTCCTGAACGCCTTTGACCAAGCCTTGAGCATGGGCCACTGCGGCCGCACCGAGCAGCAGCGTAACCACGGCCCCCAGCGCGAGCCATCGCCGCAAGTGAAGCCGCGCTAACGGCGCCGGGTTGATCATTCTCGTCTCCATCGTCGATCTGACTGGCCTGTTCGGGCGAGATCACCCGCCAAGTGCGACTCTATCGTTTCCGCCGCTTCGCGGTCCAGACGCAGCCGAGCGCTGTCCACGCCCGAAAACTCTTTCGCGCGAAGCGGTTATGCAGGCTTATTCGAAACTGCGGCGTAATTGCGCACGGATCGTTCGAGGCCGGCTCATGCGACGTGTGCGTCGCAAAAAACAAGCGATCGCAACTGACGGGCGGCACAGCGCTCCCGCCATCCAGTACACAACGTTAGTTCTAGACGTGAGCCAATCGGCTTTCTCGACAGACGCGATCAATCATGATCTGATCGCGCTACCAATTCGCTGCGGCCTCCATGAATTGCCAAAGGGGCCGACGGCACCAATAAGAAAATCCAACAACAAGAAACTCGGAAAGAAGTCTCAGAGGAAACTCCAACAACAAACACCCAAGGCGAGGAAACGAGATGTCACGCAAGAAACTGACGCGACGTCAATTTGTGGCTGCCACTGCAATGTCCTCCGCGGCGCTGATCGCCGCACCCTATGTCCGGAGCGCCAACGCCGCCGGCAAGCTCTCGATCGGCTTCTGGGACCATTGGGTGCCAGGCGCCAACAAGGCCTCGACCGATCTGGTCAATGAATGGGCCGCCAAGGAGAAGGTAGAAGTCTCCATCGACTACATCCCAAGCCAAGGCAACAAGAACCTGCTGACCATCGCCGCGGAAGCGCAGGCAAAGTCAGGTCATGATATCTTCGCGATGCCGACGTGGTGGGCCCATTCCAATGCCGACCAGTTGGAGAACGTTGCCGACATCATGGGGCCGATCATCGCGGAGAACGGCGAGGTGAACGGCACGGTCAAATATCTGGGCATGTCCGAAAACAAATGGCTCGGCGTTCCCGCTTGCGTCGGCAGCCAGATCAAGGGCCCCTGCTCCCGCATCGATTTGATGAAGAAACACGCCGGCATCGACGTGCAGGCGATGTATCCGGCCGGTTCTGAACCGAAGGCGGATGACTGGACGCTCGAAACATTCCTAAAGGCCGCCGAAGCCTGTCACAAGGCCGGCGTCCCGTTCGGTATCGGCCTCGGCGAAACCACCGACAACGTCGATACGGCGGGCGCGATCTTCCTGTCGTTCGGTGCCCAGCTCGTGGACGCCAAGGGCAATCTCACCGTCAAGACCGATGCGGTTCGTCAGGCGCTCGACTTCTACAAGAAGCTGATCGGCTTCCTGCCGCCCGACGTCGCGGCCTGGGACGATGCCTCCAACAACAAATGGCTGGTCTCCGGCCGCGGTGCGATGATCATGAACCCGCCGAGCGCCTGGGCCGTCGCCAAGCGCGATGCGCCACAGGTTGCGGAGCAATGCTGGACCCACGGATTCCCGAAAGGACCGAAGGGGCGCTTTGCACCCTACCTGCCCTATTTCTGGAGCATCTGGAACTTCTCCAAGAACAAGGAGGCAGCGAAGAGTCTCCTCGTCGCGTTGTCGAAGCCGGCGGCCATCGAAAAGATGGTCAACGCCAGCGGAGGCTACGATCTACCGGCCTATGAGAAGCTGACGACGTTGAAGGTTTGGCAGGAAGAAGGGCCGCCGAAAGGGACGCTCTTTCACTATCCGAACCCCTACAAGCATCAGACGCTGTCGATTGCAGCGTCTCCTGCGCCGCCGAAGATCGCCCAGCAGATCTATGCGCAAGCCACGCTCACCAAGATGTGCCTGCGGTATCATCAGGGCGAAGCGATGGAAAAGACGCTCGCCTGGGCCGAAGGCGAGTGCGAAGGCTTCATGCGGAGCTAAGCCGGGAGGGGCTCGCCGCAACGGCATCAAGCCGTCCGCGGCGAGTCCTCCGTCCCACTCACATGACGAGAGCCGGCAGCTCCGGTTCTCGCACCTTCCAAGAGTCGGGTTGATCGATCAAATCGCGCGAGGAAAATGCATCATGGCGGATGTCGCATTGCAGCCGGACAGTGTCGGCGCAGCGCAACCGGTGCGAAAACGCTCTGGTCTGAAGAAGGCACTCAAACGCAAATCGACCGCGGCGTTTCTGATGACGCTGCCGCTGATCATCCTCATTGCACTTCTGGTGCTTTATCCTGCGTTCTATTCGCTGCATCTGGCGACCCTCAACAAGTCGATGCAGAGATTTGTCGGTCTCGGCAACTTCGAGTTCCTGTTCAAGCGCGACACGTTCTGGCTTGTCGTCAAGCAATCCTGCATCTTCGCCATCACCGCCGTTCTGTTCAAAGCGCTGATCGGGTTCATCGTCGCCCACTTCGTCCATAACATTCCGGCCAAAGGTCAGCGCAAATGGCGCGGCATGCTGCTGGTGCCCTGGGTCATCCCGCCCGCGATGAGCACGCTCGCCTGGCTGTGGCTGTTCGATCCCTCCTACAGCGCGTTCAACTATACGCTGTCGTTTTTCGGGATCGGGCCGATCCCGTGGACGGGCGATGCCGACTGGGCGCGCTTTTCCGTGATCCTGGTCAATGTCTGGTACGGCGCGCCGTTCTTCATGATCATGTATCTGGCTTCCCTGAAATCGGTGCCCGAGCAGCTCTATGAAGCCGCGGCGATCGACGGAGCCAATTGGTGGCAGCGCATCTGGTACGTCACGCTGCCGATGATGCGCAACATCATAGCGATCACGACGCTGTTCTCGCTGATCGTGACCTTCGCCAATTTCGACATCGTGAGAATCCTGACCGCCGGTGGCCCTCTCGACCACACCCATATCTTTGCGACCTGGGCCTTCCGGATCGGCATCGAAGGAAGCGATATTCCGCTTGGCGCAAGCGTCTCCCTGTTCATGGTGCCGATCCTGGCGGTCGCAGCGATATTCATCCTGCGGGACGTCAACAAGCGCGGGAATGAAGCCTGATGAGCTCAGTCACGATAGACAAGGCTGCGCCGACGCGCACCGTGAAGTTGGGAAGCATGAGCCGCGACCGCAAATGGGCGCTGCGATGGTCGTACTTCTTCCTGACGCTGTTTGCGATCTTCTCGCTGCTGCCGCCCATTTACATGCTGATCACCTCTCTCAAGAGCAGCGCGGAAATCTCGGCGGCGACCAATCCATGGTGGGTCTTCCACCCCACCCTCGAGAACTATGTCGGCCTGCTGACGTCAAACCAATTCCTGCGCTTCTTCCTGAATTCCGCGCTGGTTTCGATTTTCGTGGTCACCATCACGATGCTGATCAGCGTGCCCGCGGCATTTGCCCTTGCGCGGATGCGGTTCTGGGGGTCGGCCACGCTGGCGACCGGCGTATTCCTGACCTACCTGATTCCGGACAGCCTGTTGTTCATTCCGCTGTTCAAGGTGTTCGCACAGTTCGGCGACTGGACCGGCATCCAGCTCATCAACCGCTGGTACGTGCTGCTCTTCATCTATCCGACGCTGACGGTCCCGTTCTGCACCTGGATCATGATCGGATACTTCGCATCGATCCCCAAGGAGCTCGACGAGGCCGCGATCATCGATGGGGCGTCCTGGTTCCAGACGCTGACCCGGATCTTCATTCCGGTGGCGCTGCCGGGACTGATCGCCGCGACCATCTTCGCCTTTACCGTGTCCTGGGCGCAATTCCTCTATCCACTCGTGTTCACGACCTCCACGGATCAACTCGTGCTGCCGGTCGGCATCATCACCACGCTGATCAAGGGCGACGTCTTCAACTGGGGTCAGATCATGACCGGCGCGCTGCTCGGCGCGGCGCCGCCGCTCATCATCTACGCCTTCCTGATGGACTATTACATTGCCGGCCTGACCGCCGGTGCGACAAAGGGTTGATGACCAGGAGTTGAAGTTCGATGGCTGACGTTGCTTTGCGGAAAGTGGTTAAGCGTTACGACGACGTCGAAGCCGTGCGCGGCATCGACCTGGATATCGCCGACCACGAGTTCATCGTGTTGGTCGGTCCCTCCGGCTGCGGCAAGTCGACGACGCTGCGGATGATCGCAGGCCTCGAGGACATTACCGACGGCGACATCATGATCGGCGGCGACGTCGTCAACGACGTGCCGCCGAAAGACCGCGACATCGCGATGGTGTTCCAGAACTACGCGCTTTATCCGCACATGACGGTCGCCGAGAACATGTCGTTCGGGCTCCGGCTCAAGCACTACCCCAAGGCCGAGATCAAGTCGCGGGTGACGGAAGCCGCGCGCCTGCTCGACATCACCGATCTGATCGACCGCAAGCCGAAACAGCTCTCCGGCGGCCAGCGCCAGCGCGTCGCGATGGGCCGCGCCATCGTGCGCAATCCGAAGGTCTTTCTGTTCGACGAGCCGCTGTCCAATCTCGACGCCAAGCTGCGCGTGCAGATGCGGATCGAGATCAAGAAGGTGCACCAGAAGGTCCGCACCACCACGGTCTACGTCACCCACGACCAGGTCGAGGCGATGACGCTGGCCGACCGCGTCGTGGTGATGAACAAGGGGCGCATCGAGCAGATCGGCACGCCGAACGAGCTCTACCACAGGCCGGCGACGCGCTTCGTCGCCGGCTTCATCGGCTCGCCCGCGATGAACTTCCTGCCGTGCCGGCTCGAGGATTCCGGCGGCACGCTTCAGATCCGCCTCACCGACCGCATCGCCTTTGCCCTGCCGCCGGCCCGCGCGGCGCGTTACAATTCGCTGCCGCGCACCGACAAGCTGCTGCTCGGCCTCCGGCCCGAGCATCTCACCGAGGCACACGCGCATCTCGGACCGGGCATCGAGACCTTCGACACCGTGCTCGACGTCACCGAGCCGATGGGCATGGAGACGCTGGTCTATTTCGGCCTCGATGGCACGCCGGTCTGTGGCCGCGTCGATCCCAATGCCGGCGCCAAGGACGGGGCACCCATGCGTTTGGCGATGGACCTCAATAACATGCACCTGCTAAACGAGGCGACCGGCGTCGTGTTGTGACGCCGGTCCAAGAAGCTCGCGCAGGCAGGGGACGATGGCGACCAACAAGAAGAAGATTTTCGTTACACAAACTTTGTCGCAAGGGGCACGCGCCCTCCTCACCCAGCGGGACGATATCGAGCTCGTCGAGTTTCCGAACCTGATCTCGGCGAAAGACTTTGAGGCCTTGCTGAAGAGCCATGCGCCGGTCCACGGCGTCGCGCTCGGCGCCACCGCCTTCGGCGAGACCGAACTCGAGGCGTCCAAGGACATGAAGGTCGTCACCCGCATCGGTGTCGGCTACGACGCCGTCGACGTGCCCGCCCTCTCCCGCCGCAAGGTGCCGCTGATGGTCGCGGGCAGCGCCAACTCCCCCTCGGTCGCCGAGCAGGCACTGTTCATGATGCTGACGCTCGCCAAGCGCGCGCAGGAGTTGCACGCCTGCGTCAAGGACGGCAAATGGGCCGACCGGCTCGGCATGCTGCCGTTCGATCTCTATGGCAAGACCGTGCTGATCATCGGCTTCGGCCGCATCGGCACCCGTACCGCCAAGCGGTGCCTGGCGATGGAAATGACCGTGCAGGTCTATGATCCCTACAAGCCGGCCGCCGAGATCAAGGCCGCCGGCTGCGAGCCCGTCGCCGACCTCGATGCCGCGCTGCCTCACGCCGATTTCGTCACCGTCCACTGCCCGAAGACGCCGGAAACGATCGGCCTGTTCGATGCTGACAGGATCGGCCGGATGAAGCCGAAATCCTATCTCATCAATACTGCGCGCGGCGGCATCGTGAAGGAAGCCGCGCTGTACGACGCCCTGGTCTCCGGCAAGCTCGCTGGCGCCGGCATCGACGTGTTCGAGGTGGAGCCGCCGCCGGTCAGCAACGCGCTGTTCGCGCTGCCCAACGTCATCATCGCCCCGCACGTCGCCGGCGTCACCGTCGAGGCGGTGAGCCGCATGAGCGAGCAGACGGCGCGCAATATCCTGAGTGTGCTGGACGGCGATCCGATCCGGCAGAACATCATCAATCAGGACGTGCTCGGCTGACCAGGTCGAAGGCGGGCGGAGAATATGCCGCCTTCGGATGGACAGAATGCGTCCCATTTTGGTGCAGATCGAGCCCCAACTCAGCCTTAATCAAACGCGCGTAATAAGCCCAGCCGCGGCGGCAGTGGGACAGACTGGCCGGCCGCGTCGAGCTGGAGGATGGACCTTGTCAGAGATCGACCCGACCGACCACGCGCTGGCGACCATCGCCAGCATCCTGGAGCGCCCCGAGCCCGTGCTGGTCATTCGCAAGACCGAAACCGAGATCGTGGTGGCCGGAGAGCGCGAGCACGTTGACGCCGACGAGCATCAGGTCGTGGACGAGTATCCGGCGCTCGAAGAACATTCGGCTCTCGACGAGCATCCGGTCGTCGAGGAGCAACCGCTGGTGCCCGAGCACACCGATGCCGACGGCTACAGCAAGGTCGGGCCCGGCCCCATGGTGGCGATCCGCCTGAAATGGGCGGTCCATCGCGGCGATGACGGCCAGTATTACGTCCACGAGACCATCGGCGAACAATCCGTGCCCGTGGTCAGCGGCCCCATGACGAGCGAGGCCGCGGTGCATTTCGTCGACGTCCAGGAGGACGAGGCGAACAGGCGCTTCGAGGAGCTGCGCAGCGAGATCGCCGGCCGCAGCTCGCTCGCCGATTACGAGCGCAAGGGCGAAGCCTGAGGCCGCAGTCTCAGTGGACCTCTCCCCGAGAGGGAGAGGTGTACACCGGGTCCGCCGACTACTTCCTTCCCAGATAATCCTTCTTCACGAGCTCGACGCCTGCGTGCCGCAGCAGGTCGTAGGCGGTCGTGACGTGAAAGAAGAACTGCGGGACACTGAAGGTCAGCAGCAGCGCTCGCCCGGTGAAGGGCAGCTCGGTCCCGTTCTTCAGCCTGAAGAAGACATTTTGTTCCGCCGCCGCGTCGATCTCCGCGCGCGGCAGGCTCTCGATGAACTCGATCGAGGTTGCGATCCGCGCCTGCAGACCGGCCATGTCGTGCTCCAGCGCCGGCAGCGCCACCGGCTCGCGATCTGCCAGCAAAGCCGGGGCGATCACCGCATGCCGGCAGGCCTCGCCGACCTGCTGCGCCAGATCGTACATGTTCGGAGCCAGCCGCATACCGAGCAGGATAGCCGGATTGAACTTGCGGGTCTCCGCATAAGCCACGCCCTTGTCGAGGAGCCCTGACAGGTTGCGCAAATGCGGGGCGAAGAGGCCGACAGAGGCCTCGTACATCGAGATCGTCACGTCGAAATTCCCTTCAATTCCATCTCGCCAGCGTCTGGCATCTGGTTTAAATCCACCCTCAAGAGCTGCACAATGACAGCTCGCGCAGGGGTGGAGAAGAGATGACCGTTCGAATGGCTGTTCGAATCCTGGCGGCTTTGGCCGTGGCGTTGCTGGCAGATTTTTCGGCTCACGCGCAGCAGGCGCCATCGCGCCTCGACGAGATCGTCAAGCGCGGCACCCTGCGGGTCGGCATGACCGGCGACTACAAGCCCTTCACCTATCTGGACAAGGCGACACAAAAATTCACCGGTTTCGACGTCGACATGGCCGAAGCCCTCGGCAAGGCGCTCGGGGTCAAGGTCGAGTTCGTGCCCACGGCCTGGCCGAAGCTGATGACGGATTTCGAGGCCGACCAGTTCGACATCGCCATGGGCGGCGTCTCGGTCACGCTCGACCGGCAGAAGAAAGGCTTCTTCACGACGCCGATCATGCGCGAGGGCAAGACGCCGATCGCCCGCTGCGCCGACGTCGGCAAGTACCAGAACATCGCGGACATCGACAAGAAGGGCACTCGCGTGATCGTCAATCCCGGCGGCACCAACGAACGCTTTGCGCGCGCCAACATCAGGGAAGCCGAGATCACGGTCTTCTCCGACAACACCGTGATCTTCGACGAGATCGCCAAGGGCAACGCCGATCTGATGATGACGGACGCATCCGAGACGCGCTACCAGCAGAAGCAGCATGCCGGCGTACTCTGCGCGGTGCATCCCGAAAAGCCGTTCGACTTCTCCGAGAAGGCCTATTGGCTCCAGCGCGACATGGCGCTGAAGGCCTTCGTCGACCAGTGGCTGCACATTTCCATGGAAGACGGCAGCTACAGGAAGATCTACGCCGCCTGGTTCGACTAAGCGTTTTTCGCGCGAAATCGGCGCCGGTTCGCGCCAGGCAGAGCAGGTGACCTCAGACGCCGGAATGCGGCTCCGATCACGCCGGAACGGCGCTTCAGGCCGCGTCTTCCTGTCGCTAGTCCCCGTCAAACTTTGGACCGGCCCCGGGGTTTATTGAACCGGAAACCGCAGGACCGCGACTCATACGGACGACAGTGATCTAGATCACTTTTTGCGATCGAGCCGGCGCGTAAGCGTCGGTGCGGGGACCACCTGTTCAGGAGATGGAAATGAGGAAGCTGTTGGCCACGGCCGCATTCCTTTTGGCGAGCACCGCTGCGCAGGCGCAGTACACCTTCGAATATGGCGGGCGCACCATCCGCATCGACCCGGACCGCGGCACCGTGCAGATCCCCGGCGTGTACGACAACACCGGCCAGGGCAAGGCCAAGAAAGCCAAGAAGAACGAGACCATTCCGGGCCAGCAGGCACCGCAGCAAGCCACGGTCGAGCCGCAAACGCCGGCTGCGCCTGCGGCCCCCGCCCCGACGACCACCGCGCCGGCCGCTGCCATACCGGTGCCCGCCCCGGCGGCCGCAGCACCGCCGCCGGCTCCTCCGCCAGCCGCGACCGCCAGCAATGCGCCGGCCGAGACGGCCGTCTTGCCGCCGCCCGCGCCCCCTCCGGCCCCTGCGCCGGTCGAGCAGCAGGCAGCACCCGCCGCGCCTCCGCCGGCGCCGGCCGTGGCAACCGCGCCTCCGGCTGTGGCTCCGCCTCCGCCGCCCGCGCCGGCTCCTCCCCCCGTTCAGGCCGCCGCCGTCGCGCCGCCGGCGCCTGCAGCCGCAGCCACGCGTGATCTCACTTCGCCGCTCGGCATCTGGCTCACCGAGGAGAAGGAAGGCAAGGTCCGCATCGAGCAATGCGGCAACAACCTTTGCGGCTATTCGGTCGACAGCAAATCGGATCAGAACGGCGAGCAGGTCCTGATCAACATGAAGCCCGGCAAGGACCAGAAATGGTCCGGTCGCATCCTCGATCCGAATTCGGGCTCGACCTACGATTCGACGATCGCGATGAAGGGCACCGATCGCCTGCGCGTGCAGGGCTGCGCCTTCGGCGGCATGTTCTGCGGCGGCCAGACCTGGACGCGGGTGAATTGAGTTTGGGCCAGTCGTCTTGACCGAGGCAAGGGGGCCCGTGATCCGGGCCCCTCGCTTTTGGTCGCGGCATCATCGTGACGTGCGCAACCTCACACAGCCCCGTCGCCGCGTGACAGCCCTCACATCGCCGGTTCCGCACGCGTGCCACGATCCCCGCATGATCAACCACAGGGGCGTGTCATGAACGGCTTTCGCAAGGGTCTCTTCGCCACCATTGTCGCCATCGCTTTCCCGCTGACCCAAGCAGGCGCGGCAACCTCCACTTTCGACGGTGCATGGAATGTCCGGATCTCGTCATCGAGCGAGACTTGCGGCAACGGTGCAACGGTCTCGATCGGCATCAGCAACGGCCAGATCGCCTCGAGCAACGCCGCGGTGTCGGCGTCGGGCCGCGTGGCGGATGCGGGCAGCATCAACGTCACCTTGAGCACCGGCATCAAGCGTGCCGTCGGCTTCGGCCGGCTCAGCGGCACCTCAGGCTCCGGCACCTGGCGCGGTGCGCTGTGCACGGGCACGTGGACGGCGGAGAGGATGTAGGGTTTTCGTGTCCCGGACGCGCTGCAACGCGAAGCGTTGCTGCGCAGAGCCGGGACCCAGTACTTTTTTGGCCGCATGCTCTGGGTCCCGGATCGGCGACGCATCGCCTTGGGGCGATGCGTCTTGCCCGGGCCACGAGGCTAGCCGACCGCCGCCCCGTAGTCCGCGTCGCTCACCGGCTCGAGCCAGGTCGAGTAGACGCCGTCGAGCGCCTCCTGCATGGCGATGTGGCACATGCCGTTGGTCGGCGATGCGCCGTGCCAGTGCAGCTCGCCCGGCGGGATCCAGACGGTGTCGCCGGGACGGATTTCCCTGACCGGGCCGCCCTTGGTCTGGACCCGGCCGACGCCGGAGATGACGTAGAGCGTCTGCCCGAGCGGATGGTGATGCCAATTGGTGCGTGCGCCCGGCTCGAACGCGACGCGCGAGCAGTTCAGCCGTGCTGGCGCGGGCGCCATGATCACGGGGTCCTGCCACACGGTGCCGGTGAAGTTTTCCTTGGGCGCGCGGCGGGTCGGCCGCGTGCCTGCAACAGTGATCTCCATGGGTGTCCTCGCTTCCGTTACTTCTTGCTGGCGGCGTAACGCGCCTTGGTCTCGGCGTTCATGGGATAGAGGCCCGGCAGCACAGCGCCGTTGTTCACCTCGTTGACGATCCAGGCTTCCATGCGTTCCTGCTCGACGCCCTCGTTGAGCACGTGGTCGAGCATCGCCTGCGGGATCAGCACGCACCCGTCCTGGTCCGCGACCACGATGTCGTTCGGAAAAACGGCGACCCCGCCGCAGCCGATCGGCTCACCCCAGCCGACGAAGGTCAGGCCGGCCACGGAGGGCGGCGCGGCATAGCCGTCGCACCACACCGGAAGATTGGTGCCGAGCACGCCCTCGACGTCACGCACGACGCCGTCGGTGACGAGCGCGGTGACGCCGCGCTTCATCATGCGGGCGCAGAGGATGTCGCCGAAGATGCCGGCATCGGTGATGCCCATGGCATCGACCACGGCAATGCAGCCCTCCGGCATCGCCTCGATCGCGGTGCGGGTCGAGATCGGCGACGACCAGGATTCCGGCGTCGCCAGATCCTCGCGCGCCGGCACGAAGCGCAGCGTGAAGGCCGGCCCCACCAGACGCGGCAGGCCCGGGCGCAGCGGCCGCGCGCCCCGCATCCACACATTGCGCAGGCCCTTCTTGAGCAGGACCGTGGTGATGGTGGCGGTGGTGATGCCGGCGAGGATCTTGCGGGCTTCGGGGGACAGCGACATGGACGGCAACGAGCTCCGGGGTGCGGGAAACAACGCGCGCATCTTGCGAGCCGCAGCCCTTGCGTCAAGGGCCATCGACGCAGGGCCGCTGGGCTGTTATGCGACGCGATAACAAGGCTTTATCGCCTTCCCCTGCATTAATTTATTGGACTTGCGGGCGCATTTACGCGAAGCAGGGTTGAGGCGGAACTCAAGGTCGAGCGCCGCGCATTTCCTCAAGGCCCGATTCGACAGCTCATGGCCGCGACGCTCCCCCCGCCCCGCCTTCTGCCCAGTGGCGACAGCGCCGTCACGGTCGAGTTCAGCCGCACCATCGACGACGATGCCAACCAGCGCGTGCTGGCGCTGGACAAGGCGCTTGCAGCAAGCCCCATCGATGGCATCACCGAGACTGTGCCGACCTATCGCTCGCTGCTGGTGCATTACGATCCCGGCAAGATCGGTTTCGATGCGCTTGGCGAGAAGCTGCTGCCGATCGCGATTCAGCCGCCGCCGCCGGTGACCAAGGCGCGCCGCTGGCGCATTCCCGTCGCCTATGGCGGCGAGCATGGCATCGACCTCGAGGATGTCGCCAAGGCGCTCAACACCACCCCGGACGACATCGTCGCCCGGCATGCGGGCGGCGACTACAAGGTGGCCATGATCGGATTCACGCCGGGCTGGTCCTATCTCAGCGGCCTCGACAAATCCCTGCACATGTCGCGCCGGCAGTCGCCGCGGCTGCTGACGCCCGCCGGCACGATCTCGGTCGGCGGCGTTCAGGCCGGGATCCAGTGCCTGGCCGCCCCGAGCGGCTGGCATCTGCTCGGCCGCACGCCCGTGCGAACCTATCAGCTCCACCGGAATCCAACCTTCCTCACCGAACCCGGTGATCGCGTGACGTTTTTCGCCATCGACCACAAGGCGTTCGAAGAGCTGGATCGCGCTGCGGAAGCCGGCGAGATCGTCGCCGAGCAGGTGATCGCATGAGCCGGATCGTCGTCGCCAGCATCGGCCCGGCAAGCTCCGTGCAGGACGGCGGACGCCACGGTGCGCAGCGCTACGGCCTGACGGTCAGCGGCGCCATGGATCGGCTGTCGCTGGCCGCGGCGAATGCGCTGGTCGGCAACGAACCGTTCGCGGCCGCAGTCGAGATCGGCCCGTTCGCCGCCGCCTTCACCGCGCGGGATGGCGCCGTGCGCGTGGCGATATCAGGCGCGCCACGCAATGCGGACGTCGCCGGCAACCCGGTCGCGATGGATGCATCGGTGACCTTGAAGGACGGCGAGACGCTGACGCTGGGCTTTGCCCGCGGCGGCGCGTTCACCTATCTCGCGATCGAAGGCGCCATCAAGGGCGAGATGGTGTTCGGCAGCCTCGCGGTGAATGCCCGCGCCGGCCTTGGCAGCCCCTACCCGCGCCCGCTCCAGGCCGGCGACGAATTCAGCGTCGATGCCGCAAGCGGTGCGCCGGAGCTTCGGATCGAACTGCCCAAGCCGGCGAGCGGCCCGATCCGTGTTCTGCTGGGCCCGCAGGACGACGAGTTCGACGACGCCAACAAGGCGCTGTTCCTCGACAGCGAGTGGAAGATCTCGGCGACCTCCGATCGCATGGGCTATCGGCTCGAGGGCCCTGCCATCAAGCATCTGCACGGCCACAACATCGTCTCCGACGGTACCGTCAATGGCAGCATCCAGGTGCCCGGCAACGGCGCGCCGATCGCGCTGATGATGGACCGCGGCACCTCCGGCGGCTATCCCAAGATCGCAACGGTGATCACGGCCGATGTCGGCCGTCTCGCCCAGACCTCGGCGGGAACCGCGTTCCGCTTCAAGGCGGTCAGCATGGCCGAGGCGCAGGACGAGGCCAGGAAGTTCGCGCAACTGATCCGCAACCTGCCCGATCGCCTGCGCCCCGCCGACGGCGTCGCGCTCAACATCGAGGCGCTCGGCGATGCCAACGTCGCCGGCTATGCGGTGAGCGCCGTGGATGCCGGGACCTGGCAGGTGACGGCGGAGCCGTAAACGACACGACGACCGGAGAGCAACCCATGAAGACGATCGATCTCAATTGCGACCTCGGCGAAGGTTTTGGCGCGTGGGAGATGGGCAACGACGCCGCCATGATCGAACTTGCCAGCTCGGTCAATGTTGCCTGCGGCTTCCATGCCGGCGACCCCGACATCATGCGCCGGACGGTGGAACTGGCGAAGGCGCGCGGCGTCTCGGTCGGCGCCCACCCCGGATATCGCGACCTGCACGGTTTCGGCCGGCATCCGATCGCCGGTCTGAAGGCGTCCGAGATCGAGAACCTCGTCGCCTACCAGATCGGAGCGCTGCAGGCGATCGCGACCGCGGCCGGCCACAAGGTCACACATGTGAAGGCGCATGGCGCGCTGTCGAACGTCGCCTGCGAGGACGACATGACGGCGAAGGCGATCGCTGCCGGCATCAGGGCGGTCGACCCCAATCTCATTTTTGTCGTGCTCGCCAATTCGAAGCTGGTGAAGGCCGGTGAAGACGCCAACCTGCCGATGGTGCACGAGGTGTTCGCCGACCGCGCCTATGAGGACGACGGCAACCTCGTCTCGCGCAAGAAGCCCGGCGCGGTGCTGCATGATGCCAAGGCGATCGCCGACCGCGTGGTGCGCATGGTGCAGGACGGTGCGGTGGTCTCGGTGACCGGCAACGTGATCAAGATGCGCACGGATACCGTGTGTATTCACGGCGACACCCACGGCGCCGTCGAGATCGCGCGGACCTTGCGTCAGGCGTTGAAGGATGCGGAGATCGAAGTCGCGCCGTTCAAGCGCGGCGCGTGATTAACACTCGGTGGCCGTAGGGTGGGCAAAGGCGCGCATAGCGCCGTGCCCACGATCTCTGCATGATTGAGACAGGCGGTGGGCACGCTTCGCTTTGCCTACCCTACGAGACCGAGCAAGACGCTAGAACGGGTGCACCGACAGCGTGCCGAACACGATGGCCGCGATCACCGCAAAGGCGCTGTAGAGACCGACGTGGTGCATGCTCGCCACGGTCCGCCGCGAGAGCGAGCGCGCATAGAAGTGCAGCCTGGCTTCCGCCGATAGTTCGCGCATGGTCGATCTCCAACGCCCCATTTGCGGGATTATGAGGGATCAACCAGGGCGGGAGGCAAGATGCCGGAGGAAATAGCAATGCCGCTCCTCCGACGTGGCCGCCTCGCAGCGGTAAATTCTCTCCAGTCACGGGTTCGGAGAATCTTATTCGTTCAAATCCGAAGCAGTTGGAACCGGCAGATGACGGTCGAGCGACAGCAGCTTTAGTACACGTCCGCCTGGAAGCGGCCGGTCTTCTTGAGTTCGGCCACGAAGCTGACGGCCTCATCCGTCGAACGCGCGCCGAACTGCGCGACGATATCGACCAGCGCGCGCTCGACGTCCTTGGCCATACGCTTGGCATCGCCGCAGATGTAGAGATGCGCGCCTTCGGCGAGCCAGGTCCACAATTCGCGGCCGACCTCGCGCATGCGGTCCTGCACGTAGAACTTCTTCTCGCCGTCGCGTGACCAGGCCAGCGACAACCGGGTCAATTGCCCCGAGGTCTTCATCGCGTTCAGTTCTTCCTGGTAGAAGAAGTCGCAATCGCTGCGTTGATGGCCGAAGAACAGCCAGTTCTTGCCGGGCGCGCCGGTCGCTTTGCGGTCGAGCAGGAAGGCGCGGAACGGCGCGATGCCGGTGCCGGGGCCGATCATGATGATCGGCGTCTTCGGATCCTGCGGCAGGCCGAAATTATGCGCCTTCTGCACATAGACCTTGAGCTTCTCGCCGTCGGCGATCCGCTCGCCGAGGAAGGTCGAGGCGACGCCGATCCGCTTGCGCTTGCCGATCACGTAGCGCACGGAATCGACCGTCAGCGAAAGTTTTCCCGGCGTCGCATTGTGCGAGGAGGAGATCGAATAGAGCCGCGGCTGCAGCGGCTCCAGCGCCTCCACAAAGGCCTCCGGATGCGGCCGCGTGCCGGAAAACTTCTGCAGCGCCGCCATGACGTCGAGTGTGGCGGCATCGCCGTCGGGATCCTCGCCCTGCGCCAGCGCCCGCGCCTTCTCGCGCGCCGCGCCGCCGGTGATGAAGGAGATCAATTCGAACAATGTGTCGGGTGCCGGCGACAGCGAGACGTCGTCGATCAGCACTTCGCGCAACGTCTTGCCGTTGACTTTGGTGGTGTGGGAGGCGCCGAGCAGCGCGATGATCTGGTCGACGAGACCAACATCGTTGCGCGCGAATACGCCAAAGGAATCGCCGACGACGTAGTCGAGCTTGCTCTCGGAGAGATCGAACTCGACGTGATAGGTTTCCTTCTCGGACTTGCCCTTGTTGAGCAGACGGCGCGACAGAAAGGTCGCGGTCACGGGATTGTCGCGCGAGCGGCCCGGCTCTGCGATCGTCACGGTCACCGCCGGCGCGGTCACTGCGTTCGTCTTGTCAGACGCCTTGGCCGCCGGGGCCTTGTCGAGCTCCTCGTACAGCGACTTCAGCATCCGCGCGGTTTCCTTGCCGCCGGGAACGCAGAGATTGAGCCGCGCTTCGCTCTTGCCCGCGATCGCTTCCGAATAGTCGTGGCAATTGTAGCCGCACTGGCCGCAATCCTGCTGCGCCATCGCCGCCATCATCTTGCGGCGCACGGGACGCCCTTCGGCGAGCTTCATCCGGTCGGCGATCGGCATGGTCTGGTCATGCCACGGGGCCTCGCCGTCGTCACCGTCGCCGGCTTGCATGACGGCGGCGCCCTGCTCCGCCGACAAGGGCGTTGCCACGTCGGGCGACAGCAGCCCGGCAAAGAAGCCGTTCAGCCAGGAGCGCTGCGCATCGGAGAACGGTGCGCTGGCGGGAATGATATCGAGCTTCGGCGGGGGGGTAATCTGGTTCATGCGGACACCTGTGCATCGGCAAGCTTGCGCAGCGTCTCGCCGTTATGGCGGCGCGCAAAGGAGAGGAAGGTTTCGTCGGACGAAGAGCGGTGGGCGATATAGGCCTTGAGCAGTCCCTCGACCGTCTTCGGCGCATCTTCCGCCTTGAGGTCGTGGTAGACCTCCTGCCCGACATCGGCGTCGGGACCGAACCCGCCGCCGGTGAAGAGGTGATAACCTTCCACCGTGTCCTCGTCGTTGACAGGCACGCGCGCGCCGATCAGCCCGATATCGCTGATGTAATGCTGCGCGCAGGAATGGTGGCAACCGGTGACGTGGATGTTGACCGGCTTGTCCATGGCGACGCGCGGCTCGCACCAGTCGGCGATCTCGGCCGCGCTGCGCTTGGTGTTGGACGCCGCGAAACGGCAACCCGCATTGCCGGTGCAGGCGATCAGGCCGGCGCGGATGTGCGAGGCCTCGACCGCGAGCCCGATCTGCTTGATCGCCGCGATAGCGAGTTCGACGTTCTCGTCGCGCACCCCTGATATCAGCAGGTTCTGCCAGACCGTCAGGCGGATCTCGCCGTCGCCGAGGTCGCGCGAGACTTTGGCGAGGCCGCGCATCTGATCGCAGGTGAGCTTGCCCAGCGGCAGCGACACGCCGATCCAGTTGAGGCCGTCCTGCTTCTGCTTGTGCACGCCGACATGCGCCATGCGATCCGCGGCAGGCCGCGGCGCGAACGCTTCCTCCGGCACGCGCGTGAATGGCGTCTTCAGCCGCTCCTCGACGAGCTTGAGAAAGCCGTCATGGCCCATGGCATCGAGTACATATTTCAACCGCGCCTTGTTGCGGTTGGTGCGGTCGCCGTGGTCGATGAACACGCGCACGATGGCGTCGGCAACGGCGGTCGCCTGCTCCGGCTTGACGATGATGCCGGAATATCTCGCAAAGTCCTTGTGACCGGTGATGCCGCCGAGGCCGAGGCGGAACCAGACACCAGGCTCGACGCCGAACCCGTCCCTTACCTCATAGGCCGTGAAGGCGATGTCGTTGGTCTCTTCCAGCACCGCGATCCTGCCGGCACCGTCGAAAGCGACGTTGAACTTGCGCGGCAAGCCGTAGAGCGAGCGATCGTTGAGGATGTGGTAGTGCCATTCGCGCGCATAGGACCGCGTGTCGATGATCTCCTGCGGATCGATGCCAGCGGTGGGCGTTCCCGTGACGTTGCGGATGTTGTCGGCGCCGGAGCCGCGCGAGCACAGGCCGAGCTCCTGGATGCCCTCGAGCAGCTTCACGGCATGTTTCGGCGGGATCTCGCGCAACTGAAGATTGGCACGCGTTGTGACGTGGCTATACGGGCCGCACAGCTCGTCGGCGAGATCGGCAAGGCCCGACAGCTGCCAATGCTTCATGATGCCGTTCGGAATCCGCAGGCGGCTCATGTAGGAGTCCTGCGTCGGCGCGACATAGAAGATGCCGTAATAGCGCCAGCGGAAATTGTCCGCCTGGCTCGGCGGCGTGTTGTCCTGCGCCTGCTGGCGCAGCCGCGGATAGGCGTCGAAGGGATGCTCGTCGCGCTTGATCTTCTCCTGGTCGGCGAGCTTTTTGCCCGACGCGATCACCTTGTCCTGCGCCTTGATGTGCACGGCATCGGGACCGACAGGCTCGGCGTTCGCCTTGCCGGCGCCGCCGCCGAGGCCGCGACCGACCCGGCTGATCTGCAGACCGGTCGTAAAACCTTCGAGATAGCGTTTCTGCTCGTCGGTAAAGTCGACTGAGAGCGTATCGATTTTCATGGTCGGTAACGAAGCTCCTGCGGCCACCTGGGTGGCATCGACGGATGTTGGCGCGACCCGCTAGGAACTGGGCTGACCCTTAAGAGCCGGCTTCGTTACCCCACGGTCCAATCAGCTTCGTTGCTGCGGGACTCGGCTCAGCAG
Source organism: Bradyrhizobium sp. MOS003 (assembly GCF_003020125.1). Classification (GTDB taxonomy): domain Bacteria; phylum Pseudomonadota; class Alphaproteobacteria; order Rhizobiales; family Xanthobacteraceae; genus Bradyrhizobium. Next base: position 162,277 of record NZ_PYFW01000004.1, on the reverse strand, counting down.
GCACCTGTGCCAAGCTAGCCGCACTGCAACATTCAAGTTGCGTGCCAGCTTGGCCAAAATGGAAAATTCCGCTATTTCAAGTGATTAGGCGCCTAGCGCGCACATCCAGGGCAGAGCGCTTTCACGAAATTCGGGCAGCCAGATCAACCTTTAGGCAATGGATCGGGTTGCCTAAAGAATACGCGCGAGCCGAATCAGGCCTTCCAGCGCCCGACCTCGAAGGCCTCGAGGTGCCCTCGGATGTTGGCGGGATCGAAGGCAGGGCCGGCGAACGCCCCGAACGCGGCGGGAGGCTGCTCGGGCGGCCGGCGGCCGAGGGCCGCATCGTAGAGGTCGGATCTGAACACGGCCATCGCCGTCTTGACGCCCTCCGGGCTGAGCGCCGTCTGCCCCCAACGCACCATCTGCGCGTAGAGCCAGGCGGCCTGGACCGGATCGGGGCGCCCTGCCTCTTCGCGTCCGACCAGGAGGTAGCGGCCGCTTTCACGGAAGGTGCCATCCGGGGAAATCTTCAGGCGTCCCGTCAGGGTGCGCTGGATGACTTCGGCATCAACGCCGATCCGCTCGGGCTGCGCCAGGATGCGCGCCGCCTCGGTCCGGTTCTCGGGATCCTCGATGAACGCGGCGGCGTTCACTGCCGCGCGCACCAGCGCTGCGACCGTGTCGGGGTTCTTTTCGGCCCAGACCTGGCGAACCGCCAGCACCTTTTCCGCCGCGCGCACCAGAATGTCGGAAACGAAATGCAGGATGTGACCGATGCCGAGATCAACCGCGACCGAATTCCAGGGCGCGCCGACGCAGAACGCATCGACATGGCCGCTCTTGAGGCTGTCCACCATGTAGGGCGGCGGCAGCACCACGAGGCGCACGTCCTCGTCGGGATCGACGCCGCCTGCCGCCATCCAGAACCGCAATTGGTAATTGTGGGTCGAGAACGGAAAGGTCATGCCGAAGGTCAGCGGTTCGGTCCCCGCCTTGCGGCGCTTGGCAACCACTTTCGCGAGCGCTTTCGCCGTCACCATCGGATCGAAACGGTCGCCGTCGATCTCCTCCATCAGCGCGGCATGGAGCGCCGGCGACACCGTGATCGCGTTGCCGTTGATGCCGAGATTGAAGGGTGCTGCGATCGGCACCTTGACGTGACCGAGCCCGAGCGAGGACGCGATCGCCACCGGCGCGAGCAGATGCGCGGCGTCGAACAGGCCGATATTGAGCTTGTCGCGGACGTTCGACCAGGAGACTTCGCGCACCAGCTCGACGTCGAGCCCTTCGGCGGCGGCAAATCCCTTGTCGACCGCGACGATCAGGGCGGCGGCATCGACCAGCGGAATGAACCCGATGCGGAGGGGGACGGTCATTTCAGCATCTCCGACGCGGTGATGATCGACTGCGCGATCTCGCCGATTTTCTTCTTCTCGCGCATCGCGGTCGAGCGCAGCAGCACATAGGCCTCGTCCTCGGTGAGGCCCTTCACCTTCATCAGGATGCCCTTGGCCTTCTCAATGACCTTGCGGTCCTCGAGCTGCGACTTGGTGCGCTCCAACTCCTCCTGCAGTTTGGCGAACGCGTTGAAGCGGGACACGCAGAGGTCGAGAATCGGCTTGATGCGCTCCTTCTTCAGCCCGTCGACGATGTAGGCGGAAACCCCCGCCTCCACCGAGGCCTGGATCGAGGCTGAATCGCTCTGGTCGACGAACATCGCGATCGGCCGCTTCACGGCACGGCTAACCTGGAACATCGCCTCCAGCACGTCGCGGCTAGGGTTTTCCAGATCGATGAGGATGATTTCGGGGTCGACCGCATAAATACGGGCGAGCAGGCTCTGCATCTCGCTGATGTGCACGACTTGCGTGAATCCAGCCTCCCGCAACCCCTCCTGCAGGATCGCAGCCCGGATCGGGCTTTCGTCGACGATCACGATTTTGGGGGACTGTTCGGCGCTCATGGCTCACTCACCGCAGGTGATTCATCCATAGCACGCCGGATCGCCCTGCAAAGGGTTGTAATTATGGGCAATTGGGACTAGCTCAGGCCTGTCAATCAGGCAGATTTGGATATGGATCAGACGGCTGCGCCCAAGGTCAGCTTCGTGTCGCTCGGATGTCCCAAGGCATTGGTGGATTCCGAACGCATCATCACGCGCCTGCGCGCCGAGGGCTATGAGCTCGCCCGCAAGCATGACGGGGCCGACATCGTCATCGTCAACACTTGCGGCTTCCTCGACAGCGCCAAGCAGGAATCGCTGTCGGCGATCGGCGAGGCCATGGCCGAGAACGGCAAGGTGATCGTCACGGGTTGCATGGGCGCCGAACCCGAGCAGATCGAGCAGGCCTATCCCGGCGTGCTCTCGATCACCGGCCCGCAGCAATATGAGAGCGTGCTCGACGCCGTGCACCGCGCGCTGCCGCCGGCACACAATCCGCACGTGGACCTGGTGCCGCCGCAAGGCATCAAGCTGACACCGCGCCATTACGCGTATTTGAAGATCTCCGAGGGCTGCAACAACCGCTGCACCTTCTGCATCATCCCGAAGCTGCGCGGCGATCTGGTCTCGCGCCCGGCCAATGACGTGCTGCGCGAGGCCGAGCGCCTGGTCGCCGCCGGCGTCAAGGAATTGCTGGTGATCTCGCAGGATACTTCGGCCTATGGCGTCGATCTCAAATATGCGGAGAGCCCGTGGAAGGACCGCCAGGTCCGCGCCAGATTCCTCGACCTCGCGCGCGAGCTCGGCGAGCTCGGCGCCTGGGTCCGGCTGCAATACGTCTACCCCTACCCGCATGTCGACGAGGTCATCGCGCTGATGACGCAAGGCACGGTGCTGCCCTATCTCGACATCCCGTTCCAGCATGCGAGCCCCGACGTGCTGAAGGCGATGAAGCGCCCGGCGGCGCAGGACAAGACGCTTGCGCGCATCAAGCGCTGGCGCGAGGAATGTCCTGATCTCGCCCTGCGCTCGACCTTCATCGTCGGCTTCCCCGGCGAGACCGACGCGGATTTCGAGTATCTGCTCAACTGGCTGGATGAAGCCGAGATCGATCGGCTCGGCTGCTTCAAATACGAGCCGGTCGCGGGCGCGACGGCAAATGCGATCGAGAATCCGGTGCCGGAAGAGGTCAAGCAGGAGCGCTACAATGCGCTGATGGCCCGGCAGCAGAAGATCTCCGCGCGCAGGCTGAAGCGCAAGGTCGGCACCCGCCAGCAGATCATCATCGACGAGGTCGGCCCTACCGTGGCCAAGGGCCGCTCCAAAGCGGATGCGCCGGAGATCGACGGCGCGGTGTATCTGACGAGCCGTCGTCCCTTGCGCGTCGGCGAGATCGTCACCGCAAAGATCGAGCGCGCCGACCAGTACGATCTGCACGGCAGCGTCGCGGGGTTTTGACGGTCACGGCGTCATGTGCCGCTGCCCGATGCCTGCTGTCCGTCATGCGTGGCGAACACCTCCTTGGCTGCGAACAGCCCGTTCAGCGCAGCCGGGAAGCCCGCATAGACGGCCATCTGCATGATGACCTCCACGATCTCGTCGCGATACAGCCCGACGTTCAAACCCGCCTCGATATGCACTTTGAGCTGAGGCGCGGCATTTCCGAGCGCCGTCAGCGCGGCGATCGTCGCGATCTCCCGATCGCGCAGACCGAGGCCCGGGCGACAGTAGATGTCGCCGAACGGAAACTCGATCACGTATCGTGCGAAGTCCGGAGCGATGTCGGCGGGCGAGGCGATGACTTTCTCGCCTGCACTGCCGTCAATGCGTGACAGGGCCCGCTGGCCGCGATCGAAGCGGCTTTCGGCTTGTGTTTGGGCGTGCGTCATTTTTCTTCGTCCTCTGTTCGCCGCCGGCGTAGCCGGCGATCTTGGTATCAAGGACGAGCAGGCATTCCTGGAGTTCGGCGATCTGCGTGCGAACCTGTTCCCGGTGGACTTCCAGCATCTGCCGCCGGGCTGGCCCGGTGGCGTCGCCGTCGTCACGAAGCGCCGCGTAACGCAACATGTCCCGGATCGGCATTCCCGTGGTCTTGAGCCGACCGAGGAATTCGATCCAAGTGAGGATCGACGCGTCAAAATCACGTTGACCGGAGCGATCCCGGTCAGCGTATGGAAGCAGCCCGATGCGCTCGTAGTAGCGCAGCGTATGGGTCGACAAGCCGGTTCGTTTTGCAAGGTCGCCGATCTTCATATGTGCCCGTTCTCGTACTGACGCATGTACAGATACCCCTTCGAGCGCGCTCTAAGTCAAGAGGGATCGAAGCTGCAGTTCCGCGTGCTCTAGCAAGAGCTACGACGCACTGCTGGCGCGATAACGGAACGCCGAGACCTCAGGAGGTCGTCAGCCATTTCGGCACCCAGCGCTGCGGTCGCGGGGCGCGGACGAGATCGGCCTGCGCTTCGGACGATGTCGCCGGCTCGCCTTCGATGGTCGGGCGCACATCGTACTCGAAATTCGGCATGACGCGGCCGTCGGCATAGAGCCCGAAATTCATCGCGTACCACAGGCCGAGCTCGGGTTGGGCGAGGCGCATCTCCTCGCGCAAGTCGCGCAGCAGGGATTCGATCGAGGCGGCTTCCTCGAACGGCTGTGGTCCCTGCGCGAGCACACGCGCCTGATATTGCTTGCCGACGATCGCGATCTCGAAGCTCGTCCGGTCCCAGGGCTTCTTGCCCTTGGGCAGATGGGCGGCCAGCCGCCAGCCGAGTTCGGCCATCAGGCGATGATTGGCCCAATAGTCTTCACGGTCCCGGCTCCATTTTTCCATGAAGCCGCGGAAATCAGGCAGCTCCGACGAATTGTCGCCGGGCGTCGCCGGCTCGCCGAGCGGCCGCCCGGCCAGCCATCGCGCGAGCTCGACCGTCTGCGGCTCGACTTCATCATGCGGCTTGAGATCGCTCCAAGCCTTGTCGAATTGTTGCGATGTCAGTTTGGCGAGCAGGCCGTCGAGGCTCGGCGCCAGCAACTCGTAGTCGCCCTCGGAGCCCAGCCCCACGATCGGCGGATTGTCACGGTCGAGACCGGCACCATACCAGCCGCCGACAGCCGAGCCGTCCGGCAGCCGCATGAACAACGAAAACCTGTCCCGCAAGGGACTGCCGTCGGTGATCGGCGCGTGATCCGAGAACTGGCCCTGCAGCGAGAAGCAGCCGACGCTGCCCCATGCGCGCCCCTCGAGCCAGGAGGCAAAGTCGACGAGCAACGGCGGCGCTTCGATGCCCGGCGGAAATGCGCCGCGAATGCTGTCGAGGTCAATGGGATAAGGCGTATCGGGCAAGGCTGAAAACTGTCCGGTTGGTCCCGCCCCTCTTGGTCTGATCCGAGTTGCGTCCGGTTCGAACCAAGCCGCGTCGTTCGATCACAAACGCGCCAGCGGCGCGATGGTTTCCATGACGCGAGACCGAAGATGCGCTGCAATGTGACACTATAGTGCATTCACGCAGAGGTCACGGACGCGTCCTAGTTCTGCCGCGCCCTTCAACGCGAGCGAGTATTTTTGATGAGCCGCCTCTCGGACATGCTGCGCACGCAGCGCTTCGATGATTACCGCTTCTACCACCAGAGCACTGTCAACCGGACATTGCACCTGATCAGCGCCGTGATCTTCCTCGGCTGCTACGCGCTGCTGTTGGCAGATCCCGCGCTTGCCGGCATCGTCGGCTGGCTGGCGATGCTGACGCGGCAGACTGGGCATTTCTTCTTCGAGCCCAACGGCTACGACGCCGTCAACGACGTCAGCATCGATTATAAGGAGGCGGTGAAGGTCGGCTACAACCAGACCCGCAAGATCATCCTGCTGCTGGTCTGGGGCAGCGCGCCGATTATGCTGTACGCGTTCCCTGCCCTGTTCGGGCTGTTCGACCCGCCCGCCGCGCGGCTCGATTTCGTCCATCATATCGGCGCGCTCTGGCTCGCGATCGGCATCTGCGGCGGTCTCATTCGCATGATCCAGCTGTTCGTCACCCGCGACGTCACGACCGGCCTCGTCTGGGTGTTCAAGGTGCTGACCGATCCCTTCCACAACATCGCGCTGTACTGGACATCGCCCTTCAAACTGCTGCGCGGCGAGCTCTTGGACACAGGGATCGCGGATGCGGATTGGGGCAACGACGACGCCGAGCAAGCGTTGCACCTGACCTGACCGATACACGCCAGGGCTGTGTCTAGCTAAACACCCGCTTGACAAGCCCCGCCCTTCGCATGTATTGCCGCGGCCCATGATCAATTCCCGGACCCACCTGCGCACCGAAATGCTCCGTCGTCGCTCCCGCGACGATGAGAGGGTGCGCCATGTCCGACGACGCCGCTGAACCACTGAATTCAGCTGAAGTTTTCGAGAAGGCCGCACCCGCAAGGTGCGGCCTTTCTGCTTTTTGCGCCCGTTTTTCACCCCGCCTCCAGAGGAGTACGACATGACCACGCATCCGTATGACGCGCTGATGGACATCACCGCACGGCCCAAGGCCGTGTTCGTCCGCGGCGCGGGCTCCTACCTCTGGGACGACAGCCGCAAGCGCTATCTCGATTTCGTGCAGGGCTGGGCCGTGAACTGCCTCGGCCACTCCCCGTCCGTCGTCGCGGAAGCGCTTGCCGCGCAAGCCAACCGGCTGCTGACGCCAAGCCCGGCCTTCTACAACGAGCCGAGCCTGAAGCTGGCGCAAGCGCTGGTCGACAACAGCGCGTTCGACCAGGTATTCTTTGCCAACTCCGGCGCCGAGGCCAACGAAGGCGCGATCAAGCTCGCGCGCAAGTACGGCAGCCTGCACAGAGGCGGCGCGTTCGAGATCATCAGCTTCGAAGGCGGCTTCCACGGCCGAACGCTGGCGACGATGTCGGCCTCGGGCAAGAAGGCGTTCGAGCCGCTGTTCGAGCCGAAGGTCGCGGGCTTCAAGAAGGCGAAGTTGAACGACATCGCCTCGGTCGAGAAGCTGATCAACGACAACACCGTCGCGGTGATGCTCGAACCGATCCAGGGCGAGTCAGGCGTGTGGCCCGCGACCGATCAGTTCCTGCAGGAGCTGCGCGCGCTCACCAAGGCGCATGGCCTGCTGCTGATCTTCGACGAGATCCAGACCGGCATGGGACGGACCGGAAAGCTCTTCCACTACGAGCACACCGGGATTGCACCCGACATCATGACGCTCGGCAAGGGCATCGGCGGCGGCGTACCGCTCGCCGCCCTGCTCGCGACCGAACATGCCTCCTGTTTCGAGCACGGTGACCAGGGGGGCACGTTCAACGGCAACCCGCTGATGTGCGCGGCGGGGCTCGCCGTGCTCGAGGAGGTCAGCAAGCCCGACTTCCTGAAACAGGTCGCCGAGACTGGCCTGCTGCTCGAAAGCGAGCTGCAGAAGGTCTCGGCGCGGCATGGTCTCGGCGGCGTGCGGGGACGCGGGCTGCTGCTCGCGCTCGACCTCAAGCTGCCGATCGCGACCGGCATCGTCGCGCAGGCGTTCGAGGCAGGCGTGCTCCTGAACGCGCCGCAGCTCGACACGCTCCGCTTCATGCCGGCGCTGATCGTCACGAAGGCAGAGATCGCCGAGATGATCGATTGTCTCGACGGGATTTTGACGAAAGCGGGAGCGGCACGTCGGGTGGCGTAGAAGCAGTCTCGTGCCCCGGACGCAGCGCAGCGCCCCTTCGCGGTGCGCTGCAGAGCCGGGGCCCACTCTCCTCGCCGGGTGCCGTCTCTGGATCCCGGCTCTCCACAGCAGCGTTTCACGCTGCAGCGCGTCCGGGACACGAGAGGCTAGGACCTAAGGCTTCAGGATCGACGCGCCCGTGGTCTTGCGGCTTTCGAGATCGATATGGGCCTTGGCGGCGTCCTTCAGCGCGTAGGCGTGGTTGATGGGCACGTGCAGCTTGCCGTTGATGACGGCGGCGAACAGGGTGTCGGCGCCTTCGAGCAACTCCTTGCGCGTGCCGACGTAATCATTGAGCTTCGGCCGCGTCGCGAACAGCGAGCCGTGATTGTTGAGCTCGGCGATGGAGAACGGCGGCACGGGACCCGAGGCGTTGCCGAAGGAGACGAACATCCCGCGCGGCCTCAGGCACGACAGCGAGCCCGGAAAGGTCGCCTTGCCGACGCCGTCATAGACGACGTCGCAGCCTTCGTTGCGGCTGATCTGCTTGACGCGCGCGACGAAATCCTCCTCGTTGTAAAGGATGACGTGGTCGCAGCCATTGGCCTCGGCGAGCTCGGCCTTCTCGCGAGAGCCGACCGTGCCGATCACGTGGGCCCCCAGCGCCCTCGCCCATTGGCAGGCCAAAAGGCCGATTCCGCCGGCAGCGGCATGGATCAGCACGCGGTGATGCGGTTCGACTTTGAAAGTTTTGTGCAGGAGATACCAGACCGTCAGCCCCTTCAGCATCAGCACGGCACCCTGCTCGTGCGTGATGTGGTCGGGCAGCTTGACCAGCTTCTCCCAGGGAATGTTGCGCTCCGCGGTATAGGCGCCGAGATTGTGATAGTAGGCAACGCGGTCGCCAGGGTGAAAGTTGGTGACGCCCGGCCCGACCGCGACGACTTCGCCCGAGGCCTCGTTGCCGACGGTGAAGGGCAGCCCCGGCGCCTTGTAGAGACCGGTGCGATAATAGACGTCAATGAAGTTCAGGCCGACCGCATGCTGGCGGATGCGCACCTCGCCGGGGCCGGGCGCCGGGACATCGACGCTCTCATAGACCAGGGCTTCGGGGCCTCCGACCTTGTGCACACGGACCGCTTTGGTCATCTTCTGACCTCCTCTTCTCAAAGGCCAGCGAAAGACATCGCGCCCGCCTTGTCAACTCGATGCAGCTGGAACGCCTAAACCGGCGGCTTGCTGCTCTTCCTGCGGTTGCGCTTGGCCAGCACGTTGAAGAATTCGACCGCCGCCGAGAACGCAATTGCAAAATAGATGTAGCCGCGCGGAATGTGGAATTGCAGTCCGTCCGCGACCAGCGCGACGCCGATCAGCACCAGGAACGCCAGCGCCAGCATTTTCGTGGTCGGATGCTCCGCGACGAAGCGCGCCACCGGGCCTGACGAGATGTACATGATCAGGCAGGCGATCACGACCGCCGCGACCATGATCTCGATATCCTCAGCCATTCCGATCGCGGTGATGATCGAATCCAGCGAGAACACGATGTCGATGACGATGATCTGGACGATCACCCAGAAGAAGGCATTGCCCCCCGATTTCCGATCACCTTCGCCGTCATCGGCCTCGACCTCGGCGTGGATCTCGTGTGTCGCCTTGGCGATCAGGAACAGGCCGCCACCGATCAGGATCAGGTCGCGCCAAGAGAAGCCGTAACCCGCAAACGAGAACACCGGTGCGGTCAGGCCGATCAGCCAGACCAGCAGGCTGAGCAGGATGATGCGGAAGATCAGCGCCAGCGCGAGCCCGATCTGGCGGGCGCGATGTGCCTGCTTTTCGGGAATGCGCGAAACGATCACGGAGATGAAAATGACGTTGTCGATGCCGAGCACGATTTCGAGCGCCGTCAACGTCAGCAGCGCCGCCCAGGCTTCGGGGCTGGTTAACAGATGCATCATGCGAACGACCGCAGCAGCCGGATCACGGCGTCGCTGAAGCTGATCCAGAGCGCGATCGCACAGAGTGCGACGGTGACGCCGGCGCCGACGCGGAAATCCATGTCCAGCACGTAGAGGCCGAGCAGCGCCCAGACCGCGATCAGCGACATCGTCAGCCAGCGCAGCCGCACGACGCGGACCGGATGCAGCACGTGGAACGGCACGAAGGTCAGCACGACGAGCGCCGCCACCAGCAGCGTCGACCACAGCGCCGGCCAGTGCAGCAGGAACAGATAGAAAGCCGCCGCATTCCACAGCGCCGGGAAGCCGCGGAAATGGTTGTCGTCCGCCTTCATGCGCAGATCGGCGAAATATAGTGCGCTGGTGACGATGATGGCGACGCCGAGCAAGGGCGCCGCGACCGGCAGCAGCAGGCCGCTGGCGACGATCGCGTAGGCCGGCACGAAGACATAGGTGACGAAGTCGACCACGAGATCGAGCACGTCGCCCGACCAGTTCGGCTGCACGTTCTTGACGTCGAGCCGGCGCGCAATCGGCCCGTCGATCGCGTCGATGATCAGGGCCACGCCCAGCCATTGAAACATCGCCGCCCAGTGCTCGCGCACGGCCTCCAGCATCGCCAATAGTGCGATCGCAGCGCCGAATGCGGTGAAGATGTGCACCGAGAACGCTGCGGCGCGGATCGCCGGTTTCGGCTTCAGGGAATCCTGCTGGGTATCCATGGCTTCTGCTATCAGAATGGGGCCGGTTTGCACATAAGCCACTGCGACGCTCCGTCGCGCAACTCGTCATAAATCCATGGAAAAATAGGTGGACTTGAATTTGCCGTGGAGCATGTCAATTGTTGTTCCATGACAGACGCATCGACACTCCATGACGCGGCCGTGATCGGCGGCGGACCGGCGGGACTTGCTGCGGCGATCGCGCTGGCGCAGGCGGGCGCCCGTACCGCTCTGGTGGCGCGGCGCGTGCCGTATGCCGACAACCGCACCACCGCGCTGCTCGGCGCCTCCATCGACCTGCTGGAAACGCTCGACGTCTGGTCCCGTTGCAAGGACAAGGCCGCCGCGCTGGAGGTCATGCGCCTCGTCGACGACACCGGCCGGCTGTTCCGCAGCCCCGAGGTTCGCTTCTCCTGCCACGAAATCGCGCTCGACGCCTTCGGCTACAACATCGACAACCGCTCGCTGATGCTGGCGCTTGAAGAGCGTGCGGCTGAATTGCCCAATCTCGTCCGCTTCGACGACGAGGCCGAAAGCGTCGTCATCGAAGCCGACGACGTCGCAATCCGCACGGCGTCTGCGCAGTTTCTCGCGGCTCGCCTCGTGGTCGGCGCCGACGGCCGGCATTCGCTGTGCCGGGAGGCTGCCGGCATCGAGGTGACGCGGCGCGAGCTGACGCAGACAGCGCTGACGTTCAACGTCGGTCACACGCGGCCGCATCGCAACATCTCGACCGAGTTCCACACGCCGCATGGTCCCTGCGTGTTCGTGCCCCTGCCCGGCGACCGCTCCAGCGTCGTCTGGGTCTCGGCGCCTGCCGAGGCCGAACGGCTCCGTGGCCTCAGCGACGCCGACCTGTCGGCCGCGATCGAGAAGCAGTCGCATTCGATCCTGGGACGCATGACGGTCGAGCCCGGCCGCAACCTGTTCCCGCTCGCGATCGAACGTCCGAAATCCTTCGGCCGCGACCGCATCGCTCTGGTCGGCGAAGCCGCGCATGTGGTTCCGCCGATCGGGGCCCAAGGCCTCAATCTCGGCCTGCGCGATGCCGCCGATATCGCACGGCTCGCGGGCGAAGCCATTGCCGCTGGCGAGGATCCGGGCGCGAACGAGGTGCTCAGGCGCTACGACCGCGCACGTCGCCCGGACATCCTGAGCCGCACCTTTGCGATCGACATCGCCAACCGCTCGCTGCTCAACGATTTCCTGCCGCTGCAGCCGGTCCGCGCCGTCGGCATGCACCTGCTCGGCGCCATCGGCCCGCTCAGGCGATTTGCCATGCGGGAGGGGCTGACACCGACCTGGCGAAGGTAGAGCCGCTCACGGAAATACCAGCCGGCCGCTCTGAAGCAGCCACATCACGCTGATCAGCGTGACCACCGACGCAAACGTCCCCAGCAGCACCGCCACGGAAGCAGGTTCGATCCAGGCGTCGTTCTGCCGCGCGATGACGAACACGTTCAGCGCCGGCGGCAGCGAGGCCATCAGCACGGCGGTTGCCGCCCAGGGCTGCGCGAACGGGCCGAACGCGAGCATCAGACCGAATGCCGCGAGCGGATGGAACAGCAGCTTGATCGCGATCACACCGGGCACCTCCCATGGCACACGGTCGAACGGCCGCAGCGCCACGGTCACGCCGAGCACGAACAGCGCAGTCGGGGCCGCCGCGTTCTGCAGGAAGGTGATGATGCGATCGAGCGCGACGGGCATTTCGATGTGCAGCGATGCGAAGGCCGCGCCGAAACAGGCCGACATGATCAGCGGGTTGAGCACGATCTGCTTCAGCACGACGCCGAAGGCATGCACGATGGAGGGATGATCGCGGTCCGATAGCTCGATCAACAGCGGCACGATCGTGAACAGGAAGATGCTGTCGCAGCAGAAAATCAGCGCGGTCGGCGCCGACGCCTTCGATCCCAGCACCGCAAGCGCCAGCCCCGGCCCCATATAGCCGATGTTGCCGTAGCCGCCCGAGAGACCTGCAAGTGTCGCCTCACGCAGCGTCAGCCGTCCCAGAACCTTGCCGACCACCAGCGCCAGGGTGAACGCCGCAACCGTCGACAGCGTGGTCGCCACCAGGAACGGCGGGTTGTTCAATTCCGAAAACGGCGTCTTCGACATGATCGCAAACAGCAGGGCCGGCAGCGACACGTAGAGCAGAAAGAAGTTCATCCAGGCGAGGCCCGATTCCGGCAGGGACTTGACCTTGCCGCAGGCGAAGCCGACGAAGATCAAGCCGAAATAAGGTAATGCCAGATTGAGGATATCGACCATTGATGAAGCGTTTTCTGAAGAGTCGGGGGCTATCCGCCCCGTGAGTGAACGTTAATTCCAGATGAGGCCACTAGCATCGGCCACAATCCTGGTCTATCGACGGGGAATGATTAAAGCGCGGACCGCCAAATTCCAGATCGGACAGGTCGTACGCCACCGGATCTTCTCGTTCCGGGGTGTGATCTTCGACATCGATCCGGAATTCAACAACACCGAGGAATGGTGGCTGTCGATCCCCGAGGAGGTACGGCCCCACAAGGACCAGCCGTTCTACCACCTGCTCGCTGAGAACGCGGATTCGGAATACGTCGCCTATGTTTCGGAGCAGAACCTTCTGCCTGACGAGTCCGGCGAGCCGGTCCGGCATTCCCAGGTCGCCGAGATCTTCATCAAGGACAAGACCGGCGGCTATCGCCCCCGCAATCCCTCGCTGAACTGAGTTTTCTCTACCGGCAACCAGCCAACAAAAAAGGCGCTCGATTTGAGCGCCTTTCTCATGTCGGGGATCTGGTCCCGATTATTTCTGACCCGCTGGAGCGGCGCCGGGGGCGCCACCGCTTTGCTGCTGCTTCTTCTGCAGCTCTTCGGCCTTCTTCTGAAGCTCTTCCTGAAGCTTCTTCTGGTTTTCCTCGAACACCTTCGGATCGGTCGGCGGACCGTCATAGGCCTTCTGGAATTCGCCGGCGAGCGGCAGCGGCAGGGTCAGCGGCGCGCCGTTGGCGTTGATCGCCTGGACGACGAGATTCTGGCCCTTCTTCATGCTGTTGATGAGCTCGGGGGTCGCCTCGTAATCGGACATGCAGCCGTTCTGGAAGCAGATCACATAGGGCTGCTGCAGCGGCGCGTTGCTGTCCACGATGATCCGGGTGCCGTGCACGAGCTGCATGCCGAGCGGCAGCGTCACGCGCAGGATCTTCTTGGGCTCGCCTTCCGGCTCGATGATGACGGCAGCGATGACCGGTTGGCCCGATTCGATGCGGCCGTCCTTGCCGGTGAAGCAGACCTGCTTGGCGTTGGCATCCTGGCCCTTGAGGCAGAACTTGGTCCAAGGGGCGTAGATCAACTGGATCTGCTGATCAGCCGGCTGGGCCGCGCCCTGCTGCGCCGGAGCGCCTGCCGCGGGAGCCTGCTGGGCGGGGGCCTGAGCGGCCGGCGCCGGAGCCTTGGGGGCAGCCTTGGGAGCCGCTTTCGGGGCCGGAGCCGCCTTGGGCGCACCGGGGGCCGGCGCCGGGGTCTGGGCCTCGGCGGCAAACGGAACGGCCAACGCCGTCGCCGTCAACAGGGCGAGAAGTTGCCCACGCGGCCGGACGGACGCGGCCAAGTAACGGAAATTCATTGCGGAAAACCCTTTCTGAACGGGAAGCGCCCGAACCGCTCCGAAGCGCCGAACCTAGCCGCCTTGGGCGCGGCTCTCTCCCCGTCAATTGAGGCAGTTAAGTGACGGGCTCGGCGCTCTTGCGCGATTGGGTGCCTTCTTAACGTGGCCGACGAAAAGATCAATGCCGACAACCGTCTTTGGCCACATCCGCAGCTGCGTCCGGTGAAATTCCCTGTGATAGGATTCAAGCCCAGCCGGTCCTCGAATCAACGTGTGCCGATGTTCAAGTTCCAGCGCCTTTTCGAGGGCCCCGGTCTCCGCCTGTGCGTCGTTGCCTCTGTGCTCGCGGTTGGGCTGTCCGCCATCGGCGCGCGGGCCGAGGAAGCCCATGCCATCGCCATGCACGGCAAGCCGGCCATGCCGGCCGATTTCACCCACATGCCCTATGCCAATCCCGATGCCCCCAAGGGCGGCCGCCTAACCTGGGGTGTCCTCGGCACCTTCGACAGCCTCAATCCCTTCATCGTGAGGGGATTGGCCGCGCAGCAGATGCGCGGCTACGTCATCGAGAGCCTGCTTGCGCGCGGCAATGACGAGCCGTTCACGCTCTATGGCCTGCTCGCCAGGAGCGTCGAGACCAACGACGAACGGAGCTTCGTCACGTTCCGCCTCGATCCGCGCGCCCGCTTCTCCGACGGCAAGCCGGTCACGGCCGAAGACGTGCTGTTCTCCTGGCAGCTGCTGCGCGATCACGGCCGCCCCAACCACCGGCAGTACTACGCCAAAGTCGCCAGGGCCGAAGCTCCCGATCCCCTCACCGTCCGCTTCGACCTCGCAGGCGCCAACGACCGCGAGCTGCCGCTGATCCTCGGCCTGATGCCGATCCTGCCCAAGCACGCGGTCGACGTCGCGACCTTCGAGGAGACGACGCTGACGAGCCCGATCGGCTCCGGCCCCTATCGGGTCACGGCCGTGAAGCCCGGGGCCAGCGTCACACTCACCCGTGATCCCGACTATTGGGGCCGCGACCTCGCCATCAACCGCGGGCTCTACAATTTCGACGAGATCCGGCTCGACTATTTTCGCGAGGCCAACGGCCAGTTCGAGGCCTTCAAGCGCGGCCTCTACGATTTCCGAATCGAGCACGAGCCGCTGCGCTGGCACGACGGCTATGATTTCCCGGCTGCCAGAAGCGGCGAGGTGATCCGCGACACCGTCAAGCCGGGCCT
This sequence comes from Bradyrhizobium sp. MOS003, assembly GCF_003020125.1. Taxonomy (GTDB): domain Bacteria; phylum Pseudomonadota; class Alphaproteobacteria; order Rhizobiales; family Xanthobacteraceae; genus Bradyrhizobium. The sequence goes on along the minus strand of NZ_PYFW01000004.1, from coordinate 147,207 downwards.
GCCGCAGCCATCCGAGTTCCTGGTGTTCAACACCCGCCGTCCTCTATTCGCCGACATCCGCGTCCGCCAGGCGCTGACGCTGCTGTTCGATTTTGAGCTGGTCAACCGCAACTACTTCTTCGGGCTCTATTCGCGCGTGGCCGGCTATTTCGCCGGCTCCGACCTGTCGGCCTATGGCCGGCCTGCGGACGCGCGCGAGCGCGAGCTGCTGAAGCCCTTCGCAGCGCAAATTCGACCCGATATCATGGACGGCAGCTACCGCTTGCCGGTGACCGACGGCTCAGGGCGCGACCGCACCAAGCTGCGCGCGGCGCTGAAGTTGTTGTCCGACGCCGGCTACGATCTCGACGGCACGGTGCTGCGCAACCGCGCGACCAAAGCGCCCTTCGCTTTCGAGATCCTGGTCACGACCCGCGACCAGGAACGGATCGCGCTCGCATTCCAGCGCGACCTCAAGCGCGCCGGCATCGAGCCGAGCGTGCGAACCGTCGATCCCGTGCAGTTTGACCAGCGCCGGCTCGCTTACGAATTCGACATGATCCAGAACCGCTGGGACCAGTCGCTGTCGCCCGGCAACGAGCAATCTTTCTATTGGGGCAGCGCTGCGGCCGACAATCCGGGGACCCGCAATTACATGGGCGCCAGGGACGGCGCGGTCGATGCCATGATCGCCGCCCTGCTTGAGGCCCGTGAACATACGGATTTCGTCTCGTCGGTGCGGGCGCTCGACCGCGCCCTGATCGCGGGCTTCTACACAATCCCCCTGTTTAACGTATCCGAGCAATGGATCGCGCGGTGGAATCGGATAGAACGACCCAAGACCACCTCGCTCTCGGGCTATTTGCCGGAGACCTGGTGGTCGAAGGGGCAGCCGCAAGCTCATCAAGCAAAGTGACGCCGTGAACCAGCCAGCCATATCGCCGACGCTCGACACGTTGTTTCAGCGCACGCTGATACGGCAGCCGCACGCGCTCGCTCTGCTCGATCCCCTCAACAAGCCCCGCGTGACCGGGCACGAGCCGCGGCGGATGACCTATGCCGAGGCCGACACGGCCATCGAGGCGCTGTCGGCCTATTTCGTCGAATCGGGCCTGCCGGCCAATTCCGTCATCGCGATCCAATTGCCTGCGACGGTCGAGTTCGTGCTCACCGTGCTCGCCGCCCATCGCGCCGGCCTCGTCGTCGCGGTGCTGCCGCTGCTGTGGCGGCATGCGGAACTGACCGCGGCGCTGAACCGCACCGCGGCGCGCGCCATCGTCACCATGAGCACGGTCGACGGCGTCAGCTATGCCGATCTGGCTATGCATGCGGCCGCTGAAGCCTTCTCGATCCGTCACGTTTGCGGCTTCGGCACCGATCTGCCCGAAGGCATGGCTTCGCTCGATGACGTGCTGGCCCGCCCGCCCGGCACCACACGCGCCGTGATCCAGGACGGTCGCAAGGCGGCGATGATCTCCTTCGACGTCACCGCGGAAGGCTTTCGCCCGGTGCCGCGACCGCATTTCAGCCTGATCGCCGGCGGCCTTGCGATGTCGCTGGAAGCAGACATCAGGCAGGGCGCGACCGTGATGGCGGCGTTCACGCCGATGTCGTTCGCAGGCCTCGCCTCCTCGCTTGCGGTGTGGTTGCTCTCCGGCGGTGCGCTGGCGCTGCATCATCCGTTCGAGAACGAGGTGCTGGAGCGGCAGATCAACGAGCATGAATGCGAGGTGCTGATCGCGCCTGCACAGCTCGCCTTGCGCCTCGGCGATTCCGATCTGGCGGGGCGGATGCCGTCTTTGCGCAACGTCATCGGCCTGTGGCGCGCGCCCGAGCAGGTGGCAACGAGCGATGCCTGGATCGCGCCGCATGCGCCGCTGACCGACGTCTACCTGTTCGGCGAGGCCGGGCTGTTCGGCGCCCGCCGCGGCGAGGACGGCATGCCGGTTGCGGTGATGCCCGGGCCGCACGGCGCCCCGCGCGAGCAATCCGGCTCGTCCATTGCCGGCGAGATCCTGCTGACGCCAAAGGGCACGCTCGGCCTGCGCGGCGCGATGGTGCCGATCGCGGCCTATGCGCCGCCGCAGCCGGTCGGCGACACGCTGATCGCGCAGCCGCCGCGGGACTATGTCGACACCGGCTATGCCGCACGGCTCGACCGCCCCAGCGGTGCGATCTGCATTACCGCACCCCCCTCCGGCATCATGGCCGTCGGCGGCTACCGCTTCCTCTCCAACGACCTCCAGGAATGGGCCCGCCGGCTCGGCCAGGGCGCCCTGCTCACCGCGCTGCCCGACCGGCTTTCCGGCCACCGGCTGGCCGGACGCGCCCAGGACAACACCCGGGCCCGCGAGGCGCTCAGCGAGCTCGGGCTTAACCCCCTGATGGTCGAGGCTTTTCGCGACCGCTCCGGCCCGGTCTAGGCGCAGTTTCGCCTGGTATGTTGACGCCGCATTAAGGCGGCCAAACTAGATTGCACGGCATCTGTCGCGTGATCAGAGTTTGTCGAATGTCCCAGGCGGGCCCGATCCTGTTTGTGTCAAATGCCGAGCGGCCGCCCTTCATTGCGGCGCTGGACGAGGCCCGGCTCTTTCCCGTCGTCGACACCGACTGGGCCAGCGCAGCGCGCGCGGTCGAGCAGGTCCAGCCGGCCGTGGTTCTCGCCCAAATATCCGGCGGTCACGAGCCGCATATCGCGCCGCTCGCAAGGAAGATCGCCGATCAGTCGCCCTACCTTCCCTTCGTGGCCCTCGATGCTTCGGGCGCGCTGCCTCCCAACGCCCTGCCCTTTTCCTCTCGCGGCGGCAATTCCGACCGCCTGATCGCACGGCTTCGCGCCGCGCTGCGCGTCCGCACGCTTCATGCCACGGTGCTGCGCCGGCTGCCTGAGGTGAAAGTCGCGCTGCCGGAGGCCGATCCCGCCCGCGATGCCACCGTGCTCCTGATCGGCCGCGGCGCGGCTTACCCTGCGCTCTCTGTCGCGTTCGGCGAGCGCGCCGGTGTCATCGGTGCGCTCTCGATCGAAGCCGCGGCCAAACATCTCAACACCCGCGACCTCGACGGCGTCGTGCTTGCCGAAGGTTTTACCGCGCGCGTCACCGACGCCTTTCTCACGGTGCTCGCCGAGGACACCCGCTTCCGCAGCCTGCCCGTGGTCGTCACCGCGCACCAGCTGACGCAGACCTACGACCTGCCGAATCTGGAGCTGATCCCGGGCGAGCCGGCCAAGGTCGCCGCCAACGCGCTGCCCTTGATCCGCCAGCACGCGATGGAAGCACAGCTGAGTCGGACGCTGCGCTCGATCGATGCCGGCGGCTGGCTCGATCCGCGCAGCGGCCTGCTCACGGTGGAAGCCTTTGCCCGCGATTTTGCCAAGGCGGTGGAGCAGACACTGGCCCGCGGCGGCGGCCTCTCGGTCGCGCGTTTCGCTTTCGATCCCGGCAATTCGCGCGCCCAGCTCGATGCTGCGCGCATCCTGAGCCGGCTGATGCGGCAGATGGATTTTGGCGCGGCCCAGAAGGACGGCTCCGTCATCGTCGTGTTCGCGGAGACCGACTTCCGCACGGCGCACATGATCGCTCGCCGTTTGTCGGCGGTGATGCGGCACACCTCGAACGGCAAGCACGAGATGCGCAGCGATCCTGTCGTCTCGGTGGATTCGCTCTCGCCGTCGGACACGGCGCGGTCACTGCTCGGGCGTCTTTCGGCCGACGCGTCGCGGGCGGCGTCGTAGGCGTACGCCAGCGTTCGCTGCCGTCGGAGCTCGACTGCTCACACCATCATGAGCTTGATCTGGCCGTCCTCAACGGTTCCCGTCGCGAGAGCGTCGCGCGCCATCTTCTCGACAGCCGGCCAATTCGCCAGAAGGTATCTCTGCGCCTGCACTTTGGTGGGGAAATGTGTTTGCAGAAGACAACTCTGCCGCGCGTTCCCATTCGCGATCTGAAAGGACACTGCCTGGGGCCCCTCACTAAGCTCTTGCTCGGTGGGCTGGGGAAGCTTGCGCATGCTGTTCCTTCTCGTGGCTCAGCGAACCGGTGCGGCGTCCCCGGACGCCAGATCGGCGGGAGCCGTCCCGGCAGCGATCCTCCTGGATTTCGACAGCCGCTGCGGCTCAAGGCCTGGCTGCGTATTGCGGACCGCCTCGGTCAGCATCAGGCGGAGCTCCGCCTTGGTCTTGGGTGCTTGTCGCGTGGTCGACTTCTGCCAATTGCTCATGGAGTCCATATGGGGATCTTTGCGCGAAATGCGACCACTGGCGTGCTCATTCGCGATGGGCGGCAGCGGGTGCAAAAAACCCGCGGCCGATGAACGGTCGCGGGTCCAGAAATCAGAAGCTCTGCCAGTCCATCCGTGGTCAAAGCAACGTCATGGCGATTGCGACAGCCTATACGGCGCGCAGATCCTCAGCAGCAGACTTGCCGGTCTTGCGGTCTGCAACGATCTCGAATGAAACCTTCTGCCCTTCGTTGAGGGTATTCATGCCGGCGCGTTCAACGGCGCTGATATGAACGAACACATCCTGGCTTCCCTGGTCCGGCTGAATGAAGCCAAAACCCTTTTGGCTGTTAAACCACTTCACAGTTCCCGTCGTCATGGGGTCGTCCTTTAAGATAGATAAGCGTTTGGCCGCGCTCAAAAGCGCGGTCGGTGTCGTCGAGATCTGGAGGGAGGGTCGTCAGTCAGGCGCGCTTGAAAGCGGCGAGGCCAAGTCATTCGGCCGAAACTCGATGAATCCAATATGGCTACTGCTCGGTCATTCTGCAAGTAGCCATAAGTCGTTGTTTTGGGATCCAGAGGCTGCGCATCGTTTCGCGCTGCGCGGCCTCTGAAAGCACGATAATCCCTACGCCGCCTTCTTGCTCTCAGCGAGCTGCGCCAACTGGCGCATGATCTCCGTGGTGCCAGCCAGACGCTCTTCCGGCGTCTCCCAGTCCTGCAGGAACACCACCTTCATGTCGGGCCGCACCTTGGCGGCCTGGCCGTAGCTGCGGATGAACGACACCAGGCGGTCAGGATGCGCGAAGGAATTGTCGCGGAAGGCGATGACGGCGCCCTTCGGTCCGGCATCGATCTTCCCGACATTGGCGCGGCGACAGAACGCCTTGATCGCGGCGACCTTGAAGAGGTAGCGGACCTCGTCCGGCAGCACGCCGAAGCGATCGCGCATCTCGGCACCGAAGTTCTCGATCTCCTCCTCGCTGTCGAGATCGGCCAGACGCCGGTACAGCGACAGCCGCACCGAGAGATCGCCGACGTAATCCTCCGGAATGAGCACGGGCATGCCGATGGTGATCGACGGCGACCAGCGGTCGGCGGCTGGCTCGGACACGCCGGCCTTGAGGTTGACGATCGCCTCCTCCAGCATCGATTGATAGAGCTCGAAGCCGACCTCCTTGATGTGGCCCGACTGCTCCTCGCCGAGCAAATTGCCGGCGCCACGGATGTCGAGGTCGTGCGAGGCGAGCTGGAAGCCCGCGCCCAGCGTCTCCAGCGATTGCAGCACGGTGAGCCGGCGCTCGGCCTGCGCGGTGATCTTCTGCTGCGCCGGCAGCGTGAACAGCGCATAGGCCCGCAGCTTGGAACGACCGACACGGCCGCGCAGCTGATAGAGCTGTGCAAGGCCGAACATATCGGCGCGGTGCACGATCAGCGTGTTGGCGTTGGGGATGTCGAGACCAGACTCGACGATCGTGGTCGACAGCAGGATGTCGAACTTGCCGTCGTAGAACGCCGTCATGATGTCCTCGATCACGGCGGGCGGCATCTGCCCGTGCGCGACCGCGACCTTCATCTCCGGCACGTTCTTGTCGAGGAAGTCCTTGACCTCGGCGAGGTCGTCGATGCGCGGCACCACGTAGAACGCCTGGCCGCCGCGGTAACGCTCACGCAGCAGCGCCTCACGGATCATCAGCATATCGTGTGGGGCGACGAAGGTGCGCACCGCTAGGCGGTCGACCGGGGGCGAGGCGATGATCGAGAGCTCGCGGACGCCGGTCAGCGCCAGTTGCAGCGTGCGCGGAATCGGGGTCGCCGACAGTGTCAGCACGTGCACTTCGGCGCGAAGCGCCTTCAGCCGCTCCTTGTGGGTGACGCCGAAGTGCTGCTCCTCATCGACGATGACGAGGCCGAGGTCGCGGAACTTGATCGCCTTGCCGAGCAGCGCGTGGGTGCCGACGACGATGTCGACGGAGCCATCGGCGATGCCCTTCTTGACCAAATTGAGTTCCTTGGTCGGCACCAGGCGCGAAGCCTGCGCCACGTTCACGGGAAAGCCCTTGAAGCGCTCGGTGAAAGTCCTGTGATGCTGGCGTGCCAGTAGCGTGGTCGGCACCACGACCGCAACCTGTTTGCCTTCGAGCGCAACGGCAAAGGCGGCGCGCAGCGCCACCTCGGTCTTGCCGAAGCCGACGTCGCCGCAGATCAGCCGATCCATCGGACGACCGAGCTCGAGGTCTTTCAACGTGGATTCAATCGCCCCTAACTGGTCCTCGGTCTCGTCATAGGGGAAGCGTGCGCAGAACTCGTCATAGATGCCCTGCTGCACCGGTAGCTTGGGCGCCTCGTGCAGATGGCGCGCGGCGGCAATCTTGATCAGCTCGCCCGCGATTTCGCGGATGCGGTTCTTGAGTTTTGCCTTGCGGGTCTGCCAGCCGGAGCCGCCCAAACGATCCAGCTCGACCGTGGTCTGGTCGGAGCCGTAGCGCGAGAGAAGCTCGATGTTCTCGACCGGCAGGAACAGTTTTGCCTCGGCGGCATAATGCAGCTCGAGGCAGTCATGCGGCGCGCCGGCGACGTCCAGCGTCTGCAGGCCGACGAAGCGGCCGATGCCGTGATCGGCGTGGACGACGATGTCGCCAGCGGTGAGACTCGTGATCTCCGAGATGAAATTGTCGAGCTTGCGACTGGCCTTGCGCGTCCGCACCAGCCGGTCGCCCAGAATGTCCTGCTCGCTGATCAGCGCGATCTCGTCGGTTTCGAAACCGCTCTCGAGGCCGAGCACGGCGAGCATGGTCTCGTTGCGCGGGGTCGCCTGCACCGTCCGCCAGGCGTTGACGCTCGTGGTGTGAGTCAGCTTGTGGTCGCGCAGCATCGAGGTCATGCGATCGCGCGAGCCTTCGCTCCAGAGTGCGATCACGACCTTCTTGCGGTTCGCCTGCAGGCCCATGACATGCGCGACGACGGACTCGAACACGTTGACCGTGCTGTCGTTGCGCTCAGGCGCAAAGTCGCGGCCCTTGCGGGCGCCGGCATCAACGACCAAAGTGCCGTCGGCAGGCACGGCGAACTGCGTGAGCCGCGCCAGCGGGATGTCGGCGAGGCGCTTGGCCCACTCGTCCTCGGTCAGATAGAGCCGGTCAGGCGGGAGCGGCTTATAGATAGCGCCGCCGCCGGGATGCTCCATAGCGTCGCGGCGGGCCTCGTAATAGTCCTGGATCTGCTTGAAGCGCTCGCGGACGGCGTCCTCTGCCTGCGGCTCGATGGCGACGGCTGCGCCTTGCAGATAGTCGAACAGCGTGTCCATCCGTTCCTGGAATAGCGGCAGCCAATGCTCCATGCCGGGATGGCGGCGGCCTTCGCTGACGGCCTCGTACAGCGCATCGTCGCGCTCGGGCGCACCGAATTCGGCGACATAGCCCATGCGGAAACGGCGGATGGTGTCGGTGACGAGCTGAAATTCCGAGATCGGCACGAGGTCGAGCGCGCGCATGTCGAGCAGCGTGCGCTGGGTCTCGGCATCGAAGGTGCGGATCGATTCCAGGCTGTCGCCGAAGAAATCGAAGCGCACCGGCTGATCGAGGCCGGCCGGGAACAGGTCGAGAATGCCGCCGCGCACGGCATATTCGCCGGGCTCGCGCACGGTCGAGGAGCGGTTGTAGCCGTTGTGCTCGAGCCAGGCGACGATGGTGTCCATCGGCACGACGTTGCCGGGCGCAACCGACAGCGCCTGCGCCGCGACGAGCTCGCGCGCGGGCACGCGCTGCACCACCGCGTTCACCGTGGTCAGCACGATCAGCGGTTTGTCGCTGCCGGTGAGCGAGGCCAGCCGCGCCAGCGTGGTCAGGCGTTGCGCCAGGATACCGCCATGCGGCGAGACGCGGTCATAGGGCTGGCAGTCCCAGGCCGGAAACTGGAGCACCGGCAGATCGGGCGCGAAGAATTGCAGCGCGCGTTCGAGCTGCTGCATCCGTGCCCCGTCGCGGCAGACCACGGCCAGACTGACGGCCGGCTTTTTCGGCCGCGCCGCGATGGCCCGGGCGAGATCGGAGACCACCAGGCCTTCGGCGCCTTCCGCGACATTGGCAAGCGTGACCGCGCGGCCGGGCGTGAGAAGCTCGGCCGGCGACTTCAACCCAGGTTTCATAGATTGCCGTCCGTGATCGGGAACGCCTTGATGCGGGCAAACAGCGCGCCGGTGAGAGCAGCTGGCAGCACCTTGTCGCCGGTGATGGCGGCATAGAGGTCGGGATCGGACTCTTCGAGCAGGGTCTCGAGTTCGGTCAGCTCCGCGTCGGACAAATTGCCGATCTCGGCATCGGCAAAGCGGCCGAGGATCAGGTCCATCTCGCGCGTGCCGCGGTGCCAGCATCGGAACAGCAGCCGCTTGCGGCGATTGTCCAGCCCGTCACTCGATCGTGTCGTTCCCGTCATGTCTCAAATCCAGTCAAACGCCGAAAGCCCGGACGTGCCGGGCCGGGGTGATATAGCCATTGGGGCCGGCCGTGTCAGCACTTTAGTTGTTGCAATTGGTTGGGTCTGTCATTGCCGGGCTTGACCCGGCAATCCATCGTCATTGAAAGATGGATGCGCGGGTCAAGCCCGCGCATGACCAATGTTGCAAGAATGCGCCCAAGTCTGCTCAATCCGCTGTTTGCTCCCGTGACCAGCCTGCCCGGCGTCGGTCCGAAACAGGACAAGCTGCTGCAGTACCTGCTCAGCCGCAGCGAGACGCCGCGGCTGGTCGATCTTTTGTTGCATCTGCCGAGCCAGGTCATCGACCGCCGCGCCCGGCCGAAGATCCGCGACGCGGCCGTCGGAACCATGGTGACGCTGGAGGTCACCGTCGATCGCCACCGCCCGCCGCCGCAGCGCAGCGCGCGCGCGCCGTATCTGGTCTACGCTAGCGACGACACCGGCGACGTCGTGCTGACCTTCTTCCGCGCCAAGCCTGGCTATGTCGAAAAGCTGCTGCCAATTGGAGAGAAGCGCTACGTCTCCGGCACGCTGCAGATGTACGACGGCATCCCGCAGATGGTGCATCCCGATCGCGTGCTGGACGAGGAAGCGATCTCGAAGCTGTCGGGCATCGATCCGGTCTATCCGCTGACGGAGGGCCTCGCGCTCGGCTCGCTGCGCCGCGCAGTCGCGCAGGCGTTGCTCAAGCTACCGGCCCTGCCGGAATGGATCAGCCCGGAGGTGATGCGCCGCTGCAATTTTCCTGCGATCGCCGAGGCGCTCAACCGCGTCCATCAGCCGGCCGAGCTGACGGACATCCTGCCCGATCAGCCGTTCTGGTCGCGCCTGGCCTTTGACGAACTGCTCGCCGGCCAGCTCGCGCTCGCGCTGATCCGGGCGCAGCTGCGCCGGCCGGCCGGCGTGCGCAATGCCGGCGACGGTCACCTGCGCAACAAGATCATCGACGCCCTGCCCTATGCATTGACGGTGTCCCAGCGCGACGCGGTCGCAGCGATCGCCAGCGATCTGCAACAGCCCATACGCATGCTGAGACTGCTGCAGGGCGATGTCGGCTCCGGCAAGACCGTGGTCGCGTTGCTGGCCGCGGCAGCCGTCACGGAAGTGGGCAAGCAGGCGGCGCTGATGGCGCCGACCGAAATCCTGGCGCGCCAGCACATCAAGACCATCGCCCCTCTCGCCGAACGGGCCGGCATGCGGGTGGCGATCCTCACCGGGCGCGAGAAAGGCAAGGAGCGGCGTGAATTGCTGGCGCAGCTCGAAGCCGGCGAGATCGACCTGCTCGTCGGCACCCATGCGCTGATCCAGGACGATGTGATCTTTCACGACCTCGCCCTCGCCATCGTCGACGAGCAGCACCGCTTTGGCGTCCGCGAGCGGCTCGCGCTGACATCCAAGGGCGAGGCGGTCGACGTGCTGGTGCTGAGCGCGACGCCGATCCCGCGCACGCTGGTGCTGACCTATTTCGGCGACATGGACATCTCCGAGCTGCGCGAAAAGCCCGCCGGCCGCCAGCCGATCGAAACCCGCACCATCTCGATCAGCCGCCTCGCCGAGGTCACGGACAGCATCGGCCGGGCCCTGGAGGCCGGCAAGCTGGTCTACTGGATCTGCCCGCTGGTGGAAGAGTCGGAGGCCGAAGGCACCGAGCACCTCACCAACGCGACCAAGCGTTTCGAGAGCCTGCAGAAACGGTTCGGCGAGCGCGTCGGCCTCGTCCACGGCCAGATGAAAGGAGCCGAGAAGGACCGCGTGATGGGCCAGTTCGCCGCCCACGAGATCGGCCTCCTGGTCGCGACCACCGTGGTCGAGGTCGGCGTCGACGTGCCGGCGGCGACCATCATGGTGATCGAGAATGCCGAGCGCTTCGGCCTTGCTCAGTTGCACCAGTTGCGCGGCCGGATCGGACGCGGCTCGGAGGCCTCGACCTGCCTGCTGCTCTACTCGGAACCGCTCGGCGAGATGTCGAAGGCGCGGCTGAAGGTGATCCGCGAGACCACCGACGGTTTTCGCATCGCCGAGGAGGATTTGAAGCTGCGCGGCGAAGGGGACGTGCTGGGCGTGCGCCAGAGCGGCCTGCCCGGCTACCGCATCGCGCGCTCGGAGGTCCACGGCCAGCTCATCACCCAGGCGAGAGACGAGGTGCTACGGATCCTCAAGGACGATCCCAAGCTGAAGGGCGAGCGCGGCGAGGCGCTGCGGTGCCTGCTCTATCTGTACGAACGGGACGAAGCGATCCCGCTGATCGGGGCGGGCTAATTTGGTCTCCAAATGCCTACTCGGTGCGAAGCTCATTTACGTGCTGGATGATGAAACTGCACTTCGTTGCGACGCGAGGGGCGCCGTCTTGGGCCTCGTAGGTGCGCAAAGCATGTACAATCATCGAGCGATCGCCACACCCCTTCAGCTTGGGATCGAGATTGGTCAAGATCCTCGCTTGACCTTGACGTGGAATGAAGCTTACCAGCGCATCAATCGCAACGAGACTGAGCGGACGGCCGCTTGCAAGCCAACTCTGAACCCGACTCCAATTTAGATCGGAAACGGATGCAAGCTGCCCCCAGGAAGCAGTGACGTCCTGGCGCGGGAGGCGGGCCTCGATCCAATCCAGCACTGCGGGCGCGCCGAACCATGAGAGTGCTGACATCTGCTTTTCCAGATCGCGCCCTTGGACTGTCTTTAAAGCGTCGATTGTCTTGTGAAGCCCCTCGGCGGCTGGCAAGCACTTTGCGGCCGCCTCGGCCCAGATGAACAGTGATCTGTCTCGCCAAGCTCTCTCAAATTGCGCGCGCACCCATGGCGCAGCCGGGCTACCGACGACATTCGCACAAAGCTGGACCATCGTCTCCCACACCTGCCGATTACCCGCATCCGCGCGATCCTCAATTGCTGCGAGAACCGTGCCGGTCGCGAATGGCCTGAACGCTTCAAATTCTTCCTTTCCGAGGCGCCACCGCGTGACGCAGAAATCGATCAGCCGCTCGAGCGAGCCGGAGCACATTTCCAGTGTGGGCGCACGCATGTCGTCAGTTGCGTAGTCGTCCACGTCCGGTTGGGAAGCCTCTCCGTTCTGATCGTAGAAATCGTCATGCAGTAGGAACTTGGTCCAACCATGTAAGGCAGCAAGGTTGAACCATTCGATCGGCCGGAGCGCATAGTGTCGCAGACGATCCGCACATTCGTGACATAGACTATACGGTTGCCGGGGATCATCGTCGCGAACGTCTTCAACAGCCGGTGCTTGACGACAGGCTTGGCAAATCCAATTAACTCCAGTTTCCTTGGTCATGAACCCTTGGGGTAATAGGTGCGTGTTTCGGTCGGGTTGTCGGACTATTGGCCAGGCATGGCCCTTCGTCGCCCAACCTCGTAGGCCGCAACATGCGCGCGGGCCAGATCCAATAGCGGCGTCTCGATGCCGAGCTTACGGGCCCGGTCTGCCATATCGCCGAGGATATGCTCGGACTCGGTCATCGAGCCGCGCTCGATGTCGCGCAGCATCGAGGCCTTGAGCGGCGAGTCGAGGGTCGTGAACAGCTTGCGGTCGAACTCGATGAACGGCGCACGCGGCTCATATCCCGAAGCGGTCGCAACGGCGCAGCATTCAGCAAACAGGCGAAAAATGGACTGCTCGCCGTTGGGCACGGCCAGGATATCTCCGATGCTTGCGCGCATCAGGCAGGTGATGCCGGCAAGCGTCGAGAGCTGGACGAACTTCTCCCACATGTCCTGCATGATTGCTTCGCTGGCACGCACGTCGATCCCGGGGACCTGGAGCAGCATCTCAAGCGCGAGCACACGCTCGCTCAGTGCGCCCTCGATCTCGCCGAAGACGATGGTCTGGTTGGCCATGAAGTGAACGACCCGCCCCTCTCCATCGAGCCCGGCACTGACGTTTGCGAGCCCGCCGAGAACGTGTGCGGCGCCGAACCTGACGGTCAGAGCGTCGATATGTTTCAGGCCATTAAGAATGGGAAGAACCATCGTGTTCGGGCCGATGGCGGGCGCAAACTGGCTCATCACGTCATCGAGCGAGTAGGCTTTCACGCCGACGAGCACGACATCGAACGGCTCCCTGAGATCGCCGATCGCAAGAAGCTTCGGCTGCACGGCAAAGTCACCGTGCGGGCTGACGACCTGGAGTCCGTTCCGCCGCAATTGCTCCGCCCGCTTCTCGCGCACAAGAAAGCTCACGTCTCGGCCTGCTCGCACGAGGCAAGCACCGTAATAGCCGCCCAGCGCGCCCGCGCCGATCACCAGCATTCTCATTCGAACTCCCACGACAGAAGAACAGCGCCCGCAAGATCAATAACAGATGGGTTCGGCGACGTCAGGATTTCGTCCGCGCGATCCCCGCGGCGAAGGCCTTCATCAGCTCCGCATCCACCGCCTCGCCCTTCGCATCCTCGGCGAGATGCTCGAACCACCGCGCAAAACCCTCGTAGATCTGGCTGGCGGGATGGTCGAGCCCGAGAAAGCCGGAAATCTCCCGCATCTCGGCAACCCAGCGATAGGCCTTCGGAATCATGTCAGGCAGCGCGACCTCGAGCCGCGCCAGGATGGCGGGCTGGCTCAGCGCCAGTTCGTCACGCAACGCGTCAGCAGCGCCTGCTTTGGTCGCCGCGATCACCATCGCCGAGCCGATTCCGGCGAGGCCCTTGACGATGCCTGCGTAGGACATTTTCAGAGCGGACGCCGCGCCGACCGGGCCTTCGACGATGCGGATGTCGAGGCCGAAATCCTTCAGCACCGCGACGTCCCTGGCGTGCTCGCCGGACATGTAGAAGGCCGGGCTCTTGGCCCCAGGCTGCGGCGGAAAGCCGATGATGCCACCATCGACGAACGGCGCCTGCGCCGAGCCGATGATCTCCTGGATTCCACGCACGGTATCGACATTGACCGCGTTGCAATCGACCACGACTGGCTTCTTCTCGCGCCTGACGATCAGGGCCGCCAGCCGCTTGGCCAGCGCAACCGCTTCGCCCGGCGGCACGATCGAGAGGATAATGTCGGCGTCCGCGATCGCAGCGTCATCGACGCCAATCATGCCGGCGTCTGCTGCGCGCTTGCGCGTCGCCTCGCTCCGACCTTCCAGCGACGTCAACACCCGCGCGCCATGCTCACTGAGACGGCGGGCCACCGCGCTGCCCATGGCGCCGGGCGCGAGGATCGCAATGGTTTTGGACATCGTGCACTCCAGGTCGAATTCCGAGCGAGGCGCTCAATTCAACCGGAACTCTAGCAGAGGATGCCAACGCCTGCGTAACCGACCGCCATCACGCAGAGGAATGGCCTTATTCCGCCTTCGCAGGCTCGGGCCGCAGCGTGGAGGCGTTGGCGATGCGCGCGGCATTCGCCATGCCCGCGAGCGCCGCCGCTTTCTTCGGGTCGGGCGCCGAGCCGGGCTGCACCACGCCGGCCGACATGATCAGCGTCGCGGCATCCTCGGTGCTGAGGTCGACCTCGATGATCTTGCTCTTTGGCACGTAGAAGAAGAAGCCGGTGGTCGGGTTCGGCGAGCACGGCAGGAATACCGAGACGTGCTCCTCCTGCCCCGGCAGGTTGCGCGCAATATCTTCGTTCGGCGATTGCGAGATCAGCACGATCGACCACATGCCCGGCGAGGGAAACTCGACCAGGCCGACCTTGCGGAAGCTCGAGCCTTTGCCCGAGAACAGCGTCTCGAACACCTGCTTCAGGCCACGGTAGATGGCGCGCACCGCGGGGATGCGGCCGAGCAAGGTCTCGCCGACATCGACCAGCGTCCGGCCGATCAAGTTCGCCGCGAGGAAGCCGAGCAGCGTCAGCATGAAGACTGCGACAATCAGCCCCCACCCGGGGATCACGTACGGCAGATAGGTTTCGGGCCGATAGGCCAGCGGCACGAACGGCCGCACCACGCCGTCGACCCAGGTGACGAACCACCAGACCAGATACAGGGTGATCGCGATCGGACCGGTGACGACCAGGCCCGTCAGAAAGTAGTTTCGGAAGCGACCCATCAGGCCGATATGCGGTTCCGGGGCGGCATTCAAAGGCGCAGGCGTGTCGTCGCGGGCGGTCATTCGGGTTCCAGGTCGGTCGCTGCAGTCAAGCTAGGGTCTTCTAGCAGGTTTTGGAAGACTACCTAGCGTTCCGGCCGGATCCCTTCTGCCTATTCCACGGTCACCGATTTCGCGAGGTTGCGCGGCTGGTCGACGTCGGTCCCCATCACGACAGCCGTGTGATAGGCGAGCAGTTGCACGGGGACGGCATAGACCATCGGCGTGAAGGCCGCCGCCATGTCGGGCATGACGATGGTGACGAGGGACTCCACGGTCGCCTCTTCCGCGCCCTTTGCATCCGTCATCAGGATGATGTTGCCGCCGCGGGCGGCGACCTCCTGCATGTTGGACACCGTCTTTTCGAACACGCGGTCGTAAGGCGCGATCACGACGACAGGCATGGTCTCGTCGATCAGCGCGATCGGCCCGTGCTTGAGCTCGCCGGCGGCATAGCCCTCGGCGTGGATGTAGGAGATCTCCTTCAGCTTCAGCGCACCTTCGAGCGCAAGCGGGAAGCTGGTGCCGCGGCCGAGATAAAGCACGTCGCGGGACCTGGCGATCCTGTGCGCGAGCTTTTCGATCTGCGGCTCGGTGGTGAGCGCATCCGCCATCAGGCGCGGGACCTCGACGAGGCCGTGGACCAGCTTCGTCTCGTCCTCCTCGGACAATTCGCCGCGGGCCTTACCGGCCGCGATCGCAAGGTTCGCCAGCACCATGAGCTGACAGGTGAAGGCCTTGGTCGAGGCAACGCCGATCTCGGGGCCGGCCAGCGTCTGCAGCACGATCTCGCTCTCGCGGGCGATCGTCGAGGTCGGCACGTTGACGACAGCGATCGTGTGCACGCCTTCGGCCTTGGCATAGCGCAGCGCCGCCAGCGTGTCGGCGGTCTCGCCCGACTGCGAGATGAAGATGGCGAGATCGCCCTTGCGCAAGGGCGCTTCGCGGTAGCGGAATTCGGAGGCCACGTCGACCTCGACCGGCACGCGCGCAAAGCGCTCGAACCAGTATTTGGCGACGTAGCCGGCATAGCTCGCGGTGCCGCACGCCGTGATGTTGATGCGCTGGATGTCCTTGAAGTCGAAGGGAAGCTTGACCGGCAGCGCGACGCGCTCGGTCGCCATGTCGACGTAGCGCGCCAGGGTGTGGCCGACCACTTCCGGCTGCTCGTGGATCTCCTTCGCCATGAAGTGGCGGTAGTTCGCCTTGTCGACCAGCGAGGTCGAGGCGGCATGCTTGATCTTGTCGCGCTGGACGGCATTGCCGTCCTTGTCGAAGATATCAGCGCTCTTGCGGGTCAGCACCACCCAGTCGCCGTCTTCGAGATAGCTGATCGTGTCGGTGAACGGGCCTAGCGCGATGGCATCCGAGCCCAGATACATCTCGCCGTCGCCATAGCCGATCGCCAGCGGCGGTCCGTTGCGGGCGCCGATCAGGAGGTCGTCGTCGCCGGCGAAGATGAAGCCGAGGGCGAAGGCGCCGCGCAGGCGCCCCAGCGCCAGCCTGACCGCTTCGACCGGCTTGTTGCCGCGGGTGAGGAGATCGTCGACGAGATGCAGCACGATCTCGGTGTCGGTCTCGGTGTGGAACACCGTGCCCTTCTTCTCGAGTTCCTCGCGCAGCTCGCGGAAATTCTCGATGATGCCGTTGTGGACCACGGCGACGCGCTCGGTCGCGTGAGGATGGGCGTTGTTGACGGTCGGCTTGCCGTGGGTGGCCCAGCGGGTGTGGCCGATGCCGGTCGTGCCCTGGAGCGGTTCGGCGCGCAGCCGCGCCTCCAGATTCTTCAGCTTGCCTTCGGCGCGACGGCGCTCGAGGTGCTTGCCTTCGAGCGTGGCGACGCCAGCCGAGTCGTAACCGCGATATTCAAGACGTTTGAGCGAATCCACCAGCTGCTCTGCAACCGGCTCGCGCCCGAGAATGCCGACAATCCCGCACATGCGGATCACTATCCCCCAAATCGTCGAAAAATCGCCTAAACGACGCGCTCGGTTTTTAGCGAATTTGCTAAGAAAACAGATACTCAATAATTATTGCTGATTGAGACAGCTCAGCGTCGGCCTGCTCGACTGCGTCGGATTGCCGGCGTTAAACCGCGTCGATTAACTCCTTGTCAATCAAATTGACCAACGATTCCCCCTCAGGGAGTTATGGCCATGAAGGGCTCATCCGACCGCAAAGGCTTGTCTTCGACGCTCGTGCGCGCCAGCGATAGCACGGGTACGCATCTCGCGCATTGGCCGCCGCCCCAGCGCGCCATGGAGCGGGGCAAGGAAAGCAAACCTGCCCTCGTCACGCAGACCGCCATCGAACCGGCAAAGCGCGCCAGGCCGCGCGGTTGGCGCCTGGCGCGCGCGATGTTCTCGGACGTCGCCGACGACGACTAGCCCCGTTATTTCTCAGTCTTGCTGCCGCCCGTCTTCAACTCGCGATAGCGCGCGGCGCCGCCTTCGCGGATGGTCTGCTGGCCGCGCTCCAGCGCCATGGCATCGTCAGGCACGTCTTTCGTGATCACCGAGCCTGAGCCGATATAGGCCCCGTTGCCGATCTTCACGGGGGCGACCAGCGAGGAATTGGTGCCGACGAAGGCCCCCTGCCCGATGACGGTCTTGTGCTTCTTGAAGCCGTCGTAGTTGCAGGTGATGGTGCCGGCGCCGATGTTGGAATTGGCGCCGACGGTGGCATCGCCGATGTAGGAGAGATGGTTGACCTTGACGCCGGCCTCCAGCGTCGCCGCCTTGGTCTCCACGAAATTGCCGATGCGCGCGCCGTCGCCGAGCGAGGTGCCGGGCCGCAGGCGCGCATAGGGCCCGATCGAAACGTTCTTGCCCAGCGTCGTCTGCACGATGTGCGAAAAGGAATGGATCACGGTGCCGTCGGCGATCGACACGCCGGGGCCGATCACCACGAATGGCTCGATGGTGACGTCCTTGCCGAACACGGTGTCGGCGGAGAAATGAACGGTCTCTGGCGCGATCAGCGTGACGCCGGCCTCCATCGCAGCTTTCCGCAAGCGCGCCTGCATCACGGCTTCGGCTTCGGCGAGTTGCGCCTTGGTGTTGATGCCGCGCACTTCGTCCTCGCTGGTCTCGATCACCACGGACTCCCACCCCTGCTCGCGGACGATGCCGACGGCGTCGGTCAGATAATATTCGCCCTTGGAATTCGCATTGCCGATCTTGTCGAGGATCGCGAGCGCCCGGCGACCGTCGATCGCCATCACGCCGGCGTTGCACAAATCGATCTTGCGCTCTTCGGCGCTCGCATCGGCCTGCTCGCGGATCGCCACCAGGCGTTCGCCCTCGACGATGAAGCGGCCATACCCCGTTGGATCGGCGGCGCGGAAGCCGAGCGCGGCAAGCGCGGCGCCCCCGGCGAGCGGCGCGCGCAGCCGCGCAAAGGTCTCGGCCGAAATCAGCGGCGTATCGCCGAAGGCAATCAGGAGATCGTCCACGCCGCGTGCGATCGCCTCCCGTGCCGCCAGCACCGCATGCGCGGTGCCGAGCCGCTCGGCCTGCACCAAGGTGAGCGCGTCGGGCCTGAAGCGCCTTGCCTCTTCCGCAACAGCCTGGTGGTCGGGACCGATCACGACCGCGAGCGAGGTGCCGGTTCCCTTGGGTGCCGCCGCAAGCACGTGGGCAAGCAACGTCTGGTGGGCCACCGGATGCAGCACTTTCGGCAAGCGTGAGCGCATGCGCGTGCCTTCGCCGGCGGCGAGCACGATCGTAAGGCTGGAACGGACGGTCATCGAAATCCTGTCAGATACGGCCGCATCAACTGGCGCGGCGGGCGGGCCGCCCTCAAAAGCTCTCGCCTTGCTACCCCCGCAAACGCCCGGAATACAAGTGCGACGGGGTTTTCCTGTTAATGTTCCCTGATTGATTCGGGGAAGCCGGACAGGGCTGGGCACTTAACGTTCATGGCAAAGGATTCCGACCCACTGGCGGATGCCTTCGGCACCAAGGAGACCGGCGGGCTGTTCTCCGGGCTTGTAGCCGAGGAAAGCGCGTTTGACCGCCGCATGATGTGGCGGCTGGGCTCATGGGGCGTGGCGGCCGTGGGCGCCGTCGTCATCGCGGTATTGGCCAATCAGGCCCAGCTCGGCTGGCGGCGCGACCAGGTTGCGTCCGCCGATCTCGCGCGCCAGGCGGAGCGGCTCCAGGTGCTGACCAAGGAGAGCCAGAACGAGGCCCGCCGGCTCGCGGCCGCCATCGAGACGCTGAACACGGATCGCGACCGGCTCTATTCCCGCGTCACCGTCGTGGAGCAAGGGCTCGATTCCGTCACCGGCGCCATCGCCAGGCAGCCCACCACACCGCCGCAGGCTGGGAAGCCGCAGGACGCCGCGCCCGCGGCCCCCAGCGTCGCGCCGGTCGCCTCGACCCCCGCCGGCGACAAGCCGCGGACCGAGGCCGCCAAGGACGCGCACAAGGAAACGGGCAAGGAGACTGCAAAGGAGCCGTCGAGCCTGCCGCCGCAGACTGCCGCCGCAGCCTCGCTCGCGCACCAGCCCCTGGCAACGAATTCTGCGCTGCCGACGATTCCACTGGTGCCCTCCAAGTCGATCATGGCGCCGCCCGACCCGGCCGCGTCGAAATTGACTCTGCCCGAGCCGAGCGAGAAGGCCGCCGAGAAGAAGGCCGAGCCGGCGCCCGCCCCGACCGAAGTCGTCGCGATAGCCGCGAAGGCGCCCGAGGCAGCCGAGAATGATTCCCCCGCCATCGCGATTCAGCAGACGCGTTTCGCGATCGACCTCGGCGGCGCCAATTCAGTCGACGGCCTGCGCGCGCTTTGGCGCAGCCTGAGCAAATCCAATCCGGAGATCGCAGCGCTGCGGCCGATCATCATGATCAAGGAAGGCACCACCGGGCTCGGCATGCAGCTCCGCTTGGGGGCCGGCCCGCTGGTCAACGCCGCCGCTGCCGCAAAATTCTGCGCGAGCCTCGCCGAGAGCGACCGTCACTGCGAGACCACTGTCTTCGACGGCCAGCGCCTGTCGCTGCGTGGCGGCCAAGACAAGGGCCAGGAGAAGGGACAAGAGAAGTCCCAGGACAGAGTTTTGGAGAAGAACTCCGAGAAGAACCAGGACGCGGTCCCGCAAGCCGAAACCGCGCCCGTCGCAAAACCCGAAAAGCCGGACAAGCGCCGCCGCGGCTATTCCTCCAAGCGCTCGTCGAAGCGCGAGGAGCCCGCGCCCCCGCCTGCAGCGCAGCCCGCGCCGGCCAAGCCGGAGACCGCGTCGGCGGCATCGACATTGACGTCGTTCTTCCGCCGCTAGTCTCCGCCCCGGCGCAAGCTGCTTGCACGCGGCGATCAGACGCTTGGACCTGAGTTGCCCTTTCGCAGCGGGCTTGCGTTGATTCTACGGCGCGCGATAAGCGTCGCCCCCGCCGGCTTGGACTGAAATAGCGGGCATACCAAATGATACGGAAGAGGTCGGCGTAAAACGGCAGTATCCGCGACGGATTTGATTCGGAGCGGAGATGACGGACGCCAAGTTTCTGCGGGAGCAACTCGCGCTGATCCGGGAACTGGCAGAGAAGGCGGATCCCTACATCAGGAAGCGACTGCTCGCATTGGCCGAGACATACGAGCGACGGCTCGCGGACCAGAAGCGGGCGACGCAAAGCCGGCTTTGACGGCTCCTCGCGCGAGCCGGATCAATGGAAATATCACCCGCCCTGTTGCCTGCCCGCGCCATCGCGACCATATTGCCGCCATGACAAAAAAGCCCTTCCGCCTCTCGCCCTACCAGGTCCAGTTCCTGATCGTCGTCGGCTTCGCCTCGGTCGGCTATGCGCTCTATTTGCGCTACCTTGCGATCGAGCTGTCGCAGGTCGCGCTCGCCTGCGACGCCGGGCTGCAGACGCTGCTCTGCAAGGCGCGGTCGGTCTCGACGGTGCTGTTCAAGAATTCGGTGTTCGGCATCGTCGCGCTGGTGGTTGCGACTCTGAACCTGATGCGGCCGTCGATCGTGCTGCTCACCGTCGGCATCGTCGCCGCCGGCCTCGGCATCGTGCTCTACAACGTCGTGCTGTCGGGCCTGGCGATCGGCCTGTTCATCCTTGGGTTTGCTCGGCCCGCGCCCGCCACAGCGTGAGCGCGAACAACAGATAGATCGTGCAGGTCCACAGCGACTGCCAATTGTCGCGACCCTCGTTGAACAGCACGAAGACGGCCGACAGCGCCAGTACCCCCGCGAACACCGATTCCGCGATCGGACGCTGGCCGATCTGCGGCCGGTTCAGCATCAACAGCGCGAACGGCACCACCGCCATCGTCAGCGCGGCGTAGGGGAAATCCTTGTAGCGCGGGTCGAACACGAAACCGAGCGCCGTGTCGGCCGCGATCACCGCCGTCACCGCGAGCGTCAGGCCGAGCACGGCGGTGAGCTTCGACCATTTGCGGCCCTCGCGCGGGCCGAGCAGATCGAGGAAGGTCGGAAGGCTGCGGCCGATCACCATCGCCTGCGCGCAGAAGATCGGCGACAGGATCCCGGCCGCGAGCAGCGCGCCCCAGAGCAGCCAGCCGCCGATGCCGTAGCTCTCGTAATACATCTTGTCGGCGCCGATCCCGAGCAGGCTGCCGGCCGTCGTCGCCGAGATGGCGACCCCGAGCCAGGCCGAGAAGCGCGGCGTCCACGGCCGACGGCGCAGCGTGATCATCGCCACCGCGAACACCAGCACGCACAGACCCATGCCCGCGCCCATGTACCATTTCCAGAGCGGGAAATTGCTGATGGGCTGGCCCGGCGGATATTTCAGGGTCCGGCGCACCGAATCGTACAGGCCCCAATAGCCGCCGACGGTGCCCTCCAGCTTGCGCTTCCACGGCTGATCGTAGGACTCGATCAGATTGACGCGGAATTTCTGCGCCTTCGCCAGAGCCAGGATTTCCGAGACCACCCGCGCCTGGTTGGCGCGTGACGGCAGCGCGCCGTCGCGCATGCGCCCCTCGCTCGGCCAACCGGTCTCGCCGATCAGGATTTCCTTGCCGGGAAACGCCACCGCCATGCGCTCGCGGATCGCCTCGACATGGGCGGAGGCGAACTTCGCCTTGACCGGAAAGTCTTCCCAATAAGGCAGGATGTGGATGGTGACGAAGTCGACGGCGTCATAGACCTCGCGGTTCTTCAGCCAGAACTCCCAGACGTCGGCATAGGTGACGGGCACGCTGACCTGCGTCTTGACCGAGCGGATGATCGCGACGAGATCCGCCGTCGTCATCTCACCGCGCAGCAGCACCTCGTTGCCGACGATGACCGCGGTGATGATGCCGGGGAATTCCTTGGTGAGGCGAACGGCGAGCGCGGCCTGCTCGAAATTCTTGGCTCGGTTGCTGGAGAGCCAGATGCCCTGCAGCACCTTCAGCCCGCCGACCTTGGCGGCGATCGCCGGCACCTGGTCGAGCCCGTTCTCCATCGAATAGGTACGGACGCAGTCGGTGATTTCCCTGAGCTGGCGCAAATCCTGCTCGATCTGCTCGGCCTCGATATGGGTCCACGCCTCCAGCGGCGTCTGCTCGCCGCGGAACGGCGCGTAGGAGACGCATTGCACCTTCTCGGCGGGATCGATCGGGGCACGCGCGAGCGTGATCGGCGTCGCCAACCACCACCACACGGCAGCAATCGCACCCAGTGAAACGATCAGAAGCGCCAGTGGCGTACGAAGAGAAATCGGTTCCGTCCTCCGCGAAGGGTCCGTCGATTACCTGCTTGCACGCCGTCTGCCAAGGGGGTGTCCCGATGCCGATCCGCTCCACCCCTGCGGGAATCCGGCCGCAGCCGTTCGACCGTCACCTAGCATCGTGACTTTGCTGGACAAAATTCCAAATTCAGGTCATGGACTCCGAAAGACTTTTCCGCCGCATTGGAGACCCATTTGGACGCCATCACCGGCGCGTCCGCGGGATCCTGACGCGGACGGGCAGCGGATACATTGGGGAATTCATGCGGCAACGGGTGTTCGAGTCACGAAATGCGGTCCTGCGGCAGTTCGCCGCCACGCTGGCCGTCTCCTGCCTTCTCGTTCTCGCCGGTCTCGGTGGCGCTTCCGCCCAGAGCGGCACGCCCGCCCCCGAGCAGGGCAAGGCCGCGGCCCAGCCCGCTGACGCCGCTGCCAAGGACGCCGCCCAGAACCAGCGCCGCACCGACGAGTTCGCCGAGGCTGCCCAGGTCATCAACGGCCCGGCCGGCAACCCGGAATGCGTCTGGCTCGGCCGGCGCGTGGTGCGGCTGATGTGGCGGGATGACCTCGATACCGCGTTCCGCCATCTCGACCTTTACGACCGCTTCGGCTGCCCCGGCGGCCACATCCAGGCCGCGTTCCGCTGCTTGACCCGCTTCGGCGGCCAGATCGATCCCAAGGTCGCCGAGACCCTGGACAGCCGCGTGCACGCCTGCTGGATCAACCCGGCAGCCCAGCCGCAGCAGGCGGCGGCCGCGGCGTCACAACCCGCAGCACCGGCGTCAGGCAATCCGCCGGCACCGCAGCCCGCCGCAAGCCCCTCGCCGGCGGCGAGCCCGTCGCCCACGCCCCCGAAATAACCGCGATCGTTTCAGCTGTCGTTCAGGAACGGTCGGCGATAGAGACGATTGGCACTGCCGCGCGTTTTCTGGAAAAGGCCATGCCCTTATAAGGACATGAGACCATGACAGTTGTGAAACCGCGCGGCAGAGGTATGCTCCCTTTGCCGCGGACTTGGTCGGATCTCGGGGTCGGATCCGCTTCCCTGCCCCCTCAGCCCCTTTTGGTTTAGCCGCGATGCGCGTTGTCGCCGCCGTTTTGTTACTCGTGTCCGCGCTTCACGCCGGCCTCTGGGGAGTTCTGCGCGACAAGGAACCCGCGCCGGATTTCAAGGGGCTCCTGCCCAGCGTCTCGTACGCGCCGTTCGAAGGCTCGGCCCACCCCGACATCGACAACATCCCGTCCGTCGAGAAAATCCGCGCCGACCTGAAGACGCTGTCGACCATGACGCGCGCCATCCGCCTCTACTCGTCCACCGGCGGTGTGGAACTGGTGCCGCCGATCGCGGCCGAGTTCGGCATCAAGGTCACCGTCGGCGCCTGGATCGACAAGGACAAGGATCGCAACGAGCGCGAGATCAAGGCGGCGATCGAGCTTGCCCGCAAGAACAGCAACGTCGTCGGCGTCGTCGTCGGCAACGAGGTGATCTACCGCGGCGAGCAGAAGGTCGAAGACCTCATCGACATGATCAAGAAGGTGAAGGGCTCGGTCCGCGTGCCCGTCACCACCGGCGAGATCTGGAACATCTGGCGCGACAATCCCGACCTCGGCTCCAGCGTCGATTTCATCGCCGCCCACGTGCTGCCTTACTGGGAAAACTTCCGCTCGGACCAGGCGGTCGACCAGGCCGTTGATCGCTACAATCTCCTGCGCAACCTGTTTCCCGGCAAGCGCATCGTGATCGCCGAGTTCGGCTGGCCGAGCCAGGGCTACAATTTGCGCAACGCCGACCCGGGTCCGTTCCAGCAGGCGCTGATCCTGCGTAACTTCGTCAACCGCGCCGAAGCCATCGGCATGGAATACAACATCGTCGAGGCCATCGATCAGCCCTGGAAGTTCTTCGAAGGTGGCGTCGGTCCGTATTGGGGCATCCTCAACGCCAGCCGCGAGCCGAAATTCGCCTGGACCGGTCCGGTCGAGAATCCTGATTATTGGAAGCTGATGGGCATCGCGCTGCTGGTCGGCGTCCTGCTGTCGCTGCCGATCCTGCGGATTGAAAAGCCGACCGTGAAGCAGGCCTTCCTGCTGTCGGCGAGCGCCAACGGCGTCGGCGCCTGGGCCGCGATCGTGTTCGAATTCTGGAACAGCCACTACTTCATCTTCGGCTCGGCCTTCGCGCTGACTCTCGGCATGATCCTGCTCGTTCCGCTTGTCCTCATTGCGATGGCGCGCATCGACGAGATCGCAGCCGTCGCCTTCGGCCGGCCGCCGCAGCGGCTGATCACGAAGGACAAGCCGGTCGCAAACGTTCCCGAAACCTACTGCCCGAAAGTCTCGATCCACATCCCGGCCTATTTCGAGCCGGTCGACATGCTCAAGCAGACGCTGGATGCGCTGGCGCGGCTGAACTATCCCAACTACGAATGCGTGGTCATCATCAACAACACGCCGGACCCCACGTTCTGGCAGCCGATCCAGGATCATTGCCGCGCGCTCGGTGAACGTTTCAAGTTCATCAACGCCGAGAAGGTGCAGGGCTTCAAGGCCGGCGCGCTGCGCATCGCGATGGACCGCACCGCGGTCGACGCCGAGATCATCGGCATCCTCGACGCCGACTATGTCGTCGAGCCCGACTGGCTGAAGGACCTCGTGCCCGCCTTCGCCGACCCGAGCGTCGGCCTCGTGCAGGCGCCGCAGGAACACCGCGACGGCGATCTGTCGATCATGCACTACATCATGAACGGCGAATATGCCGGCTTCTTCGACATCGGCATGGTCCAGCGCAACGAGCTCAACGCCGTCATCGTGCACGGCACGATGTGCCTGATCCGCCGCGCCGCGATGGACATGGCCGGCGGCTGGTCGTCCGACACGATCTGCGAGGATTCAGATCTCGGCCTCGCCATCCAGGAGCTCGGCTGGACCACGCAATACACCAACACCCGCTACGGCGCGGGCCTGTTGCCGGACACCTACGAGGCTTTCAAGAAGCAGCGCCATCGCTGGGCCTATGGCGGCCTGCAGATCGTCAAGAAGCACTGGCGCCGCTTCCTGCCCGGCGCGAGCCGGCTGACCGCCGACCAGAAGCGCGAATACGGCCTCGGCTGGCTGAACTGGCTGGGCGCCGAAAGCCTCGGCGTGGTCGTGGCGCTGCTCAACCTCGTCTGGGTGCCGATCGTCGCCTTCGCCGACATCGCCATCCCCGACAAGATCCTGACGCTGCCGATCATCGGCGCCTTCGTGGTCTCGCTGGCGCACTTCCTGTCGATGTACCGCGCCCGCGTCGCCATCAAGCCCGGCCAGATGCTGGGCGCGATGATCGCGGCGATGAGCGTGCAATGGACGGTGTCGCGCGCGGTGGCGCAGGGCCTCATCACCGAGCACATCGCCTTCGCCCGCACGTCCAAGGGCGGCCTGAGCCGGATGTCGATCGAGTTCCAAGCGTTCTGGGAGGCCGTGATCGGCGCCCTCTTGCTGATTGGCTCCGGCGTCCTGATCGCCAGCAACAGCTTCCGCCAGATCACTGAGATCTACATCTTCGCCGGCGTGCTGGTGCTGCAGAGCCTGCCGTTCCTGGCCGCGGTTGCGATCGCCATCCTCGAGCTCAGCCGCATCAACTCGTTCCAGTTCTGGCACGACAGCGCGATCCGCACCGCCGAGCTGATCGGCCTGCGCCCGGTCGCACTCCCCCCCGTGGGTGCACCGCAAGCCGTGACGAACGAGGTGCGGCGGGAGACGAAGGTGACCGGCTGACCTCGCCTTGCGGCCATCCTTCGAGACGCCAGCCCCCGGCAGGCCCTCAGAATGAGATCGTGCGCGAGGCAAGGTCGTGGACCCTCATGATGAGGTGCCCGCCAAAGCAGGCGTCTCGAACCATGGAGGCCGAGCTCCTTCGGTACCCCTCGGCAGTTCAGCGTGGATGATGGCTCGACAATCAAGTTGAGAGCCCCGGCCTAACCAGCGGAGACAGCAAGCAAATCCCCGCGCCTGCCGCGAGTTTCGGCAACCACCCAAGCTATTGACCTCAGCGCCCCATCACCCTACACAGCGCGAGCCGAAAGCATGATCCGGAAACAGCCGGTTTTCCCCACGACGCCCACAAAGCGTAGCGGCAAGACATGCTTCTCGAATGTCCGAATAAGATGGCGATCTCTTCAAGCCATCAGCGGCCATGGGAGCGCGTAGCTCAGCCGGTAGAGCACGTGACTTTTAATCACGGGGTCCTGGGTTCGAGCCCCAGCGCGCTCACCACAAGCCTCTGTAGATTCTAGAATATTTTTTCCTACCAAGTCCAAACGGTTGGCAATTTGAGCAGTCAGTTGGCAATCGGAAAACCTGCGCGGTGAACTGGTTCTATGCCTGTTCTCACTCTGACTTCTGCCTCAATGCATTCCCGCGCGGCACGAGGACGATGACATGTCGCTACTAGTTAAGAGCCATTGCCTCACTTCGAGCCCGCATTCATGGGGCCAAAGGGTGAGTATGCCCAAGGGGCGTCGCACGATGCGCCGGCGAGCCCGTGACGGCACAACACATGGTCGTGCTTCAATGGAAATTTCCTGCTATCCGCTCGCTACGAGAGGGATTTTCACCGCCTCCTTGGAGTTGGCAAACCCCCTTTTTTCGTGCCCGTTATCGCGCGTTAGCTCGAAAAGATTGTCAACCGCAAACGTTGAAATCATTATGAAAAATGCCTTGAGCACATTTCTTTTAATCACGGGGTCCTGGGTTCGAGCCCCAGCGCGCTCACCACTTAAGTCACTGGTTGAATTTCAAAAGCCCGATTGATGGCGTTCGCGTCAGGCAGCCAAAATGACATGGGGACCCGTTGGGGACCCCTAGCACGCCGACAGCCGCTGACACTCTTTCACGGTGGAGAGAGCGGTTCGATTCCGCTAGGGAGCGCCAGCAAAATCAATCACGTACAGTCGCGCGCTGCCGCCGTGTCCGACACATGGCCAATAAATGCGCATGGACTCCTTGGCCCTGTGTTGTCGACCTCGCGCTTCCAGATCCTCCTCTTGGCAATTGGAGCGTCAGCGCCGACGGCAACACGCCCGACCCCAATCCTCTGCTTCCTTGATGCCCTCTCAGCTCATCGCCATACAGGCCGACAGATCATCTGCGGGCTGGGAGCAACTGCTGAACGTCCGATGTCACGGCAGGAACCGGGTGATGCCTTCGCGCATACAGGCGAGGATTTCATCCTGTCGCTCCTCCAGGCGAGAGACCGGGCCGCCTACGCCGAGGACAAGCTGGCGCCCGAAGTCACGCTTCGGCAGCAGGACTGCAATGACCCCCGCGTCCTGAACGATGATGTGTCTTGAAAACATATAGCCATCGCGCCGGATGCCGTTGACGATCTTCATCAGCGCATTCAGTTCGAAGTGCTCTTCCCTGGGGCAAACGGCATTGATGCGGCGCAGGAGCCGCTCGATCTCGACGTCGGTATGGCCGCTGAGCAACGTGCGCCCGATGCCACTGATCGCAAGCGGACGCACGTCGCCGGACTTCACTTCGAACCGGAGACGCTTGCTGGTTTGCAGGGCGTGAATGTATTGCGCATGCAGATCGGATTGCGTGCTGATGCTGACGAGTTCATCGAGTTTCCCGTGAACGAAGTCGACCAGCGCCAGGATGGCGCTATCGCCGAACAGCCCGGTGTCGAGCCATCGGCCCATCTGGGCGATGCGCATCGTCGGCATGTAGGTCCGATTGTAGCTGTCGTAGAAAAGGTATCCGAGCATCGCCATGCTCTTCAGCAACGCAGCGGCGCTGGACGTCGGATAGTCGCACTTCGCCGCGACCTCCTTCAGCGAAACCGGACGCTTCACATCCTCGAAGTATTCGAGGACCTCGAAGATCCGCTTGGCTGACTTGATGCTCGAATCCATCATTTACACATATGTGGAGATGACTTCGCCCGTGGAGCGGAGTGATGATCTGACGGAAGGGCGCCAAAGCTTGGCGCAAGCTAGGGCCTCAAGGCCGCTGATGCAACGATTTTCCACATATATAGAAATAGAACTACATATATGTAATATGATGGACTCGCAGGGTCCTCGCTCTTAGTGTGTTTCCCGGTCAGCAAGGCTGCGGCGCCGGAGCCGCTAAAAAAAACAAACCGCCACGACAAGTGGCGCATGCGTGCAGGGAGGCGTCCATGGAGACGGGAATGAATTGTTCTTCTGCGATCGACTGATGTCGACCAGCCGCAGCGCGGGCCTCCCGCCGCCGAGTTGAACCTCCGCGCGACCATTCTCCAAGATATCAAGCCGTCGTGTTGACGTTGGCCGGGCCGCCGCGCGCAGCGTCGGCAATGCCTCTCAAGACAGATCAGGGATTTGCGTATGGATTACCGATTGCCTGAAGGCAGCTGCGATTGTCATTTTCACATCTACGGCCCCTTCGATCGCTTTCCGCCGGGAGATGAGGGCCGCTTCACTGCCGCAAAGCCATTTACGATCGAAGACGCCTTTGCCATCTGGGGCAAGCTCGGCATCACGCGCGGTGTCATCGTCCACGCGGTCGGATCGGGAGACGACAACGCCGTCACTTACGATGCGCTGCGCCGCTACCCTGACAGGCTTCGTGCCGTCGCAATCCTGCGGCCCGATGTCTCGGATCGGCGGCTCGATGAACTTACCGACGCTGGTTTCAAAGCGGGTGCGCG
Source organism: Bradyrhizobium sp. MOS003 (assembly GCF_003020125.1). GTDB lineage: Bacteria > Pseudomonadota > Alphaproteobacteria > Rhizobiales > Xanthobacteraceae > Bradyrhizobium. Next base: position 118,135 of record NZ_PYFW01000004.1, on the reverse strand, counting down.
TCACCATGATCCGGCAGGATGGCAAGCCGGTCTCGACGCTCGGTACCAGCTACGACGATCTCGTCAAGCTCGCCCCTCGGATCGCGGAACGCGGCTGGCATGCGCAGCTGTGGATCGAGAGCTCAGATCTTGCCGCCGCCGCACCCGAGCTCGAGAAGCTGCCACTGAGCTACGTGATCGACCACATGTCACGTACCATGGCCGACAAGGGGCACGATCATCCGGATTTCCGCGCCTTCACCGACCGGCTGAAGACGGGGCGTTACTGGACCAAGATCTCCGGTGCCGACCGAAACACGCGCGTCGGCCGCCCCTATGCGGACACAGCGCCCTTCATGCGCGCCATCGTCCAGGCAGCGCCGGACCAGGTCGTGTGGGTCAGCGATTGGCCGCACGTCGGCCACAGCGCCGAGACGATGCCCGATCTCCAGGACCTGCTCCGGCTGCTGCATGACTGCGTTCCCGACGAAGCCACCCGCTGCAAGATCCTGATCGCCAATCCGGCGCGGCTCTACAATTTCTGACAGGACTGAGGATACTTTGGAGAACAATAAAACACTGCCGCTCGACGGCGTGATCGTCATCGATCTTGGCCAAGTCTATCAGGGCCCGTATGCCGGTTTCCTGATGGCCCAGGCCGGCGCGACCGTCATCAAGGTGGAGCCGCCGAACGGCGAGCCGGTGCGTCATCGCGCCCGCATCAGCAAGGGCAACGCCGTCCCGTTCGCGATGCTGAATGCTAACAAGCGCAATATCAGCCTCAACCTGAAGTCGCCCGACGGCGTCAGGGTCCTGAAGGAGCTCGCGGCGAAGGCCGACGTGCTGATCGAGAACTACGCGCCCGGCGTGCTCGATCGACTGGGCGTCGGCTATGCTGCACTCAGCGCTGTTAATCCACGGCTGATCTACGGCTCGGCGACCGGTTACGGCCTGTCAGGTCCCAGCCGGGACAATCTGGCGATGGACCTTACCATCCAGGCCGTGTCTGGCATCATGAGCGTAACGGGATTTGCCGATGGCCCTCCGGTCAAGGCGGGTCCAGCCATCACCGATTTCATCAGCGGCGTGCATCTCTACGCCGGCATTCTTACCGCGCTGTACGATCGCGAGAAGAGCGGCCGCGGCCGGCTGGTCGAGATCGCGATGGTCGAGACCGTCTATCCGGCAATGGCCTCGAACCTGGCCGATGTCTTCAATCGCAAGGCAGCGGCTCCCCGCACCGGCAATCGTCACGGCGGGCTCGCCGAGGCACCCTACAATGTCTATCCGGCATCCGACGGCTATGTCGCCATCATTAGCGTCAACGAAGCTCACTGGGCCGGACTGACGCGCGCGATGGGGCGGCCGGAGCTGGCCGACGACGTCAGGTTCAAGACCGTGCTCGACCGCCTGAAGCACATCGATCTAACGGACCAGATCGTATCCGAGTGGTCCTCGCAGCTCGTGCGCGACGAGATCACCGAGCTTTGCCGTGTTAACAGGGTGCCCTGCGCCGCCGTTCGCGACCTGCGCGAAGTGACCGAGGACAAACACCTCCACGCCCGCGGCATGCTGCGCGAGATCGAGCATCCGGAATACGGCGACATCCTCGTTCATCGCAGCCCGCTGGTGCTGCACGATACGGCGGCGCCGGACTACGTCCCCTCCGCGCGTCTCGGTCAGCACAATGGCGAGGTCCTGTCGCAATATCTCGGCCTGTCCGAAGGCGAGATCGACGCGTTGCGCCGTGCCGGCGCCATCGCACAAGCATGACGAACATCGAGGCGCGAATGTCCCGGTCGGCGAATTCAGAGGAAGATCACAATGGTCAAGCTGTTTGAAAGCATTGCATTCCGCGGCGTCGAGTTGAGTAACCGGATCGTCGTCTCGCCGATGGGCATGTATTCGGCCGTGAACGGCTACGTCACCCCGTTCCATCTGGTCCACTACGGCAAGTTCGCCCAAGGCGGGGCCGGCCTCGTCTTCGTCGAGCAGACATCGGTTACCCGGAAGGGGCGCATCACCAACGGCGATCCCGGATTGTGGGAGGACGGCCAGATCGACGGCATGCGCCAGATCGTTCACGTCATCAAGTCCGGCGGTTCGAAAGCTGCGATCCAGATCAATCACGGCGGGCGCAAATCCAGCCAGCAGCGCGCATTCCGGGGCAACAGCCATCTGACAGACCGCGATATCGAGATGGGCGAAGAAACCTGGGTGCCGACGGGGCCATCGGATGTCCCGTTCTCTGATGGCTTCCAGACGCCTATCCCTCTCAGCAAGGACGGTCTTGTCGGCGTGCGCGATGCCTTCGTCGCCACGGCGCGCCGCGCCATGCTGGCGGGTTTCGATGTCATCGAACTCCACATGGCGCACGGCTATCTGCTGCAATCCTTCCTGTCGCCGCTTGCCAATTTCCGCACCGACGAATATGGCGGCAGCCTCGAAAACCGGATGCGCTTTCCGCTCGAGGTGACGCGCGCCGTGAGGGCTGCGCTTCCTTCATCCACCCCGCTGTTCGTGCGCATATCCGCGACCGACTGGATCGACGGCGGCTGGGAGATCGAAGACAGCGTCGTCTTCTCCCGCAAATTGAAGGAGCTGGGTGTCGACCTGGTCGACTGTTCAACGGGCGGCAATCTCCGCGCCGGGTCGACCAACGCCAACCTCGGCCGCGGTCCGGGATATCAAGTGCCTTTTGCCGAACGCATTCGCCACGAGGCCGACATCGCGACCGGCGCGGTCGGCATGATCCGAACCCCGGACTTCGCCGAAAAAGTCCTGCAGGACGGCCGGGCCGACCTCATCTTCCTGGCCCGCCAGATGCTCTACAATCCGTTCTGGGCGCTTCACGCTGCAGAGCATTTCGGATTGACCGGCAATTTCGAACAGTGGCCCGAACAATATGGCTGGTGGCTTGCCAAATGGGGCGGAGCGCTTCGCGCCAAGGGCGAAAGCCTTGATGGCATGGAGCGCTACCGTGAGGCGGCCGAATAAAGCCTCATGCGCGCCGATCTTGTCGCAAGATTGATCCTGACTTCAGAATTAGAAATTTCAAAGGGAGCGAAACAAATGAGAAGTGTGCTGGCAGCATCGATGGTTTTCCTGAGTCTTGCTTCGGCTCATGCGCAGGCGCCCGCGTCGAAGCCGGTCAAGCTCGGCGTGCTCAACGACCAGTCGGGCCAATATGCTGATGCCGCCGGGCCTGCGGCCGTCGAAGTCGCTAAAATGGCGATAGCCGATTTCGGCGGCAAGCTGCTCGGACAGCCGATCGAGCTCATTTTCGCCGATCATCAGAACAAGACCGATATTGCCTCAGGTATCGCCCGGCGATGGATAGACACCGAAAACGTCGACGTGATTCTCGATATCGGCAACTCCGCGGTCGCGCTCGCACTGGCCGACCTCGTCCGCGACAAGAACAAGATGATGATCGTGTCGTCGGCGGGCGCGTCGACGATCACCAACGAGAAGTGCTCTCCCAATACGTTCCAGTGGACATACAACACCGCCACGCTGGCACGCAGCACAGCGAAGGCGCTGATCGCCCAGGGCGGCAACGAATGGTTCTTCCTGACGGCCGATTATGCTTTCGGTCATGCATTTGAATCGGATGCATCGGCCGTGGTCAAAGCGAACGGCGGCAAGGTCGTCGGCTCCGTTCGCCACCCCTTCAACACCAGCGACTTCTCCTCGTTTCTGCTGCAGGCCCAGAGCTCCGGCGCCAACGTGCTGGCACTCGCCAATGCCAGCGGTGATACCTCCAACTCGCTGATGCAGGCTCACGAATTCGGCTTGCTCGGCCTCAAGAGCAAGATGAAGGTCGCGGCACTGCTGTTCCAGATCACGGATGCCAAATCGGTCGGCATGAAGAACATGCAAGGTCTGTACACGTCGGAAGCCTTCTACTGGGATCGAAACGATGCATCGCGCGCGTTCGGGAAGCGGTTCTTTGACAAGGTCGGCCGCATGCCGACCATGGTTCAAGCCGGGATGTACTCGGCGACCATGCACTATCTGAAGGCCGTCGAAGCCGCCGGCACGCTTGACAACGCCGCCGTGCTGGCAAAATTCCGTTCGATGCCCGTGAGCGACTTCTTCTCGGAGAAGGGCTACGTTCGCGATGATGGCATGCACATCCACGACTACTACCTGCTGCGGGCAAAGACGGTGGAGCAGTCCAAGGGGCCGTGGGACTTCTACGACGTCGTCGCAACGGTCCCGGCCGAAGACGCCAACATTCCCCGCGAACAGAGCAAGTGTTCGCTGATGAAGAAGTCCTGATCTCCAGGCTTCGTGAAGGATCTTTGAGCGGCAGCCCAGTGCTGCCGCTCAGGGCGCGGCTTCCACCGCTCGATCGGGCTGAAGTGGCCGGCCTGGCTTCCGGTCCCACAGAATTTATGCTTATCTCGCAACGAACCCGAATTGAGGATCTCGACGACACGATTCGGGAAAGGGTGGTCCATGACCGATCAGGCGCGAGAAGCTGTCGAGCTGCTGCTCAAGAACCGTCAATCGGACAATCGGCAATCCTATCTCGTACGCGGCCGCCGGTACGAACAACTCTCCGCCAACGATCTTTGCAAGCTCTGGGCGGAGCAGATGAACCGCTGGGCCGACGACTCGATCGCGTTCGACCAGAGAGCCCTCAACGATCTTGGGGTCGAGATGGGATTGCGGGAGATCGCACCGCCCCTCGAGCAGATCGCGGAAGCGAGGCAGAAGATTCTCGCGAAATCGGGAAAAGCGTTGGCGACAATTCTTGCAGACCATCCGGACACAGAATAGCGGAGGTCAACGGTCGCGTGAACGACGCCGTCCAGCCAACAAGGTATCGTCAGCCCCTCTTTTCACATCCATAGAAATGCGACGCCGTCCATGACGTGCATTGGCATATTTGAGCCAGCTCCCTAATCTGAAATCAACAAGGGAGGCCGAATGAACGAAACGCTGCTGTTCTCGCCACTACGTATCCGTGATGTGGAGCTCAAGAACCGGATCGTGGTCCCGCCGATGCTGCAATACGTTGCAGAGCGCGGCTTCCCGACCCCCTGGCACATCACCAACGCGGGCAAGTTCGCCGCAGGCGGCGCGGGCCTTGTCATCGTCGAGTCGACCAAGGTCGAGCGCCGCGGCTGCGGGACGGCCGGAGACCTCGGCATCTGGGACGACAAGTTCATCGCGCCGCTTCGCGACATCGCGAGCTTCATCAAGTCGAACGGCGCTGCAGCCGGCATCCAGCTTGGACACACCGGCCGGAAGGGAAAGGCCCGGCGTCCCTGGGAGGGAGATGGAACCCTCTCCGTCCAGGAGCTTGCAGCCGTCGACGACGTCGACGGCTGGGACCTGATCGGTCCGAGCGCGCTTGCGTTCGGCAACGGGTACTTCACGCCGCGCGCACTGGAGCGTCACGAGATTCCTGATGCGATCGACGCCTGGGGCAAGGCGGCGGCGCGCGCCGACCAGGCCGGCTTCGACGTCGTCGAGATGCATGCCGCCCATGGCTATCTGATCCATTCGTTCCTGTCGCCTGAGGCGAACCAGCGAACGGACGACTATGGCGGCAGCGAAGCCAACCGGATGAGATTTGCCATCGAGGTCGCCGAGTCCGTGCGCGCCAACTGGCCGGCGCCAAAGCCGCTGTTCGTCCGTCTTTCGATCGAAGACGAGGCGGGCTGGGGTCCGGCGGAGAACGCCAGGCTGGTCCGCATCCTTAAGACGAAGGGCGTCGACGTCATCGACTGCAGCACCGGCGGCCTCAACAGCAAGGTCCCCAACTTCTTCCGCCTCAACGAGTACGGTTATCAGGTCCAGTTTGCGGACTACATCCGCCGCGAGGCAGACATCATGACCATGGCGGTCGGCCTCATCATTCACGGCGATCAGGCCGAAGCGATCCTTCAGGACAAGAAAGCCGACCTCGTCGCTGTCGGCCGAGAGTTCATCCACAACCCGAACTGGGCGATGGACGCGGCACAGAAGCTCGGCGTCGATCCGACCTTCAGCGCGGTCCCGCCGCAAATGGGCTACTGGCTCGAAAAGCGGGCTCGCCGCGGCTTTGGCGGAAATCCCTCCACGTGGCAAAAGGGCATCGCTGCGGATAGCTGATCTTCACCGGGCGCTGTTGTGTGGCGACATTGCCTGTGCTGATTGTTCTTCGAGGCGTGCTGCGGCTCGCCTCGTGAACATCCAGCAACTGCGGGCAATCACCAGACATGTCGTACGAAGACTTGATCAAACAGACCGAGGCGCGACGGCCGGCGGCGTGGGAGTTGCTCGGCGTCGGCGCCGTTTCCTACGAACAGGCACGCGATCGTGCCGTGATCGAATGGCATGCCGAGCCTCGGCATTGCCATTCCACCGAAGGGCATCCGAAGGGCGGCATCGTACAGGGCGGAATCGTGACGGGCTGGCTCGATGCGGCCATGGCGACCGCGAGCCTGCTGCGCGGCGAATACCTGATCACAGTCGCGAGCCTCGAGATCAAGGTCGCATTCCTGCTCCCCGCACACCCTGGCCTGTATCGGGCTTACGGCAAAGTCGTCCGGCAAGGACGCAGCGTCGGCTTCCTAGAGGCCGAGCTGCGAGATTCAAACGACGTGCTCATCGCGACGGCCAGTTCGACGGCGGCTCTACGGCCCAAGAATCCTGCCGGAACCAGCCCGACGTAATCCTTTTGCAATTCTCGGCTCTCAGAAGCCGTAGAGTTGGACTGCATTGTCGATTAGGATCTTCCTGCGGACAGCCTGGTCGGGCACGCAGCGCCTGAACAGATCCATCAGCACCGACTCCTTCGGAACATCGTCGTCGGCGTGGCCCACATGCGGCCAGTCGCTGCCCCAGACCAGCCGATCGGGGTTGGCTGCGACCAGCGCCTTCATGAAGTCCTCGGTGTCCTCGTACGGGCTGCCGACTCGCGTGTTGCGATCCGCACCGGACAGTTTGCACCAATAGCGGCCGCTCTTGAGGCCGCGGTCGCAGAACCACTGGTAGCCACTGTAGTTGACGGTCTTGTCTGCCATGGTGCGACCCTGATGGTCGATGACGAAGTCGAGCGGGAGCTTCTCGATTTCGGGCGCCAGTTGCTGCAGATCGCCGGTCTCGATCCAGAGCTGCGCGTGCCAACCGCGCTCGGCGATGCGCGGCGCCAAGGCTTTCAGGTCGTCCAGGTTCATTCCGCCGCCCGACAGCACGGGCTTGCCGTCCTGGAACAGGAGATTGATGCGCACGCCCTTGAAGCCGGCATCGGTCAACTCGTCCAGCCGCTTGTCGGTGACGTCCTGGTTGAGGATCGCGACCGCACGCAGTTTGTCCGGAAAGCGCTTCAAGGCCTCGAGCGTCACCTCGTTGTCCGAGCCAGCATTGCCGGCATGGACGATCACGCCGCGCGAGATGCCGATCGACTTCCAGACGTCGAACAGCATCTCGACCGGAAACTCCTGCTTCGGAGCGAATTTTCCGGAATAGTCGACGGGGAAGCGATCGAACGGCCCATAGATGTGGACGTGGCAATCGCAACTTCCGTCCGGAATTTTTTCGAGCTTTTCCGTCATGGTGACCTCACTTGCCCGTGAAATTGGCGGATCGGCGCTCCGCCGTGGATTTGACGCCTTCACGGAAATCGTCGGTCACGCGGAGCCGGTTCTGCTCGGCGAGTTCATGGTCCGTCGCCTTCTTGACGCGGTCCGCCAGCCCGGCACGCATGGTCGCTCGGGTGGACAGCAAGCCGAGCGGCGAGCATTCGGCAATTTCCTGCGCGAGCGACATCGCGGCCGCGCGAACCTGGTCCTGAGGGACCAAAACGCTCGCCAATCCCATCGCCAGTGCCTGCTCACCAGTGACGCGACGGCTGGTGTAGAACATCAGCTCGGCGTTCGACTTGCCGATGGCTTCCGGCAGAGTGACCGTCAGTCCGAAGCCGGGGTGGAAACCGAGGCGGGTGAAGTTCGCGGCAAACCGGGCCTCAGGGCAGGTCACGCGAAAATCCGCCGACATCGCCAGACCAAAGCCGCCGCCAATCGCGGCGCCCTGCACCGCTGCGACGATCGGCTTCTTGTTCCGGAAGATGCGCACGGCCTCGATATAGAGGTGACCGCCGTCTCGCTGGTCGCCACTGGCCGGCGCGTCCCGGGCTGGCGTATTGAAATCCGCGCCGGCGCAAAACGCCTTTCCTTGCGCGGCAAGAACGACGGCGCGGATCTCTCCGTTCGCATCGATCTTGTCGAGTGCGTCGGCGACGTCTCGAATGAGCTGGAGATCGAAATAATTCAGCGGTGGCCGCTGGATCTCGATCGTTGCGACGTGGCCTTGCGTGGTAACCGCGATATCAGTGCTCATGTGGAGTCAGATTCCCTTTGTCTTGATCAGCGAAGTCCAAGCCCGCGCGCGATGATGCCGCGCAGGACTTCCGTGGTGCCGCCCTGGATTGTGAGCTTCGGCGCGATCTTGAGCTCGAAATCCAGCTTGTTGCGGAAGGCGTCCTCTTCGTCGTCCTCGAGGTCGAGCAGCGAAGCGAGCTCGCGGACCCGATGCGGCAGGCCCTGCTCCCAGACCGTTCCGAGATCCTTGACGATCGCGGCCTCGACGACGGGTTCGCGGCCCGCCTCGAGCATCCCCGCCACCGAAACGGACATGCGGCGCAGCGTGTGCAATTGCGCGACCAGCCTCCCGATGCCGACGGTCACCCTCACGTCGGGCGTGGCGCCCGCTGCGTTGGTAAGCGCAAGCAACGCATCGTAGGTTTCGAGAAACCGCTCAGGCCCCGAGCGCTCGTAAGCCAGCTCGCTCGTGGCCTGCTTCCAGGCGCCATCGACCTCTCCGATGACATGATCATCCGGAATGAAAGCGTCCTGGAACACGACCTCGTTGAAGTCGCGCTGGCCGCTCATTTGGCCGATCGGACGACATGCGATTCCAGGGGTCTTCATGTCGACCAGGAACGAGGTCAGGCCATGCCGCCGGTTTTCCCTGGTCGAACCGGACGTCCGGAACAGGCCGATCATGTAGTCCGCGATGTGCGCGCTACTGGTCCAGACTTTTGTACCGTTGATCAGCCAGCCGCCATTCGTCTTGGTCGCCTTCGTGCTTGCCGCGAACAGGTCCGAGCCGGAGTTGGGCTCGCTCATGCCGATGCAGAAGAACAGCTCGCCGCGGATGATGCGGGGAAGTACGTCCTGCTTGATGTTCTCGTGCGCGTAGCGAATGAGGGTTGGGCCGCTCTGCCGATCCGCCACAAAAAAGCGGCGCACGGGTGCATTGGCAATCCGCATCTCCTCGGTGACGACATAGCGCTCGAGGAAGCTGCGCTCCTGCCCGCCATACTTCTTCGGCCAGGTCATGCCGATCCAGCCTTTCGCGCCGACGCGACGGGAGAATTCATCGGCATTCTTCGCGCCGACTTCGGGCCTATCGGGATCGAACGTGCCGGCTGCGATCTCGCTCTCAAGGAACGCCCGGACCTCCTTGCGCAACTCCTGGCAATGATCCGGCAGGCGCATGGCGTCGAAATGAATGAGAGACATCGCGGCTCCTTTCAGCGAGAGGCAAGCAGGGGCCAGAGTTCCCTGGCACCTCTGGCGGTGATTAACTCGCCGAGCTTGAGGCTCCAGAACGTTTCGTCACCGAACTCATCGCGCCATGAAAGAAGGCGCAGCGTGAACCGATGCAAGATATGTTCATCGGTGAATCCGATCGCGCCGTGCACCTGATGGGCGATGCCGGTTCCGACCTCGGCGGCCTCGCTGCAGCGAATCTTAGCCGCTGCGATCTCAAGCAGCGCGGCATCGTCATCAAAGCTGGTGTTGGCGATGGTATCGGCCGCCGACGCCGCCGCGGACGCAGCCGCAGCAACCTCACCGCCGAGCCGCGCAAGGCTGTGCTGGATCGCCTGGAATTTCGAGATCGGCTTCTCGAACGCGACACGCTGCTGCGAATAAAGAACCGAAAGTTCGAGGATCCTCTCTAGAGCGCCCGCAATCTGCTGCGCTCGCACAGCAGCGCCCATCAGCAGGAGGACGTCCTTCTCGCGCGCTCCCGATTCCTTCTGGCGCGCACGATGGACCGGCAGCACGTTCGCGAACTCCACGGTGTCGCGAGCGTCGCTCGCGAGGCTTTTGCCGGGCTTCAGCTTGCAATCGGCCATTCGGACCAGAGCGATCGACGGCCCCTCGTCGCCATTGGCCAGCACGACGAGATGCTCGACATCGCTCGCGAAAGGCACCATGCGGGCTTGGCCGTTGACGCGTCCGGTCTTGTCGAGTGTGAGGTGATCTTTCGGCCGAACCGGCGCCACCGTCATCGGCCCGCCCGGCGCGGTCAGACCCGCGCGGTCTAGCAGCCACCCGGCCAGAAGCGTTTCCGCGAGCGGCACTCCCAATGCCGCGCGGCCGGCCTCGCGAACGATGCCGAAGCCATCGCCGAGCGACGCCCCTGCCCCGCCGGCGGTCTCGGAAGCCCAGGCGAGGTCCAGTCCTACCTCCTGAAGAGACGACCAGAGCGGCGCCTTCCAGGCATCGTCGCGCTTCTGGACAATGGTCTGCGGATCGGCCAGATCCGCAAGGACACGCGCGGCTGTTTCAACGACGAGGGTTTCGGAAGCTGACATCGTCATTCTCTCACTATGTGGATGGGGGGCGCGGGCCGATCACGCCCTCGCTCCGCAGCGTAGCGATCTCGGGCTCCGACATGTCCAGCATCGACGACAGCACCTCATCGGTGTTCGCGCCCAATCTGGAGGAGATCGCGGCCGGCAGCCTGTCCGCGCCGTGAATGCGGATCGGGCTGTCCGGAATGACGATCCGCCCGAACTGCGGATGCTCGATCCATTCCAGCATGCCGCGTGAATGCATGTGTCGATCGTTGCACACCTCTTCTAGGTCGCGGACCGGTGCGGACGGCACCTTGAATTTCGCCAGTGCAGCGCAGGCCTCCTCGCGGGTGATCTTCGAACTCCAGTCCGCGATCAACCGGTCGGTTTCGTCCATGTTGCGAACGCGCGCGACTTTGTCGCGGAATCGCGGATCGTCTGCGAGTTCGGTCCGTCCGATCGCTTGCAGCAGATTGCCCCAATGCTTGTCGTTGGTCGCAATGATCGCGATGTAGCCGTCACTCGCCGGATAGACATTGTATGGCGCCGCGGAGAGCCCGCCGTGTCTATTGCCGGTGCGCGGCGGTGCCCTGCCGATGTCGTACATGTAGGCCAGGTTCGAGGCGAGCGCGGGAAACACGGCCTCCTGCATCGCCACCTCCACCAGCCGGCCGACGCCGGTGATCTGCCGCTCGTACAACGCCGTCATCACCCCGGCATAGAGGTGAATTCCGCTCATGAAATCGACCAGCGCCGGACCGGCCTTGACGGGCGGGCTATCCGGAAAGCCGGTAACGCTCATGAGTCCCGACACGGCCTGCACAGTCACGTCCATGGCCAGATTGTCCTTATCCGGGCCCGACAGTCCATAACCGGATCCCGACGCATAGACCAGCCGGGGATTGAGCTCGTGCAGCACGGACCAGCCGATCCCGAGCCGATCCATCACGCCCGGCGCGTAGTTTTCCAGCAGGACATCGGCGTCCTTGACCAGGCGCTTGAGGATCTCCTTGCCCTTCGCGGATTTCAGATCCAGCGTGATGCACTTCTTGTGACCGTTCAGCATCGCGAAAGGTGCGCCCGACCCGCGACTGACGCTGTCGCGCTGACGAACCGGTTCTCCGGCAAGCGGCTCGATCTTGATCACCTGGGCCCCGGCCTTGGCCATCAGATAAGTTGCGTAAGGGCCCTGATAGACCTGGCCAAGATCGATGACCGTGAGGCCATCGAGCGGAAGATTGCGTCGACCCTGCATGTGTCTGTCTCAAATCCCTTGCAATAGGCTATCTCTACTACGCGCCGAGATAGGCTTCCTGGATGTCAGGCGCATTGGCGATTTCACTGGCGGATCCCTCGCGTACGATCGAACCGACTCTCAGGACGTAGGCCCGATCGGCGATCTTGAGTGCCGCGCGCATGTTCTGTTCGACCAAAAGCGCCGACAGGCCCTTGGAACGCAGCGCGCCGATAGCGCCGAGCACGAATTTGGAAAAGAACGGCGACAGGCCGAGTGACGGCTCGTCGAACAGGATCAGCCTTGGACGCGCCATCAGACCGCGACCGATGGCAAGCATCTGCTGCTCACCGCCGCTGAGATTTCCGGCGGCCTGCCGAAAGCGCTCGCGTAGGCGCGGAAACATGTTCAGCACGTCCTCGACCGTGAACACGGGGCCGCTGCCGAACGCGTCAACGATCTTCAAATTCGCCTCGACCGTCATCGACGGAAAGATCTCGCGCCCTTCGGGGACGTGGCTGATGCCGGCCCGGCTGAGCGTCCAGGGCTTGCGCCCGTCGATGCGCTGATCCGCGAACTCGATGCGGCCCGCAGTGATCGGCAGGACGCCGGAGATCGCGTTCAGCAACGTGGTTTTACCCGCGCCGTTGGCGCCGAGGATGGCGACGATCTCGCCGCGGTTGACGGAGAGCGAGACGCCGCGGAGCGCGACGACCTTGCCGTAAGCCGCCGAGACGTCCTTGACGGTCAGAAGCGTGCCATCACTCGTCATCGTCAGCCCCCAAATAGGCGGTCACGACTTCCGGATGACTGAGAACGTGATGCGGCGCGTCGACAACGACAGGCTTGCCGTCGACGACGACGAGCGCGCGGCCGCAGAGCTGCCGGATGACCGCCATGTCGTGCTCGACGATCAGGATGGTCCGCCCCGGTGCGATCGCACGGATCAGGGCGATGAAGTCGGCGGTCTCGCGCCCGTTCATGCCGGCGGCGGGCTCGTCGAGGAACATGATCTTCGGATCGGACATCAGTGCGATTCCGACGGCCAGCCGGCGCTGCACACCATAGGCAAGCACGCCGGCCTTCCGGTGCCGCTCTCCGTCGAGGCCGATCAGCGCAAGAATCTCCTCGACGCGGTCCTGGAAGGCCTGCTGATCCCGGACATAGGACTTGCTGCCGACGATGCGGCCAAGGACGCCATGGTGAAAGCTCGCATGGCGCCCGAACAGGAGATTTTCCAGCACCGTGCTTTCGGCAAACACCGCAGTTCTCTGGAAGGTTCGGGCGACGCCTGAGCGCGCGATGAGATGCGGCGGCATCCCCGATATCTCGCTTCCCATGATGCGGATCGATCCGCTGGTCGGCACGGTGATGCCGCAGAGGATGTCGAACAGCGTCGACTTGCCCGCACCATTCGGGCCGATAATGCCAAAGATTTCGCCTTCCTCGACATCGAGGCTGACGCCGTTCAAGGCCGTCACGCCGCCATATCGCTTGACAATGTCCCGGGCCGAGACGACTGGACGCTCAGCGGCTGCGATCGTCATCTGTCCTCCTCCCGAGCCGGTCACGCAGAGCAACGCCCAGTTGATGCAGTCCGCCGGGGGCAAACATCATGATCAGGATGATGATCGACGAGAACACCAGGATCCTTACGTTCGGATCGAGGTTCATAGCCTGCGGTATCAGCGTGAACATCGCAGCGCCGATCACCGGTCCGACCACGAGCTGCGCGCCGCCCAGCAGGACCATCAGGAGCCCATCCACCGTGTTCGCGACGCTAAAGACCTCGGGCGTGACAATCTGCGTGTAGGGAACGGCGAGCGCACCAGCCAGTGCAGCAAACGGCGCGCTCAGCATGAAAGCCTTGAGCCGGACGCGCGCCACATCGACGCCGACCGAGCGCGCGAGATGGGGATTCTGGCGGACACTGTCCATGGCGGCGCCGAACGGAGACCGGCGCAGGGCCACCAGGAAGACGATTGCAAGCAGAAGAATGGTGGCGGTGACCGCGAAGTAGGTCTGCGGATCCGACAGCTGAAGCGGGCCTATCTCGATCGGCGGAAAGCCGAACAGACCGAGCGGCCCCCCGGTGATCTCCTCGAGATTCGTCGCTGCGACCATGGCGACGCCGGTCAGGCCCCAGGACACGATCGAGAAATAGGCGCCGGTCAGACGCAGCGTGATGACGCCGATGATGGCGGCCAGCACCACGGAAAGCACGAGCGCGATCAGCACCGCGACCTCGAACGGCAACCCAAGCTTGCCCATTCCGATCGCCGCGCCGTAAGCGCCGACGCCGAAAAACAGGCATTGGCCGAGCGGCACCTCGCCGACGCCGCCGAGGATGATGTTGATGCTCAGAGCAAACAGGGCGAACGCACAGGTGTAGCCGGCAAGGGTCACAACGAACGGGTCGGTGAACGCGAAGGCGAACGCCGCGATGGCCACGGCGGCGCATGCGACGTAAATGGCCTCTCGCGCGGCGCGCGCAGCCTTGTTGCCGTTCATGGCGCCGGCCCGCTTCCTGTCCATCATCGTGCCGAAATCCTGGATCGCCATTTCAGTGCCGATGCTGCTGGACTTGGCCAAGCAGTCCCTGCGGTCGGAACAGTAGCGTGGCGATGACGAGGCCCCAGCCCAGCGCGGGCGTCCACGAGACAGAGACGTAAGTTTCGAACAGCGCGTTGGCGACACCAATCAGAAGCGCACCCAGCATCGCGCCGGGAATGCTGCCCATTCCGCCCAGGATGACGACAGTGAAACCGACGATCAGCGCGCTGTATCCCATGGTCGGGTAGATCGTTGAGATCGGCGCCAACAGCGCGCCGGCCAGACCAGCAGCAGCAACCCCGAGCACGAAGGCCAGCGTACGTATCCGGGGGACGTTGATGCCGGAATAGAGCGCACCGCGCGCGTTCTGGGCCACGGCGACGACCTGCTGGCCCTTGATGCTCAGGCGCAGCCACAGGCCGAGTGCGCAGAGCACGAGCACCGAGCAACCGAAGATGAAAGCACGCTGCGAGGTCACGAAGATACCGACAAACCGCATCGTGCTTTGTCCCAGCGGCGACGTCACGGGGAGCGGATCTGGCCCGAAGATCAGGATCAAACCGGCTACTGCGGCCTGGCCGAGCGCGAAAGTCACGATGAGCGAGCCGTGATGGGAGTCCCCGTAGAGGCTGCGCCGGATGACGATCCATTCGGTCAGAGCGCCGATGATCACAACGACCAGCACCGACAGTGGAACGGCAACGAAATAGTTCAGGCCTCGCGACGTCAGCAAATAGCAGGCGTAGCCGCCCATGGCGAAGAATGCGCCATGGGCAAAATTGGCGATGCCTACGATTCCGAAGATCAGCGTCAGGCCCACGGCGATGACGGCATAGCCGGCGCCCAGCACCAATCCGTTGACCAAAGTTTGAGCCAGAAGTTCCAAAGCCGTAGGCACCCTCTACGTTAGATCCGCGGTCGATCTTCAGTTCGAGCTAACGCGCTCAAGCTGAACGACAGCCCCGTTCTCGACTCGCTGAATGTAGAAGTACGGCGCGCGCGCTCTGCCCTTTTCGTCGAACTTCAGCAGGCCACGCGGGCTCGGCCAGGCGCCTTCGCGAATGACCTTCGAGATCTTGTCGTAATCGCTGTCGGTTGCGGCCTTATCCATAGCGGACGCGATCAGGTTGATCGCTTCGAAAATCACCAGCTCGCCCTTGCCGGGGACGCTGTTGAACTTCTTCTGATAGCTCTCGACGAATTCCTTGCCGTCAACCCCCGGATCGGAAGCCATGAAGATTTCACCCGTGATGACGCCATTCATGGCGCCTTCCGACGGCTTGATCATGCCCGGCGTCACTACGCCCGGCGACATCGCCTCGATCTTGAAGCCGCCGAGCTGGCGCACCTGCTTCCACAGTTGTGCGGCGCGCGCCGGATAGGCGTCGGCGACGTAAATCATGTCCGGATTGCTTGCCTTGATCTTGGTGAGGATCGACGTGAAGTCATTGGTCTCTGCGTCGTAGGTCGACGTGCTGACCAGTTCGATGCCAGCCGATTTGAGGCTCTCCTTGAGCTTCTCAAGAACAGTCTTGTTGAACTCGGAATTCTCGCCCATGTAGGCGACCGTCTTCGGCTTCAACGTCTTGACGATATAGGCGTTGAACGCCTCCGAATTCAGCGACACCGTGTTGTTGATCTGGAACAGCCAGGGGCTGCCCTGGTCGGTGATGGCGTCGGCCTGCGCGCCGGCATTCACCTGCAGAATTCGCTTCTTCGTGACCGAGGATTCCGCGAGAACAACCGAGCTGTTGGTGCCGCCGGTGATCGCCTTCACGCGTCCGACAGACATCAGCTTCTGCACCGCTGCGACGCCGCCCTGCGGCGTACCCTTCTCGTCCTCGAAGACCAGCTCGATCTTTCGGCCGCCGAGAATGCCGCCCCGCTGATTGATCAGCTCCGCCGCGTATTCAGCGCCGCGCTGCAGCTCCTGCCCGTAAGTCGCGGCCGCGCCACTCAGAGGCAGCGCAAGTCCGATCTTGACGGGGTCGGCCGCCATCGCGCTGGGCGCGTAAGCGAGTTGCACAGTCGCAGCCACGACGGCGCCCAACGACAACATGATTCTCCGGCGATCCGCACGCATCATCTCTTCCCCTTATGATTTTGTCAGGTTGTCCACGGCGACGCCGCGGCGGACCCCTTTTGAATTCAGGTTAACTCGACAGATTTGAACTCAATTCAGATTGCGCTGAAAGAGATCGAACAAGCGCTCCCAATGCCGCTCGGTGCTGGCCTTGTGGTAGAGGCGCCGGGTCGGAAAGGCGAAGCCGTGCTCGGCTTCCGGATAGTATTCCATCCGCCCGTTGATGCCGGTCGCCTCGATCGCCCGCGACACCTGCTCGAGCATCTCGGGAGGCGCATAGTGATCATGCTCGGCCAGCGCAAAGTAAATCTCACCCTTAATCTTGTCGGTGACGAGATGCGCGGAGTCCGGCTGGTCAGTGACGAGGCGCGCGCCGTAGACGGAGGCGCCGGCAGCCATGCGATCGGGAAACACACCCATCGCGCGATAAACGTAGCGGCCGCTCATGCAATAGCCGACGCATCCCGTCTTGCCCTGCCGTGCAGTCGGCTCATTGGCGAGGAAGTCGAATATGGCCTGAGTGTCTTCCATCACCATGGTGTTGGTGAGGTGGCGATTGAGCTTCCACATGAACTCCAGCTTGTCCGCGCAGGCGGGGTCCCACAGCCGGTTGGCGTCGAGATCAACGCAGCGGACCATGCGGTAATACATGTTCGGCATGATGACGTAGTAGCCGACCGTCGCGAGACGCCGGCACATGTCGGACAGCTCCTCGCGGACGCCGACCGAGTCCATGTAGAAGATGACGACAGGGAACGGTCCTGGACGGTCCGGGTGAAACACATACGTGTTCATCACCCCGTCCTTGGTTTTCAGATCGACGACCTTCTCCTGCACGACTCCACCCTTCTAACCATTTTGTATCTCCGCGCGTTCGAGGCGTGGAGTGGCGGAAGCATGTGCCGGGACGTGGCTGAAAGCCAGAGCATTACAGATATGCGTGCGTATTTACAGATATGTGAAAACGGAGTTGTTCAGTTGCGGGATTTTGTCGCGGATGCGTGATCCTCCCGCGTGACGAATTTGTCGATGCCTTCGCGCAGCGATCTCAGGATTTGCGTTCGCTTGGATACCAGTCGTTCGACCGGACCGCCGACGCCGATCGCCAGGATGCGGCCGTGGCGCCGCTCCGGCAGCAACATCCCGATGACGCCCGCTCCGGCCGTTACAGTGTGAAGGGAGATGACGTAACCATCCTTGCGGATCTTGCGGAGCTTCTGCATTAGCTCCTTCAGGTCGACCTTCTTCTTTCGGTCTTCCTCCTCGAAATTGATGCGGCGCACGAGCTTCTCGATGGTGTCGTCCGAACGCGCGCTCAGCAGCATCCATCCCAGGCCCGAACGCGCAAGCGGCCGGATTGTCCCAGGCTTGATCGAAAACTGGATCGCGCGCGGCGAAGGCTGGACATGGATATATTGCATGTAAAGGTCGCTCTGGGTCGCGATGCTGACAGTCTCTTCCGTTTCCTTGTTGAGGTGATTGACCAGCGCGGAAATTCCGCGCTCGCCGAAAAGCGCGCCCTGCACCCAGTGTCCGAGCTGAACGATCCGCATCGTCGGCATGTAGGTCCGCGAATAGCGGTCGAAATCGACATAGCCGAGCACCACCATGCTCTTGAGGACCGCGGACGCGCTGGAGACGGGGTAGCCGAAGCGCAGCGCGACTTCCTTGAGACTCAACGGCCGCTGCACTTCATCGAAATATTCCAGGATCTCGAACAGCCGCTTGGCCGTCTTGATGACCTCTTTGGACATGGTGCCTCACTTGCTTTTTCATATAGATAGAAAACTTTTCCTGCAGGCGAAAGCCGTTTCGCAGTTTCCCGGCTTTTGTTAGAAGGCCCACCTAACGGAGGACGCCATGGTTGCTACCGAGCAGATGAAGTTCGATGTGTCCGATCGTGTCGCGACCATCACGTTCGACCGGCCGGACAAGATGAACGCCTGGACGCCAATCATGGAGAGCGAGCTGCGCCGCTTGATGGCGATCGCGTCCGAGGACGACGGCGTGCGCGCGATCGTGATCACCGGCGCGGGCCGGGGCTTCTGCGCCGGCGCCGACATGGGCCGCCTCTCCGACGCGTCGTCGGGAAGGGCCGCCGCCGCGGTGCCGGTCGTGCCCCCTATAAGCGACGACGATCTGGCGCAGCGCTACAGCTACCTGCTCGCCGTTCCCAAGCCGATCATTGCGGGCATCAATGGCGCGATCGCAGGCGTCGGACTTTGCATCGCGCTGTATTGCGATCTCCGCTTCATGGCAGCTGGCGCAAAGCTGACCACGTCCTTTGCCCGGCGCGGCCTCATCGCAGAACACGGCAGCGCCTGGATGTTGCGTCAGCTCATCGGACCGATGAACGCCGCGGATCTCCTGCTGTCCGGACGGGTGGTCGAAGCCGCTGAGGCCGAGCGGCTTGGCCTCGTCCGAATGTTGCCCGCAGACAGTTTTCGCGAGGCAGTTCAGCAGACCGCGTCGGATTTTGCCAATCTCTGCTCGCCCCGATCCATGCGCATCATCAAGCAGCAACTCACGGCAGCCCCGCGACAAACCCTCGCCGAAGCGACGCAGCTCGCGAACAGGGAAGTCGCAATCTGCCGGGGAACCGAAGACTTCAAGGAAGGCGTTGCCCATTTCGTCGAAAAGCGGAGGCCAAGCTTCACCGGCAAGTGATGCGAGAACGCGAGCCTCTTTCGATGGAACTAGGGGCCAGGCCGGGCGCGTGCCCCGATCATCAGGCCGGCCGGACTCGGCTCGGCCTGCGCGATATCTTCAGTAGCCACGCCCCGCCCCTCGAGGATCGCGAGAAAGCTGCGGCCTTCCTCGGTGATGTTCCATACGTCCGGCTCGCGCACGACCAACTTCTGGCCGAAGATATCAAGACCCGGCGCACGTTCGGCGAGCCGCCTCATCCGTCCGGTCCATTCCTGGCCACTCGTATAGAGGATGGCAAGGTGCTGCTTGATGACCTCGAGGCTAGCGCGTCCTTCGGTCTGGCCGTCGAGAATTTTCAGGATGGAAAGCTGGAAACTCACAAGCGACTCAGACGCTACCATTCACCGTCGCCGTATATTTGAGCCGAGCACGATGTGGAAGTCATGACGGTTACGCTGAAACGGGATACCGGCCCTGTCGATGCACTCGGCTGGACCTGCCTGCGGGACCCGACTAACCTGCCGTCAGATAGACACGAAATCAGAATGTCGGCTCGGCATCGCCGGATCTATGCGGAATAGTCGGCCCAATCAGACGATGGCAAGAAGAAGCAAGAGAGCGACGGCGGACGAGCAGATCACGGAGGCGACGAGCTACGGCCCGCCGGCCGCGGGATCGGTCAAGTCGGCAGGACGTGTGCTGCGAATCCTGGAATTCTTCGACGAGATCCAGCGCGACGCGCGCGTTGCCGAAGTGGCCGAGCGCCTGAGATTTCCGCAATCTTCGACCTCAATCTTGCTCAACTGCCTCGTCGAGCTCGGCTACATGGATTATCTGCAGGAAAGCCGCAGCTTCCTGCCCTCGCCGCGCGTCACCCTGCTTGGGACCTGGCTCGACAAGGGCCCCGTCAGAAACGGCAGCCTGATGCGGATGCTCGAAGAGCTGTCCCACAAAACAGGCGACACCGTCATCATCGCTGCGCGAAGCGGAATCTATGCGCAGTATATCCACGTCTTGCAGGCCCGTGCGACTATGCGCTTTCATGTCCCGCCCGGATCCAGGCGCCTCGTGGTCTGGTCCGCCACCGGGTTTTCGCTATTGACGTCGAGCAGCGACAAGGAGATCCGCAGCCTGTGCACGCGCACCAACGCGGAAGCCGCGCTCGGCATATCCCGGATCGACATCAATCAGGTGCTGGAAAACGTCGAGCGAACGCGGCGTGAAGGCTTCTTCTTCTCGGCCGGTCTCGTCACCCCCGGCGCCGGATCGATTGCCGTGCCGCTGCCTGAGGGCATCGACGGCTGGAACCGCGCGCTTGCGGTCGCGGTCTCAGGCCCACTCCAGGATATCACGCGGCGACAGACGGAGATCGTCACGCTGCTCAACGATGTCGTGCAGCGCTATCTTCGCCCCACAGCCTCGGTTTAGGCCGCGCCGGCGGCTGCCGGCCGGTCGACGAGCAGCGGCCAGAGACCCTCGCCGCCTTGCGCGCAGATCATCCGGCCGATCTTGTCCTGCCACCAGGGTTCCGCCCCCCATTCGTCGCGCCACGACCAGAGCCGGCGGGTCGCGTAATGCAGCGGATGCTCTTGGGTAAACCCCATCGCGCCATGGACCTGATGGCAGAGGGCCGCGACCTGACCGGCAGATTCACCGCATCGCGATTTTGCAATCGCCACGGCCAGCGCGTCATCGCCCAGCCGCGGCGACTCCGTCAGCGCGTCGCCTGCCGCCGACGCCGCGGCAAAGTGGCCTGCCGCAATCGCCAGCATATGCTGGATGGCCTGGAATTTCGCGATCGGGCGGCCGAACTGCACGCGCTCATTGGCGTACGACAGCGCATAATCCATGCACCGTTCCATCCCGCCGATCATCTGCTGCACACGGATAGCTGCGCCGAAGGGCATCAAGCCGTCAACTCCGAGACTGGCGGGCGCCGGCAGGATATCGCTCGCGGCCAACTGCACGCCACCGAAGTCGACATCTTCGCGCGGCTCGTAGGCGACGTTGCGCCGCGTCTTGTTCGAACGCGCCTTGGCGGTCGGCACGCGGCAGAGGAAGGCCTTGCCATTCGCGTCGTGTGCAAGGACCAGCGCGGTCGGAGCCTGCTGGCCCCAGGCGACATGCCGGGCGATACCTCGCAAAATCGTGCCTGCCGCACCCGAGACGAGCGTGATGCGATCCTGCGGATTAACCGGCGCAAGCGTCACCGCGCCCGCGATGACGTCGCCGCCAGCGTCGGTCCAAAGCGCGTTGGCGATCATGGTCTCGGCCAGCGGCAGCGGGACGGAATGAAATGCGGACCTGCGGATCAGGTTTGCCCCAACGTCCGGCGTGAGCCCCGCCCCACCCTTCATTTCCGGCACCAGTGCCGACGGCAGGCCGGCATCTTCAACCGCGCGCCATGGCGCATCAGGCCAATGCCCCGCATCTGCCGCGGACAGAACCTTCTTGTCGATGTGCTGCGCGAAGAGGCGATCGGCCTGCTCGAGCACAATGGCGGACATGTCTTCCATGGCATTCTCCCCGTCAGCGCAGGCCAAGACCGCGGGCAATCATCCCGCGCAGGATTTCCGGCGTGCCGCCGCGAATGGTGAACGATGGCGCGTGCAGCAACACATGTGCCATCGCCTGCGAATACTCGTCATCATCATCGAGACTTGCCTCGACCGGCAACAGCTTGCGCACCGCTTCCGGGACTTCCCGCTCGAATGCCGTGCCGACATCCTTGACCAGTGCAGCTTCGGTGACCGGACTTTCGCCTCGCTCCAATAGGCCCGCGATCGACGACGACATCCGGCGCAACGTGGCGAAGTGAGCCGCGAGCCGGCCGATCTCGACCGCCTGCCGCTCATTCGGCTCGCGCCCGATCTTGTCGACGAGTTCGACGAGAAGCCTGATGTCCGACATGAAGCGATCCGGGCCGGCGCGTTCGAACGCCAACTCGCCGGTCACGCGCGTCCAGCCCTCGCCGGGCTTTCCGATCATCATGTCGTCGGGAACGAAGCAGTTCTTGAAGAACACCTCGTTGAACTCGTGCCCTCCCGACAGGTTCATGATCGGCCTGATCTCGATGCCTTCCGAGCCCGTATCCACAATGAACTGGGACAAGCCTGCGTGACGGTTCTCGCTGGGCGGCTCGGTGCGGGCCAGCACGATCAGGTAGTGGACACGGTGCGCGTTCGAGGTCCAGATCTTGGTACCGTTGATCACCCAGCCACCTTCCACCTTGTCCGCCTTGGTGCGGGCGGCCGCAAGGTCGGAGCCGGAATCGGGTTCGCTCATGCCGATGCCGAAATAGCACTCGCCCGCGGCAATCCTGGGCAGAATCAGCTCGCGCGCTCGCTCGCTGCCATGCTTGAGAATCTGCGGACCGGACTGCCGATCCGCGATCCAGTGCGCACCGCCCGGCGCGCCGGCCGCCAGCATCTCTTCGGTCATGACGAAGCGCTGCAGGTTGGAGTATTCGCCACCGCCATAGCGTTTCGGCCAGATCATGCCGATAAAACCGGCTTTGGCGGCGCGCTTGCTGAACTCCGGGTCGAAAGTCGACCAAGATGTCCGGTGGGCGGCGTAGCGGCCCTTGTCTCGCTCCTCCTTCAAGAAGGCGCGAACCTTGCGCCGCATCTCGTCTGCTTCGGGCGGCAAGGTCAGAGATTCGAACCGGAACGCGCGCATTCAAGCCTCCATTCGTCGAAAGTCGTCGTCTGGCAGAATAGTCATCATCACCCCCGCCTCATCTGCTCTTGCCGCTCGGGGAGATTGTCTTCGGCACATGCATTCCGATCTCCGCGAGCAACTCGGCCGTATGTTCGCCCAGCCGCGGCGCATGGCGGCGGACCCGGAACGGCGAGGAGCTAAAGGACACCGGCGACCGTATCGACTTGTATGCTCCCTCCGATGGATGCTCGGCACGGCTGAACATCCCGACCGCCTTCATGTGTTCGTCATCGGGCAGATCGGCGAGACCCAGGACGGGCATACAGGGAATGCTGACGTCGTCGCAGAACGACACCCATGCGGCCGTAGAATGCCGGGGGGCTTCCTGCTCAATGATCTCGTAGAGTGTCTCAAGATGCGCCACCCGCTCGACCAGCGGAAAGAAGCGGGTGTCGGACTTCATTTCGGGGCGCCCCACGAAGTCGAAGAAGTCGCGCCAGTTGCGATCCGAATAGGGAAGGATGCACATATACCCGTCGCCGGTGCGAAACGGCTTGCGGCGCGGGCTGACGACGCGGGCATAGCCGGGGTCGCCGAGCGACGGCTCAAAGGCAAAGCCGAGCAGATGCTCTATATAAGCGAACTCCGCCGTGGTCTCGAACATAGGAACCTCGATGGCCTGCCCTCCGCCACCACGCTCCCGCTGGAACAGCGCCGCCATCACCGAATAGGCGATTGCTTGCCCAGACAGCTTGTCACACAGCACTGTCGGCATGAAGGCCGGCTCGCCGCGCGCGACCATATGCAATGCGGCGAGCCCGGAGCCGGCCTGGATGATATCGTCATAGGCCGCCTTGTCGCGATAAGGTCCTTTCTCGCTGAACCCGTAAGCGCCGCAATAGATGATATCAGACTTGATGGCGCGGACGGCCTGATAGCCAAGCCCGAGCTTGTCGATAGCCTTGGGACGCAGCGAGTGGACGAACACGTCGGCTGTCGCAATCAGCTTGCGCAACGCATCCATCCCCGCAGGCTGCTTCAGATCGAGCATGACGCTGCGCTTGTTGCGGTTGAGATGGAGAAAGCCGCCGGCCATGCCTTCGTTGCGATTGGGGCGATATGTCCGGAAGGAATCGCCCTCCTCGCTCTCGATCTTGATCACGTCAGCCCCGAGATCGGCCATGATGTGCGTTGCAAACGGTCCCATGATCACGTTGGTCAGGTCGATCACGCGAATTCCGCCCAACGGGCCGTCTGCAGGGGTCGTGTCCATCCCGAAGCTCTCTCGTTCATTGGCCACCGCGGTTGGCGCGCGCCACGCGGGACGTCCAACTTCTACGTGATTGCATTTCGATCAATACGGTTTGGCACGATCGCGCCAATTATCACATATGCGATTGATTATGCCCCATCGCTCTCTTGCTGGCGGGAACGCGATCAAACATAGTTTCGCCCAACCACAAAAAGACTTGGGAGAAAACAATGATTTCGACGAGCCGTCGTCAGTTTGCGGGCGTGATTGCTGCGACATTTGCTTTGGCGGGCCTTGCAGCGCCAGCCGCAGCCGCTGAGAAATGGGATCTCTATATCTACAATCCAGTCGCGACGGTGGCAGCGGCCAAAGGCATGAGCGCCGTCGCCGAGCAGATCGAAAAGGACACCGGCGGAGAGCTGTCGGTCCGGATGCATCTCGGGGGCTCGCTCCCGATCAACACCACCACCATCACCCAAGCCGTCAGCGACGACGTCGTCCAGATGGGCGACGACGGCTATTTCCTCGGCAACGTGCCGATCGGCGGTGTCCTGCGGCTGCCGATGCTGATCCGCTCTCTCGATGAATACAAGAAGGCGGCGGACATCATGGCGCCGTACCTGGAAAAGGCCTTCGAAAAGAAGGGCGTCCTGGTGCTGGGGCAATACCTTTATCCCTACCAAGTCGCATTCTCGAGCAAGAAGCTGACTTCGCTGGCCGACATCAAGGGCCAGAAGATTCGGGTGACGTCGCCCGAGCAAGGTGAGTTCATCAAGCGGCTCGGCGGCGTGCCGGTCACGCTCGGCGCCCCCGAAGTTCCTTCCGCGCTCGACCGCAGCATTGTCGATGGTGTCCTCACCGCCAACACCGGCGGCGGAAATACCTGGAAGGACCTGCTCAAGTTCAATTACCGGCTCGGCATCAACTATTTCAACTCCGTCGTCATCGTGAACAAGGAGCGCTTCAACAAGCTGTCACCGGAGATCCAGGCCAAGGTCCGCAAAGCCGTCGCCGACAACATGCCCCTTATCACCAAGGCGATGGCGGATGAGGAAGACAATCTCAGCAAGAAATTTGCCGAAGGCGGCATGACGGTGACAGAGCAGCAGCCCGGCGATCTCGACGTCGGCACCAAGGCGATTTCGGCCTATTGGGACGAATGGGCGAAATCGAAGGGGCCGGATGCTGCGGCCGCGCTCAAGCAGGTTCGTGCAGCGCTTGGCCGGTAATCGATCATGGCTGGGAACATGGAGATCAAGGAGGTGGCGCCTGACGGCGCCGTCCATTTCATCGACAACGTCTCATCGGGCCCCGGCCCGATGGAGAACGCCTCGGAGGCCATCTGCGCGCTCTTCCTGATGGCCATGATCGTCCTGATCGGTGCCGAGGCGATCGCACGCAATCTGTTTGCGACATCGCTCCAGATTACCGACGAGATCGGCGGCTATCTGTTGGTGGCAATGACCTTTCTGAGCATGTCGGTCGCCGAGGCGCACGGCGCGTTTCACCGGGTCGAGCTGGTTCAGGCTCGCCTCGGACACTCTGCCCGGCTGGTGTCGCAGATCGTGTTCGACCTGATGTCGCTGGTCGCCTCCGCATTGATTACATGGCAGCTGACGCGACTGGTCATGAACTCGTGGCGCTCGGAGGACGTGGCGCCCACGCCGCTGCAGACGCCGCTGTGGATGCCGCAGACCACCATGGCCATCGGCATGTTCCTGCTCTGCCTCGCCCTCCTCCGAACCATCCTCACCAAGACACGCCGTCTTCGCGGGAGTGCGCAGTGATGACTCCGGGCGTCGAACTGATCTTTGTCCTGGCGATCTTCGTCGGGCTGCTCTGCGTGGGAATGACGATCCCGTTCTCGATCACGGTCCCGTCTGTCCTGTATCTGCTGCTGCATGCAGGTCTGCCCGGACTGAAGGGCATCGGCCTCGTCAGTTGGGGCAGCATGAACAGCTTCACGCTGAGCGCGATCCCGCTGTTCATCCTGATGGCCGAGATCCTGCAGGAGAGCCGACTGAGCTTGCGGGTGTATCACGGCCTGTCCAAGCTGGTGTCCTGGATTCCCGGCGGCCTACTGCAGACCAACATCGCGGGATGCGCCATCTTCGCGGCCATCAGCGGCTCGAGTGTGGTCACCGCCGCCTCGATCGGGCGGGTCGCGCTGCCTGAATTGCAGAAACGCAAATACAGTCCGCGCCTGTCCGCGGGCTCGCTGGCGGCGGGCGGCACGCTCGGCATCCTGATCCCGCCCAGCATCGCGATGATCGTCTACGGCACCTTCACGGAAACTTCCGTCGCCAAACTGTTCATGGCGGGCGTGATGCCGGGCCTGCTGCTGACCGCGATGTTCATGGCCTACATCGCCGTGCATGCGTGGTTCAGACCCGGAATCGCTCCGCGGGAAGTCGGCGCCCGATCAACGCGTGAACTGCTCTCGGCCCTGCTCGACGTCGTCCCCTTCATGGTTCTGATCGGCGGCACCATCGGCAGCATCTATTCGGGTCTGGTCACGCCGACCGAGGCAGCAGCCGTCGGCTGCGTGCTGGCGATGATCATTGCGGTGTTCTGGGGCGAATTCAGTGTCGCAATTCTCTGGCGCGCGTTGCAGACCACCGTGCGTGTGTGCGGCAACATCCTGTTCATCGTCTATGCCGCCTTCCTGTTCTCCTATGCCATCAGTTATGCTGGCGTAGGCGAGCAGATCACCCAGTTTCTGGTCAATCTGAAGCTCTCCAAGCTGGAGTTTTTCTTCGCACTGTTCGTTCTCTACACGGTGCTAGGCTGCCTGGTCGAAAGCCTCGGCATGATCGTGGTCACGGTGCCGCTGCTCTATCCGGTTCTGGTCCAGTATGGCATCGATCCGATCTGGTTCGGCGTCATCCTGGTGCTGTTCATCGAGATGGGCCAGATCTCGCCTCCGATCGGCATCAACCTGTTCGTGATCCAGAGCATATGGACGGGCAAGCTGAGCGACGTTGTCGCGGGCACGGTCCCGTTCCACCTGATCATGTTCGTGCTGCTCGGCCTGCTGGTAATCTTCCCCGAAATCGCGATGTGGCTGCCTTCGCAAGTCACTGCCGTGCCCTAAGCGAGATACCCCGATGTATGCTCCACCCGAAGAAATCAAGACCGAGGTCTTTGCCCGCCTGCCGGACAAGTTTCGACGCAAGGACCCCGACAATGCCTGGTCGCTGGTCAACCGCCGTGGGCTGGTGGCGGATTCGTTCATCGAAGGTCCGTCGTTCGACCGCGACGGCAATCTCTACATCGTCGACATTCCCTATGGACGGATCTTCCGCATCTCGCCGGCGGCAGAGTTCACGCTGGTCACCGAATATGACGGCGAGCCGAACGGGTTGAAGATCGCGCGCGACGGGCGGATCATCATCACGGATTATCGCCACGGCCTCATGACGCTCGACCCGGCCAGCGGCACGGTCAGCTCCCTGTTGGAGCGGCGCTGGTCCGAGCGCTTCAAGGGCGTCAACGACCTGATCTTCGCTGGCAATGGCGACATCTATTTCACCGACCAGGGTCAGACCGGGATGCATGACCCGACGGGCCGCGTCTATCGGTTGCGCGTGGACGGAACACTTGACCAGATCGTCAACAACGTCCCCAGTCCGAACGGCCTCGTGCTCAACGGCGGCGAACACATCCTTTACGTGGCCGCCACCCGGGGGAACGCAATCTGGCGGATACCGCTGATGCCTGACGGCACCGCATCGAAGGTCGGAATCTTCATCCAGCTGTCTGGAAGCCTCGGCGGCCCCGACGGCCTTGCGATGGACGAGCAGGACAACCTTGCGATCGCTCACGCGGGCCTCGGCACTGTCTGGATCTTCAGCCGCCTCGGCGAGCCGCTATATCGGGTTCGATCCTGCCAAGGCCTCGCCACCACCAACGTGGCCTATGGCGGCGCCGACAACAAGACTCTCTACATCACGGAATCTGAGACCGGCTGCGTGCTGGTCGCGCGACTTCCCGTTGCTGGACGGGTCATGGCATCGCATCGATAGTGCCGGACTGGCTTTGCAAGATCAGAGACGCCGCAGCCCCAATTTGTTTGCTACGAAGAATGAAAGGACTGCCTTCATGTTGAGGAAGGTTCGAACGGTCATATCGATGGTCGTCCTGACGGCCTCGGGAGCAGCGATGGCCGCTTGGCCCGAGGACAAGCCGATCGAGGTCGTCGTTGGCTTCGCCGCGGGCGGCGGGACCGACGTCATGGCTCGCAAGCTGCTTCCCTTCGTCGAGAAGCGGCTCGGCGGAAACGCGCGGTTTGTCGTCCTCAACAAGCCCGGCGCCGGCGGCGAAATCGCGTTCACCGCGATCGCACGCGCTGCTTCCGACGCCTATGCGATGGGTGTGGTCAACGTGCCCGGCTACAACTTTCTGCCGATGACGCGCAAGACCCAGTACACCATGGATGAAATCCGTCTGGTCGCGCGCGTGGTCGACGATCCCGGCGTGATCGTCGTTCGCAACGATAGCCCATTCACGACGCTCGCCAGCGCTGTCGACGCGCTGCGCAAGAAGCCCGGTTCGGTCACGTTCGGACATAACGGAGCCGGCACCAATGGCCATCTGGCCATCCGCATGCTCGCGAAGGCTGCCGGCGTCGAGCCAAACGAGATCTCCTATCGCGGAACGGCAGCGCAGAGGACCGACGTTCTCGGCGGCCATCTCGATATCGGAATGGTCAGCCTGAGCGAGGTGCCCGAACTGCACGGCACCAACAAGGGAGAGCTCCGGGCACTCGCGATCCTGTCGAAGGCTGGCTCCCCGTCCTTGCCCGGCGTACCCACCGCCGAGGAAGCCGGCGTTCCCGTCATCATGACCGCGGAGCGCGGCTTTGCGCTGCCGAAGGATGCCCCCGACGACGTCGCGAAGAAGCTGGAAACGGCGATCGCCGAGAGTCTCACCGATCCCGACTACGTCAGGAGTTCTCCGGGTGATGCGCCGGTGCTCGCCTTCATGCCCGGAGCCGAGTGGCAGAAGCGCCTCGACGAGATGACGAAAAACTTGCAGCCTCTCGCCAGCGAGTTGGCGGAGCCGAAATAGCTTAGTCGATCGGAGGGCGCTAGGTATATCGGTCCGTCACGGATCGGAAGGCAACATGCCCGGCGCGCGGGAGCAATCCTCGATACCCCCGAGTTGGGCGTATGCTCAAACACCGTCAGAAATCGGGAGCGCGCAGGTCCCAGTCGTTCAAAGTCCGCGCGTGCCACCAGTTGAGTGCACTGCCACGGTAATTTTTCTGCACAGACGGCCACTTCCTTCTCGATAGTTTTTACTGTGGGGTTCGAATGTTCTTCACTGTCATTGCCGGCATCGGCTGCACCTGTCTTGGAATGGTGGTCGGAGGGATTGTAGCATTCTACATCGCGAAGGTACGCGAGTTCACGCTGCGAGGCCTGACCAGCGTTTGCGCCATTGTCGGCGGTGCCGGGGTCCTGAAGATTTTCGAATTGCTGGGCGTTCCTGCAGAGCCAGGCGTCTACTGGTTTTATCCGATCGGCCTGCTCATCGGCGCCGGTGGACTTGCATCACTGCACTACAACGAGCCGGGACAAGGATCAGGACTACGGTGACCGTGCACTACACCGCGTTGCGTTCACCACTCTTGGGCTGCGGTCATTCAGATGAGAGCACAGCCTTTACGGTTACTGAGCATTCAACTCGGTACGTGCGTGTCTGATCTTTTGAGCAAGACATATCGTGCCCCAACGAAACAGGGAAAAGCCGCAGCGCGGTTCCAGCCCCACTGCGGCCCATCCCGGGCAACTTGAAATTGATTGATGCTTAAATCTCGCCGGTGTTCTCACAGTAGAACACCCCGTTCCAAATAAGGACTCCGTATAACTACCGGAGTCCGCTGTTCCACGAGTTGTCATTAACGGCGGAACATGGCACGGCTCGCTGTTCCAGCCCCAATGCTCCCGGCCGCCGGTTCAATTGAGGATCAGAGCGCCGGGAGTGCTAGTGCTGGGCATCCGCAGCCATTCCAAATACCTTCCCAAAAACCGCTGACAACCCGCCGGAAACGTGTAGGATTCACCAAAACCGGAGGGAACTGCATGTTTGAAATCAACGGTTTCGACACGGCGGGCGTCGTCAGTCTCAAGCGGCTGTCACTCGAAGCCGCCCTCAAGAAAGCCAGAGAGCTTGTCCGGGACGGCTGCAGGGACGTTCAGGTCGTCGATCCCGCCGGCCGGGTCTACACGTCGTTCGAAGAACAGGCCGCCTAGCCGCCTCGCCATTCGAGCCATCATCAGCGCGGCTATCCGCCTCGGCCGACGTTTGACGAGGCGTTGTTCAGCCAGCGCGCCGTTGCCTCGTCGCTCCAGCCGGGGACGGCAAAGCGCGCCGGCGGGGCTTCATTCGCGTGGGGCCGATCCACCGCGGGATGGCGCGCGCGGGCGTGATGCACATTTGCAGCGCTTGCGGAGCTGCACAGCACCAGCAACAGACCCATGGCGAACACAGACCGCATCGCAGCAACTCCAATCGAGCAATCGCCCGCTGTCATCTGATGCGCCGGTCGGCTCGTCACAACCGAGCGCGGCTTCACAAGCCGGAGAGAAGCGCCGCGCAGCTGCGCTGGTGCAGGCAGCCCTCAACTGCCGCGCGCGATGCCATTGCCAGTCAACTCGTTTGGGAGCAGGCTCGCGCGAGGCGCTCGAGACGCCGCACAGGGAGCGAACCATGAAGGAACCGGGCCTGGATGGCCGCCACCGCGACAAGGATGCCGCGATCAGCAAGAAGCACGGCAACACGCTGGTCGGCACGTTGCGCAAGATTTACGGGAAGGGCTTTGCGGCCGGCTATCCCGATACGACGCAACTGAGCGAGGTTCTGGTTCAGCTGAACGAGACGTCGCTGAGCCAGTTGCGCCGCGATCATGACACCGGGCATCTGCAGCACAAGATCGACCACGCCGCGAAGTGACGGGCTGTCAGGCCTCCCGGGCAACCGGGGTCGGCCTCTCTCGATCAGGAAACTCTCGTCAGCTTTCGGGAGCCCCCGTCGCAGCCGGCACC
This sequence comes from Bradyrhizobium sp. MOS003, assembly GCF_003020125.1. Taxonomy (GTDB): domain Bacteria; phylum Pseudomonadota; class Alphaproteobacteria; order Rhizobiales; family Xanthobacteraceae; genus Bradyrhizobium. Next base: position 87,091 of record NZ_PYFW01000004.1, on the reverse strand, counting down.
GTCAGCGGCGCGCCTCCGACCGAAACGGGACCCAAGGGCTTTACTTCCCGAATTTCCCGAACGTCCCGAACGTCCCGAACCTCCCTTGCCATCCGCTTGCGCATCGCGGCGGGCAGTCCGTAGCGCGCATGCGCGCGCCGGACGGACGAGGTGACGTCCGACGTCACCGTGTTTTGCAGGTTGTCGATCTTCGCCATCAGCGCGGACAATTGCGAGGAGATCTTCCTCACGTCGACCCGCTCCTCCGTGATGCTCTGCCGCAGCGACAGCAGCACCATTGAATCCTGCTGCAGCAAGACCGAGTTCTGATCCGATACCTGATTGTTCTGTTGTAGCAACACGGTGTGTTGCTGCTGGGCCGCTTGAATGTCCTTCAAGGCCGCGACCACGGGATCCGGCTTCGGCACGGACGCCTCCAGGCGCGGCAGCAGTTCAGCCAGACTGGCGACGGTCAGCGACCGAAAATCGGTCGGCGAGGTGTAGATGGCCGCTGCGCCGTTGATGGCGAGGGCACACACCGCCAGGGCCAGGACCGATTTCCGGCTGGACCGCTTGAGCAGGGCCGGAGCTTCGGAGATTTCAGGTTCGTCCGCTGATGCGGCAGCCGCAAGGGCTGCGGCGTCGAGCTCTTCGGCGAAGCTTTGCGTTTCGAAAGTCGCGGTCATCTGCATTGACCCCAGTGAGCGAGCAACAGGAAGCCGCCCCTGAACCGCCCTCGCGACGACCCCTTGTACGCAGCACCCTTACACAACTGTCTAAAATTGTGAGCATTTCGGATTAATTCCACGTTAGCGGCCTGGCCCGCCGACCCCGGCCGAATACGGAGATCATGCGAGCAGCGAAGGCGCCACGCAGACAAATGCTGTTTTGCCCGACGGAGCAAGCGCGCCTCTCAACCCCGATTCAAAAAGCCTTGCGCCAGCAGCACTTAGCTACTGTGCATGGGGTTGTTTTCGCGTTTTTTGCTGTCCCTACCCCTCGTCCAGCAGCTCGAACAATTCCTCCACCCGATCGAACGGCGCGTCCTGCATCTTGGCGTGATGGACCACGCGGTCGCCATCGCGCTGCAACGATTTGCCCCGCGACTTCCGCAGGCGCCCGGGCAGGAAGGTTGCGGCTGCCGCCTCGGGCCCGACATCGAGGCGGACGATGCCTCTGCGTTTGCATTCGAGCCTGATCCGGGCTGCGGCGAAGAAATCGAGCGCGCCCCTCGGCAGCGGGCCGAAGCGGCGTGCGGTTTCTTCCTCGAGATCTTCGAGATCATCCTCATCCTTGCATCTTGCGGCGCGCGCATAGAGTTCGAGGCGCACCGGCTCGGACTGCACGTAGGTCTCGGGCAGCATGTCAGCGACCGGCAGGTTCAGGTCAGGCACCCACACGGCCTGCCCCTCGTCGAGCTTCTCCGAGGCCATCTTCAGGAGGTGGCTGTAGAGCACGGGCCCGAACACCTGGACATGCCCGGATTGCTCCTCGGAGAACAGGTCGCCCGCGCCTCGCAGATCGAGGTCGCGCTCGCTGATGGCAAAGCCGGCGCCGGGCTTGCTGAACTCCTCGAGCACGGCCAACCGCTTCTCGGATTGTCCGGACGCCGTCTCGGTCAACAGATGGGCGAAGGCGCGGATGCCGCCACGGCCGACGCGCCCGCGCAATTGATGCAGCTGGGCGAGGCCGAACTTCTCCGGCCAGCACACCACGATGGTGTTGGCGCGGGGAATGTCGAGGCCGCTCTCGACGATGTTGGTTGCGAGCAGCACGTCGGCCCTGCCCTCGACGAAGCTCATCATGCGATCGTCGATCTCGTCGGCCGCCAGTCGGCCGTGCAGGCAGACGATGCGCAGGTCCGGCGCCACCGCCTGCACCCGCGCCAGCATCGGATCGAGATCCTGGATGCGCGGGCAGATCAGGAAACTCTGGCCGTGGCGGCGCTGCTCGCGCAGCAGAGCCGTCGCGATCGCCGCATCCGACAGTGGCGCGATCCGGGTCGCGACCGGCAGCCGGTGCACCGGCGGCGAGGCGATCACGCTGAGGTCGCGGAAGCCGGCCAGGCCCGCGGCAAGCGTGCGCGGGATGGGCGTCGCGCTCATCATCAGCACATGGACGTTCTTGGCGAGGCCGGACAGCTTGGCCTTCTCGGCGGCGCCAAAATGCTGCTCCTCGTCAATGATGACGAGGCCGAGATCGTCGAACCTCACGTCCTTGCCGGTGAGCGCCTGCGTGCCGATCACGACCTTGATCCGGCCGCTGCGCAGTCCCTCCCTGGTCTCGCGCAGCGCCGCACCCGAGGTCGCCCGCGACAAATTGCCGACCTCGATGCCGAACGGCGCAAAGCGCTTCTGGAACGTCGCCACATGCTGCCGCGCCAGCACCGTCGTCGGCACCGCGATCGCCACCTGCTTGCCCGACAGCACGACGGCCGCTGCCGCCCGCAGCGCCACCTCGGTCTTGCCGAAGCCGACGTCGCCGCAGATCACCCGGTCCATCGGGTGACCGGACGCAAGATCGTCCAGCACGTCGTCGATCGCCTTGGCCTGGTCGATCGTCGTGAAGTAGGGGAAACGCGCGACGAACTTCTCATAGGTCGATCCCGGCGGAACCAGCTTGTCGCCGCGCCGCTTGCGGCGCTGGCTGATGTGCTTGGCGAGCGCCTTGCCTGCCACCTGGATTTCGCGCTCCGCCTCGCCGCGGCGCGCCCACCATGTGCTGCCGTCTGCCTTGTCGAGCGAGAGCTTGCCGAGCTCGGCCGCGTAAGGCCACATCAGCGCCAGATCGGGCGGCGGCACCAGCACCGCGTTGTCGCCGGCGAACTTCAGGCGGATCATCTCCCGCATTGCGCCGCCGCCGGTGTTCACGGTCTGCAGGCCGTCGAGCACGCCGAGGCCGCGCTGGAGATGGATGACCACGGTGCCCTGCTCGGGCACATCGGCATGGTCGAAGGCCGCGCTCCAGGCCCGCGCCATCGGCTGCGGATGATGCGCGCGGCTGCCGAGCACGTCGGAGGCGGTCACGACGACGAGGGGCTTTTTCCCCGGCACGACGAAGCCGGCATCGAGATCGGCCAGCAGCGCGGCCTCGCCGGCCCGCCCGCGCACAGCCTCGTCCCAATCTTCGCATCGCTGCGCCTTGAGGCCGCTCATCCGCTCCATCACGCGCAGATCGTCCTCATGCGCTGCGACGAGGATCAGCCGCGATCCGGCCCGCCGCGTGTCTTCGACGAAAGCCCGCAACGCCTTCCTCGTGGAGGTCAGCTTCGAAAATTCGGGGATGGTCTGGAAGGACGAAGCGCGCGGCAACACCTTCATGCCCCGGCAGAGCTGCTTCCAGTCGCGCCGTCCGAGATATTCGCGCTCACGCTCCGCGCGCGGCGCGGCCTCCTCGATCGTATCGAACCAGCCGTCGACATGTGCCGGCACGCCCGCATCGGCGATCCATTTGGCGCGTCCGCAATAGTCGAACAGGCTGGCGCGCTTGCCGCCTTTGCCGGCAAGGCCGAGCCGCTCCGACATGGGATCGACGACCAGCTCCCTGGTCTCGAAGATGATCCTGTGCTCGTTCGGATCGAATGCCACGATCCGCTTGATCGCGCGATCCGAATGCTCGATCCGGAACGGCCCGAGCGCGCCGGCTGGAAATATCTCGAAGGTCTGGCCGTGGAACAGCGCCCCGCCCGGATAGTCCGGCTCGTCATCGAGATCGTATCCGAGCGCTTCGAGGCGCGTCTCCAGATCCTGCTCCGAGAAGGCGCCACCGACCTTCAGGCTCAAGCTCAGGCGCGACAGGCTCGCCGGTGGCGGCAGTCGCTCCATCACGGCTTCCGCCGTTGCGACGAGAAAGAGCGGCTTCTTGGATTTCGCGATGCGCCTCAGGACGGAGGCTCTCCGTCCCGCAAGCTCGTGCGATGGCTCGAGCTGATCGAACGGCAAGGTGTTCAGGCGCGGAAACACCAGCACCTCGCAGGAGGGGTCGAGCGCGTGAATGACGCTGCCGAGCCGCTCGGCCCTGTTCTCGTTCTCGGCGAGAAAAACGATGCCGCTCGGTCCGGACTGTTTCCATTGGACGAGCAGGTGCAGCGCCAGCAGGCCGAGCGGCGACGAAGAGGAGATCGCGGCGCGCTGGGCCTCTCTGCTCTTCCCTGGCAGCGCCTTGCGGGGCGACGTCCTGGTCGGCGACGCCTTCTTCGGCGGCGTCTTCTTTGCTGACGTCTTCTTCGGCGGCGTCTTGGCCGCTCGCGCCTTCTTGGTAAGCCTCACTTGAATCCGTTTCTGCTCGTAAACCGTCGTCAACTGAACGCCAGCCGCCCTCATTCTCGATTCGGCGACTTCTCGCCATGCATATGGGATTTGCCCGGTGAACGCACGCCTGGTGGCAACGTTCGGCGCGGCGCCGCGATCCCGACAATTTTTCTGTTGATCGAGCTCTGGCCGGAACTAGCTCGGCGCGAGATCTGCGTCTGTCGATGCGACGCTTGGCGCGATTGTAAACATTCTGTGCACGGAGAGAAACGAAAAACCCCAGCGCTTGGAGCCACGCTGGGGCGTTTCGATCAAAATGAACTGGTCAAGCAATGACGCCTTCATAGCAGCGATTTCAGCTCGCGCTTGTGAACTGGTTCACACGTTGCAGCAAACAAACGACCTCGGCGCAGGGCCCTGAGGTCACCGACCTTTGTGGGGGAAAGGTTTTCTCACGGCGGGGCTTTCGGGGCAGTCGTTCCAAGGTTCGCCGGTCCATTCACGCCGGAACAGGGTACCGCATTCTTCGATTTGAGCGCACACGCGCCACGCGCTAGGGTGCCTGCTTTGACGGAGGCTCATTTGAAACCAATCATTTTCATCGCTGCCATTGCACTGCTTGCAACGGCGCCCGCCCGCTCACAGCCGCTGGTCGATCCCAACAAGGTTGCGCCGGAATATCGCGAGGCGGCCGAGAAGCGCCGGGCCGAGCAGTTGCGCCAGCGCGAATGCGCACTGAAGGCGGATCTCGAGAAGGTGCTGCCCAGGGATCGCACCGCCTTTCTCAACCAGTGCCTGGCCACGCTGGCAGCCAAGCAGTAGCGGCTGACCGGCAGTTCCATCCGGCCTCTTCCGCCGGCTGTGACTGGCCGATGGCGCTTGTCCGCGCGAAGACATTCAAGCTTTCTTCAGACATTTGGGATCATCTGACGATCCATTTTCCAAAGACATTGTTGTCCGCGCATGAGTTCGGTCCAGATTCAGTGCACGCGGTGCAAGGGCGTGTTCCGCGATCGCGCCGGGCGGTTGCAGGACGGCTATTCCAGGCAATGTCCGAGCTGCGAAGTCGTGCTGTTCTTCGCCGAAGATTCCCAACATCCCTTCGTCAAGCGCGCGATGCGCGATGCGCGCAACGTCCGCAAGCAGATGCGGGAAGCCGAGGCCGCGAAGCGTGCTGCGCCCGAACCGCAGGGGATGCAGTCGCGGAGGTTCGCCGGACGGACGCGGTCGGTCGGACGCGAGGACTAGCTCACCTTCGCCTCTGCTTCCTCGGGAACAGGCGATCGCGAATATAGCGCGAGGTCGGGGTCAGGCGGAGGCCGCGCGGCTTCTGCCAGGCGGCGCGGTCGATCTCCTTCTTGTCGCCGATCGCCAGCCTGCCTTTGGCCGTCTTGGCAATGAAGATCGCATCGCTCATCTTGCGGCCGGAGCGCTTGTTCCTCGCCGTCACTTCCTTCCAGAGGCTGATCCTGCCGAGCTTCAGCTTGGGCAGTTCCTCCCTGATCTCCCGCCGCAGGCAGTCCTTGTCGGACTCGCGCGCGCGCTTGCGGCCGCCAGGGAACATCCACAGGCCGTCCGACCGCCGTCTGACCAACAATACCTTGCCGCGCCGGGCGGCAACCAGTTTGGAAGACTTTGCCATTGCTGCCGTCATTGAAACCAGAATCGTCCCAATCGTAACTTGTCTAGTCGAACAGACAAGTTCCCGGCGCGTTTTGATCACAGATGCGAGCCGTCGAGTGGTGGCCCGACCCGGCGGAGAGATCGTGCCGCTCGCAACGCGATCAGGCCTCGCTCGCCCCCACCCCGTCCTCCGTCCTGATCCAGGCCATCATCATCTCCCAAGCCACCGACAAGATGATCGGTCCGATGAACAGGCCGACGATGCCGTGGGCCAACGTGCCGCCGATCACGCCGACGAAGATCACGATGGTCGGCGTGGTCAGGCCGCGCCCCATCACGAGCGGCTTCAACATGGTGTCGAGGAAGCCGACGAGGACGAGAAACACGGTGAGGAGCAGCGCCGTGGTGACGTCCTTGGCGGTCCAGATCCAGATGATGACAGGCAGCAGCACGAGGAAAGCGCCGATCTGCACGATCGAGAGCAGCAGCACGATGAAGGCGAGAAGGCCGGCGCTCGGCACCGCCGCGAGCTTGAAACCAATGCCGGCCAGCAGCGCCTGCACGATCGCGACGCCGATCACGCCCTGCGCCACGGCGCGGATGGTCGCACCCGCGAGCGACAGGAAATGCTCGGTCTGCTCGGGCACGATGCGAAACAGGAAACCGCGGCTGGCCGCGACCAGCCGCGGCCCATGTGGAAACAGGAAGCCGGCCACGAACACCGAGACCAGGAACTGGAGCGTGCCGACGCCGGCATCGCCCGCGAGCGAAAGCAGTGGCCCCGCCAGCGGCTGCAGATACGGCGCCACCTCGCGTACGACCGCGCGGACGTTGGTGTAGGCCTGGTCCCAGAGCTCGTAGAGCAAGGGGCCGACCAGCGGCCACGATTTGAGCTGCTCGGGCGCGGCCTGGAGCGCCAGATCGCCGGTCCCGAGTTGATGCGCCAGCTCGCGCACGCCGTCCACCGCGCTGATGCCGAGCCATGTCGCCGGGCCGATGACGATGCCGAGCGTGATCAGGGTCAGGATCACCGCTGCGGTCTTGGGCCGACCGCCCAGGATTTTGGCGACCCAGCCGAAGGCCGGATAGAACGCGACCGCGAGCACGCCGCTCCAGGCCAGGATCGGCACGAACGGGCGGATGATCAGGAAGGTCCAGATGATCAGCAGGGCGAGCAGGCCGAGCCGGATCACGAGCTGGATGACGTCCTCTCCCGTCAGCAGCTGACGGAGACTTTTCACGGGCACGGCCTTCCCTGCAACATGAACGCAACCCCCGGTGCTTGCGAGGCCTGGCCGTTATTGCCAGCAACGCACCCGGCGTCAAGACGAGCGGAACCGCCCTTTACCCAGGATTAGGAACACGTAGGACCATTCCGCATTCGAAAGACGATGACACGCCCGCCCGGAAAGTCCGATGCAATCGCGGGAATACACCGCGGCATCCACTATTCCCTGAGGCCGAATGCCGCGCCGGGCTATTGGCACTTTGCCTATGCGATCGGCGGCAGGGTCCGCTCCGGACGGGTGCAAGGCAGGCTGCGGCTGCTCGCGGTCAGGCGGGTGCAAATGCGCATCGACCGGGACATGCGACGCGGCAGCTGATCCGGCTGCGAAGCCGCGCTGATCTCGCATGACCCGCGATAGCGGCGGCCGGGCTTGGCTAACGCCCGTTAACCGGATTTCCCCGCGCCGATTTACGCCACTGCAAACGCCGGTGACTACCGTGGGTCGAGGTCAACAAAAACCATTCCGTGCAAATGGCCAACAGCATCTGGACGATCGAAGAATTCACCTGTGCAGGTTGCGGCATGAACTACACCGCGACCAGGGAAGAGCACAGCGAGGCCCACACAGGCAGCTTCAAATGCAGCATCTGCAGCGGCATGGTGCACGCCTGGTCCGGCAAGCATCATTTCTTCGGCTGGCAGGCCGTCAAGACGAGGCCGCCCGTGTTCGGCAGGCGCTGGGCCGACGTCGAATGGTAGGCTGAGGCACGACGCCTCCGCCGCGTCATTGCAGCCTGCGTGAACTGTGGCTTCTGCTCCTCTGCGGCATCAGTTAGACTCTCCGCCCCGCAACTGAAGCCGATGGCCAATGTCCGCTCCCTTCGTTCCCCAGATCTCCCTCTACCGCAACTGGCTCGCCGAGCAGCGCGGCCTCACTTTTGCTGATTACGAGGACATGCGGCGATGGTCGGTGCGCGATCCCGACGGCTTCTGGCGCAGCATCTGGGACTATTACGATCTGCAATCACCGACGCCGTTCGCGGCCGTGCTCGCTGAGCGCAGGATGCCGGGCGCGGTCTGGTTTCCTGGCGCGCAGGTCAACTATGCCCGGCAGGTGTTCCGGCATGTCGCGGCGGCTGATGCCGCCGGCCTGCCCGCCATCGTCAGCGCCGGTGAAGACGGCAGGCTGACGGAGACGAGTTGGCCGGAATTGCGGCGCAAGGCGGCCGCACTCGCGCTGCACCTGAAGGACCAGGGCATCAAGCCCGGCGACCGCGTCGCCGCCTATTTGCCCAATATCCCCGAGACCATCATCGCGTTTCTCGCAACCGCCAGCCTCGGTGCGGTCTGGAGTGTCTGCGCGCCCGACATGGCCGCGCCCGCCGTGATCGACCGCTTCAAGCAGATCGAGCCCAAAGTGCTGATCGCCTGCGACGCTGTCACCTATGCCGGCCGGCGGCACGACCGGCGCGATGTCTTTGCCGAGCTGCGGCGTGCGCTGCCCAGTGTCGAGCATGTGATCCTGCACAGCGAGACCGTTGCGCCTGCCGCACCGGAGGCTCTGCTTTCCGACATCCTCGCAAGGACGAGCACTGCGATCGATGCGTTCGAGCCGATGTGGCTGCCGTTCGATCATCCGCTCTGGATCGTCTATTCCAGCGGCACCACCGGCCTGCCGAAACCGATCGTGCACGGCCATGGCGGCATCGTCATCGTGGTGCTGGCGCTGCTCGGCCTGCACAACGACATCGGCTGCTCCTATCACCCGAATTCGTTCGGCGAGCGCTATCACTGGTACTCGTCGACCGGCTGGATCATGTGGAACTCACAGGTCGGCGGCCTGCTCAGCGGCACCACCTGCTGCATCTTCGACGGCAGCCCCGGCGGCGCAAAGGACAAACCGGACTGGACCACGTTGTGGCGCTTCGTCGCGCAGTCGAAGGCGACCTTCTTCGGCGCGGGTGCGGCGTTCTTCGCCAACTGCGCCAAGGCCGAGGTCGATCTTGCCGCCGCCGGCGATCTGTCGCGACTGCGCTGCCTCGGCTCGACTGGCTCGCCGCTCAGCGCCGACACGCAAGCCTGGTTCAACGACCGCTTTGCAGCGCTGTCGAAGACCAATGGCAGCAAGGCGCAAGCCGACATCTGGTGGGCGAATATCTCCGGCGGCACCGATTTCGCGGGCGCCTTCATCGGCGGCAATCGCGAACTGCCGCAAACGCCCGGCGCGATGCAGTGCCGCCTGCTGGGCGCGTCCGTCGAAGCCTTCAGCGAACAGGGCCGCGCCGTCACGGACGAGGTCGGCGAGCTCGTCTGCACCGAGCCGATGCCGTCGATGCCGCTGTATTTCTGGAACGACAAGGACGGCGCACGCTATCGCGCCAGCTATTTCGAGACCTATCCGGACAATTTCGACGGCAGCGGCCGCGGACCGGTGTGGCGGCACGGCGACTGGCTCAAGGTCAACCTTGATGGTTCCTGCATCATCTATGGCCGCAGCGATGCCACCATCAACCGCCATGGCCTGCGCATGGGCACCAGCGAGCTCTATTCCGCGATCGAGGCGCTGCCTGAGGTGCTCGACAGCCTGGTCGTCGACCTCGAATATCTCGGCCGCGACAGCTACATGCCCTTGTTCGTGGTGCTGCGCGACGGCGTCGCACTCGACGCCGCGATGCAGGCCAGGATCAACAAGGCGATCGAGACCGGCCTCTCCCGCCGATTCCTGCCGAACGAGATATTTGCCGTCGCCGAGATCCCGCGCACGCTCTCCGGCAAGAAGCAGGAATTGCCGATCAAGAAGCTTCTGCTCGGCCATCCCGTCGAGAAGGTCATCAACAAGGAAGCGATGGCCAACCCCGCCTGCCTCGACTGGTATCTCGCCTTCGCGCGCGACTATCTGGCGCGGACCGCGGCGTGACGGCAGATCACCCCAATTGCGTCAATGCCGTTTGGACTCCGTTCACCGATCGCCGCTAGATCAGGACGGATCCTCCGCGCCGAACAGCAGACATGGCCGACCTCAACGCCGTCCTTACCAGGCTCAACGACCGCCTGCTCCGCCTCGAGGGCGAGCTGTTCGTGCTGCGTTCGCTGGCGCGCGCCACTCTGACGGCGGGCGACGACCACGCGGCGCGCATGCGCAAGCTGGTCGAAGCCGCAAAGATCGCGCTCGACGACGAGGCCAAGCGCCCCCTGGACAAGCCGACACGCAAATATGTCGATGCAGCCACCGCGCTGGTGGAGGAATTGCTGGTCGAGCCGACTTCGTCGCGGCCGCTGTTTACGGTGATCGACGGCGGCCGGCGCGACTGAGCGCGCCCGCCCTCAGCACGGCGATCAATTATCGCCCGTACAGTCCAGGCGGTTGGCGGCCGTTGCGGTAGCATTGACCGTCCGCGTAATTGTACGCGAAGCCGTCCGGGCAGAGCCCGCCGCGTCGTCCATAGCCTCCATAGCCTCCATTGCCCCCATAGTTTCCATAGTATTCGTGCGGCCCGGGATTCCGCGTGTAGACGCCCGGCGCATGATAGCCGTTGGGATAGCAGCGGCCGTTCGAGTGGTTGAAATCATAGCCGTCCGGGCATCGTCCGCCCGGAGCAGCCCTGAACTGAACTTGCTCCACCATGGGTGCCGGCGATGCCGCGGGCACGGTTGCAATTGCCAACAGGCCGGCCAACGCAAGCTCGATCATGACATCTCCTCCAGATCACGGGGACAAGCCTAGCAGGATTCGTGTCCCACGAAACAACCCGGGGATTGAGACATGGCCGGCCTGAACCATGCATGAACCGGTCCCGGACTGCGACGATGCGTCGTCACCAGTCCTCGCGAGAGTTCGCCTCGCTCCCGCCGCTAGAGGTTTTGGAATTTTCGGCCTTGAGCCGGCTGAGACCGGCCTCGATGATCGCGATCTCCTCGTCGATCTGGCCGATCGGCAGGCTGAAATCATAGCCGCCGGACCTGCTCTTCAGATCGACCGCGAGCCGTTGCCTGTGCATCATCAGCTCGTCGAGCCCGCGCCGGTTCTTCAGCCGCACATAGCTGTCGACGATCTGCTCAATGGCGCTCGGCATGAAATCTGTCCCGGCGAAATGGCCCGCGCGGCGCACAAAGGCCGGCGAGGCAATTTCGGTGTCGCGGTACGCAATACAAATCCGCGACGGTTTAGTCGATACGCCAAGCTGGTTGAGATCGTGTTACCGCCGGATGGAGTCGTGATGCGCGGCATTGAAAAGGCCGCTGACGAATGCGCCAGCGGCCCAAGCCGGGTTAAAAACGGATGCGGGTTGAAATGTCGCCAGCCCCGGTAGGCGCACTCTTATCAGCCGGTCCGGCTCACCTCTGTTAAAAAAGAAACACAGGAACCGACTTATCGGCCCCTTGCCGCCCCACCGTGGCCGCGCGGCAACGCCAAAGCATGGTTCCGGATAAGGGCGCAGCGGCTTTCAAAGCTCGTGATCACAACACCTGACGCGGGGTGACGATCCATCTTGATCCCTCTCGCTTCAGTCCGTGACGCAGAAATAGGTGCGCGGATGTCAGTACGGCCGGTAAGCGTAGCCACGAGAGAGCGCCGGCGGCTCCTCGCCGTAATAGGCACCGTGATAGAAATTGGTGACCGGCTCTCCGACGCAACGAAAGGCGTCCCAGCTCGGCCCCACGAACGGCGCGACCCCGGTCTCGGACGGCACAGCGGGGTATGGCCCGCCGACTTGGGCCGGAGAGCCCACAATCAGCGTCGCGAAAACGACAAGCCGGCGCCTCGCATGCATTCGCTCCCGAGCCGTCCAATACACGTATGCAGCACCGGAACGGCCGCCTGCGCAATCGCGGAATTCATCGCGTCCGCGCCGGCACATTGTTGATAACCGGGGCAAACCCCGCGCGGGGGGTGACAGGGCGTCCGGACGTGTTATCGGGGGATGACGCAGTTGCGAGACCGGATCGGACACCCATGCGCATTACCCTCGTCGGCTCCCGCCATTTCGGCGTGACCACCCTGAACATGCTCCGGGAGCACGGCGTCTCGATCGTCCGAGTCGTCGTCGCCGACGCCGAGGATCGCCTTGCCTCGACCGCCAAGGCGGCCGGCATCGAGGTGGTGGTCCAGGCCAATCCGAAGCTGGTGGTGGCCTCCGAAATTGCTCCCGATACCGATCTGATCATCACGGCGCACAGCCACGCCCGGATCGGCAAGGACGCGCTTGCGGCCGCCAAGCTGGGCGGGATCGGCTATCACCCCTCGCTGCTGCCACGCCACCGCGGCAAGGCCGCCGTGGAATGGACGATCAAGGAAGGCGATCCGATCGCCGGCGGCACGATCTATCATCTCGCCGACCGCATGGACGCCGGCGCCATCGCCGCACAGGACTGGTGCTTCGTCAGGAAAGGCGAAACCGCCCGCGAGCTCTGGGAGCGCGCGCTCGCTCCGCTCGGCCTCAAATTGCTAGCCGACGTGGTCGATTATGCCAAGGTCCACAAGGCGCTTCCGTCCAAGGCTCAGGACGAGCAGTTCGCGACGTCCGCACCGAGTCTGTCCTGACGTTTACCCTTAATGTGTGGCGGCCTTGATTCCACTTCGAAAATTGGACCCCGGAACGCAAATAAACCATTGTTTGCAAAGGAACAAATTTCGATTTGCGTTGCAACAAATTTCCGTCACATTTCGTCCGAATAAGCGTCAGCATATCAGACAAATTCAAGGACGGAATTCATGCGTTTTGGTCGCATCGCGGCGTTCTGTGCCGCTTCAGTTTTGACCGGCACCCTCGCCGCTCCCGCCCTCGCCCAGAGCCCCTACGACGGCAACTGGCAGGTCGTCATCGTCACCAAGAGTGGCACCTGCGAGCCGACTGCAAGCTCCATGCTGACGGTTGCCGACGGCAGGATCACCGCGCCCGGCGCTAACGTTTCCGGCACCATCGGTAGCGCGGGACTTGTGAAAGTTTCGATCAATGGTGCATATGCTAACGGTCAACTCAACGGCAACGCCGGATCGGGGAAGTGGAATGGAGCATCTGCAGGCATACCGTGCAGCGGGCGGTGGGAAGCATCGCGCCAATAAACTAATCGAGGCTCGCGCCCGGAACCGGCGGCTGCTGATCACGGCCGCCGTTTTGTTTGCGGCAGGGATCGTCAACTCCGAAAGCAAGGCCCAGTCCGGCCCGTTTGCCCCGATGGCAGGCAACTGGAGCGGCGGCGGTGTCGTGACGCTGGATGACGGCTCGACCGAGCGGATCCGCTGCCGGGCCAAATATGCCCCGATCGGCCCGACCCTGGAGATGTCGCTGACCTGTGCCAGCGATGCCTACAAGTTCAACCTCGGGGCCAACGTCAAGGCCGAGGGCAGCGCCATCACCGGCAGTTGGTCCGAGGCCAGCCGCAATATCTCCGGCTCGCTCCAGGGCCGTGGCGGCGGCGGGAGCTTCGACGTGGTCGCCTCGGCAGCCGGCTTCAACGCCAACATCGCGCTGAAGACGAGCGGCAACAAGCAGACTGTCACAATGCGCGCAGACAGCCAGTTCCGCGGCGCCAACATATCGCTGTCGCGCTAAGCCGACACAGGCAATTTACAATCGATCCGGCGCCCGCGCCGGATCGATTTTTTTATGCGACCGGCACGAACGCCGTGACCTCGATCTCGACCTTGGCCCGCTCGTCTACGAGACCGCCAATATAGAGCAGCGTCGACGGCGGGAAATTGCGTCCGAGCGTTTCCTTCCAGGCGGCGCCGATGCCGGCACCGGCCGCCTCATATTCGCTGCGGCTGGTCAGGTACCAGGTCAGGCGGACGATGTGCTCGGGACCGGCGCCGGCCTCGCCGAGGAGCTTGATGATCCGCTTCAGCGCGGTTCCGACCTGCGCCGCCATGTCGGGGGCGTAATTGCCGGCCTCGTCGCCGCCGGTCTGGCCGGCCAGAACCACCCAGCGGCCAGGACCTTCCGCCACAACGCCGTGAGAGAAGCCGCGCGGTTTTTTCCATTCGGCCGGCTGCAGGATCTGCATGAGCGAAGTTCTCCCGTTTTTTGTCGTTGTTCGTTGATGCCTTAGCACGTCGCCCTGCATCGCTGCATCCGCAGATTTGCCGTTGCAAACGGCGGCGATGTCGCCGATACCGGCCGTCCTTTCACATTCCCGTCCCTTCTCATTCCCCTGCACCCGCCTCGATGAGCGCGACCCCGTCCAAAACGATGGCTGCCTTGTGGATGGCCGGCTGGCTGTCGCTGATGCTCGTCATGGCCGTTGCCGGGCGCGAGACCACGCGTGAGCTCAACGTCTTCCAGATCATGGAAGTGCGTTCGGTGATCGGTTTCACGCTGCTCCTGCCATTCATCTACCGCGCGGACGGCTTCAAGGCGGTCGCGACCAGACGCCTGCCGCAACATCTTGCTCGCAACGGGGTGCATTATTTCGCGCAACTCGGCTGGTTCTACGCACTGACGCTGATCGGAATCGGCCAAGTGGTGGCGATCGAGTTCACCATGCCGATCTGGACCGCCGTGCTGGCTGCGACGTTCCTCTCCGAGCGCATGACGGTCTGGAAGATCGCCGCGGTCGTGCTCGGCATCGTCGGCGTCGTCATGATCGTGCGACCTGCCACCAGCGAGATCAATCCGGGCCAACTGATCGCGCTTGGCGCCGCGATCGGCTTCAGCATTTCCATGATTCTGGCAAAGTCCTTGACCCGGACCGAAAGCGCGCTGTCGATCCTGTTCTGGATGATCGTTGTGCAGATGGTCGTGGGCCTGCTGCCGACGCTCTTCGTCTGGACCTGGCCGTCGGCTTATCTCTGGGGCTGGCTGGTTGTCATCGGTGTCTGCGGCACTTTCTCGCACTATTGCCTTGCCAGCGCGCTGCGATACGCCGACGCAACGATCGTGGTTCCCATGGACTTCCTCCGGGTGCCGCTGACCGCGACCGCGGGCTGGCTGCTCTACTCCGAGCGGCTCGACGCCTGGACCGTACTCGGTGCGGCGCTGATCCTGTGCGGCAATCTCCTGAATTTGAAGCCGGCGCCCGCGGTTCCCGCCCGCGCTCCGTGAACCTGGCACGGCCTCGCGCGACAAATCAAAGTGGCCGTGTGATTTGGATCACGTTGGGAGGTACTCCCATCGTGCACATTCGGCCACACAGCAGCGGGTTGTACGCACCGGACCGCCGTTTTGGTGGCACGAGGTCGGGCACTTCGTGTAAGTTCGTTGCCAATTTGTTGCTGCCTGCAATTCGATTCTGGGGATTTCAGATGCGCTATCTCACCCTCCTCGCTTCGCTGATGTGCATGGCGCTGTCGGTCAGTGCCGCGAAGGCCGACCGCCGCGTCGCTTTCGTCGTCGGCAACGGCTCCTACAAGAACGTCGCGCAATTGCCGAACCCGCCGATCGACGCCAAGGCGATGGCATCGACGCTGCGCAATGTCGGCTTCGAGGTGATCGAAGGATCCAACCTCACTCGCGACCAGATGACCGAGAAGTTGCTGGACTTCGGCCGCAAGGCGCAGGGCTCCGACGTCGCCGTGTTCTACTACGCCGGCCACGGCATCGCCGTCAGCGGCAGCAACTATCTCCTGCCCGTCGATGCCGACATCAAGTCGGAGATGGACGTCAAGCTCGGCGCAGCCATCAACATCGACCTGACGCTCGAACAGACCATGGGCGACGCCAAGGTCAAGCTCGTCTTCCTCGACGCCTGCCGCGACAATCCGTTCGCCGCCAAGATCAAGTCGAACTCCGCGACCCGCAGCGTCAACGTGCAGAGCGGCCTTGCCGAGATGAAGTCCGGCGAAGGCACGCTGATCGCCTTCGCCACCGGGCCGGGCCAGACCGCGCTCGACGGCCAGGAGGGCAACAACAGCCCCTTCACCCGCGCGCTGATCGACAACATCACCAAGCCCGGCGTCGAGATCCAGCAGGCAATGACGTCGGTACGCGCCCAGGTCAACGAGGAGACCCGCAAAGGCCAACTGCCCTGGGGTCATACCAACCTGACCGGCGCGGTCTATCTCAACCAGGCTCCGACGACGCAGGTCGCCAACGCAGCTCCGACCGCTTCTGGCATCGTGCCGGCAGCGACCGGCGGCTCGGACGGCGTCGAGCTCGAATACTGGCGCTCGGTGAAGGAGTCCAACAAGGCGGAAGAGCTCAACGCCTATCTCGCCGCCTATCCGAACGGTCAGTTCAAGGCGCTGGCGCTGGCGCGCCTCGCCGCGATCAAGAGCGGCCCTTCGACCGCAACCCGCACGCTCAACGCCGGCATCGATCCCGCAACCTTCACCGATGAGGCTACCCAAATCACCGAGGACCAGATCGGCCTCGACAAGAACAAGCGCCGCGACGTGCAACGTCGACTTACGGCGCTCGGCTTCGACACCAAGCAGACCGGCGCGTTCGACGACGAGACGCGATCCGTGCTCAAGCGCTGGCAGACGGCGCGCGGCTATCCCTCATCAGGCTACCTCAACAAGAACCAGCACAAGGCCCTGCTCTCGGAGGTCGTGGCTGCCCCGGCGACGGCGAGCGACACGAGCCAGAAGCCGGCTCGGCGCGCCGCCAGCGCCCCTCAGAGCGCGCCCGCACCGGCTCCGCAACACCGCAGCAACCCCGGCGACGCCGCCGGTGCGGCCTTCGTCGGCGGTGTCGTCGGCGGCATGATGGGCGGCATGTTCCGCCGCTGATACGAAAACGAGATCGATAGCATAAAGCCCGGCTCGCGCCGGGCTTTTTCCGTTAGTATGACGGTGTTGCTGCGTATGCCGTCATTGCGACGTTAGAGACGGGCTTATCCGAACATCTCAGCATCCAGCCAGACCCGCATTGATCGGGACTTACTTCCCCGCGGCCTTGCGCAGCGCCTCGTTGATGCGGTCCTGCCAACCGGGGCCGCCCTCCTGAAAGAACTCCAGCACGTCCTGATCGATGCGCAGCGTCACCTGCTCCCGGACCCCCGGCGCCACGTTCGGCTTCGGCGGCGCGACCGCGACCTTGGCCGTCACCTTCTTGAACGCCGCCTCGGCCTCCGTCCTGGCATCGCCAAGCGTGCGCGGCCGCCTCGGTGGTTGATCCGCCATGTCCTAGATTCCCTCAAACAGTGCTGTCGAAAGATACCGCTCGGAGAACGACGGCACGATTGCCAGAATGGTCTTTCCCGCCGCTTCCGGCCGCTTGCCGATCTCGAGCGCGGCGGCGATCGCGGCGCCCGACGAGATGCCGCCCGGAATGCCCTCGTGCCGCGCCAGCGCGCGCGAGGTCTCGATCGCCGTCGTCGAGTTGATCTTCACGACCTCGTCGATCACGGCGCGGTCGAGGATGTCGGGGACGAAGCCGGCGCCGATGCCCTGGATCTTGTGCGGCGTGTGCTGGCCGCCCGATAACACCGGGCTCTCTTCCGGCTCGACCGCGACCACGCGCAGCGAGGCCTTGCGCGGCTTCAGCACCTGGCCGACGCCGGTGATCGTGCCGCCGGTACCGACGCCGGCGACGAAGAAATCGATATTGCCGCCGGTGTCGTTCCAGATCTCCTCCGCGGTGGTGCGGCGGTGCACCTCGGGATTGGCGAGGTTCTTGAACTGCTGCGGCATCACCGCGTTCGGCGTCGTCTTCACCAGCTCTTCGGCGGCGGCGATCGCGCCCTTCATGCCCTGCGCTGCCGGCGTCAGCACCAGCTCGGCACCGAGAAAAGCCAGCATCTTGCGCCGCTCGATCGACATCGATTCCGGCATCACCAGCTTGAGCCGGTAGCCGCGTGACGCCGCGACGAAAGCGAGTGCAATGCCGGTATTGCCGGAGGTCGGCTCGATCAGCACGGTGTCCGGCTTGACGATGCCCGCCTTCTCCATCGCGATGATCATGGCCGCTCCGATGCGATCCTTCACGCTTGCGGCCGGATTGAAATATTCAAGTTTTGCCAAAATGGTCGCGTTCACGCCGTGCATGCCGGGTAGCCGACGCAACCGCACGGTCGGCGTATTGCCGAAGGCATCGACGATCGAGTCATAGATTCGGCCGCGGCCGGGTTGGTGCGCTGCACCCGTGGTGGACGATACGTCCATGATGAACTCCCTGTGACGACAATTTTCAATTCTGTCGCGGCTCTTGCGCAGTAAGAGACAGCTTATGGCGACACGCAAGCGGCAATGCCGCACATGTTAAATACGCTGCATCGCAAAATCGCGTGAGCTTTAATTTGCAGAAAACCAACGCATTTGTGTTGCGACCTCGTCAACTGATTCGGCCTATGTTAGGCTTAGGTCTTGAAGCAGGGAGGTCACCACGATGTCAGCAGTCGCTGAAGTGATGTCGACCGTAGCGCTAAGGCGTGATCCGCGTTGCAGCGAGCTGCCGACCTGTCCCGTCTGCGCCGACTCCATGGTCGCCGCCGAAGCATCCGCCTACGTCTCCGACCACGTGATCAGCTATCTCTGGACCTGCGACAATTGCGGCTACGGCTTCGTCACCAAGCACGCCGTGAAGCAGCGGATGGTGTGCAATTGAGCTTGGACCATTGATCTAGCGCGGGGCGATATCGCCCCTCGCCCAGTCCGCGCGCGTACGCTGATAGAACTCGTCGAACCTTCCCTGCGCAATCGCTTCCCTGATGCCCTGCATCAGGAACTGGTAGTAAGCGATATTGATTTCGGACAGCAGCATCGCTCCGAGCGTCTCGCCCGCCTTGACGAGATGATGCAGATAGGCGCGCGCGCAATTGCGCGCCGACGGCCACGAGCTCTCCTCATCGAGCGGACGGGAATCGTCGGCGTGGCGCGCGTTGCGCAAATTCACCTGGCCGAAGCGCGTGAAGGCGACGCCGTGCCGGCCATTGCGCGTCGGCATCACGCAATCGAACATGTCGATGCCGCGCTTGACGGCTTCGAGGATGTCGTCGGGCGTGCCGACGCCCATCAGATAGCGCGGGCGCTGTTTCGGCAGCAATGGTGCGGTCTCGTCGATCATCGCCAGCATCACCGCCTGCGGCTCGCCGACGGCGAGGCCGCCGATCGCATAGCCATGGAAGCCGATCTCGACGAGGCCTTGCGCGCTCGCGTGACGAAGCTGCGGGATGTCGCCGCCCTGCACGATGCCGAACAGCATGTAGCCGTCGGGCGCGCTCTCGAAGGCGCGCTTCGAGCGCTCGGCCCAGCGCAGCGACAATTGCATCGCGCGCTCGATGTCGGCGCGCTCGGCCGGCAACCGCACGCACTCGTCCATCTGCATGGCGATGTCGGAGCCGAGCAAGCGCTGCACCTCGATCGAGCGCTCCGGCGACAGCTCGACCTTGGCGCCGTCGATATGCGAGCGGAAGGTGACGGCGTTCTCGGTGACCTTGCGCAGGTCCGACAGCGACATCACCTGGAAGCCGCCGGAATCCGTCAGCATCGGCCCGTTCCAGCCGGTGAATTTCTGCAGGCCGCCGAGCGCCGCGATCCGCTCGGCAGTCGGACGCAGCATCAAATGATAGGTGTTGCCGAGCACGATGTCGGCGCCGGCATCGCGCACCTCGCGCCAGTGCATGCCCTTCATGGCGCCGGCGGTGCCGACCGGCATGAAGGCGGGGGTGCGCACCACGCCATGCGGCGTGGTCAGGCGTCCGGTCCGCGCAGCACCATCAGTGCCGAGCAATTCAAAGTGATTGGGAAGGTCATGGTCCGGATTCATGGCCGTGCTTATTGCGTGTCGGAGCAAGCCGATCAACCCGCCCGTCGGCGCCCCCGGTGCCTCAGACTGGGACAGAATGGAGCCAGAGGTTACGCGCCGCTGCTCTTGCTAAACAAAACGATACCGTGTAGTTTTACCGATGGGGCTGGACGGGATGCCGCGGCAAATGTGCCGGCGGCGGTAGATGCGTGATCGCCAGCCACCGACAATGCCCTACCCTTCAGGTTCGACTGACATGCCCGGCCCCTCGCGTGGCCGGAAAAGGCAGGCAGGCGCACGCCTGACCGCATTTCTGGTTCTGACGTGCAGCCTGGTGCTCGGCGCCTGCACCTCCCTGCCCCGTACGCCTTACACGGCCGCGGAGGCCAGCACATCGCGCGTGCTCGATATCGACGGCCTCAGGCGCTACGCCGACGACCCCGTCAGCAAATTCAGCTTCGAGAAGGACACCGGCACCGCAACGAGGTCCTATCTGGCGCTGTCCGGCGGCGGCGCCGATGGCGCCTACGGCGTCGGCGTTCTCAACGGCTGGACCGCGACCAGAACCCGTCCCACCTTTTCTGTCGTCTCGGGCGTGAGCACCGGCGGCCTGATCGCGCCGTTCGCGTTTCTCGGCTCGCAGTACGACGACACGCTGAAGGAGGTCTACACCAGCGGCATCGCCGAGAGCCTGTTGAACGATCCCAGCATCATGCGCGTGCTGTTCGGATCCGGCCTGTTCGGCAACACACGGCTGCGCGAGCTGGTGGCGCGCTATGTCGGGCCGGAGCTCATGGCGCAAGTCGCGCGCGAGAATGCCAAGGGCCGGAAGCTGCTGGTGGTGACGACCGATCTCGACACCCAGCGCACCGCGATCTGGGACATGGGCAAGATCGCCGCGGTCGGAACGCCCGAAGCGCTGAAACTGTTTCGCGACGTGATGGCGGCCTCCGCCAGCATTCCCCTGGTGTTTCCGCCGATCATGATCGACGCCGAGGGCGAGGGCCGCAAGTTTCAGGAGATGCATGTCGACGGCGGCGTGACCGCGCCGGTGCTGACGCTGCCGGAAGCCCTGCTGTTCCAGGGCAGCCGGTTGCCGGGCAGCGCCAAGCTGGACATCTACATCCTCGTCAACAAGAAGATCGAACGCAATTTCGAACTGGTCTCCAACGGCACCATCGACGTCGCCTCGCGCAGCCTGTCGGCGATCACCCAGTCGCAGACGCGTTCGATCATCTTCTCGACTTACGATTTCGCCAAGCGCAACCGTCTCGGCTTCCACCTCTCCTACATCGCGCGAGAGTACCCGGCGCCGCCCTCGGAAGGATTCGACACCGGCTACATGCGGGCGCTCTACCAATACGGATATGACAAGGCCGCTGCCGGTCAGGCCTGGAGCTCGACGGTGCCGTGAGACGGAACGAGGCCCTGCCGAAACCGTTGACGATGCGGCCAATTCGGCCAAATTCGCCATGACGCCCCGGCTCCTGCGCGATATAGAACGACTGTCAGAAACGCGCAGGAATCAGCGGGCATGGGATTGACTGCGACCAGGACAAAACCGGCTGTGCCGCGGCGCGAGGTGCCGAAATCCCGCGGCGGCCGGCCGACGAAAACCGCCGCCATCGAGCGCGACCAGCGGCTGATCGAGGTCGCCACCCGCCTGTTCCTGGACCGCGGCTTCGACGCCACCTCGCTCGACGCGGTCGCGGAAGCGGCCCGGGTCAGCAAGCCCACCGTCTATTCCCGCTATGGCGACAAGCGCGGCCTGTTTGCCGCCGTGCTGAGGCGCGAGATTGCGCGCTGGCTTGCGCCGCTGTCGGCCGCCGCCGAAACGCAGCTCTCCAGCGCCTCCGACATCTCGGTCGAGCAGCGCCTGGTCGAGATCGGACGCGAAATGCTGACATTCACCTGCGGACCCGATGCCGTCGCGTTCAGCCGCATGATGACGTCGCAGGCGATCAACTTCCCGGATGTCGCCAAACTCGGCAAGGAGGAAGGCTGGCTCAAGGCGGTCGACGCCACCGCGCGCTTCTTCGACGCTCTGGTAGCGCAGGGCGCGCTCGACATCGAGGACACCACCATCGCAGCCGAGGTTTTTCTCGACGTGGTCGTCGGTCACACCCACCGCTTGGCGACGTTCGGAACGGCGCTCGAGATGAAGCCCGCCGAAAAACGCATGCGCACGGCCATAAAGCTGTTCCTTGCCGGTGCGCTGGGACCTGCCGACCGCGTCCAGGCCACCACCAAAGGCTCGTCGCGGCGACGCCCCACCCGCTGACAATTCCGTGAGATTGCCCGCTTACCGCAACGGAACCCGCCTGCGCGATTGACCAAAATAAAACGATACGGTATGGTTTAGTTATAAGCGATACGGACCGCTTTTTTCACCAGCCCCAAAGGTGGCCCGTACCGCTAGATCGCCGTGCCGGGTACAGCCCGGACACGACGTTCCGCGGCCGGCCGACGCCCAAGGCCGGCCGCGAATTCTTTACGATCATCCGGCACACTCGCTGGCCGAGGGTTTCGAGCATGACGAACGCCAAACGACACATCTCGCGATTGCTTGCGACCGCCCTGTCCGCGCTCCTCATCGGCGCGCCGGCCCGGGCAATCGTCTCCGCGGGCACGCCGACCGCCCTTCACAGCGACACAGATGGTGATGCCGAGGCCGATCGCCGGGCCATCAGCCGCGAGATCGAGCGCTTCCGCAGCTCGTCGATCTCGATCAGCCAGGCGATGTCGATTGCCGAAGCCCGGCACGCCGGCGCCACCACGGCGGATGTGAGTTTCGACGGGGCCGCGGGGGTCCCGGTGTATCGTGTGAAGACCCTGCACAACGACCGGATCTGGCGCCACACCATCAATGCGACGACCGGCGAGCTGGTCGGCGGCGAAGCCGCCCTTCCCCTCGCCGAGCTCGACCACGAGGACCGCGACAACCTCGCAGCGCTCGGTGCGATCAGGCACCGCCTCGCCGAGGCCGTGCGCGTCGCCGAACGCGCCGCTTCGGGCAAGGCGATCAGCGGCGGCCTGGTGCGCGAGCGCGGCCGGCTCAATTTTTCGATCGTCGTCGTCAGCGGCGACGATCTCAAGGAGGTCACCCTCGAGCCGCCGGGCGCCAAATAGCGGGAGTCCGGCCCCCGGCACCGACCGGGGCGAAAGGGCATTGACGGACGCAAGACTCTGCCGCATAAGTCGCCGCCATGTTCACGACCACCAAACGCACGACCAAAACCACCACGGCCTCAGGGGCCCGGGGAGGCGTGCGCGCGTAGTCGTCGACTAGAACGCAATCTGCTCTACCGAAGCCCCGCCCATGATGGTCCGGGGCTTTTTTGTTGTCTGAATTTCAAACGCAATGGAGGACAAAGTGAGTAACGATCCCGTCGTCGCGATTGTCGGCGTCACCGGTGCGGTGGGCGCCGAATTCATCGCCACCATGGACAAGCGCGGCTTTCGCGTCGGCAAGCTGAAGGCGCTGGCGAGCGCCCGCTCGGCCGGTAAGACGGTGTCGTTCCGGGGCAAGGACGTCGTCATCGAAGAGCTCAATGAGCGCTCGTTCGAGGGCGTCGATATCGCGCTCTTCTCCGCCGGCGGCAGCATCTCCAGGAAGTACGCGCCGATCGCGGTCAAGTCGGGCGCGGTCGTGGTCGACAATTCCTCGGCCTTTCGCATGGACCCGAACGTGCCGGTGGTGATCCCCGAGATCAACTCCAACCGCATTCGCGACCACAAGGGCATCATCGCCAATCCGAATTGCGCCGCCATCACCGCGCTGGTGCCGCTGTGGCCGATCCATCAGAAGAACCGTATCAAGCGCGTCATCATCTCGACCTATCAGGCCGCGTCCGGCGCCGGCGCCGCCGCGATGGAGGAGCTGGTCGAATCCACGCGCGCCAATCTCAACGGGCAGGTCTATACGCCGAAGGTGATGCCGCATCCCTACGCCTTCAACCTCTTCAACCACAACACCGCCATCGACCCCGACACCGGCTACAACGACGAAGAGACCAAGGTCATCAAGGAGACCCGCAAGATCTTCGAGGACGAGAAGATCGCCATCGGCGTCACCTGCGTGCGCGTGCCGGTGCTGCGTGCCCATTGCGAGGCCATCACCTTCGAGTGCGAGAAGCCGATCAATGAGGACCAGGTCCGCGCCATCATGGCGCAGGCGCCCGGCGTGAAGGTGGTCGACGACCGCGCCAAGAACTACTTCCCGATGCCGATCGACGCCTCGGGCCAGGACGACGTCCTGGTCGGCCGCATCCGCAAGGATCTGAGCGATCCCTCAGGACATTCGATCTCGATGTTCGTGGCGGCGGATCAATTGCTCAAGGGCGCGGCGCTGAATGCGGTGCAGATCGCGGAGTTGTTGCCGCAGCGGGTGATGGCGTAACGTATGTCGTAGCAACCGGTATCGTAGGGTGGGCAAAGGCGCGCAAGCGCCGTGCCCACCGCTCTCGCCCTTATTCAAAAAGACGTGGGCACGCTTCGCTTTGCCCACCCTACCGCGCCGGCGCTAACCGTCCGCCCGAAACAGCAAGCACGCATCGCCATACGAATAAAACCGATACCCGTTCGCAATCGCGTGGGCATAGGCGTGCTTCATCGTCTCCAGTCCCGAAAACGCCGACACCAGCATGAACAGCGTCGACTTCGGCAAATGGAAATTCGTCATCAAAATATCGACCGCGCGGAAGCGATAGCCGCGCGTGATGAAGATCGAGGTCTCGGTCGCGAACGGCTGGATCGTGCCGTCCTCGCGCGCCGCGCTCTCGAGCAGGCGCAATGACGTGGTGCCGACGGCAACGATGCGGCCGCCGTTCTTTCGCGCACTGTTGAGGCGCTCCGCCGTCTCGGCCGAGATCGTGCCCCACTCCGCATGCATCTTGTGGCCCTCGGTGTCGTCCACCTTCACCGGCAGGAACGTCCCTGCCCCGACATGCAGCGTCACGCGGTTGACGCCGACGCCGCGCTCACGCAGCGCCTGCTCCAGCGCCGGGGTGAAGTGCAGGCCCGCGGTCGGCGCCGCGACCGCGCCTTCGTTCGCCGCGAACATGGTCTGGTAGTCGGCGAGATCCTGATCGTCGGGCGTGCGCTTGGAGGCGATGTAGGGCGGCAGCGGCGGGCTGCCGAGATCGGCGATGGCCTGGTCCAGCGCCGGGCCG
The DNA here is from genome assembly GCF_003020125.1 of Bradyrhizobium sp. MOS003. Taxonomy (GTDB): domain Bacteria; phylum Pseudomonadota; class Alphaproteobacteria; order Rhizobiales; family Xanthobacteraceae; genus Bradyrhizobium. Next base: position 62,214 of record NZ_PYFW01000004.1, on the reverse strand, counting down.
TGGAACGAGAACGACAGTGTCACTTCGCCCTCTAAGCCCTTGGCTTCGACCTCGGCATCGAGATGGCCGAGCAGGCAGACCTTGCCTTCATTTCCGAAGCGGATGCGGTCGCCGGCCGCGAGCTTCTTCGCTGGCTTCACCAGCGCCTGCCAGCGCGAGCCGTCGAGCCGCTTGATCAGCGTCGCCTCGATCTTCGGCTCGGTCTCACGCCCGATGCGGCGGCCTTTCAGCTGCGCTGCGATCACCTTGGTGTCGTTGACGACGAGTTGGTCGCCTGCCTGCAGCCATGACGGCAGGTCGGCGATGGTCTGGTCGCGCAGCGCGCCGTTCTGCACGACCAGCATCTTCGCGGAGTCGCGCGGGCTCGCCGGGCGCAACGCGATGCGCTCGGCGGGCAGATCGAAATCGAAAAGATCGGTGCGCATGTCGGTGCTTGGCGCGACAGCCAAACCCTCATGGTGAGGAGGCGCGCTAGCGCCGTCTCGAACCATGAAGGCCGACCCGCAGCAGCGGGGCCTTCATCCTTCGAGACGCGCGTTCCGCGGTCCTCAGGATGAGGGTCGAGCGCTTACGCCGCGTCCGCGGCCATCCGCGCCTTGACGATCTTATCGGGGTTCTGCACCGGCTCGCCGCGCTTGATCTTGTCGACGTTCTCCATGCCCTCGGTGACCTTGCCCCACACCGTGTACTGGTTGTCGAGGAAACGGGCGTCGTCGAAGCAGATGAAGAACTGGCTGTCGCCGGAATCCGGGCTGGCGGCGCGCGCCATCGAGGTGGTGCCGCGCACATGCGGCTCCTTGTTGAACTCGGCCTTGAGCTTCTGGCCCGAGCCGCCGGTGCCGGTGCCCTGCGGGCAGCCGGTCTGCGCCATGAAGCCGTCGATCACGCGGTGGAACACGATGCCGTCGTAGAAGCCCTCGCGAACCAGTTCCTTGATGCGCGCGACGTGGCCGGGCGCGAGATCGGGCCGCATCTCGATGGTGACCGGGCCCTGCGTGGTCTCGAGGATCAGGGTGTTTTCGGTGGCGCTCATGCTCGTCTCTCTTGCGTTGGAGGTGAAGTCTTGTCGGGTGACGTTTTGCGGCTGCGGAACTGGATCGCAAATGGACGTCCCGCGGCAGCGCCCGCCATTGCATCGGTAAATGGCATCGGCGTGCAGCGTTGCAACGCCTCCATCACCGCGATCCGGTATTGCAGCCGGTCATTGTCGGTGGCCTCCGCGGATTCATAGGAGATCCTCGGATGGCCCAGAATGTCGCCGGACCGGTTAAAGCTCACGACGACGGTGATGTCGAGTGGGCGGGCCTTGGCGACCGGCGGCGGTTTCCAGCAGGTGCGCAGATGCCGGAAGATGTCCTGGATGGTGTTGACCTGCCCATCCTCGGCGGCCGCACCGGACAGGCCGAACAGCAGCAATGCGGCAATCAGCAGGAGCTTGCTGCCACAGCGCGCCATCGCAATCTCCTATTTGATGTCGGCGGCGACCTGCACCTTCACCATCTTGTCGGGATCGGTCACGGCGCCGCCGGCGGAGCCGGGGGGAGCCTTCTTCAGCTTGTCGACGACATCCATGCCCTGCACGACCTCGCCGATCACGGTGTACTGGTTATCGAGGCTGCCGCCGTCGGCGAACATGATGAAGAACTGCGAGTTGGCGGTGTCGACGCTGTCGCCGCGCCGGGCCATCCCGACGATGCCGCGCGCGAAATGCACCTTGGAGAATTCCTGCTTCAGGTTCGGATATTTCGATCCGCCGGTGCCGTTGAAGTTCTGGCCGTCGCCGGTCTGCGCCATGAAGCCGTCCATGACGCGATGGAACGGCACGTTGTTGTAGAAGCCCTCGCGCGCCAGCTGCTTGATGCGCTCGGCATGCTGGGGCGCGAGGTCGGTCCGCAGCTTGATGACGATGCGGCCCTTGGTGGTGTCGATGACGATGGCGTTGGCCTTGTCGAGATTGGCCGGCAATTGCTGCGCCACCGCCGGCACCGCGAACAGAAGCGCGGCAAGAACTGCGAGAATTCGGATCATGACAACTCCGGATCAGAGAGAAAGAAGGAAGCGCCGTTACGCGGCGAATTTTGCCTTGAGCTGTGCCGCAACTTGCGGCGGGACGAAGGCCGAGACGTCCCCGCCCATGCCGGCGATCTGGCGCACCAAAGTGGCGGTGATCGGGCGAACCATGGGTGAGGCCGGCAGGAACACCGTATGCACCTCGGGCGCCATGGCCCCGTTCATGCCGGCGAGCTGCATCTCGTAATCGAGATCGGTGCCGTCGCGCAGACCCCTGATCATGATGGTGGCACCGTGCTTGCGTGCTGCGGTCACTGCCAGATCGTCGAAGGTCACCGCTTCGAGCACGCAGCCCGCCTGGGTCGCCAGCGGCCCGCAGACGTCATGGAGCATCTGCAGCCGCTCCTCGGTTGAAAACAGCGGCTTCTTGCCGGGGTGGACCCCGATCGCGACAACGAGCCTGTCGCACAGCGAAACGCTGTGGCGGACCACGTCCAGATGGCCGTTGGTGATGGGGTCGAAGGAACCGGGATAGAAGGCAATGCGCGGCATGGCTCCCTCCTACCCCGCCCGGCCCTGCCCGGCAAGCCGGGCGGGTTCCCCAGCCAGCCCCACCGAAATATCCCGCCGACCGCGCCGGCAATGGCCGGTTTGTTTCGTCCCTTGGGCGACCACGAAACAAAGGGGCGCGGACACGAAACCATTTCCCGTGCCGGCGAAGACGTCCGGAAACTGGCCATGGTTACTAATCCGGCCAACGAACGACGGGCCGCATACTGGGCGTAGCGGCCGCATCACAGGGGACTGTCAAATGATCAAGGCTCTCTCGGCGATCGCTCTGTCTGCGTCTGTTGCCGCCGCCCTCACCCTTCTGCCCGGCTTCGCCCCGAAAGTGGAAGCCAGCGTGCCGCAGCCGCTGGCCAAGAGCGACCGGCTCGATATCCGCACCATCGGCAAGGATTGCTCGCAGCAGGCCTGGCCGAATTTCGAGGCCTCGTGCCTGCGCAAGGCCGGCACCAAGGCGAACGTCCGCGAGGCGCGCCTCGTGACCGCGAACCGGACCCCGTAGGCTGGCCTGTCAGCTCCACGTCACATAATCCCGATGGAGTTTTGCGACGTCCCGTCGCAGACTGCTTGATGCTCGCGCCCCGGCGGAATGGCCCGTGGGACGCGATCCCATCGGGGGGTTGCCATTGTCCAGTACACCCGCTGTCGCTTCCGGCCATCCTCCCGCCCCGCTGCCGATAGCAATGACCATGGGCGCCCTCGGGGTGGTCTATGGCGATATCGGGACCAGCCCGCTCTATGCCCTGAAGGAAGCCGCCAAGGCGGCCGCGCACGGGGCCACGGTCACCCCCGAGGCCGTCTTGGGCGTTGCCTCGCTGATCCTCTGGGCGCTGCTGCTGATCATCTCGCTGAAATATGCGCTGTTGATCCTGCGCGCGGACAACCGCGGCGAAGGCGGCATCGTCGCCCTGCTGGCGCTGCTCCATGCCCGCCACGCCAAACCCGGGACATGGCGCGCCCATCTGCTTGTCGTCGGGCTCGTCGGCGCCGCGCTGCTCTATGGCGACGGTGCGATCACGCCGGCAATCTCGGTGCTCTCAGCGATCGAGGGACTCAAGGTCGACGCCCCCTCGCTTGCGCCTGCCGTGGTGCCCGTGACCGTCGCCATCCTGATCGGCCTGTTCATGATACAGAAACAGGGCACCGGCTTCATCGGTCGCATCTTCGGACCGGTGATGCTGGCCTGGTTCGTCGTGCTCGCAGCGCTCGGCATCCACGGCATCGTCAAGGCGCCGGCGGTGCTGGCGGCGCTCAGCCCGCTCTATGCTTTCGAGTTCCTGATCCACCAGGATTTCCACGTCTCCTTCGCCATCCTCGGAGCGGCCTTCCTGGCGGTGACCGGCGGCGAGGCCATGTACGCCGACATGGGGCATTTCGGTCGCTTCCCGATCCGCCTTGCCTGGTTCGCAATCTGCCTTCCGGCGCTGGTGCTGAACTATTTCGGCCAGGCCGCGCTGCTCATCACCGATCCCACGATGATCGAGAACCCGTTCTTCCAGCTCTGCCCCGACGCCCTGCACTATCCGCTGGTCGCGTTTTCGGCGGTGGCGACCGTGATCGCCTCGCAGGCGATCATCTCCGGCGTGTTTTCGCTGACGCAGCAGTCGATCCAGCTCGGCTTCCTGCCGCGCATGCAGATCCGCCACACCCAGAGCGACGCCATCGGCCAGATCTACGTGCCGCTGGTGAACTGGTTGCTCGCTGCCGCAACGCTTGGCGCGGTCCTGAGCTTCGGCACCTCGGACGCGCTGGCCGGCGCCTACGGCATCGCGGTGTCGCTGCTGATGGCAATCACCACGCTGCTCGCCGCCTTGCTCGCGATCCAGTGGGGTTTTTCGCCCTGGCTCGTCGTTGCGGTCAACGGCTTCTTCTTCGTGATCGATTTGATCTTCTTCTCTGCCAACTCGATCAAGCTGTTCGAGGGCGGCTGGTTTCCGCTGCTGCTCGCCGGCCTCGTCGCCTTCCTGATGCTGACCTGGCGCGCCGGCGTGAAGCTGGTCGAGACTGCGCGCGCGAAGCTGCGCCAGCCGGAAGAGGATTTGATCGAGACCGCTGTCAACAAGTGCAGCGCACGGCTGCCCGGCACGGCCGCGTTCCTGGCGGCGGCGCCGAAGGGCGTGCCGCTGGCCCTGACGCAATTCGTCAAGCACAACCGCGTGCTGCACGAACGCGTGCTGCTGGTCACCGTGCTGATCGAGGAGCTGCCGCACATCCCCGAGGAGGAGCGCGCCGAGGTGATCGAAATCATCCCCGGCATCACCCGCGTGGTCCTGCATTACGGCTTCATGCAGAACCCGACGATCTATGAGGGACTGAATCTCGTCTGCCGCCAGGGCAAGCTGCCCGGCATCGACCTCTCCGACATCACCTATTACGTCGGCCGCGAGACCATCATTCCGCGCGAGGACGTCCCGGGCATGTGGGTCTGGCGCGAAAGCGTGTTCGCCTTCCTCCAGCGCAACGCCGAACGCTCCGCCGCATTCTTCGGCGTGCCGACCAAGCAGGTCGTGGAGTTCGGCACGGAGCTGGAGATCTAGCGTGAGCACGTTGCCCGCATGAGCGGAGCGACATGCGTGGAGATGGGTCCCGGATATCGCTGCGCTCATCCGGGCTACGGCAGTGACGCCTCACTCCCCGTTCGACTCTCCATTCGCGCCGTTCCCGCTCTCCGCCTCTTCCGTGATGTGCTCGACCGAGACCACATGCTCGTCCTCGGCGGTGTCGAACACGATCACGCCTTGCGTCGAGCGGCCGGCGATGCGGATGCCTTCGACCGGGCAGCGGATCAGCTGGCCCTTGTCGGTGACCAGCATGATCTGATCGGCGTCCTCCACGGGGAAGGACGCGACGAGGTTGCCGTTACGGTTGTTGACGCTCATGGCGACGATGCCTTTGCCGCCGCGGCCCGTGGTGCGGTACTCGTAGGAGGAAGTCCGCTTGCCGTAGCCGTTGACGGAGACGGTCAGCACGACCTGCTCCTGCGCCGACATCTCGATATAGCGCTCCTGGGTAAGCTGGAAGCTGCCGGAGGTCTCTTCCGCGTCATCCGCAGCGGGCTCCTCTGCCGCAGCCTCGCCGGCCATCGCGCGGCGCATCTTTAGATAGGCCGAGCGCTCATCCGACGTGGTCTCGACATGACGTAAAATCGACATTGAGATGACCTTGTCATCTTCAAGCGAGATGCCTCGAACACCCATCGAGGTTCGACCACCGAAGACCCGAACGCCGTGCTCTTTGATCTCGCCATCCTTATCAGGTCGAGGGTCACTGACTCTGAAGCGAATGCACTGGCCGGCGGCCGTAGTCAGCAGCACGTCGTCGTGCTCGGTGCAGATCTGCACGTCCACGATCGCTTCATTCTCGTCGAGCTTCATCGCGATGATGCCGGAGCGGCGGACGTCGACGAAGTCGGACAGCTTGTTGCGGCGAACGTTGCCGCCCGTGGTGGCGAACATCACGTCGAGGTTGGCCCAGGTGGATTCATCCTCGGGCAGCGGCATGATGGTGGTGATGCGCTCGCCCTGCTCCAGCGGCAGGATGTTGATCAGCGCCTTGCCGCGCGCGTTCGGCGCGGCCATCGGCAGGCGCCAGACCTTCTCCTTGTAGACCTGGCCGCGCGACGAGAAGAACAGCACCGGCGTGTGCGTGGAGGCCACGAACAGCCGGCTGACGAAATCCTCGTCGCGGGTCTGCATGCCGGCGCGGCCCTTGCCGCCGCGGCGCTGAGCGCGATAGGCCGACAGCGGCACGCGCTTGACGTAGCCGGCGTGGGAGACGGTGACGACCATGTCCTCGCGCTGGATCAGGTCCTCGTCCTCGACCTCGCCTTCCTGCTCGATGATCACCGTGCGCCGCGGGGTCGCGAACTCGGCCTTCACCTCGGCAAGCTCGGTCTTGATGATGCCGAGTACGCGCTCGCGCGAGCGCAGGATGTCGAGATAATCGGCGATCTCTCCGGCGAGCTTGTCGAGCTCTTCGCGGATTTCGTCGCGGCCGAGCGCGGTGAGGCGTTGCAGGCGGAGATCGAGGATTGCCCTTGCCTGCTCCATCGACAGCCGGATCGTGCCGTCCGCGCTGATGCGGTGACGGGGATCGTCGATCAGCGTCAGCATGTCCTCGACGTCCCGGGCCGGCCAGTCGCGCGACATCAGGGTGTCACGGGCGGTGGTCGGATCGGGCGAAGTCCGGATGACCCGGATCATCTCGTCGATATTGGCGACCGCGATCGCGAGACCAACCAGGATGTGAGCGCGGTCGCGCGCCTTGGCGAGCAGGTACTTCGTGCGCCGCGTGACGACCCGCTCGCGGAAGTCGACGAAGATCGCCAGCAGGTCCTTCAGATGCATGATCCGCGGACGGCCGCTGTCGAGCGCCACCATGTTGACGCCGAAGCTCGTCTGCAGCGGCGTGAACCTGTACAGCTGATTCAGCACCACGTCCGGCACGGCGTCGCGCTTCAATTCGATGACGACGCGGTAGCCGTCGCGGTCGGATTCGTCGCGGAGGTCGCCGATGCCCTCGATCTTCTTTTCCTTGACCAGCTCGGCGATGCGCTCGACCATCGTCGCCTTGTTCACCTGGTAGGGAATCTCGGTGATGATGATCGCCTCGCGCTCCTTGCGGATGGACTCGATCGCGACCTTGCCGCGCATGACGACCGAGCCGCGGCCGAGGTGATAGGCGGCGCGGACGCCCTGCCGTCCGAGAATGACGCCGCCGGTCGGGAAATCCGGTCCCGGCACGATGTTGATGAGCTCATCGATGGTGAGCGCGGGGTTGTCGATCAGCGCAACGCAGGCGTCGATGACCTCGCCGAGATTGTGCGGCGGGATGTTGGTTGCCATGCCGACCGCGATGCCGCCGGCGCCGTTGACGAGGAGGTTCGGGAACTTGGCCGGAAGGACCGACGGTTCGGTCTCGTTGTTGTCGTAGTTCGGCTGGAAGTCGACGGTGTCCTTGTCGATGTCGGCCAGCAGAGCCAGCGCGGCCTTGGTCAGGCGCGCTTCGGTGTAACGATAGGCCGCCGGAGGATCGCCGTCGACCGAGCCGAAATTGCCCTGGCCGTCGATCAGCGGCACACGCATCGAGAAGTCCTGCGCCATGCGGACCATGGCGTCGTAGATCGACTGGTCGCCGTGCGGGTGGTACTTACCGATGACGTCACCGACCACGCGGGCGGATTTGACGTACTTCTTGTCGGGCGTGTGCCCCTGCTCGTTCATCGAGAACAGGATGCGGCGGTGCACCGGCTTCAGGCCGTCACGGGCATCGGGCAGCGCCCGCGCCACGATCACGCTCATGGCGTAGTCGAGATAGGACTTCTTCATCTCCTCGAAGATGGAGACGGGGCGAATATCCGAGGGTTGCGCCGGCTGGTCGCCGGGCTTGTCGTCGTCGTCAGCCAAGGGGAAATCCGGTGAGGTTTTATCTGGGAATCATATAACGCATCGAGCCCCTGATAACCACCCTCGCGGGGGTCTTGGGAAGTGCTTTTTCCGCTTATTTTTCCAATAGCTTACGGTCTTACGGGGAGCATCTTGGATGGACCCGGAACAGGCCTTCCAAAATCGCCTTCCGAGACCTCGGCAATGCTCGGATTAACGTGCCCCGTCGAGGCGTCTGCGCCGGCGCCATCCGAGTTCAACCCACACATGAAGCGGGCCCGGAAATCCCGAGCCCGTCCTGTCGATTAGCGCGATTTGCTGACCCGGCGTGGCAGGCGCCGCATCACCGGCGCGAGCGCCCCCCGATCGTCCGTCCCCGTTCTCAGAACGGGATATCGTCGTCCATGTCGCTGTTGCGGCCACCGCCGCCGGCGGCCACAGGACGGCGCGGTGCGCTGCTGACCGGGCCGGAGGAGCCGAAATCGCCGCCCGGCTCGTCGCCGAAATTACCGCCTCCTCCGCCGCCTCCGCTGCGGCCGTCGAGCATCGTCAGCGTCGAGTTGAAGCCCTGCAGAACGACTTCGGTCGAATACTTCTCGACGCCGCTCTGGTCGGTGTACTTGCGGGTCTGGAGCGCGCCCTCGATGTAAACCTTTGCGCCCTTCTTCAGGTACTGTTCGACAATCTTGCAAAGCGGCTCAGAGAAGATCACGACACGATGCCACTCGGTCTTTTCCTTGCGCTCGCCGCTGTTCTTGTCGCGCCAGGTCTCGGACGTCGCGATGCTCAGATTCGCGATCGGCCGCCCGTCCTGGGTGCGGCGGATTTCAGGATCCTTGCCGAGATTTCCAACCAGAATGACCTTGTTGACGCTTCCCGCCATCGCCGCTCTCCACTCCGATGCCACTGAATTTCATAAGGCGGCCCGCGCGCCCGCGGTACTCTGCCCTTCTGATGCGAACCTATACGCTGAGCGTGGACCAATCAGTCCGCGCGCCCTCGGGTTATCCCCACATATAGCACCGGACCTCGGCGCGTTCCACATCCGTTCTTATTTCGTGAAGCCGGCGATATGGCACTGCAATCGCGCCAGAAGTGCTCGAGAGGGGCGACCATGGAAGACCTCGATGGAACCAAATGGAACCTTTAGGGTTCCATGATGTCGCCAAAAGCATATGACATTCATCGACTTACGCCCGTTCATTGATCGCGACTGTGGCATTTGGGCGACGGACTTGTGGCCGGAATCGAGCTACTGTTGCCTCCAAGAAAATCAGGCCTCGCGCCTTGGGGGCCGCTTCCGGAATACCGGAAGCGGACGAACATTGGAGGGACTGGAATGAAGAATACTTTGATCATCGCCGCGTTTAGTGCGGGCGCTTTGGCCCTCTCGGCTCCGGCAAGCGCCGCGGATCTTGCCGCGCGGCCTTACACGAAAGCCGCACCAATGGTCGCCATGTACGATTGGAGCGGCTTCTACCTCGGTGCCAACGGCGGTTGGGGATCGAGCCGCAAGTGCTGGGACCTCACCAATTTCGTTGTTGGCGGCCCGGTCGTACCGAACCTGGCTGAAGGCTGTCACGATGCGTCAGGCGGCACAGTCGGCGGCCAGATCGGCTATCGCTGGCAGGCCTCGTCGTGGGTCTTCGGGTTGGAAGCGCAGGGCAACTGGGCTGACTTCAAGGGATCCAACATCAGCAACCAGCTGATCAGCCGCAACGAATCCAAGGTCGAAGCGTTCGGTCTCTTCACCGGTCAGGTCGGCTACGCGTGGAACAACACGCTGCTATATGTCAAAGGCGGCGCGGCCGTTACCAGCGACAAATACACCGGCTTTACTACAGTTCCCGGCATCGTCCCTGTCGGCACCGCATTTGATTCGGCAAAGGAAACCCGTTGGGGTGCAGCGGTCGGCGTCGGCCTGGAATATGGCTTCACTCCGAACTGGTCGGTCGGCATCGAGTACAACCATCTGTTCATGGGGCACCGCGACGTGACGATGACCTCAACCGGCGCTATCGCTCCGGCCGGAGCGTTCGTCCGGACCGACCGAATCGGCCAGGACGTCGACATCGTCACCGCCCGTATCAATTACAAGTTCGGCGGCCCGCTCGTCGCACGCTACTGATCCTCGCGACCTCATCGATTTGACCAAGAAAGGCCGGCCTCGCGCCGGCCTTTTTGCTACGCGCGGCATCGCGGGACAACAGGCGATTGGCCTCACGTTGGCACCGACCTGTGGCTTTTGAGGTACACAACTTGCGGCTTCAGTGGTGTAAGTACTGCCTCAGTTGGGCCATCGAGTCCGCTGCCCTTCCGGTCAAGGAAGGCAACAACAGAAACTGGGACTGGGATTAAGTAAGATGAAAAAGGTTTTGTTGGCTTCGGCCTGTTTGTTCGCTCTCGCTGCGCCCGCCTCGGCGGCCGACCTCGCAGCCCGCCCCTACACCAAGGCGCCGGTCGCTCCGATGGCTTCGGTCTACAACTGGACCGGCTTCTATCTCGGTGTCGTCGGTGGCGGCGCCTGGGAAGACGCGAACTCGCCCCGCATGCAGGGTGGCTTCGTCGGCGGCACCGTCGGCTACAACTGGCAGACCGCCAACGTCGTGTTCGGCCTCGAGGCCGATGGCGCCTGGGCTGACGTCAGCGCTTCGGCCGCTGGTGCGGTTTTCGTTCCCGGCGTCGGTGGCGTTCCGCTGACGGTGAGCTCCAAGACCGACGCGATGGGCACCGTGCGCGGTCGCATCGGCTGGGCCGTCAACAACGTGCTGCTGTACGGCACCGGTGGTTACGCCTGGATCGACAACAAGATCACCGCCACCCTGGGCGGCGTTTCGATCTCCGACAGCAAGTTCCACTCCGGCTGGACCGTCGGTGCGGGCGTTGAAGCCTACATCGCTCCGCAGTGGTCGGTGAAGGGCGAGTATCTGTATCGCAGCCTCGGTGGCGAGACCTACTTCGGCGCCGTCAACACCGGGACGCTCAACTTCCACACCGTGCAGCTCGGCGTGAACTATCACTTCGGCGCCCCCGTGGTCGCCAAGTACTAAGCTACGCTTCAACGCATCGCGTTACGAAAGGCCGGCCTTGCGCCGGCCTTTTTGTTTGGCGGGTAGCTGGCCGCGCCGTTCCGCAACGCCGCTGCTGCCAGATGCCGCCAGCGCGCCAACAATCCGTTGACGATTCGCAACTGCCACTGGAAATCCGTCTCCGTTCTTCCTACGTTCGCTGACAACCCCATCGGCGCCGATCCCGGTTCCGGACGAAGCGCGCCTCTTTATTGGCGCGGTCGCGCACCCATGGGCTTCCCTAGGGGCAACTCGGATGGATGAAGTGATCAAGGCGAAGCGCCAACAGAACGCCGGCTCCAGCCGGCACGCAATTACGATCCGTGGCGCGCGCGAGCACAACCTCAAGAACATCGACGTCGAGATTCCCCGCGACAAGCTGGTGGTGTTCACCGGCCTCTCCGGCTCCGGCAAATCCTCGCTCGCCTTCGACACGATCTACGCCGAGGGCCAGCGCCGCTACGTCGAATCGCTGTCGGCCTACGCGCGCCAATTCCTCGAGATGATGCAGAAGCCCGACGTCGACCAGATCGACGGCCTGTCGCCGGCGATCTCGATCGAGCAGAAGACGACGTCGAAGAATCCGCGCTCGACCGTCGGCACCGTCACCGAAATCTACGACTACATGCGCCTGCTCTGGGCGCGCGTCGGCGTGCCCTATTCGCCGGCCACGGGGCTGCCGATCGAGAGCCAGACCGTCTCGCAGATGGTCGACCGCGTGCTGGCGCTGCCCGAAGGCACCCGCCTCTATCTGCTCGCGCCCGTCGTGCGCGGCCGCAAGGGCGAGTATCGCAAGGAACTCGCCGAATGGCTCAAGAAGGGCTTTCAGCGCGTCAAGATCGACGGCACCTTCCATGAGCTCGCGGAAGCGCCAACGCTCGACAAGAAATTCCCGCATGACATCGACGTCGTGGTCGACCGCATCGTGGTGCGCGCCGACATCGGCCAGCGCCTCGCCGAAAGCTTCGAGACCGCGCTGAAGCTCGCCGAAGGCCTCGCCGTCGTCGAGTTCGCCGACGCGCCGGCCGGCGCTGCGCCTGCGGAGGAAAAGGAAAAGAAGAAGACCGCCAAGATCCACGACAAGAGCGGACCCGAGCGCATCCTGTTCTCGGAAAAATTCGCCTGCCCGGTCTCCGGCTTCACCATTCCCGAGATCGAGCCGCGGCTGTTCTCGTTCAACAACCCCTACGGCGCGTGCCCAGCCTGCGGCGGCCTCGGCGTCGAGCAGCATGTCGACGAGGACCTCGTCATCCCGGACAAGGAGCTCGCCATCGGCAAGGGCGCGATCGCGCCCTGGGCCAAATCGTCGTCGCCCTACTACACGCAGACGCTGACCGCGCTCGGCAAGCATTACAAGTTCACGCTGACCACCAAGTGGAAGGACCTGGCCAAGAAGACGCAGAACGCGATTCTGCACGGATCCGGCGAGGACGAGATCAAGTTCTCCTACGAGGACGGGGTGCGCTCCTACGACACCAAGAAGCCGTTCGAAGGCGTCATCACCAACATCAACCGCCGCTATCGCGAAACCGAGAGCGAATGGGCGCGCGAGGAACTCGCAAAGTACTTCCACGACGTACCCTGCGAGGCGTGCCACGGTTTCCGGCTCAAGCCCGAGGCGCTCAGCGTCAAGATCGGCGGCAAGCATATCGGCGAGATCTCGGAGCTGTCGGTCAAGGGCGCCGGCGCCTGGTTCGAGACCGTGCCTGAGGCACTGAACACGCAGCAGAACGAGATCGCCGGCCGCATCCTCAAGGAAATCCGCGAGCGCCTCACCTTCCTGCTCGACGTCGGCCTCAACTACCTCACGCTGTCGCGCTCCTCCGGCACGCTGTCCGGCGGCGAGAGCCAGCGCATCCGCCTGGCCTCGCAGATCGGCTCAGGGCTGACGGGGGTGCTCTACGTGCTGGACGAGCCCTCGATCGGCCTGCACCAGCGCGACAATGCGCGCCTGCTCGACACGCTCAAGCGCCTGCGCGACCTCGGCAACACCGTGATCGTGGTCGAGCATGACGAGGACGCCATCCTGCTCGCCGACCACGTGCTCGACATTGGTCCGGGCGCCGGCATGCATGGCGGCAACATCATCGCCGAAGGCACGCCCGCCGAGATCATGCGCAACCCGAAATCGCTGACCGGCAAGTACCTGACCGGCGAACTCGAGGTCGAGGTGCCGGAGCGGCGCCCGCCGAACCATCGCCGCACCATCAAGGTGGTGAATGCGCGCGGCAACAATCTCAAGAACGTCACCGCCGAGATTCCGCTCGGCCTGTTCACCGCGGTCACCGGCGTGTCCGGCGGCGGTAAGTCGACGCTGTTGATCGACACGCTCTACAAGTCCATCGCCCGCAAGCTGAACAATGCCAGCGAAGGCGCTGCCCCGCACGACCGCATCGAGGGCCTCGAGCACATCGACAAGATCATCGACATCGACCAGTCGCCGATCGGCCGCACGCCGCGTTCGAACCCCGCCACCTACACCGGCGCCTTCACGCCGATCCGCGAATGGTTCGCCGGCCTGCCGGAGTCCAAGGCGCGCGGCTACGAGCCCGGCCGCTTCTCTTTCAACGTCAAGGGCGGCCGCTGCGAGGCCTGCCAGGGCGACGGCGTCATCAAGATCGAGATGCACTTCCTGCCCGACGTCTACGTCACCTGCGACGTCTGCAAGGGCAAGCGCTACAACCGCGAGACGCTGGAGGTGCTGTTCAAGGGCAAGTCCATCGCCGACGTGCTCGACATGACCGTCGAGGAAGCCGCCGAGTTCTTCAAGGCGGTGCCGCGCGTGCGCGAGACCTTCCAGACCCTGCACCGCGTCGGCCTCGACTACATCCATGTCGGCCAGCAGGCGACGACCTTGTCAGGCGGCGAAGCCCAGCGCGTCAAGCTCGCCAAGGAACTGTCCAAGCGCGCCACCGGCCGCACGCTCTACATCCTGGACGAGCCGACCACCGGCCTTCATTTCCACGACGTCAAGAAGCTGCTGGAGGTGCTGCACGAGCTGGTCGCGCAGGGCAACACGGTGGTCGTCATCGAGCACAATCTCGAAGTCATCAAGACCGCCGACTGGGTCATCGACCTCGGCCCCGAAGGCGGTGACGGCGGCGGCGAGATCGTCGCCTGGGGCCCGCCGGAAGACATCGCCAAGGCGCCGCGGAGCTATACGGGCAAGTTTCTGGCACCGGTGCTGGAGAAGGCGCGGAAGCCGAAGCGGCGGAGGACGGCGAGCGAGGCGGCGGAGTGAGGCAAAACGATATTAAAGTGAACTGAGCCATGTCGGCTGGCATAACCATCGAACGGACCGGATCGAAGGATACCGGAGTTTGCAATTGCTGTGGTCGCACCAGCCGATCCGTTTGGGGGCTTGTGTCGGTTGGGGCGGACGGCCTCGCGGCGTATTACGTGCACTGCACTGTTGGCCACGTTCCGGACAGAGGTGCCAACATCGATCTCATCGTCGGACGGTGGGGGAGCGATACCACGGCAGCAGATCGCTCTGCGGTAGCTCTGGCCTACCGCCTACTCGATACTGGACCGGCGATGATGGCCATTGATGCCGGCTCGCGCCCTTTCTCCCAACAGTTCTCTCATCGGTAAGGTGCTTTGCCGTAACGATGTGGTCAGCACTCCTCTTGCTCAGCAAGCATTCGCCATCGCCGATGCGGTACTGGCGCAAGATGACCGCGTTGCCGAACTACTCGGCTCCTGGAAGATTCAGGTCTAAGGTGGGAGCGCATAGAGCGGAATGAAGACCAGTCCGCCACTCTCCTCCCCCATGCCCTACACCCTCGCCATCTTCGACCTCGACGGCACCCTCGCCGACAGCTTTCCCTGGTTCCTGCGCACCATCAACGACATCGCCGATCGCTTCAGCTTTCGCCGCGTTGTAGATCAGGACATCGACGGGCTGCGGCATGCCTCGACGCGGGAGATCCTCAGCCGGCTCGAAGTCCCCTTGTGGAAGCTGCCGGCGATCGCGCGGCATGCGCGGCGGCTGAAGGCGGAGGCGGCTTCCGAGATTTCGCTGTTTGCGGGCGTCGAGGCGATGCTGCGGACACTGGCCGAGAACGGCGTGCACCTCGCGCTGGTGACGTCCGACAGCGAAGCCAATGCGCGCGAGAAGCTCGGGGATGCCGCCGTGCTGTTTTCCCATTTCGACTGCGCGGCCTCGGTGTTCGGCAAGCCCGCGAAATTCCGCCGCGTCATCCGGCGCGCGGGCATCGCGCCGGATAAAGTCATCGCGATCGGCGACGAGGTGCGCGACATCGAGGCGGCGCGCACCGTGGGGATTGCCTGCGGCGCGGTGTGCTGGGGCTATGCGGCACCGGCCGCGCTGCGGGCGCTGGGGCCGGATCATCTGTTCGAGCGGATGGATGAGATAGTGGGCGCGATGTGCCCCGGTGCCGTAGGGCGGATTAGCGAAGCGTAATCCGCCGATCGATCGTCGATGCCAGATGGCGGATTACGCTTCGCTAATCCGCCCTACTCTTCCCTACTCCGTCCTGCGCAAGAACGCCCCGAACGCGCGTGGGCCGTCGCCGGTCTTGACCTCGCCGATCTTCTTCAGTTCGACGGCGTCGATGATAACAAGCGTGTTGCTCTCCCAGCACGCCACGATGACGCGCTTGCCATCGGCGGTGGCCGCGATGCCTTCCGGATAGTCGCCGACATTGATGCGCTTGATCGGCTTCAACGTCGCCACATCGAACACGCTGACGGTGCCGCCATATTGGTCGGTGACGAAGCCGCGGCCTTGCGTCAGCGCCACCGCATAGGGGCGCATGCCGACCGGCACGCGGCCGATCTCGCGGCCTTCCGCAAGGTCGATCACGGAGACGTCGTCGGAGCCGACATTGGCGGTGTAGGCGCGTTCTCCCGCGGCATCGATGGTGACGCCGAACGGGCGGGTACCGACCTTGATGGTCGCCTTGCGCTGGCGCGTCGTCGTGTCCACGACCGAGACGCTGTCGTCGTCGCGGTCCGCCGATAGCAGCAGCTTGCCGTCGGGCGTCACCGCAAGGCCGGACGGAGAGGCGCCGACCGCGATACTGGCCGTGATACTGCGCGAGGCCGCATCGATCACCCGCACCGCCGCCGCATACCAGTCGGCGACATAGACCGTCCTGCCATCCGGCGTCACCGCGATGCCGAGCGGCCCGCCGCCGACCTCGATCCGCCCCGCCACCTGCCGGGTCGCCGCGTCCACCACCGTCACCGCCTTGGCGTCGGGGCTCGTGACATAGGCAAAGCGTCCGTCCACGCTGACGGCCACCCCCGCCGGCTTGCCACCGATGGGAATGGTCGCGACGCTACGCGAGGTCGCGAGGTCCACGACCATCAGATCGTCGCTGAGCTGGTTGGTGACGAACGCCTCCTCGGCAGCGGCGCTGCCGAGGCTGGCATGACAAAGGCTGGCGGCGAGCGCCGCCAGAACCAGCATCCGCACGATCAGCTACCGCTCTCGATCTTCTTCTTCAGCGCTTCGAGACCGGTCTTGTAGAGCCCGCTCACCGCCTTCACTGCGGCCTCGTCGCTCAGTTCCGGCGGCGGATCGTTGTTGGGAAAGCCGCGGTAGAACGCGCCGGCCCATTCCAGCTTCGATTTGCCGTCGGAAGCCGGCGACACCGTCAGCGTCGAGGAATAATTGGTGACCGGCAGCACCTTCACGTCGACCTTGGTGATCCGGTACGAATAGCTCAGCATGTCGGGCTCGTACTTGTAGAGCTCCTCCTCGACCGTCGCGCCGCCCTGCAGTGTCAGCGTCCGCGTCGCGCCGACCTCGTTGCCCTTATCGCCCGTGGTCTTGGTGACGGGTGGAAGCCAGCTCATGTCCTGAAAGTTGCGGATCGCGGCCCACACCTTGTCCTGCGGCGCGTTGATCTCGATGGATTCCCGCACCTTCTGCCGGGTCGGCCCATGTGCCCAGGCCGCCGGTGAAAAAGCCGGGCTCAGTGTCGCCGTCAAGCCTGCCGCCCCAATCACCGCCAGCGCCGACGCCATGGCCGCACGCCGTCCAATCGTCACCCTCATCTCGTTTCCTCATACGTCCAGTTGATCGTGCGCGACTTGAATGCGCGCTGCGGTCATCCTAGCGCATTTTGGGGCCGAGGGGAGACCGGTTCGTGGCGTGGTTGCGGCGGCGATGTCCGCCCACCCACAACCCGTTGCGCGGCCCGGCGGGCAAAACACCCATGGCAGGGTCAACGCCGCCGCACGAAAATATTTCTCTTTATCAGAACTTCGGATTATCGTATAAAAACCCATCCCGTCCCGGGCCGAGGGGCGTATCGCGATCGTCACGAACGCGGGATGGGACGTGGTGGACGCAGGCTGCGTCGGCGCGAAGGTGGTTTGCAGGGCGGGTCACACCGTGAGCAAGGACCGGCGCGCACACGACCGGTGTAGCCTGCGTACGGCAAAATCGTGTGGTCCTGGCGCCCGGGGTCTGTGCGCCAAGTCTTGCGGTGATGCAGGCAGCCCAACCGGGCTCGTGCATCAGCCATCCGCGAGGCGACGGGGGCAATAGTGCAACGCTCCCCGGGGAGAGCACGACATAAGCCGTAAACCCGCTGCGCAGGGAAGGCCGGATGTTTGGCTTCACCTGTATGCCGCTGTGCAACTTTTTAAGCACACGCTTTCGCACAGTGGACCGCGGGTGCCAGCCGGCACCCGGCCTTCCCTGCGCCCTCGGCACTTCTGAGGGCCGCAACCGAAGCAAAAGCTCGGGCACGATGTGCCGCGAGAACGAAAATCATGGGATGGATACAGCTCTCGTGCCCCGGACGCTGCGCAGCACGAAGTGATGCGCTGCAGAGCCGGGGCCCACGCAGCGGCACGTGGCTCGGCCTCCTGGGTCCCGGCTCTGCGCAGCAACGCTAAAGGCGTTGCAGCGCGTCCGGGACTCGAGAGCGGAGGATGCCTCTTCCGACCAGCGTCATTGCGAGGAGCCCTTGCGACGAAGCAATCCAGACTGCCGCCGCAGAAGGATTCTGGATTGCTTCGCGGCACTCGCGGCGACGAGGAAAAGAGCGAGAACAGATCGCGCCCGTCTATTCCGCCAGCGTCGCTTCGACGAACCCGCGCGGATCATTGCAGAATTCGCGCATGACCCGGTAATGATCCGTCTCCTCCACCGTCACGGGCTCGAGGCCGTACTTCGTCAACCGCAGCAATCGCGCGTTCGGATAGGCCATCAGCATCGGCGAATGGGTCGCCATGATGACCTGGCAATTGCGCGACGAATCCATGCGATGCAGCAGCTTCAGAAACTCCATCTGTCGCGCCGGCGACAGCGCTGATTCGGGTTCGTCGAAGATGAAAATGCCCTGCTTCTGGCATCGCTCCTGGAAGAAGCGCAGAAAGCCCTCGCCGTGGGAGTAGGACAGGAAATCCGGCGGCATGTCCGAAACTTCGTCGAGATATCGTGCAACGGAGAAAAAGGTCTCGGCGCGGAAAAACCAGCCGTTGGTGATCTTCGGCACCCAACCGGCGCGAAGCGCGGCCGACAATTCGCCGCCCATGATCTCGCGCGCATGGGAATGATCGACCGGACGATAGCCCTTGCCGCCGCCGGCGTCGTCATAACCGGCGAGCGCTGCGATCCCCTCGAGGATGGTCGATTTGCCGGTGCCATTCTCGCCAACGATGATGGTGATCGCGGTGTCGAAGCTGAGGTCGAAGTCTTCGCTGAAGATCGGAAGACAGTAGGGATAAGCGTCCCAGTCAGAGACCAGTGCACGGTCGAGCCAGACGCGCCGGAGATAGGGCGCCGGTAATCTGATATCGCGCTGTCGTCCTCGCATCTCCGCCGCTCCCTGCACGTCCCTCCGAAGAACGTATCAGGAACGACAACGCCGGGGAAGTGGCTTGACCTGCGACCGACAGATCCAAACCGCAGCCTAGTCCAGCGCCTCCAGCACCAGCTCCATGGTCATCAGCACGGGATTGTCGCCGCGGACCAGGCGTCCCTCCGCCAGGCCGCCGGTGTAGTCGATCAGCGCGACGTCGAGCGCAGCTTCGAGCGCGCCGGAGGGCCCGGGCGCGACCAACCCGGCCGTCACCGCAAGCTCGGTCGCAAACGGTTCGGTCACGCCGCCATGGCTGAAGCGCGCGCCGATGGTCGAGCCGACGCCGCCATGGATCTTCGCGCGCCCGATACCGTGCGCGCGGCAGAAGCCTTCGAGCGAGCCGGCAAAATCCTGATTGGGACGCAGCCGCAGCGCGAAAGCACGGCTCGTGGCGCGTGCGCCGGTGCGCGCGGCCGCCACCGGCCCGAACAGCTTGAAATTGGTCTCGGGATCGGGCTCCGCGGTGAACATCGCGCCGTCGAGGCCGAAAGCCTCGACCTCGAACGGCTGCGCGACGACGGTCTCGTCCGGCAGCATATGGCCGCCACTCGCCTTGCCGTCCGCTTCCGTCCACAGGCCATGGCAGTGAAAGAACGGCGCACCGTCGCGCGTGCCGAGCGTCATGCTGCCGAGCCTGGTGCGCGTCGGGCCGCCGGGCCGGTACGTATCGCTGTAGAACGCCGCGTTCTCACCGTCCTTCGACAGTGCCGGCATGACATAAGCGAACGGCCCGAGCGCGCCGCTCCGGAAGTTGAGCACGCCGCTCGTGAAACCCTCCGCCGCAAAGCCGCGCCGCGCGGCTTCCAGCAGCGGCAGACCTGCCTGAAGCGTGAACGCGAAGGCGCGTCCCCTCGCCTCCACCCATTGGATACGTTCCGCGACGGGCGCGCCCGGCTGCTTGATACTCCGCATCACCTGAGCTCAGCCCGCCTTCGTCGTGTCGAGATCGAGCAGCCCGCGCGCCTCGAGTTCGTCGCGCACCATGCGTTTGGGGATCTTGCCATAGCCCGACTTCGGCAAAGCTTCCCAGAAGAAGAAGCGCTTCGGCATCTTGTAGCGCGGTACCTTCGGCGACAGGAACGCCGCCATCTCCGCCTCGCTCACCGCCTTCGCCCCTTCACGCGCAACGCACACGGCGACGCCGACCTCCCCCCATGTCGCATCGGGTACGCCGAGCACGGCGACCTCGCCGACCGCGGGATGCGTCAGGATCTTCTCCTCGATCTCGCGCGGATAGATGTTGGAGCCGCCGGAGATGTACATGTCGGAGGCGCGCCCCGTGATGTAGATGAACCCCTCCTCGTCCATGTGGCCGAGATCGCCGGTGCGGAACCAGCCGTTGCGGAACGCCTTCGCGTTGGCCTCGGGATTGTTGTAGTAGCCTGCGAGCACGGCAGGCCCGATCACGCAGATCTCGCCGCTCTGGTTGGCCGCGAGTTCGCGGCCCTCGTCGTCCTGGATCGAGACCTGCATGCCGGTACGCTCGAAGCCACAGGTGCCGATCTTGGCATGCGGGCCGTCCTCGGGATCGTGCAGCGCGGCGGGCAACACGGTGATGTTGCCGGTGACCTCGCCGAGGCCGAAATACTGCACGATGACCTTGCCGAGTTTTCTCAGCGCGGTCTTCTGGTCCTCGCGATACATCGGCGCCCCCGCATAGATCACGTGACGCAGCGAGGAGTGATCGTATTTGTCGACGGCGGGGTGCTCGACCATCATCTTCAGGATCGTCGGCACGGTGAAGAGATTGGCGACCCGATGCGTCTCGATCAGGCGGAACGCCTCGTTGATGTCGAATTTCTCGGTCGGCAACAAGACGGTGCAGACGCCGCGCGCGGTCTGCACCAGCTGATGCACGCCGGCGCCATGCGACAGCGGCGCCACCACCAGCGAGGCGTCATTCTCGGTGACGCCGGGCGTCAGATCGGCGAGATGGTTGGTGATCACAAAGCCCATCTGGCCGTGGGTCAGCACCGCGGCCTTGGAGCGGCCTGTCGTGCCCGATGTAAAGAAGAACCAGCAGGGATCGTCGTGCTCGACATCGACGTTCGCGAAATTGGCGCCGGCTTGCGATGCAATGGCATCGGCAACCGAGCGCTCGCCGAACGAAGCCTTGCCGTCGACGCTCCAGGTGAACTCCAGCGCGCCCCCCTTCACGGCCGCTGCGTGCTCGGGAAAATCGACATGGCACAGGAACGCCTTGGCGCCGGAGGCCTCCGCGAGATAGGTGACCTCATCCGGCATCAGGCGAAAATTGGTGGGCACCCAGACCGCGCCGAGCCGGAACGCGGCGAACATCGAGACAAACATCTCGTCGCCATTCTTGGAATGGACCAGAATACGGTCGCCCTTGGCGATGCCGCGCGCGGCGAGCGCAACCGCCAGCGCCGAGACTTGCGCATCGATCTCGCGCCAGCTCCAGGATTTGTCTCCCCATACGAACCCGGGACGCGCGCCATGCCGCCGCGCATTCTGGGTCAGCATGTAAGCGAGATTCATGACGCGGCGGGACATACGCAGGGGCTGCATGGGGAATCCTCTTCGAGGCCGAACGGCGCGCTGGCGGCCGGCTCATGTCAGCCCATTTATCGCCATCGCCCGCGCCCCTGCAAGGCGGCTTCGACATCAAACCTCGGCTGCTCTGAAGCACCCGCACATCTCGCTGTGCTGCCTGAACGAGCCGCGGCAGCGCCCATGTTCCTTGCAACGCGACGATTTTCGCCCTACCATTTTAAGTTGCCAGACCGCCCCGGACCTCCCGGTGCTTTGAAGACAGGTGGCCCGTCCGGCACGCATTTGCGACTGAAATTTTTACAAACTTTTTTTGGGAGAAAGTCATGGTGGAATGGAAGGGAATAGTTGGTACCGCCTATGCCGCAGATGAGTTCGACAGCTACGCGCACGCTCTGCGATGGTCCGGATGGCGGCCTGCATTCATTGTTCTTCACAACACGGCGGTGCCAACACTCGCGCAGCGGCCCAATGGGTTTACGAAACAGCACATTCTAAATCTGGAGGGCTTTTACAGAGATCAGCAGCACTGGAAAGCCGGTCCGCATCTTTTCATCGACGACAAGCAGATCTGGGTCTTCACTCCCCTGACCATGTCAGGCGTCCATTCTCCCTCCTATAACAAGACTGCCTTGGGATTTGAGATGCTTGGCGATTACGACCGCGATGAATTCAATTCCGGTCGTGGATTGCGCGTTCAAAGGAACGCCGTTGCAGCGGTCGCGACGATGTCCGCGGTGCTCGGCCTCGATCCGGATACGATGAAACTCCATAAGGAAGATCCGTTAACGACGCACGCCTGCCCGGGAAAGACGGTCGTCAAGAACAAGTTCGTCGAAAAGGTGAAGGAGCTGCTCGCCGAGCGGCACGGCGGCGAACATCTCGACCTCGTCTCCTCGTGACGCCAGCTCTCAAGCTCTGCTGACAGCTGGCGGAAGATCTTCGAGAAGCGGCCACAGCTCCTGGGGCGCCTCGTCCATGCACCAGAAGCTGTAGCCCCCGTAGCCCCGATGCTCGACGGCGGTGATGAAGTTTCGCGTCGCTGCCAGGCAAGCGTGCGCGCTTGAGAATGGAATGTCACTCGTGATCGTCACGTTGCCAGTAGGCCTGTAGCGATTCCCAATGTTACGTTCGCCCTCGGCGATCTTGTAGTCATCGACCGATTTGGAGGTCATCACGTAGGATTGCACTCCAGGGCCGCCTCAATCAAGGCGAAAAGCCGAAATCGGCAGGGCCGGACTGCTCTATCGCGAATCTCTGAACGCAAACGGCGTTGCCGTAATCGCCTTCCGCTTAACGCAGGCCTGCGGACCAAAGCCGCCGCAGATGCTGCCATGCAGATCGAAGCGAATGCTGCGCGCGGCCCCGCGCTTCACCGGCGGCGGCGTGATCTTGTAGCTGCGGACATGGCCGTCGAACACCTCGCGAACGCCGCCATCGGGCAACGTCACCAGGATCTTGATGATGCAGCCGCCTGTTCCGCAATAGGTCGTCTCGCGATCTCCGCATTTGGTCTCGCTGAAGTCGACGATGTAGTCGTCGCGGCCGTCACCGGTGAGATCGATCTTGCGTACCGTATCGGGCGCAAAGGTCACCTCGCCGCCGTCCTCGCGCGGCGGACACGAACAGAGCGAGCAGAAACATCAAATAACGCATGCGCGTTCGTCGCCGACGCCGCCGCAATCATTCAGGGAATCTTAAACATGATCGGCGCACCCTCGCCCGGTTCTCGCGTATAGAGTGCCACATCATGATCAAAGCGCCCGCCTTCCTCCTGTTGTCGCTGGCGCTCGCCGGATGTGCCGTGGCGCCTCAGGCGCATCTGGCCTCCGATGCCGCCTTCAGGCCCGGCCGCTATGCCTGGGATGGCGCGGGCGAGGATCCCAATCGGCCGCGTGCAGCCTCTCGACCAGCCCGCGCCGCCGCCCGATCCGAGCGCAACACATCACAGGCCGGGCTCCAGCCCCAGTCGAAGGAATGGTGGCAGGCACAGGACGCCAGCGAGGCCGAGCAGGATGCCAGGGTCAACCGCGCCCTGGTCATCTGCCAGGGATGCCTGCGCCCGCCGCAGCAGCCCGAAGATTCCAGGCTCGCCAAAGCAGTCGATTGAGCAGACCGCCTTATTACAGCGCTCCGAGCTTCCGCAACGAGTCCTGCGCGGACGCCAGGCCGGGCTTCAGTTCAAGCGCCTTCCGGAAATCGGCGATCGCTCCCTGCTTGTCGCCGAGCCGCGACCGGGCCTGCACGCGATTGCTCCAGGAATAAACGTCGGAGGGATCGTACGACAGCGCCTTGTCGTAGTCGGACAGGCCGCCCTTGTTGTCGCCCTGGTAGAGGCGGATCATGCCGCGATTGCGCCAGCCGCGCGCGTCGGTCGGCGCGACGCGGATCGCCTCGCCATAGTCCGCGGCCGCACGGTCGAGCTGCTCGCTGTCCCGGTAGACGTTGCCGCGATCGATATAGGCGAGCAGATCGGGGGCAAGCTTGATCCGCATCGTATAGTCGGCGATCGCATGGGCCATGTCGCGCTTGCGGTAATAGACAAGGCCGCGATTGCCATAGGCCATTGCGTAGTTCGGGTCGCGCTTGATCGCCGCTTCGAAATCGGCAAAGGCGCCGTCGAGGTCGCCCTTGTTGAAGCGGGACTCGCCGCGATTGCTATAGGCCAGCGCCAGCGACGGATCGAGCTTGATGGCCTGGTCGTAATCGGCAATGGCGCGATCATAATCGCGCTTGAAGCTGTAGACGCGACCGCGATTGTTGTAGGCGCAGGCATAGCTGGGGTCGAGCCTGACGGCTTCGTCGAGATCGGACAGCGCGGCTTCGAGTTCGCGCTTCTCGGTGAGACCATGCCCCCGATTGCAATAGGCACCGGCGAGCCGCTTGCCGGTCTCGCTCCCGGTGTCGATCACGGTGGAGCAGGCCTTGACCCGCTGGTCCGGCGTGCTGGTCAGCCCCACGCAAACCTCCCAGGCCGGACCGTCCTCAGCCGCAGCACTCACCGTCGCGGTCAGCGCGGCGAGCAGCACCATGAGACCGAGCCGGACACGCATTTTGCGGATATCTCCCCTGCAGCAACCTTCCTTGGTCGCACCTTGGCAAGGGCCGGTTCAGGCGCCTAGATCAGAGCAAAGCAGCACGTCGGAAGGATCTTGCATGGCGGCATCGGTACGGGACAACAAGGACAGGAGCCGCTTCGAGCTCGATGTCGGCAGCGACGTCGCGTTCGCCAATTACCGGCTGACCCCGACGGCGGTCATCATCACCCATACCGAGACGCCGCATGCGCTGCGCGGTCGCGGCATCGGCTCCGAACTGGTGAAAGGCGCGCTGGAGCTAATCCGCCGAGACGGCAAGAAGGTGATCGCCGGCTGCGGCTTCGTGGTCGACTATCTCGAGCGGCATCCGGAGGATGCGGATCTCGTCGCCTGAAAGCAAAAGGGCCCGCGACAGGCGCGGGCCCTTGCGACCGCTTCGCAGCGACCGATCGATCAGTGCTTGATCTCCGGCGGCAGCTTGCCGCCATTGGCGGCGAGCTTGGACATCACCTGCTTGTGCAGCCAGACGTTCATGCTGGCGGAGTCGTTCATGTCGCCGGTGTAGCCGAGCTCCTTGGCGAGATCCTTGCGCGCGGCGAGGCTGGAATCGATGTCGAGCGCCTTCATGAGGTCGACGATCGAGGTACGCCATTCCAGCTTCTCGCCCTTGTGCGCGGCCACCGCCTTGTCGACGATTGCCGCCACGTCGACCGCGGCCATCGGCACGGCGCCCGGTGCCGTAGCGTCCGGCGCGGCTCCTGCGGGCGACGCTGCGCCACCGGCAGGCGCGGCGGAAGCCGGCTGGGTGCCAAAGATCGCGCTCATGATTTTCCCGAAAATGCTCATATCTGCTCCCCGAAAAGGATCCGTTGGACGGACCTTGAGTGGCACTTATAGACGAAGTTCCTGCGTTGCGCCCGCGCGTTCTGCGAACCATCAACCAGCATCAGCTTATCTGCGGCGAAATGACGGCCGAATGACATCGTCGAGGTTGCGATGCGGCATCGAATCTCACCCAAGCGTGAGGGACAGGGCTCGGAAATCGGCGTACGGTTCGGCTTCAGCTCGCGATGTCATCCGGAATTCGCGTCTGGTCGGGATCGCGGGACTTCAGAGAATGGCGGCCGCTCGCGCCGTTTGCCGGCGTCGGATTCGGCTGCTCGGCAAGGGAGCTAGCGACCATGGCCACACTCTACCAGGGCAATGTCCCTACAATGGCCCAGCCCACCAATGCGGCTGGACCGGTGATCCGAACCATTCAGCTGTCCGATCTGCGCGATGCGCTCCGGCGCGGCTGGGAAGATTTCAAGGCCGTGCCGAGCCACGCCATCATCCTCTGCGTGATCTATCCGGTGCTCGGCCTCGTGCTCGCCCGCATGGTGTTGGGCTATTCAGTGCTGCCGCTGCTGTTTCCGCTCGCCGCCGGCTTCGCGCTGATCGGCCCCTTCGCAGCGCTCGGTCTCTACGAGCTCTCCAGCCGGCGTGAACGCTATGAGGAAGCCAGTGCCTGGAATGCGATGGAGGTGCTGCGGTCGCCCTCGTTCGGGGCGATGCTCGGCCTCGGCGCATTGCTGCTTGCTCTGTTCGTGACCTGGGTTGCGACCGCGCAAGCGATCTATGTCGCGGCGTTCGGCTATGAGGGCGTCACCGGAATCTCGGACTTCACGACGCGCGTGCTGACGACGCAGCAGGGCTGGTGGCTGATCGTGGTCGGCTGCGGCGCCGGCTTCCTGTTCGCGCTCGCTGCGCTCTGCATCAGCGCCGTTTCGTTCCCGTTGATGCTGGATCGCCATGCCGGCGCGTTCGAGGCGATGAGCACCTCGCTGCGCGTGGTCGCGAGGAACCCGGTGCCGATGGCCGCCTGGGGCGTGATCGTTGCGGTGCTGCTCGCGCTCGGCACGATCCCGGCCTTCCTCGGCCTTGCCGTCGTGATCCCCCTGCTCGGCCATGCCACCTGGCATCTCTACCGCAAGGTAATCGTCTCGGAGCCCGGTGCACGTCCGGTGCCGCCCCCGCCGCATCGTCCCCGCAAGCCCGCGGCCGACTTCCCGGCCAACCTCTTCCCCTGGCGTAACCGGACGGACGCCTGACGATCTCGTGAGATGCGATCCTGCTAATGCTTCGGCAGGATCGCACGCCTTGCTTTGGCCGCGGTTCCGACCGAGATTGCGCGCGCCGATCATCTCACGGAATTCATTACCTCGAATGACCTCGACGATTTCTCGTCTCGCTCTCGCAGCCTTCGCCCTTTCCGCGTCAATCCTGTCCGCCCAGCCGGCGTTCGCCGCAGTTGCCTGCGGCTCGGGCAATTTCGATGCCTGGCTTGCGGAGTTCAAAACAGACGCTGCGGCCAAGGGCATCTCACAGCAGGCCATCGCATCGGGGCTCGCCGGCGTGACGCCCGATCCGAGCGTGCTCAACCGCGACCGCTCGCAAAAGGTCTTCAGCCAGACCTTCGAGGAATTTTCCGGCCGCATGGTCCCACCACGCCTGGAGCGCGGCTCCAACAGGATGAAGCAATACGGTTCGGTCCTGTCGCGCATTGAGCAGACCTACGGCGTTCCCGGCGAGGTCCTGGTCGCGATCTGGGGCCTGGAGACCGATTTCGGCGTCAACACCGGCAAGTTCGCCACGATCCGCTCGCTCGCAACACTGGCCTATGACTGCCGGCGCGCCGAGCAGTTTCGCGCCGAGCTGCTGGACGCGCTGCGCATCGTCCAGCGCGGCGACCTCGCGCCGGCCGAGATGAAGGGCGCATGGGCCGGCGAACTCGGCCAGACCCAGTTCATGCCGTCGTCCTGGATGAAATACGCCGTCGATTTCGACGGCAACGGCAAGCGCGACCTCTTGCACAACGCGCCCGACGTGCTCGCCTCCACTGCCAATTATCTCGCCGGCTATGGCTGGCAGAAGGGCAAGGATTGGCAGCCGGGAAGTCCGAATTTCGCGGTGCTCCAGCAGTGGAACAAGAGCGAGGTCTATTCCAGGACGGTCGCCTATTTCGCCACCCAGCTGGCGCGCGCCCCTTAAGGACCCATTTACAAACGCGTAGGGCCGATCGCCTGACGACCGGCCCTCTCTCGTGCGTTTGCCTACCCGTTTACTTGCCCATGGTGGCGTGCATCGCCTTGTTCAGATGCGCGCCGCACGCACCCATTTTGCCGTTGAGCATCGAATCCTGGGCGGCAGCGATCTCCTTCTGCGCGACGAGCTTGCCGTCACCGTCGGCCATGTTCTCAATCGCGGTCTCGGTCTTCTCCAGATTGGCCGGGCTGCAACCGCCAGCGGTGTGCTTGGCGGCCTGGGCCGGCGCGACGGCGAACGCGACGGCGGCAATTGCGATAACCCCGAGTAACTTCGTCATGACGTTACTTTCCTTCTCTTGTTCTTGGGCAGGACCAGCGACATTGCCGGATTCTGCAAAATGACTTTCCCCGGACGCGGCAACTTGTCGCAATAAATTCCCCGCGAGAATTGCGTGATGTTGCGCGCCACGCAGAGCCGCATGCAAAATTTCTGATTTTCATTACATCCCGGTAATCATCGCCACACGCTTGGCGTGCGCGCCAGGGCGCCCGCTCGATCCGCCGACTATCTCTGCTCCGGTGAAGCCATCTGGGGCACTTCACGGATCTTGCAGCAAACTAAGTAATGAATATCAATTCATAAAAGCGATCTTCGCATCATGCGAATCACGCATGCCCGACTTGGGTGTACAAGCTATAAGGACGGCTTGCCGACGACCAATACGCACCTTATTTCAGCTTTGGCCGCAAACAATCACCTGTCATTAAGCCCTTTAATTCACGGATGTTTATCGACAGGTTCGCGTCCTGCAGCCCAAGCCTTGGGCGGGACTGGCAAGAGGTTAAGCGTTCCTTACTGCTGATATGCGTTAGTCGCTTAGCTGCATCGCAACATCGGAACTTTCGCACTGCACCACTCTCACATATATTCATTTCAACGATGAGGCTCGGGCAAGAGCTGAATCGAACTACAGGAGACTACCAATGCTGCTTTCGCTCATCCGCATGATCCAGGCCTTCCGGGACTATCAGCGCAATGTTGCCGAACTGTCCCAGCTCAGCGATCGCGAACTGGCCGATATCGGCCTCGATCGCTCGGACATCCCGCGCGTTGCCGCCGGTCAGTATCAGGGCTGATATCGTTCAGCCCTCCACTGGAACGGACCGATAGCGCCCGCCTCGTGCGGGCGTTGTCGTATCTGGTGGCAGAAAACTCAATCTCGGCGATTCCACTCCTCGCCGAAAAGCGCTACCTGTCCGCCCCATGACAGGATCCCATTCCAACATCATGCACGTGATTGGCGCCGGCCTTGCCGGCTCCGAGGCGGCCTGGCAGGTGGCGAAGGCCGGCGTGCCCGTAGTGCTGCACGAGATGCGGCCGACCCGCATGACGGAAGCGCACCGCACCGACGGGCTCGCCGAGCTCGTCTGCTCCAATTCGTTCCGCTCGGACGACGCCGCCAACAACGCCGTCGGCCTGCTGCATGCGGAGATGCGCCGGCTCGATTCGCTGATCATGTGCGCGGCCGACGCCAACCAGGTGCCCGCCGGCGGCGCGCTCGCCGTCGACCGTGACGGCTTCTCCGCAGCCGTCACCAAGGCGCTCAACGACCATCCCCTGATCCAGATCGCCCGCGGCGAGGTTGCAGGCCTGCCGCCGGCGGACTGGGGCAACGTGATCGTTGCCACCGGGCCCCTCACCTCCGCCCCGCTGGCCGACGCGATCCGCGAACTGACCGACGAGAGCGCGCTCGCCTTCTTCGACGCGATTGCGCCGATCGTGCACCGCGAATCCATCGACATGTCGGTGGCCTGGTTCCAGTCGCGCTACGACAAGGTCGGCCCCGGCGGCACCGGCGCGGACTACATCAACTGCCCAATGACCAAGGAGCAGTATGATGGCTTCGTCGCCGCGCTGATGTCGGGCGAGAAGACCGAATTCAAGGAATGGGAGACCAACACGCCCTATTTCGACGGCTGCCTGCCGATCGAGGTAATGGCGGAGCGCGGCCCCGAGACCTTGCGCCACGGACCGATGAAGCCGGTCGGTCTCACCAATCCGCACGATCCCACGACCAAAGCCTACGCGATCGTGCAACTGCGCCAGGACAACAAGCTCGGCACGCTCTACAACATCGTCGGCTTCCAGACGAAATTGAAATACGGCGAGCAGCAGCGCATCTTCCGCACCATCCCCGGGCTGGAGAAAGCAGAGTTCGCCCGTCTCGGCGGCCTGCATCGCAACACCTTCCTGAACTCGCCGAAGCTGCTCGACGGACAGCTGCGCCTGCGCGCGCAGCCGCGGCTGCGCTTTGCCGGCCAGATGACGGGCTGCGAGGGCTATGTGGAATCGGCCAGCGTCGGCCTGATTGCCGGTCTCTATGCAGCAGCGGACGCGCGCGGCGAGACGCTTGTCAGCCCGCCCGACACGACCGCGCTCGGATCGCTGCTCGGCCACATCACCGGCGGCCATATCGAGACCGTCGAGCCCGGCACGCGGTCGTTCCAGCCGATGAACATCAATTTCGGTCTGTTCCCGCCACTTGCGAGCGTGCCGACGAAGAAGCCTGACGGCACGCGCTTGCGCGGCAACGAGAAGACGGTGGCCAAGAAGCAGGCGATGAGCGCTCTCGCACTCGCCGATCTCGATCGCTGGATCGCCGATCATTTGCGCATGCCCGCAGCCGCGTGAGTTTGCAATGAGCCTCCCCAAAGACGACGCCGCGACGCTTTCGGCGCGCTGGACCGAGGGCGTGCTGCTCAAGCGCGACGTGTTCTCGACCGTCGAGCGCGGGCGCTTCCGCGGCGAGAGCGGCGAGGTCGATGCCGTGCTGCGCCGGCTCGACGAGGTGCCGTGGTGGTCGTTCCCTCTGGCGCGCCATTTGTTCGCCCGCGAGAAGCACGCTCTCGCGCTCGCCAAGGGGCTGAATGTCGGACCTGAACTGCTGTGGGCCGGACGCCGTGCGCTGGTACGCGGCTTCGTCGACGGCGTCGCCTTGCATCTGGCAAAGCCGCATGGCGACCTCGTCTATTTCCGGTCTGCCAAGGCGGCGCTACGCCGGCTGCGCCGCGCCGGTATCTGCCACAACGATCTCGCCAAGGAACAGAACTGGCTGGTCGGCCGCGACGGCCTCGCCTATGTCACCGACTTCCAGCTCGCCGCCTGCTTCGACCGGCGCGGCCGGCTGTATCGCATCCTCGCCTATGAAGACCTCCGCCATCTGCTCAAGCACAAACGATCCTACGCACCCGAGGCGCTGACGCCGCGCGAGCGAAAGATCCTCGCCAAGAAGTCGTTTGCCGCGAGCCTGTGGCTCGCCACCGGCAAGAAAGTCTATCGTGCCATCACGCGCGGCCTGTTCAACTTCACGGACCGCGAGGGCGGCGGTCGCAGGCTGGTCAACGATGCACCGGTGCTGACCGAGTTGATCCGGAAGAATCCGGCCGTGCGCGACACCGCCATCGTCGCTTTTGCCGACCGTCGCTCCGGCGTCGGGCTCTACGCTTTCGTCGAAGCCGATCAGACCACGCTCGAAAGCCAGTTGCGGAACGACCTTTCATCCGCGAAGGGGCCGAAACCGCCGGAGCACATCCAGGTGGTACACGCCCTGCCACGCGACGCCAGCGGCAAGCCTCGCACCGAGATCCTGCAACTGGTTGCCATGAATCAGCTCGACCTGATCGAGCCGATGATGAAGAACGACCAGGACCGCGCGTTCCTCAAGGACATTCTGGAACAGCGGAAAAACCTGCGCGACCGCTTCAATTTCGAGGCGGATTTGCCGACGAGCTGACGGGCCGGGTCGCGCCTTGAAGCGTCCACATTGGCGATAGAGAAGCGGTCGGAGAATTGGGGACGGTGGAGTCATGCGCAGGCAGTGGACAATGACGCGTGGTGGGATTGGCGCATTGATCGCCGGCCTTCTGCTGCTGAACGCCACAGCCGCGATGGCGGACTCGCCGGCCGAGCTGATCTCGAGCTTCCGCCTCAAGCACGGCGAAGTTCGCGTCGTCCGCGATTCAACGCTCGACCGCATCGCCATGGACCAGGCCCGCGCGATGGCGGCGAAGGACGACCTCAGCCACGACGCGCTCGGCCCTTTCAACCGCCGCGTCGCACCGGCTGGCGCGGGCCGGGCCGCCGAGAACATCGCCTACGGCTACGACAATTTCGAGAAGACGCTGGGCCAGTGGATCGACTCGTCCGGACACCGCAAAAACCTGTTGCTGCACAACGCCTCCCGCGTCGGCATCGCAAGTGCGAAAAATGCGAGCGCCAAGCGCACCTATTGGGCGATGGTGATCGCCGGCGATTACGAGCCGAAAGGCAAGGGCAAGAAGGACAAGGAGCCGCTGGTTGCCGTCAAACGCGAGGCTGCGCCGGCTGCCAGCAAGCCGAAGTCCAGCAACTGCCACGTCAAGCTGCTCGGCCTTTGCCTCTGAGATCCGACAAGAATCCCCGCCTGACGTCTTGCTCGGCCCGTTCGGCGCATCTAGTTCACGCATAAGGGATCGCGAGACATGGAGGAGTTGGTGATCGACATCGACCAAATTCGGTCCGATACGCCGGCCGCCAGCCGGCTCGCATACCTCCACAACGCAGGCGCGGCTCTGATGCCGATTTCCGTTGTTGCGGCGATGAAGCAGCATATCGATCTGGAAAGCGAGATCGGAGGCTATGCCGCCGCCGATCGCGAGGCCGACCGGCTCGAAGCGGTCTACGGCTCGGTGGCTGGTCTGCTCAACGCCGCGCCCGACGAGATCGCCCTCGTGGAAAACGCGACGGTCGCCTGGCAGATGGCATTCTATTCGCTTCCGTTTCGCAAGGGCGACCGCATCCTGACCGCCGAGGCGGAATACGCCGCGAACTATGTCGCCTTCCTGCAGGTCGCCAAACGCACCGGCGCGACCGTCGAGGTGGTGCCGAGTGATGCCAGCGGCGAGCTCGACATCCACGCGCTCGAACGCATGATCGACGATCGCGTCAAGCTGATCGCGATCACCTGGGTCCCAACCAATGGCGGGCTGGTCAACCCGGCGGCAGCGGTCGGCAAGATCGCGCGGGCGCACGGCATTCCCTATCTGCTCGACGCCTGCCAGGCGGTCGGCCAGATGGCGGTCGACGTCGAGGCCATCGGCTGTGACATGCTGTCGGCCACGGGACGCAAATTCCTGCGCGGCCCGCGCGGTACCGGATTTCTCTACGTTCGCCGCGCGACGCTGCAACGGCTCGAGCCGCCGATGATCGATCACTTCGCGGCGCCCTGGGTCTCACGCGATGAATATCGGCTTCGCGACGATGCCCGTCGGTTCGAGACCTGGGAAAACAACTACGCGGCACGGCTCGGGCTCGGCGCTGCCGTCGATTACGCCCTGGAGATCGGCATCGCGCCGATCGAACAACGCTGCCGCATGCTTGCCGGCCGTCTTCGCACCGGCCTCGCGGCCCTTCCCGGCATCACCCTTCGCGACCTCGGACGTGCGCCGGGTGCCATCGTCAGCTTCACACTGGTCGGGCACGAGGCGGACGCCGTCGTCGCGAGTGCCGCGGCAGCCAGCATCACCATCGGTGCTTCAGACCCGTCGAGCACGCGCATCGATGCCGAACTTCGCGCGTTGCCGCATGTCGTGCGGGCATCGCCGCATTATTACAACACGGAAGCGGAGATCGACCGGCTGATCAGCCACGTCGCGAGCCTGGCGTCGCGATAGAACCACCCCGGTCAGGTGCAGCGCGCGCTCAGTCCGGATGCACTGAGCCTGGCCATCACCTCGTCGAGATGGGCGCTGTCGCGCGTCTCGATGACGAGTTGCAGCAGCGTGGCCTTGGCCGGCAGGTCGGAGAACGTCCGCTGGTGCGAGACCTCGATGATGTTGGCGCCGGCTTCGGCGAGCAGCGCCGCCACAGCAGCCAATTGCCCGGGTCTGTCGGGGATATCGAGCGAGAGCTGGGTCAACCGTCCCTCGCGCGCGAGTTCGCGCGTGAGGACGGATGCGATCAGCCGCGTGTCGATATTGCCGCCGCTCAGCACCAGGCCCACCTTCTGGCCCGCGAAGCGGGAGGGATCCGACATCAGCGCGGCGAGGCCGGCGGCGCCAGCGCCCTCGACGACCGTCTTCTCGATCGAGATCAAGGTCGCAAGCGCGCGCTCCAGCTCGGCTTCATTGACGAGCGCGATGTCGTCGACGAGGCGGCGGATGATCTCGGTGGTGATCTTGCCGGGTGATTTGACCGCGATGCCTTCGGCCAGCGTATCGCCGCGCGCCGGCAGATTGCCGGCGTGGATGGCGTTGTACATCGAGGGATAGAGCCAGGCCTCGACGCCCAGGATTCGCAGCGACGGCTTGATCGATTTCGCGGCGATGCCGATGCCGCTGATCAGGCCGCCGCCGCCGATCGGCACGACCAGCGTGTCGAGCTCCGGCACGGCCCTCATCATCTCCAGCCCGATTGTGCCCTGCCCCGCGATGACAAGCGGATCGTCGTAGGGATGGACGAAGATCATGCGTCTCGCTTCGCCGTGGCTGCGCGCGAAAGCGGCCGCCTCCTCCAGCGTCGCGCCGGTGACGACCACCTCCGCGCCATGATGCCGGGTGTTCTCCACCTTCACCATGGGCGTGCCGACCGGCATGACGATGGTGGCGGGAATGCCGAGCCGCTTGGCGTGATAGGCCACCCCCTGTGCGTGGTTGCCCGCCGACATCGCGATGACGCCCCGGGCGCGTTCCTCCGCGGTAAGCGCCGTGAGCCGGTTGAGCGCGCCGCGCTCCTTGAACGAGGAGGTGAACTGGAGGTTCTCGAATTTGAGCCAGATCTCGCAACCGCAGATACTGCTCAGCGTGCGGCTGTAGCTGCAGGGCGTCTCGACGACGGCGCCCCTGATCGTGTCGGCGGCGGCGACGATGTCGCTTGGGGCGACCGGCAAACCGCTGAGATCGAAGGGCGAGGTTTGGGACAATTCAGCCATAGGACAGTATAGGGCATTTAACCGGCTCAGGCGATAAGCCGGCCGCTATTTGGTAAACTCACGCGACCGCGAAGCCCGCCACAACGTCCACAGCGTGCGCAGTCGGGACGGTTGCCTCGGCGTAAAAGGATTGCGCCCGGGTTGTGACAGGCGCTTGAGGTCGGCCCGCACCTGTCCGAGCGGCAGAAATGCTGCCCGAGCCGCTGGCGGCACCTCCGCCAGCAACGACAGGGCCGTAGAGAGATGTTGCCTCGCTTCGCCCGCGAGCTGCTCCAGCACGGCGCGCAGGTTCGGCGTGTCCTTGCCGGCGAACACCTCCTCCATGTCGCAATCGTGATTCGCCAGCAGCTGCTGCGGCAGGAACAGCTGCCGGTGCGCGGCATCGCGCGGCAGGTTCGTGATGATTTGCACGATGCCCTGCGCAAGCCCGGCATGACGGGCGATATGTTCGACGGCCTCCGAGGGCGGCGCCACGATCCGGGCCGCGAGATCGAACAGCGCCGATGAGGTCGCGGCCAAATAGCCTTCCAGCGCCGCCATCGTCGGCATCGGATCGTTATAGAGGTCGAACTGGTGCTCTTCGACCAGGAGCGACAGCGGCTCGACCGGCAAATCGAAATCACGGATCGCACGCAGCAACTCGGCTGCGACCGGATTGCCCTCGGCACTGCCATGGACCAGGCCCGAGAACAGATCGGTCCACCATTGAAAGCGGATCTCGCCGGGCAAGGGCTGGCTCACCTGGTCCCGGACGCGGACGATCTCGACATTGAAGGCGTAGAGCGCCAGCAGCGCGCGGCGCTCAGCAGCAGGAGCGAACAGCGTCGCGGCATAGCGCGGGAAGTCGTGGCTGCGCACGAGATCGGCGCAGAAGGACAAATTGTCGGGCGGAGCTGCGGTGGCGTTCATGGCACGGCGATCAGCGCGGCCGCGACCCGCCGCCGTTCGCCGATCATGATGTTGTAGGTGCGGACGGCGGGGCCGGTCTGCATCGTGTCCAGCACCACCCGCACCGCCTTGAGCGCTTGCCTCAGCGCCGGCGGCGGCAGCCAGACCCCGGTTCCGGTGCCGATCAGGAGCGTGTCGATGCTGTTGGCGGCGGTGAACACCCGGTCCAGAGAATAGCGGTCGATTTTCGCGGGATCCGTCACGTCCCAGGCCCAGATCGCGTCGGGCAGGCACAGCAGCGATCCCCGATGCGACATGCCGGCAAAGGCGAAGCCACCCTTGCCATAGGCTTCGATCGGCGCCGAGCGCGGGAAATGCGGTGCGTTGGGATCGCCGGCCATGAGCTTCGTCCGAATGGGCTTACTGCCCTCGCAAACGCCTGCGAGGGCATGCGGTTCGGATCATGCCTTGCTTTTCTTTGCCGGCGGAGCCTCTTCTTTCGTATCCTCGCGATGCTCGCCGACGCCGAGATAGATCAGGATCGGCGCCGCGATGAAGATCGAGGTGTAGGTGCCGACCAGCACCACGCCGAACATCATCACCGCGGTGAAGCTGTGGATCGCGTGACCGCCGAACAGGAGCAGCGCCAGCAGCGCCAACGTCACCGTGAAGTGGGTGATGATCGAGCGCGACAGCGTCGAGTTGATGGACTCGTTGAGCAGCTGTGGCATCGGCATCTTCTTGTATCGACGCAGCATTTCGCGGATACGGTCGTAGATGACGACGGTGTCGTTGAGCGAATAGCCCAGAATGGTCAAAAGCGCCGCGATGCTGGTCAGGTCGAAATCGACCTGGCTGATCGACATGAAGCCGATCGTCAGCACGATGTCGTGCACGTTGGCGATCATGGCGCCGAGCGCGAACTGCCATTCGAACCGGAACCAGAGATAGATGAGGATCGAGACGATCGCGAGCATCAGGCCGAGCATGCCGTAGGCCAGAAGCTCGCCGGCGACGCGCGGACCGAGCACCTCGACGCGGCGATACTCGATGGAATCACCGAGCGCGGTACGGACCTTCTGCACCGCATCCTGCTGCGCCTTGTCGCCGCCGGGCTGCTCGGCAACGCGGATCAGGACGTTCTCGGGGCCGCCGAACTGTTGCAGCTGGATTTCGCCGAGCCGCAAGCCGTCCAGCGTCGTGCGCATCGCCGCGATGTCGGCGGCGCCCGACTTGGCCCGCACCTCCAGCAGCGTGCCGCCCTTGAAGTCGATACCGAGGTTCAGCCCGTGGGTGAAGAACAGCGTGATGGCGATGATCGACAGCACAGCCGAGATGGGGAAGCTGATACGCCGGAAGCGCGTGAAGTCGAAATGCGTTTCGTCCGGAACGATCCGCAGCGATGGCAGCCAGCCAAAGGCTGCGACCACGGTGAGAATGGCGATGAGGACGCCGAGCCCGATGAGAACGGTGTGAGTCACGATCAGGCTCCTAGATCGGCACGCTCTGCGGCCGCTTCCACCGCACCCACCAGGCGACGATCAGCCGGGTCATGGTGAAGGCGGTGAACACCGTGGTGATGATGCCGATACCGAGCGTCACGGCGAAGCCGCGCACCGGGCCGGTGCCGATGTAGAACAGCACGGCGGCGGCAATGAAGGTGGTGATGTTGGAATCGAGAATGGTCGCCAGCGCCCGCTTGAAGCCGGCGTCGATCGCCGAGATCGCGTTGCGGCCGCCACGCAGCTCCTCGCGGATACGCTCGTAGATCAGCACGTTGGAGTCGACCGCGATGCCGACGGTGAGCACGATGCCGGCGATGCCGGGCAGCGTCAGCGTGGCGTTGAGCAGCGACAACAGGCCGAAGATCATGGCGACGTTGATGGCCACCGCGATGTTGGCGAACACCCCGAACAGCCGGTAGGTCAGCAGCATGAAGATGATGACGAGGATCGAGCCGACATAGGCGGCGAGCTCACCCTTCTCGATCGAGTCCTGGCCGAGACCCGGACCGACGGTGCGCTCCTCGACCACGGTCAGCGGCGCCGGCAGCGCGCCGGCGCGCATCAGGATCGCGAGATCGTTGGCGGACTGGACCGTGAAGCTGCCGGAGATCTGTCCCTGCCCGCCCGTGATGGGCTCGTTGATCCGGGGTGCGGAGATCACCTTGTTGTCGAGCACGATCGCGAAGGGCAGCCCGACATTCTCTTGCGTGGCCTGCGCGAACTTGCGCGCGCCCGACGTATTGAACTTGAAGCTGACGACCGGCTCACTCGTGCGCTGGTCGAAGGTCGCTTGGGCATCGATCAGATCGCCGCCGGCAACCAGCACCTGCTTCTTGACCACATAGGGCGTCGGCGGCGGCGACGCGCTCATCAGCAGCTCGGAGTCCGGCGGCAACTTGCCCTGTTGCGCCTGGTCCGGCGACACGGTCGTGTCGACCATGCGGAATTCCATCTTCGCGGTTTCGCCGAGCAGCTTCTTCAGGCGCGTCGGATCCTGAAGACCAGGCACCTGCACCAGGATGCGGTCATTGCCCTGGCGCTGGATGACGGGCTCGACGGTGCCGAGCTCGTTGACGCGGCGCTCGACGATCTGGATCGATTGCTCGATGGTCTTGCGCATGCGGTCGAGCATCGCGGCCTGCGGGACGGTCAAGCGAATCAGGCTGCCGCCGGCATCGGTCACCTCGAGGTCGCGCTGACCGCTGGATCCCATCAGGCCGCCCAACGGCTGGGACAGCTCGCGCAGCTTGGCGAGCGCAGCCTGAACGTCCGTCTCCTTGGTGATGCGAACCTCGGCCGCGTCGTTGCGCACGGTGACGCCGCCGGTGAAGCCGATCTTGGCATCGCGCAGCGTCCGGCGAACGTCGTCACGAACCTGGTCGAGCCGCTCCTTCTTCACATAGGCGGAATCGACCTCGAGCAGCAGATAGGAGCCGCCCTGGAGATCGAGGCCGAGCACGAGCCGGCGCTGCGCCCAGGCGGGCCAGGTCTTGACCTGCGCCTCGGGGAAGAAGTTCGGGACCGCGCAGAGGCACACGATCAGCGCCGTCAGGATGATCCCGAGCGCCTTCCACCGCGTGAAATACAACATCGACTGGACCTGTCAGATCAGGAGACTTGAGATGCTCGCGGACGCGCTCACTTCGACGCGGCGTCGTCCTTGGCGCTTTCCTTCGCGCTTTCCTTGGATTCCTTGGCCGGCTCGCCCTTGGCGCGCACGCCGGAGACCATCGAACGCATCTGCCGCACGCGCACGCCGTCGGCGATCTCGAACTCGATCTGGTCGTCGTCGACGACCTTGGTGACCTTACCGACGAGTCCACCCGAGGTCACGACGGTGTCGCCGCGGCGGATGTTCTTCACGAGATCGGCATGGTCGCGGACCTTCTTCTGCTGCGGACGCAGAATCAGGAAGTACATGATCACGAAGATCAGGGCGAACGGCAGCAGCGACATCAACATGCTGTTGGTGTCGCCGGCGCCCGCGGCCTGGGCATACGCAGGGGTAATGAACATTCGGACGATCCTCGTGGACACGGGGGAAAACCGGTCAGGCCCTCAAAGGCGACCGGTTCGGTCAAATTCGCGCGGACTATAGCGGCCATTGCCCCAATTGCAACGCTGCCAGACCGCTCATTTGGCCACCTTGCGGCGCGCCGTCAGGCCCGATAAGGCTGCATCTTCAGGAACTTCGGACATGCCCAGAAAACCCAGCAAAAGCCCGGCCGGCAAAGGCCTCCGCACCCCTGCCCGCAAGGCCGCCCCCGTCGCGGCAAAACGCCCCAAGGGGACTGCCAAGGTCGCCGTCCAGGCATCCGCGGACCTATCTCAGGAGCGCATCGTCCGCGCACTGGAGACCATTGCGGCGCACCTGTCCGCCCAGGGCAAGCCGGCCTTCGAACGCCAGTCGTTCAAAGAGGCCGATGCCTATGTCTGGCACCCCGATGGCCGCCTTGCGCCGGTGCCGCGGGTTAGCCGCGTCGAGCTGTTCCTGCTCAAGGGCGTCGACCGGATGCGCGACATCCTGATGGAGAACACCGAGCGCTTCGCCAATGGCCTGCCTGCCAACAACGCGCTGCTCTGGGGCGCGCGCGGCATGGGCAAATCGTCGCTGGTGAAGGCCGCGCACGCCAGCATCAATGCGGAGCGCAAGCCGGCCGACAGGCTGAAGCTGATCGAGATCCACCGCGAGGACATCGAGAGCCTGCCCGCGCTGATGGAGAAGCTCCGGGACGCCAGCTTCCACTTCATCGTGTTCATCGACGACCTCTCCTTCGACGGCAATGACGCGTCCTACAAATCGCTGAAGGCCGTGCTCGAAGGCGGCATCGAGGGCCGGCCGGAGAACGTGATTCTCTACGCCACCTCCAACCGCCGCCATCTGCTGGCGCGCGACATGATCGAGAACGAGCGTTCGACCGCGATCAATCCTGGCGAAGCCGTCGAGGAGAAGGTGTCACTGTCCGATCGCTTCGGCCTCTGGCTCGGCTTCCATCGCTGCAGCCAGGACGAATACCTGGCGATGGTGCGCGGCTATTGCAGCCATTTCGGCGTGAAGATCGACGACGAAGCGCTGGAGCGCGAGGCGCTGGAATGGTCGACCACCCGCGGCTCCCGCTCGGGCCGCGTCGCCTGGCAATTCGTGCAGGAGCTGGCGGGCCGCCTCGGCGTCAAGCTGACGGCGAAGTAGCGGACCGTTCGCCTCCCCCTCAACTGTCATTCCCCGCGCAGGCGGGGAATCCAGTACGCTGCGGCTTATCGGCTCAATGAGTGCTGTGTCGGAATGCTGGGTCGCCCGGTCGAGCCGGGCGACGACACCGCGTTTGTGGTGACTGCGTGCCCGGCCCGCGCCTCACGCGCCGTTCAGGAATTGAAGCGGGTCAACCGGGCTCGATCCCTTGCGGATTTCGAAGTGGAGCTGCGGCGACGCCACCTCCCCGGATTGACCCGACTTGGCAATGACCTGACCGCGCTTGATGGTATCGCCGCGCTTCACCAACAGCTCACTCGCATGGGCATATGCGGTGACGTAGCCGTTGGAGTGCCGAACCAGGACCAGATTGCCGTAACCCTTCAGCTCGTTGCCGGAGTAAGCGACGACGCCGTCTTCGGCCGCCTTGACCGGTGTCCCCTCGGGCACCGCGAGATTGATGCCGTCA
The DNA here is from genome assembly GCF_003020125.1 of Bradyrhizobium sp. MOS003. Lineage (GTDB taxonomy): Bacteria > Pseudomonadota > Alphaproteobacteria > Rhizobiales > Xanthobacteraceae > Bradyrhizobium. Next base: position 21,746 of record NZ_PYFW01000004.1, on the reverse strand, counting down.
TTGGACTTGCCGTTGGTCTTGGCGCCGTAGCTCGTGACCACCTTGCCGCGCACCGGCCAGCGGAAGGTCGGCAGCGCGCTGGTGGTCTCGGCAGCTTTCGCCGGAGCCTCGGCGGCGGGTTTCTCTTCGACATTCGCCGTGGCCTGGGCGAGGCGCGCGCTTTGAACGGGCGCCGCGGCGGCGGCCATCCTGGTGGCGGGCGCGGGAGCGGCAGCAACCGGCTGGAGCGTCCCCGCCACCGGAGCAGCCCCGACGGGAGCGGCAGCCACCGGCGCCGCGAGGGCGACGGTTTTGACACCGGGCACGGTCAACTTCGTGCCGAGCTTGAGCTTGGCCGAGGGATCGAGGCCATTGGCACGGGCGAGCTCAGCCGACGAGATGTGGTTCTTGCGGGCGATGCTGGCGAGCGTGTCGCCGCGGTTGACGAAGTGCATGCTCGACGGCGCGGCGACGGCCGCAACCGGTTTCGGCGCCATCGCAGGAGCCGCCGCAACGGGAGCCAGCGCAGGCGCGGGTGCAGCGGCCGTAGCCGGATGCGGGATGATCAGTTGCTGGCCGGGCGAGAGCGCGCGCGGCCCCTTGTAGCCGTTGGCAGCGAGAATTGCCTGCGGCGTGACGTGGTAGCGCTTGGCGAGCAAATCGAGCGTGTCGCTGGTCCCGACGATGATCTTGGTGCCTCCGGCCGGCTGGGCCGCGGCAACGGAACGCGGCGGCACGGCGGCCGTGGTCTCGAGATGCGGCTGCGTCGGGGGCGCGTAGGAACTGACGCCGCGCCCGCCTCCTGACACGCCACCACCCGCGACGGGATAGGATTGCGGTGCGGACACCGCCGGCGGCGGCAAGGGCTGCGACTGATAATAACCGGACTGCGTCTGCGGCCGCGAATATTGTGGCAGCTCACGCTGCGGCGGCGGCGCCTGCTGCACCGAGCCGGTCTGCTCCGATGAGAAGGGGTTGGAGAAGTTCGACTGGGACAGTCGCGACGACATGTCGGCGCTGCACCCTGCGAAGCTGAAGGAGATCAGCGCCAGCACCGCGACCTGCGGTACGCGGCGCGAGTAAAGCAACTCGGCGACAGCGGACATGGTTACTCACTCGTACGCAACAGAACTGGTGTTTTAAGTAAACACGCGCCGAGTAAATAACGGCTTAACCCTCCCAATAAGATGTTGGCGGCACAACCGATCCGGAAATCTACAGCTCCCGCGCCACCCCGGGCAGCGCCGGCACGAAGCGGACATCGACGAGTTCCTTGCGCTCGATCCCGGCTTCGGTGCGGGTCAGGCGGATCAGCGTCTGCACGCCCTGATGCGGGCCGACCGGCGCGATCAGGATGCCGCCGACCTCGAGCCGCTCGACCAGATTCTCGGGTATCTGCTCCACCGCGGCGGTGACGATGATGCGGTCGAACGGGCCGATATTGGGCGGCAGATCGAGACCGTCGCCGAGCATCACCTCGACATTGTGACATTCGAGCTTTTCAAGCCTTGCGCGAGCCATGTCGGCAAGCTTGCGATAGCGCTCGACGGTCAGGACCTGGCCGGCGAGCCGCGACAGCACGGCGGCCTGATAGCCTGACCCTGTTCCGATCTCCAGGACGCGGTGCCGCTTCTGGAGCTGCAGCTGTTCGGTCATGTAGGCCACCACGAAGGGCTGGCTGATGGTCTGCCCGCAGGCGATCGGCAGCGCGCTGTCCCGATAAGCGCCGTCGCGATCGGCCTCGTCGACGAAAAGCTCGCGCGGCACCGCCTCCATGGTTCGCAGCACCGCCTGGTCGCTGATGCCCCGACGCCGCAGCGTGAGCTGAAACATCATTTTTTCCGGCGGATGCTGATCGGAGGTCATTGCCTGCTTTTGCCGTCTTGCCGGATCCGGTGGACATTCAACCCGGGCGCAAGAATCGTGTTCCTGCTCAGGAACCTATGATATTCTTCGCCTGGAGCATTTGACCACAAATTGGCTTGCCACGGGCGAGCCGCGATGACCATTTTCAGATATCCGTTCGTCAAAACGCGCATTGCGTCAATTCGTGTTATCTGCGAACGTTTTTGGGAATGGGCAAGGGACCAACTATGACCGCGACAGGGCTTTCAGGCCGCTCTGTATTCCTCGTCGAGGACGAGGTGATGATCAGGATGATGGTCGCGGACATGCTCGAAGAGCTCGGCTACAAGGTCGCAGCTGAAGCGGGCGACATCACCGAGGCCCTGCGGCTCGCCCAGGCGACCGAATTCGACATCGCCATTCTCGACGTCAACGTCAACGGCAAGGTGATCTCGCCGGTCGCCGACGTGATCAAGGCAAAGGGCTGTCCGTTCATCTTCGCCACCGGCTACGGCTCCTCCGGCCTGCCCGAGCAGTACCGCGACCGGCCGGCGCTCCAGAAGCCGTTCCAGCTCGACGCGCTCGGCAAGACCATCGAAGCCGCACTTCGGGGCGGCTAAGCGCTATTTCAGCGTCGCGCTGAGCTCTTCCGAAAACGCTTCGTTGGTGCGGTCGAGCCTCAGCGGCGTGACCGAGACATAGCGCTCGCGCAGCGCCGCCAGGTCGGTGCCGTCCGCAGGCGTGTCCAGCATCGCAGAGCGCTCGAAGCCGATCCAGAAATAGGGATTGTTGCGGCCATCCCTGCGCTCGTCGATCCGCAAGAAGCCGAGATTGCGCTTGCCCTGGCGCGTGACGCGGATGCCGAGCACTTCCTCCGGCGCGCAGGAGGGGAAGTTGACGTTGATGACGGTGTCCTTCGGAATGCCTGCGGCGATCACCTTGCGCAGGATGTCGGGCCCGAATTTACGCGCGGTGTCCCACGGCGGGCGCTCGCGGGTCTCGACGCTGAACTCCTGCGACAGCGCAAACGACGGCAGGCCCAGAATGGTGCCCTCCAGCGCGCCGGCGATGGTGCCGGAATAGACCACGTCCTCGGCGACGTTGCGGCCCTTGTTGACCCCGGACAGCACGATATCGGGCAGCTTGGCCCCGAGGATATGGCGCGCGCCCATGATGACGCAGTCGGTCGGCGTGCCGCGCACGGCGAAGTGCCGCGGCCCGACTTCGCGCAGGCGCAAGGGGTCGTTCAGCGACAACGAATGCGACACGCCGGACTGGTCGAGCTCGGGCGCCACCACCCAGACGTCGTCGGACAGCGCGCGCGCGATATCCTCGACCACCTTGAGGCCGGGAGCGTGAATGCCGTCGTCATTGGTGCAGAGAATGCGCATGCGAGGGTCGATTCCAAAAATGGGGGTCTGAGCCGTCTTATCCGGCTCCGGCCGATCAGGCAAACCGGCTGATCGGGGGCCGGCCCGACCCCATTAGCGGCGGATGCGCCATTGCGGCAGGAAGCGCGCCAGCCGGCCCTCCGCACGCAGCTGCATCGCCGGCACAGCCGGACTGACGATCGGCGCCGCGATCACGCCGAGCGCCTCCAATTCCGCAACGAGCGCGTCCGGCTCCGGCTCTCGCGGAAAGCGTTCGCGGGCCAGCGTCAGCGCGTTGTCGAAGTCGGCAGCATTCACACCGGGCTTGGCCCGCCGGCTCTGCACGAAATCGTCGTCCCAGAGCCGCGTGATCTCGATGTCGAACACGCCGCGCAGGCGCTGATCGACGGCCTGGATTCCGGCCCCCGTCACCGCCCATTGTCGGCCGACCCAGAAGATGTCGCGGTGCAAGGCCATGAACGGTGGGTTCGCGTTGTCCGGAGGCCGGCAGGATAACCGGCCACCCGATCTTCGCAACCGATCGTTTCCAGCGTCAGTCGCGCCCGATCACCTTCACGCCGCCCATATAGGGCTGCAACACGTCGGGGACCGCAATCGAGCCGTCCTGCTGCTGATAGGTCTCCATCACGGCGATCAGCGCGCGGCCGAGCGCGGTGCCTGAACCGTTCAGCGTGTGGACGAAACGCGGCTTTCCATCGGGACCGCGCGAGCGCGCGTCCATGCGGCGTGCCTGGAAGTCGCCGCAGACCGAGCAGCTCGAAATCTCGCGGAACGCCCCGCCCTCGCCCTGGCCCGGCATCCAGACCTCAATGTCGTAGGTTTTTTGCGACGAAAAGCCCATGTCCCCCGCGCACAGCGTCATCACGCGATAATGCAGGTCGAGCCGGCGCAGCACTTCCTCGGCACAGGCGAGCATGCGCTCGTGCTCGTCCCGGCTGGTCTCCGGCGTCGTGATCGAGACCAGTTCGACCTTGGTGAACTGGTGCTGGCGGATCATGCCGCGCGTATCGCGCCCGGCAGCGCCAGCCTCGGCACGGAAGCACGGCGTCAGCGCGGTCAGCCGCATCGGCAGCTGCTTCTCGTCGAGGATGGATTCGCGCGCGAGATTGGTGAGCGAGACTTCCGCGGTCGGAATCAGGCCGAGGCGCTCTGTCCTCAGCCGCTCCCGGTCGGGCGACGCAAGGAGCTCGCCCTTGATCGCCCAGAACTGATCGTCCTCGAATTTCGGCAATTGTCCGGTGCCGAACATGATCTCGTTGCGCACCAGCAGCGGCGGATTGATCTCGGTATAGCCGTGCTCGTCGACGTGCAGATTCAGCATGAACTGGCCGAGCGCGCGCTCAAGCCGCGCCAGTCCCCTCTTCAGCACGACGAAGCGCGCGCCGGAGAGTCTTGCCGCCGCCTCGAAATCCATGTCACCGAGCGCGGTGCCGAGATCGTCATGCAGCTTCGGCGCAAAGCCGTAGTTGCGCTTGTTGCCGAACACATGGCGCTGCACATTGCCGTGCTCGTCGACGCCGTCGGGCACGTCGTCGAACGGAATGTTCGGGATCGCGGACAGCTCTTTCGCCAGCTCGTCGTCCGCGGTTTTCGCTGCGGCTTCGAGCTGCGGCATCGTGGTCTTGAGCTCGGCTACTTCGGCCATCAGCTTGGCCGCGCGCGTCTCGTCCTTGGCCTTCTTGGCGTCGCCGATTTCCTTGGAGGCCGCATTGCGCCGCGCCTGCGCCTGCTCGGACGCCAGGATCGCCGCGCGCCGCGTCTCGTCGATCGCGAGCAGCGCGGCCGACAACGGCTTCAGGCCGCGCCGGGCGAGGCCGGCGTCGAAGGCTTGCGGATTGTCGCGGATCGATTTGATGTCGTGCATGGCTGTCTTCCCGTCATGGCCGGGTTTATCCCGGCCATCCACGTGTCTGCCGCCTTAGATCAAGTCGTGGATGCCCGGGTCAAGCCCGGGCATGACGAATCATGGGCTGAACGGCTCCATGATAGAGCGAAAGCGCCCTACTCCGCCGGATTGGCCGGCGTCACGTCGGTGCCGGTCGTCGCCTGCGTCGCCGCCAACTTTTTCTCCACCATCCCCACCGCGATGATCGAGCCCTCGTAGAGCAACAGCAAGGGGATCGCGAGCGAGCATTGGCTCAGCACGTCCGGAGGCGTCAGCACGGCCGCGATGACGAAGGCGATGACGATGAAATAACGCCGCTTCTCGCGCAGCATCTTTGAGCTGACGATGCCGATGCGGCCGAGCAGAGTCAGGATCACCGGGAGCTGGAAGGCGATCCCGAAGGCGAAGATCAGCGACATCATGAGCGACAGATATTCGCCGACCTTGGGCAAGAGCTGGATCTGCGCAGTCTCGTCGCTACCGGCCTGCTGCATGCCGAGCGAGAACCGGACCAGCATCGGCAGCACGACGAAATAGACCAGGGCGGAGCCCAGCACGAAGAAGAAGGGAGTCGCGACCAGATACGGCAGGAAGGCCTGCTTCTCGTGCTTGTACAGACCCGGCGCCACGAATCCGTAGATCTGCGTCGCAATGACCGGGAACGAGATGAAGCCGGCGCCGAACAACGCAAGCTTGAGCTGGGTGATGAAATATTCCAGCAGCGCGGTGTAGATGAACTTGGAATTCTCGGGACCCGCGACCCACACGAACGGCCAGACCAGCACGTTGTAGATCTGCTTGGCGAAGAAGAAGCAGAAGATGAATGCAATGCCGAAGCCGAGCAGCGCCTTGATCAGCCGCGAGCGCAGCTCGATCAGATGGTCCATCAGCGGGGCTTTGCTGGCCTCGATATCGGCGTCGCTCATGACGCTTTGGCGTCCTTGATCGCTTCGGATGGCGCGGTGTCCTGCGCAACCTGCGCCTGCTCGACCTCGCGGACGATCGCGAGCGGCTCGTTCGCGGCTGCGTGCGCCTCGGCTTCCATGAAGGTCGCGGGCGTCGGCGCTTCCGGCGTGGTGGGCGTCGTCGGCGGCTCGATAGCTGCAGTCGCAGGCGTCTCGGCCGGCTTGTCCAGCGCATCGACGCGCAACGCGTCGCTGACGTCCTTCTGGAGCGAGGTCAGCGGATTGTTGCTGGTGAAGCCGGTCGCGGCTTCCTTGACCTCGTCGAAGCTCTTCTTGAGGTCGGCCATTTCCGCTTCGCGCATCGCTTCCTGGAACTGGCCCTGGAATTCGGCGGCCATCTTGCGGGCCTTACCCATCCACTGCCCGACCATACGCAGCACGCCCGGCAGCTCTTTCGGGCCGATGGCGATCAGGGCCACGACCCCGATCAGGACCAGTTCACTCCACCCGATGTCGAACATGAGGTCTTCCGTTCACGCGAAGCAGCAGCCGGCCAAATCCCTTGCGCGCAGGATCGGGCCGCACCCCGCGTCTCGCGTGCTTTCCGGCTCAGACGGCCTTGCTGCCGACGTCGGATCGCGCCGCGGTCGGCGCATTGTTGTGCTCGATGGACTTCGCAGGCTCGGGCTTCTCGGCGGGCTTGTCGTCGTCCTGCATGCCCTTCTTGAACGCCTTGATGCCCTGCGCCACGTCGCCCATCAGATCCGAAATCTTGCCGCGGCCGAACAGAAGCAGGACCACTGCGATCACCAGGACCCAGTGCCAAATGCTGAGTGAACCCATCCTGCAACCCTCCAAACACACATAGCCGGGGACCCGGCGATCTTCACCGAAACCTAGGCTTGGCAGGTGTCAAAAACAAGGACCTAGGCAGAGCCAATTCGCTGTCGGCACTACGTAATCTTGCTAGTGTTAACCGGTCGCAGGGCGCCGGTAAAACGCCGAGACCTCACTCTTCGGTGCCGCCTTCGCCGCCCCCCTCATGGCCGCCCTCCGGCGCTTCTTCCGGGGTCTCGGGCTCGACCGCGGGCGCCAGGGCCAGATCAAGCTCCTCGCCGGGTTCCAGGGGATCCTCGTCTTCACGCAGCTGTGGGTCGTCCGACGGGGTCGGCACGCTGAATCCGGTCGGCAGGCGCGAATCCAGCAGGCCTGTGCCCTTCAACTCCTCAAGGCCCGGCAGATCGCCGAGCTGTTCCAGGGTAAACTGCGACAGGAAGTCCTCGGTGGTTCCGAAGGTCAGCGGACGGCCGGGCGTCTTGCGGCGGCCGCGCGGCTTGATCCAGCCGGTCTCCAGCAGCACGTCGAGCGTGCCCTTCGAGGTGACGACGCCTCGGATCTCCTCGATCTCGGCGCGCGTCACCGGCTGGTGATAGGCAATGATCGCCAGCACTTCGATCGCCGCGCGCGACAGGCGGCGGGTCTCGGTGCTCTCCCGCGTCATCAGCCAGGCGAGATCGCCGGCCGTGCGGAACGTCCATTTGTTGGCGACGCGAACGAGATTCACCCCGCGCAACGAATAGTCGGCCTGCAGCTGCTCGAGCGCGGCCTTGACGTCGACGCCCTCGGGCATGCGCTTGGCCAGCGTCGCGGTATCCAGCGGTTCACTCGAAGCAAACAGCAGCGCTTCCAGCAGCCGCAATTCCTCGGGACGCGCCTGGGTTTCGTTCTCCATCGGCTCGGCCTCTTCTACCCGCACTTCAGCCAGGCTTGCCATGGTAGCTTCTCCTTCTTGCACTTAAGCGACCGGCGCATCAGGCGCAGGAGCTGCGTCCGGCACCGGCTTGGGGCGCCCCTTCCGGAAATAGATCGGCGCAAACGCCTCTTTCTGGTTCAGCTCCAGCTGACCTTCGCGAACCAGCTCCAGCGCAGCGGCGAAGCTCGAGGCGAACACCGTCGCGCGCTGGGTGGGATCGGCGACGTGCCGGACCAGGAAGTCGTCGAGCACGCCCCAATCGTCCTGCTCGCTAATGCTGCCGACCAGCCGCTCCAACGTGGCGCGCGCCTCGGCGAGCGACCACACCGTGCGCTTGGCCAGATGCACGCTCGCCAGCACGCGCGACTGGCGCTGCGAGGCGTAGGCGGTGAGCAAATCGTACAGCGTCGCCGTATATTTCGGATGCTTGATCTCGGCGATCTGCTCGGGCTCGCCGCGCGGGAAGATGTCGCGCAGCAATTGCTGCCTGTTCATCAGCCGGTTGGCGGCTTCGCGAATGGCCTCGAGCCGACGCAGCCGATTGGCGAGCGCGGTCGCCATCTGCTCGGCGCTCGGGCCTTCCGCGCTCGGCGGCTCCGGCAGCAGCAGGCGAGACTTCAGGAAGGCGAGCCATGCCGCCATGACGAGATAGTCGGCGGCAAGCTCGAGCCGGATCTTTCGCGCGGCTTCGATGAAGTGGAGATATTGGTCGGCCAGCGCCAGGATCGAGATCTTGGCGAGGTCGACCTTCTGCTGCCGCGCCAGCGCAAGCAACAGGTCGAGCGGCCCCTCATAGCCCTCGACATCCACCACCAACGCCGGCTCACCCTCGGCAAGCTCAGCAGGCCGCCCGGTTTCAAACGATAGGATTTCTGCGGTCATGCGGATGCCGTGTTTGCCCGTGCGATCAATGCGTCCAGCTCCATGCGTGCAGCGACGCGATCGAGCGATTGCGGCGCCTTGCGCGCGGCGAGCGCGGCGTTCGCCCGCTCCAGCGCCCGGCCCGACAGCTCAGGTGTCTGGCCGGCGACCTCGCGCATCTCCTCGATATTGCCGTTGCAATGCAGCGCCATGTCGCAGCCGGCCGCGAAGATGGCGCGGGTCCGCTCGGCGATATTTCCCGACAGCGCGTTCATCGACACGTCATCACTCATTAACAAACCCTGGAACCCGATTGCGCCGCGAATCACGTCAGCAATCATTGTCGCAGATGTCGTCGCCGGATGGGCGGGGTCGACCGCGCTAAACACAACATGTGCAGTCATGGCCATCGGCAGGTCCGACAGCGGCTTGAAGGCCGCGAAGTCGGTCCGTTCCAGCTCGGCTCTCGGCGTGTCGACCGTCGGCAGCTTGAAATGGGTGTCGGCAGTGGCCCGGCCATGGCCGGGGATGTGCTTGAGGACCGGCAACACGCCGCCCTGCTCCAGACCCTCGGTGACCGCGCGGGCAATGGCCGCGACCTTGCCGGGCTCGGTGCCATAGGCACGGTTCCCTATGACGGCGTCAGCGCCCTCGACCGGCACGTCAGCCAGCGGCAGGCAATCCACGGTGATGCCGAGATCGGCCAGATCGGCGGCGATCAGGCGGGCCGACAGGCGCGCCGCGGTGAGCCCGAGCGCCGAATCAGTGTCGTACAGGGTCGAGAAGACGGCGCCCGGCGGATAGACCGGCCAGTGAGGCGGACCCAGGCGCTGCACTCGTCCGCCCTCCTGGTCAATCAGGACAGACGCGTCGGCGGCACCCGCCGCCGTCCGCAATTCCGTAACCAGTGCAGTAACTTGAGCCGGCGTCGCGACATTGCGCTTGAAGAGGATGAAGCCCCATGGGCGCTGGTCGCGGATAAACTCCCGCTCGACTGCGGTCAGTTCCGTTCCGGATACACCGGTAATGAAGGCCCGCGTGCTCATAACGGCCGATTAACCCTGACCCGCGAGGGGGTCAAGGAAACGGCCGTTAATTCCTCTGGACGAAGCAGGCCGACAGGCCTGCGGACTTCAGGCTGTTGCAGGCCTGCGTCGCCTCCTCGGCCGAAGCATAGGGCCCGGCGAAAGCGCGGTAGACGACGCCCTTGCCCTTGTCGGTAAGGTCGACGCGCTTGATCACCGGCGAACGGGAGCCGAGCACGCTGCCATACTTGCCCTGAAGCACGCGGTACGACGCGGCGGCGCTATCCTCGCTTTGCTGCGAGGAGACCTGCACGATGTAGCCGCCACCGCCGCTGCTGGCGGGCGCGATCTGGGTCGGAGTGGTCGCAGCCATCCGCTGCTGCGGTTCGGCAGCCGGGACCGATTGTGGCGCCAGCGACATCGGCTGATTGGCGCTGGCATTGGCCGAGGTCGGCGGATTGCGCGGCGCGGCCGGTGCAACGGGTGCAGCAACAGGCTTTTGGGCAGCCGTGGGCCTGGCGGCAGCGGCCGATTGCGGCGTGGCGCTATCGGTCTGATCGCCCTTCACGGCGACGGTCCTGATCGGGCGCGGCGAATTGTTCGGCAGCGTGCCGTTGCTCGCGCCCGGCGGCGGTACCGAGGACGGCGACACGCTCGCCACCGACGGCGGGTTCGCATTCTGGTTCAGCGGCGGGAACACAACACGGGGACCGCCCGCCTTGGCGTTGACGTCGACCGGCGCCTCTTCGCGCGGGACGATCTTCTCGGAGCCATCGCCGATCGCCATGCGATCCGGCACCTTGGTCGAGGCATCCGACGGCGCCGGCACGATCTTGGTCGGGGTATTGTCGGCCCTGATGATCGGCGGCTCGCCGCTGCGGGGCGAACCGACATAGGTCTTGTAGGCAAAGGCAGCGCCCGTGCCGACCACGGCCAGCGCCAGGATCGCCGCGACCGTCATCATGCCGCCGCGCTGCTTCTTGGGCTCTTCGAGCTCGGCCTCCGGATAGTCGCTTTGATACGCGTAGGGATCGTCCGGATAGGCCGGCTCGCGCTGATAATCCTGCTCGCCTGCCTCCAGCCGGCCGTAGAGCGCATCGTCGTAACGCGCCGGATCGGGCTGCTGATGCGGCTCCTGATAGGCCGGCTGTTGATAAGCTTGATCCTGCTGCGGGTAAGCCTGCCCCGGATAGGCGTGATCCTGGTAGGCCTGCGGCTGATGAACATCAGGCTCGGGCGCAGCGGGTGGGGCCGAATAGCGATGCAGCGGATGAACCGGATTGACGGCTACCTGATAATCGGGCTCCGGGGCCGGCGGCGGCTGCACATTGGCGCGGCGCATCCATGAGGGCGGCCCGGCCGGCGGCGGCACGGTCGGCTCGGCGTCGTCCTGCTGATAGTCGTCGTCCGGATAGCCCTGTGCGGGCGCAGCGGCTGCCGGCGGATGAGCGCCAGGCCGCGATTGCGCAGCAAATGGATCGGTCTGTCCGATCAGGCGGGCGAGCTCGGCCAAGGGATCGCCTTCCGCCTTGCCATACTGGCTGCCACCGCGACCATAGTCATCGGAGGGAAACGGTCTGTCCTGATATCGTTCGGCCATCGTGATGATGCGTCCCTTCGGGAAAGCCGCGCGCCCCTCGACCAAGGCACGGCCTTCGACCCACAAGGCTTTCAACCAAGTCTAAGCGATCCGGCTTCTGCCGGTTACCCCCGATATTCCCCTTAAGTAGTTCGCCCCAAACTACCGCATCTCGTTCGGAGCATGGACGCCGAGGATGGCGAGGCCCGATGCCAGAACCGAGACGACGCCCTGGACCATGGCCAGCCGCGCCTTCGTAAGCTCTGCATCATTATTGATAATGAAGCGTAAATAGGGCAAATCGCGCCCCTTCGTCCAAAGTGCATGAAATTCGCTGGCTAAATCATAGAGATAAAAGGCAATTCGGTGCGGCTCGTGGGCGCTAGCCGCGGCTTCCAGCATGCGCGGAAATATTGCGAGCCGCTTGAGCAGGTCAAGTTCGACGGGGTCTGACAGCCGCTCCACCGCCGACTCAGCGAGCCAGGCGATCCGCTCGCCGGCATCCTCGGGGAGTTCCGGGAACACCTCCGTCCGCGCGTTGCGAAAGATCGAGTGGCCGCGGGCATGGCCGTATTGAACGTAGAACACCGGATTGTCGCGCGACTGTTCCATGACCTTGGCGAGGTCGAAGTCGAGCACCGCATCGTTCTTGCGGTACAGCATCATGAAGCGGACCGCGTCCTGGCCGACCTCATCTACCACCTCACGCAAGGTGACGAAGTCCCCGCTCCGCTTCGACATTTTCACCGGCTCGCCGTTGCGCAGCAACTTCACGAGCTGGACGATCTTGACGTCGAGCGCGCCCTTGCCCGACGTCGTCGCCTTCACCGCCGCCTGCATGCGCTTGATGTAGCCGCCATGGTCGGCGCCCCAGACGTCGATCATCTCGGCGAAGCCACGATCGAACTTGTTCTTGTGGTAGGCGATGTCGGAGGCGAAGTAGGTGTAGGAATTGTCCGACTTGATCAGTGGACGATCGACGTCGTCGCCGTAGGCGGTCGCCTTGAACAGCAGCTGCTCGCGGTCTTCCCAGTCCTCGACCGGCGCGCCTTTCGGCGGCGGCAGGCGGCCCTCGTAGATGTCGCCCTTGGCCTTCAGGAAATCGATGGTCTCGGCGACCTTGTTGTTGCCGGTTTCGATCAGCGAGCGCTCGGAGAAGAACACGTCGTGGCGGATGTTGAGGGCGGCGAGGTCGTCCTTGATCTCGTCCATCATCATCGCGATCGACTTGGCGCGCACCGCGGGCAGCCACTCGGCTTCGCTCTTGGCGAGGAGCTTGTCGCCGTGCTCCTTCGCAAGCGCCTGTCCGACCGGCTTCAGATAGTCACCGGGATAGAGCCCGTCCGGGATCGCGCCGATGTCCTCGCCGAGCGCCTCGCGATAGCGCAGGAACGCGGAACGCGCGAGCACGTCGACCTGCGCGCCGGCGTCGTTGATGTAATATTCGCGCGTGACGTCGTGGCCTGCGAACTGGAGCAGGCTCGCCAGCGCGTCGCCGAACACGGCGCCGCGGCAATGGCCGACATGCATCGGCCCGGTCGGATTGGCCGAGACGTATTCGACATTGACCTTGGAGCCGCCGCGGACGCGGCCGTAGTCAGCGGCCTCGCGCAGCACGGTCCGCAGCGCCTCGGCCCAGGCGGCCGGCTTCAAGGTCAGATTAATGAAGCCGGGACCGGCGACGTCGACCTTGGCGATCAGGGCGTCGGCGCGCAGCCGCTCGGCGATCTGCTCGGCGAGATCGCGCGGCTTGGCCTTGGCCTCTTTCGCCAGCACCATGGCGGCGTTGGTCGCCATGTCGCCATGAGAGGCATCGCGCGGCGGCTCGACCACCACGCGCGAAAAATCGATGCCCTCGGGCCAGTTGGCTTCCACGGCCAGCGTACGGCAGGCGGCGTGCACGCGTGCAAGCACGTCGGCGAACAAATGCGGTGCTGAGGATGTGTCGGGCATGGCCGCCGCCTAACGCAAATCCGGGGTCGAGTCAAAAAGCCGCTGGTGCTCAGTGAGGGCGAAGCGGTCGGTCATTCCGGCAATGAAATTACCGATCCGGCGGGCCCGGTCCCCCTCATTGTCAGCCTCCGCCCCCAGCAGCCATTCCGGCGGCAGTTCGGCCGGCACCTTCAGGTATTTCGCGAACAGGTCGAACAGGATCTGCTCGGCCTCCCCCATCACCCGCATCACCCGCTTGTGACGGTACATGTGCTGGTAGAGGAAGCGCTTGATGGCGGCCTCTTCCTCGGCGACCTCGGCGGGGAACGCGATCAGCGCCCGGCTCTGCTGGCGGACGTCCTGGGCCGATTGAGGTTTGAGGGCGGCGAGGTTCCTCTCGGCCTCCGCGAACACCGCGCCGATCAGGTGCGAGATCAGTTCGCGTACCAATTCGGCGCCGCGCCGGAGGTCTTCGAGATCGGGATAGTGCGCTGAAGTCCCGGCGATGATTTCAGCCGTGAGCGGCATCACCTTGAGATCGTCGAGATGGAACAGGCCGGCGCGCAGGCCATCGTCGATATCGTGGGCGTCATAGGCGATGTCGTCGGCGATGGCAGCGACCTGCGCCTCCAGCGAGGCGAAGCTCCACAATTCGAGGTCATAGGTCTTGATGTAGTCGGCGATCCCGACGGGAATGCCGTGCTCGCGATAGCGCCCGACCGGCGCGCCGCTGCGGTCGGTCAGCGGACCGTTATGCTTGACGATACCCTCCAGCGATTCCCAGCTCAGGTTGAGCCCGTCGAATTCAGGATAGCGATGCTCGAGCGAGGCAACGACGCGGAGCGTCTGGGCGTTGTGGTCGAAGCCGCCAAAGTCCTTCAGGCAGGCGTCCAGCGCCCGCTCGCCGGCATGGCCGAACGGGGGATGACCGAGATCGTGGGCCAACGCCAGGGTTTCGGTGAGGTCCTCGTCCAGCCCGAGCTGCCGGGCCAATGCGCGGGCGATCTGGGCCACCTCCAGCGAATGGGTCAGCCGGGTGCGGTAATGATCGCCCTCGTGGAACACGAACACCTGAGTCTTGTACTTCAGGCGGCGAAACGCGGTGGAATGGATCACCCGGTCGCAATCCCGCCGGAACGGGCTGCGGGTTCGGCTCGGCGGCTCCGCAACCAGCCGGCCACGGCTGCGGTCGGGATCGCAGGCATAGGGCGCATGGGGGGCAGCCATTCCGACGGACACGACGAATTTAGTCCCTATCCATTTGATTCTGCGTATCCTTGCACTTAACTATGCCGGGCGCGGGATACCAAATGAATTGGGCAAGTGAACTTGGTATGACCGCGGGACTATCGGAGACGAGCCATGACGACCGACGTGACCATCAGTGACCGCGCCGCACGCCGAATTGGAGAGATCCTCAAGGGCGAAGGCACAGGCGCGATGCTGCGCATCTCGGTCGAGGGCGGCGGCTGCTCGGGTTTCCAGTACAAGTTCGACATCGACCGGGCGCGAACCGACGACGATCTGGTGATCGAGCAGGACAACGCGGTGGTGCTGGTCGATTCCGCCTCGCAGCCGTTTCTGGCGGGATCGCAGGTCGATTTCGTCGACGATTTGATCGGCGCCTCGTTCCGCGTCAACAACCCCAACGCCACCGCGTCCTGCGGCTGCGGGACCAGCTTCTCGATCTGACCGGCTAAGCGCCCGTCATCTGCCTCTCCTCGTCCGTCCACTCGACATCGACCGGCATCAGCGCCGGCTGAAGCGGTGCGTCCTCCGACATCGTGTGGCCGTCGAGCGCGCGCAGCAGCGCGGCGACAAGCGCCGGCTTGCGCAGCGGCTTGGCGAGGAAATCCGACATGCCTGCCTCGCGGCAGATGCTGACGTCCTCGGGGAAGGCGTTGGCCGTCAGCGCGACGATCGGCAAGGCCGCCAAGCGACCGCCTTGCGCACGGATCGCGCGGGTGGCTGCAAGCCCGTCCATGTCCGGCATGCGCACGTCCATCAGCACCACGTCGTAATGGCCCTCGGATGCTGCCGCGACGGCTTCAGTCCCGTCGGTGACGACGCGCAGCTCGACGTCGAAGGCCCCCAACATCTTGCTCACGACCATGCGGTTGACCGCATCGTCCTCCGCGACCAGCACCTTCAACGGCCGATCGAGGCCGGCGATACGGGCCTTGAGCTCCTCGGCCTCGTCTTGGCCGGCCGTCTGCTCGGAGGCCTGCCCCTGGCTCCAGGGCAGCACCAGCGTGAAGCGGAAGGTCGAGCCCTCGCCGGGCGTCGAGGTGACGCCGATGGTGCCGCCCATCTGCTCGATGATGCGCCGGGAGATCGCAAGTCCAAGCCCGGTGCCACCGAAGCGGCGGCTGATCGAGGCATCGGCCTGCGCGAAGTCGCTGAAGAGCTGGCCGAGCTTTTCGGGGGCGATCCCGATGCCGCTGTCGGTCACCGTCCATTCGACGGTCGCCAGCAGGTCTCGGCGGGCCTGGCAGGTCGCGCAGATCGTCACCTCGCCCTCATCGGTGAACTTCACCGCGTTTGACGCGAGGTTGAGCAGCACCTGGCGGATGCGCGCGACGTCGCCGCGCAGCGTCGGCGGCAGGTTCGGGTCGAGCTCGACCTTGATCGCCAATCCCTTGCTCTTGGCGCTCGCGCGCGCGACGTTCGCGACCGTCTCGACCAGCGCCTGCGGGGCGAAGTCGATCGCCTCGAAGGCGAAGCGTCCGGCCTCGAGCTTGGACAGGTCGAGGATGTCGTTGAGGATGCGCTGGAGATTGTCGCCGGACTCGCGGATCGTGGTGACCGCCTCGTGCTGCTCCGGATCGAGCTTGGTCTCCAGCAGCATGCTTGCGAGCCCGAGCACGCCGTTCATGGGCGTGCGGATCTCGTGGCTCATCACCGCGAGGAAGTCCGATTTGGCACGGCTCTCGGCCTCGGCCTTTTCCGCGCGCCAGCGCTCGGTCACGTCGCGCCCGAAGCCGCGATAGCCGAGGAACTGGCCCTCGCGGTCATAGGCGGGCTTGGCCGTCAGCGACCACAGCCGCGCATCGCCGCCGGCGACGACCTTGAGGTTCATCTCGTGCAGCGGCTCGTTCTGCTCCATCAGGCCGACCACGTTATAGGCCGCGCTCTTCTCCTCGGGGCAGAGCATGTCGAGCACGTCGGCGAAATACGATCCCTTCAGCAGCGGCAGCGGCAATTGCGCAACGTCGGCGAAGCGTTGGGGCACATCGATCAAATGTCCCTCGGCGTCGGTCTGCCACAGCCAGTCGCTGGCGTTCTCCTGGAAGTCCTTCAGCAGCAGCGAGATGATCTCGGTCTGCCGCTCCAGCTCGAGCTGGGCCTTGAGATTGCCGAGGAACAGATTGCCCTGCGAGACGATGTTGCGCGCCATGAAGAAGGCGAACAGCAGCAGGAACACCGCCGTCACCAGATACGGTCCGGTGCCGCACAGCAGCAGCGCTCCCGCGCAGCCGACCGTCATGGTGGCGAGATAGACCAGGCCGGCGCGCGGGAAGGTCGAGAACGTGAAGGCGCCGCCGGACATCATGCCGACCATCAGGCAGGCCAGGATCAACTGGCTGGTCGGCTCGATGCGGCTGAACAGAGCGAGCGGTAGCGCGCCCCAGATCGCGGCGAGAAACACCGCCTGGCGCAGCATCTGACGCGCGGCGCGTGGCGAGGCCTCCTGCGGCGGGTTGCGATGCGACCGCCGCCATGAGCGCACCGCCAGCGAGGCGGTGGCGGCGAGGGTCAGGCCCCAGATCGCGAGGAAGTCGTTCCAGCCGCGGCCCCAGAACAGGATCAGCACGATGCCGACGTTGAGCATCGTCACCGCCATCGTCACCGGGATCAGCCGCGTCACGGCGTCGATCTGCTTGGCGCGGATGCGGCCGATCTCGCGCTCGCTGAGGCCGGCGGTCAGGCTGTCCTCGATCTCGAAGCCGCCGAGCCAATACAGGAACGCGCCGATCAGGCCGTCACGCGGCTCGGTTCGCTTCATCGATTTGTCCGGCCATCCCATCCGAGGAACCCTTTGACGATCAATCGCCTGCCGCCTGCTTAAGCCGGGTTAATTTTGTGGGAGATTTTGCGGCGTCCTTGACGGGCGCGTTTGCAGTTTGTTCTAACCATGGCCCCTGCCCGGAGCCCGCCGACATGACCATCAGAGTTGCCACCTGGAACGTGAACTCGGTCCGGCAGCGGATCGACCTTCTGCTGACCTGGCTGAAGGAATGCCAGCCGGACATCGTCTGCCTGCAGGAGATCAAATGCGTCGACGAGGCTTTCCCACGGCTGGAGATCGAGGCGCTCGGCTACAACGTGGTCACCCACGGGCAGAAGACGTTCAACGGCGTTGCCCTGCTCTCCAAGCTCCGCTTCGACGAGACCAAGTCGGGCCTGGCCGGTGACGATGAGGATGCCCACGCCCGTTTCCTCGAAGGCGTGGTGACGCTGAAGTCCGGCGTGCTGCGCATCGCCTGCCTTTATCTGCCCAACGGCAACCCGGTCGGGACCGAGAAATATCCCTACAAGCTCAAATGGATGTCCCGGCTTCTTGACTATTCGAAGGAGCGTCTCAAGACCGAAGAGCCGCTGATCCTCGCAGGCGACTTCAACGTCATCCCGCACGCCCGCGACGTCCACAATCCCGCCGCCTGGACAGAGGATGCCCTGTTCAAGCCCGAGACGCGGGAGAGCTTCCAGTCCCTGCTCGGCCTCGGCCTGACCGACGCCCTGCGGGCCGTAACCGACGAGCCGGGCCTCTACACCTTCTGGGATTACCAGGCCGGCGCCTGGCAGAAGAATCAGGGCCTGCGGATCGACCATCTGCTGCTGTCGCCGCAGGCCAGCGACCGGCTCGCCAATGTCGGGATCGACAGCTATGTGCGCGGCTGGGAGAAGCCGTCGGACCACGTACCGGTGTGGGCGGATCTGGATCTGGAGGCGGCGTGAACGGAAGCTGGATCGGCGGATTACGCCTTCGGCCGATCCGCCCTAAGGCACCGGAGTCGGGGATTTACTCCCGGCGGCCCTGCACCCACTGCTCCAGCATCTGCAGGCACATGGCGCGGTCGTCGTCGGAGGCCTTGGCGAAGGCGCGGTTGTAGTTTTCCTTGATCCAGGTCTCTTCCGTGCCGGCGCTGTCCCGCGCCAGCGTCAGCCACATCAGGCCGCGCGCAGCCTGCCGCGGCAGGCGGTCGCCGTTGAACAGCATCTGGCCGAGCAGTGCCTGGGCCTGATGCTGGCCCTTCTGCGCGGCAAGGCCGAGCCAGCGCGCGCCATACCGGAAATCCTCGCGCGAAGCATCCGGCGTCTTCAGGTAGAGCCGGGCGAGATCGTATTGCGCGTCGGCATTGCCGAAATAGGACGCCGCATAGGAGAACATCTCCCGCGCCCGATCCGGATCCGACTTGATCTTCGAGTTCGGGATGCCGCTGAGATAATAGCGGCCGAGCGCGACGAAGGCGTTGGCCACGATCTGCGCCTGCGGCGCCGACGGGCTGTCCTCGGCATGCGCATTGGCGATCCGGCTGAAATATTCGAAGGCGCGCAGATCGTCCTGGGCGACGCCGTCGCCATTGGCGTACATGCGGCCGAGCTTCCACTGCGCGATGGGGTGACCACCCTCGGCGGCATATTGCAGCGCACTGAGAGAGGTCTCCTGAGGCACGGCCGCCGGTGCGACCTTGCCACGCGCGGTCGCCGCGGGGCCTGGCAAGGCGGTCACGACCGGGATGGTGGCGTCTTTCGGGTTGACCGGCGCGCCGTCGAAGGCAAGCGCCGGCACGGCCAGCGCACTGGCCCCCAACACGAACGCAACTATGGCACGCCTAGATGTCCGCATAGCACTGCTTCTCGTGCGCGCCGCCCGGATGGGTCACTGCCCCCCCGACCGCTGGTCCAACCTGTTGAGCATATTTCCAGAGCGCACCTGACGTGTGGTTAGTCGCGCGAGCGCTCCATTTGGTCTTGCGCTGGGCGAGCTCGGCGTCGCTCAATTTTACGTTAAGGGTACCGGCGACGGCGTCGATCTCGATGATGTCGCCGTCCTCGAGCAGCCCGATCGGGCCGCCAATGGCCGCTTCCGGCCCGACATGGCCGATGCAGAAGCCGCGGGTGGCGCCGGAGAAGCGGCCGTCGGTGATGAGCGCGATCTTGCCGCCCATGCCCTGGCCGGTCAGCGCCGCGGTGGTCTGGAGCATTTCCCGCATGCCGGGGCCGCCCTTGGGCCCCTCGTAGCGGATCACGATGACTTCGCCTTCGCGGTAGGTGCGCTTCTGGACCGCCTCGAAAGCATCCTCCTCACGGTCGAAGCACCTGGCCGGACCGGTGAACCTGAGGTTGGACATTCCCGCGACTTTCACGATCGCACCTTCTGGCGCCAAATTACCCTTCAGACCGACCACGCCGCCAGTGACGGTGATGGGCTTGTCTGCCGGGTGCACCACGTCCTGGTGCGGATTCCATTTCACGCTCTTGAGGTTTTCGGCGATCGTACGGCCCGTTACGGTGAGGCAATCACCGTGCAGGAAGCCGTTGTCGAGCAGCGTCTTCATCAGAAGCGGTATGCCACCTACTTCAAACATGTCTTTGGCGACATAACGGCCACCCGGCTTCAAATCCGCGACATATGGTGTCTTTTTGAAGATTTCGGCGACGTCGAACAGGTCGAACTTGATGCCGCATTCATGCGCGATTGCCGGTAGGTGCAGCGCAGCATTGGTCGAGCCGCCGGACGCCGCAACTACGGCAGCAGCATTCTCCAGCGCCTTGCGGGTGACGATGTCGCGCGGCCGGATGTTCTGGGCGATCAGCTCCATCACCTGCTCGCCCGCGGTCATGCAGAAGGCATCGCGGATCTCGTAGGGTGCCGGAGCGCCGGCCGAGTAAGGCAGTGCAAGGCCGATCGCCTCGGAGACAGTCGCCATGGTGTTGGCGGTGAACTGGGCGCCGCAGGCGCCGGCCGAGGGGCACGCCACGCGCTCGATCTCGTCGAGGTCCTCGTCCGACATGGCGCCGACCGAATGCTTGCCCACGGCCTCGAACATGTCCTGCACGGTGACCTGCTGCCCGCGGAACGTGCCGGGCAGGATCGAGCCGCCGTAGATGAAGATCGAGGGCACGTTGAGGCGGACCATCGCCATCATCATGCCCGGCAGCGACTTGTCGCAGCCGGCGAGCCCGACGAGCGCGTCATAGGCATGGCCGCGCACGGTCAGCTCGACGGAATCGGCGATGCATTCGCGCGACGGCAGCGAGGAGCGCATGCCGTCATGGCCCATGGCGATGCCGTCGGTCACGGTGATGGTGCAGAATTCGCGCGGGGTGCCGCCGGCCGATGCGACACCCTTCTTCACCGCCTGCGCCTGGCGCATCAAGGCGATGTTGCAGGGCGCGGCCTCGTTCCAGCACGAGGCGACGCCGACGAAAGGCTGGTGGATCTGCTGTGTGGTCAGACCCATGGCGTAGAAATAGGAGCGATGGGGCGCGCGCGAGGGACCTTCCGTCACGTGACGGCTCGGCAGCCTCTGCTTGATGTCGGTCTTCGCGTCCATCGCAAACCAGCTTCCCCGGTCGACCTTTTCAGACCCGAAAAATCAGAGCCAAGATTTGAATCGACCTTGGGATTTCTCGTCGCCGTCGAAGGCTGCCGCTGCCCTAAAACATTAGAGTGATTTTATTCATGTTCGGGTGTGGCCAAAAAGCGGCGGCGATGCGAACCACCGGTGATGAAGGTTAAATCCAGAATGAGTGTTGCGGAGACACCACAATCGTTACCGCGAAGACACGGGATGGACTACCGAGATACCCTTATGGGAAAGGCGCTCCACAACCTCAGATTTTTACCTCCAATCTCACCTCCGAGTACGCTCTACGACGCGGTGACCACCGTGGCCGAGTCGGGCGAGCTCCCTTACGATTGGCTTTCGCCTTACGTCCCGCACAAGCTGAAACCCGAAGCATTGCTGCCGGGACCGAGAGGGCCCGGCACGCGGCGAGATGGGCCCCGGCTCTGCAGCGCACCGCAAGCGCTGCGCTGCGTCCGGGGCACGAGAGGAGAGTTTGACGTAGGCTCTCTCCTCGCTTGTCATTGCGAGCGGAGCGAAGCAATCCAGAGTCTATCCACCGAGAGATTCTGGATTGCTTCGTCGCAAGGGCTCCTCGCAATGACGCTGAGGCGGCAGGTGGGTTCTCCATGTCTCGCTGTCATTCCCCGCGCAGGCGGGGAATCCAGTACGCCGCGGCTTCTCGGTTCAATCACTGCCGTCTCGGAGTACTCGATCGTCCGGTCCTTATGCGCAATTGCGCACTGGCCGGGCGATGACACTGAGTGTGTGGTTGCAGACGCGCCATTTCGTTCTCGCGGCGGATTTCGCCCGAGCTTTGCCTTGGTCTCGCTACCCTCTTGAGCCAAGAGGGCGCAGGGAAGGCCGGGTGCCGGCTGGCACCCGCGGTCCGCTGCGCGAAATGCACACGCAGAAAGAACCGCACAGCAGCATACAGGTGTCGCCGATCACTCGGCCTTCCCTGCGCGATGGCTGGACGGCTTATGCCGTGATCTCCCGGGAGCCGACCATTCCTTT
>NZ_PYFW01000003.1 GCF_003020125.1 Bradyrhizobium sp. MOS003 | reverse complement strand
ACCACACGATTTTGCCGTACGCCGATCACACCGGTCGTGCGCGCCAGGTGTTTCGCTCACGGTTGCCCGCCCTGCAAAATCCTTGGCGCCGATGTGACCTACGTCCACCGCCGCCCGGCCCGCGTTCGTGACGATCGCGATACGCCCTCTTCCTTGGGCCGGGTTGAGGCGACACATACGCCATTTCCGAAATTCGGTAAAGTGGAATATTTTTGGCGATGGGGATTGCCCCACCTCTGGCATGTTCTGCCTGTCGGTTAACACAAGGTCTTGTAGATATCGTGCCCGGCCGCGGCTCGGCGTTTCCGTGGCAGCGCTGAAGGCTTGCGATTTCCGATGCGCAGCCGCGACCCATCAGCGACCTCGGAAGCCATCCGCTCGTCGCCCGATGCCGGCAGTAAACCGGACGTGAGGCGGATAGCCGATCAATGAGCGGCAGCTTACCGGATGATCGTCGTCAGGGACGAGTAACGCCTGTTCGGCTTTACCTCGCCCGCCGAGAATTGCGCGAAGGCATCGCTGACGCGGGCGGCCGGCGTGGTGCCCGCTGCAAAGCGGAATTCCTGCGGCCGCGGCGCGTAGAAGCTGGCGCGGTAATATGCGTCGTCGAAGCGTGCCTCGCCGACCCCGAACAATGCGTCGCAGGCGAACAGGAGCGCATAGACTCCCGCGAGCGCAGCGGCGACCTCCTTGAAAACTGACATGTTGATGCCCCACCTTTTTGCCGGGGAGCATGCACGGCGGTTCCAAAGCCGAGGTTTAAGTCCGTGCAGGACTTGTCCGCAGGGTTTGCCGCCGCTGATCGGATTGCCGACGATTTTATCGATCTCGAGATCCTACCCACTCACCGGATCAGGTGGCCTGGGAATTTCGGATCGGGCGGCGTCGGACGGCCAAGTTCACCCGCCCGCCTCGGGTTCGCTGAATTGTCGATCGCAGCGGTGCCATGCTCGCCGCTGGACATACCGCCTGTTAATTCGTTCGTGGTGAGGTCCGCTTTTTGGACATCGGACCGGCCCGGATAGGCCGCGAAAGTGGCCCCGGAGCCTCGACCATGGAACGACCGCCTCCCGACCACGGATTGCACGACAAGGTCACGCTCGCGGAACTGTTGAGCGCTCTGAGCTACGCGCTCGACCTGACCGAGGGACAGCCGGCAGGGCATTGCGTGCGATGCAGTCACATCGGCGTCGAGATCGGTAGACACATCGGCCTTGGCGAGCAGGAGATCACCGAGCTGTACTACGTGCTGCTGCTGAAGGATCTCGGCTGCAGCAGCAACGCCGCCCGCATCTGCGAGCTGTATCTGACCGACGATCTCACCTTCAAGCAGGACTTCAAGCTGATCGACGGCAGCCTGTCTCAGGCGCTGCGCTTCGTGCTCAGCCATACCGGCCTGAAGGCCGGATTGGCCGAACGGTTCCGCGCCATCGTCAATATCTTTCAGAACGGCGGCGAGATCGCGCGCGAGTTGATCGAGACCCGCTGCCACCGCGGCGCGGACATCGCCCGCAAGATGCGCTTCTCCGAGCCGGTCGCCGAAGGCATCAAGAATCTGGACGAGCATTGGGACGGCAGCGGCAAGCCTCTTGGCTTGTCCGGCACTGCCATTCCGATCTATTCGCGCATTGCCCTGCTGGCGCAGGTCGTCGACGTGTTCCACGTCGCGAACGGACCCGAGGCCGCGCTACGCGAAGCAAAGAACCGGTCGGGGGTATGGTTCGATCCCGATTTGGTTGCGGCTTTCGAGCGCGTGGCGGCAAGCCCCGCTTTCCTGGACATGCTCGGCACCGACGGCGGTCGGGAGTGCGCCAATTCCCACGCGCCGGCCCAAGCGAGCGTGCCGATCGACGAGGACTATCTCGACGACATTGCAGCTGCCTTCGCCCAGGTGGTGGATTCCAAGAGCCCTTACACCAGCGGTCACAGCGAGCGCGTGACGCTGTTCACGGATTTGATCGCCGAGGAGCTGATGTTCAGCGCCGAGCAGCGGCGCAAGCTCAAGCGTGCCGCGCTGCTGCACGACATCGGCAAGCTCGGGGTGAGCAACGCGATCCTGGACAAGCCGGGCAAGCTGGACGACGCCGAATGGGAAATCATGAGGATGCATTCGGCGCATTCCGAAGCAATCCTGTCGCGCATCGGCGCATTCCGCGACCTCGCGCCGATCGCAGCCGCGCATCATGAGCGGCTGGACGGCAAGGGATATCCGCGCGGCCTCCAAGCAGACCAGATCAGCCTGGAAACCCGCTTGATCACGACCGCGGACATATTCGATGCGCTGACGGCCGACCGCCCCTATCGTGCCGCCATGTCCATCACCCAAGCTATGGGAATCATGTCAGGAATGGTCGGCACCCAGATCGATGCAGGCTGTTTTGCAGCGCTTCAGCGCGCGCTGGGGCGGGTCCACGGAACCCTGGCGGCGTGACGGCCGGGAGGGCCCCTCCCTGATCCGGCCGCACCGCAACCTGTCTGCCCGTCATCGCGTCGGAAGGGTTTTCCGCGCGAGTTCAGCCGTGGCCGGCTTCCTTGCGATGACCGCTCTCGCTGAGGCGGTCGACCCAGGCAATGCCCACCGCCGAGATGATGAAGGTCAGATGGATCAGCACCTGCCACATCACGCCGGTCTCGGTGAAATTGCTGCGCGTGGTGCCGAGATTGCCGGCCTCGATGAAGGTCCTGAGCAGGGAGATCGATGAGATGCCGATGATCGCCATCGCGAGCTTGATCTTGAGCACGCTGGCGTTGACGTGGCTGAGCCATTCCGGTTCGTCGGGGTGGCCGGTCAGGTTCAGCCGGGACACGAAGGTCTCGTAGCCGCCGACGATCACCATGATCAGGAGGTTGGAGATCATGACGACGTCGATCAGCCCGAGCACGACCAGCATGATCTGCTGCTCGCTGGCGTCGAAGGAGTGCGCGACCAGGTGCCAGAGTTCCTTCAGGAACAGCAGCACGTAGACGGCCTGCGCGACGATCAGGCCGATATAGAGCGGAAACTGCAGCCAGCGCGAGCCGAAGATGAGCTGGGCGAACACGCCGAGGCGCGGCGGCACGGGCTGCGCCGAAGGTGCTTTGGGGTCGGACGTCATGGACTACTCCGGATTGTAAAGATATCGCCTCAGAGACTCGCGATGACAGGCGCGAGCTCGAGTGAGCCCCGATAAATCATCTCAAAGGCGACATAAATGATGATCGCGAGGCCGACATAGGCGATCCAGCGCTGCTTCTGGAGGACGCGGCCGAGCAGGTCGGCGGCGACGCCCATTAACGCGACCGACAGCAACAGGCCGAAGGCGAGAATATAGGGATGTTCGCGCGCGGCGCCGGCGACGGCGAGCACGTTGTCGAGCGACATCGAGACGTCGGCCGCGATGATCTGCACCGCAGCCTGGCCGAAGGTCTTTCGCTGCGCCGGCGCAGCCGCCGCGCCGCCGCCATGGCCGAATGCGAGCTCGTTGGAGTGCGCCGCCTGCTCGCGCAGCTCGCGCCACATCTTCCAGCACACCCAGAGCAGCAGTACGCCGCCGGCGAGCAACAGGCCGATGACCTGCAGGAGCTGGGTCGCCACGCCCGCGAAGACGATGCGCAGCACGGTGGCGGCGGCAATGCCGACGATGATGGCACGGCGGCGCTGTTCGGCCGGCAATCCCGCCGCGGCAAGGCCGATGACGACGGCATTGTCGCCGGCGAGTACGAGGTCGATCAGGACGACTTGAAGCAGTGCGGTGAGCGCTTCGGGTGTGATGAATTCAAACATGTTCGATCATTTTTTGGGCGCGGACGGATCGAGCCAATGCGGCTTCTTTCGCTCGACCCAATCCAGGACCTTCGAACGCGACGAACGCAGCGCAGGCACGTCCTCGGCAAGCAGCGCGAGGCCGAGCGGCAGCATCCAGACGCCGAGAATCGGCAGGAAGGAAAGCACGCCGCCGGCAATGAGCAGCGCACCCGAGGGAATTCTGACCCAACGGTTCGATGGTTTGAGCAGATAGGTGACGGTGTCACCCATGCGTGGCGGCAGCCGATCGACAAGCTTGTCGAGGCGCGGGTCACCGCCGGCCAGTTCGCCGGCGGAACCTGCGGCCTCATTGCGACGCTCGTCCGATGCTGCGCTCATGCTTATTCCTCTGTCGCCAAGGGCTGTTCGAGGCGCTCCTTAGGCGAGTTGACCGGCTTTGCGCGCGGCAGCACCAGCGTCAGCAAACGCAACAATTTGATCGCCTGCACTTCATGGGGATGGACGTCCTCGTCCGCCGCAGCAACGCGCTCCGACAGCTCGATCAGATGGGACGAGAGCGGCAGGTTCGAAACCGGCCGCAGCGTGTCGATCACGACATTGGCGAAATCCGGCTCTTCGAGCCGTTCGGCGAGTTCGTCGAACATGGCATAGAGCCGTTCCTCCGGAATGTGCGGCGCCAGCTTGCGATCCCGGACGAAGCGGATCACCTCGTCGCGCTCGACGGGCGAAACGCGCCGGTCGGCAACCGCGACCAGCGCGCCCACGATCACTAGCGCGGCGGCAGCCTGCTCGTTCAAGCTGGACGGTTCCGTGATCTCGATCTCGATGGAATTTAAATGCTTGGCGTCAGTCATCGTTGCTCCTCAATTTGCGAAATGACCGCACGGAGCTGCGATGGGGACGAATGGTCGGAGATAAAGAACGAGGCCCGACAATCGGCCGATCCATCGCATTCGCGCGGGACAGGTCATCCGACATCGCGAGGTTTGCCGACTAGGTCGGCGTCCTCGCCAGAGGGGCCCGGATTCTTGTTCGTACCAGAGATAGAGGTGGGTCCGTCGGAATCAAGGCAGCACGGCTGCGACCAGCCGCCGCATCGGTTCCATGGTTGCAGGCTGACTGATCCAGCCTCGTGTTGCGGCTCTGCACGGCGCGCCCAGGAACAGCGATTTTGCCGACGGTCGGCTCGCAACGTCTAACAATCACTAACGGGCCCACAATCCGATTAGGGTGCAGATTACCGTGCAGGCGCCCCGCCAGGTCGGGGACTATGCATCCGCGATCGAGGAAACCGATGGCTCGTCTGCTCTCCCTCAATGTCGGCCTGCCGCGCGACGTCGCCTGGCAAGGCAGGACCGTCCATACCGGAATCTGGAAGACCTCCGTCACAGGCCCGCGCCGGGTACGCCGGCTCAACATCGATGGCGACGGCCAGGGCGATACGGCGGGTCACGGCGGCGAGCAGCGAGCCGTCTTCGTCTATCAAGACGAGTCCTATCGATACTGGCAGAAACATCTCGGCCGTTCCGACCTCGTTCATGGTCAATTCGGCGAGAATTTCACCGTCGAGGGCCTGGCCGACACCGAGGTCTGCATCGGTGATCGCTACAGAATCGGATCGGCCCTGTTCGAGGTCACGCAGCCGCGCGTCACCTGCTACCGGCTCGGCATTCGCATGGACGAGCCCGACATGCCCGCGCTGCTCGTCAAGCACGGCCGGCCGGGCTTCTACTTCCGTGTCATCGAGGAAGGCGACGTCGAGGCCGGCGACGAGATCGTGCAGGTCGAGAGCGGTCCGGAAGGCATGAGCGTCGCCGAGATCGATGCGCTGCTTTACCTGCCGCCTCATCCGCCCGAGCGCCTTGCGCGCGCGCTGAAAATTCCGGCGCTGAGCCCCGGCTGGAATCACTCCTTTGCTGAACTGCTGGCGCAGCAGGACGGCCCCGCCGCGGGAAACGCCGGGCTCGGCCCAGCGGCTTTCCCGGCGCCGGCCTGGCGCGGCTTCCGCCCGTTTCGCGTGACGCGCAAGATCGCCGAAAGCGCCAGCGTGACCTCGCTGATGCTCGAGCCTGCGGACGGACAGAAGTTGGCAGCCGCCCTGCCCGGTCAATTCGTGGTCGTGCGGCTGGGGCCATCGGCGATGACGCGCAGCTATTCGCTGTCGAGCCGCGCCGACGCCGCATCCTATCGCATCAGCATCAAGCGCGAGGCGCACGGCGCGGCCAGCTTCTATGTCGCGGAGACGATCCAGGCTGGCGATATCGTGCCGGTCGGTGCGCCGCGCGGCAGCTTCACGCTCCATGCCGATGCGCGGCCTGTGGTGCTGCTGAGCGCGGGTATCGGCGTGACGCCGGTGCTCGCCATGCTGCACGCCCTCGCCGCCGAACGCACGACGCGGGATGTCTGGTGGCTGCATGGCACACGCAACGGCCGCGAGCATCCGTTCGCGGCCGAGACGCGCGCGCTCCTTGCAGGATTGGCCCATCATCACAGCCATGTCTGCTTCAGCGCGCCCGATCCGGCCGACCGTCCAGGAGCCGACTTCGACAGCACGGGTCGTCTGGATCGGCAGCGGCTCCAGATGCTCGACGTCCCCAGGGACGGCGATTTCTATCTCTGCGGACCGACGGCCTTCATGAGCGACCTTACCACCGGCCTCGCCGCGCTGGGTGTCGCGCCCGATCGCATTCACACCGAGCTGTTCGGCAGCAAGCCCTCGCTGACGCCGGGTATCGCCGCCGCGCCGAAGACGACTCCACATCAGCCGACCGGAGCCCCGGGCCCGGGTCCGATGGTGTCGTTCACCCGCAGCGGCCTCAATGTCTGCTGGGGGCCTTCCTACGCCAACCTACTCGAGCTCGCCGAGGCATGCGATGTCCCGGTGCGCTGGTCGTGCCGGACGGGCGTGTGCCACAACTGCGAGAGCGGCCTCGTGGCCGGAGAAGTCAGCTACGCGCCGGATCCGCTCGACCCGCCGGCGGAGGGAAATCTGCTGATCTGCTGCGCACGACCACAAGGCGACGTCGTGATCGATCTCTAGAGACAAAATCGGCGCCGGACACAGGAGGATTCGATGCGAACTGACATCATGCCGGGAGTGACCTTCCCGGATTACGAACTCAGCGACCACACCGCAAAGCACCGCAAACTCTCCGAGCTGCAAGGGGACGATCCCATGATCGTCGTGCTCGGCCGCGGCGGATTCTGCCCGAAGGATCGTCGCCAGACCGAAGGGTTGGTTCAGCTCCATCGCGAGATGGAGGTCGGCTATTGCCGGCTGGTCACGATCACCACCGACACCATCACCGAGACCAATGAATATCGCAGTGGCGCCGGCGCGCACTGGCCCTTCCTCTCGGACCCCAGGCGGATCGTCCAGAAGGACCTCGACATCGCCGAATACACCGATCCCCTCCACAATCCGATGATTCCGCATGTCGTCGTGCTGGAGCCCCGCCTCGTCATTCACAAGATCTACAACGGCTACTGGTTCTTCGGGCGTCCGACGATGGAAGAATTGCGCCAGGACCTCAGAGCCGTCGGCATGAAGTGCCGCCCGGATTGGGACATCACAGCGCCCGGATTCAGGGCGCTCTGGGACCAGGGCCGCAAGGAGCATTTTTATCCCTACGGCAAGGCTTATCGCGAAACGCTCGGCGGCCGGGACTAGCGGCGCGAGCGACCGGATCTCGCCGGGAACGCAGCCCGGGCCTGTTTGTTGGTGCTGCCAGGACATATCCCCGACAGGAACCTCATGTGCCGCTGGATCGCATACCGAGGCGAGACCACCTCGTTCGAGCCTTACGTCACCGAGCCCGAACATTCGCTGGTCGCGCAAAGCATCCGATCGCTGCAATCCACGGCGGGCTCGAACGGCGACGGCTTTGGTCTGGGCTGGTACGGTGAGCATCCGGAGCCCGGGCTCTACCGCGAGACGCGGCCGGCGTGGTCCGACGAAAACCTGCGCTATCTCTGCCGGCATCTGCGCTCGCATTTGTTCTTTGCCCATGTGCGGGCTGCGACCGGCACGGCGGTGACGCGGCAGAATTGCCATCCCTTTGCCTGCGGCCACTGGATGTTCATGCACAACGGATTCGTCGGGAGCTGGAATCGGCTACGTCGCAAGGTCGAAGCGCTGATCCCCGATGCCTATTATCCGTCGCGGCTGGGCACGACCGATTCGGAAGCCGTGTTCCTGGCGATGATGGGGGCCGGCCTCGACGGCGATCCGCTCGGAGCGACGCAGCGCGTGCTGCACGCCCTGATCGGCCTGGTCAACGAAGGCAATCTGCGCGAACGGCTGCGCTTCACCAGTGCGATCGCCAACGGCCGGGATCTCTATGCGTTTCGAGTTGCGGTCAACGACGCCGCGAACACGCTCTATTACCGGGAGGACGGCGGTCAGGTCATCGTGGTGTCCGAACCGTTCGACAAGGAATCGGATTGGATCGAAGTGCCGCCAAATCACGCGCTCATCGCGCGCGCGTCCGAAAGCGTGAAGATTGTTCCGTTCGACGCGACAATTTGCAGTAGCGCCGACAGGGAACCCGTCCCCGCCAAGAGGATTAGTGCCCGCAGGTGACCTTTGCCGGGTGGGAAATGACTTTTGCTTCGGATGTTTTGAAACTGCTGCGCCTCGATTCTTCGACCGACAAGCAGCATCTGGTGATTCGCTCTGCCGGTGGCGGCGGCAAGGCTGCTGAATATTCCTTCGGCATCGAAGAGGAGTATTTCCTGGCCGACCGCCGCAGTTTCGAGGTCGCGATCCGCACGCCTAACGAGCTGTTCGAGTCGGCGAACTGGTCGACCGGCGGCCAGGCCATGCGCGAGATGCTGCAATCCCAGCTCGAGGTCGCCACCAACGTCCATGTCGACGTCAACGACGCCCGCGAAGAGCTTCGCTTCCTGCGGCGAGAAGTCGCCAACGTCGCCGCACAATATGGCTACGTGATCATGGCCTGCGGCACGCACCCGACCGCGGTGTGGCGCATGTCGCAGCCGAGCCCGAAGCCGCGCTACGAGGAGATGATCGAGGATCTGCGCAGCATCGGCCACCGCAACATGATGTGCGGCATGCATGTGCACGTCCAGCTGCCCGATCCCGAGAAGCGCATGGCGGTGATGCGGGCGATGCTGCCGCATCTGCCGCTGTTCATCGCGCTGTCCGCGTCCTCCCCGTTCTGGAATTCGCACAAGACCGGACTGAAGGGCTACCGTCTCGCCGCCTATTCCGAGCTGCCGCGCACCGGCCTGCCCGAACTGTTTGAGAGCCGGCAGGAGTACGACGACTATGTCGGCGCCTTGCAGCGCTCCGGCGTCGTTCCCGACGAGAGCCACATCTGGTGGGCGATGCGCCCCTCGATGCGGCACCCGACCCTCGAGCTTCGCGCGCCCGACACCTGCACTCTGGTCGACGACGCCGTCGCCATCGCCTCGCTCTATCGCTGCCTGACGCGCCACCTCTATCTGCGGCCCCATCTGTCGAAGGAGGTCACCGCGGTCGAACGCGCGATTGCGGTGGAGAACAAGTGGCGCGCCCAGCGCTACGGCACCGATTGCATCTTTGCCTCCAAGGATGGACCGGTCAACATCGCGGAGATGCTCTCCCGAATCATCGACGACACCGCCGGGGACGCCGAGGTGCTGGGCTGCACAGCCGAGATCGAGCATTGCCGCACCATCGTGGAGCGCGGCAGCTCGGCCGAATTCCAGCTTCGCGCCTACCGCGAAAATGGCGACGACATCACAGCCGTGTCACGATGGATTGCTACGACGACGATCTCGGGGACGATCGCGCCGATCGGGCGCAGTGCGCCTGCGCCGTCATAGCGCCCGCGCAAGCTTCGCGGACGAGAACGTCATTTCCGAATTTGATACGCCGTGGGGGGGGGAATGCATGACTGACATCGCCTGGTGCGCCGGTTGCGGCCACAGCCTGGTCCCGATCCTGTCCGAGAACGGCCGCGCGCGGCCAAGCTGCTTGGTGCGAGGGAGTCGATGCGCGGACCATTGAGATGGCAAAGTGGGCGGACAGCCCGGCCGGCAAGCCGGATCGGGCCGCGCCTCACGCTTTCGATTGAGCCGCCCTCCGCGTCAAGCCCGCGCCACCACGCGCGGACGGAATACGGAATCGACCGTCGGCGCACGAGCCGCGACCGGCTTTCGCGTCGGCCGGCGCCGCGGGATGAAGAAATTGTTCACGAGGATCGGCTCGTAATCGCCGAGCGCAGTCCGCTCCTTCACCAGCAGGCTCATGACCGAGCGCATCTTGATGACTTCCTGCGCCACGAAGCTGCAGTCCTCCGCGCGATTGATCTGCTCATGCATGATGGCTTCGGCTTCGCGCATGCTGACGCGGAGCGCCCTGATCGTTTTGCGAATTTCGTTGATACGGTTGTCCATGGCTGCCTCCATCTCGGTCGCAGCATAAGAACAAACCATGAACAATCTGTCAATCGCCGTGGTGTCAGGTCGCGATGTTACCGCTGATCCTGAGATGGCTTCGCGCCGATCCGTGGCCTCTGCCGTTGCACGCGCGTTGGCGAGCTTGCCGACAAATTAGACAGGCCCCCCTCGCCGCGCCCGAACCGCGCGGCCCCGGCACGCGTCCGACGATCAGAAGCAGCCGTCGATCTAACCTCCCGTGCAACCACCGGATTTCCCCCGAACCGGCACATCCGCATCGCGATGCCGGGGCCGCTTGCTGCTTCGCAAACCAATTGGCCCAAAATTCGCAATGACATTGCCAGCGAAGCAACGGCGCAGAGCGGAGAACGTCATGAACGTGCATGCGGGCGATCTCAGGACCACCGGCCTCACCCATCCGAACGGCGCGCCGCTCCGCCTCAACATGCAGGACTTCGTCGCCATCGACCGCGACCGGAATGCGAAATTCGAGGCGACCTATCGCCCGCAGGCACTCTACAATCGCGCCAACGAAGGCTTTCACGCCAACAACGAAACCTTCCTGCTCCACGAAGTCGCGACCAACCTGCCGATCTACCGCCCCGACACAGGTCCCACCGATTTCCACTTGCACCTTCCACCCGGCGGCTTCCAGCTGGTGCTGGTGACCTCGGGCGCGTTCACCTTCGACTATGACGGGCGCTTCTACAATGTCGGCCCCGGCGCTGTGATGCTGCAAAGCGCGATCGTGCATCGCCAGCTGTTCTACACCTGGTCGGGACTGTCGACCGAAGAGAATTTGAAGACGCCGCAGACGGTGGCGCCGGATCCGGTCTCGATGGGCTATTCGGGCAAATTCCTCGAAGCCTTCATCACCGATCCCACCACCTTCCCGAATCCCACCATCGTCGGCCCCGACCAGATCAACGAAGCCGAGACGCCGCGCGTGGCCTGGAGCCATCCGCTGCACGATCGACCGGCCAATGCCGGCTTCTGGCTTCAGGATCCGCTGGCGCTGGATGCACTGTTCAAGCCGCTGAGCGACGGTTCGATCAAATCGGCGCTGCCGGTTTACGTGCGCGACATCGGCATCGAAGCACCGAGCGGCCAGCTCGTGACCGGCCACATCATCGCAACCGACCCGCGCGGAGGGTCGCTGCTGCCGAAGAGCACATCGTCATCAGCGGACGCCGCCTCGTTCGCCAAGGGCGAGGTGGTGATCTATCGCGTCATTCGCGGCAGCGCTGAATTCAAGAACAAGGCGGGTGAGACCTTCGAGCTCGCGGCCGGCGACGTCGTGACCGCAGGCAAGAGCTCGATCAGCCTCATTGCGGTCGGAGAGAACACACAAGTGCTTCGGCTCGGTCTCCTCAAGGGCATGAACGATCTTCGCAGCTGGACGCCGACGCAGCGCGACGAGATCGACGGTCTCGCCGGCCAGATCATCACACAGAAGGACATCCGCCCGCTGCGCACCGAAGGCAGGCCGGTCGGATATCTTTACGGGTAGCCGTACAAGACAGGCCAGCCCAAGCGGGCTTGGCAAGCGAGCGGACCTGCCGCGACATGATCGACTTCAGCGAGCGGCGCGAGCAATTCTTGCCCGCCGGCACCGGCACCGTGGGTCTCGCACGCCTATACCGGAAGGCGGCGCACCGGAGAGGTCAGACACGCGTTGATATCGGCGGCCATCTTGTTGCGGTGGGCTTTGTTCAAAAGCGCGTCTCGCTCCGCACCGGGTTCAAGGCGCGAGGCCTGTTCACGCAGCCTCGCTGCATCGGCTGCGAGACGTTCGGCAAGAGAGGTCGCTTGACGTGCACGGCTGCGGTTCTCAGTCATTACCAATGTCCTTGCTTGCGCTACGCATCGCCAGGCACTGTTGCCATCGTCCTGAACCGCTCACGCGCCCCAGCAGCGGTAGCTTGCGGCAACGATTCAGAGAATGAGAGATGACGTTCAATGCGCGCCTCCGGTCTGTGGCGGGAGCGCGGCAGCGTCTCTCTGTCACCGGGCGCCAAGCACATCCGTGCCCGTGATACCTTGAATATGGTGTCTCAAACGACATTCGCCAGAGCGCCGTCCCCGAGAAGCCGTTCCTGACCTTCGATCAAGGTCCATAATCGACTGCCGGGCTGCATTCATTGGGTTAGGAACATCCCTCCATCCCTTCTGTTGCATCTGCACGACATGACCCGTGAATGCGCATGCCGTCCCTCAAAATGGAGATTTGACCATGCGTGCGCTCTGTTGGCACGGCAAAGGAGACGTCCGGGTCGACACGGTCCCGGATCCCAAGATCCAGCATCCGCGTGACGCGATCATCAAGATAACCGCCTGCGCCATCTGCGGCTCGGACCTGCATCTGTTTGACGGTTACCAGCCGACCATGGAGAGCGGTGACATCCTCGGCCATGAGAACATGGGCGAGGTGATCGAACTGGGGTCGGAAGTGACGAATCTGAAGATCGGCGACCGCGTCGTTGTTCCCTTCACGATCAGTTGCGGCAATTGCTGGTTCTGCCAGCAAGGATTGTTCTCCTGTTGCGACCGGACCAATCCGAACGCAGAGATCGCCGCCAAGGCGATGGGCCAGTCGCCGGCCGGGCTATTTGGCTTCAGCCACATGCTGGGGGGCTATTCGGGCGGACAAGCCGAGTATTTGCGCGTACCGATGGCTGATGTCGGTCCGATCAAGATTCCCGACAGCATCACGGATGAGCAGGCGCTGTTTCTGTCCGACATCTTCCCGACCGGCTACATGGCTGCCGTCAATGCGCAGATTGAACCGGGCGACACCGTCGCGATCTGGGGCTGCGGCCCCGTCGGCCAGTTCGCGATTCGCTCCGCGCTCATGCTCGGAGCTGGACGCGTCATAGCCATCGACGAAGTGCCCGAGCGTCTCGAAATGGCCGAAGCCGGCGGCGCCGAAATCATCGATTTCTCGAAGGAGGACGTCCATGAGGAATTGATGCGGCGAACCAACAAGCGCGGTCCGGACAGCTGTATCGATGCGGTGGGCTGTGAGGCATCGGGCCACGGCTCGGCAGATGCGGTGCTGGACAAGGTCAAGGCGGCAACCTTCCTGGCGACAGACCGCGTTCACGTGCTGCGTCAGGCCATCATGGCCTGCCGCAAGGCGGGTACAATCTCGATTCCCGGCGTTTATGTCGGAATGGGTGACAAGATCCCGCTCGGCGCCGCCATGAACAAGGGACTGACCATCAAGACCGGTCAGACCCACGTTCAGGCCTACACCAAGCCGCTGCTCGCCAAGATCGTTGCGGGTGAAATCGATCCTAGTTTTGTGGTGACACATCCGGCCAGCCTCGAAGACGCGCCGGAGATGTACCAGAAATTCCGCGACAAAGAGGCCGGCGTCATCAAGGTCGTGATGCGGCCAGGACGTTAAGCGGAAGCATCGCTTCCCTGCTCTCAAACAGCTGGCCGCGGTCAGCGAAAGTGTCCCATGCGCATCTTGAAGAAACGTTCGCCGTCTTTGGCGACGACGACCCTTCGTACTCTCGCAAAATATCCGTTCGTCTCCGCCATCGCCGCGACTGCCGGCTTGATGGCAGCGGCCGCGGTCGTCAATCGGCGGCTTGCCGACAAGGCGCAGCGCGACAACCCACCGCAAGGACGGTTCATCGACATCGACGGAGTTCGCCTGCATTACGTGGAGCGCGGATCCGGACGCCCCCTGGTGCTGCTCCATGGCAATGGCAGCATGATCCAGGATTTCGAGTCGAGCGGCCTGATCGACCTCGCTGCCAAGGACTATCGCGTCATCGTGTTCGATCGTCCCGGCTTCGGCCACAGCCTCAGGCCCCGCAACGTGGTGTGGACGCCTGCAGCCCAAGCCGACCTCTTCAAGGATGCGCTCGCGCAACTCGGCGTCGAGAAGGCGATCGTGCTCGGACATTCCTGGGGAGCGTCAGTTGCGATCGCGCTGGCAAGCAGACATCCCTCAATGGTCGAGGCCCTGATCCTGGCGTCGGGCTACTATTTCCCGACAGCCCGCACCGACGCGATGATGGCGATGGCCGGGCCTGCGATTCCGGGATTTGGCGATATCCTCAGTCACACGATTTCGCCGTTGCTCAACCGCCTGATGTGGCCGGCGATGCTGCGACAGCTGTTCGGACCGAAATCGGTCCCGCAGAAATTCGACGGCTTCCCCAAATCAATGGCCATGCGTCCCTCGCAGCTACGGGCCGGCGCTGCCGAGGCGGCGCTGATGGTGCCTGCGGCAATGCTGTCGGCGAAGACCTACGGCGAGCTGGCGATGCCGGTCACCATCCTGGCTGGCGAGGACGATCGGCTCATCGACATCGACGAGCAGTCCGGCCGGCTGCATGACGAGATCAAGCATAGCAAGATGCGTCGCGTCCCGAATGCCGGGCATATGATCCAGCAGTCGGACACTGCCGACCTCATGGCCGCTATCGACGAGGTCGCTGCGAGCACGCTGCACTGAGAGCCTGATCACGCCAGGCGAATCCGATTCAATGCGAGGTCTGCCTCGCACTGACGCGGGTGAAGTTGCGTTGCATGACAGCTGACGCGGCCTGGCCGCGATATCGGCCAGCCATGCATTCTTCAAAATGCGTCCCAAAAGAATGTCACGATGGACGAACGTCCATCCGATCATCGGCCCGCCGGGCTCTAAGAAAACGGCCCGGTGATTGCCGCCCTACTCCGCCGCCTGACGCACGTGGCGCGCGGTCGGGGTGCGCATGGTGACCAGCTCTTCGGCGGCGGTCGGATGCAGCGCGATGGTCGCGTCGAAATCGGCCTTGGTCGCCTTCATCTTCACCGCGATCGCGACGGCTTGCGTGATCTCGGCGGCGGCCTCGCCGACGATGTGGCAGCCGAGCACGCGATCGCTCGCACCGTCGACGACCAACTTCATCAGCACGCGGGTGTCGCGGCCCGACATCGTCGCCTTGATCGGGCGGAACGAGGTCTTGTAGATGTCGACGTGACTGAATTGGGCGCGCGCCTCGGTTTCCGTCAGACCAACCGTGCCGACCTCCGGCTGCGAGAACACGGCGGTCGGAATGTTGGCGTGATCGACCTGCACAGTACGCTTGCCGAACACGGTGTCGGCGAAGGCATGGCCCTCGCGGATCGCGACCGGCGTCAAATTGAAGCGATGGGTGACGTCGCCGATCGCATAGATGCTGTCGACCGAGCTCTTCGAGAAATGGTCGACCGCGATGCCGCCGTTCGCGGGGTTGATGGCGACACCGGCGTTCTCCAACCCGAGATTGGCCACGGCCGGATGGCGACCGATCGCGAACATCACCTGGTCGGAGGCGAGGCTCGATCCGTTCGACAGATGCGTGGTGAATTCATCGCCGTGGCGGTCGACCTTGCTTACCGTGCAGCCGGTGAGAATGGTGATGCCCTGCTTCTCCATCTCGGCACGAACATGGGTACGAACATCCTCGTCGAAGCCGCGAAGGATGTTGTCGCCGCGATAGATCACGGTGACGTCGGAGCCGAAGCCGGCGAAGATGCCGGCGAATTCCAGCGCGATGTAGCCGCCGCCCTGGATCACGATCCGCTTCGGCAGCTTCTTCAGATGAAATGCCTCGTTGGAGGAGATCACGTGCTCGATGCCGGGGATCGCGGCGCCATGGTTGGGCGCGCCGCCGGTGGCGATCAGGATGTATCTTGCGGTGATCTTGCGGTCGTTTTCGAGCAGGCGGACGGTGTGCTTGTCCTCGATCACCGCACGGCTCTTGACGATCTGCGCGCCCGACTTCTCGACATTGGCGGTGTAGGCCGCCTCGAGCCGCGCGATCTCCTTGTCCTTGTTGGCGATCAGCGTCGACCAGTCGAAGCTGGCGGGCGGAACGGTCCAGCCGAAACCCGCGGCATCCTCGAGCTCGTGGCGAAAATGCGAGCCGATCACGAACAGCTTCTTCGGCACGCAGCCGCGGATCACGCAGGTACCGCCCATGCGGTACTCTTCCGCGATCATCACGCGGGCGCCGTAACCGGCCGCGATACGGGCGGCACGCACGCCGCCCGAACCACCACCGATGACGAAGAGGTCGACGTCGAATTCAGCCATTGTCCACTCCGACCCCTATATGAATTACCGATCAGATAGTGTCTGTCAGATCTCCTTGCCACGCTTGCGCATCTCGGCGCGGAAGGCCCCCATCACGGTCTCGGAGAAGTTCTGGGCCCAGGAGTTCATGAAGGCCATGCTGAGCCCGATGGCGCGCGGCTCGGCGTCGATCAGCTTCTTGCCCAGCGGCGACTTGTAGAACGTGACGAGATCCTTCAGCTCCTGCTCGGTGAACTCGCTGGCATAGATCTGTGCCATGCCATCGCCGATCTCGTTCTGGCGGCCATTGAGCTGCTGTTCGACGATCGGGGCGACCTCGTTGAGCTCCTTCTGGTAGTTCAGGTTCTGCTGGATCAGCGCGATCTTGGTCTTCTGGACGAGACCAGGCACGGCGCCCGCGTACATCGCGGTGGCGTTCTTGATCTGCAGAATCTCCTTGGCCGCCGCAACCGCCGCGGGCGAGGCTTTCGGCTGCGCGGGTGCGGCAGCTGCCTTGGGCGCTGCCTGCTGCGCGGCGGCCGGGACGACCGTGAGGGCCAGTCCCATAGCGAGGGTCGCAGCCGGCAAAAACTTCAAGACGCTCTTCATTCCTGGTCTCCTTTCGGCTTACGCCGTTCAATCACGCGAATTCCCTCGCCGCCCGCCAGTACGGCCGAGCTGGCCAAGCCGATGAATAATCCGTGCTCGACCACGCCGGGGATCGCGCTCAACGCCTTGGCGAGACGAGCAGGATCCTCGATCCGTTCGAGCTTTGCATCGACGATCCAGTGGCCGCCGTCGGTGACGAAAACGTGGCCGTCCCTGTCCCCGCCCTTGGCCTTGCGGACCGCCATTTGCCCGGAAACGCCGCATTCGGCAAATGCCTTCTCGATCGCCCGGCGCGTCGCACCAAGCCCGAAGGGGATGACCTCGATCGGAAGCGGAAATTTGCCCAGCGTCGGCACCCATTTGGTGTCATCGGCGATCACGATCATGCGATCCGAGGCCGCAGCCACGATCTTCTCGCGCAGCAGCGCACCGCCGCCGCCCTTGATCAGGTTGAGTTCGGGATCGATCTCGTCGGCGCCGTCGATGGTGATGTCGAGATGGTCGATCTCATCCAGCGTGGTCAGCGGCACGCCGCACCTGACGGCATCGAGGCGCGTCGCCTCGGAGGTCGGCACGCCGATCACCTTGAGCCCGGCGGCGACGCGCTCGCCGAGCAGCTCGACGAAATGCTTGGCGGTCGAGCCGGTGCCGAGCCCGAGCTGCATGCCATCCCGCACCTCCTCGAGCGCGCGCGCAGCCGCCTGTCGCTTCAACTGATCCATATTCACGTCTGCGCCCACCTCTTGAGTCCCGAACGTGCCGCCGATCGTGGCTGCTTTCGGCGGCCTATGTAGCCTCGTTTTCCGCCGGAGAACAGGGTCTGGGGAACCGCGCTATAAGTTGATCTTATGGCGCCGCCCCTTGCACTGGCCTGACCGGGCCGGTAGCGCTTGGACCATGACCTCCCCTCACACCATCGTCTTCGATCTCGACGGCACGCTTGTGGATACGGCGCCCGACCTGATCACCGCGCTGAACCATGTGCTCGACCGCGAAGGGCTCCCGCCCGTGCCGATGGCCTCGGCCCGCAACATGATCGGCGCCGGCGCCCGCAAGCTGATCGAGCGGGGACTGGAGGCCGAAGGCCGCAGCGTCACCCCCGCCGACATGGACCGGATGACCGCGGATTTCATCGCCTATTACGCCGACCACATCGCGGTCGAATCCCGCCCCTTCGAGGGGCTGGAGGCCGCGCTGGACCATTTTTCAGCGCAAGGCCATCGCCTCGCGGTCTGCACCAACAAGCTGGAATGGCTGTCGAAGCGCCTTCTGGACCAGCTCGATCTCAGTCGCCGCTTCGCGGCAATCTGCGGCGCCGACACCTTTGGCGTCCAGAAGCCCGACCCGACCATCTTTCGTGAAACGGTGGCGCGGGCCGGCGGAGCGGTCAGCGCCAGCATCATGGTCGGCGATGCCGGAACCGATGTCGGGGTCGCTCGCCGGGCCGGGGTGCCGGTGATCGGGGTCAGTTTTGGCTATACCGACGTGCCGATCGCCGAGCTGAAGCCGGACCGGCTGATCCATCACATGCGTGACCTGCCGGCCGCCGCCAACAGCCTGATGACCGTATAGCGCCAACAAGCCATTGTTATAGCGTTGGTATTCGGGCAATCCTGTATTAACCATCCATTAACTATGCGCAGCCCGCCGGTTGCCTGCCCCAGACGACGCTCCTAAGGTCCGGGCGGGGTTATGTGGCGGTTCGTCGCAGTTGAAGTGGATGGGTCATGCGTCGTGTCATCGCGGTTGCGTTATCAGGAGCGAGTGTTTTGGGAGCGGCAAGTCTTGGGGGCTGCTCCTCGATGTCCTGGGACATGTTCAAATCGGCCCCGCCGACCGTCCAGGTCCGGCTCGAATCCAATCCGCCGGGAGCCGACGCCACGACCTCGCTCGGTCCGGGCTGCAAGACCCCCTGCTCCGTCTCGGTTCCTGCCCCCGAGGCTCCCTTTACGGTCGCCTTTGCGCTGCCAAAGTACCAGCCGGCGAGCGTCCCGGTGAACGTGATCAGAAATCCCGGGGATTTCACCACGCCCGCTTCAGCGAACACCGACCCGAATCCGGTGTTTGCGGAACTCCAGCCGGCCACCCCGCCGAAACCGGTTCGCAAGCCGCACCCTCCGAGGAAGCCCAAACCGGCTGCAGCCACGCCGGCCGCGGCACCCGCCGAAACCGCACCGGCCGCGGGCTCGCCGTTCCCCGATCCGAACGCCGGCAGGCGCTGATCTAAGTATACCACCCGATTGTCCTCGTCGCGTCCGATGCTTAGATTGAGTGCCGAGCACCGCTGAAGCAAAGGTGCGCCCGACGCCGCAAGTGACAAGGCCTCTCCATGAACGGATCCACCGCGCTGTCGACCCCGATGACCGATCCGTTCGGGCGGACCATCAGCTATCTGCGCGTCTCCGTCACCGATCGCTGCGATCTCCGCTGCTTCTACTGCATGTCGGAAGACATGACGTTCCTGCCCAAGGCGAACCTGTTGACGCTGGAAGAGCTCGACCGGCTCTGCACGGCTTTCATCGCCAAGGGCGTCAAGAAGCTGCGGCTCACAGGCGGCGAGCCGCTGGTCCGGCGCAATGTGATGACCCTGGTGCGCTCGCTGTCGCGGCATCTGTCGAGCGGCGCCCTTAACGAGCTGACGCTGACCACCAACGGTACCCAGCTTGCGAAATATGCAAGCGAGCTCGCCGATTGCGGCGTCCGCCGCATCAACGTCTCGCTCGATACGCTCGATCCCCGGAAGTTTCGCGAGATCACCCGCTGGGGCGAGATCGACAAGGTGCTGGAAGGCATCGAGGCCGCGCGTGCCGCAGGACTTGCCGTGAAGATCAACGCGGTGGCGCTGAAGAATCTCAACGAGGACGAGCTCCCCCAGCTGATGCGCTGGGCCCACGGCAAGGGCATGGACCTGACGCTGATCGAGGTCATGCCGATGGGCGAGATCGGATCGGGACGGATCGACCAATATCTGCCGCTGTCGCTGGTGCGCGCGCGCCTCGCCCAGCAATTCACGCTGACGGATCTTGCCGAGAGCACCGGCGGTCCGGCGCGCTATGTCGGCGTCGCCGAGACCGGCGGCAAGCTCGGCTTCATCACGCCGATGACGCATAATTTCTGCGAATCCTGCAACCGGGTTCGCGTGACTTGCACGGGAACGCTGCACACCTGCCTCGGCCATGAGGATGCCTCGGATCTGCGCAAACCTCTGCGTGCGTCCGATGACGACGCTCTGCTTGCGGATGCGATCGACCGCGCCATCGGGCTGAAGCCCAAGGGCCACGACTTCATCATCGACCGCCGCCACGACCGTCCCAGCGTCTCCAGGCACATGAGCGTCACCGGCGGCTGACACCGTCGGATTACGGTCTTATTCCCCTGAACTATCAACAAACTTCCAATTGACTGGCGGCACGCCCGCTGGTTTGGTGCGGCTGCCTCATGCCTGCGCGGCGAGACAAGCCACGCGCCCGTTCGGCGCAGTCAAGACGGCCGGGGCACACCATCGGGGAGGACCTATCGTTGCAAGCGCTCCTAAAGCTGAGCCGAGGGATCGACGCGTTCACACGCTGGACGGGCAAACGCCTGGCGTGGCTGATCGTGGCCGCCGTCATCATCTCCGCGGTCAATGCGATCATCCGCAAGACGTTCGACACGTCGTCGAATTCGTGGCTCGAGCTGCAATGGGTGCTGTTCAGCATCGTGTTCCTGCTGTGCTCGCCCTGGACGCTGCTCGACAACGAGCACATCCGCATCGACATCGTGAACAACGCGCTGCCGAAGAAGGTGCGCAACGTGATCGACCTGGTCGGTCACCTGTTCTTCCTCATTCCGCTCTGCATCGTCATGATCGTCACAGGTGTGCCGTTCTTCCAGCGCTCGATGCAGATCAACGAGCAGTCCGGCAATGCCGGCGGCCTGCCGCAATGGCCCGCCAAGTCCCTCATCATGATCGGGTTCGCTATGCTGCTGGTTCAGGCTATCTCCGAATTGATCAAACGGATTGCGGTGATGCGCGGATTGATACCGGACCCGCATGAATCCCAGGTCTCGGCGCTGGAGGCTGAAGTCGAGCATGTCGTCGAAGCGATCGAGAAGAAATAGCCGTTGGCGACGGTTTAAGGGGGACTCATGACCGCGTTTATCATCGCCAATATGGCGCCCATCATGTTCGCGTCGCTGGTCGTCGTGCTGCTGCTCGGCTATCCCGCGGCATTCTCGCTCGGCGCCGTCGGCCTGTTCTACGCCATCATCGGCGTCGAGCTCGGCCAATTTCACCCCGACTTCCTTCAAGCTCTTCCCGAGCGCGTCTACGGCGTGATGAACAACGACAC
This sequence comes from Bradyrhizobium sp. MOS003, assembly GCF_003020125.1. GTDB lineage: Bacteria > Pseudomonadota > Alphaproteobacteria > Rhizobiales > Xanthobacteraceae > Bradyrhizobium. Next base: position 842,943 of record NZ_PYFW01000003.1, on the reverse strand, counting down.
GCTGCTCGCCATCCCCTTCTTCACCTTCATGGGACTGGTGCTGGAGCGCTCGGGCATGGCCGAGGACCTGCTCGACACCATCGGTCAGCTGTTCGGCACCATCCGCGGCGGCCTTGCCTATGCCGTCATCTTCGTCGGCGCGCTGCTCGCCGCGACGACGGGCGTGGTCGCGGCGTCCGTGATCTCGATGGGTCTGATCTCGCTGCCGATCATGCTCCGCTATGGCTATGACCGCCGCGTCGCCGCCGGCGTCATCGCCGCGTCCGGCACGCTCGCGCAGATCATTCCGCCCTCGCTCGTTCTGATCGTGATGGCCGACCAGCTCGGCAAGTCCGTCGGCGACATGTACGAGGGCGCCTTCATCCCCGGCCTCGTGCTCGCCGGGCTCTACGCCCTCTACGCCTTCCTCGTCAGCATGATCTTCCCGAAGGCCACGCCAGGCCTGCCGAAGGAAGCCATCGGCTTCCGCGAGGAAAGTGGCGACCGCGGCCTCCGTTCCCTCGGCGTGCTGTTCCTGGCGAGCTGCGTGTTCGGCTGGTTCATGATGCGCAATTCCGAGACGCATGGCGCCGATTACGTCGTGCTCAGCATGTTCTACGGCATCATCTTCGCATTCGCCGTCGCCGTGCTGAACTGGGTGATCGACAAGCTCACCGGCTTCCGCTTCCTCTCGAAGATGGCGCAGCAGACCACCTTCGTGATGGTGCCGCCGCTGTTCCTGATCTTCCTGGTGCTCGGCACGATCTTCATCGGCATCGCGACCCCGACCGAAGGCGGCGCGATGGGTGCCGCCGGAGCCCTCATCCTCGGCGCCGCGAAGCGGCGTCTGAGCTGGGACCTCATCCGGCAAGCCACGGAATCGACCGCCAAGCTCTCGGCTTTCGTCGTGTTCATCCTGGTCGGCGCCCGCGTGTTCTCGCTGACCTTCTACGGCGTCAACGGGCACGTCTGGGTCGAGCACCTGCTCACCTCCCTTCCCGGCGGCCAGGTCGGCTTCCTGATCTTCGTCAACGTCTTCGTGTTCGTGCTGGCCTTCTTCCTCGACTTCTTCGAGTTGGCCTTCATCGTGATCCCGCTGCTCGGACCGGCCGCCGAGCATCTCGGCATCGACCTGATATGGTTCGGCGTCATTCTCGGTGTCAACATGCAGACCTCGTTCATGCATCCACCGTTCGGCTTCGCGCTGTTCTATCTCCGGTCGGTCGCCCCGAAGGACCGATACACCGACCGCGTCACCGGCAAGCGGATGGACCCTGTCACCACCGGCCAGATCTATTGGGGCGCGGTGCCCTTCGTCGTCATCCAGATCATCATGGTCGCGCTGGTGATCACGTTCCCGTCGATGGTGATGCACTACAAGGGCGTGCAATCGAACATCGATCCCAACACGATCAAGATCGAGGTGCCGCAGATCGAGCTGCCGCCGCTGGATTTCGGCCCGCCGTCGAAGTAGAGGACGATCGTATCCACATCGTCATGGCCGGGCTCGTCCCGGCCACGACCTCTTATCGACGCACGAATGCGATCACCCTGCCCTGGAGGGTGAAGGCGTCGGCTCACTCTCCGCCAGCCGAAACCGCAGCGTGAACTCCGCGCCGCCGCCGGGGAGGTTCGCCACCGCGACCGTGGCGGCATGATCGTCGGCCACGGCGCGCACGATCGACAGCCCCAGTCCCGCGCCGTCGCTGCGCCGGCGATCGGCGCGCCAGAATCGCTGGAAGATCAGCTCGCGCTCGGCCTCCGCGATCCCTGGACCACAATCGCGCACGCGTACCGAACCGTCTTCGCCTACCTCGACGTCGACGGTGGTGTCCTTTGCCGTGAACTTGATGGCGTTTTCGGCAAGGTTGAAGACCGCGCGCTGGAGCATCTCCGAATTACCGTGGATCCTGACCGGCGCGTCGGTGCCTCGGAGCGCAATGTCCTTGTGCTGCGCGATCGCGAACGGAGCGATCGCGGCGACCACCTCGGCGCAGACCGCACGCAAATCCGCGGTCTCGCCGGGATCGAGCACCAGGGTGTCGAGCTCGGCGATCTCCAGCAATTGGGCGACGAGGCGGCTCATGGTTTCGATGTCGGCGTGCAGCGCCTGCCGCACCGCATGATCGCCGAGCGTCTCGATCCGCGTGCGCAGGATCGCGAGCGGCGTGCGCAATTGATGCGCGGCATCCGCCGTGAACTGACGCTGCACCCGAAAGCCGCCTTCGAGGCGGTCGAGCGCCTGGTTGACGGCGGTGACGAGCGGCAGGATCTCGCGCGGGATCTGCTCCGTCGGCAGGCGGATGTCGGTGCGCGCCGGGCCGATATTGCTGGCCTCTTCGGAGGCCTTCCACAGCGGCGCGATCGCACGGCGAAAGATGATGATGTCGGTGGCGAGCAGGATCAGCAGGATCGGAATGGTGATCCATCCCACGCGGCGGAAGAAGTTCGAGACGATGTCGTCGATGATGACATCGCGATGCGCGAGATCCTCGGCGACCTGGATGCGCACCGTCTTGCCATCAATGTCGCGGGTGACGGCGGCACCCGAAATGCTCTCCGATGAACGCGGTGCCGTGGGGGCGGTGCGCCGATGGGACGAGAACAGCAGCCGGCCCTCGGCATCGCGGATGTCGTACTGATAGCGGCCATAGGCATCCGAATAGAGGCCCTTCAGGCTGTCGGGCAGATTGAACGTCAGCAATCCGTCCGGTTGGGCAACGATGCGCTCCGCCAGCACTTCGGCCTGGGCGCGCATGGCATCGCGATGCAGCTGGTCGATCTCGGAATTGAGCAGCCAGAACAGCACCAGCGGCAGGAAGATCGCGACCACCGCGACGGCGAGGATGTGCAGGAACACGATGCGCCAGATCAGCGATTTGAACGTCGGCGACCTGTCATAGGAGCCGGCGCCTTGAGGCCTGGCTTGGGGCTTGCCTTGGAGCCTGCCTTGGTGCCTGGCTTGGGGCCCGCCTTGGGGCCTGGCTTGGGACCCGATCCGGGCCACGCTATTTCTCCACGTCCATGAGATAGCCGACGCCACGGATGGTATGGATCACGACCTTGGCGCCGTGCTCAGCGAGCTGCTTGCGCAGCCGTGAGACGTAGACCTCGACCGCGTTGGAGGCGACCTCGCCGTCCAGTCCGAAGATGTGGTCCTCGACGTTCTTCTTCGGCACCACCCGGCCCTGCCGACGCAGCAGGATCTCCAGCACCGAGGTCTCGCGCGCGGAGATGATCCGCGGCTGGTCGTCGACGAAGATCTGGCGGCTCTCGGTGTCGTAGACGAGGTTGGCAAGACTGAGCGAGCGGCCGAGCAGCTGGCCGGGCCGGCGCAGGATCGCCTCCAGCCGCGCGATCAGCTCCTCCATCGCGAAGGGCTTGGCGAGATAATCGTCGGCGCCGCTGCGCAGGCCACTGACTCGGTCCTGCAGGCCGCCGCGTGCGGTCAGCACCAGCACAGGGAGCGGCTCCATCTTGAGACGCAGCTCGCGCAGCACCGACAGGCCGTCGCCGTCGGGCAGCCCGAGGTCGAGGATCATCGCAGCATAGCTGACGCTGCTCACCGCCTCGCGCGCCTCAGCCGCGCTGCCGACGATGTCGCTTTGATAGCCGGCCGCCGCCAGCCCGGCCGCGACGAGCCGCGACAGCTCGGCATTGTCCTCGACGATCAGAAGGCGCATGTGCTCGACCAGAAATCCGGTATTTCAGAACCGCGGGACCCGCCGCGCTGCGGAATGTCTCCCATCATTCGGCGGCTACGACCAGCAAAAAAATGCGTCCTTGCCGACGTCGACAGAACCGTAAGGTGAGCGTCAGGCAAGGTTGATATGGGTTCCGTCTCGCCGCGACGCTCGCCCTGCCGCATGCAGATGCGCCACAAAAGTCGAACTGATCATCAACGCCAAGACAGCAAAAGCAATCGGCCTCGTGGTGGCGCCAGGCTTGCTCGGGCGCGCCGATGAGACGATCGAATAGACGGTGATCCTTGCGCCCTTCCCTCATCCGGTAGGGCCAGCGCGGATGTTGCTCATCTCCGGCCCATCAGTCTATAGCTGGTCGAAAGCCAGCCTCCGCCGAGGCGGCAGTCGACCGGAGTAGCTATGCCCCATCACGACGACAGCATTGCAGCGAAGATCGAGGCGTTCATCCGGACTGAAGTCGTTCCCTACGAAAAGGATCCCCGGACAGGTCCGCACGGTCCGAGCGACGAACTCGTGCAGGAGCTGCGCGACAAGGCGCGGAAGGCCGGCGTCCTGACGCCGCACATTCTCGCGGACGGGTCCCATCTCACGCAACGCGAGACTGCGAAAGCCCTGATCAAGACTGGCCTGTCTCCACTCGGTCCATTGGCGTGCAACACCATGGCGCCGGATGAAGGCAACATGTACCTGCTCGGCAAGGTCGGCAGCCCCGAGCAGAAATCGCGTTTTCTCGAACCGCTGGTGTCGGGCAAAGCGCGCTCGGCGTTCTTCATGACGGAGCCTGCCGATGCGGGCGGAGCCGGATCGGATCCGTCGATGATGCGGACGACGTGCCGGCTCGACGGCAACCATTGGGTCATCAACGGGCGAAAGAAGTTCATCACGGGAGCCGAGGGAGCGCGCGTCGGGATCGTCATGGCGAAGTCTGACGATGGCGCGTGCATGTTCCTCGTCGATCTGCCAAATCCCGCGATCCGCACGCTGCGCGTGCTGGATACGATCGACAATTCGATGCCCGGCGGACACGCGGAGATCGACATTGAAAACCTGCGGGTGCCGGCCGACCAGATGCTCGGCGCATCCGGCGAGGGTTTCAAATATGCCCAAATTCGTTTGAGTCCCGCACGGCTGTCGCATTGCATGCGATGGCTGGGCCTCGCGATCCGCGCCAACGAGATTGCCACCGACTATGCCTGCCGCCGCCAGGCGTTCGGCAAGCCGCTGGTCGACCACGAGGGCGTCGGCTTCATGCTGGCGGAGAACCTGATCGATCTCCAGCAATCGGAGCTGATGATCGACTGGTGCGCCGGAGTGCTCGACACCGGCTCGCTCGGCACGACCGAGAGCTCCATGGCGAAGGTGGCCGTGTCGGAAGCACTGATGCGCGTTGCCGATCGCTGCGTTCAGGTGATGGGCGGCACGGGGGTCTCGACGGAGACAATCGTCGAGCAAGCCTTCCGCGAAATCCGTGCCTTCCGGATCTATGACGGGCCGACTGAAGTGCACAAATGGTCGCTGGCCAAGAAAATCAAGCGCGACTGGAAAGCGGCCCAAAGCTAAAGCGGCCCAAGCGTAGAGCGGCGCGGTGGCGTAGCGGCGCTAGGAGGCTAGTCTGACTTGCCATTCAAATTGCTCCGCCCCCACACCGACTCCGCCTTCCGCAGCAGCGATTTGCGGGTAAATTTTCTCATGGATTATCAAGCCGTTGGCTACTGTGCATGGGGTTGTTTTTCAAATTTTGGGGCAGACACACTCTTGATCGCACAAGAAAACGCCCCGGGCTTTCGCTCCGGGGCGCTGCATTTGCCCGGTGATGCGCTCAGCTCTGCGAACGCCGTGCCATGAAGATGTCGTAGCCGACCTCGGCGACCTGGAACCAAGCATAGCCGTCGCTCGTGAACTTGGCGAGGGAGTCGTGCACCTTCTTGAAATTGGCGTTGGTCGCGCCGACTTCGGCATGCAGCTCCTTGGCGGCCTTGTAGCAGGCATCCATGATGGACGGTGAGAAGGCGTGCAGCTTGGTGCCGCCCGCCAGCAGCTTCTTCAGCGCCAGCGGATTTGCGGTGTCGTAGCGCGCCATCATGTAGTTGTTGGCGTAGTGGCCGGCCTGCTCCAGCACGCTCTGGTAATACTTCGGCAGCGCGTTCCACTTGTCGAGATTGACGAAGGCCAGCAGCATCGGCCCGCCTTCCCACCAGCCGGGATAGTAGTAGTGCGGCGCGATCTTGTAGAAGCCGAGCTTCTCGTCGTCATAGGGGCCGACCCACTCGGCCGCGTCGATGGTGCCCTTCTCCAGCGCCGGGTAGATGTCACCGCCCGCGAGCTGTTGCGGGACCACGCCGAGCTTCTGGAGCACGCGGCCGGCAAAGCCGCCGACGCGAAATTTCATCCCCTTGAGATCGTCGGGCGTATTGACCTCTTTCCTGAACCAGCCGCCCATCTGACAGCCGGTGTTGCCCGCGAGCAGCGAGACGACGTTGTAGCTCTTGTAGAACTCGTTGAGCACGTCGCGCCCGCCGCCCTGCATGTACCAGGCCTGGTTGATGCGCATGTTGGGGCCGAACGGCACGGATGACCCGAAGGTGAAGGTCGGGTCCTTGCCGAAATAATAATAGGAAGCAGTGTGGCCAATTTCGCAGGTGCCGTTCTGGACGGCGTCGAGCACCTGGAGGCCCGGCACGATCTCGCCGGCCGCGAAGATCTGGATCTGGAATTTGTTGTCGGTCGCCTCGGCGACCATCTTGCACATCATCTCGGCGCCGCCGAACAGCGTGTCGAGCGATTTCGGCCAGCTCGTCGGCATACGCCATTTGATTTCCGGCATCGACTGCGCGATCGCGGGAGCCGCGAGCGTGGCTGCGCCGGCCGCACCAAGTCCTGTGACCTTGATGAAGTCTCTTCTCTTCATGATTTCCTGCCCTGAATGTACCAGTGATTGTGAGCCTTCTTTCCGAGGCTTGCGGTCAGCATGACGCAAGCCGGGACCGAATGCCATCCCGATCGCACTGCGGCAAAGAAAAAGCCCGGCCTCCACTGGAGGCCGGGCTTTCCGGTTTTTGAGTTGAGCTTGGCTTGAGCCTGGGCGATCAGCCGCGCGTGCGCGAGCGGATCATGAAGCTGTCGTAGGTGTATTCGGCAACCTGCCACCACAGATATTCGTCGGAGCGGTAGGCCTGCATGGCGTCGATCGACTTCTTGAAGTCGGGGTTCTTGGCCGAGATCTCGCCCCACAATTCGTTGGTCGCCTTGAGGCAGGCTTCCAGCACCTCGTTGGTGAAGGGACGAAGCTGGGTGCCGCCGGCAACCAAGCGCTTCAGGGCCGTCGGGTTCTGCATGTCGTAGCGGGCGGCCATCCAGGTGTTGGCATTTGCCGTCGCGTTGGTGAGGATCGCCTGGTAGTTCTTCGGCAGAGCGTTGAACTTCTCCAGGTTGGCGAAGGCGTGGACGGTCGGACCGCCTTCCCAGAAGCCCGGGTAGTAGTAGTACTTGGCGACCTTGGCGAAGCCGAGCTTCTCGTCATCGTAGGGGCCGACCCACTCGGCGGCGTCGATGGTGCCCTTTTCGAGCGCCGGATAGATGTCGCCGCCGGCGAGCTGCTGCGGTACCACGCCGACCTTCTGGAGCACCTGGCCGGCAATGCCGCCGATGCGCATCTTCAGGCCGGAGAGGTCGGCAACGGTCTTGATCTCCTTGCGGAACCAGCCGCCCATCTGGGTGCCGGTGTTGCCGCAGGGGAAGCCGACCACATTCGACTTCTTGAAGAACTCGTTGGCGAGCTCATTGCCGCCGCCCTGATAGAGCCACGAGTTCTGCTGGCGCGCATTGAGGCCGAACGGCACCGAGGCGAAGATCGCGAAGGTCGGGTCCTTGCCGACATAGTAGTACGACACCGTATGGCACATCTCGACCGTGCCGCTGGACGTCGCATCCAGCGCCTGCAGACCGGGAACGAGCTCACCGGCAGCGAACACCTGGATCTGGAATTTGTTGTCGGTCATCTCGGCGACGTACTTCGCCACCTGCTCGGCACCGCCATAGATAGTATCGAGCGACTTCGGGAAGCTCGAAGTCAGGCGCCACTTCACCTCGGGCGAGGACTGCGCGATCGCCGGCGAGGCAACTGCGGTCGCCGCCGCGCCTGCCGCCGACACTTTCAGAAAATCACGACGCTTCATCTTCAGGTCTCTCCTTGCTGGGGCGTTTCCCCTTGACTTCTCTTCTTGCCGCCGCTCATTCCGGCGACGCGTTGGGCCGCGTCGAACCGAAGGGGCTTGACTGCCGTGGGCCTTTACCACGGAAGCCCCGCCTGCGGAACGCGACAATGGCATGACGGGGCTCTACGAAAGTCGCATGTCCCCAATAAGACCAATGTGGCCGCGGCCGCCCGGCTCAGGCCGCCGCGATGACGCCCTTGAGCTGGTCGCGGACCTGCCCTGCAATGGCGCGGTAGATCGCCGCATGGGGACCGTCCGGCTCGCTGTCGACGACGGGATTGCCGGCATCCGAGGTGGCACGAATCGCCATGTGCAGCGGGATCTCGCCAAGGAAGGGGACCTCGAGCTTCTCGGCCTCGTGCCGCGCCCCGCCATGGCCGAAAATGTCCGATCGCGTGCCGCAATGTGGGCACTGGAAGTAGCTCATGTTCTCGACGATGCCGAGCACCGGCACGTTGACCTTCTTGAACATGGCAAGCCCCCGCCGCGCGTCGATCAGGGACAGGTCCTGCGGGGTCGAGACGATCACCGCGCCCTTCAGCGGCACGTTCTGCGCCAGCGTGAGCTGCGCATCGCCGGTGCCCGGCGGCATGTCAACGACCAGCACGTCGAGCTTGCCCCATTCGACATCCCGCAGCATCTGCGTCACCGCCGACATCACCATGGGACCGCGCCAGATCATCGCGGTCTCTTCCTCGACCAGGAAGCCGATCGACATGATGGCGAGGCCGAAGCGTCGAAGCGGAATCATTTTTCGCTCGCCGTTCAGCTCCGGCTTGTCGTGCAGGCCGGTCAGCCGTGGCACCGAGGGGCCGTAGATGTCGGCATCGAGCAGCCCGACCTTGAGGCCGAGGTCGCGCAGACCGAGAGCCAGGTTCAGTGCGGTGGTCGACTTGCCGACGCCGCCCTTGCCGGAGGCGACCGCGATCACGGCGGCAACGCCCGGGATTTCCGACTGCCGCGCCATCGGCGATTGGGCGCCGCCCTGTGGCGGCGGCTTGTGGGCATGGACCGGCTGTACGCCGGGCGTGCCGCGGCTCGGTTGCGGGGGTGGCGGCGGCGCAGAGCCCGGCTTGCGCTCGGCGGTCAGTGCCACCATGACGGTGGTGACGCCAGGAATGCCGCGCACGGCGGCCTCCGCTTCGGCCCGGATGGACTCCCAGGCCCTGGCCTCGGCGGCATCGACGTTGATCGAGAAGAACACCTTGCCGTCGGACGCGTTGATCGCGCTCAGCACATTGGCATTGGTGAGCGCGACCCCGCGGGGGGATTTGATCCGGGCGAGGCTGTCGAGAACCTGTTGCTGCGTCACGCTCAAAGCGCATCTCCTCAAAGTTCAGGATGCCCCATTAGAGCGGAAACGCCCAAAAGGCTACTGCCTGCCGATATCGTCAGCCTTCTCGACGGGCGCTGCCCCCTGCTCCTTGGCGGCCTCGTAATTCAGCTCGATCATGACCCCGTTGGGGTCGTTGACGAAGATCTGCCAGAGGTCGCCGCCGGGCACCTGGCGGGAGTCGAACGTCATGCCCCTGGATGCCAGCCGCTGCTTCATGCCGTCGAAACCGCGACTGACGAAGGCGACATGATGGACAACGCCGGAATCCGGCTTTTGCGGCTCGGCGGTCGCGGAAATATCGACGAGGTGCACCACCGCCTTGCCCTCGCTGTACATCCAGGCACCGGGGAAGGCAAAATTCGGCCGGGCGCCTTTTTCCAGGCCCAGCACATCCTCGTAGAAGCGGACAGTCTCGGCCAGATTCCGGGTCCGGATGTTGAAATGATCGAGGACGCCAACGCTCACGCCGCCCATGCTTTCGCTCCCTTTTTTGAAGTCCTTGGGTCCGCCATCCTAGCACAGGGGGAAGCCAAACGAAGCCGTTGCCCTCCGCCCTTAACGGTTTATGGTGCGCCTCCGGTCCGCCCTCGGAGCGGAACTTCGAGGACGCCGCCCTGGCGCCCTCACCCGGCTGCAACCGTAAAACTCAAGCTACGGACAAGGTACCACACATGGCAAAAGTCGCTTTCCTCGGTCTCGGCGTGATGGGCTACCCCATGGCCGGACACCTCGTGAAAAAAGGGGGCCATGAGGTCACCGTTTACAACCGCACCGCGGCCAAGGCGAAGGAATGGGCGGACAAGTTCGGCGGCAAGACCGCCCCGACCCCGAAGGCCGCCGCCGAAGGCCAGGATTTCGTGATGTGCTGCGTCGGCAACGACAACGATCTGCGCGCGGTCACGATCGGCGCCGACGGCGCCTTCGCCGGCATGAAGAAGGGCGCGACCTTCGTCGATCACACCACCGCCTCCGCCGAAGTCGCGCGTGAGCTGGATGCGGCCGCGACCAAGGCCGGCTTTAAGTTCGTCGACGCGCCGGTCTCCGGCGGCCAGGCCGGCGCCGAGAACGGCGTTCTGACGGTGATGTGCGGCGGCGCCGAGGGCGCCTATGCCGGCGCCGAGCCGATCATCACGGGCGCCTATGCGCGGATGTGCAAGCTGCTCGGGCCCGCGGGCAGCGGCCAACTCACCAAGATGGTCAACCAGATCTGCATCGCCGGCCTGGTGCAGGGTCTCTCCGAAGGTATCCACTTCGCCAAGAAGAGCGGCCTCGACGTCGCCGCGGTGATCGAGACCATCTCCAAGGGCGCGGCGCAGTCCTGGCAGATGGAAAATCGCTACAAGACCATGAACGAGGACAAGTACGATTTCGGCTTCGCTGTCGAATGGATGCGCAAGGACCTCTCGATCGCGATCGCCGAAGCTCGCCGCAACGGCGCCAACCTGCCCGTCACCGCGCTGGTCGATCAGTTCTATTCCGAGGTCGAGAAGATGGGCGGCAAGCGCTGGGATACGTCGAGCCTGCTGGCGCGCCTGCAACGCTGATGAACGCATGAGGGCCGCAGCCGGGCAGCTGCGGCCCTCGCGGGCCTCGACGCGGCGCCCGCCGCGACGAGACCCGCATTGAGTCGAAGAACGAATTCCGGGGGGGAATTGACTTGCTGAGCGTGATAGCCGCCATTTTCATCGTTGCGTATGCTGCCATCGCGCTCGAACACCCGCTCGGCGTCAACAAGAGCGCTTCGGCACTCCTGGGAGCCGGCCTGCTCTGGACCATTTACGCGCTGTCCGTCGGCGACGCCTCGCTCGTCAACCACCAGCTCGACGAATCCGTCGCCTCGACCGCGCAGATCGTCTTCTTCCTGATCGGCGCCATGACGATCGTCGAGGTGATCGACGCCCACAACGGCTTCGAAGTCATCACCTCGATCATCCGCACCACGAAGCAGACCTCGCTGATGTGGATCATCGGCTTCGTCACGTTCTTCCTCAGCGCGATCCTCGACAACCTGACGACCACCATCGTGATGATCTCGCTGATCCAGAAGCTGATCGGCAACAAGAGCGACCGCCTGCTGTTCGCCTCCATCATCGTCATCGCGGCCAATGCCGGCGGCGCCTGGACCGTGATCGGCGACGTCACGACGACGATGCTCTGGATCGGAGGGCAGATCACTCCCGTGAGCATCATGAAGTCGGTGTTCCTGCCGTCGCTGGTCAACCTTCTGATCCCGCTGCTCATCATCGGCTATTCGCTCAAAGGAAAAGAGATCGTCCCTCCGCTGCAAGGCGGAGAGCAGGCCCTGAGGGTCGAGGCGTTCGAGCGCAATCTGATGTTCTATCTCGGCCTCGGCACCCTGGTTGCGGTTCCGGTTTTCAAGGCCGTGACGCACCTTGCGCCTTTCATGGGTATTCTTTTCGGGCTGGGCGTCCTCTGGCTGGTCGGCGAGATCGTTCACCGCCACAAGGACGAGGACGCGCGCCGTCCCCTCACTCTCGTCCATGCGCTGACGCGCATCGACATGAGCTCCATCGTTTTCTTCGTCGGCATCCTCATGGCCGTCGCGTGCCTGGAGCATGCTCGCGTGCTGGAACTGTTGGCGAAATGGCTCGACGCCACGGTCGGGCGTCTCGACATCATCGTCATCCTGCTCGGCCTCCTGAGCGCCATCATCGACAACGTCCCGCTCGTCGCCGCCACGATGGGCATGTACAATCTGGTGCAATATCCGCCCGACAGCTTCATCTGGGAGTTCATCGCCTATTGCGCCGGCACCGGCGGCTCGATCCTGATCATCGGCTCGGCCGCGGGCGTTGCCGCCATGGGCCTCGAGAAGATCGAGTTCTTCTGGTACGCCCGCCGCATCGCAGGCCCCGCGCTGGTGGGATATCTGGCGGGAGCGATGGTCTACATCGTGCAGCACGCGGCGCTGCACTGAAGGCGGGCCAGATTCAAATTAACGCCGGGTTAACGTAATTCTTTAGCTCCTTAAGTCACCTCTTAAGGATTTCTTGCCAGAGATAGACAATGCAGAAGGCCCGCGTCCGGCGTGGGCAGGAATCGTTGTTGCTTGATGAGTAACCCCGCTGAAAAGCCTGAGGTAGTGCAGCTTCCGGCCGAGCCGATGAGCGCTCCATCGGCGAGCAGCCGAAGGGCTGCGGCGCAGCGGGTGCGCGAGGCGCGGGACAAGTTAACGTCGACCAGTGGAACCCGGCCGGCCTTCGACGCCGAGATGCTGCGCCAATACGCCCAGACGCGGCTGTCAGCTTCCTATGTCGTGATGCTGCTGGTAGTCGCAACCGGCGTGCTGTTCGGCCTGTGGATGCAGCCGATCCCCGCCGCCGCCTGGACCGCCGGCATGCTCTGCATCCACGCCGCGATGATCCGCAGCTGCCGGCGCTTCCTCACCGAGCCCGCCTCGCCCGCGGCGACGCGGGCATGGCGGACGCGTTTCGTCGTGCTCGACCTGCTCTATGGCCTGTGCTGGATGGCGATCCTGATCCATCCCGTGCTCGACATGGTCACGGAAACGCTGATGATGTTCCTGATGCTGCTGGTGATCGCAGTGTCGAGCATGCTCGCCGCCAATCTGCCGATCGCAGCCCTCGCAGCCACCGCGCCGGTCGCCGTCGCCATGGCGCTGAGCTTCGTGATGACCGGTTCGCTGGACAATTACATCCTGGCCGGGCTCGCGCTGGCCGCCGAAGGCTATTTCGTGCTGCTGGCGCATCGCCTGCACTCCTCCACCTTCGCCACGCTGGAAGCGCGCGCCGAGAAGGACGCGCTGATCGGCGAGCTCGAACAGGCCAAGGCGATCTCGGACGAAGCGCGCCACCGCGCCGAATCCGCCAACGTGGCCAAGTCGCGCTTCCTCGCGCAGATGAGCCACGAGCTGCGCACGCCGCTGAACGCCATCCTCGGCTTCTCCGAGGTGATGAAGAGCGAGATCTTCGGTGCGCATGCGGTGCCGGTCTACAAGGAGTACTCGGCGGACATCCATAATTCCGGCGTACACCTGCTCAACCTCATCAACGAGATCCTCGACCTGTCGCGGATCGAGGCCGGCCGCTACGAGCTCAACGAGGAAGCGGTGTCGCTGGTCGGCATCGTCGCCGACTGCCATCATCTGATGAAGCTGCGCGCCTCCAGCCGCGGCATCACCATTCACGAAGTGTTCGAGCAGGCCATGCCGCGGCTGTGGGCCGACGAGCGCGCGATCCGCCAGGTCGTGCTCAACCTGCTCTCCAACTCGATCAAGTTCACCCCGCAAGGCGGTGAGATCTGGCTCAAGGCCGGCTGGACCGCCTCGGGCGGACAATATCTCTCGGTGCGGGATTCCGGCTCGGGAATCCCCGAGGACGAGATCCCGATCGTGCTCGCCTCGTTCGGGCAGGGCTCCAACTCGATCAAGTCCGCCGAACAGGGCGCCGGCCTCGGCCTGCCGATCGCCAAGAATCTGATCGACCTGCATGGCGGCACGTTCACGCTGAAATCGAAGCTGCGCATCGGCACCGAGGTGATCGTCACCTTCCCGCCGGAGCGCGTGATGAGCGCGCTGGCGCCGCTATCGGATGATTCCCCGCCGCTCCAGCCGGAGAGTTCCATCCTGCCCGAGGAGAAGCGCCGGCCGCGGCACAAGCCGATCATGAGCGCAGGCACAGGCTCTTAACCAGATGCTTGCAGACATGCCCGACAATCCCTCACTATGTCCGAATGAGCAAAGAAACGCCGTGTGTCGCCGTCTGCATGATCGATCCCAGGACCAAGCTGTGCTTCGGATGCGGCCGGACCTTGCCCGAGATCGCGCGCTGGCACGCCATGGAAAGCGCGGACCGGCTCGCGGTCATGGCGCTGTTGCCGGCACGCATGACGGAAGCTGGACTGGCGCCGATCGCGGCATCGCCGAAACGCGCCTGACCGGCCTGTGCGCCTGCGGAGGTGCGCGATGATCCGCTTCCTGCTCGTTCTCGTCATGCTTGCCGGCACGGCAGGCGCAGTCGTCGCCTATGGCGACCCCGATCAGATCGCGCGCGCCAGCCACAAGGTTACCCATATTTTTCGAACGCAGACGGCAACGCCCGCCCCCGCCGTACAGATCCCGCGCGGCCAGCGCGGCGAATTCGCGCTGCGTGCGAAGATCAACGGCGTCGCCGCGCCGATGGTGATCGATACCGGTGCGACGTCGGTGGTGCTGACCTGGGAAACCGCCAAAGCGATCGGCCTGCCGCTCGAAATGCTCGAATACGATGTCGACCTCGAAACCGCGGGCGGCCATACCAAGGCGGCCCGCCTCACGCTCGATCGTCTCTCCGTCGGTCATCTCATCGAAAAATCGGTGCCGGCCCTCGTCGTCCAGCCCGGGCAGATGAAGATCAATCTGCTCGGCATGAGCTTCCTCGACCGCCTGGAGAGCTGGGGCGTGCGCGCCGACAAGTTGATGCTGACCGGCTATCCCGAGCTTCAGAGCAGCCATCGCCGCTCGCGCACGGCTATCGATTAGCAACCTCGGCGCCTAGCGCACGAGGCATGCGACGATGGTCCTGAAGAAATCCAGGGTAAAACGGCCATAGATCGCGCTCGAACCGGGCTCCGAAGCTGCCAGGCGATACGAATTGCCTAGAGCGCGGACAAGCCCGATCGTCTCCATCAGTTCAAGATGCGTCATCATCCAATGAGTGCCCGCGAGCGACAGAAGGGTACCAATGTCGTTCACGACGCACCTGCTCCCGGACGCGGCAGCGGCATGAATTGCGCAAGATAGGCGCTCCGCCATTGATACGGCGTATCGCCGACGAAGCGCTTGAACACCGTGGTGAAATGAGCCTGGGTCTGGAAGCCTACGGTCAAGGCGATATCGACCAAGGCGACTTCGGCCTGCTTGAGCAGCTCCTGGGCGCGTTCGATCCGCCGCCTCAGCAGGTATTCGTGCGGCCGGACGCCGGTGGCTGCGCGGAACTGCGCGGCGAAGTGCATCCTGCTCAGCCCGGCCACGGCCGCCAGATCCTGAAGCGTGATCTTGGCGGTCAGGTTCTTGTCGACATATTGCAGAACGCGCTTGAGGCGCCAGTTTTGCAGCGACCGCACGGCGCGGCCCGTGTCCTCCTCGCGAACGCCGTCAGCCGGGACAAGCTCGGCCGGCGCGCGAAGCGTCTGCCGGCTGAACGTCCGGGTGAGGATCGCGAGCCGCAAGGCGTCGGCCATGATCGCCGAATGGGCATCGTGCGCGGCTTCGGTCGCCGCGAGCGCATCCGACAGGCGCCGCATGATCGGGTCGTTGAACTCTCCCGTTGCAAACGCCGGCTCGGTCTCGGCGGACGCCCCCGCAAGGAGCTTTGCGGACAGCTTGAAGCCAGACTCGCGGCCGGCAGATGGCTCGACGTCATCCGCCTGCGTCTCGACCTGCGTCTCGACCGCCAGGGCGACATCCAGATGGACGAAGGACAGCGTCGCTCCGTCTTCGCCGAACCGGTCAGGAAAATTCGACGGCCCGAGCGGATCGCGATCGATCGCCGAGATATCGATCGCGCGAACGTCATGATCCTTGATTGCCTGTGAGCGTGACATCTGCAGCGACATCGTCGAATCTCCTTGTCCCGTTTTCGATCCGGCATCGCCTGACCGGCTTGTCCGAATGTCGTGGGAGCAGAGTAGTTCGGCGGTCCGCGCGATCCATTCTACGCGCGGGTGTATCGATAGGTTTTCGGGTTAGCCGTGTCATACCTAGGTATGATCGAGGCATGTTCGCCGGGTGAGCGCGACGGTGCTGCGATCACCGACATCGCGGATGGGGACGCGAGGCGCGACGAGCGGCGCCTGCGGTAAGTTGACGCGCCTTTGCGCAGATTCGCCGGCGGAACCACGCGAGCGGGCCGGTTTCTCCGGGGAATGCCAGCTGCCGGCACTTTCGCCGGATTGCGTGGCGTGCAGGTCTTCCACGACAGCACGAAAATTCACACCACAGGATGTTGTGAACGCGATCAAATCGCGGCATCAACGCCGCTGGTATGAGAATTACGACTGCCAGCGACGATGACGACTCATGATCGACCCACGGGTTCATCCATGAGGCGCGCCGGCTTGCGATTCTGCTCCGCCATCCTCGCCGTGACGGTCTTCCTGGTTGACGTGCTGACACCGCTAGAGGGCGCGGTCGCCGTGCTCTACGTCGTGGCGATCCTGCTCGCGGCCAAGACCAACCGGCGCGACGACACCATCGTCGCCGCGGCCGGCTGCGTCGTCCTGACGATTCTCGCCTATCTGCTGTCGCACGATCTGGAGAGCATCGCCTCGCCCTTGCTTCGCGTATTGGTAAGCCTCGCGGCAATCGGGATCACGACCCTGCTGGCGCTGCAAAATCACGCGGCGACAAAGCGTCTCGCAGCGCAGGCGCGCCTGCTCAACCTCTCGCATGACATGATCTTCGCCAGGGATCGCGGCGGCGTGATCACCTTCTGGAACAAGACCGCCGAGCAGGCCTATGGCTGGTCGGCCGACGAGGCGCTCGGACAGCTCGCCGACAAGCTTCTGCGAACCACATATCCCGACCGGCGCGAAATCATCGAAGCGGGCCTGCTCGACACTGGTCGATGGGAAGGCCACGTGCAGCAGCGAACGAAAGACGGCGCCGTGCTCACCGTCGATGCCCGATGGGCCCTGCAGCACGACCGTCTCGGCAAGCCCGTCGGGGTCCTCGAGACGCATACCGACGTCACCGACCGCGTTGCCGCACACAGCGCGCTGGTGCAGAGCGAGCAGCGATACCGCCGGATGTTCGACGCCAGCCGGATCGGCGTGGTCGAAGAGGACTGGAGCGAAGTCCGAATCGCACTGCGGTCGCTGGACACCGCAGGCGCCAGCCTGCACGACCATTTGGCGCAACATCCTGATTTCGTCCGGAATGCCCGCCGGCTCGCCAAAATCACCGACGTCAATCCGGCCTTGCAGAAGATGGCAGGTGCAAACGGCGCCCCGGCCTTTATCGAGAATGTCGAGCGGCTTCTCGGCGAGGACGACCGGAGTTTCGTCGGCGCCTTGATCGCGTTCGCGGAAAGGGAGCCCTTCTACGAAGGCGAGACCGAGCTCGTCAGGCTCGACGGACGCAAGGTACCCGTGCTGTTCACGATCACCTTTCCTTCCGGGCCTGACGGCGATCGCAACGTGCTCGCTTTCGTCGTCGATATCACCGAGCGCAAGCAGGCGCAGGATGCCTTGCTTGCGGCGCAGGCTGAGCTCGCCCATGCCGCACGCGTCGCCACCCTCGGCGAGCTCACCGCCTCCATTGCCCACGAGGTCAATCAGCCTCTGGCGGCGATCGTCACCAGTGGAGAGGCCGGCCTGCGCTGGCTGCGACGCGAGGTCCCCGATCTGGACGAAGTCGCGGCCACGATCGTCCAGGTCGTGGCGGCAGGCCGCCGCGCCGGCGAGATCGTGGCGCGCATCCGGACCTTCCTGAAGAAGGCGCCCGCCCAGCAGGACAGTATCGATATCGCGGAGATCATCGAGGACGCGGCCCTTCTGGTCGCGCGGGAGCTTGCCAACGACGGCGTCGTCCTCACCTCCGAGACCGAGCATGGCTTGAAGCCAATTCGCGGCGACCGGATCCAGCTTCAACAGGTGCTCGTCAATCTGCTGGTCAATGCCGGCCAGGCCATGTCGGATCAGCCCGGTTCCCGTACCGTCAAGCTGCGCGCCAGCGCCGTCGACGGAGAGCGTCTCGCCATCACGGTACAGGACAGCGGTCCAGGCGTCCGGCCTGACGACATACCGCACCTGTTTGATCCGTTCTTCACGACGAAACCCGGGGGAATGGGCATGGGACTTGCGATCTGCCGAACGACGGTGGAAGCTCACGGCGGCCAGTTGTCGGTCGAGAGTTCGCCCGGCGCGGGGGCGACATTCCGCCTGACACTGCCATACGCCCGAGAACGTCCCGGACCATGACACGACCAGACCAGGCGCAACCACCTGCCCAATCCCTCAACTCGGTCGTCATCATCGTCGATGACGATGCCGGGATCCGCGCCTCGCTCGACAGCCTGTTCCGATCCGTCGGCCTCGAGACGCGCCTGTTCGCCTCGCCCGCCGAACTGCTCGGCGGCGCGCTGCCGGACCGCCCGGGCTGCATCGTGCTCGACGTCCGCCTTCCCGGCGTGAGCGGGCTCGATCTGCAGGGCCAGCTCGTCCGGCACGGCATAAGGCATCCCATCATCTTCATGACCGGTCATGGCGACATTCCGATGTCGGTGCGTGCCATGAAGGCCGGCGCAGTCGATTTCCTCGCCAAGCCGTTTCGCGACCAGGACATGCTCGATGCGGTGACGGCGGCGCTCGAGCGCGACGCGCAGTACCGTGCCGAGGCGGCAACCAAGGAGGATATCCGCGCCCAGTATGAGACCCTGACGGCGCGCGAGCGCGAGGTGATGGGCCATGTCACAGCCGGCCTGATGAACAAGCAGGTCGCCGCCCTGATCGGTCTCAGCGAGATCACGGTCAAGATCCACCGCGGGAACGTCATGCGCAAGATGGAAGTCCGGTCGCTGGCCGATCTGGTCCGCAAGGCCGAGGCGCTCGGGGTTTCCCAGACCCGCAGGACTACGGACCAAACCTGAGTATAGTTCCGGCCGGGCAAATCCGGGTGCATATAAGGTGTCATCGGCCGCGCAAAGGGAGATACTCTCCTTGCGAACACCGCGGTCAGGATTGTGCGCTCATGGCCAAAATTCCGGTGATTGCGATCGTAGACGACGACGAGGGCGTTCGCACCTCGCTCGCGAGCCTCGTGCGCTCGATCGGCTACGAAGCCCAGGCCTATGAATCCGGCATGGACTTCCTGCGGCAGGCACCGGGAGACGATCCGGCGTGCATGATCGCCGACGTTCAGATGCCTGTTATCTCCGGCGATGAGTTGCAGGCCCGGCTGATTACCGCCGGTCGCCATTTCCCGATCATCTTCATGACGGCGTTTCCGAGCGAGGCCGTGCGCCAGCGTGTGATGGCCGCAGGTGCGCATTGCTATCTCGGCAAGCCCTCCAGCGGTGACGAAATCATCCGCTGCCTCGAAGAGGCGCTGGCAGGCGACGCGAAGTAGTCCGCAAGAGGGCTCGCAGCCCGGAAACACCGGAAAGCCCGACAAACCTCATCCTCGGCTTCGGTTTCGCAACAATCCGATACTGCCTCGCCGGGGTCCCGCGCGCTGGCGCCGCGCGAGCTGGAAAGCGTCGACTTCGTCCAGGCTCTCGGGCAGCAATCCGGCTCCGGCCTGCAAGGCGATGTGTTGGGTGCGGCCCGCAGACTTCTCTGAATCATGCGAAATGAGAAACAGAATGGGTTCGTGAAATACTTCGACTGCGGGATCGGCGATGCTGTGCGTGTTAGGTGACTGAGACCCCCACGTCACCGCTCGAGCCTAACTCCTCCCTGGGCTTACGAGCATCTCAGGGCCGTCCTCCCCCAAAGGACGGCCCCTTTTTTTCGAGCGCGCAGCGCGATCGACCACATCGACTCTTCGGAATTTGGTAGCGCCAGCCGGTCGGGTGACGCGCGAAAGCGAACGCCCGGCATCGCGCCTCGACGATCTTGCCGCGCACATTCGTCAGCGCAATGCGCGGGATCGAGCGCGAGGCGATTGTTCTGCCAGCCCGTTATAACCCTTGCGCCTTCGCAGTCTTGGTCGGTCAGCCCGGCGGAAGAGCTGTCTCTCCCGCCGGCCTTCCCTTCGCCGGCCGTGCGTCAGGACCGGCAAACTGCGTGATCAGCGCGCAGCCTGTTGATCAATGCTGCGTGCGGCCCGCGTGATGACATCCGCCACTTCCTTCGGATGGGACTCGTAGACCGAGTGGCTGGCACCGGGGATGACGGTGGTATGGCTCTTGGCACGCTCGTAGTACCAGCGCTCCAGATCTGGATTGATGATCTGGTCGCCACCCGCGACGATGCCCCAGCTCGGCTTGGTCTTCCATGCGGCCGCAGTGAGCGGCGTGCTGAAGACTTGCGCCGCGGCCGGGACCTGAGAGCGCGCGACGAACTCGGCGCGCTCACGCGGCAGATCGGGCGCGAAAAGTTTCGGGAATTGCACCGGATCGAGATAGGTGAACTTGTCGGGGGTGACCTTGATGACGCCCTCGGTCTTTCCGAGCACGCTCGGTGTCTTCTTGCCGAGCGCCGATTCGTTCTCGCCGACATCGGGCGCGTGCGCGGCGACATAGACGAGACCGACGACGTTGGGATGGACGCCGGCTTCAGTGATGATCGAGCCGCCATAGCTGTGGCCGACGAGGAGTGTCGGACCGTCCTGTTGATCGAGAATGCGCTTCGCTGCCGTGACGTCGTCGGCGAACGACGTCTCGGGCTCCTGCACCATGGTGACGCGGAAACCTTCCTTGGTGAGGATCTCATAGACCGGCTTCCAGCCGGACGCATCCACCCAGGCCCCGTGCACCAGGACGATGTTCCTCAGGGATTCTGCGCTTGCGGGAGTAACGGTCGCGAACAGAGAGAGAGCGGCGGCAAAGGCCAGACCAGCGTTGAGGTGCTTCATGTCGTGATCACTCCGGGTTGGAATGAAGCGACACTAGTTCCGCCACCGGCCTGCGTATTTCGGTAAGCAACGGCCCTTGCCACTTCGCACGCCGAAAAATGCTCGTCACAACGGCGGCCACTCGCGCATCCTCCGGGCGCGACCTACCTAAGCCGCGCACTTCGAAGGGAGCAGGATGCCATGCGTGCGGATAGTCACGACCTTGCGAAGACCAGAACTGCCATCGTCGTCCGCAGAAGCCACAGGCCGAACCGATCGACGATGGCGCAGGGATCGACAATGACACCGAATTCACTCATCCGGATCGCAGCTGCCATTATAGTCCTGCTGAATGCGGCAACTCGGGTTCATGCAGCGTCCTGCGAGGATTCGATCGTGCGTGTCCAGGCACAGCTGGACGCCGCCATTGAGAAGAATGCAGACGCAAATGGCTGGAGTCCGGAGAGCCTCGGGGCACTACGCGGTCATCAGCCCACGCCGCGGTCTCTGGCGCAGGCGGAAGGCGCAAGAGGAACGCCTCTCCGGCTCGCGCTCGATGCCCTCGATCGCGCGCGGAGGGCGGACCGTTCCGGCGACGACACCAGATGCCGCCGCGAGCTGTCCGAGGCGACGCTACTGCTTCAGCAGGAGCCACGATGACTCCGGAGCGGATGCCTTTGCGATCGTGCGGCCAGACAGCGGGACGTGCGTTCAGGGAATACCGGCACGCCGGCCGCTCCCTATCGTCCCGCGCAATGAAGGAATCCGGAGCAGCCCATGCGAGAACAGCCCTCCTCCAACAGGTCCAGACACCGCCGGTTTACAGCCATGCTTCTGGGCGCCGCTCTCGCATTTGGCCTGATATGGCTGCCCCCGGTTGCGGCTATTGCGCAAATGGCACTGCCGACGATGCCGCCATCGATCGGAATGCCCTCGACCTCGCCGCTCAACATGGGTTCGACGCGGCCTGAAGGCATTCCGCTGGGCTCGACTGAAATTGCAACGCCGGGCGTATCTCCGATCACGCCATTGCAAGGCACGACGAATTGCGCCGCATCAGGCAATCCCGGATCATCGGGAGCCCTGTTCGACGGCGGAGGGCTCTCCGGAAGTTCGTCACTTGGCTGCCCGAACGGTTTGACGACCCAGTCAGCCTTGCCTCCCTCGACATCGACAGTCGGACGCGTCGGGATTCCGCTCGGATCCACCGAGTTCGGCGGCGCCGGAATCAGTTCGTTCGTGCCGGTGCCCGGCCCTAACTCCGTGGGCAGCACGAGTTCAATCAACGGCTCCGGCAATCCCGGAAATCAAGGAGGATCATCGCCGTGAAACGGAGCCTCATCATTGCACTCGTTGCTCTCGCCGCGATCGTGATCGGCGGAGGATTTTGGCTTTTCGGCAGCGACAGGAAGCCGATCGTCACCGCCGCGCCGCTGCCCGCCGCCGTGCCAGTGGTTGCTGCCGCCGTCACCGGCAAGGATGTTCCGATCTATCTGCGCGGCATCGGCACGGTGATCGCCTACAATACCGACGTGGTGCGCAGCCAGATCCAGGGACAGATCGTCAAGATCGCCTTCACCGAGGGCCAGACCGTCAAGGCCGGCGACCTTCTCGCCCAAATCGATCCTCGTCCTTACCAGGCACAGATCGAGCAATTGACGGCGAACCGCGACAGGGACCAGGCGCAGCTCGTGAACGCCGAGGCCAATCTTTCACGCTACAATCAGCTCGGCGACAAGGGTTATGCGACCCCGCAACTGATCGAAACGCAGACGGCGCAGGTCGCGCAGCTCAAGGCCGCCGTGAAGGCCGACGAGGCGCAAATCGATCAAGCCAATGTCCAGCTCAGCTACACGCGCCTGACGTCGGCGATCCCCGGCATCACGGGTGTCCGCCAGATCGACGTCGGCAACGTGATTCATCCGACCGATCCGAACGGTCTCGTCGTCGTCACCCAGATCGAACCGATCTCGCTGCTGTTCACCCTGCCGCAGGCGGATCTGCCCGCAATCCAGGAGCAGGCCGCGAAGGGAGCGCTGAAGGTCATCGCCTACAGCCAGGACAACAAGATGAAGCTCGATGAGGGCACGCTGCTGCTGGTCAACAACGAGATCGCGGGGACCACCGGCACCGTCCAGCTCAAGGCGGTGTTCCCGAACCATGAGCACCGGCTGTGGCCGGGGCAGCTGGTGAACGCGCGCCTGCTGCTGGAAACCCGCAAGGATGCCCTCACGGTCGCTGGATCGGCAGTTCAGCAAGGTCCGAACGGCAGCTATGTCTACGTCGTGTCTGCCGACCAGACGGCCACCTTGCGTCCCGTTCACGTGGTCGAGATCAGCGACGGGCAGGCTCTGATCGATCAGGGCTTGAAGTCGGGCGACGTCGTCGTGGTCGATGGCCAGTATCGGTTGACCGAAGGAAGCCGCGTCAGAGAGCTGCACGGCAAGGCGGCACGCGAAGCCGATCTGCAAAGCGCCGTGCAGGACGCGCTCCCATGAACCTCTCCGCGCCCTTCATCCTGCGGCCGATCGCGACTGCACTGCTGATGGCCGGCTTGCTGTTGTGCGGCCTTGCGGCCTATCCGCTGCTGCCGGTCGGCGCGCTGCCGAACGTCAACTACCCGACCATCCAGATCTCGGCGCAACTGCCGGGCGCGGACCCCGGCACGATCGCGTCGTCCCTGGCCACGCCGCTCGAACAGCAGCTCAGCCAGATTCCCGGCATCACGCAGCTCACCTCGTCCAGCGCACTCGGCGTGGCACAGCTCACAGTGCAGTTCGAGTTGTCGCGCACGGTAGACAGCGCCGCGGTCGACGTGCTGGCCGCGATCAACGCCGCGAGCCCCTTCCTGCCGCCGAACATCCCGTACCCCCCGACCATCCGAAAGGTGAACCCGGCGGAGACGCCGATCATGCTGATCGCACTGACCTCGGACTCGTTACCGCTGACCACGGTGGATGCCTACGCAGAAAACATCCTGCTGCCGAAGATCTCGCAGGTGCCGGGCGTGGGGCTGGTCGGCATCGGCGGCCAGCAGAAGCCCGCAATCCGTGTCCGCGTCAATCCGCAGGCGCTCGCCGCCCGCGGCATCGGCCTCGAAGACGTCCGCAACGTGATCGCCGGTGCCAATGTCGACCTGCCGAAGGGCACGCTCAACAGCCCGCGCGTGACCTACACGTTGAACACCAACGATCAGCTCCTGAAACCATCGGCCTATGAGGACCTCATCATCGCCTACCGCAACGGTTCGCCGGTGCGCATACGCGATATCGGCACGGCGGTCGAAGGACCCGAGAACGACCTGCTGGCCGGCTGGTACGGCAAAGAGCGCGCCATCATTCTGGCAGTCCAGCGCGTGCCCGGCGCCAACGTGATCCAGACCGTCGACCGGATCAAGACGTTGCTGCCGCAGCTGCAGGCCTCCGTACCGCCAGCGATCAAGGTGACGATCGCCGCCGACCGAACCGCCACCATCCGCGCCGCGGTCTCCGACGTCCAGTTCACGCTGATGCTGACGGTCGCACTGGTGGTGATGGTCATCTTCCTGTTCCTGCGGAATTTCTGGGCCACCGTCATTCCGGCGATCACGGTTCCGTTGGCGCTGATCGGCACGTTCGCGGTTCTCTACGTGCTCGGCTACAGCCTGGACAATCTTTCGCTGATGGCGCTCTCGATCGCGGTCGGATTCGTGGTCGACGATGCCGTCGTGGTCATCGAGAACATCGTACGCCATCTCGAGCAGGGCATGACGCCGATGGAGGCGGCGCTGAAGGGCTCCCGCGAGATCGGCTTCACCATCGTCTCCATCACCCTGTCGCTGATCGCGGTGTTCATCCCGCTGTTCCTGATGGGAGGCTACGTCGGCAAGCTATTCCAGGAGTTCGCAGTCACGATCACCGCAGCGCTGCTGCTGTCTCTGGTCATCTCGCTCACACTGACGCCGATGATGTGCGCGCGGCTGCTGAAGGATCAATCCCGAAAGAAGCACGGCCGGCTCTATCTCGCCTTCGAACGGGGATTCGACGCGCTGCTTTCACTCTATGCGAGAGGCCTGCGGATCGTTCTGCACCATCGCTTCGCGACGCTGCTGGTGATGCTCTCGACCATCGCACTGACCGGCTATCTGTACGTGATCATCCCGAAAGGCTTCTTCCCGCAGCAGGACACCGGGCAGATCGTCGGCATCACCGAGGCTGCCCAGGACATCTCCTTCCCCGCGATGTCCGAACGTCAGCAGGCGATCGTCGACATCCTCTCGAAAGATCCGGCGATCCAGTCGGTGGCGAGCTATATCGGTCCGGGCGGACCGACGGCAACGCTCAATCAGGGACGCATCTTCATCGTCCTGAAGCCGAAGCCCGAGCGCAAGGCCAGCGCCGATCAGGTGATCGAGCGGCTGGGGCCCAGGCTGGCCCACATCCAGGGCATCAGGCTCTACATGCAGGCTGCTCAGGACATCACCATCGGGGCACGGCTGTCGAAGACGCAGTATCAATACACGCTGACGGACGCAGATTCCAACGAGCTCACCAACTGGTCGGCAACCTTCCTGGCAAAGCTCCGCGCGCTCGACCTCATCACCGACGTCGCGAGCGACCAGGCCAATGCCGGTCCGAGGCTCGAAGTCACCGTCAATCGGGAAGTCGCCTCCAGCTTCGGCATCCTGCCGACGACGATCGACAACGCCCTCGACGACGCCTTCGGCCAGCGTATCGTCTCCACCATGTTCACCTCGCTGAACCAGTATCACGTCGTGATGGAGGTCGATCCGAAGTTTCAATACGGACCCGAGGCGCTCAAGGACATCTACCTGAACTCGGCTGGCGGCCAGCAGGTCCCCCTGAGCACGCTGGTCCACGCCGTCATCAAGCCAGCGCCCATCCTGATCAATCACCAGAGCCTGTTCCCCTCGGTCACGATCTCGTTCAACCTGCGGCCCGGCGCGGCGCTCGGCGATGCGGTGACGGCGGTCCAGAAGATCGAGAAGGAGATCGGTAAGCCCGCCTCGCTGTCGACATCGTTCCAGGGCAATGCGCAGGCCTTCCAGTCCTCGCTGTCGGGCACGCCGCTGTTGATCGGGGCGGCACTGATCGTGATCTACATCATTCTCGGCGTGCTCTATGAGAGCCTGATCCATCCGATCACGATCCTGTCGACGCTGCCCTCTGCTGGCATCGGTGCGCTGCTGCTGCTACTCGCCGTCCACACGGATCTCAGCGTCATCGCGATCATCGGCATCATCCTGCTGATCGGCATCGTCAAGAAGAACGGCATCATGCTGGTCGATTTCGCTCTGGAGGTGGAACGCGAGCGCGGGCTCAGCCCGGAAGAGGCGATCTACCAGGCCTGCACGCTGCGCTTCCGCCCGATCCTGATGACGACGATGGCCGCGCTGCTCGGCGGCGTGCCGCTGATGCTCGGCACCGGTACCGGCGCGGAGTTGCGCCAGCCGCTCGGCTACACCATCGTCGGCGGCCTGATGCTCTCGCAGATCCTGACGCTCTACACCACGCCCGTGGTCTATCTCTATCTTGACAAGCTCGGCAACTGGTTCACCGGGCGCAAGCCGCGGGCGGCCGCGACACCCACACTCTCGACAACCGGGGCAGATACGGAACTGAGCCATGAATCCGCTTGAGAAGGTGACGGCCGGCATGACCGCAGAGAGACTGGTGGCCGTCACGCCCGAGATGACGGTCGGCCACGTGATACCAGGCATGCCGGCGGTCTACGGCACGCCGATGATGATCCTGCACATGGAAATGGCCGCCGGATCGGCGGTGCAGCCGTTCCTGCCCGCAGGCCATGTCAGCGTCGGGATGATGGTCAATATCCGCCACCTCGCCGCAACGCCGGTCGGCCGCACGGTGCGCGCGATCGCGCGGGTGATCGCGGTCGAGGCCAAGAGCGTGCTGTTCGAAATCGAGGCCTGGGAGGGCAGCCGCAAGATCGGCGACGGCACCCATCGGCGCGGCGTAGTCGATGTCGCCGAGTTCGAGCGGCGGTTCGACGTGACAAAACCAACAGCAGAGATGGCCTAGCCTCGCGGCCGGCGAGCAGCCGATCTCGACCTCGTGCGCTTTGACAAGGGACCTGCCAGATTGCAAAAGACGGCCCTTCAACGTCGCGTTAGACATTTCGTATGACGCTCGAACGCCTGGACGGCTCCACGCCCGTAAAGCCCCAGCGATGGTGGCGCCGCGTACTCCCAGGCTGGCCCAAGCGGAATCGCGCTCCACTGTGGGCGTGGGGTAGTGTTGCCCTGAGCTTGTTGTCGTTCACGTCTTCCCTGCTCGGCTTCAATTTCACATCGATCGCATTCGCCGCCTCAATAACGGCTTCGCTCGTGGTGATCAGCCTGACCATCACCGCCCGGAAGAAGGCCCATACCGAGCTGGAGCGGAGCGAGCAGCGATATCGCCATCTGTTCAGCCGCATGCCGATCGCATTCCATCAGCTCGACGCCAGCAGGCTGGTCGTGCTGTTCCGTAAATTGCGCCGCGAAGGGGTCAAGGACCTCGGCCCCTATTTCGACAGCCATCCCGAGTTCCTCCGGACCTGCATGGACGCGCTCTCGTTTCAGGAGGCCAACGAACGGGCCGTCCAGATGTTCGGAGGCGGCGTCAGCGACTATGTCGGACCTTCCATGGCCGAGACCTGGAAGGAACGTCCCGATACGTTCCGGCGGGCCATGGAGTCACGCTATCGCGGCGAGACGAACTTCGAGGAAGAGACCCAGATGGTCACCTGGGACGGCCGTATCGTCGACGTCCTCTTCACGACGGCCCGCGTCGGCCCCATCATCGACCTCGAAATCAGCCTGGTCGGCACCATCGACATCTCACAGCGTGTTCGCGCCCAGCAGAAGCTCCAGCAGGTACGGGCTGAGTTCGCGCATGCCGCGCGCGTCTCGATGCTCGGCGAGCTCACCGCCTCGATCGCGCACGAGGTCAACCAGCCGCTGGCCGCCATCGCAACCAACGGCGCCGCCGGGCTGCGGTGGCTGAACAGGCCCACGCCCGATATCGTCGAGATCCGCAAGACCATCGAGAACATCGTCGTGGATGCTCAGCGCGCCGCGAACATCGTGGCGCGCGTTCACGGGATGGCTTCCCGGAAAGTGCCCGAGCAGGCATCGCTGTCGTTCGACGCGATCATCCGCGAAGCGCTTCTCTTCCTGCGACACGAGATGGAATCCCGCAGCGTGAGCATTTTGCACCAACCCGAGCCGAGCGCGCCACAGGTGCTCGGTGACCGCACCCAGCTCCAACAGGTGATCGTCAACCTGACCATCAACGCGGTGCAGGCGCTGACGCAGGCTGGATATGGCGATCGCAGGATTGTCATCAGCACGGTCACGCAAGACGCGGCCACGCTGTGCTGCTCCGTGGAAGACAACGGTCCCGGCATTGCCGCCGAACATCTCGATCGGTTGTTCGAAAGCTTTTTCACGACCAAGGACAGCGGGATGGGCATGGGACTATCGATCTGCCGGTCGATCGTCGAGGCGCACGGCGGCCGGATTGGCGCCCACGGCCATGGCGCCGATGGCGGCGCCCGCTTCTGGTTTACGCTGCCGCTATCCTCCGGGAGCAGCCCAACGCACCAGGCGGATCGGGACGCCCTTGTATGACGGCGTAAAGCTGAGCGGGTCGCGGGCTGGTCGCTGCAGCCATGCATTCCGGCAAAAGCAACGCCGTTCCCGGAAGCTGAAACGGCAAACGAAAACTAGGGTTGGCGGTTGGAGCCCCGTCGCTACGGAGGGCTTCGACATTTTTTCAGGAGCGACCCCAGATGTTTTCACGACGTGATTTGCTGGCAATGTCCGCGGCAGGCGCCGCCATGGTCGGTTCCAGCGCGCAGGCCGCAACCTTCGGCAACCCGAACGAGCCTCCGCAAGGTGCCGTCAACGCCAGGAGCCCCGGCAGCCTGACCGATCCCGGTCCACAAAACCCTGAATTGGCAAAGCAATTCCCCTCCGCACAAACCCCGCCGGCGACCGACGTTGGGGGCCAGGCGATGGATTGGGCCTCGTTCAACAATGCGCCGAGGCGCATCCAGAATGGCGGCTGGGCTCGTCAGGTCACCGTCGCGGACTTCGCCATCTCGAAGGAGATCTCCGGCGTCAACATGCGGCTGTCCGCCGGCGGCATCCGCGAGCTGCATTGGCATCAGGCGGCCGAATGGGCGATCATGACCTATGGCAGCTGCCGCATCACCGTGCTCGACACGCAGGGGCGCCCTTATGTCGGCGACCTCAAGGCCGGCGACCTCTGGTATTTTCCGCCGGGCGCGCCGCATTCACTGCAGGGATTGGGTCCCGACGGCTGCGAATTCGTGATCTGCTTCGATGACGGCCACGCCAATGAGTTCAACACGCTGCTGGTGACCGACTGGCTTGCCCATACGCCGCCCGAGGTGCTGGCGAAGAACTTCGGCGTGCCGGCCGGCGCCTTCGCCAAGATTCCGCTGAACAATCTCTGGATCTTCCAGGGAACGGTGCCCGGCGATCTCGCCGCGGATCGCGCGGCGGTCGCCAAGCATGCGGAGGCACCGCCCTACCCGTTCATCCATTCGCTCGCCAGTTCGGCACCGGTGAAGGAGAGCTCCGCCGGCAGCATCCGCGTCGCCGACAGCAGCAACTTCAAGGTATCCACGACCATCGCCGCGGCACTGGTGACGATGCCGCCGGGAGCGGTCCGGGAGATGCACTGGCATCCGAACGCCGACGAGTGGCAGTACTACATCAAGGGTAAGGCGCGCATGACGGTGTTCGACACCGGCCCGAACGCGCGGACGACGGATTTCGCAGCCGGCGACATCGGCTATGTCCGGCGCAATCTCGGCCATTATGTCGAGAATGTCGGCGACACCGAACTCCAATTCATCGGCGTATTCCGTGCGCCCCGCTACGAGGAGGTCTCGCTCTCCAACTGGCTGACACACACGCCGCCCAAGCTGGTGGCCCAGCACTTCAACATTGACGAGAAGCTGATCGCTCAATGGCCGGACAACGGCCCCGGCGTCATGCCCAAATCCTGAAGCAAGGCCATACGGGGGCCGGAACGAGAAAGGTGCCGAAGCCGGCACCTTTCTTCTTGTCCGTGGTTCGTGCCCTACTGCGATCTACAGCGATCGACCGCAGGGGGACCCGCCGGCAGACGCGCGGCGCCCGCAACGAGCGCGCGTGACGTCATCACGAACAGCTTCGCTTGCGGCAGAGCCAGAGAACCCATGCCGATGATGCGATCGGCAGAGGGAGGCTCCACCCGCCCAGCCATCTCGTCACGCAGCCGCCGGCGGCGGCCCCCAACAGGAACATCAGGCAGAGCACGAGCATGGTTCGTGCACCGCGAGCCGCATCGCGATCCGACGCCGCGACCAACTGATCGATGGCCCGTCGTATGTTTCCAGTGACGGTGACTGCTCCGGAGCGTCGGCCTTGACGCTTGCCCTGGTCAGAGGCTCCGTTGATACAGCTTGTATCGTCATGTTTGCAGGTCCGCGATGTCAGCAGCCAGCGCGCGGCACCGCTTCTTCCGGCAGAAGGACGCGGTGCGGATGCGAGAATACGGCGTATCCATCATCGCGGGCCACGGCGAGAAGCGTAATTCCCGCCTCATCCGCTGCCTGGATAGCGAGCGCGTTCGGCGCAGAAACGGCAACGACGACCAACGCACCGATCATCGCTGCCTTTCCGGTCACCGATCGCGACCTCGATGTGGTGCGATCGGCCGCACGAACCCACCCAATCCTTACGAGTTCGTACCGCTTCGGCCGCTCTCGTAGAGGAACCAGATCCGCCGCTCCGTCTCGTCGATCCAGTTCTCCAGTAGGCTCGCGGTCGCGACATCGCCGTATTCGTCGCAGAGCTCGTGGACCCGACGCATCTCCTGCGTCAGTTGCTGATTGTCGCTGCGAAGCTCGGCGAGCATGTCCTGCGGATCGACATAGTCGGCGTCGTTATCGAGAATGCGCTGCTCGCGCGCAATCTGGCCGATCGAGCGCAGAGTCGTTCCGCCGATCTTGCGTGCCCGTTCGGCAATATCGTCGGTCATGGCAAAGATCTGCTCGGACTGCTCGTCGAGCATCAGGTGATAGTCGCGAAAGTGCCGGCCCGACACGTGCCAGTGAAAGTTCTTGGTTTTCAGGTACAGCGCGAAGACGTCAGCCAGCAACGCTCTCAGCGCGGCTGGGATGTCGCGGTTCGCATTGGCCCCGAGATCCGTCGGAGTCTGGATATCTGCTTTCGTCATGATCGTCGTCCTTGTTGGAGATTGAAAAAGATCGGCGGCGCGCCTCGTCGGCGCACGAAGGGTTCATTCCGACGGCGTCGTCCTGTTCCGCAGTGTGAAGAGTGCCATCGTCCCGAACACGCCATCACGGCGAACCAAGGCGTGGAACAGCGCCGCCGCCAGATGCAGCAGCACGATGGCAAAGAAGGCGAAGCCCAGATAAAAATGAGCACTCCACAGCAGCGTGTGCGCGCGGTCGCTCTGCGGCAGCACCGCCGGAATTTCAATCCCGCCATACAGGACAACCGGATAGGCCGCGGCCCAGAGCATACCGAGACCCAGCAGCGGCATGACAATCATGAGGCCATACAGCGCGAGATGTGACAATCGCGCTCCCAGCCTGATCGCCGGCGGAAGATCTTCCGGCAATGGCGGCGCGCCGTAATGAAGCCGCAGCGCCAGCCTGATCAGGACGAGGACCAGAAGCGTGACACCGAGCGTCTTGTGGATCAGGATCAGCGGCAGATATGTCGGTGCCACCGTGGATACCATGCCGACGCCGATGAAGAGCATGGCAATGATGCAAGCCGCCATCAGCCAGTGCAAGAACCGCTGGATCGGAGCGAAACGATGATGCGCGTTGCTCATGGCTTGGCGACCTCGGTTCGCGGATAGCTGCCGGCTTCTGCCGCACGAAGATCGTAGGATTTGCGGTAGACCGACGAGCGCGCGGCCGGGAACGGATCGTCCGACACCCGAATTCCCTTCGGCAGCACGGTCGGATCGAAGTTGATGTCGCGACACGGCCCGTCCCGCTCCTGTTCGATCCGCTGCACGACGAGCGTTCCGACCTGCACCGTCCGGCGGCCCTCCGGCCAGGCCTTGCTCGGGTCTGCGGTGGGATCGCCGGGACCGGCGACCGTCGTGACCATGGTCCAGCGCTGCGGGCCGTCGGTGCGGATGCGCTCCGTTATCTCCTGCTCGAGGAAATCCGGCCCGCGCCTTTCCAGTTCGGCCTGTGATATCGGTACGGCCGGAGCGGCCGGGAGCAACGACCATCGCACCGTCCGCTCGCCGCCGCGTGCATCCGTGAAGATGAAACTGTTGAGCCCGTGGTAAGCATCCTGGGCATAACTCTCGGTCCAGGGCGCCGTCTTCGCCCAGGCCGCGAAGGCAGCGAATTCCGGATTGGACTGGATGAACGCCTTCATCGCTTCCGGATCTTTCTGGCCGGATGCAATCAGCAGGTCGTGGAACGCTTGCGGCGTGGACACCGCGAAAAACGGCGGATTAATCAGCGCCATCCGCCACTCTTCGCCGTCCGCCGCGGTGATCTGCAATCCCAAACCCCGCACGCGCGCGGTTGCATCCACGGCGTTCGGATCTGTGGTGCCGAGATTGAAGCGGCCCACCGCCAAATACTTGCCGCGCTCAAAGATCCTGGCACGAGAGAGTTCGGCGCCGTTTCCGTTCGCCTCGAAGGCTCCGGTGAAGCAGATTCCCTTGGCATGATTCCGCCGGTGCCCCAGCGGCGCCCCTCCCGGAGGCGCCAGCGCCGCGATCATCCGCTCCGGGGTGAGGCGCCCGGGCGAGAGCCAGCCTGCGGTATATGCGAACGCGGCGGCGCCGCCTCCGAGCACAGCCGCAATCAATACGAGCGAGCCGAAGCCCGAACGCGGCAAGTTGCCTGATTGCTTCATCACTTGTCCTCGCGATGCGTAAGCCGCCTACGGACGGCCACACGGCCCGTTTCGCCGAGCGGTGCGGGTTCCTTGTAGCCGGCGGCCACCGTCACGATCTTCTGAAACCCAACGTCAATTTCACGAAGGCACGTTTGGGCGCGTACGGCCAACGGGAGGCCTATCCGCCGCCTTCGCGGCTTACTCGAAATATCTCGTGCGATTTGAGAATCACCTGCCGGGTTCGACAGCCCTATCCTCCAATCGATCGCATATCGGAGGCTCTCCGAACGAGGCCGGCGACGTCTGCTCTTCAGCAGCCGCGGCAGATCGATCCTTCCAGCATCTTCTCGAGCCGGGCGTCTTCCTTGTCGATGGTCGGGTCCGTGCCGAGCAACGGCCCTTTCGTCACGTGGCCGCCGCCGTCCGACGCTGGAAGTGCGGTACCGAGCGAGTTCGTTCCCGGCGCGGCAGCGCTCGTACCGAGCGTACCGCCGCCACCCATCGACATATGCGATCCCGTACCACCGCGGGCTGACGCGGTGCCCGACAGTCCAATACAGACGGCAACACAAACGACAGGGAATAATCTCATTGCTGACACTCCAGATGTTCACACGATCCGCCGCACTGAAACGAACACCGGTCGCGTTTGATCATGCACAATAGCGCGAGCGTTCTGACAATCGTGACAAAATCTTCTCGCAAGAGTGATGCACATGCGGCGGGACTCTTCGACCGGACTACCTACATGACTCTCATCAGAACAATTCCGGAAACGCCACTAGCCGAGCAGCGATCATCGCCCGCGCCTCTCCGCACACAGTAGCTAATGGAGAATCGCTATGACTGCATTCAAGGTCTTGATCGCTGCAGCGCTGATCTCAACGGCAACGATATCGTCCGCATCGGCGGCCTGGTCTTTCGCCGACCAGGAGCCGGCAGCTTTCGCATCGATGTACCCCGATCGCGACGTGCTGAATGGTGGCGCGCTGACGCCCGCCGGGCGAATGGGCCTCGAGCGACCCGGTGGGGCAGCGCCGGTATTCACCCCTGGGCATCTTGACGGCGAACACGGGCGTCGATGACGGGACGCCGCAAGCAAGCATCGTCCGTCCTGCCGCCCCCATATTTTCACCTCAGCATCCCGGCGGCAGGATCGGCGATACCCCCGGCGTTGGCGCAGCGCCTGAAGCGTTGGCCGCCAACACCGTGGCAGGCGAAGCGAGATTCATCGAGACGCCTTCCATGCAAGCCGAGCTGTTCGGACTGGGTACGACCGCGGCATTCGGTTCGATGCCTGTGCCGCCGGCACCGCCGGTATCTGCCACGATCGTGCCGGGCGCGGGACTCATCGCCACTTGCGGAATCGAAAGCGGCAGAGACGCAGCGCTCGTCACCTGCCCTCCCGGCATCGAGCTGCATGCGACACTCGTGCTTGTTCCAGCCGGCGCAGCCGCGGAGATTATTCCGATAGAGCTTCCGTTCTGTCCCGTGACCGGAAGAATCTCAGCCGCGAGGCTCGATGTCGAAGCGCCCGTGGCCGATACGCTCGGCGTAGCCGGCACCGGGATGGGCGATGACGACGGCTGAGCACAGGCGACCACCGTCCCCGGCGTGGTCGGGTCCGAGGCGAGCGGAACAGGCGCCAGCGTCGTATCCGGAGCCCCCGGCACAGTCGTCGCGGAAAACGGGCCCGGACTGTTGAGCGGCGAAATCACGATCGCACCCGGCACTGTCGGCAGATCCATTGCCGTGCTGCCGGTCGTAGCGACCTGTGCCTGGCCCGGAGAGACTCCGAGCAGGAGAGCCAACATCGTTGCGAGCGCAATCCGCACCATCATCCGTGTCCTTAGCTCACCTCGGTCTTGCGAACGGCGACCTTGCTGCCTTCTGCCAGATTGACTGCGGGGTTGAGCACGACCTGGTCGTTGGGCTGCACGCCGTCGCGCACTTCCACATGGGTGCCGAAATCCCGAGAGATCGAGACCTGCTGAAAATGAACCGTGCCGTTCCGTACGACCACGACATGGAGGCCGTTCTGGTCGAAGACGAGCGCGTCAGAGGGAATCGTCATCGATGCCGTCCTGCGAGGGATCGATAATTCGACCGTGCAATAGATGCCCGGACTGAGCAGGCCGTCGGGATTGGGAACGTCGATCTCGGTCAGCAGCGTCCGGCTCCCCGGCTGCAGCGCGGTTGCGATCCGTGTGACCTTGCCCGCAAACGTCCGCCCCGGAATCTCGGGGACGCGGATGTCCGCATCGACGCCCGGAGCAACGCCAAACGCCTCGTCCTGAGGCACGAACACCTGGGTCCGGATCACGTTGGAATGCATCAGCGTGAACATGAAGGTCGACCCTGCCTGCACCAGGCTGCCATTGTCCACATTGCGCTGGGTGACCACACCGTCGAACGGCGCCACCACACGCTGGTACGACTTCTCCTGCTGGAGGACGCGGATCTGCGCCTGCTGCGCAGTGATGTTCGATTGGGCGACCCCCACCGCGCCTTGCTGCGCGCGCAGGGTGAGACGATCGTTGTCGCCTTGTTGTGCCGTCAACCAGCCCTGCTTGACGAGATTGCTGTCGCGCGAATTGGTGACGTCGGCGAGCTCCCGGCTTGCCTGCGCCTGCTGAAGCGCGGCCTGGTCCTGCGCCAGCGTCGCCTGCGCCTGCGCGATCTGCTGATCCAGCTCGGGCGCGGTGATCTCCGCAAGGAGGTCGCCCTTCTTGACGCGATCACCGATATCGACGTAGCGCTTCTCGATATAGCCGCTTGTCCGCGCGAAGATGTTGGCCGCCTCGAATGCGGTCGTCGTCGCCGGCAGACTCACCTTCATGATGTCGCCGCTGGGCTTGACTGTCGCCACCCGAACTTCCGGAACGTTGGTCCGCACCTGCTCTCCCACCGCGGCAACGACAAGCGCGGCCTCGTAGTGCCGCCAGGCACCGATGCCGAGACCGCCGGCAAGCAGCAGGAGCACACCTCCTCCGAGCAATGCTCCGCCGTAGCGGCGGCGGGATCGCGGACCCTTGCCCGGCAGCTCCACGACCCGGAGGCTCTCCGCCCCCGCGCGGTCTCTCGCCTCGTCGTCATCAGTCCTTGCACGAACGTCGCTCATTCCGGTTGCTCCTCGAATACGCCGTGGCGAGGCTTGCCGTCGTTGCCCTTGCGCAGCATGGCAAAGAGATAAGGCACGATCAGCAAGGTCGTCGGGGTTGCGAACAGCAGGCCGCCGATGACCGCCCGCGCGAGCGCCGCATTCTGCTCCTCGCCGGGCCCGCCGATCGCCATCGGGATCATGCCCACGATCATCGCCGCCGCGGTCATCAGCACGGGCCTGATCCTCGTTCGGCCCGCGCTCAGCGCGGCCTGGAACGCGGAATGTCCCTTCAATTGCTCGTCACGCGCGAAGGTCACGAGCAGGATGGAATTTGCGGAGGCCACGCCGATCGCCATGATGGCTCCCATCAGCGAGGGCACGTTGAGCGTCGTTCCGGTGATAAACAGCATCGTCACGATGCCGCAGAATGTCGCCGGCAGGGCCAGGATGACGACGAAGGGATCGCCGAAGTTCTGGTAGTTCACGACCATCAGCAGGTAGACGAGGATGGCCGCGAACAGCAGTCCGAGTCCGAGATCGCGGAACGACTGATGCATGCTCTGGATCTGTCCCAGAACCTGAATGGAATTGCCCGGCTGAAGCTGCTTCTGCAGGGTGGACGTCACCTTCTCGATGTCGGCTGCGACGCTGCCGAGATCACGGCCCTGCACGCTCGCATAGACGTCGTACACCGGCTGGACATTGGCCTGGTTCGAATTGGTGGGGACGGTGCCACGCTTGAAGGTCGCGACATTGCTGAGCAGGCCGGGCACCGTCTGCCCGCTCGCAGCGAGCGAGGCCGACACCGGCGTGTTGCCCAGGGCGTTCAGAGAATTGGCCCTGTATTCCGGTGTCTGCACGGCCAGGTAATAGGGGATGCCCGACGTCGGATCGGTCCAGAAATTGGGCGAGACCTGCGCGGACGATGAGAGGCTGACATTGATATTGGTGGCGACCGTGCTGGCATTGAGGCCCAGCTGCGCCGCACGGGTGCGGTCGATGTCGGCATAGAGCGCGGGAGCATCGACCTCCTGCTGCAGATGCGCATCGACCACGCCGGGAATCGCCGCAACACTCTTCTGGAGTTCCTTGGCCACGGCCAGATTGTTGTTGCCGTAACCGACCGTACGGACGTCGATCTGCGCCGGAAGACCGAAGTTCAGGATCTGCGTGACGATGTCGGCCGCCTGGAAATAGAATTCGTCCTCCGGGAATGCCGAAGGCAGCACCTGCCGCAACTTCCTGACGTAATCGGCCGTCGGTTTGTGCACATCCTTCAGTGACACCAGGATGGTGCCGTCGTTCACTCCGATTGTCGAACCGTCGGTGAATGCGAGATTGTAGGCCCGTGCCGGAAGGCCGATATTGTCGACGATCAACGCCCGATCACGCTCCGGAATGACTTCGCGGATCTTGTCCTCGACTGCCTGGAAGATCGCTTCGGCGCGCTCGATTCGCGTGCCCGCGGGCGCGCGAACGTGCAGCTGGATCTGGCCGCCGTCGATCAGGGGATAGAAGTCCCTGCCGACGAAGACGAACATGGTGGCTCCGAGCGCCAGCACCAGCACGGCGACGATAGGTACGACGGAGCGACGCCTCAGCAATTTCAGCAGGAGATCGGAATAGCCGTCGCGCAGGCGCTCGAAACCGCGCTCGAACATGGCCGAGGCGCGCGCGAAGATGCCCGACGGGCGCTCGCCCCCGCCGTGACGCCGCTCGCCCTTCAGCAGCAAACCGATGGTGATCGGCGTCAGCGTCCGCGACAACCCGTAGGACGCCAGCATCGCGAACACCACGGCGAGGCCAAGCGGCGTGAACAAATACTTGGCCGGCCCCTCCAGAAATACGACCGAGGTGAACACGCAACTGATCGCGAGCGTCGAGACCAGCGTCGGCACCGCGATCTCTGCGCCCCCGTGCAGGGTCGCTTCCGACAACGGCATGCCTTCCTCGGTCCAGAGCCGGTGCGTGTTCTCGATCGTCACCGTCGAATCGTCGACAAGAATACCGACCGCCAGGGCAAGCCCGCCGAGCGTCATCGTGTTGAGGGTTTCGCCGAGGAAATACAGGACGATCAGCGACGACAGCATCGCCAGCGGGATCGAGATCAGGACGACCAGCGTCGATCGCCATGATCCCAGGAACACCAGGATCATCAGCGCGGTCAGGCCCGCCGCGATCGCACCCTCGCGCAGCACGCCGTCGACCGAATGGGTGACGAAGATCGACTGGTCGAACAGCTCGTTGATCTTCAGCCCCGCCGGCGCCGACGCGCGGATCGACGTCAAGGCCGCCTTCACACCGTTGACGACGGCAAGCGTGGACGCATTGCCGTTCTTGATGACGCTGAGCAGGACGGCGCGGTGGCCGTCCTCGCGCACGATGTTCTGCTGGACCTGGGCGCCGTCGCGGACCTGGGCGACGTCCTTCAGGAAGATTGTGGCCCCGTTCGCGAACTTCACCGGGATCATGTTGAGATCGTGGATCGTGGCCGGCGTCGCATTGGTGCGAACGGTATACTGGGTGTCTCCGATCTTCGTCGTGCCGGTCGGCAGCGTCAGATTCTGGGTGTTCACCGCATTGACGATGTCGAGCGGCGTCAATCCGCGCGACAGCAGCTTGTTCGGATCGAGATCGACCATGATCTGGCGGTATTTGCCGCCCGCGGGTGTGGGCAGAGTCACGCCCGGAACTGGCGCCAGCTGCTGGCGGACGCGGTAGATGCCGAAATCGTAGAGTTGCTGCTCGTTGAGGCTGTTCGACTCGAGGCTGAGCTGCAGCACGGGCACGCTGGACGCATTGAACTGCACGATGATCGGCGGCTGGATGCCCGGCGGCATCAGGGCGCGGATCGCGTTGGTCGCCGAGACGATCTGCGAGATCGCGAGATCGAGATTGACGTCCGGCTGGAAGTAGATCTTCTGAACGGACAGGCCGTTGAGGGTCTGCGCCTCGATATTCTTGATGCCGCTGACATTGGCGCTGATCGAATACTGGCTGTAGGTGCTGACGCGCTGTTCCATCTCCGGCGTCGAGAGCCCGGTGTAGCTCCAGATGACCGTGACGACGGGGATCCTGATCTCCGGGAAAATATCGGTGGGCATCGAGCGGATCGCGATCCCGCCGAGGAAAAGGATCAGCGCAGCTAGCACATAGAATGTGTGCGGAAGCCGTAGCGCGAAGCGAACAATTCCCATGGTGGTCTGCCTGGAGCGAGTTGAGTGGGGGCGTCGAACAGGTGAGGACGGTCGAAGCCCCGTTCAATTGAAAACGAATTCAGACGCCACACACGACGGACCGTGGCGTATCCTGCGCGGCGAGCATGACGGCCCGCTTGACCTTGGCGAAGGCGCGATTCTCGATCTGTCGAACCCGCTCGCTGGAGATGGACAATTCGCGGGCCAGCCGATCGAGCGTGACGGGGCATTCCGTCAGCCGCCGTGCCTCGAAGACATGACGTTCCCGCGCCGCAAGCCCGCCCAGCGCAACCCGCAAGGCTTTGGCACGCCGCTCCGTCTGCTCGTGATCGGCAAGCATCGTCTCGGCGTCGATCGCCCCATCGACCAGCAAGGCTTCGAGCTCGGTTCCGCCATCGTCGCCACCGACGCGCGCGTTCAGCGACAGATCACCGTTCAGCCGCACGTCCATCTCGATCACTTCACGCGCCGTCACCCCGAGCTTCCCGGCAATCAATTCGGCGACGTCAGGCGTGAGCCCCGACATCACGTTGCCGGTGGCTTTCCTGATCTCGCTGCGGAGCTTGAAGAACAGCTTCTTCTGCGCGGCCGTCGTCCCGATCTTGACGAGGGACCAGGACCGCAGGATGTACTCGTGAATGGCGGCCCTGATCCACCAGACCGCGTAGGTGGAGAAGCGCGCACCGCGGCCGGGTTCGAAGCGTGACGCCGCGATCACGAGACCCAGATTGGCCTCGGCGATCAGATCGACCATCGGAAGGCCGTATCCCTTGTAGCCCCGCGCCAGCTTGGCCGCGAGCCGGAGATGGCTGGTGACGAGCGCGTCCGCCGCGCTCCGATCCCCGGTCTGCTGCCAGCGACGCGCGAGCTGCTGCTCCTGACCCGGCTCGAGGAGGTCGTAGCGCCTGATGGCCGCGGAATACGCGCTGAGGAACGGCGCCGGCACCGGCGAAACCGGCACAGCCGGGAGATTTTTCCGCGTAACTTCGTGGCTAATCTGCATCCGTCACTCCCACGTTCCATGCCGGCTGATCGATCTCGAAAGCGTCGCGCATCATTTTGGTCCATCCCATCTAATCGGCGTCGGCGTGCACCATCGTCCGCGACCGGCGGGTGACGGCCCTGCCCGTCCGACCGATCCGGGCCAGGATCTCGATCTGCCCACCGGGAGCGGGACCGATGATCAGTCGAAAACCGTGCAGCTTGACGATGGCCGCGACCAGGCTCAGTCCGAGCCCGACGCCCGGCGTGTTGCGCATCGTGTCGGAGCGATAGAAACGGCGCAGCACCGCCTCACGCTCCTGCTCGCTGATGCCGGGTCCGGTGTCGCGGACGCGCACGAGCGCCGTATCGTCCTCCGCCTCCAGGGCGAGCTCCACCCGTCCGCCCGATGGCGTGAATTTGACGGCATTGTCCACGAGGTTGGCGACCGCCTCGAACAGCAGGTCGCGGTCGCCCCAGACCTGCACATTGCGCGCGATAACGACACCGAGCCCGATGAGCTTGTCCTCGGCGATGGGCTCGTAGACGTCGCACACCTCCCGCAGGATCTCGTCGAGCGCGACCTCGCCAAATCCGGCCATGCGGCGGTTGTTCTCGATCTCGGTCAGGCGCAGCAGCGCCGTGACGATCGCGAGCGATTGGTCGATGCCGGCGATGGCCTTGTCGGTGATGTCCTGGAGCTCCTCCAGCGTCGCCGCATGCGTGCGCCCACGCTCCAACGCCAGGCGGACGCGCGTGAGCGGCGTCCTGAGATCATGGGCGATGTCGTTGCCGACGCCGGCGAGCGCGTTGATCATCGTCTCCATCTCGTCGAGCATGCCGTTGACGATCGCGGCCAGCCGCGCGAACGGATCGTCCGTCCCGCCCTCCGGGAGCCGCTCGCGCAGCTCGCCGGCGACGATGCGCTGGACCCGCTGGTTGACCTCCTCGACGCGCTTCTGGGCGCGGACGCTCAGCCAGGCGCCGGCCACCAGGCAGAGGCTGAAGGCCGGCAGCAGGCCGAGAGCCAGGGCCTCGCCCACGACGCTCGATATCTCGCGCGTCTCGTCGACGTTTCGTCCCATCACCAGCACATCGCCTCCATCGAGACGCTTGCCGATCGCCCTGACGATCGGAACCTGGTCTGCCGGTCTTCCCCTGAGATCGAGCCGCACGCCCTGCACCACGCCGCCCAGCCCGAGTTCGCGGGGCAACTGGTCGATGTTGCCGGCAAGCCTGGTGCCGGCGGCATCGAACAGTCCTGCGTACTGAACGCCCCTGGAATCCTGCTCGAGATGATCCGCGATCGCACCGATGCGGCGGGCCGGCGGCAGGTCTGCGATGAACTGGATCTGCGTGGTGATCATGCGATCGGATCGCACGATCAGGTAGTCGTCGAGCTTCCAGTAGACGAACGTGAACAGGCCGACAACGAACAGCGCGAAGGCGGCCGCCACGGCCAGGGCCCAGAGGAACGTGCTGGAGCGGATCAACCGGACCTGATGCATCTTGCGCTCCTATTGCCGCGAACGCAGCACGAAGCCGGAGCCTCGGACGTTGTGGATGAGCTGCACCTCTCCGGGACCGTCGACCTTGTGACGGAGCCGGCCCATATGCACGTCGATCAGGTTCGTGGTCGCCGGGACGAATTTGTAGTTCCAGACCTCCTCGAGCAGCATTGCGCGCGTCAGCAGCTGATCGTTCCGGCGCATCATGTATTCGAGCAGCCGGAATTCGCGCGGCAGCAGGTCGAGCTCGCGATCGCCGCGTCGCGCCGTCCGCTCGATCAGATCGAGCTCGAGCGGCCCGGCATGCAGGACGGTCTTGCGATCGTCGGTCGGGCGGCGCAGCAGCGCCTCGATCCGCGCGACGAGTTCGATGATCGCGAACGGCTTGGTGAGATAATCATCTCCGCCCATGCGCAATCCGCGCACCCGGTCGTCCACCGCACCGAGCGCACTCAGCACCAGCACGGGCGTCCTGAACTGATCTTTGCGCAGCGCCTCGATGACGGTGAGCCCGTCCATTTTCGGCAGCATGCGATCGACGATCATGGCATCCGGGCTCGACGCACGCGCATGGTCGAGACCGTCGATACCGTCGCCGGCCCATTGCACCTCGAAGCCACGATCGGTGAGCTCGGCGACGATCGCCTCGGCCGTCTCAGCATCGTCCTCGATCAGGAGAATCCGGTTCATGGTCCTCGCTCCACGTTCCGCGCGACGTTTCGGTGCGCGGTGGTGACGTGTGGGCTCGGCGACGCGCGGGGTCATGTTCGATGCCCGCGCTCGTCGAGCGCGCTACCTTGATGCCGCCTGATGCCGGCCACTCGCTGCGGTAAGAGATAGGCTTGCGGCGCATGTGGCGCCATTGAATTGCAGTTCATGATGTGGGCCGCACCCCTGGCGAGCAGCGCCTGCAAAGGCGACGCGTGTTGTCAATGTCGTGATCATCTTCCGGGCTCCGCTGCGAACCGCGCTGCATCGAACATACGTACTCAACGCGCTCGCCGTCGTCCCGAGGGCAACGGATGTTATCGATTCGCACGATCGTGGGTGCGACGCTGCATCGGCTCACAGGCCGTTGAATTGCGGTGAGCAAATCGTGCGTTTGAAACGCGCCCGACTGCGCACACCTCAACGAGGAGCCGGCTTGGTCGGCCTGATGTCATCAAAGGAGAGAGCAAATGACCACGTACAAAGTGTTGTCGATGGGATTGATTGCAGCCGCCATGCTCGGCGGCCCCGTCATGGCGCGCGAGCACCATCGAGTCGTGCGGCAACCCGCGGTACAAGCGGATATGATCGCGACGACTGCGCCGTTCGACTATCCGGGCGAACGCGCCTGCATCCCGGCGCCGCGCGTCGGCGCATTCGCCACCGCGCCGTGGACCGGCAACAACGTGCCGTGCGAGCCGGGTACCGGCAGCCTCTGATCGCCGCACATCGAATGACAGGGAGCGGGCTGATCCATTCAGTCCGCTCTCTGCGCATACGCCGCCACCACGCGCGGCGCAGTTACCTACGCGAGCAGCGCGGCTGATACATGACGCCGAATTCAGTTGGATTTCCGTGCATCTCTCCTACCTCTACTGCATCACACGCCCAGTCATTGGCAGCCTCGCGCGCAGCACGATGCGTCGGCGGCTTCCGGGATGGCCGGGCAGCTCAACACGAGAGGAGTTTTCCATGAAACGAGCCATCATGATTCTGGCAACAGCAGCACTCGCTTCGACACTGGCGATCGGCGCAGCCGACGCGCACGGCGGCGGTGGTGGCGGCCACGGCGGAGGCTTCGGCGGAGGCGGACATGCGGGCTTTGGCGGCGGCGCGCATTTCGGCGGCCTGGGACACGCGGGAGGATTCGGCGGCGGTGCCCGGTTCGGCGGCGAGCACCTCGGCTTCGCCGGTCATACCGGCGGTCTCCGCCAGCACGCATTCCACCGCTTCGGTCGGCCCGGATACGGATTCTATGGCGCCTATCCGGATTGCTATGACTGGTACGAGTTGCATCCCGGCCGGGCATTGCCGCTGAGCTGCAGCTAGCCGCGCGCGCACGGCGCCGATCGGTCCGGACCTCAAGACGTCATGGAACGGATCGATCGACGCAGCGCTTTCATCGCTGGACTGTCGGCATGCATTAGGAAGAAAAACACCTTGTCAGATCAGGCTCGATTTGCCGCGGCTGAGCACCTCGCCCGCGCCCTTGTCGCCGACGATCTTGCCCTGTTCGTACACGACCCGCCCGCGGGCGATGGTGGTAACCGGCCAACCAGTGACGTCAAAGTCTTCCCAGGGCGTATAGTCGGAGCCGTGATGCAGATCGGCTTGTCGGATCTTTTTCGTCAATTTCGGGTCCCACAACGCGATGTCGGCATCGAAGCCGACGCCGATCGAGCCCTTGCGCGGGTAGAGACCGTAAATGCGCGCATGGTTGGTCGCGGTCAGCTCGACGAATTTCTGCAGGCTGATCCGCCCCTTCGACACGCCTTCCGAGAACAGGATCGGCAGCCGCGTCTCGACGCCGGGAATACCGTTCGGTACCCAGCGGAATGAAGTCCGTGCATTCGGCGTCAGCTTGCCCTTGGGATCATCGTAGCGGAACGGGCAGTGGTCGGATGAAAAGGTCTGGAACACGCCGGTCGTGATGCCTTCCCAGATCGCCTGCTGGCTTTCGACGTCGCGCGGCGGCGGCGAACAGACATATTTCGCGCCCGTGATGTCCATGTTCAGTCCCTTCATGTCGTCGGCCGTCAGCGTGATGTATTGCGGGCAGGTCTCCGCATGCACCGGCAGTCCGCGCTGCTGGGCCCAGCGCACCTGCTCCATCGCCTCTCGGCCTGAGACATGCACGATCATGATGGGAACACCGATCACCTCGGCATGGCTGATGGCGCGATGCGTCGCCTCACGCTCGACAGCCTGGGGCCGCGACACGCCGTGGTAATAGGGCGCGATGTGGCCTTCGCGTTCGAGCTTGCTGGTGAGGAACCGGATCGCGTCATAGCCTTCGCAATGGACCATCACCAGCGCCTCCTCGCGGCGCGCCACGTCGAACACCTCCAGCAGCTGGCTGTCGCTGAGCACGAGATCGTCATAAGTCATGAACACCTTGAACGAGGTGTAGCCGTCCTTGACCAGCGCCGGCAGCTCCTGCCCGAGCACGACCGCGGTCGGATCGGAGATGATGAGATGGAACGCGGTGTCGATGTAGCACTCGCCCTCGGCGAGCTTGCGGTAGTTCTCGACGCAGGTGCGCAGCGACGTGCCCTTCTCCTGGAGCGCGAAGGGCAGCACCATGGTGTTGCCGCCGGCAGCGGCCGCTCGCGTCGCCGAGGCAAAGTCGTCGGCCATGACCACGTCGGGGCCGGAGGGTTGCGAAATATGGACGTGGCTGTCGATCCCGCCCGGCAGCGCCAACAATCCGGTCGCGTCGATCTCGCGCGCCGCGCCCTCGATCCG
The DNA here is from genome assembly GCF_003020125.1 of Bradyrhizobium sp. MOS003. Taxonomy (GTDB): domain Bacteria; phylum Pseudomonadota; class Alphaproteobacteria; order Rhizobiales; family Xanthobacteraceae; genus Bradyrhizobium. The sequence continues at coordinate 798,036 of NZ_PYFW01000003.1, read as the reverse complement.
GTCGGCGATGCTGACGATGCGGCCGTCGCGAATGCCAATATCGGCGCGAAACTCGTCGCTGGCCGTCACGATGGTGCCGCCGCGAATGGAAAGATCGAGCTGCGTCACAGAAGTCTCCATCACTTGATGCCCGCCGATGTCTGGAAGATCCGGCCCCACTGCGCAAGGGCCGCGATGTTGCCGCCGGCGAGCGCCAGCGTTCGCCACAGCGTGACCGCGACCGAATCCAGCACGGCGATGCCCAATTCCCGTTCCAGGGAGGCCGCGAGCGCGGCGCCGTCGAGATTGGTGCAGAGAATGACGATCGCGTCGGCGCCGTCCGCCGCGACCGCGCGGATCATGTCCGCGATGGTCGCAGGCGGGACCTCGCCGAAGGAGAAATTGTCGCGCAGGCCCAGATGCCGCTCGGCATGCGGAACGATGCCCTCTTCGGCCCAGACGTCGCCGATCCGCCGCTGTACGTCGTCCGTATAGGGCGAGACCAGGCCGACGCGCCTTGCTCGAAGCGCCCGGGCGGCGTCGATGCAGGCGAGCGTGGACGTCGTCGCCGGCACGCGCGTACGCGCCGTGATCGCTTCGCACAGGCTCCTGTCCCGCCCGATACCAAGCCAGCTCGCCGAGGTGCCGTTCCAGGCGATGGCGTCGACTTTTGCATCGGCCAGCAGGTCCGCCGCCGGTAGCATCACCGAGGCGTCGAACTGGTTCAGCGCCGCGGTGTCGAGCGCAATCTCGGTAACGCGGAATCGCGAGAAATGCGCGGTGACGTCGGGCACGCCATGCAGCATGGCGCTCGTGACGGGCTCGAGAACCGAATTGGAGGACGGCGTGATCATGCCGAGACGCTTGCGCATGGCCTCAACCTTACGACGCCTGCGCCAGGCGCGTCGACTCCTCCCGGATCAGGGAGAGGATGCGGCGCTTGGCGTCATTGAATTCGGGACTAGTGATGTCGCGCGGGCGCGGCAGGTCGAAATTGACGGCCTCGCGGATGCGGCCGGGCCGCTTCGTCATCACCACGATCTTGTTGCCGAGCACCAGCGCCTCGTCGACGCTATGGGTGACGAAAACGATGGTGCAGCGGCGCTTCTGCCAGATCGCGACCAGCTCCTCCTGCATTTCGAGCTTGGTCTGGGCATCCAGCGCCGCGAACGGCTCGTCCATCAGGATAACGCTAGGGTTCATCAACAGCGCGCGGGCGATGCCGACGCGCTGGTTCATGCCGCCCGACATCTCGGAGGGATGGTGGTGCTCGAAACCGCGCAAGCCGACGAGATCGATGAACTCCATGGCGCGATCGTGCCGCTCGGCCTTGCCGATGCCCTTGAGCTTGAGGTGGAAGGCGACGTTGTCGATCGCCGTCAGCCATGGCATCAGGGTCGGCTGCTGGAACACCACGCCGCGGTCGGAGCCGGGCCGCTCTACCTGCTTGCCGTCGACCAGCGTGCGGCCGGACGTCGCCTGCTCGAAGCCGGCGATGATGTTGAGCAGGGTCGACTTGCCGCAGCCGGACGGACCGAGCAGGCAGACGAAGTCATTGGCCTCGATGTCGAGGTTGATGTTGTCCAGCGTAAGCAGGTCTCGACCGCGCCGCTTGTCGGAGAACACCTTGACGATGTTGCGAAGCTCGATGGCCGCCATCAGCCTGCCCTGCCCTGCACGGTGGTCGTCTGCTGCCAGCGCAGCGTGCGCGCCATGATCGCCTTGAGGCCGAGGTCGGAGAGATAGCCGAGCAGCCCGATCGAGATCATCGCCGCGAGTACGATGTCGTAGCGCAGGAAGTAGTAGGAATCCCACAAGACGTAGCCGAGGCCGCTCTTGACCGCGACCATCTCGGCCGTGACCGTCAGCATCCAGGCCGAGCCGACCGCGATGCGCAGGCCGGCGAAGATCGAGGGCAGCGCCGCCGGCAGCACGATGTCGGTCAGCATCTGCCGCTGGCTTGCGCCCATCATCGCGCCGGCGCGGACCAGATTGTGGTCCACGGTCTTCACGCCATGGATCGCGTTCATCAGCACCGGGAAGAAGGCACCAAGGAACACGAGGAAGATCGCCGGCTTGTCGGCGATGCCGAACCAGATGATGGCGAGCGGGATCCAGGACACCGGCGGGATCGGCCGCAGCATCTGCAGCGTCGGCTCCAACGTCTTCTCGAACAGGCGGGACCAGCCGATCGCTACCCCGGCGAGGATGCCGAGCAAGCTTGCCAGCGCGAAGCCGCCGAACACGCGCAGGGCGCTGGCGAGCGCGTCGCGCAGCCAGTGACCGGAATAGGTCTGCGTGGTCTCGTCGAATCCGAACACCCAGTCGCCGAGCGCATGCAGCACCGCACTCGGCGCCGGCAGCAGCGCCGGCGGCAGCACGCCGCTACGGGCGAAGGCTTCCCAGCCGGCTATCAGCAGCGCAGGGACAATGAGGCGTTCGAGCCCCTGCAACGCCCGCGTCAGCCGAAAGGCCGGCCTCGCGGGCGAGACGTCAGTAACCGAGGTCATTCTTGGCCTTTCCCGTGGCCTTCTCCAGGAACGAATAATCCATATTCTTCTCCGCTTCCGCGGAGACGTCCTTCTGAATGTATTTGAGGTCGCGCATCATGGCGGCGATCGCGAGCGTTTGCGACCGATGGATCGCAGGATCGGGCGAAGCGTTCTTCAGCGCTTCCGCCGCCACATTCTTATCGAGGCCGGTCAGCTTGTTGATGACCTCGATCCAGGGCGCCTTGTCTGCGATCAGCTTGTTGTCGAGCTCGACCACGGCACCGACGACGCCCTGAACACCGGCGCGCTGGCTGGCGATCACGTCGGAACGGGTGACGATCAGATTGGTCAGGTTGCCGGCAGCCTGCTCATACGGCAGCACAAAATGCTTGCCGGCGCCGGCAAGCCGGATCTGCGAGGCGAACGGCTCGACCGAGCAGATCATGTCGACCTCGCCACGCTGCAGCGCCGCCAGATGATCGGACGGATTGGGAATGCTGATGAACTGGACGTCCTTGTTGGGATCGACGCCCTGCTTGAGGAATGCGCCGCGCATGTGGATGTCCTGCGCATTGCCGCGGGAGGCCGCGACCTTCAGCAACTGACCGTCGCTCTTGCCCTTGGCAACGATGGCCTTGAACGCGGTCCAATCATCAGGCGGCAGGTTCAGCTTTGTGGAGGAGAGACATTCCGAGCCGCCGTTGATCTGGCCGGACACGGCGACGACGTCAAAACCCTTATCGAGCGCGGTGATGTAATGGAGGTAGGTGACCTGAGCGACGTCGATGCTCTTGGAGATCAGTGCGGTCAGCACGTCGTTGCCCGAGTTGAAGCCGGTGGCCTCGACCTCGACGCCCTTCGCCATGCCCGGGATCAGCGACATCGGCAGGCAGTGCGCGCATTTGGCGTAGCCGAGCTTGATCTTCGCGGTCTGCGCAATGGCCAGGTTGCCCCCGCCGAACATCGCTGCCATCACCACGAGGCCCAGTCGCAAACTCGTCCGCATCGCTCACTCCGTTTCGAAGGCGCGAGACCTCGCGCGTCTCAGGAGATCATCGGTCGGCCTTCGCGGCAGCGCAACGGTGATTTTGCATGCTGCATACAATTTGCGCGCTATGCCATTGTTTTCAGCGACATGCGTCGGTATTTTGGGCAAGCCAAACAGCCGGAAACGGCTAGGATGAAATGAAGCAACGAGGCGCGCGTGCAGCAGAAGTCGGAAACCCCGAAGGGCCGAAAATCGCCCAAACTCAAGAGGATGGGCCTGCATGAGCGCGCCGCCGCGCGGATGCGGACGATGATCATTCGCGGCGAGCTAGCGCCGGGATCGCAGACCCAGGAGACCAGGCTATCGAAGGAGCTGGGCGTGTCCCGCACGCCCCTTCGTGAGGCCATGAAGGTGCTCGCGGCCGAAGGGTTAATCGAGCTTCGCCCCAACCGCAGTCCGCGCATCGCCGACATCGCGATCGCCGGCATCTCGGAATTGTTCGAAGCGCTCGCCGGGATCGAACGGCTGGCCGCGGAGCTCGCCGCCGAGCGCGCCACCGAGCGCGACCTCGCCCGCCTGCGCACGCTGCAGACCCGGATGGAGGGTCATCATCGCAACGGCAAACTCGACGATTATTTCGCCATCAACGGCGAAATCCACAACACCATCGTCCGGATGGCGCGCAACACGCCGCTGCGCGAAGCGCACGAGACACTGATCTCCCGGGCCGAGCGTGCACGCTATCTGGCGCTGGGTGCCGACAAGCGCTGGAGCAATTCGGTCGACGAACACGCCGGCATCCTCGCCGCCCTCGAAGCGCGCGACAGCGAAGCCGCGGGGCGCCTGCTCGGCGCCCATGTCCGCCAGACCGGCACCGCGCTGCTCGAGACGCTCGCTCCCAAACCCAAGCTGACGGCGGCGTGACCATGAAGTTGCTGCTGCTCAATCCCAACACCAGCACGGGGGTCACCCAGTTGATGACGGATGTCGGGCAGCGCGCCGCCGCGCCCGGCACCGAGATCGTCCCCTGCACCGCGACGCGCGGCGTGCCCTATATCGCGACGCGCACCGAGGCGCAGATCGGCGGCGCGATCGCGCTGGAGATGCTGGCCGAGCAGCACAAGAAGGTCGATGCCGCGATCATCGCCGCCTTCGGCGACCCCGGCCTGTTCGCCGCACGCGAGACGTTCGACATTCCCGTGATCGGCCTTGCGGAAGCCGCGATGCTGACGGCGTGCATGGCCGGACGGCGTTTTGCCATCGTCACCTTCGCGCAAGCGCTGGGACCCTGGTACGAGGAATGCGTCCGCGACCACGGGCTGCGCGAGCGCTGCGCCGGCATCCGCATGCTCGACACGCCGTTTCAGGCGATCTCCGAAGTCGGCACCGAGAAGGAGGACCTTCTGGTCGAACTCGCACAGCGCGCCATCGTCGAGGATGAGGCCGATGTGCTGATCTTTGCAGGTGCGCCACTCTCGGGGCTTGCCGAGCGCGTCGCCGACCGGATCCCCGTTCCCCTCGTCGACCAGGTCGTCGCCGCCGTGAAGCAGGCCGAGGCACTGGTCGCGTTGCGCCTGCGCAAGGCCACGGCGGGCACCTACCGACGGCCCGCTGCCAAGCCCACCATCGGTCTTGCCGGCGCGCTCGCCGCCCGGCTCGAGCATCGCGACAGCTAGGGGAGCTTCGGCCGACGATGCGAAAAGCCCAATTCGTTTTCGATGGCACGGCCGAAAGCAAACAGGCGAGATTCGCAGCCCGGCGGCGCGATGATCTGGATGCCGAAGGGCAGCTGATTCTCCCCTCGCCGCACCGGCAAGGTCAGGACCGGACAGCCGACCAGCGACACGATGAAGGTGACGGCGAGATAGTCGATCGGCGTCTCCAGCGCTGCACCGTCGATCGCGGTGACGTCACTGATCTCGTTCGGCCAGGGGAAGACCGACGCCGCCGGTGCGATCAGGAAATCGACGCGCGTGAACAGCTCGCGAAAGCTGCGGTAGATCGCGGTGCGCCGCCGCTCGGCGTTCAGGTAATCCTCCGCCGAGAGCTTGGCGCCCGCCTCGATATTCCAGATCACGGTGGGCGTGAGCTCGCCGCGGCGCGTTCTCAGCAACTCGCCATAGCTGTTGGCGATGTGCGCGGCACGAAGGGTGCGGAAGGTCTCGATCGCGCCGCTGCAATCCGCCGAAGACGAGACGATTTCGGCAACACGCGCGAGCGCTTCGCAAGCATCGGCAAAACGAGCGCAGACATCGCGCGAAACCGGCGCAACACCGAAATCAGGCGTGACTGCAATCCGGGAACGTCCGGCCAGGTGACGATGGTCATTGACGACGCCGGTCGAGAGCGGGTCCTGGGCATCGCCGCCAGCGCAGACCGACAGCGCCAGTTCGAGATCATCGACGCCGCGGGCAAGAAAACCGTGGCTGGCCAGCATGTCCCAACCGAGCGGCCGGCGCGGCGACGGGATACGGCCAGGCGTCGGCCGGATCGAAGCCACGTCGCAAAAGCTTGCGGGGGTGCGCACCGATCCGCCGAAATCGGTGCCGTGCGCGATCGGCACCATGCCGGCCGCCACCGCGGCGGCAGAGCCGCCGGACGAGCCGCCGGAGGTCAGCGCTGGATCGAACGGATTGCGCGTCGGCCCGCGCAATTTATTGGTGCAGACCGCGCCGAAGCCGAACTCCGGCGTATTGGTCTTCCCCAGGATGATCGCACCGGCGCGTCGCAGCCGCGCGACCACGAGATCGTCCTCGACCGGCACGTGGTCGCGAAACAGCGCCGATCCGTAGCTGGTCGCAAGCCCCGCGGTGTCGGTGAGGTCCTTGATCGCGACGGGCACCCCATGCAGCGGGCCGCTCGGCGCAGCCGCCGCGTCGCAGATGTCCGCCGCACGGCGGGCACCCTCTGCATCAACAGTCACGAACGCCGCCAATCGCACGTCCACGAGTGCGATCCGCGCAAGATGCGCCTCGACGGCGTCACGCGAGGACAGCTCGCCCTTGGCGATGGCGCGCGCGAGGGTTGTGGCGGTGAAGTCGTAAATCGATTGATCCGAGGTCATCGGACTACAATGCCAAAACGCGCCGCAAAAAGCGACCGCGCCGGGCACGAGACTTGCTTTCTCCTCTGGGGCAACGGGAGGCAACATCATGGCTGAAGCGCAAGGCGGACGATCGCTCGTCGTCGACGCCGTCACCCACCGCTATCCGAGCGGCGCGCTCGCGGTCGAGAACATCAATCTCGACATCAAAGGCGGCGAGATCATCGCCCTGCTCGGCCCGTCCGGCTGCGGCAAGACCACGTTGCTGCGGATCATCGCCGGCTTCATCGCCCAGACCCAGGGCCGCATTATCATTGGCGACGACATCGTCGACACGCTGCCGCCGAACCGCCGCGCGGTCGGTATCGTCTTCCAGAACTACGCGCTATTCCCGCATCTCTCCATCAGCGAGAACGTGGCCTACGGGCTCGCTGCCCGCGGCATCGACAAGGCAACGCGCCAGCGCGAGTCGCAGCGTCTCCTGGAACTGGTTCAATTGCCCACCATGGCCGAACGCCTGCCGCGGCAGCTCTCCGGCGGCCAGCAGCAGCGCGTTGCGTTGGCTCGCGCGCTCGCGATCAAGCCGTCGATCCTGCTGCTCGACGAGCCCTTTGCCGCGCTGGACAAGAACCTGCGTCTCGACATGCAGATCGAGGTCAAGCGGCTGCAGCGTGTCTCCGGCATCACCACCCTGATCGTGACGCACGACCAGGAAGAGGCGCTGTCGATGGCCGACCGCGTCGCCGTACTGAGTCAAGGCAAGCTCGAGCAGTTCGGTACACCGTCGGATGTCTACGACCGTCCGCAGACGCTGTTCGTGAATACCTTCGTCGGTTCCAGCAATCGCATGCCCGGCGTGGTCGTCTCGGCGGACCGAACCGCCGCCAAGATTCGCCTTGATGCCGGCGCGGAGATCATCGCGCGGCCTGCCGCCGGCGCCCTCACCGAAGGCGGCCGCGTCACCGTGTGCATCCGGCCTGAGCATCTGCAATTCGTCGGCGACGAGACCGGCTTTGCCGGCGTGGTCGGCATGTCGCTGCCGCTGGGCGCGACCGTCGTGCATGAGGTCACGACGGCCGACGGTTCCGGCGTCAAGATCTCCCAGGCGCGCATCGGCGAGACGCGCGCGCTGGACAGCGGCGCCGCCGTGCGCCTCGCACCGCTCGCCCCTTCGCTCGCCAACGCATTTCCCGCAACGCTCTAATTCCTGTCATTGTCCATACGGAGTTCGACATGATCCTCAATCGCCGCAGCCTGATGACGACCGCCCTCACGCTCGGGGCTATGAAGGCGTTTCCCGGACTGAGCTTCGCGCAGGCACGCCCGCTGGTGTTTGCGACCTTCACCGGAAGCTGGGAAGAAGCGCACAAGGCCGTCCTGGTGCCCGCCTTCCGCAAGGCAAACGCCGACGCCGCGATGGTGCTCGACCCCATGCTCTCGGTCGACCAGATCGCGAAGGTGAATGCCGCGAAAGCCAATCCGCCGATCGACGTCATGCTGCACGATCCCGGCCCTGCACTCGTCGCGATCGGCCAAGACCTGGTCGAGCCCTATCCGGTCGAGAAGAGCGCCTATTACAAGGACCTGATCGCCGAGGCGCAGGAGCCGATGGGACCTGCTCCGTTCTTCCAGGTCGTCGGCCTCACCTACAACCCGGAAGCCGTCAAGACGCCGCCTACCTCGTGGGCCGATCTCTGGAAGCCCGAGTTCAAGGGCCGCGTCGGCATCACCAACCTCAACTCGACGCTCGGCACCGGCTGGCTGGTCGAGATCGCCAAGATGCGCGGCGGCTCGGAAGCCAATATCGATCCCGCCTTCAAGGCGCTGGAGGAACTCAAGCCCAATCTCGCCGCCGTGGCCGCCAATCCCGGCGCGCTTGCGACCCTGTTCCAGCAGGGCCAGATCGACATCTCGCCCGGCAATTTCAACGCCATCCAGATCCTCAAAGCCCGCGGCGTGCCGGTCGAGTTCGTAGCGCCGAAGGAAGGCGCCATCGCCTTCAAGACCACGATCCACATCGTCAAGAACTCGCCGAACCGCGAGCTTGCCTTCAAGCTGATCGAGGCGGCGCTGACGCCCGAGGTGCAGACCACGCTAATGAACCCGCCTTATCTGATCGTGCCGACCAATTCCAAGGTGACGATGGGCGGCGAGATCGCGCGCGTGCTCGCCAAGGACACCGCCGAGCTGAAGAAGAAGTTCGTGTTCCAGGACTGGAAGAAGATCAACGAGCAGCGCTCGGCCTGGATCGAGCGCTTCAACCGCGAGATCAAGATCTAGCGCAAGGACCTGGCGATGGGCGCAGCACCGGCATCTCGGGACGTCACGTCCTATGGAATGGGATTGGCGGCGCCGCTGGCGCTGTTCTTCCTGCTGTTCTTCGTCGCGCCCCTGCTGCAGCTGTTCTGGCTCTCGCTGCACAACGACACGGCCGGGCTCCATTGGGGGCTCGGCCAGTACCTGCACTTCCTGACCGACCCTTTCAGCCTCAGTGTGCTCGGCTCGACGCTGCTGCTGGGGGCCGAGGTGACGGCCGTGTGTCTCGTGCTCGGCTTTCCCATCGCCTGGCTCTACCAGCGGGTCGGGCCCAGGCTTCAGACCATCATCATCCTGATCGTGCTGCTGCCGCTCTTGACCAGCGTGGTGGTGCGCACCTTCGCCTGGATCGTCATCCTCGGACGCCAGGGCATCATCAACGCGACGCTACAGTCCCTCGGGATCATCGATACGCCCCTGAAGCTGCTCTACACCCAGTTCGGCGTCGTGATCGCGCTGGCACAGGTGCAGATGCCGCTGATGACGCTGCCGCTGATCACCGCGCTCGGCCGCATCGATCCCAATCTCGACGATGCCTCCTGCTCGCTCGGCGCCGGAAGCTGGCGCACGTTCTTCCGCGTCGTGCTGCCGCTGTCGCTGCCCGGCGTGATCGCCGGCTGCACGTTGACCTATGCCGCCGCCATCACCGCCTTCATCACCCAATCGCTGGTCGGTGGCGGGCAGATGCTGTTCATGCCGATGTATCTCTACCAGCAGGCCTCGACCTTGCAGAACTGGCCGTTCGCGTCGGCGATCTCGATCATCTTCCTGCTGGCCGTGCTCGCGGTCGTCTCGGTCTTCACCACGCTCGGCCGCCTGTCGCGCGGCTATGGAGGGGCATGATGAGCGGACGCAAGCGCACCCTGGAGGCGTTCAGCTTCGAGCTGGTCATGACGTTGGTCGCGATCATCGCGCTGATCCTGATCATCGCGCCGTCGCTCGTCGTCCTGATCGTCTCCTTCACCAGCGGCTTCTCGCTGAGATTCCCGCCACCCGGCTATTCGCTGCGCTGGTACGCCGAGCTCTGGGACGCCTGGCAGCTGCACTTCGCGGCGAAGAACAGCCTGATCGTCGCGCTGTGGGCGACGGGCCTGTCCGTCGTGCTTGGTGTCGCCGCCGCGCTTGCGATCTCGCGGTCGCAGGCGCTATCGGCGCGGCTGCTCGATTCTCTCTTCATGTCGCCGCTGGTCCTGCCTGCACTGGCTTTCGGTCTGGCGGCGCTGATGCTGTTTTCGCTGGTTGGCTTACCGGTGTCCCCGCTGACGCTGGTGATCGGCCACACCGTGGTCTGCGTACCCTATGTCGTGCGCAACACGGTCGCTGCTCTTGCCCAGCTGGAACCGACCCTGCTCGAAAGCTCGGCAGTGCTCGGCGCGAGCCGCCTCTACACGTTCCGGCGCATCGTGCTGCCGCTGATCCGGCCCGGCATCATTGCCGGCGCCTTCATCGCCTTCATGTCGTCGTTCGACAACGTGCCGGTGTCCCTGTTCCTGCGTGACGCCGCCACGGACATGCTGCCGATCCGGATGTGGCAGGACCTCGAAGGCAAGCTCGACGTCACCATTGCCGCATTGTCGGGCGTCTTGATCATCGCGACCGTGGCGATGGTCGCAGTGATGGAGCGTGTCACTGGCCTGTCGCGGCGGCTGACCAACTGATCAGGCCCCGCGAAACAGCGAGTAGCCCCAGCGCGTGAATTTCAGCGGCAGATGAAAATGTTCATCGACGTGCTTGATGCGGAAGCGGAACGGCGCCACGGTCAGGAAACCGTCGCTGTCGCCGAAGAACTCGCCGAGATGAAACAGGACTTCATGCTCACCAGCCGTCACGCCCGCGCCTTGCGCGACGGGATGATCGAGCACGCCGTTGGCTCCGAGCCGCCCGTCGGCGATGCGCAGCGAGTCCGGATCGATCCGCCATATCTCGACGCGCAGGCCCTGCGCCGGCCGGCCGCTCGCCACATCGACCGCGTGAATGGAAATACCGCCCGCCACCATGGTCCTCCCGTGAGTGCAGCTGCATGGTAGACGCAAACGGTGCCGCTCGGCCAGCGCCCGCGCTGCTGCCGGCCCTGGGGGCGATGACCTCGCTCCAGGCCCTGGTGGCGCTCGCGCTGTTCGCGCCGGGCGTGGTCGCTCCCCGCGCCCATATCGAGGTATGGCAGCTCTCGATGTTCTCTTGCGCGGTGTTCGCCGTCGGCATCCCCGCCTCGTTCTGGGGCGGCGGTTTCATCGCGCGGCTGGGCTCGCTCCGGATCGCCAGCCTCTGCGCGGCAGCCATCGTCGTCAGCATGGCGCTGGCCTCGCTCGGCACGACGGCGGCGCTGCTCGCTGCGGGCCTCTGTCTCGGCCTTGCCTTCGGGCCGGAGACGCCGGCCAGCGCGGCGCTGCTGTCGCAGCTCGTGACGGCCGAACGGCGGGCCTTCGTGTTCTCGGTGCGCCAGACCGGCAACCAGATTGGCGCCGTCTGCGGCTCGCTGGTGCTGCCTGCCATTGCCATCTCGCTCGGACCGGCCTGGTGCTATGCGGCGGTGGGTGCCTGTGCACTGCTCGCGATCCTGCTGTTCGAGCGGCTGCGGCCGGCCTATGCCGGCAAGGCGGCCCCACTTCCGCAGCTCAGTCTCCGCGCACGGCTGGCGCTTGTCACCGCCGACCGGCGCATTGCGATGCTGGCGCTGGCCTCGATGCCGTTCAGCGCCATGCAAGTCTCGCTCAACACGGTCTTCGTTACGCTCGGCACCCGCGAACTCGGTCTCAGCCATATCGAGGCCGGCATGGCGCTCGCCTGCGCCCAAGCCGGCGGCCTGGTCGGCCGGCTCGGCTGGGGCTTTGTCGCCATGCGGCTCAACGCCTCACGCGCCGTTCTGGTCGTCATCGGCCTCGGCATGGCCTTCTGCGCCGCGCTGCTCGGCCTCGAGGGCGCATCGATGGGACGCGCCTGGCAATTCGCGATGGCCACGCTGTTCGGCTTGACCGCGTCGGGCTGGAACGGCGTTTTCGTCGCCGAGATCGCGCGCCTCGCGCCGCAGGATCGGATCGGCGAGACCACCGGCGCGGTGCTGACCGCATCCTATGCGGGCCTGCTGGCTGCCCCGGCGCTGATCTCGATCCTGGACGCTGCGGCCAGCCTCGGCGCGGCCTTCGTCGCCTTGGCCTGCCTTGCGCTGTGCGGCACATTGGCGTTGATCTGGGGAAGCCATGACAAGATCGTTCAATAGTGCGCGCGAGATCGCGGCCGATGTCACGACCGGACGAACGAACGCGGTCGAGACCGCCAAAGCCGCGCTCGCGCGCATCGAGGCCACCAAGGCGCTGAACGCCGTGGTCACGATCGACCCCGCGCGCACGCTGGGCGATGCCGCGGCGGTCGACGCTCGCCTGCGCGCCGGCGAGACCATGCCGCTCGCGGGCGTGCCCATCGTCGTCAAGGACAACATCTGGGTCGCCGACTGGCGCGTCACTCAGGGCTCGCGCCTGTTTGCCGATTTCATCGCGCCCGAGGATGCGATGGCGATCGAGCGGCTGCGCAGGGCCGGCGCCGTCGTCGTCGGCATCGGAGCGACGTCGGAATTCGCCTGCAAGGGCGTCACGACATCACAGCTCTACGGGCCCACGCGCCACCCGCTCGATCACGCGCTGACACCGGGCGGCTCATCCGGCGGTCCTGCCGCTGCTGTCGCAGCCGGTCTCGTGCCGCTCGCAATCGGCACGGATGCCGGCGGATCCAGCCGCAGGCCGCCGGCTCATGTCGGCGTCGCCGGTTTCAAGCCGTCCTACGGCGCGATACCCTACGGACCCGGTTTTGCCGAGCCGTTCTTCGGCCTCTCCGTGATCGCACCGATCGCGTCTGACGTGGCCGATATCGCATTGGCGTTCGAAGCCATGGCCGGCGCCGATCCGCGCGACCCGGATTCTGCCGTCATCGCATCGCAGGCTGAAGACGTCGACGGCTTGCGCATGGCATTCTCGCCGCGTCTTGGGCTCGACGTCGCGGTCGACGACATCGTCGCGGATGGCCTCGCCTCCACCGTCGACCGCCTTTCCTCGGCAGGCTTGCGCATCATGCAGCGCGATCCCGTCTGGCCGCCGGGCGCGACCGAAGACGCCATCATGCCGCTCCAGCATGCCGGTCTCGCGGCGCTCTATGGGAACGCGTTCCGCAAGGATCCCTCCATATTTGATCCCGACGTCGCCAGGCAGATCGAACGCGGCCTCTCCTGGTCGGGTGCAGAGGTTGCTGGAGCTCTGGTCGCGAGCGCCGCGATCGCCAGTGCTTTCGCCGCCTTCCTCACCGACGTGGACTTGCTGCTGACTCCGACCGTCCCCTGCGTCGCTTGGTCGCTGACCCAGCTTGGGCCGGACATGATCGGCGGAAAGCCGGCGAGCCCGCGGGGGCATGCGGTGTTTACTCCCTTCGTCAATCATGCCCGCCAGCCGGCGATCTCGATTCCGTGCGGAACGGATCCGCGCGGCCTTCCGTTCGGCCTGCAAATCATTGCCAGACGCGGACAAGACCGCACACTGCTTGGCGCCGCACAACGGATCGAGGCCATGTTGCGGAGGTAACGTTGCTGGGACCATGATCCGACAGGGTGGACGCGCTAGCATGGGTTTTGCATAAATTGCAGGCGATATGGACGCCGCATGAACCTCATCAGTCTCGACATCCGCATGCTCCGGTCGCTGATCTCGGTGGTCGAGACCGGCAGCATCACCGAGACCGCCCGACGGCTGGGCCGCACCCAGCCGGCGATCACGTTGCAATTGCAGCGGCTGGAGGAGCTCACCGGCAAGCAGCTGTTCGAGCACGGCGGCCGCAGGCTGATCTTGACCGACGACGGCAACATGGTTCTCACCTACGCCAAATCCATCCTGAGGTTGCATGACGAGCTGATCTCGCAACTGGCGTCGCAGGAGATCGAAGGCCAGGTCGTGCTCGGCACGCCGGACCTCTATGCAGCGTTCATGCTGCCGCAGATCCTCAGTGTGTTCAAAAAATCCTTTCCGCGCGTGCAGGTCGAGCTCAATTGCGCGCTGTCGACGCCACTGGTCGGCCTGGTCAAGCGCGGCGATGTCGACATTGCGCTCGTCACCCGCATGAACGATTTCACCGGCGGCCAGGTGGTGCGGCGCGAGCAGCTGGTGTGGATGACGGGCGAGCAGTCCACGGCGCATCAGGAGCGACCGATCCCGCTCGCGCTGCTGCCGCCGGGCAACATCTATCGCGACTACGCCATCGATACTCTGGAGCGCGCAAATCTGCGTTGGCGCGTCGCCTGCGTCAGCGAAAGCGTCGGCGGACTCCAGGCCGCAGCGTTCGCCGGCATGGCGGTGACCGTGCTCGGCCGTAGCGCGCTGGTGCCGGCGATGCGCGAGATCGGACCGAACGAAGGCCTGCCGCCGTTGCCGAAGATCGAGCTGCTGCTTTACAAGTCCAGCGGCGCGACCTCGAAGGCGGCGACTGCGCTACACGACTATCTCGCGCATTATCTGCGCCTCGACGAGGAGCTCAGCGGCCGCGGCGCACCGATCGAGCTGGGCTAGACCCCCAAAAGTGCGAAAACAACCCCATGCACAGTAGGACGGCCCTTGTTTGCAAAAGGTTTTTCGGCATCAAACTTAGGGAATATCGAGGCCCACCGTTTGGATCGCCCCTAGGCGAGCTGACACGTCGGGCAAAACACTTGCACTATCGTTTTGTGGCCGCTTCCCCCTGGCGCGCCTCTCTCCCCTAGCGTAAGGCGAGCTGCGGCCAAAACTTCGCCCAGGGCTGCGCCGCCTCGAATGCCGCAGCGATACGAAAGATCGTGGGCTCGTCGAGCCAGGGCGCGATGATCTGCAGGCCGATCGGCATGCCGTCGCGATCGAAGCCGCAGGGCAGCGTTGCCGCCGGCAAGCCTGCCAGATTGATCGGCCAGGTGAACGGCGACCAGCCGAGATGCGGATCGACCTTGCTGCCGTCGACGGTGTCGACGCCGATCTCGCCGGCCTCGAATGCGGTGACCGCAACCGTCGGCGTCACCAGCACATCGACACGTTCGAACAGCTTGACGAAGGCATTGCGCGCCTGGCCGCGGCGGTAACTCGCCTCGATGTAATCGGTGCCAGTGTAGCGCCGCCCGGCGTCGATGACATTGCGATAGTCGGCCTCCGAGCTTGCAAGATCGGTTGCGGACTTGCTCGCAACCGCCGCCGCCTGTTCGGTAAAGGCAATCGGCTTCAGCGTGTGCTCCAGAATACCGGGATCAAGACCCGGGCCGTCCATGGTGACCTGCGCACCGCAGGAATCGAGAACGGCAAGCGCCTTGCCGAATGCCGCACACACGTCAGGGCTGACGACGGCGTAGCCCAGATCGGCGCTGGCGCCGATACGAATGCCATCCAGGCGCCCTGCGGTCGTATCGAAGCGACGTGCGGACACGGGAAGGCTTGCGGCATCGCGCAGATCGTAAGCAGCGATGACCTCCAGCGTCAGCGCGGCGTCTGCGACCGAACGGGTGATCGGGCCGGTATGGGCGAGCGAGGCCCAGGACGGCGGCGAGAAGCCGGGCGAGCGCGGCACGAGGCCGAAAGTCGGTTTCAGACCGAACACCCCGCAAAAGGAGGAAGGCACCCGGATCGAGCCGACGCCGTCGGTGCCGATCGCGATCGGGCCGCAACCCGCGGCCACGCCCGCTGCCGCGCCTCCGCTCGACCCACCGCTGGTACGACCAGGATTCCAGGGATTGCGCGTGATGCCGGTGACCGGGCTGTCGGCCGTCAGCTTGTAGCCGGATTCGCAGGTCGTGGTTTTGCAGGTGATGATCGCGCCGGCGGCCTTCAGGGACGACACCACGGCGGCATCGGCCTCAGGCACGAACGCCTTGTTCATCGGCGAACCGGCGTAGGCCGGTACGCCCGCGACGAAGACGAGATCCTTGATCGTCACTGGCACACCGGCAAGCAGTCCCTTGGCCTCACCCGCGCGCATCTCTTTCGTGATGAGGTCGGCCTCCGCCCTCGCCTGCTCGTATATCGGCGTCACCACCGCATTGCAGGCCTCGTGCGTGGCCTGAAGCGCTGCGATGGTGTCGTCAACGACATCGCGCGGAGTGAACGTCTTGCGCCGGTAGCCAGCAACGATCTCGGTAGCAGAAAGCGCGCCAAGGCCAGTCGGCGCCGGCGGGAAGGCCGCTCGGCCGGAACCATCAGTCATCATGTATCCCAAAGAGCTAGCTGAGCGCCGCCTCGACGGCGCGCTTGGCCATCACCGTGACGAGATGCGCACGATAATCGGCTTCGGCGTGGATATCGGAGGTGAGGCCGTCGGTGTCGATCTTGATCGCCGCCACTGCGGTTGGATCAAAATTCTCCGACAACGCCGCCTCCATCGGCGGCACGCGAAACACGCCGGGTCCCGCGCCGGTTACGGCGACACGGACGCCATCGGCGAATTTCGCGACGAACACGCCGACCAGTGCATAGCGCGACGCCGGCGCCTTGAACTTCGCGTAACCCGCCTTGAGCGGCACGGGAAAACGGATCGCGGTGATGATCTCGCCGGGTTCAAGTGCGGTCTCGAACAGGCCGAGGAAGAACTTGCCCGACGCGATCTCGCGCGTGCTGGTGACGATGGTGGCGCCAAGACCGAGCACACCGGCCGGATAGTCCGCCGCCGGATCGTTGTTGGCGACGGAACCGCCGATGGTGCCCCGGCTACGCACGGCGGGGTCGCCGATCATGGACGCCAGTGCCGAAAGCCCCGGGAGCTTCGTCCGCACCAGCGGCGATGCGGCAACCACCGCATGCGGCGTCATCGCGCCGATCGTAATGGTCGCACCGTCGTCGGTGATGCCCTTGAGATTTCCGAGCTTTGAAAGGTCGATCAGCGCCGCCGGATTGGCCAGCCGCTGCTTGATCGTCGGGATCAGCGTCATGCCGCCGGCAACGAGCTTGCTGTCCTCGATCGAGGTCAGCAGCTTGGCCGCATCTGGAATCTGGGCAGGCTGGTGGTAGGCAAATGGTTTCATGGTTGTCCTCCCTATTCCGCGGCGACCGGCAGCGACGCGTTCTGCAGCAGCCGCCAGATCCGGTTCGGCGTCGCCGGCATGTCGACATGGGTGACGCCGAGATGCGACAGCGCATCGACCACCGCATTGATGACGGCGGCGGGCGAGCCGATGGTGCCGACCTCGCCGCAACCCTTCACGCCCATAGGCGTGTGCGTGCACAGCGTCGAGTGGGTCGCGACCTTCATCATGGGCATGTGGTCCGCACGCGGCATGCAGTAATCCATCAGCGAGCCCGACAGGAGCTGGCCGGAGCCCTCGTCGTAGACCGCATTCTCGAATAGCGCCTGGCCGACCCCCTGCACGATGCCGCCGTGCAGCTGGCCCTCCACGATCATCGGGTTGATCACCGTGCCGACGTCGTCGACCGCGGTGTAGTTGACCAGCGTCACCGTGCCGGTCTCGGGATCGACCTCGACCTCGGCGATGTGGCAGCCGCCGGGATAGGTGAAGTTGACGGGGTCGTAATAGGCCTGCTCTTCCAAGCCCGGCTCCAGCACTTCGAGTGGGTAGTTGTGCGGCACGTAGGCGGCGCCCGCGATCTCCTCGAAGCTCTTGACCCGATCGGTGCCGGCGACCGCGAACTTGCCGGCCTCGAACTGGATGTCGACCTCGGCGGCCTCGAGCAGATGCGCGGCGATCTTCTTACCCTTCGCGATCACCTTGTCGGTGGCCTTCGACAATGCGGCGCCGCCGACCACGAGGGAGCGCGAACCGTAGGTGCCCATGCCGAACTGCACGCGGTCGGTGTCGCCGAACACGATATCGACATTCTCGAAGGCAACGCCGAGCTTCTCGGACACGATCTGCGCGAACGTCGTCTCGTGGCCTTGGCCGTGATTGTGGGTGCCGATCATGACCGTTACCTGACCGGTCGGATGCACGCGCACCGTGGCGCTTTCGTAGAGGCCGCCACGCGCCCCCAATCGTCCGGCGAAGCGCGATGGCGCAAGGCCGCAGGCCTCTACATAGGTGGAATAGCCGAGCCCGCGGAACTTGCCCTTACTCGCAGAGGCCGCCTTGCGGATGCCGAAGTTCTTGACGTCGGCGGCCACAAGCGCACCGTCCAGGCAACCCATGGGATCGCCGGAATCGTACTGCACCAGCACCGGCGTCTGGTACGGATATGCTTCCTTCGGGATCATGTTGCGGCGGCGGATCTCGACCCGGTCGATGCCCATCTCGCTGGCTGCGACATCGACCATGCGCTCCAGCACGAAGGTCGCCTCGGGCCGGCCGGCACCACGATAGGCGTCCACCGGCACGGTGTTGGTGAACACCACCTTCACGTTGCAATAGATCGCCGGCGTCGTGTAGACACCGCCAAGCAGCGGCGCGTAGAGGTTGGTCGGAATGTTCGGCCCGAAGGTCGAGAGATAGCCACCCATATTGGCGAGCGTGTTGACGCGGAAGGCCAGAAACTTGCCGGTCTCGTCGAGCGCCAGTTCGGCCTCGGTGACGTGATCGCGGCCGTGGCGGTCGGAGACATAGCCTTCCGAGCGGCTCGCGACCCATTTGATCGGCCGCTTCACGCGCTTGGCGGCCCAGGTGATCACCGCCTCCTCGCCATAGTGGAACTGCTTGACGCCGAAGCCCCCACCGACATCAGGCGCGACCACCCGCAGCTTGTGCTGCGGGATGTTCAGCACCAGCGCCCCCATCAGGAAGCGCACGACGTGCGGGAACTGGCTGGTGGTCCATAGCGTGAAGCGATCAGTGCCCGGTTCGTATTCGGCGATGGCCGCGCGCGGCTCCATCGGATTGCCGATCAGGCGGTTGTTGACCAGGCTGAGCTTTGCGACATGCGCAGCCTTCTTGAACGCGGCTTCTACGGCGGCCTTGTCGCCGAGCTCCCAGTCGCAGCAGATGTTGTTCGGGACGTCGTCGAAGAGTTGCGGCGCGCCCGGCCTGACGGCTTCGAGCACGCCGACGACCGAAGGAAGCACCTCGTAATCGACCGCCAGCAACTCCGCCGCCGTGTCGGCCTGCTCCGGCGTCTCGGCGATGACGAAGGCCACCATGTCGCCGACGAAGCGCACCTTCCCTTGCGCCAGCATCGGGAATGGCGGCTCCTTCATCGGGACGCCCTTGGCGTCCGAGATGCCCCAGCCGCAGGGTAACCCGCCAAGGCCATCAGCCTTTACGTCGTCACCGGTCAGAACCGCGATGACACCAGGAGAAGCGAGCGCGGCGCTCTTGTCGATGCCGCGCAGGATCGCATGCCCGTGCGGGGAGCGCACGAACACGCCTGCGGTCAGGCCGGGTCGCTTGATGTCGGAGACGTAATTGCCGCGTCCCGTGAGGAAACGCTGGTCTTCCTTGCGCTTCGGTGAGGCGCCGATGCCGATCACATTGCTCATGGTCACTCTCCCTTGGCGGCGTTCATGGCGGCAGCGCCGGCCATGACAGAGACGACGATGTTCTGGTAGCCGGTGCAGCGGCAGATATTGCCTTCGAGACCGTGGCGGACATCGGCCTCGGTCAGGTCTGGCTTCTCGGCGGCGAGCGCCACCGCGGTCATCAGCATGCCGGGCGTACAGAAGCCGCATTGCAGACCGTGATGCTCACGGAACGCCTCCTGCATCGGATGCATCTGGTTCGAGCCGGGTGCGCCTTGCAGGCCCTCGATGGTGAGCAGCGTCGCGCCGTCGAGCGCGGGTGCCAGCAACGTGCAGCTCTTCACAGGGAGGCCGTCGAGATGCACCACGCAGGCGCCGCACTGGCTGGTGTCGCAGCCGATATGCGTGCCCGTGAGGTGAAGCTGCTCGCGCAGCAGCTCGGAGACGAGCGTCGCCGGTGCGGCCTCGACAGTGGTTGGCCGGCCGTTGAGTGTAAAGGATATCTGCACGGTCATACTCCTGTGCGCAGGGGTCTTCAGGCGAGAGGCAACGCGCTGCCGGTGGCCCACGTGGCCATCACGACATCGCCAACGGTGAATGGATCCGCGAAGAAGGTCTTTTCCGGCACATAGGCGACGAACTCGTCGTCCGGCACGGTGTCGAGCATGACCTTGACGAAGTAGCCCTGATACTCGATGGCGAGCACACGGCTCGGCAGCGAGGTTGTGCAGCCCGGCGGCAAGTCCCTGCCCGGCCGGACGAGAGCGACATCGTCGCGGCGAACGGCGATGTCGACCTTGTCACCGACGCTGACATTCGCGCGCGCCTGAAGTGGCACTTCGATGCCGGAGGGGGCGGCCTGCGCGAGGGTAAAACTGGCGCCATTGACCTTCTCGACGCGGCCGGACAGCACGTTCTGCCCGCCCATGAACTCGGCGACGTAGCGATCATGCGGATGGGCATAGACATCGCGCGCCGCGCCTGCCTGCTTGATCTTGCCTTGCTCCATCACCACGACGAGGTCAGCCAACGCAATTGCCTCGAGCTGGGTGTGGGTGACATGGATGAAGGTGATGCCGAGCTCCTGCTGCATCCGCCTGAGCTCCTGGCGCATCTGCACCCGGAGCTGCTCGTCGAGCGCCGACAGCGGCTCGTCGAGCAACAACACCCTGGGCTCGGTGATCGCAGCCCGCGCCAGCGCGACGCGCTGCTGCTGGCCGCCGGAGAGCTGCGCCGGCAGGCGGTCGGCGAATTGCGTGAGCCGGACTTTCTCAATCATGGCATCGGCCGCGCGAAGCCGATCGGCCTTGGACTGGCCTCGCACGCGAAGCGCAAAGGCAATGTTCTCGCGGACCGTCAGATGCGGAAACAGCGCGTAGGACTGGAACATCATCGCGGTGCGGCGCTGTACCGGTGCAAGCCCGACGACGTTCTGCCCACCGATGACGATCTCGCCGGCGGTCGGGTCCTCGTGGCCGGCAATCATGCGCAGGATCGTGGTCTTGCCGCAGCCGGACGGGCCGATGAAGCAGCAATAGGCGCCGTCGGCGATCCTGAGGTTGACGCCATCGACCACATTGGTCACGCCGTCAAAGCTCTTGCAGACGCCTGCCAGTTCGATATCGCCGCGATCTTTCTTCATGTCTCAGCTCAACCCTTTGCGCTGCTGCCGCGCTTCTTCTGGATCAGCACGATGCTGCCGAGGCTCGCACCGATGACGACGAAGGAGACGATGGTGGTCACAGTCCCCAGCGCGTAGAGCGAGGGCGAAGTGACGTTCAGCGTCATGCTCCAGATTTCCAGCGGCAGCGTGTTCAGCGAGCCCGCGGTCTGGAGGCTGCGCGCGAACTCGTCATAAGAGAGTGTGAAGCCGAACAGCGCGACCGCGACGAGGCCGGGCGCCAGCACCGGAATCATCACCAGCCGGATCGACTGCCAGCGGCTGGCACCGAGGTCGTAGGCCGCCTCCTCCCAGACATGGTTGAAGCGCGACATCACGGCGAACATCACCAGCACCCCGAACGGCAGCGTCCAGGATAGCTGCGCGCCGAGCGCCGAGCTGTACCAGCTCGCATTCAGCCCGAGCGCCTGGAACAGAAGCCCCGTGCCGAGACCTAGCACGAGACCGGGCGCAACAAGGCTGCCGATCATCATGTAGAAGACGAAGGTGTCGCCGCGAAATCGTTTGCGGAAGCCGAGGCCGGCCAGGAACGAGACCACCACGGTGATGACAGTGACGATGACGGCAAGCTTGATCGAGCGGTCGAACGAGCCCTTGACGTCGCCGGTGCGGACTTGCGTAAAGAGATCGACGAACCAATGCATCGAGTGCCCCTTCATCGGGAACACCAGGCCGCCGCGGATGTCCTGGAAGGACAGGACATAGATGCAGAACATCGGGCCATAGAGCGCGATGACGTAGAGAGTGAACAGCGCCGCCAGCACGTAGAACGTCCAGGGACGTCCGCCCCTGCTCGGCGCGATCGCCTTGGACGTCGCGGGCGCGACCGTTTCGGGCATGTCGGCTAGAACCGCGCTCATCGCGTGATCTCCTGCCTGATATCGACGGTGCGCAGGATCAGCGAGACGATCGCGACCAGCACCAACGTCAGCAGCACGGCGCTTGCGGCCGCGGTCGGATATTGCAGCACGCCGACGTCCTCGTAGAAGGCGCTAACCACCGAGGCCGAGCCGCCGCCGGACATCACCTTGACCACGAAGAAATCGCCCATCACGATCGAGACCACGAAGATGGTCCCGAGCGCGATGCCGCTCTTGGACATCGGCACCACGATCAGGCGCATGATGTCGAAACGGCTGGCGCCGGCGTCGATGGCGGCCTCGATCAGCTTCTTGTCGATCCGCGCCATGGAATTGAAGATCGGCACGATCATGAAGATCGTGAGCTGGTGGACATAGGCGATGACGACGGCGAGGTCCGAGAACAGCAGGACTTCCAGCGGTTGATGGATCACGCCCACTGCCAGCAGCGCCTGATTGATCAGGCCCTCCTTGCCCAGAAGCGGAATCCACGAGATCATGCGAATGATGTTCGAGGTCCAGAACGGCACGGTGCAAAGCAGGAACAGGCCGATCGCGAGCAGCTGGTTGCGGACGTGAAACACCAGGAAATAGGCGACAAAGAAGCCGATGATCAGCGTGAAGACCCAGGTCAACACGGTGAACTTGATGGTCGCCAGATAGAGTTTCAACGTCAGCGCCGAGTGCAGCACCTCGACATAGCTTGCGAGCGTGAAGCCCGGCGTCAGCCCGCCAAAGCCGTCGGTCGCAAAGAAGCTCGCGGCGAGCACGACAAGGATCGGCGCCACGAAGAACGGCACGAGCACCAAGACCAGCGGCGAGACATAGAGCCAGCCGGCAAGATTTGCGCGTGGTGACGTTTGAGCTGGACTAGAACTTGGCTGCATGTCGGCGAACGCCTCGAAGTCGTTCTTCTCGCACCGGCGCAGTCACGCGCCGGCGCTTCGCTCGAGTCAGGGAAAGCAGGTTTCAGGCTACCTTGAAGTCGTTCCAGCGCTTGTTCATGTAGGCGGCTTCGTCCATCAGCGTGTTCCAGCACGAGATGTTTTTGACGCGGTCGAGGAACGAGCCGCCGTCACGCTTGGTGCCGGCCTTCTCCATCGGCACGCCGTAGGGATCGTTGATCACCGCGGGCGCCGGCTTGCCGTCGTACCAGAAGTCCCATTCTGCAGCGGTCAGGAACTTCTTCGCCGTCGACGGCACGGGGCTGTAATAGCCGTAACGGCCGACGAAGCCGCCCTGCCAGCCCGAGAGATACCAGTTGAGATATTCGTAGGCGGCATCGAGCTTCTTGCCGGAGAGATGCTTCATCAGGCCCATGCCGTTGCACCAGCCGCGATAGCCTTCCTTGCCGTTCTTGACGTTCACAGGCGCGTAGACGCAAGGGATCTCCTTGACGCGCACCGCGGCGACTGCCGGCGACCACATCGACTGGATCACCACTTCGCCTGCGGCCATCAGCTGCACCGACTGGTCGAAGGTGGTCCAGGTCGCGCGGAACTGGCCCTGCTTCTTTAGCTCAATCAGCTTGTTGCAGGTGAAGTCGATCTCCTCCTTAGTCATGTTGCCCTTGTTGCCGTACTTGATCAGGCCGGCGCTTTCGAAGCAGAGCGCAGCATCCATGATGCCGATCGCGGGCACGTCGAGGATCGCGGCCTTGCCCTTGAACTTGGGATCGATCAGATCCTTCCACTCGGTCACTTCATGGCCGACCAGATCGGGCCTGTAGCCGATGGAGTCGGCATTGTAGACCTGCGGCAGGAAGGTCGCCCATTCGGTGACGCCGTCGTGCAGATCGGTCGAGTCGGGCTTGGAGATGTACATGGCCTCGTAGGGCGAGATGCCCTGGCGCGGGATCTTGTGGCCGTCGATCTCGCCCTTGGTGAAGATCGGCAGGATGTTGTCGAATTCCTTGATCTTCTTGACCTCGATGCCCTGGATCACACTGCGCTTGGCGGCGAGCTTGGCCTGCCAGCCCTCGAGATCGGCGATATCGACCGTATTAGGCTGGCTTATGAAGCGGTTGATGGCAGCCGAGGTGTCGAGATTCTGCATCGTCACCTTGAAGCCGAGATCCTTGGCGGCCTGGTCGCCGATCGCCTTCACCACCGAATAGGAGACGCCGACATGGCGCAGCTCGATGTCCTTGATCTCCTGCGCCCAGATGGTCGGGAAACCGCGGATCGCATCCGATCCGACAGCTGCGCCCGCAACTGCGGCCGCCCCCTTCAACAGCGTGCGCCGGTTCAACTTTTTCGCCGATCCCGCTTCCGTCCCCGCCGGATTGGAAGTGGACGTCCCCTTAGCCCCATCAGACATGGCAACCCTCGTTGGTTACGATGAACGCTCGCGTCGGACGTCATTGTCCAGCCGCGGATGTGATCGATTGCGCGCGAGGCTAGAGGCGGGATTTTGCGAAGTAAAATTGGAAGTAACAATTCGCGGCATAAGCGCCACTAATGGCTCAAATCTCTGCACGTCATCTCGGCAGGGCCGCTCAGGAAGGCAGCAGGCAGTGGCTCGAACTACCTTCAATACAGTAAGCGATGGCGGGCATCAGCTCCCCACCACCGCCACGTCTCGGGACGAGCACGACTGAGGCTCGCCAGCACCAAAAGAGTAAAACCGCGAGCTGGGCGCTCTACGCTCCCGCTTTTGCCTTTCGCGCGGCGATCTGCTGGAGCGCCCAGCGGGCGTTCTTGCGCACGTCGGGATCGGGATCGTCGGCGACCACCACGAGGTACGCCTCGCCCTCGGGGGCGGCGATCTCGCCGAGCGCGGCAGCCGCCTCCTTCCGTAAATTCGCCTGCTCGTGGCTGATGCAGTTGCCGATCGGTCGCAGGGCGCGCTCGATCTTCATCTTGCCCAGGCTGCGGATCGCTTTGAGCCGCACCTGCCAGAATTCGTCGGCAAGCGAGGCGATAAGCTGATCGGCGGCGAGCGAACCGTTGACGTTGATCCCCAGAGTCTCGGCGGCCATCTCCCGGACCATCCAGTCGGCATCCTTCAGGGCGCGGGTGATCGTCTCGGCCGCCGGCTTCATCTGCGAGAAGGCGAGCGCGCTCACCGCGGCGCGGCGCACATGGGCGTCGGGATCATGGATCAGCGCGGTCAGCGCCGGGATCGACTCTTCGAGCTTCAGGAAGCCGATGACGCCGATCGCCTGAACGCGGACGGCCGCGTCGCCGTCCTGGAGCGCTTCCAGCGCGGGCTTCAGCGTGTCCTTGCGGCGCAACTCCTTGAGCGCGCGCAGCGCGCCCATGCGGACGAAGGCGTGGCCGTGCTTGACCAGCGGCAGGATGATTTCGGCGCAGGCGGCGTCTTTGAATTCGGCCAAACTGTCGGCCGCGGCCGACGCCACGATTCTCTCAGGGTCGACGAGCAGCCTGACGAGTGCACTCGCAGCCTCCGGCCCGTCGAACTCGCCGAGCGCCATCGCGACCTGCTGGCGCACGCCCGCGTCCGGATCGGACACAAGGTTGGCGAGATGCGCGACCGCGGCAGGGTCGCCGGAATGGCCGAGCGCGATGATGGCGACGCGCCGCTCGGCCGGATCGGCGGCCTGCAACCGCTCGTCGGCGTCTTCGAGATCGTCATAGGATTCGAACGGGCTCGACATGCTCACCTCAGCAAATAGGGAATGTTGACGGTGACGGCGCCGGTCGGGCAATCGGCCTCGCAGGGCATGCAATACCAGCACTCGTCATAGGCCATGTAGGCCTTGTTGGTCATGTCGCTGATGCGGAGCACGTCGAGCGGGCAAACGTCGACGCACACGGTGCAGCCCTTGTCGGCGATGCATTTGGCGTCGTCGACGACCACCGGAACCGATGTCTGATAGGATGCGAGAGGCATCGTTGATCTCCTGTTGTTGCTATTTGACGGTGGATCAGGCGGTCGCGCGGATGCGCTGCTTGTCGTAGAGGTCCTTCTCGTCGTCGGCGATCGGCACGACATAGGGCTCGACCGCACGCTTCTCGCTGGTCATCCTGCCGTTCTGCTTGCTCAGGAGCGTGTGGCAGAACCAGTTCTCGTTGTCCTTCTCCGGGAAATCGGTGCGCCAGTGATAGAGGCCCCAGCGGCTCTCCTCGCGATACAGCGAGGCATGGACCGCCATGTCGGCGCAGTCCATGATCGACTGTACTTCGAGCGCACGGAGCAGCTCGTGCGCGTTCCGCGCGATCATGTGTTCCTGCATGTCCTGCCGCGTCTCGGCGAGGCGGCGCATGCCGAGCTCATATTTGCGCGTGACCTTCGGCGGCTGGAGATAGTCATTGACGAGGCGGCGGGTCTTGTACTCGACCTGGTTCGGCGGAATGCCGTCCTCGCGCTTCGTCGGCGCCAACACGCGGTCACGCTCCCTGGCGACATCGGCCGCGTCGAACTCCGCGAAATCGTGGCTGTCGGCGAACTCCATCGCGTCGATGCCGGCGACCGCCCCGTTGGTGAAGGCGCCGAGCATGTAGTTGTGCGGCACGCTCGCCATGTCGCCGGCGGCATAGAGGCCCGGCACGGTGGTGCGCGCGTTGTCGTCGACGAACACCCCGGAGGCGCTATGGCCGGAGCAGAAGCCGATCTCGGAGATGTGCATCTCGATCGAGTCGTTGCGGTAGTCGACCCCGCGTCCCTGCTGGAATAAGCCGCGCGTCGGCCGCTCCACCTTGTGCAGCGTGGATTCGATTTCCGAGATCGTGTCCGGGTGGAGATGCTTGAGCTGGAGGAACACCGGGCCCTTGCCCGACAGCAGCTCGTTGTAGAATTCGAGCATCATCTGTCCGGACCAGTAGTCACATTCAATGAAGCGAGATCCCTCGTTGTTGGCGGTAAATGCACCGAAGGGACCGGCGACATAGGCGCAGGCAGGACCGTTGTAATCCTTGATCAGCGGATTGATCTGGTAGCATTCGAGGTTCGCGAGCGCGGCGCCGGCGTGATAGGCCATGGAATAGCCGTCGCCGGAATTGGCGGCATTCTCGTAGGTGCCGAACATGTAGCCGGAGGTCGGCAGACCCAGGCGGCCGGCAGCACCCATGCAGAGGATAACGGCCTTGGCCTTGATCACTAGCATTTCGGCCGTGCGGGTGTTGACGCCGATTGCGCCGGCGATGCGGCCGTCGGAGGATTTCAGCAACCGCGTTGCCATGTAGCGGTTGGAGATCAGGATGCGGGCACGCCGCAGCTGGCGATAAAGCGCCTTCTTCACGGTCTCGCCGTTCGGCATCGGCAGCACATAGCTGCCGATGTGGTGCACCTTCTTGACGGCGTAGTCGCCGTTCTCGTTCTTCAGGAAGCGGATGCCGAAGCTGTCGAGCTCCTCGACGATCTTGTAGCAATTTTGCGCGTATTTATAGACCGCCTTCTGGTCGACGATGCCGTCATTGGCAATGGTGATTTCCTTGGTGTACTGCTCCGGCGTCGCATAGCCGGGGATGACGGCGTTGTTCAGGCCGTCCATGCCCATCGAGATTGCGCCGGAGCGCTTGACGTTGGCCTTTTCGAGCAGGACGACATTTGCCTTCGGATTCTTCAGCTTCGCCTTGAGCGCCGCCATCGGGCCAGCCGTACCGCCGCCGATGACCAGCACATCGCAGGAAACCTCCGAAAGTCCGTCGACGATCTGATCTAGTGCCATCGCTTGCTCCTGGTTCGCCGGTATCTCCGGCGCCTTTGCATCAGATTTGTTCAGGGAGCGTCGCGGCGATAGCAATTAGTTGTCGCCGGGACGCGATTTGCGCCTCAGCGCTCGACGAAGGCCTTTTCAATGACGAAATGGCCGGGCTGGCTGTGGTTTCCTTCGACGAAGCCACGCCCGGAGAACATTGCGGGAAGTTCCTCCAGCATCGCCGGGCTGCCGCAGAGCATGATGCGGTCGGTCTCGATGTCGAGGCTGCCCTGCCCGATATCGTCGAAGAGCTGACCCGAGGCAATCAGGTCGGTGATGCGGCCACGATTCCTGAACGGCTCGCGGGTGACGGTCGGGTAGTAGACGAGCTTGTCGCGGATCAAGGGTCCGAAGAATTCGTGATTGCGGAGGCCTTCGACCACGTGCTCGCCATAGGCGAGTTCGGAGACCTGGCGACAGCCATGGGCGAGCACGATGGTCTCGTAGTTCTCGTAGACGTCGGGGTCCTTGATCAGGCTGGCGAACGGCGCGAGGCCCGTGCCGGTCGAAAGCAGCAGAAGACGTTTTCCGGGAATGAGATTGCCGGTGATCAACGTCCCCGTCGCCTTGCGACCGACCAGGATGATGTCGCCTTCGCTGATCTTCTGGAGGCGCGAGGTCAGCGGCCCGTCCTGCACCTTGATCGAGAAGAATTCGAGCGCCTCCTCGTGATTGGCGCTTGCCATGCTGTAGGCCCGCATCAACGGCTTGCCCTCGACCTCGAGCCCGATCATCGCAAACTGTCCGTTCTGGAAACGGAAGCCGGGATCGCGTGTCGCGGTGAAGCTGAACAGGGAATCAGTCCAGTGCCGGACCGATAGAACCGTTTCCTTCTGAAATGCGCTCATCCGTCGTCTCTCCACGCCTGCGGTTGGGCGCAAGGTTTCGGAGAGACGGGAGTCCGGCAACCCGGAACTGAAATTCCCGGTCGATTAGTTTCACATTTCGCGGGCGATGATCGGGACGCAGCCGGCCTTGGCAACTAGTTGCTATCGCGATCGTCTGCGGCGACCTAGAAAAAGGGTCGGAGATACGTCATGACCATGACTTTGGTAGCACCGACCGTTGCAGACTACGAAGCGAGCGCCGACCTGGCGACGCTCCTCGTCCGCACCACACAGGATGATGCGCTGAGCGTCCCGGCCGAAAGACTTCGCCTCTCCTGCAAATGCGCTCACTGTACCCGCGCCCGCTTCGACGGCCGCTTTCCCGAACGCTTTCCCGGCATCGCGATCACCGAGATCGGCGACCTCGGCTATGGGCTGAACATCTCGTTCTCGGACGGGCATAATCGGGGGATTTACCCGAAGCCGTATCTGCTGAGCCTGGCGGCGGGGTGACCGTTAGTCGGGTCGTCATTCCGGGGCGCCCGAAGGGCGAGCCCGGATCCATAGCCCCGGCTCGTAGTTATGGATTCCGGGCCTACGCGCTTTGCGCGCATCCCGGAATGACGCAGAAAGTAGATCACCCCTATCTGGCACGGACATTGCTCCTCTTTAGAACGATTTGAACGTTCCGGAGGTTGACGATGTTGCAGGCGGCGAATGTGGTTCGCGGGGCTGTTCCCCCGGCAGTCCGGCCTGCAGGCAGCTCCTCGCTGCTGCTCACCGAGAACCAGCAATGGATCGGCGGCCCCCCGCCGCTGATGGACAAGCTCTCGCCGCGCGAGCGGGAGTTGGTGTTGAAGCAGGGCCGCCGAAAAGTGCTCAACCGCGGCCAGACCCTGTTCAGCCAGGGCGGCAGGCATGACGGCATCTGGCTGATCGAGAGCGGCCGCATCCGGGTGTTCTACACCTCTCCGCTTGGGCGCGAGATCACGCTGGCCTATTGGCATGTCGGCAATTTCGTCGGCGGGCCGGAAGTGTTCGAAGGCACCGTGCATCAATGGTCCGGTGTTGCGTCCAGCAATTGCAGCGTCGTGCACCTTCCCGGAAGAGAGTTGCGGTCCCTTGCCGTCGAGATTCCGAACCTTGCGATCGGCCTGATCGAGGGCCTCACGTTCAAGGGCAAATGCTACTCGGCTCTCGCCCAGATGCTTGGAACGCGCTCGATCACGCAGCGCCTTGCGCATCTGTTGCTACACCTCGTCGAGCTCTATGGCGTCGAGGACGCCGATGGCAGGGTGATCGCAGCCACCTTCACCCATGCCGACATTGCACACATGGTCGGAGCCACCAGGCAATGGGTCACGATCAGCCTGAAGCGGATGCAGGAAAAGGGAATCGTGCTGACCAAGCGATCGCAGATCGTGGTCTGCCGGGCAGACGTGCTGGAAGAGATGCGCGGCCACGCATCCGATTGACCGAATTTGCGATCACGGCCCGTGCACAGGCAAGCGGCTTTATAGTGCAGGACTGCTCAAGGAGTATGCAATCAGCTTTTCCCGGCAACTAATCGACTGCAGCGGTCATTCCGGATTTGCCCTGACCGGGCCCTCACCCAATCATGGCAACCACAGCACGTCCAACCGAATGAGGATGAGAATGGTCCGCCATCTTTCCACGCTCTCGATCGCGACGTCGGTGACGTCGCTGGCCCTTCTGGTCGCGCAACCGGCCTTGGCGGAAACGGTCACGCTCGGCATCGGAACGCAGGACACCACAACCAACACGGTGACCGCCGGTGTCGTCATCCGCCAGTTGCACCTGCTCGAGAAATACCTGCCCAAAGACGGCAAATACAGCAACATCAAGTTCGAACTGGAGTGGCAGAACTTCACGTCGGGTCCGCCCGTCACCAACGCGATGATGGCGAACAAGCTGCAGATCGGCATGATGGGCGACTATCCGCTGATCGTGAATGGCTTCACGTTCGAGAGCAACCCCGAGAGCAAGAGCCGCCTGATCGGCATCGCCGCCTACAGCCTGTCAGGCTCCGGCAACGGCATCGTCGTTCACAAGGACTCGCCCTATTACGATCTCGCCGATCTCAAGGGCAAGCTCGTCAGCGTACCGTTCGGCTCCGCCGCTCATGGCATGGTGCTGAAGGCGATGCAGGACCGTGGTTATACCCCCGACTTCTTCCAGCTCGTCAGCCAGAGCCCCGAGGTCGGCTCGACCAATCTCCAGGAGAAGAAGATCGACGCACATGCCGACTTCGTTCCCTTCGCCGAGCTGCTGCCGTTCCGCGGCTTCGCACGGAAAATCTTCGACGGCGTCGAGACCAACGTCCCGACCTTCCACGGCATCGTGGTCCGCACCGATTTCGCCGAGAAATATCCGGAGGTCGTCACTGCCTATCTGAAGGCGGTCATCGCCGCCAATCAGTGGCTGCGCGAAGATCCCAAGCGCGCCGCGGAAAAGATCCAGGAATGGACCGGCATCAGCAAGGAGGTCGTCTACATCTTCCTGGGGCCGAGCGGCAACATGACCACCGATCCCACGGTCAAGCCGGCGTTGATCGACGCCGCGACTGCCGACGTCAAGGTTCTGCAAAATCTCGGCCGGATGAAGGAGTTCGATCCGAAGAAATGGGTCGACGACGGCTATATCCGCAAAGCCTATGCCGAGATGAAGCTCGATTACGACGCGCAGCTCGCGAGCACCAAGAATTACGAGATCTCCGGCGAAGACGCCTTTTGCAAGAAGCCGATCGCCGATCCGCGCAAGGCCGGCGAGGTCTGGGTGGATGATTCCGGCATCATGCCGTTTGCGTCCGCGGCGTGTACGTTGGGCGCCTATGCCGACTTCAAGGCCAAGGGCAAGAAGATCAACGTCGCTTACGTCTTCGACACCACGCGCGGCATCAAGCTGTTCGCCGACCAGGCCTTCTTCGCGGTCGGCGATGGCGAGGTCGCCCCGTTCCTGCTGAAAAAGGACGCCGAAGCCTACGCCGCCAAGGTCGGCGGCAAGGTGCTCGGCTTCGACGACGCGGTGAAGGCAGCAGTCAGCGGAGGCAAGACGTGAGCAGCTCCGCCATCCTCAGACAGCCCGAGGACAGCATGCCGGCAACAGCCATTGCAGCGGCGGGCCCGGAGCCCATCGCCAGACCGCCCTCCTTCGGAACACTCGCGCTGCGCTGGTACCGACTGAACCGCAGCGGCCTGCGCGCGATTGCGATCGGCGTTACCTCGCTGCTGGCATTCCTCCTGGTCTGGCACCTGCTCACGACCTATCGCGTCGTGTTTTTCGTGCGCTTCACCAACGTGCCCTCGCCACTCGCGGTCTATGCCAGCTTCACCAAGGCGATCCACGACCCCAAATTCCTGCTGCATATCGTTCTGAGCTGTCGGCGCATCCTCATCGGCTTCTCGCTCGCAGCCATCATTGGCGTGCCGCTCGGCCTGATCATGGGCCGCTTCAAGCTCATCCACGAGATCATCTTCCCGGTCGCGGAAGTGCTGCGGCCGATCCCGGCGATCGCCTGGGTGCCGATGGCGATCATGCTTTGGCCGACCAACGAGCAGAGCATCGTCTTCATCACCTTCCTCGGCTCGTTCTTCCCGATCCTGGTGAATACACTTCACGGCATGACGCTGGTCGATCCCGTGCTGGTGCGCGCAGCGCAATGTCTCGGTGCGCGTGAGCGATCGATCTTCCGCGAGGTGTATTTTCCGGCCTCGCTGCCGCACATCTTCACCGGTCTCACCGTCGGCATGGGCGTGGCCTGGGTGTCGCTGATCGCAGCCGAGATGATCTCGGGCCAGTACGGCATCGGCTATTTTACCTGGGAGGCCTATTCGCTGGTGCAGTATGCCGACATCGCGCTCGGCATGATCGCGATCGGCGTTCTCGGCTTGGGATCGAGTCTGCTGATCCGGGGCGCCGGACAATTGGTGATGCCGTGGAGAGCCAAATGAACGAGATTCCCGCCAAGGCACCGCAAGGACACATCGAGGTCACGAACTTTTCCCTCAGCTATGACAGCATCGAGGGACCGGTCCAGGCCGTCACCGACACCCAGATCCATGTGAAGCCGGGCGAATTCGTCTCGATCGTCGGGCCCTCCGGCTGCGGAAAATCCACGCTGCTCAATGCGGTCGCGGGCTTCCTCAAGCCGACCACCGGTATCGTCACCGTCGACGGCGAACGTGTGAGCGGACCCAGCGCCGAGCGCGGCATGGTGTTCCAGCAATATTCGCTGTTTCCCTGGAAGACGGTGCGGGAAAACGTCGAGTTCGGCCTGAAGATGCGCGGCATGCCGCGCTCGCAGCGCGAGCGCGCCGCCCGGACGCTGCTCGGGCTAGCGGGCCTGGAGGCCTTCGAGAAGCACTATCCGGAAAAGCTCTCGGGCGGCATGAAGCAGCGCGTCGGAATCGTTCGCGCGCTTGCGACGGGACCGAAGGTGCTGCTGCTGGATGAGCCGTTCGGTGCGCTCGACGCCCAGACCCGCGTCATCATGCAGCAGATCCTCACCAACATGTGGCAGCGGCTGAAGATCTCGGTGCTGTTCGTCACCCACGACATCGACGAGGCGATCTTTCTGTCCGACCGCGTCTACTGCATGACCGCGCGCCCCGGTTCGATCAAGGCTGAGGTTCCGATCCCGCTGGAACGGCCGCGACAGCAGTCGATGATGATGTCCTCGGAATTCCTGGCACTGCGCCGCGGGCTGATGTCCCTGATCCGCGAGGAGAGCCTGAAGGCGATGGGCGGCGAGATCAGCGACCTCGGCATGCGGGGGTTGGACATCGAGCTGCACGGCCAGTCCTTGGCCGAAGTGCTTTAGCCGAGAACTCGTCGAACTTGCGCTCGACAAGGCCGGGCGTGAGCACTTCGTTGACGATCCTGGCGCGATGCTCGCGCCCGGTGCTGGAACGTTGGACCAAGCTTCGCCCCGTCCTTCGAAGCCGTCTTCGTCAATCACGCGAACGAAGACGGCGGGACGGTTGACCATCCCGCCGGATCACGTCACCACCAGCGTTCCCAGCGGAATAACGATAATCGAACGCATCGATCGAACGGATGGTGAAGCCGTCAGTCACGCTGCAGATCCTGCGAGACGACGCGGAGCCGCCACCATCTCAGTAAGCGCGCGCGAAGTCCCCTTCCTGCTTGATATCGCTGAAAACAGGGTAGCGCGCTCTCCATGCCGTACCCTTGGCCTTGGTCAACTCGCTGAGCCGTTCCAAAACGTGGAGGCCGTCCTTGCGCAGGCTGGCAGACACTGCGGCGCGATCCGGGAAATTCTTCAGCACCGCATCGAGCCAGATGGTGCGACCTGCGAGGAAGCCGCTCGCGCCCGCCGCATAGGAATAGTCGAGCACGCGCTCGAATTTCTCCGGCGCAGCGCCGCCCGAGAGCAGCACCCAGGGGATATTGCGACCGCGGCAGATATCGCCGATCGCATCGAACTCCTTCTGCGCAGCCTTGGCCTCCGCACTGCCGTCACGGGCCGGCAGGCTGTTGGCCGCCAGCGGGCTCTCCAGCTTGAGCAGGTCGACGTTGTATTCGGGCTTCGCAAACTCGCGCACGCTGTCGATGACGAGGCCGGGGAGCTTGCCCGGCGATTCCACGTAATCTGGGGTGTGGTTGGCGCTGCCGAGGAACGGATAGACCAGCAGTTCGAGCACGTAGGGAATGTCGTGACGGGCGCAGTCTTCGCCGATCTCGCGCACGAATTTCTTCTGGTGATCGTTCACCGCGGCATCGGCATCCGGCCGGTACCAGGCCAGCACCTTGACGGCGTCGCCGCTCATGGCGCGGATTTTCTCCACGCTCCAGTTGGTGATGGCGCGCGACTTGCGGCCGCCCGCGGTTTCCTCGACGCGGTGTTCTTCCAGCGTCATGATCAAGCCGCAGCGCGGCGGCAGCAGATCGATCGCAGCGGGCACGGCGAAATTGGGGTCGAACAGCATTGAGCTGCAATGCGGCGCAAGGTTCTCGACGAGGAGGCGTTTCGCCGCCGTGACGTCGGAATATTCGACCTGCTCCCGCGTGATGCCCTTTGCTTTGGCGATGGCATCGAACAAAGGCGGCCGCTGGTCCAGCGCGACCATGCGAAAGTGGCCATCCGCGTCTGCAAGCCGTGCCAGGCCGCGGTTCTTTCCAATCGTTCTCATGGCTTCGTCCTCATGAATACAAGACACTCGTTGATATCGGGGATTCCGTTGCGGCCGCCGGCGTGGCGGCATTTCATGGCGGCCGCGGCCGCCGAAAACGCCATGGCGGCGCTCACGCCGAGACCAGCGCCGATTGCCAGCGCATAGGCACCGTGAAAGACGTCGCCCGCGCCCGTGGTGTCGACGACGTCGACGGTATAAGCGGCCTGCCGGTGCAACTCGCTGTTTTCGTACCAGCTAACGCCCCCTTCGCCGCGCGTGACGGCGATGACGCGGCAGCCGAAGCGCGCGAGGGTTGCGAGCGATTTATCGTCCGTCGAGCCGGCAAAGGCGGCAAGTGCAGGCTCGGAAAAGATCGCGTGGTCGGTCAGCGGCAGCAACCGCTCGAACACGTCAGGCTCCGCCATGTCACCGTCGAGCACCGTCGGGATGCCACGGGCGCGCGCTTCCCGAAACAACGTCGCGGCGCCCTCGACCCAGCGGGGATCGGCGAGCACGGACGATGCGCGCGAGACGGCCTCGAGCGGGAGCCAGTCGGCGGCTTCGGGATAGAGACCGCGGAAGTTCACGATCTGCCGCTCGCCGGAGCTGTCGACGATGACCCCGGAGACGGATGAGCGGCCATCGGCAAACAGTCGGAAATTCTCGACGTCGACGCCTTCCGCGGTGAAGGCCGACTTCATCTCGTGACCGGCGGCATCGTTCCCTGCCCGCCCCCAGAACGCGACGGACGCACCGAGCTTTGCCACCGCGACGCCGGCATTGGCGGCCATGCCGCCGCCAAGCGTGCCATATTCGATGGCCTTGATCTTTTCGCTTCCACCCGCGAACGGCCGATCGACGCGCCAGACCTGATCGAGCGCGGACAACCCGAGACAGATCACGTGCACGGGCCTCCTCTTGGACGCGACGTCCGCGAGCGCCGACAGATCCCCAATGTCGACCAATGCGCTCACTGCACGACCTGTCCATTGGCGGCATCGAACAGATGAGTCTTGCCGGATTGCGGACGCAGAATGATGCGATCGCCGACCTTTGGTCGTAGCGCCGGATCGACCCGCGCGATCGCGGAGCCGCCGGCCAGATCGAAATGGATCAGCGTATCCGAGCCGAGCGGCTCGACCAGCCTGATGTTGACGGCGATGCCGTCGGCCGCATCGGCGGTGACGGCGAAATGCTCCGGGCGAACGCCCAGCACGGCGCTTCCGGCCTGGCGCAGGCGGCCCGCGGTATCACCATCCAGCGGCACCGCCGTCCCGCCTTGCGAGAGGATCGCTCCCTCCCCGCGCCATTCGACCGGAAAGAAATTCATGGCCGGGGAGCCGATGAAGCCGGCCACGAACTGGTTGGCCGGCCGCTCGTAGACCGCCTCGGGCGTGTCGTATTGCTGGATCGTGCCGCTCTGAAGCACCACGATGCGGTCGGCCATGGTCATGGCCTCGATCTGGTCGTGGGTCACGAAGACCATGGTGGTCTTGAGCTCCTGCGACAGCGCCTTGATCTCGGCGCGCACCTGCCCGCGCAGCTTGGCGTCGAGATTCGAGAGCGGCTCATCGAACAGGAAGGCTTTGGGGTTGCGCACGATCGCACGTCCCATGGCGACACGCTGGCGCTGGCCGCCGGAGAGCTCCTTCGGCTTGCGGTCGAGATACGGCTCGATGTGCAGCAGCGCCGCCGCGTGCCTCACCCGAGCATCGATCTCCGCCTTCGGCGTTCCCCGCAGTTCCAGCGCAAAGGACATGTTGTCGTAAACCCGCATGTGCGGATAGAGCGCGTAGTCCTGGAACACCATCGCGATGTCGCGCTGCGCCGCCTGGACGCCGTTGACGCGGGTGTCGCCGATGTAGAGGTCTCCGGAGGAAATCGGCTCGAGACCTGCGATGATCCGGAGCAAGGTCGACTTGCCGCAACCGGACGGGCCGACGAAAACCACGAATTCGTGGTCCGCGATCTCCAGATTGAGATCGGGGATCACGGTGAAATTCCCGTAGCGCTTGGTGAGGTTGCGGATCGAGATCGAGGCCATGATCGTCAGTCCAGCGCCAGCACGGGCTTGATCAGCTCGCCCTTGGCGAAGCGGGCGAAATTCTCGGGGAGAGCCGAAAGGCCGAACTCGCCATCGACGAGGACGCGATACTCGTCCTTGTATTTGCGCAGCAGCTCGACATTCGGCTCGAAATCCGAAACCGGGAAATAGAAGGTCCGGATCATGTAAAAGTCCTTGCGACGGAAGACCTTGCCTTCCTCGATGGTCCAGGGCGCGGCGTTCTCGCCGACCAGAACCAGCGCCCCGCGCGGCAGGACCAGCTCGATGCCGAGGTTTCTGGCCGCATGCGCGCCGGAGCATTCCATGATGAGCGCAAAGCGCTTCGAGGTATCACCGACCGGATGTGCTTTTGCACCGAAAGACTGGGCGATTTTCAATCGCGTCGCGTTGGGATCGGCGACATGGACGTCATTGTAGCCGAGCGCATGGAGCGCCAGCACGACGCCGAGGCCGACAGGACCTGCACCCATGACAAGAACAGGTCCGGCCTCGTTCGCTGGCACCACACGGCTGACGAACCGCACGGCGTGGCCGGAGGTGCCGATGGTGTCGAGCAGGAGCGGCGCGAGGCTGTCCTCGATGTCATCAGGCACCTGCAGCAGACAGTTTTCCGGCACCGGGACGTATTCCGCATAGCCGCCCGGCCTATTCCAGCCGATCAGGCTCGAGACTTCCAGGCACATCTGGGTGTCGCCCCGCGTGCAGGCGGCGCAGTGGCCGCAATGCAGGGGGATGTAGACCGCGCAACGGCGGCCATGCAGACGGTGACCAGGCTGCTCGACGACACCAAAGATCTCATGCCCGGCGGTGAACTCGGCGCCCTTGTGCCAGAGCTTGAAATCGGAGCCGCACAGCGCGGTGCGCGAGATCCTGACCAGCACCTCGCCGGTGCCCACATCGGGCATCGCCACGCGCTCGATGGTGATGCGGTCATTGCCGTGGAAGACCGCGGCCTGCATGATTGAGTTCGGACGGGGAGATACGTTCATCAAATACCTAGCCTTTCACCGCACCGAGCGTCAGCCCGGACACCAGCCAGCGCTGAACCAGGGCAGCCAGCACCAGCGGCGGCAACGCGATCAGCGTCGCAGCCGCCATGAGGGCGCCCCATTGCGTGGAGCCTTCGCCGATGAAGTTGAAGGCGGCCGCGATCAGCGTCTTGGTGTCACCATTGGAGAGCACCAGCGCAAACAGGAAGTAATTCCACGAAAACACGAAGGCGAGGATCGCCGACACGGCGATGCCTGACGCCACCAGCGGCATCGCGATGCGCCAGAGGATGCGTGTGACGCTGCATCCATCCACCTGTGCCGCCTCGAACACGCTGCGTGGAATGGCATCGAACGACGGCAGCAGCACCCAGATCACGATCGGGAGCGTGATGACGGCGTGGCTGAGAATCAGCGCGGTGTAGGAGCCGATCATGCCGATCTGCCGGAACATCACGTACCACGGCAGCAGGAAGAGCGTACCCGGCGCCATGCGCGCCGCGAGCGTCAGGATCGCCGGCCACGTGATCCGCGTCCAGGACACGGCGAAGGCGGCGGGAATCCCGAACAGCAGCCCCAGCGCGGTTGAGCCGACAGTGACAATCAGGCTGTTGAGCGCATAGCTCAGGAACGGCGTCGTCCTTGTCAACTCCGCGTAGTTCTCCAGCGTGGGCGAGAAGACCAGCGTGGGCGGATAGGCAGTGACCTCGAAGGACGGCTTGAACGAGGACAGCACCATCCAGACCGTCGGCGCCATGATGAGCACACCGGCGATCACGAGCTGCACCGTGTTGAGCCAGCGGATCCAGCGGTCGGTGTTGGCGGCACCGTTCATGACATCACCAAGCCACTGCGCCGCGCAGCCGGTTGAAGGCGAGCACGGCGCCGAACACGATCGCGGTCAGCGTCAGCATCAAAGCGCTGGCATAGCCGATGTTGAAGAATTCGAATCCGACCCGGAAGCCGTAGATATTGAGCGTATTCGAGGCGTTGCCGGGGCCGCCCTGGGTCGTGATGTAGATGATGTCGAAGAAGCGCAGGAGATCGACGCTGCGCAAGATGGCTGCAGTGACGATGGTCGGCAGCAGCAGCGGCAGCGTGATGCGCTGGAACGTCTTGAACGGAGATGCACCGTCGATCTGCGCGGCCTCATAGACGCTCGGCGGCAGCGACTGCAGTCCACCCAGCACGATCAAGGCGACATAGGGCGTCCATTGCCAGCTGTCGATCAGCGCCACGGTCGGAATCACCCATGTCGGCGAAGCCAGCCAGTCCGAGGGCGGCAAGCCGAACGATTGCAGGATATAGTTGGCGGCCCCCAGCGACGGATCGAGGATCACCAGCCACATCATGCCCGCCACGACAGGCGGCATCATGAAGGGCGAGATGAACAGCGAGCGCACGATGCCCGGCAGGCGCTTGGCATTGAACAGCACCAGTGCGAGCCAGACACCGAAGACGAGTTGCAGCACCAGCGACAGCACGAACAGCGCAATGGTGATCCACAGCCCGTGCCAGAATTCGTAATCGGAGATCAGCTTCGAATAATTGGCGAGGCCCGCGAAGGATTGTTTGCCGGTCGAGGAGAACGTCTGAAAGCCGAGCCAGATCGTATAGACGACCGGAAACGCGATCATCGCGACCGTGAAGAACACGGCCGGCGCCGAGAGCGCCGCCATCTCCAGCTTCCGCCGGTCCTGCGTGAGTGGCGCAGCCGTATCAGACATGTATTCCTGTCCTCGATCGGGTGAGATGCCGGCCGGCAGCGAGCCAGCCGGCACCGGGCGGTCAGTTCAGCGCGATCAGCGCGTCCAGCGCCTTGTCGGCATCCGCGCAGGCCTGGTCGATCGGCTTTTGCTTCAGGATCAGATCCTGCACCGCCTGCCCGATGAATTCGCGCGACTGCGGATTGGCGACGATGGGATAGCCGACCTCGGACGAGCCCTTGGTGGCGAGCACGTCGAGCGCGGCCTGCCATTCCTTGCGGACCGGCTCTTCGTCGATCCACTTGCGATATTCGGGATCGTTCGCAACGGACGGGCGCGGCGGCGCGATACCCTGGAGGGCCATCTTCTTCTGCACTTCCGGGCTGGTCGCCCACTGCACGAAATACCAGGCGGCATCCGGCTGCTTGCTGTGCGAGGACACCGCCATGCCCCAGCCGATCGTGGTCGGCACCTGGCCGGCCTCGCCCGCCGGGAACGGCAACAGGCCGGTGTCCTTGAGGCGCGCACCGCCGTCCATGACGGTACGCAGCTCGTTGGAGGATTCGAACGCCATCGCGGCACGGCCGCTGCGATAGAGCGCGGAGATCTGCTGAAAGCTGTAATTGACGACACCGGGCGGACCGAAATCGCGCAGCAGGCGGCTATAGGTATCGAGCGCCTCCTTGCCCTTGGCCGAGCAGAGATTCGACTTGCCGTTGGCGATGTAGGTGCCGCCGATATTGTGCAGCATGTTGCTGAAAGTGTAGGCGACCGCGGGCTTGAGGCCGCGCGAGACGAACGGCGTCACGGAGCTGTCGCAGGTCTTGATCTTCTCGGCCGCAGCCTCGACGTCCTTGATCGTCTTCGGCGCCTCGAGGCCGCACTTCTTGAAGATATCGGTGCGGTAATAGAAGATCGGACCTTCGAGGTTCATCGGCATGCTGGTCAGCTTGCCGCCGAAAGTCGCCGCCTTCAGCAGCGCCTGGCTCAGGCCGGCAGAATCGTAATCCTTGGCGACGTCGTTCTTGGCCATTGCGGTGAGATCGGCATACCAGCCGGCGGCGGCAAATTGCTCGCCTTCGCGCGACGGCAGCGTCATGTAGACATCGACCTCGTCGCTGTTCGCATTCATGACCGTGACCAGACGCTGGCGCATCTGCTGTTCCTGGTAGCCATCGACCTTGAGAGTCATGCCGGTCAGCTTCTCGAAATCGGCCTTGTAGGTCAGCAGCGCCTGCGAGACCGGATTGTTGTTGGCGAGAAAGGTGACCGTCTTGCCCTTGAATTTCATCCAATCGAAATCGGCCGCGTGCGCCTGCGCGCTGACGGCGGCAATCGCAAGAACGGGCAACGCGACGCGCGTCGCGAGCATCTTGGCCTTCATCGAACTCTCCTCCCGCTGGCGCCTTATGCTGTCGGCACCTTATGAAAACGGTTACATACTAAACACCACGACACCTCTGTCAAGCGATGGACAATCTAGCTTTTATGCGGCAATATCGCAGGCAGTTCCCTTGTTGCAGGCTTGAGACGAGATTGTAACGTTACATTATGAACGGGTCGTCCGCCAAATTGACGAAGCGAGGCATCCGCGCCGTCGCGGCGCGAGCCGGCGTTTCGACGGCGTCGGTCTCTCGTGCGCTGAACAATCCGGATGCGGTGAGCCCGTCCCTGCGTGCGCGCATCGCGCAGGCCATCGACGCCGTCGGTTACATCCCGCACGCGCCGGCCCGCATTCTGTCATCGCGGCGGTCGCGTACGCTGGGCGCGATCGTGCCGACAATCGACAACACGATGTTCGCACGCGGCATCGCTTCGCTGCAGAAATACCTGTCTTCGGTGGGCTACATGCTGTTTCTCACCACGAGCGGATACGATCTCGACGTCGAGCTGCAACAGGCCCGCAACCTGATCGGCCGCGGGGTCGATGGCCTCGTGCTGCGGGGCGACTGCCATCACGAAGGCTTGCGCAAGCTGCTCGCGGACAATGCGGTGCCTTTCATCAATGTCGGGATCTATCAGCCCGACCGGCCCTACCCTTGCGTCGGCACCAACAACGAAGCCGCCGCCCATCGAGCGGCCGCGCATGTCATCGAACTCGGCCATCGCAAGATCGGAATCGTTTCCGCGCTCCAGCGCAACAACGACCGCGCCGGCGCTAGAGTCGCCGGCTTTCGCCGCGCCCTCGCGGAGAACGGCCTGGAACTGCCTCCGGAATGGCATGTCGAGGTGCCCTACACCCTGGATGACGCGCGCGAAGCGGCTCGCCATCTCCTCAATCTCAGGGACCGCCCGACGGCAGTGGTCTGCGGCAACGACGTCATCGCCTATGGCGTCCTGCTGGAAGCGGAGCGCAGCGGCTTTTCCGTGCCGCGCGACCTGTCGGTCGTCGGCTTCGACGACCTCGACTGGAGCCGCCATTTGCGACCGAGCCTGACCACGATCCACGTCCCAACCGACGAGACCTGGCAGCGTGCCGGAGAATATCTGGTGCGCAACCTCGCCGGCGAGCAGACCATCATGCATCGCGAGGTCGATTTCTCGCTGGTGGTCCGGGAATCGACGGCTCCGCCTCCCGCAATCCTGAAGTGAGATTCCCCAATGAGTGCCAGCTTTTCCCTCACCCCCGGCTTTCATGCCGTCGTGGTCGGCGGTGCCGGCGACATCGGCGCCGCGATCAGCAACCAGTTCTGCGATCTCGGAGCGACGGTGACCGCCACAGGCGTCAATGATGCCGATCTCGCACGCTCCCTGCTCAAGCCGCGCACTGGGCTTGCGCTCACGACGCTCGATGTCACGAGCGATGAAGCCGTCGCGTCACTCGCCGGGCAACACCAACGCGTCGATGCGCTGATCAATTGCGCCGGCATCCTGGCGCGGGACAAGGAATACGAGATCGAGACCTTCATGAAAGTGCTCGACGTCAATCTCACGGGCACGTTTCGGACCTGCATGGCGTTCCGCTCGCAGCTGGCGAAGATGAACGGCTCGATCGTCAACATCGCCTCGATGAATGCCACCCTGGCACTGCCACGGATTCCGGCCTATTGCGCCAGCAAAGGCGGCGTCGTGATGCTGACCAAGGCGCTGGCCCTGGCGTGGGCCGAAGACGGCATCCGCGTCAACGCCGTGGCGCCCGGTTACGTCGAAACCGCCATCAATGCCGCCGGCCGCGCCGACCAGGCCCATTATCAGCGCATCGCCGACCGCACCGCGTTCAAGCGCTGGGGGCAACCCGAGGACATCACCGGTGCCGTTGCCTTCCTCTGCATGCCGGCCTCGCAATACGCCACCGGAACGGTGGTCGCGGTGGATGGCGGGTTTCTGGCGGGGTAGCGGCCGGCGCGGCCGCAGGTGCAGCCGCGCCGATTGAGTTCAGCGGAAGTTTCCCTTGGTCTCTGGGATCACGACCGCCCAGATCAAATAGATCAGGAACACGCCGACTAATTTAGCAATGCGACAAGGCTGATTCACCCGCTCGCTGCCGGCAAGCTCGTCGTCTGCTGCGGCATGCCGGCGCGATCGACGAGCAGATCCGTGATTCCCGCCCCCAGCCACATGCCGCCGAGCACGAGCCAAGCGGTGAGTGCGAAGACCGAGGCACCGGTCACGCCGGCGCCAACCGCGCAGCCGCCGGCGAGCATCGCGCCGAACCCCATCAGAACGGCGCCGAGCAGGTAGCGCCGCATGCCAAGCCCATCCGAAAATCCCTCGAGCTTCAGCTCGTGCGCACGCGCCGCGGCGAGAAACGAGCCGAGAAATACGCCGGGGACGATGCCGAGATCGAAGCCGAGCCGGAGCTGCGCGCTGTTGAGCACCAGCATCAGCAATTCGGCCGACGGTCCGCTGAAGGTGAGGCTCTTCAACGTCACCGGCGCGAACGAAGCTTGCGACAGCTGGTAGGTGAACAGCCAGCCGGCGACGACGGCCGTTCCGGC
Organism: Bradyrhizobium sp. MOS003; assembly: GCF_003020125.1. Taxonomy (GTDB): domain Bacteria; phylum Pseudomonadota; class Alphaproteobacteria; order Rhizobiales; family Xanthobacteraceae; genus Bradyrhizobium. The sequence goes on along the minus strand of NZ_PYFW01000003.1, from coordinate 754,949 downwards.
TGCGAGCGCAGCAAGGATCAGCCGGCGCGGCAACCGGCTGCGAAAGGCAAAGGACAGCCCCGCAATCAGCCACACCGCTCCGAAGGCAAGCTTCTCGGACGTGCCGGCACCGAACATGGCCATGATGTCGCGCGACGGGCCGCCATCGACCAGCCACAGATTGGTCACCCATTCGCGCGCGGGCGACAGCAGGCCGCGATAGGAGGCCTGCGCGGTCACCGCAAACACCAGCCCCGACAATAATGCCCGCAGATTGCCATTGGCCGAGAGCACCAGCAAGCGGCTGGCGCAGCCGCGCGCCAGGATCATCCCGCAACCGAACATGACGCCGCCGAGCAGCGCGCCCGAGATGCTGCCCTGCTGCGCGAGCTGACGCGCCTCGGATACGTCGAGCCAGCCGAGCGCGACCAAGCCTTGCGTGCCTACCAGCGCCGCGGCAAAGGTCAGGAGCCAGACCGCAAGGCGCGGCCCGCCCTCGCCGCGGGAGAATTCGACCGCCGCGGCACGCAGACAGAAGCGGCTGCGCTGGGCGAAGAACCCGAACAGGCCTCCGACCAGAAGGCCGCCGAGCCAAGACAGCCGGTCTTCACCCAAGAGATCGATGATCGACGTCAGCACGTCCGCCTCGGCTGTTGCTGCGAGCATGCAATTCTAGCGATTGGGCCGTCGCGTCCCATGAGCCAGATCAAAGCTCGACACCAGAGGATGCCCGAGCGGAGCGGCCTCACGGCCGCAGATAGGCATATCCCTGCTGTTGCAGCTCGGCGAGCCGCACCACGCCGCCCTTCTCGGCCACCAGGAAGCCGGGCGTGAGGTCGTCCAGCTTGACGCCCTGCGCCTTCATCGTGTTGGCGCAGGCGTCGAAACCAACGCCGGCGTCGACGAGCTTCGTCATCATCGCAACGGTGTGATCCTGTGCCGCGAGCGCGTGGAAGGCTCGCAGCGCCGGCCCGTGCACCACCAGCCTGATATCAGCCTTCCCAGGTCCGCCGACGCCGTCGACGTGGTTCTGCAGATTGCCCAGAACGAAGACGACGCGATCGGCATCGGCGAGATGATAGACGACGCGCTGTCGCGCGGGCGCTTCCGTCGCCGCGGACGCCTGGCGCACCGCGAAGGCACCAAATAGTCCGGCAAGGCTCGCGCGAAGCATGGATCGACGCTGCATGGTCCCCCTCCTACCGTGTCTGCTTGATGAATTCGGCGATGCGGTCGGCGACGTCTTCCGCGAACAGGTCGCGGAAGAAATGATCGGCATCCTCGATCGTCTCCAGCTGGACTCTGCCCCCGCTCGAACCCGCAAGCGAAGCGAAGGCGTCTGCAACGTCGGGCACGACGGTATCCTTGGTCGCGGCGAGCACCAGCACCGGCAGCTTCACGCGCGCCACGAGCGCGGCCGTGTCCTGGCCGGCATCGGGACCGTAGAATGACGCAAAGCTCCGGGCCGTGACCACGGCATTGCGGCAATAGACAAAGCCCGGCACGTCCATCCACTCCCCGCCGCCGCCCGCCGCGACCGCCTTCGTCGCCTGCTCCAGAAACGGCGCCAGCGGCTTGCCATAGGTCTGGGCGTAGGAGGCGCGCAAGTCCGCCTCGGCTTTTGCGGTCACCGGCGCCAGCAGCACCGCGCCCGCCACCGGCGGGGTTTCACTCGCTGCGAGATACCGCGCGACCTGGTTGCCGCCGCGCGAATGGCCGAACGCGAAGACGAGCCGGGACATGCCCTTCGCCCGCGCGACCCAGGCGGCGATCTCCGCAACTACATCCTCGATGGCATAGTCATGCCGCACAGCGCAGTCATACATGCCCTTGCGGCGATCGAGCCCGAGCGAGAGCGTGTGCGCAAGCGAAGCGATGCCGCGCTGCTCCAGCGCCTTGGCCACACCCTGAATGACCTCCATGTCCTTGTGCGCGAGCGTGCCATGGGTCATCACGACGAGCGGCGTGTCCAGTGCCATCGTGGCGGGTGTGCGCAGCGTTGCGAGTGTGGTGCGGCTGTCGACCGATAGTTCGAGCTCCTGCTCGGCCGCATATCCGGACTCTGCGAACGCGAACAAGATGGCCAATCCCAGCAACCATCGCATCGTTGGCTCTCTCCCTATGGCCGGACAATCGTCCAGTTCTTCTCCGCCAAATCCATCAGCGCGGCAACCCCGACCTGGGTGACGCTGACGCCCTCGATCAGCAGCGGCCGCCTGTCCTCCTTCGCCGCCAGCGTCTCCAGCGTGTTGCCGCAGGCGATGAAGCTCACATTGGGCATCGACTTCAGGAAATTCACCAGGCGCTCCTTCACCGGCGAGCGGTCCGCAAGCAGCATGTCGAGGCCGCCGTTGAAGGCAACGACCACGATTTCGACCTCCTCGCCCTGCCCGGAATAATGCCGCGAGACGTTGGCGGCGACATCGAGAACGGCGCGCATCTTGACCGGGTCGTCGTCGCTGATCTGCAGCGCGAGCCGGTGAGGTTCCGCCCCCCGGGCCAGAGCCGGATGTAAGGGGACGAGCAGGCCGGCCGCGAGAGCCGCGCGCAGCAGCGTGCGGCGGCTCGCCCGGCCACCTCTCACTCCACGCCCCGCGACTTCTTCTCCTTGCCGTCCTCAGGCGTGACGTCGATGGCGGCAGCGCGCCCGGTGATCTTCACCGGGGCGATGCAATCCTTCATGCAGGGGTCTTTCTGCCAGAACGACTTCTCGCTGGTGGCGCGGTCGTCCATCACGAAGCCCTGCTCGTTCGGCATCTTGATCGCGGCGAGGGTCTTTTTGTTGAGCTCGAAGTTCTGATCGGTGACGACGTCGTTCAGATACAGGACGTAGGCGACCAAGGCGTAATATTCATCGACCGACAACGACCCCGTATTGCCATAGGGCATGGCGTGCCTGACGTAGTCGAACACGGTGGACGCATAAGGCCAGTAGGAGCCCACCGTCTTGACCGGATTGTCCGATGTCAGCGAGCCCTTGCCGCCGGCCAGCACCGGCCAGCGGCCGTTGCCCTCGCCGAACTCGCCGTGGCAGCTCGCGCAATTGTCCATGAACAGCTTTTCGCCCTGCGCAACCGTGCCCTTGCCTTCCGGCAGGCCCTGCCCGTCCGGGCGCACGTCGATGTCCCAGCCGCGGATCTCGTCCGCGGTCGGCGCGCGGCCGATGTGATAGCGCGAGCCGCCCCTGGTGTCGGCCTTCTGCTGCGCGAGCGTTGGCGCGGCCAGCGCGCAGGCCGTCAGTGCCACGGCAATGAGCTTAAGCGACTTCGACATTCTCGACCTCACCATTGGCCTGCACATGCCAGGTCTGGATGCCATTGTTGTGATAGATGGAGTTGACCCCGCGGATCTTGCGCAGCTCGGCCTTGCTCGGCTGCACGTAGCCGGTCTCGTCCTGCACGCGCGATTGCAGCAGCAGCGGCTCGCCGTTCCAGTCGAACTCGTAGTAGAAGCGGGTCAGCGCCTTGTCGAGCACGGGCCCGTCGAGCCGTGCCGGCCACCAGTTGCGGCCGCCGTCGAGCGAGACGTCCACGCGCTTGACCTTGCCGTTGCCGCTCCAGGCAAGACCCGAGACGATGGTAAAGCCTTTGCCGTGCCTGATCGGCGCCTGCGGGCTCGGGCTCGTGATCACGGACTTGGCGTCCATCGACCAGGTGAAGCGGCGCGCCTTGCCGTTCGGCATGAGGTCCGTGTATTTCGACGTCTCCTCGCGGGTGTGCCAGGGCTGGTCGCCGACCTTGATGCGGCGCAGCCACTTGACCCAGAGATTGCCCTGCCAGCCCGGCACCACGAGCCGCATCGGATAGCCCTGCTCGGGATAGAGCGCTTCGCCATTCATCTTGTAGGCGATGATGCAGTCGTCGAGCGCCTTCTCGATCGGCAGGCTCCGATCCATCGCGGCCGCATCGGCGCCTTCGACCAGCAGCCACTTGCCGTTTGTCTTGACGCCGGCTTCTTCCAGAAGCGTGCGCAGCGAGACGCCGGTATACTGCACGCAGTGGATCATGCCGTGAGTGAACTGGCAGCCATTGAGCTGGGCGCCGCGCCATTCCATGCCCGAATTCGCCGCGCATTCCATGAAATGGATCCGATTGACGCGCGGATAGCGCTTCAGCTCCTCCAGCGTGAGAATGAGCGGACGCTCGACCAGCCCATGGATCATCAGGCGGTGATCAGCCGGATCGACCTCGGCGATGCCGCCGTGATGCCGTTCGAAGCAGAGCCCGTTCGGGGTAATGATGCCTTCGAGCTCATGCAGCGGCGTGAAGCTCACCGAGGATTCGCGCGAAGCGGTCAGCCATTCGACATCGCGCCGCACGACGTCCTTCTCGAATTTCGACGGCTTGCCGTAGGGGCGAACGGCGACGCCCTCGCCGAGCGACTTCGTCCACTCGGGCACATTAGGCGGCTGGTTGGCGGGATTTCCGCCGGCGGCTGCCGGTCTTGCCAGCATCGCGGCCGCGACGCCGGCGCCGGTGGCCAGGAAGCTGCGACGGGATTGGCTGTCTGTGTTCGACATCGCTTCTTACGCTCCGGTAACTTTGACGGCCCTGTTGGGCTCGAGCCGAACGGTTTTCTGTCGCGTCAAATAGTTTGCGACGACGTCCCAGATCGGCGGCCCTTCGGTTCCTTCGTTGACGCTGGCCCAGCCGGCAACCTGGTATTCCCTGCCGGGATCGATGGGCGTGCCGGTCTTGAGAACCTGCATGTCGGAGATGCGCTGCCCCTGCGGCTTGGTGACGTCGATCGCGTAAGACAGTCCGCCGATCCGCACCATGTCGCCACCCTGCTGGTAGTAGGGATCGATGTTGAAGAGATTGTCGGCGACGTCCTCGATAATCTCCTTCAGCCGCGCGCCCGTCATGCCCATGCGGTAGACCGCCGGATAGGTGATCGCGGTCGCGTTGGTGACGTCCTCGAAGGTGATGTCCTGCCCCGGCAGCACGCTGGTGCCCCAGCGGAAACCGGGTGAGAGCGCGATCTCGGCGTCACGTTCCTGCAGCAGCGCCTGGCAGATCAGATCGTCGAACGTGCCGTTGAAATTGCCGCGCCGATAGAGCAGCGAATCCGTCTTGCCCAGCACCTTGGCGAGCTCGGATGCGAAGGGCTTACGCACCTCGGCGATCTTCGCAGCCATCTCGGCGTCCGCCGTGATCACGTCGGAGAACAGCGGAATCAGCTTGTACCTGTAAGCCTTGACCTCGCCGTCGCGGACGTCGAGATCGAGTCGCGAGACGAACTTGCCTGATGACCCCGATGCGATCAGCAGGGTCTTGCCGACCTTCACCGCCTCGGGCAGCGCGTCATGGGTATGTCCGGTCAGGATGACGTCGATGCCCTTGACGCGGCTCGCGAGCTTGCGATCGACGTCGAAGCCATTGTGGGACAGCAGCACGACCAGTTGCGCACCGCCCTTGCGCGCCTTGTCGACCTGGGCCTGGACGTCCTCCTCGCGCACCCCGAACGACCAGTTCGGAATCATCCAGCGCGGATTGGCGACCGGCGTATAGGGGAACGCCTGGCCGAGCACTGCGATCTTGACGCCGCCGCGCTCGATCATGGTCGAGGCGTCGAAGGCTGCCTCGTTCCACTCGGTGTCGCGGATGTTGAGGCCGAGGAAGGGAAAGCCGAGCCCGTCGATCGCCTGCTTGACGCGCTCGGTGCCATAAGTGAACTCCCAATGGCCGGTCATGGCATCGGGCTTGAGCAAGGCCATGCAGTCGATCATATCCTGGCCGCGCGTTTTCAGCGAGGACCATGAGCCCTGCCAGGTGTCGCCGCCGTCGAGCAGCGCGACCTTGTCGCCGCGCTCGGCGCGGATCGCCTTGATCACGGTCGCGGCACGGTCGAGTCCGCCGATCCGGCCGTAGCTCTTGGCAAGCGCCTCGAAATCCTCCGAGGTCAGCGCATAGGCCGCGGATGAGCCGGGCGCGATGCCGAAACGGGCGAGAAACTCCTTGCCGGTGACGTGCGGCGGCAGGCCCTTGGCCTCGCCGACGCCGAGATTGGTCGAGGGTTCACGGAAATAGAGCGGCATCAGCTGGCCGTGGATATCGGTCACGTGCACCAGCGTGACGTTGCCGAGCGGCTCGAACGCCAGCAACTCCTTCTCGGTCAGGCGCTGCTGGGCGACCGCCCGGGTCAGACCGGAGCCGACCCCGGTCGAGAGTGCCGCCGTTGCCGCCGCAACCTGAATGAACTCGCGGCGAGAGATCATGCGCAATACTCCTGCAAGTTCATCGTTTCAGTTGCGCACCGACGGCGTCTCGACGGGCAAGCCGATGCCGCGCCAGGCGACATAAAGCTCGAGCGCAAGGAACTCGTCCGAGAGCGGCTTGAACGGCTCAGCGCGCACGTCGAACATGCAGCCTTCGAACCGCTCATGCAGCGGCACCAGGCGCTGGTCGCGCAGCCGATAGGTCGGGAAGCCGTTGGTCTGCCCCTGACTCAGGAAGTCCGCACGCATGAACTTGCCGTTGTTGCGCTCGTGGCAGGACGCGCAGGCGAGATCGAGCTGTCCATAGCGCGTGTAGTAGGTCTGTTTGCCGCGCTCGAACCACGGCGACATCGGCCCGTCGGTCTGCACCGCCACCGGCATGCCGTGCGATTGGTATCGCACGAAAGTGGTCATGTCGGTCAGCTCCCTGGATTTGAATTTCCAGGGCTCCGCCTTCATGTGCTCGCTGCGGCAGTTGTTGATGTGCTGTTCGAGATTGACCGGCTTCTTGAGCTTGTCGTCCCATTTCGGCATCGCCGCGCCGACGCCCTTCATGCTGGTCTCGGCTTCGCCGTGGCAGCTCATGCAGGACTTGCCTTCGCTGCCCTCGACCTTCTTCCAGGCATCCGCCGCGCGCTCTACAGCGAGGAATCCGGGGTTCTCCAGGTCGTCGTCCTGGAGGGCCCGCGTTTCCTTGCTGCGGAACTGGTAGCCGGAGATGATGGTCTTGAAGACGTGTCCGGGAGGCGCCGGGATGCCCTTGCGTTCGGCCTCCTGCGCGGAGGCACACGTCGCCACCGATGCGGCCGCGGCGATCGCGACAGCTAGTCCAATATAGCGCGACAGCATCCGCCCTCTCCCTCGAAGCTCTACGGCACTACGCCTTGAGCGCGATCTTCTCTTCGGCCGTGATCACCGAGCCGTCGTCGTCGGTCCAGGCGAACTTGAACGTCCCGGCTTCGTCGATCCTCGCGTCGAACTGGATGTAGGGGTTGGCCGAGATCGCGGGCTCCAGCGCGCAGCTGAAGACCGGCTTGCCGTTGAACTCGCAGGTGAACTTGTTGATGATCTTGCGCGGTATCGGCTTGCCCTGCGCGTCCTTGCGCTGGCCCGACTCCATGACATGCGAGACCAGGGTCTTGATCTGGATGATTTCGCCCTTGGCCGCTTCCTTGGGAAGCTTGAGGCGCGGTTTCTCTGCCATCGTCCGTCTCCTTTAGCTTTAGCCGCCGCAGCCGCCGATTGTGACCTTGACGGTCTTCTGCTCCGTGAACAGCGACCCGTCACTCATCTTCGCGACCGCAACCACGTTCTGCGTGGTGGCGAGCCGGATCCGGATCGATGCTTCCGCCTTGCCCGAGAGCGGCGTGAACATCAGCGTCGCGACACCCGCGTTCGGATTTCCGTCGGCGAGAATCATGACTTCCTTGACATAGGAGTCGGCGGTCATCGGGCTCTCGATATTGACCGACAGCGGCACGGTGTTGCCGTTCTCCGCGATCTCCGGCAGGTCGAGCGAGATCTTGCCCTTGACTGGTAGCTTGCCGCCGGTGAACGTCTCAATCCATTTCGCCGCGTCGCCCGTCACTTCGGCATCGGCCGCCATGGGCATCAGGGTCAGCATGACGAAGCCGCCCCCGAGCGCAAATGCCTGCCGTCGATTGATGGCTTTCATTCCTTGATCCTCCTCGCCGTCAGTTCAGCGTCTTGAGATAGGCGACCACGTCCTCGACCTGCGTGGCCGTCAGAATTGACTTGCCGACGAACTCCGGGCGCACCCGGCTCAAGCCGTCGTTCTTGAAGAACGCCGGCATGACAGTGTCGGTGAAGATGCGCTTGGGATCGGCAACGATGAGGCGAAGCTGCGCCTCGGTGTAGCGGCCGGCGACGCCGTCGAGCGACGGACCGAACTCGCCGTGAAATTCCTCGGACTTCAGGCTGGTGACCTGGTGGCAGGCCAGGCAGTTGCCGAGCGTGCGCGTCAGAAACACCTTCTTGCCGGCGGCGGCATTGCCCGGCGCGCCGGTCAGGGATTTCGGCAAGGAATCGTCGACGACATCGAGCCGGATCGGCTCCTTGACGCCCTCTTGCGCCAGGGCGCTTCCGGCCGCCAGACAAAGTGCAAACGCAGCCATAAGCGAGCGCCGCATGTTCCCTACCCTTATGCGGGGTGACGCCCGCTTCCAATCACGATGGACTCACGATCCATCAAATTCACTTATTAAGATATGTTCATGTGATCGGCGCCGTCAAGCGAAATTCGAAACACGCCTCCGGTCAGCCGTTCGCGGCCAGAAAATCCCGGAACGAGCCGCGCTCATAAGCGCGCTCCCGCACGAAGCGAAACATCGCCAAGAAGTGCGGCGGCTTGAGATAACCCGGGGCGCGGGCCACTTCGCGCACCATCGCGTCCTTTGCGTCGAGACCATCAGGCGATGGCGGAAAGAACTGAAAGGTCGGCGTGAACCGGATCCCGTATTTCTGGGCGAGCTCTTTCTCTGATAGTTCCTGGCGATCGAAGTCCGTCACCTTGCGCGAACCGATCAGATTGAGCTGCAACACCTCGAAATTGTCGCGTATATAGCTCGCGATGCCGGCATCGGCGAAGTTGACCAGATGCGTCTCGCGGCAATAGGGGCAGCCCCGCAGCTCCCACATGATAGCGAGGCGCTTGCCGCCGGCTGCCGCGCTCTCCAGGTCCTCGCGCAGATCGAGGAAACTCTGCAGAAACCAGGGCTCGTGATAGAGCCCATCTTCTCCGACCGTGGGCTCGGCCGCCGCAGCGCGACGGCCGGCCAAAGCCGCGCTTGCCGCGAATGCCAGGAGGCCGCGGCGTGTCAGCCCCGGAAGCGACGTAGGGATTTCGTGCGTCGGAAGATCTTGCGCGTTGCTCATTTTCATTATGATATTCGAATACTCGAATGTGACAAGGAGATCCGATCTTGCGCTGCACCATCGCGCTGCTAGCGTGGCTGGCCTCGACCACGCTCGCGCTCGGCGCGGAGGCCGAGAGGCCTGCGGATGTCGCATCGGCGATGGCGCCGATCATGGCCAATCTGCGCACGGCCGCGAGCTATGCGCGCACCGGGAACGTCGCGCTGGCACAGCTCGAGACCGACGAAGCGGTGGTCCGGTGGAAACAGCTTGCTCCCAACGCGTCCGTTGCCCTGCCCGCCGAGCGGGCGGAATGGCCGGGATTTTTCGACTGGGGTCAAGAACGACTGACCGCGGCGACGGTCGCGCTGGAGCGAGGCGACACTTTCGCCGCCGGCCGCGAGTTGCTCGCGCTTCGGCAGGCTGTTCACGCGCGCAGACGTCACGCGGGGCTCTATGATCTCGGCGATTGCATCTTCGAGATCGCGCCCGCCATGGAAGCGTTGCGTGTCGCGACCATCAGATACGGCGAACAGCCGGCGCCGGCGAACGCCGAGGAAACCGTTTCCGCCGCAGGCGCGTTCCGCGATCGGCTCGTGCGCTGTAACGAATGGGCAAATGGCGAGATCGCCGCCCAGGGCGAATTCCGCCGCGTGATCGATGGTGCGATCGCCAGCAGCAGCGAGATCGCTCATGCCGCGATGGCGGGCGACGGCCCCCTGGTGCATCGTTACCTGATCGAGCTGCAGTCCTTCGCCCAGTTGCTCGACTTTCGCTACGGCTAGCCTCAGCCGATACTGGTCAGTCCAGGAAAATGCTCGAGTAGCCATTCCGAGACCGCGGGCATCAATCCGGTCAGGAACATCAGGCCGGTCGCGACCAGGAAAACGCCCATCGTCTTCTCGATCAGACCGAGATGCCGTCGGACGCGACCGAGCGCGGCGATAAAGCGGCCGGTGAAAGCCGCCGCGATCAGGAAAGGAATGCCGGTCCCGACCGAATAGGCCAGCAGCAGCAGCGCCCCTCGCCCGGTCGTTTCCTCCGAGCCCGCCATCAGCAGAACGGCAGCGAGGATCGGACCCGCGCAGGGCGTCCAGCCGAACGCAAAAGCCAAGCCCATGACGAAGGCCCCTGCCACGCCGGCAGGCCGGTTGTCGACCTGCACGGTCGCGCTTCGATAGAGCAGCGGAATCCTGAGCAACCCCAGAAAATGCAGGCCCATCACGATGATCAGCCCGCCGGCGACGATGCCGAGCGTCGACAGATGTGCGGAGATGAAGCGTCCCGCGATCGATGCGGTCGAGCCGAGCGCGACGAACACCAGCGAAAAGCCCGCCACGAAGGCCAGAGCGGCGATCAGGATCCGCGGCCGCAGATCCGGCCGGTCGTCGGACAGATCCGTGACCGATACACCGGCCATATAGCACAGGAAGGGCGGCACCAGAGGCAGGATGCAGGGCGACAGAAACGACAACAGGCCCGCGACAAAGGCCGCACCAAGCGTGACATCCAAGGTCATTTCCGCCCCATCCCTAGCACATATACGAATTTAATGATATAACGCGTCAAGGACGGTTGGAAAGCAAGTCCGCCAATCAAGCCCGCAAAGGCCCGATTACGCAGCATGACCAGAATCGCCGTTTTGCTCGCTCTCGCCGTCGGGCTCGCGCTGCCCGCGACGACATCGCGCGCCGCGGAGCTCATCATGTTCGAGCGGCCCGGCTGCGCCTGGTGCGCACGCTTCAACGCCGAGATCGCGCCGATCTACGGCAAGACCGACGAAAGCCGGGCTGCACCGTTGCGCCGGGTCGACCTGAACAGCCCCCGTCCCGCCGACCTCGCCGGGATCGATCCGGGTCCCTTCACGCCGACCTTCGTCGTGGTACAAGAGGGCCGTGAGATCGGGCGCATTCGCGGCTATCCCGGGGATGCCTTCTTCTTCGGCCTGTTGGACCGAATCCTGTCAAATGCGGGATCGGAACCCAAGGGGTCGTGACCGCTCTTGCGGAGTTTGCTGAGAGGAACTTGACGCGATGCCGTTGCCGAAGCTTAAGGAGATCGAGGGCTCCGCCGAACTCGAGCAAATGATCGAGAAGGCGCGCGAGGCCAGCGACATGCTCAAGGCGCTGTCGCACGAGTCCCGATTGCTGCTGCTCTGCATCCTGGCCGAGGGCGAGAAATCCGTGACCGAGCTCGAGCAGTTCCTCGGCGAGCGACAATCGACCGTCTCGCAGCAGCTCGCGCGGCTGCGACTCGATCGGCTGGTGACGACCCGCCGCGACGGCAAGACGATCTACTACAGTCTCGCGAGCGAGGACGTCCGCAAGATTCTCACCGCCGTCTACGACGTGTTCTGCGAGCCGGTGCGCCGGCGCCGCCGGTAGTTCTCCGCGCTGGCTTTTCGCGCCCCACCGGCGCAGATTACCCGCGGACAGAACCAAAAAAGAAGCGGGAGGAATGCTCAGTCCTTCGACCATGGCGTTTGCATGCGGGCTTGCCGCCGGTGCCGTGCTCGGCGTTGCCGGCCGCGCGGGACGTTTCTGCACGCTGGCGATGCTCGAGGACGCCTTCTTCGGATCGGATTTTCGCCGGCTGAAATCCTTTGCGCTGGCCGCTTCAGTCGCCCTGCTCGCAACCCAGGCGCTCGCCGCGTTCGGCATCGTCGACCTGTCGCGGTCGATCTACCTGACGGCATCGATCGGCCTTGGCGGTGCGATCATTGGCGGGCTGATGTTCGGCGTCGGCATGGCCCTGGTCGGCACCTGCGGCTTCGGCACGCTGGTGCGCGTCGGCGGTGGCGATCTCCGTGCCATCGTTGTCTTTCTCGTGCTCGGCCTGTCGGCGCTCGCGACCATGCGTGGCATCACCGGCATGCTGCGCCTGAAGCTGATCGAGCCGCTGTCGTTGCGGCTGCCCGAGGGAAGCACCCAGACTTTGACCTCACTGCTCGGCGCAGGCAGCGCGATGCGCGTGATCCTCGTCGTGGCAATTTCCGCCGCGCTCGCCTTCTGGGCCCTGGCCGATGGCAGACTGATCCGGTCGCCGCGGCTGCTGGCCTCCGGCCTTGCCGTCGGCGCCGCGATCGCGTTCGGCTGGTTTGCGACCGGATGGCTTGCCGACGACGAGTTCGATCCCGCGCGGGTCTCTTCGCTCACCTTCGTGGCGCCGCTCGGCGACGCCATTCTCTACATCGCCACCTTCTCCGGCGCGCGGCTCAATTTCGGCATCGGCTCGGTTGCCGGCGTTGTCGCCGGCTCGTTTGCCGCCGCGATGCTCGCGCGCGGCTTCCGCTGGGAGGCCTGCGACGACGCGCGCGAATTGAAGCGCCACATGACCGGCGCGCTGCTGATGGGCATCGGCGGCATCATGTCGTTGGGCTGCACCATCGGTCAGGGCCTGAGCGCATTTTCGGCGCTCGCAGTTTCGGCACCCGTCACGATGGTGGCCATCGCCTGTGGCGCACGCCTCGGGCTCGAGTTCACGATGACCGGCGAGTGGCTGCCGGCGGTCCGCAGACTGTTCGGGGTTTCGACCTGACGACTTCGCCTTGATGGGCCGAGCCGATCTCTACTGCCCAAACACGAAATCTGAAAAACAACCCCATGCACAGTAGCCAGGTGGTTGGCGGCACTATGCTTTTTCGAACGGCAAAGCCGGCCCAACGGCCCCGCTTCGGAACAGATGTTTGACCCGTCAGGCAAAACACCGACGTTCGGCCGCAGAAAGGGTGAGCCAGGACGAGCCGGTCTGTCTCAATTCCCTTGATCTTGATCAACGATCCGCCCGCCAGTTATGGACCGATCAGACCCGTAACCGCAGAAGAATGGAGGTCGTCATGACGTCTAGTATGCTGGGAAAACTATTGGTTGCGGCTATCGTGGCCGGTGTCGGAATGTCCGTATCGTTCGGCTGGTCATCCAACGAGACACCATCGCTGTCATTCAGCCAAGCGGACGCGCGGGTCGGGCGTCCGCTGACGCCCGTATCCGTCGCCGGCGTGGCACGCCGGACCACCAGGCGCGCGGTCGTCGGGACCGCAGCCGTCGGCGCAGCGGCGGCGGGCACGGCCTGCGTACGCGTGCTGGTCAACGGGACCTACGTCTGCCGCTGACCGCCCTTTTGCAATTGGCATGAGGAAGCTGACCGCTGCGGATGAATAGCATTCGCGGCGGTCCGACCTCGCGCCGCTCAAGACGGCGCACCGTCGGCTCGTACGTCACGCCGTCAGGCAGAAAACCGACAAGTCAGTCGTATGACCTCTTCTCCAGCTTTCGGAAAGAGGGGGCGCAGGCTCGCGTCCGAGAAACGCGGCGCGTACAGGCGAATGCCCTGGCCCAGGGCGCAGAGGCGGCCCGGCGACGGACCGTCGTTGCACCGCGACCCGAGCGAATCTAAAACGTTCCGGCGATCGTGAGGCGGAACGTCAGGGGCTCGACGGGGTGCAGCACATAGTCCATCACGCCGTTCTGACAGACTGAAGCCGGCGCGGTGCCCGCTGTGCAGAGATTGTAGAGCGTGTCGGTCTTGAGCAGCGAGCCATAGGCGTAGCTGATCTGGTTGGCCTTCGTGTCGAGGAGGTTGAGCACGTCGAGCTGAAGGCGCCAGCCATTGTCGATGCGATAGCCGAGGCGGCCGTTGAAGATGCTGGTCGCGGAGGAGCGGAATGCGTTGTCCTCCGTCAGTGGACTCGACGCCAGATAGCGCCAGCGCAAGGTGCCGAACCAGCCGGTCTTTTCGCCGAGCGTGATGCCGGCCGAAGCCACCATCGCCGGCGCGTTCGGAATGTAGTTGCCGGGTGCGTTGCCGATCTGCGCCTCGGGGTAGCCGGCGAGCGAGGCATAGACCTCCGCCTGCCCGCTGTCATAGCCGCGAAAGCGCGCATGGGTCATCGCGAGATCGGCATCGATGTCGATCCAGGACCGCGGCCGGTAGTGATTGGTCCATTCGAAGCCGTAGCGGCGGCTGGCGCGGGTCGCAGAGGTGTCGCCGGCATCGCCGGAGAACAGGATTTCGGAATCCTGATCCAGCATGAAGAGGCTGAGCGAGCTGTCGAGGCCGGGAACGATCGTGCTGCGCACGCCGACCTCCGCACCCTTGGTGCGCACCAGGAGCGGCGACGGCGTGAGCCTCGTCGCGGGATCGCCGGGGTCTTCCGTCGTGGTCGCGCCACGGGCGTCGTTGGAGTGCATGCCATAGCCGGCGCCGACGAAGAACTCGGTCTGGTTGAACGGACCGAGCACCATCCTGAATTTCGGGCTGCTGAGCGCAGCGTCAGCACGGCCGGTATTGCTGGCATTGAACCGCGAGGTGACGTCGGCGGAATAATAGTCGCCACGCCAGCCCACCGTCGTCCTGAGCCAGTCCGTCCAGCGCACCGTGTTTTCCGCATAGACGCCGACGCTGCCCTCCCCAACCTTGTCACTGCGGATGTTGGCGAGGAAGCCGCGCTGGAAGGTGTTAGTCAGCGCGAGATCGATCGCATCATAGCGCGACTGCAAGCCCACGGTGGTCTGCATCGGCAAGCCCGCGAACGAGCCGTTCAGCGTGCGCGAAGCGTTGGCGCCTGCCATCAGACGGTCATCGTGCTGGTGGAACTGGTCGCCAAGCACGGGATCGTTGAGGAAGTAGGTGAAATTGTTGAAGAGGTCGAGCTGACTTTTCACGACATAGGCATTGGCTTTCCACGAGCCGAGATCGTCACTCTGCGCGATGCGGCCGGAGAGCGCGAAGCGGTTGGTGTTGCCGCCGTCGCTCGGGTCTTCCGAGCCGAAGCGATCGAGAAAGCCGGACGCGATCGCGCGCTGCGGCACCTGGTCGGTCGAATTCCATTTGCTGACGTAAGCCATGCCGGTGACGGAGACGCCGTCGGTCGAGGTGCCCTGGGTGTAGCGCACGAGGCCGTTGAGTTTCCGTACGTTGTCAGGATTGTCCCACGGGCCGTTGTAGGTCCCGACCTCGCCGGCCACGAGCAGCGCGCCGTCGCCGAGCTTCGCGGAGTCCATGCCGAGCAGGCGGCGGTATCCGAAGCTGCCCACGCTCACTTGCGCGAGCCCTCTGGTGCGGTCGATCAGTCCGACGTGGACGCTTCCGACCGAGGCGAAATCGCCTTCGTCGGCGAAGTACGGACCCTTGCGCACGTCCACCGCGGCGATGGTTTCGGGGATCAACCAGTTGAGATCGGCATAGCCCTGGCCGTGCGCGTGGGTGCGCATGTTGACCGGAACACCGTCGACAGTGATCGCAAGATCGGTCCCATGGTCGAGATTGTAGCCGCGCAGAAAATACTGATTGGCTTTGCCCTCGCCGGAATGCTGCGTCACGATGAGACCCGGCACCGCCTCGAGCGCTTCGCCCGGCCGCGTGAAGGGGCGTGCATTGATCTCCTCGCCCGAGACGGTGGTCTCGCTGGCCATGCCGGGCTGTCCCTTCGCACCCGATGCGACGCTGCGCGCATCCGACGCTTGCGTCCCTGCCGGATTCACAAGATTGCGGTGGCCGTTGGGAGACGGCTTGCCGACACGGCGCGATGCCACCGGCTTCTTGCGCGTCGTCGTCTCGCCGCCGCCGACCTCGATTGGCGGCAGTTCGCGCGAGGTGTTGCTGCCCTGCGCGAAAGCGCAGCCGTCATCCGCCAGCAGCACCAGGGCCGAGAGTGCCGTCAGGGCGCTGCCGCGACGACGGGGCTTACGCCGCTTCGGTCGCATCGGCGCATGCCAGCGCTTTCGTCGCGTCCCGGCGCCGGCCACCCTCGAAGAGGCGACGATAGAGCACGACCGAGACGAGCCAAGCGATCGCAAACAGCGCGATCACCGCGAAGCCGACATTGGCGAGCGATTCGTCGAGACCGTCGACCAGCGTCCACACGCCCCCGGACAGGCCGAGCCGGTCGGCCGCCAAGCCGAGCGCTTCGATGCCGCCGATGAACAGCGCGACCGCCACGGAGGCGCCGGTGATCGTGAGGTTGTACCAGAGCTTTCGCATGGGATCGACGAAGGCCCATCGATAGGCGCTGACCATCAGTGCGGAGTCGGCCGTGTCGACCAGCGCCATACCCGCCGCGAACAGCGCGGGGAAGACCAGCACGTCGGCGAGGGAGGCGCCGCGCGCGGCCTCGGTTGCGGAGATGCTTAGCAGGCCGATCTCGGTCGCCGTGTCGAAGCCGAGCCCGAACAGGAAACCCAGCGGATACATGTGCCAGGGCTTTGTGACCAGGCGGAACAGCGGCCCGAGCAGTCGCGCGAGGAAGCCGCGATGAGCGAGCAGCCGCTCGAGTCCCTCGGCGTCGTGGACGCCCTGCTCCCGTGCCGCGCGGAACGTCCGCCACAGGCCGGCGAAGATGACGAGATTGATGGCCGCGATCACGAGCAGGAAGACCGCCGACACCGAGGTGCCGATGAGGCCGCCGATTTCCTTGAGCAGGCTGTCGCCGCCGAAGCTCACCACGCCAAGCGCAAGCAAGATGGTCGCGATCACGACGACGGTGGAATGGCCGAGCGCAAAATAGAGGCCGACACTGTGCGGCGCGCCTTCCGCCTGCATCAATTTGCGCACGACGTTGTCGATGGCGGCGATGTGATCGGCATCGACAGCGTGCCGCAGGCCGAACACCCAGGCCAGCAGCGCGGTCGCCAGAACCGTCGGCCGGTCGCCGAACAACGCGAAGGCCCAGGCCCAGGCGGCGACGTTGGCCGCGATCAGCCCCCCGAACAGCGCCACCGTTCCGGGATCGACCGCCCGCAAAGTCCGCCTCACCGCTTGCTCCATTCACCTGATCGCGCAGTATGACGTTTATCAAGAACCCTCATACTAGCAAGAGCAAGAGCCGCGCCATTTCGGCCCCCGCAGCCGATGGCGCATGTAAAGGCAGGTCACCCCATTGATTTTAATCAGGGATTTTCGAAGCTCCCCCACCAGCGCGGGAGCGGCATGCGATGCTGCGATGGCAAGCGCGTATCCACTCTGTCGACCAAGTTGACCGTCTCTCGACGTCGACATCGATGGCCGCAGGCCGGCGCGCTTCCGCCGGAGGTGTTTTACATGTCCACGGTCATCGACAGCAGATATGTCCGTGGCGCTCCCAGGAAGAACGTTCCGAACGACGCCACACTGGACCAGTAACTCTCACCGGTCACATTCTGGATTTTGGCGCGGAAAACCGTCTTCCTGCCGCTGATCGCCGTGGTGTAACGGGCGCCGAGATCGAGCCGCGTCCACTCCGGAATCGGCTGCTTGTTCGCGGCATCGACGAACTGCCTGCCGGTGTAGATGACGGCAGCATTCAAGGTGAGATCTCTCATCCATGGCAGATCCCACTCCGCACCGATATTGGCCTGAATGTTCGGAACGCCGATCGGCGTATTGCCAACATTGGCTGCGACGGCGGTCTTCGTCAGGGTGCCGTCGAACAGTGAGATGCCTCCAAGGACACGAACATCCGGCATGAGCTCGCCGTAGACGTTGAACTCCAGCCCGCGGACTCGTTGTTCGCCTGTCGCCGCGAAACGCCCGGCGGACAGCTCGCCGCTCGCCTTCGATATCTCGAACGCGCTGAAGGTGGTTGCTATCCGGCCGAACTCCACCTTGACACCGGCCTCGTACTGTTTCGCGACGTAGGGCTGCAGCACTTCGCCGAAATTGGACGCGGTCTGGGGAGCCACGTCGCCGCGCGCCAGGCCTTCGACATAATTGGCGTACAAGGAGACGTTCTCCACGGGTCGGATGACGAGGCCGACCACCGGGGTGATCGCACTCTTGTCGTAGGACGAGCTCAGCGTCCCGACGTTGGAGAGATAGTTGTTCGCCTCGATGCCCTGACGCCGGACACCCAGGGTCAACAGGACGCGCTCGTCGAGCACGGACAAGGTGTCGGCAATCGAAAGCCCCGTAAGCTCGCTGTCCGAGAGCCGCGGACGGCCGCTGATCTCGTTGGCGAACTGGGTCGGCGCGACGGTCGGATTGTAGATGTTCGAGGTGACCGGACTGCCATTCGTCAGGCGCCGGTACAGTGCGTCCTGATAGATCGAGGCCTGGACGGCGAGAGCATGATGGACGAAGCCGGTGTCGAAGCGGGCGCGAAGGCCGCCATCATATGTGGTGCGATCGATGCTGAGTCCGAAGTACTGGGGCGTAGAGGTCGTATCGCCGCTCGTGTTGACGATCGTTGGAAGACCGAAGAACCGTTCGACATTGGTCTTCGCACCACCGACATCCGCGAACAGAGTGACCTGATCGCTGACGTCGTACTCGGTCCGCAGCAAGGCGGATTGGTCGTTGATGCGTGACCATTCCCAGGGCTGAGTCACGTTCAACCGGCCGTCCGGCGCCTTTGGTACCTGCAGGCCGGGAGTCATCAGAAAGGGACGTGAGGGAGCGTCGAACCGATCGGTCTGCGCGATCAGATAGAGCCAGGATCTGAACCGTTCGCCCCGATAGTCCAGCGCCAGCGATCCGACACCCGTCGTTTCGGATTGGCGGTCGATGGGTGTATCGCCGCCGCGGAGGCTCCCGCTGGCACGTACGCCCCATTCCTTGCCGTCGCCATAGCGTCTCGCAACGTCCCAGTGGCCGCCGAAGCGTGCGGTCGAGCCGTAGCTGGCTGTCAGGCGGGTCAGATCCTCTTCCGCGCGCTTGGGCACGACATTGATAACGCCACCAACGCCGCCATTGGGCGCCATGCCCGAGAGCGCGGCCGACGGACCTTTGAGCACTTCGATGCGCTCGACGTAATCCGTGAAGATCCGATATGTCGGCGCGATTCCGTAAAGGCCCTCGAAGGCGAATTCACCGTTGTTGCCTTCATTGATCGGGAAGCCGCGTATGTTGAAGGAATCGACGATACCGCCCGTCGGGTGGGAACTTCGCACGGACGGATCGAGGATCAGGGCATCCGCCCCCGTTGCCGCCTGCTGATCCCGAATGAACTTGTCGGTATAGCTCGTCACGCTGAACGGTGACTTCATGGTGTTGGTATTCCCGAGCAGTCCCAGCCGCGCGCCTTGAGCGACCTGGCCGCCCGCAAAAGCGGGGACGACACCCGGCTGCGATTGCACGGTGACGGTTTGAGCTTGCGGGGCGCGCCGTGAGGTCGATCGGACCCGGGCGTCGTTTCGCCTGGTTGGCGCACGGCGGGCTGATTGCCTCGCCGGCGCTTCGACAGTCACGGGAGGAAGAGAGCTGCCCCCTTGTGATGTCTGGGATCGCGCAGGCAGTTCGAACCCCGTGAGCAACGCCACTCCACCCAGCAGCGCCGCAGCAATCCGCGTCACCGTCCCAACCCCACCCGCACGAAG
Source organism: Bradyrhizobium sp. MOS003 (assembly GCF_003020125.1). Lineage (GTDB taxonomy): Bacteria > Pseudomonadota > Alphaproteobacteria > Rhizobiales > Xanthobacteraceae > Bradyrhizobium. The sequence continues at coordinate 735,590 of NZ_PYFW01000003.1, read as the reverse complement.
CATTCCCAGCAAGTCCTTCATCAATAGCGCCCAGCCCGCCGTGAAGCGGCTCCGCGCTTGGCCAGCAACGGCCATGAATCGAAGAGCAGCTCTTCGCTTCCGAACTCGGCCGCACGTATGGCCCGTCGATCTGCCCTGCAGGCGCGCGAGCGCATCCACTGCCTTCATCTTGGCAGCAACATTCGAATGCCAGCGATCTGCATCGCCTCTTTAGGAAGACGCCATCGTGACGGCAACGCAAATGCGTGCGCTGCGGCTTAGAATGCCTCGATCATCAGCGACCGACGGTAGAATGTCTGGAACGATTCAAAGACGCTTTGGAAGATTCAGATCTCGTGCGGTCAGAATGCTGCAGGAAGATCAACGCTGCTTCAATGTCGCCGCGAGATCGCCACTGCCGATCCGGCCCGTGAGAGTTGCGATAGGACGGACGCAGCTCAAATCGGCAAAAATTCCTCTCAGTCGCGCTTGAGCCCGATCGACTTGACGATGGGAGCCAGGCGGGTCAGCTCGTCCTCGACGAGGCGTTGAAATTTGTCGGGGCCTGAATCAACGTCCGGCTCCAGACCTTGCGAACGATAGCTTTCCTGCAACTGCGGATCGGCCATCGCCGTGCGGGTTGCCCTGGAGATCTGCTCCACGATCGTATCGGGGGTGGCCCGAGGGGCGAACAAGCCGAACCAGCCGGCATATCGGAGGCCCGGCATGCCGGATTCGAAGACCGTGGGAATTTCCGGCGCGCCGCTCAACCGCTGTTCGCTCGTGACGGCGATAAGCCGCAGCTTGCCCGCATGGTGCAACTGCAGAATCTGGCTCGACACCACCGCAATGACGGCGGAGATCTGGCCACTGACCAGATCATTGGTAGCGGAACTCATGCCCCGATAGGGCACGTGGACGAAGTCTGTTGCGAGGCCGGATTGCAGCCTGAACATCTCCCCAATGAGATGATTGCCGGTGCCAACGCCCGGAGTCCCATAGGAGAGTTTTCCCGGATTGGCGCTTGCAAAAGCGACCAGCTCCCGCAGGTCCTTCACCGGAAGAGAGGGATGAACCGCGAATGCAAGCGTGGTGGTGATCAGGCGGTAGATGGCGCGGAAATCACGAACCGTATCGTAGGCGGGCTGCGCCGAGGACAACGGAATCATCACCTGAGTGCTGCCATTGCCGAGCAGAAGCGAATAGCCGTCGGGGGCGCTCTGCGCCACCGCGGCGGAGCCGATCGCGCCACCGGCGCCGCCGATATTTTCGACGTAGATCGGGCCCAACAGCGACGCGATCCTGTCGGCCCAGGGACGGCCGATCTGATCACCAGCGGCGCCAGCCGTATAGGGAATGACCAGCCTGATGGGACGGGAAGGATAATCGCTGGCGGCAACACAGCCGGGCCACGCAGCCAGCGCCGTGATACGCGCCGCCTTATCGAGCAGTTCTCGGCGTGAAAGGAGGGACATCTTCTGCGTATTCAGGACTAAGCCAATCATCTTACACGAATGAAAGGCCTTGCAAATCCGCGCAGGGAGATCGCTGCCCTGCACGGTGCGGGTCGCAAGCTTGGTCAAAGACCAGTGCGTCGGCCGGAATCGTCGTCGACGGCGTCTTGCGCGCGGTCGACAGCTCGACCATGCAATAGCCGTCGGGACTTGAGGCTCTGTCCGGATTCGGAAGATCATTCTCGGTCAGCGGCGTTCAGCTTCCCGGCTGCAACGCAGCTGCAGTGACGCCTCAGAACTGCACACCGCGCGTCAGGGCACCGTCGACGACGAGGTTCGTTCCCGTGATGAAGCTCGCGGCACGACTTGCAAGAAACACGACCGCGTTGGCCATTTCCTGCGGGGTCCCCATCCTGCCCGTGGGATTGAGCGCCAGCGCGGTCTTGTAGAGCTCGGGATTGTTGTCCTTGATCATGTTCCAGACCCCGCCCTCGAAATAGGTATTGCCCGGCGAAACTGAGTTGGCGCGAATGCCCTTTCCGGCCAGCTGATTGGCGAGCCCTTGCGTGTAATGGATGATCGCCGCCTTGAAGGTGCCGTAGGGGCCGGCGGCGAAATCGACCTCGCGCCCGGAGACGCTCGATATCGTGACGATCGCGCCGGCTGTGCTCTTCTCCAGATAGGGCATGGCTGCGTTTACCAGCCGGACCGTGCCCATCATGTCGGTCGAAAACTCCTTCTCCCAGCTTTCGTCATCCTGGCCGATCGCGAGTGCGCTGACATTGGCGACGACGACGTCGATGCCGCCGAGCTTTGACGCCATATCACCAACCCAGCTCTTCAGAACGGCCGCGTCGGCGACGTCGACCGCACCGCCAAAGGCCGCAACGCCCTTGGCCTTGAGCGCAGCGACCGTGCTCTCGACCTCGGCCAGATTGCGGGAGCACACTCCGACATCTGCACCTTCGGTGGCGAACGTCTCGGCGATCGCCCGGCCGATTCCCTTGGTGCTGCCCGTGACGAGAACCTTGGCGCCCTTGAGTCCCAGATCCATGGTCGATTTCCTTTTCCTGGTTCAGTGATTGTTCGTGACCGCCTCGACCAATCCACGATAGCTGTGCGGCATGCGCATCGCCACCAGATCCTTTCGCCGCACGACGTTGGTCGGATAGACGCTGTCGAGATTGGTGGTGTCGACCTGCGCGGTAGCAAGGCCCGTGCCGCCGGCCGCGATCGCCTCCCGCCTCGGGAATGCGAACGTGTCGGGGCCGAACACGCCGCTCAGCCCGGGATACCCGCGCTCGGGATCGACGACATTAGCAAAGGCGAAGAACAGGTTGTTTTCGCCGGCACGAACGCGGAAATGATGCCAGTGATGCGGATCCGGGCCAGTCGGGATCGGCGCCGGCTGCCCAACCTCGGTGCCGGCATGCGACGAACTGAAGCGTCCCTTGACCGCGGCGGGGCACGTGATGAGATCGCAGCCGCGCAGCGCCAGCACCCGCCCCGCTTCCGGGAACGAGGCGTCGTGACCGATCAGCAGCCCGATCCGCCCGATCGGCGTGTCGACGACGGTCCAGCCGTCACCTGCGGTGGCCCAGCTGCGCTCATCGGCGGTGAGATGCGTCTTGCGATAGACCGAGACGTCCCCATCCGGCGCCACGAGGCAGGCGCTGTTGTAGAGCAGATTGCCGTCGCGCTCGGCGAGGCCGCACACGAGGTAAAGGCCAAGCTCGCTTGCAAGCTTGCCGAGGCTGTCGGTCGCCGGCCCCGGGATCGGTTGCGCAGATGTCGCGGGATCGGCAAGTCCCGTCAGCGCGAGCTCGGGGAAGACGACGAGCTCGGCGCCTTCGTCCTTGGCCTTGCGCGCGAGCGCTGCGATCTCCCCGAGGTTTTGGTTGGCGTCATTGCGAGGTGCAAATTGCGCGACACTGACCCGCGACGTCTTGCCGGTCGGCCACGGCTCATGGCCGTACAGACCAAAGAAATCGCGCGGATTCCAGCTGAAGGTGTCGGTCAGCAGTTCCGGATAGAGTTCCGGACGGCGCTGGGCGAACACGGTCTCGCCGAGCACGCGCCGCGCGCGCGCGGCGTCGAGGTCGATTTCCGACAGCAGCACGCCATCTCCCTTGTCGAGCACGGCCGTGACCTGCCCGTCCGGCGCGATGACGCAACTGCCGCCGCTGAACTGCACCGTGCGCTCAAGTCCCCATCGATTGCTTTCGATCACGTAACAGCCGTTCTCGAAGGCACGGCTGATCCAGTACGGCGCCGGCGTCCGCTCGGCGAGCCAGTTCGAGATGTGGCAGATGACGTCCGCGCCGCCCAGCGCCATCAGCCGCGCGGTTTCGACGAAATGGATGTCCATGCAGATCAGTAGCGCAATGCGTCCGATCGCCGTCTCGAACACCTGGTTGTGCAAATCGCCCGCCGCCGCCCATTTCGGCTCGGAGATATAGGGGTGTGTCTTGCGATGGCGGCCGACGATGCCGTCGGGCCCGATCAGGACGGCCGAATTGAAGTAGATGCCATCCTCATCGACCTCCGGCATGCCGACCACGATGTAGCAGCCGTGCTTGCGCGCCAGCGCGGCAAAGCGGTTCGTGGTCGGCCCCGGGATCGCCTCGACGAAGGGCGTGATCTCGGCGCGGTCGAACCAGCAATAGCCGGTCGTCCCCATTTCCGGCGTGACGATCAGCTTGGCACCGGCCGCCGCCGCCTGCTCGCAGAGTTCGAGCAGGCGCGCGATGTTGCGGTCCTTCTCGAACATGGTCGGTTCGAACTGGATGGCGGCGACCTTGTGCCTGGTGGACATGATGCGGCTGGCCTCAAACGAGATAGGACTTCTTGATGGAGGCGCCGAGCGTGTATTTGGGATCGACCATGTTGCCGACCCGCATGCGTCCGGCCTGGGTCAGCAGCATGTAGGCGTCGATCTCGTCAAAACCGTAATCGGCCGCCATCCAGCGACAGAGCTCGCGATAGGCGATGCGGGCAGCATCCTCCATCGGCCGCGCAGAGCCGATGGTCATGATGAAATCCTGGGTCTCGAGCCGCGGCCAGGCGATGGTCCAGTTCTTGATGAGGTCGATCTGCACCGTGGTCACGGTCGGATGCTCGATGGCGACGCCGCAGAGCTCGCCATCGCCCTGCGCGGCGTGGCAGTCGCCGAGATAGAGCAACGCGCCCTTGGTATTGACCGGCAGGTAGACGACGGCGCCGACGCCGACATCGGGAAGGTCCATGTTGCCCCCGTAATAGTCGGGAACCAGCGAAGAGATCGCCTCGATCTCCGGCGAGGTGCCGATGGTGCCGATGAACGGCTCATAAGGCAGCGTAATCTTATCGTTCCACTTCGTGCCCGTCTTGGCATCGATCACGAGCTTCTTCACGCGTTCCGGCAGCGCCGGATTGAGCAGAGCGGTCTGGCCCGTCGAGACCAGGCCGCCGAAATCCGGCATGACCACGGTGGTGCCGCACGGCTGCGGCCCGCGAGGCACGATGCTCTCGATGTAGACCGCGAGCGTATCGCCCTTTTCAGCGCCGTTGACGTGGATCGGCCCGTTCTGCGGATTGAGGAACGGGAAGTTGAGGATCTTCGACGGGCTGTCGGTCTCGTGCTTGATCGCTCCTTCGAACGCGTCATGCGTCTCGGCGGAGACGACCGCACCGGGATCGACGGTGAGCACCGGATTCACGTAAGGCCCGTACACATAGTGGTACTTGCCTTGCTCGCTTTCCGTGATCGTGTATTCCTTGCCGCGCTCGCCCTTGGCGACGCCCTTGCGTGCCATGATCGACTCGTTCTGCCAGGCCATTGCTGTTCTCCTTGGTTCGCGTCGTTTTCTAAACTGCCAGATGGCGTCGCATCTCCGCGACGTCGTCGAGCGCCGAGCGGTCGAGACTTGCGACGATGCGGCCCTTGTCCATGACGTAGCAGCGCTGCGCCATGGCGCGGATCATGTCGAGATTCTGCTCGACCAGAATGATGGTCACGCCGGTCTTGCGGTTGAGCTCGACCATGTTGCGTGCGATATCCTGGACGATGTTGGGCTGAATGCCCTCGGACGGCTCGTCCAGCAGAATGAGGCTCGGATCGGCAATCAGGACCCGCCCGATCGCGAGCTGCTGCTGCTGGCCGCCGGACATAGTGCCCGCGCGCTGGCTCCAGCGCTCTTCCAGGATCGGAAAAGCCTCGACGATCTTGCGCCGGCCCGCCTCGGGGATGCCACCGCCCTTGATCGCGGCACCGACCGCAACGTTCTCTCCGACGGTCAGCCGCGGGAAGACGTCGCGTCCCTGCGGCACATAGCCCATGCCGAGGCGCGCCCGCTTGTGCGCAGGCAGCGATTCCACAGCCTCGCCGCGATAGACGATCGAGCCGCTCATCGCTGGCACGAGCCCGATCAGGCTCTTCATCAGCGTGGATTTGCCGACGCCGTTGCGTCCGATGACGGCGACGATCTCGCCTTCCCGCACCTCGATCTCGAGGCCCTGGAGCACCGGCTTGCCGCCATAGCCGGCGCGCAGGGCCAGCGTCGAGAGGATCACTTCCTTGCGCGGCATATCAAGCATGGGCCTGCCCCAGATAGATCGCCGCCACGCGCTCGTCCGCCACGATCTCGTCGATCGAGCCCTGCGCAAAGACCTGGCCGAGATGCAACACGGTCACGCGCTGCGCGACCTGGCGGACGAAGGTCATGTCATGCTCGATCGCGAGCACCGTCATGCCTTCGGCATTGAGCCGCTGCACCATCTCTCCGGTCAGATGGGTTTCCTCCGGCGACATGCCGGCAGTCGGCTCGTCCAGCAGCAGGAGGCGCGGCTTCAGGCTGATCGCCATGCCGATCTCCAGCCATTGCTTCTGGCCGTGGCTGAGATTGCCCGCAGTCTGGGCCTGCTCGGACCCGAGCCCGAGGAAAGCGAGCAGCCGGTCGATCTCTGCTTCGAGCTCGGCGCCGCGATGACGGCTCTGAAGTGCGATCTCGAGGTTTTGGCGGACCGACAGACCTTTGAATACTCCAGGCACCTGGAACTTGACCGAAAGGCCGCGATGAATTCGCGCAAAGGATTTCAGGGAGGTGATGTTCTCCCCCGCGAAGAGAATTTCGCCGCTGCCTGGATGATGCTCACCCAAAATCAGGCGGAAGAGCGTGCTCTTGCCGGCTCCGTTCGGGCCGATCAGGCAATGGATTTCGCCGGGCTGAAGCGTGAGGTCGACGGAATTGGTGACGTGCAACCCGCCGAAATGCTTGTTCAGCTTGCGCAGTTCGAGCAGCGACATCAGCCGGCCCTCTGCGTCAGACGGGCGGCGAGCTTGCCGAGCCAATTCATCGCACCGAGCACGAGGCCGTTCGGGGCGATCAGCACCGTGAGCACCAGCAGAACGCCCATGAAGACCAGCGCATACTGGCTGCCGTAGATCGTCAGCGCCTGGAACGCAGCTAGCACCACCAGCGTTCCGACCACGGTCGAGGTCAGGTCGCTGCGGCCACCGACCGCGACCCAGATCAGCGGCAGCGCCGCCGCGGTCATGCCCATGCTCGACGGCGTGATGTATTGGCCCCATGCCGTATAAAGCACACCCGATATCCCCGCGAGCGCGGCGCCGATCACGAAGGTGATGAGCTGATACTTGCGGATGTCGTAGCCCAACATCTCCGCCCTTTCAGGATTCTCGCGGATGGCGACGATGACGTTGCCGAACGACGAGTTCATCAGGATGCGCAGGGCCAGATAGACGAAGACCAGCAAGCCAAGCACGAAATAGTAGAGCCCGACATCGGCGAACAGCACGATCGGCTCGCCCGGCCAGGGGATGGTCAGAGGCGGCATCGCGCTCATGCCGTTGAAGCCGTTGAGCCGCGCGCTGCCGATGTGCCATTCCGGCCCCGCGGTCTGCGCCATGAAGCGCTCAAGCATCAATGTCACGGCGAGCGTGACGATGCCGAGGAAGACGCCGGCGATCCGCCCGAAGAACATGAAATAGCCGAGCAGGACCGCGAACAGCGCCGCGATCACGATCGCAGCGACAAAAGCGATCAGCGTGAAGCCATAGGCCGAACCAAAATTGAGGGTGAGGACGCCGTAACCATACCCCGCGATCCCGAAGAACGCGGTCTGCCCGAAGGACAGCGAGCCGCCATAGCCCCAGATCAGGCAGAGGCTGAGTGCGATGAACACCCACACGAAGAAGTAGACGGTGTTGCCGACCGTGTAGCCGTCGCTGAACAGCGGATAGGCAATGCCGACCGCGAGCACGATCGCAAACAAGCCCCAGAAGACCGGACCGCGACCGACGGTCTGCGGGCCTTCGAGACGGCGAAAAAGGGAAACGAGAGCAGTCACGAGGCCATCACTCCGTCAGGTGCGTTCGCGCAGCACGAAGCCGGAGATGCCCTTTGGCAACACCCGGACGACAATGATGACGGCGACCAGGAGCCCGATCTGGCCGAACAATTGTCCCTGCCATGACGTCATGACCGACTTCACCACCGCAAGCACGGCGCCCGCCGGCGCCGTCCCGAGGAAGACGTCGGCCCCACCGATCACGACGGTGACGAAAGCCTCCATGATGAAGGTCGCCCCCATGGTCGGCACCAGCGTCATGGTCGGCGCGTAGAGGCCGCCGGCAAGGCCGGCGAGCCCTGCCCCGCAGGCAAAGGTGAGGCTGTAGACGAGCCGCGTATCGACGCCGAGCGCCGCCGCCATGTGTGGCACCTGGATGGTGGCGCGCGCCAGCACGCCGAAGCGGGTCCAGTTGAACAGCGCATAGAGGCCAACCAGCACGCCGAGCGCGGCGCAGAACAGCACGATGCGATAGATTGAATAGGAGTACGCGCCGACCTGGAAGCTGCCGAACGGCGTGCCGACCCCGGCCATGGTCGAGCCGACCATGATCAGCGTGCCCTGCGTCGCGATCAGGCTGAGGCCCCAGGTGGCGACGATGGTGTCGAGCGGACGGTCGTAGAGATGGCGGATGACCACAAGTTCCACGAGAACGCCGACCAGCGCCGACACGATGGTGCCGGCGAGTATTCCGAGCGGTAACGGCAGGCCGGCGTGTACGGTCGCAGCCGTCACATAGGCACCGCACATGATGAACTCGCCATGGGCGAGATTGATCACGCCCATCATGCCGAAGATCACCGCGAGCCCACAGGCCGAGAGCACCAGGAATGCGAAGGCGTCGCCGAATTGATAGAGCGCAGAGAAGACGAGGGTCGCGATGTCCATGAACCAACCAGGATAGAGCCATACGCGACGTTACCGTCGCAGCTGATCGTGATCGTCCCGGCCTGCCACGCAGGCCGGGACGATCAGCCGCCGGTCAGGGTTTCGGCGGGGGATTCGACGGCGTGTACTGCGCCATCGGATCTTTCTTGGTGAGATCGCAGCCGGCTTCACCCAGCCAGTACGGCTTGATGTCCTCCCAGGTCTTCGGGAACGAGATCGAATGATCGGCGCCGACCTTGGCCAGATAGATCGTGTGCGACATGTGCTGGCTCTTCGGGTCGATGCAGACCTTGCCCTCCGGCGCGTCCATGCAGACGTCGCCGAGCGCGATCACCTTGCGGATGTCCTCGCGCTTGGTCGACTTCGCACGCTCCACCATCTGCTTATAGAGATAGACGGCCAGATAGGAGTTCTCGGCCTCCTGGTTGACATAGGGCTCGCTCGGGAATTTCGCCTTGAACTTGGCGTAGAACTCCTTGCTTTTCGGCGAGTCGATCTCCTCGATGTAGTTGGTGGTGACGTACATGTCCTTCAGGCTCGGCGGCTTGAAGCGCTTGTGCTCGTAGCCCTGGCCGACGTTGACCGAGGAGGCCATGGGCAGGTTGACGTTGGCGGACGCCGCCTGCTCGTAATAGGAAGCCTGCGCGGTGCCGACCAGCAGGGTGACCACGAAGTCGGGCTTGGCCTTCTGGATGTTCTGGATGCTCTGGGAGAATTGCGACACGCCGAGCGGGATGAACTCTTCGCCGGCCATCTTGCCGCCGTTCTCCTTGACGATCTTGCGCACCCATTCCGCCGAGATCTGACCGAAATTATAGTCGGCTGCGAGCGTGTAGACGTTCTTGCCGTACTTCTCCATCATGTAGGGGATGAGCGTGGAGAATTGCTGCTCGGGCACTGCGCCCGTCACGATCATGTGGCCATCGCAGACACCGCCTTCGTACTGGTTATTGTAGAAAGCGAAGCCGTTGAACTGGTCGACGATCGGACGGTAGGCCTCGCGCGAGGCCGAGGAGAAGCCCGCAAACACGACGTCGACCTTGTCGCGCTGGAGGACGCGCCGCATGAACTCCTGGTAGCGCGTGTTGTCGGATTGCGTGTCGTAAGCGACGAGCTCGATCGGCCGCCCCATGATGCCGCCAGCCTTGTTGATCTCCTCGGTGGCGAGCTGGATGGCGTGGACCTTGCCGATCGTCGCGGCGGCAAAATCGCCGGACTGGTCTTCAAGCACGCCGAGCTTGATCGGATTTTCCGCCGCGAGTGCCAGAGATGATCCGAGGACAAGCGTCCCCGTGAGGGCTGCGGCACGCAGCCCCCGCAATACAGACTTGCTCATTTTGCTTCTCCTAGATGGCCTGTTTGTTGCCGCCTTGCAGCGTGATGCCGGTTGTGCGGCCGGACGTATCGGGCGGCTTCGCCCGCTTGCTCATGAACTCCTCGCAATAGAGTTCCATGTTCTGCCGCGCGCGCATGCTGTCGCGGCGGAGCTGGGAATAGGCTCCCTCCTCGTCGAGACCGTCTTGCTGCATCAGCAGGATGACCGCGCGGATCACCGCGCGCCGACCGCGGCGGCGTTCCTCGAGGCCTTGAACGCGCTCATACATCTCGGCGCGCAGCAGGAACTGGTTGATGCCCATGAACAGGGAGGTATAGACCGCGCCACCATGCACGGGCTTGCGCAGGAACGAGGTCGCGCCGAGGTTGACGAGCGCCTTGAGCCGGCTGGGCGCCTCGACGCCGACGAGGCCGATCACCGGCACCGGCGGCAAGCGCGATCCGGGATTGACCTCGATCGCGACCGCGCCTTCGAGATCGCCGTCGATGAACAGGATGTCCCGCTCGGCTTGAAGGCCCGCGACGTCAATCTGCGCACGGCCGTCGATGATCTCCGGATATTCGGTGGAGACGCCGAGCTTGGCCAACGTGGTTTCCAGCGCGCTCTCCCATCCGCCCCGCCGGGTAACGACGATGGCACGGCCGCCCTTGAAGTTCTGTAGCAGTCGAGAGCTCATGATTGCACCACCTTCAAAAGCGGAGAGCGCATTGCGCCGGCGAAGCGCGGCGACGACTGAACGAGATAGGGATCCGGCGCGATCGGCTCGCGCGATTCCAGCAGCACTTCGAACTGCCCGCTGACGGTCGACCGACCGATCCGGGGCGTCAGCCAGGCGTGGAAGGTCTGGCGGTCGATGCGGACCTCGCCTTGCGGAGCGCGCAGCCGCTGATCGGCCACGGCGGCGCGTACCGTGCGGGCGTCGTCGGTGCCGGCCTGCGAGAGGGCAGCGCCGAGCAGCTTGACGGCGATGTAGGACGCTTCGGCGTCGGCCGACGAGACCGGTCCATCCGGAAAGGACGTGGTGTAGGCACGAATGAAGGCGCCGTTCTCCGCCGAATTCAGCGAGGAGAAATAGACGCTGGATGACAGATGTCCATCGACGGCATCCGGGCCGATTTCCGGCAGTTCCGGCTCCGACAGCGTGCAGCTGGCGACCGGGATTTCAGCCGCCTGGTCGATGCCGCGCGCGCGGCAGGCGGCGCGGAACGCGCGAAAGAAGGCATAAGCGCTGGTGCCGATCAGATTGTTGAAGACGAAGTCCGGACGCTGATCAATGATCGCCGCAATCACCTGGTCGACCTCGGTGTCGCCGACCGAGAGATAGCGCTCGGCAAGCACGGTGCCGCCGCGCGCGGCGAGCGCCTCCCGGAAGATACGATTGTTTTCCCACGCCCAGATGTAATTGGAGCCGACGCAGAAGGCGCGCGAGCCGACGCGGGATGCCAGATAATCGACGAGCGGCAGCACGTGCTGGTTCGGCGCGGCGCCGGTATAGATCACGTTGTCGGAGCTCTCGAATCCCTCGTAATGAGACGGATACCACAGCAGTCCGTCGAACTTCTCGAAGCAGGGGATCACCTCCTTGCGGCTCGACGAGGTGTAGCAGCCGACCACATGCCGAACGCCGGAACCGAGCAGATCGAGGCTGAGCGAACGATAGCTCGCGAGGTCACCGGACGGGTTGACCACGACCGGCTCCAGCGTAATGTCGTCGTGCCCTGCATTGATCTCGCGAAAGGCGAGCAGCGCACCGTTCAACATCGAGCGCGCAACGACGCTGTAGGATCCCGTCGTCGACAGCATCACCCCGATCCGATAGTTCGTCCGCGCCATCACTCGTTCCAAAATAAAAAGGCGCCCACCGGCTGTTAAGCCGAGGGCGCCCTCGCCGCCAACCGAGCACGCCATCAGCGTGATGTTGGAAATGATTGAAGCTCGCTGCGTTGACGGGCCGAACTGCCCAACGCTTGTCTGATACGGTCGTTGAGAACAGTTACGAAGTCAAGCGCGTTATTGCAGCGGAAACTGCCGCGATTCTTATCGTGATGCAGCAAAACTATGCAGCCGAACTGCGCGCGCCGTCTCGATGAGGCGGAGACCACAGGGTACGTCGCGCGCCCGGTTTCCAGACCAGACGTGCGCCGTCGAAAGCTCCGAGCAATCCTGCCAAGGGCCCGCGCCACGTCGAGGCATCCGCTCTTGCCGCCGCAAACGACGGATGTCTCTGCCGGCTGTCGATTTCGTTGGAGCGAGTGAACTTCAGTACCCCGAGCCTCGTCTGGCATCAGGCCGCTTCTGCACGATCTCATCCCGAGACCATGTCCAAAAGGCTCCGGGATTTAAGAATTTGGTAACGATATGAACATGGTTGCGCGCGTTAATGCAAATGGCACGCCGCCGGTGTCTAGCCCGTAACGACCCTGCTATAAAGCGGAGCCACGGCTCGATCGACTTCGCGAATTACCCGGTTTCCCTGATTGCGCATGAAAAAGCTCAGCAATAATTTCGACATCGTCATCGAGCAGGCGTTCGACTTTCTGTCTCCGGAATATGCCGAGCTGTTCGACCGCTCGGCCGCCACGGCATTCCAGCATCCGGTCTGGTTGCACAGCCTCTACACCAGGCTCGCTTCGGATGCGGGTGCGACACCTCTGGTCGTCGTTGTCCGCCACCGCGCGACGGGCGCCCTTGCGATGGTGCTGCCCTTGCTCCGGATCCGGCGTGGTCCGATCCGGACCGTCGAATTCGCCGACCTCCGCGTCTCAGATTATCTGTCGCCGGTTTGCAGCCAGGACGTGTTTTCGCAACTGCTCGACGATGCGGACGCATGCGCGGAGATCCGGCGCCTCGTTCGACCTTTCGATCTGCTCCGCATGACCAAGCTGCCCGACGGGCGGCTTCCGATCGAGAACCTCCTGGCCGCATCCCGCCGCGTATCGATGGACACCAATGCCTACGCGACGGTTCTTGTCGCACCGTTCGAGCAATGGCGGACCAGTGCGATCGATCGCTCCTATCAGAAGGAGCTCGCAAAAAAATATCGTCAGTTGCAGAAGAAGGGCGCGCTGAGCTTCTCATGCTGCAACGACAGCGCCTCCGTGCACGAAGCGCTGGATGTGATGAGGAAGCTTCGCGGGCCGCGCTTTCAGGCGCAAGGCGACGGAGATCTGCTCCAGCGTCCCGAATATTTCGGCTTCTATTCCGACGTGGCCAATCGCGGGCTCGGCGCCTTCGTGCGCCTCTATGCCATGAAAATGGACGGCGAGGTGATCGCCGCCGTGCTCGGCCTCTGCCATCGGGGCAGCTTCCTCATCATCATGAGCGCCTTCGACATTGACGGGTACAAGAGCCAGTCCTTGGGCGCGCTGATGTTCGAGCAGGTGGCGCGGGATTGTATCGAGCGCGGGGATCAGATGCTCGATTTCACCATTGGTGACGAGCCGTACAAGAAGCTGTTCGGCGCACAGCCCTCGCCGATATGGGCGATCACGCAAGCCGGTAGCACCGCAGGTGCCATCGCCCTGTTCGCGCTGAAGCAGGCTCCCTGGCTGAAGCTGGCGGCCAAGCGGCTGTCGGATTTACGGCTGCTGCCCGCCCGCACCCCAACGCCCACGCGCTGAGAGACAGCGGGCGAAAGTCCGCGGAACTCAGGCGCGCAGGGCGCCGCGAACCCGTCCAATCCAGCCCGGATTCATTTGATCGACGCGGTGTGCCAGGCTGCGCCGCAGGAAGTGCAACCGGCGACGAACGTCCCAACCGATATCGTTGCGTGACGTCAGGGCCTGGCGGAAGCGCGCCATCTTCAGGGACTGCTGATCCGCCGCGATCTTGTCGCGATCGGAATAGAACTGAGAGATCTTCTCCAGGCCCATGCCGGGGGTCGCGAGCCATTTCGGCGCATATTCGGTGCACAGACGATCGACATCCACCAGCAGGCGCGCGACGCCCGTGCCGGCCGCGGGACAGTTGGTCTGAAACGCATCGCCGATGAGCACGAGGCCAGGTTGGAGGTGCCCCTCGACGACGGTAAGATCCATCACCCAGTTCTGGACCCGGTCGATGACGCGGAATTCGCCGAGATAGGTCCGCAATCCCGGCAACAGACGCAAGACTGTCGCTTCCGGCTCGCGACGCAGCTCGCGCATGATCGGATCGGTGGGGTCGCGGAACATGAAGAGATTGGCCCGCATGCCGGCGCGTGCCGGAAACAGGCTGAGATAGTCGATGCCGTCAGCCGTGCGCTCGCCATAGCAAGTCAGCGCTTCGAAATCGAACGGGCGACCATCCTGACGGGCAATCGTGAAACCGAACGACACCGAATGTCGCTCGGCCAGAATCCGCCGCCTGATACCGAGATTATAACCGAGAGCCGCCGCCATGCCCGTGGCGAGAACGATGAGGCGCGCAGTAACGCGCCGCCCCGAGGCCAGTTCGACATGCCGGGCGTCGTCGCTGCCACCGATCGCGGTGACCTCGTCGATGATCAAGCTGGAGGAGGCGGGTATCTGGCTGCGCGCCATGGCAACGAGATCGGCATAGGAAAATCCATAGGCCTTACCGACGCTGACATCGACCACCTTGCCTTCCCGGATGTTGAGCACCTGATCATATCGGCAAGCGACATCCTCGAGCGCGTTGAAGAATCCCAGCTTGCGCAACAACTCCAGTTGTTGGCCGCCAATCTTCTCGACCCGGAATTCGTCCGGATGAACGGCGCGCTTTTCGATCAGGGCGATGCGATGCCCTGCCCGCGCCAGCACGGCCGCCGCAAGCGACCCTGCAAGGCCGCCGCCGACGATTGCGATGTCCACAACGATCGTCGAAGTACCAGCTGTGTCGATCGGCTCGGGCACAGTTCCATCCGCCGTCATGATCCGGGCTCCCACGGTCAACCAAAGTCGCACGTGCAATTCTTCGGCCTGATGTCGCATCGCGGGACCAAACGCGATCATTTCTCGGTATCGAGGTTAATGAAGCGGAGAGCTGGCTGCCCAGACAATATCCGGCACGCCTCTTGCTCGGAATTCTCGGCAAAGTCCGGCTTCCGGCAGTCTGCGGTCGATCCCGGCAAGCCATTTCGCATTCAAGCGGCTGATCACGCCTTCCCCGGCCGTCGATCCGGCGCTATTCCGTCAATCGGTCTCAGTGGGGCCTTGCTCTGTTTGGGACAATGGGGACGATGATGTTCCACAGTGAGCCCACCGGCACAATTGCGGTATCGACGCCGCAGGCGAGATCCTGGATGCCACGCATTAACACTCGTGATTTTTCGGCATGCTAGGTTGTCACCGGTATCGGAACATGTCTCTTCAGGAGAGAGCAGCTCCTTAGACTTCAATGATCAAGTCCATCCTCCAGCTCATGCGGCGCGACGTTACGCGCGGTGTCGTCGGGACCATCCTGCTCAAGGTTGGAAGCGGCGCGCTGGCATTTGCCGTGTTCTCGCTGGCGGCACGAACGATGTCGCCTGACGGTTTCGGCATCTTTGCGACCTGGCTTTCGGTCGCCCAGATCGCCGCCGTCGTGGGACTGGTCGGTCAGGAATCGCTGCTGGTGCGATTCCTGAACGAGTATCAGGTCGGCGACAGGCCGGACCTCATCAAGGGCGTCCTCCAATCCAGCATCAAGATCACTTCCGCTGCTATGCTGGTCGTCATCTTCGGCATGGCCATCGTGGCCAGCCTGAGAGGCGACTGGTGGGTGCTCATCCTTGCGGTGGCGGCCTACACGGCCGTCAATGCAGGCGTCATGCTAGGCAGTCAGGTCGCCCGCTCGCTGGTGAGCATTCTCATGGGCGAGGGAAATCGCGAGTTCTTCTGGCGGGTCATCGTCGTCCTGTTTCTGCTTGCCATGCTGCTCGGTCATCGACAGCTCGATCCCGCCGAGTTGTTCGCGGTCATGACCATTGCCATGTCGGTCGGCCTGGCTGCGCAGATCATCTCGATCGCACGAGCGCTGCCTGATTTGCGCGGCACGCCGGCGCGCTCCGAAACGTCCCGCTGGCGCTCGAGCTCGCTTCACTTCTGGCTCGCGTCCATCCTCGAGGCCGCGAACCAGTATTTCGACGTCATCCTAGTGTACTGGATGCTGGATCCCGTGACCGCCGGCATTTACTTTGCCGCATCGCGCCTCGCCAACATCTTCGCCATGCTGTCTGCGGCGCTGTACACGTTCGGAGCCCGGCGGCTTCCGTCGCTGTATTTCAGCAAGAACCACCAGGAGTTCGGACGAACCTTGCGACTGATGGCGGAGGTGACCGCACTATGCGTGGCCGCCGGGCTCGCCACGATCTGGATCGGCGGCCCCTATCTCCTCAACCTGTTTGGACCTCATTTCACCACGCAGCACTCGGTCTTGATCGTGCTTGCAATCGGGACGGCGATCCAGGCCGCAGGCGGCCCGTCCGCTGCAATCCTGCAGCTGACCGGCCATGAACGAATCTATGTCCCCGTCGTTGCCGCCAACGTCGCGTTGCGGCTCGTGGGGTTTCTCATCCTCATTCCCTGGCTCGGCCTGCTTGGCGCGGCAATTTCGGCCACCGTGTCGCTGGCGCTTGCGACCATTGCCCTGAACGTCCTCTGCCGCCAGCGAACGGGAGTTGATCCGTCGATCCTCGTGCTGTTGCGCTTCTCCGCCTTTAAACGAGGCAATTATGCAGTGCGCGGCGCCGACTCCAGCGACTAGGCATCGATCACACCGTCCCGCGGCGGTTCGCGATCACGCGCTGGCCGCGCAGGGTCGGTTGGTTAGCGTGCTCGCTACGCCGCATCCGGGAACCGGTGAAAATGGCTGCGCGAACGATGTCGACGGCCAGGCCTGGCATTAACTCCGTTTGTTGCTAGTCGGTGTCCACGCGAAGCCCGCATGATAGGTACGGAGTTAAGAAGGTGAAGATTTCGTTTCTTTAGCAGGTCGGGATCGGTGCTCCACTATCAGCCGAACAAGGAATTGGGCGAGACGACCGCGACGGCACCCGCGCGGTCGAACGGCAACGAACGAAAGCTGCACGTGCTTCTCGCCCAGACCCAGGCCGAGAACGCCGGGGCGCAGGAGATCTCCAGGCTGCTCGGCGCCGGGATGATCGCGCGCGGCTATCGCGTCACCAATCTCTTCTTTTTCCGCAAGTCGGATTCCTTCGACGAGCCGCCCGATACGCTCTATTGCGCGCCGAGCCGCCCCGGCAGTCCGGTGGCCCTGCTGCGGATGCTGTGGACACTCGGCCGTCATATCAGCACCATCAAGCCGGACGCCGTCCTGACCTTTCAGCATTTCGGCAATGTCATCGGCGGCGGCGTGACGCGCCTCGTCAGCCGCGCGCCTGTCGTCGCCAACCAGGTTTCATCCGCATTGTCGATGAGCTGGCCGGTTCGCACAGCCGACATCGTAATGGGCAGCGTCGGCTTCTTTGACCGCATCACGCTCAATTCGCACGACATGGAGCGCGAATATTCGCGCTACCCCGCAGCCTACCGGTCGCGCATGGTGCATGTCCCGCACGGCTTCGATGACAAGGCCCTTACCCTGTCGAAGGAAGCTGCACGACAGAAATTCAACCTGCCGTCGGATCGCATATTGCTTGGCTGCGCAGCGCGGCTGCATCCGCACAAGCGTCTCGACCTGGCGATACGTCTGTTGCCGGATCAACCAGCCTGGCACCTCGCGCTCGCTGGCCAGGGTGCCGACGAGGCCCGGCTGAAGCTGCTGGCGAGTGAATTGAAGGTATCAGACAGGCTGCATCTGCTCGGAGAAATTCCCCCCAGCCGGATGGCGGACTTTCTCGCCGGCCTTGACGTGTTCGTATTCCCGACACAGGCCGAGACCTTCGGTCTGGCTGCGGTCGAGGCTGCGAACGCCGGTGTTCCCTCCGTCGTCACCGATCTTCCCGTCCTGCGCGAAGTGCTGTCCTACGAAGGAAGGCCGACGGCTCTTTTCGTCGATGCTTCCGATCATGCGAAGCTCTCTGCAGTCGTCTCCAGGCTGCTGACGGACCAGCATTTGCGCGACGAACTGCGACAAAACGCCAAAGGCCTGCGGCTGCGCTATTCGGTAGATGCCATGGTGGAGGAATACGTCCGGATACTCGGCGAGGTCATTTGACCTGATACCTGGAATAGATTGGCTCGACATGATCATCGAGTTTCGCTGTGAACGTGAGCATGCGCGGCGTTGGATGAGCCGCGACACGCTGTTGATCGACGGCCGGGAAGTTCCGGTTCAAATCGCGTGGACGGCGACTGCAGAGCCGCGCCCCGCAGGACTCGACGCCCTGTTCGATCTGGAACGCGTTGTCTTGCACAAGGGCAAACACAGCGGCGCCAACAGGCTGCACCTCGTTCCGGAATCGACGCCAGGTCGGACCGGGACCGCCGACGTGATCGTCGACTTCACCAATGGTGCGCGCGATCCCAACAGCTCCAGAAAGCTCTATCTCCGTCCACTGTTCAACGGAGTTGCCGGCGAAAACGCCGCCCTCGCCGCCATTCTGGCCGGCGACCTGCCGGTGATCGACATCGTCAACGAGGTCGACGGTTCGCTCGTCGATAGCGGCCATCCATCCGGAGAAATTGCCGCCGGCTTGAGCGGTGCGCTCGAAACCGTCATGGCGCGAACGCTCACGATGGTTGCGGCAATCCTGTCGGGACGGCCGCGAATTGTGCCGCAGCTGGCGCGTTCCTCCGCAAACGGCGCCGGCCCACGGCCCGCAGCCTATGTCACGCGCGGCCTTGCGGTGTCGATCGCCAAGGAAATCTATCGCCTCTGCTGCTACGCTCCGCATTGGCATGTCGGTTGGCGCTTCAACGACGGCGCAGGTGTTTGGCAGACCGGTGACCTGTCCGGGCCGCGCTGGAACGTTCTTGGAGATCCCGGCAACCACTTCTATGCCGATCCCTTTCCCGTTACGTGGCAGGGACGAACATTCGTCTTCTTCGAAGATCTCGATCACCGTGTCGGCAAAGGCATCATTTCCGCCGTCGAGTTCAATGACGCTGGGCCACTTGGGAAAGTGGTGCCCGTGCTGGAGGAGCCCTGGCATCTCTCCTATCCCTTTCTGATCGAAGACGGCGGCGAGTTGTGGATGATCCCGGAGAGCTCGACCCATGGGGACGTCGCCCTCTACAGATGCGTCCGGTTTCCGGACAAATGGGAGCGGCATGCGACGCTGCTGTCAGGCCTCGAACTCGCCGACGTCACGATCACGCGGCACGACGGCCTGCATTATCTGTTCGGCGCCTGGCGCGATGGAACCGGCGGCTATTCCGATGCGCTGGCGATCTATCATGCCGAGCACCTCCTCGGCCCCTGGGTACCCCATGCCAGCAACCCGGTCCTGATCGACCGCGCCAGCACGCGGCCGGCGGGGAATCTGGTCACCATGAACGGCAAATTGTGGCGCCCCGTGCAAAATTGCACCGACGGATACGGCGCGGCGCTCGGGCTGGCGGAAGTGGTCGATCTGTCGCCGACGACGTTCAAGCAGATCGTCCGCCACACGCTGAAGCCCGGACCGCTATGGCCCGGCAGAAAGCTGCATACCCTGAACCGCTGCGGCCGGCTCGAGGTGATCGACGGCTCGCGCGTGCAGCCCAAGATGCGCGCCCTCGCGAGCAGATTTCCATCGGCGGTTTCATCTGCGCAACCGAGGCCGCGTTCGGCGCTTTGATCGACGGCCTGCCCGCCTGGCTCGCCCGAGCTTCTCCCGCTCACTTCGCCGCGTCGATCCAGATCCCCGGCTCCGAGTGCTCGCGGATGTGGTTGACCAGGAAGTCGGAAAACACCCTGATCTTGGCGGGCAGGCCGGCGCGGTTCTGATAGGCGATGTTCATCGTGAGCAGCGGCAGCTCCCAGTCCATCAGGACCGGAACGAGACGGCCGGCCGCGATGTCGCTCTGCACGATGTAGAGCGGCTGGATGAGGATGCCGAGACCAGCCAGCGCCGCGCCTCGGATGACCTGACCGTCGTTGCTGTCGAGCGTCGGCGTGATGCGGACGGTCTGCGTCATGCTACTCCGGCTGAGCCGCAGCGAATAGGGATCGTTGGCGAGATTGTAGACCAGCATGTTGTGGCGGGCGAGATCGGCAGGCTGCTCCGGACGACCATGCTTCTCCAGATAGGACGGAGCGGCCGCGAGCACGCGATGCATCTGGCCGATGCGGCGGACGATGATGTTCGAATCCGGCTCCTGCTCGCGCGTGCGGATCGCGACGTCGATGCCGGCCTCGATGAAATCAGGGTAGCGGTTGGCCGTCGTGATCTGCATGTTGAGCTTCGGATAGCGCGCACGGAAGGCCGGCAGCATCGGCGCGAGATAAATCACCGCAAAGGACAGCGAGCTCGTGACGCGCAGCGTACCCTGCGGTGACAGCGCGCGATCGCTGACGATATCCTCGGCTTCGGCCAATTCGCTCAGCACGGGGCCGCAACGGTTCAGCAACTCCTGCCCGGCTTCCGTCAACCACAGCCGGCGGGTGTTGCGCTCGATCAGCCGGACGGCGAGGCGCTCCTCGAGCGCGCTGAGGGTGCGGCTCGCAGCCGCATTCGACATGCGCAAGGCTTCGGCTGCCTTGGACAGGCTGCCGAGTTCGGCCGTCTTGGCGAAGAGTTCCAGTTGCAGCAACCGATCCATTTCTCCACTTTCTGGAAAAGAGACTTGCGATTTTTGACCTTTATTTCCGCATCCCGCAAGTCAAAATGGCCGCAACACAAGCAAGATAGCAGGCGAGGAAATCAGGAAATGTCGGGCCCGATCAGGCACATCGTGATGTGGCGGCTGCGCGGGGAGACCCCTGAGGAGCGCTCTGCCGCCCGGGCCAAGGTCAAGACCCTGTTCGAGGGCCTGAGGGGCCGGATCGACGGCCTCACCCACATCGAGGTCGGCGTCGACGTCAGCGCGGTCGACTATGCCTGCGACGTGGTGCTGTTCTCTGAATTCACCGACCAGGCCGCGCTTTCGGCCTACGCAACCCATCCTGAACATTTACGCGTCCGCGAAGCGTTGGGCGACTTGCGGATCGGGCGCTTCCAGGTCGATTATCCCATCAAAGAGACCGGCGCATGATCGGTTCGTTCACCTTTGAAAACCTGCCCTGCCGCGTCGTGTTCGGCAGCGGAACGCTTGGCTCCGCCAGGGCCGAGGTGGAACGGCTGGGCGGCAAGCGCGCGCTGGTGCTGACGACGCCGCAGCAGGAAGCGCAGGGCAAGAGCCTCGGTTCCGCGCTCGGCCCGCTCTATGCCGGCATCTTTGCCGGCGCCACCATGCACACGCCGGTCGAGGTCACCGAGCTCGCGCTCGCGGTGATGAAGGCATGCGAGGCCGACTGCGTCGTCTCGCTCGGTGGCGGCTCGACCACGGGCCTCGGCAAGGCGCTCGCCTTGCGCACCGGAATCAACCAACTCTGCATTCCCACCACCTATGCCGGCTCGGAGATGACGCCGATCGTCGGCCAAACCGAGAATGGCCTGAAGACCACGGTGCGCGGTGCGGCGATCCTCCCGGAGACCGTGATCTACGATGTCGACCTCACCCTGACGCTGCCGGCGAGTCTCGCCGCAACATCGGGCATCAATGCCATCGCCCACGCAGTCGAAGCGCTTTATGCGCGCGACACCAATCCCGTCACATCGCTGATGGCGGAAGAAGGCATCCGCGCGCTGGCACGCGCCCTGCCCGCCATTGCCACCAGAAGCGACGACCGCGAGGCCCGCACCGAAGCGCTCTATGGCGCCTGGCTGTGCGGCGTCTGCCTCGGCACCGTCGGCATGGCCCTGCATCACAAGCTCTGCCACACGCTCGGCGGCACTTTTGACCTACCCCATGCCGAGACCCACACCATCGTGCTGCCGCACGCGCTGGCCTACAACGCGCCGGCCGTGCCAGACGCGATGGCGCGAATCTCCCGTGCGATCGGCGCGGCCGATGCATCGCAGGGACTTTTCGAACTTGCCAAGCGGCTGGGTGCGAAGACGGCGCTGCGCGATATCGGCATGCCCGAGAGCGGCATCGACAAGGCGGCTGATCTTGCCGTCACCAACGCCTACTGGAATCCGCGCCCGCTCGAGCGCGGCGCCATCCGCGACCTGATCGCGCGCGCCTGGGCCGGCGAGCCTCCGGCCGCCATCAAAGCGGCGGCTTGAAACGATGCGGCGCACACTGATCAAATCCGCCACCGTCATCACAATGGATGACGCGATCGGTGACCTCGGCACCGGCGATGTACTTATCGAGGGCAGCCGCATCCTCGACGTGCGTCCATCGATCGACGTCGCGGCCGACACGGAGATCGTCGACGGCAAGGGCCGTATCGTCATTCCGGGCCTGATCAACGCGCACATGCACACTTGGCAGACCGGCCTGCGCGGCTTTGCCGCGAACTGGACGCTGCTGGAATATTTCCGCCGCATGCATGCAGGGTTAGCGACCGTGTTCCGGCCCGACGACATCCATGTCGCCACGCTGGTCGGCGCACTGAACCAGATCAATTGCGGCACCACCACGCTGGTCGACTGGTGCCACAACAATCCGACGCCGAACCATACCGACGCCGCGGTGCGCGGCCTGATCGAGAGCGGCATCCGCGCCGCCTTCTTCCACGGCTCGCCGAAACCCGAGCCGAAGCCGGGCGAGCCCCATTTCTCGGAAGTGCCACACCCGCGCCGCGAGGTCGAACGACTGCTGGCGGGTGCCCTCGCCGACCGCGACGGCCTTGTTACGCTCGGCCTTGCAATCCTCGGCCCACATTACTCGACGCTCGGCGTCGCCATGCACGATTTCCGCATGGCGCGCGAACTGAACTTGATCGCATCGATGCATCAGGGCGGCGGCCCGGCCAAGACGCCCGGCGGATGGGAGAAGCTGATCGAGGCCGGGCTCGTCGGCACCGGCATCAACATCGTCCACGGTAATGATCTGCCCGACGATCTGCTCGACCGAATGGTCCATCTCGGCGTGTCCTTTTCCGTCACGCCGGAGAATGAGATGATCCAGGGCCACGGCTTTCCGATCACCGGGCGGCTGCTCAAGCGCGGCGTGCGGCCGACGATCGGCATTGATCTGGAGTCCGTGCTGGCCGGAGACCTCCTGACCGTCGCGCGCGTCGCGCTCTCGACGCAGCGGGCGCTCGACAATGCAGAGGCGCGCAAGACGAACGGCACCATTCCCGCGACCACCACGATCCCCGTTCGCGAAGCGCTGCGCTGGATCACGACGGAAGGCGCCCGCATGCTCGGCCGCGAGCACCAGATCGGATCGCTGACGCCGGGCAAGCTTGCCGACCTCGTCGTCATCAATGCCTCCGACCTCAACCTCGTCCCGGTGCACGACCCCGTCGCGACCGTCGTGATGCAGACGAGCCTTGCCAATATCGAGGCCGTGATGATCGACGGCGACTGGAAGAAGCGGAACGGGCGACTCCTGGTCGACGGACTGGAGGCGAAGAAGGAATTGCTGGCGCAATCAGGCCGGCGTCTGGTGCAGGACATCGAACGACAGGGACGCGCCGCCTGAAGGGCGCCAA
Source organism: Bradyrhizobium sp. MOS003 (assembly GCF_003020125.1). GTDB lineage: Bacteria > Pseudomonadota > Alphaproteobacteria > Rhizobiales > Xanthobacteraceae > Bradyrhizobium. The sequence goes on along the minus strand of NZ_PYFW01000003.1, from coordinate 712,073 downwards.
CGGACAACAAAAATGACAGACACCTCGAAAAACATCGCTTTTATCGGGATCGGCAAGATGGGCTTGCCGATGTCGGTGCTTGTCGCCAAGGCCGGTCACACCGTCACCGCGTTCGACCAAAGCGCGGCGCGGATCGACGAGGCTCGTGGGCAAGGCATTTTGATCGCGGCATCGCCGGCTGAGGCCGTGAGCGGCAAGACCGCTGTCATCACCTCGCTGCCGGACGACGTCGCGTTGCGCGGCGCGCTGCTCGGCCCTGCCGGCCTCATCGCGTCCATGGCGCCAGGAACCGTTCTGATCGAGACCAGCACCGTTAGCGTCGAAGCGTCCACTGAAGTTGCGGCCGCCACGCAGGCGCGCGGCATTGCCTATCTGCGCTCGCCGGTCTCCGGCAATGCCAGCATCGTTCATACCGGCGCCTTGACCTGCTTCGTCTCGGGGCCGAAAGACGCCTTCGAAAACGCAAAGCCGCTGTTTGCGGCCTTCACTCGCGCGCAGACCTATCTCGGTCCGGCCGAGGAAGCACGCTACGCAAAGCTCTCGGTCAATCTGATGATCGCGGTGTCGGCCGCGATGATGGCCGAGAGCCTGGCGCTGGCGCGCAAGGGCGGCATCGCCTGGCAGGACATTCTGAAAGTGCTGGACGACAGCGCGGTGGCCTCGCCCATGGTCAAGTACAAGACCGCGCCGCTACGCAACCGCGACTTCGAGTCCACTTTCTCCTGCAAGCAGATGGCCAAGGATCTCGACCTCATCCTCGGCGCCGGCCACGCCGTCGGCGTCCCGCTTCAGCTCGCCGCCCAGGTGCGCGAGACCTACGGCTCGCTGGTCGCACAAGGCGACGGCGACACAGACTTCATCGCGACGGTCAAGCACCTGGAACGGCTGTCCGGGCTCGGCGAGCCCAAACTCTGATCGGCGGAAGGCACAGATGCGTAATTTCAACGAGACCACGATCACCGACGCCGTGCTGGAGCGGATCAAGGACGCTGGCGATCCGCGCATCAAGCAGGTCAGCGAAGCCCTGGTGCGCCACCTCCATGCCTTCGTCCGCGAGATTCGTCCGACCCAAAAGGAGTGGGAGTTCGGCATCGACTTCCTGACCCGCACCGGGCACATGTGCGACGACAAGCGCCAGGAGTTCATCCTGCTGTCGGATACGCTCGGCGTCTCCATGCTGGTCGATGCGATCAACCATCCGGTGCCGGAGGGCGCGACTGAGACCACGGTGCTTGGCCCGTTCTTCGTCCAGGCAGCTCCTGAGAAGGACAGCGGCGCGGATATTTCCGGCCCGATGGAAGGCGACCCCATGCTGGTCACCGGCTCGGTCTCGACCGTCGACGGCAAGCCGCTCGTGGGTGCCATCGTGGATGTCTGGCACTCCGACGATGACGGCTACTATGACGTGCAGCAGCTCGACCAGATCGGCGATCTCGCGATGCGCGCGCGCTTCCACACCGATGCCAACGGCAAATTCCATTTCTGGTCGATCAAGCCGGCCGCCTACCCCGTCCCACACGACGGCCCGGTCGGCGAGATGCTGGAGGCGCAGGGCCGCCACCCCTGGCGTCCGGCGCATGTTCACTTCATGATCTCCGCGCCGGGCTTCGAACAACTGGTAACCCACGTGTTCGTCGCAGGTGACCAATATCTCGACTCGGACGTGGTGTTCGGCGTCAAGGACAGCCTTATCCGCGAATTCGCCAGGCATCCGGCCGGCCGTGCGCCGGATGGTCGCATGGTGGACACCGAATATTTCCATCTCAACTATGATTTCGGCCTCAAGCAGGTCGCGAGCAACGCAAGAGCCGCTTAAGCTGAAGCGGCGACGGACCAGCAAGAGTCCGGCGACAGGGAGCAGACGGGAGCTAAGGATGGGACCGCGGGTCAGCACGAGCATCTTGGCCGATCGCCTCACCGGCATGATCGGCCCGCGCGCGAGCGTTGCGCGTGGCGTGCTCGATCAGCACGGGCAGAGCGAATCGCACTATCGCAATCTGCCGCCCGACATCGTCGTCTTCCCTGAAACGACGCGGGAGGTCGCCGAGATCGTCAAGCTCTGCGCGAGCTCGGGTATGCCGATCGTTCCGTTCGGCGCGGGAACTTCGCTGGAAGGCAATGCGGCCGCGATTGCTGGCGGCGTCTGCTTCGACTTCGCGCGCATGAACAAGGTGCTGACGGTTCACGACAGCGACATGGACGTTGTCGTGCAGCCCGGCATCACCCGCAAGCAGCTCAATGCGGAGCTGCGCAATACCGGACTTTTCTTCCCGATTGACCCCGGTGCCGACGCCTCGATCGGGGGCATGACCTCGACGCGGGCCTCCGGCACCATGGCGGTGCGCTACGGCACCATGAAGGACAACGTCATGGCGCTGGAGGTGGTGCTGGCCGACGGCCGCATCATCCGCACTGCAAAGCGTGCGCGGAAGTCGGCCGCCGGTTATGACCTCACTCGCCTGTTCGTCGGCGCGGAAGGAACGCTCGGTGTGATCACCGAGATCACCCTCAAAGTGCACCCCGTGCCGCAAGCAATCTCCGCCGCCGTCTGCAGCTTCGACACGCTGCATGATGCAGTCAACACCGCGATCTCTGTGATCCAGTCGGCGATCCCCGTGGCGCGCATCGAGCTGCTCGACGACGTCATGATGCGTGGCATCAATGCCTACGCCAAGCTCGGCTATCGCGAAGCGCCCACCTTGTTCTTCGAGTTCCACGGCTCCGAGTCCTCCGTTGCCGAGCAGGCCGAAGCCGCGCAGGCGATCGCGGCCGACCACGGCGGCCACGGCTTTGCCTGCGCGAAGGCTGCGGAAGACCGCAGCCGGCTCTGGCATGCCCGCGACAACACCCTCTATGCCGGGCTGGGCCTGCGGCCGGGCGCGCGCGCCGTGATCACCGACGTCTGCGTGCCGATCTCGCGGCTGGCGGAATGCCTGACCGAGACTCGGCGCGATGCGGACGAGCATGGCTTCACAGCGCCGATCGTCGGTCATGTCGGCGACGGCAACTTTCACATGCTGATCCTGATCGATCCCGTAAAGCCCGAGGAGAGCGAAGCCGCCAAGGCGCTGCAGGCCCGCATGGTCGCCCGCGCCATCGCCATGGACGGCACCTGCACCGGCGAGCACGGCATCGGGCTCGGCAAGATCGACTATCTCGCCGATGAACTCGGCGAGGCCGTCGACGTGATGCGATCCATCAAGACCGCGCTCGATCCTGATGGACTGATGAACCCTGGAAAGATCTTTGCCAGCGGAGCCAAAGCATGAGCGACGCGCTCCCGGTCGAGGTCACCACGCCCACGCCGCTGCTGGAATTGCGCGGCATCAGCAAGGAATTTCCTGGCGTCAAGGCGCTGGATGACGTGTCCTTTGCCGTCTACCCCGGCGAAGTCCATATGCTGCTGGGTGAGAACGGTGCCGGCAAATCGAGCCTGATGAAGGTGCTGTGCGGCGCCTACCGCGCCGATGCCGGCGAATTCTATTACAAGGGCGACAAGGTCGCGATCTCGTCGACCGCGGATGCGCAGAAGCTCGGCATTGCCGTGATCTTCCAGGAATTCTCGCTGGTTCCCCATCTCGATATCGCCCAGAACATCTTCCTCGGCCGCGAGCCCGGTGGACGCATCCCCGGCACCATCGACCGCCGCAAGATCCTGACCGATGCGAAGCGTGTGCTCGACGCGATCGGCTTCGACATCGATCCCTCCACGACCGTCGACAAGCTCGGCGTCGCACAGCAGCAGATGGTCGAGATTGCCAAGGCGATCAGCCAGAACGCGCGCATCCTCGTGATGGACGAGCCGACCGCGGCGCTATCCGACCGCGAGACCGAACTGCTGTTCGCGCTGATCGCGCGGCTGAAGGCCGACGGCGTCTCCATCGTCTATATCTCGCACCGCATGGCCGAGGTATTCGCGCTCGGCGACCGCATCACCGTGCTGCGCGACGGCCGCCGCATCGACGGCGTCAAACCGGCCGATGTCACGCCGGACCAGCTGGTGCGCATGATGGTGGGCCGCAATGTCGACATGACCTATCCGCGCAGCTTTGCCGACAAGCCCGGCGAGCTTCTGCTGGAGGTCAAGGGCCTGAGCGCGGCGACCGGTATCTCCGACATCAATATCGAGGTGCGCCGGGGCGAGATCGTCGGGCTATGCGGCCTCGTCGGCTCCGGCCGCAGCGAAGTCGCGCGCGCCATCTTCGGCGCCGATCCGGTCACATCAGGCGAGATCATCTTCGACGGAAAGGCCATTTCCGGCGAGCCTGATCTTGCCGCCCGCCGCGGCATTGCTCTGATCCCGGAAAGCCGCAAGAGCGAGGGTCTCGCGCTGCTGCGCTCGGTCAGCGACAACCTCGTGGTATCGGCGCTGCGGAAGCTGTTCCCGAGCGGGCTTTTCGATTCGCGAAGCGCGCAACGGACCTCCGACGCCCTGATCCGGCAATTGCGCATTGCAACGCCCAGCGCGCGCCAGACCGTCGGCCTGCTTTCGGGCGGCAACCAGCAGAAGGTCGTGATCGGCAAATGGCTGGCGGCCGGCTCGAAGCTCTTCATCTTCGACGAGCCGACGCGCGGTATCGACATCGGCGCCAAATCCGAGATCTTTGCGCTGATCGACCGCCTGGTCGCGGAAGGCGCGGCAGCGCTGATGATTTCGTCCGAGCAAATCGAGATCTGCCATGTCTGCGACCGCGCCTATGTGATGCGCGAGGGTCGAATCGCCGGGCACCTGGCCCGTAACGAACTGACCGAGGAGAACATCGTGCGACTGGGGATACATCATGCGTGAAGCCGCGGTCGTCTCGAGGTCCAACCCGCTGCAGCGCATTCCCGGCGTTGCCATCGTGCTGGTGCTGCTGATCACGCTGTTCACCGCGATCGCGCCCGGTTTCCTGTCGGTCGCCAATCTCTCCAACGTGCTGGTGCAGTCGACTATCCTGACCATGCTCGCGCTGCCGATGACGTTGATCATCATGACCGAGGGTCTGGACCTCTCGATGGGCGCAGTGCTGACACTGACTTCGCTCTGCGTCGCCATCGTGTCGCTCGCGACCAAGTCGATGCTGCTGGGCCTCGGCGCTGGCCTGCTGGTGGGTGTGGCCTTCGGCCTTGCCAACGGCTGGCTGGTCGCCATCCTCGGCATTCCACCTTTCGTCGCGACGCTCGGCACGCTCGGCATGGCGCAAGGGCTGTCGCTGATCGTCAGCGATGGCCAGAGCGTGGTCGGCATCCCCCACAGCGTCCGCGATATCTATTCGTCGACGCTGCTCGGCGTGCCCGTGCCGATCGTGATGGCGCTCGTGACCTATGCGGCGTTCCACGGCCTGCTCTATCACACCCGCTTCGGCACCTACATCTTCGCGCTCGGCGGCAATCGCGAGGCCTTGCGCTATGCGGGCCTGTCGCCGAACAGGCTGCTGATCGGGGTCTATGCGCTCGGCGGCGCCATGGCCGGCATCGCCGGGCTGTTGATGACGGCGCGCATGAATTCCGGCCATCCCACCGCCGGCCTCGGCCTCGAATTCGACGCCATCGCGGCCGTCGCGGTGGGCGGCACCTCGTTCGAGCGCGGCAATGGCTGGCTGCTCGGCACCCTGCTCGGCGTGCTCTCCGTCGGTGTGTTGCGCAACGGGTTGAACCTGATCTCGCTGCCGTCCTCGGTGCAGGTCGCCAGCGTCGGCGTGCTCGTCATCGTCGCGCTGTTCCTCGATGGTCTCAGGAGTCGGGCGTGACCGACATCACCAAAGACGCCATGATGCCGCCCCGCTCGTTCCTGTCGCAGGACGCGATCCAGGTGTTCTATCGCCTGCTCGCGGCGCTCCTTATCTGCGCGGTACTTGCCGTGCTCAGCGATTCCTTCCTCAGTCTCGGCAACATCCTCAACGTACTCAGGCAGGCAAGCCTGACCTTCTTCATCGCCTCCGGCCTGACGCTGGTGGTGCTGACCGCCGGCCTCGATCTCTCCGTCGGCGCCAATGTCGCGCTGTCGGCCTGCATTGCCGGCACCGTGATCCACAAGACCGGCTCGCCGGCGCTCGGCATCCTCACCGGGCTTGCCTGCGGCGGCCTCGTCGGCCTGCTCAACGGCATCATGGTCACGGCGCTTCGCATCCCCTCCTTCATCGCCACTTACGGCATGCTCTGGGTGCTGAACGGCCTCACCTACTGGTACATGGCGGGCGAAACGCTTCACGGCTTCCCCGCCGGCTTCCGTCAGATCGGCAGCGGCTATCTGTTCGGCCTGCCGATCCCGGTCTATCTGCTGCTGGTGTTCCTCGGTATCGGGACATTCTTCGCGCAACGGACGGTCTGGGGTCAGGAGATTTATGCGATTGGGGCCAATCCGATCGCCGCCCGGCTCTCCGGCATCCCTGTCGCGCGCCGCCTGCTGCTGGTCTACGCGGTCTCCGGCACCATGGCGGGGCTCGCTTCGATCATTTTCCTGTCGCGGCTCAATTCGGCCGAGGCCGACATTGGCGAAAGCCTGACGCTACCCGCGATCGCGGCCGTGCTGATCGGCGGTACCTCGCTGTTCGGCGGCGTCGGCACTGTGTTCGGCACCTTCATCGGCGCGCTAATCCTGACGCTGGTACTGAACGGCATGAACCTGCTCTCGGTCAGCGCCAACTGGCAGCCGCTGGTCACCGGCATCATCGTCATTCTCGCGGTCTGGCTCGACATGAAGACCCGCCGCCGCGCGCAATGAGTTCCTGGACTACCAACAAGCAAAACGAGGGATGGAGGCAACATGAAACATAAACTGGGTTACCTGACGCTGCCGCTTCTGATGGCCGCGGCATTCACCACGCAAGCGCGGGCCGACGGCGAGACCATCGCCGTCTTCACCAAGAACCAGACCAACCCGTTTTTCCAGACGGTGCGGGTCGGTGCCGACAACATGGCGAAGACGCTGAACGCCAAGACACTTCAGTACATCCCGACCAAGCCGGATTCGATCCCCGAGCAGCTCAGCCAGATCGAGGACGTGGTGGTGAAGAAGCCGAGCGCGATCGTGTTCACGCCGGTCGACTACAAGGCGATGGTGCCGGGCGTCGAGAAGATCAACGAAGCCAAGATCCCCGTCGTCAACATCACCGACCGCTCGGCCGGCGGCAAATTCCTGTCTTTCGTCGGTGCCGACGATTACAGCCTGGGACTCGAGACTGCGCGCTTCCTCCTAAAGACGCTCGGCGGCAAGGGCAACATCGTCATCATCGAGGGCGTCAAGGGCTCGCTGACCAATGTCGACCGCGTCCGCGGCTTCAACGACGCGCTGAAGGAAGCTCCAGGCGCCAAGCTGCTGGCCTCGCAGCCCGGCAACTATCAGCGGCTGCAGGCGCTTCAGGTGATGGAAAACCTGATGCAGTCGAACTCCCAGATCGACGGCGTGCTCGCTGCCAACGACGCCATGGCGGTCGGCGCGATCGAGGCGCTCGACGGCGCCAATCGCAAGGCGCAGGTGATCGGCATCAACGGCACCAAGGAGGCGATCGACGCGATCAAGTCCGGCAAGCTGCTCGCCAGCGGCGACTACAACGGATTTGCGCAAGGCTGCCTCGGCACCATGATGGCGATCCGTGGCCTTCGCAATCAGCCGGTCATCGCGGAGATCGTGCTGAAGCCGACCGTCATCACCAAGGACAACTACCAACCGTTCGACGTGCCGCTGGAGCAGCGGACCTGCCCGACCTTCGAGGAAGCCGGCAAGCTCAGCGCCAAGTAGGTCCACCCCATCACGTCCGGGCGGTCGCCACGGCGGCCGTCCCAAGAACTGAAGCCGAAGAAACGGAGACCACCATGTTGTTCGCCATTCACGCCGTCGACCGCGCCGGCGCGCTGCCGACCCGGCTCGCCAATTACGATGCACACAAGACTTTCCTGAGCGACACTTCGCGCTTCGGCGTGAAGATCGTGATGTCGGGGCCGCTCGTCTCCGACGATGGTCAAACGATGATCGGCAGCCTGTTCCTGATCGAGGCGCCCGGCCGTGGCGACGTCGAGGCTTTCAATCGCGCCGACCCGTTTGCCGCGGCGGGAATCTGGGAAAAGGTCACGATCACGGGCTTCCTGCGCCGGCAGGGTTGAGGCCGGCCCCACCAAAAAATGCGAAAACAACCCCATGCACAGTAGAATGGCGTTGTTTTTGCTGGCGAATTTCCGACGAAATCTCGCACCTCAACTGCTCATCGCCGCAGCGCCGTCCTCGAGATGACAGGCCACCCACTGCTCGGGTCCGGCGGTGCGAAGCACCGGTTCTTCGACCCGGCAGCGATCGAACACGAGCGGGCAGCGGGTGTGGAAGCGGCAGCCCGTCGGCGGGTTGATCGGGCTCGGCACGTCGCCCTTGAGGATGATGGGATTGCGCTGGGCGCCGGGCTCCGGCAGCGGTACCGCCGAGAGCAGCGCCTTGGTGTAGGGATGCCTTGGCGCGGCAAAGATCTCGCGGCGCGGCGCCACCTCGACGATCTTGCCGAGATACATCACCGCGACACGGTGGGTCATGTGCTCGACGATCGCGAGGTCGTGGCTGATGAACAGCAGCGCGAGCCCAAATTCGCTCTGGAGATCCTGCAGCAAATTGACGATCTGCGCCTTGACCGAGACGTCGAGCGCCGAGACCGCCTCGTCGCACACGATCAGCTCGGGCTCGGCCGCGAGCGCGCGGGCAATGCCGATGCGCTGGCGCTGGCCACCGGAGAACTCGTGCGGCCTGCGGTTCAGCGCCTCGCGCGGCAGGCGCACGGTGTCCATCAGGGAGGTGACGCGCACCTCGAGGTCCTCCGCCGATTTGGCGAGGCCGAAATTCCGGATCGGCTCGGCCAGGATGTCGCGCACGCGCATGCGCGGATTGAGGCTGGAGAACGGATCCTGGAACACCACCTGCACACGCCGGCGCATCTGGCGCATCGTGCTCGGCGCGGCATCGTCGATGCGCTGGCCGTCGAGGATGACCTGGCCCGCGGTGATGTCGAACAGCCGCAGGATAGCGCGGCCGACCGTCGACTTGCCGCAGCCGGATTCGCCGACGAGCGACAATGTTTCGCCGCGCGCAATCTCGAACGACACGCCGTCCACCGCATAGACGAATTCGGTCTTTCGCCCGAAAAAGCCCTTGTTGACCGGAAAATGCTTCTTGAGGTCGTTGACCTGGAGCAACGGAGGGCTCATGCCGCGACGGCTCCCTTGGCTGCATAGTGACAGGCGGCGACGTGACGAGGGCCCTTCTCTTCGAGCCCCGGCGCATATTGGCGGCACAGATCGGTCGCAAGCGCACAGCGGCCGGCAAAGACGCAGCCGACGATCGGCTTTCTGAGATCGGGCACCTGGCCGGGAATTTCGGCGAGCCGTCTTGCGGTGCCTGTCAGCGACGAGCCGAGCCGCGGCACTGCACCGAGCAGTCCCTGCGTATAGGGATGCCGCGGCGCGCGAAACAGCTCGGCGACCGGCGCTTCCTCGACCTTGCGGCCCGCATACATCACCATGACGCGCTCGGCGATCTCGGCGACGACGCCGAGGTCGTGGGTGATCAGGATGATGGCGGCGCCGACCCGGCTCTTGAGGTCCAGCATCAGCTTCAGGATCTGCGCCTGGATCGTCACGTCGAGCGCGGTGGTCGGCTCGTCGGCAATGAGAAGTTTTGGATTGCAGGCGAGCGCAATGGCAATCATCACGCGCTGACGCATGCCGCCGGAGAGCTGGTGCGGATATTCGCGCACCCGGCGCCCCGGTTCGGGAATGCCGACCAATGTCAGCATTTCGACTGCGTGCGCCTCAGCCGCCGCCTTGTCCAGGCCCTGATGGATCATCAGCGTCTCGCGGATCTGACGGCCGACGGTGAGCACCGGATTGAGGCTCGTCATCGGCTCCTGAAAGATCATCGAGATGTCGTTGCCGCGGATCGCGCGCATCTCGCGGTCGGAGAGTTGCAGCAGGTCCTTTCCCGCAAAGCGGATGGAACCCGCGATCCTGCCCGGCGGCTCGGGGATCAGCCGCATCAGCGACATCGAGGTCACCGACTTGCCACAACCGGATTCGCCGACGATGGCGAGCGTCTCGCCCTCGTTGACGTGGAAGGATACACCGTCGACCGCTCGGTTGATGCCGCTGGGGGTGCGGAAATGGGTCTGGAGATTGTCGACTTCGAGCAATGCCATCGCGATCAGCCCCGCACCATCAGAGGCTCTTGGCCATGCGCGGATCGAGCGCATCGCGAAGGCCGTCGCCGAGCAGATTCACCGCGAGCACGGTGACGGACAGGAACGCCGCCGGGAAGAACACGATGTAGGGCTTGACCTGCCACAGCGCGCGGCCCTCGGCCATGATGTTGCCCCAGGAGGGAATGGTGGGCGGCGTACCCGCGCCGATGAAGGACAGGATCGCCTCGGTGATCATGGCGCTGGCGCAAATGTAGGTCGCCTGCACCAGCATCGGCGCCACCGTGTTGGGCAGGATGTGGCGGAGGATGATCATCGGCGTGCGCGTGCCGCAGGCCACTGCGGCATCCACATACGGCTGCTCGCGCAATGACAGCACGACACTGCGGACGAGACGCGAGACGCGCGGGATCTCGGCAACAGTGATGGCCAGGATGACATTGCCGACGCTGCCGCGCGTCAGCGCCATCAGCGCGATCGCCAGCAGGATCGGCGGGATCGACATCAAGCCGTCCATGAAGCGCATCAGGATGCCGTCGGCCCAGCGGATGAAGCCGGAGACCATGCCGATGGCAAGGCCTGCCGCGGATGCGAAGATCGCGACCGACAGGCCGACCGTGAGCGAGACGCGCGCACCGAACAGCACGCGCGAATAGATGTCGCGGCCGAGCACGTCGGAGCCGAACCAATAGTCCGCCGAGGGCGCGCGCGTGCGTTTGGCAGGCGCGAGCGCCGTCGGATCGACCGTTCCGAGATAGGGTGCGAAGATCGCGATCAGGACCAGCGTCAGCAGCAGCGCGCCGCCGATGGCGACCGTCGGATGACCGCGCAGGAAGCCGATGAAGCCGTGCCGGATCTTGACTGGCCGAAGGATCTCCGGCAGTTGCGGCGCGAGGACGAATCCGGCCGGAAGCGCCTGCGGATTGACGGTGGTGTCGGTCAATAGCGGATCCTCGGGTCAACGAGCGTATAGATGACGTCAATCATCAGATTGACGAGGACGTAGACGAAGCTGAACAGCAGCACGATACCCTGGATGACCGGATAGTCGCGGCGCAGGATCGCATCGATCGTGAGCCGGCCGAGGCCGGGAATCGCAAACACGCTTTCGGTGACGACCGCACCGCCGATAAGGAGCGCGATACCGATCCCGATCACGGTGACGATCGGCACCGCCGCGTTCTTCAGCGCGTGAACAAACAGGATGCCGCCCTGCCCGAGGCCCTTGGCCCGCGCGGTGCGGATATAATCCTGCTGCAGCACTTCGAGCATGGTGGCGCGGGTAATGCGCGCGATCAGCGCGATATAGACGCAGCCGAGCGCGACCGCCGGAAGAATCAGATTTTCCAGCCAGGGCCAGAAGCCCTGGGCCAGTGGCGTGTAGCCCTGCACCGGGAGCCATTCCAATTCGAGCGCGAAGATGTAGGCGAGCATGTAGCCGACCACGAAGACGGGCAGCGAGAAGCCGAACACGGCAAAGCCCATGATGACGCGGTCGATCAGGCTGCCGGCCTTCCAGGCCGCTACCACACCGAGCGGCACTGCGATCACGATCGTGAGCAGCAGCGTGACGATCATCAGCGACAGCGTCGGTCCGAGGCGCTGTCCGATCAACGCCGAGACCGGCAGGTTGGTGAAGATCGAGGTGCCGAGATCGCCATGCAGGATGCGCCAGACCCAGCTGCCGAACTGGATCAGGAACGGACGATCGAGACCGAGGCTCTGGCGGATGCGCTCCACATCCTCCGGGCTCGCCTGGTCGCCCGCGATCACCACGGCGGGATCACCCGGCGCGATGTAAAGCAGGCTGAACACGAACAGCGCGACGATCGCCATGACCGGCAATGTCGAGACGATGCGACGGAGGATGTAGGAGAGCATCTGGTTTCAGTGCACGATCATGCGGATTTCGAAACGCCCCAGAAGAACGGCAGCGGCCCCTTGGTGATGCCGGAGACGTTCTTGCGCCAGGCCGTGTAGGTCAGGAAGAAGCCGGTCGGCGCGTAGACGACATCCTCGAGCGCCGCCTTGTTGACCCGCCCGATCGCCGCCTTCTCCTCCTCGACATTCTTGGCCTCGAACCAGCCGGCGATCTCCTTCTCGGTGTTCGGGCTATTGGGCCAGCCGAACCAGGCCTTGTCGCCATTGGCGCGAATGGCGGTATAGGCGGCGGGCGTGATACAGTCGGCGCCGGCGTGCCAGCTATGGAACATGTTCCAGCCGCCCTGCCCGGGCGGCGTCTTTTGCGCCCGGCGGGAGCCTACCGTGCCCCAATCGGTTGCGACGAAGTCGACATTCATGCCGAGCCTCTTCAAGAGATCCGCGGTGACGTCGCCCTGCGCCTTCGTGATCGGCTGATCCTGCGCGACCAGGCACGTGACCGGCTGGCCTGAATAGCCGCTCTCGGCGAGCAGCTTCTTGGCGGCATCGAAATCGCGCTTGCCCTTCAGGATCTCGCCGCCCAGTTCGTTGTAGACAGGCGTGTCCGGCGTGAAGAAGCCGGGCAGCGGCTTCCACAGCGCGTTGTCGTCGCCGACGATCGCGCGCATGTAGTCTTCCTGGTTGAGCGCCATCAGCACCGCGCGCCGCGCCCGCACGTCGTTGAACGGCGCGAACAGATGGTTCATGCGGAACGAGCCGATATTGCCGAGCGGATCGCCAATGTCGACGCTGATGTTCTTGTTCTTCTTCAGCACGGGCACGAGATCGGCGATCGGGTTCTCCCACCAGTCGACCTCGCCGTTCTGCAATGCGGCCGCCGCGGTCGCCGGGTCCGGCATCACAATCCATTCCACGCGATCGATCAGCATCTGCTTGCCGCCGGCAAGCCAGGATGCCTTCTCCTGCCGCGGGACGTAATCGGCGAATTTCTCGAACACCGCCTTGGCGCCGGGCACCCATTCGCCCTTGGCGAACTTCATCGGACCCGAGCCGACATATTCGGTGATCTGCTTGAAGGGATCGGTCTTGGAGATGCGCTCGGGCATGATGAAGGAGCACGGCGCGTTGTTCTTGGCCAGCGCGTAGAGCATTTTCGGGAAGGGCTGCTTCAAGACCCATTTGAAGGTGCGGTCGTCGACGGCGGTCAATTCCTGCTGGATCGCAATGATCATCAGGCCCATCGGATCGCGCGCGGCCCAGCGCGACAGGCTCGCGACGACGTCCTTGGCCAGCACCGGCTCGCCGTCATGAAACTTTAGGCCGGGGCGGAGCTTGAACGTCCAGGTCTTGCCATCGTCCGTCGTCTCTTCAGACTCCACCATTTGACGCTGCGGCTGAAGCTGCGCGTCGATGCCGTAGAGCGTGTCCCAAACGAGGGCGGCCGCATTGCGCACGACATATTGCGTGCCCCAGATCGGATCGAAATTGGCGAGATTGGCTTGCGGCACGAAGCGCAGGGTGCGGGCCGATGCGCCTTGCGCGATGGCCGGGGCCGAGAGGCCCGTCAATGCCAGACCGCCCGCGCCAGCCAGTCCCTTCAATACGGTCCTGCGATCCATGAAATCCTCCCAGTCGTGCCGTGATGCCGGCCAATTATTGGCCAATGGCAGGTGAAACCGAAGCCCATTAGCGTGCAAATGGTATGCCAGTAACCGAACCTTCGCCAGCGGGATCTCATCGCTTTTATGGCAGGTTGAGACCTCAAAGGGCGGCCGCGAGCATCTTGCCCGTCTCGATATGCGGGATGGCCTCGACCAGCTTGCGCGTGTAATCGGTCTTCGGGTTGTCGAACAGCGCCCGGCTCTCGCCCTGCTCGACGATTCCGCCATTGCGCAGCACGATGGTGCGGTCGCAGAGCATGCGCACCACGTTGAGATCGTGGCTGACGAACAGCAGCGCGATGTCGTTCTCTCGCCTGAGGCGATCGAGCAGTTGCAGCACCACCGCCTGCACCGAGACATCGAGCGCGGCGGTCGGCTCGTCCAGCACCAGGAGCCGCGGGCGGCAGGCGATGGCGCGGGCGATGCCGACGCGCGCCTTCTGGCCGCCGGAGAGCTGGTGCGGGAAGCGCGGCAGCAATTCCAGCGGCAGCCCGACACGCTCGGCGCATTCCTCCACGCGCTTGCGCAGCGCTTCGCCCGCACGCATGCCATCGAGCCGCATCAGCGGGTGGGCGATACAATCGAACGCCGTAAAACGCGGATTGAGGCTCTCGTTCGGATCCTGGAACACCATCTGGATGTCTTTGCGCAATGGCGAGCGGTGGAAGTCGCGCGACGCGATATGGCCGACCGACTGCCCGTCGAACACGATGTCGCCTTCGCTGGGATCGATCAGCCGGCAGATCATCCGCGACGTCGTGCTCTTGCCGGACCCGGACTCACCGACGAGCCCGACGCTTTCGCCGCCGGCCATGGTCATCGAGAAGTCGGCCACCGCCGCCGAGCCCTCGTCGAAGCGCTTGGCGAGCTTGCGTACCTCGAGCAGCGGCGGCGTTCCGTACGCGGGCTCCAGCCTCGGTTTGCCGAGCATTGCCGCGTAGCCTTCCCGCTCCTCTTCGGTGACGAGGTCTTCGATCCGCGACGTCGACGTCGGCGATGCCGCGACCAGGCGCCTGGTGTAGGCGTGCTGGGGCGTGCTGAAGAGCGTCTTGGGACTCGCTTCCTCGACGATACGGCCGCGCTCCATCACGGCAATGCGGCGGCAATAGCGCGCCGCTAGCCCGAGATCGTGCGTGATCAGGATCGTGGCCATGCCGCGCGCGGCGGCGATGTCCGCCAGGAGATCCATCACCACTTTCTGGGTGGCGACATCGAGGCCGGTGGTTGGCTCGTCGGCAATCAGCAGCGCCGGATTGCAGGAGATCGCGATCGCGATCATGACGCGCTGGCACATGCCGCCGGAGAGCTCGTGCGGATAGGCATTCATCCGCGCCTCGGGCTCGCGGATCTGAACGGCGCGCAGCAGATCCAGCGCTTCGGCTCGCGCCGCCTCCTTCGAGATGCGCTTGTGGGTGAGGATCGCGTCCGCGATCTGCAAGCCGATGGCCCGGATCGGATTCAGCGCGGCCCGCGGGTTCTGGAAGATCATCGACATCGCGGCGCCCTGGAGCTGCCGGAGGTCGTCTCCCCCAAGTTTTGTCACGTCCTGTCCGCGGAACAGGATCCTGCCTCCGGTGACCCGCCCCGCCGCGTCGAGCAGTCGCGTCGTGGCAAAGCCGGTCACCGACTTGCCCGAGCCGCTCTCGCCGACGAGGCCGAGCATCTCGCCCTTTTCGACCGTGAGCGTCACGCCGCGCACAGCCTCGACCATGCCACGCCGCGTCGAGAACGCCACGTGGAGGTCGTCGATCCTGAGCAGCGCCTCGCTCATGTGCGCATGCGGGGGTCGAGAATGTCCCGCATCCCGTCTCCGAGGAGGTTGAAGCACAAGACCGCCATCATCAGCGCCAAACCCGGAAAGGCGACCAGCCACCACCGCCCCGTCGAGATGAAGCGCGCTCCTTCCGCGACCATGATGCCCCATTCCGGCGTCGGCGGCTTGACGCCCAGACCGATGAAGGACAGGCCCGCGGCGTTCAGGATGGCCCAGCCGAGGTTCAGCGAGATCTGCACGGCCATTGCCGGCAGGATGTTCGGCAGCAGGAAGCGCAGCACCACCGAGAAATGGCTCTCGCCGCAGGCGCGCGCCGCCTCCACCCAGCCGACATTGCGGCGGACATTGACTTCGGCCCGCGCGAAGCGGATGTAGAAGGGAAGATTGATGATCGCGGTCGCGATGACGATGTTCTCGATACGGTTGCCGAGCGCTGCGACCATGGCCATCGCCAGCACGAACAGCGGAAAGGCCATCATCACGTCGACGAAACGGCCGACGCCGCGATCGAGCCGGCCACCGGCATAGCCACAGAACGCGCCGACCACGGCACCGATCGCGAAGGAGATGCCGACGGCCGAGACCGCAATGGCAAGATCGAGACGCGCGGCGATGATGAGACGGCTGAACACGTCGCGCCCGAGCTGATCCGTGCCGGCAATGTGCGCCGCGCTCGGCGGTAGCAGGGCTTCCGAGACATTGGAAGCCACGGGATCGTAAGGCACGATCCACGGTCCGACGATCGCAACCAGCACGAACAGGAGCACGCCGGTTGCGGCAACGGCGGTGAGCGGATTGCCGCGCAGGATCCAGACCGAATGGCGGAGGGTTGCGCTGGTCATCCGATCGACACCCTGGGATCGGCGATGCCGTAGCAGATGTCGACAACGAGATTGACCAGCACGAAGAGGCTGGCCATCAGCAGCACGAAGCCCTGCACCGGCGCATAGTCGGAGGAGAGCAGCGCATCGAGCGCGTAGGACGCAACGCCCGGCCAGGAGAACACCTTCTCCACCAGCACATTGGCGCCCAGCATGGTCGAGAATACGATGCCGGCGATGGTGATGACGGGCAGGATGGCGTTCCGCAGCGCGTAGGTGACGACCACCTTGCGCCAGGACAACCCGACCGAGCGCGCGGTTCGCACGAAGTCGCTGCCGAGCGACACCAGCATCGAGGCCCGCGTGATCCGCGCCAGCGGTGCGATCACGAACAGGGCCATGCTAACCGCTGGCAAGATCAGCTGCTTGAAGGCCGCCCACCAGCCCTCGAAGTCACCGGCGAGCAGGAAATCGATCGACAGGAAACCCGTGCGCGATGGCGGCAGCGAGGTGAAGACGTCGATCCGGCCCGTCGGATCAGGCGCAAGCCCGAGCAGATAGTAGAAGACGTAGATCAATAGCAGGCCCGACACGAAGGTCGGCACGCAGACGCCGAGCGCGCAGAACAGCCGCACGCCGTGATCGACGAGCGATCCCGGCCGGAGCGCCGCGACCACGCCGAGCGGCACCGCCGCGATTAGCGCCATTAAGAGCGCCGTGAAGGTGAGCTCCAGCGAGGCCGGCAGCCGCTCGCGCAGATCCTTCAACACTGGCTGCCCGGTCATCATGGAGCGGCCGAGATTGCCCTGACCGATGTCGGAGAGATAGAACACGAGCTGCTCCGGCACCGATTGGTCGAGCCCCATCTGCTTGCGGATCTGCTCGATCTCCTCCTTGCCGGCATTGGGCCCGGAGGCGAAGAACACCGCGGGGTCGCCCGGCAGGACGCGCATCAGCAGGAAGGTGAAGACCAGCACGCCGAACAGCGCCGGCAGCGACGACAACAGCCGTCTGCCCGCCCGCATCATCGTTGCGCCAAGACCGGTCATCACCTTCCGGAGCCTCCCTTCGGCTAACGCTATCACTTGCGGCTGACGTCGCGATAGTCGACCTGGCGGTGGAACTCGTAGGTGTAGCCTTCGACCGAAGGAGCCATCACCGCGTCCTGGTTCGGCTGCCACAGCATGATCTGCGGCATCAAATCGGCATGCATCGCGTTGAGCTTGCGGCCGTCCTCCTCGTACTTGGCCTTATCCGGCTCGAAGCGGGCTTCCTGCGCGATCGCGGCAAGGTCCGGGTTGTTGATCGAGCTGTAATTCCAGCGCTGATTGCCGGTGTAGAAGTTGCGGTAGAAATAGTCCGTGGACGGCAGCCAGGCGACGATGCCCTCGGTGAAGAAGGGCAGCTTCTTCTCGTTGATCTGGGTCGACATCTGCGCATCCGGCAGCTTCTGGATGTCGACCTTGATGCCGATCTTGCCGAGCGACTCCTTTACCAAGGCGGCCATCGGTTCGGCGGTCGAGGCCTGGCCGACGTTGAAGCTGAAGGTGGTCGAGAAGCCTTCGGGGAGCCCGGCGGCCTTGAGATATTCCCTGGCCTTGTCGAGATCGAGCTTCACCGGCTGCTGGAATGGATAGATCCCGTTCAGCGGCTTGCCATCCGGCCAGCTCGCGCCGAACAGCGGCGCGCCGCGACCGAACAGAGCCGCCTTGAACATGTCGTCATAGGGCAGCGCAAAGGCGATCGCGCGGCGGACATTGGGGTTGTCGAACGGCGGGATCTGGTTGTTCATCGAGACGAACGTGATCGAATTGTATTGCGGCGTCGAGATCACCTTGAGTTTGCCCTTGGCCTCCAGCGACTGCACGTCGCTGGCCTGGAGATCGACCACGAGATCGGCATCGCCGCGCTCGACCAGATTGGCGCGGGTCGCCGGCTCAGGCACCGACTGAATGATCACGCGCTTGAAGAAGGCCGGCTTGTCGGGCGAGCCGCGGTTCCAGGCCTCGTTGCGCTTGATGATGGCCTGCTCGCCCGGCTTGAAGGTCTCGATTACATAGGCGCCGCTGCCTGCGGTGTTCTCCTTCAACCAGGCGGTGGCCCAGGGATCATCCGCGGTCGCGTGCTGCTTCGCCAGCTTCGAATTGATGATCATGGGGTAGACGGTGGCGAGATTCGGCAGCGCGAGCTTGTCGGGCTTGGGCAACGTCACCTCGATCGTGAGAGGATCGATCACCTTGAACTGATCCGCGGAGGTCAGCGAGCCCGTGAGCAACTGCGCCTTGCCGAGGATCGGTGCGGTGACGCAGCGATCGAGCGACCATTTCACGTCCTCAGCCGTGACAGGCGAGCCGTCCTGGAATTTGGCGTCCTTGCGCAGGTGGAAGGTGAGCTTCAACCCGTCGGGACTGACATCGTAGGATTCGGCGAGTTCGCCGGTGATCTTGTCGAGATCGAACACCCATTTGCCATTGAGCTGCTTGCGGCCGAACGCTACCAGCCGGTCATAGGTGCTCATGCTCAGCGCGAAGGATTCGCGCGTCGAGCCGGGGATGTTGGGATCGAGCGTGTTGACGGATGCGCCGGTGACATAGCGCAATGTCTCGGCCCGGGTTTGCGCCTGCGCAGGCGCGTTCACGATGAGCAGAAGCGCGACGGTGGCGAGCATGGAGGATGCCGGCCTGAAAGACACAAAACGCATCGGTTTTTCCCTGAATTTCGACAAGAATGCCAGCAAGGCAGGCCAAGAAAGAAGCAAGTTGCGCGCCAGTCTCATGGGACGCGCTTGCCGATGCTTGGTCGCGGCGGCGCATGGATGATCATCGCTGCTCCTCCATTGTTCGCGCCGGCCGCGTAACTACGGCCTGCGGCACGTCATAGGCGCTGAGCGAGGCCCAGTGCCGTTCAACATCGGCGCGGAACAGGCCGCGCGTCAGGCCGTGGACCAGCTTTGGCACGGCGGTCGTCATCGCATTAATGGACGATCCCGAGGCGCCGAAGCTCATCGTCGACGCAATGGCGAACAAGTGGATGTCGGAGATCCAGGGCGTGGCGCCGGGCACGCGCTCGGTGAAGGCGTAGTCGTCGGCGAGATAGGGGAAGCGGCCGAGCCGCGCGTTGCGCTCGTTGTCCGGCGGCTGATAGCGATCGGCCCAGGTCGCGATATTGCCCGCGATATTGGAGAGCTCACCGCGCGCGGCAAAGTTCATGTCGATACCGATGCCACAGATGACGAAGTCCGCCGCGATGGTGCCGCGCGGTGTCTGCAATTCAACACCACTAGCGGTCTGACGCGCGGCTTCGAGCGGCGCGCCGTGATGCAAGGTGAAATTGGCGTGGCGCGCGCAGCGGTCATAAGTTGCTTGCGGAAAGCCCTCCCGCATTTCGAGAATGGAGCGCATGAAGCGCCAGCGCCAGGCATCGTCGAGATCGCTGAGATGGCGCAGGAAGCCGCGGAAGGTCAGCCAGCGATAGGGCTGGATGACCTGGATATGCGCTCGGCGGCACAACAGGTGCACTTCGGCGGCTCCCGCTTCCAGCGCGGTGGCGGCATTGTCGAAGGCGGAGGCGCCGGCGCCGATCACGGCGACGCGCTTGCCGCGGAGGCTTTCAAAATCGATCGCGTCGGCCACAGTTGCGACCGAGCCTGCCCGCAGATCCCGCAATTGCTCCGGGATCATCCAGCCGCCCATGCCCTCCTGCCCCGTCGCCAGCACGATCTTGCGCGCATAGAGCACCTCGATCGCGTCGGCCCGCTTCACGCGCGCGGCGAGCAGGCCGTCGGCCGCCGGCGCAATCTCCAGAAGCTCGCAGCCGTTGCGCACCGGCAAGCCGATCGTCCGCCGCAGCCAGAGCAGATACTCCGCCCAATGCTCTCGCAGGATCAGGCCAAGCTGCTGCCAGCTCGCTTCGCCAAAGCGGGCTTCATGCCAGGACTGATACGTCAGGCTCGGGATATCGAGGTCGGGTCCCGTATAGTCCTTCGGGCTGCGCAACGTGGGCATGCGGGCATAGGTCCGCCACGGACCCTCCATCCCCTCCTCGGCCTTATCGAGAAGCACGATGTTGCCGACGCGCGAGCGCATCAGGCCGAAGCCGATGGCCACGCCGGACTGGCCGGCGCCGACGATGAGCACGTCCAGCGCAGGTCTGCCGTCCGGACCCATTTTCGGTTCGAGCCAGGCGGCGCCGGGCTGCGCGATTTTGGCGAGATCGGCGCGAATGTCCGCTTCGAGCTGTGTCAGCGCATCACTCATGCCGCAAGCCAGCCTCCGTCGACCACCATCACCGTCCCGGTCGTGAACGAGGACGCATCGCTCGCCAGATGCAATGCGGTCTGCGCGATCTCATCGGCCACGCCGAACCGCTTCATGGCATGGCGGTTGCGGGAGGCTTCTCGTACCTCGTCCGAATTCTTGTGCCGGGCGAAGCTGCGGCGAAGCATCGGCGTATCGATCGCGCCCGGCGCGATGGCGTTGACGCGAATGCCGTCGGTGGCGAAATCTACCGCCATCGTCCGCGTCAGGCTGACGATGGCGCCCTTGGCGGCGATGTAGGCGCTGTTGCCCTTGCCACCGGCTATCGCAAGCTGCGACGCCAGCGTGATGATCGATCCGCGCTTCTGCTGCTGCATCTGCGGCAAGGCCGCCCGCGCCCACAGCCAGGTGCCACCGACATTGGTGCGGAACACGGCATCCCAATCGTCCACGCTCGTCGTCAGCACCGTGCCGCCGACGGAGAATCCGGCCGCGGTCATCAGGATGTCGAGCCGGCCGAGCCGGGACACGACATCGCCGACAACGGTTTCGGCGAAGCTGGCTTCGCCGACATCGCCGACATGCGTGGTGGCCTCGCCGACCAGGCGCAACGTCTCTTC
Organism: Bradyrhizobium sp. MOS003; assembly: GCF_003020125.1. Lineage (GTDB taxonomy): Bacteria > Pseudomonadota > Alphaproteobacteria > Rhizobiales > Xanthobacteraceae > Bradyrhizobium. Next base: position 690,906 of record NZ_PYFW01000003.1, on the reverse strand, counting down.
GAGCCCCGCGGCGTCGCGATCGACCAGAGCAAGGCGTGCCCCCTCCTCCGCGAACAGCTTGGCACTGGCCCGGCCGATGCCCGAGCCCGCTCCGGTGATGATGGCTGTGCGCCCCTGCAGCCGCATGTCAGATCCCATCCCTGTGCTGCATCCACCAGGCGCTCATCGCAGCGGCTGACTCCGCGCAGCCGAACCGTGCACGCCAGCCGAACTCATCAACCATCCGTTTGACCGACATCGGCGCCCGATCCCCACCGTGAAGCTTGATGAAGGTCTTCTCTCCGGGAGCCGCGAGCCTACACTCCAAGCCGGGATGCAGGGCCGCAAACGCCTCGCCCCATTGCAGCGCGGACCAGGCGCCGCCGCTGGAGATGTTGTAGAGCCGGTGGCGCGGCCGCTCGGCTTCGATCAGCACGGCGACGGCCTCGGCGGCGTCGGGAGCATAGGTCCAGTCCTTGATGCCTGGCGCAGGAAGAAGGGCTGGCGCGCCGCGTCCGAACGCCGCGAGGATCTGGAACTGGAGACTCGGCGTGTCCCGCACCGACGTGGCCCGTTCCCACGGACCGAACACCGCGCTCAGTCGCACGCTGAGAAAATCGCCGCCGAACAGTTCGGCGTGGCGAGCTACAGAGCGCTCCGAAGTGAATTTGCTGATGGCGTAAAACGAGACGGGATAGCAGGGCGTTTCCTCGTCTAGCACCGGAACCCGCTGGCCCGCCGCGCCATAGGCCGACGCCGACGATAGATTGACGACGCGGCGGACGCCATGGCGGATCGCAGCTTGCAGGACCGGGATCTGGGCCATGACGTTGATCTCGAGAACGCGCGCCGGCGAAGCGCGTTCGAGGTCGTCACCGGCGGTGACCGCGGCGCCCAGCACGATCGCATCGCAGCCCCTTGCGATAAGAGCGTCGATGGCCTCTGCGTCCGTGATGTCCCCCTGCAGGGTTTTGAGCCGTGCTCCGTAATCGGCAAGAGATCGCTGCGCGGACGGCGGCAGCGGCGCACGATCATACAGCGTCACCTCGTGCCCGCGCGCGAGCAGTGCCTCCGCAACATTGAGGCCGACAAAGCCGGTGCCGCCGAAGATGACGATCTTCATCGCGCGCGATCCACGATCACAGCAGCTTCGCTCCAAAATTCCGTTCCGGATCCATGTCGGCCACGAGCCGGCCGGTCGGCTTCGCCGCCTCGCCGCCGCTGCGCGCCAGGAATTTTCCGCTGCCGGCGCTCGCGAGGCACTTGTCACCGTCGATGATCACCCGGCCACGCGACAGCACCGACACCGGCCAGCCCTTCAGTTTGCGGCCCGCGAACGGCGTGTAGCCGGTGAGATCGTGCATCATCTCGTCGGCGATGGTGACCTCGCGGTTGGGGTCCCAGATCGCGATATCGGCGTCGGCGCCGACCGCGATCGAGCCCTTGCGCGGGTGCAGATTGTAGATCTTGGCCGGCGCTGTGGAGGTCAGCTCGACGAACTTTTCCAGGCCAAGCCGCCCCTTCGATACCATCGCGTCGAACAGCAGCGGCAGCCGCAGCTCCAGTCCGGGCAGGCCATTCGCAACCTGCTTGAAGTTGGGGTTGGGGCCGGCGCGCAGCTTGCCGGTCTCGTCGTAGCGGTAGGGCGCGTGGTCCGACGAGATGGTCTGGAGATCGCCGAGCGACAGCGCCTGCCACAGCGCCTCCTGGTCCGCGTGCGTGCGCGGCGGCGGGCTGCACATCCATTTGGCGCCCTCGGAGCCGGGCTTGTCGAGATCGTTGGCGGTGAGGAACAGATATTGCGGACAGGTCTCGGCGAAAACCTTGAGCCCCTGCCCGCGGGAGTCGCGGATCACCTTGGCGCCTTCGGCGGTCGAGACGTGGAAGATCATGATCGGTTGGTCGATCAGTGCCGCCATGCCGATCAGCCGGGTGAAGGCTTCGGCTTCCGAGACGCGGGCGTGGCTGACGGCATGATATTTCGGCATGGTGTAGCCACGCGCGAGCAGCCGCTTGACCATCCAGGCGATGATGCCGTGATTTTCGGCATGGGCGCACAGCATCGCGCCGGACTGGCGCGCGGCGAGGAGGATGTCGAGCAGCGGCTCGTCGTCGACCTTGAGCCGGTCATAGGTCATGAATATCTTGATCGAGGCATGGCCCTGCTTCACCAGCGCCGGAATGTGCTCCTCGACCGTCTCCTTGGTCGCGTCCGCAATGATCATGTGAAAGGCATAGTCGATCACCGCGCCCTTCTTCGCCAGCGCGTGATAATCCTCCACCACCTGCGGCAGCTTCATGCCGACATGCTGTGCGGCGAACGGGATCACCGTGGTTGTGCCGCCGAAAGCGGCAGAAACCGTGGCGCTCTCGAAGGTGTCGGCGTTCATGATGCCGGCTGCCGACAGTTGCTCGATATGGGCGTGGCTGTCGACGCCGCCGGGCAGCACCAGCTTGCCGCGCGCATCAATCTCGCGTTTGGCCGCCGGAAGGCCCTTCCCGATGGCTGCGATGGTTTCGCCGGAGATGGCGACATCGGCCTCGAACACGTCGGTGGTGGTGGCGACGCGTCCGCTGCGAATGATCAGGTCGTAAACAGGTTCAGTCATGAGGCACTCCGTGATAGGCTCGGGCAAATGATCTCCATTTCGCAGGAAGACCAGCATGTCTCGGCCGCGCATTCTCATCATCAATCCGAACTCCAACCCTGCGGTCACGCAAGGGCTGGAGGACGCCTTGAAGCCGCTCGGCTTCGAGGGTGGCCCCGAACTGGTCTGCCAGTCGCTGGCCGAAGGGCCGTTCGGCATTGAAAGCCAGGCCGACGTTGACGGCGTCGCGATGCCGCTGCGAAAGCTGGTCGAGGGCGACAACAATTCGGCGGCTTTCGTCATCGCCTGCTACAGCGATCCCGGGCTTCAGGTCTGCCGCGAAGGCACCGACCGTCCCGTCTTTGGCATCGCCGAGTGCGGCGTGCTGACGGCACTCGCCCGCGCCGAAACCTTCGGCGTCATCGCCATCGCGCAGCGCTCGATCCCGCGCCACATGCGCTATCTCCGGCAGATGGGGCTGACCGGTCGCCTCTCCGGCGAACGCCCGCTCAACATGAGCGTCGCGGAAACCGCGTCCGGCGAAGGCACGCTGGCGAAAATGATCGAGGTTGGCCGCGCGCTGCGCGACGATGACGGCGCCCGCGCCATCGTGATGGGCTGCGCCGGCATGGCGCGCCATCGCCGTCCGCTGGAGGACGCGCTCGGCATTCCCGTGATCGACCCGACACAGGCGGCCGTCACCATGGCGCTGGGTACGGTGCAGTTCTCTGCTCACTAGGCGTCCTTCAGCTCTTTGGCATCCTGCCGCGCGCGCCATTGCGCATGGCTCTCACGCGTCAGCGAGAAGACATCCCGCTGGGTCGTGTAGAGATTGCCGAACATGCGGCCGATCGGGCGGTAGGCGTCAAGATCGACATACATGTTGGCCTGGTCGACAAGACCTTCGCGGGCATGAACCCTGAGCACCTCGCCAACCAGGAGCTCGCGATCCGGCGAGAAGTTCAGCACGATTTGGCGCCGGCATTCCAGCGCAAAGGGCGCCGCGGCGAGGCGCGGCACTTTCACATCGACGGAGGGAAGCGTCGCGAGCCCGGTCGCGGCAACTTCGCTGTCGCCGGAGGGAAAATCGACCGCACAGTCGTTCATCGCGACCGACAGCGCCTCGTCCACCATGTGCACGACGAACTCGCCGTCGCGATGGATGTTGCGGGTGGTGTCCTTCGGCGAGTGATCCGGCTTGTGCTGAAGACCGAGCACGATCAGTGCGGGGCTTTCGGAGAACACGTTGAAGAAACTGAACGGGGCTGCATTGACCGCCCCGTTCTCGTCCAGCGTCGTCACCAGCGCGATCGGCCGCGGCACAATCACGCCGCAGAGTAGCTTGTAGCGATCGCGCGGATCGAGCTCGCGCAAGGAAAGCCCATTGTCCGACATCGGCGTCATTTCTCCGGCGGCGGCACCGCGCCGGTTTGGCTGGTGATCAGGCCGTAATGCTCGATCCGGCGATGCTGCGCGAAATTGAAGATCGTGGTCTTGCCGAAAATGGTGGCGTCGAGATCGCACGCGTGAACCAGAAGCTCATCACCTTCGGTCTTCGCCTCGGCGACGATTTCGCCGTTGGGATCGACGATCAGGCTGCCGCCGAACAGCGGGTGGCCATCCTCGTTGCCGGCCTTGGCCACCGCGACGACCCAGGTCGAATTCTGATAGGCACCGGCCTGCACGGAGAGGCGGTTGTGGAACAGGCGCATCTCGACGCCCTCCTCGCTCTTCTCCGCATTCACGGACGGCGTATTGTAACCGATCAACACCATCTCGACGCCCTGCAGGCCCATCACGCGATAGGTCTCCGGCCAGCGCCGGTCGTTGCAGATCGCCATGCCGATGATGCCGCCCAGCTCTCGCCAGACATTGAAGCCGAGGTCGCCGGGCTCGAAATAGCGCTTCTCCAGATGCTGGTGCGAGCGCTTGGTGTCGTACTCGACATGGCCAGGCAGATGGACCTTGCGATATTTGCCGACGATCTTGCCGGACTTGTCGGTCAGGATCGCCGTGTTGAAGTGATGACCGTCCGGTGTCAGCTCCGCATAGCCGAAGTTCATGGCCATCTGGTGCTGCGCCGCGCGCTCGAACAGCGGCTTGGTCGTCGCGTTCGGCATCTCGCGCTCGAACCAGATGTCCGCCTCGGCGCGATCCTCCGAATACCAGCGCGGGAAAAACGTCGTCAGCGCCAGTTCCGGATAGACGATCAGGTCGGCGCCTTTCGCTTTTGCCTCGTCCATCAACGCAATCATGCGCTTGACCACGGCCTCGCGGCTGTCGGCTTTCTGGATCGGGCCCATCTGGGCGGCGGCAACATTGACGATACGCATCAGCGATTTCCCGGTGATCTCTTGGACGAAGCGAAAGATTCAACGAATTGCCGGCGCGTGCAGCATAACGCAGCATCGCGGGAAGTTTCCAGCCGAATGGGCCCGGCAGTTTGCATGACGTGACCGGCGCTCATCGGTGCTCCCAGTCGGCAACAACGAGGCCATGATCGAGCGCATCCAGCAGCTGGTCGGCCTCTCGCTCGGAGATGACGAGCGGCGGTGCCAGGAACAGCGAGGTCTGCTCGCCGCTGGTTCCGATCACCGCACCGGCCTCCAGCGCGCGCTCCGCCACGCGCGAGGCGATCGGCACTTCTGGGGTGTCAGCATGCCAGGAGCGCCAGTCCGGTCCGTGCAGTTCCACCGTCCAGTGCAACCCCTGCCCCGCCACACGTTGCACGCTCGGATGTTTTTGTGCGATCGCGAGCAGGCGGCGACTGAACAGCTGTTCAAGGCTCTTCACATGTTCGAGAATCTTCTCTTCGTTGATGACTCTCAGGTAGGCGCTCACCGCGGCCATGCTGATCGGATGGCCGCGCAAGGTGCCGTAGTTCTGCCAGCTCGTGCCTTTCAATCGCTCAACGATCTCTTTCGACACCACGACCGCGGCCACCGCGGCCGCACCGCCGCCGAGCGACTTCCCGAGCGTCACGATATCGGGCCGAGTTTCGGCGCCCTGAAACGCGAACCAACGCCCGGCGCGGCCGGCGCCGGTGACGACCTCGTCGGCGATCCAGTATGAGCCCGCCTGTCGCGCAGAGCGGGCCACTTCGTCTTGATAGGCGCCGTCGTAATAGATGCCGCCCTGGGTGTAGTCGATGATCGTCGCAGCTGTATCCGACAGCAGACGCGCGGCGTCGGCCAGATATTCGCTCGGCGGCCTGTTGTTGGCCGGCCCGCCGTAGATCGCGCCATCCGGCGCCGGCAGGATGCGCACCGGGGCCATCGGCGCCGGCAGCCTGGAGCCGCCTGAATGCACCGCAAGGCCACCGTGCCATTGCGGCTGCACCGTCATGCTGCGCGACAGGCCCGTGATGCCGTGATAGGCACGTTCGCGCGTCGCCAGCGCCGAGCGCTGCGTCAAGGCCTGGCAGAGCGACAGCGCCATGTCGTTGGCCTCGCTGCCGCTGATGCAGAAGCGCACCGCGCCGACCCATTCCTCTTCGCCGCCGAACGCCGTCGCCATCAGATCGTCGGCAGCCTGCTCGCGGCCGACCCAGGTCCAGCCCTCGTTGACGACGGGTGTATCGGCTGCGCGGCGGATCGCCTCCACCATCGCAGGGTGCCGATGGCCGAGCCCGCCGCCGGTGTTGCTGCCGTCGATCAGCTTGCGGCCGTCCGCAAGATGAAAATAGACGCCTTCGCCGCCGACCACGGCCATGGGCGCGCTGTCGCCCGCGTTCAGCCCGGTTCGCAACAATTTACTCATTGCACCCCCCTCACTCCTCGGCTTCAGCGCCGTAGCCGCCGCCGCCGCAGGTCTCGACCGTGACGAGATCGCCTTGCTGCAGCACGAGGTTGGATTTGCCGTCGATCGCGACGCTTGCACCTTGCCTGATTAGCGAGATGCGACAGGCCTTGCCGGGTTCGCCGCCCTGCATGCCGAACGGCGGAATCACCATGCGCTCGATGCAGGTGGTCAGATGCATTGATGGAGCCAGAATGCGGTAAGCGCGCACAACGCCATCGCCGCCGCGGAAGGCGCCGGCGCCGCCGGATTGCCGGCGAATGGCCTGCTGCTCGAGCCGGATCGCGTAGTTCGCCTCGATCACCTCGACCGGCGTGTTCGAGGTGTTGGACAGATGCACCCGGGTCGCCGAGATGCCCGCCCGGTCGTGCCGCGCGCCTTCGCCGCCGCCGTGGACCTCGTAGAGCATTTTCCAGGAACCGTCCTGTCGCGGCTGCGCAAAGAACAGGACGCCTGCGGTGGTCGCGCCACCCGCGGACAAGCGTTCGGGGATGGTGTCCTGCATGGCGCGGAAGATCGCATCGACGATGCGCATTGACGTCTCGTGGTTGCCGGCCGCGACGGAAGCTGACCAACCGGGTTCCAGGATCGAGCCCGGGCGGGTGATGATGGTCAGGGGACGCAGCGCGCCGGCATTCTGCTGCATGTCTCGCCCGCTCATGATGCGCGCGGCATAGGCGACGGCCGAGCGCGCCATGAACGGCGTCGTGTTGCAGAAATTCGAGACGCGGTCACAGCTCCCCGACAGATCGAAAGTCGCCTCGTCGCCACGAATGGTGATCTTGACGTGGATGCGCGCGGGCGCGTCGTTCACGCTACCGTCGTCGAGATGGTCCTCGCCTTCGTAGATTCCGTCCGGCAAGGCGCGCAACGCCTCGCGCATCTCGATTTCGGAGAGATCATGCAGGCGAGACTGCGTCGCGATGAACACCGCCTTGCCATGCTCGCGGCAGAGATCGACGATGCGCCGCTCGCCGGTCTTGGTCGCCGCGATCTGCGCGAGCAGATCGCCCTCGCAGGATTCGGCGTCCCGGACATTCGCCTTGAGCAATTGCACGATCGACGCGTTGACGCCGGCTGCGGTCGCGATCAGCACCGGCGGAATGCGCATCGCCTCCTGGAACGTGTCGATGGCTTTCGCAAAATAGCTGCCGGGCCAAGTGCCGCCGATATCGGGCCAGTGCGCGAGGCTGACCGCGAACGCCACGATCTCGCCGTCGACGAAGACAGGGCGTACGACCTTGACGTCGTTGAGATGATTGCCGCCGAGCGCACCGACATTGTAGATCAGCACGTCGCCGTCGTTCAGGCTGTCGCGCGGCACCACCTTCAGCAGTTCGGGGACCGTGTAAGCCATCGCGCCCAGATGGATCGGAATGTCGCGGCCCTGCCCGACCAGGTCGCCACGACCATCCGTGATCGCCGACGACAAATCGCCGGCCTCGCGCAACAGCGGCGAGCGCGCCGAGCGCGTCATCACCAGGCTCATCTCCTCGGCCGCAGCCGAGAGCCCGTGCCGGATGACTTCGACGACGAACGGATCGAGCTTCATGAAGCCCTCCGCGTCAGGAACAAATTGCCTGAAGCATCCGGCCTTGCCTGCCAGCCCGGCGGCACCACCACCGTGGACCAGGCGTCTTCGATGATGGCCGGGCCGCGGACAGTGTCGGTCAGCGAGGCGCGGTCGACGATCGCAGTCTCGATCTCATGCAGGCCGTCGAACGAGCAGGTGCGCGTCCCTGATGATACCGCCCTCGCCACAGTCGCCGGCCGGCTCACCACCGTCGTCGACGGCCGGCGCGCCTGGACCCGCACGGACTCGATGACGCACGGCTCGCTCGTCGCATAGCCGAAGAGTTCGTGATGCCGCGCCAGGAAATCCTGCTTGAGCCTCGCGATCTCGAGCGGCAGCGCGAGCGGGACCGGAATGGCGTCGTTTTGCGCCGCGTAGCGCATCAAGGCCACCAGTTCGACCTGGATCTCCGCCTTCGCAACGCCGTTGGCGATCAGCGGCGCCGAGGCATCGTCGATCAGCGTGCCGATCCGCTCCGACACGCGCGCATGGTCGATGCCGTCGAGACCAGCGCGCAAGGTCTGCTGCTGCAGGAAGCTGAAATCGGCGGTGAGACAGCCCAACGCCGAGAACGCGCTCGATGCGCTGGGCACGACGACCTCTGCAATCCCGTAGAGATCGGCCAGCCCTGCGGCATGCATGGGGCCGCCGCCGCCGAAGGCGAGCAGCGCGCAGTCGCGCCCGTCGATGCCGCGCTCGACCGTGACGCGGCGCAGCGCGCGGGCCATCGTCGCGTTGGCGACCTTGATGATGCCGAGCGCCGTTTCGGTCAGGCTCAGTCCCAACGCCTGCGCAATCGGCGCGATGACGCGCCTGGCCGCCTGGACGTCGATCCCGATGCGGTCGCCAAGCTTCGTTTCGGGGTTGAGATAGCCGAGCACGGCATTGGCATCGGTGATGGTCGGCTCGGTGCCGCCGCGGCCGTAGCAGGCTGGACCCGGCTCGGAGCCGGCACTCTCCGGGCCGACGGTCAGGCCACCCGGGCCGTTGCGCACGATCGATCCGCCGCCTGCCCCGATGGAATGAACCGCGAGCATCGGCTGGCGCAGCGGCTTGTCGCCGAGCATACGGCCGTCGGTCATCTCGGCCTGGCCGTCGACGATCAGGCACACGTCCGTCGTGGTGCCGCCCATGTCGAAAGTCAGCATGCGCGGCGTGCCAAGCTGGCGCGCGATGCTGACCGAGGCCGAGACGCCGGCGGCCGGACCCGACATCGCCATCACGAGCGGGCGACGCTTCACCGCAGAGATCGGGATCATGGCGCCGGCGGAGTGGAACACCTGCAGGCCGGGGCCGATCGGCAGCCGCTGCTCGAGATCGCTGAGATACTCCACCGCAATGGGCATTGCGGCGGCGTTGAACACGGTCGCCGATGTCCGTTCGTATTCGCGCGCCTCGGGATTGACCTCGTGCGACAGCGAGACATGGGCGACGACGTCCTTGAGTCGCTCGCCCAGCATCTTCTCGTGCACGGGATTGGCATAGGCGTGAAGCAGAGCCACCGCGACGCTCTGAACGCCGGTCTCCTTCAGCCAGGCCACCAGGCGCTCGATCTCCGCTTGCTCCAGCGGCTTCAGGACCTGTCCCTCGTGATCGAGGCGCTCGGCAAGCCCGAAGCAGCGCTCAGGCGGCACGAGCGGCGGCGATTTCGGCGGAATGTCGAGACGGTAGAGATCGCGGCGGCGATAACGCGCGATCTCGAGCACATCGGCAAATCCTTCGGTCGCGACCAGCGCCACCTTCGGCAGCCGGCCCTCGACGATGGCGTTGGTCACGCGCGTGGTGCCGTGGACGAAGCGCCTGACTTCGCTTTTGCGTAGGCCAACCGCTTCGATCGCCTCCAGCATCGCCTGAACCGGCGCGTCGGGGCGCGACGGCACTTTTGCGATCCGCGCCTCCGATGAATTGCGCCGGATCGCGATGATATCTGTGAAGGTGCCGCCGATATCGGTGCCGACCTCCCAGTGATGTTCAGACGAGCTCATGTGCGGGGGCAGCGACGGATGAAGCCCGCACCGGACGCCGGGCTGTTACAATCCATCGCGACATCCATTGCCGAACCGAGAGCGCTCATCATGCATCCCTTGTCATGCCATTGTCCGCGAGTGTGCGACAGAGCGGTCCGGTCGGGATAGGGCCAGCTTTGTCGCAAACCATCGGGCCGGTGCCGCGAGCCCCAAATGCGACTGCACGTTTTGGTGCAGCTCTGCCTGCGCAGAGAGCATGCAGACGTGGACCGCTGGACGACGGCAGAGTGCATCGCACCACGGATTTTTCGGGGCAAACCGTCACACCCGTTGCACTGCAATCCCGGCGACTAAAACCGTTTGTCTAATTTGCAGGCGATCGAACGGCATTGCGCTGGGTTCGAATGCCCATGAGCTATGCACGAAGGGCGGCTCAGCCTTTCTTTATTGTACGGTCAGTAAGCGAGGATATCGCGCGGATCGCGCGCCCGGTAATACCGGTCTGGCTAAGAGAAGAACCGGGGTAACCGCCGGCCGTTCGACACGGCGGCCATCGGTCAGGACCGCAGACGCCGCCAGCCAATCGCGATCCCGGTGACGGAGAAGACCAGCCCCAACGCACACAGCCCGACGATCAGGACATCGCGCAGGCGCGGATGCGCCACAAGGAACGGAAAATCGAGCGTGTGGAGCGCGCTATAGACCCAGCGGTAGGTCCGCCGCGAGGCATCCAGCCTTTGCACCACACTGCCATCGGCACCGTCGATATCGAACCAGATGTCGCCGCAGCGCGAGCGGTACACGGGCGCATCAGGAAGAGCCGATTGCGCGGCGTAATCGTCGTTACCAGCAAGAACGGACGGCATGCCACAACCGGAAGCGAGGCGCGTCACCAGAGTCTGGATCTCCCGCAGATCCAGAAATCCCGTTGATCCCTCGCGGGGCTCGTCCCCTGCCTTGATCAAGACCTGACGGTCAAGGCTCACCCGATCGCTCCGGTAGACAGTGCCGTTCAAGGCAAACCATTCGATCTCCCGAGCCGAGGGCGATATCGGCTGTTGATCAGGCAAAGAGGCAGCCGCCCAATCAGGCCATGCGTTCATCACGCCCGACTCGGCCGCGGTCAATTGCCCGCGCGAAAACAGCCGGCCATGGTCCATCGAGAGCCAGCCGCTGAGACTCCATGTCAGCACGAACATCGTTGCCGCAAGGCCAATGACGTGATGCAACGCGTGCCAACCGCGATAGGGCGAGGAGATCCGGCGCCCTCGCAGCTTTACCCGCGCTATCCCGAGCACGGCACCAAGCATCGCCGCGATCAAGGCCAGCAATGACAGCGTCCAGACGACGCGATCCCACAGCGACCAGTTGCTTCTCAGGACCGTCGGATAAATCCAATGCAGGACGCTGCCGGCCCAATTCCAGGCCCGTTCGCGCCACCCTGTATCCAGGACGATCTCGCCGGTGGACGACGAGACATAGACTTCCGTCCCCGCAGCATCGCCGACAGCGACACGAAACAGAGGCCGGTGGCGATCGAAGCCGTTGGGCACGCTCCACTGATCATAGTCCGAATGCGCAACGACCGCGGCCCCCGCGCCATCGAGCCCGCGATTACGCGCGTGCTCCCGCGCGATGGCAAGCGCGGTCTCAGCAATTGCGACCGACGCATCCCTTCCGTCGGAGGCGCGGACCGCGCGCACGCGCGACGGTCCCGACACGACGTAGACCGCGGCATCGCCCCGCTGGATCAGCCGGACGCGCACGACGCCGGCGACCCCGCTCGCAGCGACCGCCTCCGCAACCGGGATCGTCGCCGCTCCGCGATCCACGGGAGCAAGACCGGCAAACCGTTCCGCTTCCGTCAGCGACGGAAACGGAACGAAGTGCATGACGATCCCCGTTGCGAACCACATCGCGAACAGCAGGCAGAACGCGATCCCGAGCCAGCGATGCAGCAGGACGATCGCGCTCATCATGTGGTCAGCGCCCTACCATTTGAACGCGGCCGAGAGCTCATAGGTGCGCGGCGCGCCGAGGAGGATCTGGTCGGGATAGAACGGGTCGCCCCAGATCGCGTAGCGTTTATCAGTGATGTTGCGGACACGGAAGGTCAGGCGCGCCCGGTCGACCGCGTTGAACACCGTCCTGGGGATGTCGACGAAGGCGTAGACGTCAGCGAGGGTGTACGCCTTCATCGTCACGACATTGGCATCGGTGTTGTAGCGGTCGCCGACATGCCGGCCGGTGATGCCCAGCTCCACCGGCCAGGGCGTGAAGAATCGCCAGGACGCACCGGCATTTGCTACGATGCGCGGCACGTTGGGCGGCGTGTTGCCCGAGAACGAGCCACCGACGAAATTGTAATCCGCATAACGCGCATCGACATAGGCGATGTTGCCCCACAGACGCAGCGGGTCGATCGGACGGACCGAAGCGGCAAGCTCGACGCCCTTCGATTCCTGTCGCCCCGCGATATTGAGCGCCATGCCGCCGGCCGCGGCATAGACGTTCTTGCGCACGATGTCGTAGGCCGAGAACGACCACTCCGCCCTGTTGTCCCAGAACAGGTGCTTGACGCCGGTCTCGTAGGTGCGCGCGGTCGTCAGGTCGAGCGGCTGGGTCGGCCCGAGCAGGAAGATGTTGTTGGCGGAGATGTCGGCGCCGGTCGCATACTGGCTGAAGAAGGTCAGGCCGGGCATAGCCTCCCAAGTGTAACCGACGCGGCCCGTTACCGGCGCCCAGTCTTTCGTGAATGGAAAACCCGCTTTCACAAGCCCGGCGGAGTCGGTCGAATTGCGGTCGAGCCCGATATGCTCGGCGCGCAGGCCCCCGACCAGCGCGAAGGTCCGCGTCAGCTTCAGCCGGTCCTCGAACGACAGCGCCTCGTTGTCGATGCGGGCGGTCTGCTGCTGCGTGGTCAGCACGCCGTAAAATCCACGATTGGGATCGAGCAGCGAGACGGAGTCGCCGGGAAAGGTTGCAGCACCCGGCCTGACGAAATCGAGGTAGCTCGACGACAGCGTCGTAACCAGCCGATTGTCGAAGCCTGCGATATCTGCGTCCCAGATCAAATCGGTGATGTTGCCGACGAGGCGCTGGCTGTGCGCGACGTAGAAGCGCTCGCGATCGACCAGATTCGTGGTGGAATTGAAGGCCTCGATCTCGTTGTTGAACCAGGTGCGCTCCGCGCCGTAGCCATAGGCCTGGCTCTTCAGGGTCAGGTCAGGCGCGAGCTTCAGCTCGAAGCCGCCGCGCAGCCACACCTCCTGCGCGACGTTGCGGTTGTCGAGGACGTTGTAATTGGTGTTGAAGGTCCGGTCGTCGATGGTGACAGCGCCAAGATTGGTCTTGTTGTAGTTCGAGACGTAATTGCCGGAGACAATCCCCGTCGTCGCATGCGAGCCGCTGAAGGCGACCGGCACCAGCGGCGCGCCCCAATAGGCTTTCGAGCGATCTTCGCGATACTCGATCGCGCCCCAGACCTTGAGGCTGTCGGAGATGCGGTAGTTGAGCTGGCCCGACACGTCGAGCGTCCTGGTGTTGGTGTCATCGGCAAAGCCGTTGAGCGAGGAGCGGCTGACGTCGAAGCGATAGTCCAGCCCCTGGACATTGGTGCTGCCGCCCGAGCCGTAATGCGCGCGGAACGAGTTCAGCGAGTCCCAGGAGAAATCCGCCTCGTTGCGGATCGGTCCGGTATGCGGCTGCTTGGTGACAAAATTGATCGCGCCGCCAGCGGCGCCCTCGCCGGATATCAGCGAGGCCGGCCCCTTCAGAAACTCCACCGCTTCGAGATTGGCGGTGTCGGTAATCCGCGAGGTCATGTTTTGCGGACCAATCTTGATGCCGTTGTAGAGCGTGTTGATCTGGCTGTTGGTGAAGCCGCGCATGGAGAACGCCGCGGGTTCGGCCGGATTGTCGCCGGACGTGACGCCGACCGCCCCCTGCGCCACGTCGGACACGGTGCGATAACCTTGCTCGCGCATGGTCGCGGCGGAGATCACCTCGACGGTCGCGGGCGTCTCGCGCACCGTCAGGCCGAGCCGCGAGGCGCTTTCGGCCACGGCGTTGCTGTTGAGCGGCGTCGGGGGGGCCTCGGTCGGCACGACGGGCTTCGGCATCGCTGCTGCGGTTGCCGGCCTGCGCGCCGCCGCGCGGCGCGGGCTCTGCGCCTCCCGGCCGGCAGGCTTGGCCTGTTTGCGGGATTGGGCCGGCGACACTTCGACCGGCGGCAGGGGCTCACGGGCCTGCTGCGCCAGCGCGACGGGCAGATCGAAAGCGGCCAGAGATGTGAGCGCGGCAGACGCGAGCAGGAAGCGACGCGGTCGTACGGTACGGATGGAAGACACGGTTTGGGACCTCGGTATGACGTCAGTGGCACGTCACAGCGAACGAGGTCTCACCGTCTGGCTTGTCAGCCGCCCGATGAAGCCGAATGTCTGTACTCCCCGACCGACATCTTCGCGTGTGACCACGGCTGACGGCAGGTCTCCTGGCTCGCGGGTCGTCACCACTTCGTCGCCTTCCCGGGACCGAGCACCCCAGTGGCTTCTGACGAAGGATTCACCGCTTACAGTTGCGGGGGCAGCCACGGCATTGGGGACAATGTCCCCGCACCGTATTCCCTTTTCATCCCCTCTCGGGGAAACCGTCGCGAGCATCTAGGATTACCATCACAACAGAGTCAATGTGCCAGTTGCGGCGTTCTTGCCACAGCGACCAACTTCCTTGGAGATGAGCATGGAAGGCGAGACCTTCCTTTGGCTGATAAGGCACGCGCCCGTCCAGGGCGTCACAGGCACCATCCACGCCGCCGACGCGCCGGCAGATCTCGGCGATCGCGCCCAATTGGATGACGTGCGACGACGTCTGCCGCCGGATGCCGCGAGCTTTGCCAGCCCCGCACGGCGCACGGTCGAGACGGCGCGCGCGCTGGGGCTCGAACCGGAGTTGATCAGCGAATTCAGCGAGCAGGATTTCGGCGGCTGGACCGGCCATCGACACGACGAACTCACTGCCACCGGCGACGATGCCTATGCGCAGTTCTGGAGTGATCCGGCGAACACACGGCCGCCGGGCGGCGAGAGCTTTGCGGATCAGGTCGCGCGCGTCCGGCTCGGTCTGTCGCGGATCGGAGCCGGATCGGCCACGCTCGTCGTGCATTCCGGCACCATCCGCGCCGCGCTATGCATCGCGCTGGATCTGACTCCGCAAGCCGCCCTGCGCTTCGTGATCGATCCGCTGTCGCTGACCCGGATCGATCGCCTTGCGAGCGGCTGGCGCGTCGTCTCCGCCAATCAGCGGATCAGCTAGGCCTGTCAGGCACATTGGCCTGCGCAAAGGTCGCCATCTCGTTGTGGAGCGCACAGGCGAGCCGAACCAGCGGCAGCGCAATGGCCGCGCCCGATCCCTCTCCGAGCCGGAGATCGAGGCTGATCAACGGCTGCACGTTCAGCGCGCGCAACACCATCCGGTGTCCCTGCTCCGCCGATTGATGCGACGGCAGCAGAAACGGCTGGCACGATGGGTTGAGTCGCGCCGCCGCGAGCGCTGCCACCGACACGATGAAGCCGTCGATCAAGACCGGGATGCGGCGCTGCGCGGCCGCGATGATCGCACCCGAGATCGCCGCGATCTCGAGGCCGCCGACTGCGCACAGAATTCCTTCAGGCGAAGCGCCCGCAACGCCGTGGCGGGCTATCGCCGCATCGATCACCCGCGCCTTGTGCGCGCGGCCGGCCGCATCGACCCCGGTACCGCTGCCCGCGATCTCCTCGGCGCTGACGCCAAGCAGGCTTGCGGCGATCGCCGCCGAGCTTGTGGTGTTGCCGATTCCCATCTCGCCGAAGATCAGGAGATCAGGCTGATGGGCTGCCGCACGTGCGACCGCGCGCTGGCCGGCCTCGAACGCGAACGCCAGCTCGGCGGGTGCGAGGGCTGCCTCGACGCTGAAATCACGCGTACCGTGGCGCGGCTTGTCGGTGACGATTCCTGCCATCTCGTCCTGCGCCAGCGTGCCGGCGTCGACCACTTCCAGGCTCGAGCCAAGCTCGCGCGCCAGCACCGAGATCGCGGCTCCGCCGGAGGCAAAATTCGCCATCATCGCGATGGTCACTCCTTGCGGATACGCCGATACGCCCTGCGCCACGATGCCATGGTCGCCGGCGAAGATGATGATCGGCACATGCGCCGCACGCGGCTGCTCGGTCGCCTGCAAACCGGCGAGCTCGATCGCAAGCTGCTCCAGCCGGCCGAGTGCGCCGGTCGGCTTTGTCAGTTGCGCCTGCCGCGCAATCGCCGCCTCGCGATGTGCGGCGGAGATTTCGGGGCAGTTCCAGGTAACCCATTCGGGGAGCATGCTGCCTGGCTCAACGCGCGCGCTTGAGAATGTAACTGTCCATGATCCAGCCATGCCGCTGGCGCTCCTCGTGACGCGCCGCGACGATGCGCGGGCCAATGTCGGCGAGCGCGCCGGACATCACGATCTGGTCGGGCATGCCGAGATATGCACCCCACCAGATCTGCAAGCCTTCCGGATCAAGCACTTGAAACGCCGTGCCGCCGTCGAGCATCACCACCACGGTATCGACACCTTGCGGCCAGCCGCCTTCGCGCAAGCGCCGCCCCGTCGTGACCAGGAAGGGCTCGCCGATGTCGTTGAGCGGCAGCGCATGCGCCGCGCACAGCGCCTGGATCGAGGTGATGCCGGGCACGACCTCGATGTCAGGCAAGGGATTGAGCCGCCGCGCGATGCGCAGCGAGGAATCATAGAGCGAGGGATCGCCCCAGATCAGCAGCGCGACTTTGCCGTCGCCTTCAAGATGGGTTGCGATCGTCTGCGACCAGGTCGCTGCAACGGCATCGTGCCAATCGTCCACGCCCCTGCGGTAATCGGCTTCAGCAGCGTCGCGCACGGGAAGATCGAGTTCAGCGATGGCTGTCTTGTCGCTGGTGAGCACGTCCGCGCAGATCGTCCGCCTGAGATCGGCGAGATCCGACTTCGCCGTTCCCTTGCGCGGGATCAGGACGAGATCGGCGGCGTTGATCGCTTGAACAGCGGCGCGCGTGAGCTGGTCGGGATCCCCGCAACCGATGCCTATCAGGGAGAGCGTGAGCATCGCGAACGCGACGGGCGGCCTTGCTGACCGCCCGTTCGCTTGTCTCTCAGGCCGCGTTGTGCAGGCGCGGGGTGACGAGGCCGGGCGCGGTGACGCCGCGCAACGACTTCGCCAGCGCGAGTACGGCGAGATCGGCGAGCGGCTCGATCACGATGACCAGCGCGTAAGAAGCCGCAAACGTCGCAATGCTCGCGAGGTTGCTCATCGCAAAGCCCGAACCGTAAAGCGCCCAGAACGCCACCCAGGCGATCACGCCGGCCTGGTAGGTCGTCGAAAGCGCCAGCGCCTGTCGATATTTCAAATCGACATAGGCGGTGTTGCGCGAAATGATCCGCGTGGCGATCGCCTGGATCGCGAACAGCGGCACCAGCAGCGTCGTGACGTTCATGCCATATTGCGGGATGTCAGCGGGTTCGAAGAATACGCCCTGGAGCAGGAGACCGAAAGCAAGGCCGAAGGCGGCGGGCGCAGCACCAAACAGCAGGAACAGCGTCGAGCCGAGGATGAAGTGCACTTCGGAGACACCGACCGGGAAGTGCGGCAGGATCTCGAAGAAGACGAAGACGAGGACCGTGGTGGCGAGCGTCCGTGCCGCGAACGACGTAATCCCCTGCTCACGCACGGTCTCGACCGCGAGCTTCAGCGCAACGCCGCCTGCGGCGATGCCGGTTGCGTAACTCAACACGAGCTTGGCGCCCGTCACTAGACCGGGTTCGATATGCATGGCTCAATTCCTTCCTGCCGTCACACCCGACGGCCTTGGCCTCAAAACGTGCACGGCCGGTCTCCTGGCTCGCGGTTCTCTGGGATTTCCGGCCTTCCCGGACCTTGCGGCCCAGTGGCTGATCGGAGTCCCTCACCGCTTACAGTCGCGGGGGCGGCTGGGGTTTTGGGCGCCGCAATTGGGTCCGCCCACCCCCATTCCCGATTATGCTCCGGCGCTTTGCGCCGCGTCGAGCACCATGCCCCTCCTGTGTGCCCCTTTCGTCGAGCCTGCGCAAGTGCCGGGCCGATCATGACGGATAATCCCCCGCCAGCGCGCCGAACAGGATGACGGCGGCGGTCGAGGCGACGCCGCCGCGCGCAAGCTGCTCGGCAAGTTCGGCAATGGTGGTGCGCACCAACCGCTCGTCGGGACGGCCGAGGGATTCGGCGACCAGCGCCGGGGTATCCGCGGCGAGGCCGTGCGCGACCAGTTTTGCGACAAGCGCCGGAAAGGTGCGTCGGCCCATATAGACCACGGTCGTCGCCTCAGGATCGGCCAGCGCCACCCAATTCAGATTCGGAGGCAACTCTCCGGTGACATCGGCCCCGGTCACGAACTGCACCCGGCGTGCGGTGTGGCGCCGCGTCAGGGGAATGCCGGCCTGCGCCGCCGCGGCGCAGGCCGAGGTGACGCCGGGAACGATCTCATAGCCGATGCCCGCTTCGTGCAGGGTCTCCAGCTCCTCTTCGAGCCGGCCGAAAATGCCGGCATCGCCCGACTTGAGCCGCACGACGCGCACCCCTGTTGCGGCATAGTCGACCAGCAGACGGTTGACGTGATGTTGCCTGGTCGAGGGACGTCCTGCCCGTTTCCCCACCGCGACGAGATTGGCGCCGGGCCGGGCGAGATCGAGGATCGCGCCGGAGGCAAGATCGTCATAGAGCACGACGTCGGCCTCGCGCAGCCGCGCGGCGCCCTTGAGCGTGAGCAGCTCGGGGTCGCCGGGCCCGGCGGAGATGAAGGAGACGAAGCCGCTCACCGGTCCTCCGCGATCAGATGGAAGAACGTACCGGTGGCGTGGCCGCGCCGCGAGCCGGTCTCGGCGATGACCGCGCCGGTGGCATCATGCACCACGGCCAGCGGCATGTCAGGCTGCGCGATGATCGTTGAATAGTGGAATTCATGGCCGCGCAGGCGTGCGCCGGGGCGGTGTCCCGGCATCGGCGCGGCGAGTTCGGCCAGACGATAACCGAGATGCATGCGGCGCTTGGCAAAGCTAGTCTCCAGGCCGAGCAAGCCCGCCATCTCGTGGCGGACACCATCCGCATCGGTCAAAGCGGTGCCCAGCGCCATATAGCCCCCGCATTCGCCGTGCACCGGCCGGGTCTCGGCGAAGGCGCGCAGGCCGCTGCGAAAACGCGCATGGGCCGCGATTTTGCCGGCATGAAGCTCGGGATAGCCGCCGGGCAGCCAACACACATCGGCGCTCGCGTCAGGCGCTTCATCGGCGAGCGGCGAGAATGTCGAGATCTCCGCGCCCGCCGCGCGCCAGGCTTCCAGCATATGCGGATAGACGAAGGAGAACGCGGCATCGCGGGCGAGCGCGATGCGCTGCCCCGGCGGCGTCACGTTTAGGCCGTTCACGGCAGGTTGTGGCGACCAGCTGGCTGCAGATCGCAGCACCGCATCGAGATCGACATGCTCGGCGACGAAGCGCGCGGCCTCGTCGATCAGCTTGCCGATCTCGGCCTGCTCCTCGGCCTGCACCAGGCCGAGATGCCGCTTCGGCAGGCTGATCTCGGCATGGCGCGGCAGCGCGCCGAACACGGCAATGCCGGCCTCGTTGAGCGCATGCCGCACGAGATTTTCATGGCGCGGGCTGGCGACGCGATTGAGCACGACGCCAGCAAGCTTCAACCCGGGGCGATAATCGCGAAGGCCTGCGGCAATCGCCGCTGCGGTCTGCGCCTGCCCGGAAGGGTCGATCACCAGCACCACGGGCCAGCCCAGCATCTCCGCGATATCGGCGGTGGCACCGGTGCCGGAAACGCCGCGGGCGGCGACACCGTCGAACAGGCCCATCGAGCCCTCTGCCAGCACGACATCGGCGTCCACGCCGCGGCTGACGAGATGGGCGATTGTCCCGCGGTCCATCGCCCAGCTATCGACGTTGACGGAGGCGCGGCCTGTAGCGGCGGCGTGGAAGGCTGGATCGATATAGTCTGGCCCGCTCTTGAAGCACTGCACGTTCAGGCCGCGATGACGCCAGGCGCGCGCGAGCGCCAGCGTCAGCGTGGTCTTGCCGACGCCGGAGGCCGGTGCGGAGATGACGAGGCCTGCCGCCATCACGAGGCCTCCGGGAAGCGCGGCTCGGCGCCGACCGGCCGATAGCGGCGGTCGTAATCGGCGGCATAAAGGCGGCTCTCGTCGAAATCCGCGGCCTCCAGCGTCTTGCCGACCAGGATCAGCGCGGTGCGCTCCATCTCCGTGCCAACGGCAGCATCGAGTGTTGCAAGCGTGGCGCGGACGATGCGCTGGTCCGGCCAGCTCGCGCGCCAGACGATCGCGACCGGGCAATCCGCGCCGTAATGCGGCGTGAGCTCGGCGACGACCTCGGCGAGCAGATGGATCGACAGATGGAGCGCGAGCACCGCGCCGGTCGCGGCAAATGCGGCGAGCCTCTCACCCTCAGGCATCGCGCTGGCGCGGCCCGGTGTGCGCGTCAGCACCACTGACTGGGCAAGGCCCGGAAGCGTCAGCTCGACCTCGAGCGCTGCCGCCGCAGCCGAGAAAGAGGGAACGCCGGGCGTGACGGTGTAGGGAATGCCGAGCGCGCGCAGGCGGCGAAGCTGCTCGCCCATCGCCGACCAGATCGAGAGATCGCCGGAATGCAGTCGCGCCACATCCTTGCCTTCCGCATGCGCGGCGGCGATCTCGGAGATGATCGCGTCGAGTGACAAGGCTGCGGTATTG
The DNA here is from genome assembly GCF_003020125.1 of Bradyrhizobium sp. MOS003. Classification (GTDB taxonomy): domain Bacteria; phylum Pseudomonadota; class Alphaproteobacteria; order Rhizobiales; family Xanthobacteraceae; genus Bradyrhizobium. The sequence continues at coordinate 670,204 of NZ_PYFW01000003.1, read as the reverse complement.
ACGATGCGCGCGCCGGGCGGGCAATGCGCCAGCACGCCCTCCGGCACCAGCGAGCCGGCATAGAGGCAGACCGGGCTGGCGGCAATCAGGTCGCGCCCGCGCAGCGTCAGCAGATCGGGCGCGCCCGGCCCTGCGCCGATAAAGTGCACCGTCATGCGCCGTCTCCTTCCGCGATCGCGGCGGTCGCCGTGCGATCCTGCGAGACGACACGCGTCGCAATCAGCCGTGCGCGAGGACCGGCGACCGCGAGCGCCGCAGCCTCGGCGATCGATCCGGTGCCGAACTTCCCGGTGACCAATTTCGACTGCGTCAACGTATCGACGCTCGCAAGGACGTCGGCCGGAACAGCCTTGACTGGCACGCCGCACTCGCGTGCGAGCTGCAGCAAGGGCTCCGCATCGGCCTTGTCGCTGATCGTCGCGATCGCCGTGAGGCCTTCAGGTCCACCTGCTGCGCGTAAAGCTTCGCGCAACGAAGCCAGCGTGACGTCCTTCCTGAAGCCGAGTCCGGCGACCTTCATCGGACCGTGCTCCACTGCACCACTGGCCGTACTGCCTCCCATGACCGGTAGCGGCCGAGCGGCGCGGCATGCGCGATCTCGACCCGCATCAGCTCGCCGCCATGGCGCTGGTGAAGCTCGCCAAGCAGCGCTTCCGTCTCCAGCGTCACGGAATGCGCGACCAGCCGCGTGCCGGGCGCTAGCCGCGACCAGATCGCATCGAACATCGCGCTGTCGAGACCGCCGCCGATGAAGACCGCATGCGGTGCTTCGCGTGCAGCAACAGCTTTGGGCGCCCTCCCGGTGACGACGGCGATCCGGTGCGAAAGTCCAAACGCTTCTGCATTGCTGCGGATGTTCGCGACGCGATCCTCGCGCGCCTCGATCGCGGTCGCCGTCCCGCCGCACAGCGCCCACTCGACCGAGATCGAGCCCGAACCGGCGCCGATATCCCACAGCCGTTCGCCCGGACGCGGCGCCAGCGCCGAGAGCGCGAGCGCGCGCACCGGGCGCTTGGTGATCTGGCCGTCGTGAATGAACAGATCGTCGGGCAAACCCGAGCTACGGGGAATGCCCTGCGTCCCGACCAGCAATAGCGCGACCGCAACAAGATCTCCGGGAATATCCCCCGCAAAGAGATCGACGCGATGCTGGTCAATGCATTCCCGGGGCCCGCCCAGCGCTTCGAGCGTCCACAACAGCGAGGCGCCCCATCCGCGCTTCGCCAGCCATTTCGCGAGGTCTCCGACCGCAGCTGCGTCGCGCACCAGGCAGATGATGCGTGCATCTGCCGCCAAATGCGGCATCAGACGTTCGAACGGCGCCGCATGAAGCCCGATGCAGGTCACGGTCTCCAGGCGCCAGCCGAGGCGCGCTGCAGCAAGGGAGAAAGTCGACGGGGCCGGATGAGCGACCCATTCGTCGCCACTGAGCTTCTCGGCGAGAACCGCTCCTGCGCCATACCAGAACGGGTCCCCGGAGGCGAGCACCACCGTCGGCCGGCCGCGGCAATTGAGAACGACATCGGCGTTGAACGGTACCGGCCAACGGCGGCCCCGACTGCCGACATCGGCGAGCGCAAGATGACGTTCGCCGCCGCACACGATTTCTGCCGAAGCAAGCGCCTTCCGGCTTGCCTCGGACAGCCCGGCGAGGCCATCTTCCCCGATACCGATGATGGTCAGCCAGGGATCAGACATGACGCGCGCGCTCATACTGGGCGGAACGGCCGATGCGAGCCTGCTCGCGGCGGAGATCGCGCGCGCCGGGCTTGGCGCCGTCTATTCCTACGGCGGCCGCACCCGCGCGCCTGCCGATCAGCCGCTGCCGACCCGCATCGGCGGCTTCGGCGGCGTGAGCGGGCTTGCCGACTACATCCGCAGCGAAAGCATCACGCATGTGATCGATGCGACGCATCCTTTCGCCGCGGAGATGAGCCGCAATGCGGTCGCGGCGTCCACGCAGACGAGCACACCGCTGATCGCGCTGGAGCGCGCGCCCTGGACCAAAGCGCCCGGCGACAATTGGAACGAGGTGGCCGATGTCAGCGCCGCAGCCACCGCGCTGCCCGAAGCGCCCGCAAAAGTGTTTCTCGCCATCGGCCGCCAGCATATCGCACCGTTCGCGGCGAAGCCGCAACACAGCTACACGCTGCGTTTCGTCGATCCGCCGGACGCACTCCTGCCCTTCGTCGCCGACGTAATCGTATCGCGCGGCCCGTTCTTGCTGGACGGCGAGTTGGAGATGATGCGGGAACGCGGCATCGTCTGGATCGTCGCGCGCAACTCCGGCGGCGACGGCGCGCGCGCCAAGATCGACGCGGCCCGCATGCTCGGCCTGCCCGTAATCATGATCTCGCGACCGGAGCTGCCCGAACGTCGACGGGTTGAGAGCGTCGCCGAGGTGATGCAGTGGCTCGGTCATGAGACCCGCCTCGGCGCATAGACCCAGCGGCCGACACGGCGCGTCTGCGAATTGCCGACGATCACCAGCGTGCGCATGTCGGCCATCTCCGGTGTCGTGTCGTTCAGCGTCACGGTCACGATCTTCTCGTCGGGAGTGCTGATCGCGCGCGCAAAGATCACGAGGCGCTCGCCACAGTTTGCCTCTTTCAATACTGCGAGCACGCGGGCAAAGCCCTCCGGCCGGCTTGCCGAGCGCGGATTATACATCGCAATGGAGAAATCGGCTTCCGCCGCCAGCCGCAGGCGCTTTTCAATCAGCGCCCACGGCTTCAGATTGTCGGAGAGGTTGATCGCGCAGAAATCATGGCCGAGCGGCGCGCCTGCGCGCGCGGCCGCCGCCAGCATCGCCGTGATGCCCGGCAGCACGCGGATCGAAAGATTCCGCCATTGCGGCGCCTGTTCGAGTGCCTCAAACACGGCCGAGGCCATCGCAAAGACGCCGGGATCGCCGGAGGACACGACGACGACCTGCCCGCCTTCCGCCGCAAGCCGCAAAGCCTCGCTCGCGCGCTGCAGCTCCTCGCGGTTATCCGAGGGATGCAGCTTCAGCCCGGCACGCGGCGGCACCCGCGCGACATAGGGCGCGTAACCCAGAATATCGGTCGCGGCGGCCAGCGCCGCCGTGACCTCGGGCGTCACCAACGCATCGTTGCCCGGGCCGAGGCCCGCGATGGTCAATGTGCCCGTCATTCGGCGGCATCCAGGTGCCGGCCCTTGCCGTGGACCAGCACGATCGCGAAATAAGGACAGTCGGCGCCGTCGACCTCGGCGAGCCGCACCACGCGCTCGCCCGGCATGGTGCCACGCTCGACCAGCCAGGCATCGTCGAGCCGGCCCGCGGATGCGAGCGCGCGCCGCACCTTTGCGAGATTGCGGCCGGTCTTCATGACGACGAGCGCATCGGAATCGCGCATGTGCCGCTCGAGCTCGTCCTCGGTCAGCGTCCCCATCAGCACGGTCGTGACGTCATCACCGAGCGCGATCGGCTGTCCGACCCCATTCCAGCAGCCGACCATGCCCGGAATGCCTGCGATCACCTCGATCTCGACGCGACCTTGCAGCCGCGTGTGCAAATGCATGAACGAACCGTAGAAGTAGGGATCGCCCTCGCAGAGCACGACAACGTCGACCGCGCGCGAAAGCCGCGCCAGGCGCTCGGCCCATTCGTCGTGGAAGCCGGCAAGCAGCTGGACATATTCCGGGCTGTCGAACGCGATCTCTGTCGTCACAGGATATTCCATCGGATATTCGGTGACATCAGGCGCCAGCATGCCTTCGACGATGCGCCGGGCCTGGCCCGGCCTTCCTTTCTTGCGGAAATAGGCAACGTGCTTCGCGCCGCGCACGGTGCGATCGGCGCGCACGCTCATCAGATCGGGATCGCCGGGGCCGAGACCGCAGCAGATGATGCGTCCCATCGCTATTCGCTCCGGCTCGCCAGCGCATTCACGGCGGCAACCGTGATCGCGGAACCGCCGAGGCGGCCCTCCACGGTCAGCGCAGGTACCGGCGGATCCGCCATCAGCGCGGCCTTGGATTCGGCGGCACCGACGAAGCCCACGGGACAGCCGATGATCGCCGCGGGCCGCGGGCAATCGCGGTCCTCCAGCATGTTGAGCAGATGAAACAGCGCGGTCGGCGCATTGCCGATCGCAACGATCGCACCATCGAGATGCGGCCGCCACAGCTCCAGCGCCGCGGCTGAGCGGGTGTTGCGCATGGATTGCGCCAGCGCAGGCACGGTCTCGTCCCCAAGCGTGCAGATGACGGCATTCGCCGCGGGAAGCCTTGCGCGCGTAATTCCCTCCGAGACCATGCGCGCGTCGCAAAGGATCGGCGCGCCCCGTTGCAGAGCAGCGCGCGCGGCCGTCCCCATGCCGGGCGTGAAACGGATATGCGCCTCCAGGCCGACCATGCCGGCAGCATGGATCATCCGCACCACGACCTGTTCCTCATCCGGCGTGAAGCGGCCAAGATCGGCCTCGGCCCGGATGGTGGCGAAGGATTGCCGATAGATCGCCGCACCATCGGTCTCGTAAGTATGCGGCATCAATGCCCTCCCACCAGGATCGAGGGATCGCTGATGATGTCGGCGCCGTTCAGGCCGCGCAGTACCGGCTCGTCCCGGATCGAGCCGTCACGGACGAGATCGAATCCGGCGCGAGTCGCAACCAGTGTCACCGCGGCCGTGCCGGAATGGGCACAGCCCTTGCCGCAGCCGGAGACGTGGAGCCGCGTATCGGCGCCCATGCGCGGGGCGAGCGCCGCTGCGAGCGCACGCGTATCGGCATGGGCTTCGCGGCAGCGCGGCGCGCCGCTGCAGGCGATGACGCGCAGCGCGGGGTCAAAGGGCTCGGTGATCAGGCCCGGCGCGCTCGGCATCTCGCGCTTGCCTTCGCTGAGCACCATCCGCCACGGCGTCATGCGCAGCGCATGCCCGCAACCGGCGAACTGCTGCAGCGTCGTATGCAGCATCTGCCCGAACGCGACACCGACCATCGCGCCTTGCGGATAGTGCCCGGGCCGCGAGGCGGCCATCACCGGCGCGGGCTCGGTCTCGCCAAGCAGCGATTGAGGCAATGCCGCGCCGGAGGCGATATGGGCCGCCATGCGCCCTCGCCCGCCCGCCGCGCCGCCGGAGACCAGGAACCAGCTTGCAAGCGCGAGCGCCGTGCTCACCGCCTCTCCGCGTGCGACGGAGCGCCCGAGCTTTGCGCCGTCGGCCCGCACCAGCAGATCGCCCGTGCGATCGCGCTCGATCCGTATGTCGGCGGAATTGCCGGCGAGCACGCGCGAGGTCCCGTCGTCGATGGCGAAGCCGAATTTCGTTGGAAGCGCAAGCGAACTATCCTCGAGCGCTTCTTCGAGCTCGGCGGCGAGCGATTGAGTTGCGTCGCCAGTACGCCAGAACGGCGTGACCAGGATGTTGCGTCGGGCTTCCGTGGCCGGATCGGGATCGAGCAGCGCCAATCGTGCAAGGCCGTCGATCAGCGGCCGATGGCCTTCCTCGCTGACACCCCTGATCTGCAGATTGGCGCGGCTCGTCACGTCGATTAGACCATTGCCGTGCTGCCCGGCGAGCTCGGCAAGTCCTGTGATTTGTGGTGCTTCGAGCCTCCCACCGAACGGACGCACGCGCACCACGAGCCCGTCGCCCGAGAGCATCGGGCGCAGCGCGCCGGGACACCAGCCCTTGACCGCGGCCGCACTCATGAGGCCTCCCGCAACGCTGCAGCAATCGAATTGCGGCGCGTTTGCCAGAGCGCAGCAACGTGCAGGCGCGCAAAGCAGGTCTCCATCGCCGCGAGTGCGGACGGATTTTCACGCGCCATGAAGGCGCGGACGTCGTCATTGCCGAGCGTCGCATCGTAGTAGAGATCGAACAGATGCGGAGGCACGGCGTCCGCGAGATGAGCGAAAGCGGCCATGTGCTCCAGCGTCGCCGTGATCTCGGCTGCGCCCCGAAAACCGTGACGCATCATCCCGGCGATCCAGCCCGGATTCGCCGCGCGTGCACGGACGACGCGCGAGATTTCCTCCGTCAGAGTGCGGGCATGGGGCTGTTCGGGACGCGTCGCGTCGAGGTGATAGAGTGATGGTCCGGCCGCGCCGAGATGCGCAGCCGCCGCCGCAACGCCGGCTTCATGTGCGGCATAGTCGGCCGCGAGCAGCAGGTCGGTTTCGGGCAAGTCCTGGACATGGACGAAGGCATCCGCCGAGACGAGGCGCTGCTCGATGCCGGCGCGATTCGGCTGCATTTCGCCGCTGGCCGAAAACGCCCATGACGAGGCCGACAACCAGGCTTCGCCCGCGGCCTCGCGCGTCTCCGGCGAGAAAGCATCGGATATTGCCGAGAGGCCAACGCCGTACTGTCCCGGACGCGGCGCGAACACGCGGGAGGCGCGATGACGATACGGATTCTCGTCGCCCTCCTCCTCGCGCGCCGAAAGCGCCTCGGAGGCGACCTCAAACAATTGCGCAAGGCCTGAGAAGACGTCGCGGAACAGGCCGGACACCCGCAACGTGACGTCGATGCGGGGACGGCCAAGCTCGGCCGGCGCGATGATGTCGTAGCCGGTCACACGGCCGGAGCCGTGATCCCAGCGCGGCGCGAGGCCGGCCAGATGCAGCGCCATCGCAAATTCCTCGCCGGCCGTCCGCATCGTCGCCGAGCCCCAGAGATCGACCACGAGCCCCTTGGGCCAATCGCCATGATCCTGCAAGTGACGGCGCAGCAACTCTTCCGCAAGCTTGATGCCCTGCGCATGCGCCGACGGCGTCGGCACCGCGCGCGGGTCGACGGCAAAGAGATTGCGTCCCGTCGGCAGCACGTCCCGACGGCCGCGATAGGGCGAGCCCGAAGGCCCGGGCGCGACCCGCTGGCCGGCAAGCGCAGCCCGCAGGGCATCCCGCTCCGCGTTGCCGCAGGCCCCGCGGCCGAACACGTGCAGGCCGTCGCCGTACTGGCTTTCCTTGAGATCGCAGACGAAGCGATCGATCCGCGGAATCGCTTCGGCCGGTGCGGCCGACGCATCGAGACCGAGATCGTCTTCGAGGCCCACCGCACGCGCCTCGTCGCGGATCGCGCCAATCAGCCTCTGGCGGCGCGCGGGATCGAGACCATCCGCGGTCGAATATTCATCGAGCAGGCGTTCGAGCCGCCGCAGACTTTCGGGCACGGCGGATTGCGCGAGCGTGGGCGGCAGATGGCCGATGGTAACGGCGCCGATACGGCGCTTGGCCTGCGCGGCCTCGCCGGGATCGTTGACGATGAAGGGATAGATGACCGGCAGGTCGCCGATCAGGGCTTCCGGCCAGCATTGCGAGGAGAGCGCCACGGACTTGCCGGGCAGCCATTCCAACGTGCCGTGCGCGCCCATGTGCACGACGGCATCACAGCCCTGCTCTCGGAGCCAGAGATAGAACGCGACATAGCCGTGGCGCGGCGTGCGGGTGAGATCGTGATAATCGCCATCACGCGCGGCCGCATCGCCGCGCTCGGGCTGGACCGCGATGATCGACCGGCCGCACGCGGCAGCCGCGAACTGGAAGTCACCATTGCGGCAACTCGGATCACTCTCCGGCGTACCCCAGGCTTGCGCGAGATCGTCCTGCAATGCTCGCGGAAGGCGCGAGAGCGCGGCGCGATAGTCTGCGACGTTCCAGGTCAAGCTCTGCTTCAGCAGCGTCTCGCCAAGTGCGTGGACCGGCGCGACATCATAGCCGGCTGCCGCCAGGTCGGACACCAGCGCTTCGACCGAAGCCAGCGCATCGAGCCCGACGGCGTGCGCGATCTGGTGCGGTCTGCCCGGATAGTTCGAGAGCACGATCGCCAGCCTCTTGTCGGCGGCCGGCGTCTCGGCGAGCCGCCGCCAGGCCGCGACGCGGGCGGCGATGGCCTTCACGCGCTCTTCATCCGGCCTGTGCGCAAGATGCGAAATTTGCAGATCGGGATCGCGCTGCGCGGCCGATTTGAAACTCACCACGCCCGCGAACAGCCGGCCGTCGACTTCCGGCAGCACGACATGCATCGCGAGATCGCCGGGCGACAGGCCGCGCAACGACTCCGCCCAGTCTTCGCGCCGGGCCGACGAGAGCGCGACCTGGAAGACGGGACATGACGCGGCGTCGAACGGCGTCGTACCATCGTCACCCAGGGCCGAGAACGCCGTCGCATTGACGATTGCGGCCGGAGGATTTTGCGCGAGATGCGCCCGCAGCCAGTCGGCGACACCCGGAGCCTTCAACGAGGGGACGAACACGCCGCAGGCATCAAAGCCGCGCTCGCGCAGCGCTGCGATCAGCGCATCGATCGGGCCGGTATCCGCGGCCGTGAGGTAGGAGCGATAGAACGTCACCAGCGCGCGCGGCTTGCCGTCACCGACCGCCGGCGCAGCAACGACGCCGCGCGCCGGATCATAAAAGCCCATCTCGGGCATGGTCATCTCGCCGATCACGGGCCCTGCATAGAGGCCCGAGGCCAGCGCAAGCTGCGCAATCGCCGCTTGCGCAGCGACCGGGCCGCCGGTGTCGCAGAGCACCTTCAGCCGGCGCAGCGTCGAGACCGGCAGCGTCGAATGCGCATCGAGCCGCGTGTCGTCGCGGCCGTCGGCCGGCAGCACAGCCAGCACGATATTGCGATCCCTGGCGAGCTGCTGAAGAGCCGCGAGGCCGTACGCCCAATAGGACTCGCCGCCGATCAGGCGAACCAGAATGCCGCGCGTCTGCGACAGCGTGCGCTCGATATAGGTGTCGACCGACAGTGGATGACGCAATTCCACGAGATTGGCGAGCCGCAGCGTCGGCAGGCTGTCGCGGCCGCGCCGCCAACCGGCCGCAAACGCCGCAAGATCGGAATCCGAATACGAGAGCACCACGAGATCGGCCGGGTCCTGGCCGATGTCCCTTGGCGTCGCGGTCTCCTCGAGACCGCGGCTCTCGCGGAAAACGACATGCATCAGATGCCAGATCCTGAAAGACCGAGTCCTGCCCTGATCGCGGCCTCGTCGATATCGCCGTGCTCGCCGATCACGACGAGCTTCGACTGCCTGGTGCCCGCCCCCCAGGGCTTGTCGTACTGGTGGCGCACGCGCTCGCCGACCGCTTGCAACAGCAACCGCATCGGCTTGCCCGCGACCGCGATATAGCCCTTGGCGCGCAGCACGTTCTGCTCGCGCGACAGACGTTGCACCGACGCGACCAGTGCGTCGATGTCGGTCACCTCAGGAAGATCGATCACCACAGAGTTGAAATCATCGTGCTCGTGCTCCTCCTCGCCATCATGATGCGAGGGACGCGCGGCGAGATCGTTCTCGGCGGCAGCGCCGAGGCCGAGGATGAGGCGCGCATCGATCGCACCATCGGTGATGGCCAACATCGGCACACGGCGCGGCATCTCGGCGGTGATCGCCGCCTTGGCCGCTTCGATGCCGGCCGCCCCCGCAAGATCGGCTTTGGTCAGCAGCACGATGTCGGCACAGGCGATCTGGTCCTCGAACACTTCCGACAATGGCGTCTCGTGATCGAGATTTTCGTCGGCCGCGCGCTGCGCTTCGACCGCAATCGGATCCGGCGCAAAGCGACCCGCTGCCACGGCCTCGGCATCGGCGAGCGCGATCACGCCGTCGACCGTGATGCGCGAGCGGATCTCCGGCCAGTCGAACGCCTTCAGCAACGGCTTGGGCAGCGCCAGGCCCGAGGTCTCGATCAGGATGTGGTCGGGCCGCACCGGCCGCGCCAGCAGTTTCTCCATGGTCGGAATGAAATCGTCGGCGACGGTGCAGCAGATGCAGCCATTGGCGAGTTCAATGATGTTTTCTTCCGGGCAATTGGCATCGGCACAGGATTTCAGGATCTCGCCATCGACACCCTCGCTGCCGAACTCGTTGACGAGCACCGCGAGCTTCTTGCCGTTGGCGTTGCTGAGCAGATGTTGGATCAGCGTCGTCTTGCCGGAGCCGAGGAAACCGGTGACCACAGTCACCGGGACTTTTGCGAGCGAGCTCATTCGGCGGCCTCCGGCACGACGGCAACAGGGGGAATGCGGGCAAGCGACTGCTTGCGGAATATTTCCGGTCGGCTGCGCCACGGCACGAGCCCGTCGGGAGCGGCGGCATAGGCGGCAGCGCCCGCGACCACGTCCTTCGCATTGGCGTCTGAGATGCGGCCATAGACGTAAGACCACCGGCCCGGCGCGCTCAGTGCAACCGAGCAGCCCTGATTGCAGGCCGACAGGCACTCGACGGGAACCACGTGGACGCCCTCGGGCACCCCGGCCTCGAGGATCGCGCCATGCAGGCGCTTGCCGGGCGTGGTCTCGCCCTCGCCCAGCGTCTCGCCGGCGCGGCAGGTGATGCAAACGTAAAGTGTGACTGTCATCGCTCTTCCAGATTATACGGCGGAGGCGATGAGGCGCACGGACCATTCTTCCGAAGGCCTGCTTCCCCGTCGCGGAACACCCCGTCCGCCGGTCCAAAAATCGTCCGCGCTGGCAGGTCTCCCGGCTTGCGGAGCAGGGTTTCCCCTTCGATCCCCGCCTTCCCGATCCCAGAGGGGATCAGTGGCTTCGGGCATCTCTCCGGTCACGGTCGCGGGGGCGGCTGCATTTTGGAGCCAAATCTTGCCGATTCGGCCCCTATCGCATTCCCTCTTCGCCTGTCATAGGACAGGAACCAACACCGGGTCACCATTTGCCGGTGGCCGCCACTTGTCAAGCCGAAGGACCGGGACCGATGACGCCTGAACCGGATACGAAAACGGCCGAGGAAACCGACGCCCGCCACGCCACGAAAATGGCGAAGAAGAAGGCCGCGCGCGACAAGATCATGGCCACCAAGAGCGGCGAAAAGGGCCTCATCATCGTTCACACCGGCTCCGGAAAGGGCAAGTCCTCCTCGGCCTTCGGCATGATCGTTCGCTGCGTCGCCCATGGCCTCCCCTGCGCGGTCGTGCAGTTCATCAAGGGCGCCTGGGATACCGGCGAGCGGCGCCTGCTCACCGGTCATTTCGGCGATCTCTGCCAGTTCCACGCCATGGGCGAGGGATTTACCTGGGAGACGCAGGACCGCGCCCGCGATATCGCCGCGGCACGCGCCGGCTGGGAGAAGGCCAAGGAGCTGATTCTCGATAACAGCTTGCGCATGGTCGTGCTCGACGAGATCAACATCGCGCTGCGCTACGACTATCTCGACATTGCGGACGTCGTCGAGTTCCTGACCACCTCGAAGCCCGAGATGACACATGTCGTCCTCACCGGGCGCAACGCCAAGGACGAACTGATCGAGATCGCCGATCTCGTCACCGAGATGACGCTGGTCAAACACCCCTTCCGCTCCGGGATCAAGGCGCAGGCCGGCGTCGAGTTCTGATCACACGATGGCGCGCGCATTGATGATCCAGGGAGCCGGCTCGGACGTGGGCAAATCGCTCATCGTCGCCGGCCTCGCGCGGGCCTTCACGCGCCGCGGCCTGCGCGTGCTGCCCTTCAAGCCGCAGAACATGTCGAACAACGCAGCCGTCACCGTCGACGGCGGCGAGATAGGCCGGGCCCAGGCGTTGCAGGCGCTAGCCGCCGGCGTCGAGCCGCACACCGACATGAATCCGGTGCTGCTGAAGCCCGAGACCGATGTCGGCGCGCAAGTGATCGTACACGGCAAGCGCATCGCGACCGCGCGCGCACGCGACTACGCGGCGATGAAGCCCTCGCTGATGGGCGCGGTGCTGGAAAGCTTTGAGCGGCTGAAGACGCGCGCCGATCTCGTGCTGGTCGAAGGCGCCGGCAGCCCGGCCGAGGTGAACCTGCGCAAGTCCGACATCGCCAATATGGGCTTTGCGCGCAAGGCGGACGTTCCAGTCGTACTGGTCGGCGACATCGACCGCGGCGGCGTCATCGCCCAGCTCGTCGGCATCAAGACGGTGATCGACCCCGACGATGCCGCGATGATCCGGGGCTTCGTCATCAACAAGTTCCGCGGCGATCCCACGCTGTTCGACGACGGCTACCAGCTGATCGAGCAACAGACCGCATGGCGCGGCCTCGGCGTGCTGCCGTGGTTCGCGCGCGCGGGCGAACTGCCGGCTGAAGACGCGCTCGGCCTGAGCGACGCACGCAAGCCGGGCCAATGTAAGATCGCATGCCTGGCGCTGTCGCGGATCGCCAATTTCGACGATCTCGACCCGCTCAAGCTCGAAGCCGGCGTCGATCTCGTGATGGTGCGCCAGGGCCAAGCGATCCCGGGCGACGTACGCCTGGTGATCATCCCCGGCTCCAAATCCACCCGTGGCGATCTTGCCTTCCTGCGCGCGCAGGGCTGGGACATCGACCTGCTCGCACATCACCGCAGGGGCGGCCATGTGCTCGGCCTCTGCGGCGGCTATCAGATGCTCGGCCGGAGCGTCGACGACCCCGAAGGCATCGAAGGGCCCGCCGGCGACACGGCGGGGCTCGGACTGCTGGATGTCGAGACGGTGATGAGCCCGCAAAAAACGTTGACGCGTGTCGCGGCCGTTCATGCCGCCACGGATCAGCCTATCGAGGCATACGAGATCCACATCGGCCGCACCGACGGGCCGGATCGTGCGCGCCCGTTCGCGAAATTGAACGGCGAGCCGGAAGGCGCGATCTCGCGCGATGGCCGCGTGCAAGGCAGTTATCTGCACGGCCTGTTCACATCGGATGATTTCCGCAAGGCGTATCTGGCCAGGCTCGACATTCCCGCAGGCGACGAGCCCTATCAAGCTCGGGTCGAGAGCGCGCTCGACGCGCTGGCTGATCACATCGAAAAGCATTTCGATGTCGAAGGACTGCTCGCGCTAGCGCGCTAGGACCTCGGCCACGCGTGTCCATTCGGCTTCGATGCCCGGAAGACCGAGGCGCAGCCATCTCGGCCTTTGCGCGAACACGCGCGACCAGATCTGGCCACGCGCGAGCTTTTCCTGCGCGGCAAGTGCGTCGGGCGTCTCGTACAGACGAAACAGTGACGCACCGCCGACAAGCCGCCAGCCTTTCGCTCGCGTCATCTCGTCGAGCCGAACACAATCGCGCACAAGACGCACTGACGCCGCTTCGGCCCACGCATCGTCACGTAGGGCGCGGCTGCCAATCGCGACCGCAGCCCCTGAGACCGGCCATGGGCCCGACATCGCGGCGAGCCTGGCGACGTCCGCGGCGTCGCCGATCGCGAAACCAAGGCGCAAGCCGGCGAGTCCATAAAACTTTCCGAAGGATCGCAGGATCAGCAGTCCCCGCCGATCCGCGTCCGGCGCAAGCGATAGTTGCGGAACGGAGTCGGCAAAGCTTTCGTCGATGACGAGCCGGCCGACGCGCGGCAGCAGCGCGAGCAGATCCTTGGGCGCAAACCGCCGGCCATCGGGATTGTTGGGATTGACGATGATCGCAAGATCCGCGCCCGCCAGCGCATCGAATTCATCGACTTCCTCGACCTCCCGGCCCGCGGCCGACAGCACGCCAGCATATTCATTGTAGGTCGGAGCGAGAATGCGGGCACGCCCCGATGGCGCTAGCTGCGGCAGCATTTGAATGACGGCCTGCACGCCGCTCGTTGCAACGATCGGCGCGCTCGTGCGATAGGCATGCCGCGCAGCTTGATGCAGGGCGTCGATCTCGGCGCGCGACGGCAGCGCCTGCCAATGATGCGCGCCGATCTCGCCTACGGGATAAGACAGCCGGTTGATCCCCGTCGAGAGGTCGATCCACTCCTCGGCGCGTCCGCCAAAACGCTGCTGGGCCAAATCGAGATTTCCACCGTGCTCGCGCATGCCCCGTTCTTTCACGCGAAAGCCAGGATCGCAAGGAGGCCTGCGAGCAGCAGCATGGCGCGGCGGTAGACCGTCAGTGCCTCGGCCATGTCGGCGGCGCGCGGATCGCGCGCGCCTTCGTTCAGCCAGGGCTCGTTCGTGATGCTGCCGTGATAGATACGGGGGCCGCTGAGCCGCACGCCAAGCCCGCCCGCCATCGCTGCTTCCGGCCAGCCGGCATTCGGCGAGCGGTGACGGCGTGCGTCGCGCGTCATGCACGATAGCGCGTCGGATCGCCGCGGTGCCAGCAGCACGAACAGAAATCCGGTCAGCCGCGCCGGAATGAAGTTCGCGACATCGTCGATGCGCGCCGCCGCCCAGCCGAACGCTTCGTGCCGCTCGCTGCGATGGCCGATCATGGAGTCGAGCGTGTTGATCGCCTTGTAGCCGAGGATGCCCGGCAGGCCGAACAGCGCGCCCCAGACCACCGGCGCCACGATGCCGTCGGAGGCATTCTCCGCAAGGCTTTCGATCGCCGCGCGCGCGATGCCAGCCTCATCGAGCGCCGCGGGATCGCGACCGACGATGCGCGAGACCGCGTCGCGCGCGGCGGCGATATTGCCAGCGAGCAACGGATCTGCGACGGCGGCCACATGATCATGCAGCGAGCGCAGCGCGACCACCGGCCAGGCCAGGACGCCGAGCAGCGCGATCTGGATCCAACCCTGGGGAAGCAGGACCTGAAGCACCCAGCCGACCGCAACGGAGAATGCGATCACTACGAGTGCGCCGGCGATGCCCGCGCCACGGCGAAACGCCGGCGGATCCGACGCGCGATTCCACGCGGAATCAATGGCGCCGATCATCCGCCCAAGCCAGGTCACAGGATGGCCGATCCGCGCGAACAGCCACGACGGCCAGCCCAGGAGGGCATCCACCGCCATCGCCAACACCATCGCGCCCGCAAAACCCACACCTGCCTCCTGTCTCGCCCCTGTTGCGCAAAGCAAGGCCCGAGCGCAAGCCCCCGGGCGCCTGATTTCGGCTTTGTCTTTGATCGCGTTTGGTGATTAGTCAGGCCCTCGGGAGACCTTCATGGCCATCATCTTGATCACAGGCGGAGCGCGATCGGGCAAGAGCAAGCGTGCGGAAATGCGCACGCGCACCTTTCCCGGGGAGCCCGTCTACGTCGCGACGGCCGAGGCGCTCGATGCGGAAATGGAGGCGCGCATCGCCGAGCATCGCGCGCGGCGCGGAGCCGACTGGATCGAACGCGAGGTGCCGCTTGATCTTGTCCCCGCGCTGGTCGCCACAGATGGCGGCGGTGCAAGACTGGTGGACTGCCTGACGCTGTGGCTCTCCAACCTGCTGCATGCGGAGCGCAACTGGGAGCACGAGGTGAACGCGCTCGCCGCCGCCCTGCCCCATTTGAAAAGCCCCGTCGTCCTCGTCACCAACGAGGTCGGCCTCGGCATCGTGCCCGACAACGCGCTGGCGCGGCGCTATCGCGACGCCGCCGGAATCATGAACCAGGTCATCGGGGCGGCTTCCAATGAGGTCGAGTTCGTCGTTGCTGGCCTGCCGATGAAGCTGAAATGATGACGCGGGTCGAGCTTCTCAAAGACGCCGTCGCCGATCTCAGGATGGCGGCGTCGTTCGTCACGATTCTCCCGGTTGCCTCGTCGAAGCCGGCGGCTGACGGCGCCATCGCGCGTGCGACATGGGCTCTGCCGGTGGCCGGCCTGCTGGTCGGTCTTGCCGGCGCTTTCGTTTATGAGGTCGCCACCCGCTTCGGACTGACGTCGAACCTTGCCGCCCTGCTCGCTCTCGCCACGACCGCCCTCGTCACGGGCGCGCTGCACGAAGACGGTCTCGCAGATACCGCCGACGGGCTCGGTGGCGGCCGCACGCGCGAGCGCAAGCTCGAGATCATGCGCGACAGCCGGATCGGGACCTACGGCGTCTGCGCGCTGATCCTGTCGTTCGGCCTGCGCTGGAGCGCACTCGCCGCGATCGCCGATCCCTTGCCGGTGGCATTTGCGCTTTGCGCCGCGCACACCGCCGCTCGCGCAGGCGTGCCGGCCTTCATGGCATTGGTACCGCCGGCGCGGCCTGACGGGCTGTCGGCGAGCGCGGGATCGCCGCCGGGCCGCAGCGTCGCCATCGCCTTGGCTCTTGGAACGCTCGCGCTGGCTCTCGCGTTGGGGCCGGGCAAGGCGCTGGTCGGCCTGATCCTGCTGTCGCTCGCCGGACTGTTGCTGGCACGGCTTGCCGTGCGCCAGATCGGCGGCCAGACCGGCGACATCCTCGGTGCCTTCGAGCAGATCGGCGAGATCCTCATTCTGCTGGTAGCCGCGTCCTTCCGGATGGGGGGCTGATCTCATGGTCCAGTTCGACGACACCTTCCGTCAGCACTTGCGCGAGCTGTTCGTGTGGCGCCGCGACGTCCGCCGCTTTCGAACCGACCCACTGCCGGCCGGCGCCATCGATCGCCTGATCGAGACCGCCTGCCTCTCGCCGTCAGTCGGCCTCAGCCAGCCCTGGCGCTTCGTCGTCGTCGACGATACCGGACGCCGCCGCGCCGTGACTGACGATTTCAGGGCTTGCAATGCCGATGCGCTGAACGCGTATGCCGGCGAGCGCGCCGCGCGCTACGCCACGCTGAAACTGTCCGGCCTCGAACAGGCGCCCGGGCATCTCGCCGTGTTCGCCGACAAGGCCAGCGACATCGGCCACGGCCTCGGCCGCGCCACCATGCCGGAGACGACGGAATACTCCGTGGTCGCCGCGATCACCGCGATGTGGCTCGCCGCGCGCGCCGAGGGCATTGGGCTCGGCTGGGTGTCGATCCTGAATCCGGATCGCATCCACGCCATTCTCGACGTGCCTGACACTTGGAAGTTCATCGCCTATCTCTGCATCGGCTATCCGCAAGTCGAATGCGACCAGCCCGAGCTGGAGCAGGCGAAATGGGAGCATCGGCGGGGGGCGGACGCGTTCACGCTGAAGCGTTGAGACACCGCTCCATCCTCCGCCATTACGAGCTCAGCGAAGCAATCCGGAATCCCGCGGCGGAGGGAGTCTGGATTGCTTCGTCGCTTCGCTCCTCGCAATGACGGCGGAGAGAGAGGCGCAACTTTCCGCTACGATTTGCTTCTGCCCGCAACCACCGCCGGCGCCGCGCTTTCCGGCTTCTGGAACATCAGCAGCGGCCGGAAGATGACGCGGCCATAGGCCTCGTAATGGTTCTGGGTCGAGACCGCCATCTTCAGCGGCGTTGCGTAGTTTGCCTCGAAGGTCATGAACTGCGCATAAGTCCAGGAGAAGCCGACGCCGACCGAGGCCATTTCGGTGACGCCGGGGAAGGTCGAATACACCGCACCCCAATCGGTGAAGATGTAGGTGTCGAAACCCCTCAGCCATTGCGACCAGTTGTAGTGCAGCTCGGCGTTGACATAATAACCGCTGTCACCGGAGGCCGCATTGGAGGGATAACCGCGCACGGTGGTAGGGCCGCCGATCGAGAAGATCTGATCGCCGGGCAGCAGTTTCTCCTGCGTGTACTGCCAGCTCGCCAGCACATTGGCGCTGAAATTCTGGGGCCCAGCGGCGCTGGTCGCGATCAGCGAGCCGGTATAGGTGTTGAACGCGCGGTTGTTGCCGAGCACATAATCATGCCACGCGATGTAGTTGACTGCCGGTGACACCGTGATCGAATAGGCGTTGCCGGACTTGGTGACGGAGACGCCGGCCGTGGTCTTGTCGTAATGATCGTCGGTGACGGCGACGGTGGCAAAGCGGCTGACGGTCTTGCCCTCGGTCAAGGCCGCGTTGAGCAGCACCAGCCAGTCCTGTGTCACCCAGACCGGCTGGCTGAAATTGACCGCAGCCTGGCTCGATCGGCCGGTGACGTCGAGCGCGACGAACGGTCCCTGGATGATCTTGATCTTGCCTTCGGTATAGCTGACGCCGGCGCGGCCGCCCCAGGGATTGACCGGAATGCTGTAGGCGACATTGCCGTTGAGATTGCCGTCGGAGCGGACGCCGTAGAAGGTCAGGCGATCGTCGACGCCGAACAGGCCGTGGCGCTTGTAGAAGGCCCCGCCCTCCCAGCGCCCGGTGTTCTCGGCGCCCTGGTTGTCGGTGAAGAGCTGCAAGGTGTCGACCGGCGGCTCGATCACCGCGAATTGGAGATCGGTGAGGCCGAAGCTCGTGCCGGGCTGCAGCAGCGCCTTGATCTGCACATCGTTGGTCCGGTTGAACCAGATCACGTCGCGATTGAGCTTGGGGACGTCGAGGACCTCGCCTTCGGGTTCCTTCACGCGATCGAGGATGTAATCGGTGCGGGTCTGCTTGTTGCCCTCGACGGTGGTCTTCTGCAGCCGTCCTTCGGTCAGCTTGACGCGGACGACGCCGCCCTTGGCGTCCTGCTCGGGCAGCGTCGCGATGCCCGTGACGATGCCGCGCGCGGCATAGATCGCGTTGATGTCGGCGACGAGCTGCAACAGCGAGGCGATGTCGACGTTCTTGCCGACATATCTCTTCGCGATCTCATCCAGCTCCGCCGGCGTGATGAACTTGGACTCGTCGAAGGTGACCTTGCGGAGGCGGAATTTCGGCCCGCCCGGCTTCAGGAGCTGGGACTTTTCCCGCTCGCCGCCAATCACCGCCGGCCCGGTGAGCTTGGGCGGGGCGCTCTGTTGCTCGAGCTGCCGCCGCTGCCTGTCGACGTCGTTCTGGATCACGCCGGGGTTGATCGACTGGGCATGCGCGGAGGCGATGCAGCAAGCTGCAAGCCCGATCCCCAACGATGCCCCCAGAATCCGCATCCCGAATCCAACTACCATGCCTGTGCGAGACGGCCAATCGCCGGCTTCGCCGATTCGGCCGCCGCATCCTTCCAGCCCGGACGTCCCGCACGCTGTCCCTTCTGGCGCAGCTTGCGCATGTCGCTGATCCCTTCGATGTTGACCGCGGGACCGGAGCCCACCGCCTCGACCGGCCGCGGTGTCAGCAGCGCGTCGAGGCGCGCCTGGCCGGAGAGACCGAGCAGGTAGAACGTGCCCCCATCCTTCTTCGCGAGCCAGCTTTCGATGCTCTCGCTGCCCTCGCCGTCGACCGCGATGTTGCGCATCATGCTCGCGCCGGTGAAGACATTGCAGCAGGTGTGGGTCGAACCGTAATTGGTGACGGTCGCCGAGACGTCGCCGGTATAGAACACCACGTAGGCGTTGCTGACATTGGCGTTGCCGGTCTGGCTCATCGTGAACACGCCGCCCGGCTGGTAAAGCTGGAGCGTCGGCCAGTTGGACGGCGCCGGCGTGCGGTTGTTGAGCAGCACCTGCTGGGTGGCTGTGGTGAGCATGAGCTGGCCCGGCACGTAGCCGTTCAGGATCGAGACGGCGTGTGCGTCGGTCCAGAAGTTCGCGTCCACCACCCTGAACTGGTTGACGATGATGCTGTCAGGATCGATCCAGACATTGGCATATTTGGCGACACCGCCGTTATAGCCGGTGATGTTCAGGATCAGCGGGATCGACGGGTTCGAACGGACCTGCTCGCCCTTGACGTTGATCGTGTCGGCCGCGAGATCGAGCTCGCTCACGACGCTGACCCAGTTGATCGTCAGGTCGCCCGTCGAGGTCATTTTCACGACGTTCCCGCTGATCCGGTCGAGCGAGATCGGTCCGGCCACATCGAAATGCGTGTCGCCATGAGCGGAGATCGATCCGCCGCGGAGCGCGCCGATGTCGGACGTGACGTTGAGGTCGCCGACATCGCCCGGGATACCCGTCGTGGTGAGCTGGCTGAAGACGATATCGTACACGGCACGCAGGGTCTGCGTGCCGCCGCTGATGGCGGTGCCGACGGTGATCCCTCCGGTCGTGGCGGTGACATCGAGCGTGCCGCCCGCGTTGAGATTATCCCAATGCACGACGGTGCCGCTGAGGACGGCGTTGCCAGTCGAGGCCGTGAGATGATGGCCGGTGTTGGTGCCCGCGGCGATCAGCCTCGCCGAGCCATGGGCCGAGACCGAACCCAGCGTCGGCACGCCGCCCGACATCACCGTCTGCGCCAGGATGAAGCCGGTGTCGGCGGTGACGTTGATGTTGCCGACATCGCCGCTGCTGCCGGTGGCGGTCAGTGACTTGAACGTCACGTTCTGGGTCGCGTGGATCGTCTGCGAGCCGCTGCTGTCGGCGGTGCCGATGACGATGCTGCCATTGTTCGCCACGGCGCGGAAAGATCCGCTCGCGCCGGTCGCCGTGCCCGCCAGCACCTGGTCGAGCGTCAAGGCGCCGGTGCCGATGATGTCCACGCTGCCCTTCACCGCGGACAGCAAGCTCACCTCGGTGTCGGTGAGAACCCCGACATAGATGTCGCCGGCGCCCGCGCTCGCCGACAGACGCGCGGCACTGAGGGTGAACCGGCTTGTCGCGTTGCCGATGCCGTTCGACGCGCTCAGCGACAGCTCTGCGCCCGCGCCGGAAGCGATGAACTTGGTTTGGCCGTCGCCATTGTCGATAATCGCACCAAGCGAGGCGACGCCGCCTGCGGTGACGATGATCGACGGCGTAGTCGAGGCGGCCGCATAGGACAGCGACGAATTCAGCTGGCCGATCGTCGCATCCGCCGTGGTGGTCACCGACATCAACCCGGCCGCATTGATGGCCGAATAGGCGCCCATCGACAGGGTGGAAGCCACCAGCGTCACGCCGCCCGAACTGCTGGTCGCAACCACCGGCGCCGCGCTGGTTCCGGCCGCGAAGGTCATGCCGCGGTTGGCGAGCAGCTGCATGAGACCGCCACTGGCGATGCCGGTGTTGATGGTGAGTGCGCCGCGCGCCACGTTCAGCGTCAACGCGCCGCCCGCCGTCAGCGCCCCATAGGGGCCGCTCGTGCCGACCGCGAGATCGCCGGTCACCGCGAGAATGCTGAGATCGCCGACCGCCGAGCCTGTGACCGCGCCGGAGATGTTCACCTGCAGCGGCTGGAACGTCGAGCCGTTGAAGCCGATGCTGCCGCCGGCGCGCAGGTCGAGGTTCGAGCCCAGAATGTGGATTGCCGACCGGTCCGTAAAGCCCGCCTCGGCGTAGATGCTGCCGGCCGCGGCCAGTTGGATATCGTTGCCGGCGGCGATGTTGCCGAGGATGAGATCGCCGGTGGTCTGCCTGATGTAGATGCCCTGCCCCGACGAGACCTGATCGAGCTGATCGTTGGCCGAGTCGGCGAAGGCGATCTGGAGCGCGTTCGGGTTGGTCGCGGGATTGCTTCCGGCCGTTCCCGACGGGGCACCGATATTGCCGTGCTCGGCGATCAGGGTCAGGTTGGCGATGTCGCCGGAGATCACGGGCACGCCGGCCACGCCCGGGGTGATGCTGTTCACCGCGTGGAGCTTGACGTCGCCGCGGCCAGTCACCTCGATGCCGTTGGCCTGCGCCGCTGTGATCGGCCCGTAGCTCGCGGTGACGCCGCCGAGCGTGAGGCTGCTCTTGCTGCCGAGATAGACATTGGACAGCGCTTTGGCCGAAATCGCGATCGGGTTGTCGACGACGACGAGGTTCTGCTGCGACAGGCTGACTGTATAGGTCGTGACGTGGGTGGTCGGGTCCGTGGTCGCGCTGACCGTGAGTTGGCCGGGGCCGGCCGATGCGAGCAATGCCTTCTGCTCATTCGACAGCGTCGAGGAATCGGCGCTCGTGAACGAGAACACCTGGGGCGCGGCCGAATTGCCCACCGAGCCGCGCGGCGCGTAGAGCATGATCTGGTTAGCGCTGATATTGGCCATGACGTTGTCGTCGATCGGCGGCGGCGTCGCGCCGATGGCGGACGAGGAGACCGTGTAGGCGAGTTGGTCGTGCGTCCAGTTCGAGCCCGCGGTGATGATGCTGTAGACCCGCTCGGTCGACGCGAGCGTGTAGCTGTAGGTCGCGCTGTAGCTGTTCAGCGCCGCCTGCAGCGCGGCGTTGGTCGGCAGGCGCTGATCGGTCGCCGCCACGCCTTGGAACAGGCTGGTGAACAGGCCCGACGAGAGCGTGCTGCCGAACACGGACCCCAGCGCATCCGCAGGAGCGCTTCCGAGCAACGTCGTCAGCCCGCTCTGGAGCTCAGCCGTCGTGATCTTGCCGAGCAGGAACTGATCCTTCAGGAACCTGGTCGTGGCCTCGACCTTCATCTGTGTCGTCGAGACGTTTGCCGGGTCGATGCCGAGCTTGGCAGCCACCTGCGCCCGCAGGACCGTCAGGCCCACCGAGGTCGGATTGTAGGTGCCGTTGGCAAAGGCGATGTTCTTGAGCTGGAAATAGTCGTTGTAGGCCGCCGTCACCATGGACTGGTAGCTGTTGACGGCGGCTGTGGCCGGGTTGCCGTTGAGCAGGTTCAGGTTGTCCCAGACCTGCTGGAGATGCGCGCTTTCCGCAGCGGAGATACCGACGGTCGTACGGCCGTTCAGGATGCTGGCCTGGTTGCCGTCGGAACCGGCCGCCGCCAGGAAGACCGGACCGCCGGCCGACTGGATCGTGCCGATCCGCAAATCGCCCTTGGACTGGACGATGTAGGTGCCGGTGGCCGAGGCGCTGTCGAGAACGCCGCCGTCGACGGTGCCGTCGGACTGCGACGTACCCGTCGCCTGGATCACCAGCGGCTTGATGTTGGTCAGCGTGGTCGCACCATTGACGACGCTGCTCGTCGCACCGATCGCACCGGCGCTGGAGTTGATCTCGATGTTCTTGCCGATCACGACGGGGGTGGCGGCGTCATAAGCACCCGACGAGTTGATGTCACCGGTGGCCGAGATGGAGACGCTGCCCTGCGGCGCACGGCCGGAGACACCCGACGTGACGGCGACCTGGTTGATCGAGAGCGAGCCGACGGCCGCGACCGCGATGTCGCGATCAATCGAGGTGGCGGTCAGATTGCCGCCATAGACCTGCACCTGGATCGGAACGCCGTTCGCGCCGAGCGAACCGATGCCGCCATCGCCCTGCAGCGTCACGTTCTTGCCCGAGATCATCGGGTTGTTGGCGGTCGCGCCTGATGTGATGGCCGAATTGGCGCCGGTGGCCCTGACCGTCGTATCACCCGAGACGTTGTTGATCGGGCCGTTGATGACGATGCCGGAGTTCGAGGTCACCGCAACGGTGCTGACGCCGCCGCCGCTGAACTGGATGTTGATCGGGTTCGACGCCTTGACCGTGTTGGTCAGCGTCAGGGTCAGGTGGTCGTAGATCTGCTGGTACCAATTGTATTGCGCGTCCGCGCCGCAACACTTCTCGGGATGGGTGTTACCGCCGGCACCGTGATACGAACCGGTCGCGGTGACGACCTCTTGGAAGTTCGCGGTCTGCAATTGGCCGGTGTTGCCGCCCCCGCCCGTGGCCTGCATCACGTTCTCGACCAGGCTGACGGTACGGGTCCAGTTGTCTCCGGACGCGTTCGGCGTGTAGTGCCAGCCATAGTCGAACTGCGTGCTGGTAGTCGGACGATCGAGCGTCGCCGTGTCAACCCATTGGTAGTACATGTTGGGCTTCACGGCATACTGGATGCCCGCCGTGCCGCTGAGGCCGGTCAGCATCGCGGGGTTGTACGCGCTCGCATTGACGCTGGCCGTCCGATACGTCGACACCTGCTGGCCACCCGATGCGGACGGATTGTAGACGTACCACGTCGTCTGCTGCTGGAGCTGATCGACGATCTGGATCACGCTGGGCGCGCTGACGCCGGTATTGATGGTGTTGGTGACGAGCTGGAGTCCGGTCGAGTTGTTGACATTGATCGTGCCGGCGCCACCCTTGACCGCGATGGTGCCCTGAGCCGTGCCGTCGGTCGAGGTCGAGATGATTTTGCCGTTCAGATACACATAGCCGCCCGAGCCCTGCACCACGCCGTTCACCATGATCTGGTCGGTGAGCGCGTTGTACTTAACCCCGATCTTGATATCGCTGGAGAACTGCGTCGTCGCAGCCGCCGTGATGTCGTAATAGCTGCCGTTCCGCGCATTGGCCTGGGCCCGGGCGAAGTCCGCGCCGTTGTTGCTGGTCTTGAGGCTGTTGATGGCGGACAGCACCCCGCCGCCGATGTCGACCGAATAGTTGCTGCTCGTGCCGCTCTGGATGAGGCCGTTGACGTTGATGACCCCCGCCGAGATGATGATCGCCTGGCCGAGGATGAAGGGCGCGTTGGCGGGGTTCTGGTACCCCGAGGGCGTGGTCGAGCTCCAGTTCGAAGACGCGTTCGAGCTCGCGGTCCTCGGCGTGATCACGTCGTTCTGGATATTGACGACCTGGAAATAGGCCGAACATCCCGAGCAATTGAACGGCGTCTTGTACGGACCGCTGTCCGTGTAAACGCCCTGGCCGTCATAAGTCGTCTTCTCCCAAGGCGCAGTCGAGATCGTCTGGACTGTTGGCCCTTCCATTTGCGCGAGCGTGGTGGTGCTGCCTACGCTGCCGGCATTGGGGTTACCGTTACCCGGCGCTCCCGATCCCATCGGCAGGAAGATCGCCGAATAGAGCGACAGGCCGTCGTAATACGTCATCAGCATGCGCGCTGTGAAGATCGTGCTGTTGGCGGCCGTTTGTTGAACGCCGCTATGGCCGTCGACGCAGCAATAATAGAAATACGGATGATTGCCGCCGTCGCCGATATGCGGGCTGTACTCGTAGGCGCCATAGGCTCCGAGATAGGTCGCCGCCGCCATAACCGCCGTTAGCGTATCGTTGTCGGCCGGCTTGTACTCGACGCCGGCCCATTGCGAGGTGACGTCGTGGTTGGAGTTGTAGAAGCTGCCGACGCCGCCGAGGAAGATGAACGAGCCGTTGGGCGCCACCATCTGGATGGTCGCGGCATTGAGCGATTGCGACGCGACGACGCTGCCGAGCTGGCTGGTGATCTTGAGCAGGCCGTTCTCGTTGGTGACGATGCCGTCGAAATAGATGTCGGGCTTGCGGGTCAGTTGGTTGCCGTTGTCGTCGACGCCCAGCCCGGTGCTGGGATCGACGCGGTTGTAGGTCGCCGAGATGTCGATGATCGGCGTCGCGCTCGGCGTGGCGGTGAAGGTCACGTTGGAATGCGAATCCGGGTCGACATGGTCGATCTGGCGGTAGGTGATGTTGCCGCCGGTCACGTTGGTGACGGTGAGGTTGGCAAAGTCCATGAAGTCGAGGCCGCGGTTCTCGACCTTGATCTTCGGCGAACTCAGTGCGGTGACGGAAGGCGCTGTGTGACCGGCGAGACTGTTCCCGGTCAGCTTCTGCGCCAGGATCGAGACATTGCCGGCGGACACCAGCATGTCGCCGAATGCGAAAGCGTTGCCGCCGGCGTCGGAGGTATATGGCGCCTGCTGGATCAACGTGTTGATCTGGCGCTGGATGTCGCCCGTCGGATCGGCGCCCGACGGTGCCATCGTGGCGGGATGTGCGTTCGTCGACGTCGCGAGCTGGGTCCGGATCTGCGTATCAGTCAGGCCGGTCAGGGTGACGAGCTGGTCGACGATGTTCTGGTAGGGATTGAAGCCGCCGACGATCGTGTACTGCACCGTTTGATGGTTCCAGCTTTTCACCGGGCTGAAATGATCGACGTCGGCGACGTATTCGAGCGTGGATGACAGCGACGAATACGGGCTCGTCGTGCTCAGGGTCGGCGCGCTTGCACCGAGCTCGATCAAGATGGTCAGGTCGTTGTTGATGCCCGCCACCACCAGGCCATTGAGCGCGACGTTGCCGGTTCCGCTGGTGTGGCTGTGATTGTCGCTGTTCTTGGCGCTGAAGATGTCCAGATACGGATTGTAATTGCTGCCGTTGCCGGAGGCGGTGACCTGCCCCTGCGTCGCGCCCAGATAGATGTCGCGGACGCCGAGCACGCGTGAGCCGTCGGAGAGCGTCAGGCTGCTGTCGCCGCCGGCATTGGCCGTGCCGCGGTAGAGAGCCGAGATCGGAATGGCGGTGTTGTTGTAGACGACGGTCGTCGCAGTGGCCTGAATGCTGCTGAAAGTGATGGTGTCGCCCGACATGCCGGCGAAGATATTGATGTCGCGCCAGGCCTGGATCGTCGTGCCGCTGTCGACGGTGACCTCCTGGTCCGCGTGGACCCAGCTATTGGTGCTGGCGCCGACGCCGGCGATCGCGCCATAGAGGCTGGCATTGGCATAGTTGGAAGCCGACATTTTCGCCGCCGTGCCGACAAAGATCTTGCCGACGCTGAACAGCTCGCGGGCATGGATGTTGACCGCCAGCGTAGCGTTCGCCGTCATGTTGGACTCGGCGCCGCCGCCGGCGAAGAAGGCGGCGGTGGCCAGGCTCGCCGTGTCCACCGTGTTCAGCGTGTTGTAGGCCTCGATGTCGATCACGCCCGTCGCCGTGCGCGGATCGCCGTTGAGGCTCAGGATCGTCCCGGCGCCGATATTGGTGGTGACGTACTGGGTGACGTAGGAGTCGCTCAGCGCAGCCGCGCCCGCAAACGTACCGCCGGAGCCCGAACGTGCGCCGCCGCCGGCCTGGTTCACGATGTCGTTGGAGATGACGACGATATTGCCGCCATCCGTATTGACGATCAGATGCGTTCCGATCTCGGCCGTGGTGGTCGAGGTGACGTCGTTCCGCGCCTTGCCGCCCGAGACGCCGGCCGTGGACGCCTGGTAGGCATCGCCGTTGGCCGCATAATTCGTGGTGTGCGTGGCCTTGACGCTGAGACCGCCGAAATAGAGCGTGTCATCGGTCGAGCCGCCATCGAACCGTGCATTGGTGACCGCGGTCGAACTGGTGGTGGCGACCGCCGCTGCGCCGGCATAGGTGCCGCCCGCCCCGACCGTCGCGTTGGAAACGTTGGTGTCCCTGCCGGTGGCGGTGATCTGGAGGATGCCGGTGTAGTCGGTGTGGTTCAGCGTATCCATATCGGCAGGCGCGCCCAGATAGGCATAGGTGTGCGCGTTCGACGACGTCTGCGCCACGGTCGCGCCGAGTGCCAGGAACCCGCTGGAGAGACCGGTCGCTTCGGCATATTGGGCGCTGTCGTTCTCGGCAGCGATGGCCACGTCGGCGTTGGGAAGCCGGATCCCGGTTCCGCCATACGCGTTGACGGTCGCGTTCTCGGACGCCTGGGCCAGGCTGCCCTGCGCGCCGATCAGCGAACCGCCACCGCCGGCGAGCGCCTTGGCCCAGGTCGTCGTGCCATAGATTGTCGTCGTGGTTCCATCGGAATTGGTCTGCGTACCGACGACCGGGACGAGCGCCATCGCGGTCAGGCCGAGCGCGCCGCCCGAGAAAATGGCGTTGTCGCCGACATCGGCAGTCACGGTGGCTCCGACGGTCGACTTCGCGATCGCGACACCGACCGCACCGCCACCCACCGAGACGCCAATCGCCTCGCTCGACAGATTGGGCGTGATCGACGCCGTCACCAGCGTGCCGGCACCGGTCGCGGACGTGGTGATCGAGGCGCCGGCCCCGATCTCGGCGAGTACGCCCGAGTTTTCGTGGGCCTCTGCATCCGCGCCGACGCCGGCGACGATACCGCCGCCGAGCGCGGTTGCGGTCGTGCTCATTGTGCCCGCACCCGCGGCTCCAACCGCCAATGTCGAGGTGTTGACGGCGGCGCCGTTTAGGACTCGCGCTGCGACCGAACTCGTTCGGCTTGCCGTTGCGACCGAGGCGCCGACCGCCACGGCACCGGCGCTGGCGCCGCCGGTGAACACGACCTGGCTCGACGAATCCAGCGCCATGACGGCGGCGGCGCCCGTGCCGGTGATCTGGCCGCCGAGCATGGCGACCACGGAATTGTTGACATTGCCGACCGCCACGGAGGCCTGGGCGCCGAAGTAGAGTGCCGCGCCGCCGGCGATCGCCTCGGTGTCGATGGTCTTGCCGGCATAAGGTCCGGTGCTGGCGTCCTTGACGACCGCCGCGACGTTGACCGCGGTCGCCGAGACCGTCAGAGGCGTATCCGCAGCCTCCAGCACGCCGGAGCCGTTGCGTCCGTAGTCACTCAGATTGGCGAACACCGTGCTGTTGACGCTGGTGTAGCCGATGCCGGCCCCGATGCCCACGTTCTTGGCAAAGCCGGCGCCGAGCAAATACATCTTGGCCGCGTTGGCGCTGGTGGCGGTGACGTTGACCTGCGTGCCGATGACGTTGCCGCCCGCGATCTGCGCGACGACCGCGTCGTTGCCGCCGCTCAGGACACTGCCGACGTCGTAGGTCGAGGTGGCATTGGCATTGCCCGGATTGCCGGCCGTCCCGCTCCCGACCGCGTCGCTGCCATGCGTGGTGCTGGTTCTCGCGTTTACCGCCGCGATCGTGCCGTCGTTACCCTGATTGAGCTGGCCGGTCTGCTGGCCCTGGGTGTCCGCATCGGCGGTGTTGGCGCCGATCATGATGACGCCGACGGTCGCACCGATGCCGACGCTGCCGCCGATGCCGGCGGTGACCGCGTAGGACAGCACTTCCTTGGTGCTGAGCGCGGCGACATTGATCGCACCGGACGAATTCAAGTTGCTGTTGCGGCTCTCTGCGATGGTCTGGCTCTTGAACGAGATGACGTTGGCGGCGGCGCCGACACCGACGCCCGCCCCGCTGGCGGCGACCGCGAGCGCACCTGCGATCTCCTTGATCGCCACGTCCTCGGTGGCATTGATGGTGACCGCGCCGGCCGCACCGCCCGTCACCGATTGCAGCGTGGTGTCGTAGACGCCGGCGATGGTGGTGTTGCTGGCGATCTCGATGTTCGCCATTCCCGCGATCGCCGCCGTGCCGGTCGAGAGCGCGCCGCCGACCGCATAAGCCTCGAACCGGTTCTTGGTGGTGGCCTCGACGTCGAGCGCACCGCTCAGATTGAGCCCGGTCGTGTGCGCGGCGCCATTGCCCTGATAATGGAATTCGTCGCCGACATAGGCCTCGGTCCGGTTCGAGGAGACCTGGACCAGGAATGCCGCGCCGATCGCGGCCTGGCTACCGTAGGCACCGGAGCCGTTCGCGGAGAAGATGCCGGTGTTGTTGGTGGCGTTCACCGTCAATGACGCGGCCGTCAGCGCGCCGCCGTCGACATAGGCCTCCGTCGTGGCCTGGAAGACGTTCAACCCGACCGAGCCGGTGTTGAACCCGATCGCGATCGAGGACGCATCCTGCTCGGCATTGGCCTTCACGGTGACGGCGCCGACCGTCGGGCTCGACGACTGGACGCCGCCGACCGTGGCATTGGTGATGTAGGCGCGGGTGTCGCGCGACATCGTGGTGCTGATGATGGTGGCGCCGCCGCCGCCGTTGCCGGTGGGCGGGATGATGCCCGCGCCGAGCGTGCCCGAATAGGAGAAGCTCGATGCCGCGACCTCGATCTGCGGCGCCAGCGTCGACGAGGTCAGGCGGGTGTCGATGGCCGCGCTGTCGATATAGGCCCAGGTCGCCCCGCTCATCACATTGGTGATCGGGTTGATCATGATGGCGATGCCGCTGCTGGCGGAGAGCGAGGCGACATTGGCCACGACCGCCTGGTGCGAGCTCGCCACGACGGCAAGTCCGCGCACGATGTCCTGATTCTCGGAAAGGTCGGGCGTGCTGTCGCTCGGCGCATGGGCTGCGCCGAGATCGAAGGCATGGACGAGCGTTCCGTTGTTGACCGACAGCGTATCGGTGGTGCTGGTCCCCCGCGCGTCGACCAGCGTGTTGGCCCCGCTGATATAGGCGGCCGTGGTTCCGGTGATCTTGTTGGTCACCAGCGAACCGGCACCGCCGGCCGCCCCCTTGCTGATGGACACGGCGCCGGCGAACACCGCTGCCTTGTCGTTGTTGCCGACAATCACGCCGACGTTGTTGGCAGCGATCACGTCGGCGCCGTTGACACCGTTGGTGCCGGCAGCGGTGATGCTGGCGGTGACATTCGTCCCCAGCAGATTCGTGGCGACCGAACCGGCCAGTCCGATCTGCGAGGACATCGCGATACCGACAGCGACGGTCGAAATGCCAGCGTTCGAGTTCGCATTGACGGCGACGTTGCCCGAGGCCCTCAGCTTCGAGCCGGTAACGCCGGAGCTGACATTGTTGGCGATACTGCTGTAGACGAGCGCCAGGCCTGCGGCGCTGCCTTGCGTCGAGGCGCCCGCGACCGCGGCGGTTCCGGTGATGCTGGAATTGTCGGTCGCGAGGACGGAAATGTTCCTGCCCGTGACGGACGATTGCGTCGCGCTGGACAAATTGTTGCCGATGGACGCCGAGACGGTGTTGGCTATCGAGCTGATCGTCATACCACCGACGCCGGCGAACTGGCTGGTCGCGAGACCAAATCCGATCGTGACCGACTGGATCTTCGTCGAATCGACCGCGCTCACCCGGACGTCGCCAACCGTCGTCATTAGCACGTTGGCGATATAGGCCGAATGCGTCGTCGCGATGGTGTCGTACACCAGCGACGCCCCGACATTGTTCTTGCCGGCCTGGATCGTGCCGGCAACAGAGATGATGCTCGCGCCCGGACCGTTACCGGCGCCGTCGTTGAGCGCCGCCGCGCTGAAATCGATGCAATTCTGCGTGCCCATCCCGCCGGCGGCCGTGCACGTGTCCGCTGCGAGACGATTGTTGTTCGACTTCTTGACGAGATTTCCGAGCGCCGTATCGAGGTCCGACACGGCGCCGCTGTCGGCCAGCACCGTCACGCGCCCGACATTGATGTTCACGGTCGCGCCGCTGTTGATATAGGCCGTCGTGGTGGGCGTGATTTCGCTGACGACGATCGCACCGGCAAGTCCGTTGGCGTTGGCCCCTCCCCCGCCCGAGGCTGCACCGGCCGCAATCACGCTGGCACTGTCGGCAAGCACCAGCAGCGTGTCGTAATTCGAGATCGAGCTGCTGCGGATATGCGCGTCGGTGGCCTTGCCGCCCGTGGGATCGCCGATCGAGGCATAGGTCAGGCCGATACCGACGCCGGCCTTGCCGCCGGACATATAAAGTGAGCCACCGCCGATCGCGATGTTCGTGGTCTGGTAGGCATCGACCTCTATCGCGCGATTGACCCCCGTCGCCTGGCCCGTGATGGTTGAGCTCTCGACATAGGCGTTCGCGCTGTCCGTCATGATGCCGACCGACCCCGACAGAGCGGCCGCATTGGCTGATGTTCCGCCGGCCACGCCGATGGCGACGACGGTTTCCGACCCGCCGTTGAGCGCCTGCACCGTCACATTGCTCTGGTTCTGCATTGTGGTGCCGTAGATGTAGGCTGATGTGGCGTTGTTGGAGATCGCCGCCGCGATGGCGGCGCCGATGGCAGCGCCTTGAGACGACCCCCCCGACATGTTGGCCGCGGCGGAGCCGGAGCCGTTGCTGAGGATCGTGTCGTTGAGCGCCTGCACGATCGTGTTCGTCGTCACCGCGCTGGTCGGAGTGAACTTGTTGACCGACGCATTCTTGATGTAGGCGCTGGTCCCGAGCGAGACGTCGCTCACCGACGAGCTGCCCGCCAGGTCCATCGTAAAGCCATCCGTGCCCGATCCCGAGGCCGCGGTGATCTTGCTCACAGCCAGCGCAATCCCGGCCGGTCCGCCCGCTGCGGCCGCGCCGGCGGCGCTTGCCTTGTCGGCGAAGTTGGACAATGACGGCGAGGAAATCGCCGCCGCGACGGCCGCTGACGTGATCCGCCCCGAGGTGGTGGCGCTGATCGTGAGGTTGTCGACGTTGACCAAGCCGCTTCCGCCACTGTTGCCGGCAAACGGATCATTGCTGCTGAACGGGCCCGGCCGGATGTCGGAATGGTTGTCGCCGATATAGGCGGACGTATCCATGTTCGCGCCGAGATAGGCCACGGACAACCCGACCGCCGAGCCACCGCCGACATTGACCGCACCCGCGATCGTCACGACCGACAAATCCTGCTGCGCCAGGATGTTGATGGTCGGAGCATAGGCGGTGGCCTGGCTTGAGATCGACGCATGCGTCGTGTTGTTCAGGAAGCCGAGTGAGGTGATGCCGTTCAGCGCCAGCGCACCGCCGGCCTTTCCGGATGACGGCGCCACCGCGACGAACTGGTCCGAGGTGATCGCGTTGACGGCAATGTCGTCCCCCGCCCGCAGCGTCGCGCTGTCCGAAACGCCGGCGATGGTTTTGGTATTGAACTGGACGAAATTGAGCGAGCCGCCCACCGAAGAGCCGCCGGAGGTGTTGCCGGGCAGGAAGCCGAGGGTACCGACATTGCCGGCGGCATCGATCGACGCCGTCGTCGTCGTTGCCGCGATCTGGATGCTGGCGTCGTAAGTGTGGACGTCGCCGCTGTTCACGGTCGCGGTGCTGCCGCAAGCCGTCGTGCATGTTGCGGTCAAGCTGGCGCTGCCCGCCACCCACGCCGTCGTGTTGTTGTTCACGACGAAATGGTTCATCGAGCCGGCGACGGCGATGGTATCGCCGGCGTCCGCCGTCGCGTTGGCATAGCTCGTCAGGATATTGCCGCCGACGCCGAGATTGCCGTTGAGGTGGCCGAGGACCTCGGTCAGACCGTCCCACTTCAACCAGGTGTTGGTGATTGGCATCCAGGTGCTGGCGTCAACGGCGATGTTGGCCGCGTTGACGGTGGTGCCGCTACCGATATAGGCGTTCGAATTGTGGTTGAAATTGCCCCAGGCGACCGCGGCGCTGATCGCGACCCCCTCGCCGCTCGAGGCGTCCGAGGTGATCGCGGAAGCCGTCGCATTGCTGCGCACGCCCCGATCGACGAGGGTGCTGACGACCGCGACATTGCCGCTCACATAAAGGCTGGGGGCGCCGCCGTTCGGATTCTGCCCGATCGATGCGGTCGCGTTTTCGGTGCTGTTGGCCAGCGACAGCGCACCGGCGGCCTTGAAATTGAAGTCCACCGGCATCAGCGAGATCATCTGCTGAGCCATCATCCCCGATATGCTGGGGCTGGAGACCATGAACCCCTGGATCGCGCCAATGATCGCCGGCGTACCGACGATGGTCGAGGCCATGGTCGAGTTGCTGGTCGTGTTCGAGGTCGCCTCGACCAGGACGGAGCCGTTCATCCGCGACGACGTGCTGGTGCCCAGCGAGGAGCCGAGCTTCGCCGTTGCGGACGTGGTGACGTCGCTGATGGCGAGCGCACCGCCCACGCCACCGCTCGCATTCGGTGTGCTCAGCGCGACCGATGTCGCACTGGTCGCAAACGAATTGTTGTTGATCGCACGCACCGTCAGCGTGTTGCCGGATGCGGTCACATTGCCGACGGAAAGGTGCGCGCCGGTCGCCACATTGGCCGTGGTCGAGACCGAGCCGGTGGAATAGGCAACCGTCTCGACGAATTGCGCGCTGGAGGTGGCCGCGACCGCTGCGACGTTCAGCGTACCGTCGTTGATGGCGTGGATGCCGAGGTTGCCGCCCGCGCTGATCGTGGCGCCGGAGGCAACATTGGTGGTGACGTTGCCGTCGATCTTGCCGACGACAGCCGAAGCGCCGATCGGCGAGGCGCCGAGCAAGGTGCTCGCAATTGCCGGATCTTGCGCCGTCTCGGAGCCATGCGAGGCGATCATGATGTTGCCGGCGCCGTTGATGTTGGCGTTGCCGTTGATGTTGATCGTCGCCGTGGCGCTCGCAGCCACATAGCCGCCGTTGATGCCGAGAAGCGAGGCCGCGAGCGTGGTGCCCACCAGCGTGAAGAGGCCGGGGACCGAGCTCGTGAAGCTGGACGTCGCGGTCGACGTCGCGCCGATCGAAATGTCGCCGCCGGTGATCTGGCCGTCGACCGTGATCCCTGTGGTCGCGGTGGCCTGGCCCGACAGCCTGGTGTCGCTCGCCGTCGCCGTCAGCGTGACGTTGCCGTTGGTGTAGTGGGAGCCACCGAAATCGACCACCTGGGCCAGAATCCTGGCGCCGCTCGACATGGTGATATTCGGCGCGTCGATGGTGACGTTGTTGGCATTGCCTGTCGAATGACCATTCGCATCGAGCCGTCGGGCATCGATCAGCGCATGCGCAGCCAGCGTGACCGAATTGTCGGCCTGGACCAGATAGGTGGCACCGGCGCTCAGCGCCGCGATGGCGTTGGCGACCGAGCTGTTCGACAGCGTCACGCCGGTGTCGCCCTGGCTCGCGTCACCGATGACCACATCGGTCGGGTCGATCAGCAGCGTGCCAGCCCGGCCGGCCGGTGCGCTGAGGTTGATGGTAACCCCGCTGCCGACGTCGATGACGCCGTTTCCGCTCAGTTCGACCAGGCCCGCATTGCCCACCTTCGAGCTGGCATTGAACTTCGCACCACTCCTGACCGTTACGTCGTTGACGGCCTTGACGAGAACGCCGCCGGCATCTCCCGTCCTGCTCGCCGTGCTCAGCCTGGCGTTCTTGCCGATGTCGATGTTGTTGCCGGCCACGACGGTAATGTTGCTCGGCGTCGTGGTCTTGCTGCGCGCGGTCAAGCGGCCGTTGACGCGGGCGTTGTTGACGGCGCCGATATGGATCGAACCGTTGCTGACGGTGATCGCGCTGGCGCTGCGCAGGCCCTTGGAATTGACGGACGCCGCGAACTTCGCGGCGTGGTCGAGATTGGCGATGTCGCGCTGGGTGGCGCCGCCGACGAAGACGTTCTGCCCCGTCAACCGCACGCCGTCCTGGGCGTTGATGCGGCCGTAGATACGGATGTTACCGTCCGGCGAAACCGGGAACGAGCCGGCCATCAAATTGCCGACGGCCGTGCCGTTGATCGCGCCTCCCGGGCCGATCAGGCTATCGGTGAACTCACGCGTCGGCGTCGAGACGTTGAGGCTGCCGACATTGACCACGCCGCTGCGGCCGACCACGAACCCCTTGGGATCGGCGAAATAGACGTTACCGCCGATCGAGCCGTTCATGTAGGAGTTCAGCGTACCGTTGACGTAGACCGGCGCGTCGCGAACGATGTTGACGAGGTTTTGCGTCCCCGTCGGCAGTTGCAGATTGACGGTGTTGCCCTGCCCGACGCTGAACTGCGAGAACGAGTTGAAGGCGTTGTTGCCCGAGACCGTCGACGTCGTGACGTTGGTGACGCTGCCGGAGGTCTGGAGGCTCGTTCCAGTGCGTCCATCGGGAACGATGACGTTCGCCGTCTGCGCCTGAACGCGGACGCTGAATACCGGCAGGAACACCATCTGCATCGCGCAGAGCAGCGACATCGAACGAAACCCCGCCAACCGGCGCAGCGTCGTCAGTTCGTCATTGTCTCGCGCCGCAGATGGTCCGGGCATGTCAGATCCTCTTCATCGGCATTGGCGCCGATCCACAACCAGGTGGGAGAATGTGCGATCCAGGCATCAGAACTGGCCGGGCGGCAGCTTGAAGATGTCGGGGCTCTTGGCGTCTGCCACGTAGAACAGCAGCAGGCTGGTCGGCGTCAGGACGCGCTGGTTGTTCTCCTTGTTCTCGAACGTGCCCTGGAGCAGCAGGATC
Source organism: Bradyrhizobium sp. MOS003 (assembly GCF_003020125.1). Taxonomy (GTDB): domain Bacteria; phylum Pseudomonadota; class Alphaproteobacteria; order Rhizobiales; family Xanthobacteraceae; genus Bradyrhizobium. The sequence goes on along the minus strand of NZ_PYFW01000003.1, from coordinate 635,096 downwards.
ACCGAGCGATCCTTGGCGTCGCTGCCGCGGAACATCACGATGCCGCCAGCGACGGGCATATTGACGGCGATGGAGTCGGGCTTGAAGCCCTCACCCATGAAATGGGCGCGCAGGATGTTGGCGTTGGAGAACAGCTTCTCCGGCGTCATTGCGGCGTCAGTCCCCTTCGACCAGACCGCGCCGACCTGGATCAGCGACTTCGACTTGTAGCCGAACACGTAGGAGAGCTCGGCGGTGCCGCCGTTCGGCAGCAGGTCGGGGGCCGCATACAGCAGGCTGTGCGTCAGCTCGGACGCATTGTCCTGTGACTTGATGGCGTCGGGCTTGGCGTTGAAATCCTTCGTCATCGCCGCGCGCACGTCCGTCTCGTTCATCCCGAACTTGGCGGAGCGGAAGCCGTCGATCGCCTTGGCCTTGTCGTCGGCGGCCGGTGTCTCGGCCGACGGTGCCCCGGCGGCGACGGGCGTGCCCGCCGCAGCGGGAGCGCCGGCCGCAGCGGCTCTGGGAGCCGGCGCAGCCTTCTGCTTCGGTACGGCGCCCTGGGCCGCGAGCGGTCCGGCTGCAATGCAGGTGAGCAGGCCGACGACGGCCGGAACGAGATAGATTTTGCGCATCGAGAACCTTCGAAACAACTTTAAACAACGCTTGAAAAATCGGCAGCTGCGAAATCGGCCCCCCGAACCGTCACCGCAACGGAGACGGAAAATGTTGCAACGCCACAAGGCGTTACAACGCGCCACCGAGGAGACAAGGTTCGAAACAGCGACTCTTTGGCTGCGTAGGAATACGGTATCGGGCTGCCAAACGCTGCGAATGAACATTCACAAGCGCTTTTTTTCATCAATTGTGGACACCGGCCGTTCGCGCTAAGCAACGAACCGGGGCAAGCGATATGCAAAGAATTCCATGACCGAACGGCCTTCCGCTCTCGCGGTGGATCGCCGCGGCTTCATTCGACTTGCGGGCGCAACCGCCGCAGGATGGGTCGCGCTCGGCGCAACGTCGGATCGCATGCGGATCGTCGCATCGTTGACCGCATTGCCGCTCGACGACGAGCTGACCCGAAGGAGCATGATCGACAGCGCGACCTCCCGGCTCGGCGGCCTCATCGTCGGCTTGAGGCAGCGCGGCTGGGTCGAAGGCGTCAACTTCCGCCTCGAGCTCCGTTCGAGCTTCGGCGCACCGGGCCGGATGAAGACGGCAATTCAGGAATTGCTGGAGCTCAAGCCGGACGTGATTCTGACAGGGTCGACGGTCGAAACCGCGGCCGTTCTTGCCGCCACCAAGACCATTCCAATCGTGTTCGCGACCGCCAATGATCCTGTCGGCAATGGCTTCGTCGAAAGCCTTGCCCATCCCGGCGGCAACGTGACGGGTTTCACCAGCAGCACCGCCGAGATGGGCGGCAAATGGCTTCAGCTCGTCCGTGAGGCCGTGCCGGATATTGCCCGCGTGGGTGCCCTGTACAACCCGTCGACCACGCCTCGGGCGGGACGCTTCTTCCTGGACTCGATCGAGCAGGAAGCGGCCGAGTGCGGCGTGTCCGTCGTCCCCGTCCCGGTCGACGCGCCCGGGGACATTGACGAAACCGTCAGGCGCTTCGCCGAACAGCCGAAGGGGGCGATGATTGCGCTGGTCGACAGCTTCCTCGTCGTCAACCGGCAGGCGGTTGTTGCGGCGGCCGCCAAGTATCGCGTGCCCACGATCTATCCGTTCCACTACTTCATGGATGCCGGCGGATTGATGAGCTATGGGCCGACGCTGGAAGTGCGCTCCGCCGACTACGTCGATCTGATCCTGCGCGGTACCAAAGCCGGCGATCTTCCGGTGCAATCGCCGCGGAAATACGAGCTCATGATCAACCGCACGGTCGCCCGAACGCTGGGATTGAGCATTCCCTTCACGCTGCTCGCGCGCGCCGACGAGATCCGCGAGTGAACGAAACCGTCGACCAGGGACATTTGCGGACGCCTCCCGGCCGGCTGTTCCGTAAATATCTCTACTCGATCGTCGCCCTCGCCTTTGCCGCGCTCGCCATCAGCACCGGCTTCGACGTCTGGTTCTCCTATCGCGAGCAGAAGCAGCTTCTGGCGGCAACCCAGCGCGAACAGGCCGCCTCCGCGGCGATCCAGATCGGCCAATTCATCGGCCAGATCGAGAGCCAGATCAGATGGCTCGCGCGCCTGCCGCCGGAACTGTCGACCAACGAAGACCAGCGCCTGAACGCCATCCGTCTCATGCGCCTGTCGCCGGCGATCGCGGAAATCGCCGAACTCGATTCGCAAGGGATCGAGCGGGTGCGCGTGTCGCGTCGTGTGGCGGACAGGATCGGCAGCAAGGCCGACCTCTCGGCGTCGCCGGCCTTCCGCGGCGCCAACGATAGCCGGGCCTATTACGGGCCGGTCTACTTCTTCGGCGACACCGAGCCATACATGACGTTGTCCACACGCGGCACCGGCAGCAATCCCGATGTGATCGTCGCCGAGGTGAATCTGCGTTTCATCTGGGACCTCGTCACCGGCATCAGGGTCGGCAACACCGGCAAGGCCTACGTGGTCGACCGCATGGGCGTCTTGATCGCGCATCCCGATTTGTGGCGGGCCCTTCAGCGCAGCGATCTCTCGGGACATGCCGACGTCCGCGCCGCGCTCGATGGTGTGGGGCCGGCCTCCGGCGGGCTGGTCAAGGAGGATCTGACCGGCGAGCGCGTGCTGTCGACCTATGCAACGGTCCCCTCGCTCGGCTGGCTGGTGTTCGTCGAACTGCCGCTCAGCGAAGCCTATGCGCCGATCTATGCGTCGATCGGCCGTTCGACCTTTCTCCTCGTCGTCCTGCTCGCCGGTGCGGTGCTGGTCTCTCTCTTTCTCAGCCGGCGCATGACGGGGCCGATCCAGCTCCTGACGCAGGGCGCGCGGCGCATCGGGAGCGGCGATCTCGGCCTGCGGCTCGCGATCAAGACCGGTGACGAGCTGGAAGCGCTCGGCGACCAGTTCAACCGGATGGCCGCGCAGCTGCGCTATTCCTACGCGACGCTCGAGCGCAAGGTGGTCGAGCGCACCTCCGAACTGGAGAAAGCGCGCGATCAGGCCCTTGCCGAGCACGACGCCGCCGAGCGCGCGCGCAGCGTGGCGGTGGCGGCCAACGAGACAAAATCGCGTTTCCTCGCCGTCGTCAGCCACGAGCTGCGCACGCCGTTGAACGGCGTCATGGGCGTGCTGCAACTGCTCGACGACGGCAGCCTTGGCGAAGCGCAGCGGCGCCATCTCACGACCGCAGCCGCATCGGGTGAGACGCTGATCGCGCTGGTCGACGCCATCCTGGAATATGCGCGGCTTGAGGCCAGCACCGAGGCGCTGGAGCCGCGCAGCTTCCGCCTCGACCAGCTGATCGAGACGGCCGCCGACCTGATGCGTCCGCAGGCCCTCGGCAAGGGTCTGACCTTCGACCTTGCCTGCGATGTCTCGGTCGACACCTCCGTGCACGGCGACCCGGTCAGGCTCAATCGCATCCTGCTCAACCTCATGGGCAACGCCATCAAGTTCACGCCATCGGGCGGGATCGCCGTGAACGCGACCGCCGAGCGGCATGACGAACATATCCTGCTGCGCATCACCGTTCGCGACACCGGCATCGGCATCGCCCCCGACATGCACGAGCGGATCTTCGAGGACTTCGTCCAGGCCGACGACAGCATTGCACGACGGTTCGGCGGCACCGGCCTCGGCCTTGCCATCGCGCGCCGCCTCAGCCGCTTGATGGGCGGCGAGCTGACGGTGGAGAGCACGCCGGGCGCGGGCAGCACGTTCACGTTCGAGGTGCCGATCTGCGTGGCCGCGAGCGGTGTCGCGCAAGGTACGGTCGCGCCGCCATCGCGACCGCTCCGCGTGTTGCTGGTCGATGACGATCCCGTCAATTGCGAGGTCGGCGAAGCGATCCTGAGGCGGCTCGGCCATCATCCGACCATCGCGAGGAATGGCGCCTCCGCCATTGCTCTCGCCCGTGAGCAATCGTTCGACGTCATCTTGATGGACCTGCACATGCCCGACATGGACGGCGTCGAGGCGGCATCGCGGATCGGCAAGCTCGAGCTGCCGAGGATGCCGCGCATCATGGCCGTGACGGCGGACGTATCCTCCAGCGCGCGCGAACGGCTCACGGACGCAGGCATTGTCCGGGTCGTCAGCAAGCCGATCCTGATCAACGCGCTCCGCGAGGCGATCGAGGACGATCCGAAGGTCGAGCCGGCAGCCGTGCAACTCTCCGCGGGCGCACTGATCGACCGGCGCTTCCTCGACGACCAGCGGGAGCTGCTGGGGTCCGCACAAATCGCAAAGCTCCATCATTTGCTCGGAGAGACCAGCGAATGCCTTATCGACGACATCGCGAAGGCCGCGACATCCGGCGATCGGAAGCAACTCGCGCGATCCGCGCATCAGCTCGGCAGCGCAGCCAGCGCGCTCGGCCTCGTCCGCCTGTTCGAGCGCTGCCGCGAGGTCGAGCTTGCGGCGCCTTCGATGTCGCCGGCGGAGTACCAGAGTGCGGCTAATGAACTTGCAGCGCTTCTGCACGCATCGATATGGGCGCTCGGCGAGCTGCTCGCGTCAGCCGAGCCGCGGTCCGCCGGTTAGTGTGAGCGCGGCCGCATAAGCACACTCGCCTCATCCTCCCTCCCGAACCGCTCGACCAGAAAATCGATGAAAAGCCGCACCTTCACAGACAGATGCCGCGTCGGCGGATAGACCGCGTAGAGCGCGAGCGGCGGCGCGGAATAATCATCCAGCACCGTGCGTAGCTCGCCCTTCCTCAACGCATCTGCCGCGATGAACTCCGGCAGCAGCGCGATCCCCCTGCCCTTGATCGCGACATCGCGCAGCACCTCGGCGTTGTTGACGCAAAGCGACCATGCCGGCTGGATCCAGTGGTCGCCGTCCGCGCCGGTCAGCTTCCACTGGTTGCCGGTCAGCAGGAAGCCGTAAGTCAGCGAAGCATGCTCGCGCAGATCCTGCGGGTGCTTTGGCGTGCCGTGCCGCGCGAGATAGTCCGGCGAGGCGCAGATGGCCCGCCCCACCGGCATGATCTTTCGCGCGATCAGGCTGGACGATTCCAGTTCTGCGATCCGCAGCGTGACATCAAAACCGTCCTGCACGGGATCGAGCAGGTCGTCGCTGAGCACGATCTGGAGCTGAAGCTCGCCGTGACGCGCCATGAAATCGGCGAGCACCGGACCTAACCGCATCGTTCCGAACGACATCGGTGCGTTGACGCGGAGCAGCCCGCGCGGCGCCGACTGGGCCTGCGTCACCGCCTGATCGGCGGCCTCGATCTCCGAGAGGATGACGAGCGCGCGCTCGAAATAGCGCTTGCCGCTCTCGGTCGGGCTCGCATGCCGCGTAGTCCGGTTCAACAGCTGGACGCCGAGGCTCTCCTCGAGGTCGGCGACGTACTTGCTGATTGCCGAGCGCGACAGCCGCAACTGGCGACCCGCCTCGGCAAAGCTGCCGCTTTCGACCACCTTCACGAAGGCCCGCAGGCTGCTGAGCTTATCCAAGAGCGGCTTCCGCCGATTGTTTCCAAATCGTAGACATAGTCGTCATATTTGCATGGATTGTCTCCAATCCAAAGCGGAACAATATTTCCGACCAGAGCAAGACGCTCCCCGAACTTTGGAGGACGACAATGTCTGGACTGCACCATGTGACCGCGATCGCCGGCGACCCCATCCGCAATTTCGGCTTCTACACCCGGGATCTCGGCCTGCGCTTCGTCAAGAAGACGGTCAATTTCGACGATCCCGGCACCTATCACTTCTATTACGGCGACGAGACCGGCCGGCCCGGCACCATCCTGACCTTCTTCCCCTGGGCCGGCGTTCCGGCGGGGCGCCGCGGCGTCGGCGAGACCCATCAGACCGCGTTCCGCGTGCCGCAGCGCTCGCTCGGCTACTGGACCCAGCGCTTCACCGAAAAGGGCATTGCCTATGAGGCACTCGAGAAGCGCTTTGGCGAGTCCGTGCTGCCGTTCACCGACCCCGACGGCATGGCCCTCGCGCTGGTTGGAATTCCCGGTGCCGAAAGCGAACCCGGCTGGAGCAATGGCGACGTTCCGGCCGAGCATGCGATCCGCGGCTTCCACGGCGTGACGCTGCTGCTCGACAGTGCGGCGAAGACGGCCGCTGTCCTCACCGATGTGTTCGGCTTCAAGGAGACCGGCCGCGAAGGCTCGGTGATCCGCTTCAAGGTATCAGGCGATGCCGAGGGCAGCGTCGTCGACATCTACGAGGCCAAGGGCTTCTTGCGCGGGCATCAGGGCGGCGGCTCGGTGCATCACATCGCCTTCCGCGCGGCGGACGATGCCGAACAGGGCAAGATGGCGCAAAAGCTCGTGAGCAATCACGGCCTGCATCCGACCGAGCAGCGGGACCGCAACTACTTCCGCTCGATCTACTTCCGCGAGCCCGGCGGCGTGCTGTTCGAGATCGCGACCGACATCCCCGGCTTCGCCGTCGATGAACCCGTCGCGACGCTGGGACGAGACCTCAAGCTGCCGGGTTTCCTCGAAGCGCAGCGCAGGCAGATCGAAGCCGTATTGCCGAGCCTGGAAGAGAGCGTGTCATGACCGAGAGTACCTTCATCCATCGCTTCGAACCCGCGATCAGCGCAGGCTCCCCTCCGCTCCTGCTGCTGCATGGCACCGGCGGCGACGAGAACGATCTGCTCGGGCTCGGCAAGATGATCTCGCCTGGCTCGGCGCTGCTCTCGCCGCGCGGCCGCGTGCTCGAGCACGGCATGCCGCGCTTCTTCCGCCGTCTCGCCGAAGGCATCTTCGACGAGGACGATGTGCGGCGGCGCGCGCTCGAGCTCGACGATTTCGTCAGCGGGGCACGGACGCAATATGGAATCGCAGCGCCTGTCGCGGTCGGCTTCTCCAACGGCGCCAACATCGCAGCCGCGCTGTTGCTGCTGCAGCCGGAGGTGCTGGCCGGCGCAATCCTGCTGCGCGCGATGGTGCCGCTGTCGGATCCGCCCACGGCCGATCTTGCAGGCAAGCCGATCCTGCTACTGTCCGGGCAGACAGACCCGATCGTACCGCCCGGCAATTCGGCCAAGCTTGCCGCTCTGCTCGCGCAAGCGGGGGCGAGCGTGACCCACAGGGTCCTGCCGGCGGGCCATCAACTGTCGCAAGCCGACGTGACGCTCGCCCGCGACTGGATCGGCAAGGTCGACGCCAAGGCAGCATGAACCACGAGCGGCGCATCGTTACGAACGATGCGCCGCTCTTTTCACTCGAACCAGCCGCGCCGCTTGAACCAGATCAGCGGCAGAACGCCGCTTGCGATGATCGCGAGGCATGCCAGCGGATAGCCGAAGGTCCAGTCGAGCTCCGGCATGTGCTTGAAATTCATGCCCCAGATGCCGACCAGGATGGTTGGGGGGACGCCGACGACGGACACGATCGTCAGGATCTTGAACAGCTCGTTCTGCTGGATGTTGATGAAGCCAAGCACCGCATCCAGCAAAAGCTGAATCTTGTCCGACAATCTCGTCTCGTAATCGTTGAGCGAGGCGACGTCCTTCGACACCGCCTCGAGGCGCTTCTTCGAGGCTGCGGTGATCCACTCGCTGCCGACGTCGCCAGCAAACGACGCGATGCGGCCGACCCCAAGCAGAACGTCCCGCGCCTTGGCCAATCTGTCGGCCAACTCACCGATGTTTTCGAGCGCTTCCCGCATCCTGCGACTGGAATGGGCCAGCCGTTTGGTGCGAACGAGGCCGCCCTTGAAAACGCCCCGCGAAAGCCCGTCGACTTTCGCACCAAGATGCTCCAGGACATCGGCGCCGCGATCGACCATTGCTTCGAGCAAGCTGGTGAACACGCACATGCCGTTCTCGAGACTGTCGTCGGAGCCGATTCGCTCGCCGATGGCCTCGAAGATTGGCAGTTGGGCGAAACGCACCGTCACCAGCACGTGGGGACCGATGACGAAGCCCACCGGCGTGATCTCGGCCTCGCCGCCCTCGTCGGGCTGGACTGCAGGGGCGCTGAGATAAAGCGTGCCGTGGTCGAAGATCAGTCGGCTCGATGCTTCGATCTCGCTAAGGGAATCCTGGGACGGAATCCGTATTCCCAGCAGCCGTTCGACAAACTGTTTTTCCTCGTCGGTCGCGTTCAGCAGGTCGGCCCAGATGATCTCCGAGGGCATTTCCGTGCTGATGCTTCGCCAGTCATTTGACGGCCATCGATACAGTTTAAGCAAGAAACCGAACTCCGTGTGCCCCCCGGCGGCGGATCGCGCGGCAAGCTGCCATCCTGCGTCAAGCTAACGCATGAGGATTTCGATCGTTCAATGTCTGGAAATCGACGCAGAGCTGCGCTCGAAGGAAACGTGGCGACGTTGTTATAATGCTGCCATCGTGCCGGTGTTTTGCCCGACGCATCAAGGCCTCAGCTGTGGCGCATGATGCCGAGCGACCCCGCAACCCATTGAAATAGCTGGCCCCGTCTACTGTGCATGGGGTTGTTTTCGCGTATTTTGCTTGGCGTAGTCAAACCAATGGCCTCTTCCCGATGGAAGAGGCCATTGTCGAGGCGAACCTTCGATCTGTTCGAGCGCCCCTATTCCCAGGACCACGCCGAGAAATCGTTCTCGAACTGCGGGACTTCCTTCCAGACGCCCTTCAGCTTCTTGTTGATGACGGTCGGCCATTGCGGCTGGAACAGGTAGGCGGAGACAGCGTCGGTGGCCAGCATGCGCTGGGCGTCGCCGAGCAGCTTGGTGCGGGCGGCTTCGTCCGGCGTCGACACGATCTGCTTATAGAGCGCGTTGAAGGCCTCGTTGTTGTAACCGATGTAGTAGTCCGGCTCGGTGAGCTTGACGAGGTCGAACGGCTCGACATGACTGACGATGGTCAGGTCGAAATTATGCGGACCGTTGGGCGCGAACACCTGCGAGAGCCACTGCGCCCATTCGACGTTCTCGATCTTGGCGACGATGCCGACCTTGGCGAGCTGGGCCGCGACGATCTCTCCACCCTGCCGCGCGTAGGGCGGCGGTGGCAGTTTCAACGACAGCTCGAGCGGCGCGGTGACGCCGGCCTCCGTGAGCAACTTCTTGGCCTTCTCGGGGTCGTAGGGATTGACGCCGGTGGTGTCGACATAGCCGAGCGATCCCGGCGTATAGAAGCTGCCGATCGGCGTACCGAAGCCCTCGACGGCGCCGTCGATCAACGCCTTGCGGTCGATCGCGGCGAGGATGGCGCGGCGAACGCGGACGTCGTCAAGCGGCTTCTTGCGATGGTTGATACCGACGATGGTCTTGGCCCGGGAGCCGCCGATCAGCACCGTGAAGCGCGGATCGGACTTGAACTGGGCAACGACGCGGGTCGCGATGCGCGGGAATGCGTCGACGTCGTTCGAGAGCAGCGCCGCGGCCTGGGCGGCCGGATCAGAGATGAAGCGGATCGTCACCTTCGAGAGCTTGATCGCGGAGGCATTGCGATAATCGGCCCATTTGGTCAGCGTGATCGACGAGCCCTTGGCCCAGGCGCCAAGCTGATAGGGTCCGGTCCCGACCGGCTGGGTGACGTTGGTCGCCGCGCTCTTCGGCTCGACGATCGAGCCGCTCGCCTGTCCGAGCAGGAACGGCAGGTTCGGCTCGGAATATTTTAGCGCGATGACAACGGTGTCGGCATCGGGCGTCTCGACCTTCTCGAAAGCCTGGAACAGGCTCTTGTCCTTGTTGGTGCTGGTCGCGGCCGCGTTGCGTTCGAACGAGAACTTCACTGCCGCTGAATCAAACGGCTCGCCATTCTGGAATTTGACGCCCTTGCGCAGCTTGAAAGTGTAGGTCTTCAGGTCGGGCGATGCGGTCCAGCTCTCCGCCAGCAGCGGCGAGGTAGAACCGTCCTCGTTGATCTTGGTCAGCGTCTCGTAGATGTTGTAGAGCGTAACCTCGGCGATGGCAGCGGCGGCGGCATTGGTGGGGTCGAGCCCCGGCGGCTCCAGCGTCATTCCCATGACGACGCTGTCCTTCTTGCTCTGCGCCAGCACGGGCAAAGGCGCTGCCACCAGCGCGGCGACAAACGCGACGATCGATAGTTTCCTCAACATGCGTAACTCCCCGGCCTGTTCTATTCTTAAGCTCAACGCCAATCCGGCTCTGGACACTAACCTTCCACGACTGCCTGCGGCAACGCCATCACGGCCTCGGTCCTGTGGCAGGCGGCAAGGTGCCCCTCGCCCACCTTGCGTAACGCAGGCAGGGCTTCGCGGCAATGCTGGTCGGCGAGCGGACAGCGCGCGACATAGGGGCAGCCGGCCGCGGCCACCGATTGCGAGGCGATCGCCTGCCCCCCGCGCCTCCGCCGGCCGCCGCCGCCGGCGCGCGCCCGCGGCACCGCCTCCAGCAGCGCCCGCGTATAGGGATGGGCGCAATGCTCGAACAGGTCTTCGGGGCGGCCCTGCTCGACGACCCTGCCGAGATACATCACCGCGACCTCGTCGCAGAGATAGTCGACGACGGCGAGGTCGTGGCTGATCAGGACATAGCTGAGGCCGAACTGCTCCTGCAGATCCTGCATCAGGTTCAGCACCTGCGCCTGCACGGAGACGTCGAGCGCCGAGACCGGCTCGTCGGCGACGATCAGCTTCGGCTGGGTGATCAGCGCACGCGCAATGGCGATGCGCTGGCGCTGGCCGCCGGAGAATTCGTGCGGGTATTTGTCCATGTCGGCATCGCGCAAGCCGACTTGGCGCAGCGCCGCGGCGACACGTTCACCGAACGTGGCGCGATCGGCCCCCTCCAGCACCGTCAAGGGTTCCGCGACAATGCGCGCGATGGTCTGCCGCGGATCGAGCGAGCCGTAGGGGTCCTGGAACACCATCTGGAAGTCACGGCGGGCACGGCGTAGCTCATCGGCGGAGATGCGATTGAGATCTCGGCCGAGCAGCGTGACCTGCCCCGACGTCGGCCGCTCCAGCGCCATCACCAGCCGCGCGAAGGTCGACTTGCCCGACCCGGATTCGCCGACGATTCCGAGGCTCTTGCCCGCGGCAACCTGCACGTTCACGCCATTGAGCGCACGCACCTGCCCCGGCGGGCGAAACAGGCTTTCGCGCGGCAGGGCGTAGCGTTGCTCGAGATCCTTCACGTCGAGAAGCGGCGCAGCGGTCATGCGGTCAGCACTCCCTCGCGTTCCGACATCGAGATATCGGTCCTGATGCATCGGACGAAATGCCCGGGTCCAACGTCGATCATCGGCGGAAGTGCGGCGCGGCACCGGTCGATCACCAGCGGACAGCGGTCTGAAAAGGCGCAGCCGGAGGGCAGATCGGCAAGCTCCGGCACGGTGCCCGAGATCGTCTTCAGCCGCGTGCCCTTGCGCGCGCCGAGCTTCGGCCGGGCACGGAACAGACCCTGCGTATAGGGATGACCCATGCGGCGGAATACCTCGTCGGTCGGCCCACTCTCGACGACGGTGCCGCCATACATCACCATCATGCGCTGCACGTTCTCGGCGATGACGCCGAGATCGTGCGAGATCAGGATCATCGACATGCCGCGCTCCTCGACGAGATCGGCGATGAGATCGAGGATCTGGCCTTGGATGGTTACGTCGAGCGCCGTGGTCGGCTCGTCGGCGATCAGCAGATCCGGCTCGCAGGCGAGCGCCATCGCGATGGTGATACGCTGGCGCTGGCCGCCGGAGAACTGGTGGGGATAGGCATCGATGCGCCTGACAGCATCGGGCAGCCCGACGCGGTCGAGCAAGGCGATCGCCTCTTTGCGCGCTTGCGCGGCCGAATGGTTCCGGTGACGCCGCAGCGGCTCGGCGACCTGATGACCGATCGTATGCATCGGATTGAGCGCGGTCATCGGTTCCTGGAAGATCATGCTGATGCGGTTGCCGCGCAGCCTGCAATAGTCCGCGTCCGCAAGCCCGGCGAGCTCGTGGCCATCGAGCTTGATGCTGCCGGAGATCACTGCGCTATCGGGCAGCAGCCCCATCAGGGACAGCGCGGTGACCGACTTGCCGCAGCCGGACTCGCCGACCAGCCCCAGCGTTTCGCCGCGCTTCAGGGTAAAGCTGACACCGCGCACGGCCTGCGCAGGCCCGCGGCTGGTGTTGAGACCGACGCCGAGGCTATCGACCTCGAGCAGCGGCACGGCCTCTCGCTCGCCCATACTCATCGCTCCCGCGCCAGCCGGGGATCGAGCAGGTCGCGCAATCCGTCACCGAGCAGATTGAGGCCGAGCACCGCGATCGCGATCGCAGCGCCCGGATAGACCGCGAGCATCGGCGACTGGAACAGCAGCGTCTGCGCATCGTTGAGCATCCGTCCCCAGGACGGTTGCGGCGGCTGCGTGCCGAGGCCGAGATAGGACAGCGCGGCCTCGGCGAGAATGGCAAGCGCGAACTGGATGGTAACCTGCACGATCAGGATTGACAGGATGTTCGGCAGCACGTGCTCGATGGTGATGCGGAATGCGCCCTTCCCCGCGGCACGCGCGGCCAGCACGAATTCGCGCGCCCAGATCGCGTTGGCCGAGCCGCGCGTCAGCCGGGTCAGCGTCGGGATCTGGAAGATGCCGATCGCGACGATCGAGGTGACCATGCCGGGCCCGAACACCGCGGCCAGCATGATCGCGGAGAGCACGGCGGGAAAGGCGAAAGTGAAGTCGGAGAAGCGCATGATGATCTCTTCGGTCCAGCCGCGCCGGGCCGAGGCGAGCAGGCCCAGCGTGACGCCGAAGCTGAGACCGATGCCGACGGCAATGACACCGACCAGGATCGTGGATCGAGCGCCGGCCAGCAGTAGCGAGACGATGTCGCGGCCGAACGAATCGGTGCCGAGCCAGTGCGCGGCCGAAGGCGGCCGCAGCTTGGAGGCGATGTCGATCTCGTAGGGCGACCACGGCGTCCAAACCAGCGAAAGCAGCGCAGAGGCTAGCACCAGCAGGCTCAGCGAACCGCCGAGCACGAAGCTGCGATGGCGCAGCGCGCGGGCCCAGAAGGTCCTGGCCGGCAATCGGCGCGTCGCCATCGGCGCGTCAATCGGAGTGGTCAGGGGCGCACTCACAGGTCGTGCACCTTGATGCGGGGATCGATGAAGGCATAGAGCACGTCGACGATAAAATTGACGATGACGACCATGGTCGCCAGCAGCATCACGCAATTGCGCACCACGATCAGGTCGCGGTTGGCGATTGACTGGAAGATCAGGCGGCCGAGACCCGGCAGGTAGAACACGTTCTCGATCACGATGGTGCCGGCGAGCAAATTGGCGAATTGCAGCCCCATCACCGTCATGACCGGAATCATGGCGTTACGGAGCACGTGGCTCCACAGCACCTCCCTTTTGCCGAGCCCCTTCGCGCGCGCCGTTCGAACAAAATCCTCGCGCAGCACCTCGAGCACCGCCGAGCGTGTGACGCGCGCAAGGATCGCCGCCTGCACCACCGCGAGCGAGATCGCCGGCAGCAGCAGCGACTTGACGCCGAGCCAGATGCCATCCTCCCAGCCGGAAAATCCCCCCGCCGAGAGCCATTGCAGCCGCACCGCGAACAACAGCACCAGCAGGATCGCGAACCAGAAATTCGGCAGCGCGATGCCGATCTGCGTCAGCGACATCACGCCGACATCGCCGAGCCTGTTGTGGTTGGCGGCGGTATAGATGCCGGCCGTGAGCGCCAGCGTCACGGTGATCGTCATCGCCATGATCGCGAGCGGAACGGTCAGCACCAGCCGCTCCGCGATCAGGCTGGCGACCGGCGTGCCGTAGACATAGGAGTTGCCGAGATCGCCGACGACGAGCCCTTTGATCCATTGCAGATAGCGAACCGCCAACGGCTGATCCAGCCCGAGCTTGACCGTGAGCGCGCGCACCGCATCCGCCGAGGCATCGGCGCCCATCAGCATCTGCGCGGCGTTGCCGGGCAGCGCATCGAGCACGAGGAAGATGATCAGCGAAGCGCCGACCAGCGTCGCCAGCAAGGTCACCACTCGTCGGAGGACAAAGACGCTCATGCGCGCTCAGGCTCGAAGCTCACTTTGGGCACGATCAACACGTCCGGAAGCCGGAAGCAAGCCCGTTGCTGCGTGGGCGGGGCGTCATTCCGGCCAGCGGGACAGGAGATCGCTTGAAGCCTCGAACAGTGCGCTGACGCGCAGCAATTCGGCATCGGCACGGAAGTGCCCGACGAGCTGAAGCCCGATCGGCAGGCCGTCGCGGCCGAAGCCAGAAGGCAGGCTGATTGCGGGATGGCCGGTCATGTTGAACGGCATGGTCCAAGGGAACCAGTGAGGCCGGACGCTGTCGAAATGCGCTCCGTCGATCTCGATAGTTCCGAACAGATCCTGCTCGATCGGCAGCGCGGTGCGGGTGAGCGTCGGCATCGCCAGCAAGTGTCCCTGCGCAAGCAGCGATTGCACGCGGCGGAACAGCGCGGTGCGCGCGAACATCGCCTGCTGATAGTCGACGCCGCTGACCTCGGTCGCGAGCGAGAGTTGCCTGAGGAAGGCCTCGCTCAGTTCGTCGCTGTGCTCGGCCGCGAGTTTCGCAAAGCGCGTACGCCAGACCGTGTGGTTGATGGCGCGCCAGATCGGCTCGATGTCAAAACCGTCGCCGGAGAATTCCTCGAGCTCGGCGCCGAGCCCCGCCAGCCGGTCGAGGCTCGCCTTGAAGCTGGCTGCGACCTCGGCTGACGCCGGACGGCCCGGCGGTGTCAGGCAATAGAGGATCCGTCGCCCGCGCAGATCGCCGCGCGGGGCAGCCGTGCCGATGAAATCCGGCACGGGGACGCCGATCGACCAGGGGTCGCAGGCATCCTCACCTGACATCACCTGCATCATCAGCGCGGTGTCGGCGACGGTGCGGGTCATCGGCGTGACATAGGTCTGGTTGCCGAACACATCCAGCGCCTGGCTGTGCGGGATCACACCGTTGCTCTGCTTCAGACCCACCACGCCATTGCAGGCAGCGGGAATTCGCGTCGAGCCGCCGCCGTCGGTCGCGATCGCGAGCGGCGCGATGCCGCTGGCCACCGCGACCGCCGC
Source organism: Bradyrhizobium sp. MOS003 (assembly GCF_003020125.1). GTDB lineage: Bacteria > Pseudomonadota > Alphaproteobacteria > Rhizobiales > Xanthobacteraceae > Bradyrhizobium. The sequence goes on along the minus strand of NZ_PYFW01000003.1, from coordinate 620,043 downwards.
GCCGCCGCTGGAGCCGCCGGACGAACGTCCGGCGTCCCAGGCGTTGCGGGTGCGGCCGAACAAAGGCGAATCCGTCAGGCACTTGCTGCCGAATTCCGGCGTCGTGGTCTTGCCGATCAGGATCGCGCCTTGGCTGCTCAACCGCGCCACCGCGACGGCATCCTCGGTCGGCACATTGTCCTTGTAGGGAACCGCGCCGAAGGTGGTCTTGACGCCCTTGGTGTTGACGATGTCCTTGACGGTGACGGGGATGCCGTGGAGCAGGCCGAGCTCCTCGCCGGCCATCACCTTGCGTTCGGCTTCGCGCGCGGCCGCCATCGCCTCGTCACCGCAGATCGTTATGAAGCAGTTCAGCTCGGGCTGGAGCGCCTCGGCGCGGGCGAGCACGGTACTGATGATCTCGACCGGCGAGACCCTCCTGCTGACAATGCGTTCGCGCAGCTCAGTGGCAGATAGGAAGCAGAGGTCGTTGCTCATGAGGACCGGCTCGCGTGAGGATGCGCGGGACCTTGCCAGCGCGGACCTGCCCTGTCCATTTCGGTGGACGCATGGAGGCAGTCCGCCGGGACATCTCAGGAACGACGTAAGCCGACCGTACGGCCTACCAATCCCCCCCGACGTCGTGGCTCCAAGGCGGATCGGCACCGGGACGGGTGCAGGTCAGCACGGCGCAATTGGCGGCAAAGGACAGCGACCGGCGGAGCTCGTCCGCGCCGATGCCCCCCAGTTTCTCTCGGGCAAGGCGTCCCTGCTTGTACAGGGCAAAGAGCAGCGCCGCCTGAAAGCTGTCACCCGCGCCGATCGTATCGGCGACCTCGACCTTTGGCGCGGCGACCTCGATGCGCCCTGTCCCCGCATGCCATGCGACGGCGCCATCGCGGCCGCGGGTGATGACAACGAGGCTCGTCCCCCGCCTGAGCATCGCGTTCGCCCGCTGCTCGTAAGGCTCCTCGCCGAAGAGATAGGCAAAGTCGACGTTGGACATCTTGATGAGATCCGCACGGCCAGCGAACTCGGCCATGCGCGCGAGATAGGCCGGCTTGTCCTTGATTAGATTGGGCCGGCAGTTCGGATCGAAGGAGATCGTCGATGACGCCCGCGCGTCCTCGATCAGCGCCATCGTCTCCGCCGCGCCGCGATCGTTGACGAGCGTGGTCGATCCGACATGAACGGCTTCCACATGCGCGAACGGAACAGTCCCACGCCGGTAGGTCCAGTTCCGCGTCGCGGTTTCGGAGTCGTAAAAGGCGTAATGCGACTCGCCCTCGACGATGCGGACGAAAGCGAGCGTGGTCTGGTGATCACTGCGGGTGGCGAGGTTGAGGTCGACGTCGGAGGCCGCCGCATGATCTGCGATCATCCGCCCGAACATATCGGTCGAGATGCCGCCGACGAAGCCGGTGGGCGCACCCAGCCGAGCCAGGCCGATGGCGACGTTGAGACAGGAGCCGCCAACCGCCGGCATCACCGCCTCGCGTCCTTGCGCATTTCGCGTCGGCACGAAATCAACCAGCGCATCGCCGCAGGATATCAGCATTCGCTTCGGCCTTCGGCAATCATTCCAGCGCAGAGTTGCTTCATCAGTCTGAGGCAAGCCTATCAGCAAGGGTGGCCACCATCCAGGGGCACCATGGGCCCCATCCGCGCCGGCTCAGTGCGCGACCTGCCGATAGATCGCCGGCAGCGCCGCGGGCAACCGCCTGATGTTACCGACGATGGCATAGCCGCCGCGCCCGAACAGGGTCGGGAAATAGGATTGCGCGGTTGCGTCCACCGTGACGCCGAAGGCGGCGATGCCGAGCCGGCGAGCCTCTTGAACCGATTTGCGGGTGTCTTCGAGCGCGAAGCGGCCCTCGTAATGATCGACGTCGTTCGGCTTGCCGTCGGTGAGAACGAGCAGCAGCTTCTTGCGCTGCGGCTGGCGGGCGAGCTCGGCCGCGGCGTGGCGCACCGCCGCGCCGATCCGCGTGTAATAGCCCGGCTTCAGCGCGCCGATGCGACGCTCGACTGTCGGGCTCATCGGCTCGCCGAAGGCCTTGACCGTCTCGAGCCGCACCCAGGACCGCCGGCGCGAGGTGAAGGTGAGGATGCTGTGGTGGTCGCCGCAAGCAGAAATCCCGTGGGCGAGCGCCAGCAGCGCCTCTTTCTCGACGTCGAGCACGCGGTAGCCGTCGACCCAGGCGTCCGTGGACAGCGAGACGTCGACGAGCAGCGTAACCGCAAGATCGTGCCCTTGCGGGCGCATCGCGACATGGATGCGATCGAGACCGCTGCTGCTGCCGGCGCGGAGATCGCACTGCGCACGCACCAGCGCGTCGAGATCGAGATCATGTCCGTCGACCTGGGCGCGCATCAATTCGTGGCGCGGCCGCAGCACCTCGAACCGGCGGCGCACTTGGCGGATGTGCCGGCGCATGGCGTCGTCGGGCCTCCAGCTCTCACCTTGCTCGGAGGCCGCACCCGCCAGCACGCGGCAATGATCGGGCAGATAAGATCGGCTGCGGTAATCCCATTCGGGGTAGGTGAGGTCCGCATTCAGCCGCGATTCATCGAGGGCCTCGGGCGGCAGGTCGAGATCGAACTTGAACCGGCTCGCCGGCTTGCCGGTGCGCCGGCTGAGCGTGATCTCCTCGAGATCGTCGGCCGCCTTCTGCGCGTCCTCGTCCTCACTGTCGTCCGAGGGACGGTCGACGTTGACCATCTCGGCCATGGCGAGGATCTTCTCGAAGCGGTTGAGCACGAAAGGATCGCGGCGATTCGCATCGTCCTCGCGCTCGCGCACCGCAAAGCGCTTGCGATCGTCCTGGGCCTCTGGCTCGGCACCCGGGGCACATTCGTCTTCGCCGGCATGCGCGGGCGAGAGCTCGCGCGTCCAGCAATCCCCCCATAGCGGGCACGGCAGGATCGAATGATAGCCCGGCGGCGCTTTGTCCGGCAGCGGACCCGTCCCCATCATCGCCGGCCACAATGTGCCCGCGGGCGACTTTCCAGCGCCAAGCAGGGCCAGCACGATCTGCTCGACCTCCTGCTCGATGCGCGGCAGGGGGCGGCGAGGCCGGGCCACGGCCGTTGCCGCGGCGAGCTGGGCGTAATCGGCGACGAGGCCGGGAAATTGCGTGAGCACGAACACCGCCGTCTCGCTCGCCCGGCGCAGGACCAGAAGATCCCGCCGCAGCGGATCGGCTTCCGTGATCGTCTCGATCGGCGCGGCTGCGAACCAGGCCGCAAGCCAGCGATAGAGCGCCGCATTCAACGCGCGGTCGGGAAAGATCGAGATGCGATCGGGGAGGAAGATGGCCGCAGCGTCACGGCCGGGCTGCTCCAATCGTTCGTCGCCGAGGCCGATGCGCTGGCGCCAGCCGAGACGGTGCCCCGATTTTCGCGCGCCTGCGCTTGCAATCTGCACCCCACTCTCACCGCCGAGTGCGCGGAACATCACCGCGAGCCGGCCCTTCACCTCGGTCAGTGCAATGGCGTGATCATCGTGAACCGGATAGCTCGCGGTGCCGCCGACCATCCGGTGCCAGGCGCGACCGACCGTCTCTTCCAGTTCGAGAAAGTCGAGCATGGCCGTGGCCTCACCCGATGACGGCGCGCGCGACGTCCAGCAGCGCCGCCTTCACGTCGGAATCGTCGGTAAGCGGCTCGATCATGCCCGCCAGCACGGCGTCGGCGATCGGCGTGCCCGCGGCGATCAAGGTCGCGCAATAGACCACGAGCCGGGTCGAGACGCCCTCCTCCAGATCGTGGCCCCTGAGCGCACGGAGCCGGCCAGCCAGCCCCACCAGCGGCCGCACACGCTCCGGTGACAGCCCGCTTTCGGCGGACACGACGGCGATCTCCTGCTCGGGCGGCAGGAAGCCGAATTCGATGGCGATGAAGCGCTGGCGCGTCGATGGCTTCAGCGCCTTCAGCAGCGTCTGGTAGCCGGGATTGTAGGAGACGACGAGCATGAAGCTGTTCGGCGCCACCAGTTCCTCGCCGGTCCGCTCCAGCGGCAGGATGCGGCGGTCGTCGGTGAGAGGATGCAGCACGACGGTGACGTCCTTGCGGGCCTCCACGACCTCGTCGAGATAGCAGATGCCGCCCTCGCGCACGGCGCGCGTCAGCGGACCATCGGTCCACACGGTGTCGCCGCCCCTGAGCAGATAGCGGCCGGTGAGATCGGCGGCAGTAAGATCGTCATGACAGGCAACGGTGTGGAGCGGCAGGCCCAGCCGCGCCGCCATATGCGCAACGAAGCGCGTCTTGCCGCAGCCGGTCGGCCCCTTGAGCAGAACCGGCAGACGACGTCGCCAGGCATGTTCGAAAAGCTCGCATTCGTTTCCGGACGGAACATAGGCCGGCAACGTGGGCGCCGAGGTCACCGTGTGAAAGGCAGCTTTCATGAGGTCTCTCCGGATTTTCCAGGAAGCAGGCGGCCGCGGCAAACGCGGCCGCCCTTTCTCGTTTACTCGGCCGGCTGCAGCGCGGCGGGAATGGTCGCCTGCTTCTCGCGGCCCGGCACCAGCACGGCCCAGACGAACATCAGCGCAGAAATCGCGACGAACACACCGGAGCCGAGTCGGACCCAGTAGAACATCGCGAGCTGGTCCTGCACGTCCATGTACCCCTGACCGAGCACGCGCTGGAGATGGACTTGGACCACGCCGGCAAAGGTCAGCGCGAAGGTCATGGTCATCATCGCCGTGCACATGATCCAGAAGCTCGTCATGGAGAGCCACTGGTTGTAGGGCGCGCGTCCCTTGAGTTGCGGGATCGCATAGGCCATCACCGACAGATTCAGCATCACGTAGGCGCCGAAGAAGGCGAGATGGCCGTGCGCCGCGGTGACCTGCGTGCCGTGGGTGTAGTAGTTCACCGAGGACAGCGTGTGCAGGAAGCCCCAGACGCCGGCACCGAGGAACGCCATCACCGAGCAGCCGACCGACCACAGCAACGCGGCGCGGTTCGGATGCTTGCGGCCGGCCTTCCAGGTCATCTGCACCGTGAAGAGCACCATGGTGAAGAACGGCGCAACCTCGAGCGTGGAGAACAGCGAGCCGATCCACTGCCAGTAGCCGGGCGCGCCGATCCAGTAGAAATGGTGGCCGGTGCCGAGAATGCCCGAGAACAGGGCAAGGCCGATGATGACGTAGAGCCACTTCTCCACGACCTCACGATCGATGCCGTTGAGCTTGATCATGAGATAGGCGAGCACGGAGGCCATGATTAGCTCCCAGACGCCCTCGACCCAGAGATGGACGACGTACCACCAATACATCTTGTCGACGGCAAGGTTCGCCGGGTTGTAGAAGGCGAACAGGAAGAAGATCGCAACGCCCCACAGGCCGAACAACAGGATGTTGGTGACCGTGGTCTTGCGGCCCTTCAGCGCCGTCATCGTGACGTTGAACAGGAACATCAGGCAGACGACGACGATGCCGACCTTGATAATGAAGGGCTGTTCGAGGAACTCGCGGCCCTCGTGATAGTGGAAGAGATAGCCGACCACGGCGACGCCGGCTGTGCCGAAGAACATCCAGAACTGGATCTTCGCCAATAGCGGGCTGTACAGCTCGGTCTCGGTCTCTTCCGGCAGCAGGTAATAGGTCGCCCCCATGAAGCCGATCAGCGACCACACGATCAGTGCGTTGGTGTGGATCATCCTGACGATGTTGAACGGCAGGAGGGTCGACAGTGTGTTGGGCAGGACGTAGATGGTTCCGGCGAGGAGGCCGAACAGGACCTGGGCCAGGAATAAGGTCAGCGCGCCGTAGAAATACAGCATCGCGACTTTCTGGGTTTGATATTTCATCTCGGGTTCTCTGTCTTGAAAGAGGAATTCGGCGGGCTCAGCCGGCCTTGTTCGGCGGCCAGCTCTGACGCTTGATCGTGCTGGTCCATTGCAGGAAATCGGCGAGATCGTTGAGTTCCTGATCGGTCAGGTTGAACTGCGGCATCTGCCGCCGGCCCTCTGCGCCCGAGGGCTGCGATTGCATCCAGGCCTTCAGCGTCTCGCGTGCAGCGGCCGGATCCTCCTTGCCGCCCCAGCGATCCCAGACGTTGCCGACCTCAGGCGCGAAATAGGCGCCCTCGCCCAGCAGCGTGTGGCAGTTGATGCAGGAGTTCTTCTCCCAGACGTGCTTGCCGCGGGCGACCGCGGACGTCAGCGTCGTGGCGTCCGTGGACGTCGTGGCCATGTAGTAATGGCTGTGCGCCGTCAGCCCTATGAAAATGGCGAAGAAGAAGGCCGAGCCGCCGTAGAAGACGTTCCGAGCGGCCGACTTGGTCAGGCGTTCAGCCATTGCCAATCCTTTCCGTGTGATTCCCGCGAAATAGCGATGCTGTGATTTATTGCCGAATGGCGCGGATCACTCTTTGTCGAGGCGCAAGGAACGCGTCAGATCAGGGCAACGACGGCCGATGCGAGCCAGGCGAACAACACCACGATGACAACCCAGGCGCTGACGATGCCGCGCCAAAGTACCGGCGCCGAGCGGAGATCGAGGAAATCGAGCACGATGCGGCGGCCCTTGACGGCGGCGAACGTCAGCAGCAAGGCATTGGCGAGCAAGGGACGCGACACCAGCGGCGGGACCAGAATGGTCGCGAGCGCGAGGCCGACCAACATGATCCAGGCGATGTCGAGACGATCCGGAATCACGGGTGCACCAGATAAATGATCGGAAACATGACGATCCAGAGCAGGTCGACCATGTGCCAGAACGCGGTTCCGGTCTCGACGCCGGCCGCCCGGGCACCCCGCGAAACTACGGCCAGGATCACGATGCCGAGGCCGACATGCAGGAGATGGAAGCCGGTGAGGAGGAAGTACAGCGTGAAGAATGGGCTGGTCTCCAGGCCGTTGCCCGACGCGATCTCGCCGGCATATTCGAACAGCTTGACCGCGATGAAGACACCGCCAAGGGCCATGGCGCCGAACAGCCAGCCGCGTGCACGCCCCCTTTCGCCCGCCCGCGCAGATGCCGTCGCGCGTGCGGCGGCCCAGCCGCTGGTCACGAGGACGATGGTGTTGATTCCGGCCAGATGCGCATCAAGCGTGGCCTGACCGGCGGCGAAGACCGCCGGGTGAAGTGCGCGCGCGACGACGAAAGCACCGAGGAACAATCCGAACGCGGCGAGTTCGCTGAAGATTAGCACCCAGATCATGGGATCGCCGGGAAGATCTTCCAGGATTCCCCAGCCGCTGTCCCGTCGTTCGCAATCCGTCGCCGACATCTGTCTTCCGCATCAAGTTCGCCGAACAGATATCCCACTTGTCCGGGCCCAACTTTGTCGCCGGACAAATAGTGCAACCAGTCAGAAGCGCGTTTGTGCTGCCGCAACGTTCCGCCCGGCCCGCCGTCATAGGGTGGATGTATCCGGCGGTTCCGCAAAACGGCGAGCGATTCGATGAGCGATGCACAAATCGGGCTGATGACCGCGACACCGATCATCATCGTCTTCGCCATCGTGCTTCGGCGAATGGGGGTGCTGTCGACCGTGGCAACGGTGTCAGCCGTGAGCCTCTCCGTCGCGATCGCGACGGTGCTGTTCACGACGCAATAAATTTGGGGAATGACGTCTCGCGCCCCGGGCGCAACGCAGCCGTAGGGTGGGCAAAGCATCCGCCATAAGCGGACGCGTGCCCACGTCTCGGTCCTCGATCGCGGACGCATGGTGGGCACGGCGCGTTGCGCCTTTGCCCACCCTCCGAGACCTTCAATGCGGCTAACGCCGCTGGTTGTACACGTCGATGCACACCGCCCCGAGCAGCACCAGACCCTTGATGACCTGCTGGTAGTCGATGCCGATGCCGAGGATGGACATGCCGTTGTTCATCACACCCATGATCATGGCCCCGACCACGGCGCCACCGACGCGCCCGACCCCGCCATAGGCCGAGGCACCGCCGATGAAGCAGGCGGCGATGACGTCGAGCTCGAAGCCGAGGCCGGCCTTCGGAGTCGCCGTGTTGAGGCGCGCCGCGAAGACGAGGCCGGCAAGCGCGGCGAGCACGCCCATGTTGACGAAGGTGAGGAAGGTCAGCCGCTCGGTCTTGATGCCCGACAGCTTTGCCGCCTTTGCATTGCCGCCGACAGCATAGACCTGCCGGCCAATCACGGTACGCCGGGTGACGAAGCCATAGAGTGCGATCAACGCGGTCATGATCACAAGCACGTTCGGCAGGCCGCGATGCGAGGCGATCAGATAGGTGAAATAGAGTACCGCACAGGCGAGCAGAACGCTCTTCCCCAGGAAGAACGCATACGGCTCGACCTCGATGCCGTGCAACTGCTCGCGCGAGCGGCCCTTGGCGCCGGCGTAGACCAGGCCGAGCGCCAGCACTGCACCGATCAGCATGGAGGTCGGATGCAGCGTGCCGGCCTCGGGCAGCAGTTCCGGAATGAAGCCGGACGACAGCTTCTGGAAGGTCGCCGGAAATGGCCCGAGTGATTGACCCTGCAGCACCGCCAGCGCGAGGCCCTTGAACACCAACATGCCCGCGAGCGTCACAATGAAGGACGGAATGCCGAAAAAAGCCACCCAATAACCCTGCGCCGCACCGATCGCCGCTCCCAGCACCAGGCAGGCAATGAAAGCGAGCGTGTAGTCGACCTTGTACGTCACCATCAGCACGGCGGCCACTGCGCCGACGAAGCCGGCGACCGAGCCGACCGACAGGTCGATATGGCCGGTGACGATCACCAGCAGCATGCCGAGCGCCATGATGACGATGTAGCTGTTCTGGAGCACCAGGTTCGTCAGGTTCAGTGGCTGCAGCAGCGTGCCGCCGGTCATGACCTGGAAGAACAGCATGATCGCGACCAGCGACATCAGCATGCCGTAGTTGCGCAAATTGTTCTTGATGAAGCTGCCGTGCCGGCGGTCCTCGGGCAGCGATACCGTCTTGTCGGTCATGGCTGCATTCCTCCCATTTCCGCCGCCGCGGACGCGGCGTTCCCGATGTTTCGTTCGTTGCGCATGATGGCACGCATGATCTTTTCCTGCGTCGCGTCGGCGCCGTTGAACTCGCCGACGAAGGCGCCGTCGTTCATGACGCAGATGCGATCGCAGATGCCGAGCAGTTCGGGCATCTCCGAGGAGATGACCACGACGCCGCGGCCGGCCTCCGCCAGCTCGTTGATGATACAGTAAATCTCGTATTTGGCACCGACGTCGATGCCCCGCGTCGGCTCGTCCAGGATCAGGACCTTGGGGTCGGTCATCAGCCATTTCGACAGCACCACCTTCTGCTGGTTGCCGCCGGAGAGCTGGCCGGTCTCCTGGTAGACGTCGGAGCAGCGGATGCGCATGCGCGTGCGATAGTCGCTTGCGATCTTCAGTTCCGCGATGTCGTCGATCACGCGTTTCGGTGCGACCTGATCGAGGCTGGCCAGCGTGATGTTCTTGCGGACGTCGTCGGCCAGGATCAGGCCGAGCTGCTTGCGATCCTCAGTGACGTAGGCAAGGCCCGCGTCGATCGCCGCCGCGACGCTCGGCAGCACCATGTCTCTGCCCTCGAGCCGGATACTGCCGCTGATATTGGTGCCCCAGGAGCGGCCGAACAGGCTCATGGCGAATTCGGTGCGGCCGGCGCCCATCAGCCCGGCAATGCCGACGACCTCGCCGCGCCTGACGCCGAAATTGACGTTCTTGATCACCTGCCGCTCGGGATGGATGGGGTGATAGACCGACCAGTTCGCGACCTCGAGCACGGGCTCGCCGATCTTCACGCTGCGCTCCGGGAAACGGTGGGCCATATCGCGATTGACCATGCTGCGGATGATGCGATCCTCCTGGATCGGCTCGGCGCGGCAATCGATGCTGTCGACGGTGCGGCCGTCGCGCAGCACGGTGATGTGGTCGGCGACCTTGGCGACCTCGTTGAGCTTGTGCGAGATCAGGATCGAGCCGATGCCCTGCTCGCGGAACGCCATCAGGCGTTCGAGCAGCGCGGCGCTGTCGGCCTCGTTGAGGCTCGCGGTCGGCTCGTCCAGGATCAGCATCCGCACCCTCTTCGAGAGCGCCTTGGCGATTTCGACCAGTTGCTGCTTGCCGACGCCGAGATCGGTGATCAGCGTATCCGGGGATTCCTTCAGACCGACCTGCGCCAGCAGCTCACGCGTGCGCCGGTAGACCTCGTCGCGGTCGATCACACCGAACTTTGAGGGCGGATGCGACAGGAAAATGTTTTCCGCGATCGACATCAGCGGTATCAGCGCCAGCTCCTGATGGATGATGATGATGCCGAGCGCCTCGGAATCGTTGATGTCGCGGAAGCGCCGCTCCTCGCCGTCGAAGACGATGGTGCCTTCGTAGCTGCCATAAGGATAGACTCCGCTGAGCACCTTCATCAGCGTCGACTTGCCGGCGCCGTTCTCTCCGACGAGCGCGTGGATCTGCCCGGCGTGAACCGAGAAATTGACGTCGCGCAGCGCCTGGACGCCGGCAAAGCTCTTGCTGACGTTGCGCATTTCCAGCATGGAGGTCATCGGATCACGTCCTCAGAGTATAGCGGCATCGTCATTGCGAGCGCAGCGAAGCAATCCAGACCGTTTCCGCAGCGGCAGACTGGATTGCTTCGCTGCGCTCGCAATGACGAAGTGCATAACCGATACTGCCCGTGTTGAAAGAGCCCCTCACCCCAACCCTCTCCCCGCAAGAACGGGGAGAGGGAGAGGAAAGAGAGCCTACTGGAACTGCGACTTCTTGTAGTAGCCGCTCTCGACTAGAACCTTCTCCCAATTGTCCTTGTAGACCACGACCGGCTTGAGCAAATAGGACGGCACGGTCTTGACGCCGTTCTCGTAGGTCTTGGTGTCGTTGACCGTAACCTGCTTGCCAGCAAGCGCGGCGTCGACCATGTCGGCGGTCACCTTGGCGAGGTCCCGGGTGTCCTTGAAGATGGTCGAATACTGATCGCCGCGCAGCATCGCCTTGATCGAGGGCACCTCGGCGTCCTGACCCGAAATGATCGGCATCTTCTGATCGGCGCTGCCATAGCCGACGCCCTTCAGCGAGGAGATGATGCCGATCGAGATGCCGTCATAGGGCGAAAGCACGGCGTTGAGCTTCTTGTTGCCGTAGTAGGCGCTGAGCAGATTGTCCATGCGGGCTTGGGCGGTGGCGCCGTCCCAGCGGAGCGTCGCAACCTTGTCCATGCCCATCTGGCCCGAGGCGACCACCAGCTTGCCGCTGTCGATATAGGGTTTCAGCACGCTCATGGCGCCGTTGTAGAAGAAGTAGGCGTTGTTGTCGTCGGGCGAGCCGCCGAACAGCTCGATGTTGAACGGACCCTTGCCGTCCTTGAGACCGAGGCCCTGCTCGATCGACTGCGCCTGCAAGACGCCGACCTGGAAATTGTCGAAGGTCGCGTAATAGTCGACGTCGGGCGTGCCGCGGATCAGGCGGTCGTAGGCGATCACGGTGATGCCCTTTGCCTTGGCCTGCTTGAGCACGTCGGACAGCGTGGTGCCGTCGATCGCGGCGATCACCAGAGCCTTCGCGCCCTTGGTCACCATGTTCTCGACCTGCGAGAGCTGGTTCGGGATATCGTCCTCGGCATATTGCAGGTCGGTGTTGTAGCCGCGCTCCTTCAGCACCTTGACCATGTTGTTGCCGTCGTCGATCCAGCGCGCCGAGGACTTGGTCGGCATCGCGATGCCGACGGTAGCCTTGTCCTGGGCGGAGGCGGTGAGGCCTGTGGCCATCGTCGCGGCGCCGGCCAGGGCCAGCGCGAGGAATGTCGTCTTCAGTTTCAGCATGTTTCACTCCCTTGGGTGCCAGATTGTTTCTTGATGTCGTCGAGAACTTGGTCGTAGACGGCTATCGTGTCTCCTATGCGAGCTTGACGTCAGGCTCCGCGCGACCGCGCGCGGATGCCTCTAGTAGAAAGGTGCAACCGGCTTGCGGATCGGCGGCGCGTGCGGCCGCATCCATATCCTGCCAGGCCGACGTGACGAGGAGACGCGACAGATCGGGGCCGACGAAAGCGGGGCAGCTCGCCTGTGTCGCCGGCACACTCAGTGAGCGCAGACGCTCGCCATGCGGAGAATAGACATCGACCCGGCTCGCGCCCCAGCAGGCACTCCAGATGTTCCCGTCGGCATCGCACACCGAGCCGTCGAGGCCGCCGATGCCGGTGTGGCGCAGCAACACCTCCGGCTCGCCGCGCGGCAGACCGGTCGCGGGATTGAGCGGCACGGCGTAGAGCACGGCGCGCGTTGTGTCGGTGAAATAGCCAATGCCGCCATCCGGCGAGAAGCAGATTGAATTGGGGATGCTGATGCCGGGAAACAAAGTCGAGATCTTGCCGCGATGGAGCGCGTAGATTGCGCCTGCCTTCGGCTCGGCCTTCTTGCCCATGGTCCCGATCCAGAACGTGCCGGACTGGTGCACGCGGCAATCATTGGAGCGCGTGTCGGGATTGTCCGCCTCGAGCGGAAGGAACGGCGTCATCGCGCCGTCGGCGAGCGTGCGGATATAGAGCCCGTCCTCGGCGACGATCAACTGCCGTTCGGCGTCGATGCGCCCAAGTGCGCTCGCCATCCGGCCGAGCGCGTGGACGCGGATCGCACCACTGCCGAGCTGCGCCTCGAACAAACGTCCCTCGCGAATGTCGAACCACCAGGCAGTATTGGTGGTCGCGTCATAAGTCGGCCCCTCGCCGAGATGGCAGGGATCTTTCGAGAGAATTGAGGTTGGGACCTGTTCCATCAGGGCGTCCTCACTGCAATGCGATAGACCGTGTGGTGACGATAGACCTGGCCGGGATCGAGGCGCGGGCTCGGGAAATCCGGCCGGTTCGGCGCGTCGGGCCAGATGTGCGGCTCGAGGCACATGGCGTCCGACTGCCGGATCAGCTTGCCGCCCTTCCCCGAGATCGTGCCGTCGAGATAATTGCCGGAATAGACCTGCAAGCCGGGCTGGTCGGTGAACAGCTCCATGATCCGCCCGGAGCGCGGCGCCTCCAGCCGCGCCGCGAGCGTGAGCTTGCCGTCGCGGGCAAGGCAGTAGGTGTGGTCGTAACCTCTGCCGTTGCGCAATTGCTCATCGCTTTGCCGGATCCGTTCGCCAACAGCCCGAGGCTCGCGGAAGTCGAACGGCGTGCCGGCAACGCTGCGCGGCGGTCCAGGCAGCGGAATGGCGGTAGGGTCGATGGCGAGGAAATGCTCGGCGGCGACCGTCAGCGTGTGGTCGAGAATGGGCGTACCCGACGTCGCGCCTTCGAGATTGAAGAAGCTGTGATTGGTCAAGTTGACGATGGTGGGACGGTCGGTCCGCGCCTCCATGGTCAGAGACAGCTCGGTCGGGCCGGTGACGCGATAGCTCAAGCACACGTCGAGCTTGCCGGGATAATTCTCCTCGCCATGCGGGCTCGTGTAGGTGAGCGTCACCGCGGGCGCCGCACCATCGTCGATCTCCGCGACCTGCCATAGCTTGCGATCGAATCCATCGAGCCCGCCATGCAGCGCATTCGGGCCGTTGTTGACGGCAAGCTGCACCGTCTCGCGCTCGAGCGAAAATTGTCCTTTCGCGATGCGGTTGGCGTAGCGGCCGACGGTGGCGCCGAAGAACTTTCGTTCCGCAAGATAGCCTGCGAACGCGTCATGCCCGAGCACGACGTCGTCGTGGCGGCCCTTCGCATCAGGCGCGATCAGCGCCTGCAACACCGCGCCATGGGTGATGATGCGCGCCTCGAAACCTCCCTCGCCGCGCAGCACGATGCGCTCGACCTCGCGGCCGTCGGGCAGCGTTCCAAAGACGTCTTTCGTGATTTTTGATGCGGCCATGTCTAATCCACAAACGGTTCGACGACGGTGCGCTTGCCGAGCAAGAAGGCGTCGGCGACGAGTCGAAGCGGTGCCAGATCGACATCGCTTGCGCCGGTCGCGGCGAGCGCAACGAAGCGCCGGTAAAGCTCCCGATATTCCTCGTCGGGCGCCTCGGCAACGGTCTTGCCCTCGATCGCCATGTGCCTGCCGCCGCCGGACAGCGTCATCCGGCCCTGCTCGGTTTCGACAGCGATATCCCAGCTCTGCGGCCCGGTCTGGCGGAAATCGAACTCGGCGGTGACAGGCAGGCCGTCGATGTCGGTCAACGTCAGGCTCGCTGCGATCGGAGCCTGGCAATTGGCGGGAAACGCCAGCTCGGCTGCGGTGACGAACACGGGCTTGGGCAGGATTTTGGTCAGGATCGACAGCGCGTTGATGCCGGGATCGAACACGCCGAGGCCGCCCGGTTCCCAGATCCAGCTCTGGCCGGGATGCCAGACGCGAACATCTTCCTTCCAGCTGATGTGCACCGATTTGACGCGTCGCGCCGCGAGCCATTCTCGCGCGGGCTCGACCGCCGGCGCATGGCGCGAATGCCAGGTCGCAAACAGCGTTCGCTTTGCCGCTGCCGCCATCGCGATCAGCGGATCGAGCTCGGCAACACCGATGCCGGGCGGCTTCTCCAGCATGACATGCTTGCCGGCAGCGAGCGCCGCGGCGGCTTGGGCGCGCCTCACCTGCGGCGGCGTGCAGAGCGAAACCGCATCGATCGGCGGCCCCTTTTCCAGCAGTTCCTCGATGGTGGCGAAATGCGGCAGCCCCGGCAGCGAGGCGTTGCGGCTGGCAATTGCGGTCAGCGTCGCGCCCGGCACCGCGGCGATCGCACCGACATGCTGGTCGCGTGCGATCTTGCCGAAGCCGACGATGGCGATGCGAAGTTCGGTCACGATCTCTCTCCGGACTGCACGGATGGCAACGCCGCGGCCGGAACGGTGTCGGTCACCGTACCATCGTGGCGGCGCATGCCGTTGTGAATGACATGGACCATCGCCTCCGAGGCGGCGTCGGCATCGCCGGCCGCAATCGCATCTACGATCTTCTGGTGCCAGAGCAGCACCGTGTCGCGGTCCTCCAATTCGACCGGCGCACTCAGCAGGAACGAGGCACGAAGCGCGGCCTCGATGACGTGCCCGATCGAGCGCATGAACAAATTGCCGGAGGCTCCCGCCACGGCGACGTGAAGCGCGAGGTCGGCATCGGCAAAGCCGACCGAGTCGGACGCTTCGAGCCGCATGCGCTCCATGCTGCGCCGAAGCTCGGTCAGATCCTCCTCCGACCGCTGCGCGGCCGCCAGCATCGCCGCGCGCGGCTCGACCGCGAGACGGATCTCGGCGAGGTCGTTGAGGAAACGCTTGTCGATGCCGGCATCCAGATGCCAGGCCAGCACGTCCGCATCGAACATGTTCCAGGCGCCGCGCTCGCGCACGACGGTGCCGACCCGCGCCTTGGTGGTGAGCAGCCCCTTAGCGACCAGCGTCTTCACGCTCTCGCGCAGCACTGGCCGCGACACGCCGAACATCGCGATCATCTCGGCGTCACCCGGCAGGCGCGTGCCCTCCGCATAACGGCCGGCGATGATGTCGACGCCGATCGAGCGAGCTACCTCCGCATGGTTGGAGTGGGCCCGCCGCGTCGGGATGACGACGATGCGCGAGGTCATGAGGCAGCTCCCGCGCGCTTCGTCAACGGCCGACGGGCCAGCGCGACCAGTCCCTGCTGCAAGGCAATAAAGCCGAACAGCAGGATTCCCGTCGCGATCTTGGTCCACCAGCTCGACAACGTGCCGTCGAAATTGATGTAGGTCTGGATCAGGCCCTGGATCAGCACGCCGAGGAAAGTTCCGATCACCGAGCCCTGCCCGCCCGAGAGCAGCGTGCCGCCGATCACGACGGCGGCGATGGTGTCGAGCTCGACGCCGACGGCCGAGAGCGAATAGCCGGCGCTGGTGTAGAACGAGAAGACGATGCCGGCGATACCTGCGAGCAGGCTCGACAGCATGTAAATCTTCACCGTCATCGTGCCGACGGCAACGCCCATCAGGCTCGCGGTCGCCCGGCTGCCGCCGAGCGCATAGACGTTGGCGCCGAACCGGGTGAGATGCAACAGCAAGGCGCCGCCGGTCACGATCACGAGCATGATGATCGCGATCGCCGTCAACCGTCCTCCACCCGGCAATCGCAAGGCGAAGTCCGACACGGTGGAATAGAGCGGCGCGGTGATCGGTATGGATTCGGTGGAGAGCAGGAAGCTTGCCCCGCGGGCCAGGAACATCCCCGCCAGCGTCACGATGAACGGCGGCAGATCGAAGACATGGATCACCGCGCCCATCGCAGCACCGAAGGCCGCCGAGAGTGCGAGGACGGCGACGAAAGCAACCAGCGGCGGCATGCCCCAGCGCTCGATCGCGAGCGCAACGAAGACGGTGGTGAAGCCGATCACCGAGCCGACCGAGAGATCGATACCGCCGGAGATGATGACGAAGGTCATGCCGGCCGCGACGATGCCGAGGAAAGCGTTGTCGGTGAGGAGATTGCCGACGACGCGGGTCGAGGCGATGTTGGGAAACTGCACCGCGCAGGCTGCGAAGCCCGCAACGAGCACGATCGCCGTGATGAGGGCAGGCGGCAGGCCTCTCATGCCTTCGTCCTCCGCAGCCGCGCGGCGATGCCGGCAAAACCGGTCAGCTTCGGCGATTGCAACAACAGCACCGTGAGCACCACCACCGCCTTGACCAGCAAGTTGAATTCCGGCGGATAGCCGGACAAAAGGATGCCGGTGTTCATCGTCTGGATGATCAGCGCGCCGAGCACCGCGAGCACGAGGCTGAAGCGGCCGCCGAACAGCGAAGTGCCGCCGATCACAACGGCCAGGATCGCATCGAGCTCGAGCCAGAGGCCGGCATTGTTGGCGTCCGCCCCCATGATGTCGGCGGCCGCGATCACGCCGGCCAGCGCGGCGCAGACGCCGCACCAGACATAGACCGACAGGATCATCGCACGGGTGCCGACGCCGGCAAGCTCGCTCGCACGCGCATTGCCGCCGGTCGCCTCGACCAGCAGCCCGAGCGCGGAGCCGCGCACGACCGCGCCGGTCAGGATGAGCATGCCGAGCGCAATCGCGACCGGCACGGGCACGCCGAGAATGGCACCGTTGCCGAGCCAGACCAGATCGGGCGACGAGAAGGTCACGATGCGCCCCTCGGTGATCAGCTGGGCGATGCCGCGTCCCGCCACCATCAGGATCAACGTCGCCACGATCGGCTGCATGCCGAGCACCGCGACCAGGAAGCCGTTCCACAGGCCGCAAATCAAGCCCGCGCCGAGCGCTGCCGCCAGAACCACGGCCAGACTGTGAGTGTCGGCGAGGCTCGCCGCGATCGCACCCGCGATTGCCATGATCGCACCGACCGACAGATCGATGCCGCGCGTCGCGATCACCAGCACCATGCCGAGCGAGAGCAGTGCCACCGGCGTGCCGCGATTGAGCACGTCGATCAGGCTGCCGAACAGACGCCCGTCCTGGAGGCGCAGGTCGAAGAATTGCGGCGACACCACGCGGTCGACCGCAAGGATGACGATCAATGCGAGGATCTGGGCGAGACCGCGGCGCGGCAACAGCGCTGTCATGTGTGGGCCTCAAGCGCAACAGCGACGCTATCGGCGGCAATGGCCGCGAGGATGTTGCCGACATCGACCGCCTCGCCCGCGAGTTCCTCGACATGGGCGCGGTCGCGCAGCACCACGACGCGGTCGGAATAGGTCACGATCTCGTCGAGTTCGGAAGAGATCACGAGCAGCGACAAGCCGTCGTTGCAGAGATCGCGGATCAGGCGGATGATCTCGGCATGCGCGCCGACGTCGATGCCGCGGGTCGGCTCGTCCAGCACCAGGAGCCGCGGCGAGGTCGCGAGCCAGCGCGCCAGCAGAACCTTCTGCTGGTTGCCGCCGGACAACAGGCCGACGGGGCGCTCGGGATCGGGCGGACGGATGTCGAGCATCTTGACGTAGCGGCGCGCGATCTCGTCCTGCTCGCGGCGCGACAGCGGGCGATGCAGGCCGCGCTTGGCCTGGAGCGCGAGCACGATGTTCTCGCGCACCGTGAGCTCGGCGACGATACCGTCGGTCTTGCGCTCCTCCGGGCAATAGCCGAAGCCGTGGCGGACGCCATCACGAGGCGACTGCAGCCGCACGGGCGCCCCCTCCACCCTCGCCTTCCCGCCATCGGCGCGCTCGGCGCCGAACACTAGCCGGGCCGTCTCGGTGCGCCCCGAGCCGAGCAAGCCGGCGAGGCCGACGACCTCGCCATGGCGCAGCTCGAGATTGAACGGGGCGACATAGCCGGCCTTGCCGTAATTCTCGAAGCTCGCGCAGACCTCGCGCACTCTGTGCTCGCCCGCCGATGCGCGCGCGCTGGTGGTCTCGGCCAATTCGCGGCCGAGCATCAGCCGGATCAGCTCGAGCCGCGGCAGCGAGGCGGTCTCGCGCTCGCCGACCAGGCGGCCGTTGCGCAATACCGTGATGCGATCGGATATCTCGTAGACCTGGTCGAGGAAATGGCTGACGAAGACGATGCCGATGCCGCGTTTCGCGAGCTGGCGCATGATGCCGAACAGGATCTCGACCTCGTGACGGTCGAGGCTCGCGGTCGGCTCGTCCAGGATCAGCACGCGCGCGGAGAGATCCACCGCGCGGGCAATCGCCGTAACGTGCTGGATGGCCACCGAATAATTGCCGAGCGGCGCGGCGACGTCGATATCGAGGCCGAAATCCGCGAGTAGCGCCTTGGCGCGACGGCGCATCTCGCCCTCGCGCACGATGCCGAAGCGCATCGGCTGGCGGTCGAGAAACAGGTTCTGCGCCACCGAGAGGTTCGGCAGCAGATTGACCTCTTGATAGACGGTGGCGATGCCCGCAGCCACCGCCGCCTTCGCCGAACGCGGCGCGATCGCTTCACCGCGGATCCTGACGATGCCGGCATCGCGCGGAAACACGCCGGTGACGACCTTGATCAGCGTGGACTTGCCGGCGCCGTTCTCGCCGAGCAGCGCATGGATCTCGCCGGCGCGCAGCGTGAAGTCGACCTCCTGCAGCGCGCGGGCAGCGCCGAAGCTCTTGCTGATCCCGCGTACCTCGAGAAGGGGCAGAGCAGGATCGGGGCTGTTCTGCATGGCAAATTCACTCCCACGGGTGCCCGCCTTTGAAGCGGACACCCAGCCTAGTCGTTCGTGCAGCGGTTTCGAAGGGGGATCGATCGCCTCAGTAACCGAGGCCCTTCTTGCTGTCGTAGATCTTCTGCGGATCGTCGGCTGCGGTATAGAGCTTGGACTCGGTCTGGATCCATTTCGGCGGAACCGTGCCCTTGCCCTTGAAGGCTGCGACGGCATCGAGCGCCGGGCCCGCCATGTTCGGCGTCAGCTCCACCGTGGCGTTGGCTTCGCCGGCAACCATTGCCTTGAAGATATCGGGGACCGCGTCGATCGAGACCGTGAGGATATCCTTGCCGGGCTTGAGACCGGCTTCCTTCATCGCCTGGATCGCGCCGACCATCATGTCGTCGTTGTGTGCGTAGACGGCGCAGAGGTTCTTGCCGCCGCCCTCGGCCTTGATGAAGCTTTCCATCACCTCCTTGCCCTTGGCGCGGGTGAAGTCTCCGGTCTGGCTGCGCACCACCTTCAGGTTCGCGTGCTTGGCGATCGCGGTGTCGAAGCCTTTCTTGCGGTTGGTGGCGACGCTGGCGCCGACCGTGCCCTGCAGCTCGACGATGTTGCAGGCCTTGGCCCCGACTGTCTTGGCCAGCCAGTCGCCGGCGACCTCGCCTTCATGCACGCTGTCGGAGGTGACGGCGGTGAGATAAAGCTCCTTGCCGGAGGGATCGATATCGCGGTCGAGCAGCACGACCGGGATCTTGGCTTCCTTGGCCTCCTTCAGCACCGAGTCCCAGCCGGTCGAGACCACGGGGGCGAGGAAGATCGCATCGACGTTCTGCGCAATGAAGGAGCGGATCGCCTTGATCTGGTTTTCCTGCTTCTGCTGCGCGTCGGCGATCTTGAGATTGACCTTGCGCTTGGCGGCCTCTTGCTTGGAGACCGACGTCTCGGCCGCGCGCCAGCCGGACTCCGATCCGATCTGCGAGAAGCCGATGGTGAGCTCGGCAGCATTCGCCGGCAGCGCGAGCAGCAAGGCGACCGTGGCGCTGGCCGCAAAGAGGGCTTTGAGGATCATCAGGCGAGTCTCCCAAGATGTTATCCGGGGCGCCGATTGGTAGCATGGCACCCTCAGGCCTGCCTTTGAGGCGGCGGAAGAGACTATTTCATGGAAGATGAGTTCCGACTAGTCATATTATTTGACTATTCGGAGCAAGACGCGCCAAGCAGCAGGGAGCGTTTCTAAGACACGCCAGGCGCGATTTTGTTCCAGCGATGCAACGGGAAGATGAGAGAGATTGCAGGTGGGTGCAGACACGGACACCGTCATGGCCGGGGGCCTGTCCCGGCCATCCACGCCTCACCTCGCGTGACAAAAAACGTGGATGCCCGCGCCCTTCGCCTCGCCGAAGCGGCTTCGGCCGCGCAGGCGGCACAAACCAGGGCGTGACGCCTCATAGACCTTCGCGTGGGAGGTCAGAGCCGGACGTAAAGCGTTAAATCAGCTTCCGCTGCGCCAGGTTCTTCATCAGCGCACCGATGCCGAAGGTCCAGGGTTCGCACTCGTCGCTGGTGCGCATGCGGTTGACGAGCTTGCCGAGTTGAGGCGCTGCGATCGTGACGATGTCGTCGCGCTTGTGGGTGAACCCCTGCCCCGGCGCATCACGATCCTTGACCGGCGCGAACATCGTGCCGAGGAACAGCACGAAGCCATCGGGATATTGATGCACCTTGCCGATGGTCTGCTCGACCAGATCGGTCGGATCACGGCTGATCTTGCTGATCGAGGAATGGCCGTCGAGAACGAAGCCGTCCGCTCCTTTCACGTTCAGGCTGATGTCGAGCTTGCGCGCGTCGTCGAGCGTGAAGCTGTCGTCGAACAGGCGCAGCAGCGGTCCGATCGCACAGGAGGCGTTGTTGTCCTTGGCCTTCGACAGCAACAGCGCCGAACGGCCCTCGAAGTCGCGCAGATTGACGTCGTTGCCGAGCGCGCCGCCGACGATCTTGCCGCGGCTCGACACGAACAGCACGAGCTCCGGCTCCGGGTTATTCCAGGTCGATTTCGGATGCAGGCCGGCATCCATGCCGGTGCCGACCGAAGACAGCGTCGGCGCCTTGGTGAAGACCTCCGCATCGGGGCCGATGCCGACCTCGAGATATTGGCTCCAGGCGTTCTGATCGATCAGCACCTGCTTCAAATGCATCGCCTGGTCGGAGCCTGGCTTGAGCTTGGAGAGATCATCGCCGATCAGCCGCGTCACTTCCTTGCGGATCGCTTCGGCCGAGGCCGGATTGCCCTTCGCGCGCTCCTCGATCACGCGCTCCAGCATCGAGATGGCAAAGGTGACGCCGGCAGCCTTCAGCGTCTGCAGGTCCACGGGCGCAAGCAGCCACGGTTTTTGGCGATCGCGCCGGTCCGGCGCCGTGTTGTCCACGATGGCGTCGAGATCGCCGATCCGCTCGCCCTTGGTCAGGCCAAGGGCCTTGGCCGGGTTGTCCTCTTCGCAGAGCGCGCTGATGGTCGGAAATCTTGCGGTAACGTCGAACAAGCCGTCGCCACGGACGGCGACCACGGCCGGACCGTTCGCCTGCGGCAGCCAGACGCGACCGGCGAGTGTGCCGCGTGTTCCGTCCTCGGGGAGAAGGTCTTTCACCGACAATGTCGTCATGGCCGCGCGCCCTCGTTGTTTCTCAGATCAGCCGCAGCCGATCACATTAGCGAAGACCAATAAACGTCTGGCAGGGGAAGTCCAGAGACCGCGGCGCTCACTTGAACCAGTGCACCAAGGCGATGCTGATGCCGAGCAGCAGCATCAGGGACAGCGTCACCGCGGCCGTCACCCGCCCGCCAACATTGGCAAGCACGCGGACGTCGACGCCGAGTCCGAGGGCCGCCATCGACACCACCGTGAGAAAGCTCGTGATCTTGGTCACCGGACCGACCACAGTCCCTGGCACGATTTCGAGGGAACGCAGGGTCGCCAGCGCCAGAAAGCCGAGGATGAACCAGGGCACGAGTCGGAAGAAGCCGACATTGGTCTTCTTGGCATCGCCCTGCCAGCGTGACGCCGCGAGCGACAGGCCGACGACGACCGGCCCGAGCATCAGCACGCGCATCAGCTTCACGAGCGTGCCGATCTGCGTCGAGACGAGCCCGGCCGGGACCGTCGCGGCCAGGACCTGCGGCACCGCATAAACCGTGAGGCCGGCGAGGATGCCGTATTGCGTGGCAGACAATTGCAACAGCGGAATCAGCAGCGGCAGGCCGAGCACCATCATCACGCCGAGGATTGCGGTGAAGGAGATCGAGGATGCGATCTCGTCATTGGTGGCACCGATGATCGGGGCCACCGCGGCGATCGCCGAATTGCCGCAGATCGAGTTGCCGCAGGCGATCAGGATCGACAGC
Source organism: Bradyrhizobium sp. MOS003 (assembly GCF_003020125.1). GTDB lineage: Bacteria > Pseudomonadota > Alphaproteobacteria > Rhizobiales > Xanthobacteraceae > Bradyrhizobium. The sequence continues at coordinate 597,671 of NZ_PYFW01000003.1, read as the reverse complement.
CGCGTCGAGAGGCCCAGCATCCGGCCGAGACCGAAGGAGACGCACAGCGCAATCACCACGACAGCTGCGATCGACGCCAGCAGCGCGACGCCGGAAGCCGCGATAGCGGCGAAGCTGATCGAGGCCCCCAGCAGCATGACGGCGACTTCGAGAAGCTGCTTTGCGCTGAAGGCAATGCCGGCTTGCCAGCGAGGCGCGGGTTTCCAGAAGCTACGCAGGGCCATCCCGAGCAGGATCGCCATCACCAGCGCCTCGACATAGGGATGCTCGAAGACGCCAAGCTCCGCCCTTTCGAGCAGAGCGGAGACGCCCGCGACGGCGATACAGAGGAGGATGCCTGGAATCAGCGCGAAAATGCGGCTCGCGGCGGTGGCCGGCTTCGCATCGGCCGGGCTGGATGCTTGATTCTGCGACACAAATCTCTCCCAAGGGAGAAAGATTTATACGCAGCGCCGGCCCAATGGGGAATAAGTTTTCGACATATCAGGGCCGAGAGAAGTTCTGTCCTCAACCCGGAATAATCGGCCTCAGAAGATCAGGCTCTTGGCAAGCGAGGCCACCCGGCTGAACCCGTCATAGACGCCTGGCTCGAAGAATGCCGCACGCGCCAGCACGATTCCGGCCACCAGCGACCAGAACAGCCCGGTGCCGACCCGCAGCAGCAGCTTCGACGCACGCGACTTCGGCTGGTTATCCGCCGTCGCGGACACCAATTGCTCGCCGAAAGGCTCAAATCCAGTGCGTTCCATGACCGTCAATCCATCAATTTCTGATGGGAATGTCGTCGTTTCCCGTTCAAACGGCAATGGAAGCGATTGGCGTTTTTGCTCCTGCGCAGGGAAACTCCTTCCGCCGGAAGGACCCCAGACAACAGTTTTCTTCTTCTCGACTATTCGGACTCCGCCCGCCAGGCTCAGAGGGCCAGATAACGCCGGCGGATCGCCTCATTGGCTTTCAGCTCGTCGATTCCGGCGGCGTAGACGATCTGGCCCTTGTCGATGATCGTGGCGTGGCTCGCGAGCCCCAGGCAGAAATGCATGTTCTGCTCGGCAATCAGCACGGTCGATCCGATGCCCCGAAGCTGCCGCAACAGCTCGCCGATCCGCTGCACGATGATCGGCGCGAGCCCCTCGCTCGGCTCGTCCAGCAGCAGCAGTGCGGGGTTACCGATCAGCGTGCGCGCGATCGCCAGCATCTGCTGTTCGCCGCCAGAGAGACGCCCGGCGATACGATGGCGCAGCGGCTCCAGCAGCGGGAAGACCTCGTAGATGCGCTTGATCGGCCATTCGTCCTGGCCCTCCGGCCCCTTCTTGCGGCCGATGACCAGATTGTCCTCGACGCTGTGCTCCGGAAAGATCTGGCGGTCCTCCGGCACGAAGCCGAGACCGGCGCGCGCGATATGATGCGGCTTCCGGCCGGAGATCACGGCACCACGCAGGCTCACTTTGCCCCGCCGCGGCGGCGCCAGCCCCATGATCGCCTTCATGGTGGTGGACTTGCCGGCGCCGTTGCGGCCGAGCAGCGCCATGGTCTCGCCCTGCCGCACCGAGAGGCCGACGCCAAACAAGATCTGGCTGGTGCCGTAGTAGACGTCGAGATCGGCGACCTCGATGACGACAGCATTCATGCAGCCGCCCCCGCGTGCTCAGTACCCAGATAAGCCTCGATCACAGCGCTGTTGTTGCGGATCTCGTCGGGCGTGCCGGTAGCGAGAATGCGGCCATAGCAGAGCACGACGATTTTGGGCGCGATCTTGAACACGATGTCCATGTCGTGCTCGATGAAGACGACGGTGATTTTCTGGGTCTCCCAGAGTTCGCGCACCTTGTCGATCATGCGCCAGCGCTCTTCCGGCCCCATCCCGGCGGTGGGCTCGTCCAGCAGCAGCACTTTTGGTTCGAGCACCAGCGCCAGCGCGATGTCGAGGAGCTTCTGATCGCCATGCGAGAGCGTTGCGGCGGTGCGATTGCGCTTTTCTGCGAGTCCTAGCAGCTCCATCACGTGCTCAGCGCGGTCACACGTCTCGGGCAACGGAAAGCGCCTGTGCAGCACAGCGGAGGAGCGCTGGTCGGCGCTGACGGCGGCGAGCATGGTCTCCTGCACCGTCAGCGATTTGAAGATGCTGGCGACCTGGAAGGCGCGGCCGATGCCGTGGCGCACGATCTCCGGCGGCGAGCGGCCGGCGAGATCGACGCCGTCGAGTAGCACCTGGCCGGTGTCAGGCTTCAGGGCGCCGGTGATCAGATTGAAAAAGGTGCTCTTGCCGGCGCCGTTCGGACCGATCACCGCGGTGAGCGAACCGTCGGGGAAGTCGAGCGAGACATCGTTGGTTGCCTTCACGCCACCAAAGGATTTTGCGAGGTTGCGGATCTCCAGCATGGCTAGCGCCCCTCGCCTGCATCGCGCCGCTGCACAAACCATTCGGCGACGAAATCGAGGAGCCCCTTCCGCAAGCCGAGCGCGAAGAACAGGATGACCACGCCGAGCACGATGCCATGGTACTCGGTGAACCGCGTCACGGTGTCGTTGAGCAGCAGCAGCAGCACGGTGCCGACCATCGGCCCGAGGAAGGTCGAGACGCCGCCGAGCATGTTGATGAAGATGCCTTCGCCCGAGATGGTCCAATAGGCGAACTCCGGATAGGCGCCGGAGACGAACAGCGCCATCACCATGCCGCCCATGGATGCAAACACCGCCGCCAGCACGAACACGGTGAGCTTGGTGCGCCAGACGTCGATGCCGAGAAAGCTCGCGCGCGCGGCATTGTCGCGAATCATCCGCAGGGTGTAGCCGAACGGCGATTGCGCGATCTGGCGCATCGCGAGCAGGCCGAGGATCAGCAGGGCGCAGCTCGCGATGTAGAGATGGACGTGGTTGGCGAGATTGATCCCGAGGAATGCGGGACGCGGAATGCCGCCGCGCAGGCCCTGGTCGCCGCCGGTGAAAGAGGCCCACGACAAAATGGTCGAATGGATCAGCATCTGGAAGGCGAGCGTGACGAAGGCGAAATAGATCTCCTTGAGCCGCACGCAGATCGCGCCGATCACGGCCGCGATCACCGCCGTGATCGCCAGCGTCGCCACGAAGGCCACGGGAATGGGCACGCCGAGCTTCTGCATGATCAGGCCGAAACTGTAGGCACCAAGGCCGAAGAACATGCCATGGCCGAAAGAGGTCAGGCCGGTGTAGCCGACGAGCAGATTGAGCGAGGTCGCGAACAGGCCGTAAGCCGAGCAGCGGATGACGAAATCGAGCAGCGCCTTGCTGCCCGTGAACAGCGGCAGGCTCGCCAGCACGGCAAAAGCGATCAGCGCGATCAGGATGTCGCGATAGCGCCCAAGCGCGGCACCGCCGCGCACAGGCGCCAGCGTCCCGGCGCGTCCGGCCTCGAGCTCGGTCATGCCGCCTCCTTGCCGAACAGGCCGGTGGGTTTCGAGACCAGCACGATCACCATGAAGAGATACATCAGGCCTTCCGTGAACAGGGGAAAGCCGAGCGAACCGTAGGACCTGATCAGGCCGAGCAGCAAAGCGCCGATCAGGGCACCCAGGATCGAGCCCATGCCGCCGATCACGGTGACGATGAAGGATTCGATCAGCACCGAAAATCCCATCCCTGGGGTCAGCGAGCGCACCGGCGCAGCGAGCGCACCCGCGAGCCCCGCCAGCATGCCGCCGAGCGCGAAAACGCCGCCATAGATCAGGCCGGTGTTGATACCGAGCGCCGAGACCATGCCCGGATTATGCGCAGCAGCGCGGATCACCTTACCGATGCGCGTGCGCGACAGGCCCGCACCGAGCACGATAGCCGCAACGAGCGCGACGCCGATCAGCAGCAGGTAATAAGGCGGCACCACGCCGCCGGCGATGAACAGCGGCATCACCTGGAAGGCCGCCGGCATGCCCATCGCCTTGAATTCGGGCCCCCAGATCAGGCGCACGACATCGTCGAAGATCAGCACGAAGGCGTAGCAGACGAGGAGCTGCATCAACACGTCCGCACCATAGACACGGCTCATGAAGACGCGCTCGAAGATCAATCCGAGAATGGCCGTGCCGGCCGCCCCGGCCAGCATCGCGAGGGCAAAGCTTCCGGTGAACTGATAGGCCGTCATCGCGAAATAGGCGCCGAACATGTAGAACGCGCCGTGGCTGAAATTGACCACTTTGAGCACGCCGAAAATCAACGTCAGCCCGACCGCGACCAGGAACAGCAGCATGCCGATGATGAGGCCGCTGGTGGTTTGCGTCACCAGGCAGGCTGAGCTGGAGAGGCAACCGGCAAGCGCGTCGAGATCCACGGGAGCACTTTCATTGCGGCGCGCCCGATACGGCGCGGAAAACGAGACGGCGGAGACGGTCGCCCGTCTCCGCTGCGCATTGGATCAGGTGTAGCCCTTGCTCTTCTTCCACTCGGCCTCGAGCTCGAAGATCGTCTTCCAGTCGCCGGCCTTGACCTCCGGCACATACGGCTCCTGCGGGATCGTAGTGCCCCAGCCGATGGCGTAGCCGACCAGCGTGTGGTCGTCGCCGCGCATCGTCACGGTGCCGTCGGCGCCGAACGGGCACTTGATGGTGAGGCCCTTCAACGCCTCCGCGATCTTCTTGCCGTCGGCCGAGTTCGCCTTCTTGGCGGCCTCGGCGAGGAACATCACCGCGGTCGCGTTCTGCCACGACCAGTTGGTCGGATACTCGTTGTACTTCGCCTTGTAGGCATCGCCCCAGGCCGCGTTCTCCGGCGTGGTCGGAAACGTCTTGATGTAACGGTTGCCGGAGTGGATGCCCTTGGGCAGGTTCTTCACCACGGTGAGCGCGGTGTAGTCGGCCATGTTGACCGCGAACACCTCCATCTGGCTGAACATCGCGTAGATGTTGGCCTGGTCGATATAGGAGGTGAGATCGCCGCCCCACAGGCAGGAATAAAGCGCCTGCGGTTTGGCTTGCAGGATCTTGGTGACGACCTCGGTATAGTCGGGCTGGAACAGCTTTGGCCAGGATTCGCTGATGATCTCCACATCAGGCGCGAAACGCTTCAAATACAGCGTGAACTCGCCGGTGGTGTCGCGGCCATAGGCATAATCGGGCGAACAGGTCGCCCATTTCTTCAAGCCCTTGGTCTTGGCGATCGCGGCGGCGTAGCTGCCGCCGACGATGGAATCGTGGATGCCCTGGCGCACGCAGCGGAACGCGTTCGGGATGTGTTGCTTGGGATCGGCCGTCAGCGAGGACGCTTCCGAGCAGGTGTGGATGCAGAGCACGCCGAGATCGCGCGCGACCTCATGCACCGCGAAAGAACCCGAGGACGCCTCGCCGTCCAGCAGCAGCTCGCAGCCGTCGGTGTTGACGAGCTCGCGCGCGACACGCGCGGCTTCCTGCGGCTGGCCCTTGGAATCGCGGATCACCATCTCGATCTGCCGGCCGGCAAGGCCGCCGGCAGCGTTGACCTTCTCGACCTCGAGCATAACCGCGTTGCGCGAGGACGTGCCGAGCTGCGCCACGCGGCCCGACAGAATCGTCGGCATGCCGATCTTGATGGTCTTGGCTTGCGCACGCGCCACCCAGGGCGCGGCAACACTCATCGCACCGGCGCCCATCAGCGCCAGCGTTGAACGGCGGCTGATGCCCGGCGTGCGGGTTCTCGTCATTTTCCCCTCCCTCTGTCGGGTCGGCGTTTCCAAATCCCTGTCGGAGATCGTGTCGTCTCCGTAGCCTCAAGGATTTCAGAGGGTGGGGGGTGACGTCAAGCCAAAGATGAATTACGAGTCAGAATTCATCGAGTAGGCAACGAGGCCGCAAGCGGCCCAAAATCCGCGCAATGATCAATCTTTCGAGCTTCATCGCCTTTCATGCCCGGCGCTCGCCGGACCGGCCTGCGCTGAAATATCGCGGCGAGGAGCTTTCCTACGCGACGTTCGATGTGCGTGTCCGGACGGTGGCAGGCTGGCTCGCCGCGCAGGGCATCGGCGCCGGCGATGTCGTGGCGGTGCTGATGAAGAATAGCGCCGCATTCCTGGAGGTCGTCTTCGCCACCAGCCATCTCGGCGCGGTGTTCTTGCCGATCAACTTCCGCCTCTCTCGCGACGAGGTCGCCTACATCACCAGCAATTCCGGCGCACGGCTTCTGATCGTCGACGAGGAATTGGCCGCGAATGCCGCGGGCACAAGAATTGTCGTGCTCGACGAGGCCGCGCAGCAGAGTCTTACGCGTCTTGCAGGCGATGCGCCGCCCGCGCTGATGCATGTCCGCGCACCATCCGACCTGATGCGGCTGATGTATACCTCGGGCACGACCGACCGCCCCAAGGGGGTGATGCTCACATACGATAATTTCTACTGGAAGTCCGCCGACCAGACGATCGCGCTCGGCCTCAGCGCCGAGACGCGCCTGCTCGTCGTCGGCCCGCTCTATCACGTTGGCGCGCTCGATTTGCCCGGCATCGCCGTGCTCTGGCATGGCGGCTTCATCCGCATCGAACGCAATTTCGAGCCGGAGAGCGCGCTTGCGGCGATTGCCGAGGACAAGCTCAACGCCGCCTGGTTCGCACCTGTCATGACCAGTGCGATGCTCACCTGCCCGACGCGTGATCGCTACGACGTCTCCAGCCTGCAATGGGCGATCGGCGGCGGCGAGAAGACGCCGGAGCTGCGCATCCGCTCCTTCTCGGAATATTTCCACAATGCGCGCTACATCGATGCCTATGGCCTCACCGAGACCGTCGGCGGCGATACCTTCATGGAGGCCGGTCGCGAGATCGAGAAGATCGGCTCGACCGGGCGCGCCATCGCCCATGTCGAGATCGAGATCCGCGACGAGGACGGCGCCACGTTGCCGGCCAACGTCGACGGCGAGATCTGCCTGCGCGGCCCGAAGATCACGCGCGGCTACTGGAAGGATCCGGACAAGACGGCCGCCGCCTTCTTCGGCGACTGGTTCCGCAGCGGCGACGTCGGCTATCTCGACGAAGACGGCTTCCTGTACCTCACCGACCGCAAGAAGGACATGATCATCTCCGGCGGGGAGAACATCGCCTCCTCCGAGGTCGAACGCGTCATCTACGAGCTATCTGGGGTGCGCGAGGTCGCCGTGATCGGTCTGCACGACGCCCGCTGGGGCGAGCGGCCGGTCGCGATCGTCGTGCTGGCGGAAGGTACCAGCCTGGAGTTCCCTGCCCTCACCGAGCATTGTCGCGCCCGGCTCGCGAGCTTCAAAGTGCCGAAACAGCTGGTCATCCGCGACAGCCTTCCGCGCAACCCATCCGGAAAAATTCTCAAGCGCGTGCTGCGCGCCGAATTGGAGACCGTGGCATGACGCAAGGCCCAGCCACCGCGAAAGTCACAAAACTCAACCGCGTCGAGCGCAACGCCTGGACCAAGCAGAAGATCTTCGAGGCCGCCACCAAGGTCGTCGGCAAGCATGGCTATGCCGAAGCCTCCGTCGCCCGCATCACCGAGCAGGCCGGCGTCGCGCAAGGCACCTTCTACAATCATTTCGAGAACCGCCAGGAGCTGCTCGACCAGTTGCTGCCGAAGATCGGCCTCGACATGGTGGGTTTCATCCGCGCCCGCACCGGCACCGCGGATGCGGCGCGGCAGGAAATTTCACGCTTCTCCGCCTTCTTCGACTTCATCCGCGAGGTGCCGGAGTTCTTGCGCATCCTCAACGAGGCCGAGTTCTTCGCACCGATCGGTTATCAGAAGCATCTCGACAACATCTCGGTCGCCTATGTCCGCATTTTGCGTCGTGCGCGAGGCGCAGGCGCGATCGCGGATTACAGCGACGAGGAGTTCGAGGCGATCGTTCACATGCTGATGGGCGCGCGCGGCTATCTCAGCCGCCGCTACTCCTATTCGGCCGGCGGCGTCACCGCCGTCCCCGATCACGTCATTTCCGCCTATCGCAAACTGATGACGCGCGGCCTCTTCACCACGTCCGGAGACCAGGATACGCCATGAAGATCGAAGCTCCGCACAGGCCGCTCGACCTTGCCTCGACCATCGCGGAAGGCGACATCCGCTGCCTCCTGATGGTGCTGGTGCACATGACGGGCGATGAGAAATGGCTCGCGCCGCCATACTTGCCCAAACGCGATATCCGCCTGATCCCCGATCCCCAAGCCGGCGTGCCGCAAGAGATCCAGGACGAAATCCGGGCCGCTGTCGTCAGACTCTTTGCCGATGGCACGCCGAAGCCTGTCATCGCCGATCCCGGCGAAGAGCTGCTCTTGAAGATGATGCGCGCCTGCCTCGGCGAGAACGTCGCGCCGGAGTATGCTCCGCTGATGCGCGAGGAGATGGGTTTTGTGTCGCGCGAGCCGCGCTGGACCAAGCAGCCGTCGAACGACAAACTCGCCGAGCAGCACGTGCTGATCGTCGGTGCCGGCGTCTGCGCCATCGCGCTCGGCGTTGCGCTCGGCCATCTCGGCATCCCCTACACCATCGTCGAGAAGAACGCCGAGCTCGGCGGCACCTGGTGGATCAACCGCTATCCCGGCTGCGGCGTCGACACGCCAAACCACTCCTATTCCTATTCCTTCGGCTCGGGGAATGCATGGACCCGCTACTTCTGCCAGCGCGAGGAGTTGCTCGGCTATCTCCAAAAGGTCGCGGAGGAATACGGCATCCGCAAGCATCTGCGCGTCAACACCGAACTCACCTCGTCGCGCTGGGACGAAAGCAAGCGGCGCTGGATCTCGACGCTCAAAACCAGCAACGGCGAAGAGATCTTCGAATCCACCGCATTGGTCTCGGCCATCGGCCAGCTCAACGACCCCTCCCGTGCCCGGTTCAAGGGCGAGGACGAGTTCAAGGGAACGATCCTGCATTCGGCGCTGTGGTCCGATGACATCGACATCGACGGCAAGCATGTCGCCGTGATCGGCACCGGCGCGACCTCGATGCAGCTGGTGCCGTCGATCGCGGACCGCGTCGCCTCGGTCACGGTCTATCAGCGCAGCGCGCAATGGGCGCGGCCTGTGAAGGGCTATGCCGATCCGATCAGCGAGGGCGCGCGCTGGCTGCTGGTGCATCTGCCGTTCTATGTGCAGTGGTACCGCTTCAACATGTTCTGGCGCTATGGCGACGGCTTGCTGCCTTTCCTGCGCAAGGACCCGGCCTGGCCGCATCCCGAGCGGGCCGTCAACAAGGGCAACGACCGGCACCGCCAGGAGCTGACCGACTTCATCCTGTCGGAACTACAGGGCCGGCCGGACCTGATCGAGAAATGCGTGCCGACCTATCCACCCTACGGCAAGCGCATTTTGCTCGACAACAACTGGTTCAAGACCTTGAGGCGGGACAATGTCGAACTCGTCACCGACGCGATCGATCATTTCGACGAGACCGGCATCGTCACCGCCGACGGCCAGCACCGTCCCGCCGACATCATCGTGGTCGCCACCGGCTTCAAGGTGACGGAGATGGCGGCGCGCCTCAACATCAGCGGACGCGACGGCAAGGATCTGCGCGAAGCCTGGGGCCACGACAATCCGACCGCCTTCCTCGGTCTCACCGTACCTGATTTCCCCAACTTCTTCTGCATGCTCGGCCCGAACTCCGGCCCTGCGCATGGCGGCAGCGTCATCTTCCAGTCGGAATGCCAGAGCCGCTACATCTCGGCGTGTCTCGCCGAGATGATCGAGCAAGACGTCGAAGCGATCGATGTCCGCCCGGACGTGCTCGACGATTACGTCCGCAAGGTCGATGCCGAGCACGAGACCATGATCTGGACCCATCCGGGCATGAGCACCTACTATCGCAACGCGAGCGGACGCGTGTTTTCGGCCATGCCCTGGCGGTTCGTGGATTATTGGCGCATGACGCATGACCCGGATCTGGGGCAGTACCGGCTGACGAAAGCATAGAGGAACTCGCAGTGCCCAAGCCACTTGTGCGCATCTATACCGACTACAAGAGTCCCTACGCGTTCGTCGCCAACAAGCGGCTGTTCTCGCTCGAAGCAACGCAAGGTGTCGAGCTGGAATGGCTGCCCTATACGCTGCGCGTCGCCGAATTCATGGGAACGGTCGAGGAGCGCACGCCGCATTTCTGGCGCAAGGTCCGCTACGCCTATATGGACGCGCGGCGCTTCGCCAATGTGCAGGGGCTCGTCATGAAAGGACCACGGCGGATTTACGACGCTTTCTATTCCAGCGTTGGCATGCTGTTCGCCCAACATCACGGCTTCTTCCGGCCCTATCACGACACGGTGTTTCGCAAATTCTGGAGCCATGAGCTGGAGATCGACGACCTCGCCGCGATCGCGGATATCATCACATCGTGCGGCGGCTCGTCCGTCGAGTTCGAGGCCTATGTCAACGGCTCCGCACGCGCCGAGCACGATCGCATCATCGATGAGGCCGAGGCACTCGGCGTGTTCGGCGTTCCCACCATGGTATTCAACGGCGAGTTGTTCTGGGGCGGCGACCGCATCGACATGCTGATCGAACGCATCGAGCGGCCCGAGACCATCGAAACCGCTCTTGGCAGCCGGCATCGCAAGGAGATATAGCCGCCTTTACGCGGCCAACTCACTCCCCTCCGACTCAAACTCCAGCCCGAGGCTCTCCCAGCCAAGCGCTGACCTCGCCATCCGGCCGAAGAATCGGTCTGGAACCAAGCACCGCGTCATCCGTTGGGCGCTATCGGCCAGCGGCGGCAGCGGATGCGTGCGTCACTCCCACATTTTGCCCAGCTCGGCCTTTCCGCAGGGAAATAGCATATGGCCGACACGACGATCCCCGAACCCATTCCGATCAACCTCGTCGTCAATGGCGAAAGGCGCGCGCTCGAGATCGTGCCGTGGACCACGCTGCTCGATGCGCTGCGTGACCGTCTGGAGTTGACGGGCACAAAAAAGGGCTGCGATCACGGCCAATGCGGCGCATGTACCGTGCTGGTCGACGGAAGACGGGTCAATTCCTGCCTGACCCTCGCGGTCATGAAGGATGGCGCCGAGATCACGACCATCGAGGGTTTGGCCAGGGACGGCACGCTGCATCCCCTGCAGCAGGCCTTCATCGACCACGATGCCTTTCAGTGCGGCTATTGCACGCCGGGACAGATTTGCTCGGCCGCCGGCCTGTTGGCCGAAGGTCGTGCGCGAGATGCCGACGAGATCCGGGAGCTCATGAGCGGAAACCTCTGCCGCTGTGGCGCCTATCCCAACATCGTGGCTGCGATCGAGCAAGCAATGAGCCGGTCATGAACAATTTCGATTATTCCCGCGCAAGCGACGTTGCCGACGCCATTCGCCTGCTCACCGCCGATCCCGGCGCGAAGCTGATTGCCGGCGGCACCAACCTGATCGATCTGATGAAGGAGAATGTCGAACGGCCCTCGCGGCTCATCGACATCTCCCGCCTGCCGCTCCGCGCCATCGAGGAGACCGCCGGCGGCGGTCTGCGCATCGGCGCCTTGGTCCCGAATTCGGACCTCGCCTACCATCCCTTTATCGAGCAGCGCTACCCCCTCCTCGCCAGCGCCATCCTGGCCGGTGCCTCCGCGCAACTGCGCAACATGGCCTCGGTCGGCGGCAATCTGATGCAACGAACGCGCTGCGCCTACTTCTATGACACCACGACACCTTGCAGCAAGCGGAGCCCTGGCACGGGCTGCTCGGCGATGGATGGCCTCAATCGCAACCATGCAATCCTCGGCACCAGCCAATTTTGCATCGCGACGAATCCATCCGACATGAGCGTGGCACTGGCCGCGCTCGGCGCGCTGGTCCACATCGCAGGCCCCTCGGGTCAGCGCAGCATCGCGTTGACGGATTTCCACCGGCTTCCGGGCGACAAGCCTCATCTCGATACGAATCTCGGCAGCGGCGAGATCATTACGGCAATCGAGCTGCCGCCGCAGACATTCGTCCGAAACTACAGCTATCTGAAAATCCGCGACCGGCTGTCCTATGCCTTCGCCTTGGTCTCGGTCGCAGCCGCGCTCGAACTGGAGGGCAACGCGATCAGCGAAGCGCGCCTGGCGCTCGGCGGTGTGGCCCACAAGCCCTGGCGAAGCCTCGAGGCCGAAGCGGCATTGCGGGGCAAGGCGGCTACACCGGACCATTTCGGACACGCCGCCGACCTGCTGCTGCAGGGTGCGACTGCCGGTTCCCATAATGGATTCAAGATCGAGCTGGCCCGTCGCGCCATCGTGCGAACGCTGATGCAGGCCGCGAGTGCCACGCCGCAATCACAAGCTCACAAGAAGATCGCATGAGGGCCGGATGAACGCCTATGTCGGAACAGCAACGTCGCGCGTCGACGGCCGGGCCAAGGTCACCGGAGCCGCGAAGTACGCCGGCGAATTCAGCGCCAACGGCTTGGTCCATGGCTTCGTGGTGGAAGCCTCCATCCCGCGCGGTCGCATCGTGCGGATCGACACTGACGAGGCGCTGAAAGTAGCCGGAGTTCTCGACGTGCTCACGCACGCCAATCGTCCCCCCCTCGCGGACAAGGACGACGCCTGGAAGGACGAAGTGGCTCCTGAGGGTTCGCCGTTCCGGCCGCTTTACGACGACAGGATCAAGTTCAACGGACAGCCGATTGCGCTCGTCCTTGCCGAGGAATGGGAAACCGCGAAGTTCGCCGCTACGCTCGTGCGGATCGACTACGAACAGGATGAGTTCGTGACCGACCTCGAGGCCGAACGTGGCAGTGCCAACGAGATGGACAAGCCGCACAAGCCGCGCGGCGACGCCAAGGCAGCGCTTGCCGCCACCGGCTTGCGGCACGAGGCGGACTACCTCCTTCCGACCGAGCATCACAATCCGATGGAGCTCTTTGCGACGACGACGGTCTGGGATGACGGCAGGCTCACGGTCTACGACAAGACGCAAGGCGTTCAGAACGTGCAGAAATATCTCTGCAGCGTGTTCGGCAAGAAGCCCGACGAGATTCGCGTACTTTCGCCCTATGTCGGTGGCGCCTTCGGTTCTGGCCTGCGGCCGCAGTACCAGGTCGTGCTGGCGACGATGGCCTCGCTCGCGCTCAAGCGTTCGGTTCGCGTCGTGCTGACGCGGCAGCAGATGTACGGCCTGGGCTATCGTCCCATGACCATCGAACGCGTTGCGCTCGGGGCAGGTCCGGACGGCACGCTTGATGCCATCACCCACGAAGCTATCGCGATGACCTCACGCTACGAGGATTTCTCGCGCAACGACACGGGCTGGGCCGAGCAGCTCTACAAGAGCCCGAACACCTACTTTTCCCACAAGCTGGTCGATCTCGACGTTGCAACGCCGTGCGATATGCGGGCACCGGGCGCAGCAACGGGCGTTTGTGCGCTCGAGTGCGCCATGGACGAATTGGCGGTAGCGCTCAAGCTGGATCCGCTCGAGCTGCGGCTGAAATGCTACTCGGATCGCGACCAGAGCGAAGACCTGCCCTATACCAGCAAGCAGCTGCGCGAATGCTACGCCCGAGGCGCCGAAGCGTTCGGCTGGAGCCGCCGCGATCCCACACCCCGCTCCATGCGCGACGGCAAGGAACTCGTCGGCTGGGGCATGGCGACGGGAGTTTGGGAAGCACTGCAGATGCCCGTCGCCGTCCGCATCGTGCTGACGGCCAACGGCCATGCCGAGGTCTCCTGCGCCGCGTCCGACATCGGGACGGGCACATATACCATCGTGGCGCAGGTGGCGGCAGATGCCCTCGGGTTGCCTATCGAGAACATCAGCGTGCGGCTCGCCGATTCGACCTTGCCGCAAGCTCCCGTCGAAGGCGGCTCCTGGATGGCGGCATCCAGCGCGCACGCCGTGTTGGCAGCAGCCGAAGATATTCGCCAGGAGCTCGCGCGGCTTGCGAAGGCGATGCCGGATTCTCCGCTGGCTGACATCGACACGCACAATGTCACCTTGGCCAACGGCATGATCGCGAGTAATGGCAAGAACGCGGCTGCTGTCTCTATTGCCGACGTCATGCGTCACAGCAACCTCGAACGGATCGAGAAGGAGAAGCTGAACGAGTTCGCCGAGGACAAATCGCACGCCCGCAATACGCATTCGGCGGTTTTCGCCGAAGTGACGGTCGACGAGGAACTCGGCGTGATCCGCGTGACGCGGGTCGTGAGCGCGGTTGCTGCCGGCCGCATCCTGAACACGAAGACCGGCCGCAGCCAGATCATGGGCAGCGTGGTCTGGGGGATCGGAATGGCGCTTCACGAGGAAACGCAGATGGATCACCGCTTCGGCCGTATCATGAACGCGAACATCGCCGAGTACCACATTCCCGTAAATGCCGACATTCACGACATCAATGTCATTTTCGTCGACGAACCGGACGAGCGGATCAACAAGCTTGGTATCAAGGGGCTCGGAGAGATCGGCATCGTCGGCGTGCCTGCAGCAATTGCGAATGCGGTCTATCACGCCACCGGCAAGCGCATCCGGCGCTTCCCGATCACGCTGGACAAGCTGCTGGAGTGAAGCGGCCGGTCCAATCTTGCCGCGGCACTCGAGGCCTGTCATCCAGGTGTCATCGAATGTGCACAGAGCTGTATCTTCTGCACATTCGGGACAGACCATGGACTATTTCAAGCGCTTCAACTTCCTGTTCGCCGCACCCGCGTTCGATACCGATGACCTTGAGGGCATTCGTTTCAACCAGATCATCGAGGAGATCCAGCGCTCCGGTTTCGAGGTGGTCCGGGCCCGCAAGCTGGAAGATGCCGAGATGGCAGTGCAGACCGATGCCGCAATCGGCTGCATGGTGGTGGACTGGGGCAAGAAGGGATTGGAAGGCAAGACGTCGGCCCTGATCAATCTGATGCGGCGCCGCGGCCTCGATTTCCCGATCATCCTCCTGATCCGGCGCAAGCGCTTCGAGGACCTGCCGGTCGAGGTGCTCGACTTCATCGACGGCTATGTCTTCCTCTCCGAGGAAACCCCGCCCTTCATCGCCAAGAATCTGATCAGCCGGCTCAAGCAGTACGCCGAGACGCTGAAGACGCCGTTCTTCGGCGCCCTCGTCGACTATGCCGAAGAGGGAAACCAGCTCTGGACCTGCCCGGGCCACAATGGCGGCGTGTTCTACAACCGCAGCCCGATCGGCCGGGTCTTCGTCGAGCATCTCGGCGAATCCGTGTTCCGCGACGACCTCGACAATTCCGTGCTCGATCTCGGCGACCTCCTCACCCATGAGGGCCCTGCGCTGAAAGCACAGAAGGAAGCAGCAGCGATCTTCGGCGCAGAGAAGACCTATTTCGTGCTCAACGGCACCTCGACCTCGAACAAGGTCGCGCTCGGCGCCCTCGTCACCGACGGCGACCTCGTGCTGTTCGACCGCAACAATCACAAGGCCGCCCATCACGGCGCCCTGATGATCAACGGCGGCGTTCCGGTCTACGTGCCGACCATTCGCAATTCCTGGGGCCTGATCGGTCCTATGCGATGGGACGTGCTCGACGAGAAAGCGCTGCGCGAAGCGATCCGCAATCATCCGCTGGTCACGGACAAGGAGGCCTGGCGCAAGGAGCGGCCGTTCCGCGTCGCCGTCGTTGAGCAGTGCACCTATGACGGGACGATCCACAGCGCCGAGATGATCCTGAAGCGCATCGGCCATCTCTGCGAATACATCCTGTTCGACGAGGCCTGGGCAGGATTCATGAAATTCCATCCGCTCTATGCCGGGCGTTTCGCCATGGGGCTGACGAACCTTCCCCCGGAAGCACCGGGCATCATCGCGACGCAGTCGACCCACAAACAGCTTGCGAGCTTTTCGCAGGCCTCCCAGATCCACATCAAGGACCGCCATATCCGCGGCCAGAAGCGGCGCGTCGAGCACCGCCGCTTCAACGAAAGCTTCATGCAGCACGCCTCCACATCACCGTTCTATCCGCTGTTCGCCTCGCTCGACGTCGGCGCCCAGATGATGAAGGGCCGCTCCGGCGAGGTGCTGTGGGACGACACGATCCGCCTCGGCATCGAGCTTCGCAAGAAGATCCGCGCGATGCGCCGGGAGTTTGAGGAGAAGGAGCAGAACCCGGACCGGCGCTGGTTCTTCGAACCCTTCGTTCCCGACCGCGTCGCCATTCCCGATGTCGGCCGCCCCGGTGCCGCGCACAACGTTGCCTGGGAAACCCTCTCCACCGATGAACTCGCCACCAATGCCGCGCTGTGGCAGCTCTCGCCCGATACGAACTGGCATGGCTTTCCCGACCTCACGGAAGGTTTTGCCATGACTGATCCGAACAAGCTGACCCTGCTGACACCCGGATTCGACCGCACCACCGGCGCCTATGCCGAGCACGGCATTCCCGCACCGGTCGTCGCGCAATATCTGCGCGAGAACCGCATCGTGCCGGAGAAGAACGACCTCAACTCCCTGCTCTTCCTGCTCACGCCCGGCGTCGAAGCCAGCAAGGCCGGCACGCTGATCTCCGGCCTCGTCGCGTTCAAGAGGCTCCACGACGACAACGCGTTGCTGGCCGACGCCATTCCGGAGTTCTACCAGCGGCGGCAGGCGCGATATGCCGGCGTACGCTTGCGCGATCTCTGCGGCGAGATGCACCGCTTCTTCCGCGCGGCCGATGTCAGCACGCTCCAGGCGCGACAGTTCATGCCGGAGCACATGCCGGAGATTGCGATGTCGCCGCGCGATGCCGCCCGCTATCTGTTCAAGAACGATGTCGACTACCTCCCGATCGAGGCGATCGCGGGCCGCATCGCGACCACACCCTTTGTGGTCTATCCCCCCGGCATCGCCACCATCGTGCCCGGCGAGCGGCTGACGGAACGGGCGAAGCCCATGGTCGATTATCTCAAGATGTTCGAAGCCTGCTTCAACAATTTCCCGGGCTTCGATGTGGAAATCCAGGGCGTCTACAAGGAGATCGATGCCCAGGGGCGCATCGGGCTCTATACTTACGTCGTTGCCGAGTAGGTGCCGATGAACGAAACGTTTGCGCGCGCAAGCGACGAACAGGTTTGGGTCCGGCCGTCGCGCGAGAGCGATGTCGAGGCGATGCTGGCGATCTACCGCCATCACGTCCGCAATGGCGTGGCGCGCGAGGTCGAGGGAGCCGGCGCGCCCGAGCCGGACGATCTGCGCGACCGGCGCAAGAACCTCAAGCAGAGCCGCCTGCCGCATCTGGTCGCAACCTTACGCGGCGGAGTGGTCGGCTATGCCTATGCGGTGCTGTTCCGCAAGCGTCCGGCTTATCGTTACACGGCCAAGCATTCGATCTACGTCCACCACGAACAGCTCGGCCGTGGGGTCGGACGGCTGCTGTTGCAGGAATTGATCGATGCTTGTGCGGCTGCCGGCTTCCGCCAGATGATCGGCTATATCGATGCCGACAACGTGCCCTCACTGGCGCTGCACGAGCGGTTCGGCTTCGCGCGCGCCGGCCTGCTCAGCGGCGTGGCCTATCGCCATGGCCGCTGGTCCGACACCGTCATGGTGCAGCGATCGCTCGGTGCCGGGTCGACGGCGCCTCCACCGGTGACGGCGCCGGGCCGCTAGAGCATGATCCGGAAAAGTGCAGTGGTTTTCCGAAATATCATGCTCAAGCAATAGGCCTCACGACGGAAAATCAGCCGGTTTCACATGGATGCGGTCGGCATGCAGGGACCAGTGATGCAGCGCCTGGTCCTTGCAGAACCTAGCCTTAGCCCGCTCCCTGGCCTCGTTCTCATCGGCGGCGTCGATTTCCAGCGTACCCTGGCAAACCTCGCTCTGCCGGCCGTACTCGCCGAGCACGTTCTTCATGAACCTGACGACATAGATAGACATGGGACCTCCTGCGCCCCCCGGCGGCATTCTAATCCCATTTAAGCCGGACCGGGACAGGAGATTTTGATGCGGATCAAGGTCGGGCCATTCCTCGCCGCGCCGTTATCCCCGGAATGACAATCTGGCTGTTACCCCGGCATCACGCCGAACGCCTGCTTGAAGCGCTCCGCATAGCGCGGCCAGACCTCGGGATTGATGATGCGCGGCGGGCGCTTGCCGTCGAGCGTGTCCAGGACCTGCTCGGCGGCGATGCGGCCCATGTTCTGGCGCGCCTCGATGGTCACACCTGCGGTATGGGGGCTCGCCAGCACGTTGTCGAACTGGAGCAGCGGGTGCTCGGGCGGCGGCGGTTCCTTGGACCAGACGTCGAGGCCAGCACCCGCGATACGCTTGTCGCGCAGCGCCTGGAGCAGCGCATCCTCGTCGTGGATGAAGCCGCGCGCCGTGGTGATGAAATACGCATGCGGCTGCATCAGCCCAAACTCGCGCGTGCTGATCATGTTGCGGCTGCCCTTGTCGAGCGGGCAGGAGATCGAGACGAAATCGGCACGGCGCAACAGCTCGTCGAGTTCGACCTTCTCGCCGCCGCGCTCGGCCATCACTTCGGCCGACAAATACGGGTCGTAGGCCAGCACCTTCATGCCGAGCAGGCCCTTGCACAGCGCGGCGATGCGGCGGCCGACATTGCCGAGGCCGATGATGCCGACGGTCTTGTGTTCGACCTCGTTTCCGACCAGATCGTTGCGGTTGACGTTGGCTTCCCGGCGAAGCTTGCGATCGGACTGGATGATGCGCTTGGACAGCGTCAGCATCATCGCCAGCGCGTGCTCGGCAACCGAATGGGCATTGCCGCCGGACTGGTTGACGACCAGCACGCCCGCGTCGGTGCAGGCCTCGACATCGACGGGGTCGAAGCCCGCGCCATTGCTGGAGACCAGCAGCAGGTTCGGCGTGCGTTTCAGCAAGGCGGCATCGACATGGAAATGCGGGGCGAGTTCGTCCCGGGCGGCGCCGATCTGGTAGACATGCGCCGCGCTCATGATCGGCGCGTAGAAGTCCTCGGGGCTTTCGTTCTCGATGCGATCGAGCCGGACGTCAGGCCGCGCCTTCAGGATGTCGATATAGATCGGATTGGCCAAATATTTGACGTAGAAAACGCGCTTGCTGTTGACGGACATCAGGACCCTTCCGGCTATCGATGGAGATCCGCAAGGTCAGCGCCATGCGCGCCCGTCCGTGCCCCCTCCCGTTTTCTCATTGTCGCCGCTTATTGCACGGCGGTGCCGGCCTCGGCAGGCCGTCTGGCGCAGATCACGGTGCCGGCCCGGACATGTTGACAATCCCACCCGCTCCGTCAAGTTCGGATCGCCGCGACGGCCAGAACCAAGAAGCATGCGCGGCTCGAGAAAATAAGCCAAGGGAGGACGCGATGGCGGTTGCGGAACGGCAGGCGACGCCGGCGGCGGGCGACAGCAGCTGGCACGACATCGTCCTGCAGACCCTGAAGCGGAATGAGATCAGCCTCGTCCCTTACGTGCCCGACCGCGTGCTGACACCGCTGATCAAGAACCTGCACGCCGATCCGTTCTTCACCACCTTCGCCACCGCGCGCGAGGAGGAAGCCGTCGGCATCGTCTCCGGCGCCTGGATGGGCGGCCGGCGCGGTGCGGTGCTGATGCAGACCTCCGGTTTTGCCACGCTCGCCAACGTGCTCGCCTCGCTCGCGGTGCCCTACCAGATCCCGCTGATCATGTTCGTGTCCGAGCGCGGGACGCTCGGCGAGTTCAACTACGGCCAGTCGCTGGTCTGCCGCACCATGCGGCCGGTGCTGGATTCGCTGGCGCTGGAGCATCACACCATCACCCGGCTCGACGAGCTCGAATTCATCGCCGACCGCTCGATCAAGCAGGCCGTCACCACGCAGGCGCCGGTAGCGCTGATCCTCAACCCGCTGCTCACCGGCGGCAAGGTCTTCGACAAGTGAGGCGAGCCATGGACAATCGCAACACGAAGGTGATGAACCGCTTCGACGTGACCTCGCGCCTGATCGGCAAGCTCAAGCACGAGGAGGCCGTGATCGGCGGCATCGGCAACACCAATTTCGACCTCTGGGCCGCCGGCCACCGCCCGCAGAATTTCTACATGTTGGGCAGCATGGGCCTCGCCTTCCCGATCGCGCTCGGCGTCGCGCTGGCGCAGCCCGACCGCCGCGTCTTCGCGCTCGAAGGCGACGGCTCGCTGTTGATGCAGCTCGGCGCGCTCTCGACGATCGCGACGTTGAAGCCGAAGAACCTGATCATGATCGTGATGGACAACGGCATCTACCAGATTACCGGGGCACAGCCGACGCCCGCGGCCAGCGTCGCGGACATCGTAGCCATCGCGGCAGGCTCCGGCCTTGCGAGGAGCGCATGGGCCGCGGACGAGGAGGATTTCGAGCGCCTGGTCGAGGCGGCAATGTCCGCCACCGCGCCGAGCCTGATCGCGGTCCGCATCGACGACAAGCCCGGCGTCGGCGCCACAAGGCGCGATCCCGTGCAGATCCGGGAACGCTTCATGCAAGGGCTTGGCGTGCGCGAGCCGCTTTAATTTTTCGTCATTAACTACACGCCGATCTGATGGAAGGACGGTACCGGTCCGCTGCCGATCCGTGCTAAGCGAACCGGATGTCCATTTTGATACGTTCCTTTGCCTGGTTCCTCGCCGCCGCCGTGACTTTCGCCACCCTCGGTCCCCCCGGCCTGCGGCCACACTCCGACCTCGGCCAGGACGGCGAGCATGCGCTCGCCTTCATCCTGGTAGGACTGGCTTTCGGCCTGGCCTATCCGCAGCGGCGCGTTCTGTGCGCGGGGGCCGCGGTCGTCCTGATTGGCGTGCTCGAGCTGATGCAATTTTGGGCACCCGGACGCCACGCCCGGCTGGAGGATTTTCTGGTCGACGCACTCACCGCCAGCGCCGGCTTTGCGCTCGCGGCGGTCACCGATTGGGCGATGACCCGCTTTCGCCAAAGCGCCTCTGCAGCAAGCGAAGGCCCCGCGGAGTAGAACTCCGCAGGGCCCTTTTGCTCTTCTCGCCGAGGGTCGGCGTCGATCAGTCGATGATCTTGACCACGCGACGCGTGCGCGGCTCGACGATCACGCGGCGATCGTTCACCACCGCATAGCGATACTCGGTGTAATTCGGGACGGGGCGGAGCACCACGGTCGGCGGCAGCGGCTCACCAACCACGACGCGCTCCTCGACCACCACAGAGTCACTCCGCGGGATCCCGCCCAGAATTGCGTTAGGAATTTCCAGGCCGGCACCGACGGCCGCACCAACGGTGCCGCCGACCATCGCACCGATCGGTCCGCCGATGTCGCCACCCGCACGTGCGCCGTCCCTGGCGCCCTGTTCGGTCGTCGACTGGGCAAAGGCTGCACTCGACGCCAGAAGCGACGCGGCAACCAACGAAATCGCAAGACGGGTCTTCATCGAAAGCCTCCAGTGATTGTTGTGCGCCTTCAACCGCGACGCGGGAGCATTGTTCCGGTTCCCGCGTTCAAAGACGCCTCAAAACTGAAGACTGTTCCGGCGTAACAGTTCAGGCTGCCGCGATCTCGTGGCCCGCCATCAGTTCCAGGGCCCGTACCATCGCGGAATGATCCCAGCCCTTGCCGCCATGCGCGGTGCAGGCCGAGAACAATTGCTGCGCCACCGCCGTGCTCGGCAACGACAGGCCGAGCGTGCGCGCGCCTTCGAGCGCCAGATTGAGATCCTTCTGATGCAGCTCGATGCGGAAGCCCGGATCGAAATTGCGCTTCACCATGCGCTCGCCATGCACTTCGAGGATGCGCGAGGAGGCAAAGCCGCCCATGAGCGCCTGCCGCACCAGCGCCGGGTTCGCACCGGCCTTGGAGGCGAACAGCAGCGCCTCGCTCACCGCTTCGATCGTCAGAGCGACGATGATCTGGTTGGCGACCTTCGTGGTCTGCCCGTCGCCATTGGCGCCGACGCGGGTGACGTTCTTGCCCATCTTGTCGAAGACCGGCTTCATGGTGTTGAACGCCCGCTCCGGCCCGCCGACCATGATGGTGAGGCTCGCCGCCTTGGCGCCGACCTCCCCGCCAGACACCGGCGCGTCGAGATAGTCGGCCCCCAGCGCCTCGATCTTCCTGGCGAACTCCTTCGTCGCCAGCGGCGAGATCGAGCTCATGTCGACGACGATCTTGCCTTTCGAGATGCCGTTCGCAACGCCATCCTTGCCGAACAGCACCGCTTCGACATGCGGCGTATCCGGCACCATGATGATGACCACATCGGCCTCTTCCGCGACCTGCTTGGCCGACTTGCAGGCGATGCCACCCGCGGCAATCAGATCAGGCGCGACCGGCGCAACGTCGTGCAGGAGCACGCGATGGCCCGCGGCCAGAAGATGGCCGGCCATCGGCCGTCCCATGGTGCCAAGTCCGATGAAGCCGATATCGAGCATGTCTAATTTTCCTCAGGTCTCGAACGTCTGCGCGGCGTGCCACGAAAGCCCCTCCAGCGTCGTGGTGCGAGGCCTGTATTCGCAGCCGATCCAGCCGCGATAACCGATCGCGTCGAGGTGGCGGAACAGGAAGGGATAGTTGATCTCGCCTGTGCCCGGCTCGTTGCGGCCGGGATTGTCAGCGAGCTGGACGTGGGCGATTTGCGACAGATACTCCTGCATGGTGCGGGCGAGATCGCCCTCCATGATCTGCATGTGATAGATGTCGTACTGGATGAACAGATTGTTCGACCGCACTTCCGAGATCAACTGCACTGCCTGCTCGGTGCCGTTGAGGAAGAAGCCGGGAATGTCGAGCGTGTTGATCGGCTCCACCAGCAGCTTGATGTTTTCGCGCGCCAGCGTCGAGGCCGCAAAGCGCAGATTCCCCACCAGCGTCTCCTGAAGCTCGCGCGGATCAGCATCGACGGGCGCGATACCCACGAGGCAGTTGAGCTGCTCGCAGTCGATCGCCCTGGCGTAGTCGATGGCGCGGAACACACCGTCGCGAAATTCAGCGGCGCGATCAGGCAGGATCGCGATGCCGCGCTCGCCGCCGGCCCAATTGCCTGCCGGCAGATTGTGCAGCACCTGCGTCAGCCCGTGAGCTTCGAGCTGCTCGCGCAGCTGCGCCTTGTCGAAATCATAGGGGAAGAGATATTCGACCCCGGAGAAGCCTGCTGCCTTCGCCGCTGCGAAACGGTCGAGGAATGGCATCTCGTTGAAGAGCATGGTGAGGTTGGCCGCGAATTTCGGCATGATGCTTCTCCCCTATTCCGCCGGCTGCAGCACGCGGGTGGTGCCGACCTCATCGAGTGGCAGATCCAGCACCTCTTCGAATTCGACGATGTTGTCGATCTCGGTGCCCATCGCGATGTTGGTGACGCGTTCGAGGATGAACTCGACGACGACCGGCACACGATGCTTGGTCATCAATTCCCGCGCAGTCGCGAACGCGGCTTGCGCGTCCTTGGGGTCGGTGACGCGGATCGCCTTGCAGCCGAGGCCTTCGGCGACCGCGACATGGTCGACGCCGTATCCATTGAGCTCCGGCGCATTGACGTTCTCGAACGAGAGCTGGACGTGATAGTCCATGTCGAAGCCGCGCTGAGCCTGGCGGATCAGGCCGAGATAGGAATTGTTCACGACGACGTGGATATAGGGCAGGTTGAACTGCGCGCCGACCGCGAGCTCCTCGATCAGGAACTGGAAATCGTAGTCGCCGGAGAGCGCGACGATGTCGCGATTCGGGCACGCCGCACGCACGCCGAGCGCGGCTGGCAGCGTCCAGCCGAGCGGCCCAGCCTGCCCGGCATTGATCCAGTTGCGCGGCTTGTAGACGCCCAAAAACTGCGCGCCGGCGATCTGCGACAGGCCGATCACGGTGACGTAGCAGGTGTCGCGACCAAAGGCCCTGGTCATTTCCTCGTAGACGCGCTGCGGCTTGATCGGGACGTTGTCGAAATGGCTCTTGCGCAGCATGGTCGTCTTGCGATCGCGGCATGACGCGGGCCATGCCTGGCGCTCGCGGAGCCTGCCGGACCGACGCCACTCCCTGGCGACGGTGACGAACAGCTCGAGTGCGGCCTTGGCGTCCGAGACGATGCCGAGATCGGGATTGAACACGCGCCCGATCTGGGTCGGCTCGATGTCGACATGCACGAAGGTGCGGTCCTTGGTGTAGGTCTCGACCGAGCCGGTGTGGCGGTTGGCCCAGCGGTTGCCGATGCCGAGCACGAAGTCGGATTCGAGCATGGTGGCATTGCCATAGCGGTGGCTGGTCTGAAGGCCGACCATGCCGGCCATCAGCACATGATCGTCGGGGATCGCGCCCCACCCCATCAGCGTCGGCACGACCGGGACATTCGCGATCTCGGCGAATTCGACCAGCAGATCCGAAGCGTCGGCGTTGATGATGCCGCCGCCCGCGACGATCAACGGCCGTTCGGCCGCGTTGAGCATCTCCAATGCCTTCTCGACCTGTTTTCGCGTGGCAGCGGGCTTGTAGACGGGCAGCGGCTCATAGGTCTCGTCGTCGAACTCGATTTCGGCGAGCTGTACGTCGAGCGGCATGTCGATCAGCACCGGCCCCGGCCGGCCCGAGCGCATGACGTGAAAGGCCTGGCTGAACACGCGCGGCACCAGCGCCGGCTCGCGCACGGTGACGGCCCATTTCGTCACGGGCTTTGCGATCGACTCGATGTCGACGGCCTGAAAATCTTCCTTGTAGAGCCGCGCCCGCGGCGCCTGCCCGGTGATGCAGAGGATCGGAATGGAATCGGCGATCGCGGAATAAAGCCCGGTGATCATGTCGGTGCCCGCCGGCCCCGAGGTGCCGATGCAGACCCCGATATTGCCGGCCTTGGCGCGCGTATAGCCCTCCGCCATGTGCGAGGCGCCCTCAACATGCCGCGCCAGGATGTGCCGGATCGAGCCGCGTTTCTTCAGCGCCGAGTAAAGCGGGTTGATCGCGGCCCCGGGAACCCCGAAGGCGGTGGAGATGCCTTCCTTCTCCAGAATTCGCACGGCAGCATCGATAGCTCGCATCTTCGCCATATTGGACCTCGCTCGAGTTGCGTCAGCGAGCGGGATCATCGGGCGTGCAAGATGCGATCTCAACGAGAGCGATTTTATTTTCCACGATGCGGCAACCGCAGAAAAATTGCGGCAGCCTCAATCGGTTAGATGAAGAAATGCGTGAAAGCGCCTCACTCGTACAGCGGCGCCAGCTCCATCTGCGGCACCAGCACGAGACCTTTGTCGGTGATGCGAATTTCCGGAATGACCGATAGGGGAATCAAATTGAAGCCCATGTAGGGGATGGTGCAGCCGGCCTCAGCCCATTCCTTCTTCAGCGCCCTCACTTCTTCGGCGACCTCCGTGACGCGCTTGTCGGAGAGCAGACCCGCGATCGGCAGCGGAACCAGCGCCCTCACCTTGCCGTCGGCGACGACGCAGACGCCGCCCTGCTGGTCCTTGATGGCGGCGACCGCGACTTGCATGTCGCTTTCATTGGTGCCGGCGACGATGATGTTGTGACTGTCGTGACCGACGCTGGAGGCAACCGCGCCGCGCTTCAGGCCAAAGTCCTTGAGGAGGCCATAGGCAACATTGCCGGCGGATTTGCCGTGGCGCTCGACGACCGTAACGAAGCAGAGGCCGTAGCGCGCAAACAAGGACGGCCAATCCTTGGCGGCCTCGATCGCTACCTTCTCGTGGATCAGCGTGATACCCGGCAGCGCGGTCTTGATCGCGTTGACGGTGCAGGCCTTTGCCGGCAGCTCCGGCGTCAGCTTCATCGCCTTCGGTAGCTTCACCGTCGCATAAGCAGCCTTCGGATATTGATAGCGCTGCGACAGCGCCTGATCGAGGCGATCAGTGATCTTGCCGTGCTCGACCACGAGTTCGCCGCCATACCAGGTGCAGTGCGGCTTGAGCTGATCGTCCATCAGCACGAGATCGGCGCGGCGGCCGCCGCCGAGTCCGCCGATATCGCCATCCATGCCGAAGCGTGTGGCGCCATGCAGCGAGCCCATCGACCAGGCCTGCTCCGGCGACATGCCCGCCTTCACCGCCTCCCGCACCACCCAATCGAGGCCGAACATCAGCAGGTCGTCGGCATCGCGATCGTCGGTGCACACGGCCGTACGCTTGTGTGAGGCGCCGAGCTCGGTGATGGTGCGGATCGCCTGCGGCAGCGAGTGCCAGGGTGTCGTCGGCGGACCGCCGCGCAGGAACACCCAGACGCCGGCATCGAGCAGGTCGTCGGCGATGTCACGGTCGATCGCCTCATGGGTGTCGGTGACGCCGCTGGCCGCATAGGCCGCGACGAAGTCGCGGCCGTAAACATGGCCGGACACGGGACGACCGCGCTTCAAGGCAGCCGCAAGGATGGCGTGGCTGCGCTCGTCACCCATCGTGACCGGGACGAAATCCATCTTCTCACCGAGCCCCACGGCTTCGGGCCAACGGTCGAACAGGCCGGCGATCTTGTCCGGCGTGAGATCGCCGCCGGCCGTTTCCAACTCGGCCGACGTTGCCGGCACCGTGCTCGGCACCGTCAAAAAGATCGAAAGCGGCGCCTCGCGCGCGTCCTCCAGCATCGCCTCGACGCCGGCGACGTCCATGACGTTGCCGATCTCGTGGCTGTCGCAGAAGATCGTCGTGGTTCCGTTGAGCAGTGCCGCCTCCGCATAGGCGCAGGCCGTCACCATCGAGGATTCGATGTGGATGTGCGGATCGACCAGGCCCGGCGCGATGATTCCGCGTGCCGCGTCGTAGGTCGCGACATCACTCCAGACCTTCTTTGCCGTTCCGGCCGGCTTCACCGCAGCGATACGGCCGCCGGTGATCCAGACCTCGCGGTCCGCATGTATGCGCTCCGAATAGGTCGAGAGCACCCTCGCGCCGCCGATGACGAGATCCGGCGCGAGACGCGCGGAAGCGACATCGGCCAGACGCCGGGTCATCGCATGCAGCGGTGCGACGGCGAAGCGGGTGAGTTTGGTCATCGGAACCCTCGCATGGCGTTATGACCACGCGATGGTTACGCCCTGCGCAAGACCGGGCAAGCGCAAATATAACGGCAGGTCCTGCTTACGCTTTTGGCGGCGAACCGCCTGGCGTCCCCGACCTCGCAGGCCTGCGCGAGTTCCGCCGTCGCGGGGCTGGTGCGGCAGCGGGCTTGACCCGGATCCGCATCGACCTGCCATTCTGCTCGTCGATCTCGAAGGAATTCGTCTTGCGCACGAGGTCGCTCAACTTGCGGAAGCCGAACGTTCTCGGATCGAAATCGGAAGCGAGATTGGCCAGCTGGCGGCCGACCTCCCCGAGCGTCACCCAGCCGTCCTCGCTCTCCATCTGGGTAATGACTTTCTTGATGATGGGGGTCGCCGCATCAAGCGGTTGCAGCGACGCCGATCTCGAGGCGGCCTCCTGGGTGTTTGCCGGGACGGAAAGCAGGTTCTCCGTGTAGACGAACCTGCGGCAAGCCTGCCGGAAGCTTTCCGGCGTCTTCTGCTCGCCAAACCCGAAGACGTCGATGCCCTGCTCGCGGATGCGGGCGGCCAGACGGGTAAAGTCGCTGTCGGATGACACCAGGCAGAAGCCGTCGAACCGGCCGCTGTGAAGCAGGTCCATGGCGTCGATGACCAGGGTGATGTCGGACGCATTCTTTCCGGTCGTATAGGCGAACTGCTGCTGCGGGATGATGGCGTGCTTCGACAGGATGTCGGCCCATCCCCTGGACCTGGCATTGGAGAAATCGCCGTAGATGCGGCGAACGCTGGCCTCGCCGATCTTGGCGATCTCCTCGAACAATCCATCGGCGATTTTCGCCGACGCATTGTCGGCGTCGATCAGGACGGCGAGACGGGGCGAACGAAGTTCTGACGGCATGACGTTTCCCCACGAGATGAACGCAGCATCGAAAAATGCGTGCGCCTGGATGACTAATCCTCAGTCGCCTTGAACCGTCCGAGCCCCTTCAACACGAAGGGCGCCAGCAGCGCGATCAGTGCCAGCGCCAGCAGCGTCGCCGAGATCGGGCTCTGAAGCAGCGTCATGGGATCGCCGAGGCTGATGGCGAGTGCTCTGCGCAACTGGCTCTCGGCGATCGGGCCGAGGATCAGGCCGACGACGACGGGCGCAATCGGAAAGTCGAACCGACGCATAAGGAAACCAAGCACGCCGAAGCCTGCCAGCATCGACAGTTCGACCACCGACGGCTTGGCGGCGATGGTGCCCATGGTCGCGAACACGAGGATGCCGGCGTAGAGCCATGGCTGCGGGATTGCCAGCAGCCGCACCCACAGGCCAACGAGCGGAAGATTGAGCACCAGCAGCATGCAATTGGCGATGAACAGGCTCGCGATCAGGCCCCACACGAGGTCGGGCCGCTCGGCGAACAGCAGCGGTCCCGGGTTGAGGCCGTATTGCTGGAAGCCCGCCAGCATCATCGCGGCGGTCGCCGAGGTCGGCAGCCCGAGCGTGAGCAAGGGCACCAGCGTGCCGGCGGCAGAGGCATTGTTCGCGGCTTCCGGTCCGGCGACGCCCTCGATCGCACCCTTGCCGAATTCTTCCGGGTACTTGGTAAGTCGTTTCTCGCACGAATATGAGAGGAAGGTCGGGATCTCCGCGCCACCCGCCGGCAACGCGCCGATCGGGAAGCCGAACATCGTGCCGCGCAGCCACGGCTTCCACGACCGCTTCCAGTCTTCCTTGGTCATCCACAGCGAGCCGCGCACCGGCTCGAGCTTTTCCTCGCTGTGGTGGCGGCGCGAGGCGACGTAGAGCGCCTCGCCCACCGCGAACAGGCCGACCGCAAGCGTCGTCACCTCGACGCCGTCGAGCAGTTCAGGAACGCCGAACGCCAGCCGCGCCTGTCCCGTGAGCTTGTCGATGCCGACGAGGCCCAACGTCAGGCCGATGAACAGGCTGGTCAGGCCGCGGATCGGGGAATCGCCGAAGGTCGCCGAGACCGTGACGAAGGCGACGCACATCAGCGCGAAATAATCTTCGGGGCCGAAGCGCACGGCGAAATCGACCAGCCACGGCGCGAGAAAGGCGAGCCCGATGGTGGCGATGGTGCCGGCGACGAAGGAGCCGATCGCGGAGGTCGCAAGCGCCGGCCCGCCGCGGCCGGCCTTGGCCATCTTGTTGCCTTCGAGCGCGGTCGCCATCGAGGCGCTCTCGCCGGGCGTGTTGATCAGGATCGCGGTGGTGGAGCCGCCATACATGCCGCCATAATAGATGCCGGCGAACATGATGAGCGAACCGCCGGGGTCGAGCTTGTAGGTTACCGGCAACAGCAGCGCGACCGTCAGCGCCGGGCCGATGCCGGGCAGCACGCCCACGGCCGTGCCGAGGAACACACCGATCAGCGCGTAAAGCAGATTCATCGGCTGGACGGCGACCGCCATGCCGTGGGCCAGCGCGGCAAAGGTGTCCATCACAGCAGTCGCTCCAGCGGGCCGGTCGGAAGGCTGAGCGTGAGTAGCCGGTCGAACGCGAGATAGATCAGGATCGACATCACGAGGGCGATGATGCTGTCGACGAGAATGGCTCGGCGGCCGAACGCTGCCGACGTCGTCACGAACAGCGCCGAGGTCGCCAGGATGAAGCCGCCGCCGAAGCCGATGATGGCGATCAGCAGCGCAAGGCCGATGAGGATCAGAACTACGGGCACGGGATCGGCGCTCTCGCGCGCCGGCAGATTGCCGCGCAGCGCGTCGACGAAATTGCCGATCGCGAGCAGTGCAAGGCCACAGGCAATCACGACCGGCATCGCTTCCGGCCCCATCCCGTACATCGTGGTGGATGACAGGCCGCGCGCGTCGACGACCAGCACCGCGGCAAGGCCTGCGAGCAGGGCCGCGATGACGATGCCGGCGCGATCGACGCGCCGCGGCGGCTGGGCGGGATCGCCAGACGCGTGATCTTGGGTCATGATTTGACCAGGCCGACCGATTTCAGCACGTCGGTGACGCGCACGGTTTCCTTCTTCAGGAAGTCGGCGAAGGCGTCACCGCCGAGATAGGCGTCTTCCCAGCCCTTCTGCTTGAGGATTTCCTTCCAGGCGTCCGACTTCACCATCTTCTCGACCGCATCGCTCAGCGTCTTCTTCTGCTCGGGCGTGATGCCGGGAGGCGCCACCACCGAACGCCAGTTGGCGATCACGAGGTCGATGCCCTGCTCTTTGAAGGTCGGGATGTCGCTGCCCGCGATCCGCTTCTCCGAGGTCACGCCGATCGCGCGCAGCTTGCCGGACTTGATCTGCCCTTCATATTCGCTCATCCCCGAAATGCCCGCGGTGACCTTGCCACCGAGGATCGCCGCGAGCGATTCGCCGCCGCCGGAGAACGGGATGTAGTTGATCTTCTTGGCGTCGGCCCCGACCGCGCCGGCGAACAACGCCGCCATCACATGGTCGACGCCTCCGGCCGAGCCGCCGGCGAAGGTGACCTTGGCGATATCGGCCTTCACCGCGGCGGCGAGATCCTGCGCGGTCTTGATCGGCGAATTCGCGGGCACCACGATCACCTGGATTTCCTCGGTGAGGCGTGCAATCGGCGTCACCTGCTCCAGCGTCACCGGCGACTTGTTCATGGCGAGCGCGCCGACCATGACGAAGCCGTTGACCATCAGCTGGTTGCCGTCGCCCTTGGCACCGTTGACGAATTGCGCGATGCCGACGCTGCCGCCCGCGCCGGGAACGTTGACGACCTGCACGCTGCGCGCGACGCCCGCGGCGACCAGCGCCTGCTGCATGGAGCGCGCGGTCTGGTCCCAGCCCCCTCCGGGAGCCGCCGGCGCCATCAGCTTGAGCTCGAGCTGCTGGGCAAAAACGGGTGCCGTCGCCGCAAGGGTCAGCGCGATGGCTGCGCCGGCAAGGCGCGCGGAAAAATGGAACATGAGGACGCTCTCCAGGCTCATGCGGACGTTTGCCGCATTGTGTCGTTTGGTCGCATATCAACCAAAACGGCCGGGCCTGTCCAGCGACATCCCCTGGACGACGCGCGTGGTCAGCGGGGCGCCGGGATCGCCCCACCGAGGGCGACCGTCAGTTCGGCGGCGACGTCCCGGACGATTTGGCCGATTTCCGGCAACCTCTGATCGGTCATCCGGCTGGTCATGCCGGAGACCGAAATCGCCGCGAGCGGATCGGCACAGTCGTTGTAGACCACCGCTGCGACACAGCGCAGTCCCATGCAGGCTTCTTCGTCGTCGAGCGCAAAACCCTGCTTGCGAATCTTTTCGAGCTCCTTGAACAGGTCACTCGGTCGCACGATCGACTTCTCAGTCAGCCGGGGCATGCCGTGATGGCGGATGACGGCGCCGACGTCCTCGTCGGAATAGGTCGCGAGCACGGCCTTGCCGACGCCCGACGTCACCATGGGAACGCGGCCGCCGACCAGGGTCAGCGAACGCATTATCTCGCGGCTTTCCATGCGGGTCAGCACGATGATGAACTCATCGTCGACCACGGCGAGATTGGCGGTCTCGCGGGTGAGATCGCGCAGCTTTCGCAAGTAAGGAATCGCCTGCGCGGAAAAATTGCGCCGCCGCGCAAAGCTCGCGCCCACCGTGAAGGCGCGCGAGCCGACATGCCATTTGGACTGCGTGCGGTCGAGCTGCACGAAGCGGCGGCTCTCCAGCGTTGCCAGCAGGCGGTGCACGGTGGAGGCCGACAGGCCAGTGCGCACCGCGAGATCGCTGAGGCGATAACCTTCGTCATCCTCGGCCAGCGTTGCCAGGATCGACAGCGCGCGATCGACGGACTGCACGCCGCCGTCGCGCGTGTCGTTTTCGGCCTCCGATGATCGAGGCTCGAGCGATTTGCGCCGGATCACGTTCTTGCTCATCGCGACCTGACAGTTGTTACCTCTCCCCGCGCTTGCCCGCCGAAGCCTTGGCGAAGGCGGATGCGAGGAGAGGTGAAGTCTTCGTCTCAGAGCAGCCCTGCCCCGCGCGCCCATTTGTACTTGGCGCCGAGCACCTCGACCGGAAGCTCGGTCGAATAGGCGTAGGCCGGGATGCCGTTCTGGTAGAGATATTCGGCGGCTTCCTCGACCTCCACGTCGCCCGCGAGCGAGGCGACGATCGGCTTCACGAAGCCCTTGGCCTCCATCTCCTTCTTCACCTCGACCATGTTGCGGGCGAACACCATCGGCGGCGTGACGATGGTGTGCCAATAGCCGAGGATCAGCGAATGGATGCGCTCGTCGGAGAGGCCGAGCTTGACCGTGTTGACGTAGGTGATCGGCGGCTCGCCGCCGGTGATGTCCACAGGATTTCCGGCCGCGCCGAACGGCGGGATGAACTTGCGGAAGGCCGCGTCCAGATCCGCCGGCATCGACATCAGCGACAGGCCGTTGTCGACGCAGGAATCCGACAGCAGCACGCCGGAACCGCCGGCACCGGTGATGATCAGCACGTTCTCGCCCTTCGGCGTCGGCAGCACCGGCACGCCACGGGCGAATTCGAGCAATTGCCGCAGGCTGCGGGCCCGGATCACGCCGGACTGCGCCAGCACGTCCTCGTAGATCTTGTCGTTACCGGCGAGCGCGCCGGTGTGCGACGAGGCCGCCTTGGCGCCGGCCGAGGTACGCCCGGCCTTGAGCACGATGACGGGCTTCTTCTTGGAGACGCGCTTTGCCGCCTCCGCAAAGGCACGGCCGTCCTTGAGGTCTTCGCAGTGCTGCGCGATCAAATTGGTGTTCGGATCCTGCTCGAAGAAGGCGAGCAGATCGTCCTCGTCGATATCGGACTTGTTGCCGAGGCCGACGATGGCCGAGACGCCCATCTTGGCCGAGCGCGAGAAGCCGATGATGGCCATGCCGATGCCGCCCGACTGCGACGACAGCGCCGCGTGGCCCTTGACGTCGTAAGCGGTGCAGAAGGTCGCGCAGAGATTGGCCGGCGTGTAGTAGAAGCCGTAGATGTTCGGACCCATCAGGCGGACATTGTACTTCTGGCCGATTTCGACGATCTCGGCCTGCAATTCCGGCGCGCCGGCCTCCGCGAAGCCCGACGGGATCAGCACCGCGCCAGGAATCTTCTTCTCGCCGCATTCGACGAGCGCGCCGGCAACGAACTTCGCGGGGATCGCGAACACCGCCGTGTCGATCACCCCCGGCACGTCCTTGACGCTCTTGTAGGCCTTGTAGCCGAGGATCTCGGCCGCCTTGGGATGGATCGGATAGATGTCGCCCTTGTAGCCGCCGTTGATGAGGTTCTTCATCACGGAGTTTCCGATCTTGCCGTCCTCGGCCGAAGCGCCGACCACAGCAACCGCCTTCGGCTGCATGATGCGGCTCATGGCAGCAACGATCTCTTCGGTCGGGCGCGGCTTCGGCTTCGGTACATAGGCGAAGTCGACGACGATGCGCACGTCGGCGGCTGTTGCGCCCTTCGCCGTCGCGAACACCGGATTGAGGTCGAGCTCGACGATTTCAGGGAAGTCGGTGACGAGTTGCGAGACCTTGACGATGACATCGGCAAGCGCGTTGCGGTTGACCGCCTCGCCGCCGCGCACGCCCTTGAGGATCTCGTGCGCCTGGATGCCGTCGAGCATCGAGAGCGCATCTTCCTTGGTCGCGGGCGCGAGGCGGAAGGTAATGTCCTTCAACACCTCGACCAGCACGCCGCCGAGGCCGAAGGCGACCAGCTTACCGAACGAGCCGTCGGTGATCGAGCCGACGATCACTTCCGTGCCGCCGGCCAGCATCTGCTGCACCTGGACGCCGTCGATCTTGGCGTCGGCCTTGTACTTCCTGGCGTTGGAAAGAATGGTCTCATAGGCCTTTTCGGCGTCTTCGGCGGTCTTGAGGCCGACGATGACGCCGCCGGCTTCGGTCTTGTGGAGAATGTCCGGCGAGACGATCTTCATCACCACCGGGAATCCCATCGAGGAAGCCATCTTGCCGGCCTCACCGGCCGACTTTGCCACGCCCTCCTTGGGAACCGGAATGCCGTAGGCGTCGCAGACCAGCTTGCCTTCCGGGGCCGTCAGGCTGGTGCGGTTGTCCGCCTTGACCTGGTCAAGCACCTTGCGGACGGCATCTTTGGAATTGGACATGTGGCTTCTCCCTTGACCTCAGTTCGTTCTTTTCAAAGCGCGCGCGTGGATAGCGGCTGCCCATGATGCTTGCCATTCGCCGCGCTCTGTTCCATGTCGCGGAACGGAGCGGCACAAAGCCGAGATTACTCCGCCGCCTTGGATCAAAAATGGCTGGCGATGGCATTTGGTATGCCAGAAGCCAACTTGTCAAGCCGCGACACTTATTAGAATACTGCAAAAAATAGCCAGCTTGACATTCTGGCATTTGGTATGCCAAAAACTTTCCCGTTAATAATCCTGTAAAAGACGACTCCCACTGGAGGAGATTCGTCGTGTCACTGCGGAAACCAACCAAGGCGTTGCCGAACATGGCCGAGGCAGATATCGCAATCGTTCGTATTGCCCCGGAGTCGAGCTTCAAGAACAAGGCGTATGACGCCTTGAAGGAAGCCATCCTCAAGATGGACATCTACTCGACGCCCGAGCCGGTGATGCTGGACGAGCGCGCGCTGTCCGAACGCCTGGGTGTCAGCCGCACCCCGATCCGCGAAGCCATCGCGATGCTCGAGCAGGACGGTTTCGTGAAGACCGTGCCGCGCCGCGGCATCATGGTGGTGCGCCGGACCAAGAGCGAGATCGTCGACATGATCCGCGCCTGGGCGGCGCTGGAGAGCATGGCCGCGCGCCTCATCACCACCACCGCGCGCAAGAAGGACATCACGGCGCTGCGCGACTACTTCAAGGATTTCGGCAAGGACCGCCTGCCCGAGGATCACGTCGAGGAATATTCACGCGCCAACATCGCCTTCCACCAGGCGCTGATCTCCCTGTCGGAATCTCCGGTGCTGGTCGACCTCACCAACGACCTCCTGCTGCACGTGCGCGGCTATCGCCAGCTGACCATCGGACGCAAGGACCGCACCGCGACTTCGCTGCCCGAGCATATGGGCATGATCGAAGCGCTGGAGGCGCGCGACACCGAGCTCGCCGAAAAGCGCGCCCGCGATCACACCCTCGGCCTTGCCGCTTACGTCGAAGCGCACGGCCAGGAACTCTTCTAGCAACGTTCACCAGAAGGGCGAACAACTCGCCCCAGTATTGAGACCAGGGAGACAAGGCCCATGCTGAACACCGCGACCAAGTCCGAGGCACCGGGCACCGAGCAGGACCTGACGGATGGCTTCCATCTCGTCATCGACGCGCTCAAGCTGAACGGCATCACCACCATCTACAATGTGCCGGGCATCCCGATCACGGATTTGGGCCGCATGGCGCAGGCAGCCGGCATTCGCATGATCTCGTTCCGCCACGAGCAGAATGCCGGTTATGCGGCGGGCATCGCCGGCTATCTCACCAAGAAGCCCGGCATCTGCCTCACCGTCTCCGCGCCCGGCTTCCTAAACGGTCTCACCGCGCTCGCCCACGCCACCACCAACTGTTATCCGATGATCCTGATCTCGGGCTCGTCCGAGCGCGAGATCGTCGACCTCCAGCAGGGCGACTACGAGGAGATGGACCAGCTCGCGATTGCCAAGCCGCTGTGCAAGGCGGCCTATCGCGTGCTGCACGCCCAGGACATCGGCATCGGTCTCGCCCGCGCCATCCGCGCCGCGGTCTCGGGCCGTCCGGGCGGCGTCTATCTCGACCTGCCGGCAAAACTGTTCGGCCAGGTGATGAACGCCGATGCCGGCCGTAAGTCGCTGGTCAAGGTGATCGACGCAGCACCTGCGCAGATCCCCTCGCCGGCTTCGATCAAGCGCGCGCTCGACGTGCTCAAGGGCGCCAAGCGCCCGCTCATCATCCTCGGCAAGGGCGCGGCCTACGCCCAGGCCGACGAGGAGATCAAGACCTTCGTCGAAAAGAGCGGCATCCCCTTCCTGCCGATGAGCATGGCCAAGGGCCTCCTCTCCGACACCCATCCGCAATGCGCTGGCGCTGCCCGCTCGACGGTGCTGAAAGAGTCCGACGTCGTGCTGCTGATCGGCGCGCGGCTGAACTGGCTGCTCTCGCACGGCAAGGGCAAGAACTGGGGCGAAGCACCCAAGAAGTTCATCCAGGTCGACATCGAGCCGCGCGAAATGGACTCCAACGTCGAGATCGTCGCCCCCGTGGTCGGCGACATCGGCTCGGTCGTGTCCGCGTTCAACCAGGCAATGGCTTCGGGCTGGACCGCCCCGCCCGCCGAATGGACCAAGGCGATTTCGTCCAAGCGCGAAGAGAACGTCGCCAAGATGGCGCCGAAGCTCATGAACAACAAATCGCCGATGGACTATCACGGCGCGCTCGGCGTCTTGAAGAATGTCATCAAGGATCATCCCGAGGCGATCCTCGTCAACGAGGGCGCCAACACGCTCGACCTCGCCCGCGGCGTGATCGACATGTACCGGCCGCGCAAGCGTCTCGACGTCGGAACCTGGGGCGTGATGGGCATCGGCATGGGCCAGGCGATCGCCGCAGCGCTCGAGACCGGTCACCCCGTGCTCGCGGTGGAAGGCGACTCGGCGTTCGGCTTCTCCGGCATGGAGGTCGAGACCATCTGCCGCTACAATTTGCCGATCTGCGTCGTCATCTTCAACAATGACGGCATCTATCGCGGCACCGACGTCAACAGCGTCAACGCGGATCCCGCGACCACCGTGTTCGTCAAGGGCGCGCGCTACGACAAGATGATGGAAGCCTTCGGCGGCGTCGGCGTCAACGCCACCTCGCCCGACGAGCTCAAGCGCGCCGTCAACGAGGCCATGAAGTCCGGCAAGCCGACGCTCATCAACGCGGTGATCGATCCGGCCGCGGGTTCCGAGAGCGGCCGCATCGGCAACCTCAATCCGCAGAGCGTCTTGCAGAAGAAGAAGTAAGCGACCGCCGGGTCATTTCCCGCGCAGGCGGGGAATCCAGTAATCGCCGGACCATCCATTGTGGCGAGCACTGAGCCCAAACGAAACGACAACGAATACTGGATGCCCGCCTTCCCGGGCATGACGGAAACAGAGTGGTAACAGGAGCAACAGCATGACCAAAGCGCTCACGGGCGTTCGCATTCTCGACTTCACCCACGTTCAGTCCGGTCCGACCTGCACGCAGCTGCTGGCCTGGTTCGGCGCCGACGTGATCAAGGTGGAACGTCCGGGCGTGGGTGACATCACCCGCGGCCAGCTGCAGGACATCCCGAACGTGGACAGCCTGTATTTCACCATGCTCAACCACAACAAGCGTTCGATCACGCTCGACACCAAGAACCCCAAGGGCAAGGAAGTCCTCACCGAGCTCATCAAGAAGTGCGACGTGCTGGTGGAAAACTTCGGCCCCGGCGTGCTCGACCGCATGGGTTTCCCCTGGGAGAAGATTCAGCAGATCAACCCGAAGATGATCGTCGCCTCGATCAAGGGCTTTGGCCCCGGACCGTACGAAGACTGCAAGGTCTATGAGAACGTCGCGCAGTGCACCGGCGGCGCCGCCTCCACCACCGGCTTCCGCGACGGCCTTCCGCTCGTCACCGGCGCGCAGATCGGCGACAGCGGCACCGGCCTGCATCTGGCGCTCGGCATCGTCACTGCGCTCTATCAGCGCACGCATTCGGGC
Source organism: Bradyrhizobium sp. MOS003 (assembly GCF_003020125.1). GTDB lineage: Bacteria > Pseudomonadota > Alphaproteobacteria > Rhizobiales > Xanthobacteraceae > Bradyrhizobium. Next base: position 560,294 of record NZ_PYFW01000003.1, on the reverse strand, counting down.
AAGGGCCAGCGCGTCACCGCCGCGATGCAGGACGGCGTGCTCAACCTCGCCCGCGTCAAGCTGCGCGACCAGCAGCGCCTCGCTCACGGCCCCTTGAAGGAATACAGCCAGTTCGGCGAAGGCATTCCGTTCGGCGATGCCGTGCCGCGCGCCGGCAACGATTCCGGCGGTGGCCAGCCCGGCCGCATCCTGAAGTGCAAGGGCTGGGAGACCGATCCCAACGCCTACATCTACTTCATCACCCAGGCCCCGGTCTGGGAGAAGATCTGCGACGTGATCGGCGAGCCGACCTGGAAGACCGATCCGAACTACGCCAAGCCGGCCGCGCGCCTGCCGCGCCTCAACGAGATCTTCGCCCGCATCGAGCAGTGGACGATGACCAAGACCAAGTTCGAGGCGATGGAAATCCTCAACAAGGACGACATCCCCTGCGGCCCGATCCTGTCGATGAAGGAGCTTGCCGAGGACCAGTCGCTGCGCGCGACCGGCACGGTGGTCGAGGTCGACCACCCCACCCGCGGCAAGTACCTCTCGGTCGGCAACCCGATCAAGCTGTCGGATTCCCCGAGCGACGTGGAGCGCTCCCCGCTGCTCGGCGAACACACCGACGAGATCCTGCGCTCGGTGCTCGGCTTCAGCGACCATCAGGTCGCCGACATCCACAAATCCGGCGCGCTCGACCCGCCGCAGAAGCAGGCCGCCGAGTAAGCGGGCTCATCAGAAAGAAAGGAAAGGCCGCCGGTTTCGGCGGCCTTTTTGTTCGGGCCGAAGGAACCCAACGCAGCCGGAGGCCGTTATTCTTTCGATCGGCGTACTTGGAAAGTTGGAGTGTGCGGGTACGGCGAGTGACCAAGCCTCGCGCCAGCCCCGCCCGACATTGAAGAATGATCCACTCTGCCGTTCTGAGGGTGACTAGCCAGTCCATATCGGCTTAAAAGCGGGAGGCGTCGTGTCCGGCGCTCGCGGGCCATGTCCATTGAGCCATGTCCATTGATCCATGCCCGTTGATCGAAGCGAGGTTGAAATGGTGAAGGACCAATCCCCTGATCGAGCCAAGCGCGAAGCAGACAAGGCGTTCAAGCCTGTCACGACGCAGAAGCCGATGAATGATTATGCGAAGGACCAGCACTCCCAGAACGAGAATCGCGAGCGGCTGAAAGCCGAGCGATTGGCGCGCGAGGCAGAGTCGAAAGGGCTTCCCGAATAGGAAGCATCCTGTCGCTGACGACCATCTGGGATCCGGCCAACCGAAGGCCGCCGAGATCGACGACTGAGGTCGATCTGAAGCGCAGTCGTTGTCCAAGCACGATCTTCTTCGGAAGCCGCTGCGCGCGTCTCTGACCAGGCGTTACAGCATCGAGAGGACAACGATGACGTCTTCGAGTTCCCCGGACGTCAGCCGGGTCCGCGCGATGCGCTCGAACTCGGTGCGGTGCTTCTGAAGATAGCTGAAGGCCTGTTTCTGCGTTTGATACGTCGTCGCGAGCCGGCACATCTGTCGGCCTGCACCAAGCGCGAGAAAAAAGGTGATTGTGCCACCACCGTCCGGTTTGGCTCTAAGCACGACCAGCACTCTCTAGCATGTGACCGGTCCTCTCCAGATGTCGTCAGGGGCGCTGCTGAAGTCGACTATTGCGGCGGCTTCTTCTTGCGTTTCGTCGGGGTCGGTGCCGGCAACGATGCGCGAAGGGTTGCGTCAGCCGCTTCCTTGGCTTGGCGCAGCTCCCGAAGCCTGGCCATGTTCTTGCGAACCTCGACCCCCTGCTTTTCGGCATCCGCCATCGCCCGCGCTCCTTCTTCAGCCGCCAGGCGCTGACGGTTGGAACGCGCGATACCTTCCGGTGACGGTTCGGCCGATTTCTTGGCGCTCATCCTTCACCCTGCTCCACAACAGACAAAACCCGCTCAACCTTACGATCGAGCGGGCAGCGTCACCGTTTCAGTACATCCGTGAAACGGCACCAAAGAACTCAAGCCAGCGAGAGATTCTCAGCGCTGACTTTGCCCCGCATCTTGTCGGTCTTGGCCTCGAAGTTGACCTTTTGGCCCTCAGCGAGACCCGCAAGACCAGCCCGCTCGACCGCGCTGATGTGAACGAACACATCTTGGCCGCCGTCGTCGGGCTGAATGAATCCAAAGCCCTTCTGGCCGTTGAACCACTTCACGGTACCTGTCGTCATTTTCTTCTCCAAAGCGCACAAGCGCACAGCCCACGTGACGTTCACGCGGAACCAATTCAACTCGTCGATGTCTCTGGAAAAGGAGCCCGCGGGCGCATTCAACAAGGCACAGCGGCTGAACGAACAACTCTTAGCGTATACCTCATCTCGCTCATTTGCAAGGCTACGCCGGACTTAATTGCCCGGGAGCTCGGCGGAACCGCATTCCCGTCGGAAGATTCAAGCTCGAACCGCCGTTGACGCGAGGATACCGCTGTATTCGCAAACGTCGATTATTGCCAGCTGGCTCAGCCGGCCGGGAGAGCATCGACATCATGCCCGCTCGCGGGCTTAGCGTATGGCGCCAGCAAACTGTTCGCGAAAGAACTGCACCACCGTCGCATTGAACTCGCGATGAAAGGCCACGCGGTCGAACCCCGCCGGCACGTCCGTGCAGATGCGCGGCACGGCCGCCGCAAGTGCTGTCGAGCAAGGCGCGAGAAACGCATAATGGCCGGCAGGCACGACGTGAACGTCAGGCTTGCCCGGCAGCCCCTCCGCAACGCGAGCGGTGCCCGAACCGACGCCGACACCGGGGCCGCCGAATTGCGACCGCCAGAACTGGAATGGCACCTTGACCACGGCGAGGTTCTCCCGCGTCAGCGTCGCCGGCGCGGGATCGACAATGACTGCAGCGCGGATTCTCGCGTCCTGCGCCGGATCAGGCGGCGACTCGCCGTTGTGGAGTTGCGCGCAAGCGCCTGTCGTCTCCTTGCAGAGAGTGGCTACCCTCGCAAAATCCGGCTTGGTCCCCATCAGCACGAAGCCGGTCGCACCGCCACTCGAGAAACCAAAGAACCCGACCTCAGCGGGATCGATCACCGCCCGGTCCTTCCAATTGTTCAGCATGAAATCGAGCAAACGAACGATATCCGCCGGACGCGAGCCCCAGAGGGACAGGGTATCGCGCCGCGAGGAATCGTTTGCGGTGTCGCCGGGATGGTTGATGGCCGCGACGATGAAGCCGGCATCGGCCAGCGCCTCCGCGGTGTCGTGATGCTGGCCAAACCAGCCGCCCCGGCCATGCGAGAAAATCACCAGCGGCAGCTTTGCACCCGTGACGGGACAATCCTTCACGCCCTTCAGGTCGAAATCGGCGCCGACTGAAAGGTTGCCCAGGTCCACATGCGTCGGCTCGGCCGTGCAAGGATACCAGATTGCGCCCGACAGCGCCGGATCGGACTGCAGCAATTGAATGCCCGCGGCCTTGGCAGGCGACCCAAGACAGCAGAGAATGACGGCAAAAGCCCCAAGCGACATGCGCAACGGAAGTCCCCCCGATTTCGCGCAGGAGTTGAACGAGGAACGAGAGCGGAATTGTGGCTTCCATCGATGACGCCTAGCCATGGGGGCTGATGTTGCTGCTCAGGATGGGAGGTAACTAATGTCACTGCTGGGCAAGGCCGCCGTCGCGATGTGGTGGAGTATCCGTTCCGACCAGCGCGCGGAGTTCGGCGACTGGCATTCGCATGAGCACTTTCCGGAGCGAATGAGCATCGCCGGCTTCCGGCGCGGGTCGCGCTGGACCAGCAAGACGGACGCGGAACGCTTCTTCGTACTCTACGAGCTCGAACAGTACGAGGTCCTCACCTCGACCGGATATCTCGACCGGCTCAACGCGCCGACGCCATGGTCGACCAAGATGATGCCGCATCATCTCGGCATGGTCCGCAGCCAGTGCCGGGTGGCGGCGAGCTTCGGCGGCGGGGTTGCGAGCTCGCTCGCGACCGTCAGGTTGTCGCCGGAAGCCGGACGGGATGCGGAGTTGCAGATGCGTCTCACAGAAGCGCTCGGCACATTGGCGCAGCGGCCGGGGCTGACAGGCGGCCATCTCCTCCTCACCGACACGCCCCGTACGGGCGCGCCTACGACGGAGCAGCAGATCCGCGGCAAGGACGGCGCCGCCGACTGGATCGTCCTGCTGTCGGGTTACGATGCGGATGTGGTCGAGGACGTGACCGCCGGCCAATTCTCGCCGTCATCACTTCGCGCAGCGGGCGCTCGCGAGAATATCCTGGTTGGCCGATTCAGGCTGTCACTCACGATGACGCCGCAGGATGTCGCAGCCACCTAGCAGATCGGCCGGACGACTTCCAAAAAAATCCAGAACGCCTGTCGGATCGGCGGCTTCGCGGTCGTCCTCGTGACATGAATGGGCCATAGACGCCAATCTTGAGACACCAATCTTGAGACACCAAAGTCGGGCCCATCAATTACTGAGGAGAACAACCATGCCCAGCACGATCCGCCTGCACCGCGTTCTCGCGACCAGCCCGCAAAAAGTCTATCGCGCCTTCCTGGAGGCCGATGCGATGGCGAAATGGCTGCCGCCGAACGGCTTCACCTGCACCGTGCATCATTTCGAGCCCAAGGTCGGCGGCACGTTCAAGATGTCGTTCCGGAATTTCACGACCGGCAACAGCCATTCGTTCGGCGGCGAATATCTCGAGCTCGTGCCCGGCGAACGTCTCCGCTACACTGACAGGTTCGATGATCCCAACCTGCCCGGTGAGATTGAGGTTACCGTGGTCCTGAACAAGGTTTCGGTCGGCACGGAAATGGACATCACGCAGGCCGGCATCCCCGATGTGATTCCGCCCGAGGCCTGCTATCTCGGCTGGCAGGAATCGCTGCGCAATCTGGCGAAGCTCGTCGAGCCGGAGATCAATGAGTAGCGACCACCAGGATTGAAGGGTGGGCAAAGCCCAGCGCGCCCACCGATGCTCTCTCAACCTGGGAAAGATGATGGGCAAGGCACTCCGCGCCTTCGACATCCGACGGCACCGAATGTGCGGTGTTGATGTGGGTCAAACCGGCAGAAGGACAAAGCGGCTAGGAGCAGAAGTCTTCCCTGCGAGCGTCGGAGGCGAGATGATGAGATTTGCTGTCGAATGGTTGATGGTTGTCGGTCTTGCCGCTGGTTTCGCGATCGCCGCCAGGGCCGAGGAAGTTGATATCGGCAAGGCGGAATTTCAGTCTTCGTGCGCGAGTTGTCATGGCGCCGATGCAAAGGGCAACGGGCCAGTCAGCGGGCAGCTCAAGACCACGCCTTCCGACTTGACCATGTTGGCTAGGAACAACAGCGGGGTGTTTCCCACCAACGCCGTGTACGAAACCGTCTATGGGTCGAAATCAGTTCCAGCTCACGGCACTCGTGAAATGCCGATCTGGGGCGAACGATTCAACCCCATCATCAACCTGCCCCACGCCGTCGATCCCTATTACTGGCAGAAAGCCGGGCCCCAGCAAAACCCGGAGGTCGTGGTGCGGACTCGCATTCTCGCCGTGATCGATTACCTGAACCGAATTCAGCAGAAATAACGACCGAACAGCGTCGCCGCAGGGACGCGGCTCGCCGCCTGTTATGCCCTCGCCTCAAGCCCACCGCCGGCAGTCCAGCGGTCGGGATCGGCGCTGTGGCCGATCAGCGCGAGGCCATAGGCGATCGACTCGAACTGGTCGCCCGACATCAGCCGTTCGTTGCCGAACCGCTCGGCGAACAATTTTCGCACCGCGGGCACGAAGGAGGTGCCGCCGGTCAGGAACACCTTCTCGATCTCGCGCGCGGTGACGCCGGCTTCGGCCAGCACCTTGTCGACGGTGGCTCCCAGCCGGGCGATGTCGTCGGCAATCCAGGCTTCGAAATTCTTTCGCGTAATTACCGCACCGATGTCGACGCCACCGCCCTTGAAGCGAAAATCGACATCGTCCTGCGCCGAGAGCGCGACCTTGGCATCGGACACCGCGCGGTACAGCGAAAAACCGAGGTCGAAATCGACGATGGTGATGAAATCCTCGAGCAGCTTCGGCTTCAAGGCGGTGCGCGCGAGCTCCCTGAGCTCGCGCAGATCGCCATTGCTCTTCATCATCGCCAGCTGATGCCAGCGCGCGAGGTTGGTGTAGTGGCCGCTGGGGATCGGCAGCACCTTGTCGAACGAGCGGAAGCTGGAGCCCTTGCCGAGCCGCGGCGAGACGACGTGGTCGACGATGCGGTAGTCGAACGTGTCGCCGGCGATGCCGATGCCGGCGTGTCCGAGCGGCTCGGCCCGAAGGGCTCCGCCTGTCCGCGAGAAGCGCATCACCGAGAAATCGCTGGTGCCGCCGCCGAAATCCGCAACCAGCACGGTGGCATCACGCTCCAGCCGGCGGGCAAAGGAGAACGCCGCGCCGACGGGCTCGTAGACGTAGCGCGCATGGCCGGCGCCCAGGCGCTCGAACGCGGCGCGGTAGCGCTGCATCGCCAACGCCTCGTCGGGATTGCCGCCGGCGAAGCGCACCGGGCGGCCGACCGTAATGTTGGACGTCTCGAAGCCGAACTTCTCGCCGCCGTGGCGCGCCAATGTCCGCAGGAACGCCGCCAGAATATCCTCGAACTTGAAGCGCTGCCGGAACACTTGCGTGGTCTGGAAGCTGGAGCTCGCAGCAAAGGTCTTGAAAGACTGCAGGAAGCGGTAGACGTGGCGTCCTTCGAGGAACGTCTCGATCGCCCAGGGGCCGCCCTCGGCCTGGGCGCCGGCGCCAGGCCGGTCCTCCCAGAAGCACAAAGCCGACACATAAGTGCTGTGGCGCTGTCCGCCGTGGTCGAAGCGGATGGCCTCGACCCGGCGATCGTCCGCCGCAATCGCGACGACGGTATTGCTCGTCCCAAAATCGATGCCGATCGAGACGGCGGGCGAGGCGCTCGACATGAACCACTCTGACCGTGACTGAAAAGGGGGCGAACCACTAACGGCTTTGGTTTGCGCTGCCAAGGCTGGTTTTGCTGCAGCGCATCAGAATCTGCACCCGCCGCACGTGATGAGCACATTCTGCTTCGATGTCTTCCAGCCGCGTTGTCTTGTGGAATTCCACAGCATCATCGGTTCCAGGGGACCAGCCGGCAGCTTTAAGCCCGATCCGGCCCCTTTAACGGAGTATTATGCTGCAATGCGGGAGCATACATGCTGCTATGCGATGGCATGCATGGACACTGGCATCTGGTATACGTAGATTGCCTTTCGAGATGAGACAGCACTACTGACTGTCTTGAGAAAGGGATTTCAGATGTCCAAGACCGCCACGATCGCTCTCGCCCCCACCGCATCGCTGTTCGCGCGCGTCATGGCCGCTGTCGACCGCTTCCTGATGGCGAGCGCCGAGATCTCGAATCACAACGGCGACCTGCCGCGTTTCGGCCTGTAACAAGGGCTTCCCCGCGCAGCCGAAACGGCACGCGGCCGGCAACCGTAGACGCTACGCTCGATCAATGGCCCCCTCGTTGGGGCCATTTTTTTGTTCGCGCTTCGCACCGACCACCACTGCGACGATTGGTCCGCCGATCTGGCCTGCCCTGCAATTGTGAGCCCGTTGGCATCTCGCATACCATTCGGCAACCGAAAACGAGCACGACCAAGGTGCCGGCGGGGATGCTGAGCGCAGGACGGGAACGGCCAAGGACATGGCACATCCGGCGATCCTGCCGGAGCCTTAGCCCAAAGGAGCGGATGCCGCGCCTTGTCTGCGCTCATAAACTTCTGGTTGGTGAGGCTGCAACGGGGATCGACCGCAAAGGTGACCCCAAGCGCGTGGATCCGGATGGGCTGACGCGAGCCGGCAAAAAGACGGCCGCGTTTCGACAGGGAGAGAAACGAGATGAAGTCATTCGTTCTGAATGTCGCTTTGGCGGCAATGGCGATGTCATGCGCCGGCGGCACTGCAGGCCTTGCGGCCTGGGAGCCGGTTCGTCCGGTCGAATTCATCGTGCCCGCGGGCACCGGCGGCGGCGCCGATCAGATGGCGCGAACCATCCAGGGCATCGTCACCAAGCACAATCTCATGAAGCAGCCGCTGGTCGTCGTCAACAAGGCCGGCGGTGCAGGCGGCGAAGGCTTTCTCGACGTGAAGACGTCGTCGGGCAATCCGCACAAGATCATCATCACGCTCTCGAACTTGTTCACGACGCCGCTGGCAACGGGGATTCCGTTCAACTGGAAGGATTTGAGTCCGGTCGCGATGCTGGCGCTGGATGAATTCGTGCTCTGGGTGAATGCCGAAAAGCCGTTCAACACCGTCAAGGATTACGTCGACGCCGCCAAGAAGGCCCCGAGCGGCTCGTTCAAGATGGGGGGCACCGGCTCGAAACAGGAAGACCAGATCATCACGGTGGGCATCGAGAAGGCGATCGACGCCAAGTTCACCTACATCCCCTACAAAGGCGGCGGCGAGGTCGCGGTTCAGCTCGTCGGCAATCACGTCGATTCCACCGTCAACAATCCGATCGAGGCGGTCGCTCAATGGCGCGGCGGCAAGCTCCGTCCGCTCTGCGTCTTCGACGCCCAGCCGATGGCTTATGACGAGCCGATCGCCGAGGGCAAGGCCTGGAAGGATATTCCGACCTGCAAGTCGCAGGGCCTCGCGATGGAATATCTCATGCTGCGCGGCATCTTCATGTCGCCCAAGGCGACCAAGGATCAGATCGAATATTACGTCGAGCTGTTCAAGAAGGTCCGCGCCACGCCGGAATGGCAGGATTTCATGAAGAGCGGCGCCTTCAACACGACCTTCCTGGCTGGAGCCGACTACGCCAAATGGATCGAGGCGGAGGAGAAGCGCCACGAAGGCCTGATGAAGGAAGCCGGATTCCTCACGCCGGGAAACTGATCCCCGAATTGAGCCGCGTCACCGACGACGGATGAGGACGCCGCTCGTCCTCCCGTCTGCCGCGAAACACCCGCGATTCCGCCTGGAGCTGTCATGACCGAACAATCCGAATCCGGCCCTGCCCACAAGACGCTGGAGATGGGCATGGCGCTGTTGATCGGCGCCTTTGGGCTCGTCGTGATCTTCGGCAGCATCAAGGCCGGCATCAACTGGGGCGCAGAAGGCCCGCGTGCCGGATTCTTTCCGTTCTATGTCGGCGCCGCCATCGTCGTCGCCAGCGCGATCAATCTCTGGAGCGCGCGACGCGACGACGACGGCCGCCGGTTCGCGGCATGGGGACAGCTTCGCCAGGTCATGAGCGTCGTCGTACCCACCGCGATCTATGTCGGCTCGATGCCGTTCATCGGCCTCTACGTCGCGTCGATGATCTTCATCGCCTGGTTCATGCGCTGGCTCGGCGGCTATCGCTGGCTGACGGTCACCGCGGTGGCGGTCGGAATGCCGGTGGTGACCTATCTCGTTTTCGAGCGCTGGTTCCTGGTCCCGCTGCCCAAGGGGCCGTTCGAGGAATGGCTCGGCTTGTAGAATGTAACAACTGCGCGCCGTCCCGTCACTGCTGCAGGATTCATCGATATGGAAGAGTTGGCCAACCTGTTTCACGGCTTTGCGGTCGCGCTGCAGCCCTACAACATCATGCTGATGATCATCGGCATCACTCTCGGGGTCGTCATCGGCGTGCTGCCGGGGCTCGGAGGCGCCAACGGCGTCGCGATCCTGCTTCCTTTGACCTTCAGCATGCCGCCGACATCGGCGATCATCATGCTGTCGTGCATTTATTGGGGCGCGCTGTTCGGCGGCGCCATCACCTCGATCCTGTTCAACATCCCCGGCGAGCCCTGGTCCGTGGCGACCACCTTCGACGGCTATCCGATGGCGCAGCAGGGCAGGCCCGGCGAAGCCCTGACCGCCGCTTTCACCTCCTCCTTCGTCGGCGCGCTGTTTGCCGTCATCATGATCACGCTGGTCGCACCGCTGGTCGCGGGCTTCGCCCTGCGATTTGGTCCGGCGGAGAAGTTCGCGGTGTACTTCCTCGCCTTCTGCAGCTTCGTCGGCCTCAGCAAGGAGCCGCCTTTCAAGACCATCGCGGCGATGATGATGGGCTTTGCACTCGCAGCGGTCGGCCTCGATTCGATCACCGGGCAATTGCGGCTGACCTTCGGCAGCACGGAGCTGCTCAACGGGTTCGACTTCCTGATCGCCGTGATCGGCCTGTTCGGGATCGGCGAGATTCTGCTGACCATGGAGGAAGGGCTCGCCTTCCGCGGCGGCAACGCCAGCATCAACCTTCGGGTCGTGCTTCAGACCTGGCGCGAGCTGCCCGCCTACTGGATGACCTCGCTGCGCTCCTGCCTGATCGGCTGCTGGATGGGCATCACGCCCGCCGGAGCGACGCCGGCATCCTTCATGAGCTACGGCATCGCCAAGCGCCTGGCGCGGCGCGGCAACAATTTCGGCAAGGGCGAGATCGAAGGCGTGATCGCGCCGGAGACGGCCGCGCATGCGGCGGGCACCGCGGCGCTGCTGCCGATGCTGTCGCTCGGCGTGCCGGGCTCGCCGACGGCTGCCGTGCTGCTCGGCGGCCTGCTGATCTGGGGCCTGCAGCCGGGGCCGATGCTGTTCGTCGAGCAGAAGGAATTCGTCTGGGGCCTGATCGCATCGATGTATCTCGGCAATCTCGCCGGCCTCATCGTCGTGCTCACCTGCGTGCCGCTCTTCGCCGCGATCCTGCGCGTGCCCTTCGGCATCATAGCCCCGCTCATCCTGGTGCTGTGCGCCATCGGCGCCTATTCGGTGCACAACAGCACCTTCGACGTGATGCTGATGCTGGTGTTCGGCGTGCTCGGCTATCTCCTGAAGAAGTGCAACTACCCGCTGGCACCTCTCGTGCTCGCCATCGTGCTCGGCGACAAGGCGGAGGAAGCCTTCCGCCAATCGCTGCTGGGATCGCAGGGCTCGCTTGGGGTGTTCTTCTCCAACGGCCTCGTCAGCACCATCATGGCGCTCGGTCTGGTCGCCCTGTTCTGGTCGGCGATCCAGGAAGGCTACAGCCGGCTGCGCATGTCGATGGCGTGAGGCGCGCACCGGCGGCCGCCGGACCCGACGCACGACAGAACTTCTGGAATATAGAATTCCAAGGATTAAGCGGTCACGGCGGCGCACCTACGTCTGCCACCGACCGAAGCCGAAGCTCTGAATACGCGGTTCCGGCAGCAGCTTGTGGCTCAGCCCCACGAAGACACTTCACGAAATCAATGCCTTGACCACAGGCGGCCGCGATTGGGCTTTACAATCGGGCTGCCATGCCGCATGTGATGAATCCGCGATATTTCGCCGCACCCTCCAGTCCGTCGCTTGAATCTTGGCATAATGAATACCAGGATGCGGGCCAGCGCACGCATAAAAAATGATCGGCGCGTTCGGGAGGGTTTTTATGACGGACATGGTGCAGTCAACAGCGGCCCCAGGTGTCGCGCGGGTCAGCGATGCCTATCGCTGGGCGCAATTGGCGGTTGGTGTGGCGGCGATGGTGATGATCGCCAACTATCAATACGGCTGGACGTTCTTCGTCCCCGACATCCAGAAGAAGTTCGGCTGGGATCGCGCGTCGATCCAATGGGCCTTTACCCTCTTCGTCCTGTTCGAGACCTGGCTGGTCCCGATCGAAGGATGGTTCGTCGACAAATACGGTCCGCGCCTCGTCGTGCTGGTCGGCGGCGTTCTCTGCGCCATCGGTTGGGCGATCAACGCGCAGGCCACCACGCTCAACGGCTACTATCTCGGCATGATCGTCGCCGGCATCGGCGCCGGCGGCGTCTACGGCACCTGCGTCGGCAACGCGCTGAAATGGTTTCCGGACAAGCGCGGTCTTGCCGCGGGCATCACGGCCGCAGGCTTCGGTGCGGGCTCCGCGCTGACCGTCGCGCCGATCCAGGCCATGATCAAGGACAGCGGTTTCCAGACCACCTTCCTCTATTTCGGCCTCGGACAAGGCATCATCATCTGCATCCTCGCCTTCTTCCTGCTCGCGCCGAAAGCGGGCCAGGTGCCGAACGTGGTGGCAAACGCCAATCTGCTGCAGACCCGGCGCAACTATCAGCCGACCGAAGTGCTGCGTCAGCCGATCTTCTGGCTGATGTACTTCATGTTCGTGATCGTCGGCGCCGGCGGCCTGATGGTGACGGCGAACCTGAAGCCCATCGCGGCCGACTGGAAGGTCGACAACGTCCCGGTCACGCTGATGGCGGTGACGATGACGGCAGTGACGTTCGCGGCCACGATCGACCGCGTGCTCAACGGCCTGACGCGCCCGTTCTTCGGCTGGATCTCCGACATGATCGGCCGCGAGAACACGATGTTCATCGCCTTCGGCATGGAAGGCTTCGGCATCTGGATGCTCTACCTCTGGGGCCACGATCCGATCTGGTTCGTGCTGCTCTCGGGTTTCGTGTTCTTCGCCTGGGGCGAGATCTACTCGCTATTCCCCTCGACCTGCACCGACACGTTCGGCGCCAAGTTCGCGACCACCAATGCCGGGCTGCTCTACACTGCGAAGGGCACCGCCGCACTGCTGGTGCCGATCGCCAACTACATGCAGCAATCGTCGGGCACGTGGGACAGCGTGTTCATCATCGCGGCCGGCGCCAACATCCTGGCTTCGCTGCTGGCGATTGCGGTGCTCAAGCCGTGGCGCAAGGTCGTGGTCGCCAACTCGACCGTCGCCTGACGCGCTCTCCATAGCTCTTCACCGAGCAGACGCCCGGCCTCGCGGCCGGGCGTTTTCGTTTGGCTACTCCCGGCTGGCCCAGGGACGGGAAACCGCAGATTTGTGACAATCCGCCGCAGTTAGGGCTTGCATTCTGGAATATCGTATACCAAGCTCAGCGAAGCGCTTGCGACGATAAGACACAATATTTGCGACACTGGGTCATCTTGCAATCCCACGTCGCAATCAATCAGCGCGTTGGGAGGTTCTTGATGATTTCCAGCACGGACGGCGCCGTCACGGCCGCGCCTCTTCGCACAGGTTTCCGCTGGCTCCAGCTCGCCATGGGCATCGTCTGCATGGCGATGATCGCCAACCTGCAATATGGCTGGACGTTGTTCGTCGATCCGATCGATCACGCCCACCATTGGGGCCGCGCCGCGATCCAGCTCGCCTTCACCATCTTCGTCGTCACCGAAACCTGGCTGGTGCCTGTCGAGGCCTGGTTCGTCGACAAGTACGGCCCGCGCATCGTCGTCATGTTCGGCGGCGTGATGATCGCGCTGTCCTGGATTCTCAATTCCTACGCCGACAGCCTTCCCCTGCTCTACACGGCCGCCGTCATCGGCGGCATCGGTGCGGGCGCGGTGTACGGCACCTGCGTCGGCAACGCGCTGAAATGGTTTCCCGATCGCCGCGGCCTCGCCGCCGGCGCAACCGCCGCCGGCTTCGGCGCCGGCGCCGCAATCACGGTGGTGCCGATCGCCAACATGATCGCATCGAGCGGCTACCAACACGCCTTCCTGAGCTTCGGCATCGGCCAGGGCGTGATCGTGTTCGTGCTCGCCTTCTTCATCCAGCCGCCGCGTCTGTCGATCCCGCCGAAGAAGAAGCAGCTCAATCTGCCGCAGACCAAGATCGACTTCACGCCGCCGCAGGTGCTGCGCGCCCCTATTTTCTGGGTGATGTACCTCGTCTTCGTCATGGTCGCCTCCGGCGGTCTGATGACCGCGGCGCAGATCGCGCCGATCGCGCACGACTTCAAGATCGCCGACACGCCTGTTACGCTCGCGGGCTTCCAGATGGCGGCGTTGACGTTCGCGATCTCGCTCGACCGCATCTTCGACGGCCTCGGTCGCCCGTTCTTCGGCTTCGTGTCCGACACGATCGGCCGCGAGAACACCATGTTCATCGCCTTCGGCACCGCAGCCCTCATGCTGTTGACGCTGTCGGCCTACGGTCACGTCCCGGTCGTGTTCGTGCTGGCGACCGCGGTGTATTTCGGCGTGTTCGGCGAGATCTACTCGCTGTTCCCGGCGACCTGCGGCGACACCTTCGGCTCGAAATTCGCAACCACCAACAACGGCATGCTCTACACCGCGAAGGGCACCGCTTCGCTGCTGGTGCCGCTCGCGAGCGTCATCTCGACCGCCTATGGCTGGAAGGCCGTGTTCGTGGTGGCCGTGGCGCTGAATGCGACGGCGGCGTTGACGGCGCTGTTCGTGATCAAGCCGCTGCGCCGCTCCTTCATCCTGGGCAAGGAAGCCGAGAGCGCGAATACCGCAACGACGAACGCCAAGACCGAGACGGCGTAGCGACCACACGCCATCGGATGGGTCAAAAGGGGCGCAGCGGTGCGCCCCTTTTTCTTTGGCTTCTTCGCCCTCACGCGTCCGGCAACGTCAGTATTGCTGTCGCAAGATTTTTCGGATCACCCAAACCAGCGCTTGACGATTGGCATTATGTATACCACACTTCCTCCAACATTCACCCAGGGAGGTTGCAATGCTGGTCGGAGACATTCTGCGCAAGAAGACGCCGCGTGTCGTCACGGTGCGGATGAACGAAACGGTGGGTATCGCCGCCAAGCTGATGCGGGCCAACAACATCAGCGCTCTCGTGGTCAAGGACGTGGTCCGCTCCGAGGGTAATACCGCCGTCGGCATGTTCACCGAGCGCGACGTGGTGCGCGCCGTTGCCGAGCACGGCGCGAACGCCGTCAACGTCAAGGTCTCGCAGCTGGTCTCGGTGCAGCAGCTGGTGTCCTGCAGCTCGAGCGACACGCTCGAGCAGGTCCGCCATTTGATGAACCGGCATCACATCCGCCATTTGCCTGTCATCGACGATTACAGCCTCGTCTCCGTCATCAGCATGCGCGACATCGCCGCTGCCGTGGACGAGGCCATCAACGGCGCGCCGCAAGCCGCCGCCTAAACGACGCACACTTCCCCTGTGACTACCGGCCCCGGCTCGGACCCTCCGAGCCGGACCGGATCCTTTGTCCCAAATTCCGGTCACCCGTGAGGATTCCATGAAGGTCTGCATCTACGGCGCCGGCGCGATCGGCGGATATCTCGGGGTTCAGCTTGCGCGCGCCGGCGCCGATGTCAGCCTCATCGCACGCGGCGCCCATCTTGCCGCCATGCGCGAGCGCGGCCTGACGCTGCTCGCCGGCGATGAGACGCACACCGTCGATCCGCGCTGCACCGACGATCCCGCCGAGCTCGGCGTGCAGGACTACATCATCATCACGCTGAAGGCGCATTCGATCACCGGCGTGATCGAGAAGATGCAGCCATTGCTCGGGCCGCACACCCGCATCGTCACCGCCGTCAACGGCATCCCCTATTGGTACTTCTACAAACACGGCGGCCAATACGAGAATTCGACGCTGGAAAGCATCGACCCCGGCGGGCGGCAATGGCGCGAGCTGGGGGCCGAACGCGCCATCGGCTGCATCGTCTATCCCGCCACCGAGATCGAGGCGCCCGGCGTGATCCGCCACGTCTACGGCAACAATTTTCCGCTCGGCGAGCCCTCCGGCGAGGTCACGCCTGACGTGCAGCGCCTCGCCGATTTGTTCGTCGCGGCCGGGCTGAAGGCGCCGGTGCTCGACCGCATCCGCGACGAGATCTGGCTCAAGCTGTGGGGCAATGTCTGCTTCAATCCCATCAGCGCGCTGACCCATGCGACACTCGACGTGATCTGCACCGATCCGTCCACGCGTGCGCTGTCGCGCGCGATCATGGTGGAAACGCAAGCGATCGCCGAAACCTTCGGCGTCAAATTCCGCGTCGACGTCGAGCGCCGCATCGAGGGCGCCCGCAAGGTCGGCGCGCACAAGACCTCGATGCTGCAGGACCTCGAGCGCGGCCGCCCGATGGAGATCGACCCGCTCGTCACCGTGGTGCAGGAGATGGGCCGCCTCACCGGCATCACCACGCCCGCGCTCGACTCCGTGCTGGCGATGGTGACCCAGCGCGCCCGCATCGCCGGCCTCTATGACGGCGTCTCGACACTTCACGATCCCCGCGCACTGGCGGTGGCGTGATGGCGGTCGAGACGAAGCAATGGCTGCGCTTCCGGAACAATGGCGCGACCGGATTCGGCACGCTGAGCCCATCCGGCATCAGCGTGCACGAGGGCGAGATGTTCGGCCGCAACGCCGCGACCGGCAAGATTCTGGCGCGGTCGGAGGTCGAGTGGCTCGCGCCCTGCGCGCCCAGCAAGATCGTCGCGCTCTGGAATAATTTCCACGCGCTCGCGGCCAAGCTGAACCAGCCCGAGCCGACGGAGCCGCTCTATCTGCTCAAGGCCACCACCAGCATCACGACACCCGGCGCCGTAATCCGCCGCCCCTCTTACTACGACGGCAAGACCACCTATGAAGGCGAGCTCGGCATCGTCATCGGCAGGACCTGCGCCCGCGTGTCACCGGCCGAGGCACACGGCTGCATCTTCGGCTACACCTGCGTCAACGACATCACCGCCAACGACATCCTGACCAGCGATCCCACCTTTCCGCAATGGGCCCGCGCCAAGGGCATCGACGATTACGGCCCGTTCGGCCCGGTCATCGCGACCGGCCTCGATCCGTCAAAGCTGACTGTCCGCACCATCCTCAACGGCGTCGAACGGCAGAACTATCCGATCTCGGACATGATCTTCAGCGCCGAGGTGCTGGTCTCCAGGATCTCCCACGACATGACCCTGCTCCCCGGCGACCTCATCGCCGTTGGCACCTCGGTCGGCGTCGGCGTGATGAAGGATGCCGCGAACACGGTGACGGTGGCCATCGACGGCATCGGCGAACTCACCAACGAATTCCGGCTGTAGCCGCCGACACCGTCCCGAAGACCGGATGAACGCAGCGACATCCGGGACGGGTCTTCGCGCGGTCCAGACTTATTCTCGCCGCAGCGCGGCAAAATTGATCCGGCGCAAATCGCGCCGGCCCGGCCGCCTTTATCCTCCCGGCAATAAATTTCTGAGGCCAGGGAGGACGCCATGACGAATGCATCTAATGCGCTTTTGTGGACGGCTATGTACTTTGCTCTCGCGTTCGGTGCGATCTTTGTAGTCTGGTTCGCCGACAAGATACGCTCGAGCATCCTCGGGAAATAATAGCGCGCACGACGCATAGCCCAGCGGGGCGCCATTCGGGGGCGGCTCTTCGCGTGGTCCCGCATACGCTCCTGCAGGTTGCGAACGCTGCTCGATCCGTGGTGGCGAGGGATGACGCGTGCGTGGGAAGGTCTGGCCGGGAAACCCGGCCCCCTTCCACGCCGCTTCACCCATCGGCCAACGCAACCAGCCGTGGATCGGGATCGCTCGTCCGGAGCAGTCCCACAAGCCACCACGCCGCCTTGCGCTCGGCTCCGCTCTTGGCAATCACGCCAAGATGTGTGCCGGCGTGAGGAATTCACGATGTGGCTGTTTTTCCTGGGTTGTACGGCTGGTGGCCATCGCGTTCCTCGCCCAGCCGGCATTTGGCTACGACATTGCCCACCTGCCCGCCTCGTTCGCGGCGCTTCCCATGCCGCAGCGCATCGCGACCGGCACCGTCGGGGCGATCGCGCTGGCGCTGATCGGGGCAACCACTTGGCGGTTGTTGCGCCAGGACCGCAGCCTGAACGCTGCGCGACCGCCTCAAGAAGACTCGCGAGGACGTCGTCGTCGCCCACGCCCTGCAAAACCATCTCGACGCCACCGTCCAGCACCTGATCGAGAGCGCCCTCCAAGAGGCCGTCTCTGCCCTTCACGACAAGCTGGGCGAGGTCGAGCAGCGCGCCCTGCTCCAGCAGGCCCGCAACCAGTCCGCCGACATGCACGATCAGCTCGCCGAAATCCGCCGCCGCCAACAGGCGTTGCGTGAGATGGTCGGCAAGGTCGCCACCAGCGCCGCGCGGTCGAGCCGGTCTTCACCGAAATCCGCGACCGCCAGAACCAGCTCGAACGCTCCCTGCACGACCTCGAGACCGACGACCGCAAGAACAACCTCGCTGACCGGCAGAGGGACATCGCGCGCGACGTGGCGGCGCTTCCGGGTCGGGTGAGCGCGGTGCAGGAGACGTTTGCGACCCTCAACCAGTACAAAGGAAGACCTCGCCCAATCCCACGCCGAGCTTGCGCCTCTGCGGTCGAGCGACGCTGGCATCAACGCCTTGATCGGCGAGCTCAGCCTCAGCCATGACCGCATGGCCAAGAGCATCGACGAGCTCGAGACCGGCGGCGAAACGCCGCTCGGCTCCCGCGTCGAGACGCTGTCGAAGAACAAGATCGAGATCGAGCAGCGCCTCGCCCGCGTCTTCGACAAATTCAACGCGCTCGATGCCTTGCGCAAGGACATCGGCGGCATCTTCGCGACGATCCGCAATAGCCTGAACTGGATCGGGTGACACTGACCCTGCACCGCAACAAATCGAGACCGCCAGCTATTCTCGGTTCACTCGGGCCGTGATACAATCTAGACGCGAGCATTTGGATTTCTGGTTTTTCGACTCGATCATCATTCCATCGCCGGCCGACACGCCGATGCCGGCCAACATTGATATTCGGAGGATGCGTCCATGGCCGCCCGAAGAGTCGCCAAGTCTGCCAAGAAGACCAAATCCAAAGCAAAGACGTCGAAATCAAAGGCCAAGGCAAAGGCCAAGTCGAAAAAGGCCGTGGCCAAATCCAGATTGGCCAAGAAATCCAAAGCAGCCAAGAAGTCTAGATCGGTCAAGAAGTCTAAATCGGTCAAGACTGCCAAGTCCAAGGCGAGCAAGAAAGCCGCCAAGGCGAAGAAGAGCAAGACCGCGAAGAAGAGCACGACCGGCGCGTCCAAGACGAAAAAGACCGGCACGGGCAAGCCTGCGAACAAGGCGGGCACGTCGACCAGGCCGCCAGCCACGACGCCGCCGGCCGTTCCCACGCCGGCAGTGACACCGCCCACCCCGTCGAATCCACCCCCGGGCGCGTCGGGCTTCCAGGTCGTTGGCACCAACGCCAATGCGCCTTTTTCGCTGAAACTGCATCGCGGCGACGGCATGACGCTGGTTGCGATGAACTGGAAGGCCGGCCAACCGCCGGCGAATTTCGTTGGCTTCGCGATCGAGTACCAGGAGCCCGGCGGCACCGCGTTCTTCGCGTTGAACAATCGGCTTGGCTTTCTCGACGCGGCGGGCACCGTCAATCCCCAAAAGCTTTCGACCCTGCAATCGCCGATCCAGAAATTCCGTTGGGTGCATTTCCCACGTAACGCCGAACTCGTCGGCGACTTCATCTATCGCGTCACGCCGATGTTCATGGATGCGCAAGGCACCCTCAGCAAGGGCGAGCCGCAGCAGGCGCCGATCCAGCTCGCGCGCGAAACCTATCCCGGCATCGCCAATGTCACCTTCACCCGCGGCTTCGTCTCGTCGCAGGCCTTCGTCGACCGCTATTTGGCGCATGGCCCGATCAACACGCTGGTGGCGCCGCTTGCCGCGCAGGGGCTCGACTTCAAGCCGACCCATCCCGACACGCAGGCCGCGCTGGCCTGGATGGGATTTGAGGCGCGCGGGGCGATCCTGCAAACCCTCGACGAGGCGATCGCCGACCATGCCGAGGTCCGCGTCGTCGCCTACGACCTCAATCTGCCTGAAATCCTCGACCGCCTCGTCCAGCTCGGACCGTCGCTCAAGATCATCATCGACGACAGCGACTCGCACGGCGACGGCGATTCCGCGGAAACTGCTGCGGAGAGCCGGCTGGTGGCCTCGGCCGGGCGCCAAAACGTGCTGCGCCAGCATATGGGCAATCTGCAGCACAACAAGACGATCGCGGTGAACGGGCCGACCGTGAAGAAGGTGGTGTTCGGCTCGACCAATCTGTCCTGGCGCGGCTTCTACGTGCAGGCCAACAACGCCCTGGAGGTGACCGGCCAGAAGCCCGTCGATCTCGCCTTCGAAGCATTCGACGGCTACGTCGCCCAGAGCAACAGCGCCGCAGGCTTCGGCGCGACGCCCTCGGCCGACTGGCAGGATCTCGGCCTTCCCGGCATCGATGCCAAGGTGGCGTTCTCGCCGCACAGCGCCGCCAACGCCAAGCTTGACGAGATCGCTGCCGACCTCAAGACCACGACGTCGTCACTGCTCTACTCGCTCGCCTTTCTATTCCAGACGGGCGGCTCCGTGCGTGACGCCATCGAAGACCTCACCAAGGACGACAATATCTTCGTCTACGGCATATCCGACAAGAAGGTCGGCGGCATCGACGTGCAGGACCCCAATGGAAACGTCTCGCCGGTGTTCGCCGCCGAGCTCGGCGCCAATGTGCCGGAACCCTTCAAGTCGGAGCCGACCGGCGGCACCGGCACGCGCATGCATCACAAGTTCACCGTGATCGACTTCGACAAGCCGACAGCGCGGGTCTATCTGGGATCGTACAATTTCTCCAAACCTGCCGATCGCCAGAACGGCGAAAATCTCCTGATCATCAAAGACCGGCGCATCGCCGTGTCCTACATGATCGAGGCGCTCAGCATCTTCGACCACTACACGTTCCGGGTCGCGGTCAAGCAGGCCAAGAGCAAGGGCGAGAGGCTGCATCTGGCGCGGCCGCCGGGCCCGGGCGAAAAGGCGTGGTTCGATGACGACTTTACCGTCGGACACAAGATCAAGGATCGGCTGCTGTTCGCCTGAAAGGTGACAACTTAAATCGCGGGACGGGTCGCCCGAAGTGAACCCATCCCGCGAACGGCTGCGGCGGCGTCAGGAGCCGCGCAACTGCGAAACATCCGTACACATCACATCTGCGCGCGCCCGATCAATGCCGCCAACATGTCCCGCGCGCGCCGCAACTTGGTCGCATTCCGCCGCCTTTCTTGAAGGCGTGTCTGGGGGCACGGCATGACCGTGTTTCGACCAAACCTTCTAGGGGTATCGCTGTGAAGAAGATTGTAATTGCTCTGGGTGCCACGCTTGCTCTGGTGACGGCTGCGAACGCCGCGGATCTGCCGCGCCGCCAGCCCGTGCCTGTCTATCCGGCCGAGCAGGCACCGATCGGCAAGATGCCGATTGGCAAAAGCCCGGTTGGAAAAGCCCCGATCGGCAAGGCGCCCGGCCCGGTCTCCGCGCGCTACTGAGACGCAGCGCAAAACCAGCGTAGGCGGCCGACAGTCGAGGGGCAAAGCGTGACGAACAAACCTGATCGATCGGGACCCTGCATTTTAGCGGGGGTCACTCTCGCGGCCATGATCGCGTGTACGACGCCCTCGGCCTCGGCCCATGAAGCGAACAAGCGCGTTGCCGACGCCAATGCGCTTGCCACGACAGAGTCCACGTCAAGGCCGGCGCCGCAATCGACGCGGCGCTCCGTCGCCCGCGCGGAGAAGGGTCCTTATTACGTCGACTTCCGTGCCCGCACGGCCGCGAGCTGGGGCCACGCCTTTGTCTGGTACGGCAAGACCAGCGAGAAGGCGGTCGAGGTCGCCGGCCTCACGCCCGCCGGCGACACGTTGACCTACGTGCTCGGCCACCTCACCTTCGTTCCATCGGAGACCGGTGCGAGCTACGGCGATCTCGATCCGGAATATCTGACCGCGAGCTACCGCGTCTATCTGAACGAGGCCGACGCCAGGCGCGTGTTTGCCTACATCAAGAAACTGCAGGCGAACTCGCCGGTCTGGAACGCCGAGACCATGAACTGCACCGGCTTCATCGGCGACATCGCCGAGTTCATGGGCCTCGAGGTTCCCAACCGCTGGCAGCGTCCCGAAAACTTCGTCAACCGCCTCAAGGAAATGAACGGCGGCCGCCGGATGGTGCGGCTGTCGGCGGAGTAGCTCTACCGTCATTGATGCCGGAGTGCCCTTGGTGCACCGGCCGCGTCCGGCGTGACGCCCTCGTTCGTCGGGCAAAACACCCCGTCAAATCCGCGACCCCGCCTGTCAATCCCCATCCGTCAAAATATTCCAATTTACCGAAATTCTGATTTGCCGTACAAGCAGCTCACCCTGGCCCAAGACGAGGGGCGGATCGCGATCGTCACGAACCGCGGGCCGGGGTGCGATGGACGCGACGGCGTCGGGCGCGAGCAGCCTTGCAGGGCGGGACACCGTGAGCAAGGCAGGCTTCGCGCATACGACCCGGCACCGACAGCGTCTTCGCATGGCTTCGGGGGCGAGCACACGCCACCCCTCGGATTCCCAGCGAGGACGTGCGCGGACGGTCAAGTCGTGTGGTCCTGGCGCCCGGGGTCTGTGCGTCAAGTCCTGTGGTGATGTGGCGGCCAACCGGTGCGCGCATCAGTCATCCGCGAGGCGACGGGGGCAATAGTGCAACGCTCCCCGGGGAGAGCGCGAAGTACGCCGTAAACCATCGCGCAGGGAAGGCCGGGCGTTCGGCTCACCTGTGGTCCACCCCGTGTGCATCTTTTTGCGCACGGACTTACGGGTGAAAGCCGGCGCCCGGCCTTCCCTGCGCCCTTGTCTTTCGTGAGGGCAACGCGACGAAGCAAAGCTCGGGCCGAGATGCCGCGAGAGCGCGAAGGCGTGCCCAGTGTTTGAAGAGCCGGATCGAGGTTATCCGTGCCCCAGGATTGTCCACGCCACGGAATCCTCCCCCTCCCTGCATGATCGCCCTGCCCCCACCGCACGCCCCGCTGATAGACTTTTGCCAACCCCGGCGGCATCCTCCACGCATCAACCGATAACAAGGCCTGCGCCGCCCAGGGGGAAACATCATGCTGCAGACACGGTTCACCAAACTCGTCGGCGTCGAGCACCCGATCGTCCAGGGCGGCATGCAATGGGTTGGACGCGCCGAGTTGGTTGCCGCCGTTGCCAATGCCGGCGCGCTCGGATTCATCACGGCGCTGACCCAGTCGACGCCGGAGGATCTGACCAGGGAAATCGCGCGCTGCCGCGACCTCACCGACAAGCCGTTCGGCGTCAATCTCACCATCCTGCCGGCGATCAAGCCACCGCCTTATGCCGAATACCGCGCCGCCATCATCGAAGCCGGCATCACCGTGGTTGAGACCGCCGGCAACAAGCCGCAGGAGCATGTCGACGAGTTCAAAAAGCACGGCGTCAAGGTCGTGCACAAATGCACCAGCGTCCGCCACGCGCTCTCGGCCGAGCGCATGGGCGTCGACGCCATCTCGATCGACGGCTTCGAATGCGCCGGCCATCCCGGCGAGGACGACACGCCCGGCCTGATCCTGATTCCCGCCGCCGCCAACAAGATCAAGATCCCGATGATCGCCTCCGGGGGCTTTGCCGACGCCCGCGGTCTCGTTGCGGCACTGGCGCTGGGCGCCGAGGGCATCAACATGGGCACGCGCTTCATGGCGACCAAAGAGAGCCCGATCCATCAGCTCATCAAGGAGAAGATCGTCGCCAATGACGAGCGCGAGACCGAGCTGATCTTCCGCACCATGCGCAACACCTCGCGCGTCGCCAAGAACGAAATCTCGACCAAGGTCGTCGCGATGGAGAAGGAGGGCGCGAAGTTCGAGGATATCCGCGAGCTGGTCGCGGGCGCCCGCGGCAAGATGGTGTATGCAACAGGCAATTCCGACGAAGGCATCTGGTCGGCCGGCCAGGTGCAGGGCCTGATCCAGGACATCCCGACCTGCGCCGAGCTCGTCTCCCGCATCGTGCGCGAGGCGGAAGCCATCATCCGCAGCCGGCTCGAAGGCATGATCGTTCATCCGAACGCGCAAGCCGCAGAATAGTCACTGCAAGAAGCGAGAGCAATCCATGAAAGCCTACGTCTACGGTCCCAACGGCGCGACAATCTCCGACGTCGCTCAACCAAAACCCAAGGGCACGCAGGTGCTGGTTCGCGTGCGCGCCTGCGGGCTCAACCGCGCCGACACCGGCATGCGCAAGGGCCACGCCCATGGCGCCGCCGGCGGTGCCGGCACCGTGCTCGGCATGGAATGGGCCGGCGAGGTCGCCGAGCTCGGACCTGATGCCAAGGGTATGAAGATCGGCGACCGCATCATGGGCTCGGGCGGCGCTGCCTTTGCCGAATACACACTCGCCGATCACGGCCGGCTGTTCCGCGCGCCCTCGAACATGAACTTCGAGGAAGCCGCCACCCTGCCCGTCGCGCTCGCGACCATGCACAACGCCGTCGTCACCGTCGGCGGCGTGCAGCCGGGCCAGAGCGTGCTGATCCAGGGCGCCAGTTCGGGCGTCGGCCTGATGGCGATGCAAATTGCAAGACTCAAGGGCGCGAAGCTCGTGATCGGCTCCTCAACCGATGCCACCCGCCGCGGCCGGCTGAAGGAGTACGGCGCCGACCTCGCGGTCGACAGCTCCGATCCCAAATGGGTCGACGAGGTCCTGAAGGCAACGAACGGCGAAGGCGTCGACCTCATCGTCGACCAGGTCTCGGGCAAGGTCGCGAGCCAGAACCTCGCCGCGACCAAGGTGAAGGGCCGCATCGTCAATGTCGGCCGGCTCGGCGGCACCCATGCCGATTTCAACTTCGACCTGCACGCCGCGCGCCGCATCGACTATGTCGGCGTCACCTTCCGCACCCGCACCATCGAAGAGGTCCGCGAGATCTTCGAGGAGGTCAGGAAGGACATCTGGGGCGCGGTCGAGTCGCGAAAGCTACAGCTGCCGATCGACCGGGTGTTCGCATTCACCGACATCGACCAGGCGTTCGAGCACATGGAGGCGAACAAGCATCTGGGGAAGATTGTCGTGACGGTGTGAGTGGTGCGGCAGCGGAACGAGAGCGGCATGGCCCCTCTCCCTCCGCCCGTCATGGCCGGGCATGACGGAGTTGGCATCCCGCTCCTGCAACTCACTCGCGACTACTACTGTGGATCATCACTTGATGTCCCGCCCCATGCTGCTAAATCCCCGCCATGACCTCCCAACACGATAAAACCTCGGTCGCCGCGATCTCGATCTTCGCCAGCGGCGGCATGGCGGCGGCCAAGTTCGCGGTCGGCATCGCGATCGGCTCGCTCGCTCTGATCTCCGAGGCCCTGCATTCCTCGGTCGACCTGATCGCGACCATCATCACCTGGGCGGTGGTGCGGGTGTCCGACAAGCCGGCGGACGAGGAGCACCATTACGGCCATGGCAAGCTGGAGAGCGTCTCGGCGCTGGGCGTCACCGCCCTGCTCTATGTGCTCGCCGGCGGCATCCTGGTCGAGGCCTACAGCCGGCTGCGCGAGGGAACCCCTCCGCCGACCATTTCGGCCGTGCCGTTCGTGGTGCTGGTGATCGACATTGTCGTCAATCTCTGGCGCGCCCGCGCCCTGCAGCGGGCGGCGCGCGAGACGCGGAGCCAGGCGCTCGCGGCCGACGCGCTGCATTTCGCCTCCGACGTGCTGGGCTCGTTCGCCGTGATCATCGGCCTGATCCTCGCCGCCCTCGGCTTCTGGTGGGGCGATGCCGCGGCGGCCGCGGCGGTCGCCGTGATGATCGCCCTGCTCGGCCTTCGCATGGCCGGCTCGACGGTGCAGACACTGGTCGACCGCGCCCCGGAGGGCGCGCACGAAAAGGCCACCGCCGCGATCCGGAGCGTGGCCGGCGTGATCGACATCGAGCGGCTGCGGGTGCGCATGGTCGGGGCGACCACGTTCATCGACACCATCGCCAAGGTGCCGCGGACCTACCCGATCGATCGCGTCGAGGACATCAAGCGCAACGCGCAAGCCGCTGTCGAGAAGGCATTCGGCGATACCGACCTCAGCTTCACCGCCGTTCCCGTTGCGCGCGACAACGAGACCGTGCGCGACCGTATCATGGTGATCGCGCACAATTCGGGCCTCGCCGTCCACCACGTCACGGTGCACGATCTCGGTGGCAAGCTGATCGTCAGCATCGATCTCGAGGTCGACGCCGCAATGCAGCTCGAGGCCGCCCACGAAGTCGCCAACACGCTCGAGCGCAAGATCAAGGTGGAGTTCGGCGAGGACGTCGAGGTGGACGTCCACATCGAGCCGTTGGAACCGGAACTTCCGTTCGGGGTCGATGCCACGCCGGAGCGGGTGCGGACCATCGCCGATGCACTGACCGAATATGCCGCCGGCGGCGAGATCCACGACATCCACAATGTGCGCGTCCGCAACACCGACGCCGGCGAGATCGTCAACTTCCACTGCCGCGCCACACCGTCGATGAGCGTGATCAAGGTGCACGAGCATGTCGACGCCATCGAGCGCGCGCTGCGGCTCGCGTTCCCGAACGTGAAGCGCGTGATCAGCCACGCCGAACCGCCGCGCGCGTGACGCGGCAAATGCGACGAAGAACGTGCGACGAGTCACACGTTCCCGTTTCGGACTCCTCGCGCGCGTATGTTTGCGGACGTGCAATGCGCAAACTGCGCGTTGGATAAGAATAATTTCGCGTTAACGATTCATTGACTCTCGACACCCCGCGAAAACTGGATTCAAATCGCTGTGATTCGGAAGCGATGTGGGGCTGCCTCCGAACTTCAGTTGCAAGCAGGTTTTTAGGGGGCCGAAGGCATGTCGCGTGCAGACGCCGCGAACGCGTGCGTCCAATCCGATTCGATCAAAGGATTGGCGCAGTCGATCGCGAAACCTGCCTATCATCGGCTCTTGATTGCAGAGCCGGCGCTTCGTCGCGCCGTGCCGACGCTCATCATCGCCTTTCTGATCACGATCTGCCTGGGCGCATTCGTGCAGGTCGTCGATCAGACCCGCCAGAAGCGGCTCGTGATCCGGCACGACATCTCGGCGCTGGCCGATCTGCTCGCCGAACGCGTCGACCGCCTCACCTCCGGACGGCAGGAGCGGCTCAAGAACATCGAGAGCCTGCCGGCGCTGCTGCCGGATATGATCCCGTCCTGGGGCGCAGCCTCGGGCCGCCACGTCGTCGTCACCTCGGCCGGCATCGACCGTCGCGTCCTCGCCCGCATCCCGATCGACAGCAGCCCCTCGGGCAACGACCGCCTGCTCGACGCCATCACGACGGCACAATTGCTCGCGGCGCCGACGCGCGACGGCGACGTCTCCGACATGACGCTGCCGAGTGGCAACGCCGCGATGGCGACCTCGCGGCAGATCAAGTCGCTGCCCGGCTTCGTCACCGTGATCCAGGAGCGCAACGAGCCGATCTGGGGCTCGGACGCAGCGCTCTCGGTGACGCTGTCGGCGACGACAGGCTTCGTCGTCCTGATCCTGGGCTTCGCCTTCCACTGGCAGTCCACCCGCGCCCGCGAAGGCGACCTCATCAACGACGCCGTGCGCGGCCGGATCGACACCGCGCTCAACCGCGGCCGCTGCGGGCTGTGGGACTGGGACCTGTCGCGCGGCCGGATCTTCTGGTCGCAATCGATGTTCTCGATGCTGGGCCTCGACGGCCGCCACGAGCTCCTCACCTTCGGCGAGGTCAACGCGCTGGTGAAGTCCGACGACATCGACCTGTTCGCGATCGCCGACCAGCTCATCTCCGAGAAGATCGACCACATCGACCAGACCTTCCGCATGCAGCATGTCGACGGCCACTGGATCTGGCTTCGCGTCCGCTGCGAGAAGACGCGCGGGGCGACCGATTCCAGCGTGCACCTGATCGGGATCGCCGTCGACATCACCGAGCAGAAGAGCCTCGCCGAGAGGACGGTGGAAGCCGATCTTCGTTTGCGTGACGCGATCGAGACCATTCCGGAAGCCTTCGTGCTGTGGGACGCCAGCGACCGCCTCGTGCTCTGCAATTCGCACTTCCAGCGCCTGCACAAGCTGCCCGACAGCGCCGTCATCCCCGGCACCTCCTACGAGACCGTGCTCGAGGTCGGCCGCATGCCGGAGGTGCGCACCCGCCACAACGAGACCGCTGCCCAGGGCCCCGGCGCGCGCACCTTCGAGGCGCAGCTCGACGACGGCAGCTGGCTCCACATCAGCGAGCGCCGCACCAAGGACGGCGGCTACGTCTCGGTCGGCACCGACATCACCCGTATCAAGGAGCACGAGCAGAAGCTGGTCGATAACGATCTACGCCTGCGTGCCACCGTCATCGACCTGAAGCGTTCGCAAGCCGCGCTGGAGCGCCAGGCGATCGAGCTCGCCGACCTCGCCGAGAAGTACCAGCGCGAGAAGACCCGCGCCGAGGAAGCCAACCAGACCAAGTCGAAATTCCTCGCCAATATGAGCCACGAGCTGCGCACGCCTCTGAACGCCATCATCGGCTTCTCCGAGATCATGGGCTCGGGCATGTTCGGCGAGCTGGGGAGCGAGAAGTATCAGGAATACTGCCAGGACATCCTGACCAGCGGCCACTATCTGCTCGAGGTCATCAACGACATCCTCGACATGTCCAAGATCGAGGCCGGCCGCATGAAGCTCGACATGGAAGAGCTCGACCTGGCGAAGACGCTCGCGGAATCCCTGCGGGTTGTCACCGGCCGGGCCCAGGACAAGCGCCTGACGCTCGATGCCGACATCGAGACATCAATCTCCGTCGTCGCCGACCGCCGCGCCACCAAGCAGATCATCGTCAACCTGCTCTCCAACGCGGTGAAGTTCACGCCCGACGGCGGACGCATCGTGGTGCGCAGCCGGCAGCTCGAAGACCGGATCGTGCTGATGATCGCCGACACCGGCATCGGCATCGCGCCGCATTCGCTAGCGCGGCTCGGCCGCCCGTTCGAGCAGGTGGAGAGCCAGCTGACCAAGACCTATCACGGCTCGGGCCTCGGCCTCGCCATCGCGCGCTCGCTGGCACAACTCCATGGCGGCTCGATGCGGCTGCGATCCAGGCTCGAGGTCGGCACCGTCGTGCGCGTGACCCTGCCGCGCGACGCGATCAAGGCGTCCAAGATATCGGCGGCGGCTTAGCCCCCTAGAGCTGCAGCGACGGCGCGACTTCGCGCGCGACATTGACCAGCGCCGCGATCAGCGGCGTCATCGGATCGCGCTGCGGGATCACCATGCCGATGCTGTAATTGACGTCGGGATCGGTGATCGGGATCGAGCGTACCGTGTCGGACAGGCCGAGCGTCTCGGCGAGCTTGGCCGGCATCACGCTCGCCCACCGCCCCGTCTTCACATGCGTGAACAGGACCAGCAGCGAGTTCGAGGTCAGTGTCGGCGTTGCCTCCGCGCCGACGGAGCGCAAGGCGCGGTCGATGATGCGGCGGTTCTGCATGTCGGGCGTCAACAGGCACAGCGGCACCTGCCCGACCTCCTTCCATGTCACCGTCTCGCGGTCGCCGAACATCGCATCCGGCGCGGTCAGGAGGCGATAGCTCTCATTGTAGAGCGGAATGGTGCGTACCTTGCCGATCGGCTCGTTCTCGATATAGGTCAGCCCCGCATCGACTTCGAGATTTTCCAGCAGCCCCAGCACTTCCGATGAAGTCGTCGAGCGGATGCTGAAACGCACCTCGGGATGCCTGGCGCGGAACGGCGTCGTCAGCGACGCCACCATGCCGAGCACGGTCGGGATCGCCGCGATGCGGATTTCGCCGGAGAGCTGATGCTTCAGCCCGTTGATCTCGTCGCGCATCGCGCGGGCATCGCCTACGATCCGCCGCGCCCAGTCGAGCGCGCGCTCGCCTTCCGGAGTGAACCCCTGGAAGCGGGAGCCGCGCTGGACCAGCATCACGCCGAGGATCTCCTCGAGCTGCTTGAGACTGGTCGACATCGTCGGTTGCGTCACGCCACAGACCTCCGCCGCGCGTCCGAAATGACGCTCCTTCGCCAGCGCCAGCAATAGTTCAAGCTTGTCGATCAACCGGGCGTCCCCTCGAATTCTGACCTGGCATGCAAGCTAGCACGCCGGGCCCGCACCAACACGCAAAAACCGGCAGCCGACCCAGCCTTCATCGACGATTCGTATCGAGCGATTGCGCTTGCAAATCGATCGGAATTCGCAATCGCCGCACGGGACGGCTTTATTGATCTTCGAATGATTCCAACTAGTTTGGCCCGAGGAAACGCTCAATTTGAGAACGAAGAATGACAGCGAGTTACGAACCTTGGGATGAAACGCGCGGCGCTGAAATCATCGCCGAACATGCCAACCAAGAGGGCGCGACGCTGGTCATCTTGCACGCGCTTCAGCAGGCGTTCGGCTATGTGCCGGAGGCGGCCATTCCCATGGTGGCGAAAGCGCTCAACCTGTCACGGGCCGAAGTTCACGGCGTCTTCACGTTCTATCATGATTTCCGCCACAAGCCGGCCGGCCGCCACGTGCTGAAGCTCTGCCGTGCGGAGGCCTGCCAGGCTGCGGGCGGCGATGCACTGGCTGCGCGCGCCGAAGCAAAGCTCGGCGTGTCGCTCGGCAGCACCACGCCCGACGACCGCGTCACGCTGGAGCCGATCTATTGCCTCGGCCTGTGCGCGACCGCACCGTCTGCGATGCTCGACGGCCGGCTGATCGGCCGACTCGACCAGAAGCGCCTCGATGCGTTGATCGTGGAGGCACAGCGATGAGCTTGCGTCTGTTCGTCTCACGTGACGCCGGTGCAATCGCCGTCGGCGCCGACGAAGTTGCTCTGGCGCTGGAGCAGGCCGCAGCCAGGCGCGGCGTGGCGATCGAGATCGTCCGGACCGGCTCGCGCGGGATGTACTGGCTGGAACCGCTGGTCGAGGTGGCGACGCCGCAGGGCCGGATCGCGTTCGGCCCGATCACGGAAGCCGATGTGCCGTCCCTGCTCGACGCGCTCTCGAACAACACGCCGCACCTGTTACGGCTGGGGGCAACCGACGAGATCCCCTGGCTGAAGCGCCAGACCCGCCTCACCTTCGCCCGCTGCGGCGTGATCGACCCGCGCTCGCTCGACGACTATCGCGCCCATGGCGGCTACAAGGGGCTGGAGCGCGCATTGTCGCTCGGCACGGATGCGACCCTCGACGAAATCATCGCATCGGGCTTGCGCGGTCGCGGCGGCGCGGGCTTCCCGACCGGCATCAAGTGGAAGACCGTCGCACAAGCCAAGGCCGACCGCAAATTCATCGTCTGCAACGCCGACGAGGGCGACAGCGGCACCTTCGCCGACCGCATGATCATGGAAGGCGATCCCTTCCTGGTGATCGAGGGCATGACCATCGCCGGCCTCACCGTCGGCGCGACCAAGGGCTACATCTATATCCGCAGTGAATATCCGCACGCGGTCGAGGCGATGAATGCCGCCATCGTCGCCGCCAGGCGCGGCGGCTATCTCGGCAGCAAGATCGGCGGTTCCACGTACCGCTTCGATCTCGAGGTCCGCGTTGGCGCCGGCGCCTATGTCTGCGGCGAGGAGACCTCGCTGCTGGAAAGCCTCGAAGGCCGCCGCGGCATCGTGCGCGCAAAGCCGCCACTGCCGGCGCATCACGGCTTGTTTGGCAAGCCGACCGTCATCAACAACGTGCTGTCGTTCGCGGCCGTCCCCTTCATCCTCGCCGAAGGCGCCAAGACCTACGCCGATTACGGCATGGGCCGCTCCCGCGGCACGATGCCGATCCAGCTGGCCGGTAATCTCCGCTACGGCGGCCTGTTCGAGACCGCCTTCGGCGTGACGCTCGGCGAGCTCGTCGACGACATCGGCGGCGGCACGATCACGGGCCGGCCGGTTCGCGCCGTGCAGGTCGGCGGGCCGCTGGGGGCCTATTTCCCGCGCGCGCTGTTCGACACGCCGTTCGACTACGAGGCCTTCGCCGCGCGCGACGGCCTGATCGGCCATGGCGGCATCGTCGTGTTCGACGACAGCGTCGACATGCGCAGGCAGGCGCGCTTCGCCATGGAATTCTGCGCGATCGAATCCTGCGGCAAGTGCACGCCCTGCCGGATCGGCTCGACCCGCGGCGTCGAGACCATCGAGAAAATCATCAACGGCGAACGCGTCCATGAAAACCTCGCGCTCGTCGAGGACCTCTGCAGCACCATGAAATTCGGCTCGCTCTGCGCACTCGGCGGTTTCACGCCTTACCCCGTGCTCAGTGCATTGAAGCACTTCCGGGAGGACTTCGTCCCGGTGCCGATCACGCTTCAGGCCGCGGAATAGGAGAGCAACGATGTCTCTGATCGAAGAAATCGACTTCGGCACACCGCGCTCAAGATCGGAAACGATGGTGACTCTGACCATCGACGGCAACGAGGTCACGGTGCCCGAAGGCACTTCGATCATGCGGGCCGCGATGGACGCCGGCCACCAGATCCCGAAGCTCTGCGCGACGGACATGGTCGACGCCTACGGCTCCTGCCGTCTCTGCCTCGTCGAGATCGAGGGCCGCGCCGGCACGCCGGCCTCCTGCACCACGCCCGTCATGCCCGGCCTCGTCGTGCACACTCAGAGCGAGCGGCTGAAGAAGCTGCGCAAGGGCGTGATGGAGCTCTACATCTCCGACCATCCGCTCGACTGCCTCACCTGCGGCGCCAATGGCGACTGCGAATTGCAGGACATGGCCGGCGCCGTCGGCCTGCGCGATGTTCGCTACGGCCATGAGGGCGAGAACCACGTCTTCGCCAAAAGCCACGGCTGTGACAACGACCACTGGATGCCCAAGGACGAGTCCAATCCCTATTTCACCTATGATCCCTCCAAGTGCATCGTCTGCTCGCGCTGCGTCCGCGCCTGCGAGGAGGTGCAAGGCACCTTCGCGCTGACCATCTCCGGCCGCGGCTTCGGCAGCCGCGTCTCGCCCGGCATGAGCGAGAGCTTCCTCGGCTCCGAATGCGTCTCCTGCGGCGCCTGCGTGCAGGCCTGTCCGACCGCGACGCTGACCGAAAAGTCCGTAATCGAGATCGGACAGCCCGAGCATTCGGTCGTCACCACCTGCGCCTATTGCGGCGTCGGCTGCACCTTCAAGGCCGAGATGCGCGGCGAGGAAGTCGTGCGCATGGTGCCGTACAAGGACGGCAAGGCCAACCGCGGCCATTCCTGCGTCAAGGGCCGCTTCGCCTGGGGCTACACCAACCACGGCGAACGCATCCTCAATCCGATGATCCGCGAACGGATCGAGGATCCCTGGCGCGAAGTATCCTGGGACGAGGCGTTCTCGTTCGCGGCCGCCAGGATGCGCGGCATCCAGGCGACATACGGCCGCGACGCCATCGGCGGCATCACCTCGTCTCGCTGCACCAATGAAGAGACCTATCTGGTGCAGAAGCTGATCCGCGCGGGCTTCGGCAACAACAATGTCGACACCTGTGCCCGCGTCTGCCATTCGCCGACCGGCTACGGTCTTGCCACCACCTTCGGCACGTCAGCCGGCACGCAGGATTTCGACTCGGTCGAGGACACCGACGTCGTCCTCGTGATCGGCGCCAATCCGGCCTCGGCTCACCCCGTGTTCGCCTCCCGCCTGAAGAAGCGGTTGCGCCAGGGCGCCAAGCTGATCGTGATCGATCCGCGCCGCACCGAGATGGTGGAATCACCGCATGTGAAGGCGCTGCACCTGCCCTTGATGCCCGGCACCAACGTCGCGGTCATGACGGCGCTGGCACATGTCATCGTCACCGAAGGCCTCGTCAACGAAGCCTTCGTGCGCGAACGCTGCGACTGGACCGAGTTCGAGGAATGGGCGGCGTTCGTCGCGCAACCGAACAACAGCCCGGAAGCCACCGCCATCCTCACCGGCGTCGATCCGAAGGACCTGCGCGAGGCAGCCCGCACCTACGCGACCGGCGGCAACGGCGCGATCTATTACGGTCTCGGCGTCACCGAGCACAGCCAGGGCTCGACCACCGTGATCGCGATCGCCAACCTTGCGATGGCCACAGGCAATATCGGCCGCCCCGGCGTCGGCGTGAACCCACTGCGCGGCCAGAACAACGTGCAGGGCTCCTGCGACATGGGCTCGTTCCCGCACGAGCTGCCCGGTTACCGCCACATCTCCGGTGATGCCGTGCGCGACCAGTTCGAAGCGCTGTGGAACGTCAAGCTCAACCCCGAGCCGGGCCTGCGCATTCCCAACATGTTCGACGCCGCGGTCGAAGGCACGTTCATGGGCATCTACGTGCAGGGCGAGGACATTCTGCAGTCCGATCCCAACACCAAGCACGTGGTGGCTGCACTGTCCGCGATGGAATGCGTCATCGTCCACGACCTGTTCCTGAACGAGACCGCGAACTACGCCCATGTCTTCCTGCCTGGCTCGAGTTTCCTCGAGAAGGACGGCACCTTCACCAACGCCGAGCGCCGCGTCCAGCGCGTGCGCAAGGTGATGACGCCGAAGAACGGCATGGCCGACTGGGAGGTCACCATCGGCCTCGCCAAGGCGATGGGCTTCGAGATGAACTACGGCCACCCATCCGAGATCATGGACGAGATCGCGGCGCTGACGCCGACCTTCGCCGGCGTCTCCTACGCCAAGCTCGACGAGCTCGGCTCGGTGCAGTGGCCCTGCAACGAGAAGGCGCCGGAGGGAACGCCGGTGATGCATATCGACGGCTTCGTTCGCGGCAAGGGAAAGTTCGTCGTCACCGAATATGTCGCCACCGACGAACGCACCGGCCCGCGCTATCCGCTGCTGCTCACCACGGGCCGCATCCTCAGCCAGTACAATGTCGGCGCGCAGACGCGGCGCACGGAGAACGTGGTCTGGCACGCCGAGGACCGGCTGGAGATCCACCCCCACGATGCCGAGCAGCGCGGCGTGCGTGACGGCGATTGGGTGCGGCTGAAGAGCCGTGCCGGCGAGACCACACTGCGGGCCGAGATCACCGACCGTGTCGCGCCCGGCGTCGTCTACACCACCTTCCACCATCCGGACACGCAGGCCAACGTCATCACGACCGACTATTCGGACTGGGCGACCAACTGTCCCGAATACAAGGTCACGGCGGTCGAGGTCTCACCCTCGAACGGGCCGTCGGACTGGCAGAAGGCCTATGACGCGCAGGCGCGGCAGTCCCGCCGCATCGCGCCGGCCGAGGCCGCGGAGTAGCCGCATGCATGTCCCGGTCCAGGCTATCGACCGCGAGACCTGGCGCGACGGTGTCGCGTCCGAGGGCACACGACTGATCCCTGAGGAGACGCCGCTGGCGCTGACTTACAATGGCGGCACCTATGCCGTCATGATGGGGACGCCGCAGAACCTGGAAGACTTCGCCGTCGGCTTCAGCCTGGACGAGGGCATCGTCAGATCGGTCGACGACATCCGGTCGTTCGAAGTGGTCCGCCTCGACGACGGCATTGAACTCAGGATGTGGCTTGCGCCGGGAGACGCCGCGTGCATTGGCGAACGCCGCCGCCACGTCGCTGGACCCACCGGCTGCGGTATCTGCGGCATCGAGTCCATTGCCGAGGCCGTACGCCCCGCAGCGGTCGTGCCGCACGGCCAGACCTTCACGCCCGAGCAGGTCATGGCGGCGATGCAGACGATCGCGCCGCTACAATCGATCAATCTGCAGACCCGCGCGGTTCACGCCGCCGCGTTCTGGTCTCCTGCAGGCCACATCGTCGCGCTGCGCGAGGATGTCGGCCGCCACAATGCGCTGGACAAGCTCTCCGGCGCCTTGGCGCGCAGCCGCACGGATGCGCGCCAAGGCATGGTGCTGCTGACGAGCCGCGTCTCGGTCGAGATGGTGCAGAAGACAGCCGCGATCGGCGCACCGGTGATGGTCGCGATGTCCGCGCCGACCGCGCTTGCGGTGCGCACGGCGGAAGCCGCCGGCATCACGTTGATCGCGATCGCCCGGCAGGACGGATTCGAGATATTTACGCATGGCGGCCGGATCGCCGCTCGCCATGCCACGGAGGTTGCCGATGTCGCCTGACCGCCTGATCTACATGGCCAACCAGATCGGCAAGTTCTTCCAGAGCCAGGGCCACAATAAAGCCGTGCCGGGGATTGCCGAGCACATCAAGAAGTTCTGGGACCCCCGGATGAAGCGCGCGATCTTCGCCCATCTCGACGCCGGCGGCGCCGGCCTGGAGCCTGATGTTCGCGAGGCGCTCACCTCGCTGAAAGCGGCGTCCCTTCCAGCAGCGCCCTGAACACGCGCCGCACCTCGCTCTGCGTCTCCTTCACACGCGCCTCCAGCGACGAGAAATCCGGCGCGTCGCCAGCCCGCGCCATCACGCGCTGCAGATCGGTACCGGCGGTTTCCGGCTTGAAGCGGTCGCTGACGCACAGCCGCAGGATCTGCGTAAGGTCGTGATAGAGCCGTGCGGCCGCGCGCAAGATCTCGGTCTCCGATTGCGGAAGCACGCCGAGCCTGCAGGCGTTGTCGAGCACCTGCACCGTGCTGACGTCGAGAATTTCCGGTCTATCGTGCGCGTGCACGAGCTGGAGATACTGCGCGATGAAGTCGATGTCGACCATGCCGCCGGCAGCGTATTTGAGGTCCCAGCAATCGGCCTCGCCCTTCTCCTGGGCGATCGCGCGCCGCATGTCGGCGACGTCGTTGGCGGTAACTGCCGGATCGCGGCGGCGGGTCAGGACATCGCGGATGACGCGCTCGATCCGCATCCGGAATTCCGGCGAAGCCGACACCACGCGGGCGCGCGTGAGCGCCATATGCTCCCAGGTCCAGGCCTCGTTGGCCTGATAATCCGCGAACGAGACCAGGCTCGAGGCGACGGGACCGGCGCGCCCTGAAGGACGCAGCCGCATGTCGATCTCGTAGAGCACGCCGTAATTGGTGCGCGTCGTGAACGCGCTGATCAGGCGCTGGGTGAAGCGGGCGAAATAATGCGCGCCCTGAAGCGATTTCGGCCCGTCGGAGTCCGGATGGTCGCCGTCGAAATCGTAAAGCAGGATCAGGTCGAGATCGGACGAGGCCGTCATCTCGCGGCTGCCGAGCCGGCCCATCGCGATGATCGCGGTCTCCTGCCCCTTGATGCGGCCGTGCTGCGCGGCGAAGCGGTCGGCAACGAGGCCGTGCACGGTGTGGACGATGCCCTCGGCGACATCGGCGAAGGCCGTGCTCGCCTGCTGCGCCGAGACGGTGCCGGAGAGAATCCGCGTGCCGATCAGGAACAGGCTCTCCTGCCCGAACAGGCGCAGGCGATCGAGGAACTCTTCGTAAGAGCCGGCGTCCTGCACGGTCGCGGCCAGCCGTCCCGACAATTCCTGCCTGTCCGGCATGGCGCCGAAGAAGCGCGGGTCGATCAGGCCGTCCATCAGTTGCGGCTGCCGCGCCAGCATCTCGCCGAGCCGGGGCGCTGCGCCCAGCACCAGCGCCACCAGCGCGACGAGATCGCGGTTCTGCCCGAGCAGCGTAATCAGCCGGCCCCCGCGCTGGAGCGCCCCGAGGAAATCATCGAACGCCACGACGGCGCGATCCGGCTCCTCGGCATGGGCAAGGCCGTCGATCAGGGCCGGAACGAACTCGACGAAGGCGCTGCGCGTCGCCTCGACGCGGAATACGCGATAGTCGCCGGTGATCCAGTCGCGCACCGTCTGCGCAACGGCGGCCGGCTTCTTGAAGCCGAGCGTAGCGAGGTGCTGGAGCAGGCGCGGATCGTCGGGACCCGCACTGTAGTCGAGCGCCGGCAGCTTGGCCGTGCCGGTCGGATCGTCGCCCTCGAACAGTTTTTCGTAGTGCCCCTGCACGATCTCGAGCTGCCGCAGCAGGTCGCTCGCAAAGGCTTCGCGACCCGGATAGCCGAAGAAGCGCGCAAAACGCTCGACCGCCTCTTTGTCTTCGGGCAGCGTGTGGGTCTGCTCGTCGGCGATCATCTGGAGGCGATGCTCGACCCGGCGCAGGAATTCATACGCAATGGTCAGCTCGTCGTGCGCCGTGGGTGTGATCCAGTTGCTGGAGGCGAGAATGTCGAGCGCCTTCAGCGTCGGCCGCACCCGCAATTCCGGATGGCGGCCGCCGGCGATCAATTGCTGGGTCTGCGCGAAAAACTCGATCTCACGGATGCCGCCGCGGCCGACCTTGACGTTGTGCCCCTCCACCGCGACCTCGCTCTGGCCGCGATAGGTCTGCATCTGTCGCTTCATGTCGTGGACGTCGGCGAGCGCGGCGAAGTCGAGATGCTTGCGCCAGACAAAGGGCGCGATCTCGGCGAGCAAAGCGTCGCCCGCTTTGGCGTCGCCGGCACAGGCCCGCGCCTTGATCATCGCGGCGCGCTCCCAGGTGCGCCCCTCCCGCTCATAATAGTTCAGCGCGGTGTCCCTGGAGATCGCCACCTGCGTCGAGGACGGATCGGGCCGCAGGCGCAGATCGACGCGGAACACATAGCCGTCATAGGTGCGCTGCTGCAGGATGCGCGCCATGCCCTGCGTCACCCGCACGAAGAACGGTTGCGGCTCGATGTCCGCCGCCAGCGTCGTCGAATCGGGATCGAAGAACACGATGAGATCGATGTCGCTGGAATAGTTCAGCTCGCCCGCACCCATCTTGCCCATCGCAAGCACGATCAGCCCACAGCCCTCTTCGGGAGCCTCGGGATTGGGCGGCAAAAGCTTGCCACGTGCGGCTTCCTGCCGCAGCAGGTATTGGAGCGCCGCCTGCACCGAGGAGACCGCGACATCGGTCAGCGCCGCCGTCACCCGCATCACCGGCCAGACCCCGCCGATGTCGCACAGAGCGGTGAGAAGCGCGGCCTCCGCCTTCATGCGGCGGAGCAGCCGCATCACCTCGGCTTCATCCGTCGCGGCCAGTACCCCGCCCCTCGCCTCCGCGATCAACGCAGGCAGATACGTATCCGGATCGCATTCGAGCAGCCGGATCAGGCGCAGCGGCTCAGTGCGCACCAGATCGAACAAATAAGGCGAAAATTCCGCGATGCCGGTCAAAATATCCCGCGCGAAGGGATGAGCCAGCAACGCTTCGAGACGGGCCAATTGCGCCGGCTCGAGCTCGGCCAGCCAATTGTCAAAAGGTCGCTCGTCGGTTGTGGAAGCGGCAATATGGGGAGCCTCCGCGAAGCGTGCGGCGAGGCTCTCACCATGCTTGTCCGCGTTTCCCGGCGCGGAGTGGTTCATGCCACCTTCTGTGGCACATCCGGTATTGGCGGAGCAACCCTGTCGCCGGCCCCGGCGCGCGCGGGCAGCACCAGCGTGGCGACGAGACCGGGCTGGGCATCGGCCAGCTTCAACTCACCGCCATGCAATGTCGCAACCGCCGAGGCGAGGCTGAGACCGAGGCCGGAGCCCGGCAGCGTGCGGCTTGCTTCCAGCCTCACGAATCGTTCGACGGCATGCGCGCGGTCGGCCTCGGGGATGCCGGGACCGCGATCAGTGACGCTGAGCAGCACCTTGTCGCCATCGCGCCTGGCTTCGATCGTGATCGGGCGAGCGTCCATGCTGACCACGGTTCCGCCGGTCTGTGCGACCGGCTTGCCGTATTTGATCGCATTCTCGACCAGATTGGCGAGCGCCTGGCTGACCAATTCGCGATTGGCGTGAACCGGTGTCGGCTCGGCCTTGACCTTCAACGTCATGCCGTCGTCCTCGGCGAGCGGCTCGTAGAGCTCGTGGATGCCTCCCGCGACCTCGGCGGCGTCGAAATCATCCATGTTGCCGCGCGCCTGCCCGGATTCGGCGCGCGCGATCATCAGCAGCGCGTTGAAGGTGCGGATCAGACCGTCGGATTCCTCGATGGTCCGTTCCAGCGCCGCGCGGTAATCGGCTTCGCAGCCCGATTGCGCCAGCGCCTCCTCGGCGCGGTTGCGCAGGCGCGTCAGCGGCGTCTTGAGGTCGTGGGCGATGTTGTCGGAGACCTCCTTCAAGCCGGCCATCAGCGCCTCGATCCGCTCCAGCATGGCATTGAGGTTTTCGGCGAGGCGGTCGAGCTCATCACCGCTACGGCCCACGGGAAGACGCCCGCTGAGATCGCCGGTCATGATGCGCTGCGCGGTCCCCGTCATGGCGTCGATGCGCCGGAGCACGCGGCGCGCGACGAAGATGCCGCCGCCGAGACCGAGCACGACGACGATCAGGATCGACCATTGCGCCGCCTTGGCGACGATGCCGAACAGGCGACGCCGCTCGGCGAGGTCGCGGCCGATCAGAAGCCGGAAGCCGTTTTCCAGTTCGGTGACTCGCACCAGCGCCCGATGGTCGCGGTCGTCGGCGTCCTCGATCCGCCGGTAAGCGGTCTCGGACCAGCCACGCGTGGCCATCACGCCAGGCGCCAGCGAGCCGACATTGCCGGCGATCGACTGCCCGGTCGGCGTGGTCACGAGATAGAGGTTGGCGCCCGGCCGCAGCGCCCGATACTCGATCGCCAGCACCAGGCCGCGCAGGCCACGGCGTCCATAGATCTCGGAGATCTCCGAGGTCTCGGCATTGACCGTCTGCGTGATTTCCTCGGTGATCAGGCGCCGCGTATTCCAGGCGAAATAGGCCAGCAGCGATGCCGCGAACATCGCGAACAGCAGCAGATAGACCAGCGTCAGCCGGAACGCCGTGGTGCGGACGAGTTTACCGAATGCCGTCACGGATCATGTACCCTACCTAGCGTGACAAGAAGCAACCGACTGCATCGCCATCGATACCGAAACTAACCAGATCGCTGCTGAGCTTACTCTTCATGACGAGCATGAATTTCCGGGCCTCAGGTTCAAAAACCAGCAGATAGCTTCTTTTGTCATCCGCGATCGCGATACAGGACTTTCTGTTCTTGTCGTCGTCTAGGACATCAATCCAATAGGGTTCAACAAGAGCCTCTTTAAACACGCGAAGCTCGCGCTCAACCTTTTCAGGAGGCCATGGATTCCCCACCGAGCCTTCTGGGACATGATACATGTACTCGTCGATTTCACGCTCGACGGTCCGCCTCAACTCCTGAAGGTCGAGTGAGTGGGCCATCGGAGTTAGAGTCCTTGTTTACCGAATGCCGTCACGGATCATGTACCCGGCGCCGCGGATCGTGTGCAGCAGCGGGCGCTCGAAGCCCTTGTCGATCTTGGAGCGCAGCCGCGAAATGTGCACGTCGATCACGTTGGTCTGCGGATCGAAATGATAGTCCCAGACGTTCTCGAGCAGCATGGTGCGTGTCACCACCTGGCCGGCATGCTTCATCAGATATTCGAGCAGGCGGAATTCGCGCGGCTGCAGCGTCAGCTCGTCCTTGCCGCGGGCGACGCGATGGGAGAGCCGGTCGAGCTCGAGATCGCCGACGCGGTAGAGCGTATCCTCGGCCGGACCGCCGCGGCGGCG
Source organism: Bradyrhizobium sp. MOS003 (assembly GCF_003020125.1). GTDB lineage: Bacteria > Pseudomonadota > Alphaproteobacteria > Rhizobiales > Xanthobacteraceae > Bradyrhizobium. The sequence continues at coordinate 519,389 of NZ_PYFW01000003.1, read as the reverse complement.
CGACAGCACCTCGACCCGGGCCAGCAGCTCGGCGAAGGAATAGGGTTTCGGCAGATAGTCGTCGCCGCCGGCGCGCAGGCCCTTGATGCGGTCGTCGACCTGTCCGAGCGCGGAGAGAATCAGCACCGGTGTGGTGTTGTCCTGGTCGCGCAGCGCACCGATCAGCGACAGGCCGTCGCGCTTCGGCAGCATGCGGTCGACCACCAGCACGTCGTAATCGCCGTTTTCGGCCATGGCTAGGCCTTCCTCGCCGTCGGCGGCGTGGTCGGCAATGTGTCCGACTTCGCGAAATGCCTTCACGAGGTAATCGGCGGATTCGCGGTCGTCTTCAATGATGAGGAGGCGCATCGTGCGTTCGGCGGCGGTCAAGGAGGTCAACCTTCTCTAAACATGGCGCGAGCGGCAATCGCATGCAAGCCGAGTGGGAGACTCTGGCATCGAGAAAAAGGCGGGCGGTGAAGCTGGGGGGACTTCACCGCCCTAGGCCTTCCGACGGAGGGGGGCGTAATTCCACCGGAAGGTAGACTGGGGAAGCGAACGTTACGCTGCTCCCCCGAAGGGCGCCGGCGGCGGGGGCGACTGATGCCGGCGACACCCTTCATCTCGGAGGCCTTCTGGAGCCTCAGCCCTGGGTCAACCCTTGGCGAGGGGCACCGCGACGAAGCGCGACTGGCCGCCGCTCTTCACGCGCATCAGGACGCTGTTCTTGTTGTCGGTCCGCGCCGCGGTGATGGCATCCCGGACCTCGCCGGCCGTAGCCACGCTCTTGCCGCCGACTTCAAGAATCACGTCGCCTTCCTTGAAGCCGCGTTCGGCCGCGGCGCTCTTCGGGTCGACTTCGGTGACGACGACACCTTCCTTGCCGGCGCCGGCCACCGAATTGGCGGGGGCAACGGTCATGCCGAGCTTGGGGACGTCGGTGCCCTTGCTCGCACCCTTGCCGCTGTCATTGTCGTTGTCCGCTTTGGCCTCGACCGTGTTCGGCAATTGGCCGAGCGTCATGTTCACGACCTTGTCCTGGCCCTTGTGCAGCACGTTGAGCTTCACGGTCGCGCCGGGCGGCATGCCGCCAATGGTGCGGGCGAGCTCGCGGGCGTCCTTGACCGCCTCGCCGTTGACCGCCGTGATCACGTCACCGGACTCGATGCCAGCCTTCGCCGCCGGACCGTTGGCCTGCGGCTCCGCCACCAGCGCGCCTTCGGCCTTCTTCATGCCGAGGCTGTCGGCGATATCGGAGGTCACGGGCTGGATCTGCACGCCGATCCAGCCGCGGCTGACCGAGCCCTTGTCCTTGAGCTGGGCGACTACGCTCTTCACGGTGCTCGCGGGAATCGAGAACGCAATGCCCACGCTGCCGCCGGAGGGCGAGTAGATCGCCGTGTTGACGCCCATCACCTCGCCGTTGGTGTCGAAAGCCGGACCGCCGGAATTGCCCTTGTTCACGGGCGCGTCGATCTGGATGAAATCGTCATAGGGACCGTTGCCGATGTCGCGGCCGCTGGCCGAGACGATGCCGGCGGTCACGGTGCCGCCGAGGCCGAACGGATTGCCGACCGCAAGCACCCAGTCGCCGATCCGCGGCTTGGCGTCGGCAAGCTTGGCGAACGGGAAGTTCGAGCTGCCCTCGACCTTGATCAGCGCGAGGTCGGTGCGCTGGTCGGTGCCGATCACCTTGGCGGTGTAGGTCTTGCCGTCGTCGGTGGTGACCTCCACCTTGTCGGCGCCGTCGACCACGTGGTTGTTGGTCACGGCATAACCGTCAGCCGAGATGAAGAAGCCGGAGCCCTGGCCCTGCACGACGCGGCCACCACGGCCGCCCTTCGCGCCGGGGAAGCCGTCCGGACCGCCGAAGCGGCGGAAGAAGCGCTCCATCGGCGAGCCCGGCTGGAACGGCGAGGAGGAATCATCGCCGTCATCGTTGCTCGCGGTCTTCTCCTTGATGTTGACCTTCACCGAGATCACCGACGGCTTCACGCGCTCGACGACGTCTGCGAACCCGACCGGACGCTCGACCTTGCGAACCTCGTTATTGACCTGCGCATGCGCCGGGGTCGAGAACAGGTCGGCCGGCGATGTCGACGGGCTGAAGCCATAGACGGCCGCGCCGAGACCGGCGACGACCGAGGCCATCAGCGCGAACCTGCGCGCGGAGAACACCGACCGGCGCGGCTGCCGGAAGGACGGAAGGTTCGAGAGGTCGATACGGTCGGACATGCAGAGATCTCCAGGGCCTTGAAATCCATTTGGTGCCTGACGGCGGCACCTTACGATCCTGAAGATGGGGGCTCCCGCCTTACCGTGCGCTGGCGGCGGGGTTAAACTTTTGTAATGAAGGGGTGCCGCGGATGCGGCAGTTTAGCGCAGCCGAAAATCGTGACCTGACAGAAACTTAACCAGAGTTCCTAACGGCGTGGCAGGCGCCCTTCTTGGCGCCCTCAGCTCGCTCTGACGCTGACGATGAACTCGTCGACTTCGCGCTTCAGGGTCGCGGCCTGCTGCGACAGGTCGACCGCGGAATCCCGCGCCTCGGCGGCCATGCGGCCGGTCTCCGCCGACGTCGAGGTGATCTGGACGATATGGTTGGAGACGTCGAGTGTGCCGTGCGCAGCGTTCTGGGCGCTGCGCGTGATCTCCTGCGTGGCGTTGCGCTGCTGGGCGGTGTCGACCTCGATGCCGGACATGATGGACGAGATCTCCGACAGCGTCTTCGAAATGCCGTCGATCGCGCCGCGCGTCTCCGCGGTGATGCCCTGAATGCTGGCGACATGGGCGGTGATTTCCTCCGTCGCCTTGCTGGTCTGGTGCGCCAGATTCTTCACCTCGGAGGCGACCACCGCAAACCCCTTGCCTGCCTCCCCTGCCCGCGCCGCCTCGATGGTGGCGTTCAGCGCCAGCAGATTGGTCTGCGATGCGATCGCCTGCACCAGCTGCACGACCTCGCCGATCTTGTCGGCGGCATCCGACAGCGTGTGGATGGTGTCGCGGCTCTTCTCGGCCTGGGACGCCGCGCCCTCGGCGCGCTGGGTCGCGTCGGTGACGCGGCGGCTGATCGTGCCGATCGAATTCGTCATCTCCTCGGCCGAGCCCGCGACCGTCTGCACGCTGGCGCTGGCCTGGCTCGCCGCGCTCGCGACCGCATTGGCCTTGGTGCTGGTGTCGTTGGCCGTCCGCGACAGCGTCTCGGCGTTGCTCTTCAGATGCACCGCCGATGAGGCCACGCTGTCGACGACGCTGGCGACGAGATCGTTGAAGCGCTTGATCCGCTCGTCCAGGAACTTCGACCGCTCGGCCTGGTGCTGGGCTTCCTGCAGCTGCTGTTCGGTGAGGCGACGCCGCTCGAGGCCGTTGGTCTTGAATATCTCCAGCGCACCGGCGAGCAGGCCGATCTCGTTGGTGCGGCCGAGCCCTGGCACCGGTGTCTCGAACTTCTGGTCAGCGACCTCGCGCATCGCGTGCACGATCGCGGAGAGCGGACTGAGGATGCCGTTGCGCACGGCGAACCAGGTGGTGAGGCAGATCGCAACGGCGACGACGGCGATCACGCCGCAGGCCATCAGGAAATAGGAGAACGCGGCCTGCGCCTGCTGATAGATCTGCATGGCGTGATCGCGCGCGGGGCCACTGAGCGCGGCGAAGTCCGAGGACAGGCTGGTGATCTCGTTGTTGAGATAGAGCACCGCGATGAAGCCGGTACCGCCGCCGATGCCGAGCAGAAACAATAATGCAGCGACGACGGCCCCGACCAGGAAGCGGATCGTCAGATTGCTGTTCGCGAACATCGGGAAGACTCGGAGTCTGGAGACATGGCTCGCGACAAGCTTCCAGACAAAGGTCAAAATTGCATGAACCGGGCGCGGCCGGCCGTAGCACTACCGAGCGTGGACAACGCCCATGAGCTCACGGAGATTTTGGCTCGTCCGACATCAGGACCGCGAGCCGCGCCTGCTCATCGGACGTAAGTGGCGGCGCTGGTACATCTGCACCACTGCGCGCGCGACGCCGGATTTGCAGCCACAGCGCCAGGCCGCCGCCGATCAGCAGCAACGGCCCGAGCAGCCACAGCAGCAGGGTCTGGCGCTCGAAGCGTGGCTTCAGCAACACGAACTCGCCATAGCGCGCGACCAGGAAGTCGAGCACCTGCGAATTGCTGTCGCCGGCGCCGATGCGCTCGCGCACCAAGAGCCGCAGATCACGCGCCAGCGGCGCGTCGGAATCGTCGATCGACTGGTTCTGGCAGACCATGCAGCGCAGCTCGCGCGACAGCTCGCGCGCACGGGCTTCCTTGGCCGGATCCGGCATGATCTCGTCGGGCTGCACCGCATGAGCCGCAGGCAAGGCCAGCAGCATCAGCAGGGTGAACGCGGCCATCATCCGGCGCATCGGATCACTCCGCCGGCTGGAGGCGCTGCTTGGCCCGCGCCGGCTTCGGCGCGCCAACCCGCAGGCGCCGGTCGGACAGCGACAACGCGCCGCCGAACGCCATCAGCACCGGCCCCCACCAGATCATGAGCACCATCGGCTTGTAATAGATGCGCACCGCGATGGCACCCTCGGCATTGGCGTCGCCGAGCGAAATGTAGAGCTGGCTCGCGCCGCGCGTCAGCAGCGCGGCCTCGGTGGTCGACGAGCCGCGGGTGGTGAAGCTGCGCTTGGACGGCGTCATGACGTTGAGCGGCTTGCCGTCGAGGCTGACGTTGAACTCGGCGATCATCTCGCGATAGTTCGGGCCCTGACGCTGCAGCACCGCGTCGAGCTTCACGTCGAAGCCGGCGATGTGGGCGACGTCGTTCTGCTTCATGGTCGCGATGTGTTCGCTGTTCCAGGTGGTCTCGCAGACGATCCCGATCAGCGCCACGCCGAGGCCGGCATGCGCAAGCGCTGAGCCCCAGGCCGAGCGCGGCAGGCCGCGCGCCCGGTGCAGCACCGTTGCGAACGGCAGCCGTACCAGGCCGGTGCGTTCGACGATGTCGGTAACCGCGCCGGCGATGACGAAGACGCCGAGCCCGATCGCGAGCGGCGCCAGCGCGCTGCCCCCGCTCGCCCAGCCCCAGGCGATGGCGACGGCGACGAGCCCGGCGACGCCGGCCGCGAGCAGACGCTGCGTCACGCCGAGCAGATCGCCGCGCTTCCACGCCAGCATCGGCCCGAACGGCACCGCCAGCAGCAGCAGGGTGAACAGCGGCGCGAAGGTGAGGTTGTAGAAGGGCGCGCCGACCGACATCTTGAAATCGGCCAGCATCTCCATCGCCAGGGGATAGAGCGTGCCGAACAGCACGACCGCGCAGGCAACCGTCAGCAGCAGATTGTTCAGCACCAGCGCCCCCTCGCGCGAGATCGGCGCGAACAGGCCGCCCTGCTTCAGCGACGTGGCACGGCCCGCGAACAGCGACAGGCTGCCGCCGATGAACAGGCAGAGGATCAGCAGAATGAACACGCCGCGGGTGGGATCGGTGGCGAAGGCGTGGACCGAGGTGATGACGCCCGAGCGCACCAGGAAGGTGCCGAGCAGGGACAGCGAGAAGGTCAGGATCGAGAGCAGAATGGTCCAGACCTTCAGCGCGTTGCGCTTCTCCATCACCAGGGCCGAATGCAGCAGCGCAGTGCCGGAGAGCCACGGCATCAGCGAAGCGTTCTCGACCGGATCCCAGAACCACCAGCCACCCCAGCCGAGCTCGTAATAGGCCCAGTACGAGCCCATGGCGATGCCGAGCGTGAGGAATATCCAGGCGACCAGCGTCCACGGTCGCACCCAGCGCGCCCAGGCCGCGTCGATCCGGCCCTCCATCAGCGCCGCGATCGCGAAGGAGAACGATATCGAGAAGCCGACATAGCCGAGATAGAGCATTGGCGGATGCACGGCGAGCCCGATGTCCTGAAGCACCGGATTGAGATCACGGCCCTCGATCGGCGGGTTCGCGATGCGCAGGAACGGGTTCGATGTCACCAGGATGAACAGATAGAAGGCGCTGGCGACCCAGGCCTGCACGGCAAGCACGTGGGCGCGCAGCGACAGCGGCAGGTTGTTACCGAACGCGGCGACCAGCCCGCCGAACAGCGCGAGGATCGACACCCACAACAGCATCGAGCCTTCGTGGTTTCCCCACACGCCGGTGATCTTGTAGAGCAGCGGCTTCATCGAATGGGAGTTCTCGTAGACGTTGGCGACGGAGAAGTCCGAGGTCACGTGCAGCGTCACGAGCGCGACGAACGAGGCACCGACGAACAGCAGCTGCGCCAGCGCCGCGGAGCGTGCCACGTTCATCAGCGCAACATCGTTCAGGCGCGCGCCGATCAGCGGCACGATTGACTGGATCAGTGCGAGCCCAAGCGCCAGCACCAGCGCGTAATGTCCGGATTCTGCGATCACCGGATTGCTCCCTGCGGATTGCCCTGCGCGGTCGTCGCCGCTGGCTTGCCTGCATCAGACGTCTTGCCCGCGTCAGAAGGCTTGCCGCCGTAATCGTCCTTCCAGTGCCCCTGTTTCTTCAGGGCGTCGGCAACGTCCTTGGGCATGTAGGTCTCGTCGTGCTTGGCGAGCACGGTATCGGCCTTGAACACGCCATGGCCGTCGAGCGCGCCTTCGGCGACGACGCCCTGCCCTTCGCGGAACAGGTCGGGCAGGATGCCCTTGTAGGCCACCGGCAGCTTGGCATTGCCGTCGGCGACCTCGAAGGTCACCGCGAGATTATCGCCGCGCTGGAGCGAGCCGGGCTGCACCAAGCCGCCGAGGCGAAACCGCTTGCCGGGTTCGACGTGCTTCTCGGCGACCATGCTTGGCGTCGAGAAGAACACGATGGAGTCGCGAAGTGCGTTGAGCACCAGCGCGGCCGCGAGCGCGAGCACGGCGAGCGAGCCGCCGATGATGGTCATACGTCGCTGCTTGCGCGTCATGGCGTATCCGTTCTCCGCTGCCCTCGTCCCGACATCGTCATCCGCCGAGCCCGAGAGTCCTGAGGCCATCGTTGAGCTGGCGGAGCCGCTCGGCGTCGCTGGCAACCGCCTGCCGGGCATCGGCCGATGCCCCCATGGCCTTGTCGCGCTCGCCCATCACAAGATAGGCGCGCACGAGGCGCAACCATCCATCGACGTCGTCGCCGTTCTGCTTCAAGCGCGTGGCCAGACGATCGACCATGCCACGCACCATCGCGTTGCGATCGCCTTCGCCCATGTCCTTGGAAGCGGCGATCGTCTCGTCCGACAACGCCGGCATCGTCCCGCCGCCGACCCGCACCAGCGAGGACTGCACCAGGGCACGCCACGGCGCATCCGAGGGCGCTTTGGCGAGCAGCCCGCGCCAGATCGTGGCTGCATCGTCCTTGCGGCCGTCCTGCTCGGCGGCGAGGCCGAGGAAGTAGTTCGCCTTGGGATCGTCCGCGTTCAGGGCACGTGCACGCTCGAATTCCGACTTGGCCTCGACGGTCACCACGCCGCCGGCGGCAGCCGAGATCGCTTCGCCGAGATCGGACCTTCGCTCCGCGCTCTCGCCATTGTAGGTGAGCGAGTTGCGATAGGCCCGCACCGCATCGTCGAAACGGCCAAGCCGCTCCAGCACCGGCGCGAGCACGTTCCAGCCGCGCCCGTCGGTGGGATTCTTCTCCAGATGTTGCTGGACCTGCACCACGAGGTTCTCGAGCGACTGCGCCACGCCGGACCCGGATCCGCGCTCGCGCTCTGCCAAGGGAAAATCCTGAAGCCGAGGCGACCCAAGTGGCATGTAGACGCCGATCGCAACCAGTGGCAGGCCGGCGAGCGCCAGCACAGCCGCCGCGCGGCGCCATTTGAGATTCGATTTCGGGGCATTGGCCGGCTCGATGGCGGGCTCGCTGGCCGCCGCGGCGAGCAGCCTGCGGCTGATCTCGACGCGCGCGGCCTCGGCATCCGGCGCGGGAATCATGCCTGCGGCGAGATCACGTTCGACCTCAGCCAACTGGTCCTTGTAAACAGCGACCTCGCTGCCCTGGTCTTGCGCGCGTCCATTACGCCCAAGCGGCCAGAGCACGGCGAAAATCGCCGCGACCGTCATCAGCGCGAACACGAACCACAGCGTCATCTGGCAAACTTCCGGCAGCGCACGAACCGCGCCCATAGGTGGCTTTACACCACAGCCGGACGATGCGGCAATTGACAATTGTCAATTTGACGCGACCGCGAGCGGTCTTGAAACGGTGAAAATCCAACGGCTTAGCCGATTTCGAAGTCCGTGCTATGCGCGGCGTCCTCGCCATGCCCGTTGAAGGCCTTCAGGAAGTATGTTCCCGGCTTGATCGCATCAGGCAATCTGATGCGCAGCGCTCCGACCGGAACCGGAGAGGCAACCCTCGTGATCGTCTCGGACAGTTGGCGACCGCTTGCCTTCTCGACCAGCACCACTTTGGCACCGACCATCAGTCTTTGATACTTGGCAACGACGACGCGGTTCTCGATTTCGATGGAGCTGATAACGGGTTTCATGCGCCCACAAATAGAAATTCCCCGAACTTGCACGGGGACCGTACGGCGGGCCATTCGCATGGTCAACCATAAATTGTGATCACGAAATATGCGCCTGGATCAGCCTGCGCGCGACGATTTGCGCTCGCCGGTCGCTGCGTTTTCCGCGGCCCGGCTCATCAACGAGGCATAATCATCGCCAAACAGCACCTGGCAGAAGCGAATCGCGGCCTGCACCTGCTGCTGCCTGTAGGTGCGGACCTTGTGATCGGCGGCGCGCAGCGACTGCACCAGCTGCTCGGTCGAGCGTTCGACATATTGCTGGAGGTCGGAATAGGTGCGCAGCGTCACCTCGTTGATCGCAAGCTCGCTCGCATAGTTGCGGCAGGTCGCGACGAAATCGATCAGCGCTGCAGTTTCCTCGACCTCGGTGCTGTCGATCCGCGCCCCCGGCGGAATGTCCTTCTCGGGGCGCTGGCGCAGGATGCGGCGAACGCGGCCGGGAACGCTGTCGATCTCCGATTGCAGCGCATTGGAGATGTCGGCCCGGATCGAGGTCAACTGCTTGCCCCAGGCGGAATCGTTACGCAGGTCGAGCTCGGTGCGCAGACCGCGCACGCCGTCGTGCAACGCCTTGAGGTTGCCGGCAACGTTGTCGAAATGGCCGCGCTTGATGTCCATGCGCAGGGCTGCGGCAACACAGGACAGATCGTGCAGCGCGATCGTGACGGCAACGCCATAGGGCGTCGCCGCGACACGGATCTCGTCGTCGGACGCGGCAATCTTGATGGCGAGGCGGATGATCTGCCACGGCGCGGTCATCCGTTGCACCACGATCGAGAGCGCGAACGGCAGCATCTGCGGCGTCAGCAGGACCGGAATGTTGAGCGCCGACGTCACCGAGGCGATCTGGGGATCGCCGAAGGCGCGCAGAGTGCGCGGCAATTTCTCGTTCAGGCTGGCGATCGCCTCCCGGACCTGAAGCACCGCTCCGATCGAATAGAGATCCTCGATCACGTTGGGCGGGCCGACGCGGGCGAGCGCGCGCGACTTGTCGCCGCCGCCGGGACCGGTCAGCTCGAAAATGGCATCCGCAGCGACCGCCTGAAGCTTCTGCGCCAGGGCCTCGACCTGCCCCGCACTATCGGCGGGCATGCGCGCGAGCGCCGCCTCGAATTCGTTCACCTTGTCCGGCGCACCATCGCGGCCCAGCCATTGCCAGATCGGCTGCAGCGAGGTGCGGCGGATCTGGCCGACCCGCAGCGGGACGCCGGCCTCGGTCAGGAACGGTTCCAGCGCCTGGAAAAGCAGCCGCGACAGATCGTCCGTGCGCGGCGGCGGGGCTTCATCGGCTTCCGACTTGCGGACGATCTTGCGCAACTGCTCGAGCACCAGGGTCGCGACAGCCGTGTCCTGGCCGCGCTCCAGCGCGCGCTCGAACTCCCGCATCAGCAGCGCCTGCGCCTGCGGCGGGAGCTGCGCGAGATATTCCCTCAGCCGCTCGATCGATGTCTGGCTCATGCGCCCGGGTTATGCACGGTAAAATGGCGGACATGGGATGGGTCCGGCGCGATCATAGGAGGGCCCCACTTAAGAAGCCGTTTAGCAAGTGTGGCCGAATCCCGCCGGTATGCTGCAGCCGGGCCTCGGCGAGGAGGGAATAACCTCGTCGGAACAATGGATTATACGCCCGGAAGGACAAGTTCGGCGCGCAGGCCGCCGGTCGGCGCACCGCTGAGCGTGAGGCTGCCGCCATAGAGCGCGGCGAGGTCGGTCACGATCGACAGCCCCAGCCCCGACCCGGGCTTGGACTCGTCGAGCCGCTGGCCGCGCCGCGAGACCTGCGCGCGCTCGGCTTCCGACAGGCCGCGGCCGTCGTCATCGACGATGATCCGCAGCCGCGGGCCCACCCCGGCCTGCTGCGGCGGTTCTACGAGGACCTCGATGAAGACGCGCGAGGCCGCCCATTTACAGGCGTTGTCGACGAGATTGCCGACCATCTCCTCCAGGTCCTGGCGCTCGCCGCGAAATTTTGCCGACGGATCGGCCTTGGCTTCGACCGCGATAGCGCGATCGCGATGGATCTTCTCCATGGTCCGCCGCAATGCCTCGATGGCCGGCGCCACCTCGGTCACAGTCGACACCACCGAGACCCGCGCTGCGATGCGCGCACGCTCCAGATGATGCGCGACCTGGTCGCGCATCACCTCGGCCTGCTCCATCACCTTGGCCGCGAACGGTTCCGCGGCGTGGGCGCCGGCCTCGTTGACGATGACCGAGAGCGGCGTCTTGATCGCATGGGCGAGATTGCCGACATGGGTGCGTGCGCGCTCGACGATCTCGCGGTTGGCATCGATCAGCGCGTTGGTCTCGCGCGCCAGCGGCGCGATCTCGACCGGGAATTCGCCCTCCAGCCGCTCCGCCCGCCCGGAGCGGATGTCGGCAATCGACTCCGAGATGCGCTTGAGCGGCGCCAGGCCGAAGCGGACCTGGAACACCGTCGTCAGCAGCAACACGATGCCGAGCGCGGTGAAGGTGCCGCCGAGATAATAGTCGAAGCTGCGGGTCTCGTCGAAAATCTCGGTGTCGTCGCCGGCGACGCTGACGAGAAACTTGCCGTCGGCGCCGAGATCGACGGGACGCTCGACCATGCGCAGGTTCTGGCCTTCGGGACCATCGACATAGGCGAGCCGGATGCCGGCGGCGGTGAGCTCAGTGCCCTGCTCTTCCAGCTTCGGCAGCTTCTTGTCCCAGAGCGAGCGCGAGGAGCGAATCTCCGGCTTTTCGGTATCGGTCCGCGTGATCTGCCAGTACCAGCCCGACAGCGGCAGCTCGAACAGCGGCTCGCCCAGCGACTGGAACTGGCGGTCCGGCGGCTCGTCGGGGGTCGCGACCTCGGCGATGAGGGTGCGGAGATAGAGATTGAGCCGGCGGTCGAAGGCGCGCTCGGTGGCGTTCTTGTAAACCGACGACAGCACCACGCCGGTGATGGCCAGGATCACCACGAGCCAAGCGGTCGCCGACAGGAACAGTCGGTTGGCAAGCGAGCTAGCGGCCATCGGAACGATCCCGGGAGGCACAGGATGGCAGGGCGTCGGAGGTCATGATCGGACCAAGGCCCCTGTCGCGCTGCCCGTCAAGCCCCGGAACGCGTCAGGCAGCCGGCGGGGTCAGGAGATAGCCGAGGCCGCGGACGGTCTGGATGATGTCGACGTCGAGCTTCTTGCGGATGCGGCCGACGAACACCTCGATGGTGTTGGAGTCGCGGTCGAAATCCTGGTCGTAGAGGTGCTCGACCAGCTCGGTTCGCGACACGACGCGGCCCGAATGGTGCATCAGGTAGGCCAGAAGCCGATATTCGTGCGAGGTCATCTTGACCGGATTGCCGGAGACGCTGACGCGTCCGGTCCTGGTGTCGAGCGTGACCGGGCCGCAGCTGAGCTCGCTCTGGGCATGGCCGGTCGAGCGGCGCAGCAGCGCGCGGATGCGCGCCAGCACCTCCTCCAGATGGAACGGCTTTGCGACATAGTCGTCGGCACCGGCATCGAAGCCCTGCACCTTGTCGCTCCAGCGGTCGCGCGCGGTGAGGATCAGGACCGGCATGGTGCGGCCGTTGCGGCGCCAGGCCTCCAGCACAGAGATGCCGTCCTTCTTGGGCAGGCCGATGTCGAGCACGACAGCGTCATAAGGCTCGTTGTCGCCGAGAAAATGTCCCTCCTCACCGTCGAAGGCGCGATCGACGACGTAACCGGCGTCGGTCAGGGCCTTGGTGAGCTGGCGATTGAGATCGGGGTCGTCCTCAACAACGAGCAGGCGCACGTTTCTCTCCAGACATAGGCCGCATCAACACCGCACCAGATGAGCAATTCCGGCGTGAACTGAATATGAACGGGGGGAACCCGACGCGTTACTTTTTGGTCATATACGATGTCTGCGCCCATGCGACTGCGCCCGCCATGCGACCGGACGAGCCGGCAGCATGACGGGCGCAACGTGCCGCGTTCCGCGGCGAGTTGGAAAGTCCGCCCTTCCCGTGAATTCGTCCCGTCAGGTCCGGAAGAATACGAACCAGATGACGGCGAGGATCAGGATCGCAAGCCCGGTCGAGATGGCGAGCAGTGCGGCAACGGACGGCCCGGGTTCACCCTGGCGCGCCTCGGTTGGCGTTTCGACGATTTGTTGCTGCTCTCGCGTAGTGGCCATGATGCCCTCGATCTCTGCGTGTCGCCCCCGATGACCGCGACAATCGCAGCCCTATGTTCGGAGCCAACGCCCGATCCGATATGATGTTCCGAATTTGCAGCGCGATCAGACCGCAACCAGCCGCCCGGCAGCCGGTTAACGCAGTTGGCGAATTCAACGATCGACCTCGCTATGATTCGTTGTTCCCCGATGGTATTCTGGGACGTTGTCCTCTGTTGCGTTTGGAGTAGCCCATGGCCCCCCGCGCCAATTGGAAGGGTTTTCTGCGTTTGTCGCTCGTGACCTGTCCGGTCGCGCTCTATCCGGCCACTTCGGATACCGAGAAGGTCTCCTTCAACCAGATCAACCGCAAGACCGGGCACCGGATCAAGTACCTCAAGGTCGATGCCGAGACCGGCGACGAGGTGACCTCCGAGGACATCGTCAAGGGCTACAAGGTCGACACCGACACCTATATCGAGGTCACCAAGGACGAGCTCGACGACATCGCGCTCGACTCGACCCACACGATCGATATCGACGAGTTCGTGCCGAAGACGGACATCGACAACCGCTATCTGATCCGCCCCTATTATCTCGTGCCCGACGGCAAGGTCGGCCACGACGCCTACGCGGTGATCCGCGAGACCATCCGCAGCATGGACAAGGTCGCGATCGGCCGCGTGGTGCTGACCAACCGCGAGCACATCATCGCGCTCGAGCCCCTCGAAAGCGGGCTGATGGGCACGCTGCTGCGTTATCCCTATGAAGTCCGCAGTGAGACCGAGTATTTCGACGACATCCAGGACGTGAAGCTGACCAGGGACATGCTCGACCTCGCCAAGCACATCGTCGAGAAGAAGTCGGGCGCGTTCGAGCCCGAGCTGTTCGAGGATCATTACGAGACCGCGCTGATCGATCTCATCAACAAGAAGCGCAGCGGCGCGCCGATCACCGCCAAGGCTGCGCCGAAGGGCGGCGGCAACGTCATCAACCTGATGGACGCGCTGAAGAAGAGCATCGCGAACGAGAAGGACGCGCCCGCGGCGAAGGTCGCCAAGGAGACCGTCAAGGCCAGGAAGCCGAAGAAGCGCGTCGAGGGCCAGCGCGAGATGCTGTTGCCGATATCGGGCAAGGGCGGCAAGGACGCCGCGGCCAAGGCCGCGACCACGCCCAAAAAGGCTGACAAGCCGGTGCGGGCGCCGGCACGGGCAAAGAAGGCCGGTTAGCCGCATCCCCCCGCGATCGCGCCGTGATGACACCCCTCGCCGATCAGGCGGCCTGACATGCCCTGGTCGACGGCGTTCGACGACCCCGTTCGCGTGAACAACAAGTTGCAATTGCGCACGCTTCAAGAGGCCGCGGACTACGTCATGCGGCTGCCCGAGGACGCCCAGCACGAGCCGCGCTGGCAGACCGCCATCGAGACCCTGATCAATGCGGCCGAAACGGGCGGCGGCTGGGTGATGTTCGCCCGCATCGCGATGTTGCGGGCGCTGAATGCGGACCGGCGCGATTGAGCGCCTGACGAACAGGCTCAACAATCGGTTAAGCGGTCGCGCGATGGTGCCCTGACGGACGCCGCGCCCGCGCAACCCGGCCGAGGCCTGCCGGGATGAATTCATTTGGACGGATCGATGGAACCTTAATTTAATGAATGCCGTCGTATGAGCAGGGGCGCGTTCGCCCGGGCCTAATTCTTTTGGCGCGCACAAAGGCTTATTCGATCTTTTTGCAAGTCCGATAACGACGCGGCCACACGTTGGATCGGATGAACGGGAGTTGGCAATGCGTTTGCTTAGGTCCTTCCTTGCCGATGAGAATGGTGCAACCGCGATCGAGTACGGCCTGATTGCCGCAGGCATTGCGCTGGCGATCATAACAGCCGTGAACACCATGGGTGGCGCCCTCCTCAACAACAAGTTTGTCGCGATCAGCACGGGATTAAAGTAGCCCGATCCCCGATTTGGCCGGCCAACATCGGCGATATCGCCACGGCATTCGGCTTCCCCTGTCATTTCCAGACCGACGCGCCTGCAGCAGCGCGCCTGCGTGACGGCCCGCCGCAGCCCCCCATGTCCCTCGCGCGCGCCATGATCTGGGTCAACAGCATCAGGACGGCGCCGTCTAAGCATGAAGGCCGCGTTCCCTTCCTGCCGGCCTGTCCATGCATCCAGACCTTCCGCACTCCCAATTGAAGATCCGCCGAATCCGGCTCGATACCGGCCGCGAAAACGTGGTCGTCGTCTCCAGGCAGTCGAAGGCGCTGCGCGCCGAGATCTTCCGCGGCTTCAGCCGCGTCGAGCTGCGTCAGGGCGGCAAGGTCCTGCTGGCGACGTTGCTGATCACGGACGACGACACGCTGGCGGCCCCGGACGAAATCGGACTCTCCGAACCCGCGTTCCGGCGCTTCGGACAAGGCGTGGGCACGCTGGTCACGGTCAGGCCCGCCGCGCCGCCTGAGAGCCTGGAAGCGGTGCGCGCGAAGATCCGCGGGCGAACACTGAGCCAGGCCGAGATCGGCGCGATCATCAACGACCTCGCGCATTATCGCTACTCGGACATGGAGATCGCCGCCTTCCTGATCGGTTCGGCGAGCTTCATCACCAGCGACGAGCTGCTTGCGCTGACCGGAGCGATGGCGCAGGCCGGCACGCAATTGGTGTGGCCGAACCCTGTCGTGGTGGACAAGCATTGCATCGGTGGCATTCCCGGCAACCGCACCTCGATGGTCGTGGTGCCGATCGTCGCCGCGCACGGCCTGCCGATCCCGAAGACCTCCTCGCGCGCCATCACCTCGCCTGCCGGCACCGCCGACACCATGGAGGTCCTGGCGCGGGTGAATGTCGGGGTCGAGGAGATGAAGGCGATCGTCTCGGCCTGCAACGGCTGCCTGATCTGGGGCGGGCATGTGAACCTGTCGCCGGCCGACGACGTGCTGATCTCGGTCGAGCGACCGCTGAGCCTCGATACGCGCGAGCAGATGGTCGCCTCCATCATGTCGAAGAAGATCGCGGCGGGCTCGACGCATCTGTTGATCGACATTCCGGTCGGACCGACCGCGAAGGTCACCACTGGCGTCGAGGCGATGCGGCTGCGCAAGCTGTTCGAATTCGTCGGCGACCGCTTCGGCCGCACGGTCGAGGTGATCACGACCGACGGAAGCCAGCCGATCGGCAACGGCATCGGGCCGGTGCTCGAGGCCAATGATGTCATGGCCGTGCTCGGCAACGACAAGGATGCGCCGCGCGACCTGCGCGAGAAATCGCTCCGCCTCGCCGCCCATCTGCTGGAATACGATCCGAAGCTGCGCGGCGGCGCAGGTTATGCGAGGGCGCGCGAGCTGCTGGACAGCGGCGCGGCGCTGAAGCAGATGCAGAAGATCATCGACGCCCAGGGCCCGTCGACCTGCAGCAGCGAGCTCGGATCGCTCAGCTTCGACGTCAAGGCGGCGCATGACGGCATCGTGTCCGCGATCGACTGCCTGCGCCTGAATCGCCTCGCCCGCACCGCCGGCGCGCCGCTCGACAAGGGCGCCGGCATCCGCCTGTTCAAGAAGATCGGCGATCGCGTCGAGCAGGGCGAGCCGCTCTATCGGGTCTACACGTTCGACCGCCCCGAGCACGATCTCGCTGCCGATGCCGCCACCGAGGAGAGTGGTTACGTTGTCAACGGTCACGAGCCCCTCCAGAGCAAGTCGGCGTCGTGAGCACGATCGCGCTTCAGACCCTGTCCGGCGGCAGCGATGCGGCGAAGCGCCTCGCGGCGCGGCTCGGGCTTTCCTGCGGCGAGATCGCCGTGCACCGTTTTCCGGACGGCGAGCTGCGCGTCGCCGTCGCGCCGGCGACCGACACCACCATCCTCTATGCCCCGCTCGATCAACCCAACGACAAGCTGATCGCCCTGCTGTTCGCTGCCGAGGCATTGCGACGCAACGGCGCGAAGCGGCTGGTGCTGGTCGCGCCCTATCTCTGCTATATGCGGCAGGATGCTGCGTTTCATGCCGGCGAGGCCATCAGCCAGCGCGCGATGGGCGCTCTGCTTGCGACGACCGTCGACCGAATCGTCACTGTGGATGCGCATTTGCATCGCACCACCGACATCCGGTCGGTCTTTCCGGGCATCGAAGCTGAGAACCTGTCCGCCATGCCCGCGATCGCGAACGCGCTGGTGACTGAAGGCATCGACCCCGCGACCATCGTGATCGGACCCGACATGGAATCCGAGCCCTGGGTGAACGATATCGCGAGCCGGCTGCGACTGCAGCACACGGTGGCAAAAAAGACGCGGCCCGGCGATCGTTCCGTGGCGATCAGTTTTGCCGATCCCGGCCTGCTCGCGGGACGGCCGGCGCTGCTGGTGGATGACATCGTCTCCTCCGGGACGACGCTGATGGCCGCGGCGAAGGCGCTGATTGCGATGGGTGCGACCGCCGTCGATGCGGTCGTGACGCACGCGCTGTTTCCGCCTGCGATGATCGGTGCATTCGCCGAGGCCGGCATCCGCTCGATCCGCTCGACCGACAGCGTGCCGCATCCGACCAACGCGATTGCGCTCGACGAGATTCTTGCGGCCGCCTTGCGGTCCGAACTAACCACGACACATCTTCCGGAGACGACGCCATGAGCATCACCGTGCGATTTTGCGGCGCCGCCCGCACCGTGACCGGTTCGAGCTATCTGTTCCAGACAGCGACCGGCCGCTTCCTGGTCGATTGCGGCCTGTTCCAGGGCCAGAAGACGCTGAAGGAGCTCAACTACGGCGCCTTTCCGTTCCGGGCCGCCCATATCGACGCCGTGCTGCTCACGCATGCCCATATCGACCATAGTGGTCTGTTGCCGAAACTCGTGCGCGCGGGATTCGAGGGACCAATCCTGGCGACGCGCGGCACCATCGACCTCTGCTCCTACATGCTGCCCGACGCCGGCAACATCCAAGAATCGGAAGTCACCCAGCTCAACCGGCGCAACACCTCGCGCGGGCGCAAAGAGGTTCAGCCAATCTACACGCAGGCCGATGCGATCGCATCGCTGCAATCGTTTCGTGCGGTCGACTATGAACGCTGGACCGATGTGATCCCCGGCGTGCGCGCGCGCTACTGGAACGCCGGCCATCTGCTCGGCTCGGCCTCGATCGAGCTCGAAATCGCCGAACCGGGCGCGCCGCGTCCGATGCGCGTGCTGCTGTCCGGCGACGTCGGGCCGGAAGCCAAGCTGCTGCAGCCCGATCCCGAAGCGCCGACCGATTTCGACTACGTCATCTCGGAATCGACCTATGGCGACCGCCTGCGCGAGGCCACGACACCCGAGCTTCGCCGCAAGCACCTCGCGGCCGAGGTGCGCGATGCCGCGGCGGCCGGCGGTGCGCTGCTGATGCCTGCCTTCGCGGTCGAGCGTACCCAGGAGCTGATCGTCGATCTCGTCGACCTGATGGAGCACGGCGAGATTCCGACCGCGCCGATCTTCCTCGATTCGCCGCTCGCAATCCGCGCCACCGAGGTGTTTCGCCGCCATGCCGAGAGCCTCGATCCATCCGTCGATGCCGCGCGCCTGCTCAACTCGCCGCATCTCAAATTCACCGAGACCGCGGACGAGAGCAAGGCGATCATGCGCCTGTCCGGATTCCATATCATCATCGCCGCGAGCGGCATGTGTGATGCCGGCCGCATCCGTCATCATCTGAAGCGCTGGCTGTGGAACGAGCGCGCGACCGTGCTGCTCGCAGGCTTCCAGGCCAACGGCACGCTCGGCCGCTTCCTCCAGAACGGGACCAAGGCCGTACGGATCCAGGGCGAGGAGATCAAGGTTGCGGCCCGCATCCGCATGATCGACGAATATTCCGGCCATGCCGACGCCGCTGGCATCGCCGGCTGGATCGCGGCACGCCGGCCCATCGCCCGCGGGTTGTTTCTGGTCCATGGCGAGGAAGCCGCGATCGCGGGGCTCGCCGAACGCGTCGCCGAGCGCATCGTTCCGGCGGCCCGGGTCTATCAGCCGTTGCTGGACGACATCTACGAGCTCGCCGCACCGGAACCGCGCGTGCTCGACGTCGATCACCGCCGGCGCCTCGCACCGGAGGCCGTGACCCGCCTCGACTGGCACAACGAGATGTCCGAGCTGATACTCGACATCAACGACAGAGTTGGAGCGGCCGCCGACGACCGTGCCCGCGGCGTCATCATCCGACGGCTGCGCCGCGCGCTGGAGGAGAAGGCGTAGCGGGACGCGGGATAGCGAAAAGACTCCTCCGTCGTCATTGCGAGGAGCCTTTGCGACGAAGCAATCCAGACTGCCGCCGCTGAGAGATTCTGGATTGCTTCGCTGCGCTCGCAATGACGGAGTGTGTGTCCACGGCCCGCATCTCTCGTGTCCCGGACGCGCTGCAACGTTCTTCACGTTGCTGCGCAGAGCCGGGACCCAACTCGCTGATCATCCGCTGATGCATGGGCCCCGGCTCTGCAGCGCACTACGCCGCGAAGTCGCGGCGCGCTGCGCTGCGTCCGGGGCACGAGACCGTTGTTGGGCGATAAACGTGGCTTATCATCCTCGCGGCTTGTTTGCCCGAGCTTTGCTTCGGTCTTGCACCCTTTGAAAGCAAGGGCGCAGGGAAGGCCGGGCGCCGGCTGGCACCCGAAGTCCCGCGTGTGCTAAGAACGCGCACGGGGTTGGACGACAGGTGTGCCGGTCGCCCGGCCTTCCCTGCGCGATGGTTTTCACGGTGTCCTTCGTGCTCTCCCCGGGGAGCGATGCACTATTGCCCCCGTCGCCTTGCGGATTTCAGATGCGCGCACCGGTTGGCCGCACGTCACCACATGACTTGACGCACAGACCCCGGGCGTCAGGACCACACGACTTCTCCGTCCGCGCACGTCCCCATCCGCGTTCCCGATTGCTGGCGTGCGCTCGCCATCGAGACCGGACAGAGACGCTGTCAGCGCCGTGTCGTACCGCGCCTGCCGCTGCTCACGGTTGCCCGCCCTGCAACTTCATCGCGCGCCGACGCCGTCGCGGCCACCGCATCCCGGCCCGCGTCTCGTGACGATCGCGAAACGCCCCTCGTGGCGGGCGGGATGGCGCAGCTTGTACGGCAAAACCGAACTTCTGTAAATACGAATATTTTGACGGAGGGCGCTCGACCCAGCGCTGGGTGTTTTGCCCGTCGGGCACCACAACGGATGGTGGTAGAATGGGCCTAGCTGCCACGAAAACCCGGGGGCGCGACCGCCCATCCCCAAAATCAAGCTGCTCTCAAGGAAAACAGGAGCCCGTCCGAAGACTTCAGCGAAGCCGGAACTGGCATCCCGGCCTACAGATGAGATCGCCTGCCGTTCGCCCTGGCATCGCGAAATGCGTCACGATACCGCCGCACGGCCCATTTCGATCACGTAGAGCGAGAAGCACACATGGCCGTCACAGCAACTTTTTCCACCGGAATTCTCACTGTCCTTGGCGACGGCCACAACAACACCGTCGTGTTGGGCCGCAATGCGGCGGGGACCATCGTCGCCAACGGCGGTGCGATCGCGATCAAAGGCGGCCCGGCCACGGTCGCCAACACCAAATTGATCCAGGGCTTCGGCCAGGACGGCAACGACATCATCACCATCGATGAAAGCAACGGCGCGATGCCTGCGGCGAATCTGTTCGGCGGCGCCGGCAACGATACGCTGACCGGCGGCTCCGGCGGGGACATGCTGTTCGGCCAGTCCGGCAACGACACGCTGCTCGGCAAGGGCGGCAACGACCTGCTGTTCGGCGGTTCCGGCAACGACGTGCTGATCGGCGGCGACGGCAACGATCAGATGTTCGGCGAAGCCGGCAACGACCGCATGATCTGGAACCCCGGTGACGACAGCGATCTGATCGAAGGCGGCGAAGGCATCGACACCGCCGAGGTGAACGGCGGCAACGGCAGCGAGACGTTTGCCATCACGGCCAACGGCACCCGCGTGCGCTTCGACCGCGTCGATCCGGCACCGTTCTCGCTCGACATCGGCACCACCGAGAACCTCGTGGTCAATGCGGGTGGTGGCGACGACGTCATCACCGCAACAGGCAATCTCGCCGCGCTCATCAACCTGACGATCGACGGCGGCGCCGGCAATGACACGATCCTTGGCGGCAACGGCGCGGACCGTCTGCTGGGCGGCGAAGGCAACGATTTCATCGACGGCAATCAGGGCAACGACACCGCCCTGCTCGGCGCCGGCAACGACACCTTCCAGTGGGACGCCGGCGACGGCAGCGACAAGGTCGACGGACAGGCGGGAGCCGACACCCTGCTGTTCAACGGCTCGAACATCGCCGAGCACATCACGCTGTCCGCCGCCAATGGCGGACGCACGCTGCTGACCCGCGACGTCGCCAACATCACGATGGACCTCGATAGCATCGAAACCATCACCGTCAATGCGCGCGGCGGCAGCGACAACATCGTCGTCAACAATCTGGCTGGAACCGATGTCAAGCAGGTCAATATCGATCTCGGCATTGGGGACGGCGCGGCCGACACGGTGACGCTGGAGGGCACGAACGGCGCCAATGCGATTCAGATATCCGGCTCGGGCACGTCGGTTGCGGTCACGGGACTGCCGGCCGCCGTCACCATCACCAATGCGGAAGGCGCGAACGATGCACTCGTAATCGAAGGCCTCGGCGGCAACGACACGATATCGGCCGCCATGCTGGCCGCCGGCGTCGTGCACCTGACCATCGACGGCGGCGCCGGCAACGACACCATCCTCGGCAGTGCCGGCAGCGACACGCTGATCGGCGGCGACGGCAACGATTTCATCGACGGCAACCAGGGCAACGACACCGCCCTGCTCGGCGCCGGCAACGATATCTTCCAGTGGAATCCGGGCGACGGCAGCGACACCGTCGAGGGCGGCACCGGCGTCGACACGCTGCGGTTCTTCGGCGCCAGCATTGCGGAAACCATGGCCGTCGTGGCGAATGGCGACCGCGCCCTGCTGACGCGCGACGTCGCAAACATCACGATGGACCTGCACGGGGTCGAGCGCGTCGATATCCACGCGCTGGGCGGCACCGACCATATCACCGTCGGCGATCTGACCGGGACCGACGTGACGCGGGTGAACATCGACCTCGGCGGCCCGGACGGAACGCCCGACGGCGCTGTCGATACAGTGTCGGTCGATGCCACCCAGGGCGCCGACACGTACGGCGTCAGCGGCAATGCCGGCGGCGTGACGGTGTTCGGCCTGCATGCAAGCACCCACCTGACGTCCGTGGAGACGACAGATCAACTGACGCTCAATGGCCTCGGCGGCGACGACGTCATCGACGCCAGCGGGCTCGCTGCCGGCGTGCTGCAGTTGACGATCAACGGCGGAATTGGCAACGACACCATCCGCGGCAGCCAGGGCGACGACCTGATCAGCGGCGGCGACGGCAACGACGTCGCGTTGATGGGCGCCGGCAACGACACCTTCGTCTGGAATCCCGGCGACGACAACGACACGATCGAGGGCCAGGCCGGCAGCGACACCCTGCTGTTCAACGGCGCCAATATCGCCGAAACCATCAACATCTTCGCCAATGGCGGACGCGCCGAGCTGACGCGCGACGTCGCCAACATCACCATGGACACGCACGGCGTCGAGACGATCACGTTCGATGCGCGCGGCGGCGCCGACACCATCACTGTCGGCGACATGAGCGGCACCGACGTGACACAGGTGAAGATCGATCTAGGCGCCGTCCCCGGCACCGCCGGCGGCGACGGCGCGGCCGACAACATCGTGATCAACGGCACCGGAGGGGACGACGTCATCACGCTGTCGCTCAACAGCAATGGCGCGCTGGTGATCGACGGTCTGGCGAGCCAGGTCGTGATCGAGAATTTCGACTTCAATGACACCATCACCATCAAGGGCCTCGGCGGCGACGACGTGATCGAGGCGTCGGGCGTCGGCCCGGGCGGGCCTCATCTCGTCTTCGACGGCGGCGCCGGCGACGACGTGCTGATCGGCAGCGCGGGCAACGATACGCTGCTCGGCGGGCTTGGCGACGATGTGCTGATCGGCGGCGGCGGTCTCGACGTACTGGACGGAGGGCCCGGCGACAACGTCGTGATCCAGTCGTTGCTCGCCCACGCGAACTTCCACGCGGGCACGCTGGTCTGAGCACGCGATCGCGCGGCCGACACGATCGCGCGCCATCCCGGCGCGCGGTCGTTCAATTCGGACAGGGTTGCCCGGCCGCTCCCCACCTCGCCATGTCCCTGACGTGATCCTCGAAGATGCCCGGCGGCGTCGAACGGCCTGCGCCGGGCGCCCAGCCCCGTGGAATGAAGCCGTTCAGCGAGGCATCGTGCCGCAAATGCTCGACGAGGCCGGCGGCATCGCGGCCGCCATTGCGCTTGGGATCCTTGAGCTGCGCGCAAATCTCGGGCCCGCTCTTGCCGAACCAGATGAAGGCCACCGGGGCAAGCTGCCAGTCGATGCCGGCGCGCGGCGGCGCCGGCGCAGGCTCGTTCGCCTGGGTAGAAGTCATGTGACAGGTCGAGCACGGGATCGCCTCCGCGCCGATGCGGCTCTCGCCGCCGTGGATGTTCATGCCGTGCACGCGGGGCTTGGTTTCACCTGCCGGGGTCCAGATCGGAATGGCCTTGGCATCGACATGGCAATTGGCACAACGCGGATGCGTCACCACGGCTTCGATCCGCTTCCAGGCTTCCAGCCCCTCCACGCGGCTAACGCTGCCTGGCGGCAGCAAGTCTTTGGCGACGTCGTCCTTGGCCGCAACGATGCCGGTGACGGCGGCGATAGTCGAGCCGGCGAGGACGAGCGCAATCAGAGATCTCTTCATGGGCTTCCTCACACGAAATCGATGAACTTGTTGAAGGGCATCTCGCGGATGCGCAGCCCGGTCGCGGCGAAGATCGCGTTGGCGAGCGCGGGTGCCGCCGGCGGAACGGGCGGCTCTCCGACGCCCCTCACCTTGGGATCGTTCTCGAGCCCGCGAACTTCGATCACCGGGCACTGGTACATGCGCATGGCCTCGTGGTGGTTGTAATTGGTCTGCTGTACCGCGCCCTTCGCGTAAGTGAGCTCACAGTTGATGGCGTGGCCGAGGCCCCAGACGATCCCGCCCTGCACCTGGTTCTCGAAATTGACGGGGTCGATCACCTTGCCGACGTCGACCGCGGCCCAGACCTTGTCGATCCTGATGCCCCGGTCGGTCTTGGTGACCTCGACGACTTCTGCAACCGGTGTGCCGAACGACTCCACGAAGGCAACGCCCCGCCCCCTTCCGTTGCCGAGAGGTCCCTTCCAGTTTGACATCTCCGCGACCGTCTCGAGCAGCTTGCGATAGTGCGGCACGTTGCACATCGCGATCCGCGCCTTCATCGGATCGAGGCCGGCGGCGTGGATCAATTCGTCGATGAAGCTCTCGGTGAAGAAGCCGGCCGTCGAGGCACCGACCGACCGCCACGTGGTGCTCGGCGACAGCCCCTGTGCCTCGTAAGTCGTGGCCCGGAAATTGGGGATGTCGTAGTAGACGTTCCAGAGGCCGGCCGCCAATTGCGCGTCGGGATCCTTCGAAGGGGCGCCCGAACGTTCGAGCAGCCCCTTGAGCGGCGCCGTCGAGGCCAGCTGCAGATCGGCCGCGACGATCTTGCCCTTGTCGATGCTGCCTTTGTGCCGGGCAATCGCGATCTGCCGCGGAATGTCCTGGAGGAAATCCTCCTCGCGCGAGAACACCAGCTTGATCGGCGTGCCGCGCATCTGGTTTGCGATCTCGGCAAGCACACGGACGTTCTCGTATTCGAGACGGTGGCCAAAACTTCCGCCGGTCCACTGATTGTGGAAGGTGACCTGCTCCGGCTTCAGGCCGATGGCGGTCGCCGCGACATGCTGCACGAATTGGGGGCTCTGGTGGCCGACCCAGATCTCCATCCCCTTGTCGGTGACGAGGCCGATTCCGTTGAGCGGTTCGAGCGGCTGATGGGCGACGTAGGGCGCGCGATACTCCGCCTCGATGCGCGTGCCCGTCTTCAGGCCGGCTTCGACATCACCGATCTTGCGCCATTCCTTGCCCAGGAACTCCGGCTTGAACGAGGATTGCAGCACCTTCCAATGGTCGGCCTGGTCGGCGGGATACGCTGAAGGCGCCCACTCGCACTTGACGGCATCGGCGGCCCTCATCGCGTACCAGCTGTTGGTGGCGATCACGGCAACGCCATTCTTGATTTCGAGGATCTTCCTGACCCCCGGCATCGATTGCGCCTTGCTTGCGTCGTAGGATTTCAGCGGCTGCCCCTTGCTGGGGTTCAGCTTGACGGAGGCGTACAGCATGCCCTCCATCTTCATGTCGATGCCGAACTTCAGCTCGCCCAGAACCTTGGCGCGAACGTCAAGGCGCATCATCGGCTTGCCGATCAAGCGCCAGGTGGAGGGATCGCGCGTCTGCGCGTCGAGCACCGGGGGAATCTTCGCGGCGTCCGCCGCGAGCTCAACATAAGGAATCTTCTTGCCGTCGGGGAGGATCACGTGCCCTGACCGGGTGCGTATGTCGGCCACTGCGACGCCGGAACGTTTCGCGGCAGCGGCCTTCAACGTCTCACGCGCCACGGCCCCGGCCTTGCGCAGCTTCTCATAGGTGTCAGGGATCGTGCTCGAGCCGCCCGTCATCTGCAGGCCGGACTGTCGAAGACCTTCGAGCGCCGCGGCGCGACCCGCTTCGGCCGCGGGGCTCTGATCCGCGGCGAGGAACGGCGCCAGCTCCTCCTTGAACCCGGTGTTGAAATAGGCGGGACTGGGACCCGCGAAGCGAACTTCGAACTGGCCAGGATCGAGGTCCATCTCCTCGGCTATCATGATCGGCTGCACCGAGCCGACGCCCTGACCGATGTCGGCATGCTGTGCGATCAGCGTGATCTTGTCCGGGCTGATCTCGACCCAGGGATTGAACGTCACCGAATTCGGCCCGAGCCCGGCGGTCAAGGGATTGTCGCCGGCGACCGGTGCAGCCGCTTCAGCACCGCTGTAGGCGCCGAAGGCGATGCCGCCAGCCATCGCGGCGGAGCCGAAGACAAACGCGCGGCGCGAGAGGTCCTGCATGTGGCCCATATCACTTCTCCGCCATTTTCTTGGCCGCGGCCGCATGGATCGCCGCGCGGATGCGCGGATAGGTGCCGCAGCGGCAGAGGTTTCCCGACATCACCTGATTGATCTGCTCGTCTGTCGGTTTGGGGATCTTCGTGAGCAGCGAGATCGCCTGCATGACCTGACCGGTCTGGCAGTAGCCGCATTGCGGAACCTGATGCTCGATCCAGGCCTGCACCACCGGATGCTGATCCTTGTTGCCGAGGCCTTCGAGCGTGACGACCGATTTGCCGGCGACCTCGCCGATATGCGACTGACAGGACCGCACCGCCTTGCCGTCGATGTGAACGGTGCAGGCGCCGCATTGCGCAACTCCGCAGCCGTATTTTGCACTGGTGATGCCAAGCTCGTCGCGTAACACCCAGAGCAGTGGCATCTCGGGAACGACGTCGACACGGTGCTTGGTGCCGTTGACGGTGAGCTCGATCATGTCGGTGTTTCCTCCAGAGGCAACTGGTCGCTGCGACAGCACAGCGGATGCACGCCGGGCTGTATTTCCGATTCCTGCGGCGCCATGCGCAATCCCTGCGGAATGCCGCGATCGATCGCCGCGTCGGCGCCACCGCCGCACAATTCGCGATACTGCCCCGGCGTCAGACTTGCGGCCTTGCGGAACACGCGCGTGAAATTCGCCTGCGAGCCGAAACCGAATTCCAGGGCGATTTCGACCAGGGACATGCGGTCCCTCGCGAGTTCGTGTCGCGCTGCCTGGACACGCCGATCGGTGACATAGCGGTGCGGTGACAAACCGGTGGCCTCGCGGAACAACCTCGAAAAATGGTAAGGGCTGAGACAGGCCTGCGCGGCCAGATCCTCGAGCCTGATGTCGCCGCCGAGCGAGCTCTCGATGTAGTCGAGCACGCGCTGCAGGCGCCGCGGATCGAGCGACAGCGCCTTGCCGGGCGCCTGCCAGCGATCGATCGTATAATGCCCCAGAAGATGCGCCGCGAGCGCAACCTGGATTCCTCCCACGAACAGCGCGTCGGTCGGCTGTCGCGGTCGATGCAGCAGGTCGCGAAGCGGCGCGCAGATGTGGAACAGGATCCGATCGGCAAGACCGTGCGCATACGCGATCTCGACCTTCGCCGGATCGATGTCGAAATCTGTAAGCGCACTCTCGTCGAGCAGCGCCGGCGGCAGATAGACATGGAGACATTCCATCCGATCGGATAGCTCCAGACTGCTCTCCTGCGTGCCGACGGGGACGAGGTAGCTCATGCCGGGCCGCGCGAGACTCTTCTGAACTTCGCCATTGCCTTCGCGGCACACGATCCCGCCGCCCGACAACACCATGACGAGTTCGTTACAGACGGGAACGGGCGTGGCCTGGCGGCCCGCTTCGAACTTGCGATGCTCGATGCTGAGCCCCGGCCAGTCGCGGGCCTCCGCGAGCTTCTCGCTGGTCCGGTACTTCTCATCGCCATGCGTCACGAGCGCCATCACGACCTCCGCTTTGCTTGCGGCAATTTCAGGCCCCCTTGTCGCGAGCGAGCGACCATTCCCGTCCGGTGGCGAGCCGCGGCATTGCAGCTCCACCGTGAAACGAATGTCTCACAAGCGGCGTTCCCGAAGTCCAGAGGGCGCGCGGTTAAAAGAGGTAAAATGGCGACAGAGCAAAGGCTTCGCCGGACGCGTGCGATTTCGAAATCGCCGGTCATCCAAAGCAAGATGCGTGCGTCATCGCGCAGGAATCGGAAATCGCGCAATGCGCGCTTGAGCTAGTGAACGAGTTCAGAAGCGCAGACACATCCGCAGCCGACGAGAGCCGTCGCGCTCGAGCGCCGACGGCACGCCTTACAAGCAAGGAGAGCGACATGACAGACCAGGCAGACAACACCACGCGCATGGGCCGCCGCGCCCTGTTGCAGACGACCGGCGCAGCCGTCGTCATGGGCCTCGCCGGCACCGCAAGCGACGCAAGGGCCGCGGCACAGAAGGGCGATCCCATGTCGTCCGCCGAACGCAACGAGGCGCCGCTCGGCGCACGGCTCCAGGGCGTCCAGCATTTCGGGCTGACGGTCCAGAACATGGAGCGGGCCTATCAGTTCTACACCGAGGTGCTCGGGGGCAGCGAGGTGTTCCGCCATGGCGATTTCCAGGGTGATGGCGTGCAGAACACGCTGCTGGCCGATCAGGAGATCGAGGCGAACGCCCGCGGGGTCAATCCGCGGACCATCGGCGTGCCCGACCTGCGCAGCGGAGCCCAGCGGCTCGACGTCCGTTTCATCCAGTTCGACAACATGGTGCTCGAACTGCTGCAATATCGCGAGGCCGATCAGCCAATGGGCAGCGCCAAGAGTTTCGCCGAACCGGTGGAGCACATGAGCCCGGCGTTTCCGCGCATGATGCACATCTGCTTTTATGTGCGCGACGACGTCGACTTCAATAAATTCATCGCCGACCTCGAAGCCGAATCGGCACGCCGCGGCATGACCCAGGTGCGGGCCAACCGAACCGTCCGCGTCATGACGGAGGCGGACCGTAAGGCCGCGCCCCGCGACACCAACACCAACAAGGTGACCGCGGAGCCTTCCAATGGCTGGGAGCTGATCTATTGCAAGGGCCCGGAGGGCGAGCAGCTCGAATTCGTCAAGGCGCTCGACCCGGTCAAGAAGCGCTTTGCGGACGCACTGGCCAAGCGCCAGCAAAGCATCGTGCGCTGAACAGACACATGAAGGATTTTGTGATGCAAGCTCTCGCCCGCAATACGCGTGTCGCCCTGCTGTTCGCCGTCACGTTGACTTTGCCCGCCGCACCAATCGTCGCCCAGGAAGCGCCGCGCGTGCGCTATCAGGAGATTCCGGAGGGCGCCTATTCCGTCGTGGCGCAGGTCCGCGCCAAGCCCGGGAAAGAGGACGCACTGCGCGCCGCTACTCTGCCGCTGATCGAGCTGGTGCGCGGCGATCCCAAGAACCTGGTCTATTTCCTTCAGGAAGACCGCGCCAAACCCGGTCATTTCATCTTTTACGAGGTTTTCGCCAGCCAGGCCGATTTCGACGCGCACAATGCGATGCCCTATGTGAAAGACTGGTTCGCCAAGCTGCCGGAGCTTGCCGACGGCGGCGTCGAAGTCATGCGCATGGCGGTTCTCGGCAAGCCCAAAAAATAGCCTGATACGGTCAAGAAGGCGGACGCGCGAGTGGTTTTGTCGCAGCACCCGAGGAGGCAGCCGCGCGGGGCAATCGTGCGAATTCAGAACCGCTCACTTCTACAAGTTTGCAGCGCATGATAATTGCAAGGCGATCTGTTCGATCGATTGGCAATGAGCAATGCGGACTGCCACCGAGACACGGCAACGGGGCACGCGCCGACAGGAGCTCACCTTCTCCTTCGGCCGATTCCAACTCGTTCCCCGCCGCCAATTGCTTCTCCTCGATGGGCGCGCGGTGAAACTGGGCGGACGCGCATTCGAGCTGTTGCACCTGCTGGTACAGCGTCGCGGCGAACTGGTCAGCAAGGACGAACTGATGGAGGCGGCCTGGCCGGGTACGTTCCTTCACGACAGCAATCTCAAGGTCAACATGTGGAGCTTGCGGCGTTCGCTGGGTGATACCCAGACCGAGCCGGCCTACATCGCGACGGTGGCGCGCCGGGGCTACAGGTTCGTCGCGGACGTGCAAACGAGCATCGGTGAGATCGAGGATCACCCCGCGCAGGCGGAACCGATCCCCTCGCCGCCGCCGTTGCGGCGCGGCATCGTCGGGCGCGAGGCCGAGATCGCCTATATTGCGCGTCTGCTGGTCGACCTCAGGCACCTGACCCTGGCCGGCGCGGGAGGGATCGGCAAGACGACCGTTGCCGTTGCGGTGGCGCAGGCCATCGCTTCGCGCTATCGCGACGGCGTCTGCTTCGTCGATCTCGCCACGATCGCGGACCCGACCCTGTTCGGCGCGGCGATGGTCACCGCGCTGGGCATCAGGGGCAATCCGGACAACGGCCTGACCGCGGTGCTCGACTATCTCAGGCAGCGCCAGATGCTCCTCATCCTGGACAATTGCGAGCATGTGCTGCCGGCCGCCACCATGTTTGCCGGGAGATTCCTGGCGGACATTTCGCCTTCGAAGCTGCTTGCGACCAGCCGTGAACCGCTGGGCAACACGACCGAGCACGTCGTGCGGCTCGGCTCGCTCCCCGCTCCAGGCCCGGGCCAGGCGCCGACCACGGAGCAGGCGGTCGAATTTCCGGCGGTTCAATTGTTCGTTCGCCGTGCGGCCGAATGGTCGGACTATGAGTTCGTCGATGACGACTACGCGGCCATCGCCTCGATATGCCGTTCACTGGACGGCCTCCCGCTGGCGATCGAGCTGGCGGCCGCCCAGATCCGAACGTTCGGCCCGCGCGAACTGCTTGATGCGCTCGATCAAAATCTGAGTTTTCGCGCGCCAAGGGCCGAAGGCGCCTCGCCGCGCCATGAGACCCTGATGGCCACGATCGACTGGAGCTTCACGCTGCTGCCTTCCAAGGAAGCCAGGCTGTTCGCCCTGCTCTCCGTGTTCAGCGACGCTTTCGAAGCCGAAGACGCGATTTTCGTGGCCGGGGCGGCCGGCCTCGATCTGGTCGACGTCGTCACCGGGCTCGGCAGTCTCGTCGCAAAATCCCTTTTGAGCGCGCAGGCCAGCGGGCGCGGCCTGCGCTACCGCCTGCTGGACAGCACGCGGCGCTACGCGACCGACCGGCGCCGCTCCGATCCCGCCTGCGAGCAAGCGCTCGACCACCATGCCCAGCGCATTCTTGCCCTGTTCGAACAGTCCGAGGACGAATGGAGCTGGCGTGAGCCGGCCGACTGGACTCAACGCTACCTCTGGCGCATCGGTGATCTCAGGGCCGCATTGTCGTGGGCCTTCGGCGAGGACGGCAATCCCTTGCTCGGCATCAGGCTGACGGTTGCGGGGATCACCTTGTGGTCGGAGACAGCCATCCTGTCGGAGGCACAGGCGCGGCTGGCCTCGGCACTGGCGCTGGCCAAAACCATCGAGTGCGACGATCTGCTGCGGGCGAAGCTCGCCTGCGCGCTCGGATGGAGCCTTTTCTACGCTCGCAAACTATCCAACGAAAACGAGATTGCATGGCTCGATGCGATCGCCTTTGCAAGAGCTGCCAAGGACACCGACTATCAGCAACGCGCACTGGTCGGCTTCGCCTTCTACCTGCTGCAGATCGGTCATATCCCGCGTGCCACCGCCTATCTCGAGGAAGCGACCGGGCTCGCGGACCGCGACCGCAACCTGACATCGACGTCCGAAGCCGATCGGGCGCTGGCCTGGGCACAAGCGTTTGCGAGTGAATTGAGCAAGAGCCGCGCGGTTCTGGATCGTCTCGCGGCAACCCATTCGCTGGCTGAGGGCAGGTCCCGCAAGGATGCCAACGAGGTCTACCGGTTCATCACCGTTCGTTTCAATCTGCCCTTCGTTGCATGGATGCAGGGACAGCCCGACACCGCGGCCAGGCTGGCCCGCGATGCGGTCGATGCGGCGGATCGCAGCGGTCAATGGGTATCCCAGTCGAACGCGCTCGGACTTGCTGCGCTCCCCATTGCGCTCGAAACCGGCAATCTGGATGCACTCGAAAGCTATGCGGAACGGCTGCGTGAAAATCTCGAACGGGAGCGCATCTCCCGCTGGGTTCCGGTGGAGCGCTATTTCTCGGCCTGCCTTCGCGACCTCAGGGGCGATCCGCACGCGGTGGACGATATCCGGGCCGCGATCGACGAGCTGATCGAATGCCGCTTCCTGATGCGGATCGGCAGCTATCTTGCGGTGCTCGCCCGCGCGCTTCTCAGGCAAGGCCGCATCGAGGACGCGCAGCGCACCATCGCGGAAGCGCTCGATTACCAGGAGCGGCAGGGCGAACGCTGGTGCCGTCCGGAGCTTATGCGCGTCGATGCATCCGTCCTCATTCGTACCGGCGAGCCAGTGCGCGCAGAGAAGCGGCTGCAGCAGGCGCTGTCCGAGGCCCGCAGCATAGGCGCCAAAACCTTCGAACTGCGGATCGCCGTCGATCTGGCCGCGCACTTGATGGCGACACGCCGCAGACCAAAAGCCGTACGCTTGCTCGCGCCAATCCATGGCGACTTCACCGAGGGCTTTGAAACCCAGGACCTCATTGCCGCCTCACGCCTTTTGGCCGAACTGCAAGCCACCTCCTGACCGCGGCAGGCGCGGCTGTCGTGCGTAGCCGCACCCGGGCGATGCATGGCTGGCCTACCGCAGTGCTCGCCGCGGCCTGCTTTACGCTTCTCGAATTTCCTGATCCTCTCATGCCAAGCGGCCGGATCAACCGGCCAGGCCTCAGAGGGAGAGAAACGCCATGAAGCTCGGCACCGCCATTGCGGAAATCATGCGGCGCGAGGGAATCGAGATCCTCTGCGGCTATCCCGTCAACCACCTGATCGAGCACGCGGCGAAAGCCGATATCCGCCCGGTGATGGTGCGGCAGGAGCGCGTCGGCATCCACATGGCGGACGCGATCTCACGGGTGACGTCGGGGCGCTCGATCGGCGCGTTCTGCATGCAGCATGGGCCCGGCGCGGAGAACGCGATGGGCGGCGTCGCGCAGTGCTATGGCGAGTCCGTTCCGGTACTGGTGCTGCCGATGGGCTATCAGCGCCGGCTTGCGCATATCGAGCCGAACTTCAATTCAAGCGAGGCGATGAAGGCGTTTTCGAAATCGTCGGAGCCAATCATCCTCGCGGCCGAGGTCGCCAATATCTTTCGCCGCGCCTTCACCAAGCTGAAGAACGGCCGCGGCGGCCCCGTGATCGTGGAGATTCCCGCGGACATGTGGAACGAGGATGTGCCGGAGCCGCTCGACTACACGCCGGTGCTGCGCACGCGCTATGGCGCCGACCCCGTGCATGTGAAGGAAGCAGCCCAGCTGCTCGTCAACGCCAGGCATGCGGTGATCTATGCCGGCCAGGGCGTGCATTACGCGCAGGCCTGGCCGCAATTGAAGCGGCTCGCCGAGCGGTTGGCGATCCCGGTGACCACCAGCCTAGGCGGCAAATCGTCGTTCCCGGAAACGCATCCGCTCTCGCTCGGCTCCGGCGGCCTCGCGGTGCCGCGCGCGGTGCCGAAATTCCTCGCCGAGGCCGACCTCATCTTCGGCATCGGCTGCTCCTTCACGGAAACGAACTTCGGCATCGCCATGCCGAAGGGCAAGACCATCATCCATTCCACGCTCGATCCCAACCATCTCAACAAGGATGTGGAAGCGAAAATCGGCCTGGTCGGCGACGCCGGCCTCGTGCTCGATGCGCTGCTGGAGGAGATCGGCAAGACCGTTACCGCGGACCGCGATGCCTCCGCGGTCGCGACCGAGATCGCAGCCTCGCACAAGGAATGGCTGGCGAAATGGATGCCGAAACTCACCAGCAACGACGCGCCGCTCAGTCCGTATCGCGTGCTGTGGGACCTGCAGCACGCCGTCGACATCGACAACACCATCATCACCCACGACGCCGGCAGCCCGCGCGACCAGCTCTCGCCGTTCTGGAAGTCGACGAAGCCCCTCACCTATCTCGGCTGGGGCAAGACCACGCAACTCGGCTACGGTCTCGGCCTCGCGATGGGCGCGAAGCTCGCAAAGCCCGACAAGCTCTGCATCAACGTCTGGGGCGATGCGGCGATCGGTTTCACCGGCATGGATTTCGAGACCGCGGTGCGCGAGCGCATCCCGATCATGTCGATCCTGCTGAACAACTTCTCGATGGCGATCGAGTTGAAGGTGATGCCGGTCTCGACCGAGAAATATCGCTCGACCGACATTTCCGGCGACTATGCCGCGATGGCGCGCGCCTTCGGCGGCTATGGCGAGCGGGTGACCAGGCCGGAAGACATCATCCCCGCGATCAGGCGCGGCATCCAGAAGACGCAGGAAGGCATTCCGGTGCTGCTGGAGTTCATCACCAGCAAGGAAACCGAGGTGTCGCGTCCGGGAACGTGAGGCGAGCCGGACGCTGGCTCCGGCCGCAGGGAATGTGATAATCCGCCCCGGTGCCGCGCCTGTCGCGGCATCAAGCCGGATTGCGAATGACCGACCGTTCCCATGACCTCGCCGATGAGCTCGCAGCCGAGAATGCGCGGCTGCGCAGTGCGCTCGCGACTGCGCGTGATCGTCAAAATGCCAGTGCCGAAATCCTGCGCACCATCGCGGCCTCGCCCTCCGATGCCCGGCCGGTGTTCGAGGCGATCGCGTCGAGTTCCAAGCGCCTGCTCGACGGCTTCTCCGCCACCGTGCTCCAGTTCATCGGCGACGAGCTGCACCTCGTGGCTTACACGCCGACCAGCCCCGAGGCCGACGAAGCGCTGAAGGCGTCGTTCCCGCGCAAGATCGCGGAGTTTCCGACCTTTGCGCTGGTGCGTGGCGGCGAGACGATCCAGTTTCCCGACAGCGAAGCCGAGGACGTGCCGCAGCTGAACCGCGATCTGGCGCGGCTGCGCGGCTTCCGCAGCGTGCTGTTCATGCCGCTGATGAACCGGGGCACGCCGGTCGGCATGATCAGCGTCACCCGTGCCGTGCCAGGCGCGTTCGCGCCCGACCTCGTGCAATTGCTGCAGACCTTTGCCGACCAGGCCGTGATCGCGATCGAGAA
Source organism: Bradyrhizobium sp. MOS003 (assembly GCF_003020125.1). Classification (GTDB taxonomy): domain Bacteria; phylum Pseudomonadota; class Alphaproteobacteria; order Rhizobiales; family Xanthobacteraceae; genus Bradyrhizobium. Next base: position 485,055 of record NZ_PYFW01000003.1, on the reverse strand, counting down.
TGCGCGGCTGTTCAACGAGACGGAAGAGACGCTGCAACGCCAGACCGCGACCGCCGACATCCTCAAGGTGATGGCAGCCTCGCCGTCCGACGTGCAGCCGGTATTCGAGGCCATCGCCGCCAACGCCAACCGGCTGATCGGCGGCTTCTCCACGGCGGTGCTGCGCTATGTCGACGGCGCTGCGCATCTTGCCGCATTCACACCGACCGATCCTGCCGGCGATCACGTGCTGCAGGCCTCGTTTCCAGTGCCGTTCGTGCAGTTCCCGCCCTATTCGCTCGTGGCCAACGGCGCGGCGGCGCAACTGCCCGATACCGAGCTCGAGCCGGCCGCGCGCGACATCGCCCGCGCCCGCGGCTACCGCAGCATGCTGTTCTCACCCTTGATGAGCGACGGCGAAGCGATCGGCCTCATCATCACGACGCGACGCGCGACCGGCGCGTTTGCCGAGCATCACGTGCGGCTGCTGCAGACCTTCGCCGACCAGGCGGTGATCGCGATCAAGAATGTCAGCCTGTTCAATGCGACACAGGAGGCGCTGGAGCGTCAGACCGCAACCGCCGACATCCTCAAGGTGATCGCGGCGTCGCCCGCCGACGTCACGCCGGTGTTCCAGGCCATCTCCGACAGCGCCAAGGCGCTGATCGGCGGACATTCCTCCACCGTCACCCGCGTCATCGACGGCATGCTGCATCTGGCCGCCTTCACCACAGATAATGAAGCCGGCAATGCCGATCTGCTCAGCTCGTTCCCCGCAGCGCTGACATCGTCGGGCATTCACAGCCGGGTGGCTCGAAGCGGAGAATATGCCTTCCGCAGCGACATGCAGAACGAGCCTGATCTCACCGAGGCCATGAAGGAGCTGGCGCGGACGCGGGGCTATCGCAGCATCCTCGCGGTGCCGATGCTGCGCGACGGCATCGCGATTGGCACCATCGCCGTGACGCGGCCGCAAGCCGGCCATTTCCCGGACAAGGCGATCAGCCTGCTCAAGACCTTCGCCGACCAGGCCGTGATCGCGATCGAGAACACGCGGCTGTTCAACGAGGTGCAGGACCGCACGCGGGAGCTTGCGAAGTCGCTCGACGATCTGCGCGCGGCGCAGGACCGGCTGGTTCAGACCGAGAAGCTGGCATCGCTCGGCCAGCTCACCGCCGGCATCGCGCACGAGATCAAGAACCCGCTCAACTTCGTCAACAATTTTGCCTCGCTCTCCGCCGAATTGACTGACGAGCTGAACGAGGTGCTTGCGCCCGTGACGCTCGCGGACGAAATCCGCAGCGAGGTCGACGAGCTCACGGGGCTATTGAAGGACAATCTCGGCAAGATCGTGCAGCACGGACAGCGCGCCGATTCCATCGTCAAGAACATGCTGCTGCATTCGCGCGAGGGCGGCGGCGAGCATCGGTCGAGCGATATCAACGCGGTGGTCGAGGAGAGCCTCAACCTCGCCTATCACGGCGCCCGCGCCGAGAAGCCGCAGTTCGACGTGACGCTGAAGCGCGAGTTCGATCCGGCCGCAGGCTCGGCCGATGTATTCCCGCAGGAGATCACGCGGGTGCTGCTGAACCTGATCGGAAACGGATTCCATGCGGTCGCCAGCCGCAAGGCCGAGACCAAGGCGGCGGCGTACGAGCCGGTCCTGACCGCCGCGACCCGCGACCGCGGCGACCACGTCGAGATCCGCATCCGCGACAACGGCACGGGCATCCCAGACGAGGTGAAGGAGAAGATGTTCAATCCGTTCTTCACCACCAAGCCGGCCGGCGAAGGCACCGGCCTCGGCCTGTCGATGAGCCACGACATCGTGGTGAAGCAGCATGGCGGCACGATCGACGTCGCGACCGCGCCGGGCGAGTTCACCGAATTCACCATTGTGCTGCCACGGAAAAGCAGCTTCCCGAACGGCGCGGGCTAGCGCCCTACTCCGCCATCTCGACGGGTTGCGTCACTGAGGGACCGGCCAGCGGTCGCTCCTCCATCGCGATGAGACACAACGCGGCGGTGGTCATCAGCGCGGTGGCGGCGCCGAACACGTAGCGGAAGGCGTGCCGCATGTCGTCGGCGGGAATAGCGACGGCGCCTGCGGCATGATGCTCGCCGGCGAGCGGCACGTCGATGCCGAGCGCGATCAGCAGGATCGCGGCGAAGGCGGCGACCGTGAACGAGGACATCAGCGAGCGGAAGAAGTTCATCGCGCCGGTGATGGTGCCGACTTGCGGGCGCGCGACCGAGTTCTGCAGCGAGACCACGCAGACCGGGAAGGTGGTGCCGAGCCCGAGCGCGAACGCCGCCATCAGCATCAGCAGGCCCCACAGCGGCAGAGTGGTGAGCGTGAGGCCGAGGCCGCACAGCGCGGCCCAGGACGTGCCGATGATGGCGACGCGCTTGTAGTGTTTTGCACGGGCCATGGTACGGCCGGCGACGGCGGCGCCAACGGTCGAAACCGCAGCGAGCGGGATCAGCGCAAGCCCCGCCTCGCTCGCGCTCAGATGGTAGACCTGCTCGTAATAGAGCGGCAGCTGCACGGTGAGGCCGGTGATCGCCCCGAGCCCGCAGCCACCGGCGGTCATCGCGAACGGCGCCACCGATCCGGTCAGCATCTTCAACGGCAGGAAGGGCTCGTCGGCGCGACGCGCATGCCAGACGAAGCTGACGGCGAGTGCGACGGCGCCGCCCACCATCGCCAGCACGGTCGGCGACAGCCAGGGATAGCGCGTGCCGCCCCAGGTCAGTACCAGCATGAAGACGACGGCGGAGGCCATCAGCAGCACGCCGCCGAGCCAGTCGACCTTGCGCTTGCGGTGGAACACCGGGATCTTCTTCATCTTCGGCAGCAGCAGCGCGAGCGCCGCTGCCGTCAGCGGCAGATTGATCCAGAAGATCATCGACCAGTGCAGATGCTCGGCGAACACGCCGCCGATGACCGGACCGAGGATGCCGCCGACCATCCACACGCTGGAGAAATAGGCCTGATACTGGCCGCGTTCGCGCGGAGAGACGACGTCGGAGATCACGGTCTGCACGACAGGCATGATGCCGCCGCCGCCGAGCCCCTGAAGGCCGCGCGCCAGGATCAGCATCGGCATGTTCGGCGCGATCGCGCACAGCACCGAGCCGGCCACGAACAAGCTGAGCGAAATGATGATCATGGCGCGGCGGCCATAGATGTCGCTGAGCGTGCCGAACACCGGCGCCACCGCGGTCGAGGCGAGCAGATAGGCGGTGATGACCCAGGAGAGATTGGAGACGTCCTGGAACTGGCGTCCGATGGTCGGCAGCGCGGTCGCCACGATGGTTTGGTCGAGGGCGGCCAGGAACATCGTCAGCATCAGGCTGATGACGATGGTGCGGACCTCGTCCTGCGACAGCGGCACCGGCGGCGCGATGGAGGGCGCATCATCGACGCTGATGACTTCGCTCGGAAGCCGGGACAGCTCCTCGGCGATGTCGTCGGGCAAAGTCTGGATGTCGGCAGAACTGCTCCGCCGGTCGAACTTGTTCATCTCGCTCGGGTGCCGTGTGGCGGCGCAACGCCGCGAAGGATTCGTTCTATGCAGCCCAATGTAGACAGCAAAATTTGTCCCGGGCAGGCATCACGGCGCATGGGTGCATCCCGCCCCCGGGCCATCCCGAAGACGTGATCCAGTGTCCGCGGCGGCTCAGTCCTTCGGGCGTCGCTTCAGGCGGGCCCGTTTCGGCAGCTGCGCCGGCCATTGTACGATGTGGTTCTCGAGTTCGTCGTCCGGAATCTCCTCCTCGCTGCCCTCGACCCGGCCGCGCACGGAGACGCCGGCGTCATGCACAGTGTTGGGATCACCGGAGACCAGCGGATGCCACCAATAGAGATCGCGCCCTTCGGCGACCAGCTTGTAGCCGCAGCTCGGCGGCAGCCAGTTCAGGGTGCGGACATTGGCCGGGGTCAGGCGGACGCAATCCGGAACCTTCGCAGACCGATTCGGGTAGTCCTTGCAGCCGCAGGTCCCGGCATCGAGCAGCTTGCAGCCGACATGGGTGAAATAGATCTGGCCGGTATCCTCGTCTTCGAGCTTGTTCAGGCAACAGCGGCCGCAGCCGTCGCACAGGCTTTCCCATTCGGGCCCCGACATCTCTTCCAAAGTCTTGGTTTTCCAGAAGAATCCTTCCTGGCCTGAAGGTCGTTTGGGAGCTGCGGTCATGCGCCTCAACAAAGTTCGAAAGAGCTACGGCTGAAGCCATCTAGGGCGTGCGGCCGGGGTGGTGCAAGCAAGGCGCCTTCGAGGCCCGTAATGAACCGGGGTCGATTCAGCCTGTTGTTCAAAATCGCGAGCGTGACCATTGGTTTATGGGCCCCGCTCGGCTAGAAGGAACAGCAAGTCCCTCGGATGCTGGCCGGGCGCCTTGGGTTTGCCGCAACATTCCCTCAAGACGTCTCGATGCCGCCCCGGCCGGGTGCTTGAACGCTTTCGAAGCGAGCCTCAAGGGTTCTAGGTGCGCCAGATCATACCATCGCATTGGAAGCAGAAGGTCCGGAATTTCTTCCTGGACCTCGATGCGCGCATCGACTCCTCGCTGTTTTCCTCGGCCAAGGGCATCCGCGAGCTCTACGAGCGTTACTCGACCTTCATGGACCGCTTCTATGTCGGACGCTGGAAGCGCTGGGTGTTCATCGAGCCGCTATCGGAGGCCGCAACCCTCGGGCTCGGCGGTCTCGTGGTGATGCTCACCCTCGCCATCCCCGCCTTCCGCGAGACCGCGGACGAGGACTGGCTGAAGAAGTCCGACCTCGCGGTGACCTTCCTCGACCGCTACGGCAACCCGATCGGCAGCCGCGGCATCAAGCATAACGACTCGATCCCGTTGGAAGATTTTCCGGACGTCCTGATCAAGGCGACGCTGGCGACCGAAGACCGCCGCTTCTACGAGCATTTCGGCATCGACATCGCCGGCACCGCGCGCGCGCTCGTCACCAACGCCCAGGCCGGAGGCGTCCGCCAGGGCGGCTCCTCGATCACCCAGCAGCTCGCCAAGAACCTGTTCCTGAGCAACGAGCGCACCATCGAGCGCAAGGTCAACGAAGCCTTCCTCGCAGTCTGGCTGGAATGGCGCCTGACCAAGAACGAGATTTTGAAGCTGTATCTCGACCGCGCCTATATGGGCGGCGGCACCTTCGGCGTCGACGGCGCTGCGCATTTCTACTTCAACAAATCCGCGCGCGACGTGACCTTGGCGGAGGCCGCGATGCTCGCCGGGCTGTTCAAGGCGCCGACCAAATACGCACCCCACATCAACCTGCCCGCCGCCCGCGCCCGCGCCAACGTCGTGCTCGACAATCTCGTCGATGCCGGCTTCATGACCGAGGGCCAAGTGTTCGGCGCCCGCCGCAACCCGGCCTTCGCGGTCGACCGCCGCGACGAAGCCTCGCCGAACTACTATCTCGACTACGCCTTCGACGAGATGCGCAAGCTGGTCGACACCTTCCCGAAATCCTACACCGAGCGCGTCTTCGTGGTGCGCCTCGCCATCGACACCAACGTGCAGAAGGCCGCGGAGGATGCGGTCGAGAACCAGCTGCGCCAGTTCGGCCGCGACTATCACGCGACGCAAGCGGCGACCGTGGTGTCCGACCTCGACGGCGGCATCCGCGCCATGGTCGGCGGCCGCGACTACGGCGCCAGCCAGTTCAACCGCGCCGTCGACGCCTACCGCCAGCCGGGTTCGTCGTTCAAGCCCTACGTTTACACCACCGCGCTGCTGAACGGTTTCACGCCGAACTCGATCGTGGTCGACGGCCCCGTCTGCATCGGCAATTGGTGCCCGCAGAATTATGGCCATTCCTATTCCGGCGCGGTGACGCTGACGCAGGCGATCACGCGCTCGATCAACGTCGTGCCGGTGAAGCTGTCGATCGCGATCGGCCAGAAGGAACAGCCGAAGGCGCCGAACCCCGCCAAGATCGGCCGCGCCAAGATCGTCGAGGTCGCCCGCCGTTTCGGCCTCAAGGCGCCGCTGCCCGACACGCCGTCGCTGCCGATCGGCTCGGACGAAGTCACCGTGCTCGAGCACGCGGTCGCCTACGCGACCTTCCCCAACCGCGGCAAGGCGGTGACGCCGCATTCGGTGCTCGAAGTGCGCACCGGCGCCGGCGACCCGGTCTGGCGCTGGGACCGCGACGGCCCGAAGCCGCGGCAGGCGATTCCCGCCTCCGTCGCCGCCGACATGGCGGGCATGATGAGCCACGTCGTCAGCGAGGGCACCGCGCGCCGTGCCGCGCTCGACGGCATTCCGACCGCGGGCAAGACCGGCACGACCAACGCGTATCGCGACGCCTGGTTCGTCGGCTACACCGGCAATTTCACCTGCGCGGTCTGGTACGGCAACGATGACTACTCGCCGACCAACCGCATGACCGGCGGCTCGCTGCCGGCCCAGACCTGGCACGACATCATGCTCGCGGCCCATCAGGGCGTCGAGGTCCGGGAAATCCCCGGCATCGGCATGGGCCAGAAGCTGCCGCCGCAGCATATCAGCAACGCGCAGGCCAATGCGGCGCCGAAGGTGCTGGAGACCAAGCCGGGTCCGCCGCCGGTGCTGACCAAGCGCGGCGCCGACATTTTGGTGCGCGTCGAGAAGCTGCTGGACGACGCCGCCAGGACCGCAAAGAAATCGGCGGATGCCGACGCCAAGGCGGCCAGGCCGTCCTCGGCGACGAGCGCGCTCGCCTTCCCGCAGAATTATGCGGAAGAAAATGTCAACGCTTCCGCCCCGCGCAAGAACTGATCGAAACAAGTGCGGCTGATCCTGATCACATTGACGGCCCTTCTGCTCGCGACGGTGGTCGGCCTGGGTGCGACCTGGATGACGACGACGCGCGGCACCGAGATCGGCGCGCTGACCATCGGCCCCTGGACCGCGCGCCCGCGCACCGGCACCGCCGACGTCGATCCCTATTCGCGCGCCACCATCGTGCGCAACGGCGAGCTGCCGATCGGCACCGGCGACGGCGTCGCCTTCACCGCCACCGCCGACGACAAGAAGAAGGCGCTCGACGGCCGCTGCGACGTGATCGTCTCCGGCGTGACGCCGCCGGCGCGGTTCTGGACGCTGACGCTGTACGACCGCAAGGGCCACCTCGTCGCCAATTCGCTGCAGCGCTACGGCTTCACCAGCCAGGAGATCGTGCGGCAATCCGACGGCTCGTTCGAGATCCGCATCGCCTCGCGCTCGCGCGCCGGCAACTGGCTGCCGACCGGCGGCATCGAGCGCTACGCGCTGATGCTGCGCCTCTACGACACCCCGGTCGGCGTTGCGACGCGCACCCAGCGCGACGCGCCGATGCCCACCATCTCGACGGTGGGCTGCTCATGATCCGCCTGTTGTTCACCATCGTTGCCGGAGTGGTGCTGGGGCTCGTGGTCCACCTCGTCAGCGTGCTGGCGCTGCCGCGGATCGCAACGCAGGACGCCTATTCGCGGCTGACGCCGATGACGAAGCTCAACGGCGTCAGCCAGCTTCCCCTCGCCGATCCGCAGACGTCGCCGATGCCGTTCATGGATCCCGCCTTTGCGCTGGCGATCTGCCGCTACGACCTCTCGAGCGGACCGATCAAGCTGACGGTGCCGGTGAGCCAGGCCTATACTTCGGTGTCGTTCTACACCCGCAACGAGATCGCCTATTACGCCATCAACGACCGCTCGGCGGGCCGCAAGGTGATCGAGCTCGACCTGATGACGGAGGCGCAGCACAGCGAGCTGCCGGAGGACGAAGAGGTCACCGCGGCCGACCGCCTGATCATCGATTCTCCCAGCACCACCGGCCTGATCGTGATGAAGGCGCTCGCCCCCGAGCCCGGCCTGATGCCGCAGGCGCAGGCCACGCTTGCGGCCGCGAGCTGCGGCCCGCAGACCGAGCAGCCCGCCAAGGCCGAGGCGCCGCGCAGCCGGCGCTGAAGCCAGGCCGGTTCGGCGGCCTTCATCACGAAAGGCATGAAGACAAGCCCCATGCACAGGAGCGGAGGGCGGTCCTGCGGACGTCAGCGCGCGAACTTGAAGTGAGCGAACGCTGCCGAAGCGACGGTCAGCAATGCCGCAGCAATCCAGATCGGCACCAGCACGAAGATGGCGATCGCGCCCTGCCCGCAGTCGCCACACCCAAACCCAAACAGGATGGGAAAAAGACATAGCAGGATCGCGACGGCAAATCCCGTGCTGAGCCAAACGCCTCTGGCTCCCCATCGCGCACCAACTAGCCATGGCACGGCGGGAAAGCCAAAGGACAGACCGACCAGGAGGTTCACCATAACGTCGAACATGATCTCTTTCCGGTTGGCCTTCGAAGCGCTTCCAACTTGCCTGTGTTCCAGGCCATTCGGCGCAGCGATTGGTGAGAAGCTCGGCTCTTGGTCGTTATCATCGAGCGGATGGTTCAGATGACGGGTAACCGCGCCTGCCTATCTCTCCTCGGTCGGATGCACCCATTTGTAGGGCGTGATGCTTCGCGTGGCGGTCAGCTTGATCATGTGGACGGGCGGTGCGGAACGTCCATTCCGGCATGACCGGCACTTGAGCGAAGCCTCCAGCTTCCAGATCGGCGTATCGCGGGGACGACGGATTGCATCGAGTGGCAGGCTCGCGCGTGCTTTGCACCTGTTGCACTCGACCTCGAGCCAGCCCATGCCACCGTTGAGGCATTGCGCGATCGTCGGAGACGGCTGTGAAGGGCCACCGTAACCTTCCATCCGGACCGACCAGGCTTCGGCTTCAGCGCGATCGGCCTCGCGAACGGCCTTTTTGGCTTCCTCGCGCGCGTGCTTGGCCGAAATTTCCGCACCCAGAATTCGGCCGCTCCAGATGACCTCGCGTGATTTGGTGCTCATGCCACAATCAAAGCTGCGCCCGACGGCGCTGGCAAATTATCGATAGCTGGTAGGCTGGATCCGCAATTCGATACTGCCGGTCGTGGGTGTGGAAAACCGACGCTGCAGATCCTCCGGCGACGCCGCGACGCCGAAGGCCTAGCACCGAAGGCCTGGCATGGCAGCAGCTGTCAAGCGACAGTAGGACGCAACTTCAAATCGCTTGCGTCGTTGAAGCCGCGCGTCTCGGGAGTTATCGAACTGAGATACTTGCCTTCGATCGGGAGAAACGAATGAGCACCATCACCGGCGGCTGTCATTGCGGCGCAATCCGTTACGAGGTCGAGGGCGACGCGATCGTGCATGCGCTGTGCCACTGCCGCGATTGCCGGCTCCACGCCGGCGCTCCCGTCGTCGGCTGGACGATGTATCCGGAGAGCGCGCTCAAGGTGACCAGCGGCGAGCCCAAGGTCTACAATTCCTCGGACCACGGCCGGCGACACTTTTGCAGCCATTGCGGCACCGGCCTGTTCTATATCAATGCCGACATGCTGCCCGGCATCATCGACATCCAGAGCGCGACTTACGACGATCCCGATGCCGTACCGGCGACGATGCAGATCCAGGTCGCCGAGCGGCTTCGCTGGATGGAGCATGCGCACGAACTGCCGACGTTCGAGCGCTATCCGCCGCAGCCATAGCGGCGGAACCGGCACCGCTTGCGGCCGACGATCGAAGACGTCGGCAAGCCTGTCAGGTTCGGCACCACACGGCCAAGGTCGACGGCGACACGCCGGCGCTGACGATCCCCACCGCGATGATGGCGAGCGCGACCGTGTTTCTCAGCCATCCCGCGGTCGCACGGCGCCTCAGCAACGGAAGTCCCAACCCAGATCCGAGCAGGACCGGAAGGGTGCCGAGACCGAAGCCGCTCATCGCCAGCGCGCCCCCGAGCGACGAGCCGGTCAGCATGGCGTAGAACAACGCCGCGTAGACCATGGCGCAGGGAAGAAAGCCCCAGACCGCACCGCTGACGAACAGCCCCAGCGTCGGCGGTAGATTCGTCGCACGTGCGGCCGTTCCGATCCTGGCGCTGACGATCGCGGCCAGCCGCGACAGCCACGCCGGCAGCGACAGCACTTCGAGCATCGAAAGTCCGATCCAGGCGAGAGCCGCGGCCGCGGCCCAGCGCAGGATCGCATGGGCGAATGCGTGGTCGAACGATCCGAACACGCTCGATCCTATCGCGCCCACCGTGGCGCCTGCCAGCATATAGGCAGAGATGCGCCCCGCGTTGATCAGAACCGTCGTCGTCAGCAGACCCCGCCGCGGCCGGTTCGAACCGAAGTCGGCGGCGAAGTGCAAGGAGGAAGCAATGCCTGCACACATGCCGAAGCAATGCAGGCTCGAGGAAAAGCCCAGCAGGAGCCCGGCGATGAACAGCGGCTGGTCGAAATCGAACATTGCGAAGACAGTTCAACCGATTTCGTCCCTGACGGCATTGCGCTGTGTCAAAGTCTTGTTGCGACGCCCTCGGCGCCGGCTCGTCGCGCCCACAGCAACGCCAACGGCCCCAGCGCGATTCCGGCCGCCAGCACGATGAACACCAGCAGCCATCCGCCCGCGTTCTGCGGTCCGCCGGCCATGTCGAGTGCGACGCCGGTGCCCCACGCGCCGAGCGCCGACAGGCCGAAGCCGACCGTGGAATGCAGGGCCAGCGTTGCACCGCGATGCTCGGAGACGGCTGCAGCCGACATGCCTGCGGTCAACGCGCCTGAATCAGCCGGCACCGTCAGGCCGTACATCATCAGCAGCAGCGCGAGCACCCATGCGGGGGCCGTTGCGTTGAGACCGATCACCAGCGCGACGCAAGCCGAAGCGATCATCACGACCGTGATGGCCCGATGCCGTCCAAATTTCAGCGCGGCCTCGTTGCCGAGGATACTCGCCGGCATCGAGATCACCGCAAAGCAGAAGCTCATCAGCACGGGCGTCATCCAGGACGGCCCGCCTTGATGCGCAACGACGAAGGTCCAGAACCCGACCAGCCAGGTGCGAATGCCATACAGCTCGAAGCAGTGAGCCCCATAACCGAGGATGTAGCCGAGCGCCTCGCGGTTGGCGAAGACGGGTGCGAAGTTGAGAAGACGCCCCGCCTTCGGCGCAGGCCGCTGTCCCTGCATCAGGAGGCACGCGATCACCATCGCGATGGGGCCGACGCCGGTGACGTAGAAAGCGGTCCGCCATCCCCAGCGATCGGCGAGGACTTGTGCAACAAGGAACGACAGGCCGACGCCGACCGAGAAGCTCGACGTGTACAGCGTCACCGCCCGCGAGGTGTCCCCTGCGGGCAATCGGTCGGTCAACGCCTTCAGGCCGGGCATGTAGGCGCCGGCAAAGCCCAGTCCCGCGAGCGACCAAATGATGGTGCCCGACCAGAATCCTTGGGCAAAGATGCCGAAGGCCATGGTCGCCAGGCCGCTGACGATGGAGCCGCACAGCAGCACGATCCGCGCGTCGATGCGATCGGTCAACGTCGTCAGCACCGGCACCGCCAGCATGTAGCCGAACGCATAGCCGCTTGCCATCAGCCCGCCTTCGGCGGCAGACAGCCCCCACGCCGGCATCAGATGCTGCGCCAGATTCGCGGACAGCGTCACGTGCGGCAGCAGATTGCCGAGCTGGCCGATACACATCACCGCGATCAGCGGTCCCCCGCTCACACTCCGAATGCTGGCCTCCCCTTGGTCCCTATCTTGTCTGGTCTGCCCGCAGCAACAGAAGCGCGAAAAACGCGGAGATCGAGGCCATCGCGCTGATCCAGAGCGCGCTGCTGCCAAACTGCTCCACCATCACTCCGAGCGCGAGTGGAGCGAGCGCGCCGGTCGCCCGCGACGGCAGCGAGATCATGCCGACGCGCCGGCCGAATCCCGCCGGTCCGAACAGTGCCAAAGGAAGCGTGCCGCGGGCAATGGTGATGATGCCGTTGCCTGCGCCATACAGCACCGTGAAAGTCGATGCGAGCAAGGGGCCGCCCGCGACCAAAGCAACCACGCCGATCGGATTCATCAGCATGGCGAGCCGGGCCGACAACAGCGGATGAAACCGACCGAGCCACCCTGCTTCCAGAAGGCGGGCACCGACCTGTGCAGGTCCGACCAGGGCGCCTGCGAGCAGCGCCTGTGCCGGCGTCGCGCCGAACGCCACCAGCATGGTCGGTAGAATGGCCGAGACACCCGAGCTGACAAAGCTTGCTGCCGCGAACATGTAAGCCAGCAGCACCATCGCGAACGTCTCGCTTTGCCGTCCGGATCTTTGGCTCGCGCCCGGGTCCGGCCGAGGCTGCTGGTCCAGAGGAACGACGCGCGGCAGGGACAGATTGAGCGGCAGCGCCAGACAGATGTGTATCGCCGCCCACACCTGGCAGGCCACCCGCCAGTCGTACTCGGCGGCCAGCCACGTCGTGAGGGGCCAGCCGAGGGTGCTGGCGAAACCTGCGATCAAGGTGATGCCGGTTATGGTTCGTCGCGCGTTGCTGCCATAGATGCGCGCAAGCGTCGCGAAGGCCGCTTCATACAAGCCCATGCCCATGCCGATCCCGAGCAACACCCAGGCTGCAACCAGCACCACCACGCCGTGAGCCACGGACAAGAGGAGCAGGCCTGCCACGAAGAGGAGGTTCGAGACCGCAAGCAGGCCACGCCCTCCGAACGTATCGATGGCGTGCCCCACGCGTGGCCCGAGCAGGCCGGAGATGACGAGCGCTCCCGAGAGCGCGCCGAACACCCAGGTCGGCGCAAGACCGAGATCGCGCGCAATCGGCGCCGCCAGGATGGCAGGAAGATAATAGCTCGATGCCCACGCAATGGTCTGCGCGGTTCCGAGTGCGAAGACAATTGCGAGCGGGCCTGCCTCCCGGCCCGCCGGGACCTGCGTCATGAGCAGCCGCACCCCGCGCGACCTTCCGTCTTGGCGGTTTCATCGGCAGCACAGCAGGCTGACGGCTCGGCCTTCGCGGGACCGCCGCAGCATCCCGCACCAGCCGCCTCGACACCGCCGCGCGTGCAGACGCCAGTCTCCGGCAGCACGAGCTCGACGCGGGCCGCGGCCTCCTTGTCGCCGGCGATGTCGGCGACGATGGAACGGACCTGTTCGTATCCGGTCATCATCAGGAAGGTCGGCGCACGACCATAGGACTTCATGCCGGCGAGATAGAAACCAGGCTCGTCATGCGCGAGCTCGCGGGCGCCGTGCGGACGAACCGTGCCGCAGCTGTGCTCGTTGGGATCGATCAGCGGCGCGAGCGCAACCGGCGCCTCGATGGCCGGATCGAGCCGCAACCGCAATTCGGCCAGGAACGAGAGATCGGGACGAAAGCCGGTCGAAACCACCAGCTCGTCCGCCACAACGCTCTGCGCGCCGCAGCAGGCGCCAGCCGAAATCCTGAGGCGGCCTTCGGAATCCGAGACATGCGTCACGCCAAATCCGGTCTCGATCTTGATCTTGCCGGCAGCCACGAGCGCGGCGAAGGTGGCCCCCAGCGCGCCGCGCGCGGCAAGCTTGTCATTGCTGCCGCCGCCGAAGGCCTTTGCGGGATCGGTGCCGCGCAGCAGCCAGATCGCTTGCGTGCCCGGCACCTCGTCCGCAAGTTGCACGAGATCGATCAGCGTACCAAGGGCGGAATGACCGGCACCGAGCACGGCAACGGTCTTGCCAGCGTAGCGGGCGCGATCGGCGCCGCGCACATCCGGCATGCCGTAGGCGATGCGGCCCGCGTGCTCGCGTTCGCCGATCGCGGGCAGACCGTTGCTGCCTGCGGGATTGGAAGAGAACCACGTGCCTGAGACGTCGATCACGGCATCGGCGCGCAGCACCTCGGGCCCCTTGCCGTTCTGATAGCGGATCTCGAACGGCGCCTGCTCCCTGCCCTTCGTTTTCGCCTTGTCGAAGCCAGCGCGGCTGATCGCCGTGACCCGGCTCGACGTTCGGATTGTCTCCCGAAGCGGCGTACGTGTTGCGAGCGGGGTGAGATATCGATCGATCAGCTCGCCGCCGGTCGGATAGGCGTGAGGATCCGGCGAATTCCAACCGGTCGGCGCGAGCAGGCGCGCTGCCGCCTTGTCGATATTGTATTCCCACGGCGAGAACAGCTGGACGTGCTGCCACTGACGGACCGCATGTGCGGCTTCAGGGCCGGCCTCGATCACGATGGGAGACATGCCGCGTTCGAGCACATGCGCAGCCGCAGCGAGGCCCACCGGCCCGGCTCCGATGATGGCGACCGTCTTGACGTCTGTCCTGGCGTTCATTGAGCTTCTCCCATCTTTCTAGAATCATCGAATAATGTGAACAGAAAAAATTCAGGCGGCCGTTTGCGCATCCTTGCATCCGACTTCGTCCGCGCAGCACTCCGCCGCCAGGAAATCGACGAGGCCCCGCATGGCATCGAAGTTGGCGTGGCAGATCAGGGTGGTCGATTCCCTGACCTGGCTGACGAGGCCGACCGAGACCAAGGTCTTGATGTGATGCGACAGTGTCGACGCCGGGATCTTCAGCTTGTCCTGGAGGCGACCGACCGGCATGCCGGCATGCCCGGCACGGACCAACGCCCGATAGATTTGAAGCCGGGTTTGATTACCCAGGGCTTCCAAACGTGCTGCTGCGTCGGCGATCTTCATGACATTCAAAATGTGCTCGTTCACGCCGGCTGTCAAACTATATTTCTAGAATATTCGAATTATAGAGGACTGGCGCTACGAGATTCGGATTGACGCCTTTTCATCTATTCCATAAATCTGGATATATGGAAAACGAAGATGCCGTCCTCTCCCTCGCCGCATTGGCTCAGTCCACCCGTCTGGAAGCGTTCCGCACGCTGGTCAGGCACGAGCCCGACGGCCTCGCCGCTGGCGACCTGGCTCGCCTGCTTGAGGTTCCCCAGAATACGCTCTCCGCGCATCTGGCGATCCTAAGCCGGGCGCGCCTCGTCTCCTCCGAGCGGCACAGCCGCTCGATCGTCTACCGCGCCAATCTCAGCGAATTCCGCGACGTGACGCTCTTCCTGCTTCGCGATTGCTGCGGCGGGCGACCGGAGGTCTGCGATCCCGTCGTCGAAACATTGCAATCCTGCTGCTCGCCGAAACGGAAGGAACGAAGCCGTGCCTGACCAGATCTACAATGTGCTGTTTCTCTGCACCGGCAACTCGGCGCGATCCATCCTGGCCGAGTCGATCCTTCGCAAAGACGGCGCCAACCACTTTCGCGCCTTCTCCGCGGGCAGCACGCCAAAGGGCACGGTGCATCCGCTCGCGCTGAGCACGCTTGAGGCCATGGACTACCCCGTCGACGGAATGCGCTCGAAAAGCTGGCTGGAATTCGCGAGCGCCGATGCGCCCGTGATGGATTTCGTCTTCACTGTTTGTGACAACGCAGCGGGCGAGGCCTGCCCGATCTGGCCGGGCCAGCCGATGACGGCGCATTGGGGCATTGAAGACCCCGCTGCGGCCGAAGGGTCCGAGCTTCAGAAGCAGGCAGCGTTCGTCACTGCGTTCCGCTATCTCAGGAATCGGATCGATACCTTCGTGAACCTGCCGTTGAGGAAGATCGACAGGCTGTCGCTCGGAACCAGGCTGCGCGAGATCGGCCGCTCCGACGGCGCGACATCCGGCCGAGACGACGTGGCGTGATCATGAGCATCTTCGAACGATACCTCACTCTGTGGGTCGCGCTTTGCATTGTCGTCGGCGTCGCACTGGGACACGTCCTGCCCGGTGTCTTCGGAGCCATCGCCGTCGCTGAGGTCGCCAAGGTCAACCTGCCGGTCGCAGTGCTGATCTGGCTCATGATCGTGCCCATGTTGCTGAAGATCGACTTCGGCTCGCTCGGTCAGGTCCGGGAGCACTGGCGCGGCGTCGGCGTTACCCTTTTCATCAATTGGGCCGTGAAGCCGTTCTCGATGGCGCTGCTCGGCTCCTTTTTCATCGGCCATCTCTTCGCGCCGCTGCTGCCGGCTGGCCAGATCTCATCCTACATCGCCGGCTTGATTCTGCTGGCGGCCGCGCCTTGCACCGCGATGGTGTTCGTGTGGTCCAATTTGTGCGAGGGAGAGCCTCACTACACGCTGAGCCAGGTCGCCCTGAACGACGTCATCATGGTGTTCCTGTTTGCGCCGCTGGTGGGACTGCTGCTCGGCGTGGCCTCGATCAGCGTCCCCTGGAGCACGCTGCTGTTCTCCGTCCTGCTCTACATCGTGGTTCCCGTGATCGTCGCACAGCTGTGGCGCAAGGCGCTGATGCGAAGCGGCGTGGCCAGCTTCGACCGCATCATGCGGAAGCTGCAGCCTCTGTCGCTGGTTGCGCTCCTCACCACGTTGGTGCTGCTGTTCGGCTTCCAGGGCGAACAGATCGTCAGGCAGCCGCTTGTCATTACCATTCTCGCCGTGCCGATCCTCGTCCAGGTCTATCTCAATGCGGGCTTGGCGTACTGGCTAAGCCGGCGATTTGGCGTGGCGTGGTGCGTCGCGGCTCCAGCCGCCCTGATCGGCGCGAGCAACTTCTTCGAGCTGGCGGTCGCCGCCGCGATCAGCCTGTTCGGCCTGGACTCCGGCGCGGCGCTGGCGACCGTGGTCGGCGTACTCGTCGAGGTCCCGGTGATGCTGTCCGTCGTCCGCATCGTCAAGGCGACAAGGGGCTGGTACGAAGCCGGCGCGAGCAGAGCTCCGACAGGGGTGGAAGCCCGTTCCTAAGGCCCAGACCATTTGGGCATCGCGAACACATTGAGCTTCAAAACTGATCCTCTGCTCCATGGGCGCGGCTCGTCGAAACCAAAAGCCCGACGATGTCAGCGCGAACTCCCGCTCACCACGAGGCGCGAAGGGTCGGCGTCGCGTCCGCCTTCGAACACCGGGTTATCCGAGCAAGCCTTTCAAGCCTGCATAAATGGAGCCTACGCCGGTCGCGGCGACACCCGCCAACGGACCGACGGTCTGCATGAGGTCCTGGATCAAACGGGCGCGACGACGCAGTTGTTCTTCGCCGACGTGCTGCCCCAACAGGCGCGCCACGCGGAAGGCAAACGCGTTCGGCTTGCCCCCTTGCGTCAGCACCCGGGGCAGCACCTGGAAGATCACGACGCTCAAGATGTTTCCGGAGACGAAGGCGAGCAGGATGCTGGCGCCATATTCGAATACTTCGCGCCATTCGATCCAGGCTTCCGGCAATATCGGAACGTGGTCGTGAACTCCGGTCACTGTCAGCATCGCCAAGATGCTGACCAGCGCCATCAGGAAAGCCAGCACGAACGCCGTTAGAGTAAAGACACGATGCAGGGGATAGGCCACGAAGCCGAACAGGAGCGGTATCGCGATGGAGGCGATCCGCAGCGGGATCGGCGAGACGTTGAAGGTGATGGTCACGAGCACATGCGCGATCACCAGCAACAGCGACGGCACGGCGATGTAGAGCACCGCATGCGCGCCATAATAGCGCATCGGATTATTGTAGCGTTCGAGCCGGACATTGACGCGGTCGAGATCGCGCCTGAGCTTGTCCAGATCGGCAACAATGTCTTCGATTTCGAGCAGCATCGGCCGTACGATGCGCAGGTCCCGCGAGCAGTGTTTGCACGCGATCGCTTCATCCTTGATCGTCTCGGCGCAGAACGGACATTCCATCGCTAGCGCGACTTCCTTCGCCTGTTGATCGCCTCGACCTCGTCCCTCGCCCGTCTCAGTTCATCGCGCAATTCCTCGCGCTTGCGCAGAAGATCGTCCCGCTCAGCGAGCAGGGTGGCGGGAACGGCGATGTCGCGCCCGCAGGAGGGGCAGACCATTGCGCCCTCCGCAGTGCCGGCGCAGCAGTAAGGACACGTCACTTGGGCGCGACCTTCAGCGTGAAGATGGTCGTGCCGGGCCGACCGTCACTGTCCTTGACGTCGACGCGCACCGTGTATTCACCCGGCGGCAACTCGGCGTCCTGCATGTTGATGCCCTCGGCCTTCACGAAGGGCTTCACCCGCGCCGTGAGGTCCACATTCGGCGTCCGGAGAAAGAGCACCTTGACCGAGTCCGGGTCGATCTTCGCTCCGCCGAACGACTCGAACTTCAGCACCAGCGGCATTGGAGAGCTGACCGAATCGCCGGGCGAGATGAATTCGACCTTCGGGCCGCGCAGGATGCCGCGCCGGTCAGCCGCGACCGCGCCTTTCGGAGGCGGCAGCTTGGCTTCTTCCTCGGTGATCAATGGCGTGGCGTGCGAAGGTGCCGAAAGCAACAAAGCTGCCGCCACGACGCCCAACAAGACATTCCGCTTCATCGTCCGTCCACCTTTCCCCTGCCGGTCCGTTACCGCAAGCCGCCATCGCCGATGATCGTGTACGGCGCCCAGAACAGCGGATGAGCATAGGCAAACTCCGTCTTGCCCTCGCTGTTGAGATAGCCGGGGCCGTCGACGAGTGCCATCGCGGCCTGACGCAACGCTTCGGCGCGCGACAGCTTGGGATCGTCGGCCTGCCGCTTGAACAGGTCCGTCACCAATTGCCGCGCCGACTGCGAATGCACCGACCAGTTCGTCACCAGCAACGCACGCGTTCCGGCATAGAAGAAGGCGCGGCCAAGTCCGGAGGCCGCCTCGGCCCCGGCCCCGGCACCCGCACCGGTGTTGCAGGCCGAAAGGATGACCCAGTCGGCATCGAGCTTGAGGCCGAGAATTTCCTCCATGGTCAAAAGCCCGTCGCCGCCTTCGCCGGTCACCGCCGGAGAGGACAGAGCGAGCGCCGGCTGCGTCAGCCCGTTCAGCTCGCCCGGAACGAGGCCGTGGGTAGCGAAGGCCAAAATCCGGAAGCCGGACAGATTCATGGTCTTCACCGCGCTCTCGGTGGCGCTCTTGCCGAGGAACAGCACCTTGGACGGATCGGCCTGTAGCGCCAGCGCGATCGATTTCAGCTCGTCCGCGGTATCGGGAAGCCGGGGCAGCAGGCCGAGCTCGGCGCTGTCGACGCCGTCGAGCTTGGGACTGTTGCGCCGCTTCAGCGGACCGCCGCGCGTCACGTTGCCGCCGGCGTCGGCGACCTGCACTTTCTCCCCGGTGCCATCAGCCTCGGCCTGCTGATCCCTGTTGAAATAGGGATCGCCAAAAGCCACGAGGTCGCCGCGACCTGGCTTGCCCGGCGGCAATTGCCGCAGCGTGCGCAGCGCCGCCGCCGACGGCACCGTCGACACGGCATGGGTCCGCGCCAGCCACGGCACGTTGCGGTAACCGACGAACAGCGGGTCCTCGTCCGCTGCCACCTCCACCTTTGCCGTCGGCAACAGGGACAGCGGCAGCAGCCCGAGCGCGCCATTGGTTACGACGATCAGGTTCTTGGCCGGCTTCCATCCGCTCTCGACGGGCTTGAGCAGGAGTTCGTAGAGTTCATGGCCGAGCGCGAGGTCGAACGGCGGAATATCCGAGATCATCGCAGCCTGCGGCTCGAGCGCTTCACGCAGCTTGCGGATCTTGCTCTCGATGTCGCCGATCTTGGCCGGCACGGCGGCGAACGCCACCGGCCCCGATTTCGGGACAGCCCACACGAAGCTGGCGTTCTGCCCGAAATAGAACGACAGCATGGCCTCGTCGTCCGCCAGCGTAGCGCGGATCTCGGCTACGCTCGGCGGCTTGGGCGAGACCAGATCGGCGTAGATCGGAAACTTCTGCTTGATCTCCTGCCGCGCCTTGTCGCGCTGTGCGCGCAATGCCGCGATGGAAGCCTGGATCTGCGCAACGCCCTTGTCGTCCCGCTCGGTCCCCGGAAGCGCGAGCACGTTGTTGAGCGTGCCGAGCTGGGCGTTGACCTGCTTGGTGAGGTCCTGCTCCTTGCGCACGAGCTCGGCGAGCGCGGGGTCCTTTGCTGCCGCGCGCGCACTCGAGGCCGCCAGCGCCTGCTGCACCGAACGGCCGCGGATGGCGTCGGCCAGGCTGAACGTCTCTTCTCCGATATCCTTGCCGGCTCCTTCGGACCTCGCCAGCAGCACCAGATAGCTCTCGACGATGGCCTGCAGCCGCTGGCTGCGCGCGGCGACCACCGTCGTGTTCTCGTCGTCGGCGTTCTCGTTGGCGCCCGCCATCATGATCGGAATGGCGGCCTTGTACTCGCGGATCGCCTCGGCATCGCGCCGGGCGCGCATCAGGCCCATGGCCAGCGTGCCGCGGGCGGACGCGGCGTCGAAATGATTTTCGCCGACCCGGGCGATCTGCTTCTTCACGAGCTGCTCAGCAGCGGCAATGCCTGCGTCCAGCTGACCCGAACCATAGAGCGAGAGGATCCGGGACGGATTGAGCTCGAACACCTGACGGCGCTGCGGATCCCAGCCGGCGACGGCCTTGTCGATCCGCGCGAACATCGCGTTCGCTTCGGCATTCTGCCGCCGCAGGGTGAGGATGCCGGCGAGCTGCGACAGCAATTGCACTGTCGCCTGCGAATCCTCGGGCACGCCCACCTTCTGGTTGATCTCGAGCGCGACACGCCCGAGTTTCTCGGCCTCCTCGTAGCGGCCCTGGTCGACGAGGATGCCCGCGAACCCCATCACGAAACGCGGCGTGACGGAATTGTACTTGCCGGTATCCTTCAGGCGCGACAGCAGCGCGCGGCGCGCGTCCACCTCGGCCTCGGCGAGCCGGCCCTGCTTCGCCTTCATGCGCGCCTGGTTCAGGATGATGCCGTCGATCGCCTGCAACAGGATGGTTTCGGCAGGCGGATTGTCACCTTCCAGAATCGCCTTTGTGCTCGCGCGCTTGCGCAGCTCGGCATTGCGATAGGCGACCTCGGCGTCGGCGAACTGTCCGCGCGCCTCGAAGATCAGCGCACGACCCAGCTCCAGCTCGCCTTCCCAGCTCTGGCCGAACTTGGCATAGGACGCTCGCCAGTTGGGATGGCCGCTGGTGCGGGCCTCCTGGATCGCGGTCTGGCTGCGGCGCAGATAGCCCTCGGCCTGAGCGACGTCGCCCATCTGGATGAGAACGCTCGCGATGCCGCGGTTGGTGTTGAACTGCAATCCCTTGGCGCCGGGCATGCTGGCGGATTCACGCAGCAGTCGCTGCATGATCTCCAGCGAACGCTTCGGATCGCCTGCTAGCGCGTGCTGCAGGGATTGGAGTTGCAGGATACGACCCAGCAGGTTCGGACTAACGGCGCCGCGCCCGACCTCTGCGGCCTTGTCGGCGTCCGCCATCGCTTCGGCGAGCCGGCCGAGCTGGGCGCGTGCGTTGGCGCGGTCGAAATAGAGCTGGGCGAGATCCGCACGGGATTCCTTCCCCGTCGGAACGGCATCGGCGTCCGACTTCAGCTCCGCGATCATCTTCTCGTCGGGCTTGTCGCCGTCGAGAACCGCCGTGATGTCGGCGATGCTGCGGGGCGGCGCGACGAAGTCCTTTGGAAGCGCAGTGCCCGCCTCGAGCTTGGGCGCCGCTTCCCTGGGTAGCTCGACCGCGACATTGGCGCGGCCATTGGCGGCATTCAAGGCCGCCATCACACAGGCCTTGACCTGAGGAGATGCCTTGGCGCGGCAGGCTTCGAGGTTGGCACCGCCGGCGGGCCCCCCGCCTGAGCGCATGCAGGCCTGCACGATCGGCTTGCCGACAGTCATCCGGCAATTCTCGATTGCCGCTTCCTTGGTCAGCGCGGCGGCAGAGCCGGCTGATCCGAATAAAATGGCAAGTGCCAGCAGGTGGCGGGCGGAAGCGTCCGGACGGCTCGTGCGAAGACGCGGGGCGTCGAAGCTCATCTCTAAGGACCTTTGGGCAAATGACTTGAAGAAAAACAAGTTAATCCTAGCCATCCGGCTCGGAAGGACAAGCGCAATCAGGGTTCCCGAACGAAGTCTCAACCGGGAGGAGGGCCCGCGGTCGACAGCAGCTTCCGTGAGAAAGCGGGATGCGGAGCTGATTACGCCGTTTAGCCGCGGAAAGGATACGGGCACCGCGGGGGCGGTCCTTGCGCGCTTAGCCCTTCGAAATCACCGCACGGCCGTAGGGCGGTTGCGCCTGGACCGGCGGGTTGGCGGTCTGGGCGGCGAGCTCGCCGATCAGGCGGTCGGCGTCGGCGGCCAAGCCGTCGGGGGCCTGGATCACCAAGCGCTCCAGCGCCCAGCGGTAGGACGAGATGCGCTGCTCCAGGCATTGCTGCACCCACTGCACGATCAGCGAGTTCTCCTGCATGCGCGCGACCGCATCGTCCTTCTCCCTCGGCGAGAGCGCGGAGACGCGGGCCATGCTGGCGTTGCGCTTCCTGTCGAGGTCGATGACTCGGATCGCGCTGGCGAAGAACGGCTCGAAGCGGGTGATGTCGTTGCGCACGTCCTCCATCAGTTGCGCATAACGCGAGGAATGCGAGCGGTGCGGCTCGTCGATCAGCGTGCGCCCGTACATGGTGCGGTCGAACACGATCTTCTGCTGCCACGGCGAGGGCATCGCCTTGTAGTCGCCGAACACGCTCTTCCATGCGGGGCGCGACAGCGGCGGCTCGATCATGGGATAGGCTAGGTCGCGCAGCTGGCGCTCTTCGTCGGTCAGCTGAAATTGCGACGGCTTCAGACCGACGCTGCCGGTGACCTCCGCGCCCAGCCAGCGATGCATGTCGTCGCTGCGCATGCTCTCGCGGGTGCGGCCGAAATCGCCGCCGCTACAGGCCGCGAGGCTCGCAGCCAAAAGCGCGAGCAGGACGGCCGACAGGACAGACCGGATCAGGCGGATGGTGTCCGGCATTGCAAAGCCTGGAATCAGCGACGGCGACGACGGCGCCCTGGCGCTGTGCCCTGCTCCGGCCCGTGGTCGCCGCTGGTTGCGTCTGCCTCGCGCTCGATACGGATGACGGGAAGAATCAAGATCGTTCCCATGTCCGCGCGCGGAGCGACATCCCCCGACGAGCCCACCCGGCGACCGGCCGGAAATTCAATGATGGTCCCCATGTCAGCTCTCTTCAATTGCCGCGCGATCATGCGCGCCCGTGCAACATGCATTCATTAAGATCAGTTCATGGTTAACGGGGTGTAAACGTTCGCAGTGGAACCGTAACCGCACGGGCCGGCCGCGACGTCCCGCTGCGGCACGAGATCGCTTCAAATCGAGCGTTCGGCTTCACGCCTCGTTTTCCTTAACGAGCCTTTAAAGGAGCCTGCGATAGGCTGGCGACGAGTATCTCTTCCAGGTCGCGTATCCTCCATGACCAAGTCGCTGTTTCCCGGATTCGACGGGCTGATGTCGCTCTCCCGTCGCGAAGGCGTCGATGTTCGGCCGACGCTGCTGCGCGTGCTGACCGACCTTTACGTCCAGAAGAGCACCCACAGCGCCGACGAACAGCGGCAATTCGTCGAGCTGGCGACGCGGTTGATCGACCAGGTCGACGATGCCACGCGCGCGGCCGTCAAGGCGCGGCTCGCAATCTATCCGCAGGCGCCGATCCCGGTTCTCCAGAAGCTCGGGCTTGTCGCCGCGCAGGAAGGCCGCAGGGTCCCGCTGGCCCGCGAGATCCCCACTCCCGCACCCGCCCCCTCGCCGGTTCGTACGCCGACCGACGCCGAGCGGCGGATGGCCGCCAACATGGCGATGCAGCCGACGGACGCCGCCGAGATCCACGACATGTTCTTCCGCGCCGGCGCTTCCGAGCGCGCGCTGATCCTGCACAATCTGGCGCAGACCCCGCTGAAGGCCGCACCCCGCATTCCGACCGCGCGCGCCAAGCGCGCATTCCAGATCCTGGAGATGGCGGCGATCGCGGGCGATGTCGAGAATTTCACCCTTGAGCTGGGCGACAGCCTGATCCTGCCCTCGCGCGTCGCAGCCCAGATCGTCGACGATGCCGGCGGCGAGGCGCTCGCGGTCGCCGCGCGAGCGCTCGACATGCCGAGCCCGAACTTCCAGCGCATCCTGCTGTTCTTCAAGCCGGAGATCGGCAATTCAGTGAACGAGGTGTACCGGCTGTCGCGACTTTACGACCGCCTCAGCGACCGCTCGGCACTGGTGATGCTGGCGGCCTGGCGCGGCTCGACGCTCGCCGTCACCCGCGCGAAGTACCAGCCGTCACTGCATGACGGCGAACGCCAGCGCGCCCGCGCAGGCGCAAGCCAGACCCGGCCGGGAGTGCAGCCGGGCGCGATGCCGCGCCGCACCGGTACCGACGGATCGTCGGAGCGGTAGGGTCAGTCCTGGCGCAGCTTCGTCTTGCTCCCGGTTCTGCGCGGTAACGCTGGCGCGTCGCCGCTTCTCCGGGACACGCGAGCAGCAGCTACGTCTTCGCCAGATCCAGGAAATGCCGCCCGGCGCGGTCCTCGGTCTCGACGATCCAGGCGTCCGGGTCGAAGCGGATTTCCTTCGCAAGACGTTCCTCGATCGTGTGCTCGGGCAGAGGCTGCTGCGCGACCGGCACGAAGAAGCGATCGACGGGGCGGTCGTCGTCGTACGACGTCTGCGGCGCCGGGGCGTAGAGCATCGCATGGCCGTCGAGCAGCGAGACCTTGACGAACACCGCGCCCGCCTCCTCGGCACCGCGACGAACCACCGCGCCGTATACGCCCTCAGTCTGGCACCGGCGCAAATAGGCCGCGACCCATATGTTGGATTTCAAACGCATGAGTCGAACGATAGGCCAGCGTGACGCGCGCCGCCAGTGTCAGTGTCCGAATGTCACGCCTTGCTTACACCTTGCCCGCCGTTGATCTGGCGTGCCACGAGGTATGAGAGCGGCATCGCAAGCGCGAATCCCACGGCGACTGCATAGGGGATGTTCCTGATCGCGTCGGCGGTGAAGCTCGGCACCATCAGCACGACGATCAGGCTGACGCCCGCGAGCACCGTACCCAGCACGATCCAGACGAGAACAGAGACCTTGAACATAACATCCTCTCTTCTTCCTTGAAGATGAGCAATCATGTTCCCCGAAGCTGCCGGCCGTCATTGATCCCGAGCAAATCGCCCGCGCGCGGGCGCGGCCTGTCTCGCCGTAGCGGCATGCCGGGAATTGATCGGCGTCAATGACAGCGGGATGCGCGCTATTCGACGGGATGACCAATCGCGGCGCCGAGTTCGCGTAGCAGCCGGTCGGACAGCTGGCCTGTCACCTGCATCTTGTGCTCGCGCTCGAACTTCTGGATCGCGGACTGGGTCTCGCCGCTCATCGTGCCCGTGATCTTCAAATTGCCGTAGCCATATTCGGACAGCGCGCGCTGCACGCCGGCGATACGCCGTGCGGCGGGACTCTGCGGCGTGGGAATAGGCGCCGGTGGACGCATGGCGGATTGCGGCGTCGACGTCGCTTGCTTGACCAGATTGGTCATCGGATCGTTCGAGCGCGTCGATGCGGTCGCCTCGACCGGTTTCTCCGGCGGCTTCTCGGCGGCTCGCTCGGCAGGCTTGGACTCGGCCGGCTTGGGCTCGGCGCGGAACTCCGTCGCGCGCGGCTCCAGCGGCGAGGTATCGGCCCCGACGGGGCGCGGACGCGGCAAGGGGTTCGACAGCGCCACGGAGGAAGGTGCGGGAAGATTGATCACCGTGCCGAACATCGGCGCCGGATGCCGGCCGGTCTGCAGGAACAGCGCGTTGGAGACGATCGCGCCGACCGCGGCGACGGCGACGAGGCCGGCGAGCGTATCCTTGGGGCTGTGCAGCAGCACGCGCATCACGAGGTTGCGCTCGGTCTCGACATCGACAACGGCAGCCTTGGCGCCACGGCGGCGCGGAGCGGCTTCGTCCTTGGCAGACTTCTTAGGCACTTTTCTTCACCAGAGCGGGTTGATCCTGAGACTGGTCGCGAGCATGGTCTTGAAGGTCGTGGCGCAGCACCGGCGCCAGCGTCGCGACCTTGCTCTCGACCGGCTTGACTTGCGGCGGCGTGTAGACGAGCGGCAGCCTGACGGTGACGACAGTGCCCTCTCCTAACCTGCTTTGTACCGTCAATTCGCCGAGATGCAACGCGACGAGGCTCTTGACGATCGAAAGTCCGAGGCCGGTTCCTTCGTGACGGCGCTGATAGGTCTTGCCCGCCTGGAAGAACGGCGCACCGATGCGCTTGAGATCTTCGGCCGCAATGCCCACGCCGGTGTCGCCGATGCGCAGCATCAGTTGCGAACCCGACACCGAAGCGGCCACCGAGACCTGACCGCCGCGCTCGGTGAACTTGATGGCGTTGGCGACGAGATTGAGCACGATCTGCTTGAACGCCCTGGGATCGCCGGTCATGACCGGCAGATCCTGCGGCGCGTCGGTGATGAGGTCGATGCCGTTCTCCCGCGCCTTCAGCGCCAAGAGATTGCAGCAATGCAGCAGCGAGGCGCGCGGGGCGAACGGCTCGGACGCGATCTCGAAATTGCCGGACTCCATCTTCGACATGTCCAGGATGCCGTTGACGACCGACAACAGATGCTGACCGGAATCGTTGATGAGCTGGGCATATTCCCGGCGCTGGGCCGCACCCAGCATCAAGGTCTGCTCCTGCGCGATCATCTCGGAGAAGCCGATGATGGCGTTCAGCGGCGTGCGCAGCTCATGGCTCATGGTGGCGAGGAAACGCGTCTTGGCGGCATCGGCCGTTTCTGCGGCGCTGCGCGCCTGATCCAGCGCCTGCTCGGACAGCTTGTGTTCGGTGACGTCGCGCATCACGGCGACCACTTCGGCCTCGCGCGGGACATCGCCATGAGAATTCTGGCCGAAATCCTGGTCGAGCGGGCGGCAGCGCATCTCGACCCAGAGGAAATCGACCTGGCCGCGCTCCGAACCATCGGGCTCACGCCGCAGCCGGAACTCGATGCTGCGGACGTCGCCGCGCGCGGCAGCGGAGAGCGCGGTGAGATAGGCCGGGCGATCGGCGACATGAACGCGGTCGAACAGGCCATGCCCCAGCAGTTGCGCCACCGGCATGCCGAGCATGGCCTCGGCCGCGGGCGAGATGAACTGCACCGCACCGTTGCGCCGGTGCCGCGAGACGACGTCGCTCATGTTGCGGGCGAGCAGGCGATAGCGCTCCTCCTCGCGCGACAGCAGCGCAACGCTAGTCCGCGCGAGCGATTCCGCGCCGAAGGCAAGGCCGGCGGCATAGAGCGTCGCCGCGACGACGCCGCACGCCATCAGCACACCGCGGTCCGCGGTGCTGGTGTCTGCAAGCGGCAGCCAGCCGAGTTGGCCGGCGAGGATCAGGAGTCCTGCACAGGACAGCGCGAGCAATGATGCGAAGGCCGCGACGCGGCGCGAGGCCGACAGCGCGGCTTCGAGAGGAACCACGACCAGCCAGACCGCGGCGAATGATTCGATGCCGCCCGTGCTGCCCGCGACCGCCATGATCAGGCCGGCGAGCGCCAGCGACGACAGCACATGCGCGCCTTCATAGCGCCCGGTGCGCGACAGGAACCAGGACAGCAGGATCGGCGCGATCAGCCAGGCGAACGCGGCGACCTCGACCGCGCTCGGCGCGCCACGCATGGCGAGATAGACCGGGAATGCGGCAAAGGCGGCCAGGCTGCCGAGCAGCCGCGGCGCTATGAAGGCACGATGACGCGCCCGCATCAGCGCATCGGAACGCGCGGAGGGATGCAGCAGGGCATCGAGACAATCGCGGATGATACTCAAAACTGTCACGGGTCTCGCGCTTCGGCTCACTCGTCTTTGAAGACGTGCCGCAACGCCTCCTTATCGTTGAGCCACCGTGTCAGAGCGACCTTAAACGAGTGCTAAGGCGGCTCGGTGCGCGGCCGGACGCCGGGACATCGCGGGGCCTTTTAGACGATTTGGCGACGTCTTCGGCGAGGATGGTGAACACAGGGTTTCACGCATCCCGGCATGGTTTCGAATTGGTGGACACGCGTGCCCGGCAAAATCCCGGGCGCCGGCGTCAATCGAAAATTTACGACACCGTCGATCTCGAAGAATTCTGCGCAAATTTTCCGCGAATTAAGCTCAAGGCAATCACTTGCGATTTATCGAGAGTTGCTAGGTCGAAACGCGCGCGGACCATCGCCGCGGACGGGATCTAACGTACAGGTCGACAAGATGCGCTTTCTGCTCCGCATCACATTCTGGCTCGGGCTGGTGCTGGTGCTCCTGCCCCGGGACAAGACGCCCGAATCGGAGAAGCTGCCCCAGATCGGCGCCGCCGACGCGGTTCAGGCTGCGACCGCGGCCGTCTCCGACATGACCCAGTTCTGCAAGCGCCAGCCGGCGGCCTGCGAGGTCGGCGGACAGGCCGCGACCATCATCGGCCAGCGCGCCCAGGATGGCGCGCGCAAGATCTACCAGATCATCAACGACAAGAAGGAGCACATCGGCAACGAGAAGAACGACAAGAAGGCCCCCGACCATACCGGCTCGATCGCGATGGTCGGCGAAGGCGATGCCGTCTCGAGCGAAGCGCCGCACGACACCCTGAGCCAGGACGACCTCGCGCTGGAATGGCGCGGCCCCTCGGCAGCGAATTAGCGCCCAAACCCTATCGATTTCATCTCCTCGCATCCTTATATTGGCCCCAACGGGAACACGGGCCAGCATGACGACGATCGACGAAATCAGGGACAATTTCGAGCTTTTGGACGAGTGGGACGACCGCTACCGGTACGTCATCGAGCTCGGCCGTACCCTGGAACCGATGCCGGAGGCCGAGCATTCCGCCGCGAACAAGGTCAACGGCTGCGTCAGCCAGGTCTGGCTGCAGAAGCTGGTCGACCGCGATGGTGGCGTGCCGATCCTGAAATATCGCGGCGACAGCGACGCGCATATCGTGCGCGGGCTGGTCGCCATCGTGCTCTCGCTCTATTCAGGACGCACGCCGCGGGAGATCCTCGATACCGACGCGATCGCCGTGTTCAACGAGTTCGGCTTTCGCGATCATCTGACACCGCAGCGCTCCAACGGCCTGCGCTCGATGGTCGAGCGCATCAAGACCGATGCGAGAGAGGCGCTCGCGGAAGCGTCGTAGGAAGCCTTCGTAGACGGGGCAAAGGCGCCCTTGCGCCGTGCCCACCATCTCTCTTCAATCGTGATCAAAGTCGTGGGCACGCTTCGCTTTGCTCACCCTACGAGATCAGAGGCCCCGACTACTTCCGCTTCCGCTGCTGCTGTCCGAGGCCCATCTGCTTGGCCAATTGCGAGCGCGCCACCGCATAGTTCGGCGCGACCATGGGATAGTCGGCCGGCAGGCCCCATTTCTCGCGGTATTGCTCCGGCGTCATGTTGTACTGCGTGCGCAGATGGCGCTTCAGTGACTTGAAGCGCTTGCCGTCTTCCAGGCAGACCAGATAATCGGGCGCGATCGACTTCTTCAGCGACACCGCCGGCTTGGCCGGCTCGAGCGGCGCGGTCTCGGTACGGCCTGACGACACCCGCACCAGGGCGCCGTGCACCTGGCCGATCAAGTTCGGAATCTCCGCAGCCGGCGTCGGATTGTTGCTGAGATAGGCCGACACGATGCTCGCCGTCAGCTCGATGAAATTCTTAGCCCCGGCATCCGACATGAGCCCGCCCTCTCTGCACTTGCACCTCACGGGATAGACGACGCGAACTATTCCCTGTCAACAATACGTTCGGCCGAAACAAGACGACCGACGAGGCGACGACGACGCTTGACTGCCGCGCGGAGGAGCTCAGGACCGCTGGTCGAGATGGGCGCGCAACTCGTCGATCGAGGCAAAGCGCATCATGCCCTCCGGCATCTGCGCTTCGATCGAGCCGTCGGAGTAGAGCGAATAGGCCATGCCGTCGACGATTCCGGATTTGAGCACGGTGACCGGCGGCTGCTCGACAGGCGGCGGCGGTTCGGGTGCAGGCGGGGCGGTCTCCGCAAAGGTCGAGGGAGAACGCGGCGGGGGCCGGCGCGCGGCGGCCGGCGGCTCTGGCGGCCGCATGCGGTCCGGCTTCGGCCAGGCATCGTCAAAGCTTGCCGGCGGAATGTCCGCGGCC
Source organism: Bradyrhizobium sp. MOS003 (assembly GCF_003020125.1). GTDB lineage: Bacteria > Pseudomonadota > Alphaproteobacteria > Rhizobiales > Xanthobacteraceae > Bradyrhizobium. The sequence goes on along the minus strand of NZ_PYFW01000003.1, from coordinate 455,313 downwards.
TCACCGGACTCCAGATGTGGGGGCGGTGCTCCGTCGGTGGCCTTCGACTCCGCGCGCTCGCGCTCCTTGCGCGAGGTCGAGGCGAACATCAGGTTGCGGCGGCGCGGTGCTTCCGGAGCCGCGGGCGGCGTCGGCGCTTCCGGCTCCGGCGGCGCCTCGACTCGCGGACGCTCGCGCGCGGCAGCTTCGCTTTGCCACGGCGGCGGGCCTGCGGCGGGGGCTGGCGGCGGTGGCGGCTCGATCCTTCCCTCCATCCTTGCGGCCGCGGCGGGCATCGGCTCGGGCGCAGCAGCATCCGGTGCGGCAAGGCCCGGCAGCACGGGCCTGACCCGAACCTCCGACGGTGCACCGGCCAGCCGGCGCGCGATACCCTTCAGCTCCGTGACCACGACATAGAGGCCGGCCAGTAACATCCCGGAGCAGACGGCGATCGTGCCCGAGACTATGAGGGGGCTGCCGAGGCTGAACTCCCTGACGGAGAAGCCGAACAGGATCGAAAGGAGGCCCGCCACGACGGCGAAAATCCCCGCGATCAACAATGCCAAGGTCATCGAACTCACCCCCGGCCGCACATCCACACGCGACCCGTCACGCACGATACCGTCATACGATGTTCCACGCCAACGGCGAATTGCAGGCGGCGTTCCTAAAGGGAAGGAAATCAGGGACTTATTCACATTCCCTTCAGCTACGGCTCGCTACTGCTAGGCTGCTGTCAATATCCGGAATTGCTGCGTCGCATCAGGAATTTAGCCATAATGCCCAATTACTTGGTAATGGAACTGCGCTATAGGGAGTCCGGGGAGCAGGCCCGCGCGCACCAGCCGGGCCAAGAGGGGATTCCGGGGCACCGATAGCCATGACATCCATCACGACTTCGGCGATCGACACGCCTCAACGGCGCTCGGTCGAACGGACCTGCGACGATCTCGCCATGCTGGTGCTGGCCGCGGTCACCGTCGTTGCAGGCCTGACCTTCCGCGACTACGGCCTCGGCTGGGACGACTACACCCACGCCGAATATGCCGATTTGTTGCTGCGCATGTTCGGTTCCGGCTTCAAGGACACCGCGGCGCTCTCCTTCGCCAATCTCTACATGTATGGCGGCGGCTTCGACATGGTCGCGGCTCTCCTGCACAAGATCATTCCGCTCGAGCTGTTCGAGACACGACGTCTGCTCGGCGCGATCGTCGGCGTGATCGGACTTGCGGTGACCTGGCGGCTCGGCCGCCGCATCGGCGGTCCCCTTGCCGGTCTTGCCGCACTGCTGCTGCTCGCGCTGTGCCCGATCTTCTACGGCCACATGTTCATGAATCCGAAGGATGCGCCCTTCGCGGTGGCCATGATCATCCTGATGCTCGGCCTGGTCCGGCTCGCCGAGGAATATCCCAAGCCCTCGCCGCGCACGATCCTGATCGTCGGCCTGGGCGCCGGCCTTTCGATCGGCTGCCGGATTCTCGGCGGGCTCGCGCTGGTCTACGCCATGCTCGGCTTCGTCCCGCTGTTTCTGGAAGAACTGCGCGGCGAGGGCCTGCGCGAGGCTATCAGGCGCTTCGCCCATGTCGTCTATGTGCTGCTGCCCGGCCTCGCGTTCGGTTACCTCGTGATGGGCCTGATCTGGCCGTGGTCGATCATGGAGCCCGGCAATCCCTTTGAGGCGCTGACCTACTTCTCGCATTTCTTCGAGAAGCCGTGGAAGGAGATGTTCGACGGCGCGATCGTGTCGGTGCCGGACATGCCCTGGTCCTATCTGCCGACGCTGTTCGCGCTGCAACTGCCGGAGGTGATGCTGGTGCTGATGGGCGGCGCCATGTTCAGCACTTTCGCCATGCTGCCGCGACGCGAGGTTCCGGCGCGCCGCAAGACCATCATGCTGATGCTCACGCTGGCTGCGACCCTGCCGCTCGCGATCGCGATGGTGAAGCGGCCGGCGCTTTACAACGGCATCCGCCATTTCGTGTTCGTGATTCCGCCGATGGCGGTGCTCGGCGGCGTTGCTTTCGCGTGGGCCATGGAGCGCCTGCGCGCCAATCACCGCACCTGGCAGCCGGTCGTGCTCGCCACCTTCTGCTTCGGCCTCGCGCTCCCGCTCGCCGAGATGATCCGGCTGCATCCCTATCAATACACCCATTTCAACCACATCGCCGGCACCGTGCGCGCCGCCGACAGCCGCTTCATGCTCGACTATTGGGGCCTTGCGCTGAAGCAGGCCTCGGACGAGCTGCGTGAGCAGATCGTCGAGCGCCAGGAAGTGGCGCCCAACAATCGCAAGTGGAAGGTCGCGGTGTGCGGTCCGCAGCGCCCCGCGCAGGTCGCGCTCGGGCCCGACTTCACCATCGGCTGGGATTCCAACGCGGCCGATTTCGCGATGACGCTCGGCGAGTTCTACTGCAAGGGCCTGACCGCGCCCGTGATGGTCGAGATCAAGCGCGACGACGTGGTGTTCGCCCGCGTCTACGACATCCGCGGCCGCAGCATTTCCAGCCTGCTGTCGATCCCGGCGCCGTAATAGTTTTCTCCGAAATCGTAGCCCGGATGAGCGAAGCGACATCCGGGGTCCATCTCAGAGCGGTTCCGCATGTCGCTTCGCTCATGCAGGCTACGCGCGACAGCCACGCTCCGCACGCCTTGCCGCCAGCTCCCACCAAGTCTACGCTCCCTCCCCGCAACAACGATGTTCGGAGAGACCAGCCATGTCGCCAGCGGAAGCGCGCCTGAAGGAAGTGCCGTCAGATATGACGGAGGCCGAGTGGCAGCAACGGGTCGATCTCGCCGCCTGCTATCGCCTGGTCGCGCTGTACGGCTGGGACGACCTGGTCGACACCCACATCTCCGCGCGCGTGCCCGGCCCCGAGCATCACTTCCTGATCAACCCCTACGGGCTGATGTTCGACGAGATCACGGCCTCGAGCCTCGTCAAGGTCGATCTGTACGGTAACCAGCTCTCCGAAAGCGAATACAGCATCAACCCGGCGGGCTTCACCATCCATTCGGCGATCCACGAGGTGCGCGAGGACGCGATCTGCGTGCTGCATCTCCACACCCTCGACGGCACCGCGGTGTCGAGCAGCGCGGAGGGCCTGCTGCCGCTGAACCAGACCGCCCAGCTCGTCACCCACGATCTCGCCTATCACGACTATGAAGGCATCGCGCTCGACCACGACGAACGGCCGCGGCTGCAGAAGGATCTCGGCGACCACAACCACATGCTGCTGCGCAATCACGGCACGCTGACGGTCGGCCGCTCGGTCGCCTCCGCCTTCGAGCGCATGTACCACCTCGAGCGCGCCTGCTCGATGCAGGTGCGCACGCGCGCGCTGGGTACGCCGATCTACCCGGTCGAGGAGATTGCGATCGAGAAGAACACCGAGCTACTCGCCAACCGCGACCGCGCCGAGCTGCGCGCCACCAAGCTCGTGTGGCCCCCGCTGCTGCGCAAGCTCGACCGCGAGCTTCCGGGCTACCGGTCTTGAAATTTTCGGGGTTTGGTGTAGGGTAGTTTCAACATCCTCTGCACGTCTTGGAATGAAACGCCGCCCAATTCCGGGCGGCGTTTTTGTTTTGGGGCGCCTCCTCTGCTCGTCATTGCGAGGAACTCTTGCGACGGAGCAATCCAGACCGGCCGGGCGGAGGGATTCTGGATTGCTTCGCTGCGCTCGCAATGACGAGGACAGAGTTTTCACCTTACTTCACTTCCGCCAGCGCCGCGAGGATGCGGGCCCAGGAGCGGATGCCTTTCTGGAAACTCCTCAGGTCGTATTTCTCGTTCGGCGAATGGATGTTGTCGTCGTCCAGACCGAATCCGACCAGCAGCGAGTCGAGCCCGAGCGTGCGCTTGAAATCGGCGACGATCGGGATCGACGCGCCGGAGCCCATCAGCACGGTTTCCTTGCCCCATTCCTCCGTCAGCGCCTTGCTGGCGGCGGCGAGTGGCTTCATGTTCCAGTCGAGCGCGACCGCGGGCGCGGCGGAATGGTCGCCGAACTCGACCTTGCAGTCGGCGGGAATGCGCGCCGTCACGTAGTCACGGAAGGCCTTGCGGATCTTCTGGGGATCCTGCCCCTCGACCAGCCGGAACGAGACCTTGGCCGACGCATGCGACGGGATCACCGTCTTGGAGCCCTCGCCGATATAGCCGCCCCAGATGCCGTTGACGTCGCAGGTCGGGCGCGATGAGGCCTGCTCGATCAGAAGGCGCCCCTTCTCGCCGGCCGGGATCGACAGGCCGATCGGCTTCAAAAACATCTCCGGCGTCAGGTTGAGCTTCTTCCACTGCTCGAGGATGTCGGGCGGCAGATCCTTCACGCCGTCATAGAAGCCCGGGATGGTGATGCGGTTGTCGTCATCGAACAGGCCGCCCAGAATTTTGGTCAGCACCCGGATCGGGTTCATCGCGCTGCCGCCGAATACGCCGGAATGCAGGTCGCGATTGGCGGCGGTGATCTTCAGCTCTTCATAGAGCAGGCCGCGCAGCGAGGTCGTGATCGCCGGCGTGTTGCGATCCCACATGCCGGTGTCGCAGACCAGCACGTAGTCGGCTTTGAATTCGTCCTTGTTGGCCTCGATGAAGGGCACGAAGTTCTTCGAGCCGACTTCTTCCTCGCCTTCGATCAGGAAAGTAACGTCGATCGGCAGCGAGCCGGTCACCTTCTTCCAGGCGCGGCAGGCCTCGACGAAGGTCATGACCTGGCCCTTGTCGTCCTCGGCGCCGCGCGCGACGATGATCTTGCGGCCATCGGCATGGTCCGTCACCACGGGCTCGAACGGCGGACGATGCCAGAGATCGAGCGGGTCGACCGGCTGCACGTCGTAATGGCCGTAAAAGATTACATGCGGCCGTCCGCCGGCCCCGGTCTTGCCGACGATGGCGGGATGCCCGGCCGTCGCCCTCACTTCAGTGGCGACGCCGAGACTCGCGATGTCCTTGGCGAGATGCTCGGCCGCCGCCTTGCAATCCCCGGCGAAGGCCGGATCGGCGGAGATCGACTTGATCCGCAACAGCGCGAACAGGCGCTCCAGGCTGTTGTCGAAATCCCCGTCGATGTGATCGAGCACGGATTGGAGCTGCGCATTGGCCATGGTCGGATTCCTGACGTTCGAGTCTCAAGGGGTACCGGGTTTTAGCGCCGTCGCAGGCTCGGAGCCAGCGGCAACGGACGGATGCCGGATGTGCCATGCGAGGGTACCTGCAAGAACCGCGGTTGCCAGGAGATTATTGCCCCAGGCCTGGAGGACATGGGGAAACCACGGCAGCGCCAGCAGCATGAGGAGGCCGCTTGCGCCGAGTGCGAGCCAGGTTCCGAGGCGCACCTTCGCCCGTTCATCGAAGGCGGCGCGATGCATCAGCACAGTCATTGGGAAAAACAGCCACATGAAGTAATATTGCCGCGCCAAAGGCGAGGCCACCGTGATTAGGCAGAACAGGATGGCGAGCTCCTCGGCATCCGAGCGCGCTGTTCGCCGCGCTTGCCGCGGCATGACCGCGAGGAAGCCGAGCCCGAGCAATGCCGACAGCCCCAGCACGATCCAGTTCGCCGTCCTGTAGTCGACGTCGATGATGTTCATCGTACGCGGCGGCTTCTTGGGATCGTCCTGATTGTAGTTGATCGGACGGACCAGACGGTGTGTGACGGCGATCAGGGACTGGTTGACCCACGACCAGTTCTGCTCGTCACGCTGGCCAAAGCCTTTTTCCGAGCTCGTTCCGACCATGCCCTGATACCAGGTCGCAAGCTCGGCCGCGTTGCGCTCGAAGCCGCGGATAGGCGCCGGCACGATATAGAGCAGGACGCCCGCGAATGCGACCGTAGCAGCAGCCGCCGCCCATTTCCGCCGCCAGACCAGATAGGGCAGGACCGCGATGGGAAACACCTTGATGGCAGCGGCGAGCGCGAACATAAAGCCTGCAAGCCAGGGACGTTGATGCCGCAAGCTCCAGAAACCGTAGAGCATCATGGCCAGCAGGACGAGGTTCGGCTGGCCGAGGTCGAACATGTCGAATACGAACGGCACGGTGATGACGGCGGGCAGCGCCTCCAGCCAGCGGCCGGGGCTGCGCCCCGAGCCGGTCATGACCTGGGAGAACGTCCCGGTGTACCACCACGCGACGGCGTTCAGGATCGACAGGACGACATAGAGCGGAATTTTGCCGAACCAGCTCGGGATCGCCAGCATGATCGCCGGCAGCGGCGGATAGATGAACTCGAAATACTCGACGGCCGTGGCGGGATAGAGCGGCTCACCCTGCAAGACCTGCTGCCCGGCCCAGTACCACAGCGGGTAATCCTTGGTCTTGCCGCTGCCGAAGACTTCCGGGACGAGCACGTCAGCGGTGAGCAGGACGCAGCAGAACAGAAACAGCAGGTCCAGCGGCGCGCGCAGCGACGGATGTCTGGGCGCGTCGGGCTTGGCTAACGGGGCGGGCGGGGTCACGGACTGGTCCTGTGCGGCGGCGAACAGGGCGTAGCAGACCGGCGCGGGCTTGGAGAGCCCCTCACCTGAAATTGTACCGGTGGTGATCGGAGTCCCCGCGAGCGAAGCGAGGTCGACGCACCAGCCGGAAGCGGATTGCCTGAAACGAAGTCTTGAACTGCCTACCGCCGCAGCAATCCGCCGAGCGCGCCGCGAACCAGCGTGCGGCCGATCGAGCCGCCGAGCTGTCCGCCGACCGACTTGCCGATATTGGCGGCCATTCCGCCGATCACCTGGTTGGTGACCGATCGCGTCACGTCACGCGCAATGACCTGACCGGTCGACAGGCGTCCGCGCTTGACGTTGGTGCCGAAGATGGTGCCGACGATCGATCCGATCTGACCGAGAAGCCCGCCGCCATTTCCGCCCGCCTGGACGTCCGCGGTGGCCGCCGTGCCGGCGATGCGCTTCTGGATCATCTCGTACGCGGACTCCTCGTCGACAGCGGTGTCGTATTTACCCTTCACCGGGCTTGCGCCCATGATCGCCTTGCGTTCGTCCGGCGTGATCGGCCCGATGCGGGCCGACGGCGGCCGGATCATCACCCGCTCGACCATCGCCGGCGTGCCGTTGCCCTCGAGGAAGGACACCAGCGCCTCGCCCTTGCCGAGCTCCATGATCAACTTGGCGGTGTCGAGCTTCGGGTTGGGCCGGAAGGTCTGGGCCGCAGCGGCGACCGCCTTCTGGTCGCGCGGGGTGAAGGCGCGCAACGCGTGTTGCACCCGGTTGCCGAGCTGTCCGAGCACGCGGTCGGGGACGTCGACCGGGTTTTGCGTCACGAAGTAGACGCCGACGCCCTTGGAGCGGATCAGGCGCACGACCTGCTCGATCTTGTCCATCAGCGCTTTCGGCGCGTCGTTGAACAACAGATGCGCCTCGTCGAAGAAGAACACGAGCTTGGGCTTGGGCAGATCGCCGGCCTCGGGCAGCTCCTCGAAAAGCTCCGACAACATCCACAGCAGGAATGTCGCGTAAAGCCTGGGGTTCTGCAGCAGCTTGTCGGCGACCAGGATGTTGACCATGCCGCGGCCGTCGCGGTCGGTCTTCAAGAAGTCCTTCAGCGTCAGCGCGGGCTCGCCGAAGAATTTGGTACCGCCCTGGTTCTCCAGCACCAGGAGCTGGCGCTGGATGGTGCCGACGGTGGCCTTGGTGACGTTGCCGAACCCCTGCGCGGCCTTGCGGATGGCAGCGAGCGGATCCTCCGCCGCATCCGCGCCCTTCTTGCCGTTGTCGGGCACGATGGCGTCGAGCAGCGCGCGCAGATCCTTCATGTCGATCAGGGTCAGGCCGTTGTCGTCGGCGACGCGGAAGGCGACGTTGAGCACGCCTTCCTGCACATCGTTGAGGTCGAGCATGCGCGCGAGCAGAAGCGGCCCCATTTCCGTGACGGTCGCGCGCACCGGATGACCCTGCTCGCCGAACACGTCCCAGAAAACCGTCGAGAACTGGTCGGGCTGGAAATTCAGCCCCATTGCTGAGGCGCGCTTGACGATGAAGTCTTTGGCTTCGCCGACCTCGGCGATGCCGGAGAGGTCGCCCTTGATGTCGGCCGCGAACACCGGAACACCGGCACGCGCAAATCCTTCCGCCATCACTTGCAGCGTCACGGTCTTGCCGGTTCCGGTTGCACCAGTGACGAGGCCGTGGCGATTGGCGAGCGCCAGCGTCAGCCATGCCTGCTCGTCTCCCTTGCCGACGAAGATCTTGTCGTCGGTATCGCCGAGCTTGCTGTCCTGTGCGGTCATTATTCTCTCTGATGTCTCTGATCTCTCTGCCGGGTTTCGCGTATCGAAACTCGAAGGCTCCAGTTCCGTAGTTTAACGCATGTTGCGCACCGATTAAAACGGTTCAACGCGCTCCAAGCATGCGACATTGCCGGAAACAATCGGACGACATCAGCCGAAAGTAGGAGCGAGCTGTTCGCAACGCGGCAATTTTTCACCGATTCCGTCTTCGCTCTTGCACCGTTGCAACACTTTTCGAGCGTTCGAAGCTGAATCGCGACGGCGCTTGCGTTCATCGCTTGAATTTCACATCACACCGGCTCAAGATCATTTTCGAAGAAATACTCCGGCATGCAACCGGCTGAGGGGCGGACCTTATGGACGAACTGATCGGGCGGCTGGCGACAAACGCCAGCATAGATAGTGCTGTGGCTGAAAAGTCCGTCGGCATTATCCTGGGCTTCCTCCGCAACGAGGGTCCTTCCGACAGCGTGCAGGCCCTGATCGATCAGATTCCCGGAGCGGAAGCCGCAATCAAGGCGTCCACGAGCGGCGGCGGACTGTCGCGGCTGATGGGCGGCGGCCTGATGGCGGTCGGCACACGCCTGATGGGACTGGGGCTCGGCATGTCCGAGATTCAAAACGTCGCCCGTGAACTTTTTCGCTACGGCCGAGACAAAATCGGAGCGGATCAGATGGGCAGGATCATCGCGGGGACCCCGGGCCTCAGCCAGTTCGCCTGAAGCTCGCATTTCATATCGAGTATCATGACATATCCGATCTCCGAGATTGAGGGCCTGTCGACCTTTGCCGCCAACAAGTTGAAGGCGCAAGGTATCCGCACGACCGACGCGCTGCTCGAGGCGGCCGGCACCGTGAAAGGCCGCAAGGCGCTGTCCGCCAAGACCGGCATCAGCGAGCAGCTGTTGCTGGAATGGGCCAACGTCTCCGACTACATGCGTATCCCCGGCATGGGCCGGGCCAAGGTCAATTTGGTCCGCGCCGCCGGCGTCACCACCGTGCGCGAACTCGCCTATCGAAATCCGGCAAGGCTCGCCCAGAGCATGCGCGACGCCAACGAGAAGAAGAAGCTGCTGCGCATCCTGCCCACGGAGAAGTCGGTCGGCGACATCATCGCCAAGGCGAAGAAGCTGCAGCCGAAGATCACGTATTAGTTCTGCGTTCGGTCTCGTGTCCCGGACGCGCTACAACGCCGTTTAGCGTTGCTGCGCAGCGCCGGGACCATACGGCGCACACAACTCTCGGCGACATGAGCCCCGGCTCTGCAGCGCACCGCTAAAAAGCGCTGCGCTGCGTCCGGGGCACGAGAGGACAATATCTTGCCAACATTGGGCCTTGCGCAACCAGCACTGCCCCATCCCGTCTTGACTCCCCCTCCCCGCCCGCTAAAGCGGGCACCATGAATGCCTCGCCCTCCCCATCCGTCCCGCCGGCCGGCTCGGCCGGGCCTGATGTGCTGCGGACATTGCTGGAACGACCGATCCCGGCGGTGATGGGCGTGCTCAACATCACTCCGGACTCCTTCTCCGACGGCGGCGAGTTCATCGCGCCCCAGCAGGCGCTGGCACGGGCGCGGGCGATGATCACCGATGGCGTGGACATCATCGATATCGGCGCCGAATCCACCCGGCCCTACAAGGGCGCGAAGGCGGTCACCGCGGATGACGAGCTCGCCCGGCTCAAGCCGGTGCTTTCGGGCGTCGTGGCGCTCGGCGTGCCTGTCTCGATCGACAGCATGAAGGCGGAGGTGGTGGCCTACGCGCTCGACCAGGGCGCGGCGATCGCCAACGACGTCTGGGGCCTGCAACGCGACGCCGCGATGGCGCCCCTGGTGGCCGCCAGAGGCGTCCCCGTCATCGTCATGCACAACCGCGACGACGCCGATCCCGCCATCGACATCATCACGGACATGAAGACGTTCTTTCTGCGTTCGCTCGACATCGCCGCAAAGGCCGGCATCGCGCGCGACAAGATCGTGCTCGATCCCGGCATCGGCTTCGGCAAGACCGCCGAACAGAGCCTGACCGCGCTGGCGCGGTTGCGCGAATTCGAGATGTTCGGCCTGCCGATCCTGGTCGGCGCCTCGCGAAAACGCTTCATCGCCTCGGTGTCGCCGTCCGAGCCGAAGGAGCGGCTCGCCGGCTCGATCGCTGCGCATCTGATCGCCGTGCAGCGCGGCGCAAAGATCATCCGCACCCATGACATCGCCGAGACCTTGCAGGCGCTGCTTGTGGCGAACGCAATCGAGGGCAAGCAATGACCGATACGATCTTCGTCACCGGCCTGTCGATCCATGCCCGCCACGGCGTGATGGATCACGAGACCGAAGTCGGCCAGCGCTTCGTCATCGATCTCGAACTCTACACCGATTTGTCGGAGCCCTCGCGCAGCGACCGGCTCGTCGACACCGTGTCCTACGCCGACGTCGTCGCGACGACCACGGCGGCGTTCAAGAACACCAATTACAAGCTTTTGGAGCGCGCGGCCGGTGCGGTGGCCGACGCCATCCTGTCGAACTTCCCGCGCATCCGCGCCGTGAAGATCACCGTGCACAAGCCGCATGCGCCGATCGCCGCGATCTTCGACGATGTCGGCATCATGCTGACCCGCTCGCGGCATCCATAAGATGGCAAGCGTGATTATCGCGCTCGGCGGCAATGTCGGCGACGTCCGCGCGACATTCGCCAAGGCAATCGCACACGTCTGCGGCATGGCGCAAGCCGCCCTGATCGCGCGATCCGCGGACTATGCGACGCCGCCCTGGGGCGACGAAGAGCAGGCCCCCTTCATCAACGCCTGCGTCGAGATCGAGACCGACCTCGATCCGCACGCGCTCCTGTTCGTGCTGCAGAAGGTCGAGCAGAAATTCGGCCGCACCCGGGACAAGGAGCGGCGCTGGGGCCCGCGCACGCTCGATCTCGACATGATTGCCTATGACGACATTTCCTTGCAGAAGCCGGACCTGACCTTGCCGCATCCGCGCCTGTTCGAGCGCGCTTTCGTGCTGGTGCCGCTGGCCGAGATCGCGCCCGACCGCGTCATCTCGGGCATCCGTGTGCGTGACGGGCTCTCCAGCGTCTCGACACAAGGCATTGAGCGGCTTCCGGATACCGGTTAACCAAAATCGACCGTTTGCAGGGACGGTCGGCCGTGGCAAATTCGCCTCGCGAATAACGATACGTTTGGGAGCCCTTGGCCGCATGACCTCCGTGACTGACGACCTGAAGCTGGCGGCCGATTTTCCCCAGGCAAGCGCCGAAGACTGGCGCAAGCTGGTCGACGGCGTGCTCAAGGGCGCGCCGTTCGAGAAGCTGGTCGGCAAGACCTATGACGGACTCAAGATCGAACCGCTCTATCCGCGCGCCAAGGGCGTTGCGCCCGTGATGGGACGGCCGGCGGCGGCGCCGTGGCAGATCGTGCAGCGGATCGACCATCCCGACGCGGCGCTCGCGAATACGCAGGCGTTGCAGGACCTGGAGAATGGTGCGACCGGGCTCGCGCTGGTGTTCGCCGGCGCCAATGGTGCGCGCGGATTCGGTCTGGAACCCTCGGCCGAGGGGGTCGCAAAGATCCTGAAGGGCATCCATCTCGACGCCGGCATCGGCATCGAGCTCGAGATCGGACCGCAATCGCGGATGGCGGCGATCCATGTCGCGGAATATGTGAAGAGCAACGGCCTCGATCCCGCCGCCTGCAACATCCGCTTCGGACTCGATCCGCTCGCGGCGACTGCGGTGTGGGGCCACAGTCCCTATACCTGGGAGGAGATCGCCCCTGCCGTCACCGGCGCGATCAAGGGCCTCGCCGCGCTCGGCTTCAAGGGACCGTTTGCGTCCGCCGACGGACGCGTCATCCACGATGCCGGCGGCTCGGAGGTGCAGGAGCTGGTCTTCGTGCTCGCCTGCGGCATCGCTTATCTGCGCGCGATCGAAGGCGCCGGCATTCCGCTGGAACAGGCGCAAACAATGGTCTATGCGCGGCTCGCCGCCGATGCCGACCAGTTCCTAACCATGGCGAAATTCCGCGCGCTGCGGCTGCTGTGGGCGCGTATCGAAACAGCGTGCGGGCTCACGCCAAAGCCGCTGTTCATCGCGGCCGATACCGCCTGGCGCATGCTGACGCAGCGCGACCCTTACGTGAACATGTTGCGCGCGACGATCGCAACGTTTGCGGCCGGGCTTGCCGGCGCCAATGCGATCACCGTGCTGCCGCATACGCTGGCGCTCGGCCTGCCCGATCCATTCGCGCGGCGCGTGGCACGCAACACGCAACTCCTGCTGCTGGAAGAAAGCAACCTCGCCAAGGTCTCTGATCCCGCGGCCGGCGCAGGCGGCATCGAGACGCTGACGGCGCAGCTTTGCGACGCCGCCTGGGCGCTGTTCCAGGAGAGCGAAACAGCCGGCGGTGCCTTTGCCGCGCTTCAGCAAGGGCTGTTCCAGAGCAAGGTGGCGGCCGCGCGAAAAGCGCGTGAAGCCAACATCGCAAAACGCCGCGACGTACTGACCGGCGCCAGCGAGTTTCCGAACCTGCACGAGCGCGGGACGGCGGTGCTGAGGGCGACGCCCATCGCGCTCGCACCTTACGGGGAACAGAAATACAAATTCGATGCGCTGCCGCCGATCCGGCTTGCGGAACCGTTCGAGGCATTGCGCGACAAATCCGACGCGGCGCTGAAGGCGCGCGGGGCCCGGCCAAGAGTGCTCCTGGCCAATCTCGGCACGCCCGCCGATTTCACCGCGCGTGCGACCTTTGCGAAAAGCTTCTTCGAGGCCGGCGGCATCGAGGCCCTCGACAGCGAGGGCTTTGCCGATCCGGCCAAGTTGGCTGCCGCCTTCAAGGCCTCCGGCGCCGAGCTCGCCTGTCTTTGTTCCAGCGACAAGGTCTATGCCGGTCAGGTGGAACCTGCCGCGAAGGCCCTGCAAACGGCAGGCGCGCGACATATTTATTTGGCGGGCCGCCCGACCGATGCCGAGGCGGCACTGCGCGCGGCCGGCGTCACAGGTTTTGTCTTCGCCGGGGGCGATGCGCTTGCGACGCTGCAAGATGCCTATCGACGGATGGAGCAGGCATGACTGACCTCAGCAAGCTCGTTCTCACCGGCGGCTGCCAATGCGGCGCCGTTCGCTTTGGCGTGACGACGGCGCCGAACAGGGTCTCGATCTGCCACTGCCGGATGTGCCAGAAGGCGGCCGGCGCGCCGTTCGCCTCCTTTGCCGACATCAACAAGACGGACTTCGCCTGGACCAGGGGACAGCCGTCATTCTTCCGCTCCTCCACCATCGCCGAGCGCGGCTTCTGCGCGGCGTGCGGCACGCCGCTGAGTTTCGGCCGCATCGATGGCGACCGGATCGAGATCATGACCGGCGCCTTCGACCGCCCCGACCGGGTGATCCCGACGCGGCAGTTCGGCACCGAATCCCGCCTCGGCTGGGTGGTCGGCATCGCCAATCTGCCGAGCCAGACCACGCAACAGAATTACGGACCGGAGAAGATGGCGACCATCGTCAGCCATCAGCATCCGGATCATGATTGATGAAATGGTTGAAGCCATGAGCCGCATTCCCAATTTCGCAAACATCGCCTTCGAGCGCGCCGCCACAGCCGCTCCCACCGGCAGCGCCGAGCCGTGGCTGACGCCTGAGGGCATTCTCGTGAAGCCCGCCTATGGCGAGGCCGATTTTGCCGGGCTCGACTTCCTCGATACCTATCCGGGCATCGCGCCTTTCCTGCGCGGCCCCTACCCGACCATGTATGTCAACCAGCCCTGGACGGTCAGGCAATATGCCGGCTTCTCCACGGCGGAAGATTCCAACGCGTTCTACCGCCGCAATTTGGCGGCAGGACAGAAGGGCCTCTCGGTCGCCTTCGACCTTGCCACTCATCGCGGCTATGACTCCGACCACCCGCGCGTCGGCGGCGACGTCGGCATGGCCGGCGTCGCCATCGACTCCATCTACGACATGCGCACGCTGTTTGCGGGGATTCCCCTCGACCAGATGAGCGTGTCCATGACCATGAACGGCGCCGTGCTGCCGATCCTCGCGCTCTATGTCGCCGCGGCGGAGGAACAGGGCGTGCCGCCAGAGAAGCTGTCGGGCACCATTCAGAACGACATTCTGAAAGAGTTCATGGTACGCAACACCTATATCTATCCGCCCGGGCCCTCGATGCGGATCATCTCGGACATCTTCGCCTACACCTCGCAGAAGATGCCGAAATACAACTCCATTTCCATCTCCGGCTATCACATGCAGGAGGCTGGCGCGACGCAGGATCTCGAGCTCGCCTATACGCTCGCCGACGGCGTCGAATATCTGCGTGCCGGCCTTGCTGCCGGCCTCGACGTCGATCGCTTCGCGCCGCGGCTCTCGTTCTTCTGGGCGATCGGCATGAACTTCTTCATGGAAGTCGCCAAGCTGCGCGCCGCGCGGCTGCTCTGGGCGAAGCTGCTCAAACCCTTCAATCCGAAGGACCCGCGCTCGCTGTCGCTGCGCACGCACAGCCAGACCTCGGGCTGGTCGCTGACGGCGCAGGACGTCTTCAACAATGTGATGCGAACCACCGTCGAGGCGATGGCGGCGACGCAAGGCCACACCCAGTCGCTGCACACCAATGCGCTCGACGAGGCGCTGGCGCTGCCGACCGATTTCTCGGCGCGCATCGCCCGCAACACCCAGCTGTTCCTGCAGCAGGAGAGCGGCACCACCCGGATCATCGATCCCTGGGGCGGCTCGTATTACGTCGAACGCCTCACCCGCGACCTCGCCGCCAAGGCCTGGGGCCACATCCAGGAGGTCGAGGAGCTCGGCGGCATGGCCAAGGCGATCGAGGCCGGCCTGCCGAAGCTGCGCATCGAGGAAGCCTCGGCCAAGACGCAGGCTCGCATCGACGCCGGCAGGCAGGCGGTGATCGGCGTCAACAAATACAAGCCGACGGATGAGGCGCCGATCGACATCCTGAAGGTCGACAACTCCAATGTCCGGCGCCTGCAGATCGACAAGCTGACGCGGCTGAAGAGCGAGCGCAATCAGAAGGACGTCGATGCCGCGCTCGCGGCGATCACGCGCTCCGCCGGCGAAGGCAACGGCAATCTCTTGGCGCTCGCGATCGACGCGGCGCGGGCGAAGGCGACGGTCGGCGAGATTTCGGACGCGATGGAGAAGGTGTTCGGCCGGCACCGTGCCGAGATCAAATCCATCACCGGCGTCTACAAGCGGGAGGCGTCCAGCATGGGCAACCAGGTCGAGAAGGTTCAGGCGCTGATCGACGCCTTCGAGGAGGCGGAAGGCCGCCGCCCGCGCATCCTGGTCGCCAAGATCGGCCAGGACGGCCACGACCGCGGCCAGAAGGTGATTGCGTCCGCGTTCGCGGATATCGGCTTCGACGTCGACATCGGACCGCTGTTTGCGACCGCCGACGAGGCTGCACGTCAGGCAGTCGAAAACGACGTGCACATCCTCGGCGTCTCCTCGCTTGCGGCGGCCCATCTCACCGCCGTGCCGGAGCTGAAGGCCGCGCTGAAGAAGCAGGGCCGCGACGACATCATGATCATCGTCGGGGGCGTGGTGCCGCCGCAGGATTACGATGCGCTCTATGCCGCCGGCGCGGAAGCGATCTTCCCGCCGGGCACCGTGATCGCGGAGGCCGCGGAGGAGCTCATCCGCAAGCTGAATGCGCGGCTCGGGCATAGCGAGGCGGCGGAGTAGCTCCGCCGCCAATCTTCCGAAAAGAAGGATTTTGCGTGATGTTTCTCGGGTCAACGTTCATGCGCGCGCTCACCGTGGCCACGGTTTGCAGCGCACTGTTCGGCCCCGCCCACGCAGCCGATCCCAAGCCCGACGCTGTCGTCAAGACCAAGAGCATCGAGGCGCGCGTGTTCCTCGACGACAGGATCAAGGTTGATGCGGCGCTGGCGGCGGATTGCCTCGCCGAGGGCAAGAAATGGCTCGACAAGAATGCCGCGGAGGCTGTCGCCGCGCACAAGGCCGACCCGCAGTTCTTCAAGGACGGCGGCTGGGACTTCGAGCGCAAATATGAGATCCGCTCGGTCGTCGCTGACCGCTATGTCAGCGTCCTCCGCAACGACTACATGAACACGCGCGGCGCGCATCCCAACTCGGACGTGAACACGATCCTGTGGGACAAGGCCGCCAACAAGCGCATCTCGATCCGCCCGTTCTTCACCGAGACAGCCGACAACGGCGCGACAATGAAGGCGATGGTGAAGGCCATCATCGCCTCGCTCAAAGCCGAGAAGAAGAAGCGCGACGCCGGCGAGACCGCCACCGACGAATGGTTCAAGGAGCTGAAACCGGGCCTGCTCAAGGTCGGCGCGGTGACGCTGGCGCCGTCGACCGAAGCGGGCAAGAGCTCCGGCCTCACCTTCCACTATCCCCCCTACGCCGTCGGTCCCTATGCCGAGGGCGAGTATGTCGCCTTCGTGCCGTGGGAGACGCTGAAGCCGTATCTCACCGCGGAAGGCACCCGCATTTTCGGCGGCGCGCGGCCGAAGGACGACGCCCAGGAGCCGTTACCGGTCGCTAACCGGATCGCGCCAGCGTCCGCGCAAGTGAGTTCGTCCAATCGGGAATCCAGGATGCGAATAGCGCCTGCCAGCGATCGGCATCCTCAGGTTCGGTATCGAGGACGACCGCCCATTCGATGAGGGTACGGTTGCCCTCGATGATCGGGCGCAATTGCATGGTGCCTTGATAGCGCGTCGGCGCCGGCGTCCGGCTTCCATCATCTTGCGGATACGGCAGCGCTTCGAGACCCGCATAAGTGAGAGTGCGCTGCTCGTCCGAATGATCGACCAGGCGCTGGCGGATCCAGTTTCCGAGATAGCAGAAGCGCCTGATGGCGCCGACTTCATCGCCGCGCTTGTCGTCTTCGATCGCGCTCTCGCTCACGCCGTCGATATAAGCGGGATAATTGTTGAAATCGCGGATCAGCGACCAGACGTCGTCCAGCGGGCGATCCAGCACGGCGCTGTAATAGGCTTGGGTCATCAAGAGCTTGCCTTTGACTTTCGTTGCGCGCTCAAGTTGGCGAATTGCGCGGGCAAGACCCACCCGATTTCCGACTGCCCATCCGATGGGCATCCAACTTTCACACAACATGTCGATCTCCTTGGTAGCGCTACCTTGCGGCGGCCCTGCAAAGCCGACTAGAATGTCGCCATTGACAAGAGCGCCCGACATCACGGGCGCCGTTGGGAGGCATTCAATGTCCAAGATTTCGCGCCGCAGCTTTGCGGCTTCAACGGCCGCCGTCGCCGCATCCGCCGCCTTAGGCTTCAAGCCCGCACGTGCACAAGCCTATCCGGCCCGGCCGGTCACCGTGATCGTGCCGTGGGGCGCGGGCGGCGGGACCGATGCGACCGCGCGCATCGTCGCAGCGCTGCTGGAAAAGGATCTCGGCCAGCCCTTTAACGTGGTCAACCGCACCGGCGGCTCCGGCGTGGTCGGCCATAGCGCCATCGCGACCGCACAGCCCGACGGCTACACCATCGGCATGCTCACCGTCGAGATCTCGATGATGCACTGGCAGGGCCTCACCGAGCTGACGCCGAAGAGCTACACGCCGCTGGCCCTGATGAACGAGGACCCCCCGGGCATCCAGGTCTCCTCCTCCTCGCCCTACAAGACGGTCAAGGAGCTCGCCGAGGCGATCAAGGCTGCGCCTCCCGGCAAGTTCAAGGCGTCCGGCACCGGCCAGGGCGGTATCTGGCATCTGGCGCTGGTCGGCTGGATGCAGGCGATGGGCCTGCCCGCCAACCAGGTCGCCTGGGTGCCCTCGAACGGCGCGGCGCCCGCGATGCAGGATCTCGCCGCCGGCGGCCTCGACCTCACGACATGCTCGGTGCCGGAGGCGCGCGCCATCATCGAGGCCGGCAAGGCGAAGAGCCTTGCCATCATGGCCCCTGCGCGCAACCCGGTTTTCAAGGACGTGCCGACGCTGAAGGAAGCGATGGGCATCGACTACGCAACCGGCGCCTGGCGCGGCATTGCCGGACCGAAGAACCTGCCGCCGGAGATCGCGAGCAAGCTCACCGCTGCGCTGAAGAAGGTCTACGACTCCGCCGAGTTCAAGGACTTCATGACCAATCGCGGCTTCGGCACCGTCTGGGGCGATGCCGGCCACTTCGCAGGCTTCATGGACAAGGGCGACGCCCAGATGGGCGAAGCGATGAAAGCGGCCGGCCTCAGCAAGGCGTGACCAGACACTACGGCGCTCTGATCGCCTCTCCCCGTACGCGGGGAGAGGGAGCACTTCTTTCATAGGACTTCTTCCCATGCGTCTTCCCGACTCCGTCACGGGATCGTTTCTCGTCGTGCTTGGCGCGGCAGCTGCCTATGGCGGCTATATCCTGCCGCCGGTGCCCGGCCAGCCGGTCGGCCCCAACGTGTTTCCGCTGGTGATCGGCAGCGGTCTCGCGCTGTGCGGACTCGCGATCGTGTTCGGAATCGGCCACTCCTTCGAGGAGGAGGAAGAGCTGATCCCGCTGGAGGACGGCCAGGTGGCGGCCGCGCCACCGCCGCAAGGAAAATTCGAAGGCAAGCTCTACGGCCTGCGCGCCTTGCTGCCGCCGGCGCTGCTGCTGTTCTACGTCGTCGCCGCCGACCGGCTCGGCTTCATCATCACCGCGGCGCTCATGGTCTACGTCACCTCGACCGCGCTCGGGGCGAAGTGGAAGCTGGCGCTGCCGCTAGCGGCGCTCTCGCCCTTCGCCATTCACCTCATCTTCGGCAAGTTGCTGCGTGTGCCGCTTCCTGCCGGCCTGCTGCCGACGCCCTGGTAATTCCCCATGCTCAAGACCCTGATTGAAGCGTTTGCCCTGATCTCCACCTGGGAGGTCATCATCGCGATGTTCGCGGCCTCCGTGTACGGCCTCGTGATCGGCTCGCTGCCGGGCCTGTCGGCAACGATGGCGACCGCCCTGCTCGTTCCCGTCACCTTCTACCTCTCGCCGATCGCGGCGATCGCGACCATCGTCGCGGCGTCCTCGATGGCGATCTTCTCCGGCGACATTCCGGGCGCGCTATTGCGCATCCCCGGCACGCCCGCCTCCGCTGCCTACGCGGATGAAGCTTACGCGATGACGCGCAAGGGCCAGGCCGAGCTGGCGTTAGGTGCCGGCGTGTGGTTCTCCGCCGTCGGCGGCATCGCCGGCGTGCTGTCGCTGATGATCCTGGCGCCGCCGCTCGCCGAAATCGCGCTGTCGTTCTCGACCTTCGAATATTTCTGGCTGGCGCTGCTCGGCCTGATGTGCGCCACCTTGGTGGCGCGCTCTTCGCCTGTGAAGGCGATCGCCGGCATGTTCCTCGGCCTGCTGGTCTCCTGCATCGGCATCGAGAACCCCGGCGGCGTGCCGCGCTTCACCTTCGGCCTCACCGATCTCTTCGGGGGCATCGAGCCGATCCCGGCGCTGGTCGGCGTGTTCGCGGTGGCGCAGGTGATGCGCGCAATGCTGACGCCCGAGCCCCCGCCGCTGCCGCGGCGCAAGTTCGGAAGCATCATGGCCGGCCAGTGGAAGCTAACCAAGAAGTATCACTGGCAGATGACGCGCGGAAACATCGTCGGCATCATCATCGGCGTTCTGCCGGGTGCCGGCGCCGACATGGCCGCCTGGGTCTCCTATGCGATGTCGAAGCGCTTCTCCAAGGAGCCGGAAAAATTCGGCACCGGCCATGTCGAAGGCCTGGTCGAGGCCGGCGCCAGCAACAATGCCAGCATCGCCTCGGGCTGGGTGCCCTCGCTGCTGTTCGGCATCCCCGGCGACACCATCGCCGCGATCGCGATCGGCGTGCTCTACATGAAGGGCCTCAATCCCGGCCCGACGCTGTTCACCGAGAAAGCGTCGAGCATGTATGCGATCTACCTGATGTTCATCATCGCGAACATCATGATGATCCCGCTCGGCATCGCCATGATCCGGATCGCCGCCTACATCCTGCTGGCGCCGCGCTCCGCCATCATGCCGGTCATCATGCTGTGCTGCGCGGTCGGTTCGTTCGCGATCGGCAACAACATGTTCGGCGTCGTTACCGTCGCCGCCTTCGGCATCATCGGCTACGTCATGGAGGCGAACGGCTATCCCGTAGCCGCGATGGTGCTCGGCATCGTCATGGGCACCATGGTGGAGCAGGCTTTCGTGACCTCGCTGATCAAGTCCGATGGCAGTATCCTGCCGTTCTTCGAGCGACCGGTCGCCGCCATCCTCGCCGCGATGGCGATCGGTGCCCTGCTCTGGCCGGTGATGGTCTGGGTCTGGCGCAAGATGAAACCGGTGCAGACGGCGGCGGCGACGAGCAGGTGATTCCGGGCGAGCGGCCCTCGCCTGCCCGGCCTCGGCGTTGTAAAGCAGGGCATGACTGAGAAGAAGGCCTCGCTGGACATCACTACCCTCGCCAAAGAGCTGCGCGCCGGCAGCCGCGCTGCCCTCGCTCGCGCCATCACCCTGGTGGAAAGCCGGCGCGGCGACCATCAGGCGCTGGCGCGCGAGCTGGTGCAGATGCTGCTTCCCGACACCGGCAAGGCGTTTCGCGTCGGCATCACCGGGTCGCCCGGCGTCGGTAAATCCACCACCATCGACGTGCTGGGCACGCATCTGATCGAACGGGATCACAAGGTCGCGGTGCTCGCGGTCGATCCATCCTCGGCGCGCAGCGGCGGCTCGATCCTCGGTGACAAGACGCGGATGGCGCGGCTGTCGGCCTCCGACAATGCCTTCATCCGGCCCTCGCCGTCCTCGGGCACCCTCGGCGGCGTCGCGGCCAAGACGCGCGAGGCGATGCTGCTGTGCGAGGCGGCCGGCTTCGACGTCGTGCTGGTCGAGACCGTCGGCATCGGCCAGTCCGAGACAGCCGTCTGCGACATGACGGATTTCTTCCTCGCGTTGATGCTGCCTGGAGGCGGCGACGAATTGCAAGGAATCAAGAAGGGCCTGGTCGAGCTCGCCGACATGATCGCCATCAACAAGGCCGATGGCGACAATCTCAAGCGCGCCAACATCACCGCCGCCGACTATCGCGGCGCGCTGCATATTCTGGCGCCGAAGTCCGAGCATTGGCATCCGCCCGTCGTCACGTATTCGGCGCTGGCCGGCACCGGCATCGCCGACCTCTGGCAGAAGGTTCTCGATCACCGCAAGGCGATGAACGCCTCGGGCGACTTCGCCGCGCGGCGGCGTGAGCAGCAGGTGAAGTGGATGTGGTCGATGCTGGAGCAGCGCATGCTGGCGCGGCTGCGCAGCGAGGCCTCGGTTCGCAGCAAGGTCCGGAAGATCGAGGCTGAAGTCGCCGACGGCCATCTCACCCCGGCGCTCGCCGCCGAGCAGATCCTGGAGTTGCTGAAATGAGCGAGAAGTTCCGCATTCTCCTCACCGGCTTCGGCCCGTTCCCCGGCGCGCCCTATAACCCGACCCAGCCGCTGGTCGCCCGGCTCGCGCAACTGCGCCGTCCGGCACTCGATGATGTCGCGCTCTACAGCCACATCTTCCCGGTCACCTATGCCGCGGTCGACCGGCAATTGCCTGATGTGCTCGCGAAGGTGAAGCCGGATGCGCTGTTGATGTTCGGCTTGGCCTCCCGCACGTCCTACCTGCGCATCGAGACCCGCGCGCGCAACGCCGTCACCATGCTCTGGCCCGACGCCGCCAACACCCGATCGCGCAAGCGCGGCATCGCAGGCACCGCCGACGCCATGAATTTCGGTCCGCACACCGCAAGGCTGTTGCGCGCCGCGCGCCTCACCGGCATCGACGCGCGTCCCTCGCGCGATGCCGGTGCCTATCTCTGCAACTATCTGAGCTGGCGCGCGATCGAGAATGTGCGCGCCGGCGGGCCGCAGCTTGCGGCCTTCATCCACATTCCCCTGCTCGCGCGCGGCGGCGCGGTGCGGCGCAAGGGCGCAGCCCGGATCACGCTGGAGGAGCTGGTGGACGCAGGCGAGGCCATGCTGATGGAGATGGTGGGGTTGGCAAGGAAATCGCGGAACACAGAGGTCTCGTAGGGTGGGCAAAGGCGCACTTGCGCCGTGCCCACCATCTCGTTCCGATCTGCCGTTCAATGGTGGGCACGCTACGCTTTGCCCACGCTACGGCACCTTCGCTGGCGTAAACATTTAACCCTACCGCAAACAATCCCCGCGCCCCCGCCCGCCCTGCGTTACCTAGTCGGTCGCGGACGCCCGCGTCCGCCGGAGGACGCGTCATGGACCTCAATCGCCGTCATCTCATCGGAGCTTCGACCGCAGGCATCGCCGGCGCGCTCGCCATGCCGGCCGATGCCGCGCGCGCGGCGCCGCTGACGTCCCTGCTGGGCCGCGACGCCACGCAATACGGCGTGCGGCCCGGCAGCAGCGAAGATCAGACCCGCGCGCTGCAGCGTGCGATCGACGAAGCGGCGCAGGCGCAGATGCCGCTGGCGCTACCGCCCGGCGTCTATCGCACCGGGCTGTTGCGGCTGCCGAACGGCGCACAATTGATCGGCGTGCGCGGCGCGACAAAACTCGTCTTCACCGGCGGCGCTTCGGCGATCCAGAGCGACGGTTCGGACTCCATCGGCCTCACCGGCATCACCTTCGACGGCGGCAACATTCCGCTGCCGACGCGTCGCGGGCTGATCCATGTGCTCGGCGGACGCGACATCCGCATCGCCGATTGCGAGATCGCGAACTCAGGCGGCAGCGGCATCTGGCTCGAGCAGGTCTCCGGCGACATCTCAGGCAACATCTTCACCGGCATCGCGGTGACCGCGGTGGTGTCGTTCGACGCCAGGGGGCTCAGCGTGTCCCGCAACACGATCATCGGCACCAACGACAACGGCATCGAGATCCTGCGCGGTGCGATCGGCGACGACGGCACGCTGGTCGCGGACAACCGGATCGAGAACATCAAGGCCGGTCCCGGCGGCTCCGGTCAGTACGGCAACGCCATCAACGCCTTTCGCGCCGGCAACGTGATCGTGCGCGGCAACCGCATCAGAAACTGCGATTACTCCGCGGTGCGCGGCAATTCGGCCTCGAACATCCACATCACCGGCAACAGCGTCAGCGACGTGCGCGAGGTCGCGCTCTATTCCGAGTTCGCGTTCGAGGCCGCGGTGATCGCCAACAACACCGTGGACGGCGCCGCCGTCGGCGTCTCCGTCTGCAATTTCAACGAAGGCGGCCGCATCGCGGTGGTCCAGGGCAACATCATCCGCAATTTGATCCCGAAACGACCGATCGGCACCGCGCCCGACGACGACGCGGGCGTCGGCATCTACATCGAGGCGGATTCAGCCGTGACCGGCAATGTGATCGAGAACGCGCCGTCCTACGGCATCGTCGCCGGCTGGGGCAAATATCTGCGCGACGTTGCGATCACCGGTAACGTGATCCGCAAGGCGCTGGCGGGCGTCGGCGTCTCCGTCGTGCCGGGCGCAGGCATCGCGCTGGTCAACAACAACATGATCTCCGAAACCCCGCGCGGCGCCGTCGTCGGCCTGGACCATGCGCGCGCGGTGACGTCGGATCTGTCAGCCGACGGCGCGCAGCGATTCGCGCAGGTGATGGTCGGCGGCAATGCGGTTCGGCGCTAAAGCCCGCCCCTCGCCTTTGGCCGCCAGACGCTAGAATGCGTTCCTGAGCAGTGGGTACTTGGCTTCCAGGCCGTCGAGGCTGAAGGTGAATTCGACGACGCGCTCGGGGGCTGCGACGATTTCCTCGGCAGGCGGGGCGAACTGGGGCAGGAGGGCTGCCATCGCGGCAGGCGCGGTCTTCGGCGGCTTCGCTGCAGCGACCGCGAGCGGCGGCCTCACTTCAGGCGCGGTGAATGGCGCCGTTGCGGCAGGCGCCGCGAGCGGCGACCTCACGGCAGATGCGATGAAAGGTGCCCTCGCCGCGGGAGCCTTGAGCGGCGGCATCTCGGCAGGCGCAATAAAAGACGCCATTGCGGCGGAGGCGGCAGGCGGGGCAAGCGGCGGTTCGGTGATCTCGGCGTGAACGTCCGGCTTCGGGTCGAGCCTGACCGGCACGGCGGTCTCGGGGGCGATGTGGACGGCCTTTGGCTGCAGGGTCTTGAACTGCAAAGTCTCGGACTGCACGATCTCCGCCTGCTCCTCGCGCGGGAACACCCGGGGCATGGTCGCCGGTGACCAGCCGAATGCGGGCGTCACGCTTGCAGCGGCCTCGGCGACATCGGCACCGGTCGCCAGCGCGCGCCAGGTCTGGACGGCGCGCTTGGCTTCCTGAATGTTTTCGAGGAATGCGATCTCGGAATGATAACGGCGCCAGCGGCCGGTCTCGAACATTTCGGAGAGATGTTGCAGGCGCTGCTCGGCGAGAGCGCACCAGCGCGCCGCGACGTCGCGGCCAGCAAGCACGGCACGCGCAGACGCGCAGTTAGACTCTTGGCGATGTGTCATGGACCAGCCCGTCAGGGAAAACACGGACGCGGGGGACGCAACGCACACGAATCAATTTGGAGGCGACATGAATATTTTGTGGAAAAGTTTTGACTTGTCCAGCAACGACACGGCTTTGGACGTCAATCACCGTAGTCGTGCGGAGATTTGCCGTGTTTTCGAGTCAAGCTTCGCGCAAGCATAGCGGACTTGCGGCGTGCCGCGCGGACCAACGCCAAGGATGCCGCGGCTATCTTTCAACCGCACGCTGAACGCGCGCGACGCCGCAAAGAGCCAGACACCCAGAGCTTCGTCTGATTGAGCCAGATCGGAAGCTCTGGCTTCTCGTTTGACGCGCCCTCGTCCCGCGACCGGACTCCACTTCGCTCGAAAGTGCTCTGAAAAGAAAAGACCCGTCCGGGGGGACAACCGGACGGGTCGAGCCATATGGGCGCTTGGGGTGGATGGGCGCTCGCGCCTAATATGACTGATGGGGAGGGATGACCGCTCCCACATAATTTGGTCGTGGCAGCCGGGTGAACGTTCAATGCCGCGTTCGATTTTTTGACCTTCGCAACGCGCGCATCTTTGCCGCAGGCGCTATCGCGTCGCCGGCCTATCCGCCTGAGAAACCGTGGCTTTATCGTCTGCGCTCGACAATGAAGGTTGTTCGATCGCGCGGCTATTGGGCTCCTCGCGACGCTTGGCGGCATCTTCACGTTTTGTTGTACCCGACGCAGCCGCAACGGGCGTGGCGCTGTCGGCGGGAACAGCCATGACCGCGGCAAATGCATCGGCCTGGCCGTCGCCGAAAAGCTCGTCGCGCCCGGGGGAGCCGAGATCGCGCGCGGTCTTCGCCAGCGTCATGCGCAGCGCTTCCGGCTTCAAGGCGTAGTTGCGCTCGAGCAGCAACGCCGCGACGCCGGAAACATAGGCGGCCGAGAACGAGGTTCCCGACGTCATCTGGTACTTGCCGTCCGGCGCCGGCAGGAAGATGTCGACACCCGGCGCCGCGACGGCGATGTAATTGCCGCGGTTGGACGCAGTGAAGAGCCTGTCCTGCTGATCGGTCGCGCTGACGGCGATCACGTTGGGATTGGCGGCCGGATAGAGCGGCGGCGATTTCGCGCCAGCATTGCCGGCGGCAGCGATCAGCACGAGACCGCGTGCGGCGGTCGCCGCGATGGCCCGCTCGATCACGGCATCCTTTGGACCGGCGAAGCTCATATTGACGATCTGCGCGCCGTGCTCGGCGGCGTAATTCAGCGACCGCAGGATGATGTAGGACGAGCTCTCGGCGCCGCCATTGGCGCCGCCGAACGCGCGGATCGCGATGATGCGCGCCTCGGGCGCACTGCCCATCAGTCGGTCATGCGCCACGATGGCGCCGGCGATGCCGGTGCCGTGGACGTGGGGCCCCTCCGCGCTGCCGAGCGCGTCGAAATTGTCGGCGATGGAATTGGCGAGTTCGGGATGCCTGGTGTCGATGCCGGAGTCGATCACGGCAACCGTGACGTTGGCGCCGTGCGCCAGCGTATGCGCCTGCGGCAGGCGGAGTTTCGTCAGGACATATTGCGCAGGATCGCCTTCGCGAGGGGGCGTCGATTTCTGGTCCTGCAGCATATAGCGGAAGTTCGGCTGGACCGAGCGCACGCTGCCGTCGGTCGCAAATTCGCGCCGCACCGTCTCGTACGGCCGGCCATCCGTGATGCGGAACAGACCGAACGTGGCGCCGATCAGCGGGAAGCTCTCCGACGAGATTCGCGTCAGGCCGTGCCGGCGGGCCAGCGCGTCGGCATCACCGGCCGACATTGCTCCGTCGATCTCGGCCAGGAATTCGTTGGCGAAGCTCTGCAGATTGGCGGCGGCCGGCGTGGCATTGCCGCGGCCTTTGCCGGCGCTCTTCTTGACGGGTTTGCCAGGGTCACCGCCGCCTGCATTCGGCTGCGCGAGGCATTCGCCGGCGGCATCGCGATAGGGCGCGGTGCAGGCCGGATACAGGTTCGGCGAATAGCGCGCATAAGGCTGCACCGTCGTCGGCCGCAGGCGCGACGTCGTGGTTTGGGGAATGGTCGCAATCGTCCGCGGGCCGCGATCGACGGATACCGCCCTGGCCGAGACCGTCGGACCGACGCGCGAGGCGATGCTCGGAGAGATGGTCGGCGTTCGCGTGGGCACGCTGATCGTCGGCGTGCGCATGATCGCCTGCGCCTGCGCAACCTCGACGCCGAGACAGGCAGCGATCAGAAGCGCGGCGCCGACCGATGAAGCGTAGCCTCCGGCGGGCACCCTGCTCTCGGACTTGCTCTCGGTCTTGCCTGTCATCGGATCAGCGGCGCGTTAGGGCGCCGCGACGGCGAGGTTGACGAACTTCTCACGCTGCATCCTGCCGAGCAGCGAAGCGAGTTCGTCCCGGCTCATCGCCTTGTCGAACTGGAGGCGGAACATGCCGCCCTTGGCATCGCCGATGATCGAGGCCTGGTAGCTGTCGAGCAACGCGGTGATGTCGCCGACGCGGGCCTCGGGCGTGAAGCGCACCAGCGCGCGCGCCGGCGGAACAGCCGTGCCGAGTTCGCGTGTGATCGGACCGCTGGTCGAGAGCGAAGCTGTCTGGAAAGTCGCAGGCTGGTTCTTCATCAGCACGGCGCCGATGATTCCGGCCTGCAGCATCAGCGCGATGGCACCGAGGCCCGCCGACCACGCCAGCGTGCGCGGCGACAGGCTCGCGAAGAAGGTCGAGATGCGCGCCGACAGCGGCAGCGAGCTGCTCGCCCGCGCCGGTTCGGCGTCGATCGCCGCGAACAGTTTCTGCATCGCGCGCGCCGAGGGCGCCCCGAGGCTCTCGTTCAGATGGATGGTCTCTTCGTACTCGCCGCGGATCGCCGCATATTGCCTGGCGAGCTCGGGGTCGCGCGCCAGCGCTTCCTCGACCCGCCGCGCATCGCGCGCGTTTAGCGTGCCGGCAGCGTGCCACGGCAGCAGCAGTTCAATTTCACCGGGCTCTTGCTCCAGCATCTTCTTGCTCAAAGCCATCATGGCCAGCCTCGCTCAACGCCGGCTGCCTTCAGCAGTTCGGCCAATTTCTTGCGCGCATAGAACAAGCGCGTCTTCACAGTGTTCTCCGGTATCCCGACGATTTCGGCCACCTCTTCCACGGACTTCTCGTGGTAGTAGACGAGATCGACGATTTCCCGGTGGTCCGGCGAGAGGCCCGTCAGACACTCCCGCAACGCAGCACTGGTATCTTTCTTCTGCACCGCCGTTTCCGGATTGTCGGACGTATCCTCGATCGCGTTGGCGGCGTCTTCGTCCAGTTCAAAATCCTTCCTGCGCCGGAGCGCAGACAGGGCCTTGAACCGGGTGATTGCCAGCAGCCAGGTAGAAACGGCGGATCGACCCTCGAACTTGCCGGCTTGACGCCAGACGTCGAGAAACACCTCGCTGATGAGGTCTTCCGCCGCCTGCTCGTCCCGCACGAGCCTTAGCCCGAAACGATACACCCTGACATGGTGCCGCCCGTACAGCACCTGCATGGCGAGCCGGTCACCTTGAGCGATCCTAGCGATCAGGACCTCGTCCGAAGCCGCCTGTGTCACACTCAATGCCCGTCTCGCAAAGTTGGTCGGGTCGGCGCGGCGGACGGTTCGACAGGGGGGGCAAAATTGTTCACGGTACCGCAGTCATACGGGCGCCTGTGTGATCCAACCCACATACGCGTATTTTTCTCGTCCCACCCGCGGCCGTCGGCCGCCTTCATCCAGATAGGTAACATAATACTGCGATACTTCCCTGCGGAATGCCTGTCCGGCACAGGCCGACCTCGTCCGGTTCCATAGCAGTCCTGCACGACATATGTCTCGCCAAGCCCGGCTTAGGCTCGATCGCATCGCAAACAGATGCCCGGTCGCCGGCAAAAATTCTCCCCCGAGCCTGCCACCCTGTTCTGCGCTGCACAGTTCGGATTCGGTTTCAAAGGATACCAAACCTAAAGGCTTGCCACGTAGATTTTTACGCTGACATCACCATTGGCGGGACCATGAGCACGGCCGCGACGTCCTTTCCCGAGAGGAATGCCGCTGAGGTCGCGGATCTCGTCCTCTCTCCCGAGGCCGCGGCCCCCGAAGTGCTGGCGCGCCGGGCCCGGCAGCGCCGCCAGATGTATATCGGCCAGGTGGCGAGCTATTCGCTGGGTGCCTCGGTCCTGTTGCTCTACGCCTATGCCGGCGCCGTCTCCATGGCCGTTCCGTCGCTGTTCTGGCTCGGCGGCCTTCTGATCATCGGGACGTTCACCGTGCTGTCGGAAGCCGGCTTCGGCGACCGGTTCGAGGATCATTACCTCACCGTCTTCCAGATCTCGGCGCATATGGCGGTGCAGCTGGTGTTCCTGCTCGCCGTGCCCACGGTCGGGATCGCGTTCATCGCGGTGCTGTTTCTGATCTTCGCCTTCGGCACGCTGCGGATGACCTCGAGCCAGGCGATGCTCACCTGGGGCCTTGCCACCGGTGGGCTCGCTCTGGTCTTCCTCGGCTCGGACCTGCCGATCGGACTGCCGGTTGCGAACCGCCTGGAGCGAACCGCCGCGATGCTCTGCTTCGTGCTGGTGATCGGCCAGTGCGCCTTCCTCGGCCTGTTCGGCGCCACCCTGCGCAAGATCCTGTACCGGCGCAGCATCGAGCTGAAGGATGCCTATCAGCGCATCGAGGAGCTGGCCGAGCTCGACGAGCTCACCGGTTCCTACAACCGCCGCTGCATCATGCGGCTTCTCGACGCGGAGATCGAGAAGTCGCGGCAGGCATCGACGCCTTGCGCGATCGCGCTGATCGATCTCGACTGGTTCAAGCGCATCAACGACGCCCACGGCCACCCCGTCGGCGACGAGGTTCTGCGCACCTTCGCGATCACCATGTTCGCCAATATCCGCCCGGCCGACAGCTTCGGCCGCTACGGCGGCGAGGAATTCCTGCTGCTGCTGCCGGACACCTCGGGTGACGCCGCACAGCGCATGCTCGAGCGCTTGCGCGGCATCGTCGCCGATCTCGACTGGAGCGCATTTTCCCCGAATATGCACGTGACCATTTCCGCGGGCGTCGTGACGCTGCGCGACGTCGATACTGCCGACACGTTTCTCGCGCGCGCCGATCGCGCGCTCTATTCCGCCAAGGCGCAAGGGCGCAACCGCATTGCAACGACCTGACCAATCCATTTTTTCCCGCTGCGACAGAAGCCGCCGCCGGACCGAGCGCTCCAGGACAGGGCCATGAGATCCAGATCCGCCAAAACATCCGAGAATTTGCTCGAGGAACTGCAGGCCGCGCTCTCGCACGGCACCGTCGCGCGCCGGGTCGAGACGCTGCGCCGCGTCACCGATCTGTTCGTGGGCAACGCGGTGGACTATTCCGACGACCACATCCGCGTGTTCGACGACGTGTTCCAGTGCCTGATCGAGCAGATCGAGACCTCGGCCAAAGCACTGCTCGCCGACCGCCTCGCACCGATTGCGGCCGCGCCGCCGAAAATCATGCGCACGCTCGCGCTCGACGAGGTCATCGAGGTCTCCGGCCCCGTGCTGTCGAAATCGGAACGGCTGGACGAGACGACCCTGATCGAGATCGCGCGCACGAGGGGCCAAGCGCATCTCAAGGCGATCTCGCTGCGGCGGGTGCTGTCGGAAGCGCTGACCGACGTGCTGCTGACGCGCGGCAACGAGGACGTGGTGCAGTCGACCGTCGGCAATCCGGGCGCGCGGCTCTCCGAGGGAAGCCTCACCGATCTCGTCACCCGCGCCGAACGCGACGACGACCTCGCCACCTGCATAGGCCAGCGGCCGGACCTGCCGCGCCATCACTATTTGAAGCTAATCGCGAAGGCCTCCCTGAGCGTACGCAGAAAGCTCGAGGCCGCGCATCCGGAACTCGCGAACGAAGTGTCGAGCGTGATCCAGGAAGTGGCTCAGCGGGTCCGCGCCGCCGCCATGACGAAGCAGACCGAGATGGCGCGCGCGCTGGTGAGGTCGCTGCACGAGGACGGCCGTCTCAACGAATTACAGGTCACCAGTTTCGCCGAGCAGGGCAAGTTCGACGAAACCAATGCGGGGCTCGCGGCGCTCGCGGGCGTCGCGGTCGAGACTGCCGAGACCATGATGATCGAAAGCCGCACCGAGGGCGTGATGATCCTCGCCAAGGTCGCGGGCATGTCCTGGCCAAGCGTGCGCGCCATCATCGCGATGCGCGAGAAGCTCTCCGGCGGCTCGCAGACCGACATGCTGACGCTGCGCGACGGCTACGAGGCCCTGCGCAGCTCGACCGCGCAGCAGGTGCTGCGCTTCCACCGCATGCAGCTGGGTGCGACGCCGGTGGCGTGACGCCGGCGCTAGTAGCGCAGAACTTTGGATCCCACCAACGCGCCGATGGCCGTGACGAACGCCGCCGCGAGCGTGTACCAGGTCGCGACGAACAGGGGCGAATCGTCGGTGCAGTGCGAGGCGTAGAGCGTCGCGGCAAGCCCGGCCGACACCAGGCCGGCGAGCGCTCCGGCCAGCGCGGGGTGCGAGGGCGCGCCGTGGCGCAGGCCGAACAGCGCGCCCACAAGCAGCGGCAGCGACATCGCCGGAATTGCGACCAGGCATACCCTGGAGTTCTTGCCCATCAAGCGCATCGTCATCGGCATGGCCGGGGCCATCATCGCCTCGCTGCCGATCGCAACTGCGAGCAGCCCGACCGGAAGCAAGAGCAGCCAGCCCCAACCACGCAGCAGGGCTTCGGGACGCGACAGATGCAGGCTGACGATGATCGCGGGGATCGCGAGCGACAGCGTCACCGCGAACTTCATGTCGAAGAACGGGTTGTGCATGGCCGTCATCACGTCCGGCCGCACGCCGAGGAACGTCGCGAAGATCAGGATCGACAAGGGCGCAGCCACCAGCAGTGCCATGGTCAGCACGGCGCCGACGCGCGGCGCGTGATGAGTGTTGTCGGCTGCGAGCGAACGGATGAGTTGATCGGTGTCCATGACTAGTGGTCCCGCAGTTTGGTCGTCAGCGCCGCAAGTCCGCGATGGAGTGCGACCCGTACCGCGCCCTCGCTCATCGAAAACTTCGTCGCCGTGTCCTTGATCGAGGCGCTCTCGACCGCGATCGACTGCAGCACGTCGCGCTGGCGCTGCGGCAGGGTGTTGAGCTGGGCTGCGACCTCGCCCGCGGAGGCCGTTTCCTCGGGCGCCTCGCCCGGCAGGGTTTCGGCGAAATCGTCGATGTTGACGAAGACGCGCCTGCCGCGCCGGCGCAGCGCGTCGATCAGCTTGTTGCGGCCGATGGCAAACAGCCAGGGAGCGAAGGGAGCTTCGCTGTCCCAGGTGTGACGCTTCAGATGCACCGCCAACAGAATCTCCTGCACGATATCCTCTGCCTGGTCGGGAGGCTGGCCTGCCCGGGCCAGGCCTCGCCTGGCGGCCGCGCGCAGCACGGGCGTAACCGCCCTCAACAGGCGATGATACGCCGCATCATCGCCTGCCATGGCCGACCGCATCAGGCCGGTCCATTCGTCCTCACGTCCGCGCACGCGCGCCCCTCACCAAGCAATTCGGCCGTTCGTTCAATTTGTTACGCGAGCCCGGCAGGATCACGAATTCGTGATCAACCTAAACCTCGCGACCGATCCGGCCGTCAACGTCTGCGACGGCTCATAACAGAGATCGGTGCGTCCCGCACCCGGCGGCTGGCTCCATGGGTGCCGGTTTGCCCCGGTTTTGCCCGGAGTAGCCCGAAGATTCCCATTTTCTGCCCCGCTGTCGTCACGCCCCAGGGTCTCTGTTCGCTCCCGGGACGGGCGGAATTGGGGAGATCATCACCATGATGAAAGCCAGCGGGCGCGCGGCCCTGATTGCTCTGGCCGGCCTTTTGTTGCTGTTCGGCGGCCTTGTACAGGGAGGTCTTGCACAGGCGGCACCAGCCCCAGCCACAAGCAAATCGGACAGCGCGGGCAAGCAGGCCGATGCGGCCAAGCCGAGTAAGCACCGACGCCACGAGTCTCGCCGCAACGGCAGCAGCAAGACGGCGCAGAAATCGGCCGACAAGACTGATGCTCCCGCAAAGGACGAGCCGAAAGCCGACGCCAAGGCCGACACCGGCGCGGCGGCCTTGAGCCAGATGCCGCCAGCGGTCGCGAACGCCAATGCGCAGCTCGCCGCCGCCGATACCCCGACTGCGGCAGCGGCCTCCGCCATGACGGACCGCGCCAACGGCAATGTCCAGGCAGCGGCTGATAATACCAACGCTGCGAATGGCGAGAGCCAGCCCCCCGAGAATCAGGTCGTCGCCCCTGATCAGCTCAACGACATTGACCGCGCCGCGCAACAGGACAGCCCACCGGCGCAGAAGGCGGTAATCGCCGCAACCGAGGCGCAGCCCCGGCCGGCACCGGTGATGGCCAGCAGCCAGCAGAGCTCGGCCTGGGACCAGAGCTCCCTGATCGGCAAGATCTTCATCGGCGTCGGCACGCTGCTGACGCTGGCGTCCGCGGCGCGCATGTTCATGGCGTGAGCGCTGGCCTGAATTCCTAGACCGGATTCCTGGCCTGATGTCTGGCTTGCGAGACCGCCACCGGAACGCGTATCCCGCTGTGTGTTCCGGCGGCCCTTAGCCCCCTTGAAGCCCACCGCGCCAGCGGGCACATTGCCCGCCTGATCAAAAGCGTGGGTGGAGCATGAGCACGTTCGAACACATCATCGTCGAAAGCAAAGGCGCGGTCGGCATCATCAAGCTGAACCGGCCGAAGCTGCTCAACGCGCTCTCCTTCGGCGTCTTCCGCGAGATCGCAGCTGCAGTCGACGATCTCGAGGCCGATGACGCCATCGGCTGCATCATCGTGACCGGCAGCGAGAAGGCCTTTGCCGCCGGCGCCGACATCAAGGAGATGCAGCCGAAGGGCTTCATCGACATGTTCTCCGAGGATTTTGCCGCGATCGGCGGCGACCGCATCGCGCGCTGCCGCAAGCCGACCATCGCCGCTGTTTCCGGCTATGCGCTCGGCGGCGGCTGCGAGCTTGCCATGATGTGCGATTTCATCATCGCCGCCGACACCGCCAAGTTCGGCCAGCCCGAGATCACGCTCGGCACCATTCCCGGCATCGGCGGTACCCAGCGCCTGACGCGCGCGATCGGCAAGTCGAAGGCGATGGACCTCTGCCTCACCGGCCGCATGATGGATGCGGCGGAAGCCGAGCGAAGCGGCCTCGTCAGCCGCATCGTGCCCGCCGACAAGCTGATGGAGGAGGTGATGGCGGCGGCCGAGAAGATCGCCGCAATGTCGCGCCCTGCGGCCGCGATGGCCAAGGAAGCGGTGAACCGCGCCTTCGAGACCACGCTTGCCGAGGGCATGAGCGTCGAGCGCAACCTGTTCCACTCGACCTTCGCGCTGGAGGACCGCTCCGAGGGCATGGCGGCGTTCATCGAGAAGCGCAAGCCGGTGAACAAGAACAGGTAATCCGGCGCACGGTCAGGCTGGTGTAAGGCTCGACCGCGTTCCCACGGAATCCCTGTGACGAAGCTGCAACAAGCACGGATTTCATGGGGGTTATCCCCGCGGCAGTTTGCCTGCGGGACCTCGGCTGGTTAAACAGTTAAGAGGCCACCGTCGGCGGGGGCGGACAGCCGGGTTAAGCGGGATTACATGATTGGGCGTACCGCCAGAGCTGGTCGCGAGATGACGCGGCATCGATCAGGCGCGGGTCCTGCGCTTACGACATGGACTGCGCTGGTGCTGTGCTGCGCCCTGCCCTCCGCCGCCTGGGCCGAAGCCCTGCCGGAGGCACTCGCCAAGGCCTACCAGACCAATCCACAGCTCAATGCCGAACGTGCGCGACAACGCGCCACGGACGAGAACGTGCCGCAGGCCCTCGCCGGTTACCGGCCGCAGATCGTGGCGAGCCTCAGCGCCGGCCTGCAATCGGTGCGCAATCTGCTGCCCGACAACACCATCCAGACCGGCAATCTGAAGCCATGGATCATCGGCGTCACCGTGACGCAGACCCTGTTCAACGGCTTCCGCACCGCCAACAACGTGCGGGCCGCCGAGCTCCAGGTGCAGTCGGGCCGTGAGGCGCTGCGCAATGTGGGCCAGGGCGTGCTGCTCGATGCGGTCACCGCCTACACCAACGTGCTCGCCAACCAGTCGCTGGTCGAGGCGCAGCGTTCCAACGTCGCCTTCCTGCGCGAGACGCTCTCGGTCACCCAGCGCCGCCTCAACGCCGGCGATGTCACGCCGACCGACAGCGCACAGGCCGAAGCGCGCCTCAACCGCGGCCTTGCCGATCTCAACGCGGCCGAAGTCTCGCTTGCGATCAGCCAGGCGACCTACGCGCAGGTGATCGGCAATGCGCCGTCGCAGCTGCGGCCCGCCGAGGCGGTCGATCGCTATCTGCCGAAGAGCCGCGAAGACGCGATGACGATGGCGATCCGCCAGCATCCGGCGGTGATGGCCGCCGGCTTCGACGTCGATGTCGCCTCCACCAACATCCGCATCGCCGAAGGCACCCTGCTGCCGAGCGCCACGATCCAGGGCAGCGCCAGCAAGAGCCGCAACAACGATCCGACGCTCGGCACCTTCGCCGAGGACCAAGCCTCGATCGTCGCCAACATCACCGCGCCGATCTACGACGGCGGCCAGGCCGCCGCGCAGACCCGGCAGGCCAAGGAGATCACGGCGCAGAGCCGGCTCGTGCTCGACCAGGTCCGCAACCAGGCGCGCACGGCGGCCGTGAGCGCCTGGGTTGC
Source organism: Bradyrhizobium sp. MOS003 (assembly GCF_003020125.1). Lineage (GTDB taxonomy): Bacteria > Pseudomonadota > Alphaproteobacteria > Rhizobiales > Xanthobacteraceae > Bradyrhizobium. Next base: position 419,941 of record NZ_PYFW01000003.1, on the reverse strand, counting down.
CAATGAAGGCGCCAAGATCACCGTGTCGGCCTCGGAATCCGAAGTGAAGGCCGCGACCGTCGCGCTCCAGGGCGTGCAGCGCGAGGCCGCCGGCGGACAACGCACCACCGTCGATGTCTTGAACTCGCAGGCCGATCTGATCCAGGCCAAGGCCCGCCTGATCGGCGCCAACCGCGACCGCGTCATCGCCTCCTACACGCTGCTCAGCGCCATCGGTCATCTCGACGTCAAGACGCTGAGCCTGAATACGCCGGACTATCTGCCCGAGGTGCACTACCATCAGGTTCGCGACGCCTGGCACGGGCTGCGCACGCCGTCGGGGCAGTAGCGGTTCGCAACGCAACGCCTTCGGTTTCCCTGCCCGATCACGCGCGTCGACGGCTCATGCCCGGTTGCGCACCTCGTCGAGCAGCTATGCAGCGAAGTGCAGTGGCTGCCAGGCTGATGTGATACTGTCCTGGCATCGTCGTTCAAATAACGAAGCAGGGAGAGAAACCATGCTCAGCCGACGCGGCGTCCTGTTCGCCTCCCTTGCCGCCGGAGCAGCCATGACCAACAAAGCCCACGCACGTGCCTCGCAGCCCGCCACGCCGGTCAATTTCGAGGTCCCGCTGCACGCCTGCGACTGTCACACCCATATCCATGGCGATGTCGAAAAATTTCCGTTCTTCGCCGGACGCGTCTATACGCCGGAGCCGGCGAGCCCCGAGGAAATGGCCGCGCTACACAAGGCGCTGCATATCGAGCGTGTGGTGATCGTGACGCCGAGCGTCTATGGCACCGACAATTCCTCGACGCTATTCGGCATGAAGGCGCGTGGCGCGACCGCGCGCGGGGTCGCCGTGATCGACGACAAGACGACGGAAGCACAGCTCGATACGATGCAGCAGGACGGCTTCCGGGGGATGCGCCTCAATCTCGCGACCGGCGGCGTCAACGACCCCAACGTCGGCCGGACGCGCTTCACCGCCGCAGTCGAGCGCATGAAGGCGCGCGGCTGGCACGTACAGCTCTACACCACGCTTGCCATGATCTCGGCGATCAAGGACCTCGTCGATAGCGCGCCGGTACCCGTCGTATTCGACCATTTCGGCGGACTCGAAGCGTCGCTGGGCCTGGAGCAACCCGGCTTCTCCGATCTCGTCGCGCTCGTCAAATCCGGCAAGGCCTATGTGAAGATCTCCGGCGCCTATCGCTCGTCGAAGCTCGCGCCCGACTATCAGGACATGGTGCCCTATGCACGGGCGTTGATCGCGGCGAATGCGGACCGCATCGTCTGGGGCACCGACTGGCCGCATCCGGATTCGAGCCATGTCGAGGGACGCAAGCCCACCGACATCGCGCCGCTCTATCAGATCGACGACGGTCGCCTGCTCAACCAGCTTTCGGTGTGGGCACCGGACGCCGATGTGCGCAAGAAGATCCTGGTCGACAACCCGGCACGACTCTACGGATTTTGACGGTCAGCGCGCACGGCGCGAGAAGAACGAGATCAGGACCGGCAAGGTCACGAGGATCACGATCGGCGCCAGCATCATGCCGGTGACGACGACGACCGCGAGCGGCTTCTGCACCTGCGAACCGATCCCCTCGGACAGCGCCGCCGGCAGCAGCCCGACACCGGCGACGACGCAGGTCATCAGCACCGGCCGGAGCTGAAGCTCGCCGGTCCGAACCACCGCGCTCATGCGGTCCATGCCCTCTTCGATCAGCTGGTTGTACTGCGACAGAATGATGATGCCGTCCATCACCGCGATGCCGAACAGCGCGATGAACCCGATCGCCGCGGACACACTGAATGCCGTGCCTGATATCAACAGCCCCAGAACGCCGCCGAAGATCGCCATCGGGATCACGCTCATCGCGAGCAGCGTATCGGTCATCGAGCCGAAATTGAACCAGAGCAGCACGCCGATCAGCGCCAGCGAGATCGGTACCACGATCGACAGCCGCCGGATCGCGTCCTGGAGGTTGCCGAACTCGCCGACCCATTCCATGCGCGAGCCCGGCGGCAGCTGCACCTGTTCGGCGATCTTCTGCTGGGCCTCGCTGATGGCGCTGCCGAGGTCGCGCTCGCGCACCGAGAACTTGATCGGCAGATAGCGTTCCTGCTGCTCGCGATAGATGTAGGCCGCGCCCGAGACGAGGCTGATGGTGGCAACCTCGCTCAGCGGAATCTGCGTGACGGTGCCGTTCGGCCCGGGCGCGCCGATGCGCAAATTCTGGATCGCCTCGGCACTGCGGCGATATTCCGGCGCGAGGCGGACGATGATCGGGAAGTGACGATCGGAGCCGGATTCGTAGAGATCGCCCGCGGTGTCGCCGCCGATCGCCACCTTGATGGTGGCGTTGATGTCGCCCGGCGCAAGGCCGTAACGCGCCGCCTTGGCGCGGTCGATGTCGATCTGGACGGTCGGCTGCCCCAGCGAAGTGAACACCGCAAGGTCGGTGACGCCCTGCACCGTGGCCAGCACCGACTTGATCTTGTTGGCGGTGTCGGTGAGCGCCTGAAGGTCGCTGCCGAACAGCTTGATCGAGTTCTCGCCCTTCACGCCGGATACGGCTTCGGAGACGTTGTCCTGGAGATATTGCGAGAAATTGAACTCGACGCCCGGGAAGCGATCGTCGAGCTGCTTGAGCAGTTGCGCGGTCAGTTCCTCCTTGTCGCGGGTACCCGGCCATTCGCTGATCGGCTTCAGCGGCGCGAAGAACTCGGCGTTGAAGAAGCCGGCGGCGTCGGTGCCGTCGTCGGGACGGCCGTGCTGCGACACGACGGACTCGACCTCGGGCCGGGCGCGGATCAGCTTGCGCATCTCGTTGACGTAGGAATTGCCTTCCTGGAGCGAGATGGTCGGCGGCAGCGTGGCGCGTATCCAGAGATTGCCCTCTTCCAGCTTCGGCAGGAATTCGAGGCCGAGCAGCCGGCTGAGCGCCACCGTCATCAGCACGAGACCGACCGCACCTCCGAGCACGATATTGCGGTTGGCGACCGCCCATCGCAGCAACGGCGAGTACAACCGGTGCAGGATCCGCATCACCCTGGTCTCGGTTTCCTCGACATGCGCGGGCAGGATGATCGCGGACAGCGCCGGTGTGACGGTGAAGGTCGCAAGGAGCCCGCCGGCCAGGGCATAGGCATAGGTGCGGGCCATCGGCCCGAAGATGTTGCCCTCGACGCCCGACAGCGTGAACAGCGGCAGGAAGGCCGCGATGATGATCGCCGCGGCGAAGAAGATCGAGCGCGAGACGTCGGCGGCCGCGCTGAGGATGGCGTGGGTCTTCATGCCGAACAGCGTCTCATGGGACATATGCTCGGTCTCGGACATCGGCGTCGTCTGGGTCAGACGGCGGAAGATCGCCTCCACCATGATGACGGTGGCATCGACGATGAGGCCGAAATCGATCGCGCCGACCGACAGCAGATTGGCCGATTCCCCGCGCAGCACCAGGATGATGACGGCGAAGAACAGCGCGAACGGAATGGTGGCGCCGACGATCAGCGCGCTGCGCAAATCGCCGAGGAAGATCCACTGCAGCAACACGATCAGGAGAATGCCGACCACCATGTTGTGCAGCACGGTGTGGGTGGTGAGCGCGATCAGGTCGCCACGGTCGTAGATGCGCTCGATGCGCACGCCGGGCGGCAGGATACTGGAGTTGTTGATCTGCCGGACGAGCTCGTGGACACGCTTGATGGTCGGCGAACTCTGTTCGCCGCGGCGCATCAGCACGATGCCCTGCACGATGTCGTCGGACTCGTCGAGGCCGGCAATGCCGAGGCGAGGCTTCTGGCCCACCGTGACGGTGGCGACGTCCTTGACCAGCACCGGATTGCCGCCGGTCTGCGCCACCATGGTATTGGCGAGATCGTCGATCGACCGGATCAGGCCGACGCCGCGCACGACGGCCGATTGCTGGCCGATATTGACGGTGTTGCCGCCGACATTGACGTTGGAATTGCCGACCGCCTGGAGCAATTGCGGCAGCGTCAGGCCGTTGGCGACCAGCTTGTTGAAGTCGACCTGAAGCTCATAGGTCTTGCTCTTGCCGCCCCAGCCGGTGACGTCGATGACCCCCGGCACGGCGCGGAAGCGGCGCTGCAGGATCCAGTCCTGGATGGTCTTGAGATCGAGCACGCTGTAGTTCGGCGGGCCGACCAGGCGGTAGCGGAAGATCTCGCCGATCGGGCTGAGCGGCGAGATCTGCGGCTGCACGTTGCCCGGGAGCGGCGAGAGCTGCGCCAGGCGGTTCAATACCTGCTGCAACGCCTCGTCATAGGTGTAGGCGAACGAGAACTGAATCTTGACGTCGGAGAGACCGTAGAGCGAGATGGTGCGGATGGTCGTGATGTTCTTCAGGCCCGCGACCTGGGTCTCGATCGGGATCGTGATGTAGCGCTCGATCTCCTCCGCCGACAGCCCCGGCGACTGCGTCACGATGTCGACCATCGGGGGTGTCGGATCGGGATAGGCCTCGATGTTGAGCTGGTTGAACGCGATGACGCCGCCGATCAGCACGGCGACGAACATCCCGACCATCAGGAAGCGCCGGTTGACGGCAAGGGCGACGAGGCGATCCATTCAGGTCTTCAGCTTGTTTTCGTTTTCTTGGGCGGTCGATCAGCTGCCGGACGCCGCGCGGTCGATGAACAGGCTGCCTTTGACGACGATCTGCTCGCCGGGATTCAGATTGCGGGTGACCTCGACCAGGTTGCCGTTGATGAGGCCGATCTTGATCTCGCGCAGCTCGACCGACTTGTCCTCACGGGCGACCCAGAGGCGGACCTTGTCGGCCTCATAGATCAGCGCCTGCTTCGGCACCGCGGGCGCGGCGCGGTCGCCCGCCGAATAGATCGTGACGTTGGCGAACATCTCGGGCTTGAGCAGCCCGTCCTTGTTGTCGATGGTGGCGCGGACCATCAGGCGGCGGGTGTTGGGGTCGATCGCGGTGGCGACGTAGTTGATCCTGGCGGTCAAGGGGCGGCCCGGTAGCGCCATCACGTTGACGGTGATGTCCTGGCCGACGCAGACCGCAGCGGCGTCGCTCTCGCGCACGAAGGCGGTGAGCCAGACGGTCGAGAGATCGCCGACCACGAAGACAGGATCGCTGGCGCCGGAATTGACATATTGGCCGGGGCCGATCTTGCGCTGCACGACCGTGCCGGCGATCGGCGAGTAAATCGTGATCTCCCGATCGATGACACCCTTGTCCTGGAACGCCTTGATGGTCTCGTCGGTGAAGCCGAGGATCCGCAGCTTGTTGCGCGCTGCTTCCAGCGCGGTGGCCGAGGAGCGCATGTCGTTCTGTGCCTGGACCTGCGTCGCCTCCGCCTGCTGATAATCCTTCAGGGGAATGGCGCGGCCTTCATAGAGGTCCTTGGCCCGCTTGAACTGGATGTCGGCAAGGTCGATCGCCGACTTCGCCTTGTTTTGCGCGGTCATCGCCGCGATGAAATCGTTCTGGGCCTGCACCGTATCGGCGGCCTCGATCGTGAACAGCGGTTGGCCCTGCTTCAGCATCTCACCCGGCTTGGCCAGCAGCTTGGTAACCCGGCCGGCATAGGGCGAGAACACCGGGGTCGAACGGTCCTCGTCGACAGCGACCTTGCCTTCAGTGACATATTCGGCGCGGAACGCTCTGGCCTTGACCGGCTCGATCGTTAGCGATGCCCATTCCGACGGTGTCGGCGTGAAGTTCTGCGCATTCCTGCGCGACTGGCTGGAGATCTCGGAGTGTTTCTTGTCCTTCGACCCCGAACCAAGGAAGCCGTAGGCACCTGCGCCGGCAAGGGATAGTAGAACTACGGATGCGATCACCCGTTGCTTTGTAAACACCTGCAATCGCTTGGTATTTTCAACTACCATGGAGCCCGGTCGTGTCTGCGACGATCTTGGCAGATGCCTACCTTATCGGTCGCGCTAATAGTGCCGAATTAGGATTTCAAACAATCTAAAAAACGCTGCGCGCCTTTCGGTTTGCGTTAAATTTTTGCGACATGTCAGCTTCATGTCAGCTTCGCGCCGGCCACTGCGTTGGATGACTGCCGAGCGGCATTGCCGGACGAGACCATTGCGCCGGTGTCGTCGACAGCAACGCCGCATGACGCACTGCCTTCAACATGCCGAAGCCAGATGGCATGCTCTCGATGAACGCAGCATGTACGGCCTCGCCCGTAAGATCCGGAGTGTTCAGCCCGCCATCGAGCCGGCCCAGATTCCACAGCCATCGCCCGGTCTGCGCCAGCGACACGCGCACGTGCCAGCTGCCGCCTTCGCGCGCCTGGCGCATCTTCGCCATCATCGCGCCGAACGCCATCAGATAGCCGGTGGCGTGGTCGAGTATCTGTGCCGGCAATTCCTTCGGGCCGTCGATGCCGGCGGCCTTTCCTTCCGCATCGTTGAAGCCGGTAGTGGTTTGCACCAGGGAATCGAAGCCGCGCCGCTCGGCCCAGGGGCCGGTATGGCCATAGGCCGACAGCGTCACGTAGACGATGCCCGGGTTGATCTGAGCCGCGTTCTCGGGCGCGAAGCCGAGAGCAGCGAGCGCGCGTGGGCGATAGCCTTGCGAGAAGATGTCGGCGTCCCGCAACAATTCGCGCAACTGCGCCCTGCCCGTCCCGCTCTTCAACTCGATGAAGGTGGTCAGCTTGCCGCGCCCGGTATCGATGGTGAGCCAGTCGATGGCGGGCAGCTCCGGTCCGGAGACGAGCAGCACATCCGCACCATGCGCAGCGAGCGTGCGCCCTGCGACGGGGCCGGCAATGACGCGGGAGAGATCGAGCACGCGAAGGCCCGACAGTGGACGATCACCTCCGGGCCACGGCTTTGGCGGGGCTTCGCCGATCTTCTCGATCGAGATCAGCGGCAATTGCGCGAGCGCGCGCGCCTGCGGCAGCGCTGACCATTCGTCGTAGGAGCGCATCAGCGCGACGACGCCGCCCGCGGCGTAGGCCGCGGTCTCGAAATCCTCGCCCTTCCATTGCATCAGCGCCGCCTGCACCTTGTCGCGCTCCGCATCACAGCCGAGCACCTTGCAGACGGCGTCGCGGTGATGCGGGAAATTGGTGTGGCAGCGAACGAAGCGATTGTCGCCGGTCCTGTAGACGCCGGCGATGGCATCCCAGGCCGGTGGCGGCGGCTTGTCGTCGACGCGCAGATAGCGCTCGGAGCGGCATTCGGCGACGGCGTGGCGCATGTCGACGCCTACGTCCTGCGTCTGCCCGCTGCGCAGCCGCCAGATTTCAGCGGCGGCAAGGCCGGCAGCCGCGATGGCCGTCTGTCCGGCAATTGCGACGCGGAAAGAGGACGGAAGCTGAGGCTCCTCGCCGCTCAGCCGGACGCGTTCGAGCGCCGGCTTATCGCCACCGGCGGAGGTCCAGATGTCCTTGAGAATGTCGGCAGGGCTTTGCATGGCCGCTTCTCTCCCCTAGTTTTTCCGCGACAATCCATCAGCACATGAGGAATTGCAATGGCCGCCATCGACCCCCTTACCGCAGGCGCCGTGTTCATCGCAACGGCGGCCACAGACGCAGTCTATGTCATGTTCACCTCGGCCGTCATCGCACGCAAGCGTGTGCCGGCGGCCAACTGGAGCGCGGTCTGGTACATGCTCTCCTCCTACGCCGTGATCAGCTACACCGAAAACGCCTTTTACGTTGCCTTCGCCGCGATCGGCTCCTGGGCCGGCGCCTACGCGTCGCTCACTTTCCTGCACCGCCCGCCCGGCGGCCCGCCGGTCGGCGCGGCGCCGGAGTGAGGGGGCCCCGCCTCTCTCCACGTCATTGCGAGGAGCCCGCGACAAAATTGCGTAGCAATTTTGCGCTGATGCGACGAGGCCATCCAGACTGCCTCCACGGATGCATTTCTGGATTGCTTCGCTGCGCTCGCAATGACGAATTGGAGAGTTCAGCATATCTCCGGAAACAGCTACACTCTCCACATCAACAAAAAGGAAACCCAACAATGGATCTCGGTCTCAAAGGCAAGAACGCCATCGTGCTCGGCGGCACGCGGGGCATCGGGCGGGCGATTGCGGCGACGCTGGCCGGTGAAGGCACCAATGTCGCGGTGTGCGCGCGCAATGCCGATCAGGTTGCAACCACCGTCGCCGAGCTGAAGGCGCAGGGTGTCAACGCCACCGGCGGCCCGGTCGACGTCACCGACGGCGCAGCGCTGAAATCCTGGATCGAGGATGCAGCGAAGGAACTCGGCGGCATCGACATGCTGTTCTCCAATGCCGGCGCGATGGCGCAAGGCCACGATGCTGCATCGTGGGAGCAGAATTTCAGGCTCGACCTGCTCGGCGCCGTGCATGCGTTCGATGCCGCGCGGCCGTTCCTCGAAGCGAGCGGAGAAAGAAGCGGCGACGCCGCCTTCGTCATCATCTCCTCGATCTCGGCGGCGCAGGCCGACACGGCCAGTTCCTACGGCCCGATCAAGGCGGCGCTGATCCACATGGCCAAGGGACTGGCGCGGCAACATGCGAAGAAGAAGATCCGCGTGAATGTCGTGTCGCCCGGCACGGTCTATTTCAAGGGCGGGGTATGGGAGATGGTCGAGAAGAACATGCCCGAGCGCTACAACGACGCCATGAAGCGCAATCCCACGGGACGCATGGCGACGCCGCAGGAGATCGCGAGCGCGGCGGTGTTTCTGGCAAGCCCGGTGTCGGGGTTCACCACGGGATCGAATCTCGTCGTGGACGGCGCGATCTCGAACCGGGTGAATTTTTAGAGGGGCTGGTTTGCCAGACTCTCTTTCGTCATGGCCGGACTCGACCCGGCCATCCACGCGCTGCTGTGCTCGCCGAAAGACGTGGATGCCCGGGTCAAGCCCGGGCATGACGGACGAGAGTGAGTCGCGCGCCGTCGTTACAACACTCGTCAATGACGGTGGCGGGCACGCCCCCTCCTCAATGAAAATCCCGCGACGGCGGCAGGATGCGGACGTTGCGAGGATGGCGGATTTTCTGCGCGGGCATGTCCGGAAGATCGCGACGATCGTCATTGAGCTCGCCCCCGGTCTCAAGCGGCATCGGATGCTTGCGGCTCAGCGCGTCGTTGGCGAGGCCAACCAGATCGTGCGAGCGATCGATCAGGCGCTGGGCGATGAGATGCGTCACCTTCTCGGGGCTGCTCTGGATATAGCCGTGAACCTCGATGAGGCGCGCGCCCATCACCTCTTTGCGGTACTGCTCCATGATCTTGGGCCAGACCACGACATTGGCGATGCCGGTTTCGTCCTCCAGCGTCATGAACACGACGCCGCTGGCGCTGCCCGGCCGTTGCCGCACCAGCACCACGCCGGCGCAGCGGACGCGGCGTCGCTCGTTCTCGTGGCTGATCTCCCTGCAGGCGACGATGCGCTCGCGTGAAAACATCTCGCGCAGGAATTCCATCGGGTGGCCCTTCAGCGACAACCGGATGGTCTGGTAGTCCGCGACCACCTGCTCGGCGCGCGGCATCACCGGCAGCGGCTTGGCATGCTCGTCCGGCTGCTCGCGCGCAGTCGCGGCTTCGAACAGCGGCAGCGGCACATCGTCGGGCAGCCGCCGCACCTGCCACAGCGCCTCGCGGCGGTCGAGCCCGAGCGAGCGGAACGCGTCGGCATCCGCCAGCAGGATCAGCGCGCGCTTGGGCAGGCCGGTATCGCGGGCGAAATCCTCGAGCGAGGTGAAGGTCCGGCGATTGCGCGCGGCAACGATGCGGTCGGCCCAGTCGCGTACTCTCTCCACATTGTCATTCCGGGGCGACGCGTCATCGTCGAGCCCGGAATCCATTCCGCCGGGCGTATGCGGCCCGATGGATTCCGGGCTCGCGCTGCGCGCGCCCCGGAATGACGACTGAGAGCGTTTCAACTGCTCTTCATCCTCGTCCAGCCAGTGAAAGCCGTCGATCTGACGGAAGCCCAGGCGCACGGCGCAATATTTGCCGCTCCCTTCCTCCAGCGTGTTTTGCGCAAAGCTGCAGGACACGTCGATGTCACGAATCTCGACGCCGTTCTTGCGGGCGTCGTTGACGATCTGTGCTGGCGCATAAAAGCCCATCGGCTGCGAATTCAGCAGGCCGCAGCAGAAGGCATCGGGATGATGGTACTTCAGCCATGAGGAGATGTAGACGAGCTGGGCGAAGCTTGCCGCGTGGCTCTCCGGGAAACCGTAGGAGCCGAAACCCTTGATTTGGTCAAAGCAGTTTCGCGCGAATTGAGGATCGTAACCCCGGCGGATCATATTGCCGATCATTTTCTCTTCGAAATTGCCGATGGTCCCGACATTGCGAAACGTCGCCATGGCACGCCGCAACCCATTGGCTTCTTCCGAGGTAAATTCTGCGGCCACGATCGCGATCCGCATCGCCTGCTCCTGAAACAGGGGCACGCCGAGCGTCTTGTGAAGGACCTCGCGAAGCTCGTTCTTGTTGCCACCTTTCGGATAGGGATACTCGATATCCGCTGGATTCATCTTCCGCCGGCGCAAATACGGATGCACCATGTCGCCCTGGATCGGTCCGGGCCGCACGATCGCGACCTCGATGACGAGATCGTAGAACGTCCGCGGCTTGAGGCGTGGCAGCATGTTCATCTGCGCGCGGCTCTCGACCTGGAACACGCCGAGCGATTCCCCTCGCTGCAGCATTTGATAAACTTCGTCGTCATCCTCTCCCTTGATATCCGCAAGCTCGTAACGCGTCCCCTTGTGGTCCGCGATCAAATCAAAGCATTTCCGGATGCAGGTCAGCATGCCCAGCGCGAGCACGTCGACCTTCATCATGTTGAGCGCGTCGACGTCGTCCTTGTCCCATTCGATGAAGGTGCGGTCATCCATCGCGGCGTTGCCGATCGGCACATAGGTGTCGAGCCGGTCCTGGGTCAGCACATAGCCGCCGACATGCTGGGAAAGATGGCGCGGAAATTCGATCAGTTCGGTCGCAAGTTCGACCGCAAGATTGATCATGGGATTGCCGGGATCGAGTCCGGCCTGCCTCACCTGCATGTCATTGAGGCCACTGCCCCAACTGCCCCAGACAGTGTCGGCGAGCGCTGCGGTGACGTCCTCGGTCAGGCCCAGCGCCTTGCCGACGTCGCGGATGGCGCTGCGCGGGCGATAGTGAATGACGGTAGCGATGATCGCGGCACGGTGACGGCCGTAGCGGCGATAGACATATTGCATCACCTCCTCGCGCCGCGAATGCTCGAAATCGACGTCGATGTCGGGCGGCTCCAGCCGTTCCTTGGAGATGAAGCGCTCGAACAACAAATCGACCTTGGTCGGGTCGACCGAGGTGATGCCAAGCACGTAGCACACCGCCGAATTCGCCGCCGATCCCCGCCCCTGGCACAAAATGTTCTGGCTGCGTGCGTAGTGCACGATGTCGTGCACGGTGAGGAAGTAATGCGCGTATTTCAGCTCGGCGATCAGCGCGAGCTCTTTATGCAGGGTGGCGCGCAGCTTCGCGTCAATGTTCTCGATGCCGCCGAAATATTTGTCGACGCCCGCCCAGGTCAGATCCTCCAGATGTCCCTGCGCGGTCTTGCCCGGTGGCACCGGCTCGTCCGGATACTGGTATTTGAGCTGGTCGAGCGAGAAGTCGATCTTCCCCGCAAAACGCATGGTCTCCGCGATCGCTTCTGGAAAATCGCGGAACAGCCGCGCCATTTCTCGCGGCGTTTTCAGAAACCGTTCGGCATTGGCTTCCAGCTTCGTCCCGACCGCCTCGATCGTGGTCTTTTCCCGGATGCAGGTCAGCACGTCCTGAAGCGGACGGCGGCCGGGATCGTGATAAAGCACCTCGTTGGTCGCGAGCAGCGGCACTTTTGCTTTGGCCGCGAGATCATCGAGCCGGGCCAGCCGGCGGCGGTCGTCGCCGCGATAGATCAGGCTCGCCGCCAGCCATACGCCCTCGGCGCGGCTCGCCTTCAGCTTTGCAAGCACATCCAGCGCCTGCGCCGGCTCGAAGCGGTGCGGCAACGTCAGGACCAGGAGCTGGCCTTGCGAAAACTCCAGGAGATCGGCGAAGGCGAGACGGCATTCGCCCTTCTCGATCCGCGTGATGTCGTCGCCACGCTTGCCCCGGGTCAGGAGCTGGCACAGCCGGCCATAGGCGGCGCGGTCGCATGGATAGACCAGAATGTCGGGCGTGCCGTCGCTGAAGACGATGCGCGCGCCGATCAGCAGTTTCGGCTTGTGCAGCACCTTGTCGTTATCGAGCTCATTCCAAGCCCGCACCACGCCGGCGAGCGTGTTGTGATCGGCGATGCCGATCGCGGGAAGGCCGAGCTCGCTGGCCTGATGCACATAGGCGCGCGGATCCGAGCCTCCACGCAGGAAGGAGAAGTTGGTGGTGATGCCGATCTCGGCATAAGCGGGCGCACTCATGCGAAGAGACCGTGCACATACCAGCCGGGAGAAGCAGGCTCGCCATCGCCGTCGAACACTTCCCCCTCGTAAAGTCCGTCGCGAAAGATCCAGAAGCGCAGGCCCTCGGTGTCCTCGATGCGAAAGTAATCCCGCGTCAGCTGCTTGCCGTCCTGCCGCCACCATTCCATCGCGATACGCTCGGGCCCCTCCACCCGCACCACGGCATGCAGCGCGCGACGCCAGGTGAATTGATGCGGCGGTCCATCCGGCACGGCCGCGAACGGCACCTTGATCGGTTCCGGTCTGTCGAACAGCCGCAAGGGACGCAACGGCGGCTCGCTTTCGGTTCGCGCCGGCCATTCGGCCTGCATGGCGGCGGCGAGATGATGCTGCGCCGGGGCGGCCATCACGGCGCATTCGGGGATATGGGTATCCTCGGGCAAGTGCACGACGACGCGTTTTCCGCCGATGCGCGCGGCGATGCGGTCGATCAGGGCAGAGAGCTCGTCATTGTCATGGACATGGGCGTCGAGATCGCGCTGCTCCTGCACCACGATCTCGGTGCGGCTTGCCGAGAGGCGCACCATGTCGAAGCCGAAACCGGGATCGAGGGGATCGGCGAGCGCGTCAAGGCGCTCGCGGAACAGCCGGTCGATGACTTTGCTTTGCGTCACCGGCCGCCCGGCCTCGACCATGATCGCGCGTACCACACCGTCGGTGCGGAAGAAGGCGGCTTCGAGCCTGCGCGCGCCTTTGCCCTGCTTCTCCATCGACGCGATCAGCGTGTCCGCCAGCCGCGACAGTGTCATCGCGATCATGGTGTCGGTCGCGATCGGCTCGGCAAAGCGCTTCTCCACGATGTAATCGGGCAGCGGCTTGCGCGGGCTGATTGGCGCATCGCCCTGCCCCAGCGCATGCGCGAGCAGCGTGGAGAACCGCGCGCCGAACCGCGCCGTGATCTCGCTCGGCGAACGGGAGGCGACATCGCCGATGGTCTTCAGCCCGGCGCGGCGCAGGCCCGTGGTGATGGCCTCGCCCGCACCGAGCGCCGACACCGGAAACCGGTCGATCGCCGCCGCCTCCCCGCCATCGGCAACGATGCTGCCCGTGGCCTGCCGCGTCAGCGTGCGCGCGCAGACCGAGGTGCCGGCGATCGCCGCGCTGACGGCAAAGCCTTGTCGGCCGAGTGCACGAACCAGCGTCTGCAACAGCGCAGCCTCGCCGCCGAACAGATGCGCACAGCCGGTGATGTCGAGGAACAGCCCATGCGGCTGATCGAGCGCCACCAGCGGCGTGAAGCGGTCGCACCAGTCGGCGATGCCGCTGAGCGTCTTCGCATCGGCGACGACATCGGCGTCGAACACCTTTAAGTCCGGACACATCGCCCGCGCATTGGCCAGGGGTTGGCCGATATACAGCCCGAGGCGCTCGGCGGCCTCGTCCAGCGCATGGATCACCAGCGCATTGTTCTCCTTGATGACGACGATGCTCGGCTCATGATTGGTTTTACCCAGCCCGGCGCTGTTGAAGAAACGTTGGATTCTGTCGATCGACAGGCGTGGCAGCCACAGGCTGAGAATACGTCGACGGTTCACTGAACTGGCACTCATCACAATTCCATTCCATGATCCACCGGCCGCACGGGCCATGACGATTGCGCAACAGCTCCGCATCGAAGCGCGGCGCGCCCCAGGCGTCCCACACCGACCCCGGCGGCGAATGCGCCGCGCGCAGCATCCATCGTGTCTCTGCAGTCGAAGGCAGCGGCTGCGCGGCCATGCGCAGCATCAGGCCGGTGACGCCGGAGCCTTGCGCGGCCAACGTCAGCTTGCGGCTCGCCACCAGATCGAACTGCCTGGTCTCGCCCCAGAGCTCGAGCACGACGGCGCCGAGCGCATCGCAGGCCAGCGCATCGGCCGAGCTGCGCAGCGCGCTCTCGACATCGGCGGCGCGCACCATCACCACGCGGCGTGGATCGAGGCCGAGCTCGGCGAGCCCGCTCATCGACAGTGCGCCCGCCTCTATCTCCGAGAAATCCTGTCGTATCCACAGCAGCGGCCGCTGCGCCGAGACGCGCCCGGCAAGCCCCATGACGAAGCCGGTTGCGGCCGTCCCCTGAGACCCAGCGCAAAACACCTCGTGGATCGCCGCGCGCGCAAGGCCGCCCTTCAGCGCGACATCGGCTTCGTTGTGGCCGAGCGCGACGCGATCGTGCGGATGCACGACCGCCGCCGTCTCGATGCGCTCGATCTGGCCGCGCAAGGTCGCAAGCGCGCTCATGCGTGCGCCGCTCATGCTCGCCGCTCCTTCAGGGTGATTGCCGATGGCTCTTAAAAATAAGAACCAGCGGCTGGCTCATTTGTTCATGGTATGTTCTAATATAAAGCTAACGGCGGCCGGGGAGTCAATCGAATTGGTGCTCCGTCAGATTCGTCAGTTGAATCAAAGGGATTTCAAGATGGACGTGCAACGCAAGCTGGAAATTCTGGCGGATGCCGCCAAGTACGACGCGTCCTGCGCCTCTAGCGGCACCGAGAAGCGGGATTCCAGCGACCGCAAGGGCATGGGCTCGACCGCGCCGGGCATGGGCATCTGCCATTCCTATGCACCCGACGGCCGCTGCATCTCGTTGCTCAAGGTGCTGCTGACCAACGCCTGCAATTACGATTGCCTCTATTGCGTCAACCGCGCCTCCTCGAACGTGCCGCGCGCCCGCTTCACCGTCGAGGAAGTGGTCAAGCTGACGCTCGACTTCTACCGGCGCAATTACATCGAAGGCCTGTTTCTTTCCTCCGGTATCATCCGCAGCCCCGACTACACGATGGAGCAGGTGGTGAGCGTCGCGCGAAAACTGCGCGAGGAGCATCACTTCCGCGGCTACATTCATTTGAAGACCATTCCTGAGGCCGACGACGCGCTGATCACGGAGGCCGGCAAATATGCCGATCGTCTCTCCATCAACATCGAGATGCCCGAGGAGACGAGCCTGCAGCAATTCGCGCCGGAGAAAGACGTGCGCGCGATCCGCCGCACCATGGGCCGGCTCCGGCTGAAGCTGGACGAGGCCGAGGAGAACCGCGCAGCGAAGACGAAAGCCAGGCCGCAACGCTTCGCGCCGGCAGGCCAGAGCACGCAGATGATCGTCGGCGCCGACAGCGCCTCCGACCACACCATTCTCCACACCAGCTCCAATCTCTACGGCTCCTACAAGTTGAGGCGCGTCTATTATTCCGCCTTCAGCCCGATCCCCGACGCCAGCCGCGCCTTGCCTTTGGTGCAGCCGCCGCTGCTGCGCGAGCACCGTCTCTACCAGGCCGACTGGCTGATGCGGTTCTATGGCTTCGATGTCGGCGAGATCGTTGACGACAGCGCGATGCTGCCGCTCGACATCGATCCGAAGCTCGCCTGGGCGCTGCGCCATCGCGACCGCTTCCCGCTCGACATCAACCGCGCCAGCCGCGAGGAGCTGCTGCGCGTGCCGGGCTTCGGCACTAAGGCGGTCGAACGCATCATCGCGACACGGCGCACCACCACGATCCGCCTCGCCGATCTCGCCCGGCTGCACGTGCCCTGCAATAAAGCGCTGCCGTTCATCGTCCTCAGCGACCACCGCCCCTCGCCGCATCGCCTCGATGCCGCCGGGCTGATCGAGCGGTTCAAGCCAAAGGCAACGCAACTGGGGTTTGGCTTCTGATGCAATACATCACCCTCGACACCGAAACCGACTTCGACGGCTGGCGCGCAGCCGCACGCAGCCTCGCGCTTCATCATGTGCAGCCCGCCGATGTCGCCTGGACCGTGCACGGCCGCGACGCGGAGTTATTCGTGACGCAAGCGCCGTCTCCGATCCTCGCGGTGAACGAGGGCACCTTCAACGTATCAAGCAAATTCGTCGATCTCGCCAGGGCCGCGATCCTGCATCGCGATCCCGAACGCTTTGCGATCCTCTATCGCCTGCTCTGGCGCCTGAAAGACAATCACGATCTCATGGACGTCGCAATCGATCCTGACGTCGCGCTGGTCACTGCGATGGCCCGAGCGGTCCATCGCGACGAGCACAAGATGCATGCCTTCGTCCGCTTCCGCGAGATCGGCAGGGAACGCGCCGCGCATTTCGTCGCCTGGTTCGAGCCGGAGCATCACATCGTCGAGCTGGCCGCGCCATTCTTTGCCAAGCGGTTCGCCGACATGCCCTGGTCGATCCTGACGCCGGACCTCTGCGCGCATTGGGACGGTCATTCGCTTTCGTTCACACCGGGCGTCAGCAAGAGCGAAGCACCCGGCGAGGACCGGCTGGAGGAAACCTGGCGGCGCTACTATGCCAGCATCTTCAATCCGGCACGTCTCAAGGTGAAGGCGATGCAGAAAGAGATGCCGAAGAAATATTGGAGGAACCTGCCGGAGGCTTCGATCATTAAGCCGTTGATCGAGGATGCCGAACGCATGACCGGCGCCATGATCGCCAATGCAGCAACTGATCCGCACAAGCCTCAGAAGCGACCGGAGGCTCTGATGATACGCACGACTGCCGCCGACGATCTCGAAGCGCTCCGCGAGGAGGCCGCGCATTGCCGCGCCTGCCCGCTCTATAAGGATGCGACCCAGACCGTGTTCGGCGAGGGCCCGAAGCACGCCAACATCATGCTGGTCGGCGAACAGCCCGGCGACAAGGAAGACCTCGCCGGCCACCCCTTCGTCGGACCGGCCGGCCAGATGCTCGACCGTGCGCTGGAGGAAGCTGGTGTCGATCGCAAGAGGGTCTATGTCACCAACGCGGTGAAGCACTTCAAATTCGTGCCGCGCGGAAAGATCCGCCTGCACCAGAAGCCGAATACGCCTGAGATCAAAGCGTGCCGGCAATGGTATGAGCGGGAGCTTGCGGTCGTTCAGCCCGATCTCGTCGTCGCTATGGGCGCGACCGCCGCGCAAAGCGTGTTCGGCAAGATCACCCCCATCGGCAAGACCCGCGGCCGGCTCATCGACCTTCCCGACGGACGCAAGGCGCTTGTGACGGTGCACCCGTCCTATCTGCTGCGGCTCCCCGATCCCGAAGCCAAGGTTCTGGAATATCAGCGCTTTGTCGAAGATCTGAAGATCGTTGCCGGCTTGCAGAAGAAGGCCGCGCGGGCCGCCTAGCCAGGGCGCGGACTGGCTAACGCGCAGCCATAGCCTGATTGACGCGCTTGACCTACATCAAGGCAGAGGCGCGCTCCGTGGGTTCATCTAGAAACCCGCGGGGAGGACGCCGAAATGAAGCTGTCAGTCTCGGTCGCGTTAGCTGCGTTGACGATAATTGGAGGCATGGGCGCAAGTGCCGAAAAGGCCAGTGCCGTGGTCTATTGCCAATACGTCGACTATCCCGTGGGTTGCATCGTAAGGCCCGGTGTCGTGCTTCGGCCGCGGCCGGTGGCGCGAGCCGTCGTGACTCCCGGCGTTGGCGCCCCGGGGGTTGGTGTGCGTCCCGGAACACCGATGAATCGCGGCGGACCGGTCAATCGCGCGGGAAGACGCTAACCGGCCTTTCAACGGTCGGGCAGGTGAACTGCTTTTGCCGAAGTCAATATTGAAGGCAAGGTGAAGCCCTGCCGAGGAGTGGAATTCCATCATCAGGTAACCATCAAACGGTGAGGCCCAACGATGAAGCGACAGGTCACTTTCGCCCTCCTGAGCTTGGCACTGGGTTCTGCGACTCCACTTCCGCTAATGGCTCAGCAGGCCCAAGCACCCGCCCGCACGCTCGATGATGCCGGCACCATAGACAAGAACACCGCTGAAAGAATATTTCCCTCCAAGCCGATCTACTCGCCCTATGCCGGGCGCAAATTTCCCACTCGTCCGCTGTTCGGCGATACGCATTTGCACACGGCGGCCTCGTTTGATGCGGGTGCGTTCGGCGCGAGGCTCGGCGCCCGTGAGGCGTACCGTTTTGCCCGCGGTGAGGAAGTAATGGCGTCGAGCGGGCAACCTGCAAAGCTGTCGAGGCCCCTGGACTTTCTCGTCGTCGCCGACCACTCCGACAATATGGGGGTGTTTCCCGATTTCTTCGCGGGCAAGCCCGAAATCCTGGCCGATCCGACCGGCAAGAAATGGTTCCAGATGGTCAAGGACGGCAAGGGCGCCGACGCCGCGTTCGAAATGATCATGTCGTTCAGCGAGGGTACTTTCCCGAAGCCCATGACCTACTCACCGGATACCCGTGCCTACAAGGCGGCGTGGCAGGACAACGTTGCTGCGGCCGAGCAGTACAACGAACCGGGTCGCTTCACGGCCCTCATCGGATACGAGTGGACCTCAAACACGGGCGGCAACAACCTACATCGCAATGTGATCTTCCGGGATAATGGCGACAGGGCAAATCAGGTCGTGCCGTTCACGACGAGTCCTCCGCTCGGCAGCGACAATCCGCGAGACTTGTGGAAGTGGATGACCGCTTACGAACAAAAGACCGGCGGTAGCGTGCTCGCCATTGCGCATAACGGCAACCTGAGCAACGGCCGGATGTTTCCGATCATCGAATCGTTCACCGGAAAGCCGGTCGACAAGGAATATGTCGAGCAGCGAGCCAAATGGGAACGGCTCTATGAGGCCACTCAGACCAAGGGCGACGGCGAGGCTCATCCTGTCCTTTCGCCGACCGACGAGTTCGCCAACTTCGAGCGTTGGGACTTCGGCAATCTGGATGCCAGCGCCGCGAAGACTAAGGATATGCTCGAGTTCGAATATGCCCGTTCGGCGCTGAAGAACGGGCTGAAGCTCGAACAGCAACTCGGCGCCAACCCCTACAAGTTCGGGATGGTGGGCAGTTCCGATGCGCACACCGGCCTCGCAGCCATGGAGGAGGACAATTTCTTCGGCAAGACAACGCCGCAGGAGCCGAGTCCGGAGCGGTTGACCGCTACGTTCGTGAAAAATCCAACGACCGGCATCAAGGTCATGGACTGGCAGGTCAGCTCGTCCGGTTATGCTGCTGTCTGGGCCACCGAGAACACGCGCGAATCCATCTGGGACGCGATGCAGCGCAGGGAGACCTACGCCACCACCGGGTCACGCATGGTCGTGCGCTTCTTCGGTGGCTTTGACTTCAATCAGGCCGATGCGCAGACCCGCAGCCCGGCCATGGCTGGCTATGCCAAGGGCGTGCCGATGGGCGGCGATCTTCGGGGCGCGCGTTCGGAGAAGGCTCCGAGCTTCCTGGTCGCCGCGCTGAAGGACCCGCTCGGTGGAAATCTTGATCGCATCCAGATCGTGAAAGGCTGGATGGACGCGAGGGGCGAGTTGCAGGAGAAAGTCTACGACGTGGTTTGGAGCGGCGATCGCAAGCCCGGCGCCGACGGCAAGCTTCCTTCGGTTGGCAATACCGTTGACGTCGCTGATGCTGTCTGGACCAATACCATCGGCGCACCTGAGTTGATCGCGGTTTGGAGCGATCCCAACTTCAATGCCTCCGAGCGCGCCTTCTACTACGTTCGCGTTCTCGAAATTCCCACGCCGCGATGGACGGCCTACGATGCCAAGCGCTTCGGCGTGCAGCCATTGCCCGGGACCCAGATGACGATTACCGAGCGGGCCTACACCTCGCCCATTTGGTACACGCCGGAATGACGAAACGACTTCTCAGCGAACCACTTCTGCATTTTGTGTTGATTGGCGCCGCACTATTCGCGGCCCACGGCGTCCTGACACGTGGTGCCGCCACCGTACCGGGTCGTATCGCAGTCACACAGGACCAGATCGAGAGCATGGCGTTGCTGTTCTCGCGCACCTGGCAGCGAATGCCATCGGATGCGGAATTGCAAGGTCTCATTCGGAGCCACGTCCGTGAGGAGGTTCTCTACCGGGAAGGCCTGGCGATGGGGCTCGAACGCGACGATCCAATCATCCGGAGACGCATCGCGCAGAAGCTGGAATTCGTGGCCGAAAGCGGAGATGCCGCCGAGCCGAGCGACGGGCAACTGCAGGATTATCTCGATTCGCATCTTGCGGCGTTTGCTGGCGAACCCCGCATTACATTCAGTCAAATCTATCTCGATCCCAAGAGGCACAAGGCCCCTTCGGTCGATGCCGAGCGAATGCTCGATGAGTTGAACAGCCTAGGAGGCAGCCTCGATCCAGAAGGCTTGGGCGACCCAACCACGCTTCCACTCCGCTTCGACAACATCACGGAAAGCGGCCTAAAAAACAGTCTGGGCGAGCCATTCGTGAAGGCGCTTGCGCAGATCTCGCCCGGTCAATGGAAGGGCCCGATAAAATCCGACTATGGGATGCATTTGGTTCGGGTCCTTGAACGTACGGAACGGCGCTCTCCGGCGCTCGCGGATGTGCGCGAGTCCGTGAAGCGGGATTGGGAGCGAACTCGTCGCATGGAGGCGAGCGCGGGATGGTACCAAAACTTGCTGCAGCACTACACCGTGACAATCGAGCGACCGCGGCTGGCCGGGAATGTCCGCGATGACCGGCCAAAATGGCAGGAATAGCGATGGGCCGACTTTTCCTGGTCATGATCGGTCTCTGGGCTCTCGTCGGCGCCTCCGTCGCAGCCGCCGATGATTTCCGGCCGGGCTATCTCGAACTGCGCCAGCAAGACGCGGAGACTTACGACGTGTTCTGGAAAGTCCCGGCGCAGGGCGACAATCTACGGCTGGGAATCTACGTCGTATTTCCCGCCGACGTCGTCAATCTTTCAGCACGGCGCGGCGCCTTCCACGCCGGCGCTTATTCCGAACGCTGGCGTCTGAGTCGGCCCGGCGGTCTTGTCGGCGAGACTGTTCGAATCGAGGGGCTTTCCTCCGGCATGACCGACGTTCTGGTGCGGGTGGAACGGTCGGACGGCACCGCTCAGGTGACGCGTCTCCTGCCGTCCAGCCCGTCGTTCGTCGTCGAGCCTTCCGCCGGGACTGGGGAAGTGGCACTCACCTACCTCGTACTCGGCGTGCAGCACATCCTGCTCGGGGTGGATCACCTGCTATTCGTACTCGCGCTACTGCTCGTCGTTAAAGGCGTCGGGCGCGTGGTTGCGACTGTTACGGCATTCACCATCGCGCACAGCATCACACTTGCCGCGGCGACATTGGGTATCGCCCATGTGCCGGGTCCGCCGGTGGAAGCCGTCATTGCGCTCTCCATCGTCTTCGTGGCCGCGGAAATCGTTCACGGCATACAGGGCAGATCCGGATTGACGGCGCGCTGGCCGTGGGTGGTGGCGTTTACCTTCGGACTACTTCACGGATTTGGCTTCGCTGGCGCCTTGAGCGAAGTCGGCTTGCCACAGAACGCCATTCCGACGGCGCTTTTCTTCTTCAACGTCGGCGTGGAACTTGGGCAGCTTCTCTTCGTCGGCGCATTCGCGATAGGCGCACTGCTCGTCGCTCGGGCAGGCATCCTCTGGCCGCGCTGGCTGGAGGTGGCGCCGGCCTACGCAATCGGCAGCGTTGCGATGTTCTGGGTCATACAACGCGTCGCGGCCATGGGTGGCAGTTAGCTGGACTGCGAAATACCTTCTTGACGTCGGCTATTGGCCCATCGCGACATTGCGCTGCCGCATGAACCTGGTCGCTGGAGGGGCAAAGCTGACCTGGTCTTCCTTGGATCACGCAGCGGTTTTTATGGCGACACGGCCTGGATAGTGGTGAGAAAGCGACGATACGGCGCCGCTTGTCATCCGGCCTTCAAATCCATCGCGGACAATACCCTTACTTCGAAGTTAAGGGGCGTCCAGACATGACCGATGTTGCGTTCGACCACGCGGTAGCCGATCCCGCGCCGATCCAGCCGGCCTCGCGGCCGAATCTCGACAAAGGCTTCAATCCGCTGACGATGATCCTGTTCTTCGGCATCCTTGCCGCGGGCCTGCTGTTCGTCGCCTACAGCATCTATGTCGACGTCAACGCCACCGGCGCGCGGGTGACGACCTACCTGCCCTACATCCTGTTGTTCGTCGCGCTCCTGATCGCGCTCGGATTCGAATTCGTCAACGGCTTCCACGACACCGCCAATGCGGTAGCGACCGTGATCTACACCCATTCGCTGCCGGCCGAAGTCGCTGTGATGTGGTCGGGCTTCTTCAACTTCCTCGGCGTGCTCATGTCCTCCGGCGCGGTCGCCTTCGGCATCGTCTCGCTGCTGTCGAACTAATCCTGCAGGTCGGCTCCAGCGCCGGCTTCGCGATGGTGTTCGCGCTGCTGATCGCCGCGATCCTGTGGAATCTCGGCACATGGTTCTTCGGCCTGCCCGCCTCCTCCTCGCACACGCTGATCGGCTCGATCATCGGCGTCGGCGTCGCCAACGCCGTCATGCGCGGCCGCGACGGCACGTCGGGCGTGGATTGGAGCAAGGCCACCGAGATCGGCTACGCGCTGCTGCTGTCGCCGCTGTTCGGCTTCATCTGCGCCGCCGTGCTGTTGCTGCTGCTCAAGTTCATCGTGCGCAACCCGGCCCTGTATGCTGCGCCCGAAAGCAACAAGGCGCCGCCGCTCTGGATCCGCGGCCTGCTGATCGCGACCTGCACCGGCGTCAGCTGCGCGCACGGCTCGAACGACGGCCAGAAGGGCATGGGCTTGATCATGCTGATCCTGATCGGCACCGTGCCGACGGCTTACGCGCTCAACCGCGCGCTGCCGGAATCCCAGGTCGCCCAGTTCCAGAAGGTCTCGGATGCCGCCTCCAGGGTGATCGCGGCCAAGGGCGCCGGCCATTCGATCATCGGCGACCCCCGTCCTGCGGTGACCCAGTACATCACCTCGCACCACATCAGCGAAGGCACCTACCCCTCGCTGTCGGTGCTGGTGAAGGATGTCGGCG
This sequence comes from Bradyrhizobium sp. MOS003, assembly GCF_003020125.1. Lineage (GTDB taxonomy): Bacteria > Pseudomonadota > Alphaproteobacteria > Rhizobiales > Xanthobacteraceae > Bradyrhizobium. The sequence goes on along the minus strand of NZ_PYFW01000003.1, from coordinate 396,790 downwards.
ACCAGGTCGCGAAATACGGCTCGCTCAACAAGGTGCCGGCTGAAGCGGTCGGCAACACCCGTAACGACATGTACCTGGCCTCTGACGCGATCCGCTTCCTGATGAAGGACAAGGAAAACGACCTCAACAAGGACGAGGTCGCGACCTTGAACGCCTACAAGGGCGGGCTCGACAGCGCCACGAAGTTCATCCCGACCTGGGTGAAGGTCGCGGTCGCCATCGCGCTCGGCCTCGGTACCATGATCGGCTGGAAGCGCATCGTGATCACGGTCGGCGAGAAGATCGGCAAGAGCCATCTCACCTACGCCCAAGGCGCTTCGGCCGAGCTGGTGGCCGCCGCGACGATCGGCGCCGCCGACGTGTTCGGCCTGCCGGTCTCCACCACCCACGTGCTGTCATCAGGCGTCGCCGGCACCATGGCGGCGAACGGCTCGGGTCTGCAATGGTCGACCATCCGCAATTTGTTGATGGCCTGGGTGCTGACCCTGCCCTGCGCGATCATGCTGTCGGCCACGCTCTACGTGATCTTCTCGCGGATATTCTGAAGATCCTCCAAAACAAAGGCCCGTGCAATGCACGGGCCCTCTTCATTTGTGCTTCGGGTTCAGTCCTACGACGCTGCGAGCGATTCCTCGACCAGCTTCACCCAATACGACGTGCCGAACACGATCGCCTCGTCGTTGAAATTGTAGGCGGGGTGATGCAGCCCGGCGCTGTCGCCGTTGCCGCAGAAGATGAAGGCGCCGGGGCGCGCTTCCAGCATGTAGGCGAAATCTTCTCCGCCCATCAGCGGCGGCATCTCGTGCACATTGGCATCGCCCGCGACTTGCCTGGCAATGCGCCGCGCCACCTCGGTCTCCGCGGCGTGGTTGTTCACGACGGGATAGTTGCGCTGGTAGCGCAGGTCGATCTTGGCGCCGGTGATCTGCGCGACGCCCGCCACCACCTCATGCACGCGCTTCTCGACCAGCTTGCGCACCTCCGGCGACAGCGTGCGAATGGTCCCCTTCAGCGTCGCGGTCTGCGGAATGACGTTGCGGGCGTTGCCGGCGTGGAATTCGCAGATCGAGATCACGGCCGATTCCAGCGGATCGACGCTGCGCGCGACGATCGACTGCAGCGCCGTGATCACCTGTGCGCCGACCAGCACGGAATCGATGCATTTGTGCGGACGCGCGGCATGGCCGCCAAGGCCCTCGATCATGATGTCGACCTCGTCGGTCGCCGCCATGATCGGACCCGGCCGGATCGCGAACGAGCCGATCGGAATGCCGGGACCATTGTGCATGCCGTAGACCTGCTCGATGCCGAAGCGCTCCATCAAGCCGTCCTTGACCATGGCCGCGCCGCCGGCGCCGCCTTCCTCGGCGGGCTGGAAGATCACCACCGCATCGCCGGCAAAGTTGCGGGTTTCGGCGAGGTAGCGGGCGGCCCCGAGCAGCATCGCGGTGTGGCCGTCATGGCCGCAGGCGTGCATCTTGCCCGGAGTCTTGGAGGCATAAGGCAGGTTGGTCTGCTCCTCGACGGGCAGCGCGTCCATGTCGGCACGCAGGCCGATGGTCTTGAGCCCCTCGCCGGCCGGCTTGTTGCCCTTGATCACGCCGACCACGCCGGTCTGGCCGAGGCCGGTGACGACCTCATCGCAGCCGAATTCGCGCAGCCGATCGGCCACGAATGCTGCAGTGCGATGAACGTCGTAGAGAAGCTCGGGGTGCTCATGGATGTCCCGGCGCCAGGCCTGAATATCGGGTTGAAGGTCGGCGACACGGTTCACGATAGGCATGGAGGGTCTCAAGCGTTGTTGGGAATACAGGACTGTCTACCATGCAAGCCACAGTCCACCTAACTACCGCGGATCGGGGGTAGCCCTGTGCTCTCGTCATGGCCGGACTTGCGGCCAGCCTGTCTCCAACTTGTCTTGGCCGTCCCCGTCTGACTATTAGGAGAGAAAGCGTGTGGATGCCGGGGACGAGCCCGGGCATGACGCCTGTTTGGGTGGAAGCAGAATGCCGAGACGGCTCGAAGGTGAATTTGACTACATCGTCGTCGGGGCGGGTACGGCGGGCTGCATCGTCGCCAACCGCCTGTCGGCCGATCCCGGCAAACGCGTCCTCGTCCTCGAAGCAGGCGGCGACGACAACTGGATCTGGTTCCACATTCCCGTCGGCTATCTCTTCGCCATTGGCAATCCGCGCTCGGACTGGATGTTCAAGACCGAGGCCGAGCCCGGCCTGAACGGCCGTTCGTTGGCCTATCCCCGCGGCAAGGTGATCGGCGGCTGCTCGGCGATCAACGCCATGATCTCGATGCGCGGCCAGGCCGCCGACTATGATCATTGGCGCCAGCTCGGCATGACCGGCTGGGGCTATGATGATGTGCTGCCGCTGTTCAGGCGGCTCGAGGATCACTTCCTGGGGGCGAGCGAGCACCATGGCGCCGGGGGCGGCTGGCGCATCGAGGCGCCGCGGCTGTCATGGGACGTGCTCGATGCCGTCGGCGATGCCGCCGAGCAGATGGGGATCAAGCGCATCCCGGATTTCAATACCGGCGACAACGAAGGCACCAGCTATTTCCACGTCAACCAGAAGCGCGGGCGGCGCTGGTCCTCGGCGCGCGGCTTCCTCAAGCCGGCGCTGAACCGTCCGAACCTGCGGCTCGAAAAACACGTGCTGGTCGACCGCCTGATCATCGAGCAGGGCCACGCCGTCGGCGTGCGCTTCATCCAGAACGGCGAGATGATCGAAGCGCGTGCGAAACGCGAAGTGATCCTCTCGGCAGGCTCGATCGGCACGGTGCAGGTGCTGCATCGCTCCGGCATCGGGCCTGCCGACTGGTTGTCGCCGCTCGGCATCGACATCGTCATGGACAAGCCCGGCGTCGGCCGCAATCTGCAGGACCATCTGCAGCAGCGCGCGATCTACAAGGTCGAGGGCGTGCGGACGCTAAACGAGACCTATTACAATCTGTTTCGCCGCGGCCTGATGGGGCTCGACTACGCCTTCCGCCGCCGCGGGCCGCTGACGATGGCGCCATCGCAGCTCGGCATCTTCACGCGCTCGGACGCGACGCGCGCGCGCGCCAACATCCAGTTCCATGTGCAGCCGCTGTCGCTGGACAAGTTCGGCGATCCCCTGCACCGCTTCCCCGCCATCACCGTCAGCGCCTGCAATCTGCAACCGACCTCGCGCGGCACCGTTCGGCTGCGCTCGACGAGCCCCGACGAGAAGCCGATCATCGCGCCGAATTATCTGTCGACCGACGACGACCGCCAGGTCGGCGCCGACGCCATTCGCACCACGCGCCGCCTGATGCAGCAGAAGGCGCTGGCCAAATATCGCCCGAGCGAATATCTGCCCGGTCCCTCGGTCGGCGACGACGATGCCTCGCTCGCAAAGGCTGCCGGCGATATCGGCACCACCATCTTCCATCCCGTCGGCACCGCCAAGATGGGCGCAGTGAGCGATCCGATGGCCGTGGTGGACGAGCGCCTCCGCTTCTACGGGCTCGAAGGCCTGCGCATCGTCGATGCCTCGATCATGCCGACCATCACCTCGGGCAACACCAACACGCCGACGGCGATGATCGCCGAGAAGGGCGCGACGATGATCCTGGAGGATGCGAAGTAGCATCTTGTCCCCATGATCCGTCCCCGTCGCTTTTCCATCGGCCCGGCCAACACAGAGATCGCCATGCTGCAATGGGGGCGAGAGCGGCAAGCCGCCTGCCCTCCTCGTGCATGGCACCGGTTTCGTCGCCGACGTCTGGGAAGAAATCGCGCGCGATCTTGCATCGAGCTACACCGTCTATGCACTGGACCGCCGCGGCCACGGCGCCAGCCACAAGCCCGGCGCCTATCACTTCCTGGACTATGCCGAGGATGTCTGCGGGGTGATCGACGCGCTCGATCTGCATGACGTCTACGGGATCGGCCACAGCGCTGGCGCCACGGATCTACTGCTCGCGGCAAAACTCCTGCCCGGGCGCTTCACACGCCTGTTCGTGATGGAGCCGACGGTGATGGACCCGCGTGCCGCGCGTACCGGGGGATTGAACGACGAATCCGTCGCCCGTCTCCAAGGCACTTTGCGCCGGCGCGCTGAGTTCGAGAGTGCGGACGCCGTGTTCGCGCGTTACCGCGCCGCGCCGTCCTTTTCGGATTGGACCGAGACCTCGCTGCAGGCGTATGTGCGCCATGGCTTCACGACGCTTGACGATGGCCGGGTGCGGCTTTGCTGTACGCCGGAGATCGAGTCGTCGATCCTGCGTCCGATCTACGAAGCGATGGAGCAGGTTTACGTCGGCGACGTCCGCGGCAATCCGTTTGCAGGGCTCGCCGAGATCGACTGTCCCGTGCGCGTCACGACCGCCGCGAAGTCAGGCCCGATTTATTGGGAGATGGCGGCGCGCGCGGCGTCGCTGATCCCGAAGGTCAGCACGAGAGTGTTCGAGGACGCCGGGCATTGCGTCGCGCAGGAAGCGCCGGAGCGTGTGGTCGAAGCCGTGCGGGAATTCGCGAAATAAGTCGCGTACCCTGGACGCGGCGCAGCAAGAAGTGGTGCGCCGCAGAGCCGGGGCCCATCTCACCGCAGACCACCCGGCCCTGTGGGTCCCGGCTCTGCGCAGCAACGCTCCGCGTTGCACCGCGTCCGGGACACGAGATCACCTCACGAAAACGTCATCCCATTCGGGAATAAGCCCCCGGCTCCCCCGATCACCTCCCCGAAGCCCAATTCCGGGCGAAGCGGAGGATGCGCGATGAGCGGACACGATCACGGGGAGGACGGCGTCAGCCGCCGCAAGGTGCTGGAATGCATGACCTGGGCCGGCACCGGGGTGCTCTGGACCGTCACGGGCGGCGTGCCACGCTCGCTCGGCATCATCGATTCCGCGCAGGCTGCGACCGCAGCGGCACCCGGCATGACGTTCCTGCAGATCAGCGACAGCCATGTCGGCTTCGACAAGCCGGCCAATCCCAACGCGCTCGGCACGCTGGAGGAGGCCGTGGGCAAGATCAACGCGATGCCGACAAAGCCGTCCTTCATGATCCACACCGGCGACATCACCCATCTGTCCAAGGCCGCCGAGTTCGACAATGCCGACCGCATCATCTCGCAGAGCAAGCTCGACGTGCACTACGTGCCTGGCGAGCATGATTTCCTCGACGAAGAGGTGAAATTCTATCGCGATCGCTACGGCCGCGGCACCAAGGGTGCTGGCTGGTACTCCTTCGATGCCGGCGGTGTGCACTTCGTCGGCCTCGTCAACGTCGTCGACCTCAAGGCCGGGGGCCTCGGCAATCTCGGCGCCGAGCAGCTCGCCTGGCTCCAAGACGACCTGCGCGGCAAGTCGAAATCGACGCCTGTCGTATTGTTCGCACATATCCCGCTCTGGACCGTCTATCCCGAATGGGGCTGGGGCACCGAGGACGGCGGCCGCGCGCTGGAATACGTCAAGGGTTTCGGCTCGGTCACCGTGCTCAACGGCCACATCCACCAGGTGATGCAGAAAGTCGAGGGCAACGTCACCTTCCACACCGCGCGCTCAACCGCCTTCCCGCAACCGGCGCCCGGAGCCGCTCCTTCACCCGGACCGATGAAGGTCGAGGACGCAAAACTGCGCTCCATGCTCGGCGTGGCCAGCATCAACTTCAAGCAGAACGAGCAGCGGCTCGCGATCATCGACACGCCGCTCCAGGGGTAAGGTGGAAGCCGACAATGAAGACTCTCAACCGCCGCGACTTCGGTGTCGACCTCGGTTTCGCTTTGGCCGCGGCCATCCTGCTGCCTGCAACGACAGCCCGTGCCGACGATCTGGAAGTTCATATCGACAATTTCGTCTTCCAGCCGGCCGAACTCAAGATCAAGGTCGGCACCACCGTGACCTGGACCAACCGGGACGACATCCCGCACACCGTGGTGTCGGCCGGCAAGTTCAGGTCCAAGACCCTGGACACCGACGACAAGTTCTCCTTCACGTTCACCAATGCGGGCGACTACAAATATTTTTGTTCGCTGCACCCGCACATGACGGGGATGATCAAGGTTGAGTAACGTCTCCAACCAAGGCATCAACGTCTTGCCCGGCCGGTGGTCCCACGCCGGCCGGGCTTCTGCGCCTCCAGCGACATCAGGCGAAACGGCAAAGCGAGCGGCGATGTCAGCGGCAAGCGACGATCCAGACAAGGCGCGGCGTTTTCGCGAAGCGGCGCTGCCCCATCTCGACGACGTCTACACGTTCGCGCGCTATCTGCTGCGCGACGCCTCCGACGCGGAAGATGCGGTGCAGGAGTGCTATCTGCGCGCGCTGAAGCACTTCGACAGCTATCGCGGGCCCGCGATGAAGCCCTGGCTGTTCGCGATCCTGCGCAATGTCTGCAACGCCGAATACGCACGGCGCGCCCACAGGCCCAGCGCGCTCGAGGATACGCCCGGCGCCGCCGAGCAGACGCCGATCTGGCAGGAGAGCGAGGCGAGCCCGGAAGCTGAGGTGCTGCGCAGCCGCGATGCCGGCGCTATCCGCAAATTGATCGATGCGCTGGCGGAGCCGTTCAAGGAAACCTTCGTGCTGCGCGAGATCAACAATTTGTCCTATCGTGAAATCGCAGAGGCCGTCGGCGCGCCCATCGGCACCGTGATGTCCCGCCTTGCCCGTGCCCGCGCCATGTTGCGCGCGGCATGGACGGCGGAAGAGGAGCATTCCAGATGACCTGCGACGAAGCAAGGATCATGCTTCACGCGCTGCTCGACGGCGAGCTCGACGCCGGCCATGCGCGCGAGGTCGAAGCCCATATAGCCAGCTGCACGGCTTGCTCGGCTGAGTTTGCCGCGCAACGCGAGATGCAGCGCGTTCTCGCTGACACCAATTTGCGTTACACCGCGCCCGCCAGCCTGCGCGACCGGATCGAGGCGTCATTGCCAGAGCCGCAACGCCAGCCGAGCCGCCGCTCCGTGCTGCGTGGCTTTGCGATGGGCTCGGCGGTCTCCGCGCTCGCCGCAACGGGCATCGTTGCCGTGGTGCTGCGCCAGGACGACCAGCAGCGTATCCTCTCGGAGGTCGTCTCGGCGCATCTGCGCTCGCTGCAGGCCGGCCATCTCATCGACGTGGTCTCGACCGACCAGCACACCGTCAAGCCGTGGTTCAACGGCAAGCTCGACGTCGCCCCGCCCGTGATCGATCTCACCGCTCAGGGTTTTACGCTGGTCGGTGGCCGGCTCGACTATATCGACGCCCGCGCCATCGGCGCGGTGGTCTACAAGCGGCGCCAGCACGTGATCAATCTGTTCGTATCGCAGACCACGAGCACCGAACACCGGCCGCCGAAGACGCAGACCATGCAGGGCTTCAACTGCCGCCGCTGGAGCGAGCGCGGCCTGAATTTCTGGGCCGTCAGCGATATCGGCGCCGACGAGCTCTCCGAGTTCGTCGACAAGTTCGAGGCAGCGATGAAGGCGAATGTGGAGGGGTAGCGGTCTCGGCTTTCATTGCGAGCGCAGCGAAGCAATCCAAAACGCCTCAGCGTAGGGATACTGGATTGCTTCGCTGCGCTCGCAATGACGATCGTTGAAAATAGATCGGCGTCTTACGCCGACCGCCGCACCGCGTTGTCCACCAGGGTCTTGCCGAGCGACCAGATCGCGCCGGGGACCTTGTGGCTGCCGGCGATGACGTCGTCGAACGCCTTCTCGATCCAGCTGCAATCTTCCTCGGTGATGGTGAGCGGCGGCAGCAGCTTGATGGTGTGGCTGCCGTGGCCGGCGACCTGGGTCAGGATCTTGTGATCCTTGAACAGCGGCACGGTGATGAGCTGGCAGAACAGGCCCTTGTTGGCGGCTTCCAGCACGTTCCAGGAGGCGCGCAGCCGCAGCGATTTGGGCGGACCGAACTCGACGCCGATCATCAGGCCCTTGCCACGCACTTCCTTCATCAGCTCGTAGCCGGGCACCATGCGCGTCAGCGCGAGGCGCAGCTCGGCGCCGCGCTTGGCGGCGGACTCGATCAGCTTCTCGGACTCCATGACATCGAGCGTGGCGATGCCCGCTGCCATGGCGAGGTCATTCTTCGAGAAGGTCGAACCGTGCACCACGGCGCGATCCATCTGATTGAAAATCTTGTCGAAGATCGCCTTGCGCGTCAGCACCGCGCCGACCGGCACGTGGCCGCCGGACAGCGACTTCGACAGCAGCACCATGTCGGGCTCGACGTTCCAGTGCTCGACCGCGAGAAAGCGGCCGGTACGGCCCATGCCGGTCTGGATCTCGTCGGCGACGAACAGCGTGCCGTATTTCTTGCAGAGCGCAGCCGCGCCCGGCAGGAACTCGTCGGTGGGCATGTTGACGCCCTTGCCCTGGATCGGCTCGACCACGAAGGCAGCGACCTCGCGGGAGGCCAGCGCCTTTTCCAGCGCGGCCAGATCGTTGAACGGGATCGAGGTGCAGCCCGGCAGCAGCGGTTCGAAGCCGGTACGGAAGTTCGAATCACCCGTCAGCGACAGCGCGCCATAGGTCAGGCCGTGATAGCCGTGGGCGCAGTAGACGATACCGGGGCGACCGGTGGCGCCTCGCGCGAACTTGATCGCGGCTTCGACGCATTCGGCGCCGGAGTTGGCGAAGAACACCTTGTCCAGATACGGGACATATTTCAGCAGGCGCTCGGCGAGCACGCCGGCCAGCACCGAGACGTCGAACTGGACGAGGTTGGGCAGGTCGGCATCGAGCACGCTCTTGAGCGCATCGCGCATGACCGGATGATTACGCCCGATCGCGAACACGCCAAAGCCGGACAGCAAATCGAGATAGCGCGCGCCGTCGCGATCGTAGAGATACTGCCCCTGCCCCTTCTGGAAGCCGACATCGTAGCCGATGGTCTTGAGAACCCGAACGAACTGCTCGTTCAGATACCGATTATGCAGGGTGCTGCGCTGGGCCTGACGGTCCGCGAAAAGCTGAGACATGTCTGGATTTGGGCTGTGCATCCGCTACATACTTCGCTTGAGGGCCGTCTCGTCAACAGAAAACGGACTGTGACCAGAAAACGGTCTGTGCGGCCTTTTGCCCTTTTTCGGACCATCTTCGCAAGCACAGCTTTAGCCCATGTTGCACTGCCAAGGAACTATCATGCGTTTAGCCCTTTACACCGGACTAATACTGGCTGGCGGTTACGGCTGCCTGACCCCGGCGCTCGCCGCCGATCCCACCGGCGACTGGCGCGTTGCCGACGGCGTCGCCAACATTCGCGTCGCCCAATGCAACGGCAGCATGTGGGGCGCCGTTTCCTGGGAAAAACAGCCCGGCGGCCGCGACGAGAACAATCCTGATGCCTCGAAGAAGACCAGGCCCACGCTGGGCATGGTGACCCTGATTGACATGAAGAAGAAGCCCGGCGCCGAGCAGTGGGAAGGGCAGGTCTACAACGCCAAGGACGGCCAGCTCTACAGCGCGACCATTACGCCTGCCGGCACCGACCAGCTCGAAATCAAGGGCTGCGTGATGGGCTTCCTCTGCGGCGGCGAGACCTGGACCCGGGTCGGTCCGCCGATTCCCTCGAGCACCGCCAACGCCATGGCCAAGGGCGCGCCGAAGTCTGCCGGCGCGACGCCGAAGGCCGCAGGTACGACGATTGCCGCCGCGCCTGCGCCCGCAGCCCCGAAAGCCGCCGGCGCAGCCAAGCCCGGTCAGAAGGGAACCGCCGACCCGGTCGGCGACATCTGCCTACTCCCTGAGATTGCGGGGTTTGCCCATTAGGGCCGGCTGAAACAGCAGCACGGCGGCGAGCGTCGTCACCAGCGAGAGTGCCAGCAGCTTGCCCATGCTGGACGTGCCGGGATGGCTCGACAGCCACAGGCTGCCGAACGCGGTCGCCGTCGTCAGCGCGCTGAAGAAGATCGCGCGCGTCAGGCTGGTCTGGAGCAGGTTCGTCCTGCCCGAGCGCCAGGCCACGACATAATAGATCTTGAAGGCGACGCCGACACCGAGCAGCAGCGGGAACGCGACGATATTGGCGAAGTTGAGCGGCAGGCCGACCAACACGCAGATCTCGAGCGTCACCGCGCCGGCAACCAGCAGCGGCACCAGCGTCATCAACACGTCGACGAAGCGGCGCAAGGTGATCCACAGCAGCAGGCCGATCACCAGCAGCGCGTAGATGCCGGCGTGGATGAACGCCTTCACCACGGTGTCGCCGGATTTCAGGATCGAAACCGGCCCGCCGATCGCGGTCGGCTCGGCAACGAGCACGGCGGCGGCAAATTTGCGCAGCGTGTCGTTGTCATTGGGATCGCCCTTGGGCAGCGCCTCGACGCGGATGATGCCGTCCTTGCTCTTCCAGCCGCTGACGAGATCGGGCGGCAATGAACTGAGGGTGACCGGCCCGGCCTGCATGGCGTTCCTGAGCTGGTCGAACACGATCTTCATCGGCGTGACGAAGACGTCCTGCGCCTTGTTGCGCGTGGCCTCGTCGCCATTGGCGAGCTTTTCAAGTGCGTCTGCCAGACGGCGCGAGGCAATCGCGCCCGGCCCCTTCGCCTCGCCCGCGGTCCGGCGCAGATTGTCGACCGAGGATTTCAGCGAATCGACGTTTTCCTTGTCGGTCGGCGCCGCATCGATCTGATCGGGGTTGAGTGCGGGATTCAGCACCTTGGCGCCCTGCGCCAGCAGCTTCAGCTTCGGCGGCTGATCCTCCGGCACGAAGCTGTTGAGCGACATCACCCGCAGCACCTCAGGCACCTTTTCCAGCTTGGCCTCGACCTGCTTTGCCTGCTCCTCGGACGTGACCATCACGTTGATGGCGTTGGCGCCGGTGTTGGGGTCCTTGCGCAAATCGAGGAAGGTCGCGATCGATTCGGCCTTCGGGTTGCGCAGGTTCATCGGGTTGAAGTCGAACTTCATGAAATAGAGCAGCGGCAGGCCGGCGACAGCCAGCAGCAGCGTGCCGCCCACCACCAGCACGCGATGCTTTTCCAGAAAGTGATCGACCGGCGCCAGGAAGGCGTAGCCGACAGGCTCCTTTTCGCCGGGCGGGTTGAGCAGCTTCAGCATGGCCGGCAGAATGGTGATCGAGGAGAGGAACGCCACCAGCATGCCGACACCGGCAATCTGGCCGAGCTCTGCGATGCCTTTGTAATCGGTCGGCATGAAGCAGAGGAAGCCGGCCGCGGTCGCCATCGCCGCGAGCGACAGCGGCACCGCCGAGCGTTTCGCGGCCAGCACCAGCGCGCCCGTGAGATCATTGTGCTTGTAGCGCTCCGAGCGGTAGCGGACGCTGTACTGGATGCCGAAATCGACGCCGAGGCCGACGAACAGCACCGCAAACGCAATCGACAGCAGATTGAACGATCCGACCATCATCAGGCCGGCGGCGGTCGTCAGCGCGAGGCCGACGAAGAGATTGACGAACACCGCGAAGATGATCTTCGACGAGTGCAGCGCCATCCACAGGATGAGCAGCACGACGAGCACGGTGCCGATGCCGTTGACGACGGCGCCTTCCTGGACGGTGGCGTATTCCTCGTTGGCGATCGGGACCGGACCGGTCAGGCGCACCCGCGCCTGGTACTTGTTCGCGAAATCCAGATCGGCTGCGGCCTTGCGGATCGCGTTGGTGGCATCCTTGCCAGGCTCCAGCGCGTTGTAGTCGAGGATCGGCTTGAACTCGATGAAGGCGCGCTTGTCGGAATCCTTCAGCGGCTCGTCGCTGACGAGTTCGCGCCAGGAGAAGCTCGCATCGCCCTTGTTGAGCACGGTCTCGACCGTCTGCGCGATCAGGTTGAACGGACGCGCAGTGTTGTCGAGCTTGACCTGGCCGCGCTTGACGCCGGCAAGTCCGGTCTCCAGCGCGCCGGTCAGGCCGCGGATCGAGGGATCGCCGGCCATGATCTCGATCAGGGGCGCTGCGGATTCGAACTGGCTGGTGATCTTGCCGACCTCTTCGGTCGGCAGGAACAGCAGTCCGTTCTTTTCGAAGAACTCGCCGCTGCCGAGTTGCTGCAGGGACTGGAAGTTGGTCTTGTCGTCCTTCAGCCGGGCATAAAGCGCGTCCGCCGCCGCACTCGTCATCTCCGGGGTGCGGGCCTCGACCACAGCGATGATCGTTTCGTTTTGATCGAACGCCTTGTCGAACTGCTGGTCGCGCTTGCGCCAGTCGAGATTCTGGGAAATCAGCGAGTTGATGTCGGTGTTGATGGCGAAGTGGCGCGCGGCGTAATAGCCCGCTCCAACCGACAGCAGAAGCCCGAGAACGACGACGAGGGAGGCAAACCGGGTGCAGGCCCTGACGATGGCAACGACGACGCTTTGCAGCACTTCTTTTCTTTCTGCGATTAACAGCTTGCCGGAAACGCCCGCTGTTTAACGGAGTTCCCGGGCGAAACCTATTGCTGTTTTGAGTGGCACTCGCCGCCGAAAGGTTCGAGGTAAACGGCGGAAGACCGTGGCAAAATCATGCGGGGGGTCGGTATAGCCGGGGAGTTGAGGCGGGAAAGTGACGAAAGGCTGATCACTAATGTCGCTGGCTTGCGCACCCTCACGTCTCTACTATAATACCGTGAAATCAACCCGGCAGGGGAACCCCGTTCCATTCGACCTTTCCCCGCCGCCGATTTTTTGACACAAAGTATTGCGCCTCCATACGCCGGAGCCCCGGCGGGGGTGGTTGGCTACCGCGTGCGCGAACCAATGGTGCGGATATTGCAACGCCTTGGTCAGTATCGGGTGCCGCCGGCGACTTACGAAGCGGATGGGTGCAACTTGCGTGACGGGCCTCCTATGGAAGTTTATCTGGCGCAGCCGCGCGGCTTCTGCGCGGGCGTGGTGCGTGCGATCGAGATCGTGGAACGGGCGCTGGAGAAGTACGGCCCGCCCGTCTACGTGCGCCACGAGATCGTGCACAACAAATACGTCGTCGAGAGCCTGAAGAACAAAGGGGCAATCTTCGTCGAGGAGCTGTCCGAGGTGCCGCCGAAGGCGGTGACCGTTTTCAGCGCCCATGGCGTCGCCCGCAGCGTCGAGGAAGAGGCTGCCGCGCGCGACCTTCCCGTGCTCAATGCCACCTGCCCGCTGGTCACGAAAGTTCACAATCAGGGGAAGCGCTACATTGCCAGGGGCCGCACGCTGATCCTGATCGGCCATGCCGGCCACCCCGAGGTCGAGGGCACGATGGGCCAGGTTCCCGCCCCCGTGCTGCTCGTTCAAAGCGTCGAAGAGGTTAAGACCTTGAATTTGCCGGCAGATACGCCAGTGGCCTACATTACCCAGACCACCTTGTCGGTCGACGACACCAAAGATATCATCGCGGCCCTTCAGGCCCGCTTTACAGATATTCAAGGCCCGGATATCCGGGATATCTGCTATGCGACACAGAACCGCCAATCTGCGGTAAGGGATTTGAGCAAGCTGGTCGACGTGATCTTGGTGGTGGGCGCTGCCAATAGCTCGAATTCGAACCGGCTTCGCGAAATCGGCACCGAGGCCGGCGTCGCGAGTTATTTGATTGCCGACGGCAGCGAGCTCAATCCGGAATGGTTGAAGAATGCGGGGAGCGTCGGCATCACGGCCGGTGCTTCGGCGCCCGAGGTACTCGTGGATGACGTGATTGAAGCGATGCGGCGAATCGGACCGGTGAAGGTCCAGGTGTTGCCGGGCCGCGAGGAAAACATCGAATTCCGGCTTCCGGCCCAATTGGCTGCGAGCTGACCCACCCGAATTCAGAAGCCCAGAAAGAAACTTGTAATGGCTATTCCGTTCTTCAAGGAAATGCGTATCGGCGCCTATTTGCTCAAGCAGAAGATGCTTGGCCGCAAACGCTATCCGCTCGTGCTGATGCTGGAGCCGCTGTTCCGCTGCAACCTCGCCTGCGTCGGCTGCGGCAAGATCGATTATCCGGATGCGATCCTCAACCGCCGCATGACCGCGCAGGAGTGCTGGGACGCGGCCGACGAGTGCGGCGCGCCGATGGTCGCGATCCCCGGCGGCGAGCCGCTGATCCACAAGGAGATCGGCGAGATCGTGCGCGGCCTCGTTGAGCGCAAGAAGTTCGTCTCGCTCTGCACCAACGCACTGCTGCTGGAGAAGAAGCTCGATCTGTTCGAGCCCTCCCCTTATCTGTTCTTCTCCGTCCATCTCGACGGCCTGAAGGACCACCACGACAAGGCGGTGTCGCAGAAGGGCGTGTTCGACCGCGCGGTGTCCGCGATCAAGGCGGCCAAGGCGCGCGGCTTCACCGTCAACGTCAACGCCACCATCTTCGACGGCCATCCGGCCGAGGAGATCGCGAAGTTCCTCGACCTCACCGTCGAGCTCGGTGTCGGCGTCTCGATGTCGCCGGGCTACGCCTATGAGCGCGCGCCGGATCAGGAGCACTTCCTGAACCGTACCAAGACCAAGAAGCTGTTCCGCGACGTCTTCGCCATGGGCAAGGGCAAGAAGTGGAATTTCATGCATTCCGGCCTGTTCCTGGACTTCCTCGCCGGCAATCAGGAATACGAGTGCACGCCGTGGGGCATGCCCGCGCGCAACATCTTCGGCTGGCAGAAGCCCTGCTATCTGCTCGGTGAAGGCTATGCCAAGACCTTCAAGGAGCTGATGGACACCACCGACTGGGAAACCTACGGCACCGGCAAGTACGAGAAGTGCGCCGACTGCATGGCCCATTGCGGCTACGAGCCGACGGCTGCGACCGCCGCGCTCAACAACCCGCTGAAGGCGATGTGGGTCTCGCTGCGCGGCATCAGGACCACGGGTCCGATGGCGCCGGAGATCGACATGAGCAAGCAGCGCCCGGCGCAGTACATCTTCTCGTCGGAAGTGCAGAAGCGCCTGTCGGAGATCCGCAAGGATGAGGCCGAGGCGGCGCAGGCAAAGGCGGCACGGAAGGCTTCGACCGCGGCGTAAACGGTCGCAATCAACTATCACCACGAAGGCCCGGCCGCGATCGCGACCGGGCCTTTTTGATTCGCGCTTGAGCCACGCTATTCGCGACATCGTCATTGCGAGCGCAGCGAAGCAATCCAGTCTGCGTCCGCGGAGGCACTCTGGATTGCTTCGTCGCTTCGCTCCTCGCAATGACGGCGTATGTGCCACCGGCTTGCGTTTTCATCAGCGCGCTCTTCCGCGGACACACCTTCGCAGTCCCGCGGCGTATCCGCCCGGGTTTATGCGTTTAGTTCGCGCCCCATGGAAGCCAGAGGGCGCAGGGAAGGCCGGGCGCCGGCGGCACCCGCGGTCCGCGTGCATGGAGAACGCACACGGGGTGGACTACAGGTGTTGCCGGTCACCCGGCCTTCCCTGCGCGGATGGTTTTAACGGTGTCCTTCGTGCTCTCCTCGGGGAGCGTTGCACTATTGCCCCCGTCGCCTCACGGCTGATCGATGCGCGCACCGGTCGGTCGCAACACCGCCGCGAGCCTTGACGCCAGAACCCCGGGCGTCGGGACCACACGACTTCTCCGTTCGCGGACGGCCTCGCCGAAAGCATCGGACGCTCGCGTGTGCTCGCCCCCGATATCCAGCGCGGCCGCTGTTACGGCGCCGTGTCGTTCGCGTCGCGCATGACTCACGGTTGCCCGCCCTGTCATCGCCTTTCCGCGCCGGCGCTGCCGCGTCCACCGCACCCCGGCCCGCATCTCGTGGCGATCGCGAAGCGCCCCTCTGGGAGGACCGGAATGACCGCTCTATGCCACAAATCCGAAATTCGGGAAAGTGGAATTTTTTTGCGCGAAGGGGTTGACGGGTTGCGGGGTGTTTTGCCCGACGGGTCATTTTGGCCGGCTGCTGGGAGACTTGCTGCCGCGCGGAATGCACGATGAACGATCTCGCGTGCTTCGACCTTCCAATCAGTAGCTCGCGGGATGGATTGAGCTCCTCGCGAGACCCGCCATCGCACCCGCACCGCTGCGCCGACGCTCGCTCAGCTCAAAGCAAAAGGCCCAGTCACACGACCGGGCCTTTGCAATCTTCCGGATGAAAGCCGACGGCTCAGGCCGCCTTCGACACCAAAACTTCGCTCTCGATCAGCTCCGTCCCGATCAGATAGTCCCGGCAGCCCCGCAAGCTCCGCAGCGCGCGGTTGAAGTCGATGCCGGTCGAGACCAGTCCATGCAGCGCGGCCGGATTGCGCACGATGCCGAACAGCACGGCGGCGAGGTCGATCTGGCCGTTCGGCTTGATGGCAGCGCGGGCGAGCGCCGGGAGGGCGCGGTGGGCGGGATCGCTGATGACGCGGACCGCGGCAAACGGCAAGCCGGCCTCGGCGGCGTAGGCGGCCGCAATGTGGCTTTCCATGTCGACGGCGGAGGCGCCGGTCTCCGAATGCAGCGCCGCCTTGCAGGCGCGCTTGGTGACCACTTCCTCGGCACCGGCCAGGCTGCCGCGCACCACGCGGCGGCGGCCCGAGGTCAGGCGGTCGATGAGATCGTCGCCGAGCGAAAGACCTGCGGCCCAGCGGGTATCGCCTGAGAGCACCTCGGTCGCGAGCACGACGTCGCCCGAGCGCAAGCTCGGGTCGAGCCCGCCGGCCACGCCGAACGAGATCACGCCGCGAATCGTCTGGGGATCCACCACCGTCAGCAGCGCCCGCAACTGGGTCGGACTGCTGGACGAACAAATGACGGCCATTCCCGGCCCGGCTGCGATGCGGGCCTCCTGAACCAGTCCGGTCACGATCAAGATCGGCCGCGGATCAATGGCGTTGCCCGCGGTGAAATAGTCCCCCGTCCCCAAAGTCACATCCCGACCCCTACCACCCTGCTGTTGGTGTTCCGCAAGTTCCGATACCGCGCCAGTGCCCACAACGGAAAGAACTTTGGGTAACCATGATACCGCAGATAGAACACGCGGGGGAAGCCTGTGGCGGTGTACCGCTGCTCGTCCCACAGTCCTTTTTTGTTTTGTGTTGCAATCAGGTACTCCACCCCGCGGGCGACGGCCGGGTGATCAACCTCGCCTGCCGCCATAAGGGCAAGCAAGGCCCATGCCGTTTGCGAGGCGGTCGAGGGAGCGGCTTCCCAACCGTTGTAATCGAGCCGGTAGCTGACCGCGTCCTCGCCCCAGCCGCCGTCCTCGTTCTGGATCGAGGCAAGCCAGGCGGCGGCCTTCCGAATCATGGGGTCGTCGTGCCGGACGCCGGCCATGTTGAGGGCGCAGAGCACCGACCAGGTTCCATAGATGAAATTCATGCCCCAGCGGCCGTACCAGGACCCTTCCGGGTGCTGAGTCTTCCTGAGGTAGGCGACCCCGTCGGCCACGTGCTTGCTGGTCTGCGCGGTCTCGCCGAGCTGAGCCAGCATCGAGATGCAGCGCGCCGTGACGTCCTCGGTCGGCGGATCGAGCAGCGCGCCATGGTCGGAGAATGGGATGTTGTTCAGATAGTATTCGAGGTTGTTCACGTCGAAGGCGGCCCAGCCGCCATCATCGCTCTGCATGCCCTCGATCCACTCCCGGCCACGGGCGATCGCGGCGTCGTAGCCGGTGACACCGTGCTCCCGACGCATGCGGTCCATCGACATCACCACCACGGCGGTGTCGTCGAGATCGGGGTAATGCGCATTGTTGTACTGGAAGGCCCAGCCGCCCGGGCGCACGTCGGGCCGCTTCACCGCCCAGTCGCCCTTGACCTCGAGCTCCTGCTTCGGGATCAGCCAGTCGAGGCCTTGCTTCGCCGCGGGCACCGCCTTGTCGCCACCGGCTTCCAGCAGCGCATGCGCCGTCAACGTCGTGTCCCACACCGGCGAGACGCAGGGCTGGCAATAGGCCTCGTCGTCCTTGATCACCAGCAGCTTGTCGATGCCCCGGCGCGTGATCGCGCGCGGAGGGAAGTTCTCGTCCTTGCCGAGCGCGTCGTACATCATGACGATGTTGGCCATGGGCGGGTAGATCGCGCCCATGCCGTCCTCGCCGTTAAGCCGCTCCTCGGTGAAGGCGAGCGCCGCATCGATCGCGCGCTTGCGCAAGCTCTTCGGGAACATCGGCTCGACCACGCGCAGGATCGCGTCGAGGCTCCGGAACAACAGGAACCAGGCCATGCTCTGGTGCGGCGCCTTCGCGGTCATGCCGATTCCGCGCGGATCCTGCAGGAACAGCTCGTCGATGCCGACGCCCTTCGGGTTCTTGGCGCGCGGCTTGAGCGCGGCGAGCACCATCAACGGCACCATCGTGGTGCGCGCCCAATAGGAGATCTTGTTGAGGTGGAACGGCGACCAGAACGGCAGCAGCACGATCTCGATCGGCAGCACCGGCACCGCGCGCCAGGTCACCACGCCGAACATGGCGAGCATGAATCGCGTGAAGACGTTGCTGTGAATGGCGCCGCCACGGGCGTGGATGGCCTCGCGCGCGCGCACCATGTGCGGGGCATCGACGCTATCGCCGATCATCTTCAGCGCGAAATAGGCCTTCACGCTGGCGCTCATGTCGAACTCGCCGTCATGCACCAGCGGCCAGCCGCCATGGGCGCCTTGGATGCGGCGCAGATAGTTGGCGATCTTGGCTTCGAGCACGGCATCGACCGGCTCGGCGAGATAGTGGCGCAGAAGGACGTATTCGGCCGGAATCGTGCAATCGGCCTCGAGCTCGAACACCCAATGGCCGTCGGCCTGCTGGAAGCCGATGACGCCCTGCGTCGCCGATGCAATGCTGGATTCCAGGATGCCCGGTTGCAATGTCCCCGGCTGAGGGGCTTCGCGGCTGGTCGCGTTCACGGAATCCATCTCGCTCGATTGCTCCGATAGTCGATTGAAATTGGCCGGGACGTCTTCCCGTCAGGCCGCCTTTCAGGATCCTTTGGCGGCGATAACCAGATCTGCGGCGCGATCACCCGACCGGACCGATCCCTCGATGGTTGCAGGCAATCCCGTAGCAGTCCAATCCCCTGCAAGGAACAGGTTTTTCAGCGCAGTGACCGGCCCCGGACGCAGGGCATTCTGGGCCGGCGTCGCCGCAAATGTGGCACGGCGCTCGCGCACGATCTGCCAGGGAGGCAGCTCACCGGACACGCCGCCGGCCTTGCAGACGTCGTTCCAGATCGCCTGCGCGAGTTCCTCGCGCGGCATGTCGACCAGACGGTCGCTGTTGCTGATGGTGACGGACAGCCGGTTCGGGAACGCGAACAGCCACTCCACGACGCCGCCGATCACGCCGAGGATCGCCGCCGAGCCCGGCGGCGGTGTGATCCGGAAATGCGCGTTCACGATGGCGCGGAATTCGGTCGGGGTCTTCACGCCGGGCAGCAGGTTAGCTGCAGCACGCGGCGGCACCGCCATCACGACGACATCGCCCTCACCCAGCTGGATCACATCCTCGCCGCCGAAATTCAGCGCATTGGCCTTGCCGTCAGTGCTGGTGAAGGACCGCAGCTCATGGCCGAGCTGAACGGTGTGGCCCCGGTCGCCCAGGAACTTCACGGCCGGCTCGATCAGAACAGTGCTGAGACCGTCGCGCGCGATCAGGGGACGGCAGGCCTGTCCGCCGGCAAGCAGCGTCTCGCGCACGATGGCGCCGGCCAGCCCGGCCGAGCCCTCGGGCGGATCGACGTTGAGCGCGGCCAGCAGCAACGGCTGCACCAGGCGCTGATAGAGCACGCCTTCACAAGGGATGGACTTGCCGACCAGCGTGTCCTCGGACGCCCAGATCAGCGGCGCCAGCTTCAGATAATCGGTAAGGCCGGTGTCGGGCACGCGGCGGCTCTCGTCCAGCACCCAGGTCGGCAGCCGGCCAGTGCCGAGATCGATCTGCCAGCGCTGCCCGGTCGCGAGATCGACGAACGGAAACTGCGCGCTTTCGGGGCCGACGAGGCCCGCCTCGGTGCCGATCGCGCGCGCATAGGCCCGTGCATGGCTGTTGCCCGACAGCAGCAGATGATTGCCGTTGTCGATGGTTAGATTGGTGGCGCCGTCGAAATAGGAACGGCAGCGGCCGCCGGCCTGGTGGGTCGCCTCGTGCACGGCGACCTTGAAGCCGGCATTGGCGAGCCGCACGGCGGCGGAGAGGCCGGAAATTCCGGCGCCGATGATATGAGCTGTGTTCTTCATCAGATGAGAGCGTAACGGAGCAGGATCAGGATGCGCGTGATCTTCGACACACGCACCGGCTGGCGCGGCGCGTTGAAGCCGCGCGCGATCAGGAGATCCAGAATGGAATGATAATATTTCGACATGATCCGCGGCGCGCGCACCGTGCGGCGCTTGTTGCGGTTCATGATCTCGTCCGACTTCTCGAAATATGCCTTGGCGCGCTGTGCCAGCGGCAGGCAGACCTTGGGCAGCGCGCGCTCGGTGATCACGCGGTTCGGGTCGTCGGAGGTGATGCCGGCATGCAGCAGCGCCTCGCGCGGCAGATAGAGCCGGCCGAGGCCGGCGTCCTCGTCGATGTCGCGCAGGATGTTGGTGAGCTGGAGCGCGCGGCCGAGATGATGCGCGAGCTCGATGCCGTCCGCTTCCGGCAGGCCGAACACCCGCACCGACAGCCGTCCCACGGCGCTGGCGACGCGATCGCAATACAGATCCAGCGTCGCCATGTCGGGCGCGCGGATGTCCTGCGGCACGTCCATCTCCATGCCGTCGACGATGGCGAGGAAGTCCTCGCGCTTGAGGCCGAAGGTCTTCACCGAGGCGACGTAATCCTTCAGCCGCGGCGGCGGATTGCCCTGGTAGAGCGCGTCGATGTCGTTGCGCCAGTCCTGAAGCGCGGCGAGCCGTTCCGCGCGCGGGCCGTCGGAATCGGCGATGTCGTCGACCTGGCGGCAGAAGCTGTAGATCTGGAACATCGCTTCGCGCTGGTCATGCGGCAGGATGCGCATCGCGGCGTAGAACGAGCTGCCGGATGCGCTCGAGCCATAATCGGCGCCGGGCGCGGTCGCCTCAAGTGTCATGTGCGGCCCCCGGTCTGGTAATGGCCTTGCGTCCGATCGCGCGGCGGCCGGCCTCACTGAACATTCCGGCAAGGCTGAACACGAGCAGCTCGAACTTGTTCAGGTGCACCCGCTCGCGCAGGGGATCGCGCACCTTCAACAGGCGCACGATGCGGTCGGCATAGGCCTGGATCACAGCGACGTCGACGCCGAGACGGAAATCCCGGATCTCCGCAGCGAGCGCCCTGCCCTCGTCGAGGAGCGCTTCGTTGCGAACGGCCAGCCCCTGCAGGCAGGCCAGCATCGCCGGCGGCGACTGCGACAGCCCGAGCTGCTCGACCGAGGCGCCGTGTGCCGCGAGCGCATCGCGCGGCAGGTAGACGCGATTGAGCTCGCGGAAATCCTTGCCGCAATCCTGCAGGTGATTGTTGATCTGCAGGCCCGCGCAGAGCGCATCCGATGCGGCCCAGGTCGCAGCGCTCTCGCCGTGGACATCGAGCATGAAGCGGCCGACCGGCATCGCCGAGTAACGGCAATAGTGGATGACCTCGTCCCAATTCTCGTAGCGCAGCTTGGTCACGTCCATGCGGAACGCGATCAGCACGTCGAGGGCGTGGCGCGGGGCCATGCCGCGCTCGGCCAGTGCACGGCGCAAGATGACGGCCTCAGCCTGGGTGTCACCCTTGCCGAGCAGTTCCGCCTCGAGAAGGTCGAGATAGCTAAGCTTCTGATCGGGCGGCAGGGTCGCGTGATCGGCAATGTCGTCGGCGGTGCGGACGAAATTGTAATATGCCAGGATCAGCGCGCGATGACGTGGATGAATGATCCAGGACGCGACGGGAAAATTCTCGTCGCGGTCACCCTTGCCGGATCGCAATTCGCTCGCAGAGGTCATCGAGGGCTGGTTTACAATCGTTTGGACAGGAAGGGCTTCTTCGCTCGCGCGGGCTCATGCCGGCGATCCGCCGCGGCCCCCATATAGGGGAATACGACCGCAAAACCAATCCTGTCTCTCGATGGCTGCCCCTTGCGGATCGGGCCCGAAAAGGCGGCCCCGGGGCCGCCTCTGGTGGGCCAATGGCCGAGCTTACTGGTTGTGGTTCTTCAGGACTTGGTCGCAGGCCTGCGAGATCTTGGCCCGGTTCTCCTTGAGGCAGGCCAGGATGGTGAAATCGCCCTGATCGATGACCGGACGGCAGAACTTCTGCACGTCGCGCGTGCAGGCCTTCTGCTCGGAATCCGTGCCACGCCCTGCCTGGGCAAATGCCGCGGTCGAAAGGGATGCCGACAGCAGGGTGAGAGCGACGAGAAGCTTACGCATTGTATTCCTTCATTCTGACGGCAGAACCGCACCGGACCCGGGCTGCACAGCGCGGACGACCGGAGCGGATTGTTCTGGTGGCAAGTCGCCGCGGAGTAGCGGCCTCAGAGAAGGCACAAGCACTGGCAAATGCGGCCAAATTGGCGCCACGTCCACCAAATCAGGTCTTCCCCGCGCCTTCATTGGCAGATGTAAGAGGTTGATACTACGTCATAATTCGGAAGCTCTGCGTTTTACTGCATACCTGTTGCAGAGCTGCATCTGTCCGCCCCGCCTTTCCCGCCAGAAACATGCCGAAACAGGGTAAATCGGGGGATCCAGGCATCGCGCGAAGCGTTGTGAACCGCCGTCTCTGGCAGCCTTGCTTTGAACCTGACACCGGCTCGGAGCACTAAACTTTCGATGTGGCGAGACGTTATCACGCGCAAGCGGGCGTCGTTCCAAAACGGGATATTTTGAGATGCAATTCTTTGGGCGATCTGGACTGGCAATCAAGACAGCCGGCATCGGCGCGGCGCTGCTCTTCTCGGTTTCGGCAGGCTACGCTCAGTCGGCCAGCCCCTTTGCCGGTTTCGACGGCGCGTGGACCGGCACCGGCACCGTGTCGCTGTCCGACGGCTCCACCGAGCGCATTCGCTGCAAGGCCGACTACAAGGTCGCCGGCAGCGGCCTCAATCTGAAGCAGGCGCTGCACTGCGCGTCCGACAGCTACAAGTTCGACCTCACCAGCGACGTGACGAGCCAGGGCGAGCGCATCTCCGGCAATTGGAGCGAGTCCAGCCGCAACATCTTCGGCAATCTGCAGGGCACCGCCGGCGGCGGCCAGATCGACGTGTTCGTCGAGGCGAACGGCTTTGCCGCCAACCTCTCGCTGCGCACCAACGGCACCAAGCAGACGGTGCAGATCTCTTCCAAGGGCGAGATCCGCGGCGTCAACATCACCATGACGAAGAGCTGACGCCTTCGCGCTTCGACGCCTCAAATCAAAACCCTCAAATCAAAACCCCTGGCTCTCTCGAGCCAGGGGTTTTTCGTGTCTCAGGGCAAGGTCGCCCGTCGCGATGAAATTCAGATCGCGGGCTTGTCGGTCCCCTGCAGCTTGGCGTGCAGGTTGATCAGCCACATCGCCGTCGGCCTGAGGATGAAGAGGTCGGCGACCAGCGCCATGATCATCGAGAAGGCGCCGAGCCAGCCGAACAGCCGCAGCGACGGCAGATCGGAGAACACGGTGACGACGAGGCCGCAGGCCAGCACCACCGTGGTCAGGATCAGCGCCGGGCCGACCAGCACGGTCGCGCGCTCCACCGCAAGCGCCGAGCCCACGCCCGGTTTGCTCTCCAGCCGGAGACGGTTGAGGAAGTGGATGGTGGCGCTCAAGCCGAGGCCGAACGAGACGGTGAGCGCGACGACGCTGGCGAATTGCAACCCCTCGCCCATCGCCCACAGCACCGTTCCCGACATAACCACCGGGAAGATGCCCGGCAGGATGCAGGCGAACATCACGACCCAGGAACGGAACGCCAATCCGATGAAGATCGCGACGAGCGCGAATTCGATGGTGAGGCCATGGTTCAGCTTCTCGATCATGCTAGCCGAGTTGCGCGCGGCGATGGCGGCGAGACCGGTCACCGCGATCTCATAACCGGGATGCTTCTTGCGGACGGCGTCGAGCTCGGCATCGAGCTTGTCGACGATCGGCAGGAGCTGGCTGGAATCCTTGTCCGGCACACGGCCGGCGACCAGCACGGCATCCTGCTGGGCGTCGATGAAGCGCCGCACCAGATGTTCTGGAATGACGCTGACATATTCCTTCAGCGTCGCGACGTCGGCGCTGCCGGCCTTTTCCGCGAGCCAGCGGCGCAGGGTCTCGACCGACCAGACATTGCCGACACCGGCCGCCTTCTCGACGGTCGAATGCACGTCCGCGATGGTCTGCAGCGTTTCCGGCGAATAGAGCGATTCATCCTTGGGGAACTGGATCAGCACGTTGACCGGGTTGGCGCCGGTGAGCTTGGCGTCGAGCCGGTCGCTGGCGGCAACGGCCTGGCGCTTGTCCGGCACCTGGTCGGCAAGGCGATAGCGCGGCTCGAGATTGGCATAGACGATGCCGAGACTGCCGACGAACAGCAGCGCGATCAGGCTGAACAGGCCGGGGCGGCCGACCATGCGCACCGCAATCCAGTAGCAGAAATTGCGCAGCGCCTGGACGCCGGCATCAGCGCTCTGGAACTTGACCGCGAACAGCTTCTCGTTTCGCACCAGCAGCACGCCGAACACCGGCACCAGTGACAGCACCGCGACCAGCGCGATGATGGTGGCGGCGAGGCCCGCTTCGCCGAACTTGCGGATCAGATCGGAGTCGGAGAATTGCAGCGCGATGAAGGAAATGCCGGCGGTGCCATGCGTCAGCACGCAGGCCGGGCCCACCACCAGCACCGCGTTCTTGAATGCGGTGAACTTATCCTGGCCTGCGATCAACCGGTCGCGCGCGGCAAAAGTGAGCTGCATCGAGTCCGAGAAGCTGATCACCATGATGAGCGGCGTCATCACGTTCAGGAACATGTTGAGATTGAAATTGGCCCAGCCGAGCGCACCAAGCGCCAGCAGGATTGCGATCATCGGCGGGAACGCCGCCGCGACCATGAAGGAGACCTTGCGGAAGAAGATGATCGCGATGATGCAGCCGGCGAGAATGCCGAGGATGTTGTAGGTCAGCCCGTCGCGCTCGACCGCGTTGCGGATCTCCAGCTGCATCACCGGCACCCCGGAGAGCTGCACGTTGAGCCCGGTCTCGCCGAGGTCTTCCTTCATCAACGCGCGGATGTCGGCGACGGTCTTGGTCAGCTTGTTGGAGCCGACGATTTCCGGATCGAGCGAGAGCACGATCAGGGCCAGCGTGCCGTCTTCGGACAGCAGCTTGCCGCGGATGATCTCGTTGTTCTTCACGGTCTGGATGAACTGGTCGTAAGCCTCGCCCTCGGGCAGCTCGGCCGGGAACAGCGCCGCCGGCAGCTTGCCCGGCGCCGGCGCCTGGCGTGCCGAGAACAGCGAGACCAGCCCGCGCGTGCCTTCGACCAGTTGCAAATCGGTGACGAAGTCGCGCAGCTTCTCCAGGTTATTGCGCGCCAGCAGATTCTTGCCCTCGACCACGACGAGAACGTCGAATTCCTCGGCCGGGAACTTCTTGGTCACCTCTTCGTACTGCTTGAACTCGCGGGTATCGGAGCGAAACAGCTGCGACAGAGAATCGTCGATCTTGATCCGGTGGATGCCGAACACGGCGCCGACGATCAGGACGAGCAGGACGATGCAGGAGACGATCGGCGCCCGGACGGCGATCAGCCCGATGCGCTCCAGCCCGAAGGCGATCGAGGACGTAGGTCCCTGCTCGACCTTGTCGACATGAACCTCATTCTCGCTGTGCTTTTCGAGCATGCCTTATCCAGTTCCTAATCGGCTCGGTCTGAGAGCTTATTGCGCGCGCCGCGAACGGCTTGAAAACGCCATACCAACGGGAGGCTTGCCAATGTGAGGCTTGCCCTTTGAAAATGCGCGGGAAATCGCCGGCAGCGGTTTAGCAGGTGAACCGGTCTTTTCGCAAGCAGGCGAAGTGTGGCCAAATCGATCAAGAAGTGGCGATCTGGGCCGGCGGAGCCGGTCATTCGGGCAACGCCGTGCCAATTCGACGCGGCGCGCGGTCCGCGCTCTCGTCCTTCAGCGCCACGCCGCTGACCTGCCGCGCCAGCCCCTCGCGAACCAGCCAGGCGATCTTGAAGGCGGCCTCTTTGTAGCTCAACCCGGCGCGGTGGATGTTCGACACGCAATTGCGCTCGGCGTCGCTGCGGCCGGGCTTCGGCGCGAAGGTCAGATAGGCGCCGAGGCTGTCGGGCGCGGACAGGCCCGGCCGTTCGCCGATCAGCATCAGGGCCATGCGCGCGCCGAGAAGGGCGCCGATCTCGTCGCCGAGCGCGACGCGCGCGCCTGAGGCGACGACGGCATGGCCGATCGCGACGTCGTCGCCCTCCGCGAGCAGCGGCAGCAGGCGCCCCACCAGGGCCGCCGCATGGGCGTGGACTGCCGCCGCGGACAGGCCGTCGCCGATCACGAGCGCAAGCCGGCACGGTGCCGAGGCTGCTCGCGCCAAAACCTCGGCCGAGCCGGGGTCGAGCCGCCGTCCCAGATCGGGCCGCCGCAGATAGTTCTTGCGGTCGACCGCCCGACTCCTCACCTCGCTGACGGCAAGTCCCAGCGCGCCGAGATCGGCGGCGAGATGCGGCGCATCGAAGGCGGCATGCACGGCATCGCGGGCGCGGGCATGATCGAGCGTGAAATCGAGCAGCGCCTTGGTGGGCACGCTCGGGCCACTCCGCCCAAGCGCGACCCGCGCGGGCGTGAACGCCCGCAGATCGAAGGTCGGGCGGCGCGGCAGGCCCGGATCAGACATGTCTTGTCATTCGGCGGGAACAGCAGCCTCGCGCAGCCGGATCGAGTAGTTCGAGGCGTTCTGCTTGCCGCTGGAGGCCGCGCGCGCGAAGGTGATGAGGTGGTGCGCGATCAGGGTGCATCCGATCAGGCCTTCGATGTCGCCGCGCTTGATGCGCCCCAATGCGAACTTCCAGAACACGCGCTTGTAGTCGCCGAGCACGCCGACCTTCCAGAAGATGTTGCGCAGCATGACGAGGCCACGCCTGATGTTGGGCCAGGTCTTCATTTCATCCGGCACCGGCATCTTGAGACGTCGCACGTAGACATTGTCGCACTGATGCTGGTAGCGCGCATAAACCTTCTCGGGCGCATAGGCAACCGCCATCGCATGCTTCCAGGACGCGACGACCTCGTCGTAGGGCAACAGGAAATCGACGTTGGAATCGCGGCCGTCGTCGTGAACGAGGCGCCCCTCGCGCTCCAGCCGGTCCCATAGCGGCGTCTTCGGCAGCGCCTGGAGCAGGTTGATCGTGAGCAGCGGAATCCGGGATTCCTCGACGAAGCCGAGCAGCGCCTCCGCCGTATTCGGCTTGTCGGTGTCGAGCCCCATGATGATGCCGGACACGACTTCCATGCCGTAGGAATTGATGGTGCGCACGCCCTCCAGGATCGGGACCATCATGTTGTGGTCCTTCTGCATCGCCTTCAACGCGTCGGGATCCGGCGTCTCGATGCCACAGAAGATGGTGACGAAATAGGCCTCGCGCATCTTCTCGAGGATCTCGGGCCGCTTGGCGATGTTGAGCGTCGCCTCGCAGGCAAGCCGCACCACGTAGCCGGTCCGCTTCTGCCATTCGATCAGATGCGGCAGCAGATCCAGCGCCGCCTTGCGGTTGCCGATGAAATTGTCGTCGACGAAATAGACCGTGTCGGTCATGCCGCATTCGCGCAGGCGGTCGAGTTCGGCGATGATCTGCTCCGGCGACTTGATGCGCGGGTTGCGGCCATAGAGGCCGGGAATGTCGCAGAACTCGCACTGATAGGGACAGCCGCTGGAATACTGGATGCTGCCGAGAAAATATTTCTTCACGTCGGCGAGCTCGTAGGCCGGGATCGGAAAATCCGTCATCGGCACGCGATCCTTGGTGGTCAGCACCACCTGGGCCTCGGGACGCGAGGTGTCGCGCGACAGGATCTCGATCAGCTGATTGGTGGCATCGCCGAGTTCACCGACATGGAGATAGTCGAAAGACGGATAATAATCGGGACAGGCGCTGACGGACGGACCGCCGAGCGCGACCGGCAGATCGAATTCATGCGCGCGGCGGCAGATGTCGTTCATCTGCTGGCGCTGGATGTGCATGCCGCTGACGAAGACGGCTTCCGCCCATTCGAACTCTTCCCTGGTCGCACGACGCAGGTTCTCGTCGACGAATTTGACCTGCCATTCCTGCGGCAGATAGGCCGCGAGCAGCAAAAGCCCCTGCGGCGGCATGAAGGCACGGACGCCATCGGTCAGGGGATAGGAATGCTCGAACGTACCGAACGACGAGGTGTAGCGCGGAAACACACAGAGAATCCGCCGGGACGTTCCGTTACTTTCAGCTCGCATCAAAGCTCCCCCGCCACACTCGATCTGGTTGCGGAAATTGCCAGCCAGACGCATAGCGTAATGCTGTCGCTGGAATTTCTCAATATTGTGGCGTGACCATAATTCCGGGAAGCGCAGATAGTTTCCTGAAGCAGAATTTTGCGACTCAGGCGATCAGCCGCGCGGCAAAATCGGGCAGCAGGCCTGCATCGCCGGCAAGACGCAGATCGGCGCCCGTGATGCCCGACCGCACCAGCCAGTCGTCGAATTCCGGCGCACGGCGCAGACCGAAGACGTCTCGGACATAGAGCGCGTCGTGAAAGGACGTCGACTGGTAGTTCAGCATGACATCGTCGGCGCCGGGGACGCCCATGATGAAGGTGACGCCGGCGGCGGCGAGCAGCGTCAGCAGATTGTCCATGTCGTCCTGGTCCGCCTCGGCGTGGTTGGTGTAGCAGATGTCGATTCCGAGCGGCAGGCCGAGCAATTTGCCGCAGAAATGGTCCTCCAGCCCGGCGCGGATGATTTCCTTGCCGTCATAGAGATATTCCGGGCCAATGAAGCCGACCACGCTGTTGACCAGCAGCGGGGCAAAGGCGCGGGCGACCGCATAGGCGCGTGCCTCGCAGGTCTGCTGGTCGACGCCGTGATGGGCGCCCGCCGACAGCGCCGAGCCCTGGCCGGTCTCGAAATACATCACGTTCTGCCCGACGGTGCCGCGCCGCTGCGACAGCCCGGCCTCCCGCGCCTCCTTCAGGAGCGCCAGGTCGACGCCGAAACTGCGGTTGGCGGCCTCGGTGCCGGCGACCGACTGGAAGACCAGATCGACCGGTACGCCCTGCCCGATCAGCGACAGCGTCGTCGTAACATGGGTCAGCACGCAGCCTTGCGTCGGGATCTTCAGCCGCGTGATGATCTCGTCGAGCAGCCGCAACAATTGCGCGATGACGGCCGGATCGTCACTGGCCGGGTTGATGCCGATGCAGGCATCTCCGGCGCCCAGCAGGATGCCATCGAGGATCGAGGCGGTGATGCCCCTGGCATCATCGAACGGATGGTTGGGCTGCAGCCGCGTGCTCATCCGCCCCTTCAGGCCGATGGTGTCGCGGAAGGCCGTGACGACCTCGCATTTCCGCGCCGCCAGGATCAGATCCTGGTTGCGCATCAGCTTCGACACCGCGGCCGCCATCTCCGGGGTGATGCCGCCCGCCAGCTTGCGCAGGACCTCCGGCGTGGCGGCATCCGAGAGCAGCCAGTCGCGGAAGCCCCCGACCGTCAGGGATGCCACCGGCGCGAAGGCCCTGGCGTCATGGCTGTCGATGACGAGGCGGGTGACCTCGTCGGCCTCATAGGGGATTACGGCTTCCTGCAGGAACTGGCCGAGCGGAACGTCGGCCAGCGCCATCCGCGCCGCAATCATCTGCTCGGCGGTGTCGGCGGCGATCCCGGCCAGCCGGTCGCCCGAGCGCGGCGGCGTCGCCTTGGCGAGGAGATCCCGCAGGTCCGGGAAGGTGTAGGTCGTGGCGTCGATGGTGTGGCGGTAGACCAAGGGCCTCTCCGGGGTGCGTCGGCCGAGGGTAACCTCCGCAGCGACCTCTACAACGGCCAACTTCGAAAGGCTTACGCGTTCGGCAGCCGCAATTCACGCCGATGTTTGAGGCAAGAGCCCGGCACACCGCGCGGATGCGAACCAAAAAACGCGAAAACAACCCCATGCACAGTAAGCCGGGCTAGCTAAATCAATGACTTAGAAGGAAGCCCGTCACGATGGCGGGCCCTATCACACCCGGCCCCAATTCGAGCATTACCATCTATCCGCGTTGAATCGACGAATTGCTCCCGTGCAAGCAGCTGAAGTTTGCAGAACTGCTATGCCATTGTGAATTGCTTCACAGCCCGACATCAACCTTTGCGGTATGAATACGCTGCAACGCGCGTGCCCGCCTCCCCGACGATTGGTTAGCCCGGCTCTTTTTTGAGAGGCCTAACATGGCGCCACCGAACTTCAACGAGACCATTCCGGACGAGATTGTCTCGACGCTGCTCCGGGCCACTTCGAACGCAAACGAGTGGCCCAAGCTCGCCCGATCACTTGCAACCATCCTGAGCAACTCGCGGCTGGACTGGCGTGATCTCGCGCGTGCGCTCGATCTGGTCAAAAATTCTCCAACTGCGAATGATCCGGGTCGGACCGCACAAATCCTGGACCGCGTCGCCATTCTTGCCATGCAGTTGAGCCGGGTCGAGGCCCATGTTCCGCGGTTTTCTGCGGACGTGCTGGAGTCATGCATCTCGGAAACGAAGCCGGAATTGATCTTGCGCAGGATGGTGGAGGCGCTGCGCAAGGACATTCAGTTCGATGTCTGCACATACAGCGAATATTATCGCGCTTCCGAAGGTGCCAACGACCAGACGTACGTTCAGTCGCGCTTCTCGCTCGATGGCGACGACGAGTTTTTCTGGCCTGCACGATGGATGACGATCCCCGCCGAGTTGGTTGCCTGGATCGAGGGTAACGAACGATACATTCCCGACATCGAGCGTTTCCGCGCACAACGTCCTGAGGCCCAGGCGTTGAAATCGCATAGGGTCGCAGAGGAATATGAACGACGAGGCATCACGAGCTTTCTCGTTGCCCCACGCATCGACGGCGGTCGGGTCACGTCGGCGTTGACGCTCGGACGCCGCGCGAAGGGCCAATATGAGGCTTTCAGCGAGCGCGACCAACAGCAGCTTGATGCGCTCCGGGTCGAGTTCGTCCTGCGCCGCGTGGGTGAAGCGTTCGAACGACAGACCGCCAACATGATCCAGGAGATCGCCGATCTGTTCACACCCAGCGCAGACCCGGCCGAGTTGGCAGAGAGTGCGGTGTCCAAACTTGGACGCGACTATCGTCTGGAATATGTTGCGCTGTTTAGGGTCAACCGCGCACGCGGCCTGTTCGAAGTCGCCGCGCAGTATAACCCAAACAAGAAGCTCACGATCGATCAGGACTATCATCAGGGGCTGGACGAAGGCATGCTCGGACAGGTTCTGGAACAGAACCGCGCACTGTATGCCCCCAACGTCCGCACCGATCCGCCCCCCTACAATTACAAGACGACCAATCCATCGCAGGCATCAGCGATGTGCCTGCCTATCCGCATGGGCCGCAAGGCGGAAGCAAACATCGAGTGGATACTGGATCTTGAATCGTCTCAATTCGACGCATTTCCGCCGCCCGAACAGATCGTCCTCAAATCAATCGTGGCCCAGGTGGACAGGTCGGTTCATCTCTGGTTCGAGGCAAGGTTGGGCAACGCCCTGTTGAACCTCGTAGATCAGGGCGTCGTCGTGCTCGGCGAGGAGACCCGCATCGAGCGCGCGAACGCCGCCGCCAGACGGCTGCTCGGGCTGCCGATGGACTTCGATCTGAATGCTCACAAAGCTTTCACGAATCTCGAAACATTCAGCGCCGATGAAATAACCCGCGCCATCATACGCGACGGCCATGCCTCTCGCGCCGGCGCGCATCTGCGATTGAAGGGTGCCGACGGGATCGAGCGCCGCGCCCTGGCGGGCAGTTCCTACCATGACACGGCATTCAACCGACGCGTCTGGCTGCTTGGAGATGCCGAGGAGAAGGAATGGATCGGGTCGCTTCGTTACATGGAGGCGGCTGTACGCACCGTGTCGGCGCAGTCTCACGGCCATCTGCGATTGGCATCCGCGCTGCTCCGCAACGCCCTGACCGAAATAGGGACAGCATCGGAGGCGCACAAGCTGATTGATCGTGCCATGCGCAGTATCGATACTGCCGATCTCAGCTATGAACGAATTGGCTCGGCTTACGACGTGATCCAGACGCCTCTAAGAGCTACAAGTCTGTCCGTCCTCGATCTGGTATCGACAATTAGGGTTTTCGTGGCCTCCCTTCCGCCGACCGATGGAGAGAGGGTCGAGCTGACGCTTCCGGATGGCTCGCTGATCGTGAAAGCCGATCCGCCGCGTCTATCATTCGCGCTGCGGTCACTGCTGGGCTATTTGCTGGCTTTCCAGTTGCCACAGATGCGGCTGTGCGTCTCGCTGTACCGATCGGCAAACTTTGCGGACGTTGACATTCGACTGATGGGCGTTCCGAGCAATCTGATTGCCCGGCTCGGGTCTCCTTCCGAAACCGAGTGCGCCACGATAAGCGACAAGATTGCTTATGCCGAGGCGCGAGCAGTGGCTGCAGCCGAACATGGACTGGAAGTGGTCAAAACCGTCTTTGAAGCGCATGGCGCAAAATTGCATCAGGAGTTTCAGGACGACGGTACAGCCTGCTTCAACATCGGCGGACTTCAGCTCACCTCCCAATCATCGGTCACCGGAACGGCAGCGGGTTAGTATTTGGTAGTGAACGGAGTGCCACATGACAAATTTGCTGGTGGTCTCGCCTACACCCGTGTGGAAGGAATATCTTCGCCACGAGCTTCCACCTGGAGGATTGAAGGTCTTCGAGACAGCGTCGTGTCACTCGGCAGGCTTGGAACTGCGAAACGGACAAAATGGTCCGTTTAACGGCGTACTGCTCGACTGCAGTCCAAGCCTGGGCCGCACCCAAGAGCAAATTGCGCTGGAGGTGACGGACCTCCTGACTGACCTACGGCTCGGAGATACGCCCGACACGATCCCGATAGTTGTATGGCTTCCACATCCGTCCGAGCACCTTTCCCGTATTGTGAGCCGCTTCAAGAACACCGCGCTGCTTTCCGAGGACAAGCTCCAGGCGATCCAGAGAGCACTCTCCGCGGCCTCCGGTGGCTCGAACAAGATACCTGAATTCGCCAGAATCGAGCTCGACATAGGCGACGGCAGCCTGCGTTCGTGCGTCATCGTCGACGGCAAGGGCGTGATCAGCGACACGCATCGATCGACGGTGATGCGCCCAAGACTCAAGGACCTTGAAGAAAAATTCAGCAAGTGGGCGCTCTGGCAGCGCAACGGGAACGAGGTCCGCTATACCGATTATTGGAAAGGGACGTTGATGGAGGCAGGAAAGCAGCTCGCCGAGGAGCTTGCCTATGACGAGCTGAGCGACAAGGTCGCCGAATGCATGCAGCACGTCAAAGAACTGGGCAACATCCACTTCCGGTTCAGCCTGCTCGAATCGGATACCGAGGTCTCCCATCCCTACGCACATGTTCCGTTCGAGCTCCTCTACGATTCGAAAAAGGCGGAATATATCCGATCCCTTGCGCCGGTCGCCAGACGGATTTGCCTCAAGTCCGCGACGTTGACTGCCACGCCGTTATCGCAGGCGCAGTCTTTCAATGGCCCGATGCTCTTCATCAAATCTGACGCGCACGGCTTGTGCGACATCCCGAACGTCAACGGACAACCGCGATCGACTTTCGATCGGCTCAAATCTCTCGACCAAGAGCTATCGATCGTAGAGCAGGCCCGGTCGAGGAGCGGCCGATCCCCAGTCTGCCTTGCAGATCTGCTCCCTGGAACGGACGGGCATGCAATCGTCGCAGAGGCGCTTGCGCCTGGCTCCGCCGGTACTTCCGCCTTGCAGATCGTTCACTTCGCGGGACACAGCGTCCAGGCGGACGACGGCACCGTCTATTTGATCCTGCCAACCAGCACTGTCGGCAAAGCGGCGGCCCTTGCAATCGGCGACTTTGCAAAATGGGCCAGAGGCGCCGGCGTTCAGCTCGTGCTGCTGTCATCCTGCGAGAGCAGTTCTCCCGAAGCGGTCTTTCGGCTGGCCCAATTCGGCATACCGGCCGTGATCGGCTTTCGATGGGAGGTCAACGACAAGGAAGCACCGTGTTTCACCGAGCATCTTCATCATTTGCTCGCAGCCGGAAAGCCCTTGGCGCGCGCATTTCACCAGGCCGTGTCCGCCGTCAAATCACGCTTTCCGGCCACGCCGACCTTCGCTTCGCCGATGCTGGTCATGCAGAACGATGAATGGACCATCTGAGAAAATCATCGAGGGTAGTCATGAAGATACTTTCATTGCTGGGGTTCCAGAAGAAGATCGAGGAAATCCGAGGCGAGCAAACGGTCCCTCGCCTTGTCGAGTGGATCGACGCTAAGCGAATCGTCAACGATCCCAAGCAGGATCTGATCGACGGCAAACCTTTTGTTCCCGGCGATTGCTATTTCGAGCTCAGACTCGCTGGATTGCATCTGAAGGACTCCCGCCGCCTGGCGCAACAGCTGCTACCGCTATGCGTTTGCCTCGCCGAATTCCGCCAGTCAGGGTCGCAGCAGACAGTTCCGTTTTCTCTCGGTCCTGACACCATTCGGCAACGACTGCAGCAGCTTCCCAAGGGGGCCGACGGCGCAGATCAGCCTCATTCGAGGTGGGTGGAGCTGCGCGATATCGAAATCGTACGGCCCACCCCGATGTCGCTCGACAATCTCGATGCATTCATCGGATTGTATGCGGTACCGGGCGACGATATCGCACGCACACTTCTGAACGTGATGGGAACGATCGGCCAGGCATTCGGCGGCGCAATCTCGCCCGCGCTCGCCGTTGCCGAAAAGGTCTATGACGGATTTACCACCTTGCTCGGCGTGAAAGGTGTCACGCCGGAAGTCGAGGCGATGCACGGCGACCTGCTCAAGGAGAGCGGCTATCTGCTGATTTCGAACGCGCCGGAGAACTCTCCCTTCAAGGGAAAATTGTTCGTGTCGGGCGGCCGGCTGCGTGAAGGGGACAAAGCCGATTCCGCTCTGGTCACCGGCTTTGACTATTGCCTGCTCGCGGTCCAGCGGCGCGACACGCTGATCGACGCGAGCAATACCGCGCCCGATCTTTTCGGGGGACTCTGGGCAAGTGTCATCAAGGCGTTCGAGGAGTCGGACGCTGCGGCAGCGGCGGCCTTCAAGCGGCTACAGCGGACCATCTACGGCTCTGGGGATCTGATCGCTCGAGATCGCGACGCTCTCGTCGCAGGCTATCTCGTCGAATACAGGAAAGCGATAGCAGTTCTGGGAACGGCGAAAGATGACGGCATCGTACTCCGCGGTCCTGGACGCAACGAGCTTTTGGCGGCCGTCGAGCCGATCTCCTCCTTTTTCCAGCTGCTCGCCGAAGATCCGGCGTCGGAGATCAGCGATACCGATCGCAAACAGCTGACGTCGGGTGCGGGCGCGTGGCAACAGGCCGCATCATTCCGCTCGCAGTTCGAGCAACAACCAGCGGGCTCCGTCGCCGACCTCGTCATCCGCGCGATGCGCTGACGCGGTGAGATACGGACTGGTCTGCATTGCGTCGGGGGCTCTCCGGGGTGCGTCGGCCGGTGGCCGAGTCCAAAGCGATCTGAAGGCGATCCCGATCTCAGGAATGCGCGCTTGGCGGACGGCATGCACGCCGACGTTTGGGGCACCGTTAGTGGACGGGGCGATCTGCCGGAAACCGATCAGACACCGGCAACCGGCTGAAATCCTTGGTCATTCCGTCAAACCGGCGCCCCTTCCCGCGGCTCCCGCGTTAACGCCGCGTCCATCTTCGTTCTGCATAGTTTTGCATTAAATTCGAACGACCCCGCTCACCGGCCGTCTCAGGCCATTCCGGGCCCCTGAACACCATGACATCAGACCGATCTGGGAATGCCGCCAAGCTGGCCGGCCGTTTCACGCTTGCCGCCAAGCTCTATGCGATCTTCGCGCTGTTCGCGCTGCTGACGGCGGCGATCGCGATGCTGTCCGACTACAACAGCCGCCGCGGCGCCGACCTGACCAGCGCGATCGAGACGGCGAACGCCGCCGCGCTGAACGTCGAGCGCGTCAACTCGCTGGTCTACGCGGTCGTGATGGAATCGCGCGGCGTCTACATGTCGACCGAGCCCGCCGTGGTGAAGAAATACGGCGAGGGCCTGCTCAAGTTCAACGAGCAGATCCTTGATGTCGTGAAGCGCTGGGCGACCATCGTCAAGGCCGACGATGCCGAGCAGTTCGCCACCTTCAAGAAGCGCATCGAGCAGTTCGTCGAGTTCCGCAAGGAGCTGGTGCGACGCGGCGTCGAGATCAACGCGGCCGCGGGCCGCGAATGGGGCGACAACGACGCCAACCGCGCGGTACGCTCGGCGCTGAACAAGGACCTCGAGGCGCTGTCCAAGGTCTATGCCGGGCGCGCCAAGCAGATCGCGCACGAGACGGAGACCAATCGCACCCTGTCCTTCGTGCTGACCTGCCTCGGCGGCGTGGCGCTGGCCCTGGTCGTGATCGGCATCGTCATCATCGCCCGCTCGGT
The DNA here is from genome assembly GCF_003020125.1 of Bradyrhizobium sp. MOS003. Classification (GTDB taxonomy): domain Bacteria; phylum Pseudomonadota; class Alphaproteobacteria; order Rhizobiales; family Xanthobacteraceae; genus Bradyrhizobium. The sequence goes on along the minus strand of NZ_PYFW01000003.1, from coordinate 360,386 downwards.
CGCCCGGCCGCTCGCCGCGATCACCGCGACCATCAAGCAGGTCGCCGACGGCGCCGAGCATGTCGTGGTGCCGCACTCCGACCGCGCCGACGAGATCGGCGCGCTCGCGCGCGCGATCCAGGTGTTCCAGGAGGCCATGGGCCGCAACCGCAACCTCGCCTCCGAGGTCTCGCAGGGCTCCGCGGCCCGCGAGGAGCGCGCGCGTCATATCGAACAATCCGTCGAGCAGTTTCGCGGGGCGATCGGCGCGATCATGCGCGGCCTCGGCGACAACGCCTCCACCATGCGCGAGACCGCGCAGACCATCACCCGCGTCACCGCCGATGCGAGCAGCCGCGCCGACACGGCAGCAAACGCCACCGAGCAGGCCTCGCACAACGTCACGGCCGTGGCCGGCGCGGCCGAGGAACTGTCGGCCTCGGTGGTGGAGATCGGCCGCCAGGTGCGGCAGAGCGCCGGCGCGGTCGAGCAGACCGGCCAGCGGACCGAGAAGTCGATCTCCGAGATCGAGAGCCTCGCCGCAGCCACGCAGCGCATCGACGGCGTGCTGAACCTGATCCAGGCCATCGCCGAGCAGACCAATCTGCTGGCGCTCAACGCCACCATCGAAGCCGCGCGCGCCGGCGAAGCCGGTCGCGGCTTTGCCGTGGTCGCCCACGAGGTGAAGGCGCTCGCGGGCCAGACCGCCAAGGCCACCGCGGAGATCAGCGAGAACGTCGCGATGATCCAGGCCTCGACCCGCAACGCGGTCGATGCCGTGCGCGAGATCGGCGGCGCGGTGCGCGAGATCAACGAGGTCACCTCCGCGATCGCCGGCGCCATCGGCCAGCAGGACGCCGCCACGCGCGAGATCTCATCCAACGCGCAAAGTGCTGCGCAAGGCAACGAGACGCTGGTCGCCAACATCACCTCGCTGCGCGACGCCATCGGCGAGACCGATACGGCTGCATCCTCGGTGCTGACGGCCGCGAGCAGCCTGACCGAGACGGCGGACACGCTGTCACGGGAGGTGGAGAAGTTCTTCCAGAATTTGCGCGCAGGCGCGGCGGACGGGCGTATCGCCAAGGCGGGGTGATCGAGGCGGGATGACGGCGCATCCGCCACGAACACCGTCGCCGAAAACGGCCAACCAGCTCGCGCGTCATTTCCCGTCGAGGAACGCGCGCACCTTGCTCACGGTCTGCGCCGGCTGCTCCTCCATGATCCAATGTCCGGAGCCGGTGATGATGCCGCCGTCGACCTTGGTGCCGACCTCGCGGATGACCGCAGCTTGCTGATCGCCGAAGGACTTTTCGGCGCCAAGGGCGAGGATCGGCATGGTCAACTTGGTCGCGGCGAAAGCCTTGTTGTCCGTCGCGTCCTTCGCGAACGCCGCGAACTGCTCGAAGGCGTAATGCATGTTGCCGGGCCGCGCGTAGAGCTTTGCGTAATGATTACGCGTCGCCTCGTCGATGGCCTTGGGATCGGCCGACAGGTCGTTGTAGAACCGGTCGAGATAGATGCGCTCGCGGCCCTTGACCAGGCGATCGACGTCGGGGCCGCGGAAGTTGAAATGCCACAGCATGGGGCTCTTCAGGATCTCGTCCCAGGGCCCGATGCCGGGCAGCGGCGCGTCGATGACGACCCATTTGGTGATGCGATCGGAATATTGCGCCGCGAGCGCATAGCCCACCATGTTGCCGATGTCGTGCGTCACGAGATCGGCTTTCTGGACGTTGAGCTTGTCCATGACCATGGCGATGTCGACGCCCTGGTTCTTCTTGTCGTAGCCGCCCGCGGGTTGCGACGACAGCCCCATGCCGCGCAGGTCCGGAACGATCACCGTATGGTCCTTGTAGAGCGCCTTGGCGAGCGGCGCCCACATGTCGCCGGTATCGCCGAAGCCGTGCAGGAGCACGACCGCCGGACCTTTGCCGCCGACGCGGACATGCAGGGTCGCACCATTGACCGAGATGCGCTCGATCCTGAAGTCTGAGGGAAAGGGTTCGACTGCTGCAAGAGCCGATGGGCCGCTCATGATCAACAGGATCAGGAGAGAGACAAAAATGGCCGCGATGGATCGCGCGCCGGATGACCGGCCGGCTGGGGCAGAACTGTGCATTGTCGCGTTGCTCGCTGATATGCCGAGCGCAACAACGTCGGCAGTGCCTGCATCACATTATTCGCCGCACCATAAAGCACCATGCTACCTTTGGGCAACTGGGGTTGCCTGATAACGCGAGACCGCCTCATTCGTGAGGCGGCGGCGCCTGGTTGAGGAGCTGCGACACGGCTGTAACGAGTTGGGCTGGTGCGAAAGGCTTTTGCAAGAGCAGGCTGTTCGGCACACCGTGCGAAGGCCACTGATCGGCACCGGCCCCGCTCATGTAGATCACCGGAAGGTCGGGATTGAGTTCTCTGGCGCGTTTCGCAACGTCCCATCCCGTGAGCGCGCCTTGCAGATGAATGTCCGTGACCAGCGCGCGGTAATTGCTCTCGTCGCCCTGGAGCAGGGTCACAGCCTCTTCCCCCGATGAGGTAACCTCGCTTTCAAAGCCGCCCTCGGAAAGCGCGCCCTGGACCATATCCTGAATGAGGAAGTCGTCCTCAACGACGAGAATCACCACGACCGAACCCTGCACGCCTTATCCCCCCAGCCCTCATCAAGCAGGCTTAAGTCCAAAAGTGAACATTTGTTCCTTTGGAGCCGAGCGCGCTTGGCCAGCCCGAACTTGCTTGCCACAACCTCAATGGGCAGATCGGCAACTCCTTCAATCACGAGATGATCGACGCGTCGCCTCACGCGCGGAGCAGGTGCAGCCTCGACGTCACGGTTCGCGCCGCCACGGCGCGCGACATGCATTGCATTCACATGCAAGCGCAGACAGCGGACGCTGGCTCTATCCCAGCACCCCGCCCCGCTTGATCAGCTCTTTCCCGACAGCAGCCAGATGCACCTGGTCCGGTCCGTCGCCGATGCGGATGAAACGGGCGTAGACGTAAGCACGCGCCAGGAACGTATCCTGCGAGACGCCGGCGGCGCCGTGGATCTGGATGGCGCGGTCGATGACGCGGGCGGCCATGCCGGGCACGACGATCTTGGCCGCCGCGATCAGGTCGCGCGCGGCCTTGTTGCCCTCGCGGTCCATCTTGTCGGCGGCCTGAAGCGTGAGCAACCGTGCCTGCGCGATCTCGCAGAAGGAGTTGGCGATGTCCTCGCGCACCGAGCCCTGCTCGGCAAGCGGCTTGCCGAAGGCCACGCGGGAGACGGCGCGCCGGCACATCAATTCGAGCGCGCGCTGGGCGCAGCCGATCAGCCGCATGCAATGGTGGATGCGGCCGGGGCCGAGCCGGCCCTGCGCGATCTCGAAGCCGCGGCCTTCGCCGAGCAGGATGTTCTCGGCGGGCACGCGGACGTTCTCGTAGACGATCTCGGGATGGCCGCTGGGGGCGTCGTCATAGCCATAGGTGAGCATGTCCCTGATGATGCGGACGCCCGGCGTGTTCCGGGGCACCAGGATCATGGATTGCTGGCGGTGACGGTCGGGATCGTCGGGCGCGGTCTTGCCCATCACGATCAGGATCTCGCAATCCTCGTTCATCGCGCCTGACGTGAACCATTTGCGGCCGTTGATGACGTAGTCGTCCCCGTCACGCGTGATGGCGCACTGGATGTTGGTGGCGTCGCTGGAGGCGACCTGCGGCTCGGTCATCGAGAAGCCGGAGCGGATCCGCCCCTCCAGCAGCGGGTTCAGCCAGCGCTCCTGCTGCGCCTTGGTGGCGTAGTTCGCGAGCACCTCCATGTTTCCGACGTCGGGCGCGGAGCAGTTGAAGACCTCAGGTGCCCACAGGATGCGGCCCATGATCTCCTTCACGGGCGCATATTCGAGATTGGTGAGCCCCGGTCCGTGCTCGCCGGAGAGAAACAGATTCCACAGCCCCTGCTCCCGCGCCAGCCGCTTCAGGTCCTGCAGCACCGGCGGCGTCTTGTAGCGCGAAGCGTCCGGCTTCACCTGCTCGTAATAGAGCTCCTCGACCGGCTCGACATGGGTGCGCATGAACTGCCGGACGCGGTCCTGCAGCTCCAGCGAACGGGCGGAGTGTTGAAAGTCCATCTTCGATCCTCCCGCTCGCCGACGCGCGCGTCAGTCCAGTAGGGTGGGCAAAGGCGCACTTGCGCCGTGCCCACCACCTCTCTTGATCGCAAAATTTCGTGGGCACGCTTCGCTTTGCCCAACCTACGCTTCCGAGTTCGCGGAGAGAGCCCCGCGCCTCACGTTCCGCGCAACAGCTCGCTCGCGACCACCCAATCATTGCCGTCAAATTGCAGCATATAGCCGTCCTTGATCGGACGGAAATCCTGCGGCGTGGTGTTCAGCGTGATGCCCGGCATCAGCAGCGACAGCGGCACGTTCTTCAAATTCGCGGCCTGCGCCATGATGTTCTCGCGCGTCAGATTGTCCTTGCACTGCTTCAGCAGAACCACCAGCGCCTCGGCGACGGTGTAGCCGTAGAGGCCGGCGACGTTGTTGACGTCGGCGTTGGGCAGCCGCTTCTTCATGAAGTCGATATAGGCCGTCATCGCAGGGTCGTCCTTCGGCTGCTCGACGAAGGGCTTGAGCGAGCCGAGCGAGAGCACGCCCTTGCCCGCCTCGAGTCCCGCCGGCACCATCACGGTCGCCTTGTTGGCGCAGCCGCTGGCGAGGAAGCGCGTCGGCTGCCAGCCGACCTCGTGCGCTTTCCGGATGGCCTGCGCGCAGGCGCGCGGCGTCACCGAATAGATCATGAAGACGTCGGCCTTGGTGTTGGCCAGCGTCAGCACTTGGGAATCGACCGTGGGATCGGCCACCTCGAAGCTCGAGGCCATCGCGATCGCCTTGTCGGCGTCGGCACCGAGCGCTTCCTTGACCCCGCGAAGATATTCCTTGCCGGCGTCATCGTTCTGGTACAGCACCGCGAAGCGCGCATTGGGGTTCTTGGCGCGGGCATAGGCGACGTCGATGGCGGCCTCGCTGGTGTAGTTCGGCGCCCAAGGCAGCGCCATCGACCAGGGCATGTTGGCGGGATCGTTCCATTTCGAGGCCGAGCTGATCAGGAACAGCTGCGGGACCTTGTTGCTGTTGAGATATTTTGCGATCGCCGAGCTCGGCGCCGTGCCCATGGTCGCGAAGATGAAGGCGACGCCGTCGCCTTCGACCAGGCGCCGCGCGGCTTCCATGGTCTTGGGCGGCGAGAACGCATCGTCCAGCGAGATCAGATTGAGCTTGCGGCCGCCAACCCCGCCCTTCTCGTTGACGTCGTCGAAATAGGCCGCGATCACCTTTCCCGTGATGCTGAGCGGCGAGGCCGGCCCGCTATACGGCATGGTGTTGCCGATCTTGATCTCGGTATCGCTCACGCCGGGACCGTAGGATTTTTGCGCGGAGACTGGCGTGGACAGGCAGGCGGCAGCGAGCGCTGCGGCCAGGGCCAAGGCGGCTTTCATGGTTTCTCCCCGGTGATCATCGTCCGCGCGAGGCGGCCGCACGGCGCGCTGCTTTTTGTCAGCACGTCAGCTCAGCGGACTTCGGCAAGATGGTCTTGCGTCGAGTTGCTGATGACGTTGCGGCCTTTCAGCGTGGGAGCGACGCCGCCTTGTGCACGTCGAGCACCGCCTGCGCCCATTCGGCAGGGCGCTCCTGCGGCAGATTGTGACCGGCATTTGTGAAGACACGCCGCTCGAAGGGGCCCTCGAACTTGCGCGCGTGATGGGCAGTGCCGGGATTGACGCCGTCGCTGTCGCCGTCAATCGCGATGGTCGGGACGCGGATCGGGGGCTGCCTTGCGAGCTTCGCCTCGATTCCCGCATAGGCGGGGTCGCCTTCCACCAGAGCGTAGCGGTGGCGGTAGGAGTGGATCACGATTTCGACGAAATCAGGGTTGTCGAAGGAGGCGGCGCTTCTCTCGAACGTCGCGTCGTCGAACGCCCATGTCGGCGACCACATCGTCCAGAGCTGGCGGGCAAAGCCGCGCCGGTTGCGCTCCAGCGCGCGGCGGCCACGCTCGTTGTGAAAGAGATATTGATACCAGAGCGCAGCCTCCTCCGGCGGCGAGGCTGGCTCCATGGCGCGGGCGATGTTCTGGATGTTGTAGGAATTTCCGGAGACGAGCCCGATCACCCGCTCCGGATGGAGCGCAGAGACCACGCAGGCCGCCCGCCCGCCCCAATCATAACCGCCGACGACGGCACGCTCGATGCCGAGCGCGTCCATGAAGGCCAGCAGATCAGCCCCGAGCGCCGCCTGCTCGCCCGAGCGCGGCGTGTCCGGGAAGCGAAACCGGGTCGGCCCATAGCCGCGCAGCCAAGGCACCAGAACGCGCGCGCCGGCCTCGGCCATGATCTGGGCGGTCTCAGCATAGGCGTTCACGTCATAGGGAAAGCCGTGACCCATGATGCAGGGCCAGCCGTCTGGCGCGCCGTATTCGCGATAGGCGACGTCGAGGACGTCCGTGGTCACTGACTTTTGTCGCATGCTGCCACCTTTTTTGCTCAGCATAAACCGGCCGCCGCGAATGATCCAATCTCCCTTTTGTTAGATCGCTCATTCACGGTCCATGATCCAACGTGCGGCAATTGTCGTTTCCACTGAGGAAAGCTGCAACCATGCGCCATAGCTGCCGTTCACCTCGATGTTGCGGTACAATTCAGGCCCCGGGGCACTCGTGGAACAAAGCACGACGAAGGATATCAGGCACCTCGTGATTGTTCTCGGCGATCAACTCGATGCCGACAGTGCGGCATTCGATGGCTTCGATCCGGAACGCGATGTCGTGCTGCAGATGGAGGTGATGGAGGAAACGTCATACATCCCCCAGCACAAGAAACGCATCGCCTACTTCCTTGCCTCGATGCGCCACTTCAGGCACGAACTCGTCGCCCGCGGTCGCCGCGTGCACTATGTCGAGATCGACGATCCCTCGAATACCGGGCGATTCGAGACCGAGATTGCCAGGGCCCAGCGCGCATTCAGGCCGCAGCGAACCGTCGTGCTCGAACCCGGCGATTGGCGTGTTGCCGAGATGCTGCGCCGCCTGCCCGAAACACCCGAAATGCGCGCCGACCGTCATTTCCTGTGCTCGAGGGAAGAGTTCGCGCGTTTCTCCGAGCAACATCCTCGCCCGGTGCTGGAGACATTTTATCGTGCCATGCGGCGCAAGACCGGCCTGCTGATGGACCGCGCGGGCCGGCCCGTCGGCGGTGCGTGGAATTTCGACCAGGAGAACCGCAAGGCCTTTGGCAAGATCGGCCCACCGATCCGCCGCGCCCAACCTGTGCTCCGGACCGGATCACGACCGACGTCCTGCGATTGGTCGAAAAGCGCTTCGCCGACAGTCCCGGCAAGATCGGCGATTTTGACCTTCCGGTCACGCGCGAACAGGCGCTGGCACAACTCGACGACTTCGTCAGCGAACGGCTTCCGCTGTTCGGGACCTATCAGGACGCCATGCGGTCCGGCGAACCTTTCCTCTTTCACTCCGTCTTGTCTGGACCGCTAAATCTCCACCGACTGCGCCCGCTCGAAGTCGTCGAAGCCGCGCTGCGCAACGAGAGCGCGCCGTTGAATGCCCTGGAGGGCTTCACGCGCCAGATCATCGGATGGCGGGAGTTCGTGCGCGGCATCTACTGGCAACGCATGCCGCACTATGCCGAGGAGAACGCGCTCGATGCCGACCTGCCGATGCCCAGATTCTACTGGACCGGCCATACGGACATGCGCTGTCTCGCCGATGCGATCGGCCACACCATCGACCATGCCTACGCTCACCACATCGAACGGCTGATGGTGCTTGGGCTGTTCGCCCTGCTCCTGGGAGTTCGGCCCTACGACGTACATCGGTGGCACATGTCGATGTTCTGGGACGCCATCGATTGGGTCTCGCTCCCCAATACGCTCGGCATGAGCCAGCATGGCGACGGCGGGATCGTCGGCACGAAGCCCTACGCAGCCTCCGGCAACTACATCAATCGCATGAGCGACCACTGCCGGCACTGCCGTTTCGATCCCAAGCTGTCCGTCGGAGAGGACGCCTGTCCCTTCACAACGCTGTACTGGAACTTCCTAGACAAACACCGGCGGCGGTTCGCGTCCAACGTTCGGATGAAGAATCAGTACAGCAATCTGGCGCGCAAGGACGGCGCAGAACTGCGTGCGATCCGACGCCAGGCGGCCACGATCGTCGAAAGCGTGACGTAAAGCAATGCTGCGAGGCATAGACATCGACGGCTTTAGCGACGCCCGACGAGATGGGACCTATCGCTGCGGTCCCGACAACGAGATGTCGCGCTCGGCGCGGAACACGTTGCTGTAGAGATTGGCGATCCATTGCCGGCCAATCTCGGTCTTGTTGAGATAGCCGATCTCGGTCTGGATGTGCGGTGCGACGCTGTTCCAGTAGAACTGTGGATAGCGGTTCACGATGTCGGCCGGTGAATCGTAGCCGAGCTGTCGATTCATGCCGACCTCCTCGAACTCGTAATAGAGCGCGTTGGCCTTGCGCAGATAGTTGGGATCGCCGAGCTGGCCGATGAAATCGGCGGCGCGCAGGATCGAGGCCTCGTCGTCGTATTCCTGGCCCTGCTGCGCGGGAAACCGCGTGCCCTCGATGGCGCGGGCGATGCGCTCCGGATCGAGTCCGGGAATATGCCGCAGCCGCCGGGTCACATAGAGCTTCGAGCGATCGACGTGATACATCATCAGGCTCGCGTCCGATGCACCGCGCGGTAGTGAGACCTTGGTGTTGGCCGCGTCGATGACGAAGCCGTCGGCGTCGTCCTCTTCGAACAGCCCGCGCACATAGCCGATGTCGTGGGCGAGGCAGGCGATCAGGACGTGGACGTAATCCTCGGCCGACAGATGGGTATGGAGACTCCGGCCGCGAAGAATGGCCTGGGCCGCCAGCGTCACCAGCATCGTATGCTCGATGTTGTGGTAGAGCGCATCGCTGTTACCGATGCATTCCATCGCGGTGCGGGTCGCGCTTGCGACGATGCTGGCAGAAGACTCATCGTACCGGCGACGCATGAACTTGCCGAGGAAATCCTCGAGGGATTCAGCCGCCAGTCTCGGCAACGTCATCATGGATGCAGCCCCGTTCGTCGGTGGTGTCCCATGGCCTCTCCCGACGTCTCATTCTTGTCCTCGACGCAACGGAAAGCATAGCCCATCTTGGGCCGGCTGACCAAATTTCGGAGCAAAAATTCGTAAATTTGTTGCATTCCGCTGCGCAACATGCCGGTTGCTGCCGCAGATGGACACACCTTAGGAAGACCGCACAACACGGGGCCCCCGGCCCGGCCGCTTCACGGGGCGGACAGGATATCGGCGCCGTCCGCCGAGCGCGACAGACTTCTGGCCAGATAGAACAACTCGACCAGCTTGCCGCGTTTGCCCGCCAGCGAGAAGATGTATTCGGGCGTTTCCGCCTCGATTTCCGCGATCGCCACCTTGGCGATGCGATCGATACGGCTCGAGCCGTGCTCCCAGACGAAGCCGACACCGAGCCGATTGGCGACCGCCTCCAGCATTCCCTCGCGGGTGTTGACGACGATCGCCGGAGTGGCGCGCAGATTGACGGCGCGAAACGCCCTGTCCACGACGCGGTGGGTCGCGGAATCCCGGGTCCGAAACACCAGCGGATATTGCATCAGGCCGAGGGCGGACACGCGGGATTCCCGGCTGAGGTCGTGAAAGGGATGGCAGATCGCGACGACGCGCTGCTGCACGCAGGCCTCGCGCCGGAAGCGGTTGTCCTGCGGCACCTCCGGCAGCACGGCGACGTCAACGCGCTGGTCGACCGCGGCCGCCATGATCGCCGACCACCGCCGGCGGCAAGATCTACGCCCTGCCCTTCGCGATCTCCCTGCCGATCGTCTACGTCAATCTCGACCTGGTGAAACAGGCCGGCGGCGACGTCGACAATTTGCCCAAGAGCTGGGACGAACTGATCGCGCTCGCCAGGAACATCAAGGCGCTCGGCAACGACACCAACGGCGTCACCTATGCCTGGGACATCACCGGCAACTGGCTGTGGCAAGCCCCGGTCTTCGCGCGCGGCGGCACCATGCTCAATGCCGACGAGACCAAGGTCGCCTTCGACGGACCGGAAGGCAAGTTCGCCATCAACATGATCGCGCGGCTCGTCAACGAGGGCGGCATGCCCAATCTCGACCAGCCGTCGATGCGCGCGGCGTTCGCGGCCGGCAAGACCGGCTTTCACATCACCTCGACGTCCGACCTCAACAAGGTCACCCAGATGACGGGCGGCAAGTTCGCATTGAAGACGATCCCGTTCCCGGACGTGGCGTCCCCGAATGGCAGGCCGCCGGCCGGCGGCAACGTCGTGCTGATCCTCGCCAAGGACAAGGCCAAGCGCGACGCCGCCTGGGAAGCGGTGAAGTTCTGGACCGGCGCCAAGGGCGCCGCGATCATGGCGGAAACCACCGGCTACATGCCGCCCAACAAGGTCGCCAACGACGTCTATCTGAAGGACTTCTACGTCAAGAACCCCAACAACTACACCGCAGTCGGACAGCTCCCGCTGCTCACAAAATGGTACGCCTTCCCCGGCGACAACGGCCTGAAGATCACCGACGTGATCAAGGATCACCTCAACTCGATCATCTCGGGCGCCCGCGCCAGGGAGCCCGAGGCCGTCCTCGCCGACATGACCGCGGTGTGCAGAAGCTGCTGCCGAAGACCACCGGCACCGCGCGCTGAGCGTCACGACGCCGCAAACCACGGGGCGCCGCCGGCGCCCCGTGGCGCAGGAACGGGAAAGAACGATGAAGCTGCTTCACTTGAGCGACATTCACCTGACGGCACCCGGCTCGACCATGGGCGGGCGCGATCCGCGCGCCAATTTTGAGCGGGCGCTGGCTCATGCCTTGAAGGATCACCACGACGCCGGGTTGATGGTGATCACCGGCGATCTCTCGGATTGGGGCGATGCCGCCGACTATCCCTGGCTCAAGCAGCGCCTCGACGAATAGCCGCTGCCAGTCCGGCTCTGCATCGGCAACCACGATCGACGCACCGCCTTCCTCAGCGTATTCCCTGACCTCGCAGACGAGAACGGCTTCGTCCAGGGCGTGCACGATACGGCCGCCGGCCGCTGCCTGTTTCTCGACACCGCCCATCCGGAAACGCATGCCAGCCGTTATTGCGCGGATCGCCTTGGCTGGCTTGAGGCGCGGCTTGCCGAGCATGACGGGCCGTTCCTGCTGTTCATGCACCACAACCCGATGCCGGTGCATCTGGCCCCGCTCGATCAGATCCGCCTGCTCGACGACGCACCGTTCCAGCGTCTCGTCGGCCGCAACCGGTTGAAAATCCGTCACGTCTTCTTCGGGCATTGTCATTTGCCTTTGGCCGGTTCGGTCGCAGGCATTCCCGTCTCCTCGTTGCGCGGCACCAATCATGCGAGCTACCCGCTATTCTCCGAGACCAGGCTGCTGAGCGCGTCCGACCTGCCGCAGTCGTATGGTGTGGTATTTTGCGGGGAGGACTATGTGACCGTGCACATGGTGGAATACGGCTACGATGGTCCGATCCGCGTCGAAGGTTCGCCCGACTATCAGGCCTGGGATCGCGAGACCATGGTGCGGTGACCGGCGAGCGCCGACCGTTTCAAGCTGCCTGGCCTCATCAACCAGCTCTGCTTAGCAGACGTCCGAGATAGCCCTTCTATTGCGGTCGAGCCCCCGACCGGCTTGCGCTCAGGCAGAGTTCATTCGACACGATGAGGCGCAGTCCCCTGAGCTTGCCGCTCAGCGACGCGCGTGCCCTTGGGGTTGCAGCCGTTGCCGACCGAGGCATAGCGGCCGTGGTCACCGCGTGGGTTTGACTGCATTTCGTTGAGATCGATATCCCAATAGTACTCGCTCATTGGACGGCACCGCGGTGCAAGTTCACAGGGCGCCCGCGATCGAGAAGACCGCACTCCGCGGCCACATGAACTGGACAGAGATCAACAGTGAAGCTCAAGGAACTCGACACTTGATATCTATGCTTCGCGCATATACATTTGGCGTATGAAATCAGTTCGCAGCAGAAATATTCTCGGCGCGTTCGCCCTGATGGTTAGCGATAATATTGTCAGCGCTGCCTCTTCATTCTCTCCGGAGGCAGGCCCCACGGCTGCCGCGCTGGCGCTGCTTGACCACGAGCCAGGCCTTTCGATCCGCACGCTGTCGTCAGGGGTCGGGCTGTCGCATGCCGGAACAGTGCGGCTGGTCGACAGGCTGGTATCGGAAGGTCTGGTGGAACGGCGCGATCACGCTACCGACGGACGCACAAAGTCACTCCACCTTACTGCCAAAGGCAAGAAAGCAAGCGCTTCGGTCCTCAATGCGCGGGACGGGGTACTCACCCGTGCGCTCGCGACGTTGAGCGCGGACGAGTTGGCAACCCTGACTTCGCTGTCCGAGCGCGTGCTGCGCGCATGCCTGCGCGACGTCGAACATGCTTACAATATCTGTCGGCTGTGCAGCTACTCGTCCTGCGCTGACTGCCCGATCGAGGCCGAACTCGACCAACGTGGAGCACTCTGAACAGGACGACCCTATATCGGTTGTCCCAGGCCCATTTGCTCGAGATCGCTCGAGCCGACCCATCACCAACTTCGCATAGTTCAACCGGCGCATACTGCGCCCGCATGGCAACGATCGGCCGCGGGCGGGTGAAGCCCGGACGATTGGTGATTCCCAAGGCGAACGAAGCTCACCCGCGGAGATACGCCTGTTTCCGATCCAACAAATATATATGCGCCGCGCATAGACATAATCGAAAAGAAGTGTATGCTTCGCGCATACATCATGAAGAGAGTCCTTCAATGCCAAGCCTTACACCTTACTCTGCAGACGCAACCACTGGTCTTCCAGGAGCCACTGCCCTCTCACGCAGGGTCGTTGCTGCCGGCCGGGGCACCGCGCTCGCCGGCGTCGTCATCCCCTTGGTGATGATAGGGATTCTGAAATTCACGCAATATGAGATTGATGCGCTCAAGCCGCTCATTGGCGCCACGCCTTGGCTCGCATGGCTTTATGCCGTTCTCGGCTATGCCGGCACGAGCTATCTGCTGGGAGTCGTAGAACTCATTACAGCAGCCCTGTTCATTGCCTCCCCCTGGTCAGCTCGCGCCGGGCTGGCGGCCGGCACGCTGGGCGCGCTCACCTTTGCCGCTACTACATCGACATTGCTCGCGTTCCCGATCTGGGAACCGTCGCTGGGCGGATTTCCCTACCTGAATTTCATCGGCACCTTCCTCATCAAGGATGTGGCGCTGCTGGGTGTTAGCCTTGTCGTCCTCGGCGAAGGATTGGCCCGCAACGGCATCGGCGCACGCTGATGCATCCGCGATGCACGATTTGGCGATACGCGCTCGTTGTGTCGCCAGATCGGCTAGAGCAGTTCGATCGATCCGCCATGGCGCAGGTATTTGCGCTGCCGATCAGCTTCGTAGACGCGCATGGAACGCGCCGCAGCGTCTCCGAAGATCGTTGGGGCGAGTTGGTGACCGCTGCCCAGGCAAGCCAATGGCGGCGCGTAGAAGCGCCTGTCGTGACAGCCTGACGAACAACGGAAGACGTCCGTGCGGCAGCACAATCCTTGGAGGACTCATGACGCGCTTAATCTCCTATGCCTTCTTGATCGCGACAACAGCACTGGTGGCTTGTTATGCCGCCGCGGATGGCGACCACACCGGGCTGCCGGCGCCGGGGGTGAGCCTCGTCTTCAACGACCAGGGACAAGCGGCGCTTCCAAAGGGATACCGTCATTGGGTGCACACATACACCGCATGGGAAGCCATCGCGACCAGCTTCCTCAACGAAAAGATGACGCCAACGCCAGAGTTGCACAGCGTTTACGTCGAGCCGAACACCTACCGGATCTTCATGAAGACCGGGAAATGGCCGGAAGGTTCGCTGATGATCAAGGAATTCAGCACGACGAACACCGACCCCAATGAATGCAGCGGCCCTCCGGCCTACACCTGCAAGCTGGATACCAGCACGATCATCTTTCCCCATGAGCGTACCGGGATTGCCGTTATGCTGAAGGATAACAAGCGATATCCCAAGGAGCCGGGCGGCTGGGCCTATTTCAGCTTCGGGCATCAGGCGCCGCCCTATGAGAAGTTCTCCCCGGCGCGCGGCCACGCCCAGTGCGCCCAGTGCCACATCGACAACGTCGGCCCCAAGGATGACTATGTCTGGTCCGCGAAGCTGAACCAACCCGGTTTTCGCCGGGACGGCGACAACGTGAAGCTCAATCTCGAAGCCGCCCTGGCGGAGTAGTCAGTGCGATAACCACCAGGAGGTGCACAAAAGCGCACCTCTGGTCATTCCGCAATAAGGCGGTTGAAAAGCAGGGTTAGCAGGCTGCGCAAATGCCGCCGGCCCCGCGACAGATCGAAGGGGAGCGGACTGCGCCACAAGAGTGGTCCGGCCCTGGGCCGGGACTCACAGTTCATCCAAGATAGCAGACTTCCGCCTTGCATTGGTCAGCCGACGCTTAAGGGTACACGCCCTACTCCACCAGCAGCACGTCGACGGCGACGCCGAGCTTCTGCTTCGGCGAGCCGACGATGATACCGTCAACCGGCGAGACGTCGGAAAAATCGCGCCCGACCGCAAGCACGATATGGTCGTTGCCAACCAGCAGATCGTTGGTCGGGTCGAAATCGACCCAGCCAAGCTCCGCCCCGCACCACAGCGACACCCAGGCATGGGTGGCATCGGCGCCTTGCAGGCGCGGCTGGCCAGCCGGCGGAATCGTGCGCAGATAGCCGCTGACATAGGCGGCCGGGAGACCGAGCCCGCGCAGCCCCGCGATCATCACATGGGCGAAGTCCTGGCAGACGCCGTGTCGCTTGTCGAAGACCTCGTTGAGCGGCGTCGAGATCACCGTCGCCTTGGGGTCGTAGCGAAACTCGGTGCGGATGCGATGCATGAGATCGACCGCGCCCTTGAGGATGCCCGCGCCCGGTACAAAGCTCGTCGCCGCATAGGCGCTGACCGGACGCAGCACGGGCACGAGCGGGCTCGCGAAGACATAACCGACCGGCGAGGACGGCCCGAGGCTGGTGGCCTCGAAGGCGATGTCGCGGATGCTCTCCCAGGACGGGCTGACGGCGTCGCGCGCCGGCGGCTTGCGCGACACCGAGACACGCGAACGCGAATCGATGCGCAAATTGCGATGCGCCGCCTCGATCACGATGCTCTCCGTCAGCGTGCCAAAGAAGTCGCGGCGGACGTTGCGCTCGGACGGCCGCGGACGAATCTCGACCTTGTGCGAGATCAGCTCCTGGCCGCTGCCGCTCCTCGGCTCGAGTCGCAGCGTGCAGCGGGCGAAGCTGACCGCGCTCTCATACTCGTAGGTGGTGACGTGTCTTATGTCGTAGATCACGCCAGCCCCGTCAGCTTTTCAGGCCGGCTGGCATTGGTGCCGTGCGGGAAGTAATGCAGCCCGATCGCGTCGGCGAGGCTGAGCAGATCCTGCTCCAGCGCGAACAGGGTCTTGACTTCGAGTTTCTCGGCATCCGCGGTGGCCAGCATCGCCTGAACCGACACCGCAAGTCGCTGCGGCTGCTCGATCAGGCCATGCTCCTTCAGGCTGGGCAGTGCTGCGATATGCTCGTTCAGCGTCGTCACCTGGAACGCCACCGAGCGCGGATTGTAGGGATCGAGCACCGCGAGGTCGCGCACCGGCGCCAGGATCGGCGCCAGCAGATAGCGCGAGCGATAGGTGATCTGGGAATCCACCAGCGTCAGCAGGATGTCGAGATCCTCGTCGCCGGCCTCGTCATAGGCGAACTGCCGGGCGAAGCGCGCGGTGTTGATGGCACGCTCGGCGCGGCGGCCGACATCGAGGAAGCGCCAGCCGGCGGCGCGATTCATGTTTTCCTGCGCAAGACCCGCAAAGCTCGCAAGCTCCTGCAAGGTCAGTTCGGCCGCGCTCAGCACGCTGTCGTCGTCTTCGACCTCGTAGGAGAGCCGGTCGGCCATTTCGGTGATGACCTGCCAGGCATCTGGCGACAGCCGCTCGCGCAAGGAGGTCGCCGTGCGCTGTGCCGCGCGCACCAGCGACAACGCCGAGCCCGGCTGCTCCGTGCTCTGCAACGCTTCGGCGGCGATGCGCCCGGGCGTCGCGCGCGAGGCTTGCGAGATCGCGCCCCAGGCCACCAGCAGGCGCTGGATTCGTTCGGCCGATTGCAGCGAGGCCGCGGTGCCCTTGTTGGGGCCGCTCGGCGAGCCCACCGCCCGCACCAGCCGCAGCGTCGCTTCGGCGCGCTCGAGATAGCGGCCGAGCCAGAACAGATTGTCGGCGGCGCGGCTCGGCAGTACGCCGGCGATGCGGCGGATCCTCACCTTGTCGGTCGCCGGCAGCAGCGACGCGGTCGAGACCTTCTTCTCCGAGACCACCCAGACGTCGGCGGCGCGCGCACCGTCGCCCATCGACACGGCGCGCGCGTCCGGCTGCTCGGCAATCCGGCAGAAGCCGCCGGGCATGATCGCCCAGCCGTCCGGCGTTGCGGCGGCAAACACGCGCAGCACGAAGGGACGCGGCGTGAGCTGCCCGTGCTCCCACACCGGCATGGTGGAGAGACGCACCACCTCCTGGCCGACATAATCCATGCCGCGCGCGCCGATGGCATCGACCAGGCGTTGACGCCCGGCGGCGTCGAGCTCGCTGGCGAGCACCGGACCGTTGCTGTCGAAGCCGGTCACGCCGCGCCGGTAGGCGCCTTCGATCGCGACCTCGTCGAGCCGCGATAACACCTCGTCACGCGCGGATTTCTGACCGCACCACCAGGTCGCGATATGCGGCATCTTCAGCTCTTCGCCGAGCAGGCGGCGGCTGAGCGCGGGCAGGAAGCCGAGCAGCGCCCGCGCCTCCAGCACGCCCGAGCCCGGCATGTTGGCGACGACGACACCGTCCTTGCGCAGCACGTCGATCAGGCCGGGCACGCCGAGATGCGAGGAGGCATCGAGCTCGAGCGGATCGAGCGAATTGGAATCGACACGGCGCAGCAGCACGTCGAGCCGCTTCAGCCCCGCGACCGTGCGGATGTGGATGCGATTGTCGCTGACCGCGAGATCGTCGCCCTCGACCAGCAGGAAGCCGAGATAGCGCGCCAGCGTCGCGTGCTCGAAATAGGTCTCGCTGAAACTGCCCGGCGTGAGCACGCCGATGCGCGGCTCGTCGCGGTCGGCGCGCGCGCGAAGACTGTCGCGGAAGGCCTCGAAGAACGGCGCGACGCGCGGCACGTTCATCGACTTGTAGAGGTCGGAGAAGGCGCGCGACAGCACCAGGCGGTTTTCGAGCGCATAGCCCGCGCCCGACGGCGCCTGCGTGCGGTCGCCGAGCACCCACCAGCGGCCATCGGGCCCGCGGCCGACATCGGCGGCATAGAGCGAGAGGTAGCGCCCGCCCGGCGGCGGCACGCCACAGACAGGACGGAGATATTCGGGGCTGCCGGCGATCGCGCCCGCGGGCAGCGCGCCTTCGGCAACCAGCCGCCCCTCGCCATAGATGTCGCGCAGCACGCGCTCGAGCAACTCGGCGCGCTGGGTAATGCCGGCGGAGAGCTGCTTCCAGTCGGCCTCGTCGATCAGGAGCGGCAGATGGCTGAGCGACCAGGGCCGGTCGGCGCTGTCGCCTGGCGCCCGGTAGGTGACGCCGGCCTCGCGGAGGTGGCGGTCGGCCATGCCGAAGCGCCGCTCGACCTCATCGGTCGCAAGCGTGCCGAAGGCATCGAAAAAGCGGTTCCAGACCGGTCGCGGGACGCCGTCGGCGCCCAGGAATTCGTCGGGAATGCCGGGCAGGCGGCGATAGTCGCGGACCCATTGCGCAAGCCGGCGCTGGCCTTCACGCTGTCCTTGCGCCTTACCCGCCTTGTCCTGTTCGGCTGCGCCCTCGGCCATGCGCCTCTCCCTGCCCCACCATCATACTCATTGCAGGAGCGGGGTCCGCAAGTCGAGGGTCAGCGGAAACTCATTTGTGCGCTCCTCGGGCGGCGGCTGCATCGGCCCCGGCGTGTGGCCGTGGTCCTGGAAGCGCGCCAGCCGCCGCGCCTCGGCCTCGTAGGTGTTGACCGGCTTGGTGTCGTAGCTGCGCCCGCCCGGATGGGCGACGTGATAGACGCAACCGCCGAGCGAGCGGCCGTTCCAGGTATCGATGAGATCAAAGGTCAGGGGCGCGTGCACCGGGATGGTCGGGTGCAGGCCGGAGGCCGGTTGCCAGGCCTTGAAGCGGACCCCGGCCACGACCTCGGCGGAGCGGCCGGTCGAGGTCATCGGCAGGCGGCGGCCATTGCAGGTGACGACGTGGCGGCCCTCGACGAACCCCTCCGCCTTGACCTGGAGCCGCTCGACCGAGCTATCGACATAGCGCACGGTGCCGCCGGCCGAGCCCTCCTCGCCGAGCACGTGCCAGGGTTCCAGCGCCTGGCGCAATTCCAGCGTCACGCCGCCTTGATGGACGCGGCCGAAGGCGGGAAAGCGGAATTCGAGCTGGGCCAGATACCATTCCGGCTCGAACGGATAGCCGAAGCTCTTGAGCTCCGAGAGCACGTCCTGAAAATCTTCCCAGATGAAATGCGGCAGCATGAAGCGGTCGTGCAGCGCGGTACCCCAGCGCACGAATTTGCCCTGCTGCGGCTCGCGCCAGAACTTTGCGATCAGCGCGCGGATCAAGAGCTGCTGCGCCAGCGACATGCGCGGATCCGGCGGCATTTCGAGCGCGCGGAATTCGACGAGGCCGAGGCGGCCGGTGGGACCATCCGGCGAATAGAGCTTGTCGATGCATATCTCGGCGCGGTGGGTGTTGCCGGTGATGTCGACGAGCAAATGCCGGAAGAGCCGGTCCACCAGCCACAGCGGCACCTGGTAGCCCGGCGGCGGCACGTGCGAGAGCGCGATCTCGAGCTCGTACATGCTGTCGTGACGGGCCTCGTCGAGGCGCGGGGCCTGGCTGGTCGGGCCGATGAACAGGCCGGAGAAGAAATAAGACAGCGACGGATGCCGCTGCCAGTACAGCACGAGGCTCTTGAGCAGATCGGGCCGGCGCAGGAACGGCGAATCCTGCGGGCTCGAGCCGCCGATCACGACGTGATTGCCGCCGCCGGTGCCGGTGTGGCGGCCGTCGACCAGGAAGCGGTTGGCGCCGAGCCGCACCTTGCCGGCGTCCTCATAGAGGCCAGTGGTGATCTCGACCGCCTCGCGCCAGCTCGTCGCGGGCTGGATGTTGATCTCGAGGACGCCGGGATCCGGCGTGACCTTGATGACCTCGATGCGCGGGTCGAACGGCGGCGCATAGCCTTCGACATGGACCTGGAGCTGCATCTCCTCGGCCGTGGCTTCGACCGCCGCGATCATCTCGAGATAATCCTCGATGCGCTCGACCGGCGGCATGAAGGCGCAGATCACGCCATCGCGAACCTCGATCGACAGCGCAGTGCGGACGGGGACGGTCGTGTTGAGCTTCTCGGACGCGACCCGCGGCGGCGCCTTCGGGCGCTCCGGGAGCGTGAACACCGGCAGCTTGCCGCGCGCTTCCATCGGGTCCTGCTCGACGATGTAGGGGTATTCACTGGGCGGGACGTGGCCGAGCGAGCCGATCGGCAAGCGCAGGCCGAGCGGGGAATCGCCCGGCATCAGGAACAGATGATTGCGCCGGAGTTGCCAGCGCTCGCTGCGCCAGCGTGGCGGCGCGTTCCAGCGTTGCACCGGCAGCACGAAGCCGCGCGGCGCGCGGAGGCCCTGATCGAACACCCGCGCCATGCGCGCGCGCTCCTCCGGATTGGACAATTTGGAATCGGAGGGATCGACGTTGAGGGGAAGCTCGGCCTCCTTCAGCAGCCAATAGGCAGTATCCTCATAGGCCGGAATGATGTAGCCGGGATCGAGCCCGAGCCGGGCCGCCGTGCCCTCCATGAAATCCTCGGCGTCTTCGGTCTGGGCACGCAGCGGATTTTCGATGCTGGCGATGAGGTCCGCGTTCTTCCAGACCGGCACGCCGTCCTTGCGCCAGTACAGGCCAAAGGCCCAGCGCGGCAGGCTCTCGCCCGGATACCATTTGCCCTGACCGTAATGGAGCAGCCCGCCCGCACCAAAGCGTGTGCGCAGACGGCGGATCAGATCGTCGGCGAGCGCGCGCTTGGTGGGGCCGACGGCCTCGGTATTCCATTCGGCAGCTTCGAGATCGTCGACCGAGACGAAGGTGGGTTCACCGCCCATGGTGAGCCGCACGTCCTGCGCGGCGAGATCGCCGTCCACCTGCTCGCCGAGATCGTTGAGCCGCGTCCAGGAATCGTCCGAGAACGGCTTGGTGATACGCGGCGCCTCGCGGATGCGCCGGACGCTCATGTCGAAATCGAACTCGACCTCGGCAAAGCCGGCACCGCCGGAGATCGGCGCGGCGGAGCGATAATGCGGCGTGGCGGCGACCGGGATGTGCCCCTCACCCGCGAGCATGCCGGAGGTCGCGTCGAACCCGATCCAGCCCGCGCCCGGCAGATAGACCTCGGCCCAGGCGTGCAGATCGGTGAAGTCGTTCTCGACCTCGGGCGGCCCCTCGATCGGATCGATGTCGGGACGGATCTGGATCAGATAGCCGGAGACGAAGCGCGCGGCGAGGCCGAGATGACGGAAGGTCTGGATCAGGAGCCACGCGGAGTCGCGGCATGAGCCGGCCGCGGAGGTGAGCGTTTCCTCCGGCGTCTGCACGCCCGGCTCCATGCGGATGACGTAGCTGATCTTCTGCTGCAATCGCCTGTTCAGATCGACCAGGAAGTTGACCGTGTTCGGGGCTTCGCGCGGGATCGAGGCGAGATATTTTGCGAACGCGGGATCGGGCTTGGTGGTCTCCAGATAAGGCGCCAGCTCCGTCTTGAGATCTTGCGGATATTCGAATGGAAAGCTGTCGGCGTAGGGCTCGACGAAGAAGTCGAACGGATTGACCGTGGTCATCTGCGCCGTGAAATCGACCTCGATCTTCAGCTCGGTCGTCTTCTCCGGGAAGACGTAACGCGCGATCCAATTGCCTAGCGGATCCTGCTGCCAGTTCACGAAATGATTGGATGGCGTGACCTTGAGCGAATAGCTCATGATCGGCGTCCGCGTGTGCGGCGCCGGGCGCAGGCGGATGGTCTGCGGGCCGAGATCGATCGGTCGGTCGTATTTGTAGTGGGTGACGTGGTGTAATGCGACGTAGATCGACACGGGGTGCAATGCTCCAGCAGCTTTTTTGAGCAGAACACCTGATGTCAGCGCGATCAAGCACTAACAACGGGCAGGGAGTGCCTAGGAACTACCCCCGTATCGTTCCGGCGAAGGCCGGGACGGGCGTGTGCGGGGCGAACTTACGCCGCTGACGTCAGCCGCTGCAGGAACTGCGTCACCTCGCGGCGAAGCGTCTCGACTTCGCCGTGGACGCGCTCGGAGGCGCTGTTGACGCGGGCAGCGACGCGGCCGGTGTCGGCGGCGGCTTCGCTGATCCCGGACACGTTGGAGGACACCTGCGAGGTGCCGGCTGAGGCTTCCTGGACGCTGCGTGCGATCTCGCGCGTCGCGGAGCCCTGCTGCTCGATCGAGGCCGCAATGCTTGCGGTAATGCCGTCGATCTCCGCGATGGTCTGCGCAATGGTCTCGACGGCCGTGACCGAGTTGCTGGTCGATTGCTGCATCTCGCCTACCTTGGCGCTGATCTCCTCGGTCGCCTTCGCGGTCTGGTTGGCGAGGCTCTTGACCTCGGAGGCCACCACGGCGAAGCCGCGGCCGGCCTCGCCTGCCCGCGCCGCCTCGATCGTGGCGTTGAGCGCCAGCAGGTTGGTCTGCGAGGCGATTTCGCTGATCAGCTTGACGACGTCGCCAATCCGCATCGCGGCCTCCGCGAGGCTGCGAATCTCGCTGCCGGCACGATTGGCTTCGTCGACGGCGCGCCCGGTGCTCGTGGTCGAGCCGGCCACCTGGCGGCTGATCTCCGTGATCGAGGATGCGAGCTGTTCTGCGGCGCTCGCCACCGTCGCAACGTTGCTCGAGGCCTGATCGGACGCATTGCGCATGCCGGAGGTCTGGCGGTTCGTCGTCTCCGCCGCGGCCGCCATCTGGCCGGCGTCGGATTCGAGGTCGGTCGCGGCGCTCATCAGGCTGCCTGCGACTTCGTCGAGATGCGTGCCGAACTGCTTTGCGAGACCCGCAATCTCGACCACGCGGCGGCCGAGGCTGTCGGTGCCGGCATTGATGACGGTTGCCGAGCGGCGGAACGAGCCGGGCAGTCCGCGCGCGAGGATCTTGCGGAAATATTTGCCGCGGCTGGCATAGTCCATCGATGCCGAAGCCTCGCGGACGAAGGCGTCGGCGATGTCGAGCATGTCGTTGACCGATTTCTGGATGGCGCCGATCCGCCCTGCCTGGCGCTCGCTCAGGATCCGCGCTTCGAGATCCCCGCGTGCCGCCTTGCGGCAGACATCGGCCACCTCATCGACGGCCACCGCCGTGCGATGCTGGCACCAGAGCGCGTAGCCGAGCAGCAGGATCGCGGCGCCGAGCGGCGCGGCACTGACGATTCCGAGCCAGCCGAGCAGCGAGAGGACGAACGCGGCGGTGGCTAGAAGAAACGCGCCGGCGGTCGCTCCCTGCGCCTTAGAGAGAGAGCACAAATTCATCGTAGCCCACACCGTTTTGCTTGAGCAGACCGACCATCAATTCGAAGCTCGCACGCATGCCGTCCTTGGCATTGGCGTGGCGCGCCTCTTCCGCGCAGAGCGTCTTGTAGATCGGCTTGATTTTCTCGACCGGCGCCGGATCGGGCCTGCGTCGGTTTGAGTGATAGCCCGTGATGTTGCCGCGGTCGTCGAGCGTCGGAGTGACATGGGCGAACACCCAATAATGGCTGCCGTCCCCCGCGAGATTGACGACGTAGGCGAAGATTTCCTGCTTGGTCTGGAGCGTGTCCCACAGCAGCTTGAAGACGCAGCGTGGCATGTCCGGATGGCGGATCAGACTGTGGGGCGCGCCCATCAGCTGCTTCCAGGGGTATTTCGCCATGCGGATGAAGACGTCATTGGCGTAGGTGATGCGGCCCTTGAGATCGGTCTTCGACACGATCAGCTCCTCCTCGCCGAGGAGATTTTCCACGCCGGTGGGCCGTATCGCACGCGTCATCGTTGACGAATCCTCACGAAAGCCAGCGCCCACGAAGGTCGCCCGCATCGCTATCGGAATACGGCAAAAAGTCTTAATCATAGGTGACCGCGGGAACCCGCGCGGCGATCTGACACCTACGTATGATTACTTATGCGCCTTGCCCGTCCGGCAAATTCCCGCGTCGGCCTGCACGCGATCACATCGTCGCGCCCAGCACCCAGGGCGCGAACTCGGCGCCGCCGAAATCGAAGCTCTCGCTCTTGGTCGGCTGGCCCGAAGCCGTCTTCAGGATCAGATCGAAAATGCGCTGGCCGCACTGCTCGACGCTCTCCTCGCCTTCGAGGATGGTGCCGCAATTGACGTCCATGTCGTCTACCATGCGCTTGTACATGGGCGTGTTGGTGGCGAGCTTGATCGAGGGCGCCGGCTTGCAGCCGAACACGCTGCCGCGACCCGTGGTGAAGCAGACGAGATTGGCGCCGCCCGCGACCTGCCCGGTCGCCGCGACCGGATCGTAACCGGGCGTGTCCATGAAGACGAAACCCTTCTTGGTGACCGGCTCGGCGTAACGCAGTACCTCGACGAGATTGGTGGTGCCAGCCTTCGCCATCGCGCCGAGTGACTTCTCCAGAATGGTGGTGAGGCCACCGGCCTTGTTGCCGGGGCTCGGATTGGCGTTCATCTCGGCGCCTTCGCGCGTCGTGTATTCGTCCCACCAGCGCATCAGGTCGACCAGCTTCTCGCCGACCTCGCGGCTGACGGCGCGGCGCGTCAAGAGGTGCTCGGCGCCGTAGGTCTCCGGCGTCTCCGACAGGATCACGGTGCCGCCGTGGCGCACGATGAGATCGCTCGCCGCGCCGAGCGCGGGATTGGCCGATACGCCGGAATAGCCGTCGGAGCCGCCGCATTGCAGGGCGACGGTGAGCTCGCTCACCGGCACGGATTCCCGTGTGACCTTGTTCGAATCCGCAAGAGCCTCGCGCACGAAGGCGATGCCGGCCTCCACCGTCTTGCGGGTGCCGCCGACCTCCTGGATGTCCATCGCGCGCAGGCGTCCCGCGAGCTTCTGCTCTTCCATCAGCCCGCCGATCTGGTTCACCTCGCAGCCGAGGCCAAGCACGATCACATGAGAGAAGTTCACATGCCGCGCATAACCGCCGAGCGTGCGGCGGAGGAGCGCCAGCGGCTCGTTCTGTGTCATGCCGCAGCCGGTCTTGTGGGTCAGTGCGACCACGCCGTCGACATTCGGAAAATCGGCCAGCGGATTGTCGCCGGTGAAGGGGTTCTTCTTGAAGACGTCGGCGACGAGGCTTGCGACATGCGCGCTGCAGTTCACCGAGGTGAGGATGCCGATATAGTTGCGCGTGGCGACGCGGCCGTCCGGGCGGCGGATGCCCTCGAAGGTCGCCGGCAGGTCGAAATTCGGCGTCGGCTTGACGTCGGCGCAATAGGCATAGTCCTTGGCGAAATCGCCCATGCCGATGTTCTGCACGTGCACGTGCTGGCCCGGCGCGATCGGGATGGTCGCAAAGCCGATGATCTGGCCGTAGCGGATGACAGGCTCGCCCATTGCGATCGGCTTGATCGCGACCTTGTGGCCGGAGGGGATGCGCTCGACCGTGGTCACGCCGTCCGCGACGACCGTTCCCGGCGGCAGGCTGGCGCGCGCGATCAGCACGCCATCATCGGGATGCAGGCGGATGACGGGGCTGATGGTCATGGGAGGTCTCCTTGGGTCTTCAAGTATCGTGCCCAGGACGCAGCGCAGCGTGAAACGGTGCGCTGCTGAGCCGGGGTTCAGTCGTCACGTCATGTGCTTCGTTAGCGACTGGGTCCCGGCTCTGCGAAGCAGCGCTACGCGCTGCATCGCGTCCGGGACACAGAGGGAGCATTAAGCCTTGCCGCCCGAATCCTTGCGGGTGGCATTGACCTGCATCTTGGCGTAGCTGGTCATCAGGCCGACCTCGTTCGAGAGCGTCACCAGCTTGAAGCCCATGTTGATGGCGCGTGCAGCACCTTCGGCGCCGCTGCAATGGATGCCGGGGTTGAGACCGCGCTTGCCGCATTCCTTGATGATCTTCTCGTAGATCGCGAGGATCTCGGGCTCGCTGCGGTCGAGCTTGGGCTCGAGGCCATAGGAGAAGCCGAGATCGGACGGTCCGATATAGACGCCGTCGATGCCTTCGACGTCGAGGATCGCTTCCATGTTCTCGACCGCGGTCTTGGTCTCCATCATCGGCAGCAGGATGGTGTCGGCATTCGCGGTCTTCTGGTAGGAGCCCGCGGTGCCGTACATGCCGGCGCGGATCGGACCGTTGGAACGGACGCCCTGCGGCGGATATTTCGAATAGGATACGAGGTTCCTGGCTTCCTGCGCCGTGTTGACCATCGGGCAGATCACGCCATAGGCGCCGCCGTCCAGCACCTTGCCGATGATGCCGGGCTCGTTCCAGGGCACGCGGACCATGGGCGTGACCGGATGCTTGTCCATCGCCTGGAAGCACTGCACCATCGAGAGATAATCCTGCACGCCATGCTGCATGTCGACGGTGACGCTGTCGAAGCCGCATTGCGCGATCATCTCGGCCGAGAAGCCGGAGGGGATCGCGAGCCACGCGTTGACCACGGCCTTGCCCGACTTCCAGATCTCTTTGACTTTGTTCGCCACGTTGTCTTTCCTTCCCTGTTGCTGTTACTCGCCGCGGATCGGGTCGGGCCGCACTTTGAGCGAAAAAAACCGTGAATGTCCATGGCTCTCACCACGCACGCACGCATATCTGGGTTCATCCCTCCGCGATTGTATCATCCGCGCTACCGAGCTCTGCAAGACTCAGTTCGAGCGCACCCAGCATCTCCTGCAATTCGGCGAGCCTGCGTGCGCCGAAGCGTCGCGTGATCTCGGCATAGATCGCCTCCGAATTCGGCGCCACGGAGGCCATCAGCTTCACGCCCTCTTTCGAGATCGAGACCATGCTGCGGCGCTGGTCCGCCTTTGCCGTCTTGCGCTCGATCAGATTGCGCGCCTCGAGATCGCGCAGGATGCGCGACAGGCTCGGCCCGAGCAGGAACGCGGTGCGCGCCAGTTCCGTGACCTCGACTGCGTCGATCGCCGCCAGAGCACGCAGGATGCGCCATTGCTGCTCGGTCAGGCCGTGCTCGCGCAGCGAAGGGCGAAACTGCCGCATCACCGCTTCGCGTGCCCGCAGCAGCGACATCGGCAGGGAGCGCGAGAAATCGCGCATCGGCACCTGCCTTGCGGCAGGCCTTGAAATAGGTCCTGCGGCCGGCGCGCTTCCATTGGCTGGGTCAGCCGGTCTCTTCACCATGACGCCCTTTCAAACCGCAAAACGTTTGCAGTGCAGCAAGCCGGAATTATGTTTGACGCATTCACTTAACATGTTAAGTATCTCTCGGCACCCTAATTTGTAAGACCACAAATGGCGCTTTCCAACGACGATATCCAAGCTTGCGCGAGGCGTCTGCACCAGGCGGAGAAGACCCGCGTGCAGATCCGGCAGCTGTCGCAGGATTTCCCCGGCATCACGATCGCCGACGCCTACGCGATTCAGAAGGCCTGGGTCGACGTCAAGATCGCCGAGGGGCGCATCGTCAAGGGCCACAAGATCGGCCTGACCTCAAAGGCGATGCAGAGCGCGCTCGACATCGACGAGCCGGATTCCGGCGTGCTGCTCGACGACATGTTCTTCGCCGATGGCGGGATCATTCCGACCGAACGCTTCATCGCAACGCGAGTCGAGGCCGAGCTCGCCTTCGTCATGAGCAAGCGGCTCTCAGGGCCTGATAGCACGCTGTTCGACGTGCTCAACGCCACCGACTTCGTGGTTCCCGCGCTGGAGATTCTGGACACGCGGATCGAGCGCGTCGATCCCAGGACCAAGGCAACGCGAAAGATCTTCGACACCATCGCCGACAATGCGGCGAATGCCGGCATCGTGCTTGGCGGACGGCCGATCCGGCCCTTGGACGCAGACCTGCGCTGGATCGGCGCGCTGTGTTTCAAGAACGGCCAGCTCGAGGAGACCGGCCTTGCCGCCGGCGTGCTCAATCACCCGGCGACCGCCGTGGCCTGGCTCGCCAACAAGATTGCGCCGCTTGGGCTCGCGCTGGAGCCCGGACAGGTCGTGCTTGCCGGCTCCTTCATCCGCCCGATCGAGACCCGCAAGGGCGACACAATTCAGGCCGATTATGGCGCCTACGGCTCGGTCAGCTGCTACTTCGCCTAAGGCGCATAAAAAAATCCAGGGAGTGAAACCGCGATGCCGCATTTCACGATTGAATATTCGGCCAATCTCGATGGCCGCCTCGACATCGCGGCGGTGTGCGAGATCGTGCGCAAGGCGGCGGTCGAGACCGGGATCTTTCCGCTCGGCGGCATCCGCGTCCGCGCGATCAGGTGCGAGCACTATGCAATCGCCGACGCGCGGAACGACTATGGCTTTCTCGACATGGTGCTGCGCATCGGCGAAGGCCGCGACCTTCCCACCCGCAAACAAGCCGGCGAGCACGTCTTCCAGGCACTCTCCCGCCATCTCGATCCCGTCTTCGCCGCCAGCAAATTCGCTCTGTCGTTCGACATGCAGATCAACGACAAGGACACGAGCTGGAAGCGCAACAACATCCACGATGCATTGAAAGTGGAAACCGTCCATGGATAAACCCAGCCCGAAAGCCGATGTGTTCCAGGCCAACCGCGACCGCGTCGCACCGCTGCTGAAGAAGCTGCGCGCCGACGGCATCGGTCACATGATCGACGGCAAGACCGTTGCCTCGATATCGGGCGACACCTTCGAGACGAAGTCGCCGGTCGACGGCACGACGCTCGCGAGCGTCGCGCGCGGCACTGCCGAGGACATCGACCGCGCCGCAACGGCCGCGGCGCTCGCCTTCAAGTCCTGGCGCGACCTGGGCCCGGCGATGCGGAAGAAGCTGCTGCACCGCGTCGCCGACGCGATCGAGGACAATGCCGACGACATCGCGGTGCTCGAATGCATCGACACCGGCCAGGCCTATCGCTTCATGGCCAAGGCCGCGATCCGCGCCGCCGAGAATTTCCGCTTCTTTGCCGACAAATGCGCGGAGGCGCGCGACGGCCTCAACACGCCGAGCGACGAGCACTGGAACATCTCGACGCGCGTACCGATCGGCCCGGTCGGCGTGATCACGCCGTGGAACACGCCGTTCATGCTCTCGACCTGGAAGATCGCCCCTGCCCTCGCTGCGGGGTGCACGGTCGTACACAAGCCGGCGGAGTGGTCGCCGGTCACCGCGGACATGCTCGGCAAGCTCGTCAAGCAAGCCGGCGTGCCCGACGGCGTGCTCAACACCGTCCACGGCTTTGGCGAAGAGGCCGGCAAGGCGCTGACCGAGCATCCCGCCATCAAGGCGATCGGCTTCGTCGGCGAGAGCGCGACGGGCTCCGCGATCATGGTGCAGGGCGCGCCGACGCTGAAGCGCGTGCATTTCGAACTCGGCGGCAAGAATCCCGTGATCGTGTTCGACGACGCCGATCTCGATCGCGCGCTCGATGCCGTGGTGTTCATGATCTACTCGCTCAACGGCGAGCGCTGCACCTCGTCGAGTCGACTGGTGATCCAGCAAAGCATCGCGGACAAGTTCATCGAGAAGCTGACCGCGCGCGTGAAGGCGCTGAAGGTCGGCCATCCCCTCGATCCCTCGACCGAAATCGGGCCGCTGATCCACGAGCGCCATCTGGCAAAGGTCTGCTCCTATTTCGACGTCGCGCGCCAGGATGGCGCCACCATCGCAGTCGGCGGCAAGGCCCATGACGGCCCGGGCGGCGGACATTATGTCGAGCCCACCCTGGTCACCGGTGCACATGGCAAGATGCGCGTCGCGCAGGAGGAGGTGTTCGGCCCATTCCTCACCGTGCTGCCTTTCAGGGACGAAGCTGAAGCCATCGAGATCGCCAACGACATCCGCTATGGCCTGACCGGCTATGTCTGGACCAACGACGTCGGCCGTGCGCTCCGCGTCGCCGACGCGCTCGAGGCCGGCATGATCTGGCTCAACTCGGAAAACGTGCGCCATCTGCCAACGCCGTTCGGCGGCATGAAGGCCTCCGGCATCGGCCGCGACGGCGGCGATTACTCATTCGACTTCTACATGGAAACCAAGCACGTCTCGCTGGCGCGGGGCACGCACAAGATTCAGAAACTGGGAATCTGATCGTCATTCCCGAGCGATGCGTAGCATCGAACCCGGAATCCATCGCGCAGCAGAGTTCGTCGAGGAATGGATTCCGGGCTCGCGCTTCGCGCGCCCCGGAATGACAGGGACCGAGAGGGGGAAACGCCAATGCCTGTACCGCAACACATCTTCGAGCCGCCGTTCAACATCATTCGCTCCAGCCACGTCGTGCTCGACGTGACCGATCTAAAGCTGAGCCGGGAGTTCTACGAGACCACTGTCGGCCTGCATGTCGAGGACGCCGACGACAACGTCGTCTACCTGCGTGCCGCCGAGGAGCATCAGCATCACTCGCTGGTGCTGCGGAAAGCCGCGGTACCCGCTTGCGCCCGGCTCGGCTTCAAGGTCGGCAACGACGGGGATCTCGACAAGGCTGCCGCCTTCCTGTCCGAAAACGGCCTCGCCTACGCCTTTGTCGACCAGCCGTTCCAGGGCCGCACCCTGCAGTTCACCGATCCCTTCGGCTTCCAGATCGAGCTCTATGCGTCGATGGAACGCCGGCCGCATCTCTTGCGCCGCTATGATCTTTACAGGGGCTGCCACCCGCAGCGGCTCGATCATTTCAACGTTTTCGCCGCCGAGGTCCAGGACACCGTCGAGTTCTACGCCCGGCTCGGCTTCCGCCTCACCGAATACGCCGAAGAGGACGGGCCGAACGGCCGCATCGCCGCCGCCTGGATGCATCGCAAGGGTAACGTCCACGACTTCGCCATCACCAACGGCAAGGGCCCGCGCCTGCACCATTTCGCCTATTGGACGCCGACGGCGATGAACATCATCCATCTCTGCGACGTCATGGCCTCGCAAGGCTTCGTGAAGAACATTGAGCGAGGACCAGGACGCCACGGAATCTCCAACGCGTTCTTCCTCTATGTGCGCGACCCTGATGGACACCGCCTCGAGCTCTACACCAGCGACTATTTCACCGGCGATCACGATCATGAGCCGCTGCGCTGGTCGCTGCGCGATCCCCGCCGGCAGACGCTGTGGGGCGCCCCTGCCCCGCGTTCATGGTTCGAGCAGGGCTCGCCGTTTAGCGGGCAGACCGTGCGCGAGCCGAAGTTCGTGGCCGACGTGCTGGTGGCCGACTGATGAAGCTCCCTCGCCTCGCCACCTATTCCATCAAGGGTGATGTCAGCCTCGGTGCCGTCCTGGAGGGCGGCATCGTCGACCTTTCCGCACGTTACGCCAAGGACTATCCGACGCTGCGCGAGGTGATCGCGGCCGGCAAGCTCGTGAGCCTTGCCGAGGAAGCCGCCGGTCGCACGCCGGACCACGCGTTCGACGACATCACCTGGCTGCCGCCGGTGCCCGCGCCGGAGAAGATCATCTGCATCGGCGTCAACTACCCCGATCGTAACGCCGAGTATAAGGACGGTCAGGAGGCGCCGAAATACCCGAGCATGTTCATGCGCTCGCCCCGCTCCTTCGTCGGCCACGACACGCCGCTGGTACGCCCGCGCGCCTCCGCGCAGCTCGATTACGAAGGCGAGATCGTGCTGGTGATCGGCAAGGCGGGCCGGCACATCCCCGAAAGCAGCGCGCTCGACCACATCGCCGCGCTCACGCTCTGCAACGAAGGCTCGGTGCGCGACTGGCTGCGCCACGCCAAGTTCAACGTCACCCAGGGCAAGAATTTCGATTCCAGCGGCAGCCTCGGCCCCTGGCTCGTACCTTACGTCAGGGAATCCCAGATTGCCGACATCAGGCTGACCACGCATGTCAACGGCGAGCTCAGGCAGGACGACCGCACCAGCCGGCTGATGTTTCCGTTCCGCACCCTCATCAACTATATCTCCACCTTCGCAACGCTCGTCCCCGGCGATATCATCGTCACGGGCACGCCGACCGGTGCCGGTGCCCGGTTCGATCCGCCGCGGTACCTGAAGCCCGGCGACGTCGTCGAGGTGGCGGCCGAGGGAATCGGCAGCTTGCGCAACGGCGTCGTTGACGAAGCCTGAACAAGATTGGAAATGATGCAATGACGACCCTTACCGGCGGCGAAGCGATCGTAAGCGGCCTGGTCGCCCACGGCGTCGACACCGTGTTCGGCCTGCCCGGCGCGCAGGTCTACGGCCTGTTCGACGCCTTCCACCAGGCCCAGCTCAAGGTGATCGGCGCGCGGCACGAGCAGGCCTGCGGCTACATGGCGTTCGGCTATGCGCGCTCCAGCGGCAGGCCCGGCGTCTTCAGCGTGGTGCCCGGCCCCGGCGTGCTCAATGCCAGCGCCGCGCTGCTCACCGCATTCGGCTGCAACGAGCCGGTGCTGTGCGTCACCGGGCAGGTGCCGACGCAATTCCTCGGCAAGGGCCGCGGCCATCTGCACGAGATGCCGGACCAGCTTGCGACCCTGCGCACCTATGTGAAATGGGCCGATCGGATCGAATATCCCGGCAATGCACCGACCACCGTGGCGCGCGCCTTCCAGGAGATGATGTCGGGACGGCGCGGCCCTGCCTCGGTCGAGATGCCCTGGGATGTCTTCACCCAGCGCGCGGACACGGCCGCCGCCCGGATGCTGGAGCCGCTTCCCGCGCCGCAGCCCGATGCGGATCTCGTGAAGCAGGCGGCGGCGCTGATCAAGGCGAGCAAGGCGCCGATGATCTTCGTCGGCAGCGGCGCGGTCGAGGCCGGCGAGGAGATCCTCGAGCTCGCCGAGATGATCGACGCGCCCGTGGTTGCTTTCCGCAGCGGCCGCGGCATTGTCTCCAACGCGCATGAGCTGGGGCTGACGATGGCAGCCGCCTACAAGCTGTGGCCGACAACCGATCTGATGATCGCCATCGGTACCCGCGCGGAGCTGCCGGCATCGGGCTTCCGCTGGCCCTATCAACCGAGCGGACTGAAATCCATACGGATCGACATCGATCCGGTCGAGATGCGCCGGCTCGTCGCCGATGTCGCCATCGTCGCCGACGCCAGTCAAGGGACTGCCGATCTCGTCGCGGCCGTGAAAAAGGCCGGCTATGCGCGGAGCCGGGGCCGGCGGGAGGACATCCGCGAGGCCACCGCGACCGCGCAAGCCGAGATCCAGCGCATCCAGCCGCAGATGGCCTATCTCGACATCCTGCGCGAAGTGCTGCCGGCGAATGCGATCGTGACCGATGAATTGTCGCAATTCGGCTTCGCCTCCTGGTACGGCTTTCCGGTCTACGAGCCGCGCACCTTCATCACCTCGGGCTATCAGGGCACGCTCGGCTCGGGCTTCCCGACCGCGCTCGGGGCCAAGGTCGCCAATCCCGACAAGCCGGTGGTCGCCATCACCGGCGACGGCGGCTTCATGTTCGGCGTGCAGGAGCTGTCAACCGCCGTGCAGTTCAACATCGGCGTGGTGACGCTGGTGTTCAACAACAACGCCTACGGCAACGTCCGCCGCGACCAGCGCGAACGCTTCGACGGCCGCGTGGTCGCCTCCGACCTCGTCAATCCGGATTTCGTCAAGCTCGCGGAGTCGTTCGGCGTGGCGGCGGCGCGCGTCACGGCGCCGGACCAGTTCAAGGCGGCGATGGAGAAGGCGCTTGCGCATGGCGGGCCGTATCTGATCTCGGTCGAGGTGACCAGGGATTCGGAAGTGAGCCCATGGGCGTTCATTCACCCGCCGAAGCCGTAGACGACGCATCGTCGTTTCCGAGAACTCTTTCCTTCTTCCCTTGTGGGAGAAGCTGGATCGCTGGCGCGCAGCGACTCCCACGAGAGAAGGAAGATCAGCGCGTTCTTCGAAACGTCAGATTGATCCGCTTCCGTCCCAGCAGCGGATGCTCACCTTCCGCGAGCGGCGCGACGCCGTGATAGGCGAGCCTGCTGGCCCCGCCCCACACCACGACATCGCCATGGACCAGGCGGAAGCGGCGCGGCTTGTCGCTGCGCGCCATGCCACCGAACAGGAAGGTCGCGGGCAAGCCGAGCGAGACCGAGACGATCGGCGCCGAATAATCCAGCTCGTCCTTGTCCTGATGTAGCGACAGCCGCGTACCGGGCTCGTAGCGGTTGACGAGGCAGGCATCGGGCGCGAAGTTTTGGAAGCCGCCCTGCTCGGCTGCGCCGCGCGCGAGATCGCGGAGCACCGGCGGCATTTCGGGCCATGGCGCTGCTGTGCGCGGATCGATGGGATCGTAGCGATAGCCGGTGTGATCGGTGATCCAGCCGCGCTCGCCGCAATTGGTCATCGCCACCGACATCAGATGACCGTTGGGCGTCGTCATGCGGCGGAACGGCGATTGCGCCACGATCGCGCGCACGGCAGCGATCAGCTCGGTATCGATCGGCTTGACGAAGCCGCGCAGCAGTACGGCACCGTCCGCGATCTCCTCGCGCGACGGCTGCGCCTCGGCAACGCTATCGAACAAATCAGCCGTCAATCGCAGCGCTCATTTGGCATCGTGAAAGATCACACCCAGCGTATGGCGCCGGCCGGACCTGATCCGGCTGACGCCATGGCGTAGGTTAACGCGGTAGGTGCCGCGTGTCCCCTGCACCGGGCGGTGATGCACAGCGAAGGCGACCGCATCGCCCTGCGCCAGCGGAACCACCTCGGCGCGGGACTGCATACGCGGCCGCTGCTCGGTCAGCACGAATTCGCCGCCGGTGAAGTCGCGGCCGGGCTCGGAGAGCAGGATGGCGACCTGGAGCGGGAATACATGCTCACCGTAGAGGTCCTGATGCAGGCAATTGTAATCGCCCGCGTCGTATTGCAGCAGCAGCGGCGTTGGGCGCGCCTGACCAGCGTCCTGGCAACGCTTCAGGAATGCGGCGTGCGAGTCGGGATAGCGAATGTCGATCGCCATCGCCTCGTTCCAGCGGTTTGCGACGCTTTGCAGATGCCGGTAGAGCGCCGGCCGCAATTGCGCGATTTGATCGGGCAGCGGATAGGAGAAGTACTTGTACTCGCCGCGGCCAAAACCGTGCCGGCCCATGACGATGCGGCTGCGGAAATGCACATCGTCCGGATAGTGCGCGGCAATCTCGCGGCATTGGTCCGGCGTGAGCAGGCCTTTCAGGACGGCGCAGCCCTTGGTGTCTAGTTCGCCTGTGATCTCAGGCCAGTCGAGGGCGTCGACATGGGCGCTGAGGTCGGGCGCGGATCGTTGGGCCGTTTTGCGTGCGGTCACTGTCATAACAATCACCTTGGCAGCCCGACGTTCACCCCGCCACCCGATTTCCGAAAAAAACTGTCTCCCTGTCATTGTGCGTGACGGGCGAAGCGGAAGTCAGCAGACCAGTTTCGTAGGGTAGGCAAAGGCGCTCTTGCGCCGTGCCCACGACTTAGTATGACGTGGGCACGCTTTCGCTTTGCCCACCCTACGGGACACCGTCGTCTGTAGACCTACCCCCGCACCGGCAGCGTCAGCACGTCGTAGCCGTGCCTGATCGTCCGCTTCAGGACAGGATCTTCCAGCTCGAAGTCGAATCGCTCCGCCGGGCGGATGCCGCCCTTGGCGGCGAAGGTGCCGCCGAACATGGCGCAGCCGTCGGGGAATTTCCCGCCTTCGAAGCCACGCGCGATCAGGTCGTTGACCGGCAGCATCGCGTCCAGCGTGCCCTCCTGGTAGAGCACGCGCTCGCCCTTGATGGTGGCATAGGAGCGCAGGATCATCTGGTCCCAATGGCCGATGACGTCCTCCAGCTCCCACAGCGTGGAGGCGATCGGCTTGTCGCACATCTGCTTGGACACCGTGACGCTGTAGGCCTCGACCTTGCGATCGGTATGGTCGGAGCCGCAGCCGACGAAGATGCGGCCCTGCCAGCCGACCAGCACGAACTCGACCTCGCCCGATGAGTCGCCGCCGGTGCATTCGATGCTGTCTTCCTGGGTCAGCCGCCGCGCCGCGCCGCGATAGTAGATCGGCGTCGAGGCCGGCGGGGCGATGCCCATCTCCTGCAGCTCTTTGATGTGCTTGTCGCGCGCGACGGGATCGCGGCCGGTCCAGCCGGCGATGACCATCTGGTCGATCGCGAGCGTCAGCGGCGTGGTGGTGTCCTGGGCGTCGACGGTGAAAGTGAGGTCAAACACGAATGACGGCCTCCATGCCGGCAGCAAGCTCGAAGATACGGCGGTCGGTGCCGCCCGCACCGGCCAACATCAGGCCGACGGGAATTTCGCCCTCGCGATGCGCGGGCAGCGAGATAGCGCAGCCATCGATCATGTTGATCAGGGTGCAATTGCGCAGTGCCCGCAGATTCTCCCTGGTGAACGCCTTGTCGTCGGCGAGATCGGCGATCTTCGGCGGCGTGTTGGCGGTGGTCGGCAGCACCAGCGCATCATACGCCGCGATGCGCGCATTGACGCGGGCGATCAGCGAGCGGCGCTCGTTGAGAAGATCGATGTAGTCGGCCGCACTCTGCGCCTCGCCGCGCATGATGCGGACGGAGACGCGGGGGTCGTAGACGTCGCCCTTCGCGGTGAGGAGATAGCGATGCCAGGCGTAGCTCTCGGAGGCCGCAAAGCCGCCCTTGGCGTTCATCGGCCCGATGTCGTGGAACTCCGCCATCTCGACGCGCTCGATGATCGCGCCGTGATCGGAAAGCATCTTCAGGGCGCGTTCGAACGTCTCGGCCACCTCTGCGTCGAGATCGTCGAGCGCGATCGTGGTCGGCACCGCCAGCCGCATGCCCTGAACCGGCCGCGGCTTCAACGGGACGATCGGCTCGCCTGCGAGCACGGCATCGAGAATGGCACAGCAACTGACCGATCGCGCCAGCGGCCCGATGCTGTCGAGCGAGAACGACAGCGGCACCGAGCCGTCGAGCGGCACGCGCCGCTGCGTCGGCTTGTAGCCGACAATGCCGTTATAGGCCGCTGGAATCCGGCAAGAGCCGCCGGTGTCGGTGCCGAGCGCCCCATGCGCCATGCCGTCCAGCACAGACACCGCCGCGCCCGAGGACGAGCCGCCGGGCACATGTCCCACCGTCCGGTTCCAGGCTCCCTTCGGCGTGCCGTAATGCGGATTGATGCCGATGCCGGAATAGGCGAACTCGGTCATGTTGGTGCGCCCGATCAGGACGAAGCCGGCCCTGCGCAGCCGTGCCACCGTCGCGGCATCCTGCTCGGCCGGCGGGGAATCGTCGAGGGCTCGGGAGCCGGCACGCGTCACCTGGCCCCTGATGTCGAACAGGTCCTTGATCGAGATCGGGATGCCGGCATAGCGCGAGGGCGCCGCCTTGGCCTTGCGCAAGCCGTCCATCGCGTCCGCCGCGGCGAGCGCGGCGTCCTTGTCGACATGGAGGAAGGTGCGCTGGCCCTCCCCGGCGGGATCGGCGATTTTGGCAATGCAGGCTTCGACCAGCTTGCGGGCGGTGGTGCGGCCGCTTTCGAGGTCTTCGGCGAGCTTCGCCAGTGTCGGGAATTCGGGCATGTCTGTCTCACGGAATATTGTCGCGCGCAATCTATAGCGCTGCCTCAGTTCGACACAAGCATTGTGCGCATGATGGCATGCATGCGTATTGCTGGACCGTTGACGCACCATGGTCGATTGTCGCATCAAGATCGAAACGGGCGGGCGTGAGCCTGAGCCTTTGGGAGGAGCCTCCGACATGGCCGAACCGCAGCGCGCGCGACCGAAACCGACGCCGGAGACCCAGCATTTCTGGGACGGCACCAAAGCCGGCGAATTGCGCTTGCAACGCTGCGACGCCTGCGCACATGTCTACTTCCCTCCGCGCCCGTTCTGCCCGTCCTGCGCTTCGCGCAAGGTCTCCGTCTTCAAGGCGAGCGGCAAGGGCTTCCTCTACAGCTACGTGATCAACCACCGGCCCGCCGCGCCGGGCTTCACGCCGCCTTATGCGATCGCCGTGGTCGAGCTTGCCGAGGGGCCGAGAATGATGAGCAACATCATCGACTGTCCGCAGACGCCTGAGGCGCTCGAGCTCGACATGAAGCTCGAAGTCGCCTTCGAGGCGCTCGACGACAAGATCACCCTCCCCGTGTTTCGTCCGGCGAAGGGATAAGCCATGCGCAGCAATCAGGTTGCCGTCGTCGGCGCGGCCGAGACCACCGAGCTCGGTGTCATCCCCAATGCCTCGCAGCTCCAGTTGCACGCGGATGCCGCGCTCAACGCCATCGCGGATGCCGGACTGAAGCTGTCCGATATCGACGGCTTCGCCACCGCGGTCGAAACGCCGCAGCAGGTCTGCCACTATCTCGGCATCAAGCCGACCTGGGTCGACGGCACCTCGGTCGGCGGCTGCTCCTTCATGCTGCATGTTCGACACGCGGCCGCGGCGATCGAGGCAGGACTGTGCAAGACCGTGCTGATCACCCACGCCGAGAGCGGCAAGTCGATGATCGGCAAGGCGCCGCGCTCGATCCCCGCCGACAGCCTGCAAGGCCAGTTCGAAGCGCCGTTCGGCGTCTACGGTCCGCCCAGCATGTTCCCGATCCCCGTGCTGCGCTTCATGAAGACCTACGGCATCACGCATGAGCAGTTGGCTTCGGTGGCCGTGGTGCAGCGGGAATGGGCGGCGAAGAATCCGCGGGCGATGATGAAGGATCCGATCACGGTTGCCGACGTGCTCAATTCGCGCATGATCGCCTATCCGTTTCGCCTGCTGCAATGCTGCCTCGTCACCGACGGCGGCGGCGCGCTGATCCTGACCTCGGCCGACCGCGCCAAGGACTTTCCGCGCAAGCCCGTCTACATGATGGGCACGGGCGAGAGCGTGGAGACGCCGATGGTCAGCCAGATGGAAACGTTCAATTCCTCGCGCGCGTTCAAGACTGCGGGACCGCTCGCATTCAAGGAGGCCGGCATCGCTCACAAGGACGTCGATCATCTCATGATCTACGACGCGTTTGCGCATCTGCCGCTGTTCGGCCTCGGCGACCTCGGCTTCATGCCGCATGAGGAGACCGGCAAGTTCATCGCCGACGGTAACACGCGGCCCGGCGGCAAGCTGCCGCTCAACACCAATGGCGGCGGATTGAGCTACATGCATTCCGGCATGTACGGCATGTACGCGTTGCAGGAGAGCGTGCGCCAGATGCGCGGCATCGCGCCGGCGCAGGTCGCCAACGCGAAGATTTCGGTGTGCCACGGCGTCGGCGGCATGTTCGCCGCGAGTGGGACTATCGTGTTCACGAACGAGAGGTAGTGGCGGCGCCGCCAACACAAGTCGTCATTGCCGGGCTTGACCCGGCAATCCATCCTCTTCTGAAGATGGATGCGCGGGTCAAGCCCACGCATGACAAGCTTGTTTGGCGGCGGCGACTGAAGCAGCATAGAGAGGCACCCACATGAGCAAATCACTGCAAGACAAGGTCATCATCGTCACCGGCGCAGGCCGCGGCATCGGGCGCGAGATCGCGCTGCTCTGTGCGGCGGAAGGCGCCAAGGTCGTCGTCAACGATCCCGGCAGCGCCGCCGACGGCGCCGGCTCGAACGCGGCGCCCGCCGAGGAGGTGGTCGAGGAGATCAAGAAGCGCGGCGGCACTGCGGTCGCCAATTTCGAGTCGGTCGCCGAAGCCATCCCCGCCAGCAAGATCGTGAAGACCGCGACCGATCATTTCGGCCGGCTCGACGGTGTCGTCAACAATGCCGGCATTTTGCGCGACATGATCTTCCACAAGATGAGCGTGGAGGCGTTCGAGGCCGTCATCAAGGTGCATCTGATGGGCTCGTTCTATGTCAGCCACGCCGCCGCGCGCATCTTCCGCGAGCAGGAGAGCGGCTCCTTCGTGCACTTCACCTCGACCTCCGGCCTGATCGGCAATTTCGGCCAGGCCAATTACGCCGCCGCCAAGCTCGGCATCGTCGGGCTCTCCAAGTCGATCGCGCTCGACATGGGCCGCTTCAACGTCCGCTCCAACTGCGTCTCGCCGTTCGCCTGGACCCGCATGATCGGCACCATCCCGACCGAGACCGACGCCGAAAAGGCGCGGGTCGAGAAGATCAAGCAGATGGGTCCGGAGAAGATCGCCCCGCTCTGCGGCTATCTGATCTCCGATGCCGCCAAGGACGTCACCGGGCAGATTTTCGGCGTGCGCATGAACGAGATCTTCCTGTTCAGCCAGAACCGTCCGATCCGCTCGGTGCAGCGGAGCGAAGGCTGGACGCCGCAGTCGATCGCCGAACACGGCATGCCGGCGCTGAAGGGCTCGTTCTACAAGCTCGACCGCTCCGCGGACATCTTCACCTGGGATCCCGTCTAGCCGCATTTCCGGCATCCCTGCCCTGCGATCTCCGGTTGTCTTACCCGGAGATCGCCCCGGTTTACGCCTGAATGCGGGCGGATGGTCGCCTCCCAACACAACCTTGGGAGGAAACCATGACAAGAATACTGACCAACTCCAACGACACGACCGCAGGTGGTGGTCTCGGCCGCCGCGCGCTGCTGCAGGGTGCAGCGACGCTCGCCGCATCGACCCTGCTCGCCTCCAATGCCGACGCCCGCGAGTTCGGCGCCAATGCCGAGCCGCAGCGCTATCCCGACCCCGACATCGTCGCCATCGACCCCAAGCGCTTCAAGGCCAAGGTCGGCAACACCGCGATCAAGCGACTCTACACAGGCTGCCTCTGGGCGGAGGGACCGGCGTGGAATGCGCAGGGACAATATCTCGTCTGGAGCGACATCCCCGCCAACCGGCAGCTGCGCTATCTCGATGACGACGGCCACATCTCCGAGCAGTTCCACAAACCGTCGAACGAGGCCAACGGCAATTCGTTCGATACCGAGGGACGCCAGCTCAGCGCCGAGCGCACTCGCCTCGTCCGCTACGAGCACGACGGCTCGGTGACGTCGCTGGCCGAGCAGGCCAACGGCAAGCCGCTCAACGGCCCCAACGACATGGTGGTGCATCCCAACGACAAGGCGATCTGGTTCACCGATCCCGGCTACGGCGCGATCAGCATCTACGAGGGCAAGCTCGCCAACACCGGCTCGCTGCAGCCGCACCAGAAGGAAGCGGTCTATCGCCTGGACACCCAGACCGGACAGGTGGCGAAGGTTGCCGACGAGCCGTTCAAGCCGAATGGCATCGCGTTCTCGCACGACTACAAGAAGCTCTATGTCTGCGACACCGGCATCACGCATTATCCCGAAGCCAAGAACGTGGTGTGGTCCTACGACATCGACGGAGCCAAGCTGTCCAATCCGAAGAAGCTGATCGACATGACGCTCGACGGCAAGTCGGGCTTTCCCGACGGCTTGCGCGTCGACACCGAGGGCAACATCTGGGTCGGCGCCGGCTGGGTCGGTCCCGGCTATGACGGCGTGCAGGTGTTCGCGCCGAGCGACGGCGCGCGGATCGGGCAGATCCTGTTGCCGGAGACCTGCGCCAATGTCTGCTTCGGCGGCAAGAAGCGCAACCGCCTGTTCATGACCGCGAGCCAGTCGCTCTATGCGGTCTATGTGGAGACGCAAGGCGCGCATTTCTGTTGAGTGCGTGCTCTCTCATCCTCGTCATGGCCTGGCTTGTCCCGGCCATGACGACTGAGGGCGTGGTCGCGGCGTTGCCCTACCCCGTATTCCGCAAGCCCGCCGAGATTCCGTTGATCGTCAGCTGAATCCCGCGCAGCACCTGCTCGTCCGGGTTCTGCGCGCGGTGCTCCTTCAACAGCTCGACCTGCACGTGGTTGAGCGGATCGAGATAGGGGAAGCGATGGCGCACCGAGCGCTCCAGCAGCGGATTGCCCTGCAGCAGCCGGTCCTGCCCCATGATGTCGAGCAGCGTCTCGATGCAGGAATGCCATTCGCGGCGGATGCGGCCGAAAATCTTCTCGCGCAAGGCCTCGTCCGGCACCAGTTCGGCATAGCGTGACGCAATCGCGATCGAGCTTTTGGCCAGCACCATGTCCATGTTCGAGAGCAGCATGCGGAAGAACGGCCATTCCTTGTAGAGCTCTTTGAGGAACGGCATGCCCTTGTCGGGATGCTCCGCGATCCACTGCTCGACCGCGCTGCCAAAGCCGTACCAGCCCGGCAGCATCAGGCGGCATTGCGCCCAGGAGAACACCCAGGGGATGGCGCGCAGATCCTCGATCGCGCGGGTCTTCTTGCGCGAGGCCGGGCGGCTGCCGATGTTCAGCGTCGCGATCTCGTTGATGACGGTCGAGGACCAGAAATAATCGACGAAGCCGTCGGTCTCGTAGACGAGGCCGCGATAGGCCTTGAAGGCGAGGTTCGACAGCTCGTCCATCGTCGTCAGATATTCGCGGCGCGGCGCGCTCTGGCGCGGATGCAAGAGGCTCGCCTCCAGCGTCGCGGCCGCGAGGATCTCCAGATTGTTGCGACCGACTTCTGCGTTGGAATATTTCGACGAGATGATCTCGCCCTGCTCGGTGATGCGGATCTGGCCGTTCACGGCGCCGCCGGGCTGGGCGATGATGGCGTCATAGCTCGGACCGCCGCCGCGGCCGACCGAGCCGCCGCGGCCGTGGAACAGGCGCAGGCGCACGTGATGCCGCTCGAACACCTCGACGAGGCCGATCTCGGCTTTGTAGAGCTCCCAGCCCGAGGTGACGAAGCCGCCGTCCTTGTTGCTGTCGGAATAGCCGAGCATGACCTCCTGCACGCTGCCGCGGCTGTCGACCAGGCGGCGGTAATCGTGCAGCGACAGCATGCGATCCATGATGGCGCTAGAGGCCTGCAGATCCTCGATCGTCTCGAACAGCGGCACGATGTTGATCGCGCTGCGGCCGGAGGGATGAACGAGGCCGACCTCCTTCAGGAGCACCGCGACCTCGAGCATGTCGGACATGCCCTTGCACATCGAGATGATGCACTGGGGAATGGCGTCCGAGCCGAACTTCGCATGAGCTTCGGCGGCGGCGTGGAAGACGTTGAGCTCGCCCATGGTCTCGTCGCTGTATTTGACGAAGGGCGAGACCAGCGCGCGCGTTGAGCGAAGCTCGTTCGTCAGCAGCGAGATGCGGGCGTCCTCGCCGAGCGCGAGATAGGACATGCCGGGATTGGCGGCGTCCATCAGTTCGGCGATGGTGCGCTCGTGCACCGCCGAATTCTGGCGGATGTCGAGCCGCGCCAGATGGAAGCCGAAGCAGTCCACCGCGCGGCGCAGCAGACGCAGCCGGCCGCGCGCGATGACGCGGGCGTTGTTGGAGATCAGCGAACGGTGCAGCACGTCGAGATCGGCCTGAAGCTCCTTCACGCTCGCATATGGCGCGCCCTTGCCGACCGGCCGGCGCGTGATCTCGACCTGAAGCATTTCGGCCGTCGCCGTCAGGCGCGCGTAGATGCCGGAGACCGCGAGACGATAAGGCTCGCCGCTCCGGTGCGGCGAGGTGTCCGGCGAGCGCTCCGCGAGATTGCGCAGCTCCTCGGAGACATCGGCAAGATGGGCCGCGATCGACAGCTCCGAACCGAGCACATGCAGCTCTTCCAGATAGAACTGCATCACCCGGCTCGACTGCAGCCGCAGCGTGCCGCGCATCACGTCGGCGGTGACGAAGGGATTGCCGTCGCGGTCGCCGCCGATCCAGCTGCCCATGCGCAGGAACGAGGCGAGCTCGGAGGCGGCCTGCTCGCCGCCCTCCTCCAGCCGGTCCTCCAACGCGTCGACCAGCCGCGGCACCTCGCGAAGGAAGGTGTAATCGTAAAACGACAGGCCGTTGGCGACCTCGTCGAGCACGGTGAGCTTGGTCCGGCGCAAGAGATTGGTCTGCCACAGCGTCAGCACCTCGCGGCGCAGCTGCTCGTCGCTGGCGTCTATCTCCTCCGCGGTCAGCGCCACGCGCTCGCGGCGGTCGAGCAGGCCTGCGACCTCCATCTCGCGGTCCATGGTGCTCTTGCGGCGGACTTCGGTCGGGTGCGCGGTCAGGACCGGGCTGACCAGCGCTGACTTGAAGAAGCTGCGGAGCTGATCGGGACCGATGCCCGCCGCCTTGGCATGGGCCAGCGTCTCGGCCAGCACGCCGGTGCTTTTGCCGGCGCTGCGTGCCCGCATCTGGCGGATGTTGTTCTGGTCCTCGGCGATGTTGGCAAGGTGGGAGAAATAGCTGAAGGCGCGGACGATCCGCACCGTCTCGGAGGTCGACATGCTGTCGAGGATCTGTTCGAGCTCGCGGCGGGCGAGCCGGTCCTCGTCGCGGTGGAACCTGATCGAGGTCTGGCGGATGCGCTCGACCAGGTCGAACACATCGGCGCCCTCCTGGTCGCGTACGGTGTCGCCGAGGATGCGTCCGAGCAGGCGGATGTCGTCCCGCAGCCGGACGTCGGCCTCCAGCGCCTGGACATCCTCGGGACGGTTGGCGCGCGGTTCGGTGCTGTCGGCTGGTACGGTCTGGAGGGACATGGCTCGCTCCCTGGTTCGAGCTCGCTTGGATGCCCGGCTGGGCGAGTGTGCGATATTTTTCTGCCGCAGTGCAAGATGAACTTGGTGGCGTCGCACAGTGCCGGTCCTGCTCGTGTCCCGGACGCCGCAGCGTGCAACGCTGCTGCGCAGAGCCGGACCCAAGAGCCACGACTTCCCTGCCTCAATCTGGGCTCTGCAGCGCATCGCTAAGGAGCGCGGCGCTGCGTCGGGGGCACGGGACACTCTCAATTTCTACAAACACGCCTTCGCGATCTCGCGGCATATTCCGCCCGAGCTTTGATGTCCGTTTCGCCCTCGTCGAGAACAAGGGCGCAGGGAAGGCCGGGCGCCGGCTGGAACCCAGGGTCCGCACGCGAAAGACGCACGCGGGGTTGACCACAGGTGTTGCCGGTCGCCCGGCCTTCCCTGCGCGATGGTGTTACGGCTTATGGCGCGCTCTCCCCGGGGAGCGGTGCACTATTGCCCCCGTCGCCTTGCGGATCACTGATGCGCGCGCCCGGTCGGGCAACTCACACCACCGCAAGCCTTGACGCCAGCCTGCGGGCGTCGGGACCACACGCTTTTGCCGTCCGCGGACGTCCCGCCCCGGACAGTCGGAAGCTCGCGCGTGCTCGCCCCCGACGCCGAAACGAAACGCTGTAACCGCGCCGTGTCGTGCCGCGGATCGCGATGGCTCACGGGGGGTCGCCCGCCCTGCCATCACCTCACGCGCCGGCGCTGCCGCGTCCATCGCATCCCGGCCTGCGTATCGTGACGATCGCGAAACGCCCCTTGACGGGCCGGGATGGAATGCGGTTTAGCCGAAACAATAATTTCGGTCAATCAGAATATTTT
Organism: Bradyrhizobium sp. MOS003; assembly: GCF_003020125.1. Lineage (GTDB taxonomy): Bacteria > Pseudomonadota > Alphaproteobacteria > Rhizobiales > Xanthobacteraceae > Bradyrhizobium. The sequence continues at coordinate 315,894 of NZ_PYFW01000003.1, read as the reverse complement.
GCAGCGACGTCCCTTGACCTGAATGCGGTGTGTTTTGGCCGTCGATAGCGCAAGTGGTTGAGAGCGGACCGACAGCGCGCATGATGGGTCGAGCCTTTGCGACCCATCATGCTCGTCTTCGACGGACGGGTTGATGGGTTTCGCTCGCGCTCTACCCATCCTACGAGCCGGTCAGAGTCCATGACGCCTGTTGCGTTCGGTAAGCAACGAGGTGCCGACAAATCCCACGTCCTCGATCCCCCGCGATATCTCCTTCGAACAGAGCCAAAGCGTGACCGCAGCGGCCCCGACCGCCGCGAGACCCGAGATGAGGACGGCGTTGGGACAGAACATGGCGAGAAAATTATCAAGTGGGACGATTCCCGTCGGCCAGCGCGGGCTGCAAGACGACCCCAGCGCCCAACCGCCGAGCATCACCGCGGCAGCGTTTGCTGCGGCCAGCACCATCACGACGATCGCCAGGCCCTTTTTCATCGACAATGCGAGATCGACGATCTTCACGATGGCACAACATGCGACCACGACGACGAGGATCAAGCTCCACCCGGAAAAGCGGGGCGCAAAGGCCTGGGCCTGGCCGCTCCAGGTCCATAGCGCGGCCGAACAAGCGAGTAGCGTGAGATCGACCTTCACCGCTTCCGGAAACTTGCAGCGAAGTACGTAAGGACTCGCTTTCTCGATCAGGTCCAGCACGGCGCAGGCGATCAGCCCGGCCGCAAAACCGCCGAGATGGACGCCCCAGTCGATGCGGGAATTCCCGAATGCAAATGCGATGTTCAACCCGATATTGATCGCGAAGAAGTCGAAACCGACCTCGAGCTTGCCGAGGATCCACAGGCACAGCAACGCGCCGAGGATGCCGGACGTCGCGCCGGATGCGCCGACCGTGAGATAAGGCGTGGCATGGATGCCGTTGCCGATGATGGCGCCGAACACCATCGCGCAGAGATAGACGATGAGAAAATAGGACGGCCCGATCCGCCGCTCCAGATGTGCGCCCCACAGCACCAGGCACAACATGTTCATGGTGAGGTGGACGAAATTGACGTGCAGGAAGCCATAGGCGAGCAGGCGCCAGTATTCGTGCCGGGCGATAGCGCTCGCGTACATGCCGCCATAGCGATAGAGCAATTCCGCCGACGCCGACGGGCCGCCAGCCTGGATGAAACAGAATCCGGACGCAAGGACGGTCACCGTCATCAGCGTGTAGATGGCGGCATGGGGCACTTCGAAGAAACTGGCACGATTGGCAGGCATGGCAGATCGCAAGCGGCGGGGACAGGAACCGCAACCTACCCGAGCCGATCGTAAATTGCTACTCCAGCACGTGCGCTGGCTCCGGCCGCATCGAAAGGCTTGTTTCGTACGGCAAGCTTCCGCTACTCCGGCTTCATCCTACGCCGGCACGATCACCTTGCCGATCGGCCAAAGCGCGATGCCCGCGAGCTTCAGATGGGCCCAGGCGAAGGGAATGCCGATGATGGTGATTGCGAGTGCCAGCGCGGTCAATAGGTGCCCGAGCGCCAGCCACCAGCCGGCGAGCACGAACCAGATGATGTTGCCGATCACCCCGAGCGCGCCGGTGCCGATATCCTCGATACCCGTGACGTCGTAGCGGTTGACCGCACGCGAGCCGAACGGCAGCAGCGTGTAGACGGCGATGTTGAACGCCGCCCGCGCCCACGGCAGGCCGACGATGGTGATGGCCATGATGACCGCGGCGATCACCCAGCCGAACGCCATCCAGGCGCCGCCGAAGAGGATCCAGAGGATGTTGAGGAGCATGGAAACGGGAGACATGGGATGATCCGGAGGTGGATGATCCCGTTCATATAGGCACGAAATCTGTCTCTGCTAAGACGGCCGGGTAGTCCGGATGAGCCAACGGATCGGCGCGAAGCGCCGTCCGATGACAGGCTCCGCGACATCCGGGACCTAACTCTCACCGTCCCGGGTATCGCTGTGCTCACCCGGGCTACAGGATTACCGCCCCTCGAATTTCGGCTCCCGCTTTTCCATGAACGCCTTCATGCCCTCGGCCATGTCCTGAGTCTTGAACAGCGGCAGGAGCTGGAGATAGACGTGGTGGACGTGGTCGTGGAAGTTCTCGTTGAGGCCCATCCGCATCATGCGCTTGGAGGCCTGCACGGCAAGCGGCGCGTTGGCGGCGATTTCCCGGGCGATCGCAGTGGCGCGTGGCATCAGCTCGGCATCCGGCACGACCTCGTTGGCGAGGCCCCATTCCAGGCACTCGCGGGCGCTCAGCGTGCGGCCGGTGAAGATCAGTTCGGAGGCCTTGGCCCAGCCCAGCATGCGCGGCAGCAGCCAGGTGCCGCCGGATTCCGGCACCACGCCGCGCTTGACGAAGGCGGCGGCGAGCTTTGACGATTCCGCCATGATGCGGATGTCGCAGCCGAGCGCGGTGTCCATGCCGTAGCCCGCCGCGCCGCCGTTGACGGCGCAAATGGTCGGCTTGTCCATCGCCTGCAACACCGTCGGCGGCGTATTGCGGAGGTTGATCGTGGTCGGCGAGGACGCCGCGCTGAGGCCGTTGCCGTCGCGCTCCTTGCGCAGGTCGAGGCCGGCGCAGAACGCCCGCCCCTTGCCGGTGAGGATCACGACGCGGACGTCCCTGTCCTCGTTGGCTTCGGTCAGGAGCCGCGCCAGATCGTTCAGCATCGGGCCGGAGATCGTGTTCATGCGCTCCGGCGCATTCAGCGTGATGGTCGCGATGTGATCGGCGACTGTGTAGAGGACTTCGTTGGCGGCGTCGGTCATGACAAATGTCTCCTTGTCCCCTGGTCTCGTAGGGTGGGCAAAGCGAAGCGTGCCCACCACTTCTAACTCGTGGGCACAGCGCTACGCGCTTTTGCCCACCCTACGGCACTTCTTCAGATCTTCCGCCCCGCCTGCTCCCAATAGGGATCGCGCAGGCGGCGCTTGAAGATCTTGCCGGAATCTTCGCGCGGCAGGCCGCTGCGGATCTCGATGTGTTTTGGAACTTTGTAATCGGCGAGCGACGTCTTCAATCTCGCACGAACCTCGGCGGCGTCGAGCCTGACGCCGGCCTGCGGCTCCACCACGGCCATCAGCGCCTCGCCGAACTCGGCATCGGGGATGCCGAACACCGCGCAATCGTGCACGCCCGGTACGGCATGCAGGACGGACTCGATTTCGGCCGGGTAGATATTGACGCCGCCCGATATCACCATGTCGCGCTTGCGGTCGCAGATGAAGACGTAGCCGTCCTCGTCGATGTAGCCGACATCGCCCGAGGTGATGAAACCGTCGCGGTCGATCTCGGCGCGCTTCTCCGGCTTGTTGTGGTAGGTGAAGTCGGCCATTCCGGCCATGCGGGAATAGATCTCGCCGATCTCGCCGGCCGGCAGCACACGGCCGTCATCGCCGAGGAAGCGCAGCTCCGCACCGGGCGAAATCTTGCCGACGGTGCCGGGCTTCTTCAGCGCATCCTCCGAGGTGGCGAACGTCACCGCGCTGGATTCGGTCGAACCGTAGAATTCGTAGATCACCGGCCCCCACCATTCGATCATGGCGCGCTTGACGTCGGCCGGGCACGGCGCTGCGGCGTGGATGACGTGGCGCAGCGAGGAGACATCGTACTTCTTGCGCACCGCCTCCGGCAGCTTCATCAGGCGGATGAACATGGTCGGCACCATGAAGATGGTGTCGATCTTGTAGCTCTCGATCAGCCCCAGGAATTCTTCGGCTTCGAAGCGCGGCATCAGCACCAGCGCGCCGCCGAGCTTGCCGGCGCGAATACCGAACGAGTTCGGCGCGGAATGATACAGCGGGCCCGGCAGGATCGCACGGGCGCCGGGCTTGAGGCCATAGATCATCGCACGCATGCGCTCGCCGGCCGCCTGCTGCTCCGGCGTCGGCGCGTTGCGACGCACGCCCTTGGGATGGCCCGTAGTGCCCGAGGTGTAGATCATGTTCATCGGCTGCGGCACGACCGGGCCGTCATAGGGCTGGAATTGTGCCAGCCAGGATTCGAAATCGACGGCGAAGTCCGGCGTCTTCAGATGATCGGGATCGATCCTGTAGTTGGACAGGATCTCCGGCGGTGTCGGCACGCTGAGCACGGTGACGCCTGCCGGAATCGCGTCGCGCAGGGCGTGCAGCATGTCGGCATGTCCGATCAGCACCGACGTGCCGGTATCTCCAAGGATGTAATTGATCTCCTCCGGCTTGAAGTGCCAGTTGATTGGCACGCCATAGGCTCCGAGCCGCATCGCGGCATAGGCGGCCTCCAGGAAGGCGATGTCGTTGCGCATCAGCATGCAGACGCAATCGCCCTGGCGGACGCCGATCCTGGCGAGGCCCGAGGCGATACGGTCGGCGCGGGTTGCGACCTCGGTGTGGGAGCGGCGACGCTCGCCGGAGACGATGCCGAGGAAATGGGACGTTTCGCTCATTGTTGTTGTCCGATCTTTCGTCGGGTTGAACACTATCGCCACAATCTCACTCGTCATTCCGGGATCTGCAATTGCGCATCCGAGAATCCATAACCACGAGCCGGGGGTATAGATTCCGGGCTCGATGCTACGCATCGCCCCGGAATGACGGGGAGTTACTAATCCGCGTACTTCGCCGCGCGCTTCTCCAGGTTCGAGCGCACCGCTTCGGTCTGGTTGGCGCTGCCTATCAGCTTCTGCTGCTCGACCGATTCCGCGAACAAGGCTGGACCCGGATCGACCGAAAGATTGTTCAGCAGACGCTTGGCGGCGCGGATCGCATCGGGGCTTTTCCCCGCGATCTCGCGCGCGACCTCGAGCGCGGTCGCGCGCGGATCGTCGCAGATGCGCGTGGCGAGGCCGTAAGACATCGCCTCCTGCGCGGAGAAGATGCGTCCGGTGTAGGTGAGATCGCGCAGGATGTCGTCGCGCACCAGCGAAGCCAGGATCGGCGTGCCCGCCATGTCGGGCACGAGGCCCCACTTGATTTCCATGATCGACATCCGCGCATCGGGGGTGAGGAAGCGCATGTCAGCACCGAGTGCGAGCTGGAAGCCGCCGCCGAACGCAACGCCCTGGATCGCGGCGATCACCGGAACCGGAAGCTGGCGCCAGCCCCACACCGCCTGTTGCGGGAAGTTCGCCTGACCGTGGGTCCGCTTGGTGAGATCGCGATTTTCGCCACCCGGAATTCCGTTGCCGCCCTTTTCCTTCATGGCGGCAAAACGTCCCATGTCGAGGCCGGCACAGAACGCGCGCCCTTCGCCGGAAAGCACGACAACGCGCACGCTCTTGTCCTTCGAAAGCCGCTCGGTAGCCGCGACAAGGGCCTCGAACATCGCCTGATCGAGCGCATTCATCTTGTCGGCGCGCACCAGGCGCACGTCAGCCACGCCTTCCGAGATCGAGATCGAGACGCGATCTTCCATGGACGAATTCTCCCCTGTTCGTGTCGGTTTGCGGCTTTACAGGACGCCGTCAGCCGGTTTTAGTCAATCGACCAATTAACTGACAATCCGTACGGGAGAAACAGCCATGTTCAAGGAAAATCTTCTGGCCGGGCGGCGCATTCTCGTAACCGGCGGCGGCACGGGTCTCGGCAAGTCGATGGCGGCGCGCTTCCTCCAGCTCGGCGCCGAAGTGCATATCTGCGGCCGTCGCAAGATCGTCTGCGACGAGACCGCGACCGAGCTGATGGCCGAGTACGGCGGCCGCGTCACCAGCCACGGCGTCGACATCCGCAACGCGCTCGCGGTCGAGGAGATGGTCGAGACCATCTTCCGCGACGGCGGCCTCACCGACCTCATCAACAACGCCGCCGGCAATTTCATCTCGCGCACCGAGGAGCTGTCGCCGCGCGGCTTCGATGCGGTCGCCAACATCGTCATGCACGGCACGTTCTACGTGACGCAGGCCGTCGGCAAGCGCTGGATCGCGAACAAGCAGTCCGGCAACGTCGTCTCGATCACCGTGACCTGGGTGCGCAACGGCTCGCCTTACGTGGTGCCGTCGGCGATGAGCAAATCGGCGATCCATGCCATGACGATGTCGCTCGCGACCGAATGGGGCCGCTACGGCATCCGCCTCAACACCATCGCGCCCGGCGAAATCCCGACCGAGGGCATGAGCAAGCGCATCAAGCCGGGCGACGAGGCTGGCGCGCGCACCAAGGCGATGAACCCGATGGGCCGAGTCGGCTCCATGGAGGAGTTGCAGAACCTCGCGGTGTTCCTGATCTCCGGCGGCTGCGACTGGATCAACGGCGAGACCATCGCCATGGACGGCGCCCAGGCGCTCGCCATGGGCGGCAATTTCTACCAGCTCCGCGACTGGAGCGACGACGACTGGAAGACCGCGCGCGAGAGCATCATGGCGCAGAACGAGAAGGATCGCGCGAAGCGGGGATAGTCGCGGCCTCGTGCCCCCGATGCAGTGCTGCACGCCCCCGGCGATGCGAAGCATCGTCCGGAGCGGCGTGGTGCGCTGCTAAGCCGGGCCCATCTCTCCTTCCGCACACTCTGCATGGGTCCCGGCTCTGCGCAGCAGCGCAAGAGCGCTGCAGCGCGTCCGGGACACGAGACTGCTTTTGTCCGGGACGACAGCGTAACCCTCATCTTGTCTTCCCCCTCAATTGACCCCAAACTCCCCGCCATAAAAACAAAACGCCCACGGGAGAAACATGTCCACACAGCCACTGGCAACTCTTGCCGACATGGTGCGCGAGCGCGCCAGGAGCCGCGGCGATGCCATCGCCTACGAGTTCGAGGGCCGCCTCACCAGCTTTGCCGAATTCGACGTCAAGACCAACAAGGTCGCGAACGCCCTGATTGCGATGGGCGTCAGACACGGCGACCGGATCGCCTATCTCGGCAAGAACAGCGACCTCTATTTCGAATTGCTGATGGGCGCGATGAAGGCCGGCGTGGTGATGGCGCCGGTGAACTGGCGGCTCGCGGGGCCCGAGGTCGCCTTCATTGTGGGCGACTGCAAGGCGCCGGTGCTCTTCGTCGGGCCGGAATTCATCACGCAGGTCCGCCAGATCAAGGATGAATTGCCGAGCGTGCGCACTGTCATCACCACCGAGGGCGGCGCGCCGGAATGGCAGGATTTCACGGCGTGGCGCGATGCGCAGAGCGGAGACGATCCCAGGGTACCGATCGACACAAGGGACATCGCGATCCAGCTCTATACGTCGGGCACCACCGGCAAGCCGAAGGGCGCGATGCTGAGCCACGCGAACTTCCTCAATTTGGTGCAGACGGGCAATGCCGAGGACAAGCCGGAATGGAACCGGTGGTCGACCGACGACGTGTCGCTGGTGGCGATGCCGATCTTCCATATCGGCGGCTCCGGCTGGGGCGTGATGGGGCTCTATCACGGCGCCCGCGGCGTGATCGCGCGCGAGTTCGACCCGACCAAGGTGCTGGATTTCTTCGAGCAGTCCGGCATCACGAAACTGTTCATGGTGCCGGCGGCGATGCAGTTCGTGGTGCGGCAGCCGCGCGCGAGGACGGTGGACTTTTCACGATTGAAATACATGCTGTACGGCGCCTCGCCGATACCGGCGGCGCTGCTGAAGGAGTGCATCGAAGTCTTCAAATGCGGCTTCGTGCAGATGTACGGCATGACCGAGACCACCGGCACCATCGTCGCGCTGCCGCCGGAGGATCACGTCGAGGGGCTGGAGCGGATGCGCTCGGCCGGCAAGGCGCTGCCCGGCATCGAGCTGGCAATCCTGGATGTGGACGGCAAGCCGCTGCCGCCGCGCGAGGTCGGCGAGATCGCGACGCGCTCGGGCTCGAACATGGCGGGCTATTGGAATCTGCCGGAGGCGACCGCCGCGACCTTGCGCAGCGACGGCTGGCTGCGCACCGGCGATGCCGGCTACATGGACGAGGACGGCTATCTCTACATCCACGACCGCATCAAGGACATGATCATCTCCGGCGGCGAGAACATCTACCCCGCCGAGGTCGAGAGCGCGCTGTGCGATCATCCCGACGTCGCCGAGGCCGCCGTGATCGGCGTGCCCGATGACAAATGGGGCGAGGCCGTGAAGGCGGTCGTGGTGATGAAGCCGGGCAAGGAAGCCACGGAGACCGACATCATCAACTTCACCCGGACGCGCATCGCCGGGTTCAAGACGCCGAAGAGCGTGGAGTTTCTGCCGGCGCTGCCGCGGAATCCCTCAGGCAAGATTCTGCGGCGGCAGTTGCGGGAACCGCATTGGGCGGGGAAGGATCGACGGGTGAATTGATACGCGGTGCCGTAGGGTGGGCAAAGGCGCAAAGCGCCGTGCCCACCTTCTTTCACGTCTGCGGGAAGTGGTGGGCACGCTTTCGCTTTGCCCACCCTACGACAGCCGTGCCGGCCCTAATGCTTCCCCGGTCCCATATACCCGAACAGGAATCCCGCCACCTTGCGCATCTGGATCTCCTCGCTGCCTTCCGTGATGCGATAGCGGCGGTGGTGACGATAGATATGCTCGAACGGCTTGTGGCGTGAGTAGCCCATGCCGCCATGGACCTGCATGGCGCGATCGGCGGATTCGCAGCAGAGACGGTTTGCCCAGTAGTTGCACATCGAGACGCGGTCGGAGAGCGTGCGCTCGATCTGCTCCTCGGTGAGCTTATCCATCTCCCAGGCGGTCTTGCGGATCAGCAGGCGCAGCATCTCGGCCTGCGTGGCGAGCTCGACCAGCGGGAACTGGATCGCCTGGTTTTCGGCGAGCGCCCGGCCGAACGGTTTCCGCTCACGCGCATATTTCACGCTTTCGTTGATGCAATAGACGGCCGCGCCCAGCGAACTCGCGGCCTGGCGAATACGGTTCTGGTGCACGAAACACTGCGCCAAGGACAGGCCGCGGCCGACCTCGCCGAACAGCGCATCGTCCGGGACGAACACATCGGTGAAGCTGACGCGGGGATGATCGGTCGGCATGTTGAAGGTCCACATGTACTCCTCGACCTTCACGCCGGGGCTCTTGGCCGGCACCAGGAAGCAGGTGATGCCGCGGGCATCGCCGTCATTGCCGCTGGTGCGTGCGAACAGCGCGCAATGCGTGGCGACATGCATGCCGGTGGTCCACATCTTCTCGCCGTTGATGATCCAGCCCTTGACGTTGTCGCGGGTCGCCGGCACCGCGCGCGTCTCCATGTGGGTGGCATCGGAGCCGTGATTGGGTTCGGTCAATCCAAACGTGATGCGGTACTTGCCCTTGATCGAGCCGTCGATCATCGCCTTCTGATCGTCGCGGCCGTAGCGGTCGAGCATGGTGACGACGGGGAAATTGCCGACGATCGAATGCTCGTTCTGGAGATCGTTGTGCAGGCCGAGCCCCTTCGCAGCGAAATGCTCGCGGATCACGGCCATCCAGAGATTGGAGCCGTCCTTGCCGCCATATTGCCTCGGCACGGGAAAACGCAGATGACCGGCGGCGTCCGCGAGGTCCTTGGCCTTGCGCAGCAGCTGCTCCCATTCGTGCCGCGGCAGGCCGTCGTTCTCGAAATCGGTGCGCGCCCATTCGCGGCGATGATCGAAGAAGCGGATGTTGTCGTCGACCTGTTCCAGCGGCTTGATCTCGCGTTCGATGAAACGATCGAGCTCCCCGAGATAGGTGACGAGATCGGCTGGCAGTGAGAAATCCACAGGTTCTCTCCCGGATTGATTTTGTCGTTTTGCGTTAAGGCGCTAGGCGCGTTTCCGCTTCGTGCGATTAAGCTGAGAAGAGCACGCGCAAGTCAAGCGAAGCGAGACGTGTGGCACACGCAAGGCCCGTCGGCGCAATTCGATAGTGCGCAGGCATTGGCGCACGGTAGTATGACGTTGATATTCCTTCACGAGAAAATGCGGGAGCGCGCGATGGAGCTGAAATTTTCCAAGGTGGAACGCAAGGGGCCGATCACGATCGTCACGCTGTCGCGGCCCGAGGTCTACAACGCGCTGCACACCGATGCGCATTTCGAGCTGCAGAAGGTGTTCGACGATTTCTCCGCGGATGCCGAGCAGTGGGTCGCGATCGTCACCGGTGCCGGCGACAAGGCGTTCTGTGCCGGCAACGATCTGAAGTGGCAGGCGGCGGGAGGAAAGCGCGGCTGGGACAAGGGCGGCTTTGCCGGCCTCACCGCGCGCTTCGACTGCGACAAGCCGATCATTGCGGCAGTGAACGGCGTCGCCATGGGCGGCGGCTTCGAGATCGCGCTGGCCTGCGACCTCATCATCGCCTCGGAGAATGCGACTTTCGCCCTGCCTGAGCCGCGTGTCGGCCTTGCCGCGCTCGCCGGCGGCCTGCACCGGCTGCCGCGGCAGATCGGGCTGAAGCGCGCCATGGGCATGATCCTCACGGCGCGCCACGTCAGCGCCAAAGAGGGTTTTGAGCTTGGCTTCGTCAACGAGGTGGTGCCGCAGGGCGATGCGCTGTCGGGCGCGCTGCGCTGGGCGGACATGATCACCAAGAACTCGCCGATGTCGATCCGGGCCTCGAAGCAGGCGATCCAGAAGGGGCTCGGCGTCTCGCTGGAGCAGGCGATGGCGGAGCAGCGCGAGTACCCGGCGGTGCAGGCGATGGTGACCTCGCAGGATTACATCGAAGGACCGAAGGCGTTCTCGGAGAAGCGGCCGCCGAAATGGGTGGGGAAGTAGGCAGTCGCTCCGCCGTCATTGCGAGCGCAGCGAAGCAATCCAGAATCTTTCCACGGTGGCGGTCTGGATGGCTTCGTCGCTACGCTCCTCGCAATGACAAGGATAGAGCTTTACCCGCCTCGCCCCAGCTCCCGCTTGTACGACGCGTAGTTCGGCTGATCGACGGCGAGCTTGTCCATCGTGGTTGCCCACAGGTGCTCGGCAAGGCCGGGCGTTGAAAGGTCCACCTCGCCTTTCGCGATGCGTTCAGCGAGTGCGCGATTGAGTTCCGTCACCGAGCCGTCCGCACCGAGCAGCGCACGCAATCGTTCCACTTCCGCAGCATCGCTCCCCTCCTCCCGCGTCAGCTGTCGCGTGACGAGGTCGAGGATGTTGATGGCGACGCGCAGCTTGAAGGCCTGGTGGCCGGAGATCAGCGGCGTGATATCGTTGCGGAGGAAATCGGCGACCGATTTCGTCAGCTCGATCGGGGTCGGCTCGTCCTGCATGTCTCAGCTCCCGCGCGGCGCCAAGAGCCGCAATAGATCGATCTCGGTTTCGCTGGCGCGGCGGCCGATCATCGCGCGCTCCATGGAATGGTCCGGCCCCTCGCGAAAGCGCTGCATCATGCCGCCGCACATGATGCCCCAGCGCAGCGTGCCCATCACTTCCCAGAATTTCACGCGCGCGGGATCGACCTTGCGGCCCACGGCCTCATAACCCGCGAACAGGTCTTCGCGTGTGCCAAAACCGCCGACGGGCTTGTCGATCTCGCCGAAGCGCCAGGAATTGACGCAGACCCAGCCGAGATCCTCCATGGGATCGCCGAGATGGGCGAGTTCCCAGTCGAGCACGGCGCGCACGCCGTCGGCGCCGATGATGAGATTGCCGTTGCGGAAATCGCCGTGCACCAGCGTAGTTTCCGTTGACGGGCCGGGATCATGGTCGCGCAGCCAGCGCAGCGCCAGCTCGAACACGGGCTTGGGCCAGTTCAGGCTGCGATAATCGCGCTCGAACTCGGCGATCTCCTGGCTCGCGCCGCGGCTGCGCAGCTCCGGCAGCTTGTCCTTAGGCAGTCGATGGAGACCTGCGAGAATGCCGCCGATCTGCCGCGCCAGATGCGGCCGCGCCGCCTTATATTCATCATCGCGCAGGATCTTGCGCGCGATGGTCTCGCCTTCGATCCTCTGCATGATGAAGCCGGTGCCGAGATCGTCCTCCGGCACCAGCACATGCATCACGCGCGGCGACGGCACGCTGGCCTCGAAGGCGAGCTGCATCAGCTGCGCTTCGGCGGCAAGGCCCGCCGCGCGTGTGGGCGCCGCGCCATACCCCTTCGGCGAGCGGCGCAGGATCGCACCGATCGCGCCGTCGGGATGCGTGATGTCGAAGCGCCAGGTTTCCTGACTGGCGCCGCCCGACAGCTTGGCAGCGCCGGTGACGCCGGTCGCGCCCTTGCACCAGCGCCGGACGCTGCGTGAAAGCTCCGCCTCGATCATTTGCCTTTGAACTGCGCGGGCCGCTTCTCCAGGAACGCGCCGACGCCCTCGCGGAAATCCTGGGTGTCGCCGGCGCGGAGCTGGCACTGGAATTCGAGGTTGAGCTGATCCTCGAAGGAATTCTCCGGGCTGTCCCAATAGAGCTTGCGGATCAACGACAGCGCCACCGTCGGGCCGCTGGCGAGGTCGCGCGCAAGCTTCATCGCCTCCTCCATCAGCACGCCGTCGTCATAGACCCGGTTGACGAGGCCCCATTCCAGCGCCTTCTCGGCCGGCAGCCGATCGCCCATCAACGATAATTCGATCGAACGGGCGCGGCCGACGAGGCGCGGCAACAGCCAGGTCGAACCGCAGTCCGGCACGAGGCCGATGCGGCGGAAAGCCTGCAGGAAGTAGGAGGACCGCGCGCACAGGATCATGTCGCCGAGCAGCGCGAAGCTCATGCCGGCACCTGCGGCCGGGCCGTTGACCGCGGTGACGATCGGGCAATGCAGATTGCGGATGCGGCGCAGGAAGGGATGAAAGCCGGTCTCGAGCGTCATGCCGGCCTTGGTCTTCTTCGACTGGTTGTTGCGCCCTTGCAGATTGGCGCCGGTGCAGAAGGCACGACCCGCGCCGGTCAGTACGACGCAGCGCACCTCGTCCTTCTTCTCCTCGATCGCATCGAGTGCTTCGGACAGGCCGCCCAGCATGTCCACGGAGACCGCGTTCATCACCTCCTGATGGTCGAGCTTGAGGATCGCGACCGCGCCATCGAAATCGAGCGTGACGTGTTTGAACTGCATGGTTTCCTCGTGCGTTGCGGCCCACGCCAGTTTCGCAGGCCGGAATTCCTTTTGCCGGGGCGCATATTTGATTTTTGGCGCGGTCTTGTCCATGGTGATCGGAGCATAGCAAGCAATCTTGCGCGCAGCGGCTGATGCGCCGCAGACGCTAAAGACAGGAAACGCGCATGAACCTTTTCGACCTCTCCGGCCGCGTTGCCGTGATCACCGGCGGCAATGGCGGCATCGGCCTCGGCATCGCGCAGGCGCTCGCCGCCCAGGGCTGCAATGTCTCGATCTGGGGCCGCAATGCGGACAAGAATAAGGCGGCCGCCGCAAGCATGGCCGGCCTGTCGGCCAAGGTCGATGCCCGCGTCTGCGACGTCACCGATCCGGCTTCGGTCAATGCCGCGATGAAGGCGACGCTCGACATTTTCGGCCGGGTCGATGGCTGCTTCGCCAACGCCGGCATCGGCGGCGGCGGCCGGCGCTCGTTCATCGAGCGCACCGAGGAGGAATGGCGCACGATGTTTGCGACCAATCTCGACGGCGTGTTCCACGCGTTCCAGGCCGCGGCCAGGCACATGACCGAGCGCGCCAATGCCGGAGATCCCTTCGGCCGGCTGGTCGCGACCTCGAGCCTGGCCTCGATCTTCGGCACCGCGCGCAACGAGCATTATGCGGCGACAAAGGCCGCGATCAACGCGCTGGTTCGCGCGCTCGGCGTCGAGCTGGCGCGCCACGGCGTCACCGCCAATGCGATCCTTCCCGGCTGGATCAAGAGCGACATGACGTCAGGCCTGATGGCCAACGAAAAATTCGTCGCCAACGTGATGCCGCGGATACCTATGCGGCGCTTCGGCGAAGCCTCCGATTTCGGCGGCATCGCTGTGTATCTGATGAGCAAGGCGTCGTCATATCACACCGCCGATACGTTCGTGATCGACGGCGGCTATACCGCGTTTTGAGACTTCTTGGGGTGGGCAAAGGCGCGCTTGCGTCGTGCCACCTCAAGCACTTTTCGAATGTCGTGGGGGGCACGCTGCGCTTTGCCCACCCTACGGCTTCTCGTTTTGTCAGCGCAGAAGGGAATGGGCAAATGTTCTCGCATATCATGATCGGCACCAACGATCTCGACAAGGCCAAGACGTTCTACGACAATCTGCTGAGCACGCTCGAGGTGCGCCCGGCCAGGGTCGACGGCCATCGCATCTTCTACATCACCAAGACCGGCGTGTTCTCGGTGTCGAAGCCGATCAACGGCGAGCCGGCAACCTGTGCGAACGGCGGCACCATCGGCTTTGCCTGCAACTCGCCGGAGCAGGTCGATGCGTGGCACGCGGCTGGCCTCGCGGCCGGCGCAAAATCGATCGAGGATCCGCCGGGCGTGCGCCAGGGTCCGGGTGGCAAGCTTTATCTCGCATATCTGCGCGACCTCGACGGCAACAAGATCTGCGCGATGCATCGGATGCCGAACTGAGGTATGCCGGACTCTCCTCGTCATTGCGAGGAGCTCTTGCGACGAAGCAATCTAGACTGGCCCCGCGGCAAGATTCTGGATTGCTTCGCTGCGCTCGCAATGACGGGATCCTGGGCACCGGTCCGCATGCTATCCACCTCACGTCCGCGCCCCACCATTCAAACAACATTTCAAACACCTCGCGATATTCCATCGCGTGGCACGGCTCTGCGCCGGAAAATGCGCGCTCGCACTTTGGCCGGGCTGCGACTATCTTGCGGCCAGAACGATCTCAGCGTCCCCGGGAGGAACAATGACAAAACACACCTACATTCCCCGCACCACCAACTACACCCTCAATCCCGGCGACGAGCTGAACGATCTCCGCATGTCGGACCAGGTCCGGCCGCTCTATGACCACGTCAGGAATTTCATCCGCGACACCGTTGAGCCGATGTCGATCGAGTTCGCCAAGGCCGGCGAAGGCAAGGAAGACCGCTGGAGCTTCACGCCGAAGCAGCTCGAGGTGCTGGAGAAGGCCAAGAACAAGGCCAAGCAGGAAGGCCTCTGGAACTTCTTCCTGCCCGACGACGAGACCGGACAGGGCCTGAAGAACCTCGACTACGCCTATATCGCGTCCGAGCTCGGCAAGAGCCCGCTGGCCTCCGAGACCATGAACTGCTCGGCGCCTGATACCGGGAATATGGAGGTGCTGGAGCGCGTCGGCACCAAGGAGCAGAAGGAGAAGTGGCTGAAGCCGCTGATGAACGGCGAGATCCGCTCGGCCTATGTCATGACCGAGCCGAACGTAGCCTCCTCCGACGCCAAGAACATCTCGACTACGGCGAAACTGGTCGGCGACGAATGGGTGATCAACGGCGAGAAGTACTACATTTCCGGCGTTGGCGATCCCCGCTGCAAGATCCTCATCGTGATGGTGAAGACCAATCCGGATGCGGCGCCGAGCAAGCAGCAGTCGCAGATCCTGGTGCCGCGCGACACGCCCGGCGTCGAGGTGCTCGGGCCCATGTATGTGTTCGGCCAGGACCACGCCCCGCGCGGCCATATGCACATGCGCTTCAACAATGTCCGCGTGCCCAAGGAGAACATTCTGCTCGGCGAAGGCCGCGGCTTCGAGATCTCGCAACTCCGCCTCGGCCCCGGCCGCATCCATCACTGCATGCGGACCATCGGCAAGGCCGAAAAGGCGCTCGATCTGATGGTGCAGCGCGGCCTCACCCGCGAGGCCTTCGGCAAGAAGATCGCGCATCTCGGCGGCAACATGCAGATCATCGCGCAGGCGCGCTGCGAGATCGAGGCGATGCGGCTGATGGTGCTGAAGGCAGCCAAGGCGATGGACGTGCTCGGCAACAAGGAGGCCCGCGTCTGGGTCTCCATGGTCAAGGCCATGGTGCCCGAGCGCGCCTGCAAGATCATCGACCAGTCCATCCAGATGCACGGCGCCACCGGCATCTCGCACTGGACCCCGCTCGCCGAAATGTACCAGGACGTGCGTCATTTGCGCTTCGCGGATGGTCCGGACGAGGTGCACTGGATGGTGGTCGGCCGCCACGAGCTGAGCATGGCGTGATCTCAACTCGTCATGCGCGGGCTTGACCCGCGCATCCATCGAAGGAAGCATCTCTTCAGGATTGATGGATTGCCGGGTCAAGCCCGGCAATGACGACTTTCTCAGGAGCCCCCATGGAGTACGCCGCCAGCGACCTGACGCCACGCGAGCGCTACAAGGTGCTGACCTCTTTCATCCTGCCGCGGCCGATCGCGTGGGTAACCACGATCGGACCGACCGGCGTGGTCAACGCGGCCCCGTTCAGCTTCTTCAACGCCTTCTGCGAGGATCCGCCGCTGTGCATGTTCGCAGCGAACCGCAAGCCCAACGGACAGGACAAGGACACTTTTCTCAACATCCAGCGGACCGGCGAGTTCGTGGTCAACATGGCCGACGAGCCCCTGGCAAAAGCGATGCATGAGAGCAGCGGCGATTTTCCGCCTGAGATCGGCGAGCCCGATTATCTCGGTTTGAAGCTCGCCCCCTCAAGCAAGATCGCGGTGCCTCGGCTCGCCGACGCGCCCTGGGCGATGGAGTGCAAGCTCTGGAAGCTGATCGACGTCAACGACGATCGCAAACTGATCATGGGCGAGGGTCTCCACTTCCACATCCGCGACGAGCTGTGGGACGACGAGGCGATGCGGGTGCACATGGACCGTTATCACCCGATCGGCCGCATGTTCGCCGACCGCTACTGCCGCACCGACGACCGCGTGGTGTTTCCGGCGGCGGAGGGTGTGAAGACCAAATAGCCGAACCAGGGAGCAGGATGATGCCGGAAGCCTTTCGCGACAACGAAGAACGCAGCCGGTTCGAACTCGACGTCGACGGGCCCATCGCCTTGGTTACATACCGCAAGACCGATGGCGCGATCACGCTGGTGCACACCGAGGTGCCGCCGGAGCTCGGCGGCCGCGGCATTGGCTCGAAGCTCGGCCGCGCCACGCTGGATGCGGTACGGGCGCAGGGGCGCAAGCTCTCCGTCGAGTGCGACTTCATCCGCAACTTCATGCGCAAGAATCCTGAATACGACGATCTCCTCGCCGCGGGTGAGAACGCCCATGCGGAGCCGCAGGCGAGCTATCGCGCCGGCTGCTTCTGCGGAGCCGTCGAGGTCGAGGTCACGGGCAAGCCCGTGTTTTCAGGCTATTGCCATTGCGCGGACTGCCAGGCGTGGTCGGCGGCGCCGATCAACGCCTTCAGCCTGTGGAAGTCTTACAGTGTGCGCATCATCAGAGGCGAGGCAGACCTCGGGACGTTCAACAAGACCGAGCATTCCTACCGAAAATTCTGCAAACGCTGCGGCGGCCACGTCATGACCGAGCATCCGCGGATGCGACTGATTGACGTCTACGCCAATCTGCTGAAGGGATATGTGCACCAGCCGACGCTGCATGCCAACTACGCAAGCAAGATGGTGTCGGTCCGTGATGGCTTGCCGAAATATGCCGACCTGCCGGCAGATCTCGGCGGCTCCGGCGAGATGCTGCCGGATTGATCGTAGGGCGGATTAGCCCGCCGCTGCGCGAAGCGCAGTCCGCTAGCGTAATCCGCCGGACGCATACGGCACGAGGAATGGCGGATTACGCCTACGGCTAATCCGCCCTACGCACCTACGTCGCCGGCGCGACCTTGTCCTGCGTCTTCGTCTCGAAATCGCTGGCGTCGTGGCGCTCATGGAGCTGGCTGGCGGGATCGCCGGAGACGCGGTTGACCATGCGGCCACGCTTCACGGCGGGGCGCTGCGCGATCTGGTCGGTCCAGCGCTGCACGTTCTTGTAGTCCTGCACCGAGAGGAATTCGCCGGCGCCGTAGACCAGCCCCTTGGCGAGCGCGCCGTACCAGGGCCACACCGCCATGTCGGCGATCGTGTACTCCTTGCCCGCGAGATATTCGTTGTCGGCAAGGCGCCGGTCGAGCACTTCGAGCTGGCGTTTGACCTCCATCGCGAAACGATCGATGGCGTATTCGATCTTGAACGGCGCGTAGGCGTAGAAATGGCCGAAGCCGCCACCGAGATAGGGTGCGCTCCCCATCTGCCAGAACAGCCAGGACATCGCCTCGGTACGGGTCTTGATGTCCTTCGGCAGGAAGGCGCCGAACTTCTCGGCGAGGTAAAACAGGATCGAGCCGGATTCGAACACGCGGACCGGCTCGGGTCCGGAGCGATCCATCAGCGCAGGGATCTTGGAGTTCGGGTTGATATCGACGAAACCGCTGCCGAACTGGTCGCCATTGCCGATCTTGATGAGCCAGGCGTCATATTCGGCGCCCTTGTGGCCGAGCGCCAGAAGCTCCTCCAGCATCGCCGTGACCTTCACCCCGTTCGGCGTCGCCAGCGAATAGAGCTGGAAGGGATGCTTGCCGACCGGCAGCTCCTTGTCGTGGGTGGGACCGGCGATCGGACGGTTGATGCTGGCGAACTGCCCGCCATTCTCCTTGTTCCAGGTCCAGACTTTGGGCGGCACGTAGGCGGGGGTGTCGGTCATAAGAGGGGCTCCGGCGGAAAGATGCGCCTGCATTAATTAGCCCCGGGATGGCCAATGACAAGGGCGCCCAGCGCATTGACCGGCGCGACAGCGCAGCTTTTTCGTCATGGCAGCCCTCTGCCCCGCCATTCCGCGACGCCGCGGCCGTGGACAGCGAGCGACGCCTGCACACAAGATGCCTTGTCGAATCCGGCATGTCATCCATCTGCCAGCGCCACTTTGCTTCGGCAGCGAAAGCAACGAAAACACGTAGGCCGCCGGAGAGAGAGCCATGAAATCGCCGATCTGCGACATGCTGGGCATAGAGTTCCCGCTGCTGGCTTTCAGCCATTGCCGCGATGTCGTCGCCGCCGTCAGCCGCGCAGGCGGCTTTGGCGTGCTGGGCGCCACCGTGCACACACCCGATACGCTCGAGCGCGAGCTGACATGGATCGACGACCACGTCGACGGCAAGCCATATGGCATCGACGTGCTCATTCCCGAAAATATCTCGACATCGGGTGAGAAGGACGTCACCTGGAAGAGCCTGGAAGCGCGCGTGCCGCAGGAGCATCGCACCTATACGCGCGAGCTCCTGAAGAAATACGATATCGAGCTGACGACCACGGAGGTGGCGGCCGATCAGCCGCAGCCATTCGACGGAAAGACGGCGCTGCAGCTGCTCGAAGTGTCCTTCAATCATCCGATCCGCCTGATCGCCAATGCGCTCGGCGTACCGCCGAAGGCGATGATCGAGATGGGCAAGAGGCACGGCGTCCCGGTCGCAGCCCTCGTCGGCGCCAAGGAACACGCGCTGCGTCAGGTCGCAGCCGGCGTCGACATTCTCGTGGTGCAGGGCACCGAGGCCGGCGGCCATTGCGGCGAGGTCTCGACCATGGTGCTGGTGCCCGAGGTGATCAAGGCGATCAAGCCGATCCGCGACGTGCCGGTGCTGGCGGCCGGCGGCATCATGACGGGGCGGCAGATGGCGGCCTGCATGGCGATGGGCGCGGCCGGTACCTGGACCGGTTCGGTGTGGCTTGCGACGGTGGAAGCCGAGACCAGCGAGATCTTCCGCGAGAAGATGATCGCTGCGTCCTCGCGCGACGCGGTGCGCTCGAAGGGGCGCACCGGCAAGCCGGCCCGGCAGCTCCGCTCGGTCTGGACCGATGCCTGGGACCGCGCGGCCGAAAGCCCGGGCGCGCTGCCGATGCCGCTGCAGAGCATCATCAGCCGCGACGCCTTCAATTCGATCGACCGCGCCGCCGCGAGCGGCAATGCGAAAGCGCGCGATCTCGTCAGCTATTTCGTCGGCCAGGGCGTCGGATTGATCGACAGCGTGAAGTCGGCCGGCGCCGTGGTGCAGGAGTTCAAGGAAGAGTTCGCCGAAGCCGTCGAGCACATGAATGCGCTGGTGGCGGAATAGTCTTTCACCTCGTCATTGCGAGCGCAGCAAAGCAATCCAGGCTGCCGCAGCGGAACGATTCTGGATTGCTTCGCTGCGCTCGCAATGACGAAACAACTGAGACCGTGAATTGAGGCCATGACCGACAAGACCAACATCCCCGAAGACCGCACCCCCGTCATCGTCGGCATCGGCGAGATCGTCGACCGTCCCAAGGAAATCACCGAGGGCCTCGAGCCGCTTGTTCTGCTGGAAAAGGCGCTGCGGCGTGCGGAAGCAGACGCGGGAGCAAAGCTGCTTGGCGAAGTGCAATCGCTCGACGTCGTCAACTTCCTGAGCTGGCGCTATCGCGATCCCGAGAAGCTGTTGGCGCAGCGCCTCGGCATCATGCCCGCGCATTGCTATTACGGACCGGTCGGCGGCGAGAGCCCGATCCGCTACATCCACGAAGCCGCAAAGCGCATCGCGCGCGGCGAATGCACCGTGGCAGCCGTGTGCGGTGCCGAGGCGCAGTCGACCGCGACCAAGGCGGAGCGCGCCGGCGTCACGCTGCCATGGACGCCGTTCGCCCATGACGTCGAGGAGCCCAAGCGCGGCGCGGCGTTCCAGAAGCCGCTGGCGGTGAAGCTCGGCGTGTTCCGGCCCGTCACGGTCTATCCGTTCTACGAGGCCGCCTCCTCGGCGCATTGGGGCCAGACGCCGCGCGAGGCGATGGCGGAATCAGGCACGCTGTGGTCGCGCTATTCGGAAGCCGCCGCGCAAAACCCCAACGCCTGGCTGAAGCGGCGCTATGCGCCGGAGGAAATCACGACACCGACGGCGGACAATCGCCTGATCGCCTGGCCCTACAACAAGCTGATGGTCGCCAATCCCAGCGTCAACATGGGCGGCGCGCTGCTGCTGACGAGCCTTGCCAAGGCGCGTGCGCTCGGTATTCCCGAAGACAAGCTGGTCTATCCGCTCGGCGGCGCCTCGGCTGAAGAGCCGCGCGATTATCTGCTGCGGGATCAGTTCTACGAGAGCCACCCGCAGAACGCGGTATTGAAAGCAGTGATGGACCTTGACGGCGGTGACGGCAAGAAGTTCGATGCCATCGAGCTCTACAGTTGCTTCCCCTGCGTGCCCAAGATGGCGCGGCGAACGCTCGGCCTTGGCGCCGATGTGCAGCCGACCGTGACCGGCGGCCTCACCTTCTTCGGCGCCCCGCTCAACACCTACATGACGCATGCGGCTTGCGCGATGGTGCGGCGGGTGCGCGACGGCGCCAAGCTCGGCCTGCTCTACGGCCAGGGGGGCTTCGTCACCAAGCATCACGCGCTGGTGGTTGCGAAAACGCCGCCGCGCGGGGCGATGGCGCAGGAGACGAGCGTGCAGGCAGAGGCCGACCGCAACAAGCGCGCGGTGCCGGAGTTCACCGCAGAGGCCTCGGGCAAGGGCAAGGTCGAGAGTTTTACGGTGCTCTATGGCCGCGGCGGCGAGGTCGAGCATGGCGTGGTGATGCTGCGGACGCAGGACGATCGGCGCACGCTGGCGCGGATTCCCGCGGGCGACAGCACGACGCTCGCGCATCTGCTGAACATCGAGCGCACGCCGGTCGGATCGCTCGGCGCGATCACGATGGCCGCGGACGGCGTGCCGGAGTGGCGGGTGGCGTAGCGAGCTCACGTGTCCCGGACGCGGTGCGGCGCGAAGTGCCGCTCCGCAGAGCCGGGACCCAAAACGCGCACGGCAAAAAAGAGATGGGCCCCGGCTCTGCAGCGCATCACTTCGTGCTGCGCTGCGTCCGGGGCACGAGAGTCCGTCAGCCCTTCGGCGGCTGCTTCTCCGACGCAGTCGCCGGCTTGGCCTTGGCGCCGACCACACGCACCGCGTCGCCGTCCGACAGACCGTCCGGCGGTGCGGTGATGACGCGATCGTCCGCTGCAATCCCCGAGGCCAGCTCGATCTCGCGGCCAAGGTCGCGGGCGATCGTCACCGGCTTGAACAGCACCTTGTCGTCGGCACCGACGGTCGCGACGCGCAGGCCGTTGCTGTTGAAGATCAAGGCGCTGGCGGGAATGCTGAGCGGAGCGGAATCGCGCTGCAGGTTCAGCTTCACGCTGGCATAGCCGCCGGGCATCAGCTCTCCGCTGGAATTATCGAGTCCGAGCTGCATGCGCGTGGTCCCGGAGGCAACGTCGACGGCCTGCGAGGAGGCCTCCACCGTCGCCTGGAACGTCCGGTTGGGATATTCCGGCATCACGAGAGTGGCCTTGGCGCCGATCTTGATCGCCGGCACGTAATTCTGGGGCACGTTGATGTAAACGCGCAGCTTTGTGATATCGGACACCACGAACATCGCCGGGCCCGAGCCGCCACCAGAATTGATCAGCGCACCGACATCGGTGTCGCGCGCCGTGACCACCCCGTCGAACGGCGCGGTGATCTTCTTGTAGCCGGCGAGCGCTTCCAGCCGCTCGACATTGGCCTGGCCCGAGCGAACCGCCGCGTTCTTGTTGGAGAGATCGGCGGTGCGCTCGTCGATTTCCTGTGCGGAGACGAAGTTGGAGGCGACCAGGGTCTTGCGGCGATTGAGAGTCGCTTCCGACAGCTTGGCGCTGGATTGCTGGCTGGCGAGGTCGGCTCTGGCCTGCAGCAGTTGCTGGTCGAGGTCGGGCGCCTCGATCTCGGCGATCACCTGACCGGCTTTCACGCGCGCACCGATATCGGCACTCCAGCTCTTGAGATAGCCGGGAACGCGGGCAAAGATCGGCGCGCGATAATAGGCCTCGAGACGGCCCGGCAGATCGATGGTGGAATTGAGGGCCTTGGCATTGGGCAAGGTCACCGCGACGCTGGGAACGGCCTGATCATCGGTCCACTCCTTCAGCTTTGAGCCCTGCTCCTCCCGGGCGCGGATGCCGGTGCCGACGACGAGACCGGCTGCGATCAGGGCCACCACGCCGAAGATGCCCAGTTTCCGGTGCGACACCGGGGAGCGGGGTTCAGTGGGCGACATGCGGGGTCTCCAATGGGGCGGCGGCTTTGGCGCCTTGTTTCTTGTGGACCATGCTGAATACCACGGGAACGAAGATCAGCGTGGCGAAGGTTGCAAAGATCAGGCCGCCGATC
Organism: Bradyrhizobium sp. MOS003; assembly: GCF_003020125.1. Classification (GTDB taxonomy): domain Bacteria; phylum Pseudomonadota; class Alphaproteobacteria; order Rhizobiales; family Xanthobacteraceae; genus Bradyrhizobium. The sequence continues at coordinate 293,023 of NZ_PYFW01000003.1, read as the reverse complement.
ACGGCGCGGCCGAGCGGCGCGTTCTGCTCGCCGCCCTCGCCCAGGCCGAGCGCCATCGGCGCCATGCCGATGATCATGGCGAGCGCGGTCATCAGCACGGGGCGGAACCGGACGAAGCCGGCTTCCAGCGCCGCCGCGACGGGATCGCCGAGCTCCTCGTAGCGCTCGCGCGCGAAGGAGATCACCAGCACGCTGTTGGCGGTGGCAACGCCCATGCACATGATGGCGCCGGTGAGCGCGGGGACCGACAGCGTGGTCCCGGTCGCGAACAGCATCCAGACGATGCCGGCGAGCGCGGCCGGGAGAGCCGTGATGATCACGAACGGATCCGACCAGGACTGGAAGTTCACGACGATGAGGAAGTAGATCAGCACGACGGCGCCAAGCAGGCCGAACAACAGGCCGGTGAAAGCGCTGTTCATGGTCTGCACCTGGCCGAGCAGTACCACGGAGGAGCCCTTCGGCACCTCCTTGGCGGTGTCGGCGATCACCTGTCGGATGTCGGCGGCGACCGCGCCGAGATCGCGGCCCGACGTCGTCGCAAAGATCTGCACCATCGACTGGATGTCGTATTGCGAGACGACCGCGCTGGAGGCCGAGCGCCTGATGTCGGCAATGCCGCCGAGGATCGGCGACTGTGAGGCGCCGGCCGCGGTGATCGGCAGCGTCTGCAGGGCGCTGAGCGAATCGATCTGGTACTGCGGCGTCTGCATCACGATCGAATAGGACACGCCGTTCTCGGGGTTGAGATAATAGGTCGGCGCGACCTGCGAGGAGCCGGCGAGATTGACGACGAGGCTGTTGGTGACGTCGCGCTCGGTCAGGCCGACATATTGTGCGCGGGTGCGATCGACGTCGATGTTGAAGGTCGGCGCGTTCGGTGATTGCTGAATGCGTGCGTCCGCCACACCGGGGATCTTGCGGACCTTGGCGAGCAGGCTGTTGGCATAGGCGAAGTTGCCGGCGACATTGGCGCCGCGGATCTGCAGGTCGATCGGCGCCGGCGCGCCGAAATTCAGGATCTGGCTGACGATGTCGGCGGGGAGGAAGGCGAAGCTGACGCCGGGGAACAACCGCGGCAGCTGCTCGCGCAGCACCTTGACGTGTTCTTCCGTCGGCTTGTGGCCTTCCCTGAGCTTGATCTGGATGTCGCCGTCCTGCGGGCCGATCACGCCGGTGTTGTTGTAGGTCATGTTGATGCCGGAGATCGGCATGCCGATGTTGTCGGTCATGGTCTCGATCTCGCCGGGGATCAGCTTGCGGACCGCCTTCTGCACGTCGGCGAGCTGATTGGCGGTCTCCTCGACGCGGGTGCCGACCTGGGTGCGGACATGCATCAGGATGTTGCCGGCGTCGACCGCCGGGAAAAAGTTGCGCCCGAGGAACGGCACCAGCGCGAAAGACGCGCCGACCACGCAGATGAAGCCGATCACGAACACGGCCCGGTGCGCCAGCGCCAGCCCGAGGAAGCCATGGTAGCCGCCGCGGACGCGCTCGAACCGAGCCTCGAAACCGCGCTGGAACCAGACCAGCGGATTGCGCGATGTCGGCGGCCCGCCTTCGTGATGGACATGCGCCTGCAGCAGATAGTTCGCCATGGTCGGCACCAGCGTGCGCGACAGGATGAAGGACCAGATCATCGCGAACATCACGGCTTCCGCCATCGGCACGAACAGGAAGCGCGCGACGCCCGAGAGGAAGAACATCGGCACGAACACGATGCAGATGCACAGCAGCGACACGAAAGCCGGCGTCACGATCTGGTTGGCGCCGTCGAGGATCGACTGCTCGACCGGCTTGCCCTGCTCCAGATGGTAGTTGATGTTCTCGATGGTCACGGTGGCGTCGTCGACGAGGATGCCGACGGCGAGCGCAAGGCCGCCGAGCGTCATGATGTTGAGCGTCTCGCCGATCGCCGACAGCATGATGATGGCGCCCAGCACCGACAGCGGGATCGAGACAGCGATGATGACGGTCGAGCGCCAGCTGCCCAGGAACAGCAGGATCATGACGCTGGTCAGAAGCGCCGCGATCACGCCCTCGACGGCCACGCCCTGGATCGCGCCGCGGACGAACACCGACTGATCGCCGATGAAGCCGATCTTCAGCGCGTCGGGGAGCTGGTCCTTGACGTCGATGACCTTCTGCTTGATGCCGGCGATGATGTCGAGCGTCGAGGTCGCGCCCGCCTTCAGCACCATCATCAGCACCGAGCGGTTGCCGTCGACATGGACGATGTTGGTCTGCGGCGGATTGCCGTCGCGCACGGTTGCGACGTCGCGCACGTAGACCATGGCGCCGTTGACGGTCCTGATCGGCAGATTGCCGAGCTCTTCGATCTTGAGCGGCGAGTTGTTGAGCTGGATGTTGTACTCGAACTGACCGATCTTCTGGGTGCCGACCGGCGTGATCAGGTTCTGCGCGGCGAGCGCATTGGCGACGTCCTGGCCGGACAGGCCGCGGGCCTGGAGCGCGGTGGGATCGAGGTCGATCTGGACCTGGCGCTGCTTGCCGCCGAACGGATAGGGGATCGCGGCGCCGGGCACGGTGACCAGCGGCGTACGCAGATTGTTGATGCCGATATCGGCGAGGTTCTGCTCGGTGAGGCCATCGCCCGACAGCGCCACCTGGATGATCGGCACGGTGGACGCCGAATAGTTCAGGATCAAGGGCGGCGTCGCGCCGGGCGGCATCTGCTTGATCAGCGTCTGCGAGATCGCGGTGACCTGCGCGTTGGCCGTGCGGATATCGACGTTAGGCTGGAAGAAGATCTTGATGATGCCAAAGCCGTTGTAGGAATTGGCCGTGATGTGCTCGATGTCGTTGACCGTGGTCGTCAGCGCCCGCTGGAACGGCGTGGTGATGCGGCCGGACATCTGGTCCGGCGGCAGGCCGGTGTACTGCCAGACCACGCCGATCACGGGAATGCGGATGTCCGGGAAGATGTCGGTCGGGGTCCGCAGCGCCGCGAGCGGTCCGATGATCAGGAGCAGGATCGCGAGCACGACGAACGTATAGGGCCGGCTCAGGGCAATACGGACCAGAGCAATCATGCGCCAGGCAAATCCAGGTCAAGCGAGACTACGGAAGCCGCCCCCAAGGCGCTCCCCATTCCCCTTTACCCGAGCACCGCCGGAAACGCTATTGACCAGAACTATCCTGCAGTCACTTCCCTGCTACCGCACTGCAAAACAGACATCTCTGCCATGCGGCAGGCTGTCTCAGGAGGCCCGTACCGTCTCTAGGAACTTGCTGACCTCGAGCTTGAGGCGATTGCTGTCGCTGGATAGCATTTGCGCGGCCGAGAGCACCTGAGACGAGGCCGAGCCGGTTTCATTGGCACCGTGCTGGACGTTTCCAATATTGGCGGACACTTGCTGCGTGCCCTGGGCCGCGTTCTGGACGTTGCGCGCGATCTCCTGGGTCGCGGCGCCCTGCTCTTCGATCGCGGCCGCGATGGCCGAGGCGATCTCGGACAGGCGCCCGATCGAGCCGCTGATTTCCCGGATCGCACCGACGGAATCCTCGGTCGCCGTCTGGATGCCCGCGATCTGCTGGGTGATTTCGCCAGTGGCCTTGGCCGTCTGTTCGGCAAGCGCCTTCACTTCGGACGCCACCACCGCGAAGCCGCGCCCGGCATCGCCTGCACGCGCCGCCTCGATCGTGGCGTTGAGGGCCAGCAGATTGGTCTGGCCGGCGATCTGGTCGATCAGCACGATGACGTCGCCGATCCGGGAAGCCGCTCTCGCCAATTCACCGATCCGGCCGTTGGTTCGTTCCGCCTGGCCGACCGCCTCGTTGGCCATCCGGGCCTGATCCTGCACGCGCCGGCTGATCTCGTTGACGGAGGACGAAAGCTCCTCTGTCGCCGAAGCCACCGATTGAACGTTGGTGGAGGCCTCTTCCGACGCGGCCGCGACCACGATCGCCAGTTCCTGGGCGCGCCCGGCCGTGCTGTTCAGCGTGCCGGCGGACGCTTCGAGTTCGGTCGACGCCGAGGATACGGTCTCGACGATCTCGCCGATCGCCGACTCGAACGCGCCGGCCAGCCTGTGCATGTCGGCCTTGCGCTGGTCGGCGGCAATCCGGTCCTGTGCGATCTTTGCATCGGCCTCCAACCGCGCTTTCTCCTCGGCCTTGACCTTGAAGACCTCGACCGCGTGCGCCATGTCGCCGATTTCGTCCTTGCGGCCGAGGCCGGGAAGGACCACGGAGAAATTGCCGCTGGCGAGCTCGCCCATGGCGCCCGTCAGCGCAGAGAGCGGGCGCACGATCCGTGAAAACGCGACCCAGAAGCTCAGCAATGCGAGAGCGACGCTAGCAAGGAGTATCCCGCCGCTCACGACCAAATTTGACGTGCCTCTCGAGGCAAGCTCGGCCGCTTCTCGATCCGCATCCGCTGCAATGGCCCGACCGAGCTGCAGGATCGCGTTGATGGCACTCGTCGCACTCGCCATGTAATCTTTGCCCGTGATCTTGTAGGCGCCCGCTTTGCCGTCCTTGATCAAGTCTGCGCGCAGCGAGCCGTAAGCTTGAAAGTATTTTTGCTCGACGCTCTCGATCGCTTGGCCGAGATCGGCCGAGACATCGGCGCGCTGGGCGATAGGTGAAATCGTCTCCCAGGCGAGCTCGACGTGGCCGCGGAATCCGGACATCAGACCAAGGCCGTCCGCGGTGAGTTTCGCGTGCGCGCTGATCAAGCCTGCCAGCAAGGCCCGCTCGCGGCCGGCACTCTCGGCCATCTTCGCGGTGAGATGGCGGAGCCCCACGAGCCGGGTCATCGTTGCGGACGGGGAATCGGTCCACGTCTCCAAAGTGAGGCGCAAACGGTTGGCGGCGAGCTCGATGAGTTCGGTCAAGGCCGGAACGACTGCGTTGACGACGGCAGGATCGCGCTCAGCCTTCGGCTTGGCCAGATCCGCATCGACCTGGCGGCGCAGACCTTCGAACGCCTGAAGCGCGAGCTCGGCCTCCGAAATACGGGGCTCGGCGGATTTCATCACGGGAAGGTTGCGCAGACGCCCAGCGGCTTCGCGGAACGCGTGACCGGAAGCCGCACGGATTCCGTCGATTTCGGCGCGGTGGTCCGTAGCGATAGTTTCGGGCGCGTTCAGTGCCGCGTTGGTCATTCCCCGCTCCAGAGCCCATTGTCCGGCGCTGTGCAGCAGCTGCTGCGATATGCCGTTGAGCTCGACGAAAGCGAGCGCTTGCTGTCGGTCGTGATAGGCCCCAATGGCCGTGTAACCGGTGGCGGCCACTCCCATCAAGGCGAGCGCCGAGACAATCAGAGGCAGGATCATTCCAATTCGCAAGTGCACGGCTCGCTTCCTCGTGAGCACTGCCCGAAAATGAGCAGTTCGACGGAAGCAATACCCGGCTCAGGCAACTTCGGATTGTCTCACATCAAAGATCGCCGCGAACTCGGCTCCCCACGCGACCTGACGAACCATATGATTATCGAATCGTTTCCTGCCTCGTGCGAGGCGAGCAACCGGGATCGCGGCGATCGAAGCGATCGCAACTTTGCCGGTTCAGCATGAGATGCGGACGACTTGCCTCACGCCGCGCGGACAGAGTTCAGGAACTTGCCGACCTCGAGCTTGAGACGGTTGGAATCGCGCGACAGCATCTGCGCTGCCGACAGCACCTGCGAGGACGCCGCGCCGGTTTCGGAGGCGCCGCGCTGGACGTCGCCGACATTCGACGAGACCTGCTGGGTGCCCTGCGCGGCCTGCTGGACGTTGCGGGCAATCTCCTGGGTCGCCGCGCCCTGCTGTTCCACGGCCGCGGCGATCGCCGCAGCAATCTCCGACAGGCGCGCGATGGTGCCGCTGATTTCGCCGATGGCGTTGACGGAGTCCTGGGTCGCCGTCTGGATGCCGCCGATCTGCTGGCCGATCTCGCCTGTGGCCTTGGCCGTCTGTTCGGCGAGCGCCTTGACCTCGGACGCCACCACCGCGAAGCCGCGACCGGCTTCACCCGCCCGCGCGGCCTCGATCGTGGCATTGAGCGCGAGCAGATTGGTCTGGCCCGCGATCGCGTTGATGAGCTCGACCACATCGCCGATCCGGGCAGCCGCACGCGACAATTCGCTGACTCGATCAGTGGTGACGTGCGCCTGGTTGACCGCCTCGCTCGCGATCTTGGTGGAGTCCTGCACCTGCCGGCTGATCTCGCGAACGGAAGACGACATCTCCTCGGCGGCCGAGGCCACCGAATGAACGTTGCTGGACGCGGCCTCCGAGCCGGTTGCAACCGCCGTCGCCAATTCCTTCGCGCGGCCCGCGGTCGAGGACAGGGTGGAGGCCGAAGCCTCGAGCTCCGTTGCGGCCGACGACACCGTCTCGACGATCTCGCCGATCGCGGCCTCGAAGCCGTCGGCGAGCCTGGTCATGTCGGATTTACGTTGGCTCTCGGCGCGGCGCTGCACCGCCTGCACCTCGTCACGGCTGAAGCGGATGATGGTCTGCACGGTCTGAAGGTTGCGCAGCGCCTCGCCGATCTCGTCGTCGCGCTCGATCACGATGCGGTTGTCGAGCTTGTCCTGCACGAGGTTGACCAGGGTGTCGTTGAGCTGCTGCATCGGTCCCTGGATCGCGCGCATGGTCGCAAGACCCGCGAAGCCGGCGACGAAGGCGCCAACGACGGCCAGCGCCGACAGCATCAGGCTGGCCGAACCGCCGGAGGCAAGCGCGCCGCCGACGCCGAGCGCGAGCATGACCAGCACCTGGAGCACCATCGTCGTGACGAGGCGCGCCCTCAGCGTCCCGGTGATGACGCTGAAGCGGTCGAGCCACGAGCGGCGACGGATGATGCCGGCATCGACGCGATAACCATGCGACTTCTTCTCGCGAATCGCGGCGTAGACCTCCTCGGCGAGCTTGCGCTGGTCGACCGGCAGTTTTGTGCGGATCGAAGTGTAGCCTTTGACCTGGCCATTCTCCCGGATCGGCGACGCCGTCGCCAGCACCCAGTAGAAGTCGCCGTTCTTGCGGCGGTTCTTCACCGCGCCGAGCCACGGCTTGCCGGCCTTGAGCGTATCCCAGAGATTGTCGAACGCCTCCGGCGGCATGTCGGGGTGGCGGACGATGTTGTGCGGCTGGCCCATCAGCTCGGCCGATGTGAAGCCGGCGGCGGCGAGGAAGTCTTCGTTGAAGTAGGTGAGCTTGCCCTTGAGATCAGTCCGCGAAACGATCAGCGTCTCGTCGCTGACCGGATATTCGACATCAGTGACGGGAAGATTCTTGCGCATTGGGCCCCCAAAAAATCGATAGAGTAAAGGTCAAATTCAATCGGGAACCGCCCGCACTGAGCCCGCCCTCCAAGGGGCTGCTCTCTGTGAATCTTCGTAAATCCGACTTAACCATCCATGAAACGGCTCGCCCGTAACAATACGGGCAATCCGCCAACATACTACTTTTGAGCGACATCATCCTACCGCGCAAACGAAACGAGCGGCGCTTTTGGCGCCGCTCGTCGTTCGATCGGATGAAGGATCAGGCTGCGCGGACGTTGGACAGGAACTTGCTGACTTCGTTCTTCAGCCGGCCCGAGTCGTTCGACAGCATTTGCGCAGCCGACAGCACCTGCGAAGAGGCCGAGCCGGTCTCGGTCGCACCGCGCTGCACGTCGGTGATGTTGGAGGAGACCTGCTGGGTGCCCTGCGCGGCCTGCTGCACGTTGCGGGCGATCTCCTGGGTCGCCGCGCCCTGCTCTTCCACCGCCGCTGCAATCGCCGACGAAATCTCCGAGAGGCGCTCGATGGTCGAGGAGATCTCCTTGATGGCGCCGACCGAGTCGTTGGTCGCCGCCTGGATGCCGGAGATCTGCTGACCGATCTCGCCGGTCGCTTTCGCAGTCTGCTCGGCGAGCGCCTTCACCTCGGAGGCGACGACCGCGAAGCCGCGGCCGGCCTCACCGGCACGTGCGGCTTCGATGGTCGCGTTCAGGGCGAGAAGGTTGGTCTGGCCTGCGATGGTGTTGATCAGCTCGACCACGTCGCCGATGCGGGCAGCTGCCTTGGACAGCTCGCTGACGCGCTCGGTGGTGGCACGGGCCTGGCCGACGGCATCGCCCGCCATCCGCGCCGATTCCTGCACCTGACGGCTGATCTCGCCGACCGACGAGGCCATCTCTTCGGTCGCCGAAGCCACCGACTGCACGTTGGTCGAGGCTTCTTCCGAAGCACCGGCCACCGTGGTGGCCAGCCTCTGGGAGCGTTCGGCCGTCCCTGTCAGAGTGGTGGCCGAGGCCTCGAGCTGGGTCGAAGCGGAGGACACCGTGCCGATGATCTCACCCACGGCTCCCTCGAAGTCGTCGGCAAGCTTCAGCATGTCCGCCTTGCGCTGCTCTGCGTTGCGGCGCTCGGCTTCGACCTGTTCCGCCTTCAGGCGTTCCACTTCGATCGCATTGGTCTTGAAGACCTGGACCGCATTGGCCATCTGGCCGATTTCGTCCTTCCGTTCGGTGGACGATATCGCAACGGACGTATCGCCCTTGGCGAGAACGCCCATCTCGGTCGTGATGCGCTGGATGGGCCGGGTGACCACGACGGCGACGCCAAAAGCGCCGGCCAGCGAGAGCAGCAAAGTGACGATACCGCCAACCAGCATGGCCATCGTCGCGTTGGCCGATGCGGCATCGGAAGCCACGGCACGCGTCGTCAGCAGCGACCGCTCTTCTGCATCCATCTCCTGCACGACGGCGCGCAATCCATCCATGGACTTCTTGCCGGCGCCGGATGCCTCGAATTCCCGTGCCTTGGACTGCGTTGCAGGATCCTTCATCATCGCGATTTCGCGCTGCGCGACATTGGCCGTCCAGTCACTGGCGAACGCCTTCACGCGTTCGAGGCGCTTCTGCTGAACCGCGTTATCCGATGTCAGACTGCCAACCTTGGCCGCGGCCGCCTGAAACTGCTTCTGGCCGGATTCGTAAGGTCCGAGAAAGGCGCTGTCCGCGGAAACGAGGAAGCCGCGCACACCGGTCTCCGAATTGACCATGGCTCCGACGAGGTCGGAGAGCTGCTCCAGCACCTGATAGGTATGCACCGTCATCTTCGACGTGGAGTTCATCACGCTCAGCGAATTGTAGATCGCAGCGGTGCTCCCGGCGACGACGAGACAGATCGCCGCAAATACCGCAGAAACCTTCATCGAAATGCGAACGTTGTTGATCCAAGACATCAAATTTCCTCAGTATTTCCGGTTGAAATGCTCATCGGGCGGCCAGGCGGCCTAACCTCGGCAAGTTCTGACTTGAGGATTATACCGTCCGCGAGATCGTTCACCCTTAACGGAACTGCGTAGTCTTACTGAGCCAGCATCATAAAACAGTCCGGACTTTTGCGGGCATGTTCAAGAATGCGCGGAGGAGCGTCTCGTGACATACGGTTGCAATTGCCGGTCTGGTCGACACTGCGGCCGGCATTGCCCGCCGAGCAGGTCCGCCCTTCGGCCGATGCCCGAAAATAAAAGAGCGGCGCACAGCGCCACTCTTGATTAGCGGAGGACGCGCGTTCGCCTCTAAGCTGCGCGGACGTTGGACAGGAACTTGCTGACTTCGTTCTTCAGCCGGCCCGAGTCGTTCGACAGCATTTGCGCAGCCGACAGCACCTGCGAAGAGGCCGAGCCGGTCTCGGTCGCACCGCGCTGCACGTCGGTGATGTTGGAGGAGACCTGCTGGGTGCCCTGCGCGGCCTGCTGCACGTTGCGGGCGATCTCCTGGGTCGCTGCACCCTGCTCTTCCACCGCCGCTGCAATCGCCGACGAAATCTCCGAGAGGCGCTCGATGGTCGAGGAGATCTCCTTGATGGCGCCGACCGAGTCGTTGGTCGCCGCCTGGATGCCGGAGATCTGCTGACCGATCTCGCCGGTCGCTTTCGCAGTCTGCTCGGCGAGCGCCTTCACCTCGGAGGCGACGACCGCGAAGCCGCGGCCGGCCTCACCGGCACGTGCGGCTTCGATGGTCGCGTTCAGGGCGAGCAGGTTGGTCTGGCCTGCGATGGTGTTGATCAGCTCGACCACGTCGCCGATGCGGGCAGCTGCCTTGGACAGCTCGCTGACGCGCTCGGTGGTGGCACGGGCCTGGCCGACGGCGTCGCCCGCCATCCGCGCCGATTCCTGCACCTGACGGCTGATCTCGCCGACCGACGAGGCCATCTCCTCGGTCGCCGAGGCGACCGATTGCACGTTGGTCGAGGCTTCCTCCGAAGCGCTGGCAACTGTGGTCGCCAGTCTCTGGGAGCGGTCGGCGGTCGAGGTCAGCGTCGACGCCGAGGCCTCCAACTGGGTCGAGGCCGACGATACGGTCTGGACGATCTCGCCGATCATGGTTTCGAATTCACGGGTGATGTTGTCGACGCGGCGGCCACGCTCGATCTTGGCTTCGGCATCCGCAGCCGCGGCCTCGTCGGAGGCCTTCTTGGCGATCAGAGCCTCCTTGAAGATCTGGAGCACGTCGGCCATGGCACCGATCTCGGTCTTCTCGCCCCGGTGCGGGACGTCGGCGGAAAGGTCGCCCTTGCCCAACGCCTGCATCGGCTCGATGATGGAGTTAATGCCCTTCGAGACGTCCTGGACCAGATAATAGCCGACGCCGATGCCGATAATGACGGCGGCGCCGAGGATGATCGAGACCAGCATGAAAGCATAATTGTAGCTGTCGGCAGCGTCCTGAGCTGCCTGATCGCCGCCCTTGGTGTTGAGCTCGATGTCCTTGTTCAAAATCTCGTCGGCCTTGAGTCCGATCTTGTTGACCTTGACGTTGAGCTCATGGGCCTCGTGCGGGACCTGGCCAACCTCCTTGCGCGACAGCGCCATCACGTCCTGAGTACCCCTCTTGTACTCCTCCCAGACCTGGGACCATTCGTTGTAAAGCGCACGCTCCTCCGGAGAGGTGATCATCGGTTCATACTTCTGGCGGAACTTGGTATTCGCTTCGATCACCGTCGCCAGGGTCTTTTCGTTTGTGAGCTTCGCCTCCAACGTTTCAGCCAGCATGTGCTCGCGGATCACGTTGCGATAGGTGATCACGCCGGCGCGCAAATCGCCCAGGACCCGCACGCTCGGCAGCCAGCTCGTGGTGATGTCGACAGTATTGGCGTTCATCGACCGCATCTTCGTAACGGCCAGGAGACCCATGCCGGCCATCGCGACCAGCAGGAACGCCACGACGCTGATGATCTTGGCGCGGATGGAAATGGTGGCGAGCATAATCGGGTCTCTTTGTGCTGGCGCGGTGCGGTTATTACGAATCAACCAAAAGGAGCTGCACCAACATCCAACACCAGAGCGCCTGCGCAGATGTTAACTACGACTCCGTACGAGTACGGAGCCTGAAAGAGATGAACAGGCCGCTAAAAATGCTCTGCGCTCAGCGCATGAGCCTAAGCGCGTCGGCGAAAAACTCGGCGCCGCCGAAGTTTCCGGACTTCAAAGCGAGCAGCATGTCGGCTTTGCCGCCCACCGAATGGAGCACCGGAACGCCTGCCGCGATCTCGACCCCGACGAGAAATCCGGGGATCTTCAGCCGATCGACCACCGCACCGGAAGTCTCTCCGCCGGCGACGATCAGGCGCTGAACGCCTGATTTTACGAGATTTTCTGCAATATCTGCCATGGCCTGCTCGATCGCGTGGCCGGCCGCGTCGCGACCGTGCCGCGCCTGCAATGCAGCGACCTGGTCGGGTGTCGCGCTCGAGGCGATCAGCACCGGGCCCTCCGCAAGCCGCGGCCTTGCCCAATCCAGCGCGCGCTGTGCTTCGCCGCCCCCCGTAATGATACTGTCCGGATCGAGGTGTAGCACCGGCATGACCCGTTCGGCGTTGGCGATCTGCTGAAGCGTCGCCTGGGAGCAGCTCCCGGCGAGGCAGGCCGCCAGTCCGCCGACGGCCGTGCCGGTCTCGCCGTCCGCCTTGGCTGGCTTGATTTGACCCGTCGACACCAGGGCACGCGCGAGCCCGAGGCCGATGCCAGAGGCGCCGACCGACAGGCGGTGCTCGGCGGCGACGAGGCCGATGGTCTCGAGGTCGCGGTCGAAGACCGCGTCGATGATGGCGGCGCCGATGCGCTTGGCCACCAGCTCGGCCAGCCGCGCCCGCACGGCATCCGCGCCGCGCGTGACGGTGGCGAGGTCGACGAGGCCGATCTGCGTCCTGCTCTGGCGCGCCAGCACGCGCACCAGATTGGAATCATGCATCGGGTTGAGCGGATGGTCCTTCAGCGGGCTCTCGTTCAGCGGCACCGCGCCGACGAACAGGTTGCCCTGGTAGACGGTGCGGCCCGTCTCCGGGAACGCCGGTGTCACCAGCACGGCGCCCTCGCCGGCGTCGGCGCGCAGTGCGTCCATCACCGGGCCGATATTGCCTGCATCGGTGGAATCGAAGGTCGAGCAGATCTTGAACAGCACATGGCCCGCGCCGCGGCCGCGCAGCCATTGATCCGCCGCGCGCGAACGCGACACGGCAAGGCCGGCTTCGATTGAGCGGCTCTTCAGCGACACCACGACGGCATCGACCTCGGGCAGTGCGAGATCGTCCGCGGGCACGCCGATGGTCTGCACGGTGCGCAGGCCCGCGCGCGTCAGGGTGTTGGCGAGATCGGAGGCGCCGGTGTAATCGTCGGCTATGCAGCCAAGGGAGATTTTCGCTGCAAGTGTCACGGCTTCACTCCAGCGTAGGGCTTGAACCAGGCAAGACCGTCGGTGGTCTTGCCGCGCGGATTGTATTCGCAGCCCACGAAGCCGGCATAGCCGAGCCGGTCGAGTTCTTCGAACAGAAACGGATAATTCAGCTCCTCGCCATCGGGCTCGTTGCGCGAGGGAATGCTGGCGATCTGGACGTGGCCGATGATCGGCATCATCTCACGCAGCCGCATGGTGACGTCGCCATGAATGATCTGGCAGTGATAGATGTCGAACTGCAGCTTCAGGTTTGGAAGCCTCAGCTCCTGGATCAGATCGCGCGCGAAGCCGAAATCGTTGAGGAAGTAGCCGGGCACGTTGCGCGCATTGATCGGCTCGAGCACGATGTCGATGCCGTGCGGGGCGAAGAATTCCGCAGCCCATGCCACCGATTTGTAGAACGCCTCGATCGCGACGCGCTCGCCGCGATTGGCGATGCCGGCCATCAAATGCAGCCGTTTGACGCCGGTCGCCTTGGCGTAAGGCAGCGCCGTCTCCAGGCCCGCCTTGAGTTCGGAGAAGCGCGAGGGGAGCGCGGCAAAACCCTTCTCGCCGGCGTTCCAGTCGCCCGGCGGCAGGTTGAACAGCGCCTGGGTCAGCCCGTTGCGCTCGAGGCGCTCGCCGACCGCCTCGGCAGGGTGCTCATAGGGAAAGAGAAACTCGACCGCGGTGAAGCCGGCTTGCGCTGCGGCATCGAAGCGATCGAGGAACGGCACCTCGGTGAACATCATCGAGAGATTGGCGGCAAAACGGGGCATTGGATTCCTCTTCTTTACTTGTCGCCCGGCAGCTTGACGCCGGTGACCTGCGCATACATCCGCGCCACCGAGGCGTCGTCGTCGCGACCCATGCCGGCGGCTGATGTCATCAGGAACATCTGGAGTGCGGCGGCGGAGACCGGCACCGGGAATCTGGCGCTGCGGGCCATGTCCTGGATGATGCCGAGATCCTTGACGAAGATCTCGACCGCGCTGCGCGGCGTATAATCGCCGTCCAGCACGTGCGGAATGCGGTTCTCGAACATCCAGGAATTGCCGGCGGAGGCCGTGATCACCTCGTAGACCTTACGGATGTCGAGGCCCTGCTTGGCGGCGAACGCGATCGCCTCCGAGGCGGCGGCGATATGCACGCCGGCGAGCAGCTGGTTGATCATCTTGAAGGCTGCGCCCTGGCCGGCGGCATCGCCGAGCTCGTAGAGCTTCGCGGCCATGGCATCGAGCGCGGGTCGGGCCTTCGCGAACGCAGTGGGGCTGCCGGAGGCGAGGATCGTCAGCTCGCCCTGCGCGGCGCGCTGCGCGCCGCCCGAAATCGGTGCATCCAGATAATGCCGGCCGGTCGCCTCCAGCTGCTTGGCAAGACGACGCGCCACATCGGGGTCCATGGTGGCGGAGGATACGAAGACGCTGCCTTCGGGCATGGTCTCGGCGGCACCATCCTTGCCGAACAGGACGGCTTCAGTCTGCGCGGCATTGACGACGACGCTGACGACGATGTCCGCGCCCTTGGCGGCCTCGGCCGGCGTCTTGGCACCCGCACCGCCATCCTTCACGAAACGCGCCACCGCCTCGGCCGACACGTCGCAGCCGGCGACGGCGTGGCCGACGCGCTTCAGCGAGGTCGCCATGCCAAACCCCATCGAGCCGAGCCCGATGACCGCGATGCGCTGATTCTGTGAATTGGAGGCGGACATGCAACTAACCCTTGCGAACGTTTCCCGGACGGCCGGCTTTTGCGTCGGCTCGACGAACCGATATCACGGCTTGGCCGCGCTGCCAAAGCGTGAGACAAGCAGGCATGACGGCCATGAGACCTGAAGCGAGCAACGAGACGCGGCTGCGCGAGGACATCTGCCGCTTCGGACGGTCGCTGTTCGAGCGCGGGCTGACGCCGGGCTCCTCCGGCAATATCAGCGTCAGGCTGGACGGCGGCGGCTGGCTGGTGACGCCGACCAATGCCTCGCTCGGTTTCCTCGATCCTGCGAAGCTGTCGCGGCTCGACGAAAGGGGCCAGCTGGTGTCGGGCGATGCCCCGACTAAGGAAGTTCCGCTGCACAACGCGCTTTACGACACGCGCGGCACTGCACGCGCCATCGTACATCTGCATTCGACACACTCGGTCGCGCTCTCGATGCTGCCCGAGATCGACCCGCGCGCCGCGCTGCCGCCGATGACGGCCTATTACCTGATGAAATGCGGTGCCATCGCGCTCGTGCCGTACTACCGCCCCGGCGATCCCGCGGTGGCGGATGCGATCAAGGGACTGGCGGGGAAATATTCATCGGTGCTGCTCGCCAATCACGGCCCGGTCGTTGCCGGCGACACGCTGGAGGCCGCAGTGTTCGCGACCGAGGAGCTGGAGGAGACGGCGAAGCTGTACCTGCTGCTGCGCGGGATGAACCCGCGCTACCTTTCGCCGGAGCAGGTGACGGATCTTGTGAAAGTGTTCGGAGTGACGCTGCCGGAACATGGGCACGAGCATTAGACGCGGCTCTCTCCTCGTCATTGCGAGCGCAGCGAAGCAATCCAGAGTCTTTCCGCGGCGGCAGTCTGGATTGCTTCACTGCGCTCGCAATGACGGAGGATGTGGGGACGGTCGAGCTACTCCCCCGGCGGCACTGCCGTAGGGTGGGCAAAGCGGAGCGTGCCCACGTCCTGTATGCGATCAGAACCAAATGGTGGGCATGGCGCGAGTGCGCCTTTGCCCACCTTACGAACTCGCTCCTGCAACTACAGCCCCAGATACGCCTTCCTCACATCCGGATTGCCCCTGATCTCGGCGGCCGGCCCCTGCATCAGCACGCGGCCGGTTTGCAGGATGTAGGCGCGGTCGGCGATCTCCAGGCACTCGGCCATGCGCTGCTCGACGATCAGCACGGTCATGCCGGCGTCGCGGATGCGCAGGACCGCCTGGAAGATCTCGTCGACCAGTTTCGGCATGATGCCCTGCGAGGGTTCGTCGAGCATCAACAACCGTGGGCGCGTCATCAGCGCGCGGCCGATCGCGAGCATCTGCTGCTCGCCGCCGGAGAGCGTCTCGGCGCGCTGCTCCAGGCGTTCGGACAGGCGGGGAAACAGCGTGAAGACGAGATCGAGCGGCGCTTCGCGGTCGGTTTCGCTGCGGTAGAGATAGCTGCCGAGGCGAAGATTGTCGCGCACCGACAGGCGCGGGAACAGGCGGCGGTTCTCCGGCACATAGGCGATGCCGGCCGCCGTGATGTGGTGCTGCGCCATGCCGTTGATCTGCTTGCCGTCGAAGGTGACGCTGCCAGAGCGCGGACGCTCGGCACCGGCGATGGATTTCAGCAACGTCGACTTGCCCGCGCCGTTGGCACCGGCGACGCAGACGATCTCGCCCTTCTGGACCTCGATCGAGATCGCGGAGATCGCGACCAGGCCCTGATAGGCGGTCGTGACTTCACGCACCGACAGCATGACGATCTCCCAGATATGCCTTGATCACCTTGGGATCGCGGACGACGTCGTTAGGCTTGCCCTCGACCAGCACCTTGCCGAGGTCGAGCACGATGGCACGGTCGACCAGCGGCATCACGATCTCCATGACGTGCTCGACCATCAACACGGTGATGCCGGCATCGCGCACCTTGCGCACCAGCGCGACACCGGTCTGCGCCTCGGTCGGCGTCAGGCCGGTGAGGACTTCGTCGAGCAGCAGCAGCTTCGGCTCGGTCGCGAGCGCGCGGGCGACTTCGAGGCGACGCTTCTCGGCCGGCACGAGGTCGCTGGCGAGCACGTGGGCGCGCGCGGCAAGGCCGGTGAACTCCAGCACCTCGTGCGCCTTGCGGCGCGCCTCGCGCATCACCGTGTTGCGCACCAGCGCACCGACGATGACGTTGTCGATAACGGTCATGGTCTCGAAGCTCTTGACCACCTGGAAGGTGCGCCCGACACCGCGCTGGCAGCGTTCCGCCGCCGGCATGTGCGTGACGTCCTCGCCGTCGAATAGAATCGAGCCTTGCGTCGGCGGCAGCACGCCGGCGATGAGATTGAACAGCGTCGACTTGCCGGCGCCATTGGGGCCGATCAGGCCGACGATCTCGCCGCGGCCAACCGAGATCGAGACGTCGCTGTTGGCGACGAGGCCGCCGAACCGCTGCCAGACGCCGCGGGTTTCAAGGAGCGCGGTCATCGGACGGCTCCAGTTTTCTTCGGTCGCGAAAACAAGCTGAGCAGGCCCCGCGGCAAGGCTAGTGAAATTAGCACGATCAGCGTGCCGTAGACGATGAGGTCGACGCCGCGCCCCGAGCCACCGAACTTGAAGCGCGTCAGCTCCGTCAGCGGGATCAGGATGGCGGCCCCTAACACCGGTCCCCACAGGGTGCCGATGCCGCCGAGCACGGCGGGCAGCGCCATCAGCAACGAGAACTGGAATCCCATGACGCTCTCAGGATCGATGTAGGAGACGAACTGGGCGTAGAAGCTGCCACCCACCGCGACCAGGAAGGCGGAGACGGCGGCCGCGCCCATCTTGGAATTGAACACGTCGACACCGAGGCTCTCGGCCGCGTCCGGATTGTCCTTGACCGCGCGCCACCAGAATCCCCATTTGGAATTCTCCAGCCACCAGGTGACGAACCAGGCGAGGCAGCACAGCGCCAGCGCGAAATAGAAGTACGGCAGCTTGGTGCGCAGGAACTGGAATTTCAGCCAGCTATCGCCGCGGATCGGAATCGTGATGCCCATCGCGGCGCCGGCCCATTCCCAGTTGTGGAACAGGAGCAGGCCGATCTCGGCGATGACGATGGTGGCGATCACGTAGTAGTGGCCGCGCAGGCGGAAGAAGGGATAACCAAGCCCCATCGCGATCAGCGCCGACACCACGCCGCCGGCCAGCATGCCGAACCAGGGCAGCACGCCGAACTTCGTGAACAGCAGCTCGGTGGTGTAGGCACCCAGTCCGAAATACAGCGCGTGCCCGAGCGAGATCTGCCCGCAATATCCGGACAGGATGTTCCAGCTCTGCGACAAGCCCGCATACATCAGAGTCAGGATCAGGATGTTCTGGACGACGACGTCCTTCACGAACAACGGCGTCGCTGCGGCAATCGCGGCGAGCAACGCGGCGATGATGAGGTCGCGGCGGCGCCGCGCTGCAAATTCCTTGTCCATCAGATCGATCCGAACAGGCCGCGCGGCCGGATGAAGACGACCAGCAGATAGACCGCGTAGATGCCGACCGATTTCAGCGATGGCGGCAGCACCAGCGCGGTGGTGGCTTCGACAAGGCCGACGATGATGCCGCCGGCGAAGGCGCCGAACACGCTGCCGAAGCCGCCGAGCGCCACCGTGACATAGGCGATCAAGGCAAAGGACGCGCCGACATCGGGATAGATATAGAAGAAGCTTGCCATGATCGCACCGGCGAGACCGACCAGCGCGGCACCAAGGCCCCAGCCGAACGCAAACACGCGGTTCTTGTCGATGCCGACCAGCGCGACCGCACCGGGATCTTCACGGGTAGCCTCCAGCGCGCGGCCGAAATCGGTGCGATGGATGAAGAAATAGAGACCGGCAAAAGCGAGGATCGAGACCAGCGCACCGACCAACTGCGGTTCCGGCAGGAAGATGCCGCCGATCGAAATGGTTTTGCCGCCGAGCCAGGAGTGCGGAATGCTGCGATAATCCGGCGTGAAGAAGAACTGCGCCAGGCCCCGCATCACGATGGCAAGGCCGAAAGTGGTGAAGATCTGCACCATGCCGGCATTGGCCTTGGCCCGCATGGCGAAGCGTACAATGAGCAAATAGACCACCGCTCCGAAGATGAAGAGCGCGGCGGCGACCAGCGGCGCCGACAGCAAGGGGTCGATCGCGAAGAACGCGAACAGGAAAAAGGACAGGTACATCGCGATCATCAGGAACTCGCCATGGGCGAAGTTCGTGACGTCCATCAGGCCGAAGATCAGCGCGAGGCCGACCGCGATCAGTCCGTACAGCAGGCCCATGAGGAGGCCGCTCGCGAGACTCTGGATAATGGCTTGGGCTGTCAAAAGTCTGTCCCCCGAAATCAATCCTCATCCTGAGAAGCGCGCACAAGCGCGCGTCTCAAAGGATGGCCCGGCCCTTGTTCTTCGAGACGCGGGCTACGCCCGCTCCTCAGGATGAGAGCGGGAGCTGCACCTGAGCTCCCGCGTCCCAGTCTCACTTCATCGGCCAGACCGCCTCGGCGATCGCGGCCTGCGGCGGGAAGATGGTGACGAACTTGCCGCCGATATATTGCAGCAGCACCGGGTCGGCGTCGTTGTTCTGGCCCATCTCGTCGAACTTGACGCGCTTCCAGGGCATGATGGTCTGCTCGCCCGGGATGTCGGTCGCCGCCAGCGCATCGCGGATCTTCTCGCCGTCGGTAGACTTGGCGCGGTTGATGGCGTCGGCGAGGATGATCAGGCCCATGAACTGGCGCGAGGTGAGGTCGTTGAAGTCCTTGCCCGAGCGCGTCTTGAACATGTCGTTGATCTTGCCGACCATCGGGCGCTTCTGCGCGAGGTCGAGCGAGAAGGTGCCGCGCGAGATCACGCCTTCGAGCTTGTCGCCGACGGCATCGTAAAGTGCCTTCTCGGAGAAACCGGCGTCCTGCGCCACGATCGCGTTCGGCTTGTAGCCGAGTTCGGCCATGGTCTTGACCAGCAGGATGCCGTCGGTGGTGTAGCTCGAGGGCATCAGCACGTCGGCGTTCGCGGACTTAAGCTGCTGCACCTCGGCCGAGAGCGAAGGCGAATTGGCGCGATACTTGATGTCGGTGACGATCTTGTAGCCGCGCTCGCCGGCGATCTTGGCCTGGGCATTGCCGGAATCGGTGCCGAAGATGGTGTCCTCGTGGAACAGCGACAGCGTCTCGATCTTGGTGCCCTTCTTCTTCAAGGCGTCGAAGAAGTCGAACATCGCGGCCGAGTACATTTCATCATGCGGCGCGGCGCGGAAATAATACTTCAGGCCGCGGCGATGCAGGCTGGGCGAGGAATTGTCGGCGGAGACGAACGGGACCTGGTAGCGCTCGCAGATCTGGCTGACGGTGACCGCGACCGCGCTCTGATAGGTGCCGATGATGGCGGAGACCTTCTCCTGCGTGATCAGGCGCTCGGCCTCGGCGCGGCCCTTCTGCGGATCGGCCTGGTGATCGGCGAACACGAGACGGACCTTGGCGCCGCCAAGGCCCGGCAGGCCTTCGCCCTTGGCCAGCGGCAGGTCGAAATCGGTATCCTTGTTGATGACCTCGAGCGCGGTCTCATAGGCCTTCTGCGCATCGACGCCCTGCTGCGCGCTGCCGCCGGAGAACGGATAGATCACGCCGATCACGACTTCCGAGGTCTGTGCGCGTGCAGCCAGCGGCACCAGCGCAGCGGTGGCGGTGGCACCCAACAATACGTCGCGGCGAGTGATCGTCATGGCAGAGTCCTCTTTGACTGAATTTCAGCTGATCGAATGAAGCTATTGATGGATACGGTAAAGCTCGAAGAAGCAGCAAATGCTGCCCACTAAATCACGGCCATGGTCCTGTTCTTGAGATCCGTCACCAGCATCAGGCCGGGCGAATGCGTGATGGCGAACGGGAGCTTGGCGGCATTGATCACCGATTGCGGTGTCACGCCGCAGGCCCAGAACACCGGAATCTCGTCGTCGGCGACCGGCACCGGATCACCATAATCCGGCTTGGCGATGTCCTTGATGCCGATCAGATGCGGATGGCCGAGATGCACGGGCGCGCCATGCACGGCGGGATAGCGCGAGGTGATCTGCACCGCGCGGATCGCATCGGCCGGCTTGAACGGACGCATCGACACCACCATGGGACCGGCGAATGGACCGGCCTCGCCGCAGGCGATGTTTGTGCGGTACATCGGGACGCGCACGTTCTTCTCGATGTGGCGGATAGGCATGCCCTCGTCGAGCAAGGCCTCTTCGAACGAGAAGGAGCAGCCGAGCACAAAGGTCACGAGGTCGTCACGCCAATGCTTCGTCACGTCGGTCGGCTCGTCGACGACCTCGCCGTCGCGCCAGACGCGGTAGCGCGGCACGTCGGTGCGGATGTCGAGATCGGCGCCGAGCGAAGGGATGTGTGGGCTGCCGACATCGGACATGCCGATGATCGGGCACGGCTTCGGATTGAGCTGGCAGAAGCGATGAAAGGCGCTGGCATATTCCGCCGGCAGGATCGCCAGATTGCCCTGAACGAAGCCGGGAGCGACGCCGGCGGTGGAGGCGACCAGCCCTTGCCGGTAGGCAAGCCGCGCCGTGCGGCTCGGGAGCGCGTCGGGTGTTTCAGTTTGCTGCGCTGCCAACAAAACAGTCATGTGATCGACCTGCCTATAAACTCGACAAAGACAGCCAACACCAAGCATGCTATAAAGTCTAATCGTCCTTTCTAATGGATATCGATAAATTAATTTTATCGAACAGGAAAATCCTTCCAATGCTGGACTTCAGGTCGATCGAGACTTTTCTCTGGGTCGTAAAGCTCGGCAGCTTCCGCGGCGCCGCAGCACGGCTCAATACGACCCAGCCGGCGATCTCCCAGCGCATCGCCCAGCTCGAGCGCGAGATGGGTGTCAAGCTCCTCAATCGCGACCACCGCGTGGCATCACCGACACCGAGCGGCCGGCAGATGATGGTCTATGCGGAGAAACTGATCGGCCTGCGTGCTCAGATGATGGCCGAGGTCGGCGACCGCTCCGCGATGCGCGGAGTGATGCGGCTCGGTGTCGCCGAGACCATCGTGCACACCTGGTTGCCGCGCCTCGTGAAGAGCGTGAATCAGGTCTATCCGAACCTGTCACTGGAGATCGAGGTCGACATCACCCCAAACCTGACCGCGCGCCTGCTGGCGCAGGAGATCGAGCTTGCCTTCGTGGTCGGACCGCTGTCGGCGTCCGGCGTGCACAACCGCGTGCTCGCCGATTACCCGATCGGCTTCCTCGCAAGCCCTTCGCTCGGCCTCGGCAAAGGCCGGGTGACGCCGGCGGAGCTCGCGCGCTTTCCGATCATCACCTTCCCGCGCAAGACCAAGCCTTACGAAGTCGTGCGCGAGGTCTTCGACCGGCCTGAGCTGCCGCCGATCCGGCTGCACGCATCCGCATCGCTCGCGACCGTCATCCACATGGCGGTCGAGGGCCTCGGCGTCGCCGTGATCCCCGACGCGATCGTCGAGAACGAGCTCGCCGACGGGCGGCTGCAACTGCTCGATACCGATCTCGCAATCGCACCGCTGACCTTCACCGCAAGCTGGCTTGCCTCACCCGACGTCGTCGCTGTGGAGCGCGTCGCCGAGCTTGCACGGCAGATTGCGCAGAGCAGCCTCGCAGTTGACGCGCCCGCGCTGGCACGGCATTGAAAAAGGCGCCGGACGAAAGAGAGAACGACCGCATGAGCCGAGCCGCCACCAATCTGCAAATCGATTCCGCCCGCCTCTGGGGCTCCATCCACGAGACCGCGCAATTCGGCGCGACGGCCAAGGGTGGCGTGCGGCGGCTGACGTTGAGCAGCGAAGACAAGCAGGTGCGTGACTGGTTCCGCAGGGCATGCGAGGATGCAGGTCTCGAGGTGCATACCGACGCACTCGGCTCTCAGTTCGGCCTGCGCAAGGGCCGAGACATGTCGAAGCCGCCCGTCGGCATCGGCTCGCATCTCGACACCCAGCCGACCGGCGGCAAGTATGACGGCATCCTCGGCACGCTCGGCGCGCTGGAGGTGATCCGCACGCTGAACGATGCCGGCATCGAAACCGAAGCGCCGATCTGCATCGTCAACTGGACCAACGAGGAAGGCTCGCGCTTCGCGCCTGCGATGATGGCCTCCGCAGCTTACGTCGGCGATTTCACCACCGACGACATTTTGTCGCGCAAGGACGCCGAGGGCACCACCGTTGGCCAGGCGCTGGACAGTATCGGCTATCGCGGCGACAAGCCGGTCGGCTTCCAGAAGCTCGGCTGCTTCGTGGAGCTGCATATCGAGCAGGGCCCGATCCTGGAGGCCGAGGGCAAGACCATCGGCGTGGTCGATTCCGGCCAGGGCGTCCTCTGGTACGACGGCAAGATTTCAGGCTTCGAGAGCCATGCGGGCTCCACGCCGATGCCGCTGCGCCGCGACGCGCTGGCGACCCTGTCGGAGATCGTGCTGGCGATGGAGTCCATCGCGAAGAAGCTTGGACCGAACGCGGTCGGCACCATCGGCGAGGCCGTGATCGCAAACCCCTCGCGCAACGTCATCCCCGGCGAGATCGCCTTCACCATGGATTGCCGCAGCGCTGATGGCGCCATCATGGATGCGCTCGATCGCGATCTGCGGGCGGCGATTGCCGAAATTGCCGCGCGCCGCAGGGTCGAGGTGAAGATCGACCTGGTCTGGAGCAAGCCGCCGACGCATTTCGATCCCAAGCTGATCGCGGCGGTCGAGAACGCAGCCAAGACGCTCGGCTATTCCTCGCGTCGCATCACTTCCGGCGCCGGCCACGACGCCTGCAACCTCAACACCGTGATGCCGGCGGCGATGGTGTTCGTGCCCTGCAAGGACGGCATCAGCCACAACGAGCTGGAAGACGCGACGCAGCCGGATTGCGCCGCGGGCACCAACGTTCTCATGCATACCGTGCTGGCGATCGCCGGCGTCGCGTCCTGACCGGAGAGAGACATGCGCGGAGTTTTCGTCGACGCCAATGAAGCGCTTGCCGTGATCATGGAGCGGCTGGAGAAGCCTGGCGATCTCAAGGTGCGGATCCACAGGGATCCCGATATCAAGCCCGAGCAATACCCTGAGATCCTCGACGGCGCCGAGATCGCGATCGTCGATCACACCGCGCTGCCGACCGAAGTGGCGAAGAAATGTGCGGGGCTGAAGCACGTCGTGTTCCTCGGCACCGGCGCGCGCAGCTACATGAATCCGGAGGAGCTGGCAGAACTCGGCATCTCCGTCCATCTGATCAAGGGCTATGGCGACACCGCGGTCGCCGAATCCGCGATCGCGCTGATGTGGGCCTCGGCCCGCGGCATCGCCATGATGGATCGCGAGATGCGCGTCGGCAACTGGCTGCGCGAAGACGGCATGCAGCTCACCGGCAAGACGCTCGGCCTGATCGGCTTCGGCGGCATCGCGGCCGAGGTCGCACGCATCGCGTCCGGCAGCGGCATGAAGGTGATCGCCTGGAATCGCTCGCCGAAGAGCCATCCGGGCGTCGAATTCACCGATCTCGACAGCGTGCTGGCAAGGAGCGACGTCGTATCACTGCATTTGCTGCTCAACGACGAGACGCGCGGCATGATCACGCGCGAGAAGATCGCAAAAATGAAGCCGGGCGTCATCCTCATCAACACCGCCCGTGCCGCTGTTGTGGACGAGGCCGCCATGATCGATGCGCTGAAGTCAGGTCACATCCGCCATGCCGGGCTCGACGTCTTCAACATCGAACCGCTGCCCGGCGATCATCCGTTGACGAAGATTCCCAACGTGACGCTGTCGGCGCACTCGGCGTTCCGTACGCCGGAGGCGAGCGAGAACCTGATTGGCGCGGCGTGGGAGCACTGCCGCCGGATAGTAAGAGGATAAGAGCAACAATGGCCGACTATCGCACCATCAAGGCAGAACCGCTCACCAACGCCATCCGCGCCATCGTCAAGGCCGGC
The DNA here is from genome assembly GCF_003020125.1 of Bradyrhizobium sp. MOS003. Lineage (GTDB taxonomy): Bacteria > Pseudomonadota > Alphaproteobacteria > Rhizobiales > Xanthobacteraceae > Bradyrhizobium. Next base: position 268,716 of record NZ_PYFW01000003.1, on the reverse strand, counting down.
GGTTCCTCGGACCGCGAGGCCGATCTCGTGGCCACCAATCTGGTCGAGGCCAACCTCAAGGGCCACGACTCCCACGGCGTCGGCATGATCCCGCGCTATGTCCAGAGCGTCACCAACGGCGGCCTCGCCGTGAACGCGCACGTCAAGATCGTGCTCGACACCGGGCCGCTGCTCACGCTCGACGGCCTCACCGGCTACGGCCAGGTGATCGGCCACGAGGCGATGGAGCTGGCCGCCGAGCGCGCCAAGCAAAACGGCGTGTGCCTCGTCGGCCTTTCCAATTCGCATCATATCGGCCGTATCGGTCACTGGGCCGAGCAGTGCATCGACCACGGGCTGGTCTCGATCCACTTCGTCAACGTCATCTCCCGCCCAATCGTGGCGCCCTGGGGCGGCAGCGATGCGCGCCACGGCACCAACCCGTTTTGTGTCGGCATCCCGCGCCAGGGGAAAGACCCCATCGTGCTCGATTTCGCCACCAGCAGGATCGCGCAAGGCAAGACCCGTGTCGCGCACAACAAGGGCGTCGAGCTCGAGCCTGGCACCATCATCGACAATGAGGGCAAGCCCACCGTCAATCCCCGCTACACCGTGATCCCGCCGCATGGCGCGATCCTGCCGTTCGGCGAGCACAAGGGTTCGGGACTCGCGCTGGTGTGCGAAATCCTTGGAGGGGCACTCTCGGGCGGACAGGCGGTCAAGGGCCCGTCCGACGGCAAGCACAACGTCCTCAACGGCATGCTCTCGATCGTCATCGACCCGGGCAAGCTCGGCACCGCTGAAAACCTCGCGCGCGAGGTCGAGGGCTTTGTCGCCTGGCACACCGGCTCGCCGCCCGCCTCCGGCGTCGACAAGGTCAAGATCGCCGGTGAGCCCGAGCGCGAGACGAAGAAGAAGCGCCTGGCGGAAGGCATCCCCGTCGACCCGACCACCTGGCAGGAGATTCTGGAGGCCGGAAAGAAGTTCGGGCTGGATCAGGCGGCGATCGAGAAGATCGCCGGCTGATCCCGGCCACATGGCCGATCGCGCAGGAAGGTCTGGACTGCGGCGAAACTTCGCCACGCCCGCGGGACGGGTTTGAACCGGCCCGCGTTGTCTAGCGACAACGCGGATGTCCCGGCTCACATCCGCCCCCGAGGTTCTCATGTTCTCCCGTCTCGCAAAACTCGTCTCCGGCTCCGGCGCGCCGCCGCGGGCGGTCGACCTCTACCGGCATCGGCTCGCAATCTACGAGAACGAGCTTGGCGAGCCCGAGTACAGCTTCACCGACAGCGCGGAGCGCCGCATCGACATCCACGCCTTCGGTCGCGATTTCGTGCCGGTGTGCGAAGAGGGCTCAGACGAAGGCTACGTCCTACTGACCAACGGCATGAGCGAGCAGCGGATGCCAGGCGTGCGTGGCGACGCCAAGTTGCGGGCCGAGCTGATGTGGTACGTTCGCGAGCCGACGCCGGAGATATGTGCTAACCTGCGCTGGCTCGCGAATCTTCCGTTCATCGATGCGACTTGGTTCGGTTTCGGCCACCGCGTCGCGATGCCGACGCCGCCGGTTGCGGGGACGGAGTTTCAAACGTTCCTGTTTTTGACGCCGATCATCGGGCCTGACAAGAACATCTCCGAGGCGCTGGAGATCGCCGGCGATCCCGTGGAGCTTCTGACCGTGAACCTGATCTCGCAGCAGGAGCTCGCGCTGATAAAGTCCGAGGGACTCGATCCGTTTCTCGATCTGCTCGACGAGAATGACTATCCGCCGATCTTCGATCCGGCGCGAAAGTCTTACATGTAAGACGCGTTCTTCCTTCTCCCCTTGTGGGAGAAGTTGGCGCGAAGCGCCGGATGAGGGGTTCTCTCCGCGAGCAATTCTGTAACCAGCAGGTCTGCGTATGCAGAGAGAGCCCCTCACCCGTCTTCGATGCTTCGCATAGAATCCACCCTCTTCCACAAGGGAAGAGGGGAAGACAGCGAACTAATCCACCATATCCGCAACCGCCTTGCCGCAGGCCGTGGTGTCGGCATTGCCGCCGAGGTCCTTGGTGCGCAGCGTGCGTTCGGCGAGCGTGCGCTCGATCGCGTCGACGATCGATTTGCCGGCGACCTTCTCGCCGAGATGATCGAGCATCATCGCGCCCGACCAGATTGCACCGATCGGGTTGGCGATGCCCTGCCCCGCGATATCAGGCGCTGAACCGTGCACCGGCTCGAACACCGAGGGGAAATCGCCCTCGGGGTTGATGTTGCCTGACGGCGCGATGCCTATGGTGCCTGTGCAGGCCGGACCGAGGTCGGAGAGGATGTCGCCGAACAGATTGGAGCCGACCACGACGTCGAACCAGTCCGGATGCAGCACGAAGTTCGCGGTCAGGATGTCGATGTGGTACTTGTCCCACTTCACGCCGGGAAACTTCTTCGCCATCGCCTCAACGCGCTCGTCCCAATAGGGCATGGTGATGGAGATGCCGTTGGACTTGGTCGCGGAGGTCAGGTGCTTCTTCGGCCGCGACTGCGCGAGCTCGAAGGCGAACTTCAGGATACGGTCGACGCCCACGCGGGTCATCACCGTCTGCTGGGTGACGAACTCACGGTCGGTGTCCGGGAACATGCGGCCGCCGACGGAGGAATATTCACCCTCGGTGTTCTCGCGCACCACCCAGAAATCGATGTCGCCGGGCTTGCGGTTGGCCAGGGGGCACGGCACGCCGGGCATCAGCCGCACCGGGCGGAGGTTCACGTACTGGTCGAACTCGCGGCGGAATTTGATCAGCGAGCCCCACAGCGAGATGTGGTCGGGAATCTTGGCCGGCCAGCCGACAGCGCCGAAATAGATCGCATCGTGCTTGCCGATCTTTTCCTTCCAGTCGTCAGGCATCATCTGGCCGTGCTTCTCGTAATAGTCCCACGACGAGAAGTCGAAATGGTCGAAATGCAGGGAGACCCCGTGCTTCCTCGCCGCAGTCTCCAGAACGCGCAGACCCTCCGGCATCACTTCCTTGCCGATGCCATCGCCGGGAATGACCGCGATCCGGTATTGTTTCTTGCTCATCGAGAACGTCCCTCTTTGGTCCGGCAGCCGCCGCTTTTTTGACCGCACTGCAATGGACCAAACGCAGCGGCAGTGCAACGCTGCACTGCAATGTTGACCATGGCGCGGCCAAGCGCCTACTGATTTCATCCAGTTCCCCACCGAGCGAGTAACCTCATGGATCTGCATCTGCGTGGCAAGCGCGTCCTCATCACGGGAGCGTCCAAGGGCATTGGCGCCGCCGCCGCCGAAGCCTTTGCCGAGGAAGGCGCAAACCTTCTGCTCGCCGCGCGCAGCGGCGATCAGCTCAAGGCGCTGGCGGACCGACTGCGCTCCGCCCACCAGATTGATGCCACGACCAGCGTCGTGGACCTGCGCAAGCCCGAGGATCTGGCGCGGCTCGCCGGCGAAGCCGCCGACATCGACGTGCTCGTCAACAATGCCGGCGACATCCCCGGCGGCTCAATCGACAAGATCGACGAGGCGACCTGGCGGCACGCCTGGGATTTGAAAGTGTTCGGCTACATCAACCTGACGCGGCAGATCTACGCGCAGATGAAGGCCAAGGGCGGCGGCGTCATCGTCAACGACATCGGGGCGGCCGGCGAAAAGTTTGACGCCAACTACATCTGCGGCAGCGCCGGCAATGCCGCGTTGATGGCTTTCACCCGCGCGCTCGGGGGAAAAAGTCTCGCCGACAACATCCGCGTGGTCGGCATCAATCCCGGCCCCGTCGGCACCGATCGGCACGTCACCCTGCTCAAGACGCGGGCCAAGCATCAGTTCGGCGACGAGACCCGCTACAAGGAATTCCAGAAGAGCCTGCCGCTCGGTCGCCCCGCACATGCGCGCGAGATCGGTGACCTCATGGCGTTCCTGGCTTCGGATCGCGCCGGATATACGTCGGGCGTGATCTACACCGTCGACGGCGGCATCAGCGCAGGCTGGGGTTAGTTTTTCGTCATTGCGAGCGCAGCGAAGCAATCCAGAATCGTTCCGGGCTGACAGACTGGATTGCTTCGCTGCGCTCGCAATGACGAGACCTTTTACACGAGTAGGAGTAGAATAGTTGTCTCAAGACCTGACCCGCGAAAATGCCTGCGCCGTCGTCGACAAGCTGCGGTCCGGCGATGTCTCGCCGCTCGAACTGCTGGATGTGCTGGAGAAGCGCATCAGTGAGGTCGACGGCACGGTCAACGCGCTCCCGACCCTGTGCTTCGATCGCGCGCGCGACAACGCCAAGGCGCTGATGCGGAAGCCCGCTGGCGCGCGCGGGCTGCTCGCTGGCCTTCCGGTGCCGATCAAGGATCTGACCGACGTTGCAGGCGTGTTGAACACGCAGGGCTCGCCAATCTTCAGGGATAATATCCCCGCGAAGTCCGACCTCATGGTCGAGAATCTCGAAGCCAACGGCGCGGTCGTCTACGCCAAATCCAACACGCCGGAATTCGGCGCCGGCGCCAACACCTTCAACGAGGTGTTTGGCGCGACGCTCAATCCCTGGGATACGTCGAAATCCGCGGCGGGCTCTTCCGGCGGCGCGGCGGTGGCGCTGGCCACCGGCATGGCCTGGCTGGCGCAGGGCTCCGACATGGGCGGCAGCTTGCGCAGCCCCGCGGCTTTCTGCGGCGTCGTCGGCATGCGCCCGAGCATCGGCCGCGTCGCACATACACCAAAATCCGGCATCGATCGCAATCTCGGCGTGGTCGGTCCGATGGCACGCAATGTCGAGGATCTCGCGCTGCTGCTGGATGCCATGAGCGGCGACTACGCGGATGATCCGCTATCGCTGCCAACGCCCACGACCTCGTTCCTGTCGGCGGCTCAATCCGGCAAGAAGCCGAAGCGCATCGCCTATTCGCCCGATCTCGGCATCACGCCTGTCGATCCCGAGGTGAAGGCGATCACGCGGAAGGCCGCGGAACGCTTTGCCGAGGCCGGCGCCATCGTCGAGGAGGCGCATCCGGACTGGCGCGAGGCGCATGAATGCTTCCACGTTCTGCGCGCCTTCGATTTCGCAATCACCAAGGCCAATCTGCTCCGCACCAAGCGCGACCTGCTCAAGCCCGAGGTGATCTGGAACATCGAGGAAGGCCTCAAGCTCACGGTGGAGCAACTCGCGCGCGCCGAGGCCCAGCGCGTCGGCATGACCGCTCGAGCGGTCGAGTTCTTCAAGACCTACGATCTGCTGCTGACACCCACCACGATCGTGCCGCCCTTCCCGATCGAACACCGCTATGTCGCCGAATGCGCCGGCAAGAAGTTCGACAATTACGTCGAGTGGCTCGGTATCGTCTACGCGATCACGCTCGCATGCTGCCCCTCGCTGTCGCTGCCGTGCGGCTTCACGGCATCGGGCCTGCCGGTCGGCGTGCAGGTCGTCGGCGCACCGCGCGCGGACGCCCAGGTGATTGCCGGGGCGAAAGTGCTGGAGGATATTCTGGGCGTGCGTGGGACGACGCCGATCGATCCCAGGGTGAAGAAGTAGCCCACTCGCGTGCCCCGGACGCGGCGCAGCGCCTCTTCGGCGGTGCGCTGCAGAGCCGGGGCCCACGCCTCCACAACTTCCCGTGCATCTTTCTGGGTCCCGGCTCTGCGGCGCAGCGCTGATGCGCTGCACCTTGTCCGGGACACAAGACCTACCTTCCGCTCGTCGCCTCGAGGCTGCGGCTATAACGCGACATCGCGAAGCAGAAGATGAAATAGATCGCGGCGACGAAGATATAGACCTCGACCGAAAACTGCTGCCAGGCGGGATCGATGATGGCGGTCTTGGCCGTCGTCAGCAGATCGAAGATGCCGATGATGAGGACGAGGCTGGTGTCCTTGAAGAAGGCGATGAAGGTGTTGACCAGCGGCGGGATGACATGGCGGATCGCCTGCGGCAGCACGATCAGCCGGTGCTTGCGCCAGTAGGACAGCCCGAGCGCGTCGGCCGCTTCATATTGCCCGCGCGGCACCGCCTGAAGACCGCCGCGGATGACCTCGGCGAGATAGGCGCCCGCGAACAGGATGATCGCGATCTGGGCGCGGAGCAGCTTGTCGATGTTGAACCCACTGGGCATGAACAATGGAAACATCACGCTCGCCACGAACAACAGGCTCACCAGCGGCACGCCGCGGATCAGTTCGACATAGAGCACACTGAGAGAGCGGATCGCCGGCAGTTTCGAGCGCCGGCCGAGCGCGACAAGAATGCCGAGCGGAAAGCCGAATGCAAGCCCGAACGTCGCCAGGATCAGCGTCACCGGCAGACCACCCCAACGGTCCTGCGAGACGAAGGAGAGCCCGAGCACGCCGCCCCACATCAGCACGCTGATCAGCGCGAGCGCGCCGATCCAGAGATAGATGAGTTCGCGCCGCCAGAAGGCGCGACGAGTCGAGAGAAAATACAGCGCGATGAACAGCACCACAGACAGCGCCGGGCGCCACTGCTCGTCGAACGGATAGGTGCCGAACAGGATGAAGCGGTATTTTTCGGGAATGATCGCCCAACAGGCCCCGAGGCCGCGCACCGCGCGGCAGGCGCTGGAATCGTTCGCCGGAGTCAGCCACACGGCATTGGCAATGCCCCACTGAACGAAACTGAAAATGCCCTTGGCGAGCACCGCCAGCAGCACGATCGATAGAATGCCGTTCGGGATCGACGAGAACAGATTGGTGCGCAGCCAGCGCACCACCGGGTTGCCGATCTGGGGACGGCGGGCGGCGCGCGGTACGTCGGGGATATCGGCGATCACAGTCATGATCAGCGCTCCACCAGCGCGATGCGCGAATTGTACCAGTTCATGAAGAAGCTGATGGACAGGCTGATGGTCAAGAACACCGCCATGATCAGCGCGATCGCCTCGATCGCCTGCCCGGTCTGGTTCAGCGTGGTGTTGGCGATCGAGACCACGTCCTGGTAGCCGATCGCGACCGCAAGCGAGGAGTTCTTGGTCAAATTGAGATACTGGCTGGTCATCGGCGGCACGATCACGCGTAGCGCCTGCGGCAGGATGATCTGCCGCAGCATGAAACTGCGGCGGAGGCCAAGCGCATTGGCAGCGTCCCACTGCCCGCGCGGCACGGATTGGATGCCGCTACGCACGATCTCGGCAATGAAGGCCGAGGTGTAGGTGACGAGCGCGATCAGCAGCGCGAAATATTCCGGGGCAAGCGTCAGCCCGCCGACGAAGTTGAAGCCGCGCAGCTGCGGCCATTCGATTGTCCAGGACACGCGAAGCAGGATGGACACCAGCACCGGCAGCGCGAGGATGAAGCTCACCGCAAAGGGCCATACCGGCCGCAGCTTGCCGTCGCGCATCTGTTGCGCGACCAGCCAGCGGCGGATGAGATAGACCACGGCAAGACCGACCGCCGCCGTGCCGAGCACCCAAAGCTGCGGCGGGCCAAGCGGAATTGCGGGCAGGATCAGGCCGCGATTGGACAGGAACACGCCGTCGATCGGCCGCCATGCCGCGCGCGCGGCCGGCAGCGCCTGCATCAGCACGTACCAGAACAGGAGCTGAAGCAGCAGCGGGATGTCGCGAAGCGTTTCGACATAGACGGCGGCAAGTCGTGACAGCAGCCAGTTGGCCGACAATCGCGAGATGCCGATTAGCGTGCCCAGGATGGTCGCGAGCACGATGCCGATCACGGCGACGCGCAAGGTGTTGCCGACGCCGACAACGAAGGCCCAGAGGTAGGTGTCTCTCGGATTATAGGCGAGCAAACTGTCGGCGATGGGCATGCCGGCCTCGCGGCCGAGGAAGGCAAAGCCGGTCGTGATGCGGCGCGCCGAAAGATTGGTGACGGTGTTTGACCAAAGGAAACCGACAACGCCGACAACGATCGCGACCACCAGCACCTGCCAGAACAGGCCCTTCAGCTCTCGGGGGCCCCATGCGCCGAAGAAGCGGGGGCGGGGCGGCGGTCTCGGCGTGTCCGTGGTCACGGCGCAAAAATCCTTCTCGAGAGGCAGCGATTTCCGGCAGCGGCACGTCAACTGTTGCACCAATCAAAAAACCGTGCAACAAATGTTTCATGGCCGAGCCCGCGAAATCCTCGCCGCTGAGCGAACTGCGCATTGCATTGCCATCGCTGCCGATGCGACTGCAGGAGGTCGGCCGCTTCGTCGCCGCCAATGATTACGACGCCACCACCCGTTCGATGCGCGATCTCGCCGCGGAGGCCGGCGCCGATCCCGCAGCTTTCACGCGCCTTGCGAAAGCGATCGGCTATTCCGGCTGGGACGAATTGCGTGCGGCGCTGACGGAAGCGCGACGGCCGTCGCAGACCGCGCCCTTCTCCGGCCGCACCAGAAGCCGCCGGCCCGGCCCGAATGCTGATGTCGCACTCGTCACCCACAAGCTCGAGGCCGAGGCCGCCGGCCTTCCGCGGATCCCCGCCCAGCCGATTGCCGAGGCCGCACGCACCCTGCATGAGGCCAAGCGAATCTGGATCGCCGGCTATCGCAGCTGCCGCAGTGTCGCCGAGCTGTTGAACTACGAGCTGCGGCTATTCCGTCCCGAACAGGTGCAGCTCATCGGCGTGTCCGGCCCCGACGATCTCGATCTCGGCGCCTTCCGCCCTGGCGAGACCGTCATCGTCATCGGCTTCCTACCTTACACGCATGCGAGCGTCCGCGTGGCGCAAGCCGCCCATCGCGCCGGCGCAACGCTGATCGCCATCGCCGACAGCCTCTCGGCACCGATGGCCGAAGGGGCCGACCATGTCCTGCTGTTCGAGGCGGCCTCCTCTCCGGGCTTCTTCCCGAGCCTCACCGGCGCGATCGCGATCGCACAGTCGCTGGCGGCGGTGACGTTCGCGCTCGGCGGCGTCGCCGCGAAGAAGCGCCTGGAGCATACCGAGGCGCGGCTCGCTGCTGCCTCCACCTACGTTTCGGAGAAAGGTTGACCCATGGCCGCTCGCACCAGCCGCGTGCTGCATCGCTCGCTCCGCGAAACGCCGCCCAAGGCGATCGGCGGCGAAGGCATCTATCTCTTTGCCGAGGACGGTCGGCGTGTGATCGACGCATCCGGCGGCGCGGCGGTCTCGTGCCTCGGCCACCAGCATCCGCGCGTGATCGCGGCGATGGCGAAGCAGGCCTCGACGCTCGCCTATGCGCACACCGCTTTCTTCTCGTCAGAGCCCGCCGAAGCCCTCGCCGAGACGCTGGTCGGCCATGAACCCGGCGGCCTCGCCTATGCCTATTTCGTCAGCGGGGGATCGGAGGCGATCGAAGCCAGCATCAAGCTCGCGCGGCAATATTTCATCGAGCGCGGCGAGCCAGAGCGTCAGCATTTCATCGCGCGGCGACAGAGCTACCACGGCAACACGCTGGGCGCGCTGGCCGCCGGCGGCAACGCCTGGCGGCGCGCGCCCTATGCGCCGCTGCTCTCGGCCGCCTTCAGCCACGTGACACCGGCATTCGCCTATCACGAGAAGCGCGACAATGAATCCGATACACAGTTCGTGGCTCGGCTTGCGGCGGAGCTCGAAGCGGAGTTTCAGCGGCTCGGCCCCAACACCGTCGCGGCGTTTCTCGCCGAGCCGGTCGTCGGCGCCACCGCCGGCGCGGTGACGGCGCCGGACGGCTACTTCAAAGCGGTACGCGAAATCTGCGACCGGCACGGCGCGCTGCTCATCCTCGACGAGGTCATGTGCGGCATGGGCCGCACCGGCACCACGCACGCCTGGGAACAGGAAGGCGTCGCGCCCGACATCCAGGCGATCGCAAAGGGGCTGGGCGGCGGCTACCAGCCGATCGGGGCAATGCTCGCGAGCGGCAAGATCATCGACACCATCCGCGCCGGCTCGGGCGCCTTTCAGCACGGCCACACTTATCTGGCGCATCCCCTCGCCTGCGCTGCCGCACTGGCGGTGCAGGAGGTGATCCGCGAGGACGGCCTGCTCGACTGCGTCAAGGAGCGCGGCAGGCAGCTCGAACAGCGCCTGACCGAGCGCTTCGGCAACCACCGCCATGTCGGCGACATCAGGGGCCGCGGCCTGTTCTGGGCGATCGAGCTGGTCTCTGATCGCGCCAGCCGCACCTCGTTCGATCCCGCGCTCAAGCTCAATCAGAAGATCAAGGCGGAGGCGTTCGCCAATGGGCTCGGCTGCTATCCCGGCAGCGGCACCGTGGACGGTGTGCGCGGCGACCACTTGCTGCTGGCGCCGCCCTATATCGCCTCGGCCGACGAAATCGACCTGATCGTCGACAAGCTCGGCACGGCCGTCGACAACGTGTTGCGTAGTGTCAATCACTGAGGGGAGTAGCATGATGAGGAAAGTGGTTATCGCGGCGGGCGTGCTCGCTGCATCGACAATTGTAGCATCCGCCGCGACGCTCGACACGGTGAAGAGCCGCGGCACGCTGGTGTGCGGCGTCAGCGCCGGCTTTGCCGGTTTCTCGGCGCCGGACTCGCAAGGCAATTACAAAGGTCTCGACGTCGACTATTGCCGCGCGCTCGCAGCCGGCGTGCTGGGGGATGCCAGCAAGGTACGCTACGTCTCCCTGACCGCGCAGAACCGCTTCACCGCCCTGCAATCGGGCGAGATCGACGTGCTCTACCGCAACTCGACGCAGACTTACTTGCGCGGTGTGACGCTCGGCCTGCGCCAGGGTCCGATCAACTTCTACGACGGCCAGGGCTTTGTCGTGAAGAAGGACCTTGGCGTCAAGGAGATCAAGGACTTGAAGGGCGCTACCGTCTGCGTGGCGCAGGGCACCACGCACGAGGTCACGCTCGGCGATTACGGCCGCGCCAACGGCATCGACTGGAAGCCGCTGGTGTTCGACCGCGTCGACACCATGTACCAGACCTTCTTCGGCGGCCGCTGTGACGCCATGACCCAGGACGCCTCCGCGCTCGCGGGCGCGGTGACGACCGCCGCGCCGAACCCGGCCGATTACGTCATGCTGCCGCAGACCATCAGCAAGGAGCCGCTCGGCCCCTTCACCCGCAACGGCGACGAGGTCTGGAGCGACATCATCACCTGGCTGCATTACGGCCTGATCGAGGCCGAGGAGCTCGGCGTGACGCAAGGCAATGTCGACGACATGGCGAAGTCTCAGACCCCCGCGATCCAGCGCCTGCTGGGGGCCTCCGGCGATCTCGGTTCGCGGCTCGGGCTCGACAACAAATGGCTGGTCACCGCGCTCAAGGCCACCGGCAATTACGGCGAGATCTACGAGCGCAATGTCGGCAAGGCGAGCCCGCTCAAGCTCGATCGCGGCCTCAACGGCCTCTGGAGCAAGGGCGGCTTGATGTACGCGGTGCCGTTCAAGTAAATCACTCTCGTGTCCCGGACGCGCTGCAGCGTGCAACGCTGCGGCGCAGAGCCGGGACCCAGGAGGCCAACGGCTTCTGACTCTCTAAACGAATGGGCCCGGGCTCAGCAGCGCATCACTTCGTGCTGCGCTGCGTCCGGGGCGCGAGACTCTCCCAGGTAGTTAATCAATGACGACACCGCCTCGCATCGCCCTGATCCACGCCCTCAAGCACTCCATCGCGCCGATCGAAGCGGCGTTCGCCAAGGCTTGGCCGGAGGCGCGGCTGATGAACCTGCTCGACGACAGCCTGTCGGCGGATCTGGCCCGCGACGGCGTCCTGAACGACGCCATGACCGAGCGCTTCCTCGCGCTCGGCGACTATGCGGCGGCGACGGGGGCAAACGGGATCCTGTTCACCTGCTCGGCCTTCGGCCCCTGTATCGAGGCGGTGGCACGTGCGCATGCGCCGATGCCGGTACTGAAGCCGAACGAAGCCATGATCGCGCGCGCGGTGACGATGGGCAAGCGGATCGGCCTGCTCTCGTCCTTCCCGCCGACGCTGGCCTCGATGCCGCCGGAGTTTCCGGCCTCGGTCGAGATCGTTCCGAAGCTCGCTGAAGGCGCGCTGGCCGCGCTCGACCGCGGCGACCGCGCCACGCATGACCGGCTGATCGTCGAAGCATCAAAGGATCTGCGCGATTGCGACGTCATTGCTCTCGCACAGTTCAGCATCGCTTCGACCGCGCCGCTGGTTGCGGAAGCCACCGGCCGTCCCACCGTCACGACGCCTGACAGCGCGGTCGAGAAGTTGATGGCGCTGCTGAAGGCGAAAGCTTAGGCCCCGGGCTTTTTCGGTCGCCGCGCGTCCTTGATCGCCGCCGCGAGCGCGGCCTTCGTTTCGCTGACGAAATCCTCGACCAGCTCCTCGCGCGTGGCGTGCGCGGCCTCGCCGGTGAACAGGCCCTGCTCGGCCAGCATCACCACGCCGTGCAATGCCGCCCAGATCTTGAGCGCCTGACGTTCGCGCAAATAACCGACGGCAGGCGCTTCCAGGGCTTCGATCACGAGCGAAAAGGTCCTGCGCGTAGCATCGTGCAGCTCGCTGCCCTTGGCGGCGCACGCCACCGTGCGGGACGCGAACATCAAGCGGTAGATTCCGTCGCGACGCAGGCCGAATTCGAGTGTGGCCTGCGCCAGCCGCGACAGTTTCGATTGCTTCGAGGGCTTTGCCATCGCATCGCGCAGGATCGCGCTGAGCTGCCGGAACGCCTCCGCCGTCACCGCTGCAAGCAATGCCTCGCGATCGGCGAAATGACGGTAGGGCGCCGGCTGCGAGACGCCGAGCTGCTTGGCCAGCGCCTTGATGCTGATCGCCTCGGCCCCGCCATGCTCCGCCTCGCGCAGCGCAGCCTTGATCAGGGCGTCGCGAAGATCGCCATGGTGGTAGGTCTTCTCCGGCTTGCGGGCAAGTTGTGAGCGCATGTTGCGCGCGAGCCTATAAGTTTGCGCTTGACAGGGGAAGCCTGCCGCGAATGTAATATACTATAACTTTAGAAAGGCGGCAGCGCGCCGCTGACAAAATTCGATCAAGAGGAACGCGCCGCCCTTCGGGGCCCGCGCACCGACCGGGGATGCCGCCATGACTGAGCGACTGAGGGTTCACGTCGATCCAGACAAATGCCAAGGCCACGCGCGCTGCAAGGCGCTCGCGCCGGAATTGTTCGAACTCGACGAATACGGCAACGCCCACGAAGCCGGCGACGGCACGGTCCCGCCGGGGCTCGAGGACAAAGCCTGGCTTGCGAAATCCAACTGCCCCGAAATCGCGATCGATGTGATCGAGGAGTAGCGCGTCCTATCAGCGAATACGAGCCAAGGGATTCCTGCCATGTCCGACGTCAGTCCGCCCGCCCCCCATCCGCCCGTCACCGACTGGGTCCATGATTTCGATCATACCGATCCGCGATGGACGGAGGATCCCTTCCCGATCTGGGAGGAACTGCGCGCCGCGAGCCCGATCGTGCACACCGAGCGTTTCCTCGGCTGCTACATGCCGACGACCTATGAAGCGGTGCGTGAGATCGCCAACGACACCGAGCATTTTTCCTCGCGCCGCATCATCGTGCGCGACGTCCGCCCCGAGGTCGCGAGGAACGCCGCGCCGCCGATCACTTCGGATCCGCCCGTGCACAAGCCGGCCAAGCAGCTGCTGCTGCCTCCCTTCACGCCGGACGCGATGAAGAAGCTGGAACCGCGCATGCGCGCGATCTGCAACGAGCTGATCGACGGCTTCATCGCCGACGGCAAGGTCGACGCCGCCGGGCGCTACGCCAAGTATATCCCGGTTCGGGCCATCGCCCACATGCTCGGCATCCCCGAGAGCGACAGCGATCTCTTCATCAACTGGATCCACATGATCCTGGAGCTCGGCATCAAGGACGAGAGCAAGCTGCTCCAGGCCGTGCAGGAGATGAGCGCCTATTTCAGAACGCATATCGAGGAGCGAAGATCGAAGCCGACCGATGATCTGATCTCCTATCTGATGAATGCCCGGGACAAGGAAGGCCAGCCGCTGGAAGAGTCCCACGTCCTGGGCTCGCTGCGCCTGCTCTTGATCGCCGGCATCGACACCACCTGGAGCGCGATCGGCTCCTCGCTTTGGCACCTTGCGAAGACGCCGGGCGACCGCGAGCGACTGATCGCCGAACCCGGGCTGATCCCGACCGCCGTGGAGGAGCTGCTGCGCGCCTATTCCCCGGTGACGATGGCGCGCGAGGTCGTCAAGGAGACCACGATCTCCGGCTGCCCGGTCAAGGCGGGCAACATGGTGCTGCTGTCCTTCCCGGCCGCAAATCGCGACCCCGCGATGTTTCCGGATGCTGACAAAGTCGTGATCGACCGTCGCGAAAACCGGCACGCCGCCTTCGGCCTTGGTATTCACCGCTGCGTCGGTTCCAATTTGGCGCGCATGGAAATGCAGGTAGCGCTGGAGGAGTGGCTCAAACGCATCCCGGACTTCCGGCTCGATCCGGCAGGCACCGTGGCCTGGTCACAGGGAACGGTGCGCGGCCCCCGCCAGTTGCCATTCCTGCTCGGAAAGGCGATGTAGGCCTCTCCAGACAACGGAGAGGCCGGACGTGACTGACCAAGCAACCCACCCGGCCTCCGACCATATCGACATCGCCGACGCCAAGCGGCGGATCAAAGCGATCTTCATCGGCTCCATCGGCAATCTCGTCGAGTGGTACGATTTCTACGCCTACACGGCGTTTGCGCTCTATTTCGCTCCCGCGTTCTTCCCCGGCAACGATCCCGTCGTGCAGCAATTGAACGTCGCCGTCGTATTCGCGGCGACCTTCCTGATGCGCCCGCTGGGCGGCTGGCTGTTCGGCTATATCGCCGATCATTACGGACGGCGGATCTCGCTGACGCTGTCGGTCGTCTTCATGTGTTTCGGCTCGCTGATCATCGCGCTAACGCCGACCTATGCGACGATCGGGTTCGCCGCGCCGGTCATCCTCGCGCTTGCCCGGGTCATCGAGGGCCTGAGTCTCGGCGGCGAATATGGCGCCAGCGCCACCTATCTCAGCGAGGTCGCCGACCCCAAGCACCGCGGCTTCTATTCGAGCTTTCAATACGTCACCCTGATCGGTGGCCAGCTCACCGCAATCATCGTGCTGCTGCTCCTGCAGAAGGTATTCCTGACGCCCGAGGAGCTGAGGGCCTGGGGCTGGCGCATCCCCTTTGCAATCGGCGCGGCGCTCGCGATCTTTGCCGCGGTGATGCGGCGCGGCCTGCACGAGACGGAGGCGTTCGAGGAAGCCAGGAAGGTAGTAAAGCCGACCGGTTCGATCACCAACTTACTGCGTTATCCGCGCGAGCTGTTGCTGGTCGTCGGCCTCACCGCCGGCGGCACCGCGGCTTTCTACACCTTCACCACCTACATGCAGACCTTCGTCAAGCTTTCGGTCGGGCTGACGGAGGACCAGACCACCTTCGTGATCTTCGGCACGTTGATTTTCGCGACCATCCTCCAGCCGATCTACGGCGCGATCTCCGACAAGATCGGGCGCAAGCCGCTGCTGATCTTCTTCGGCGTCGCCGGCACGCTGGCGACCGTGCCGCTGTTGATGACGCTGAAGGAGACCAAGTCACCCTTTGTCGCGTTCGTCCTGATCTGCTGTGCCTGGCTGTTCGTCGCCGGGTACACCTCGATCAACGCGGTGGTGAAGGCCGAGCTGTTCCCGACCAATGTCCGCGCGCTTGGCGTCGGCCTGCCCTATGCCATCACCGTGTCGGTCTTCGGCGGCACGGCGCCGGCGATCGCGCTCTATTTCAAGAGTATCGGGCACGAGGAATGGTTCTATTTCTACCTCAGCGGCATCATCTGCCTGTCCCTGGTGATCTATGCTACCATGCGCGACACCAAGCATACTTCGGCAATGCATCGGCACGAGTAGACCATGTCTGACGAGACGCCATCCGACAGCAAGCTGACGCGCACCAAGGAGAAATGGGCGCGCGAGGGCCGCTTTCTCACCGGGAAGATCACGCGGCCGGAGGACCAGAGATTGCCGCCCGGCCAGCACCTCACCAAGGACTGGCCGGTGCTCGATCTCGGGGTGGTGCCGCCGGTGTCGCGCGACCGCTGGCGGCTCGACGTTTACGGCGCGGTCGAAAGTCCCGTGTTCTGGACATTCGCCGAATTCATTGCGCAGAAGCAGGCGCAGTTTACCTCCGACATCCATTGCGTCACCACTTGGTCGCGCTACGACAATGAGTGGGAAGGGCTCGCCACGCGCGAGCTGCTCGCGGCCTGCCAGCCGCGCGAGGATGCACGCTTCGTGACGCTGCATTCCCATGACGGCTACACCACCAACCTCGCGCTGGAAGACTTTGCCGCCGAGGATGCGCTGCTCGCCCATAGTTGGTCCGGCCAGCCGCTGACGGCGGAGCATGGTGGCCCGGTGCGGCTGGTCGTGCCGCATCTGTATTTCTGGAAGAGCGCGAAATGGCTCCAGGCCATCGAATTCCTGACCGGGGACGCGCCCGGCTTCTGGGAAGTCCGTGGCTATCATAACCGCGGCGATCCCTGGGCCGAGCAGCGCTATTCCGACGATTAGAATTCAAGCAGGAACGAGGGGAAGCCCATGCCGACGGAACGCTTTCAATTCACGGGCGAAGGCGGCCATCAGCTTGCTGCCGCGCTGGAGTTGCCGGACGGCGAGCCCGCGGCCTACGCGCTGTTTGCGCACTGCTTCACCTGCGGCAAGGATACGCTCGCCGCCAAGCGCATCTCGGTCGCGCTGGCCGCCAGGGGCATCGCGGTGCTGCGCTTCGACTTCACCGGGCTCGGCTCGAGCGAAGGCGATTTCGCCAATTCGACGTTCTCGTCCAACGTGGCCGATCTCGTGCGCGCAGCCGACCATCTGCGCGATGCCCGCAAGGCGCCATCGCTCCTGATCGGCCACAGCCTCGGCGGCGCCGCGATCCTCGCAGCCGCCGGAAGAATTCCCGAGGCCATGGCTGTCGTGACCATCGCGGCCCCATCCGATCCAGCGCACGTGACGGGCCTCTTTAGGGAGCATCTCGACAACATCCGCGCACAAGGCGAGGTCGAGGTCTCGCTTGCAGGACGCCCATTCCGGATCAAGCGGGAATTCCTCGACGACGTGGCCGAGCACGAACTGATGAAGGACATCACAGGGCTGCACAAGGCGCTGCTGGTGATGCATTCGCCCGTCGATGACACCGTCGGGATCGACAATGCGACCAAGATCTTCGTTGCGGCAAAGCACCCCAAGAGCTTCGTCTCGCTCGACCATGCCGATCATTTGCTCGCCAAGCCCGCCGACGCGCTCTATGCCGCCGACATGATCGCGGCCTGGGCCAGCCGCTATATCGACACGGCGCAGCGGTCGAAGACGATGGAACTCCCGGACGAGCCGCGGAGGGTCGTGGTGCAGGAGACTCGCAAGAGCAAATTCAACCAGATCATCACCGTCGGGCCGCATCGCCTCGTGGCGGACGAGCCGGTGTCAGCCGGCGGTGCAGACGCCGGCCCCGGGCCCTACGATTTCCTGCTCGCCGGCTTAGGGGCCTGCACCTCCATGACGATGCGGCTCTATGCCGACCGCAAGTCGCTGTCGCTCGATCGGGTCACGGTCACGCTGAAGCACTCGAAAATCTATGCCAAGGATTGCGAGGAGTGCGAGACGCGGGAAGGCATGCTCGACCAGATCGAGCGCGACATCGCATTCGACGGCGCTCTGGATGCCGAGCAGCGCAAGAAGCTAATGGAGATCGCCGACAAGTGCCCGGTGCACCGGACATTGACGTCGGAGATCCGCATCGTGACGAAGGCCGTGGATTAGCTCAAGCGGCCGGCGAGCCAGCCCCGGCTGGCTTGAGCGGCTGAACCCGCAGCACGCCACGCAAACCTGCGGTCGTGCCGAGCAGGATGCCGGCGAGCGCGACGAACGAGCCCAGCGCCAGGGTCGACACGCCCGTGAGCCCCTGCCCGATCGAGCAGCCGAACGCCATCACGCCACCGATGCCCATCAGCGCGGCACCGCTGCTCGAGCGCAGCATGTGGCGCGGCGAGGAATAGCCTTCAAGCTTGAAGCGGCCCGTCGCGAGTGCGGTGATCAGGCTGCCCGCGAACACGCCGGCGACCGTCGCAATGCCGAAATTGAGCGTCAGGCCGGTCGAGAGCATGGCGTATTGCAAGCTGTCGGCAATCGGCGCGATGAAGGTGAGCGAGGTGACCGGCACCGGATTGAAATCGTCGGCACCGAGATAGCCGGTGACGAACCAGCCGGCGGCGACGAGCAGGCCGACAATAACGCCTGCCGCGATCTGGCCCGGCGAGCGCCGGAACATCGGATGCGCGAAGGCAAACAGGATTAGCACGAGGACGAGCACGGCGGCAGCCAGCGTGCGCGACAGAGCTTCAGTTGGGCCAAGCCTCGCCAGCAGCGACGGCAGCGAATTGACGCTGACGGTGGTTTGCGAGGCCTGAACCAGCGCGATGCGCGCCGGTGCGATCAGCCCCTTGAGCGTCATCTGCGCGGCGATGGCGAGCACGGTCACGACGACGAAGGAGCGGAGGTTGCCGCGGCCAAGCAGCACCAGCGCACGCGAGCCGCAGCCGTTCGACAGCACCATGCCGTAACCGAACAGCAGGCCGCCGAGGAACAGTACCGGCACCGAGAAGCTCTGCTGCAGGTAGATCGACTTGCCGAGATCGGCCATGCCGTTTCCCGCAAGGAACTGGCTGGCGGCGATCGCAACCGCGATCGCCAGCGCATAGGTCCGCACCAGCCGCCCGTCTCCCTCCGCGAGCCAGCCGCGCATGCTGCTCATCAGGCAAAAGCCGCTGAGCAGGCCGACAGCGCCGTAGACGAGGCCGATGGCGAGACCCGCGAGGATGACGAGTTGGGTGGATTCCATGAGTTGTTCTCAGACCTCTCGCCGCACTCCGTCATTGCGAGCGCAGCGAAGCAATCCAGGCTGCCGCCGCGGAAAGACTCTGGATTGCTTCGCTGCGCTCGCAATGACGAGCTTCATGGCCGCAGGATCACCCTGTCGCGCGAGGAGCCGGCGACGGCGATATACGCCTCCTTGGCGCGCTCCAGCGGATAGATCGCGCTCGCGTTGATCGGAAACGGTTTCAGATGGCCGCTCGCAAAACCGGGTCCAAGCTCTCGCAGCACCGCGCCCGTCGCGGCCGAGGATAAACCCAGCGTATCGATGCCGACGTAAGTGTGCTGGCCGCGGTAGAATTCGAGGATGTTGAACTGCACGATGCGGTCAATCGCGGCGATCAGGATCTGACGGCCGCGCAAGGCGAGCGATTTGTGCGCGGCCTGGAAATAGGGATCGCCGACCGTGTTGAAGACGATGTCGGCGCCCTTGCCACCGGTCAATTCGCGCGCGCGCGTGGCGACGTCGATCGCGGACGCGTCGATCACCTCGACGGGGGCATTGGTGTGGCCATCGTAAGCTTCCGCCTTGCGCACCACGCCGATGACGCGCGCGCCTTGCCAGGTCGCGATCTGCACCGCGGCCTGGCCCACCTTGCCGTTGACGCCGAATACCAGGACGGTCTCACCGTACTTCGGTACGCCGGCGCGACGAAAGCCTTCCATCGCGGTGACGAAGGGCACGCCGATGCCGGCGGCCTCCTCCCACGACAATGTCTTCGGCTTCTCCACCACCGCGTCGGCTTCGACGACAAGATGGGTTGCATGGGTGCCGTCACGGCGGATGCCGAGGTCGCCGGAGGAGCCGAACATCTCGCGGCCGACGGTGCCAGCCGGCCCCTCGATCACCACGCCGGCATAGTCGCGGCCCGGTGTGCGCGGGAACACGGCATAGGGCATCAACCCGGTCGCCGCCTTCACGTCGGAGGGATTGACGGCGGCCGCCTTCACCTCGATCAGGACATCGTTCGGACCGCGCGTCAGCGTATGACGCTCGACCACCGGCGCGACCGCGGCAGCGTTCTCGGCCTTGGCATTGAGGCGCACACAGCGCGCTTCGACGGTTTTGGTATCGGCTGGCGACATGAAAAGACCCGCGATTTCTCGCGGGCCTTGTCGCCTTTGGGGCCGGTCAAGTCAATCGGTCGAATCAGTCCTTGGGCCGCTTGTCGTAGAGGCGTTTGGCCTTGCCGAGCGAGCGTTCCAGCGTGGCGGGAGCAACCACCTGCACCCTGGAGCTGATGCCGATGGTGTTCTTGATGTGGGTCGAGATCCGGTCGGCATGATCGAGCAGACCGCGGCCATCCCAGCTTTCGGATCTCGCTTCGGCGATGATGGTGAGCTCGTCCATACGGCCTTCACGGGTCAATTCCAGGATGAAGTGCCCGCCGCACCAGTCGGTCGCGAGCAGCACCTCCTCGATCTGGGTCGGAAACAGGTTCACACCGCGCAGGATGATCATGTCGTCGGAGCGCCCGGTCACCTTCTCCATGCGACGCATGCCCGGCCGCGCGGTGCCGGGCAGCAGCCGCGTCAGGTCGCGGGTGCGATAGCGGATCACGGGAAAGGCTTCCTTGGTGAGCGAGGTGAAGACCAGCTCGCCCTTCTCGCCGTCGGGCAGCACCGCACCCGTTTCAGGATCGATCACCTCGGGGTAGAAATGGTCCTCCCAGATGTGCAGGCCGTCCTTGGTCTCGATGCATTCCTGCGCGACGCCGGGGCCGATCACCTCGGAGAGACCGTAGATGTCGGTCGCGTCCATGTCGAAGGCGTCCTCGATCTCTCCGCGCATCGCATTGGTCCAGGGCTCGGCGCCGAAGACGCCGACCTTGAGCGAACACTGGCGCGGGTCGAGCTTCTGCCGCTTGAACTCGTCGAGGATCGCCAGCATGTAGCTCGGCGTCACCGTGATGATATCGGGCCTGAAGTCGTTGATGAGCTGCACCTGCCGCTCGGTCATGCCGCCCGAGATCGGCACCACCGTGCAGCCGAGTTTTTCGGCGCCGTAATGCACGCCAAGTCCGCCAGTGAAAAGACCATAGCCATAGGCGTTGTGAATGATCATGCCGGTGCGGCCGCCGGCGGCGCGGATCGAGCGCGCCATCACGTCCGACCAGGTCTCGATATCACGTTGCGTGTAGCCCACAACGATCGGCTTGCCGGTCGTGCCGGAGGACGCATGCACGCGCACCAGCTTTTCGCGCGGCACGGCGAACATGTTGAAGGGATAATTATCGCGCAAATCCGTTTTGACCGTGAACGGGAATTTCGCGAGATCGGAGAGCTCGCGAAAATCTGACGGATGCACGCCGGCCTCGTCGAAGGCCTTGCGATAATGCGCGACGTTGTCATAGGCGTGCTTCAGCGACCAGGCCAGCCGCTGCTTCTGCAGCACCATGATCTCGTCGCGCGAGGCGCGCTCATGCGCGTCCATCTCGGCGCTATAGGCGCTACCGCCTTCCTTGAGCCTCGTCAAAGCCATCTTCGTTTCCCACCATTGATTTGTTTTTTTTTGATTATCTATTTGTCTTGCGTCGGCAGCCACGTGCCGGGAATGACACGCGAGTGCCCGCGGAATTCTGCGATGACGGTCTCGCCCGCGGTAACACGCACGTCATAGATGCCGGAGCGGCCGCCGCGCGTGACCTCGCGTGCCTTCGCAACAAGGCGGTCGCCGAGCTTGCCCGGCTTGACGAAGGTGATCTGGCCCTGCGCGGCAACAACGCGATCGTTGTGCGAGTTGCAGGCAAAGGCGAAGGCGGAATCGGCCAGCGTGAAGATGAAGCCGCCATGGGCGATGCGCTGGCCGTTGACCATATCCGGCCGCACGTTCATCGCGAGCGTTGCGAAGCCGGGGCCAATCTCGACGATCTCCATGCCGAGCCCCTTGGAGGCATCGTCCTCCGCCCACATCGCCTTAGCGCAGGTGCGGGCAATATCCTCAGGCGACAGGGCCGCTTTGACGTTCACGCGCTTCTCCCGGCGAGATGTTGGCCCATGATGTTCTGCTGGTTGGCCGAAACTGTCAAATAATGCGACGCATTTGCATCGGCGGGATCTGATACGCCTGCTCAAACATGATCATAGTCGACGACGACCCGCTCCGACGACGGCTTGGCCTGGCAGGTCAGGACGAACCCGGCCTTCAGCTCCCACGGCTCCAGCGAATAGTTGATGTCCATCGGCGCTTGTCCTTCGACCAGCTTGGCGCGGCAGGTCGAGCACATGCCCCCCTTGCAGGCGAAGGGCAGATCGACGCCGGCGCGCAACGCGGCATCGAGGATCGCTTCGTCCTCGGCCACCGGAACGTCGCGACGCTTGCCGTCGATGATCAGCGAGGCGATCGCCTTCGGCGGCGCGTCGGGCGCAACCTCCTTCTTCGGCCGCGGCTTGCCGCCGAATTCAGAGACGAAGCGCTCGACGTGGATGCGGTCTTCCGCGATGCCGAGCTCGCGGCAGGTCAACTCGATATCCTCACTCATGCCGCGGGGGCCGCAAACATAGACATGATCGACGCTGCCCGCCGGCACCAGCGAGCGCAGCAGCACCCTCACCTTGTCGCCGTCGAGCCGGCCGTGCAGGATCGGGATGTCCTGCTCCTCGCCCGAGATGACATGGAAGATCGAGAGGCGATCGATGAAGCGATCCTTCAGCTCTTCGAGCGCTTCGAGGAACATGATGTTGTCGGTGGTTCGGTTGCCGTAGAACAGGAAGAAACGGCTGCCCGGCTCCCGCGCCAGCGTGCCCTTGACGATCGACAAGATCGGCGTGATGCCGGAGCCTGCGGCAAAGCCGACATGGATCCGCCCCGTATCGGCCGGCGCGACCACGCCGAAGCGGCCGGTCGGCGTCATTACGTCGAGTTCGTCGCCGCATTTGAGTTCATCGGCGGCCCAGTTCGAAAACGCACCGCCATCGACCTTCTTCACCGCGATGCGGATCTCGCCGTCGTCGGGGCCGGAGCAGATCGAATAAGAGCGGCGAACCTCTTCACCGTCCAGCATCGTGCGAAGCGTGAGATATTGCCCGGGCGTGAAGGCGTAATCGCCGGCGAGTTCGCCGGGGATGGCGAAGGTCATCGAAACGGCGTCGGAGGCCTCGCGGCGCAGATCGTTGACGGCCAGACGATGAAAGCGCGGTGCGGCTGCGGACATTATCGGCACCCTACATTGGTCTCACCGCCGTCATTGCGAGGAGCCCTTGCGACGAAGCAATCCAGAATGGTTTCACGGAGACGGGCTGGATTGCTTCGCTGCGCTCGCAATGACGGTGGGGTTGGCATCGTACACTTCTCAATGACACTTGAAATAATCAAAGGGTTCGCGACAGGACTTGCAGCGCCACAGCGCCTTGCAGGAGGTCGAGCCGAATTCGGACAGCAGCTCGGTGTTCTCGGAGCCGCATTGCGGGCAGGCGACGACCTGCTCGCCGAACAGTGCGCGGCGCGAGCTTGATGCTTGCGGCGGCGCGATGCCGTAGGCGCGCAGCTTTTGCCGCCCCTCATCGCTCATCCAGTCGGTGGTCCAGGCCGGCGACAGCACAGTGCGCACCTTTGAGCCACGGAATCCGGCGCGCTCCAGCGCGACCTCGATCTCCAGCGCGATCATGTTCATCGCCGGGCATCCCGAATAGGTCGGCGTGATCGCGACCTCGACATGATCACCGTCGACCGCGACCTCGCGCAGCACGCCGAGGTCGGCGATGGTCAGCACCGGAATTTCGGGATCGACCACGCTCGCCGCGGCGTCCCAGGCGCGCCGGCGCAACTCACTGTCGCGGTCGAGCACGCTCACCATGTCAGGCCCGGAAAGGTGCGCTGCATCGATTGCAGCTCGGACAGGAGATGGCCAAGATGTTCGCTGTGCCGGCCCGCGCGGCCACCTTGCTGCATCCAGTCATTCTGCGGCAGGACCAGCGTGGCTTCGCTGGCGACATCGGAAAGCGTCTGCAACCAGCGACCACGCAAGGTGCCGGGATCGATCGCGATACCCGCATGGATCAGCGCGCGCTCGCCGTCATCGACGGCAAACATCTCGCCGGTGAAAGCCCAGAGGTGATCGATCGCGGCTTGCGCGCGGGCATGACTCTCATCGGTACCGTCGCCGAGCCGGATGAGCCACTCCGAAGCGTGGCGCACATGATAGGCGCTCTCCTTCTCCGACTTGGCGGCAACGGCCGCAAGCGTCGTATCGCGCGAATTCATCATCGCGCGCCAGTAGAGATCCGCGAAAGCCGAATAGAAGAACTGCCGCACCAGCGTCTGGGCAAAATCGCCGTTCGGCTGCTCGACCAGCAACAGGTTGCGGTATTGCCTGACGTCGCGCAGATAAGCGAGCTTGTCCTCGTCGTTGTCCCTCCCCTCGACCTTGCTCGCATAGGTATAGAGCTCGCGCGCCTGGCCGATCAGGTCGAGTGCGATGTTGGAGAGGGCCATGTCCTCTTCCAGCATCGGCGCATGCCCGCACCATTCCGACAGCCGGTGGCCGAGGATCAGCGCATCGTCGGCACGGCGCAGCGCGTAGAGCACCAGCGGCGTTTCGGAGACCTGGATATTGGCCATCGCCATCACATATGCCCCACTTCCTCGGGCACCTCGTAAAAGGTCGGATGCCGGTAGATCTTCGATTCCGCCGGCTCGAACATCATGCCCTTCTCAGCAGGATCGCTGGCGGTGATCGCGCTCGACGGCACGACCCAGATCGACAGGCCCTCGCCGCGGCGGGTGTAGATGTCGCGGGCGGCCTGCAAGGCCATGGTGGCGTCACTGGCATGCAGGGACCCCACATGCTTGTGTGCGAGCCCGTTGCGACTGCGAATGAAGACTTCCCACAGCGGCGTATTCGGCGTGGCCATGTCGATCTCCCTATTCCGCTGCTTGTGCAGTCTGGCGATGCGCGCGCTTCGCCGCATGGGCGGCGGCGGCTTCGCGTACCCAAGCGCCGTCCTCGTGCGCCTTGCGGCGCGCGGCCATGCGGTCGCGATTGCAGGGGCCATTACCGGCAAGCACCTGCTTGAATTCGGTCCAGTCGATCTCGCTGTAGCGACAGTGCCCGTCGGCGTCCTGAGTCATCCCGGGATCGGGAATGGTGAGGCCGAGATATTGCGCTTGCGGCACCGTGGCATCGACGAACTTCTGGCGCAGCTCGTCGTTTGAAAAGCGTTTGATCTTCCACTTCGTCGAGGTGTCGCTGTGCTGGCTTGTGGCATCGGGCGGGCCGAACATCATCAGCACCGGCCACCACCATCGGTTCAGCGAATCCTGCGCCATCGCCTTCTGCTCGTCCGAGCCGCGGCACAGCGTCAGCATGATCTCGTAGCCCTGACGCTGGTGGAACGATTCCTCCTTGCATACCCGGATCATCGCGCGGGCATAGGGGCCGTAGGAGCAGCGGCACAGCGGGATCTGGTTCATGATCGCGGCACCGTCGACCAGCCACCCGATGGTGCCGATGTCGGCCCAGGTCAGCGTCGGATAGTTGAAGATCGAGGAATACTTGGCTTTGCCCGCGAGCATGGCATCGACCAGCTCTTCGCGCGAGGTGCCGAGCGTCTCGGCGGCGGCGTAGAGATAGAGCCCGTGGCCGCACTCGTCCTGCACCTTGGCGAGAAGCGCGGCCTTGCGGCGCAGGGTCGGCGCACGAGTGATCCAATTGCCCTCCGGCAGCATGCCGACGATCTCGGAATGGGCGTGCTGGGAGATCTGGCGGGTGAGCGTCTTGCGATAGGCCGCCGGCATCCAGTCGTTCGGCTCGATGCGTTCCTCGGCATCGATCCGGGCCTGGAATTGCGCAGCCTTTGCCGCGTCCTCAAGACCGCGATCATCGGTCTCGGCCGTATTCAGCGCCTGGGTATACATGCGCGTCCTCCCTTTTATTGGGAGACAATATATAACAAGAATTTAGTCATGCAAGATATTTCTGTAACATGAAAATCAGCCGCCGAACCTCCTTTCCAGGAGCTTTCGCGCAGGTGGCAATGGCCCCGTCTCGTTGGTTCCATGTCCATCAAGCCATTGTTCGGAGGAAGAAAGCAGCGCGCGATAGACTTCGCCGCACAGCTCCCTTGCCGCCCTGCCCGGCCAGTTCGTTGGGAGCAGGCTTTCGGGCAACAGCGGATCGCGCAGCACGACGCGGCGGTAGTGGTGGATCAAGAGGATGCGTGCGGTGAAGGCCTCGGCCTCGGACAGCTCCGTTCCACGCGCAAGGGCGGCACGCAGCGGCTCGAACGTCTTCATGAATTTCAGATAGGCATCCCCGGTGCGATCCAGCGGCCAGCTCGCACTGAGCAGACGACGGCCGCTGTCGTCTTCAGCCGAGACCTCGAGGCGGATCGCGCCTGCGGCTTCATCCGGCACCGGCACGCCCGACGGCGCGACCCACACGCCCGGCAGCGGACTGCCGAAGCCGGCATTGCGGAGCGCTTCGCGTGAAGCGTCGCGATCCTCCCCGTTGCCGATCAGCAGCAGCTCGAAGCGCCCGGTCCAATCGGATGGTGGCGGATCGTAGATGTGGCGCGTCGCAGCCTCAAACGTCTGGCGCCCCTTGTCGGCCAGGCAATAGAAGCTGTTGCGGCCGACCTTTTCACGGGTGAGCCAGCCGTCGGCGGCAAGGCGCGACATCGCGGTGCGCACCACGCCGGCATCGATGTCCAGACTCTCGAAGAATTCCAGCAGCGTACCGAGCCACACCGAACCGCCGCGCGGCACGATGGCGTCGCCGAACACGGTGATCACGATGGAGCCGGTGCGTGACGGCTCGCGCTTGAGCTGATCGATGATGCGGGAGAGCGGATGCGCCATTCGCGAGGCATAGCGCGTTTGGTGCGGCTGCGACAATGGACGGATGCGACGACGCCTCTTCTCTCCGTTTGCAGGCGAGGAAAGGCGAAGCGGCTACCGATGCGGATCGGGATACGCCAGGCTGCGCCAGCCGCTGCGGTCGAAGGGGCGCCACTGGCCTTCCTTCTGCGCAAGGCGGTCGGCGACCGCATAGACCACGGCCGGATGGTGCCCCATGCCGCAATGGCTGCTCTCGACCTCGATGCTCTCGGTCTGCGCGCCCGTCTTCTCCATGCAGCCCTGCCAGGCGCAGACGCCGTCGGTGCGGCTGAAGATGGCCGTGGTGGGTACGGGCGGCGGAGCGGCGAGCTCGCCGCCGAACTCGGGATCGACCTCGTCGGACTTCTGCCCGCTCGCCCATTCATAGACGCGCCAGGCATTAGTCGAACGGGGATTGCCGGCAAAAGGACTGCCGAGCGTGATCACCTGACGCACGCGCTCGGGCATCATCTTGGCGAGCTGACGTGCATAAAGGCCACCGAGGCTCCAGCCGACCAGGCTGATCTTGCGGCCATGGGTGTCGTTGAGCTCCTGGACCAGATCGATCATCGCGTGCTGCACACCGTCACGCAGGCCGTAATTGCGGCCCTGGCGCCAGCCGCTCACCGCGTAGCCTTTGCTGCCCAGGAACGTGCGTAGCGCGCCCGTGGAGGCGTCCGAGGCCACGAGGCCCGGCAGCACGAGCACCGGATGCCCGTCGCCACGCGGCGCTAGACTCAGCAGCGGCAGTGCGCCGAGGAACGCGCCGAACTCGTGGATCGCACGCCCTTCCAGAAACATCAGAGTTTTGGACGGCGCACGCAGCGTCTGGGCAGTAGCGGTCATCACTGTTTCCCTGAGCAGGGCCGGTCGAGAGCCGGCAAAAATGGGGATGAACTTCCAACACGCCGGCTTCTGGATCGTTCCGCAGCGCAACATGAATCAGCAGGCGGCAGGTTCCCTACATTCAAGCGGGAGAGTCGCAGGGCGACAATAGGCCCCCACGTTAATGCTAACGGCCGTGACGCAAAAGTCACAGCAATCGAAGCAGGAATTCTACGGAGTAGAGCGCGAGCCCGGCAAGGCCGCCGATCAGCGAGCCGTTGAAGCGGATGTATTGCAGGTCACGCCCGATGTTAATTTCGATCAGCGAAATCAACTGCGCCATGTCCCACGCCTTGACCTGGTCGGAGATGAATATCGAAACGCCGCTCTTCTGATCGGCGACGAAGCTGCGCAGCACCGTGACCAGCCCCTTGTTGATCTCGCCGCGCAGCTCGGCATCCCCGGCGAGGGCTTCACCGGCAGCTACGAACATTCCGGCGAGATGATGCTGAAGCACCTGCGTCTCGCCGCTCGCGCTGCGCTCGATGAAAGAGCGCGTGTTGGCCCAAACGGTGCGAGCGAGATCGGCGAGCTCCGGCCGCGCCAGCAGATCGCGCTTCAGCCCGTCGATCCGGTCGATATAGGCCTGGTCGGTGCCGAGCCGGTCGACGAAGCTCAGCACCATGCGGTCGAACTCGCCGCGGAACGGATGCTTGGGATCGCTGCGCACCTCGTTGAAGAAAGCGGTGGCGGACGCCACGATCTTGTTCACCAGAAACTTGTCTGCGCGATAAAGCCTGAGCAGTGTCGGCAATTCCGCGCGCACCTTCTCGCGGATCATCCCCATCGTCTCTGTCTGGTTCAGCGTCTCGTGCATCACCCGCAGGAGATCGTCGAACAGAATCTGGTGGCGCCCTTCCGCCACGAAGCCGCGCAGCGTGCCGGCCGCAAGCGGTGCCAAGTCGATCGCCTGCAGTTGCGAAGACATGCGGCGAATGATGAAGGTCATCAGGCCCGAGCTCTCGGTCGCCGAAACGGCTTCCGGCAACAAACGGAGCGCGAAGCGCGCCAGATCATCGCTACGCTTGCGATCGCGCAGCCAGTCGGCGACGAAGGAGCCGAAATCGATCTCCTTCAGCTTGGCCTCGACGGGATCTGCCGAGAGGAAATGCACCTGGATGAATTCGCCGAGTTTGTCGGCGATGCGGGCCTGGTTGCTCTGGATGATCGCGGTATGCGGGATTGGCAGGCCGAGCGGCCGCTTGAACAGCGCGACCACGGCATACCAGTCGGCGAGGCCGCCGATGGTCGCCGCTTCCGCGAAGGCGGCGATGAAGCCGAACAGGGGATGCACGGGAAGCAGCAACTTCGCGACGACGAACAGGGCAAGCGTCGAAGCCAGCACCAGCGTCGCCAGCGCCTTGACGCGGCGCAGTTCGGCGGCGCGTTCGGCATCGCCGGGGGTGTCGAAGGAGTAGGTGGCAGATGAGTTCATGACTGCATCACAGTACTCCGTCATTGCGAGCGAAGCGAAGCAATCCAGAGTCTTTCCACGGAGAGACTCTGGATTGCTTCGTCGCAAAGGGCTCCTCGCAATGACGGCTGCGGCGGCGCAAAAACAAAAGGCCCGCCGAAGCGGGCCTCAAATTCAGTTTCTGCTCGAGTGCCTTATCAGGCGGTCTTGGTGTAGACCTTGGCAAAATTGTCCTGAGCGGACTTGGCACTGTTGGCCGCGAGCTGGCCGACATAGTCGGCGGTCGCCTTGGCGCGCGAGACGAACACTTCACCGCGGGAGCGGAGCAGGCTCGACTGGATCTCGACGGCCTCGCTGAACGACTTGGCGGACGCAAGCTTGTCGATGCCGGCGAAGAACGCCTGGGCGTCGTCATAGAGCGCCTGCTGGATGTTGCGGCTGATCTTGCCGGCCTCGGTGACGGATTCGGTCACAACGTTCTCGACGGCGGCGGTCACGCGCTCTGAGCCAGCGAACACCTCGGCAGCACGATCCTTGGCAGTGTTAGCGGACTTCTTGACGAACTCGCGGGCAGCCTCCGGAACTTCCAGGTTCTGGATGTTCTTGAAAGCGTCCTTGAAGCCCTCGAAAGCGGTGTTGGTTTCAGTGGTCATGGGGTTCTCTCCATCCTCATTTGCTTTGAGCTATGGGCTCACCCCGTCCGTGTCGGCCCGGGGCACTTCCTATATGGCATAGTTAATGGTGCGATGCAACATTTGTATTGCATCGCAGTATCACGATTCCGTGAACAGCCTTAATCGGAGGCAACATGGCGCCTCGCTGATCGCCTAGTCGGTCCGAACCTAGTGCTGGACGGCGCCAGGCAGCCCGTAGGCCTCCATCTGGGCCTGGACCTGCGCAATGTTGTGGCCGAGCACGACAATGTCGTGGGTCTTGCCGTCGACGTCCCGGACGTGGTCCCGCAGCAATGCTTCCGCCTTGAAACCGAGGCTCTGGAAAACGGCGATCGCGGCCTGCTGGTCGACCGTCATCTGGACCGAGAGTTTCTCCAGGCCTGCGCCGAGCGCGAGCGCGAAGGTCTCCTGCGATAGCGCCCGCCCCACCCCCTTCCCGCGAACGTCGAGCGAAACCACCATGCGGATCTCGCCGACATGGGGCGACCACGAGTGCGGATCGCGCACCAGCGTGCCGCAGCCGACGACCTTACCGTCTCTGACCGCAAGCAGGCTCGTGATCGCGCCCCGCTCGATCTCCTTGACCCAGGCCGACAGCACCTTCGGCTCGCTGATATTGCGCGGAAGAAACAACAAATCGTGGGTCGGCAGTCCTTTGCCGAAGGCGAGCACCGCGGCTTCGTCCGCGGGCGACATCAGGCGAATCTCGATATCGCCGGCGTCGGTCTTGACGTGACGCGGATAGGAACGCTGCTCGCTCATGTCGATCTCTTTCCCAGCCAGGAGTCTAGTTTCGGCCACAGCCGCTTCACGGCGTTGGCGCCAGCGACGAGCGAGACGTGACCGCCCTTCAGCATCACCTCCTCCTTGTCCGCAGATCCAATCTTCGCGATCAGGTGCTTGGCGGCCTCATACGGCACGATGTGATCGTGCTCGGCGACCGCGTGCAGGAACGGCACCTTGATATCTT
This sequence comes from Bradyrhizobium sp. MOS003, assembly GCF_003020125.1. Taxonomy (GTDB): domain Bacteria; phylum Pseudomonadota; class Alphaproteobacteria; order Rhizobiales; family Xanthobacteraceae; genus Bradyrhizobium. The sequence goes on along the minus strand of NZ_PYFW01000003.1, from coordinate 238,197 downwards.
GAAGCTTGGCGGCGCGGCCGCCGACCGACATGGTGTCGTTGAACAGCTTGTTGTCCCACATCAGGTCTTTGGTGATGGTGCGAAAATACTCGCCGGCCAGCGGCAGCGTGTCGGTCGCCCAACGGTCGAACATGCGGTAGGACTTGACGAACTCGTCGTTCCAGATGTTCTCCCAGAGCTGAAGTTGGCTGACGGTGCGCGAGGCCGGACGCAGCATCTCGAACGAGGACAGGATCATCTCCGGCGGCACGTTGCCGACACTGTCGACGAGGCGGTCGACGTCAAAATAGCGACGGTCGGAGAAATTCGAGAACAGCTTCATCTCGCGGAAGTCGATCGGCGTGGTGAAGCAGATCAGATTCTTCATCGGCCCGTCCTTGTGGATCGCGCCATAGAGCAGCGACAGCACGCCGCCGAAGCAATAGCCGATCACGGAGACGTCCTGCTCGCCGGAATCGGCTTGCACCCGGCGAACGCAATCCGGGATGAAGTCGAGGACGTAGTCCTCCATCCGCAGGCTCTTCTCCTCCGGCCGTGGCGCGCTCCAGTCGAGCATATAGACGTCGTAGCCGCGCTTGAGCAGGAACTCGATGAAGCTTTGGCCGGGCACGAGGTCGAGGATGTAGCCGCGGTTGGTGGTGGCCATCACGATCAGCACCGGCACGCGATAGATCTCGTCCGACATCGGCCGATAGTGATAGAGACTCATGGTGCCGCGTGAATGCAGCACATCCTTCGGCGTCGAACCCAGCGACGGGCCCGAGGTCGAGAAATATTCAACGCCCTTGATGCTGCGCTGGATCGCGCGCTGAACCTCGCTCTGGATGCGCTCCGGGATGGATGCGAAATCGAGTCCCGTCGGCGCGTTCACGTCTGGTCTCCATCGGAGGGCGGACGCCTGGTGCGTGGCGGCCGCGGGACCGCGTCCACGCCTTGCGGGCTCCCGGAACCCGCCGCCATCCGGCTGAGCATGGACTTGATCTCGCCGATCTGGGCTTCGACCGACTGCAGCCGTTCCGCAAGACCCGTGACCTGCTCCCGGCTCGGCAAGTTCATCGTGACCAGATACTTCTCCATGAGCTCGCCGAGCTGCTTCTGAGCACCTGCAGCAACGCCGCCGGCCCGGTTCACGACTTGCGAAAACTCGGGCGAGGACATGGTCTGGTTGGCAAAGGAGTTGAACCCCTTTTCCATCTCGCCCATCATCTTCTGCCACATGGCGACCGGGTCGTTGGTCTTGTCGGTCATCGGCTTCCTCCAGATGTCGAGAGCTTCGATGCCCCTGTTTTTCGCCATACCACACCGTTGCGCGGTGCCGGTCAACCGGCAAGCGGCGGCTCGCTATCGCGCACACGGCTTCTTCGCGACCGGAAACCGTGCGATACACAATCGAGCAAAAGCCAAGGGAAAGCGCCCGTGAACGCCCATCAGCCGCCTCAGACTGTCCGCGCCAACGGCATCGACATCTGCTACGAGATTTTCGGGAACGACAATGCGGAACCGCTGCTGCTGATCATGGGGCTCGGGGCGCAGATGATCCATTGGGACGATGCGTTCTGCGAGCAGGTTGCCGCGCGCGGCTTCCGCGTGATCCGTTTCGACAATCGCGACATCGGCAAGTCGAGCCATCTGACGGGCGGCAAGCGGTTGACTCCGCTCGAGCTGCTGAAGCTGCGCTTCCTCAGGATTCCCGTCGCCGCAACTTACAAGCTGATCGACATGGCGAAAGATACGGTCGGGCTGATGGATGCGCTCGGCATCAGGTCGGCGCATCTGGTCGGGGCGTCCATGGGCGGCATGATCGCGCAGGAGGTCACGTTGTCGTTTCCGCACCGTGTGCGCTCACTGACATCGATCATGTCGACCACGGGCAATCCGCGCGTGCCGCCGCCGACGCGCGAGGCCGCCGCAATGCTGATGGCGCCGCCACCGCGCAGCAAGGAGGAGTTCATCGTCCGCTACGGCCAGACCTGGAAAGTGTTGCGCGCCGGATATTTTCCGGAAGAGGAAGCGCTCGACCCTGAACGCGCCGAGCGCGTGTTCGCGCGCGGGCTCAATCCGGCCGGCGTCGGCCGCCAGCTCCGCGCCGTGCTCGCCTCCGGCAGCCGCAAGGAGCGGCTGCACGCCGTGCAGACGCCGACACTCGTCATTCACGGCACCGTCGATCCGCTGGTGCGGCCGGAGGGCGGCAAGGACACGGCGGCGTCAATTCCGAACGCAAAACTGCTGATGATCGACGGCATGGGCCACGCCCTGCCGATGCGCTTCTGGCCGGAGATCATCGGCGCCATCGACAAGCACGCGCATGGTGCGGCGGCGCAGGCGGCTTAAGCTTTTTTTGCGATCCAGATCACGTGACGCGCGCCGCCACCCCTGCCGGTGGCGCGGACGGCGACTTCATTGACGTTGAAGCCGACGCGGCCAAGGCGCTTGGTGAAGGCAGGATTGGGTCCCGACGACCAGACGGCGAGCACCCCGCCCGGCCGCAGCGCCATCTTCGCCGCGCCCAGCCCGCTCGCGCTGTAGAGCGCATCATTGCCCTTCCGGGTCAGCCCCTCCGGCCCGTTGTCGACGTCGAGGAGAATGGCGTCGAAGGCCGAGCTCTTGGCACGGATGACTTCGCCGACATCGATCTCGCGGATGCTGACCCTGGCATCATCGAGGCTATCGCCGAAGACCGCCGCCATCGGGCCTCGCGCCCAGGCGACCACCGCGGGCACGAGCTCAGAAACCACGATCTTCGCCTTGGGCCCGAGCACGGTCAGCGCCGCACGCAGCGTAAAGCCCATGCCGAGGCCGCCGATCAGGACGACGGGCTTTGCGACTTTCTCGATCTGCTTCGCCGCGAGCGTTGCGAGTGCAGCCTCCGAGCCTGACAGGCGGTTGTTCATCAGCTCGTTGGTGCCGAGCTTGATGGAGAACTCCTTGCCCCGCTGCATCAAGCGAAGCTCTTCGTCGGAGCCGGGGATTCTGGCGGTGTCGATTTTTTTCCAGGGAATCATGGAAGACGTTTAGCATGAATACTTCGTAGCCCGGGTGAGCGAAGCGAACTCCGGGACCGCTCGTGCCACGAGATCCCGGAAGTCGCCTTGCTCATCCGGGCTAAGAGACATCTTCGCCTATCCGCCCGCCCAGACGTCGAGCACATAGCGGTTCGTCGTGCCCATCTCCTCGATCCAGCGCGCACTGGCTGCCGCATCGCCGCCGCTCTTCTCGCGATGGATCGCGACCAGTGCCGCCTTCACGTCAGGCTCCATCCTGCCGCCGTCGCCGCAGACATAGACGATTGCGCCTTGCTCGATCAGCGGCCAGACCTTGTCCTTCTGCGCGGCAAGCACGTGCTGCACATAGGTCTTCGGACCGTCCGCGCGCGAGAAAGCCGTGAACAGCTCGGTGATGCCCCCCGCCGCCAGCGCCTTCAGTTCGTCCGCATAGAGAAAATCCTGGTCGGGATGGCGGCAACCGAAGAACAGAATCGCGGGACCGAGGGTGGCGCCCTTCGCCTTGCGCGCAGCGCGCTCCTGGAGGAAGCCGCGGAACGGCGCAAGTCCGGTGCCCGGGCCGATCATGATGATGGGCACAGACGAATCGTCGGGCAGACGGAAGCCGGCCTTGGTCTCGCGTACGGTGGCAAAGATCGCATCGCCGGCGCGCCGGTTGGCGAGATAGCTCGAGCAGATGCCTTTGTAGGTGCCGCGCCCCGAGGCGGCCGGACCTTCGACCACGCCGACCGTGATGCTGCAACGCGCTGGATCGACCGACGGCGAGGACGAGATCGAGTAATAGCGCGGCGCCAGCAGCGAGAGCATTTCCAGATAGACATGGAACGGCAGTTCGCAGGCGGGATGTTCGAGCAGCAGGTCGAACACCGATTTGCGCCTAGCCAGGATTTCGTTGCGGTAACGCTCGAGCGGCTCAACCTCCTCGCCGACGAAGGCCAGCAGCTTCGGCTTGGTGACGGGACAGCGGGTGTGCTCCGCCATGATCTGGATCTGCTTACGCGTCGCGACTTGCTGCAGTTCGACGAACTCGCTGAGCAGGCGGCCGACTGACACGGCATCCCCCACCGGCAGCTGTGCCCGGCGGCCCTCGGCAACCTGCAGCCTGATCTGGTCGGCCGGCAGGAACCCGAAGCGGCGGGCGACCGAGTCGACCAGCGTCGGATCGTTGCGGGGGACGACGCTGAGGTGATCGCCGACTCGGTAGCTGACGTTGGACGGCAGCTGCACCTCGATATGGCGCGTCGAGCGCTCCGACGGATTGGGCCCAGCCTTGTTCTGGAGTTCGTCGTTGGCGAGCACCTTCATTGTGACGGCAGCGCCCTGGGCCACGATGGTGTTGACAGCGGTCGCCGCCACCGGCTCGATCGCATAGAGCGGGTCATCCTCGGCGGTACGGGTGAAATTCCAGTCGATGCCGAATTCCTTGGTCGCGACCTGCGCGGCCGCCGGGAACCATTTCTGGAACTGGCCGTCGAGATCGCTGCGCGCGTCGCCCTCGCCGCGCGGGTAGACCGCGCGCGCGCCATGCGCCGACAATTGCTCGTCGATGAGGCGCGGCACCGATTGATAGGTCGCAGCCCAGTCGCTGTTGCCGCAGCCGAACACGGCGTAGCGCACGCCGGCAAAGGCGTCCTTCGGCAAGTCGCTGCCGAGCCATTTGACGAACTGCGTCGCGTTGTCGGGCGGCGCGCCGTTGTAGGAGGCGCAAATGATCAGCACGCCGCCCTCCCGCGGCAACTTGCCGACGTAATCGTCGAGCGGCCCGAGATGCACGGCAAAGCCGTTGATCTCGGCGAGATCGGCCATGCGCGTCGCAAGTTCTTCCGCCGTGCCGAGATTGGAGCCGTACAGCACCAGCATCGGCGTGTCGTGGCCGGGCCGCGCCGTCGGCTGGCGCGGCGCCTTCGGCGCTGAGCTGGATGCCGCAATCGGCCCGCCATAAGCTCCGCGCTCGCGATCGGCGCGCGGACGGACCTTGATCTTGAAGCCTTCCGGCTTCATCGTCAGAGTTTCCTTCAAATGCATCTGGTAGCGCTGATGGTCGATCAGCTTGAAGCGCTGCAGGATCATGCCAAGCGCCAGTGCCGCCTCGTGCATGGCAAAGCCACGGCCGATGCAGGCGCGCTGGCCGTTGCCGAACGGCTTCCAGGCATTGACCGGCCGCTTGGCTTCCGCCTCGCGGCTGAAATTCTCGGGATCGAACGCATCCGGATTGGGCCCCCAGACGCTGGGATCCCGATGCAGCGCCGTCACCAGGATGGTGGTGAAAGTCCCCTTCCGGAGCTTGTACTTGCCGCCACCGAGCGTCTCGTCGTTCAGCGGCGAGATGCCGTAGGCCGGCGCCGGCGGCCAGAGCCGCAGCGCCTCCTTCAGAATCTGCGTGATGTAGGTGAGCTGCGTCACCTGCTGGTAGGTCGGCTTGGCGTTGACATCGGGGCCGAAGACACGATCGACCTCGTCATAGGCCTTTTTGAGGATCTCCGGATGCTTGAGCAGCGCATAGAGCGTGTAGGACAATAGCCCACTGGTGGTCTCGTGGCCCGCGATCAGGAAGGTGTTGATCTGGTAGCGGATGTTGACGTCGTCGAGCTGCTCGCCGGTCGAGCGGTCGACGCCGGTCATCATCGCCGCCAGCATGTCCTTCTTGTCGTCGATCGCATCTACGCTCTTGCGGCGCTCGGCGATGATCTCGTCGACCATCTTGTTCATGAAGGCAACGTCCTCGACGAGGGTCTTGCGCCGCTTCTGCATCCAGATCTGCTCGAACGGCAGACCGCGCGTCATCATGATGGTTTCGAGCGAGCGCACCAGCGACTCGACGTAGGGGTGATAGTCGCTCCGGTAGAAGGAGTTGAAGCGGTAATCGAAGCCGCACAGGCCGATCGTATCCAGCGTCAGCGCCGTCATGTCATGGACGACGTCGATCTCGTCGTCGGCGTTGAGCCGCTCCCATTTCTGGACGAGCTGCTCGGCGATATCGACCATGCTCGGATGATAAGACTGCATGGCGCGGTTGCCGAACGGCTGCAGCAGGATGTTGTGCGCCTTGCTCCAGTTCGGCTCGCGGGTATCGGCCGTGAACAGGCCGTCGCCGCCGACCGCGCGCACCCGCCGCAGCGCGCCGCGCACCGTCTTGTCGAAGCGCTTCTCGTCGGAGAGCTCGTCGACCAGATCGTGTCCGGAGACGACGACGATCGGCGAGCCCATCATGTCGAGCCAGAAGATCGGACCGAGCTCCTTGGCGAGCCGCGTCAAATGCTGCACGGGGGCAGCCGAATCCAGCGACAACATGTTGCCAACCACCGGCTTGGTCGGCGGATGCGGGATCGGGTCCAGACGGTTCTTGGATGACATCGAAATGTAGTCCCCTGCCTCAATGTCGTCATTGCGAGCGAAGCGAAGCAATCCAAAATTTCCGCGGAGGCAGTCTGGATTGCTTCGTCGCTTCGCTCCTCGCAATGACGATTAGCCAAACCGCCTTCTACGCCATTCGATCAGCTTGGCGCTGACCTCTTCCGGCTTCTCCTGCTGCGTCCAATGGCCGCTGTCCTTCACCAGATACTTCTCGAGATCGCCGATCAGCTTCTCCATGCCGTCGGCCGCCGAGGGCGGCAGCACGGCATCGTTCTCCGCCATGATCATCAACGACGGCACATGGATGTGATGATCCAGTCCCTTCGACCGCTCCCAGTTGCGTGTGAAGTTTCGATACCAGTTGATGCCGCCGGTGAAGCCGGTCTTCGTGAACGTGTCGACGAACACCTTCTTCTCATCGGCCGACAGGATCGGCGTGCGCGGATCGACCTTGGCGTCATAGGCCGCGATCATCTGCGGGAAGGCAAGATTAGTCTTGGACGAAGCGCCGACGCCTGCAATCGGCGGCTCGTCGGACTTCGCCGCCGGCCGCGGCATCGGCTTGCGCATGAAGGCGTCGAATGTCTGCTCGACGCGGCTGCCGAAGATTCTGTCCGGCTCGCGCGCGGGATCCTGGAACTGCACGATGTACATCTGGTCGCCGAAGCGCTGGCGGAACAGCGCAATGGGGTCGATCGGCGCGCGGTCCCAATGCGGGGTGTTGACGCCGACGACACCGGCGACGCGCGAGGGGTGCCGCAGCGGCATCTGCCAGACCACGAAGCCGCCCCAGTCGTGGCCGACGAAGATCGCCTTGTCGATCCCGAGATGATCGAGCAACCCGACGAGATCGCCGGTCAGATGCTCCATGTCGTAATCCTCGACCACCTCGGGCCGGTCGGTCGCGCCATAGCCGCGCTGGTCCGGCGCGATCACGCGAATGCCGGCCTCGCTCAACGCCTTGATCTGGTGGCGCCAGGAGAAGGCGAGCTCGGGCCAGCCGTGACACAGCACGATCGGAGGCTTGTCGTCGGCCGGGCCTGCCTCGTAATAGCCCATGCGGATTCCGTTCGTCGTCGCGAACTTGAGCGGCGGCATTTCGATCATTGAGACATTCCTATTCGGCAGCGCCCTTGATTTCCGCCACCGGCGGCGCGTAGGCCGCCTCCAGCGCGGCAAACTCTTCCGGCAGCATGTCGCACATCACCTGCACATGCGGAATGATGTTGGCGCCCACGATGAAGCCGAAATCGAGCTGATCGCGGTAGCTCTGCACGGTGATGTTGAGCGCCTGCCCGTGCGTCGAGATCGACACCGGGAAGATGTGCAATAGCTCCGCGCCGGCCGCATAAAGCGTCTGGCGCGGCCCCGGCACGTTGGACACGGTGATGTTGGCGGCCGGTGGCAGCACGTCCGACAGGTTCGAGCGGCTGTAGAGCAGCGCCAGGATCTGCACCATCATCGGCGCGCCCAGCATCGAGATGTTGGAGACCTGGGGCATCAGCGCACGCAGGGGATGCGACATCTCCTTCGACTTGGTCGATTGCGCGATGATGGCCTCCAGCCGCGCCTTGGGATCGTCGATGTTGGTCGCGATCGCGCAGATCATGCCGAACACCTGGTTGTTGGCCTCGGTGTTGCCCTCCTCGCGCAGCGAGATCGGAACCGCCGCCGTCAACGATTTCGCGGGCAGCGTGCCATATTGCTGGAGGTAGCGCCGGACCACGCCGGAGGCTAGCGCCAGCACGACGTCGTTGAGCTTGCCGCCGGCCTGCTTGGCCAGAGCCTTCGCCCGCGACAGCGGGATCGATACACCGGCGAAGCTCCGCTCAGAGGAGATGGTCTTGTTGAGCATGGTCGGCGGCGACACCATGCTGGCGAGACTCTCGCGCGATTTGGGATCGGCGACCTTGCCGAGTACGTCAGACACGCTCTTGAGCACGGTCGGAATGTTGCCGGCGAAGCGCACCGCGCTCTCGATCTGGTACATCGCGTTGTCGAACAGGATCGAGCCGATGTCGCTCTTGCCGGTGCGCGGCAGTTGCAGGTTCTTGGCGGCCGCCGAAGCATCGAGCGGCTGGGTGAAGAGCTGCTGATAGGAATCGAGCAGGTTGGCGGCGATGTCGCGCGGCTCCTGTCCGGACTTGGTGCCTGCCGCCGGCGGCTCGACCTTCCGCGGGATCGGCGAGATATCGTAGATCATGTTGGTGAGTGCCGCACCGGCGCCTCCGTCGATGGCCGCATGGTGCATTTTGGAATAGAGCCCGACCTCGTTGTCCTTCATGCCCTCGAACACGTAGAATTCCCAGAGCGGGCGCGCGCGGTTCAGCAGCTTGGCGTGCATCCAGCCGACGATGCGTTCGAGCGTGGCGCGGTCGCGCGGCTGAGGCAGGCTGGCGCGGAAGATATGGCGGTCGATGTCGAATTGATCGTCCTCGACCCAGGAGGGATGATCGATGTCGAGCGGCGCCTTCTCCAGGCGTGCCTTGAGGATCGGCGCGATGTGCAGGCGCGAGACGATCATCGCCTTGAAGTCTTCGAAGAAGTCGCCCTTGTAGTCGTCGGGCAGGCGAAAGATCGCCATGCTCCCGACATGCATCGGCATCTCCGGCGTTTCCAGATAGAGAAACGACGCGTCCAGCGACGACAGCTTCTTACCGTCAGCCATGGTTCCCTCCCGCAAAATTGACGGGCGCCTTGCCGGCGCTTCTCGTCAGGCCGATATTGCCTGTTCCGGCGGGGCATATGCAATGGCAAACGGCCCTGCCCGGTCAAATGGCGAGAATTCCCCTTCCGGTTGCGCCAGGCGGTCGGCCACGGCCCACAGCGCCGCGGGGTTAACACCGAGCCCGAGATGGCTCGCCAGGTGAATTTCGATGTTCTCGGCGCGGTCTGACGGACGCAGCAAGCAGGTCCGCCAGTTCACGACACCATCGGCCCGCGAATAGATCGACGTCGCCGGCACCGGCAGATCGCCGGCGATCGCCTCGCGCAGTTCGGCGAAATCCTCGACCCGCTCGCCGGACAGCGCCTCGTAGAGCCGCGTGGCGTTGGTCGCACGCACGTCGTTGGCAAACGGACTGCCGAGCGTGACGACATAGCGGACCATGTCGGGCGCCTGGAGCGCGAGATCGCGGGCATAGACGCCACCCAGGCTCCATCCCACCAGGCTGACCTTGTGTCCGCTTGCAGCGTGGATTTCGGCCAGACGCGCGCGCAGCGACTCCCGCATCCGGCCGAGACCGCCGAGATTGCGGCCCATCCGCCAGGCATGTGCCTCGTAGCCGAGTTCGCCGAGGTAGCGCCGCATCGGCGCCATCGAGAGGTCACTGGCGAGAAAGCCCGGCAGCGCCAGCACCGGATGACCGTCGCCCCTGGGCGCGCGCATCAGGACCGGCGACAGCAGCAGGCTCGCATTGAATTCGAACAGGCCGCGCGCTTCTGCAAGCAACAGGGCGAGGCCCGGCGGACGAAGTCCGCCCGGCGCCTCCCGCCCGTCCGGCCCGGACGACATTATTTCTTCTTGTCGCTGCTGCGCGTGCCGCCAAGGCCCGCCATCGTAACGAACATGTCCTGAAACCGCTCGGCGATCTTGGGATCGAAAGTGAACCAGCTCTGGATCAGCGATTCCGGCGAGACCTTGTCGATATTGGACATCATCTGCTGCTGCAGCTTGTCCATCACGGCGGTCTGCATCGGCATCACGTCGGGCAGTCCGAAGAACTGGCGGGCCTCGAGGGGGGTGCAGTCGATTTCGATATTAACTTTCATGTCCCCTCCAGATGAGATTCGAGTGGCCTGGCGGAGTATCGCCGCGACACGGTGTGCAACGCAAGCGACCTGAGGCGGACGGCAGGGCGCCGGCTTCCACAATCGAGGGGTATGGTCAATCAAACCCCTTGGCGAAGCCCCCGCGACGAAGGCGTCACCGCACCGACCGATCCGGCGAATTCACAGGTCGAAAGTCGAATTTCTCCCACGAAGCTTTCACCCCCAAATTGCTGGTCAGCATTGCTGCACAGCGGTGCAACTTGGCGCGTTCCTTGCTGGAATGGCGCTTGCGCGGGCCGAGAACTCTGGGCAACATGGATCGATCAGCCGGCCGAACAATCAAAAATCACCGGCATGGCGGTGTGGAGAGGGTCAAGAATGTCTGTCAGTCGAAGTCTGTTTGCGGCGACGCTCGCCGGTATGCTTGCGTTGACGGTCTCGCCGGCGTCGAGCCAGACGCTGCGCTATGCCAACCAGGGTGACCTGAAGTCGCTTGACCCCTACTCGCTGAACGAGTCCACCACCCACGCCCATCTCGGTCACGTCTATCAGGGCCTGACCGCGCGCGACAAGGATCTCAAGATCATCCCGGCGCTGGCGGAAAGCTGGGAGACGCCGGAGCCGACCCGCTGGCGCTTCCATCTGCGCAAGGGCGTCAAATTCCACAATGGAGATCCCTTCACCGCCGACGACGTCGTGTTCTCCGCCGACCGGGTGCGCAACAAGAATTCCAATATGCAGACCCGCCTCGCGGCCGACGTCAAGGTCGTCAAGGTCGACGATTACACGGTCGACTTCATCCTGCCCTCGCCCAATCCCATCCTGCATTCGGCATGGGACGTCTGGTACATCATGGACAAGAAGTGGGCCGAGGCGAACAACGCCGTCGAGCCGACGCCCGTGTCCGCGACCTCGCCGAGCTACGCGGCGCTGCACGAGAACGGCACGGGTCCCTTCATCATCGAGAGCCACCAACCCGGCGTGAAGACCGTGTTCAAGGCCAACCCCAATTACTGGGGCAAGATGGAAGGCAATTTGAAGGAGATCATCTTCACCCCGATCGCCTCCGACGCTACCCGCGTCGCCGCGCTGCTCTCGGGCGAGGTCGACGTCATCGAGCCGGTACCGATCCAGGATATCACCCGCGTCGATTCGAGCCCGAATGCGCAGGTGCTGAAGGCGCCGGAGCTGCGCACCATCTTTATCGGCTTCGACCAGACCCGCGACGAACTGCTCTATTCCAACCTCAAGGGCAAGAACCCGTTCAAGGACGCCCGCGTCCGCGAAGCCTTCTACAAGGGGATCGACATCGAGCTGATCAAGACGCGCGTGATGCGCGGGCTGTCGACGCCGTCGGCGCTGATGATCGCCCCGGAGTTGTTCGCGCTCTCAAAGGACTTCACGCGGCCGAAATTCGATCCTGACGGCGCCAAGAAGCTCCTGGCCGAGGCCGGTTACCCCGACGGCTTCGAGGTCACCATGGACTGTCCGAACGATCGCTACGTCAACGATGCCGCGATCTGCCAGGCCGTGGTCGGCATGCTTGCCCGCATTGGCGTCAAGATCAATCTGCTGGCCCAGCCCAAGGCGCAGTATTTCGCCAAGGTGCTGAAACAGGGCGGCTACCAGACCTCGTTCTACATGCTGGGCTGGACGCCGAGCACGATGGACTCCCATAACGTGCTCTATGACATCATGGGCTGCCGCACCGATGCGAAATCCTCGCGCGGCGAGGCCAATCTCGGCGGTTACTGCAACAAGGATTTCGACGCGATCACCGACAAGGTTCTGGTCGAAACCGACACCGCCAAGCGCAATCAGCTGATCAAGCAGGCCTACGAGATCAGCATCAAGGACTGGGCGTACATCCCACTGCACCAGCAGGCTCTGGCCTGGGGCGTTTCCAAGAAGGTGAACCTGCCGCAGCGTGCGGACAACCTCGTAATGTTCCACTGGGCCACGAAGAAGGACTAACGTCGTTTGAACACAGGGTCCCGGCGGCATCAGGCTTCCGGGACCTTGCCTTTTCCGGGCGGCAACGACGTCGACCGGACGCTCCGCTAAGGAAGTGGAAGGAATGCTCGCTTTCACACTTCGCCGTGCCGTGCAGGCGATCGGCGTCATGTTCGCCGTCGGCATCATCGCGTTCTCGATGTTCCGTTTCGCCGGCGACCCCATCAACCAGATCGTCTCGCTGGATACGCCTGCGGCCGAGCGCGAAGCCGTGCGCAAATCGCTCGGCCTCGACGATCCCGTGCCGGTGCAGTTCATCCGCTATTTCGGCGATGCCGCGCAATTCAAGTTCGGCGTCTCCTATCAGTTTCGCCAGCCGGTCTCGGCACTGTTGATGGAGCGCCTGCCCGCAACGCTGGAACTTGCGATCTGCGCGACCGTATTTGCGATGGTCTGCGGCATCCTGATGGGCGTGTACTCGGCGCTGCGGCGCGACACCGTGCTCGCCAAGTTGTTCCAGGCGGTTTCGCTTGTAGGCATCTCGCTGCCGACCTTCCTGATTGGCATCCTGCTGATCTATCTGTTCGCCGTGACATTGGGCTGGTTGCCCTCGTTCGGCCGCGGCGAGGTGGTCAAGCTCGGCTGGTGGACGACAGGCCTGCTCACGCTGTCGGGGCTGAAGGCATTGATCATGCCCTCAATCACCCTCGGCCTGTTCCAGATGACCCTGATCATGCGGCTGGTCCGCGCGGAAATGCTTGAAGTGCTGCGAACCGACTATATCCGCTTCGCCCGCGCCCGCGGACTGACCACCCGTGCCATCCATTTCGGCCACGCGCTGAAGAACACGCTGATCCCCGTGATTACGGTGGCCGGACTCCAGTTTGGCTCGGTTATTGCATTTTCGATCATCACCGAGACCGTGTTCCAGTGGCCGGGGATGGGTCTCCTGTTCGTGCAGGCCGTGCAGAACGTCGATATCCCGATCATGGCCGCCTACCTGCTGATGGTCTCGCTAATCTTCGTCACCATCAATCTGGTGGTCGACATCCTCTACACTGTGGTCGATCCGCGCCTGCGCGCGACCGTCGGCCGCGCTACATAAGGCTCTTGCATGTCCGACGCCGTCGCCTCCAATTCCGACAAGCAGAGCGCGCCGCCCGCGCATGCCGGTCGCAGCTGGCTCAGCCGCGCCCTCGACAGCGACATTTTCTATTCGTTCCGCCGTTCCAAGCTGACCATGGTGGCGGCCGCCATCACCGTGCTGCTCTTTCTGCTCGCGATTTTTGCATCCGTTCTTGCGGTGCAGAACCCGTTCGATCCGGCGCAGCTCCAGTTGATGAACTCGCGCATCTCACCGCTCTGGACCGCCGACGGCCAAAGCCCGTTCCTGCTCGGCACCGACGAGCAGGGCCGCGACGTGTTCTCAGCCATTCTCTACGGCATGCGCATCTCGCTCGCGGTCGGCGTGGCCGGCGTGATCTTCGCCGGCGCGCTTGGGATCGTGCTCGGCCTGATCGCCGGCTATTTCGGTGGCGCGATCGATGGCGTAATCATGCGGATCGCCGACGTGCAACTGACCTTTCCCGCCATTCTGATCGCGCTGCTGGTCAACGGCATCGCGAAATCGATCCTCGGCAACCGCCTGGATGCCACCAGCATGCTGGTGGTGCTGGTGATCTCGATCGGCCTCAGTTTCTGGGTCGGGTATGCAAGGACGGTGCGCGGCTCCGTGATGGTCGAGAAGAACAAGGACTATGTGGCCGCCGCGCAGCTGATCGGCCTGCCTGCGTCGAAGATCATGCTGCGGCACGTGCTGCCGAACACGATGGGCCCGATCCTGGTCATCGCCACCATCAACCTCGCGCTGGCGATCATCACCGAGGCGACGCTCTCGTTCCTCGGCGTCGGCCTGCCCGACACCATGCCCTCGCTCGGCACGCTGATCCGCATCGGCAACAATTATCTGTTTGCAGGCGAATGGTGGATCGTCGCTTTCCCCGGCATCGCGCTGGCGGGGCTGATCCTGTCGATCAACCTGCTCGGCGACTGGCTGCGCGACGCGCTCAACCCAAAGCTCCGATGAGCAGAATTTCGACAAGAGCGCCTCACTCATGACCGAGCCCATCCTGTCCGTCCGCAACCTTCAGGTGGAGTTCGCCTCCCGCCGCGGCACGTTGCGCGCCATTGACGGCGTCTCCTTCGATATCGCCAAGGGCGAGGTGCTGGGGGTGGTCGGCGAATCCGGCGCCGGCAAGTCCGTCACCGGCCTTGCCGTGATCGGCCTGATCGACCCGCCCGGCCGCATCGCCGGCGGCGAGATTCATCTCGCCGGGCTGCGCATCGACAATCTGCCGCCCGAGGAGATGCGCCGCATCCGTGGAAAACGGATCGGCATGATCTTCCAGGACCCCCTCACCTCGCTCAATCCACTCTACCGGGTCGGCGACCAGATCGTCGAGACGATCAGAACTCACCTGAACCTGTCCGAGACGGCTGCCCGCCGCCGCGCCATCGACCTGCTCGCCGAGGTCGGCATTCCCGCGCCGGAAAAGCGCATCGACGGCTATCCGCACGAATTCTCCGGCGGCATGCGCCAGCGCGTTGTGATTGCGCTCGCCATCTGCGCCGAGCCGGAGCTAATCATCGCAGACGAGCCGACCACCGCGCTCGACGTCTCCGTGCAGGCGCAGATCATCTCGCTGATCAAGCGGCTCGGACGCGACCACGGCACCGCCGTGATGCTGGTGACGCACGACATGGGCGTGATCGCGGAGACCTCCGACCGCGTCGCCGTGATGTATGCCGGCCGTGTCGCCGAGATCGGTCCGGTCCAGGATGTCGTGAAGAATCCGCTGCATCCCTATGCCAAGGGCTTGATGGGCGCGATCCCGACGCTTGCCGGCGACGACAAGCGCCTCATGCAGATTCCCGGCTCGATGCCGCGCCTATCGGCGATCCCGCGCGGCTGCTCGTTCAATCCGCGCTGCGAACGTGCCTTCGACCGCTGCCGAGTCGATCGGCCCGAGCCGCTTCCGCGCGGCACGCAATCGGTCGCCTGCCACCTGTATGACGACGTGCCGGCGGAGAGCGCGGCATGAGCGCTCCCTTCGTCCAGGCCACAAATCTGCGCCGGGTGTTCGACGTTTCAAAACCCTGGCTCAACCGCATGCTCGAAGGCGGACATCTCGAATATCTCAAGGCGGTCGATCACGTCACCTTCGACATCAGGAAGGGCGAGACGTTTGCGCTGGTCGGCGAATCCGGTTCGGGCAAGACCACCGTGGCGCGGATGGTCGTCGGCCTGCTGCCGCCAAGCGCCGGCGACGTCCTGATCGACGGCGTCTCGATGACAGATCCGCGGCAGGCGCCTGCGCGGCGGAAGCTGCGCCGACGCATCCAGATGATCTTCCAGGATCCCTATGCGAGCCTGAACCCGCGCTTTCGGGTGGATGCCATCATCTCCGAGCCGATCCGCGCCTTCGACCTGATCCAGGGCGAGCGAGACATCCAGGCCCGCGTCGGAGAGTTGCTCAGCCTGGTCGGCCTGCATCCCGATGACCGGCTGAAGTTTCCGCACGAATTCTCCGGCGGCCAGCGCCAGCGCATCGCGATTGCTCGGGCGCTTGCATCGGATGCCGAGTTCATCGTCTGCGACGAGCCGACCTCAGCGCTCGACGTCTCCGTGCAGGCGCAGATCCTGAATCTGATGCGCGACCTCCAGGACAAGTTCGGCCTGACCTACATGTTCATCAGCCACAACCTCGCCGTGGTCCGCCACATGGCGAGCCGCGTGGGCGTCATGTATCTCGGCCGTATCGTCGAGATCGCGGAAAGCAAGGAATTGTTCGCCCGTCCGCGCATGCCCTACACCAAGATGTTATTGGGCGCCGTGCCTGACCTCGCCATGAGCGGCCGCCAACGCATTCCGGTGAAGGGCGAGATCCCGAACCCGATCAATCCGCCCCCCGGCTGCGCCTTCAATCCGCGCTGCCCGCTGGCGTTCGATCTCTGCCGTAAGGAAGTCCCGGAACTGATCGACGGCGTCGCCTGTCACGCGGTGAACACCGCGCCGGTCCCGGCGTGACGCACGCGTGCCATGCGGCCTGTGCATTTGGCATCCCAGCACGGCCTGTGATCAATTGCGCGCACCGCAAATGAGGTAACCATGGCCAGCAACGTCAATCCCGATCCCTTCACGACGCGCCCCGAGATCGAGGGCACGTTCGGTGTCGTCGCCACCACGCACTGGATCGCGACCGCCGTCGGCATGGCCATCCTCGAAAAGGGTGGCAACGCTTTCGACGCCGGCGTTGCCGCCGCCTTCACGCTCCAGGTGGTCGAACCGCATCTCAACGGCCCCGGCGGCGACGTGCCTGTGATCGTCCACGACGTCAAGCGCGGCCGCACCGAAGTGATCTGCGGCCAGGGCCCGGCACCGGCGCGCGCCACCATCGCGCATTACAAGAGCGAAGGTCTCGACATGGTGCCGGGCACCGGCCTGCTCGCGGCCTGCGTCCCCGGCACATTTGAATCCTGGATGATGCTGCTGCGCGATTACGGCACGATGCGCGTGCGCGACGTGCTGGAGCCCGCGATCTCATACGCACGCGACGGCTACCCGCTGGTCGAGCGCGCCTGCGCCACGATCCAGACCGTCGAACAATTGTTCCGCAAGCATTGGCCGACCTCAGCCGCGGTCTATCTTCCGAATGGCGAAGTGCCGAAGCCCGGCACGCTCTTCACCAACAAGACACTGGCTGCGACCTACGCGCGCATTCTCAGCGGGGCCGAGAGCGGCGGCGGTGGCCGCGACGCCGAGATCGAGCGCGCGCGCAAAGCCTGGTCGCAAGGTTTTGTCGCGGAAGCCATCGACAAGTTCTGCCGGACGCAAGAGGTCATGGACGTCAGCGGCTCGCCGCATCGCGGCGTGCTTTCCGCCGACGACATGGCGCGCTGGCAACCGACGGTCGAGACGCCGCTCACCTACGATTACGGCCGCTACACGGTCTGCAAGGCCGGGGTCTGGAGCCAGGGCCCCGTCACGCTGCAGCAGCTCGCGCTGCTGAAGGGCTTTGCGCTCGACGGGCTCGACCCGACCGGGCCCGAGTTCATCCACCTCCAGATCGAATGCGCCAAGCTCGCCTTTGCCGACCGTGAGAAATTCTACGGTGATCCCAAATTCAGCGAGATCCCGATCGCGACGCTGCTATCGGACGCCTACAACGACGAGCGCCGCAAGCTGGTGACCGAGAAGGCTTCGCTCGATCTGCGGCCCGGCGCGATCGAAGGCTTTGGCGGCGTCGTCAAGCTGCGCCGCGCCGAAGGCCAACGCGAGGCCGTTGGCGCGCTAGGCGCCGGTGAGCCGACCGTGGGGCGCTTCGGCGAGGTGCGCGGCGACACCGTGCATTTCGATATCATCGACAAAGCCGGCAACATGGTGTCCTCGACGCCTTCAGGAGGCTGGCTGCAATCCTCGCCTGTCATTCCGGAACTGGGATTCTGCCTTGGTAGCCGCGCCCAAATGTTCGATTTGGAGGAGAACCAACCCGGTTCGCTCGCACCGGGCAAGCGGCCACGCACCACGCTGTCGCCGACCATGGCGCTGCGCGACGGCGAGCCTTATCTCGCCTGGGGCTCGCCCGGCGGCGACCAGCAGGATCAGTGGATCACGCAGTTCTTCCTGCGCCACGTCCATTGCAATCTCAATCTTCAGGAATCCATCGACGCGCCGGCCTGGCACTCCGAACATTTCCCGATCTCGTTCTGGCCCCGGACAGCGCGCCCCGGCGTGCTCGTGGTGGAGAACCGCGTGCCGAAGGCGACGATCGAGAATCTTCGCGAGCGCGGACACATCGTCGAGGTCGGACCGGACTGGTCCGAAGGACGCCTCACCGCTGCCTCGCGCGTCGGCGTGCGGCGTCGCGCCGCCGCCAATCCGCGCGGTATGCAGGGCTACGCCGCCGGACGCTGATGGGTAGAACATGACCTGGTCGATCATCGCGCGAGACCCTGACACCGGCCAGTTCGGCATCGCGGTCGCGACCCGCTTCTTCGCCGTCGGCGCACGCGTACCGTACATCGCGGCCGGCGTCGGCGCCATCGCGACCCAGGCCTTCGTCAATCCCTATTACGGCATCGACGGCGTCAAGCTGCTGCGGGAAGGCCTGAATGTGCATGACGTTCTCGCCGCACTGCTCGCCACCGACGATGGCCGCGAGAGCCGGCAGGTCCACATCATGGATGCGAGCGGCGAGATCGCCGCACATACCGGGCGCGACTGCGTCGACTGGTGCGGGCACGTCGCAGGCAGCGGCTTTTCGATCGCCGGCAACATGCTCGCTGGCGCCGACGTCCTCGACGAGACCGCGAGGACCTATATCGCCAATGACAGCCTGCCGTTCCCGCGCCGTCTGCTCGCAGCGATGCGCGCGGGCGAAGCCGCCGGCGGCGACAAGCGCGGCAAGCAGTCCGCGGCGCTCCTGATCCACGGCGAGGAGGAATGGCCGGCGCTGGATATCCGCGCCGACGACCATCCCGATCCGCTCGGCGAACTCGAACGGCTCGAGCAAGTCAGCCAGGAGCTCTGGGTGCACTTCCGCCCCTCCATGCCGACGCGACAAAATCCATCCGGCAACACCGATCGCAGCGTCATCGACGCGACCATCGCCGCGGCACGGGCAAGGCAGGCATGATCGTGAGCCCTCTCATCGAGATCACGGATCTGCGTATCCGCTTTCACGGCGACGACGGCCGGATCACCCATGCCGTCGACGGCGTCGATCTCAGTGTCGCCAATGGCGCGACGCTCGGCCTCGTCGGCGAATCCGGCTGCGGCAAGAGCGTGACCTCGCTGGCCATCATGGGCCTTCTGCCGAAGCAGAGCGCGGAGATTTCCGGCGCGATCCGCTTCGACGGTTTCGACCTGCTAAAGACACCGGACCAGATGCTGCGCGACCTCCGCGGCAACCGGCTCGCGATGATCTTCCAGGAGCCGATGACCTCGCTCAACCCGAGCTTCACCATCGGCGACCAGATCATCGAGACCATCTTGCGCCACCGCGGCGGCTCGCGGAAGAGCGCGCGCGAGCGCGCCGTCGAACTGTTGCGGCGCGTCCACATCCCCTCGCCCGAGCGACGCATCGACGAATATCCGCACAAGCTCTCCGGCGGGATGCGCCAGCGCGTGATGATCGCGATGGCGCTGGCCTGCGATCCGCGCCTGCTGATCGCCGATGAGCCGACGACCGCGCTCGACGTCACCCTGCAAGCCCAGATCCTGGAGCTGATGCGCGAGCTGAAGGCGGCAAGCGGCGCCGCCATCATCCTGATCACCCACGATCTCGGCGTCGTCGCCGAGGTCTGCGACGAGGTCGCGGTGATGTATGCCGGCGAGATCGTCGAGCGCGCGCCGGTGGATGAGTTGTTCTCGGCGCCGCAGCATCCTTACACGGTCGGCTTGCTCGGCTCGATCCCGCGGCTCGACCATCGCGCCGAACAGCTCGCAACGATCGAGGGCATGGTGCCGAACATGGCGCAGCCGCCCGACGGCTGCCGCTTCGCCGCACGCTGCCCGTTCGTGCTGGACGCCTGCACCAAGACGCCGCCGCCATTGATCGAAGTCAGCCAAAACCACCTCTCGCGCTGCATCCGCGCGCCGCTCGAACGTCTGGTGTCGTGATGGCGCTGCTCGAGGTCAACGGCCTGGTCAAGCATTTCGTCGCCGAGCGTTCGCTGTTCGGCCGAGCGCTGGCGCATGTCAAGGCGGTCGATGGCGTTTCGTTCTCGCTGGAAGCCGGCAAGACGCTTGCCCTCGTCGGCGAATCCGGTTGCGGTAAATCCACCGTCAGCCGCCTGGTGCTGCGGCTGATCGAGCCGGATGCAGGCACAATCCGTTTCGAAGGCCGCAATCTGCTCTCGCTCGACGCGAGCGCGCTGCGCGCCTTCCGCCGTGAAGCCCAGATCATCTTCCAGGACCCCTACGCCTCGCTCAATCCGCGCATGACGGTCGGCCAGATCCTGACGGAGCCGCTCGCATTGCACGGCCTCGTGCCGGTAGCGCAGCGGCGCGAGCGGGTCGCCGAGCTCCTGCGCCTGGTGGGCCTCGAGCCACGGCTGGCACGGCGATATCCGCACGAATTCTCCGGCGGCCAGCGCCAGCGCATCGCCATCGCCCGCGCACTTGCGGTCGAGCCGAAGCTGATCGTCTGCGACGAGCCGGTCTCGGCGCTCGACGTCTCGATCCGCTCGCAGATCCTCAATTTGCTGCGCGAGCTGCAGGACCGGCTGGGCCTCGCCTACATTTTCGTCTCGCATGACCTCGCCGTGGTCAAGCACATCGCCGACCACGTCGCGGTGATGAATCTCGGCCAGATCGTCGAGACCGCAGAGGCTGATGCGCTGTTCTCAGCACCAAGCCATCCCTATAGCCGGGCGCTTTTGTCGGCGATCCCCGTGCCTAAACCGCAGGCAAAGCGCAGCCGGATTGTGCTGCAGGGAGAGATCCCCAGCGCGCTCAATCCACCGCCGGGATGCCGCTTCCACACCCGCTGCCCCTACGTCGTCGAGCGCTGCCGCACTGAAATGCCGCAGCTGGTGCCGGATGGCATCGGACATGCAACGGCCTGTCACCGAACGTCGGAACTGCCGTCCTCCGCGGCGATCGTCCCGTCCGATGGCGGCTTTTCGCCGGTCCTTGAAAAATTGGTCGCCGCCTTCAGCGGCGGCCCGGAAGCAGTCCGCGGCAGCGGGGTTCATTCATTGGGAACGGACCCTGCATATTCGCAAAACCGAGGTTGAGAGCGATGAGTTTCATGCGTTTGACAATCCTGGCGTCGGCTGTGCTGACGTCGCTCGCGGGCGCGGCCCAGGACCAGGTTCAGGCCCAGACCACGCTTCGCATCGGCATCGCCGAGGACCCCGATATCCTCGATCCCAGCATCGGCCGCACCTATGTCGGCCGCATCGTGTTCTCCGCCTTCTGCGACAAGCTGTTCGACATCGACGAGAAGCTCAACATCGTGCCGCAGCTCGCGCTGTCCCACGAGACCTCGGCCGACGGCAAGGAAATGACGATCAAGCTCCGGCCGGGCGTCAAATTCCACGACGGCGAGCCGCTGGACGCGGAAGCCGCGAAATTCTCGATCGAGCGTCACATGACGCTGCCGACCTCGTTCCGCAAGTCGGAGCTTGCCAGCGTCGACCATGTCGAGGTGGTCGATCCCCTCACCATCAAGCTGGTGCTGAAAACCCCCTACTCGCCGCTGATCGCCCAGCTCACCGACCGCTCCGGCATGATGGTCTCGCCGAAGGCCGCGAAGGAGGCCGGCGACAAATTCGGCCTGCATCCGGTCTGCGCCGGCCCCTACAAGTTCGTCGAGCGCGTGCAGCAGGATCGCATCGTGTTCGAGAAATTCGCCGACTACTGGAACAAGGACAACATCCACATCGATCGCGTGGTGTTCCTGCCGATCGTCGACGCGACGGTGCGGCTCGCCAACTTGAAGTCCGGCGGACTCGATCTGATCGAGCGCGTGCTTGCCACCGACATCAAGGACGTCCGCGCCGATTCCCGCCTCGTGCTCTCCACCGCGCCGGAACTCGGCTATCTCGGCCTGACCGTCAACATCGGCAACGACAAGACCAAGGGGCCGCTGAGCCAGTCGGCGAAAGTCCGCCAGGCGCTCGACCTCTCGATCGATCGCGAAGCCCTCAACCAAGTCGTGTTCAATGGCGAGTTTACGCCGGGCAATCAATGGGTCAGCCCGACGCATCCCTATTACCAGAAGGCGTTCCCGGTCCACGGCCGCGACATCGCCAAGGCCAAGGCGCTGCTGAAGGAAGCCGGCGTCACCTTGCCGGTGACGGTGGATTACATGATTCCCAAGGGCGCGGAGAACGAAGCCGTGGCTCAGGTCGTGCAGTCCATGGCCGCCGAAGCCGGCTTCGACATCAAGATCCGTGCGGTCGAATTCGCGACCACATTCAAGCAGGCCCAGGCCGGCGAGTTCCAGATCTTCCAGATCAACTGGAGCGGCCGCATCGACCCGGACGGCAATTCCTACATCTTCATGCGCAGCAAGGCACCGCAGAATGACGGCGGGTACGCAAATCCGGACGCCGACAAGCTGATGGAAGACGGGCGGGCGACGTCCAATGTCGAAGAGCGCAAGGCGATCTACGCCAAGCTGACAAAAATCCTGCTCGACGATTTGCCGATCATCTACATCTATCACCGCACGCTACTGATCGCACACACGACCAAGCTTCAGGGCTACAAGCAGATGCCGGACGGGCTGGTGCGTGTGGTCGGGTTGAAGTTCAAGTGACGAAGCAGACGATAGGTGCGTGTCCCGGACGCGGCGCAGCGCGCAAGCGCTGCACTGCAGAGCCGGGACCCATAGCGACGGCCCATCGTGATAGATGGGTCCCGGTTCAGCAGCCCAACATTACATGTTGCGCCGCCCCCGGGACACGGGCCTGGCCATGCTGAGGTTCCTTGCCCACCGCATCGCTCAGATCGTGCCGACACTGTTCTTCGTGTCGGTGTTGATCTTCTCGCTCCAGCAATTGCTGCCGGGCGATCCCGCGCTGGTGATGGCGGGCGAGGAGCGCGATCCCGCCGTGATCGAACAGATCCGGCAGCAGTATAAGCTCGATCAGCCGATCCCTGTGCAATATGTGTACTGGCTCAAGGGAGTCCTCACCGGTAACTTCGGCGAGTCCTTGCGCAACAAGATGCCGGTGCGCGAGCTGATCGCGCAAAAATTGCCGGTGACGCTGCAGCTGGGCTCGATGGCGATCCTGATCGCGTTCTTCATCGGCATTCCCGCCGGCATCGTCTCCGCGGTGAAGAAGGGCACGGCCTGGGACTATGGCGCGAACCTGTTTGCGCTGTGGGGGATCTCGACGCCGAATTTCTGGCTCGGGATCCTGCTGATCTTCCTGTTCTCGATCAAGCTCGGCTGGTTGCCGGCCTCAGGCTACGTGCCGCTCACCGAGGACTGGCGCGCGAGCCTTGCTGCCACCATCATGCCGGCCTTCGTGCTCGGCAACGCAATCTCCGCGGTCCTGATGCGGCATACCCGCAGCGCCATGCTTCAGGTGCTGGAGAGCGACTATGTCCGCACCGCGCGCGCAAAGGGGCTCTCCGAACGCTCCGTGATCCTCAAGCATGCCATGCGCAATGCGCTGACGCCCATCATCACGCTCGGCGCGCTGGAGCTCGGCACGCTGCTGTCCGGCGCCGTCCTGACCGAGCAGATCTTCTCCATTCCCGGTTTCGGCAAGCTGATCGTCGACGCCGTCTTCAACCGCGACTACGCGGTGGTGCAGGGCGTCGTGCTGGTCACGGCCACGGTCTACATCACGCTGAACCTCGTCGCCGATATCGCCTATATCCTCGTCAATCCGCGGCTGAGGGGCTAGGCGATGACCGACGCTGCCCTGCCAGCCAGCCCTGCCATCCAGGCCTACGAGCTGGACAGCCCGGCACGCCGCGCCCGACGGCGCCTATTCAAGCGCAAGGCCGCCGTGTTCGGGCTCGTCGTGATCACGGCGTTCATCTTGCTTGCGGCCTTCGCACCGCTCGTCGTGCCCTATGATCCCATCGCGACGAGCTGGAGCCTGGTGCGCAAGCCGCCCACCGCGGCGCACTGGTTCGGTACCGACGAGCTCGGCCGCGACATCCTGAGCCGCGTCGTCTACGGCGCCCGGGCATCGCTGCTCGCGGGTCTGATCTCGGTCGCGATCGCGCTGGGTATCGGCGTGCCGCTCGGCCTTCTCGCCGGCTATCGCGGCGGCTTCGTCGACGCGCTGATCAGCCGGATCACGGACGCGATGCTGGCCTGCCCGTTCCTGATCCTGGCGATCGCGCTGGCGGCATTCCTCGGGCCGAGCCTCGGCAATGCCATGATTGCGATCGGCATCTCCGCAACACCGATCTTCATCCGCCTGACCCGAGGCCAGGTGCTCGTCGTCAAGGCCGAGGATTATGTCGAGGCAGCGCGCGCGCTCGGCAATCCGCCCTGGCGCATTGCGTTCTCGCATATCCTGCCAAACGTCCTGCCCACGCTTCTGGTGCAGGCGACGCTCTCGATCGCCGCCGCGATCATCGCCGAGGCCGCGTTGTCGTTCCTCGGCCTCGGCCAGCAGCCGCCGGCGCCGTCATGGGGCAGCATGCTCAATGCGGCGCAGCGCTTCCTGACCCAGGCGCCGTGGATGGCGATCTGGCCGGGGCTGGCAATCTTCCTCGTGGTGCTGTCGCTCAACCTGCTCGGCGACGGCCTGCGCGACGCGCTCGATCCGAGGCAGCGTTAAATCACCACCTCGCGCAACACCCGGCGGCAATCCATCTCGTATTCCAGATCGACCACCGGCGGCCGGGCAAAATGCCAGGTCAGGCCCGAGCGCAACGCGCCGCGGCGCACCAGTTCGTCGACGAGCGCGTGGTGGAAATCGTGCACGGAATAGGCCTGCACCGCGGTCGTGTCGCTCCAGCCGAAGCCGAAGGCCGCCATCCGAGCCTCCATCTGCGACGTCGTGGTGAAGCGCACCTTCTCCCGCAGCCCCTCCGGGCTGAGGTCGCGATAGCGCACGGTACGCTCGACATAGGTGCCGCTGCCCTCGCGCGCCTCGGCACCGCCAGATATCACGAAGGACGGCCCTTTCGAGCGGGTCGGCCGGGTGAACGAGAACGCATAGAACGACGGCTCGGCCGGCGGATCGATCTCCGGACAGACATTGCTGCGCGCCACCGGGTTGGTGGTGCCGTCGAAGATGCCCCATTCCGACAGCGTCTTTACGTAATGCAGGTTGAACGCGCGAAAACCCTCTTCGCTGAAGGCCGCCGGCGA
Source organism: Bradyrhizobium sp. MOS003 (assembly GCF_003020125.1). Taxonomy (GTDB): domain Bacteria; phylum Pseudomonadota; class Alphaproteobacteria; order Rhizobiales; family Xanthobacteraceae; genus Bradyrhizobium. The sequence goes on along the minus strand of NZ_PYFW01000003.1, from coordinate 213,263 downwards.
ACGCAGCTCGCAGGCGCAGAACGCCGTCAGCGGCCGCCCTGCGTCCTGGATGAACTTTGCGACCAGCGCAAACCCCTCCGCAAGCGGCACCAGACGGTCGAAGCGAACGCGTTCGATCTCGTAACCGTCATCCGCGACGGCACCTGCCGAATATTGAAACACGGACGGAATGAAGCGGTAATTGCCTGCAGAAAATTCGCGAACCATGACGAACTCCTATTCCAGTTGCATGCGAATGCCGTTGGCGCCGTTGAGCAGGCGCCTCAGGTGAAAGCCGGCCAGGGAATCGTCGGCGTGCATGCCGACCAGTGCGGCGAAGGCCGGCATGGCCGCGACATCACCGGCCTCCATCTTGGCGAAAGCCTCGGAATACAGAGCCGTTTCCGGCGCTTCGAATTTAGCCTGCTGCAGCGGCTCGAACGCGCGCAACGGCTCGCTGCGTCCGCGCAGCATCAGCTCGCCCACGGGGCGGCCTTGAAAATTCTCGGCCGCCTCTGCGATGCTGGCGCTGACGCAGATGCGGGTACCCAGATGCTTGTTGGCGGCCTCCAGCCGTGCCGCAATGTTGATGGAGTCCCCATACGCGGTGTAGTCGAAGAAGCGATTGCCGCCGAAATTGCCGACCAACGCCGGGCCGGCGTGAATGCCGATGCGGGTGGCACCGAAGGTGACGCCGATGGCGCTCTGGCGCGCGCGAAAGCCCTGCGCCCAGGCATCGAGCTCATGGGCGCAGGCGACCGCACGCGTGGCATAATCCGGCTGGTCGCCGGGCGCGTTGAACAGAACCTGGATCGCGTCGCCGATGATCTTCGCGACCGTGCCTTCATGTCCGAAGACGACTTCAGTCATGCCGCCGACATACTCGTTGAGCAGCTTGCCCAACGTCTCGGGCGACGCGGTTTCGACCAACGAAGTGAAGCCAGTGATATCGGTGAAGATGGTGGCGACATCGCGCCATTGAACTTCGATCCCCTCGCCGTCGCTGCCGGCCGCCAGACGCCTGGCAAGCTCGGGCGAGAAATGACGCGATAGCGCCGCATGCGCGCGCTCGGCTTCCGCCTGCCGGCGCCGCACCTCGCGCAGCATCTCGATATGGCGGATGGTCTTCTCGATCGTCGCTTCCAGATCGGCGAAGTCGATTGGCTTGGTCAGGAAGTCGAACGCCCCGCGGTTCATGGCGGTGCGGATGTTGCTCATGTCGCCATAGGCCGAGACGATGATGGTCGACTTCTTGTCCTCGGCCTCCTGGAGTTTCGCGAGCAGCGATAGCCCGTCCATCCGGGGCATGTTGATATCGGAGACCACCATGTCGACTTCGGGATTCTGCTCGAGCAAGGCCAGCGCCTCGACACCGTCGCGGGCGAATATGATGGTGACCTGTCCGTCGCGGATCTGCCTGCGAAACTTTTGCAGGACCAGCGCTTCGAGGTCCGGCTCGTCGTCGACGAAGAGGATGGTCGCGCTCATGCGGCTTGCTCGAGCCTCGTGTCGATCTCCTGTCGCAGGAGCGCGAAGTCGATCGGCTTGGTCAAGAGTCCGACGGCGCCGCGCTCGATCGCCTTGCGTCGCGTCTCGGCGTCGCCATAGGCCGTAATCATGATGACGGGAACGTCCGGATGTGCGGCACGTACTTTCGGCAGCATGTCGAGCCCACTAATGCCGGGCATGTTGATGTCGGACAGGATCAGGATCAACGAGGGATCGCGAACCTCGGCGGCCCGCTTGAGCGCATCGGTTGCAGAGGAGGCGAACTCCATCTGGAAGCGGCCGGCGCGCAGCTCGCGCCGGAACTGCTGCCGGAACAGCGCCTCGACATCGGGCTCGTCGTCGACGACCAGGATGTAAACGTTCACGACTTGCCTCCGGAAATGCCCTCCGCCGCCATCGTGCGCGGCAGGGTGATGATGAACTCGGTGAATACACCTGGTGCGGTGTTCACGTCGATGGTGCCGCCGTGCTGCTTCACGACGATATCGTGGCTCATGGACAGACCGAGCCCGGTGCCCTCGCCGGCCGGCTTGGTGGTGAAGAAGGGATTGAACATCTTCTCCTTCACCTCGGGGGGAATTCCCGTGCCATTGTCGCGGATCCGGATTTCGACCCTGCCGCCCAAGTCCTTGGTTGCCGCGCTCAAGGTCGGCTCGAAGGCCTCACCCTCGCTCTCCTTGCGCTTGGCAGTGGCATAGAAGCCATTCGAGATCAGGTTGAGGAACACCCGCGTCATCTCCTGCGGATGGATGTCGACCATGCCGGCGGCGGGATCGAACGTGCGCTGGAGCGTGACGTTGAAGGACGGACGTTCGGCGCGTGCGCCGTGATAGGCTAAATTGAGGCTCTCCTCCACGATCACATTGATGTCGACGGCCCGATGCTCGCCGGAACCCTCGCGCGAATGCAATAGCATGTTCCTGACGATGGAATCGGCGCGCTTTCCGTGCTGCACCACCTTCTCGAGATTGCTCCTGAGCATGCCGGTCAGCTCGTCGACCTCACCCCTGGTCTTGCCGTCAAGCGCGGCCGATTGCAGGGCCTCCTTGAGCTCGTCGATCAGCTCGGTCGAGACTGCGGAGAAATTGTTGACGAAGTTGAGCGGGTTCTTGATCTCGTGAGCGATGCCGGCGGTGAGCTGGCCGAGCGAGGCGAGCTTCTCGGTCTGGACCAGGCGGTGCTGAGCGGTGCGCAGGTCGTTGAGCGATTGCCGGAGTTCTGCCGTCCGTTGCTCGACCTTCTTTTCCAGGTCCGCATAGGATTCCTGCAAGCGCGCGCCCATGTCGTTGAACTGGTCGGCGAGCCCTTCGAGCTCGTCGCCCGTCCGGATCGAGATGCGCTGGGAGAAGTCGCCACCGCCGATCCGTTCGGCGCCGCTGCGCAGCGCCTGGATCGGCCCGACCATGCGGCGCGCCAGAAATATCCCGGCGAGCACCGCGAAGATGGATGCTGCGAGCAGCACGATCGCGAGCCGCTGCAGCGAGGCGTAGAGCGATGCATAGGCCTCTTCGACCGGGAGCTCAACGAACATGGTCCAGTGCAGCGGCGCGATCGGTGCCGAGGCGGTCAGGACCTTCTGACCCTGGATGTTGCGCGCTTCCTCGAGCGCGTCCGGCATGGCGCCGCCGGCAGCCTGCGCGGCGCGCACCTGCGCGAGCCCGGACATGTCGGTGTTGCGCAGCACGAGACTGATGTCGGGATGCGCGATCAGGCGCCCTTCCGGGCCGACCACATAAGCGTGCCCGTGCTCGCCGACCTTGATCTGCGAAACCACGTCCCAGATCAGCTTGAGATTGACTTCGGCGATGCTGACGCCGGCATCCTTGCGCGCGCCGGCCAAGGCCAGCGTCATATAGGGTTCGGACTCCCTGCGGAAATAAACCGGGCCGTAATAGACCTTGTGCGCGACTGCTTCGGTGAACTTCGGATCGCCCGACAGGTCGATCCCGCTCTCGATCGAGTCCATCGCCAGCCGCGAGACCCGCAGCCGCTCCTTCCCGGATGAATCGACCTGGGCGAGCTCGGTGATGGCAGGCACCTGACGCAGCAGCCGCAGTGCATCGAAGCGGCGCTGCTCGATCGAGCCCGCTGACCACGGCAGTTGTGTGGTCCATCCGAGCTGGCTCTCGATCTCCTTGACGAACTGGCCGATCTTGGCCGCGGCCGCCTCGGCCTGCTCATGCTGGACCCGGATCAGCGAGGCCTTGTGCTCGCGATAGTAGAAAAAGACCTCGAACAGGCCATTGGCCAGCAGCGCAATCGCGACGACCGCGACGAACAGCGCGACGTATTTGGTGAAGAGCCGGGTCGTGATCCCCCGTCTCGCCGCCGCGTCAGCCGGAGCTTGGCTTGGCAGCATGCTGGCTTGCGGCGTGTCCGGATGGAGGGAGAGGCTCATGGAGCGGGAACCTAGCAAGAAGACCGGCTCTTGTCTCTTGGGCGGCAACAAGCTCGAACGGGCCCACAAAGAAAAGGGCGGCAGCGAACCTCGCCGCTGCCGCCCTCTGGTTCGCTTGCTAGCTAGCGGCTTCAGGTCGGCCGCAGGGCCTTGGAGTCGAGGTCGAACTCGCTGACCTGCTTGTTCCGTTCGGAATCTGCCGCCGCGCGATGGTCAGTGGCAAGAACCACGTAAACGGCAGGCAGTACGAACAACGTGAACAGCGTGCCGATCGACATGCCGGCCACGACGACCAGGCCGATCGAGAAGCGGCTGGCCGCGCCCGCGCCGGTTGCGGTCAGCAGCGGAATGAGGCCGGTCACCATCGCAGCCGTGGTCATCAGGATCGGACGGAGACGAATGCGGGCTGACATCTCGATGGCCGAGCGGCGATCGAGCCGCTCGTTGACCTGGAGCTCGTTGGCGAACTCCACCATCAGGATGCCGTGCTTGGTGATCAGGCCGACCAGGGTGAGCAGACCGACCTGGGTGTAGATGTTCATCGTCGCCATGCCGAAGAACAGCGGGATCAGCGCACCCACGATCGCCATCGGAACCGAGATCATGATCACGAACGGGTCACGCAAGCTCTCGAACTGCGCCGCCAGCACCAGGAAGATGATGATCAGCGCGAAACCGAAGGTGATCGCGAGCTGGTTGCCTTCCTGCACGTACTGCCTGCTATCCGCGAGATAGTCGTGGCTGAAGCCGGCCGGCAGCTTCTTGGCCTCGCCCTCGAGGAAGTCCACAGCCGCACCGACGGTCACGCCGGGCATCGGCACGGCCGAGAACGTCGCCGAATTGAGCTGGTTGTAGTGGGTCAGCGAATTCGGGGCGGTCTTGGTCCTGACCGAAACCACGGTCGACAGCGGAAGCTGCTGGCCCGTGTTGGTCGTAACGTAATAGCCACCGAGCGATTCCGGCGAGAGCCGGCTGCTGCGCGGCACCTGCGGGATCACCTGATAGGAACGGCCTTCGAGATTGAAGCGGTTGATGTAGTTGCCACCAAGCAGAACCGCGAGCGTGCTGCCGAGGTTCTGCATGTTGACACCCAGATCCTGCGCCTTGGTGCGGTCGATCGTGACCTCCACGTTGGGCTGGTTATAGGCGAGGTCGCTGTCGGAGACGATGAACATGCCGCTCTTGCGCGCAGCGTCCTTCAGCTTCTCCATCTGCTCGAACACCGCCTGGAAGCCGGCGGTGGAATTGATCACCATCTGCACCGGCAGCCCGCCCGGCCCGCCGGGCAGCGGCGGCAGGTTGAAAGCGAAGGCCTGCACGCCTTCGATCTTCGAGAGCTCGGCCTGGACCAGCGGCTTCAACTGGATTGCCGAACGTTTGCGTTCATCCCAGGGCTTGAGCAACATGCCGGCGATGCCGCCTTGTGGACCGTTGATGCCGTTCAGCACGAAGCGCAGATCGGTCTCGGGGAATTTCTGGAATTCCTTGTCGAGCTTCTCGCCGTAAAAATCGACATAGTCGATGTTGGCGTATTTCGGCGCCTTGGTCACCGCGAACACGATGCCCTGGTCTTCTTCAGGCGCCAGCTCTTTCGAGGTGTGCATATAGAGGAAGCCCACGAGCCCGAGGATCGTGATCGCGAACAGGCCGGTAATCGCCTTGTAATCCAGCGAACGGTCGAGCCTGCGGCCATACCACCGCGTCAGCGCGCCGAACACGCGGTTCACGAGCTTGGCGAAGCGGCCCTCCTCGGTGTTCTTGAGCAGCACCGAGCACATCATCGGTGACAGCGTCAGCGCGATCACGCCTGACACGATCACCGAGCCCGCAAGCGTAAAGGCGAATTCGCGGAACAGCGAGCCGGTGAGACCGCCAAGGAAGCCGATCGGCGCATACACCGCGGCGAGCGTGATGGTCATGGAGATGACGGGACCGACGATTTCGCGCGCGCCCTCCACCGCCGCCTGGACGGGCGTTTTCCCCTCCTCCAGATGTCGATGGATGTTCTCCACGACGACGATGGCGTCGTCGACCACGAGGCCGATCGCGAGCACCATCGCCAGCAGCGTCAGCAAGTTGAAGCTGAAGCCCAGCGCCAGCATCAACGTACAGACGCCGATCATCGACAGCGGAATCGTGACGACCGGAATGATGACGGAGCGGAGCGAGGCCAGGAACAGGAAGATGACCACGATCACGATGATCACGGCTTCGCCCAGCGTCTTCTCCACCTCGTCGATCGAGGATTGAATGAACTTGGTCGAGTCGTAGGCGACCTTCATCTTCATCGACGGCGGCAGATTGCGCTCGAGTTCCGGGAACAGCGCACGCACGCCCTTGACCAGCGTCAGCGGGTTGCCTTGCGGCGTCGCGTTCACGCCGATGAAGATCGCATGCTCGCCATTGAAGGCGACGCTCGCATCCGTGCTCTGCGCGGCAAGCTCGACGGTGGCGATATCCTCCATCCGTACGAAGCCGCCGTCCTTGGCCTTGACGATCATCTTCCTGAACTGATTGACGTCTGTCAGGCTGGTGTTCGTCGAAATGTTGGAAACGATCAGATAGCCCTTGGTCTGGCCCGCCGCCGACTGGAAGTTGTTGGCTTGGATCGCCGCGGCCACGTCCGCCGATGAGACGTTGCGGCCGGCCATCTTCATGGGATCGAGCCACAGCCGCATCGCAAAGGTCTGGCCGCCCAGAATGTCGGCCGACGCGACGCCGTCGACGGTCGACAGCACCGGCTGCACCACGCGGGTCAGATAATCGGAGATCGCCGAGCCCGACAGCTCCTCCGAGGAGAAGCCGAGATACATCACGGCCGTGGTCTGGCCCGTGGTCTTCGTGACGATCGGGTCGTTGGATTCCTTCGGGATCAAATATTTGACCGAGTTCGTCTTGGCGAGCACCTCGGTGAGCGCCTGGTTCGGATCGAAGTTCAGCTTGATGTAGACCTGGATCGTCGAGGTGCCGAGCACCGAGGACGAGGTCATGTAGTCGACGCCCTCGGCGGAGGCGACCGCCTGCTCGATCGGCGTCGTGATGAAGCCCTGGATCAGGTCCGCGGACGCGCCGGGATAGACGGTCGTGATGTTGATGACCGTGTTCGAAAGCTTCGGATATTGCCGGATCGGCAGCACCATCGCCGCGCGGAGGCCGATCAGCAGGATCAGCAGGCTGACAACGACCGACAGGACCGGTCGTTTGATGAAAATGTCGGTAAAGCGCATCGCGGCGATCTCGATTCTATGTCTCGACAGACGTGATCCGGCCGAGCCGGATCACGCGCGTGTTTTGTCAGTAACGCGGCGGCTGCGCCGGGATCTGCGGGCCCGGGTCGGTCGAAATCGCAACTGCGGCGCCCGATTGCAGCTTGAGCTGACCGACGGCGACGACCTTGTCACCCGGCTTGATGCCCTTGACGATTTCGACGCGACCGTCGACACGGCTGCCAGTCTGCACGAAGGTGCGCACCGCGGAGAGGCTGGTCTTGCCGTCCTCTTCCTTCTTCTCGGTGATCACGAACACGGAGTCGCCGTACAGCGTGTAGTCGACCGCGGTCTCCGGAACGGTGATCACGGCCGGCTTGTCCGGCAGCACCACCGTGGTGGTCACGAACATGCCCGGCTTCAGGATCTTCTCCGGATTGGCGATCGTCGCCTGCACGCGGATGTTGCGGGTGTCGGTCGAGATTTGGGGTTCGATCGTGGTGATTTTGCCTTCGAAGATGCGGCCCGGATAGGCGTCGACCTTGAGCCGGACCGTCTGGCCGACCTTGAGGTTGCCCGAGTCCTTTTCCGTCACGGTGAAGTTGGCCCACAGCTCCGACAGATCGGTCAGCGACACGATCGCCGTGCCGGCGGTCAGATATTGGCCGACCTCGACCTTGCGGACGCCGAGATCGCCGGAGAACGGTGCGCGCACCAGCTTCTGCGAGATCAGCGCCTCGGTCTTGGCGATGCCGGCCTGCGCCTGGTCGTAGGCGGCCTGCGCGGTATCGACGGTCGCCTGCGGACCGAACTGGCGCGAGGCCAGCTGCTTGGCGCGATCGAGCGACAGCTGCGCGACGGTCGCCTGAGCCTTATAATTGGCAAGGTCGCCCTGCTCCGGTGCGTCGAACAGCTGCACCAGCGGCGTGCCGGCCTCGACACGCGTGCCCGGCGCGAACTTGATCTCGGTGACGCGGCCGTTGACGTCGGCACTGACGTCGACCTGGTGCACGGCGAACAGCCCGCCGACCGCGGTCAGCAGGTTCGGCACCACCTCGGACTTCGCCTCGGCCGCACTCACCAAAGTCGGCGGCGGCTTGTTGTTGGCAAAGAACTGCTTGATCATCTGGCCGCGGAAGAAATTGAACCAGACGAGGCCGCCCACCAGTACGGCCAGGAGCGTGCCGACGATAATGAACCACAGCACCGGCCGGACCGGACGCTTGGGAGCCTTGGTGTCGATCGGTTCGCCCGAAATCTTGTGTTCGGTTACGATGTTCATGTCATGCGCTCTCTGCAATCGCCGTCTTGCCGGCATCCGCGGCCTGATTGTGGCCCAGATGCGAAGCAATTGCGGCGTCGTTAAGTCCGATACCCCTCAGGAGAAACTCACACAGCTGCCGCTCGAGGTCTTCAGCCTTGCCGTAAGCGAGGCAAGGCGCGGCCGGCAGCCTGGTCAGCGCCGCAGTCATCACCGTGTGATGCGCAAACCAGAACAGGTTGAGCGGGTCGCCGCTGAACGGCCGCGCGTCCCCCGCCGCAACAGCTCGCTCCAGCGAGGCGAGGAAGACCGCCCCGATCAGTTTCTCGATCTTGGCATAAAGCAAACGGGCGAACTCGCCGTCATCCAAATGGCTGGTGGTCATCAGTCGCAGGCGCTGGGCCTCTTCCTGATCGGGACCGTCGGCGATGTGGAGGAAATGCCCGACCATGCCGCGGATGACTTCAACCAGGGTGGCGGTCGAGGGCTCCCGCTCCAGCAGCTCCATCAGGGCCGGGTCCGCCTCGCATTCGTCGCTCAGGATCTCGGCGTAGAGCGCCGCCTTAGACGGGAAATGCTTGAACAGCAGCGCCTCGGAAATGGCAGCGGCGGCCGCCACGCTCTTGGTCGTGGTGCCGGTATAGCCGTGTCGGGAAAAGCAGCGCTTCGCGGCACCGAGGATCAATTGACGCCTCAGGTCGCTCGTCATACGCAATGAGCTCATAGGCCGGTGAGTAACCACTCACCCACGTCAAAGTCAAGCACTATGTTGCATCGCAACCTGAGTGCGTTGTTAATTCAATGGAAATTGGCCCGTCCTGCACGGTGTCCGTGCAGGACCTCAGTGCAGGCGGGAATGGACAGGCCCGCCCTAGATCGGCTGGAAGCCGAGGTCGCTGCGGATCCGGTTCACGATGTAAGTCCCGTCCCGGGTCGGCAGGATCCGCTCCAGACTGGCGCTATCGATCTTCATATTGGCAAAGCGCGGCCCGGCCGAGACGTCGTGGACGGCTTTGGCGAATGCCTCGACCTCAGCCATGGTCGTGATCGACTGGCTGTCCTTGATGCCGCAGGCCTTGGCGACGCCGACGAGATCGGCGGCGGCCGAGGTGTGGCTGGTCTGGCCGCCGGTCTCGCCATAGGCCTCGTTGTCGAGCACCGCGATCGACAGGTTCGCCGGCTTCTGCAGGCCGATGGTGGCAAGGCTGCCCAGGCCCATCAGCATTTCGCCGTCGCCGGTAATGACCAGTACCGGCAGCTTCGGCTGCGCCAGAGCGAGGCCCAGACCAATCATCGCCGCGCCGCCCATGCCGCCCCAGAGATAGAAATTACGGGCGTGGTCGCCGGCTGCGCACATGTCGTTGGTCGAGGCACCGAGGCCGCCGATCGCGACGACGTCCTTGCGGTTCGCCAGCAGCGTGGACACCACCTGCCGGCGGTCGAGGAGATTGGCCTTGCTCATTTGGTGAAAACCTTGGCGCCGATCAGGCGCTGCGACAGCAGGACGGCGGTGGGCGTGAGCGCGTTGTAGGCTTGTGACGCAGCGGCTTCCAGAACGGCCGGCACCTCGGCCGCGTTTGAGGCACGCAACACCTGGACACCCGACAGTTCGAACACGCCCTGCGTGGTCGAGCCCATCGGCACCTGCCACGGATTGAACTCTCCCCACTCGCCGCGCATGGTCACCAGCGTGAGGAAGGGGAAACGCAGGATCGGAATCAGCGACAGCATATTGATGCAATTGCCGACGCCACTCGATTGCATCAGCAGGACGCCACGCTGGCCGCCGGCCCAGGCGCCGGCAAGCAGCGCCACGCCCTCCTCCTCCGTGGTGAGCGGAATGCCGCGCATGGTCGAGGAGCTCAGCACGCGCTGGATCAGCTTCGAATGGCCGGCGTCCGGCACGTAAGGCACCTGCCTGACATCGAAGCGTTGCAGGGTCGCGAAAATATCATCCGGCCAGTTCGGGGCCGTGTCGGCGGCATCAGCGTGGGCGTGCATTTTCCTGTCCGGTCGGCTAGCAAGGTGCAGAGACTGTAGACGCATGCATGCGCCGACCAGAACAACAAAAACGGCATAACGGCTTTAACCGGCGAGTATAACGGGATGAACGCAGATGCGAAGGCGCTGGCGGCAGGCTTCGACCTCGAGAAGCTGACGCCGCAGTTTTACGACGACCCCTACCCCACCTATCGTGCACTGCGGGAGAACGAACCGGTCAAGCGCTTGCGCAGCGGCACCGTGTTCCTGACCCGCTACGACGATCTCGTCACCACCTACAAGAACACCAAATCGTTCAGCTCGGACAAGAAGCGCGAGTTCGCGCCGAAATACGGCGACACCCCGCTCTACGAACATCACACCACCAGCCTCGTCTTCAACGATCCGCCATCGCACACCCGTGTCCGCCGCCTGATCATGGGCGCGCTGTCGCCGCGGGCGATTGCCGGCATGGAGTCTGACATCGTCAAGCTCGTCGACGGCCTGCTCGACGCCATTGCGGCCAAGGGTGCTTGCGAGCTGATCGAGGACTTCGCGGCGTCCATTCCGATCGAGGTGATCGGCAATCTGCTCGACGTGCCTCATGAGGAACGCGGGCCGCTGCGCGAGTGGTCACTGGCGATCCTCGGCGCGCTCGAACCCGTGGTGTCGCCTGATGCGGCCACGCGCGGCAACAACGCTGTAAAAGACTTCCTTGCTTATCTCGATACGCTGGTCGCGCGCCGGCGCGCCAAGCCGGGCAATCCCGAGCGCGATGTGCTGACGCGCCTGATCCAGGGCGAGGAGAATGGCGAGCGGCTGACCGAGAAGGAACTGCTGCACAATTGCATCTTCCTGCTCAATGCCGGCCACGAGACCACCACCAACCTGATCGGCAACGGCCTCGTCGCGCTGGACCGCAATCCCGACCAGAAGCAGCGGCTGACCGGCAACCCCGACATGATCAAGACCGCCGTCGAGGAGGTGCTGCGCTACGAGAGCTCGAACCAGCTCGGCAACCGCATGACCACCGAACCGGTCGAGCTGGGCGGCGTCATGCTCGAGGCCGGCACGTCGGTGACGCTGTGCATTGGCGCGGCCAACCGCGATCCTGCGCAGTTTGCCGACCCTGAACGCTTCGACATCGCACGCACGCCGAACCGGCATCTCGCCTTCGCCACCGGTGTGCATCAATGTGCCGGCATGGCGTTGGCCCGATTGGAGGGGGCGATTGCGATCTCGCGCTTCCTGGGGCGCTTCCCGAACTATGCCGTGAGCGGCCAGCCAACGCGCGGTGGACGGGTGCGGTTTCGCGGCTTTTTGAGCGTGCCCTGCACGATCGGATGAGGGCCTCACAGCAAAATTTGCGAAAACAACCCCATGCACAGTAGCCAAGGGTTTGATTTATCGCAGCAATCCAGCTGAGTTGGTGAGCAATACTATAGTACCTAAACTGCCGTCCTGTGCCTGGTAACGCAGGTGCGCAGCACTTCGTCCATCGGCTTGCCCCACCAATCGTTGGAGAATATCTCGATCTCGGAATAGCCGGCAAAGCCCTGCGCTTCGACGGCGGCACGCACCGATCTGATGTCGATGACGCCGTCGCCCATCATGCCGCGGTCGTTGAGGATGTCCCTGGTCGGCACCAGCCAGTCGCAGACGTGAAAGGCCAGCAGGCGATCCTTGCCGGCCCGCGCGATCTGGCCCATCAGATCCGGATCCCACCAGATGTGATAGACATCGAGCGCGACGCCGATCATGCCGCTGCGGGCAGGATCGAGCCGATCGCAGATATCGAGCGCCTGCTTCGTCGTGTTCACGCAGGCGCGATCGGCCGCATAGGCTGGATGTAGGGGCTCGATGGCCAGCGGCAGGTTTGCCTGTCGCGCATAGTCGAGCATCTCGGCCAGCGCCTCTTCGACCTGTCCGCGCGCTGCCGCAATGTCCTTCGACGCCTCGCTACCGGGCCGCGAATATTGCGGCAGGCCGCCGACGACGAGAACGATGCAGGGCGCGCCCAACGCCTTGGCTTCGTCGACGCAGCGCTTGTTGTCGTCGCGCACTTCACTCCGGCGCGATGCGTCCGAGGTGAACATGCCGCCGCGGCAATAGCCCGACAATTCAAGGCCGGCATCACGCACCGCGCGCGCGGCACGGTCGAGACCCACGGCGGCGACCTGGTCGCGCCAGGGATCGATGGCGCGAATAGCCTGCTTCGCGCAGGCATCGATGATCGCGACGAGGTCACCCTGCTTGCGGACGGTCGCCGTGTTGAGCGACAGCCAGCGGTGGTCGGACGAGAAATCGCGCATCAGGATTCGATACCGTGGGTGGCGAGCACGGTCTTCATCCGCTGCGTCGCGAGTTCAGGGTTTGCGAGCAGGCCGGCCTTATCGGCCAGACGGAACAGTTCGGCCAGATGCAGCGTGGAGCGCGTACTCTCCTGCCCGCCGACCATGGTGAAATGGTCCTGATGGCCGTTGAGATACGCCATGAACACCACGCCGGTCTTGTAGAACCGCGTAGGCGCCTTGAAGATATGGCGCGACAGCGGCACGGTCGGCCCTAGCACGTCGTGAAAACCGGCCTCGTCGCCAGCCGCCAGCCGCGACAGCGCGTAGGATGCTGCCGGCGCGATCGCGTCGAAGATGCCGAGCAGCGCGTGGGAAAAGCCTTCGCTGTCCCCGGCGATCAGTTCCGCGTAATTGAAATCGTCGCCGGTGTACATCTTGATGCGCTTGTCGAGGCGGCGGCGCATGTCGATCTCGCGCTGCTTGTCGAGCAGCGAAACCTTGACGCCGTCGACGTTGGCGGCATTGCCGTTGATGATGGCGACGGCCGTATCCATCGCCCGGTCAAGATCACCAGTGCCCCAATAGCCCGTCAGCGCGGGATCGAACACGTCGCCGAGCCAATGGATGATCACGGGCTCGCGGACCTGCGACAGCACGCGATCGTAGACCTTGGCATAGTCATCCGCGTTGCGGCCGAGCTTGGCCAGCGCGCGCGAGGCCATCAGGATGATGCGGCCGCCGACTTTTTCGACTTCCGAGATCTGCTCCTCATAGGCGCGGATCACGTCGTCGAGGCTCCTGGCATCTTCGACCGCGAGATGATCGGTGCCCGCGCCGGAGAACACCAGCGCGTTGCGGCGCCTGGCGGCGCCTACCGAGCGCGTGATCAGCTCCAGCGAGGTCGGCCAGTCCAGCCCCATGCCGCGCTGCGCGGTGTCCATGGCTTCGGCAACACCGAGGCCGAGGTCCCAGACATGCTCGCGGAAAGCGATGGTCCTGTCCCAGTCGACGGCAGCCGACAGCCAGGGATCGTTGTCGGCAAAGGGATCAACGACCGTGTGAACGGCCGAGAAGGCGATACGATTCAGCGTGCCTTCGAGCTTTGCGGGGAACGACCGCGATGCCGCGAGCCGGTAGGTCTCGATCGAGCGATCGGCTTTCGGCAGCTTCAAAGACAGGGATGACATCGGCTGGACGGGCTTGTTCATGATTTCAGACCTCTCCCCGTCATTGCGAGGAGCGAAGCGACGAAGCAATCCAGACTGCCTCTGCGGAAAGATTCTGGATTGCTTCGCTTCGCTCGCAATGACGACTTGGCAACCATCGCGACTTATCCAATTGACTTCAGACCTTGATCGGGGCGACGTCGATCCAGCGCCGCTCCTTCCAGCTCTTCAGCGCGCATTCGGCGAGCTGTACGCCCTTGACGCCTTCGAGCAGCGTGAACTTGTAGGGAGCATCCTCGTAGACGTGGCGGATGAACATCTCCCACTGTTCCTTGAAGCCGTTGTCGTAAGCGACGTTGTCCGGCAGCTTCTGCCAGTCGCCGTAGAAATCATGCAGCCGCTTCTCGTCGGGATTCCAGACCGGCCTCGGGGTCGCCTGCCGCGCCTGAATCATGCAGTCGGTGAGGCCGGCGACCGCCGAGCCGAGCGTGCCGTCGACCTGGAAGGTGACGAGATCGTCGCGATAGACGCGCGTCACCCAGGACATGTTGATGTGGGCGATGACGCCGCCCTTGAGCTGGAAGGTCGCGTAGGCGGAATCGTCCGCGGTTGCCTTGTACTTCTTGCCCTGCTCGTCATAGCGCTCGGGAATGTCTGTCGTGCCGATGCACATCACGCTCTCGACCTCACCGAACAGATTGTCGAGCACGTAGCGCCAGTGGCAGACCATGTCCAGGATGATGCCGCCGCCGTCCTCGTCGCGATAATTCCAGGACGGCCGCTGCGCCTCCTGCCAGCCGCCTTCGAACACCCAATAGCCGAACTCGCCGCGCACCGAGAGGATGCGGCCGAAGAAGCCGGAATCGCGTAGGAAAGCGATCTTCTTCAGGCCGGGCAGGAACAGCTTGTCCTGCACCGTGCCGTGCTTGACGCCCTTCGAATTGGCAAGCTTGACGACTTCGAGTGCCTCCTCGAAATTGGTTGCGATCGGCTTTTCGCAATAGACGTGCTTGCCGGCATTGATGGCCTGGGTCAGAAGACCCGGCCGTGCCTGCGTGGTCGCAGCATCGAAGAACATGGTGTCGTTCTTGTCGGCGAGCGTCGCATCGAGGTCGGTGGTCCAGCGCGTGATATTGAAGCGCTTGGCGAGCGCCTCGACCTTCTCGGCGCTTCGGCCGACCAGGATCGGATCGGGCATGACGCGATCGCCGTTCTTGAGGCGGACACCGCCCTGGTCGCGGATCGCGACGATCGAGCGGATCAGATGCTGGTTGAGCCCCATGCGGCCGGTGACGCCGTTCATGATGAGACCGAGGCGTTGGGTGGTCATGCCGGATTCTCCTGAAGTGATTTCGGCTGTTCGAGCGGACGAAGCGCCGACCAGTCCGGATGGACCGACGTCGCAAAGCCCGTTGTGTTGAGCGATCCCGTCAGGAGATCGCCGTCGTGAATCGAGAGGCGGATGCCCTGCCCGGCATCGGCATAGAGATCGGGATGCGCGGCGGCGAAGGCCGCAGCCTCGGCGGCCGGCGTGTCGCCGAAGCCGTCGACGTAATGATGGCCGTTGCGCTCGGCATGGGTGACGCCGATGAGGGCGCCGAGCGCGAGATCCTGCTGCACGGCGAGGCCCGCCTGGCAGGTCAGGTCCTCGCCGGTGATGAAGAACGTCTCGGCAGCCGTCGTCCATTTTGCAGCGCGGGTCGCGTTGACAATGGACTTGTAGAGCCCCTTGCAGGATTTCGAGGAGATGCCGCGATAGCCCAGCGCCCGCGCCGCCGGGAAGGCGTCATAGGAATCATCGGCCTCGTCGATGATGAAGCCGCGCGCGGCCAGCGAACCGAGCGGCGACTGCCGGGTGATGTCGCGTGGCATCGGCTGTTCGACATACAGCAAGCGCGAAGCAATCGGCCGCAACGCGGCGTCGGCATCGAGCCGTACCATCAGCGCCTGAAGAGCTTCAAGGTCTGCATATTGTTCGTTGGCGTCGAGCGTGACCTTGAGTTCGCGTCCGAGCGCATCGAGTTCCTTCACGATCCGTGCCAATCGCGCTGCATCGGCTGCCGGATCGCCCGACAATTTCAGCTTGAAGTAATTTGCGCCTGCGTTCTCGCGCGCATCGGCCACCCCGCCCTCGCCTTCGATCGTATCGTCGAGGCCGACCGTATGCCTGACGGCGACGCGGGAGAGAGGTTTGCGGCCCGCGAGAAAGTTCGTGATGTCCGCATCCTGCAGATCCCTCGACAGCCGCGAATCGATTCCCGCGATGTTGGCGGCCATGCCATCGAAGACATTGGTCCCGGCGCACCGCAGCAGCGCGTCCAGAATGGCCTTGTCGATTTCGGCGGGACCGTAGACGGCCGCAAGCGGCGGAATGTCCGCTTTCGCGCAAGCTGCAACCTGGGCGCCGATGCAGGCGGCGTGCAGAGCGAACGCCGTCTGAAATTCCGTCTGCGCAAGATAGAGCCCGCGCGCGTTCACAAGCGACCGGCGCAAGCCGTCCACCGTCTGTGCGGGCGAAAGCTCAGGCCTCTTGTCGAACCATTTCGGCACCAGCAACTCGGCGCTGGCGCCGACCGCGGTGCCTCTGCCCTCGACCTCGATCTCCACCCGCACGAACAGTTGCGGCGTCGCGTTGATCGTGATCGCGCCAAAGCGGAACGGCCGCGCGAAATGCACGGGCCGTTCGAAGAAGGCGATGTCTCGCAGCTTCAGGCGGGAGGCCATGGTGTTACAGCGATAAGAGGTTAACTTGATGCGAGCAGTATTGCCGCGGGCGGCTCGCCTCTCCCGCTTGCGGGAGAGGTCGGCGCATCGCGCCGGGTGAGAGTTTTCTCATCTGGGGGGTTGTCGCGAGCGGAGACACCCTCTCCCCAACCCTCCCCCGCAAGCGGGGGAGGGAGCGCACCGTGCATATAGCCTGGTCAGTGAACACGATGACCACCTAATCCAATGCCCCTTGCGAGAAGAAGTGCTTGCGGATGCGCTGCACGAGTTCGGTGAACACCGGGTCGGCCATCACATCCAGTGAGCGCGGGCGCGGCAGCGGCACGTCGTAGATGGCGGCGATCGCACCGGGACGCTCGGTCATGACGAGCACGCGGTCGGCGAGGAACACGGCTTCCGGAATCGAATGCGTGATCAGCAGCACCGTCTTCCTGGTCTCGCGCTGAATCCGCATCAGCTCGACATTCATGCGCTCGCGCGTCAGCGCGTCGAGCGCGCCGAATGGCTCGTCCATCAGCATGATTTTTGGGTCATGCACCAGCGCGCGGCAGATCGAGGCGCGTTGCTGCATGCCACCCGAGAGCTGCCAGGGCAGTTTCTTCTCGAAGCCTTCGAGCCCGACCATCTTCAACAGCGCCTTGGCGCGATCGAGATATTTTTGTCGCGGCAGCCGCTTCATGTCGATCGGCAGCATCACGTTGGAGAGGATGTTGCGCCACGGCAGCAGCAGAGCGTTCTGGAAGACGATGCCGACATTGCCATGTGGCTTCGTCACCTTCTCGCCCTCGACCAGGATCTCGCCTGACGTCGGCGGCAGCAGACCGGAGATCAGCTTCAGCAGTGTGGACTTGCCGCAGCCACTCGGGCCGACCACGACAAAGAACTCGCCGTCATTGATGTGGAAGTCGAGCGGACGCAGCGACGGCACGTCGCCGTCGCGCGTCCGGTAGGTCTTCGACACGCCGGACAGCTTGATGCCCGACGCCTCGCCGGCAGCCCGGTCGCTCACCAGTCTCAGATGCGCGGCCGGCTGCGCGGCTTCACTCATGACTGTCGCAGGTTTCACGAGCCGCTCTTCGGAAGATAGTCATTGGTGTAGAAGGCCTTCGGGTTCTCCTTGGCCTTGGCATCGAGCCCGCCATATTCGACCATCAGGTTGACGCTGTCGGTCATGTTCTGGTCGGTGACCTGAAACGGCCGCTTGCCCTTGGTCTCTGCGGTCCGGTAGAGCGGAATGGTCAGCTCGAAGCCCTGCGTCAGCGTGTCGATCTTGCCGCCCTTGGGGTTGGCATCGAGGATCGACTGCGCCGCAGCCTTCGGCTCCTTCTCGGCAGCTTCGACCGCCTTCGTCGTCGCCGACATGAAGCGGCGGACGAGGTCGGCATTGGCCTTCACATAGTCGGTGTTGGCGATGATGCCGGACGAAACCATGTTGATGCCGTAGTCGGCGAACTTGATCGGGTAGACGTCCTTGCCGGTGGCGTCCTTGATCTTCATCGACTGGTCCATGACATAGCCGAGCAGGAGATCAGCCTGGCCGTTGATGACGGCGTTGAGCTTGGTCTGGCCGTCGCCGGCAACGGTTTTGAAGTCGCTCTCCTTCAGCCCGGTCTTCTTCAGGAACAGCGGCCAGATCTGGGTCATGGAGTCCGCTGGCGTGATCGCCACCGTCTTCCCCTTGATGTCCTCGGGCTTCCTGATGTTCTTGTCGGCAAAGCCCATGGCGGACATCGGGCTGGTCTGCAGCAGCACGCCGGTCGCAACCACGGGCGCGCCCTTGATCGCGGCGCGCATCATGGTGGGGACGTCGACATAGCCGAAATCGGCAGTCTTGGCGGCGACGGCCTGCGTGGTCGCGGCCGAGCCGCGGCCTTCCTGGATCTCGAGGTCGATGCCCTCGGCCGCGTAGATGCCCTTGGCCTTGCCGTAATAGAACGGCGCGTGCTCGCCATAGACGTACCAGTTGAGCATCAGCACGACCTTGTCGGCCGCCTGCGCGGGCGCAACTGCAAACGCCATCAGCACCGCTGAGACAGCCCAGATCAACCGCTTCATCATCACTCTCCCTTGTCGTTTGTTGCGTCGGCCGTTGGTGGCCGTTCGTTGCTTTGGTCAGGATGCGAAAATCACGTCCTCGCGCTGGCTGACATGCCAGGGAATGACCAGCTTCTCGACCCGGTCGACGATCCAGAACAGGATCACGCCGAGCAGCGCGAGGATGACCAGGGCTGCGAACATCGTCGGCAGGTCGAAGGTACCGATCGAGCGCTGCATCACGTAACCGATGCCGGAATTGGACCCGACGAACTCGCCGACGACGGCACCGACCACCGCGAGCGTCACCGACACCTTGAGGCCTGAGAAGATCGCCGGCAGCGCGTGCGGCAGGTTCACGGCACGGAACACCTGGAAGCGGCTGCCCTGCATGGCGCGGGCGAGGTCGACCATATCAGGATCGACCGATTTGAAGCCCTGCACGGCCGAGACCACCACGGGAAAGAAGCCGAGCAGGAACGCCGAGATCACTTTCGGAATGATGCCGAAGCCGAACCAGACCACGAACAGCGGGGCAATCGCGATCTTGGGCACGGATTGCGAGAACACCAGCAGCGGATAAACGTAGCTCTCCACCGTCCTCGAGCCCGCAATCAACATCGCGATCGGAATGCCGAACAGCGCAGACAGCGCAAAACCACAGACGGTCGCATAGGTGGTCGGCCATGACTGGCGCAGCAGTTCCGGCCATTCGGTGCGCAGCACGGCGACGACGTCGAGGGGCGCCGGGATCTGGTAGGCGGGGATTTTGAACAGCCGGATGGCGAGATCCCAGGCAACGATGATGAAGACAAGGAA
Organism: Bradyrhizobium sp. MOS003; assembly: GCF_003020125.1. Lineage (GTDB taxonomy): Bacteria > Pseudomonadota > Alphaproteobacteria > Rhizobiales > Xanthobacteraceae > Bradyrhizobium. Next base: position 193,893 of record NZ_PYFW01000003.1, on the reverse strand, counting down.
CAAGAACGGCCGAATCCAGGCCGCATTCAGCATCCTGGACAGCGCACCTTGCTGCTTCAGCTCGGCCAATTTTCACTCCCGGCATTGTTGTTCGTTGTCGGAGAAATTAACCCGTTGGATAAATACTGTCCAGAGCTTTCCCTGTGACGTTTTGCGGCGGTTCCCGGGGTGGTTTGGAGATGGGATGATCGCCTCCGTGTCCCGGACGCGCTGCAGCGCGAAGCGGTGTTGCGCAGAGCCGGGGCACGAGAGCGGAGTAGGTGCACGGCTGCCTCCACTCGCGTCATTGCGAGCGCAGCGAAGCAATCCAGACTGCCGCCGCGGAAAGAGTTCTGGATTGCTTCGCTGCGCTCGCAATGACGGAGCAAATCGCTCCATCCGAGCTACGACCTAAACCGGCTGCACCATAGCTGTCCGCGGCTTCGGCGCCTTGGCAATCTCGAACAGCGCGAACGACTGTCCCGTCAGCGCAGCGAGCACCAACCCGACCATATGCGCCAGCCGCTCGTCCTTGGCTTTCTTGTCCAGCAGATCGCGGCCGAAGATCACGCTGAGTGTCGCCGAGTTCGAGAGATAGAAGAAGCACAGCCCCGCGATCGAAATGTAGAGCTGCACCGGATCGACCGCGACCTGGAAATCGCCGCTGTCGACGCCGCGGCGCACCACGGTGCGGATCATCTCGACGAAGGGCGAATGCATCGACTTGACCTTGGTCGATTTCTTCAGGTGTTTGGCGCGCGCGAGGTTCTCGGTCTGCAGCAGCGACAGGAACTCGGGATTGCGCAGGAAGTAATTCCAGGTGAACTCGATCAGCCGGCGGATCGCCTCGGGGGGATCGAGATGCTCGAGATCGAGCCCCCGCTCCTCGCTGCGGATCTTGTCATAGGCGCCTTCGAGCACGGCGAGATAGAGCTCGTCCTTGTTGCCGACGTGATAGTAGAGCATGCGCTTGTTGGCGCCGGCCTTGGCCGCGATGCGGTCGACGCGCGCGCCGGCGAGGCCATGGGCGGAAAACTCCTGCTTGGCGGCTTCGAGAATGCGCAGCCGCATCCCCTCGGGGTCGCGCTGCCATTTCAGAGTTCGCTTTGCCTTCGCCAAACCGGATGCTCGCTGGGGTGCTTACAAGACGCGTGTAACACGTGGGCGGGCGTTTGAGAACGCAAGGTTGCCGGTTGGCTCCGTCATTCCGGGGCGCGCCTCTTGGGCGCGAGCCCGGAATCCATTGTGCTTGCAGGGACGGTGGATGAATGGATTCCGGGCTCGTCGCCTCGCGCCGCCCCGGAATGACAGAATCAATCCACCGGCTTCGGCGAGCGCTCCAGCAGCACCGTCTGAATCCCGCAGGTCCCATTCCGCACCGTCATGATCCGCGTGCCCGGCTTGCGGCCGTTGCGGACCTCAGTGACGTCGAGGCCGGCGGCGATCAGGCGGGCGCGCGTGGCGTCGATGTCGGCGACCCGCCAGCTCAGGCCCCACAGACGGTCATGCGCGAGGTCACCCCCGGCGACCGGTCGGCGCACCACCTCGACAATGAGATCGCCGCAGCGGAAGAACATCAGCTGGCCCCAATCCTGGTGCGAGCGGTCGAGCGCCAAATCGAGGCCGAGCCGTGCGCCGTAGAGCGCGGCGGCGCGTTCGGAATCCTCGGTGGTGATCACGACGTGATCGAGCGCGTCGATCGGCGCGACGTCGGTCGCTCGCGAAAGCGGACGCTCGTCGGCCAGCTCGAGGAAGAACATGCGCACGCCGCGCGTGAGTTCCGTGGCGGCGCGCGTGCGCTTCCAGTACAGGACATTGCCTGTTTCCGAATCGCTGCTTTCGACCTCGGCGACCGGATCCGGACTCAAGGCCACCCGCCCCAGCCGCCGGTGCATTTTGCTCATGTCCGCGACACGAAAGCACAGGCTGGCGAGCACGCCCTCGTGGTCGTCGAGCAGCGCGCGCATGCGGTCGGCGGTGACGCTGAAACCGCTCGGCGCCATCAACTCGATCGTCATGTTCTCGAGGGTGAACAGCACCCGGTCGGCGCCCTCGCCGGAGTTCTGCCAGGCCGGGGCGCGGGCGAGCAGCGTCTGGTAGGCCGCCTTGGCTGCACCGATATCCCTGACCAGAGCGACGATGTGATCGAGGCCAGTGATCATATCTCCCCCATGTGATCGACCCTTTGTTGACCTGGAACCAATGCGCCGAAACACGGCGTTTGTCCGGGCTTGGCATTGCCCGGTGATGGTCGTATTCCGGCCCCATGCTGACCTCAAGCGCTTGGGGCGGCAGATTTGCGAATAATTTCAGCGATCCCCGAGCGGAACCGGTGCTACAGTACGCGCGCCGGCCTGGACCACAAAGCGCATGACGGACAAGCAATGCAGGCTCTCTTCATCGGACAGACCTATATCGACGTCGTCTTCATCACCGACCACATGCCGACCGGGGACGAGAAGCACGTGGCTTCGGACTACGCCGTTTCCTTCGGCGGCAACGCGGTGACGGCGGCGTTTTGCTGCGCCAAGCTCGGCATCGTGCCGGATCTCATCGCCACCGCGGCCAATGACTGGCTGGGACGCATGTTCCAGGACATGTGCGCGAAATACGCGATCTCGCTGCACGGGCGGAAGGTCAACCAGTCCTCCCTTTCCTTCATCATGCCCAAGGACGGCAAGCGCGCTATCGTCCGCTGCCGCGATGACGAGCACATCCACCCCTTTCCGATGCTCAATCTCGGCGGCTGCCGCGCGCTGCACGTGGATGGCCACCAGCCGGACGCCGCGCTCCACTATGCCAAGGTCTGCCGCGAGGCCGGCATTCTGACCTCGCTCGACGGCGGCGGCCTGCGCACCAACACGCATGAGCTGCTGGAATATATCGACGTCGCCATTGTCGCCGAGCGGCTGTGCGAGCAGATGGACCTGACGCCGGAGAAGATGCTCGACTATCTCAAGAGCCGCGGCTGCAAGATCGGCGGCATCACCATGGGCGAGAAGGGCCTGCTCTGGTACGACGAGACCGGCACGGTGCAGGTGATGCCGGCGATGCCGATCCCGCGCGAGCGCGTGATCGACACCAACGGCGCCGGAGACGTCTTCCACGGCGCCTATGTCTATTCCTATCTGGCTCATCCCGGCAAAAGCTGGCGCGAGCACTTTGATTTTGCCCGGGCCGCCTCGACCTTCAAGATCCAGCGCCTCGGCAACGAGGCCGGCCTGCCGACGCTCGTCGACATCGCCAAGGTCCGGCACGATTTCGAGGTCAGGGCTTAGCGTTCGCTGGGGTTTGTCATGGGGCGCGTCTTCGTCGCCGGCAGCATCAACATGGATGTGGTGGCGACTGCCGATCGCCACCCGCGCGTCGGCGAGACAGTCCCCGGCCGCGAGGTGCTGTACTTTCCGGGCGGCAAGGGCGCGAACCAGGCGGTGGCGGCGTCGCGGCTCGGCGCGAAGACCACGCTGATCGGCCGGCTCGGCAAGGATTCGTTTGGCGCCGAGCTGAAGACGTTCCTCGGCGCGCAAGGCATCGACCTCGGCCCGGTGCGCGACGCCGACACGCATACCGGAACGGCGATCATTACTGTCGCGGAGGCCGACAACACCATCGTCGTCATTCCCGGCAGCAATGCGCTGGTCGGCACGGATGATGTCGCGGACGTGCCGCTGGCGAGGGGCGATGTCGCGGTCAGCCAGTTCGAGATCCCGCTGCCGACGATCACTGCATTCTTCCGGCGCGCGCGCGAGGCCGGCGTCGTCACCGTGCTCAACCCGGCGCCGGCGCAAAAGATGTCGCGCGAGCTGCTCGCGCTGGTCGACATCCTCGTGCTGAACGAGACCGAGCTCGGCTTCCTCGCAGGCAGCGAGCTCTCCGACGGCGACGACGCCGTGAGGATCATCGATGTCGCGCGACAGCTTCAGGCGCGCGCCGACCAGACCATCTGCGTCACGCTCGGCAGGCGCGGCGTGCTCGCGCTTGTGGGGCGCGAAGAGATCGTCGTGCCCGGGCGTGCCGTGAAGGCGGTCGATACCACCGGCGCCGGCGATTGCTTTGTCGGCGCGCTCGCGGCGCAACTCGCCGACGGTGCGCCCGTGCGTGCCGCCCTCGCCTTCGCCAACGCCGCCGCCTCGATCAGCGTGCAGCGCATGGGCGCGGGGCCGTCGATGCCGACGGCCGCGGAAGTGGCGGCGGTGCTGTCAGCGGCCTAGGCCAGCGCGCTCTTCAGATCAAAACTCTCATCCGCGGCCTGCGCCGGCGTGATCGAGCGGTTCATGCCCTGCAAGCGGCGACCGAACATGTGGTCGCCGGCGCGGTTGATGGATTCGATGCCGAGCAGCTTGTCACCCTTGTAGCAGAACGCGGAAAACGCCTTGCTCGCGGCGCTGCCGCGCAGCACGACGCGGTCGTAGCCGGTGGTGAGGCCTGAGATCTGGAGCTTGTCGTCGCCCTGGTCGCTCCAGAACCAGGGATGGCTGTCATAGGGCTTCCTGTCACCGGTCAGCCGCGCCGCGAGGCAGCGGGCGTGGTCGGTGGCGTTCTGCACCGATTCCAGCCGCAGCGATCCGCCGAAGCGCGGGCTGGCGAACAGCGCGCAGTCGCCGATCGCGGAGATGTCAAGATCGGCCGTCGCAAGATATTCGTCGACGATGATGCCGGCGGCGACCGGCAGCCCGGCTTCCGCTGCAAGCTCGATGTTCGGCAGCACGCCGACGCCGACCACGACGAGGTCGGCGGGCAGATGCCGGCCGTCGCTCAAGGAAACGCCGGTGACCTTGTCGCCCTCCGCCTCGATCGAGGTGGCCTGCACACCGAGGTGGATGCGGATGCCGGCCTCGCGGTGGCGCTCTTGAAAATACTCCGAGACCTCCGCCGTCACCGCGCGCGCCATCACGCGCGGGGCAAGCTCGAGCACGTCGACCTCGAGGCCCTTGATCCGGGCGGTCGCCGCGAATTCCAGGCCGATGAAACCGGCGCCGATCACCACGACCCGTGACTTCGAGGGCATGATCGCGCGAAGCGCCTCGCTCTCGTCGAGGATGCGCAGATATTTCACGTCGGGCAGATTGGCGTTGGGCAGATCGAGCAGCCGGTTGCGCGCACCGGTGGCCAGCACGAGATGGCCGTAGGCCAGCGTCTCGCCCGAGGCGAGCAGCACCTTGTGGCCGGCGCGGTCGATCGACACTGCGCGCCCCGCGATCAGCTCGATCTTCTGGTCCTGGTAGAATTTATCGGGCCGGAACATCAGGCTCACAGGACCGGCCGAGCCCTTGATATAGGCCTTGGACAAAGGCGGTCGCTGATAGGGCAGATGCGCCTCGTCGTTGATCAGGCAGATGCGCTCGGCAAAGCCCGCCTGGCGCAGCGATGCCGCGACCTGATAGCCGCCATGGCCGGCACCGACGATGATCACCGGACCATTGCTCATCGAACAGCCCATTTCCGGAAGACACGAGCGTAACCCATGTCGTCTCCCCTCTCGCTGATTTGATTGCTGACCTTACGAGGAGCCGGCGCTCGTGTCCGTCCCTTGGAAAAGGCCCACCCATTTGAGCCTATCGTTTCGCCCCGCGCAAGAGCGGCGGTCGGGGATTGTCACTCCTGCCCTTCTGCGATTTAGTTGCAGCAATGACCTCCTGCCGGAGATTTTCAAATGACCGCTCCCATCTCCCTGCCCGATGATCCCGCCCTGCTGCGGATCGACGGCCCGATCGCGACCATCACGCTTAACCGTCCCACAGCCTACAACTCCATCAACCTCGCCATCGCGCAGAAGCTCGAGCAGCTCGCGGCCTATCTCGAAGGCGCGGACGACATCAAGGTCCTGGTGATCGAGGGCGAAGGCCGTGCGTTTTCGGCCGGCGGTGATCTGCAGACGATCGGAGCGGCCGCCGAAGCGGGCACGGTGACGCCGGTGGTCGGCGAGCTCCTGAAGCACTACCACGCCTTCATCGAGATTATCAGGCGCATGCCGAAAATCTCGTTGTCCAGCGTGCACGGCTCGGCCGCCGGCGCCGGCATGGGCCTCGCCTTCATCACCGATCTCTGCATCGCCGCCGACGACGCCAAGTTCACACCCGCTTATGCCAAGATCGGGGTGTCACCGGATGGCGGCTCGACGGTCGGCATCGTCGGCACGGTGGGCTCCCGCCGCGCGCTGCAGATCTTCCTCGCCGAGGACAATTTTACCGCGCAGCAGGCCTATGAATGGGGGCTCGTCGCCAAGACCGTGCCGGCCGCTGAACTCAAAGCGGCGACGCGACAACTCGCCGAGCGGCTGGCGCAGAACCCGCCGGCCGCAATCGCCGGCACCAAATCGCTGGTCTACCAGGCCGCCACCACGCCCGTGAAGCAGCAGCTCGACGCCGAGGAGCACAAGATCATCATGGCGATGAACACGGAAGAATTCCGTGCCGCCGTAAAGAAGTTCACGAGCAAGTCGAAGTGACACCCACGCGCACGTTCTACGGCCTTCGTCACGGCGCGACCGACTGGAACCGCGAGGGACGATTCCAGGGGCGGACCGACAATCCGCTGAACGAGGACGGCCTCCGGCAGGCGCACGAGGCCGTGGACATGCTGCGCGGCGCCGGCATCAGCCGCATCGTCGCAAGTCCCCTGGCCCGCGCGGCGCGAACGGCCGAGATCATCGCGGCCGCGATCTCGGTGCCGCTGGCGATCGACGACGGAATCATCGAGTTCGACTTCGGAAGCTTCGAGGGCCCGCCCGTTCGCGACCTCATGATCAAGCACGGCGTCAATTCGGCGACGGGCCTCGTCTCGATCCTGCCGGCCGACGGCGAGAGCTGGGACGCCATGACGGAACGGTCGCTGGCGTGCGTCTCCGCGTGGCTCGACCGTCATCCCGGCGACGATCTCCTGTTCGTCTGCCATGATGCGGTGATGCAGGGGATGGCCAACGCGCTGTCCGGCAGCTACTTCAGGAATAGCCACGGCACACCGTTTCGCTACGTCCGCGACGGCGCCCAATGGCGCATCGAGCAAGTCGTTACCTAGGACAGATATAGCCGGTCCCCGCCGGCGACTTGAAGCAGCCGACCGATTCCGGCAGCACCTTCTGCGGCAGCCACAGCACCACGCTCGGGAAGTAGATCGCGAATGCGATCGTCCCCAGGAACACCAGATAGATCGGCAACGCAGCGCGTAGCGCTTTCGCGAAACTGACCCCGACGAATTTCGAGGCCATCAGCAGCACCAGCCCGTAAGGCGGCGTGATCAGGCCGAAGGCGAGCGTGGCGATTAGCACCACGCCCATATGGACGCTATTGATGTCACCGGCCTCCGTCAGTGTGTTGACCAGCGGCATGAAGATGATGATGGTCGGCACCGGCTCGATGAAGTCGCCGACCACGGTGAACAGCAGCACCATCAGCAGCATGATCAGATGCGGATCGTTACCTGCCATCGAGGTGATGACATCGGCGATGTAGCTCGCGCCCCGCAGATATGCGAGCATCCAGCCGAAGGCGTTGGCGGCGCCGATGGTGACCAGCGGCAGCGAGAAGATCAGTCCGGCAATGCAGAAATCGTAAGGGATGTTGTTGATGTGCCCGCGATTGAGTGCAGGGATCACGACCAGCACGATCCAGACGACAGCGACGACGCCGGCCTCCGTCGGCGTAAACCAGCCGGTCAAAATGCCCCCTAGCAGGATCACCGGGATCATCAGTGGCAGGGCCGCATCACCGGCCGCGAATACCACCTGCCGCAGCGGCGCCCGCGGCTTGCGCAGGCCGGACGGGCCGAAGAAGTAGCAATAGATCATCAGGCCGAAGCCGATCATCAGGCCCGGCACCACGCCCGCCATGAACAGGCCGGCGATCGAGACGTTGCCGACGGCGCCGTACACCACCGCGGTGATGCTCGGCGGCACAAGCGCCGCGATGGTCGAGGCCGAGGCGATGATCGCGGCGATGAAGGCCGGCTCGTAGCCCTCACGCTTCATCGGACCGCCAAGCGCGCGACTCATCACCGCGACGTCGGCCGTGGTCGAGCCCGACATCTCCGAGAAGAACATGCTGAAGACGACGACGACCTGAGACAGCCCGCCCCTGATATGCCCAACCAGCGACACCGACAGATTGGCTATTCGCACCACCACGTTGGCCGAGCTCATGAGCTCGCCGACCAGCAGGAAGAACGGAATCGCCAGCAGCGCCTCGGAATCGACGCCGTCGAAGATCTTCTGGATGATCGCGGCGAGGGAAACGTCGGACAGCAGCGCGCCGATGAAGACGCCAGCCATCAGCGAGAACGGCACGGGCACGCCGAGATAGCCGAACGACAGGAAACAGACCGTCATCAACGCCAGGACAATAGGTGCGCTCACGGCTGCGCCCTCATCTGCGCGTCGGTGATAACGGGTGTGGCGTCCTCTTCGGGAGGCTCGGGATGGTCAAAACCGTTGCGCAGGCCGTTGACCAGCTGCTCGATGGTGAACAGGCCGATCAGCACGCCCGACAACGGGATGATCGCATAGAGCGAGGCGATCGGCGTACCCGACGGCAGCCGAAAGCTGCCGAAGCCGCGCAGATAATTCTGGTAGCCGTACCAGATCAGGCAGAAGGCGACGCCGAGCACGACGAGGCGGATGATCAGTTCGACGAGCAGGCGCGAGGTGCCGTGCAAGGCCTCGGAGATCGCGGTGAGATAGAGGTGATCGTTGCGGCGCGTCGCAGCGGCCGTGCCGACGAATATCGCGTAGATGAACAGCGTCGACGTCACCTCCTGGAGCCACAGCCAGGGATGGCCGATGGTACGGGTGACGATGTCGGCGGTGACCGACAGCGAGAAGCCGAAGCACAGCACGCCGCAGAGGATCATCAGCGCGAGCTCGAGCCAGTCGAGCCCGCGCCATTTCAGATGGCGTTGGCGCTGAACGAGCAGTTTGTCGGCGATAGCCATTGTTGCCCCCGGCTGCAGCTTTCCGTCATGGCCGGGCTTGTCCCGGCCATCCACGCACCTTGGCGCGGGCTGGAAGGAAGAACGTGGATGCCCGGGACATCTAGCGCGAAGACGCGCTTCGCGCTTCTGCCCGGGCATGACGACCTTGCTGGAACTAATTAATCGACCGGATCAGATCCTTGACCTTCTCGGCGTGCGGGCCGAGCTCCTTGGCCAGCTTGTCGAGATAGGGATCAGCAACAGCCGTGAAGCTCTTCTTGTCGACGTTGTCGACGATCTTCACGCCCATCTTCTTCAGCTTCTCGGCCGCGGTGCGTTCGAGGTCGAATGCCTTCTGCGGCTCCTTGGTGCTGATCTCGTTGGCCGCGGTCTGTACCCAGCCCTTCTGCTCGGCCGAGAGGCTCTGCCAGAGCTTGTCGGAGATGAATACCAGTGCGTTGTTGGCCTCGTGCTCGGTGATGTTGAGGACCGGCGCGACCTCATAATGCTTGTTGACGAGATAGACGTTGATGCTGTTCTCGGCGACGTCGACGACACCGGTTTGCAAGGAGGTGTAGACGCTGCCGAACGGCATGTGCACGGTCTGGGCGCCGTAGGCGGGGAACATGATGTCCTCGGTCGCAGTCGCCTGCACGCGGACCTTCAGGCCCTTGATATCGCCGACATTGTGGATCTCCTTCTTGGAGTACATGTGGCGGACGCCCTGCGACCCTGTCGCGATCACATGCAGGCCCTGCGTGGTCTCATCGATCATGGCCTTGAGCGCTTCGAACACCTTGGGATCGGCGAGACCCTTCACCACGTGTTTCTCGTCGCGGAACAGATAATGCAGCGACATCACGCCGGCCTGCGGCGAGATCGTTGCAGTGTTGGCGGAGGAAATGATCGAGAATTCGACGTCCCCGGCTTTCACGAGCTGGAGCACCTGCGGCTCCTGCCCGAGTTGCGCGCCGGGATATTGATCGATGATCATGGTGCCCTTGCTCAATTCCTTGAGCTTGTCGGCAAAGAGGTCACCCGCGATGGAATAGCCGGTGTTGCGCGGCTGGTCATAGGCGAAGCGATAATGCTTCACCTCCTGCGCCCCCGCCCCGGTCACGAACAGCACGGCAGCCGTAGCCACCAACCCAAGCATGGATCGTGCAATCATCGTTTCCCCCTGTGTTGTCGCCCGCCGCTTGTGCGGTCTGGGCGTTTGTCGTTAGGTCAGCTCGTCTCTGTCTTCCCAGTCCTCTGCATGAAGTCGAAGTCGCAGCCCTCGTCGGCCTGCATGATGGTCTCGTTGAACAGCCAGGCGTAGCCTCGCCGTGCTTCATCGGGCGTAGCCGCCGGCTTCAAGGCGGCACGCCGGCGCTCCAGCTCGGCCGCATCGACCAGCAGTTCGATGCTGCGCCTGGCCACATCCAGGCTGATCATGTCGCCGTTCTGCACCAGCGCGAGCGGCCCGCCAACCGCGGATTCCGGCGTGATGTGCAGCACGATGGTGCCGAACGCGGTGCCGCTCATGCGTGCATCCGAAATGCGCACCATATCCTTGGTGCCGCCGCGCGCGAGCTTCTTCGGGATCGGCAGGTAGCCGGCCTCCGGCATGCCCGGCGCGCCCTTGGGGCCGGCATTGCGCAGCACCAGCACGTCGTCGGAGTTCACGTCGAGCTCGGGATCGTCGACCCGCAAGGTCATGTCCTCGACGGATTCGAACACGACGGCCCGCCCGGTATGCTTCAGCAATTTGGGGCTCGCGGCCGATTGCTTGATGACCGCGCCGCGCGGCGCGAGATTCCCGTGCAGGACGGCGAGACCGCCCTCCTTCTTGATAGGATTGTCGCGCGGACGGATCGCGTCCTGGCCGGGCACGTCTTCCGCATTGGCGACGACATCCCGCAGCGTCTGGCCTGAAATGGTCTTGGCGTCGAGATCGACGAGATCGCCGAGCTGCGCCAGCAGCTTCGGCACGCCGCCGGCGTGATGGAAGTGCTCCATATAGTGCTCGCCCGACGGCTTGAGATCGACCAGCACCGGTACCTCGCGGCCGATCTGGTCGAACACTTCGAGGTCGAGCCGATGCGGCGAGCGATGTGCCATCGCGGTCAGATGGATCAGGCCGTTGGTGGAGCCGCCGATCGCCTGGAGCACGACCTGAGCGTTCTTGAAGGACGCAGGCGTCAAAATCTCGCTCGGCTTCGGCCCCTTGGCCTTTGCCATTGCGGCGGCAACCCTGCCGCTTGCCTCCGCCAAACGGAAACGTTCGGCATGCGGCGCCGGGATCGTTGCGCTCATCGGCAGCGACAGGCCCATGGCTTCGATCATGCAGGCCATGGTGGAGGCCGTGCCCATCACCATGCAGGTGCCGACCGATGGCGCGAGGCGGCCGTTCACCGCTTCGATTTCGACATCGTCGATTTCGCCGGCGCGATACTTGCCCCAGAGACGGCGGCAATCGGTGCAGGCGCCCAGCACTTCGCCCTTGTGATGGCCGACCACCATGGGGCCGACGGGAATAACGACGGTCGGCAAATCGGCGCTGATCGCGGCCATCACCTGCGCCGGCAAGGTCTTGTCGCAGCCGCCGATCACGATCACCGAATCCATCGGCTGGGCCCGGATCATCTCCTCGGTGTCCATCGCCATCAAATTGCGCAGATACATCGAGGTCGGATGCGCAAAGCTCTCGGCGATGGAGATGGTCGGAAACACGAACGGCATCGCGCCGGAGAGCATCACGCCGCGTTTGGCGGCTTCGATGATCTGCGGGACGTTGCCGTGGCAGGGATTGTAATCGCTATAGGTGTTGGTGATGCCGACGATCGGGCGCTCCAGCGCGTCGTCGGAATAGCCCATGGCCTTGATGAACGCCTTGCGCAGGAACAGCGAGAAGCCGGCATCGCCGTAGCTGGTCAGACCCTTGCGCAACCCACTCGTCATCATGCCACTCCATAATCCAGCTATTGTGGTATAGCCTGCCTCTCGATTGTCAATAAAAATGGTCCATTTTGTGCGGCCGCCTGCCTATTGTGCCGGTCGTGACGCAGATTATTGACAATCTGCACCTTCCCTGCTCCACAGAACGGACGGGCCGAAGCCGGAGGCTAAAGGATGTCCGACGCTCGCACCGCAGACAGCATGGCTATCGGGCGCGACGACCCGGATAACGTCGTCGCGCGGCTCGAGGAGGACATCATCTTCGGCCGCCTGCCGCCTGGCGCGCGCCTGACTGAAGACGCGCTGATGTCGCGTTACGGCACCTCCCGGCACTTCGTGCGGCAGGCGCTGGTGGACGCGGAGCGGCGCGGCATCGTCCGCCGCGAGAAGAACGTCGGCGCCACCGTGCGGTTCTATTCTGCCGAGGAGGTCCGGCAGATCTACGAGGTCAGGGAGATGCTGACCCGGCAGGCCGCGCTGATGATCCCCCTGCCCGCACCGCGGGGCCTGATCGACGAACTCACCGCGCTGCAACGGCAATATTGCGCCCGGGCCGATGCGCAGGATCTGCGCGGCATCCACGAAGCCAACGACGCATTCCACCTCGCGCTGTTCTCCGCCTGCGGCAATCCCTACCTGGTCGGCTCGCTCCAGGACTATATGAACCTGACGCTGCCGATGCGCGCGAAAAACCTCGCCGACCGCGAAGGGTTGGCGCAGTCGCGGCGCCAGCACGAGTTGATGATCGAGCTGTTAAGAGGCCGCGACAGCTGGGCGCTGGCGCAACTGTGTGTGGATCACATGCAGTTCAGCAAGTCGGATTACCTGGCTCGGATTGGCGGGGACGAGGCGGATTACCCTCGAGTCCGCTAGGCCGCCCCGGCGGAGCGACATGCCCCCCGTCCCTGACAACTGCATGATCCCTGCTGAACCGCTGCGACATTTGAACGCAACTAAGAACCATTCGCAACAATTGTACTCCCAAGCATTCCATGGGAACGTTCTGCGAGTGACTTGCATTTGCATGGAGGCGATGTTCGTTCGTGCCAGGAATATGGACCTGCGCCCACCTCGCAGCGGCGGCAATCATCGTGGCTGGTCTATCGGCGAGCTGCATCTCGGCCTTCGCCGGTGACACATCGAGCCGCCCATATACCGAGTCCCGCGCCTCGTTGAGTTCCGGCATCTCCAAGCCGGCGCATGGCCTCCGCTCAGCTCACGCGGAGATCGACACCGAGCATATCTTTGGCTTCAGCATGGGTTCCGATATCGGCAAGCCGGGCGAAATCGAGGTGGAGTTCGAGAACGTCGGCGCGTTCGGTAAGCGCTCCGGCACCTACGCAGCCTGGGCCGGTCTCAACCAGGCCAAGTTCACGCTGTCGGACAATTTCCGGATCGCACCAGGATTCGCGCTGAGCGGACAGCACATCAATGGCATCCCGGGGATGGCCGATCATCGGGACGTCGCCTTCAGCGGTGCAGCGCTCGAACTGCGTTACAAGCTGGTCGATCGCGCCGTCGCGCCCTTTGGGCTGACGCTCCATGCGCAGCCGGGCTGGGGCCGGATCGACGACGGCAGCGGCATGCATATCGAGCAATATGGCGGAGAGTTTGCCGCGCTGTTCGATCGCGAGCTGGTCAAGGACAGGCTGTTTGCAGCTTTCAACGTCTGGTACGCGACTGGCGTAACACGCGAGATCGCGACCAATCTGTGGCGCCACGATTCCGAGATGCAGCTCCAGGCAGCGATGTCGTACGCAGTCCGGCCCGAGCTCGTGCTCGGCCTCGGCGTGCGCTACGCGCGGGCCTATGACGGCGCCGGCCTCGACCGCTTTGTCGGTGATGCGGTGTTCGCGGGCCCCACCTTCTCCTACGCCACCTCAAAGGAGATCGGCATCTCCGGCACCTGGCAGATGCAGGTCGCAGGTCGCGCGATCGGCGACCACCGCAGCCTCAACCTCGATCAATTCGAACGCCATCAGGCTTTGCTACGGCTCAATTTGCATTTTTGATGCGGGCAGCACGTGTGGACTCACGCGAGGCAGCGAGGGGCGCTGAAGATCGTTCAGTACCTTCAGCAGTCCCCGATCGACGCGCATCGCCATAATCGGCGCAGGTCTTTTTGGGCTGGCCGCAGCAAAGGCGTCGATCATGGCCATCGCCACGTGCTGGCTGCCGAGCAGCCGGGCGCTGCCTGAACGCTGCCGCCGCCATCGACCTCGTGACACCCATCACGGACGGCCCGCTAGGCAGCACGTCCCGTCGCGCGCGTGTCGGCCTCGCGTCGCAGAGCCGAACACTCGGCCTGGAATTTCCGCGAGCCTAGCTCGCCAGCCGCGAGCTCGGCTGCGTGAATCTCCGCTGATGCGCCCCGAACGTCATCATGCGCGAGTTGCAGCTTCGCGATACGAAGTCTCAGCCTGACGGCCTGGACCCGCCCGTCGATGCTCGACCACAACTGTCTGGCCAGGTGCAGATGCCGCAGTGTCGACTCGTAATTGTCGCGCGCATCGGCGAGAACCGATTGCGCTTCGTTCGTCAATGCCCGGATCGAGGGCATCGGCCATCGGTCGGGACTTCCGGAAAGCTCTTCGATCAGCTCCAGGGCCTGCTCATGGCGGCCCGTATGCGCGGCGGCGAGCGCCAGATGCGCGAACAATATGCCTCGCCGCTGGAGGGTCCACCAGGTTTTGCCGATCAAGCTACGTTCGAGACTGGCGTACGCCGCTTCAGCCTCACCACGTTCAAGCAAAAGCATGGCGCGGCCGGGCTCCGGGCACCAGCCGAAGGCGTAGGCCTTGTCATAGGCTTCGAGCGCGGCGTCGTCATTGCCGATCGCAGCGTGGATGTCGGCCAGCACGCGATTGGCATCGCCGATCGCCCATGGTGCGTCGCCTGTCAGCCGTGCCAGCGAATCCTGAATGCGCGACAAGGCTTCACCAAGCGAGCCCCTGACGCCGAGAACTTCGGACCGATGGAGCTGGCACGAACCGGTCAATTCCATGCCGCTCTCGGTGCAATATTTCTGGTAGCCCAGCGTCCACTGATCGGCTCTCGCCCAATCTCCAAACATCCGCGCCGCCCACAGGATGTTGCAGTAGAGGATGCCTCCGATGATCGGATCGATATCGCCGCTGGAGAGCGCCATCGCAGCGGCAAGGTCCTGATCCGCCTGGCCGGCTCGTGTATCGCCCAGACACAGCCGGTAGAACCCGCGATGAGCAAGGCTCAGTGCTTCGATGCCAACAGCATCCTTGTGCCGGACCATGCTGTAGGCGATATCGGCAAGCGAAAGCGCCTGTTCAGGCTCGCCGTCGAACGCCGCGACCTTCGACCTCATCCACAGAGTGAGCGCCGTGGTGGCGGGATCCTCGATCTCGGAGGCCCAATCCTCCGCCCGCGCCAGCCAGCCCTTGGCGATCGCCGCCTGGCCGCGCTCGAAATGCAAGCCCGAAAGGGTGACGGCGTCGACGACGGCCGCCGGCACATTGCCGGTCCTGGTATGGGCGGCAACTGCGCGAGCCAGAGGCGGAATGGCTGCATCGGCCTTGCCCGTGCATTGCAAAGCCAGCGCCCAATGGTGCAGGTCGGCGCCGTCGAGCGGCCCGGCGTTATCGGCCGCCTCGAACAGCACTGCAGCTTCGCTCCAGGCTTGCGCGGCAACGGCGCGTTGCGCTTGCGCCAGCACGTCCGAGGCTTGCGCGTCAGTCGTACCAAGAGCGGCAACCTTCAGCTCTGATACGCCGTCGAGACAGAAGCGATACCCCCTGCCCGGCATGTTCCGAATGGCGCCATCCAGGCCGCCCTTGCGCAGCACCCCGCGCAGCATGCTCACGGCCCGCTGCAGGGAATTATCGGTGACGGTTACATCAGGCCAGAGGGTATCGAGCAGTTCTTCCTTGGTGACGACCCGGTCCCGGTTGCGCGTCAGATAGACCAACAGATCGAAGACACGCGGCTGCAACGAGACTTCCCGCTGCGCGTGCAGAAGCGCGCGGCCCGCTTCGTCGAGCTCGAAGGGTCCAAACCTGAGGGTCATGTCGTTATGTCCACGAGAAACGAAAAAGGTTCAGGCAAGGATCAGGCAATGATCAGGCGCCGGTCAGGACGATCAGCGCCGGCGGCGCCTATAGCTCCTCACGGCCTTCGGTCACGACCGACCGACGCGCCGCAGCATCAACCCGGAGGAGACGCCTTATGGAACTCTATGTCATTCGCCGCCCAAGCGCCTGGGCAAACCTGAGCGAACTGGAAACCGCCGGCGCAAAGTCAGCGCAGATCGGCAACGAGCAGATGTCCGACCGCGTTCGCTGGATCCGCAGCTATGTCGTCCATGAGGCGGACGGCCGCATCGGCACCTTCTGCATCTATGAAGCGCGCGACGGAGACTCGATCCGCGAGCATGCACGGCGTGTCGGCATGCCGGGTGAGGAATTCTACAAGGTCGCGACCACGGTGGTCGTTCGCAGCGATCCCACCCCACAGACGGCCGCGGCCGAATAGCAGATCAGCGCGCGCGGCGGCCTCGACACCAACCTCTGAGAAAGGATCAGGAGATGTCCATTCAGTCTCAGGCGCCGCTCGCACTGAGCCCCTCGCAGCGATATCTCGCCGCCGTCCTGCTGCGGCTTCGTCGGCTCATCAATCAGTCTGTCGCCAGCATGCTGGCGAACCGCGAGAAAGCCGCAATGCAGTTCGCGAAGGGCTGCAGCAGCACCACGGCCGGCGGCGACAGCACGGCTCGAGACAAGCTGCAGAAAATTTGCATTCCGCGCAACGATTTCAATTCGAGGAAATAGTCATGAATTTTTTCATCCAATCCGACTCGTCCGAAGCCGGGACCTCCGGACCCAAGATGTCCGAGCTCGGAAATTTCAAGTCCAAAACCGCAGCGCTGGCGCTCGGGATAATTGCCGCCGTCACGATGTCGCTGGTTCTGGCTTCGGCCGCAACGACGTCCGACGACCATCGGCGCGAACCAGCGGGCGGTGCAACCGTCCAGAAGAGCCCTGGCAGATGCAAGGCCCCGACAGCCCTCGCAATGTGACGAAGGCAACAGTGGCACGCCACTGACTCAGCCATTTCAATCCCAACCACGAAACTGGAAACTCCATCATGTCCATCACCCTGCATAACGGACCTGCTCAGACCGCAAGCTCGCTGGCGGCACGAAGCTTCGTGCTCGGCTACGGCGTGCTCGCTTATCTCATCTTCTTCGGGACTTTTCTGTACGCCGTCGGCTTCATTGCACAGCTCGTCGTGCCCAAGACGATCAACAGCGGCGCGACAGGCTCGACCGGACAGGCTCTCATGATCGACCTCGCGCTGATGTCACTCTTCGCCATCCAGCACAGCGGCATGGCGCGCCAGGGGTTCAAGAAGCTGTTCGCCGTCTTCGCCTCGCCCGCGCTCGAGCGAAGCACCTATGTGCTGCTGGCAAGCCTGAGCCTGATCCTGCTGTTCTGGCAGTGGCGGCCGATCACGTCGATCGTCTGGGAGATCGACACGCCGATGGCAGCTTACGCCGCGGTCGCGGGCAGCTTCGCCGGCTGGCTCATCGTGCTATACAGCACGTTCCTGATCAGCCATTTCGAATTGTTCGGACTGACCCAAGTCGTCAGCCACTTTGCGGGCCGGCTCACTGAGCCGATGAAGTTCAGGACGCCGGGCCTCTACCGTCTGATCCGGCACCCCATCTATCTCGGCTTCATCATCGCATTCTGGTCCACGCCCACCATGACGTTGGGGCACATGCTGTTCGCGACGGTGACCACGGCCTACATCTTCGTAGGCATCTGGCTGGAGGAGCGCGACCTGATCACCCTGTTCGGAGATCAGTACCGGCACTACAGGGAGAAGGTCGCGATGTTGATCCCGGGCCTGTTCTGATCCGGCACAAATAAAGATTAGAGCGGCCAAGCGAAGCTTTGGCCGCTCTTGCCGTGTCGAGCGGCGCCTTTACCGCTTGTTCCAGTCGATGATCCGACCCGGATCAGCATCGTACTCCATGCTGCAGAACGCACCGCCCTGGAAATAGTCCCCCACCGGATCCGCCTTCAATTTGGCCTGTTCCGCCATGGCGTGCTCGCGGAAATCCTCGGCACGGCCGGTGGGGCGATAGCCGAATTCGTAGGCGCGGTGGTTGTCCCACCAGGCGCGCTCGTTGAGCGAGGCGCCGTAGAAGACTTCGAAATGGATGTCGGGATGTTCGAGCCCGATGCGGCAGAGTTGCACCAAGTCTTCCGGTTTCAACCAGATCGAGAGCCGGCGCTGGTCGAGCGGCATGTCACCGAAATTGCCGATGCGCAGGCAGGTCACCTTCAGCCCATGCTTGTCGGCATAGAGCGCGCCGACGGCCTCGCCGAACACCTTGCTGACGCCGTAGCGGCTGTCGGGGCGCGCGGTCACGTCGGTGCCGATCTTGTGGTGGCGCGGATAGAAGCCGACGGCGTGGTTCGACGAGGCGAACACCACGCGCTTGACGCCCTTGCAATAGGCCGCCTCGAACAGATTGTAGCCGCCGATGATGTTGGCCTGGAGGATGTCGTCCCAGGTGCCCTCGACCGAATAGCCGCCGAAATGGATGATGCCGTCGACGCCCTCGCAGATTGCCTCGCATTGCGCGAGGTCGGCGAGATCCGCGGCCTTGAACTGCTCGTTTGCGCCGAGATCGGCAGGCGGCTTGATGTCAGAAAGCACAAGATCCGGATAGATCGGCGGCAGCAGCTTTCGCAGGCTCGTTCCGATTCCGCCCGAAGCTCCCGTCATCAAGATGCGCGCCATGTCGTCCCTCGCCGTTGGTGACTGATTTGCGGTCACGTGTCTCTAATGATAGCTGGATTGTCCAGAGGGAACGAAACGAGAGAACCGACATGAATGAGGCATCGTCCCACACCGGGCATCTCCGCCAAGGCTGGCAGCCGGCGACTTATTACCCCGACCCCGCGATCAAGGCACTCGATCCCCGCTTCGAAAAATACTGGCTGAAACTGTCGGCTGTGGAGCGGCTCGCGACCGGCCTGCGCTGGGCCGAGGGACCGGTGTGGTTCGGCGACGGGCGCTATTTGCTGTGCAGCGACATCCCGAACCAGCGTATCATCAAATGGGAGGAAGAGACCGGATCGGTCTCGGTGTTCCGCAAGCCCTCCAATTTCGGCAACGGCAACACCAGGGATCGCCAGGGCCGGCTCGTCACCTGCGAGCATGGCGGGCGGCGCGTGACCCGCACCGAGTATGACGGCAGCATCACCGTGCTGATGGATCAATTCAACGGCAAGCGGTTGAACTCGCCGAACGATGTCGTCGTCAAATCGGATGGTTCGGTCTGGTTCACCGATCCGACCTTTGGCCTGCTCGGAAATTACGAGGGCTACACGGCCGAGCCCGAGATCGAGCCAAATGTCTATCGGCTCGATCCCGCCACCGGCAAGGCGACCATCGTCGCCGAGGGCGTGCTCGGACCGAACGGCCTGTGCTTCTCGCCGGACGAGAAAATCCTCTACGTCGTGGAATCGCGCGGCGTGCCAAACCGCAAGATCCTCGCCTATGACGTCTCGGCTGACGGTACCAAGATTTCCAACAAGCGCGTCCACATCGATGCCGGTCCCGGCACGCCCGACGGCATGCGCTGCGACATCGACGGTAATCTCTGGTGCGGCTGGGGCATGGGCGATCCCGAGCTCGACGGCGTCGTCGTGTTCGCGCCCGACGGCGTCATGATCGGCCGCATCGCGCTGCCCGAACGCTGCGCCAATCTCTGCTTCGGTGGCGTCAAGCGCAACCGCCTGTTCATGGCGGCGAGCCAGTCGATCTACGCGCTGTATGTGAACACGCAGGGCGCTGTGGGGGGATAGAGTCTCGCACCGCTCTCTCCTCGTCATTGCGAGGAGCTCTTGCGACGAAGCAATCCAGACTATTGCCGCGGAGAAATTTCTGGATTGCTTCGCTTCGCTCGCAATGACGGAGCAAAACAAAAAGCGCCGGCGCGGTTGCCCGCTCCGGCGCTTCGTTCGTTCAATCGCTGATATTTACGCCGCGTTGAAGCCGGCGACGGCCTTCACTTCGAGGAAATCCTCGAGGCCGTACTTGCCCCACTCGCGGCCGTTGCCCGACTGCTTGTAGCCGCCGAACGGCGCGGTGCGATCGTTGGGCACGCCCTGGAGGTTGACGTTGCCGGCGCGGATCTGACGGCCGACGCGCTTGGCGTCCTCGACCGAAGCACCCGTGACGTAGCCGGCAAGGCCATACGGCGTGTCGTTGGCGATGTGCACGGCCTCGGCTTCATCCTTGGCGCCGATGATGGTCAGCACCGGTCCGAAGATCTCTTCACGGGCGATCGTCATGTCGGGGGTGACGTCGGCGAAGATGGTCGGACGGACATAGAAGCCCTTGTTGACGCCCTCGGGCAGGCCCGGGCCGCCGGCGACGAGCGTTGCGCCCTCGTCGATGCCCTTCTTGATCAGGCCCTGGATCTTGTCCCACTGGCCACGGTTGACGACCGGGCCGATGGTGGTGCCTTCGGCGCGGGGATCGCCCGCCTTGGTCTTGTCGGCGACGGCCTTCGCGATCGCGGCGACGTCCTTCATCTTGGACAGCGGCACGATCATGCGCGAGGGCGCGTTGCAGGACTGGCCGGAGTTGTTGAACATGTGCATCACGCCGCCGGTCACCGCCTTCTGCAGGTCGGCACCCTCGAGAATGACGTTCGGCGATTTGCCGCCCAGTTCCTGGCTGACGCGTTTCACGGTGGGAGCTGCGCGCTTGGCAACATCGATGCCGGCGCGGGTCGAGCCGGTGAAGGAGATCATGTCGATGTCGGGGTGCTCGCTCATCGCGGCGCCGACCTCGGGGCCGAGACCGTTGACGAGGTTGAACACGCCCTTGGGCACGCCGGCTTCATGGAGGATTTCCGCAAAGATCAAGGCCGAGGTCGGGGTGAACTCGCTGGGCTTCAGGATCATGGTGCAGCCGGCGGCGAGCGCGGGCGCGACCTTGCAGGCGATCTGATTGAGCGGCCAGTTCCAGGGCGTGATCATGCCGACCACGCCGATCGGCTCGCGCAGCACCATGGCGGTGCCGACGGGCTCTTCGAAATGATAGTTCTTGAGCACGTCGAGCGTGGTCATGAGATGGCCGAGGCCGGCGCCGGCCTGCAGCTTCTCGGCCATCGGCAGCGGCGCGCCCATCTCGTCAGAAACGGCGGCACCGATCTCCTTGAGACGGCCCTTGTAGACCTCGATGACCTTGGTGAGCAGCGCGACGCGCTCGTCACGGCTGGTCTGGGAGAAGGTCGCAAAAGCGCGCTTGGCGGCGGCAACCGCCTTGTCGACGTCGGCCTTGGAGCCCAGCGCAACCTCGTACATCGCCTCTTCCGTCGCGGGATTGACGACCGGAGTTGACTTCTTGACGGCGGGATCGACCCAGGCGCCGTCGATGTAGAATTGCATGCGATTGACCATCGTTAACCTCTTCTTGGGGGCATGGTGGGGGCGTTTCGGCAGGCATCCTTGCACGAAAGCGCCGGCAATTGAACCCGCCATATGCGGGGCCAGCGTTGCGGCGGACGGAATATGGAACGCGAGTTGAGGCGAGGCAAGCGGCCATGACTCGCAAGAAGCCGGGTCCCGGCTCTGCGCAGCAGCGTTGCACGCTGCAGCGCGTCCGGGACACGAGATTGTAACGAGTCTAGACAGTCTCGTGCCCCGGACGCAGCGCAGCGCTCCTTCAGCGTTGCGCTGCTGAGCCGGGGCCCATGCGGTCGGTTACCCCGACTACACCGCCATCTTTCGATGCAGCACCGGTGCGCCAGTAGTGAGGCTTTCGGCCGCATCGATGATCGCATTGGCATCGATGCCGTAATGCCGATAAAGGTCGGCAATGCTGCCGGTCTGGCCGAACTGCTCGACGCCGAGCGCCTCGACGCGATGGCCGCGGACGCTGCCGAGCCAGCCGAGTGCGGAGGGATGGCCGTCGATCACGGTCACGATGCCGCAGTCGCGCGGCAGCGGCGCCAGCAGTTTCTCGATGTGGCTGAGGTGCTGCACGCCGCGGCGATCGCGCCGCAATTTCCGTGCGGCGGTCCAGCCTGCGTGGAGGCGATCGGCCGAAGTGATCGCGAGCAGGCCGATGTCGCGTCGGCTCTCGCCGATGAAGCCGGTCGCCTCGATCGCTTCCGGTGCGACCGCGCCGGTATAAGCTATCACGAGTTCGGCATTCGGGCCCGGCTTGCGCAGCCAGTAGGCGCCGTCGGTGATGCCCTGCGCAAGCTCCGGCGTCATGATCCGCTGGGCCTGATCGATGCTGCGCGTCGAGAGCCGCAAATAGACCGAACCGCCCTCGCCCGGATCGCGCTGCATATGATCGAAGCCCCAGCCCATGATCACGGCGAGCTCGTCGACGAAGGCCGGCTCGAACGAGGCAAGGCCGTCCTGCGCCATACCGATCAGCGGCGTCGCGATCGACTGATGCGCGCCGCCCTCGGGCGCCAGCGTGATGCCGGATGGCGTCGCCGCCACCATAAAGCGCGCATCCTGGTAGCAGGCATAGTTCAGCGCATCGAGCCCGCGCTCGATGAAGGGATCGTAGAGCGTGCCGACCGGCAGCAGCCGCTCGCCGTTGATCTGGTGCGACAGGCCGAGCGCCGAGAGCATGATGAACAGGTTCATCTCGGCGATCCCGAGCTCGAGATGCTGGCCCTTGGGCGAGAAGTCCCAGTTGAACGTGGATGGAATTTTCTCGCTGCGGAATAAGTCCGCCTTCTCCGCACGCGCGAACAGGCCGCGCCGGTTCACCCACGGACCGAGATTGGTCGAGACGGTGACGTCGGGCGACGTCGTGACGATGCGTTGGGCCAGCTCGCTGTCGCCGCGCGCGATCTCGTTCAGCACGAGGCCGAAGCCCTGCTGGGTCGACATTTGCGGTGACGGCTTGAACGCGAGCTGCTGGGGCACCTCGACGACGGGCGCCGTCAGGCGGCGGCCGTCCCGGTTGAACGGTACGCGCGCGAGGAAGGCGTCGAGTTCGGCGGCGTCCTGCGCGAGACCTTCGTACTTGTCCCATTCGTGGCCGGGCCGAATGTTCTGGCTGTCGCGATATTTCTCCATCTGCGCGACCGTCATCAGGCCGGCATGGTTGTCCTTGTGGCCCTGGAATGGCAGGCCGACGCCCTTGATGGTGTAGGCGATGAAGCAAACCGGGCGATCGTGGTCGATCGACTGGAAGGCGTCCAGCATGCTCGCCATGTCGTGGCCGCCGAGATTCGACATCAGCGCCAGCAATTCCTCGTCGCTGCGCTTGTCGATCAGCTTGGTGATGGGGCCCTGGTCGCCGATCTCGTCGTGCAGGTACTTGCGGAAGGCCGCACCGCCCTGGAAGCACAGCGCGGCATAGAGCGCATTCGGGCAATTGTCGATCCAGCGCTTCAACGCTTCGCCGCCGGGCTCGGCAAAGGCCTCGCGCATCAGGCGGCCGTATTTCACGATGACGACGTCCCAGCCGAAATTGCGGAACATGGTCTCGAATTTTTCCCAGAGCCCTTCGCGCACGACGGCGTCGAGCGACTGGCGGTTATAGTCGACCACCCACCAGGTGTTCCGCAGGCCGTGCTTCCAGCCCTCGGCGAGCGCCTCCCAGATGTTGCCCTCGTCCATCTCGGCGTCGCCGACGAGCGCGATCATCCGCCCCTCGCGGCGATCCTTCGCCCAGCCATGCGCCTTGACGTAGTCCTGCACCAGCGAGGCGAACAGCGTCTGCGCGACGCCGAGGCCGACCGAGCCGGTCGAGAAATCGACGTCGTCGACGTCCTTGGTCCGTGATGGATAGGATTGCGCGCCCTTGAAGCCGCGAAAATTCTCCAGCTTCTCGCGGCTCTGCCGGCCGAACAGATACTGGATGGCATGGAACACCGGGCTTGCATGCGGCTTCACCGCGACGCGGTCCTCCGGGCGCAGCACGTGGAAGTACAGCGCCGACATGATGGTGGCCAGCGAGGCGGACGAGGCCTGGTGGCCGCCGACCTTGAGGCCATCCGCGTTGGGGCGAATGTGGTTGGCGTGGTGAATGGTCCAGGACGACAGCCACAGCGCCTTGCGGCTGAGCGCGGTCAATGTGTCGAGGCGGGCGGTATCGACGGGCATGGCAATGCTCCCGGAAATCAGGTGAGACAATGATACGCCTGCGGGAGGCGCCAAACTTCTCAATTTTTCGCGCCATACCTGACAATATTGGGATATTTTACCAATAGAGTGCCCCAATGACAGGTTTCATTCCAATGCCAGACCTCGACGCCATCGACCGAAAAATCCTCGGCCACCTCCAGACCGACAGCCGCATGACCATGCAGGAACTCGCCGACAAGGTCGGGCTTTCGGTTTCGCCCTGTCACCGCCGGGTCAAGCTGCTGGAGGAGCGCGGCGTCATCGCGCGCTATATCGCGACCGTGGACCAGAAAGCGCTCGGGCTTCACGTCAGCGTCTTCATCTCGATCAAGCTGGCACGGCAGAAGGAGGAGGATCTCAACCGCTTCGCCCGCGCGATCTCGAAGTGGGACGAGGTGCTGGAATGCTATCTGATGACCGGCAACCGCGATTACCTGCTCCGCGTCGTCGCCGCCGACCTCGCCTCCTATGAGACGTTCCTCAAGACCAAGCTGACCCGGCTCGACGGCATCGCCTCGATCGAGTCGAGCTTCGCGCTGAGCCAGGTGAAGTACTCGATCGCGCTGCCGGTGTAATGCGCCGGCGCTTTGAGTGGGATCAATCGTGTAGGGTGGGCAAAGCGTAGCGTGCCCACCATGACAAGCACTATGTTTGGTGGTGGGCACGGCGCTCTGCGCCTTTGCCCACCCTACGAGACTGTCATCGCCACGGCTGCACGATGATCTTGGTGTGCGCCTCGGGATTGGCGAGATCGGCGAAAGCCTTGGCAACGCCGCCGATGCCGACCTCGGCCGTGACCATCGCCGCCGCATCCACCTCTCCCTCCGCGATCAGGCGCAGCGACGCCGAAAACTCCTCTGGCGTGTAGCCGAGCACGTACTGGACGTTGAGCTCCTTCATGATGCCGAGCATGGGTTCGCTCTTGTCGGTCTCCATGCAGACGCCGACCACCACGATTTTTGCATCGCGCGGCGCGCCTTCGAACACCTGCTGCAGCAGGCCGGGCACGCCGACGCATTCGAAGATGATCGCGGGCTTCAGCGCCGGCAGCATGGCGTGGAACGGCGGCCGCGCAGCCTTCTCCGCATCCGACATCTGTGCGTGCTCGGCCCAGGTCGCATAGGGCTGCGACACCTTGGGATCGACGACGACATCGGCGCCAAGCTTTGCGGCGAGCGCGCGCCGCGCCGGCGAATAGTCGGCGGCAACGATCGGATGCAAACCCTTGATCCGAAGTGCGGCGATCACCGCGAGCCCGACCGGCCCGCAGCCGATCACGAGCGGCACTTCGCCGCCCCGGATGTTGGCCTTTGCCACGGCGTGAACGCCGACCGCGAGCGGCTCGGTCAACGCCGCATGTTCCGGCGCAAGTCCATTGGGCACTTCGAGCAGGAGCGGCTCGCTCAAGATCATCTGCTCCGCATAGCCGCCGACGAAATCGTTGGAATAGCCGATCCCCTTGATACCTTCCGGCGTCAGCAAAGCCGGCAGCGAGCAGACATGCGTCCCAGGCTTGAGCCTGCGTTCAGTGCCCGGACCGAAGTCGACGATCTCGCAGCAGAACTCGTGGCCGAACACGACGTCGCGCGACAGATCCATTGGCGTGCGGCCGGTCTTCCTGGCCATCTCCACCATCCGCGGCGCATGCTGGCGCGCATGCAGGTCGGAGCCACAGATGCCGCAGGCGAGCGTCCTTACCAGCACCTGGCCCGGTCCCGGCGTCGGCTCGGCCATCCGGTCGACGACAATCTCACCGTTCCTGAAAATCGCAGCGCGCATCCGGCTCCTCCCGTAGTGTTGGAGCCGTTGATAGCACGTAAAAGGACGCGCGAACTTGTGTCAGGGGTTCGGGGAACGCTCTTCCAGCACCAGCAACTGGGCGCGGCGGATGCGCTCGCGATGGGCGATGTAGAGACCGCTGGCGACGATGAAGGCGGCGCCGACGACCGTCCAGACATCGGGGACCTCACCGAAAATGAAGTAACCCAAAATGCTGACCCAGAGCAGCTGCGTGTAGGAGAACGGCGCCAGCACCGAGGCATCGCCATAGCGATAGGCCAGCACGATGATCCACTGGCCAACGGTCGAGGCCACGCCGATGACGATGCCGAGCCCGATCGCGGTCCAGGTCGGCGTGACCCAGACGAACGGCACCATCACGGACAGGATCGCAACGCCCGTGAGCGCGGAATACGCCATGGTGGTAAGCACGGCCTCGCGGCCGCTCATCATGCGGGTCAGGATCAGCGCGGCGGCCCAGCAGAACGCCGAGATGATCGGGAAGAACGCGGCGGCGTGGAACGCGCTGGTGCCCGGCCGCAGGATGATCAGCACGCCGGTCAGGCCGATCCCGGTCGCGATCCAGCGCCGCAGGCCGACCTTCTCGCTGAGGAAGACGATCGACAGCGCCGTGACGAACAGCGGCGACACGAAGCCGGTGGCGGAAGCTTCCGCAATCGGCAGGAAACTCAGGCCGGTGATGAAGAACAGCGAAGAGCCGAGCAGCGCAGCGCCACGCATCAGCTGCAGGCCGAGCCGCTCGGTGCGCATCGCATGGAGCGGCGAGCCCGGCAGCATCACCGGCGTGAACATCAGCGCGAAGGTGACGAAGCGGATCCAGGTGATCTCGATCGACGGCAGGCTGGTCGAGAGATATTTCGCGGTGGTGTCGGAGCAGCCGAGGAAGATCGTCGACAGCAGCACCAGCGCAATGCCCTTGAAGGGATGATCGACGCGCGCGGGCGCGCGGCGAGCCTTCTGCTTCTTCTCCGGCACGGGCATGGGAATACTGTCGAGCCTGGCGGCTGCGGCGGGCGGCGGTGTCACGGCTGGAACCCGGGGGAAATGCGAATCGAGAACGGTTGTAAAAAACGACAAATGCGCCGCGTTCACAACTTCCGAAAACAGGATGCCGATATGCACTGACGTCCGCGCGCGTCAATGCTCCGTTAACAATCGGCGTTTGTGCACTACAGCATGGGCAGGCTGCGCGGCTTCGGACCGCGCGGAAACGCCGCATCGAGCGCCGCAATTTCGTCTTTCGTCAGCACGAGGTCACCGGCCGCCGCATTCTCGCCGGCATGGTCGGCGGACGAGGCCTTCGGAATCGCGAACACCGTAGTCGCACGGGTGAGGAAGCTCAGCGCGACCTGACGCGGTGTCGCGCGCCGCGCCTCGGCAATGCGCGCCAGCACGGCGCCATCCTTGCTGCTCGTCGCGGGAAAATCATCATGGCCGAACGGTGAATATGCCACGACAGCGACACCATGCCGGTCACACCAAGGGATCACCGCATGCTCGATCGCACGTTCCCTCAGATGATAGAGCACCTGATTGCAGGCGATGCGGCCTTCGCCGGAGACCTCGAGAATTTCGTCGAGATCATCCGCATCGAAATTTGAGACGCCCCAGGATTTGATCTTGCCTGATTTCACCAGATCCTCGAACGCGGCGACGGTGTCTTCCAGCGGATAGGAACCGCGCCAATGCAGCAGATAGCAATCGAGATGATCCGTCTTCAGCCGCTTCAGCGACCGCTCGCAGGCGGTGATGGTTCCGCGGCGCGAGGCGTTGCTCGGCAGCACTTTCGAGACGAGGAACACCTCGTCGCGGCACCCCGCAATCGCGTCGGCAATGACGAGCTCCGCGTCGCCATACATCTCGGCGGTGTCGATGTGGGTCATGCCGAGATCGAGCCCGCGTTGAAGCGCGGCAATCGCGCGCTTGCGGTCACCCTGGTCGAGATACCAGGTGCCCTGCCCGATGACGGAGACATTGGCGTCGGTCTTGCCGAAGAGTTTTGATTTCATGTTCGTCTCCGCTGTCGCTCGCCCGCTCAGGCAACCGCCACAAAGCTCAGGAGTTCAATCCGCAGAAATATCAGCCACCAGCACGCTGCCGGTCGACGACTCCGTGATATAGAGGCGATCCCCCCTTGCGCCACCGATCGCGACATTCGTGCAATTTGGCCCTGCGCACGATTTGATCCGCGCGATCAGTTCGCCGTTCGGCGCGAACACGAAGACGTGGCCCAGCGAGGCATGGCCGACGAACAGGCGGCCCTGGGCATCCATAGTGAGGCCATCGGGACCGCTGGTGCCGAACAGCGAGCAGAAGCGGCCGACCTTGGACACGCTGCCGTCCTTCATGAACGGCAACCGCCACACCGCATTGTCGCGCGTCATCGCGACGAACAGCACGGTTTCGGTGGGATCGAGCACCAGCCCGTTCGGGCTGATGCCGGTGTCGATCAGGCAATCGAGCCGGCCATTGGCTGCGAGGCGATAGACGCGACCGCTGGGGTCGTGCAGGCCGGTCTGGCCCTGATCGGTGAAATACACGTCGCCGTTGGAAGCGAGATGCAGATCGTTGCAGCCGCGGAAGGATTCCGAATTGCGCGCGGTCAGGATGGGCTCGATGCGGCCGGCCTTGGCGTCGAGCTCCATGATGCCGTGCCTGTAGTCAGCCACCAGGGTCCGGCCGTCGGATGCGATCTTCAGTCCATTCGGCCAGCCCTCATATTCGATCACGAGCGACCATTCGCCATCAGGTCCAATGCGAAAGAT
Source organism: Bradyrhizobium sp. MOS003 (assembly GCF_003020125.1). Taxonomy (GTDB): domain Bacteria; phylum Pseudomonadota; class Alphaproteobacteria; order Rhizobiales; family Xanthobacteraceae; genus Bradyrhizobium. The sequence goes on along the minus strand of NZ_PYFW01000003.1, from coordinate 165,350 downwards.
GCGGCCGAAGGGAATGTCGACGATGTAGAGATTGCCGTCCTGATCGAAAGACGGTCCTTCGATGAAGCTATCGGTCGGCACATTCGGCCGGTTGGCATCGGCCCATTCCGTCCGTACGCCCTTGCGGCGGAATTTTTCGGGCATAGCGGAGAAGATGGTCGTCTCGATCAGGCGCGGCGGCGTTTCCAGGTACATCATTGTTGTTGTGCGTGCTGAGGGGGAGCCGCGGCACCATAGGGCACAATCGACGTCGCGTCGATTGGGGCGGAGGGTATGGCTGCGCCCCGCCGCTTTCGTGGCCCTCTGCGCTGCAGCGTGAAACGCTGCTGCGCAGAGGGCCGGGACCCAGAAGGCCAAACTCTGTTAGCTGGATGGGCCCCGGCTCTGCAGCGCATTACTCCGTGCTGCGCAGCGTCCGGGGCAAGAGAGCGGAGTTCTTGGCATACAGCTGAATCCACGCCGTGATTGCGAGCGCAGCGAAGCAATCCAGAATTTCTCCGCGGAAACAGCCCGGATTGCTTCGCTGCGCTCGCAATAACGATGGAAAGAGCCTGCCCTACCCTACCACGCCCGCGAGCTTGACCTGCTTCGCAGGCGCCACCTCGGTCGTCGCAATGAGGCGCTTCAGCTCCGGTATGCAGGAGCCGCAATTGGTGCCGGCCTTGAGCTTGGCACCAATCTCGGCAGCCGTCCGCGCACCCGCCGCGATGGTCTCGCAGATGGTGCCGCGCCCGACACCGAAGCAGGCGCAGACGACCGGGCCAGTCGAGGCCGCGCCTTCGCAGGATTTGCCCGACAGCAGCATGCGGCGCTGATCGTCGGTGACGCGATCGGCGACGAACAGGCCCTTCACCACCTCCCAGTCGCCGGCGTCATGCGCGGGACCGACGAACAGGCAGGTCTCGATGCGGTCGCCTGCGAACGACGCCGCGCGATAGACACCGCCGCCGAAGTCACGATAGTCGGCGACGTCCTCGCCGGCGACTCTCTCGAGCCAGGCCGGCCAGCGCGACAGGTCCGCGTTGTCGGCGAAGAGATAGCCGAAGCCGCCGGTGACCGTGACGCGGGTCCACAACAGGTTCGGCGGCAGATCGAGCTGTCTCCGCGACAGCGCAAAGCCGCGGAAGACGAATTCGTAAGGAACGATCGCGGCCGGCGTCGCCTTGGATTCCGGCTGCCCCGAGAACGGATCGGTGAAGGACTGCACCAGCGCGCCAACGCGGCCATGCGAAGCATTCATCGCGCTCCAGTGGATCGGCGCGAACAGCGTGCCACGCTGAGTACCGTCGCTGACGACGACCTTCAGGATGCACTGACCGTAATCGGTGGTAACGCGAGCAAAGCCGTCGTGAACGATGCCGTATTTGCCGGCGTCATCGGGATGGATCTCGACGAACGGCTCCGGCAGATGCGCGCCCAGCCGCTGGCTGAGGCCCGTGCGCGTCATGGTGTGCCATTGGTCGCGGATGCGCCCGGTGTTGAGCCGCAGCGGACGTGACGGCCCGGTCTCGCCCCGCAGCGACGGCACCTCCGGCGCGACGAAGCGGCCCTTGCGGTCATTGGTGAAGAAGCCGCCGCTCGCAAAGAAACGCTCGCCGGGCGCCCCGCCCTCGCGTGCTGGCCATTGCACCGGCTTCAAGGCGTCGAAGGCTTCGTCCGACAGCGACATCAGCGCGCCGATGTCGAAATCGCGGCTGCCGTCGTTCTCGAACGCCGAGAGCGCGGCATGCTCGCGGAAAATCTCTGCTGCGGATTTGTAGTTGAAGCTGTCGCCGAAGCCGAGGCGCTTTGCGGTCTCGCTGAGGATCCACCAGTCCGGCCGCGCCTCGCCCGGCGCCGGCAGGAACGAGCGCTGGCGCGAGATGCGGCGCTCGGAGTTGGTCACGGTGCCCGACTTCTCGCCCCAGGCGAGCGCCGGAAGCAGCACATGCGGACCGGCCTCGACCGTGTCGTTGGAGAGCACGTTCTCGGACACCACGAACAGCTCGAGCTTCTTCAATGCCTCGCGCACGAAGTCCGCATCGGGCAGCGATACCGCGGGGTTGGTTCCCATCACCCACAGCGCCTTGACCTCGCCGCGATGGATGGCTTCGAACAGCTGCACCGCCTTCAACCCTTCATGGGTGGCGATACGCGGCGCCTTCCAGAACCGCCTGACACGATCAATGTCGGGCGGCGTGAAGTTCATGTGCGCGGCGAGCTGGTTGGCGAGGCCGCCGACTTCGCGGCCGCCCATCGCATTCGGCTGGCCGGTGAGCGAGAACGGCGAGGCACCCGCCTTGCCGATGCGCCCGGTGGCGAGATGGCAGTTCAGGATCGCGTTGACCTTGTCGGTGCCCTGCGCCGACTGATTGACGCCTTGCGAATACAGCGTGACGACCTTCTCGGTGGCGCGAAACATCTTGAAGAACGTCGCGACGTCCTGCTCGGACAGACCGGTCGCAAGCGCGGTCGCGGTGACGCTGCCGGCGATATTGCGCGCGCGGGCCAGTGCATCGTCGAAACCGTTCGTGCTCCGCGCGATGTAGTCCTGGTCCAGCGCGCCGCTATCGGCGAGATGGACGAACAGGCCGGAGAACAGCGCAGTGTCGGTGCCGGGCTTGAGGCCGAGGAACAGGTCGACGTCTTCAGCGGTGTCGGTACGGCGCGGGTCGATCACGATCATGCGCGCGCCGCGCTCCCCGCGGTTCTTCAGCATGCGCTGGAACAGCACGGGATGGCACCAGGCCGCGTTCGAGCCGACGAAGACGAGCAGATCGGCCTGGTCGAGATCCTCGTAGCAGCCGGGGACGGTGTCGGAGCCGAAGGCGCGGCGATGGCCGGCGACCGAGGACGACATGCAGAGCCGCGAATTGGTGTCGACATTGGCGGTGCCGACGAAGCCTTTCATCAGCTTGTTGGCGACGTAATAGTCCTCGGTGAGGAGCTGGCCGGAGAGATAGAACGCGACCGCATCGGCGCCGTCGCGGGCCACGATGTGCTGCATGCGATGGGCGACATGATCGAGCGCGTCGCTCCAGGCGACGCGTTCGAGCACACCCTTGCAGCGGATCATCGGATAGAGCAGACGGCTTTCGAGCCCGACGGTCTCGCCGAGCGCAGAGCCTTTCGAGCACAGCCGCCCGAAATTGGCGGGATGATCGGGATCGCCCGCAATCGCCGCACCGCCCTTGCTGTCGGGCGTCGCCAGCACGCCACAGCCGACGCCGCAATAGGGACAGGTCGTCCTGGTAGCGCGGAGCGCGGGATCGATCGCCGTCATATCAAGCTGCCTTCGAAGGCAGCGCGAGCGCGCGACCGAACATCATGTCGGTGCGGATCGCAGCCACGTTGTCGCGATTGCGGATCAGTTCGAGATACCAGAGCGCATCGACGGTATCGCCGATCAGCACCGCGCCGGTGAGCCGGCCGTCGGCGATGACGAGCTTCTTGTAGGTACCGCGCCTGCGGTCAGTCAGCACCAGGCTCTCGCTGCCCTCGCCGCCCATGAAGTCGCCGGCGGAGAACACGCTGACGCCGGAGACCTTGAGATTGGTCGACACCACGCTGCCCGGATAGGCGGCGGGCTTGCCGGCAAGATGCCGCGCCAGCACCCGAGCCTGCTCATAGGCGGGCTCGACCAGCCCATAGCAGGTGCCGCGATGCTCGGCGCATTCGCCGAGCGCGAAGATGTCGGGCGAGGAGGTCTGCATCAAATCGTTGACGACGACGCCGCGGTTGACCGCGACGCCCGCATCCTTGGCGAGCGCCACGTTCGGCTTGATGCCGGCCGCGAAGATCACGGCGTCGGCCTCGATACGGCTGCCATCCGCAAGCTCGACGGCTTCGACGTGGCCATCGCCATGAATTCGGGCGGTCGAGGCGTTGAGCAGGATGCGGATGCCCTTACGCTCGACCAGCGTCTTGAGCAGGCCGGCGGCCGGCCCATCGAGCTGGCGCTCCATCAGCCGGTCCATCAGATGCAGCAGCGTCACCGGCGCGCCGGCCTTGGCGAGGCCGTAGGCTGCCTCGAGTCCGAGCAGGCCGCCGCCAACCACGACGACGCGCTTCTTCGCAGCCGCCAGCGTCAGCAAAAGGTCGACGTCGCGCGTATCGCGAAAGGTGTGCACGCCGGCGAGATCGGCGCCCGGCAAATTGAGCCGCAGCGGCGTCGATCCGGTGGCGAGCACGAGCTTGGAATATTCCATGCTTTCTTCGCCCTCGATCTTGAGCTCGCGTCGGCCGGTGTCGATCTCGGTGACGCGATAGCCGTAGCGCACCGTGACGCCGCGATGGCGCCACCAATCGGCCGGCCGGAGCTCGATCTCATGCGAGCCGGTCTCGCCGGCCAGCACGGAGGAGAGCAGCACGCGATTGTAAGCGAGCCGCGGCTCCTCGCCGATCACCGCGACCGCATAGCGGCCGAGCGAGGTCTTGGCGAGTTCGTCGACCAGACGCGCGGCCGCCATGCCGTTACCGACGATGACCAGCGGTTCACTCACGAGGCATCTCCTATTCGGCGGCCTGCGCTTGCGCGCCATAAGCCTCGGACATCATGTAGCCGGACAGCACGCCATAGGCATCGGTCCAGGCCTTAGCCAGTTCGGGCGTCCAGGCCTCCCCAAGCCCCTTCTCCAGGGTCCACAGCAGCGTCGCGCCGACTACGGGATAATGCTCTGCCTTGGCGCCGTAGGCGACATGGCGCTTGGCGAGCGCAGAAGCCGCGGGAAGGATCGTCTCGAGGTTCGACAGGCCGCCGACGACGGCAGCGAGCATGCCCATCAGCTTCTTGCGCTGCTCGGTCATGTCTTGCGGAAACATCGCGCGCACGGACGGCGCCACCTCGAACAGGCGGTCGTAGAACAGCACCGAAGCCGCTTCCGAAATCGGCGCTACCTTGGAAAAGCTCTGCTGAATGAGGGTGATCTGTTCGGGCGTCATGATGTTCTCCTGTCTGTTTCGGTTTGCCTTGGTGCGCGCCATTGCGAACAAGGTTCATGGGTCAAACGTCATCAGAGAGACTTCTCCCCGCGCACGGGGAGAAGCGACATTCGTGCCTGCTCACGCCGCCTCGACGAAACGATGACGTTCGTAGAGGAATTCAAGCACGCGCTGTCGGCACTTCAGGTATGTCGCGTTGGTGGCGAGCTCGAGCCGCTTGCGCGGGCGTACCAGCGGCACTTCCAGCACTTCGCCGATGCGCGCACTCGGCCCGTTGGTCATCATCACGATGCGGTCGGACAGCAGCACGGCCTCGTCGACGTCGTGCGTGATCATCAAAATGGTGTTGCCGAGCTTCTGATGCAGCGCCATCACCGAGTCCTGCAGGTGAGCGCGGGTCAGCGCGTCGAGCGCGCCGAATGGCTCATCCAGCAGCAGCACCTTCGGCTCCATCGCCAGCGCCCGCGCGATGCCGACGCGCTGCTTCATGCCGCCGGAGATTTCGGAGGGACGCTTGTCCCTGGCATGCGCCATCTGCACCAGATTGAGATTGTGCATCACCCAGGCCTCGCGCTCGGCGCGGGTCTTGGTCCTGGCGAACACCTTGTCGACGCCGAGCCTGACGTTCTCGTAGACGGTGAGCCACGGCAGCAGGCTGTGGTTCTGGAACACCACGGCGCGGTCGGGCCCGGGCGAGTTGACCTCACGGTTCTCCAGCAGCACCCCGCCGGTGGTGGCGGTGGTGAGCCCGGCGATGATGTTGAGCAGAGTCGACTTGCCGCAGCCGGAATGGCCGATGATCGAGACATATTCGCCCTTCTCGATCGTCAGGTTGATGTCCTTCAGCACCTCGGTCGTCGCAACACCGCGGGTGAATACCTTGTCGATGTGGTCGAGCTTCAGATAAGCGGTCATGTACGTTTCTCCCTCAGCCCTGGGCCGTGCCGCGCGTTACGATCTTGCCGAGGCCCGCGATCATGCGATCGAGCACGAACCCGATGATGCCGACATAGAACAGCGCCAGAATGATCTCGCTGATATGCGAGGAGTTCCAGGCGTCCCAGATGAAGAAGCCGATCCCGACGCCGCCGATAAGCATTTCCGCGGCGATGATGGCGAGCCAGGAGAGACCGATGCCGATGCGAAGCCCCGTGAAGATGTAGGGCGCCGCCGCCGGGATCATGATCTTGGCGAAGAACTCGAGCGGGTTGAGCTGCACCACCGCGGCGACGTTGCGATAATCCTGCGGAATGTTGCGAATGCCCACCGCGGTGTTGATGATGATCGGCCAGATCGAGGTGATGAAGATGACGAAGATCGCCGAGGGCTGGCCGTCGCGGAACGCCGCGAGCGAGAGCGGCAGCCAGGCCAGCGGCGGGATGGTGCGCAACACCTGGAACAGCGGATCGAGCCCGCGCATGGCCCATACCGATTGTCCGACCAGCACACCGAGCGCGATGCCGGCGATGGCGGAGAGCGAGTAGCCGAAGGCGACGCGCTGGAGGCTGGCGGAGAGATGCCAGAACAGACCCTTGTCGATGCCGCCATGATCGAAGAACGGATCGACGATCAGTTCCTTGGTGTCCTTGAATACTTTCGATGGCGGCGGCAACGCCGAGCCGGCGCGGCGGCAAACGAGTTCCCACACCAGCATCAACAGCGCGATCACGACGATCGGCGGGATCACGCGCACCGCGGTCTCCTTCGCCATCCGCGCATAAGCCTCACTGCGCGGCGGCCGCTTCGGAGTCATCGCGACGACCGGAGCGGCGGCGCTCACAGGCGCGGCGGTCTCAATGTCCATCTTCGTTGCAGGCATATTCATCGCTCTATCTCTCCGGCTCAAGGAAGATGCGGCCGCCCTGAGGCGGCCGCTGGCTGCATCAGACTTCGACGCGCTTGATCGCGAGCGACTTCAGATATGCGGCCGGATTTTCGGGATCGAAAACCTTGCCGTCGAAGAAGGTCTCTTTGCCACGCGATGTGGAGGCCGGGATGTCTGCCGCCGCGACGCCGAGCGTCTTGGCCGCATCCTTCCAAAGGTCCTCACGATTGACCTTGGCGATCAGCGCCTTGGTGTCGAAGCCCGGCTCGTACTTGCCCCAACGGATATCCTCGGTGAGGAACCAGAGGTCGTGGCTCTGGAAGGGGTAAGAGGCCTGATCCTTCCAGAAGCGCATCTGCTGCGGCGAGTTCTCGACCACGCGGCCGGTGCCGTAGTCGAACTTGCCCTTCATGCGATCGGTGACGTCCTCAACCGGGCAATTGATCCACTGCCGCTTGGCGCAGATCGCCGCTGCCTCTTCGCGGTTCTCCATCTTCTCGGACCATTGCTGGGCTTCCATCACGGCCATCAGCAGCGCTTTCGCGGCCTTCGGATATTTGTCGACCCAGGCCGCGCGCATACCGAACGACTTCTCCGGATGCTTGTCCCAGAGTTCGCCGGTGGTGATCGCGGTGTAGCCGATGTTCTGGTGGATCAGCTGGAGATTCCAGGGCTCGCAAACGCAGAAGCAATCCATGGTGCCAACCTTCATGTTGGCGACCATCTGCGGCGGCGGCACCACGATGGTCTCGATGTCCTTGTCAGGATCGATGCCGCCGGCTGCGAGCCAGTAGCGAATCCAGAGATCATGCGTGCCGCCGGGGAAGGTCATCGCCGCCTTCACGGCCTTGCCGCCGGCCTTCTTCTTCTCCAGCGCCGCCTTGAAGGGCGCGGTGTCGATTCCGATCTTGAGGTCGGCATATTCCTTTGCGACCGAGATGCACTGACCGTTCAGGTTCAGACGCGCCAGGATGTACATCGGCGTCGGCTGGTTGTTCTGCGTCACCTTGCCAGCCGAGATCAGATACGGCATCGGGGTCAGGATGTGCGCGCCGTCGATGCCGTTGCCTTCCGAGCCGAGCACGAGGTTGTCGCGCGTGGTGCCCCAGGAGGCCTGCTTCTGGACCTCGACATCGGGCATGCCGTATTTGGCGAAGATGCCCTTCTCCTTGGCAACGAACAGTGGGGTCGCGTCGGTGAGCGCGATGAAGCCTAGCTTGGCGCCCTTGACCTCGGGGCCTGCATCCTGCGCGAATGCGCCGGCGGGGAAATTGAGTTTGGCGGCGGCGAGAAGAGCGGCGGTGCTCCCGGTGGCCTTCAACAATTGACGGCGGCTGAGGCCCGAATCCGAAGGCCGGCGAATGCGCTTGGTCATAGGCGGTGTCGTCCTTTGCGTCGTTTGCGAATGATGGCGTCAGTGCGCACGAGCAGCCCGGTCCGTCCGTGACGCCAGAAAAAGGCGCATGCGAACGCGCGACGGGGGTTCCCCGTCTGGTGGCGTCAGCAAATTCGGATGAGAAGTCTCGCGGGACGGCTTCAATGGCGTCGGATTGGAACCATTCAAGCTTCGTGCCAAGCACCGCGTTTCGAAAACTTGCGAATATTCAATCTAATAAATGTGGCGCGCCAGACTGCCATAGTGTTTTTCGCACGCGAAATTTGCGATCTGCTCACTCCTTGTGCGACGCACAAATCTTATGCAGCCGCCTAAGTAAAAGGCCGCAGAGCTTGCAAAACTCAACTCGGGTTACCTGACATCCAATTGCTATTGCTATATAATTTTATAAATTCCGCCCGGCACGCGACTTGCACTTCCTTTGTCGTCAACGAAGACTGCGGCTCGCCGCAATGTTGCAGCCTCTGGCGGCTGCAGCCAGGAAGCTCAACTGCTTCGCGGCCCTCCCCGGCTCAGTCGTCGTGACGCGATTCCCAAGGCTTCCAAACCTTCCATAGCCATCGTGCGCGGCAAACCAGTCCGCACGACCAATGACGTTCAGCCGCACTCTCTTCCAAGGGAGCGCGCCGATCTCACTTACGAAGCAAAAGGAACCATCGATGTCGTATCTCGCGCCTTCGGAATTCGTCACCAAGATGGTGGATGCGGGCGAGTCCAAGATCTTCATGTCCACCCGGGATACCATCATCCGCGCCTACATGGCCGGCGCCATCCTGGCTCTCGCGGCCTGGTTCGCCGTCACGATCAACGTGAACACGGGCCAGCCGCTGGTCGGAGCGCTGCTGTTTCCGGTCGGCTTCGTCATGCTCTATCTGCTGGGCTTCGATCTCCTGACCGGCGTGTTCGTGCTCTCGCCGCTCGCCCTGATCGACAGGCGCCCGGGCGTCACGATCGGCGGCGTACTGCGCAACTGGGGTCTGGTGTTCGTCGGCAATTTCGCCGGCGCCTTCACCGTGGCCTTCATGATGGCCTTCGTCACGACCTTCGGCTTCACGCAGGCGCCCGACAAGGTCGGCGCGGCGATCGGCAACATCGGCGAAGGCCGGACGCTCGGCTATGCCGCACACGGCGCGGCCGGCATGGCGACGCTGTTCATGCGCGGCATGCTCTGCAACTGGATGGTCTCGACCGGCGTCGTCGGCGCCATGATCTCAACCTCGGTGCCCGGCAAGGTCATCGCGATGTGGATGCCGATCCTGGTGTTCTTCTACATGGTGTTCGAGCATTCCGTCGTGAACATGTTCCTTTTCCCGTCGGGCCTGATGCTTCATGCGAAATTCTCGATCATGGATTATCTGATCTGGAACGAGATCCCGACCGTGCTCGGCAACCTCGTGGGCGGCCTCGCCTTCACCGGCATGACCCTCTACACCACGCACGTCCTCACCAAGCCCAAGCGCCAGTTCGACAAGGCGGCCAAGCCTCGCTTCGTGGCCTGATCGAATACGTCTCGACAGGGAAGCCTCGCCCGAGCAGGGTGAGGCTTCCCCCTTCAGGTGATGACGATGACCCGCGGACTCCTGATCTCGGTCGGCCAGCACTCCGACAAGGGCCGCAAGGCCATCAATCAGGATTTTCACGGCGTCCTGATTCCAGAGGAGCCGCTGCTCGGCCTGAAAGGCATCGCAGCGGTCCTCGCCGACGGCATCTCCAGCAGTACGGTGAGCCAGATCGCCAGCGAGTCGGCGGTCAAGAGCTTCCTGATGGACTATTACTGCACATCGGAGTCCTGGACGGTGAAGACCTCCGCCCGCCGCGTGCTGGATGCCACCAATTCCTGGCTGCATGCGCAGACGCGCAAGAGCCAATATGCCTATGACCGCGACAAGGGCTATGTCTGCACCCTCAGCGCCATGGTCATCAAGGCGACCACGGCGCACATCTTCCATGTCGGCGACTGCCGCATCTACCGCGTCGCCGGCAAGGCGCTGGAGCAGCTGACCGACGATCATCGCATCATCGTGTCGTCGGAGCAGACCTATCTCGGCCGCGCGCTCGGGATCAACCCACAGCTCGAGATCGACTACCAGGCGTTCGAGGTCGAGGCCGGCGACATCTTCCTGCTGGCGACCGACGGCGCCTACGAATTCGTCGACGCGCGCTTCATCACGAGCGCGCTGAACGAGCACGCCGGCGAGCTCGACGGAGCGGCAAAGGCGATCGTCGAGGAGGCCTACCGGCGCGGCAGTGACGACAACATCACGGTCCAGATCCTGCGCATCGACGCGGTGCCGCAGCGCGAGCCGGCCGGCATCTTCAATCAGACCTCACAATTGCCGCTGCCTCCGCTGCCGGAGCCGCGCGCGATGTTCGACGGCTACCGCATCATTAGGGAAATCCACGGCAGCAGCCGCAGCCACATCTATCTCGCCGTCGACGTCGAGACCGAGCAGCCGGTCGCGCTCAAGCTGCCGTCGGTCGATTTGCGCGACAATGCCGCCTATCTCAAGCGTTTCCTGATGGAGGAGTGGATCGCACGCCGGATCGACAGCCCGCACGTGCTGAAGCCGCTGTCGCAGTCGAGGCGGCGCAGCTACCTCTACGTCGCGACCGAGTTCGTCGAAGGCCAGACCTTGAAACAGTGGATGACCGACAATCCGCGCGCCGACCTCGAAACCGTCCGCGGCCTCATCGAGCAGATCGCCGCGGGCCTGCGCGCCTTCCACCGCATGGAGATGCTGCATCAGGACCTCCGGCCCGACAACATCCTGATCGACAAGACCGGGACTGCCAAGATCATCGACTTCGGATCGGTCCGGGTGGCCGGCGTCGCGGAAGCGGCGCCGCCGGACGAGACCGACGACATCCTGGGCACGGTCCAGTATACGGCGCCGGAGTATTTTCTCGGGCAAGGCGGCTCGCCGCGCTCCGACATGTTTTCGCTGGCCGTGATCTGCTACCAGATGCTGACGGGAAGGCTTCCCTACGGCACTCAGATTGCCAGGATCCGGCGCAAGGCGGACGTGCGGAGGCTCAAATATCGCGCCGCAGACGACGACCGCAACGTGCCGGCCTGGATCGACGGCGCCCTCCGCCGCGCGCTCCATCCCGATCCCACCAAGCGGCACGAAGATCTCTCGGAGTTCATCTTCGAGCTTCGAAACCCTAATCCGGCCTATCTCGACACGCGGATCACGCCGCTCCTGGAGCGCAGCCCGCTGATGTTCTGGAAGCTGACGACAGCAGCGCTTGCCTGCGCCGTCGTCTTGCTGCTGGCGCTGCTGCACGCGCGCTGATCAACGCTGCCTGCTCGCCACATGAGGAGTGGCGAGCGATGCAGCCATGCGCTGGCGAGCCTCAGGCAGAGGCCGCGATCTCGGCGACGAAGTCGCGATAGGAACGCAAGGGACGGCCGAGAATATCCGTCAGACGCTTGACGTCGCCGGCCTCCGGGATCATTCCCTCCGAGAGGAAGCGCTCGCTCATCACCCGCATGTCGAAAGCCATCCAGCCGGGCATGAACTGCCTGAGGTTCTTTTCGAATCCGGTGGTGTCGTCACCGCCATAGGCGATCGTGCGCCCAAGCACGTCCGACCAGATCGCCGCAGCTTTCGCGCCAGTCAATGTATCGGGACCAACGAGATTGACGCGATCGAGCGGAAGCGGCGTGGCGGATGTCTCGCGGCGGACCAATTCGATCGCCGCGATCTCGCCGATGTCGCGCGCGTCGATCATCGCCAGTCCCTTGCTGCCGATCGGCATGGGATAGACGCCGTACCCGGTCACCGCATCCTTGATCATGAGTTCGTTGTTCATGAAGTACGCGGGGCGCAGGATAGTGGCATTGAACCCCATCTGCTCGATCATGCGCTCGACACCGAACTTGCCGGCAAAGTGCGGCACGTTGACGTAGCGGTCGCTGTGGATCACCGACAGATAAACGAACCGCTCGATGCCCGCCTCTCTTGCGAGGTTGAGCGCAGTCAGCGCCTGGGTGAATTCATCCGGCACCACGGCGTTGAGCAGGAACAGGGTCGAGACGCCTGAGAACGCACTGCGCAAGGAATCGACGTCCAGCAAGTCGCCCTGGGCGACGGCGACACCTGAAGGGAAGTTGGCCTTGGCAGGATTTCGGACGAGGGCGCGCACATCCGCGCCCCGCTTGACGAGTTGTTCAACGACTTGGCGGCCGATGGTGCCGGTTGCGCCGGTTACGAGGATGGTCATGGGATCACTCCGGTTTGGGTCAGAAGACATCCCGGAAATTAGTGATCCACATGCGGTCCGATAGACGCTATATTTGGATAGGTTGTCTCACTGGTGGAACAGATGGATTTGCTTGCCCTGGCCGATTTCAACCTCGTCGCCCGCCACGGGGGGTTCGGAAAAGCAGCGCGCGCCGCGGGACGTCCGAAAGCGACCTTGTCCCGGCGCGTGTCCGAGCTCGAGAGCAGTCTCGATCTGCGTCTCTTCGAGCGCGGCGGGCGCACGCTCAAACTCACCCAGGAAGGACGAGCTCTTCACGAGCGGACGGGAGCACTCCTCACCGAGCTCGACGAGACAGCGGCTGCGATCGCCTCGGGCGGGGACAAGCCCAAGGGCAAGTTGCGGATCAACGCTCCCCTGCTCTTTTCGCAAAGTGCCATGGGCCGACTCGCGGCCGGCTTCGCGCTTCTGCATCCGCAGGTCCGGCTCGAGGTAACGACGGATGATCGCCAAGTCGACATGATCGAGGAGGGTTTTGATCTCGTGATCCGGGTCAATCCCGATCCGGATGAAGGCCTCGTCGGTCGCATCTTCCTGCGCGACCGACTGGTGGTCGTGGCCGGCCCCACCCTGAAACGTCCAAAGCGTGATCTGGCCGTTCCAGCCGTGGTGCGCGGAAATGATGAGACCGCAGCCTGGGACATCAGGCGACCAGCCGGCACATCGCGCATTGCCGTCGACCCGGTGCTTCGCCTGTCATCGCTGATGATGGTCCGCGACGCGGTTCGAGCCGGCGTCGGTGCTGCGCGGCTGCCGCTGTCGCTGGTCAGTCATGATCTGGCTGCTGGCACACTGGTACGCTGGGGCGACGTCGAGGGACCCGACATCGCCCTGTGGACACTCTATCCCTCGCGGCGATTGCTAAGTGCGCGCGTCTCCGCTTTCCTCGATTATCTGAAGGAAGCCTTTCCGAAGGGAACGCCCGACGAGTTGGCAGCCTACATCGGGGGATGAATTCGAGCCGCCCTCACGCGGGCTCTGCCGTCTTCGTCCCCAGCGGCGTCGGCGCCATGCCACCGCCGGGCTTGAGGTGGAATTCGTAAGTCATCAAATGCCACTGACCGTTCGCCTTGGTCCCGTCGGGCATCGCGGGATCGGTGCGCGGCGCGACCTTGGCGACGAGATCATCCTTGACCCCGAACACGACGTCGGAATCCAGATATTTGTCGCCGTCCATGAAGACGTGGGTGATCAGCGGCTCGTAGCCCTTCGCGTTCACCAGGAAGTGCACATGTGCCGGGCGCATCGGATGACGCTTGGTCTGCACGATCATCTCGCCGACGGGGCCGTCGGTCGGGATCGGATAGCTGCACGGCAATATGGTACGGAAGAAGAAGCGGCCGTCGCTGTCGGTGATGAACCGCGCCCGCGCCGAAGCGCCGACCTCGTCATAGTTCGATTTCTGGGAGTCGTAGAAGCCGTCATCGTCGGCATGCCAGACGTCGACGGGGACATTGGCCAGCGGCTTGCCCTTGAGGTCGGTGACACGGCTCTGAACGAACATCCGCTCGCCGGTTTGATTGTTCGGCGAGATGTCGGTGCCGTGCGCGGTAACCTTGTGCTCGCCGACATAGAACGGGCCGAGCACCGTGGTCTGGGTGGCGCCGTCGCGGTCGCGATGGTTGACCGCGTCAACCAGCATCGAGACGCCGAGCACGTCGGACAGCAGGATGAACTCCTGGCGGGTATCGGTGCATTTCTGCCCGCTGCGGGTCAGGAAATCGATGGCGTAGTCCCATTCCTCGAAGGTCAGACCCGTCTTGCTCACGTAATCGTGCAGCGACTTCACCAATTCCTGGAGCAGGAATTTCGCGCGCGGATTGGGGGTGCTGTCGAAGCTCTTGACGACGGCTTCAGTGAGATCAGTCTCGTTGAACTGGGTCATGATGCATTTGCCCTGCGTTTTCTCATTGGCCTTGGAGGCCCTTGGGGCTCCCTGGAGGCGTTCCAGGGAACAGCCTACACCAGCCGGCCTGCCCGCGTTAAGCGCGAGTGGCTTGGAATGGGGCCATCATTTGGCTATCAACGGACCGACAAAACTGCCCGGAGGAACTGATGCTCGCTCCCACCCCCGCCTCGCCCGAATCCGTCGGCATGTCCAAGGCCGCGCTCGACCGCGTCGATGCGCATCTGAAGAGCCGGTACATCGATGCCGGCCGCTTCCCGGGCACGCATCTTCTGGTCTACCGCCGCGGCAAGGTCGCTCACAGCTCTGTTCAGGGCTTTGCCGACGTCGAGCGCAAACTGCCGGTCAAGGACGACACCATCTACCGCATCTATTCGATGACCAAGCCGCTCACCAGCGTCGCCTTCATGATGCTGGTCGAACAAGGCCTCGTCGCGATCGACGAGCCCGTCGCCAAATACATTCCAGAATGGAAGGATCTCGGAGTCTTCGTCGCCGGCACTTATCCGGCCTTCCTGACCCGGCCGCCGTCCCGGCCGATGCTGATCGTCGACCTCCTGCGCCACACCGCCGGCCTCACCTACGGTTTCCAGCAGCGCTCCAACGTGGATGCCGCCTACCGCGCAGAAAAGATCGGCGAGGTGGAGAAGGCCGGCACGCTCCAGACCATGATCGAGGCGCTGGCGAAGATTCCGCTGGAATTCTCCCCTGGCGAAGCCTGGAACTATTCGGTCGCGACCGACGTGCTCGGCTATCTCGTCGGCAAGATCTCGGGCATGCCGTTCGAGCAGTTCCTTAAATCACGCATCCTCGATCCGCTCGGCATGACCGACACCGATTTCCATGTCCCGGCCTCGAAGTCTCATCGCTTCGCGGCCTGCTATTCCGCAGATCCCGGCGGCGGCATGACCTTCCATGCCGGACAACGCCGCGAAGGCCTGACGCTCCAGGACGATCCGACGACGAGTTCGTTCCTCACCCCGCCCTCCTTCATCTCTGGCGGCGGCGGCCTGTGCTCGACCGTCGCCGACTATCTCACGTTCTGCCGCGCACTGCTCAACGGTGGCGAGCTTGGCGGCGTCAGGCTGATCGGACCGAAGACGCTGGCGCTGATGACGAGCAACCACATTCCCGGCGGCCGCACGCTGCCGGAAGTATCGCGCTCGCTGTTCTCGGAAGCGGCCTATAGCGGCATCGGTTTTGGTCTCGGCTTCGCCGTCACCATGCGACCGGCAGAAACGCTGATCGCCGGCAGCCCCGGCGAATACAATTGGGGCGGGGCGGCCACCACCTCGTTCTGGATCGATCCGGCCGAGGAGCTGATTGCGATCTTCATGACGCAGGTGCTGCCGTCGAGCGCGTATCCGCTGCGCCGCGAGCTGCGCAGCATGGTCTACGCGGCGATCACCGAGAGCAATTTGTAGCAATCGCCTCGATCCCGCGGCCGTCGTCCGCGGGATCACACTCCCGGAAGCTCACCCCCCGTGGCTCATTTGAGCATTTCCGGCACGATCAGACGCGGCAAGAATAGCGATACGCTGGGCCAGACGATGACCGCCGCCAGCACCAGCAGCATCGGAATCAACATGATGACCGTGTCCTTCAGCGCATAACGAAGCCGCACGCCCGCGATCGAGCAGGCGATCATCAGACACAGGCCATAGGGCGGCGTCACCAGTCCGAAGGCCAGCGACACGATCGAAATGATCGCGAACTGGACGGGATGGAGGTCGACGGATTTGGCGAGCGGCTCCAGCACGGTACCGACGATGATGATGGCCGGGATGGCATCGAGGAAGCAGCCCACCACGAGAAAGCAGAAGGCGATGAAGAAACCAGCCGTCACAGCGCCCATGCCCCATGTCGAAACGTTGGCCAGCAGTTCCTGCGGGATCTTGTAGTAGGCGAGCAGCCAGCCGAACGCACTGGCGGTGCCGACGCAGAACAGCGCGACGCCGGCAAGACGACCGGTATCGAGCAGCGCCTTGTACAGTTCGCGTATCCCCGTCTCGCGATAGAAGAACGCCGACAGCACCACGGAATAAAGCACCGCGACGCAGGCAGATTCGGTCGCGGTGAACCAGCCAAGCAGAATGCCGCCGACGATGATGAAGGGTGTCATCAAGGCCGGTATCGACTTCCAGATGGCGCATCGCATCTCGACCCAGCTTGCCTTCGGATAGGTCGGGTAACCGCGGCGCACCGCGTAGATATGCACCGTCGCCATCTGCGCGCCCGCGATCAGAAGGCCCGGCACGATTCCGGCCAGATACATCGCCGCAATCGAGGTCGAGATCAGCCCGCCCCACACGATCATGAGGATCGACGGTGGGATGATGACCGCCAGGACCGCCGACACCGCCGTGATGGCAATGGAAAAGGAGAGATCGTAGCCCTCCCTGGTCTGCGCATCGATGAAGATCTTGGACTGGCTCGCCGCATCGGCGGTGGAGGAGCCCGAGATGCCCGCAAAGAACACCGACAGCACGACGTTGATCTGCGCCAGGGATCCGGGCCAGTGCCCAACCATCGAGCGCGACAGCTCCACCAGGCGATCGGTGATTCCGCCGATGCTCATCAGGTTCGCCGTCAGCAGGAAGAACGGCACCGCCAGCAGGATGAACGAATTGTACGCATTGAAGGTCTCCTGCGCGAGCGTCATCAATGACAGGTGCGGTTCGATCAGCAGGATCGGCACGCAGGCAAGACCGAGCGCAAAAGCCACCGGCACGCGCACGATCAGCAGGCCGACGAAGACCCCGAACAGCACCATCGCGGCCTGTCCGGCAGAGAGTACGTTTCCGCTCATCGCTCTGCCCCAAACAGAATGCGCATTTCATCGACGATCTGCTCACCCGCGAAGACGATCCATGTCACGCCGGCGACAGGCCAGGCGACGTGAATCAGCCAGAGAGGCAGATCCGCCAGTTCCGACGTCCTGTTCCAGGCGAAGCGTGTGAATTCGATTCCGGCCGACACAAACACGATGGCCAATGCCAGCACGCCGAACCGCGCCAAAATCCGGACCGCGGCCTCCGACCGCCGTGACAGGTCGGGCCACACGTCGACCTCGAAATGCTGCGCCTCCCGCACGCCGACCATGGCGCCGATCATGATCGTCCAGACGAACAGGAACCGCGCCATTTCCTCCGTCCAGATGTAGGACGGAATGAACGGCGTATAGCGGGAGACGATTTGCAGCGTGACCGGGACGACCAGGATGCCGACGCAGGCCGCCAACAGGAATTCCAGCAATTTGGCATAGGCGGCCGATATGCGACGCCACAACGACGGCGCGGACGAAACGGGCATTTCAGACATTGGGGCTCCGTGCGGCAGGACATCCGCCACGTCCGGGCAAGAAGCGGGGCTTGCCCGGAGTTGCTGTCGGCGGACGCAAAGGCCTCAGACGACGTTGATCTTCTCGAAAATGCCCTCCGCGCCGATTTCCTTGGCGTAGGTGGCCATCACGGGGTCGGCGAGCTTCTTCATGGCGTCGCGCTCCTCGAATGGGACGCGCTTGAGCTTGCCGGCCTTTTCGAGCGTGTCGAGCTTGACGACCTCTTCGCTCGACTCGAGCTGACGGCCGTAGTCGCCAGCCTCCTTGCCGGCCTTCATGATCGCGTCCTGCAGCTCCTTCGGCAAGGTCTTCAGCGTCTTCACCGAGAAGCAGATCGGCCGGATCGACACGGCATGCTGGGTGAGGTTGAGATGCGGGGCCACTTCGTAGAACTTCATCGCTTCGACGCCGGCCGCCTCGTTTTCGCCGGCAGAAATCACGCCGTTCTGGATCGCGTTATAGATTTCGTTGTAGGCGATCACCGTCGGGCTCATGCCGACCGCCGCAAAGGTCTTCGACCAGATCGGCGCGCCCTGCACCCGAACCTTGAGACCCTTGAGATCGGCGAGATTCTTGAGCGGCTTGTTGGCAAAGATGTTGCGGATGCCGCCGCCGGAATAACCGATCAGGACGACCTCGGCTTTCGCCGCGACTTCGTCGGCGATCGGCGCCAGGATATTGGCCTCGACGACCTTGTTCATGTGCTCGATGCCCTTGAAGACGAAGGGCGCATCGATGAACGGGGCCGCCTTTGCGAAGGTCGACATATGAGCCGGCGAGACGATGCCATAATCGACCGCCTTGCCCTGCGACATGTATTCGAAATACTGCTTCTCGAGGCCGAGCGACGAGTTCCTGTGCAGGGTGAAGTTGACGGGCTTGCCGTAGTATTTCTTCACCAGCTCCTCGAACCGGAGCAGTGCCCGGTTGAAGGCGTGGTCGTCGTTGAACTGCACGGCTCCGTTCAGCGTGATCGGCGCTTGCGCCCTGAGGATCGACGGCATGCCGATCGCGGCCGCTGCAGTGGTCGCGCCGAACCCAGCGAGAAATGACCTTCGCTTCATCGTCTCCCCTCCCTTTGATGCCCCGGCCCTGTCGCCGGGCCGTGAGAGCGCAGCCGGTATGCGGCTTGCTTGAGCAAGCGTATGGAAAACATCGGCGGGACGGAAGTCATTTCGCGTGGGCGGAAGGTACTGTTCGTCGCAGGGCTGCTCCCGCGCGAGCTGTTGCACTGCAACTCGCGCTCCCGCTGGCGCGCGGCAAGGCTCATGGTCGTGTCCGTCGGATCGACCGGCTCGCCGGATGCGAAAATCATGGCGCAGCGCAAATCCCGCCCTTATGGTCTCCCAAAATCGTAAATCCGGCGCTTGCCTGCGCTGGAACTGGGACGCCTGCGTTTGTCAAAGCTCACCCTGCCGGTCCGCCTCGCTCTTCTGGTCACGGGAACGATGTTGCCGCTGATTGTCTTCGCGGTTGGTATCGCCGTCTACAACTACAAGCAGGACCGGAGCGACGCGACCCGCCGGGTGCTGGAGAACGTGCGCAGCATGCGCCTCGTCATGGACTCCGAGGTACAGCGGATGACCGGCGGGCTGCAGGTGCTCGCGCTGACCAATTCCCTGCGCAACGACGACTTCCAGAACTTCCGCCGGATCGCGCTCGGTTTCGTCGAGCAATATGGCAAAGGCGGCCTGGTGCTGATCTCCGACCGCAAGGGGCGGCTGTTGTTCTCTTCCGCAACGGAAGACACCGCAAGCCTGCCGCCACGCGGTAATCTTGAGACCATCGAAAGAGTATTTGCGAGCAAAACGCCGCAATACTCCGACCTGTTCATCGGCGCGATCAACGGCCGGCAGGTGCTCACCGTCGAGGTTCCGGTATTTCGCGACGGCGAGGTGATCTACGACCTCTGTTTCAGCCCCCCGATCAGCATCTTTCAGGGGCTTGTCGAGAAGCAGCGCCCGGACCAGCTCTGGACCATATCCCTGCTCGACACCAAGAGCGTCGTCTTCGCGCGCGTACCGAACCCGAGCGAGATGATCGGCAAGGGGGCCTCCGGCGTACTCAAGGATGCGATGTCTCGCACGTCAGAAGGCGCCCTTTCGAGCGTCTCGCTCGACGGGGTGGCGCTGTCCTCTGCCTTCACGAAGTCGCGCCTGACCGGCTGGACGGTCGTGGCCGGCGTCGCCGAGAACTCACTGATTGCGCCGCTCTGGCGCAACATCGCGATCACGAGCCTGATCGGCGGCATCCTGCTGCTGACCGGCCTCACCTTCGCGGTCAGGATGGCGACCACGATCGCGCGCGGCGAGATGCTGCACAATCTCTTGATCGACGAGCTCAACCACCGGGTCAAGAATACGCTGGCCTTGATGCAGGCGATCGCCGTGCAGACCTTCCGCAGCGCCAGCCGGGACGAGCGGACGAAGTTCGAGGGGCGGCTCGGCGCCCTCGCCGAGGCGCATAACCTGCTGAGCCAGGAGAAATGGGCGGGCTCCGAGCTGCGGGAGGTGATCGCCCGCGCGCTGCAGCCGTTCCTGATGAACGGTCCCGACCGCATCCGCATGGCCGGCCCCGCCGTGCCGCTGTCGCCGCGGCTCGCCGTGGTGCTGTCGATGATCGTGCACGAGATCGCCACCAACGCAGCGAAATATGGCGCGCTGTCCAACGAGACCGGGCGGGTGACGCTGGACTGGGAGATCATCGCCGATGCCCCGAAACCGCGGCTGCGCCTGATCTGGACCGAGACCGGCGGACCGCCGGTCACGGCACCGGTGCAGCGCGGCTTCGGCTCGCGCCTGATCGAGCGCAGCGCGCGCGACCAGCTCGGCGGCGAGGCCACTGTCGACTTCCTGCCGCGCGGCGTGGTCTGCACCGTGGTCTGCGCGCTGGACGAGGCGCGGTGAACGGGACGCGCCCTACCCGATGGTCTGCAGCGCCGGGAACGTCTCCAGCAGCCAGATGCTCACGTTCGAGACCGCGCCGGTGAGAAAGCCGATGCCGGTGATCACCATCAGGACGCCCATGGCGCGCTCGACATTGACGAGATGGCCCTTCATGCGCGCGAACAGCGCGGAGAACTGCTCGATCATCAAAGCAGCGATCAGGAAGGGAATGCCGAGACCGGCGGAATAGACCGCGAGCAGACCTGCGCCCTTCGTCACCGTGGTCTCAGCGGCGGCGATCGACAGGATCGCGGCGAGGATCGGGCCGATGCAGGGCGTCCAGCCGAACGCGAAGGCGAGCCCCATGATATAGGCGCCCCAGAGACCGACCGGCTTCGGAATCGGCAGCCTTCCCTCGCGCATCAACAGGCCGATGCGCGTCAGGCCCAGGAAGTGCAGGCCCATGATGATGATAACGATGCCGGCGAGGATCGACAGCTCCGCCGACCAGGCACGAATCAGCCCGCCGACCAGCGAGGCGCTGGCGCCGAGCGCGACGAACACCGTGGAGAAGCCGAGCACGAACAGCAGCGCC
This sequence comes from Bradyrhizobium sp. MOS003, assembly GCF_003020125.1. GTDB lineage: Bacteria > Pseudomonadota > Alphaproteobacteria > Rhizobiales > Xanthobacteraceae > Bradyrhizobium. Next base: position 144,217 of record NZ_PYFW01000003.1, on the reverse strand, counting down.
GACATCAGGATCGCGCGCTTGGAGGCCGAGGCCGGCTCGTCGCTCTCGACGTGCTCGATCGTGGCACCCGTCAGATAGATCAGATAGGGCGGGACCAGGGGCAGGACGCAAGGCGAGAGGAAGCTGACGAGGCCGGCAATCAGCGCCGCCGGGATCGAAACATTTTGCATGATGCCGTCTGAGCCATCTCAGGCACCGGTACGGCGCGCCGGGAATGCGCGCGGCCCGGAGCCGAACCGGCTCTGGTGTAACCGATGCCGGAGAATGCGCAACAGAGGCGCACAAAACCAGGGCTCCTCCCGATGCCACCTGCGATCACAGGTGCGGCATCGGGACGCGCACAAACCTCGCCAAAAAGCGAGATTCGGCGGCGCGGCTACTTCACCACGCGGAGCAGCGGACGCCGGGGCTGGTCCTGCGTCTGCTTGGAAGGGGACTGCGGCCCGCTCGCGGCGCTCCGCAGCATTTCGTCGCACAGTGCCTTGAGATCGGCACTGTCAATTCCTTTGAGCTTCATCCTGACGTCGAGGATGACAATGGACAGCAGCTCGGCCGATTCACGGCTGTCGCACGCGTTGAGAACCCTGCGGCATCCCTCGAGCGTTTCCAGCACCGACTGCAACTGTTCGTCTGAATGCGACACCGGCGTTCTTTCCGTTAGTTCGGCCTGCGAGACGTGATCGGGACGATCTCTTCGGCCCCCATGGAGCCCCAAGGATACCATGAGGCCACTGCGCCTCCGAACCTGATTTCAGCGTGTTTCTGCAGTGGAACCGCAGTCTCGGCCAACATTGCAGCAGCACGCCGTCGGCCATTTTCGGAGCCGTGCTCGAGCGAACGCGTGGCGCATTGCAATGGATCCATTGCGAGACCCGATGCCGGCTCGCCCGCAACGACATTCATTGCGGACAGCGCCTGCAATCCCGCAGCCATTTCGCGGCTCGCAACGGAACTCACGCCACAACCCTCTTGCGGGCGAATGATCAACCCGATTCCCAGCCCATGGCAGCATCTAAATACCACCCACTAGGTAGTAAGGATGATCGTTTAAAACTCATCATCCCCCAACCCGCAGTGGTTGTGGTTTGCGCCAGATTCTGCCAGTTTAGCAACCTGAAGGGACTTGTATGCACTCCTTGGCGGAAAGGGGCGTTCCTCTGACGGAACGCCCAAAGACAAATCTCAGCGGCCTCTCGGATTGGGATACGGCCCGCATATTCCTCGAAGTCGTCCGATGCGGAAGTTTCCGGTCGGCAGCCGAGCGCTTGTCGCTGTCGATCAACGCCGTGCGCCGGCGAATCGACGATTTCGAGCGCCAGACCGGCACCACACTGTTCACCCGCGACGTCCACGGCACCCATTTGACCGATGAAGGCGCGCTGGTGGTCTCCGCCGTCGAGCGCATGGAGGCCGCCACCTTCGATGTGCTGCGCGCCAGCGATTCAATGGCCAACGCCCTGTCCGGCGAGGTGCGGGTCGCCGTCACCGAGGGGCTCGGCACGTTCTGGCTCGCGCCGCGCCTGGTTGAATTCCAGCAGGCCTATCCGAAGATCCTGGTCGACCTGCATTGCGCGATGCGCTCGGCCGATGTCTCGCGCCACGAGGCCGACGTCGCCATCCATCTGTTGCGTCCCTCGGCGCTCGACATCAAGCTGGTGCGGCTCGGCCGCATGCATCTGATGTTCTGGGCCTCAGAGAAATACATCGAGAAGCATGGCGCGCCGCGCACGGCGGCGGAATTGATCAAGCATCGCCTGGTGCTGCAATTCGCCGACCAGCTCGCCGCCAAGGAAACCTTCGAGAGCGTCTTTCCCGGCGTACCGGAACGTGACCTTCTGGTCATGAAGACCAACGTCTCAAGCGCCAACTACTGGGCGGTCGCGAATGGCGCCGGCATCGGCGTCTTCCCAAGCTACGCCATCGCGCTTGGCGGGAAGTTGATTCCACTGGAGGTCGAGTTGAACCGACCGCTGGATATCTGGTTGTCCTACCATCCCGGTAGCGGCCGTATTCCGCGCGTACGGCACATGATTGATTGGCTGATCGAAGCTTTCAGTCCGGCTCGTTTCCCGTGGTTTAAGGAAGAGTTCGTGCACCCGCATGAATTCAAGAACTCGTATATGGGCGAACCCCTGACCCAGCTCTTCGGGGGATTTTCAACCGAAGAACAAAGGTGAAAAAGAAGATGAAAGCAGCGGCGAAAAGAATGAAGCAGCGCAGTGCCGGCAAGCCGGACATCGAGCTGGGCAAACGGATCCGTCTGCGGCGTGTCGAGATGAAGATCTCGCAGGCCGAACTCGGAGAGAAGCTCGGCGTCAGTTTCCAGCAGGTCCAGAAATACGAGAAGGGCGTCAATCGCGTCGGCGCGGCTCGGCTGCAGCAGATCGCCACCGCCCTCGATGTGCCCGTGACCTTCTTCTACGACGGCGACAACAAGGCCCGCGAAGTCGAGAGCCTGCTGTTCCTTGATAGCGCGTTCAGCCTCCGCCTGCTGCGCGCCTACAGCAAGATCAAGGACCAGACGGTGCAGCGTCAGCTCGTCTCGCTGATGGAATCGATCGCGGCGAACGAAGCCTGAGGTCGGTCGACGGTCTGTCTTTACGACCGACCTTCAATCCGCCGCGCCACGGAGGCGCGGCCGGATTGAACCAGACCCGGATGGCATCTTCTTGTCCGTCCTGCCCCGCGTGCTTTCCGCGTGCGGCCTTTGCTCGTAGGGGCGGTCTGACCGCCCCTTTTTGTTGCCGTTGGTTCCCGTCTTGCGAGTGTCCCGGCACGGCCGCCATGCAATAGCGGCACAGGCGGATGCAAGCCACCTCGCCTGCCGCCGTTGACCCCGGTAACGCCCCCGCCGCACATTGCACCTTGCCAACAACAAGCGAGCGCGCGATGCCCGACATTTCCAGGACGATCGAAACACCTTACGCCGACGGCAAGATCCTCAAGCACGCAGCCAATGGCGTCGGCGTGATCACCTTCAACAATCCCGACAAGCGCAACGCAATGTCGCTGGAGATGTGGGAAGGATTTGGCGACGCACTGACGGCCTTGCGCGACGACGAGACGGTCCGGGTCGTGATCCTGCGCGGTGCCGGCGGCAAGGCGTTCGTCTCCGGGGCGGACATCAGCCAGTTCGAGAAGACGCGCCATAACGCGGCGGCGTCCGAGGAATATGCCAAGCGCAGCGCCGCACAGCGCGCACTGCTGGCCGACTATCCCAAGCCGACCATCGCCTGCATCGACGGCTACTGCCTCGGCGGCGGCATGCAGGTTGCCATGCTTGCCGACATCCGCCTCGCCTCGCATGGCAGCCAGTTCGGCATTCCCGCCGCAAAGCTCGGCATCGCCTATGGCTATGACGGCTTGAAGCATCTGGTGTCGCTCGTCGGCCCGTCCTGGGCGCGGCTGCTGATGTACACGGGCATGCGCATCGATTCCGCGGAAGCGCTGCGCATCGGCCTTGTCGAGCGCCTGTTCCCGGTCGACGAGCTCTGGGGCGAGACCATGACGATTGCCGAGACGATCTCGCAGAACGCCCCGCTCGCGATCAACGCCGCCAAGATCACCATCGCGCAGGTGCTGAAGGACGAGAGCCGGCGCGACATGGAGGCGATCAAGGCGATTGGCCATGCCTGCATGGACAGCGCCGATTTCCGCGAAGGCCGGCAGGCGTTCATGGAGAAACGCAGACCGAAGTTCCGGGGGCGCTGAATCTGAACCTGCATTCAGGAAGATTAAATCCGCGTGCGGCCGCAACTGGAGAGCAACCAGTTGATCCCCCGCAGGTTCTCTCGCCACCAACGAGGGAGATTGCGATGAAACTCAAGTTTGCTGTTCTCGGCCTGGCTGCCTTGAGCGGTGCGGCGCTCGCTTCGGGCTCGGCGTTCGCAGCAATGCCGAATGGCATTCCGCAGGCGGATCAAATTGCAAAGGGCCCGGCTGCTGACGTCGATCAGGTGCGCTGGGTCTGCAACCCCTGGGGCCGCTGCTTCTGGCGCCCGAACTATTATGGCGCCTACGGTTATTATGGCGGCCCGCGACGTTTCTACGGCCCGCGTCCGTGGGGCTGGGGTCACCGCCATCACCATTGGCGCCGCTGGTGAACACAAAGGGGCCTGCGGGCCCCTTTTCTTTGGCTACAGCGCCGCAAGCACCGCCTTGGTGATGTCCGCCGTGCCATTGCTGCCGCCGAACTCCATCGGCTTGATGCCGCCGGCATAGACCTGATCCACCGCACGCTCGATCGCCTCGCCGGCTTCCGCCGCGCTCTCGACGCCGTGCTTGTCGGCGAGCCAGTCCAGCATCATCGCGGCCGACAGGATCATGCCGGTGGGATTGGCCTTGCCCTGCCCCATGATGTCAGGCGCGGTGCCGTGGCAGGGCTGGAACACGGCGTATTTGTCGCCGATGTCGGCCGACGGCGCCATGCCGAGGCCGCCGATCAGGCTCGCGGTGATGTCGGAGACGATGTCGCCGAACATGTTCTCCATCACCATCACGTCGAAATCCCAGGGACGCTTCACCAGCATGGCCGAGCAGGCGTCGACATAGAGCCGATCGGTCTTCACATCGGGATGCTTCTTTTCGATTTCGTCGAAGATGCCGCGGAAGAACGCAAACGCCTTGAACACATTCGCCTTGTCGACGCAGGTGAGCGCGCCCGGCTTGCCGCGCGCCTTGCGCCGCTCGGCGAGGCGAAACGAGAATTCGAACAGGCGTTCGGAGGTCTTGCGCGTGATCACCAGCGTCTCGCGCGCGTCATCATGGGTGACGACGCCCTTGCCCATCGAGGCAAACAGCCCTTCTGTCGATTCCCGGATCACGACGAGATCGATGCCGCGCTGGTCGGCACCGACGATCGGGCTCGGCACGCCGGGAATGAGCCGCGCGGGTCGCACGCCGGCATAGAGATCGAAGATGAAACGCAGCTCGATCTGCGGCGCGATCTCGGTATTGTCGGGGTAGCGCACCGACGGCAGGCCGCAAGCCCCGAGCAGGATCGCATCGGCTTCCTCGCACAGCCTGATGGTCGAGTCAGGCATCGATTTGCCGGTGGCGAGATAATTATTGGCGCCGGCCGGCGCCTCGGTGAAGCGGAAGCGCAGATCCGATCTCTGCTCGATCTTGCGCAGCACCTCGACGGCCGGCGCCATGACTTCGGGACCGATGCCGTCACCGGCGAGCACGGCAATGTGGAAGGCGTTGTTTGCGGACATGGGAGGCCTCGAGGAAGGTGTTGCCTCGTCATTGCGAGGAGCGAAGCGACGAAGCAATCCAGACTGTCGCCATGGAAGGATTCTGGATTGCTTCGCTACGCTCGCAATGACGGCGGAGAGAGCGATCGATTACGGCGTCAGCACCGTCCGCCCGACCACCGCGCCCTGCTGCAATTGCACCAGCGCCTCGTTGGCCTTGGCGAGCGGAGCCGTCGTCACCGGGATCGGCGGCACCTTCTTGGTGCGGACGAGATCGAGCAGTTCCTGCGTTTCGCGCAGATTGCCGACATAGCTGCCCTGGATCGTGATCGCCTTGATCGGAATCAGCGGCAGCGCCCAGGTCGCGCCGCCGCCGAACAGGCCGACGATGACGAGCTTGCCGCCCTTGGTCAGGCAGTCAAATCCAAGCTGCGTCGTCGCGGCATTGCCGACGAGGTCGATCACGGCGCGGATCGGCCCGCCCACCTTCTTCGCCAACTGCTCCAGCGCATCCGGCGCCTTGGGATCGACGGTGGCGAGCGCACCGGCCTTTTCCGCCGCCTCGCGCTTCCTGGCATCGATATCGACCATGACCGCGCCCTTGCCGCCCATCGCCTTGAGCAGCGTCAGCGCCATCAGGCCGAGACCGCCGGCACCGAACATCACGATCGGGGTGTCGAAATGCTGCTCGACCTTCTTCAGCGCGCTGTAGGTGGTGACACCCGAACAGGCATAAGGCGCGGTCGTGGCGGGATCCAGCCCTTTCAGGTTGAGCAGGTAACGCGGATGCGGCACCAGCATGTGGTCGGAATAACCGCCGTCGCAATAGACGCCGAGCGAGCGCGGCGTCAGGCACATGTTCTCGTCGCCGGCGAGGCACGTCGCACACTTGCCGCAGCCGATCCAGGGATAGACCAGCCCGACATCGCCGAGCTTGAGATCACCCTGGTCGGTCGATTTCACGTCGGGACCGAACGCCAGGATTTCGCCGACCGTCTCGTGCCCCATGGTCAGCGGCAGGTTGATGCCGCGGTCCTTCAGCGACAGTGGCTTGCGGCCATGGCCGAGATCGTAGCCGCCTTCCCAGATGTGGAGGTCGCTGTGGCACACGCCGGCGGCCTTCACCTTGATCAGCACCTGCGTGCCCGACGGCTGCGGCGTGGCCTCGTCGAACTCTTGCAGCGGCGCTTTGAAATCGGCAACCTTGAAACTCTTCATCGGCGTCCTCCCGGCATGCTTCTTGTCGCCGCGCCACCATGCCATGGCCGGCAAGGCGAGACAAACCGGTCTTAGTTCAGGCCAGCGGATGATGGCAAGCCGCGAACTGGCCGGGTGCGACTTCGCGCAACTCCGGTATCTCGGCGCTGCATCGCTGGTCGGCGCGCGGGCAGCGGGTGCGGAAGCGGCAGCCGGACGGCGGCGCAATCGGCGATGGCGGCTCGCCGATTGCCACACCCTCGACGGGACGAACATCCGGATCGGGCACCGGGATCGCCTGCAACAACAGGTCCGTATAGGGATGCGCCGGCCTTGCGAACAACTGCTCCGAAGGGCCGACCTCGCAGAGCCGGCCGAGATACATCACTGCAACGCGGTCGCTGACCGCTTTGACCACCGCGAGATCATGCGCGATGAACAGCAGCGTCAGGCCGAAGCGCGCTTTCATCTCCTCCAGCAAATTGAGGATCTGCGCGCGGATGGAGACATCCAGCGCCGAGACCGGCTCGTCGCAGACGATGAACTCGGGGTTGAGCACCAGCGACCGCGCGATGCAGATGCGCTGGCACTGCCCGCCGGAGAATTCGTGCGGCAGGCGGCCCGCCACGAGATCAGGATCGAGCCCGACCGCAGAGAGCACCTCGTGAACCCTGCGCTTGCGCTCGGCGGCATCCTTGACGCCGGCAATGATCAGCGGCTCGGCCACGATGTCGCCGATGCGACGGCGTGGATTGAGCGAGGCAATCGGATCCTGGAAAATGAGCTGCACGCGTCGGCGCATCTTGCGCAGCGCCTCGCCCTCCATCGCGGTGAGGTCATCGCCGTCGAACAGCACGCGGCCGGATTTGGCGCGGCGCAGTTGCAGCACCGCGCGCCCCAGCGTCGACTTGCCGCAGCCGGATTCGCCGACGAGGCCCAGCGTCTCGCCGCGTGCGACCGCAAGGCTAACACCGGAAACCGCGTGCACCGTCTTGTTGCCAAGACCATATTCGACCACGAGATTGTCGACGCTCAGGAGCGGCTCGGCGCGCACGGCAAGCTGCATCATGCGCCGATTCCTTCCGCCATCCGGATCGGGTGGAAGCAGGCATAGAGATGACCGGGCATCTCGGCGCTGGTCAGGCCGGGCTTGGCCTCATGACAGCGGCTGACGGCGTAACGACAGCGCGGCGCGAAGGAACAGCCTTTCAGCGGCCGCGTCGGATCGGGCGGGCGGCCGGAGATCGCAGGCAGCGGCGTATGCGGCGCGGTCTCCAGCTTCGGGATCGCCGCCAGTAGCGCCTCGGTGTAGGGCATGTGCATCCGCTTGAACAACGCCCGCGTCGGCGCGCGCTCCACCACCCTGCCCGCATACATTACCGCGACCTCGTCGGCGCGGCCGGCGACCACGCCGAGATCGTGAGTGATGATGATCATGGCCATGTGGCGACGGCGCTGCTCGCGTGCGAGCAGATCGAGGATCTGCGCCTGGATGGTCACGTCGAGCGCGGTGGTCGGCTCGTCCGCGATCAAGAGCTTCGGCTCGCAGGACAGCGCGATCGCGATCGCGATGCGCTGGCGCATGCCGCCGGAGCATTGATGAGGATATTGCGCGAGCCGCTGCTCCGGCGCCGGAATTCCGACAGCCGCCAGCAGCTCGATGCTGCGCTTCCGTGCTGCGGGGGCATCGAGCTCGAGATGCTCCTGGATCGTCTCGATCAGCTGCGTGCCGATGGTCAGGACCGGGTTGAGCGAGGTCATGGGGTCCTGGAATACGACGGCAAGGTCGCGTCCCCGCAAGCGCCGCAGGCTTTCCGAGGAAAGCCGCACCAGGTCCTGTCCCTCGAACATCACGCGTCCGGTGAGCGTCGCCTTCTTCGGCAAGAGCTGAAGCACCGCGCGCGACAGCATGGTTTTGCCGCAGCCGGACTCGCCGACGATGCCGAGCGTGCGCCCTGCATCGAGCGACAGATCGACATGATCCACGGCGCGCAAATTGCCGCGCGGCGTCGGCAGCTCGACCGCGACGTCTTCGATGGTCAGCAGCGGGTTGCTCACAGCGCCCCCTGACGCGGGTCGGTCAGTGCCCGCAGGGTATCGCCGACCAGATTGAAGGCCAGCACGGTCAGGAACAGCGCCGCCGCGGGCAGGAAGGCCAGCCGCGGCGCGACGTCGAGGCTCTCGCGCCCCTCCCCGATCATGCTGCCCCAGCTCGCCATCGGCGGCGGCACGCCGAGACCGAGGAAGGACAGCGCGCCCTCGACCACGATGGTGACGGCAACGCCGAGCAGGAAGAAAGCCAGCAGCGGCAGGATCACGTTCGGCAACAGCTCGCGCAACAGGATGCGCGCATGGCTGGCACCGAGCGCCTCGGCTGCGATCACGAATTCCCGCCGCGCCAGCGTCAGCGTCGCCGCCCGCGCCACCCGCATGAAGGCGGGAATGCCGAGCACGCCGAGGATCAAGGTGAGGTTGGCAATGGACTGGCCGAGATAGGCAACGACGGCGAGCGCGAAGATCAGCGGGGGAAAGGCGAGCAGCACGTCCATGCTGCCGACCACCAGCATCTCGAACCGGCCGCGGAAATAGCCGGCGAGCAGGCCTAGCGCGCCGCCGAGCGTAAGGCCGATCATCGGCGCGATCAGCCCGACCGTCAGCGACACCCGCGCGCCGAAGATCAGCCGGGCGAGCTCGTCGCGGCCGAGCCCGTCGGTGCCGAGCCAATGCTCGGTGGAGAACGCCGCGCGGCGCTCCAGCATGTCCATGTCGACAGGGTTCTGCAGCGGCAGCACCGGCGCGAGAATCGCGAGCACAAGGATGATCGCGACCCAGGCGCTGGCGAGCCAGAACAGCAGGCCGAGCCTGCGCTTGCGGCCGGCGGGCACGGGCGCCGCCTCGTCCTGCATCGAGAGCTCAAGCGTGGCCATGGCGGATCCTGGGGTCGAGCACGGCGTACAGCATGTCGACGATGAAATTCACGATGACGAAGCCGCAGGCGACCAGCAGCACAACGCCCTGGAGAATGACGAGGTCGCGGGTGTAGATCGCCCCGACCAGGAGCCGGCCGATGCCGGGCAGCGCGAAGATCGACTCCACGATCAGCGTGCCGCCGAGCAGACGGCCGATATCGATGCCCGTGACCGTCACCAGCGTCAGCGACGAGGGCTTGAGTGCATGCACGAACAGGATGCGCGCGGGCTTGAGACCCTTGGCCTTGGCGAGCGCGATATAGTCCTCCTGCAAGGTCGCGATCATGTCGGAGCGCAGCACCCGCATGATTCCGGGCCATTCGGCGAGCGCCAGCGTCAGGGCCGGCAGCACGAAGAAGCGCAGATTGTTGAGCGGCTCCTCGGTGAACGGCACATAGCCGGTCGCCGGCAGCCAGTGCAGCTCGACCGCAAACAGGTAGATCAAGAGGATCGCCACCAGGAAGGACGGCATCGACAGCATCGCGAACGCACTGCCGGTCATGAACCGGTCGAACGCGCCGCCGGCACGCGCCGCGCAGACGATCGCGACGGGAACGCCGATCAGGAGACCAATGAACTCGGCCATCAGCATCAACTGCAGCGAGACCGGGATGCGCTCGGCGACCGCCTGCAACACCGTCTGCCCGGTGCGAAACGAGCGGCCGAGATCGCCTTGCAGGACGTGGCCGAGCCAGCTCAGATAGCGCCACCACAGCGGCTGATCGAGCCCCATGTCACGGCGCAGCGCCGCGACATTCTCCGGCGTCGCCTGGTCGCCGAGGATGACGAGAGCGAGATCGCCGGGCAGCAGCGAGGCGATCAGGAATGTCAGCAGCGAGACGGCAAGCAGAACCGGGAGGATCGCAAGCAGCCGCCGAACGACGAAGTTCAGCATCGCGGCGTCATTCCAGCCAGGACCTCGAGACGTCGATCACGCCGTTGTAGATCTTCGGAAAGCCCTTCAACCTGGCGCTCGACAGCGCGTAATAGGTGTTCTGAAAGGTCCAGAACCAGATGGCTTCCTTGTTGATCAGGCGGCTTATGGCGCAGTAATCCTCGATGCGCTGGCCGGGATCGGCCGTGACGCGCGCGTGGTCGAGCAGCTTGTCGAGCTCGGGATTCGAGAAGCCGGCGAGCGCCAGCGGACTGCCGGTACGGAAATTCGCGTACATCTGCGGATCGGGATCGGCGAGATCGACGATGCGCCACGGCGTCATCTGGAACTGGCGGGTGAAGGCGCGCGACGGAATGGTGGCCTGGTCCACCTGCTCGATCTCCATGTTGGCCCCGACACGCTTCCAGAATTGCTGGAGCACCTGGCCGACCACGCGGCCGCGCGGCGTCGCGGTCACCAGCATCTTGAACTCGACCGGCTTGCCGTAATCCTTGATCAGCGCCTTGGCCTTCTCGACGTCGAACGGAAGCGCGCCGTCGTCCTTGCATTTGACCCAGGAGCCGTCGCCATAGGGATTGCTGGCGGGCCGGCTCAGGCCGTTGCTGATCGCCTGTGACATTTTCGGACGATCGATCGCCATCACCAGCGCCTGTCGCACGCGGACGTCATCGAACGGCGCGACCTTGGTGTTGAAGGCGTAGACCGCAGCGCCCGAGCCCTTATAGGTGTGAACGGTGAGCTTGGGGTCCTTCTGCGCCTTCAGGATGTTGTCGGCGTCGGCCTCGTCGTCCCAGATGATGTCGGCCTCGCCCGATTGCAGCGAAGCAAAGCGCGACTGGGCGTCGGGCAGCGGCTTCAGGATGATGCGGTCGAGATAAGGCTTGCCCTTGTCCCAGTAATCGGGATTCTTCTCCAGCACCATGCGGTCGCCCGCGGTCCAGGATTTCAGGATGTAGGGCCCGGTGCCGACGGGGTTGCGGTTGTAGTCGTCGCCCTTGGTCTTCCAGGCCGTCGGCGAATGAATGACGTTGTTCTGGCTCTGGATGGTAATCGTCGCCGGTAGGTTCACCGAGGGATCGGTGAGCTTGTAGACGATCGTGGTGTCGTCCGGCGCCAGCACTTCCTTGACGTTGGTGATGTAGAAGGCGCAGCGACATTTGTTGGCCGGGTCCTTCTGGCGGTCGAAATTCTCCTTGAAGGCCTGCGCATTGAACGGCGTGCCGTCGTGGAATTTCACGCCCTCGCGCAGCTTGAAGGTCCAGCTCATGTAATCGTCGGAGTGAGACCAGGACACCGCCAGCTTGGGCGCGGCTTCGCCCTTGTCGTCGAGCGTGGTCAGCGTGTCGAAGATGGCGGCGGCTGCGGTGAAGGTCGACGTGTCGTAGACCCCGACCTTGAGCGGATCGAAGCCCGGAATATCCAGCTCCTGACCGACGGTGATGCTGCCGCCGGACTTCTGCGCCTGCGCGGGCCCGGCCAGCGGAAGCAGCGCAAATGCCGCAACAAGGAAAATCGGCGCGTGCTTGCGCGCCGCGGCAGCAATGTTCGTCATGGTTCCTCCCGGGATCCCTCGTCCGATGTTTCGGATCGCTGAATGACTGGGAGCGAGATTGGCGACAAAAGCGCGCCACGGCAAGAGGAACGCGCGACAGATCACACGCCACAGGTGCGGCGCAATGTGCTCAGCCTGTCTCGGCAGTTTTGCCTGTCGAAATTGACGCATCCGCGGCAAGGCCAATCTCGTCGCGCAGCGCGTCCGTATGTTCGCCGAGCACGGCCATCGTCTTGGCCGGCGAGATATCGGCACCCGACATCCGGAATGGCAGGTTGAGCACCTGAAAGGAGCCGCCCTCGTCCTGCACGGATGAGAGCGCTTGCCGGTGCGCGAGCTGCGGATCGGCCAGCGCCTCGGACACTGTGCGATAGGCAGAGGCTGGCACGCCGGCCGCGCCGAGCGCGACAAGACAGGCATCGGTCGTGAGCTGCCGCGACCAGGTTTCGACGCCGTCCATCACCTCCGCCCAATTGTCCCGGCGCGCGGCGTAGGCGGCAAAGCGCGGATCGGAGATCCATTCGGGACGGCCGATCACCTGCATCAGGGCCTGAAACGTCTTCTCGCTGGCGACCGTGATCATGACGTAGCCGCTTGCCGTCTCGGTCGGCCCGAACATCGGGCGCGGCGGCGGCTTCACGGCGAATTGCGCGCCCTGCAACTCGGTCAGCGTCAGCGACAGCATCGATTCCAGCATGGAGACGTCGATGTGCTGGCCAAGGCCGGTCACGCTGCGCTGATAGAGCGCGGACGCGATCGCGCCGAAGCCATAGGTGCCGGTGAGGACGTCGGCGTGATAGATGCCGCAATAATCGGGGCGGCTACGGCCGGGCTGGTAGGCCAGATGCGCCATGTCGTAGCCGGAGGCGGCATGGATCACCGGGGCATAGGCCGGCAGCTCGGCCGAGGGGCCGGTCTGGCCGTAGCCGGAGATCGAGCAATAGATCAGTCTCGGGTTGACTTGGCGGATGCTGTCGTAGTCGAGCCGCAACCGGCGCATCACGCCGGGGCGAAAATTCTCCACCAGGATGTCGGCGGTCGCAGCCAGCCGGCGCACCGCCTCCTTGCCGTCTTCGGACTTGAGGTCGAGCACCACGCTCTTCTTGCCGACATTGAGCTGCCCAAACGCGGTGCTGCATCCCTTGCGCAGCGGCGGCCGGGTCCGCATCGTCTCGCCGCCGTCGCTCTCGATCTTGATGACCTCGGCACCCATGTCGGCAAGCATCCGGGCGCAGTGAGGACCGGCGATGGTGGTCGAAAAATCCAGGACCCGCAGCCCCGCGAAGGCTTTTGTCGTCGTCCCCTCATGCTTATCTGCTAGCTGCATGCCTGCTCACGTCCTTGGGGCTCTTAGGAACTCTCGAAGTTCTCTGTCGTTGATGCGGCGACCCTAGAGTGCGGCGGCCGAGTAGGAAAGTGTTTACCGAACCGACGGACCGCGTGGGTGAGCTTTAAGAAATTCCAGGACAACTGGACCCGTTCTTGCATAGCCACAAGCGGGATCGACAGAGGGCAGCTGTTCTTGAGGGTCTTGTTCGTTACTACTGAGATGGACGACTTCGTCCGCGTCGGCGGACTTGGCGCGGTTTCCGCGGCCCTGCCCCGCGCCCTTCGCCCCTTTGCTGATATCCGGATCATGCTGCCCGGCTATCGCGACATCATCGAGCAACTCACGCATATTCAGATCGTCGGCCGTTGCCCGGCCTTCGCGGAGATGCCGGCCTGCTCGCTCGGACGGGCCGCGACCAAGGACGGCCTGCCGGTCTATGTGCTGTTGTGCTCGCAACTCTACGACCGGCCCGGCAACCCCTATGGCGACGAGTCCGGGCGCGACTGGCCCGACAATGACATCCGCTTCGCGCGCTTCGCCTCGGCAGCCGCTGAGCTCGCCATGGGCAAGCTGGACAAGAATTGGGCAGCGGACCTGGTTCATGCCAACGACTGGCAGGCTTCGCTCGTGCCGGCCTACCTCGCCTGGCGCGGCGCCAAAGTCCCGTCGATCCTGACCATTCATAACCTCGCCTATCAGGGCCTCTTCCCGAGGGACTCGCTGCGGCGAATTGGCATACCCGAGAGCTCATTCCACATCGACGGCGTCGAGTTCTACGACAAGCTCTCCTTCCTCAAGGCCGGCCTCGTCTACGCCTCGCACCTCACCACCGTCAGCGGTACCTATGCGCGCGAGATCACCACGGCCGAATTCGGCTGCGGTCTGGAAGGCCTGCTCCGCCTGCGCTCGGACGCGTCCGAGCTCACCGGCATCCTCAACGGCATCGACGAGAGCTGGGACCCGCGCTCCTGCGCCCAGCTGGCCCAGCAGTTCGGCGCCGGCGACTGGGTCGGCAAGAGGGCCAATGCGGATTACGTACGCAAGCAGTTCGGCCTGGCGGTGTCGCGCGGCCCGATGTTCGGCATCGTCGCGCGCCTCGTGCACCAGAAGGGTATCGACCTCGTGCTGTCCGCGGCCGACGAGATCGTCGATGCCGGCGGGCAGATCGTGGTCACCGGCTCCGGCGAGCCGGCGCTGGAGCAGGCCTTGATCGACGCGCATCGCCGCCGCCCAGACGCCATCGGCGTGGTGATCGGCTTCAACGACGCCCAAGCGCGCCGCATCTTCGCCGGCAGCGACTTCACCCTGATGCCCTCGCGCTTCGAGCCGTGCGGCCTCAGCCAGATGTACGCCCAGCGCTTCGGCTCGCTTCCGATCGGGCACCAGACCGGCGGCCTCGCCGAGACCATCACCGACGGCGAGACCGGATTCCTGTTCTCCAGGCCCTCGCGCGAGTCATTCCTCGGCGGCGTCCGCCGTGCCTTCTCCGCCTTCATGGCACAGGATCAGCTCGACACCATGCGCCGCAGCGCCATGGGACGCTCGTTTTCCTGGAACATCTCAGCGGGCAGCTACAACGCGCTGTACCGCAAGCTTGCAGCGGTGTGAACCGCGACGGCAGGGCAACCTCATTCCGCAGCCTCCGGCATCTCGTCCATGTGCTCGTGCAGCACGACACCCGATAGCGGGTCGAACTCGCCAATCCAGGGCTTGCGCGCGAGCACGGACTTCGTGTGAGCATAACCGGCGTGCCAACGTCGCGTGATCCCCGACGGGCTGAAGTCGATATCCTTGGTATGAGTCTCGCGATCGAGCTGCGGCGCCAGCAGCCGCACCACGTGCATGCGGGTCGGACAGCCGTAACTGGTCAGCTCCCTCACCGCGGCATCGCTGCGCTCGCTCTCGGGCAATCGTGCCGCGAGCTGGTTGATGACGTGGCGCAACCGATGGGTCTGCTGCTGGCGCGCGATCTGGCTCGCGATCCGGCTGGAATACATCACGTCCTTGTGCCGGTTCAGCACCTCCGCCATCGTGGTCGGCTCGGCCCCGACGGGATTCCACAGGTGCACGGAGAAGATCAGCGAATCCCTGCGCGGATTGTCGTCGAACACCGCTTCCGTCGGCGTGTTCGAGAGAATGCCGCCGTCCCAATAGAGCTCGCCGTCGATCCGCACCGCCGGAAAAGCCGGCGGCAATGCGCCGGAGGCCATGACATGTTTCACCGTCAGTTCGCCGTCGCGGCTGTCGAAATAGCGCATTTCGCTGGTGCCGACATGAGCCGCACCGACCGTCAGGCGCGGCGCGCAGCGATTGGCCAGGTCGAAATCGACCAGCTCGCTCAGCGTCTTCTCCAGCGGCGCGGTCGAATAATAGCCGGCATGATCGGCGCCCAGCGGGTAGGAATCCCCGGCATGCGCCAGCGGATTGGGGCGGAAAAAACCGGCAATACCGTGGGTCACGGCCGACCAATAGGCAAGCTTCTCGTTGAAGCCGGGAAATGCGGCGCGCCAGTCCCAGACCGGCTTTTGCTCCATCCGCCTCCAGAACTCCCGCAAGCGCGCGAGGCGGTTCTCCGGCGCGTTGCCCGCAATGAGGCTTGCATTGATCGCGCCGATCGAGGTGCCAATGATCCAGTCCGGCTCGATGCCGGCTTCGTGCAGCGCCTGGTAGACGCCGGCCTGGTACGAGCCGAGCGCGCCGCCCCCCTGGAGCACGAGGACGACCTGCCCCGGCAGGTCCGTGGCCTTTCTTCGCGTATTGTCCTGCGTACCGCTCATGGTTTGCTCCTGATCAGCCTGCAATACCCGGATGTTCGCAGTGGGCGACGACTTGTTGTTGCGCCGGCCCATGTTAATGCGCGGTCCAGCCGCCGTCGACCGGAAGTGCGACCCCGGTGATCGAAGCGGCAGCATCCGTCGACAGGAACACCGTCAGCGCCCCCAGTTCCTCCACCGTGGCAAAGCGCTTGTTCGGCTGCTGCGCGAGCAGCACGTCGCGGATCACCTGGTCGCGGGAAATACCGTGCGCCTTGGCCTGCCCGTCGATCTGCGCTTCGACCAGCGGCGTGGAGACGTAGCCGGGACAGACCGCATTGCAGGTGATGCCTTCCTCCGCGGTCTCCAGCGCCGTGACTTTCGTCAGGCCGACGATGCCGTGCTTGGCGGCGACATAGGCCGCCTTGAACGGCGAGCCGACCAAGCCGTGCGCGGAGGCAATGTTGATGATCCGGCCAAAACGATTCTCGCGCATCGCCGGCAACGCGAGCCGCGTCGTGTGGAAGGCCGAGGTCAGATTGATGGCGAGGATCTGGTCCCATTTCTCGACCGGAAACTGCTCGAGCGGCGCGACATGCTGGATGCCGGCATTGTTGATGAGGATGTCGAGACGGCCGGCCTGGGCGACGGTCGCCGCGATCATCTCGGCAATCGACTTTGGCCTCGTCATGTCGGCCGGAGAGTAGCTCGCCTTGACGCTGAACTCGGCAGCGATCTGCTCCCGCGTCCGGCCAATCTCGGCGGCAACGCCAAGGCCGTTCAACACAATGTCGGCGCCGGCCGCCGCCAGCGCACGTGCAATGCCGAGGCCGATACCGCTGGTCGAGCCCGTGACCAGCGCCACCTTGCCGGCCAGCGCGCGTGCGGGCTGAGATGTCTGCGGCTTCAGTGGTATGTTCATGACCTGGTCCTGGTTGGCAATGGCTGGACCCCAGCTTTCGCAGACCCTGGAGGATCGGCGGACCAAACGGAAATACCGCCTGACTTCCGAATCCATAGGCGCGCGCTATTGCGGGTGGGATGTCATTCGCCGGTTCGATTCGATAGGATCGCCCTATCTTGCCGGGAGCCGATCCATGGAAATGCACCAGGTCCGCTATTTCCTCGCGGTGGCGCAGCTGCTCAATTTCACGCGCGCGGCCGAGGAGTGCAACGTCACACAACCCTCGCTGACGCGCGCGATCAAGCAGCTCGAGGCCGAGCTCGGCGGCGACCTGTTTCGCCGCGAGCGGCCGGCGGCGCAACTCACCGAGCTCGGCCAGCGCATGCATCCGCTCCTGAAGCAGTGTTTCGACGCCGCGGCCGGCGCGCGCTCGCTCGCCTCCTCGTTCAAAAGCGGTGAGGTCGGCGCGCTCCGTATTGCGCTGACGCATTCGATCGATCTGGCATTGCTCATTCCCCATCTCAACGAGATCAGGCGGCAGTTCAACCGGCTCGAATTGCGCTTCCTGCGCGGGACCAGCCGCGAGGTCGGCGATTTCCTCAAGAAGGGCGAAGCCGAGCTCGGCATCGCCGCCGAGATCGACGAGGCCTGGGACCGGCTCGACGCCTGGCCGCTGTTCACCGAGAGCTTCGATCTCGTCGTTGGCGAGGGACATCGGCTGGCCGGCCGCAGCACGATCGAGCTGGAGGATTTGCGCTCGGAGCAATTGCTGAACCGGACTTACTGCGAGCACGCGCGCCGCATCTCCGTGAGCCTGCGCGAGCACGGCATCGAGCATGGCCACGAAATCTCGAGCGAGCGCGACCTGATCGAGTTGATCGAAGCTGACATCGGCATCGCCATGGTGCCGCACACGTCGCCCCTGCCGCAGACATTGACGCGCGCCGCCGTCGCCGGACTGGACGCCCGCCGCACCGTCAGCCTCTACGGGGTGGCCGGACGGCAACGCACGGCGGTAGCCAACGCCGTGATGCGCATGCTGCGCGGCGCCGACTGGCGCGAGATTGCGGGGTAGCGGGGCGAATTACGGCGCGCTTCTTCCATCACCCCTTGAGGAGAAGGTGGCGCGAAGCGCCGGATGAGGGGTTCTCTCCGCGTACTCGACGCAAAAGACTCACGCGCGGAGAGAACCCCTCAGCCGTCTCGCCGCTTCGCGGCGATCCACCCTCTCCCACAAGGGGCGAGGGAAAGAACATGCTGCGCCATCAAAATTCCATGCCTCAGTTCTCTCTGCCCGCACTCTCCAGCGCCGCGAGCAGATCATCGATCTCCATGCGCTTGCGGAAATCGGGATCGACGAAGCGAGCTGTCACGATACCGTCGCGACCGACCACGAATACGGCCGGGATCGGCAACACCCAGCCGTCATTGCCGTGGAATTTCGCCATGTCCTGATAGGACAACAGGCTCTGGATCTCGGCGCCGAGCCATATCGCAAGATTGAGCGAAAGCGCATAGCCGTTGTCGAGGTCAGTCAAGATCGGAAACGGCGCGCCGGACTCGGCCTTGAGTAGCCCGGTATATTCCTGCGTCTCCGGCATCACCGCGACGACCTGCGCCCCCATGGCCTTGATGCGATCGAGCGCCTGGACCACGGCGCGGACGTTGAGCCGGCAATAGGGACACCAGTGGCCGCGGAAGAACATCACGGCGAGCGGACCACGCTCCAGCAGCGACGGCAGCGTGACGAGACGCCCCGCTTCGTCCGGCAGCATGAACGGCGGCATCGCATCGCCCGGGCGCGGCGCGGACTCGCCGCCGCCGTTGCCGCCCAATCTCGCCACCAGGCGATCGACGGCCTCACCATAGGCCGGAAACACGGCACGGCTGGCGTCGGCATAGGCGCGGAGCTGATCGTTCAGCGTGCCATCCATGTCGCGGCAGCGCTGGAAGGCAAGCCTGAGCTGTTCGACGTCGGCAGGCGAGAGAGCTGTCATCTTCTGCTCCGGCATTTCCTGGGAATATTAGTTTCCGGGTTCGGCCGCCCGCAAGGGGGCGGCCGCGATGCCAGGACCCGTTCAGTTCACGTAGAAATTGCCGGTCGGATCGAGCCGTCCCGAGGTGTAGTAAAGCGATCCGTTGTCCATGAAGAAAACGGTGTTGTCGGGCACCTTCTTGGCGCTCTTCATCATGGCCTCGTGGTTCTTCTCGGCCGGGGCCATGGCCATCGCTGACATCTTGCCGGGGCCGCCATAGACATAGGCCATGCCGGCCTTGAAGTCCCAGGCGGCCTCCGAGAAGGCTGATGTGGCGATGACCGCAAACGCGGCGGTGGCGATCAGGGTCTTGGATAATTTCGGCATGAGGGGCTCCTCCCGATTGACATGAACGCCCGCCAATCGGGCGCCCCGCCATCGGACGCCGAATGCCGAGAAAGCGGAAATGCCGTTGCCCAATCGGATCGATAGCCGCCGCGCATCAACATAGCGCCGCGCTATCGCATCGAGAGCAAGCCGGCATTTCAGGATGGCCGCGATCTCGATGAAGCTCCCGTCATCGCCGGCGACCAGCGGGGTTGCGGCCAACACAGGAGACTTTCCATGTCCAGGAGCCATGCCTTGTCGCGTCTGATCTGGCCGGGCCTTGCCCTCGCCGGTGCGCTCACGCTCTCGGCACAGCCGGTCGCTGCCGGCGAATGCCCGGTCGGCAAGATCAGGCCCAACGCCCAGCAGATGGTCGACTATAAGCCGGTCGGCGTTACCGACGTCACGCTCGGTGCGATCGACCTCAGCAAGCAGCCCGCACATATCGAGGGGCGCGAGCTTCGCTTCCGCAAGCTGACCATCGAGCCCGGCGGTATCGTGCCCTGGCACAGCCACGACGACCGTCCCGCCTTGATCTTCGTGCAGCAGGGCGAGATCGTCGAATACGCCTCCAACTGCATCGATCCGATCGTGCACAAGGCGGGCGACATCCGCTCCGAGGTCTCCGGCACCTCGCATTGGTGGAAGAACCTCGGCAAGGACACCGTCATTCTCTATGTCGGCGACGTCCGCAAGGATCCCAACGACCACCACATGTAACGAGCGCGACCAGCCCAAGCGCACGTTACTGGATGTGGCGCCCGGGACCCAATGCCAGGCGCCACATCCTCTCAGGACAATTCCGCCATGACCGATTTATCCGCGCCGACAACAGGGGCCGCGACGGCGATGGGGGCGCACGCGCAAGGCTTGGCGCTGCGCTCGCTCGTGATTGGGCTCACCGCATTCCTGACCGTCGTCGATCTCTTCGCAACACAGGCGATCCTGCCAGCGCTGACGCGGCACTACGGCGTCACGCCTGCCGCGATGGGCTTTGCCGTCAATGCCAGCACCTTCGGGATGGCCACAGCCAGCCTCGTCGTCGGCTTTTTCAGCCCGCGCATCAACCGGCGGACCGGCATTCTGCTCAGCCTGGCGCTGCTGGCGATTCCGACCAGCCTGCTCGCCTCCGCGCCAAATCTCACCGTCTTCACGGCATTGCGGGTCGCGCAGGGCCTGTGCATGGCGTCCGCCTTCGCGCTCACCCTCGCCTATCTCGGCGAGCAGTGCAGCGCCACGGATGCAGGCGGCGCCTTTGCCGCCTACATAACCGGCAATGTCGCGAGCAACCTCGTGGGACGGCTGATCTCTGCTGCCGTGGCCGACGGGCTCGGCCTCGCCTGGAATTTCTATCTGTTCGCGGCGCTCAATCTGACCGGTGCGGTGCTGGTCCATTTCACGATCCGACGCGTGCAGCCGAGGCACGCGATGATGCCGGCCGCATCACCGCTTGCCGCCGCGATCGCGCATTGGCGCAATCCGCGGCTGCGCGCCGCCTTCGGCATTGGCTTCTGCATCCTGTTCGCCTTCATCGGCACCTTCACCTTCGTCAATTTCGTTTTGGTTCGGCCGCCGCTGTCGCTCGGCATGATGGACCTGGGCCTCGTCTATTTCGTCTTTCTGCCGTCGGTCGTCACCACGCTTCTGGCCGGTCGGGTGGCATCGCGGCTTGGAACGCGTCCGACGATCTGGGGCGCGCTCGCAATTGCAGGGCTTGGCCTGCCCTTGATGCTGATGCCGCATCTGAGCGAGGTCCTGACCGGCATGGTTCTCGTCGGCGTCGGCACATTCTTAGCGCAGGCAGCGGCGACGGCTTTCGTCGGACAGGCGGCTGCCGACAACCGCGGCATCGCCAGCGGGACCTATCTTGCGTGCTATTTCTGCGGAGGGCTGGTCGGCACAGTCGTGCTCGGGCGCCTGTTCGACGCTTTCGGATGGCACGCGTGCGTATCAGGCGTAGGCGTGGCCCTTGCGGCCGCAGCCGTGCTCACCTTCGCCCTGAGGCGCTAGCGCTTTGCCGGCGCCTCCTGCGGCGGCTCGTCGTCGGCGATGGCGCGCCAGGCGGCACCATCGAGATCGTCGTACTGGCCGCTTTTGAGCGACCAGAGAAAGGCGACGAGACCGGCGCCTCCGAGCATCAGCGCCAGCGGGACGAGGATGACAAGGATCTCCATCACGCGATCTCCCGCGACTTGCCGCGCGCCCGCAGCGAATTCAGCATGACCAGGATCGACGATCCACTCATGGCCGCAGCCGCGATCAGGGGCGTCACGACGCCGCTGATCGCAACCGGCACCGCCAGCACATTATAGCCGATCGCAAGCCAGAGGTTCTGCCGCATCAGATGCAGCGCCTTGCGCGAGGCGTCGATGGCGGCGACCACCGGAGCCAGTGGCCGGCCGAGGAAGACGAGGTCGGCCGTGGCCTGGCTCAGATGCGCGGCCGAGATCGGCGACATCGAGACATGGGCTGCCGCGAGCGACGGCGCGTCGTTCATGCCGTCGCCGACCATCAGCACCTTGGCGCCGCGCTGCTTCAATTCCTCGATCCGCGCGATCTTGTCGGCCGGCGTGACGCCGGCGCGCCATTCGGGGATTCCAAGCGCCCGGGCCGCCGCCTTCACGGCCGGCTCGCGATCGCCGGAGAGAATCTCGATGCCGATATTGCGTGCCTTCAGCGCCACGATCACCGCCTGAGCGTCCGGACGCAGGCCCTGGCGGACCGAGAGGACGAACTTTTCGCTGCCCTTGCTGAAAGCGACGATGGAAGCTTCGGGATCGATGAAGGCGTTGCCGATCAGCGCCTCCGCGCCGCAGAAGGAGGGGCGGCCAAGGCGAAGCTCGACGCCATCCACGGTCGCACGGACGCCCTGTCCGGCTTCTTCGGTCGCGCCGACGACAGGCGATCTGGCGCCGGCCGCCTGCGCGACGGCGGCCGCGACCGGATGATGGCTCGACAGCGCGAGCCGGCCGGCGAGTTCGAAGATAGCGGCGGGAATGTCGGCGGCATTCATCACTTCGAGATCCGGCAGCGTCAACGTGCCGGTCTTGTCGAAGATGACATGGTCGGCCTCAGCCAGACGCTCGATCGCGTCGCCGGAATTCAGCAACACGCCGGACTTGAACATCGCGCCGGAGGCGATGGTCTGCACGGTGGGAATGGCAAGGCCCAGCGCGCAGGGGCAGGTGATGATCAGCACGGCGACGCCGGTCACGATCGCATCATGCCAGGACGCGCCGGCGATGACCCAGCCGAGGATGGTGATGAACGCGGTCGCATGAACCACCGGCGCGTAGAGCCGCGAGGCGCGGTCGGCGAGGCGCATGTAGCGCGAGCGCGCGGCAAGCGCGTTGTCGAGCAGCCGCGTGATGTCGGCGAGCAGCGTCGCCTCGGACGCGGCCGAGACCCGCACCCGCAGGGTGCCGGAGATGTTCATGGAGCCCGCATAGACCGGCGTGCCCTGCTCGGCCGTGACATAGAGCGTCTCGCCCGTGATCAGGCTCTGGTCGATCTCGGAACGTCCCTCGATCACCGTGCCGTCGACCGCGCAGCGCTCGCCGGGCCGGAGCAGAACGATGTCGCCGGGATTGATCGTGGCCACCGGCACCTGCGAGATCTCGTCGGGACCGACGAACTTCGCGGCCGTCTCCGCCTTCAGCGCCGCGAGATTGCCGGCAACCGCGCGGGTCCGCCGTCGCATGTTCTGGTCGAGGAAGCGGCCGACGAGCAGGAAGGTCAGCAGCATGATCGCTGCGTCGAAATAGGCGTGTTCGGCGTGGTGGAAGGTCTCGACCACGGACATGCCGAGCGCCAGAATCACGCCGATCGAGATCGGAACGTCCATGTTGGTCGTCTTTGCCGACAGCGCGCGCCAGGCCGAGCGGAAGAACGGCTGACCGGCATAGGCTGCCGCCGGCAACGCGATCAACGCCGAGAGCCAGTGGAAGAAGTCGCGCTGCTCGGGCAGCATGTCCGAGACGTTGCCCGACCACACCGGGATCGACAGCATCATCACGTTCATGGTGGCGAACGCGGCGACGCCGAGGCAGCGCAGCAGGAAACGCGATTCGGCGACCTCCGCCACTTCCGCGCTCTCGGTCTCGAACGGGTAGGCCTTGTAGCCGAGCTCTTCGAGCCGATCGATGAACTTTCCGGGGTCGAGCGTTCCCGCTTTCCATTCGAGCGCGACGCGACGGTCGGTGAGGTTGACGCGGGCCAGGGTGACGTCGGGGATGGCCGAGAGTCCCCGTTCGATCTTGGCCATGCAGCCGGCGCAGTGAACGCCTTCGACGGCGAGATCGATGTGCTGGACGCCCTCGCCCGCGGTGCGGACATAGTGCGAGAAATCCCGCGTGACTTGCATGACGAAGTCCCTCAGTTCAGGATCACGCGGTTACGCGACAGGAACACGCGCTCGCCACGCGCCTCGCCTTCGATCACGAGATTCCATTGGCCGGGCGCGACCGCAGCGGCGTCGCCGCGATAGATCCCAATTCCGGTTTCGGTGAACGCGACCGCGAGATCGGCCCGCTTGTCGGTCGGCCGTTCCAGGCGTCCGTCGAACTTAAGCCCCGAGATCGGCTGCCCGTTGGCGTCGCGCGCTTCGACCTGGACCATGGCACCCCCGTCGTTGCGGCGTTCGATGTGGGCGTTGACCTTCCATTTGCGCGCGGCCTGGTCGTGTGCCGCCGAGATCTCGTGCTCGTAGGTCAGGCCCGCAGCATAGGGACTGTCGACGTCGGTCCCGGGCAGCGTCGCGATTGCAAGCTTCATCATCGTGACGTTGACGCCGATCACGAGGCCGAAGAAGGCGACCAGCATCACGAACACCTTGGTTCCGGTCAGTGGCTTTGACGACATGACGGTCTCCTGAACTTACGGCGCGACGAAATTGTCGGTGGCGGTCGCGGCGACACCCAGTCCGATGTCCATGACGTGGAAGCGGACGGGAATTGATTTGTCCGGATTGTTCTCTGCGGGCGCGGTGACGAGCAGGCGGAGTTCGCTGGTGGCGTCGCGTGGGATCACGATCATCGGCCGGTCGGGCGTCACCGAATCGGCTCCGACGACGTGCATCGTGAGATTGACCGGCCCCTCCGCGTCGATGGCGATGACGCGGTCGTAGCCGCTCTTGTTCAGCAGCCGCACCGTGTAGGCGTTGCGGATCGAACCGTCGCTGAGCTTGACCGCGACCGGATTGCGGTCGTGCAGCACGTTGACGTCGAGCAGGCTGCGCGTCGCCAGCGTGTAGACCATGAAGCCGCCGACGGCCACGATGATCGCGCTGTAGACCACGGTGCGGGCCCGGACGATGCGGTAGATCGGCGCCTTGCCTTCCTGGCGGCGGTGGATGTTGATGTCGTTGTCGTAGCCGATCAGCCGCTTCGGCCGGCCGATCTTGGTCATCACGTTGTCGCAGGCATCGATGCAGAGCCCGCACTGGATGCATTCCATCTGCGGCCCGTTGCGGATGTCGATGCCGGTCGGGCAGACCGCGACGCATTGATAGCAATCGACGCAATCGCCGACCTGCTCGCCCAGCGCGCGCAGCTCGGCGGCCTTCTTGACCGAGGTGCGCTTCTCGCCGCGGTCGTAACGGTAGGTGACGTTGAGCGCCCATTCGTCGGTCAGCGCGGCCTGGATCCGCGGCCAGGGGCACATGTAGGTGCAGACCTGCTCGCGCATGTAGCCGGCGAGCAGATAGGTCGTCGCGGTGAGGATGCCGATCCAGATATAGGCGATCATCGGCGCCTGGAAGGTGACCAGCTCCTTCACCAGAGTCGGCGCGTCGTTGAAGTAGAGCACCCAGGCGCCGCCGGTCCACCAGGCGATCATGAGCCAGATCGAATGCTTGAGCACGATCTCGGAAATGCGCTCGAGCTTCATCGGGTCGGACGACTTGTCCTTCTTCATCCGCTCGCGCCGGTCACCCTCGATCAGACGCTCGACGGCGTAGAACACGTCGGTCCAAACCGTCTGCGGACAGAGATAACCACACCAGATACGGCCGCCGACCGAGTTCATCAGGAACAGCGCCACAGCCGCCACGATCAACAGGCCGGTAAAGTAGTAGACCTCCTGCGGCCACAGCTCGATGAAGAAGAAATAGAAGCGGCTGTTGGGCAGATCGATCAGCACCGCCTGGCTGGGGGCACCGAGACCGCGGTTCCAGCGCACGAAGGGGAGGAAATAGTAAACCCCGAGGCAGATCGCCATCAGGCCCCATTTGATGCGTCGGAACGTGCCGGAGACGCTCTGGGGATAGACCTTTTTATGGGGGGCGTAGAGCGGCCCGCCGTCATCGGACGTGAGGTCTTTGGGGTTCACGGTCTTGTTCATCGCTTAAGTCGCCTTGGAAGGTGCGATTAAACCTAGACCCGATGCCGCTGGGCCAGTTGATCCAGCGCAAACGGGGGCGAATTTGTTCGCCCCCGTTCCGCCGCCGATCGGCACGTCTTCGACTATTTTCCGCCGCCCAGCGAGTGGACGTAGACGGCCATCGCCTTGATGGTGGCGGGATCGAGCCGCCCTTCCCAGGCCGGCATCACGCCGGCGCGGCCTTGGCCGATGGTCTCGATCAGGGTCGCCTCGTCGGAGCCGTAGAGCCAGATTTTGTCGGTCAGGTTCGGGGCGCCCATTTCCTGGTTGCCCTTGCCGCCGTCGCCGTGGCAGGCGACGCAATTCTCGGCAAAGATCTTCTCGCCCTTGGCGGCATCGAAGCCGGTGCGGGTCGACAGGCCCGACAGCGACCGCACGTAATTGGCGACCGTGACGATCTCGTCGCCCTTCAGCACGCCGTCCTTGCCGAAGGCGAGCATCTGGCCCTCATGCGTCTTGGCATGACCGGAGCGCGCGCCGAACTGGATGGTCTGCATGATCTGGTCGAGCGTGCCGCCCCATAGCCAGTCGTCGTCGTTCAGGTTCGGATAACCCTTGGCGCCGGCACCGCCGGTGCCGTGGCAGGGCGCGCAATTGTCGCCGAACACGGTCTTGCCCTTGGCGCGCGCGAGCGCCAGCAAGGCCGGGTCCTTCTCGATGTCGGCGAGCGAGGCCGCGCCCAGCGCCACCATCTTGCCACCTCGGATCTTCTCGAGGTTGGCGAGTTCGACGGCAACGTCGGCGCGCGAGGAGTAGCCGAACATGCCGGTGGTGTTGCTGGCGATCAGCGGCCAGGCCGGATAGACGACCCAGTAGCCGATCGCCCAGACGATGGTGAGATAGAAGGTGATCACCCACCAGCGTGGCAGCGGCGTGTTGAGCTCCTTGATGCCGTCCCACTCGTGCCCGGTCGTGGACTTGCCGGAGACGGAATCGATGTCGCTATGATGGTCGGTCATGTCTCTCACTCCTCCCGCAACGGCAGGTGCGCTGCTTCGTCGAAGGCAGCCTTGTTACGGGGCCAAAAAGCGTAGGCGATGATCGCGAGAAAGATCGCGACGAACACCGGCGTCCAGATCGTGGTCACGAGACCGGACGCGAGATTGTCGAGTGTCAGGATAGCTTTCATCGTTCATGCCTTCTCAGCGAAGATTGGCTTTCTCGTTGTAGATCTTGAAGTCGACCAGCGTGCCCAGCATCTGCAGGTACGCGATCAGCGCGTCCATCTCGGTCGGCGAACCGGCCTTGCCGTCGAAATTGCGCACGACGGCCTTGGCATAGCGCTTGTTGAAGGCGTCGGTGCCGGCATTCTCCGGATCGGCCTGTGCCTTCATATCGGCACCGGCGCTGGCGATCTGGTCGTCCGTGTAGGGTACGCCAACCGTCCTCAGCGTCCGCATGTGGTCGGCGATGGTGTCCGGATCGACCTCGCTCTGGCTGAGGAACGGATAGCCCGGCATCACCGACTGCGGCACGATCGCGCGCGGATTGGTCAGATGGGTCACGTGCCAGTCGTCGGAATATTTGGCGCCGACGCGGGCGAGGTCGGGACCGGTACGCTTGGAGCCCCACTGGAACGGGTGGTCGAACATGCTCTCGGCGGCGAGCGAGAAGTGACCGTAACGCTCGACCTCGTCGCGCAGCGGCCGGATCATCTGCGAGTGGCAGAGATAGCAGCCCTCGCGGACGTAGACGTTGCGCCCGGCGAGCTCCAGCGGCGTGTAGGGCCTGACCCCGTCGACCTTCTCGATCGTGCTCTTGAGGTAGAACAGCGGGGTGATCTCGACGAGACCGCCGATGGCAATCACCAGCAGGATACCGACGATCAGGATGATGGAGTTCTTTTCGAAGACTTGGTGACGTGTCCAGAACGACATGGTTTGCTCCTCATTCCGCCGGCTGAAGAGCGACGGGCATCTGGACTTCCGCCTCGCCGACGCGAACCGTCATCCAGAGATTATAGGCCATGATCAGAGCGCCGATCAGGAACAGCGCCCCGCCGGCAGCGCGGATGATGTAGAAGGGATGCATCGCCTCGACGGTCTCGATGAAGGAGTATTCGAGGAAGCCGAGCGAGGTGTAAGCGCGCCACATCAGGCCCTGGAGGATGCCGGACACCCACATCGCCGAGATGTAGAGGACGATGCCGAGGGTCGCGATCCAGAAGTGCCAGTTGACCAGCTTCAGGCTGTAGAGCTCCTTGCGATTCCAGGCCCAGGGCACCAGGCAGTAGAGCGCGCCGAAGGAGACGAAGCCGACCCAGCCGAGCGCGCCGGAATGCACGTGGCCGATGGTCCAGTCGGTGTAGTGGCTGAGCGAGTTGACCACCTTGATCGACATCATCGGGCCTTCGAAGGTCGACATGCCGTAGAAGGCGACGGAGACCACGAGCATGCGCAGCACGGGGTCGGTGCGCAGCTTGTCCCAGGCACCCGACAGCGTCATCAGGCCGTTGATCATGCCGCCCCAGGAGGGCATCCACAGCATGATCGAGAAGGTCATGCCCAGCGTCTGCGTCCAATCCGGCAGCGCCGTGTAGTGCAGATGGTGCGGACCGGCCCAGATGTAGAGGAAGATCAGCGCCCAGAAGTGGATGATCGACAGCCGGTAGGAATAGATCGGCCGCTCGGCGCGCTTCGGGATGAAGTAGTACATGATGGCGAGGAAGCCGGCGGTCAGGAAGAAGCCGACCGCGTTGTGGCCGTACCACCACTGGAACATGGCGTCCTGGATGCCGCCCCAGGCGACGTAGGACTTCGAGCCGAACACCGAGACGGGAAGCGCCGGGTTGTTGCCGAGATGCAGCACCGCGATCGTCACGATGAAGGCGAGATAAAACCAGTTCGCGACGAAGATATGCGGCTCCTTGCGCTTGATGACGGTGGCAAGGAAGACGAGCAGGTAGACGACCCAGACGATGGTCAGCCACAAATCGGCGTACCATTCCGGCTCGGCATATTCCTTCGACTGGGTGACGCCGAGCAGATAGCCGGTGCCGGCGATCAGAATGAAGAAATTGTAGCCCACCACGACGAACCACGGCGCGAGTTCGCCGGCGAGACGCGCACGGCAGGACTTCTGTACGACGTAGAAGGAGGTCGCGATCAACACGTTGCCGCCGAAGGCGAAGATCACGGCGGAGGTGTGCAGCGGCCGCAGGCGGCCGAAGCTGGTCCAGGGCAGGTCGAAGTTCAGCGCTGGCCAGGCCAGCTGCGAGGCGATGATGAGGCCGACGAGGAAGCCGGCAATGCCCCAGAACACCGCCATGAAGGAGGAGAACTTGATCGGGCCCATATTGTAGTTCGGGCGCCCGTTGATTTCCTGCGGCGGCAGCGCCGCCGGGCGATCGAGGTAACGATTGATGATAACGAATACCGCGGCCAGACTCGCCGCCGCGCTGAGCGCGGCATGGAAAGCGAAGGGCGCATCGAGCGCCTTGGCCGAAGCGATCACGCAGAGGAAGGCGGTGACTGCGAACACGACAGCCAAGCCGCTTTCACCGATGGTCATGGATTTGGAGATGGAGGGCTGGCTCATGCGGATTCTCTCTGAAAGAACACGGGGCCAGAAACCACATCCACCCTCGCGGGGAATTGATTGAAATCAAGACAGGTGGATTTCTGTTAATGTTGGCCGGTTCAGATCAGGCCGCGATGTCAATCCCTTGCGCCGCGCATCGCGCACTGTAAGGCTTCGCCTCCGGGAGATTACGGAGGCGGGAAATTGATGCGTCAGTCGCGCGCCGTCGCCTTGAGCGCCCCGATGACATCCTCGCGGGCGATGATTCCGACCAGCTTCTGCGCACCGTCGAGCACGATGATGCTCCTGATGCGGTGCTCCACCATGATCTGGAGCACGCGCGTCAGCCGCGTGTCGGGGCTGACATAGATGAACTCGGGCGTCATCACGTCGCCGACCTTGCGGCTCATCAGGTCGTGATAGCGGGGCAGCATTTGGCTCGGCGTGAAGGCGAAGCACTTCAGGATATCGAATTTGGTGACGATGCCGACCACCTGCCCGTCGTCCTCGACCGGATAGGAGTTGAAATCGTCGGCCTCGAACATCTCGCTGAGTTCGAGCAGGTTACGGTCGCGCTGCACCGCCTTGACGTTGCGCGTCATGTAGCCGTCGACGGTCTGTTCAAGAAATCTGTACACGGCGCGTCCTCCTCGATTTCGATTCCGGCCGTCAGTGCGACAGCAGCGCGCTGCGGGCGGTCTGCGTGACCAGATATTGAGTGACGCCTCCCAGGATCAGTTCACGAAACCTCGAATGACCATAGGCACCCGCTACGATCAGGCCGGCATCGACGTCGCCGGCGACTTTCTCCAATTGCACGGCGGCGGCTTCGTTCCTGGCGCCTTCGCAGATGCGCGCGGTCGCGGTGACGCCATGGCGGGCGAGCCAGGCGGCAACGTCGGTGACGCCGGCCATCACGACCGCACGGTCGTCGTCGCGCTCCGGAATTGTGGCGATGGTGACGTCCCTCGCCTTGCGCAGCATCGGCAGCGCATCGACCACCGCGCGCCGCGCCTCCGGCGTATCCTTCCAGGCCACCAGCACGCTGCGCAGGTCGAGCCAGTTGACCCGGTCGGGCACGACGAGAAGGGGCCGGCCGGCCTGCATCACGAGATCCTTGGGGCTGGCGAGCGCGAACGCGTCGGAGAAGGCCGGGCTCTGCCCGCCGCTCACGACGATGTCGGCGCAACGCGCCTGCGCCAGGGCGAATCGCGCCGGAAAGTCCATGGCGCTGCGCCACTCCGCATGTCCGCCGCGATTCTTCGTGGCGGCGCGGAATTGCGCCTCGAGGTCAGCCAGCCGCCGCTTGACCGAAGCTTCGCCTTCGTCGATCAATGCTTGCGCCTCGACGCCGTCGGTGAAATAGAGCGGCGGCGCAAACTGGGCCGCGGCGACCCCGACGATGGCCGCCTCGAATCGTTCGGCGAGCTCGCCCGCGACCTGAAGACGCGCTTCATTGGACTGGTCGAGCGCCAGGCTGACCATCACCGTCGCGTATGTCATCGGAATTCTCCAGTGCAAAGACTTTGGTCGAATTTACGCCTGCTTCCGCACATGGGGATGAGATAGATCAAGGCGGCCGCAGGCACCCGACTTGCCGTCCAGCGGCAAGCGACAGAACTTGCCTCCGGCCCGGCCTTAAGCGACATTAGGCTAGCGGTAACCGCGTCCGGAGCGGCCGCGTCAGGATTGGAGCATCATTTGTCGCCGAGCCGCGTAACGCACTCGCAGGACGACGGTCGGGGCGAACGTTTTCGCGTTCGGATCGAAGGGTTTGGCGTAGGCACCTGGGATCTCGACCTCGCGACACGGGAGTTGGAATGGTCCGATACCGCCAGGGTGCTGCTCGGCATCGAGCCGGATCAGCCGGCGAGCTACGATCTGTTCCTGTCGCGCCTTCAACCCACGGACAGAGAGCGGGTCGAGGGCGCAATCAAGCGGGTTTCCGAGAGTGGCGGCAGCTTCGACGTGTCATTCAAGGTCGCGAATGCCTCCGGCAGCGGGCAGTGGATCCGCGCCCGGGCTGGACTCATTCGGGACGAATCCGGGGCAGCTCGTCATCTCAGCGGCATCTTCCTCGACATCGACGCAGAAAAGCAGGTCGAAGAAGCGCTGCGTACGCGCGAGACCCACCTCCGCTCCATCCTGCAGACCATTCCCGACGCCATGATCGTCATCGACGGCCACGGCATCATGCAGCTTTTCAGCTCAGCCGCGGAGCGCCTGTTCGGCTGGTCCGAGCACGAGGCAATCGGCCAGAACGTCAGCGTCCTGATGCCGGAGCCCGATCGTACCCGTCACGACAGCTACCTGGCACGTTACCGCACCACGAACGATCCGCACATCATCGGCATTGGCCGCATCGTGACGGGCAAGCGCCGCGACGGCACGACTTTTCCCATGCATCTGTCGATCGGCGAGATGGAATCCGCCGGCGAGCCCTATTTCACCGGCTTCGTCCGCGACCTTACCGAACACCAGCGGACTCAGGCCCGGCTCCAGGAATTGCAATCCGAGCTCGTCCACGTCTCGCGGTTGACCGCGATGGGCGAAATGGCTTCCGCGCTCGCCCATGAGCTCAACCAGCCACTGGCGGCGATCAGCAACTACATGAAGGGATCGCGACGCCTCCTTGCCGGCAGCAGCGACCCCAACACCCCGAAGGTCGAAAGCGCACTGGATCGCGCCGCGGAGCAGGCTCTGCGCGCCGGCCAGATCATCCGGCGCCTGCGCGACTTCGTCTCCCGCGGCGAGTCGGAGAAGCGGGTCGAGAGCCTGTCCAAGCTGATCGAGGAGGCCGGCGCGCTCGGGCTCGCCGGCGCGCGCGAGCAGAACGTGCAGCTCCGCTTCAGCCTCGATCCCGACGCCGATCTCGTCCTTGCCGATCGCGTGCAGATCCAGCAGGTGCTGGTCAACCTGTTCCGCAACGCGCTGGAGGCGATGGCCAAGTCGTCGCGCCGCGAGCTCGTCGTCGCCAACAGCCGTGTCGCCGACGACATGATCGAGGCGGAGGTCTCCGACACCGGTTCCGGCTTCCGGGACGACGTCATTCCAAACCTGTTCCAGACGTTCTTCACGACCAAAGACACCGGCATGGGCGTGGGGCTGTCCATCAGCCGCTCGATCATCGAGGCTCATGGCGGCCGCATGTGGGCCGAGAGCAACGCAGCGGGCGGGGCGACATTCCGCTTCACCTTGCCGGCAACCGACGAGAGCTGATTCATGACGACCAAGGGACATGTCTACGTCATCGACGACGACGCGGCGATGCGCGATTCGCTGAATTTCCTGCTGGATTCCGCCGGCTTCGGCGTCACGCTGTTCGACGACGCGCTCACCTTTCTCGATGCCCTGCCCGGCCTCGGCTTCGGCTGCGTCGTCTCGGACGTGCGCATGCCCGGCATGGATGGAATCGAGCTGCTGAAGCGCTTGAAGGCGCAGCAGAGCCCGTTTCCCATCCTGATCATGACGGGTCATGGCGACGTCCCGCTCGCGGTCGAGGCGATGAAGCTCGGGGCCGTCGATTTCCTCGAAAAGCCGTTCGAGGACGACCGCCTCGTCGCCATGATCGAAGCCGCGATCCGGCAGGCCGAGCCGGCCGCCAAGAACGAGGCCGTCGCCCAGGACATCGCTGCGCGCGTTGCCTCCTTGAGCCCGCGTGAACGTCAGGTGATGGAGGGGCTGATCGCGGGCCTGTCCAACAAGCTGATCGCCCGCGAATACGACATCAGCCCGCGCACCATCGAGGTCTACCGGGCCAACGTCATGACCAAGATGCAGGCGAGCAGCCTTTCGGAGCTGGTCCGGCTGGCGATGCGCGCCGGGATGCTCAACGATTGAGGCAGGTCAAGGCCGCTTTTTGGCGCCGTGCTAACCAGACACCATGATCGAGGTCAGCTCACATGGCGCCCAGGCGTCGTCCTCCCCACAAGCCACCGTGTTTGTGGTCGACGATGATGCCGCCGTCCTGGGATCGCTGCGGTTCCTGCTGGAGACCGACGGCTTTGCCGTGCGGACCTTCAGGAGCGGCACCGCGCTGCTCAACGCGAGCGGTACGTCCGGCGCGGACTGCTATGTGATCGACTACAAGATGCCGGACATCAATGGCATCGAGCTGGCCGGCCAATTACGCAAATCCGACCGCGACGCGCCTGTGATCCTGATCACCGGCTATCCCGACGAGAACATCTCGACCCGGGCTGCGACGGCGGGCATCAAAGACGTGGTTCTGAAGCCGCTTCTCGAGGAAAACCTGGTCAAGTGCATCCGCCACGCCATCCAGGAGCGCCCCCGCGCGTGACCTACGGGATTCTACGTAGGTAGACCCCCTTAAGATATCGCTCGAAATTTTCGAAGCCCCCGATACCGCGTACCAAAGCGCCATCACAACGGAGATGGCGCAGATGCTCACCCAGACCCTCAACACCCAGGCGATCAACACCCAGATCGTCGGCAAGATCGCCCCCGCCCATCCTGTCACCGACCAGTTTGGCGCCATCACCGGCCATGTCGGCCTCGTCGCCACCGAGTTCTCCTACCGCAAGGACGAGGAGATCTATGGCGAGGACGAGCCGGCCGAATATGTCTACCAGGTCGTGTCAGGCGCCGTGAGCAGCTACAAGCTCCTGTCCGACGGCCGCCGCCAGATCGGCGCCTTCCATCTTCCCGGTGACGTGTTCGGGCTCGAATCCGGTCCCGCTCACCGCCTTGCCGCCGAAGCCATCATCGACACCACCGTGCGCCTCGTGAAGCGCGCCAGCCTCGAGAAGGCCGCAGGCACCGACGTTCAGGTTGCCCGCAAGCTCTGGGCCATGACGGCCGGCGAGCTGCGCCATGCCGAGGATCACATGCTGCTCCTGGGACGCAAGACGGCGATGGAGCGCGTTGCGACCTTCCTGCTCGAAATGGACCGCCGCCTTGCCGTTGCCGGCATGATGGCGCTGCCGATGTGCCGCCGCGACATCGGCGATTATCTCGGTCTCACCCTCGAAACCGTGTCGCGCGCGCTGTCGCAGCTTCACGCCCAGGGCATTCTGGGCTTCTCCGGCGCCCGCCAGATCGTGCTGCGCAACCGTCAGCGCCTGCAACATCTCGACGCCTGATCTTCGCCAATCTTCCTATTCCCTACCCACTTGGCCGGCCGAACGCGTTTCGGCCGGCCATTTTGTTTGGGTCGCGAATCATCCCGTGCGCCGCGTCTCCGGCATCACGAAAAGAATCAGCAAGAGTCCGGTCGCGGCCACGCCGGAAAGCCCGATGAACGCCGTGGCATTGCCGAACTTGTCGCTGACATACCCGCCGAGCGCGGTGCTCAGCGATGCACCGATGCCGGTCGCGGTGCCGACGATGCCCTGCGCAAGGTTGAAGTGCCCGCTGCCGAAGGCGACGTCGGCCACGATCAGCGGAATCATCACCGCGAACACCGCCGCGGTGATGCCGTCGAACACCTGCACCGCGACCAGCAGATAGGGATCGCGCACGGTCGCAAACAGCAGGCCGCGAATCATCAGCGCGCCGAATCCGATCAGCAGCAGCGGCCGCCGGCCCCACGCTTGCGCCTTGCGCCCGACCGTCGGCGACAGCAGCGCCACGATCGCTTGCGGCACGACGATGCAAAAGGCCACGAGCACCGTCGCCCACTGGGCGGACCGCGCCGTCACAGCGCTTGCGATCAGCGGCATCATCGAGGCGTTGGCGAGCTGCAACAGCAGCACGCTGAGAGCGAAGACGATCAGCGGACGCTGCCGGATCAGGTGCCAGATGTTGGTGTCGCCGCGCTCCGTGGCGTCAGGCGGCATCTCGCCGTGACAGCGCCTGATGTCGACCTCATTCTCGCGGATGCGGAAGAGAGCGATCAGGGTCGGGATCGCGAGCAGGAAGGTGACCAGAAACACCGCCCGGCTCGACAGCAGATAACCGACGGTGCCCATCACCGCCGCGGCAACGCCGCTCCCGAGCGAGGCAAATCGCGCGTTGCGGCCGAGCCGCTCACCGATCGCGAACGGCCCGACCAGGCCAAGGCTGATTGCCGCAATCGCCGGCCCGAGCACGCAGCTCGCCGCCGCGTGCAAGGTGGCCGCGGCCACCACGACCGGGAAGATCGGCATCGCGGCATAAGCGAGTGCACAGCAGCCGATGGCCGCAATGGCAAGGCCTGCGACCAGCCGCTCCGATTTCGCGGCATCGATGATCGCCCCGCCCGGCATCTGACCTATCAACGCGACGATACCGCCGATCGACAGCACCAGGCCGATCTCGACCTGAGTCCATTTCTGGGTCGTCAGATAGACCGCGATGAAGGGACCGAACCCTGTCTGCACGTCGGCGAGGAAGAAGATGAACCAGTCGAGGCCGCGCAGGCTCTGGCGCGACGGCGCAGGAATGCGCGCGGCCGACGGCGCAGCGACGCTGACCTGCTCGGAGCGGCCGTCACGATCTGCAGGGTACGGCTTCCTCGACAACAGCACAGGCGGTCAACCCTCCCCGCACGTCACTGGATCACTTGGAGTGGTTGAAGGCTGCCGGACGCGCCGAGCACGACGATCGGCGCGTCTTCCTTGTATTCCGGCGCGGCCGCGACCTGCGCCTTGGTCAATTCCAGCGTGATGCTGTCCTTCTTGTTGGCGATCTTGCCGAAGCGCAATGCGTTCCAGTCCACCACGATCTTGCGGCTGCCGACGCCGAGAAACCCGCCGAAGTCGATCGCCGCAGCGCGGACATGGCCGCTGCGATCGACGATGACGTCGACGATCCGCCCCATGTCCTCGCCGGCGGCGCTGCGCACGTCGCGGCCGAGCACGCCATGGGCTTCGCTCGCGCCGATGATGGTCACCGAAGGCGGCGGCGCGGCATCCTTCGGCGTGACGGGCACGGTCGAGGCCGGCGGCTGGGTCGCCGGCGCCTTCGCCTCGCTCGCACCAGCAGGGGGCTCGTCCGCGGCGCGCCCGGTGGTAACAGCCACGCTCGCGAAGACGGTTATACCGAGGATAAATGCTCCGATCGCACGCATGACACTCTCCCTGCGCGTTACTAGCGCGCCAGCACGATCGAGACCTGGATCCGGCCGCGCGTGCGCAAGACTTCCAGCGCCACGTCGTCGCCGTGGCGGCTGACACGAAGATCGACGCTGGATTCGCCGAGGCGCAGATCGCGCAGGATCACCTCGTTGAGGAACGCCGGCAGATGCGGGTTGCGCAGGCGGATCTCGCTGCGCGCCACGTCGAACTCGATGCCGAGCGCCGCCTCCAGCAGCGTGAACGGCGTCGCGCTGGCCCAGGCCTGCGGCGCGCAAGCGACCGGGTAAAGCGTCGGGCCGCGGCGCTTCTCACGCCGGAAACCACAGAACAATTCGGGCAACCGGCGCAGGTCCATATAGGTGGCGGCGTCGAACAGCCCCTTGAAGACATGCGCGACCGAATGCTTGAGGCCATAGCGTGACAGCCCGAGGGCGATCAGCGCGTTGTCGTGCGGCCAGATCGACCCGTCATGATAGGACATCGGGTTGTAACGCACTTCGCCTCGCGCGACGGTACGGATGCCCCAGCCCGAGAAGAAATGCGGCCCCATCAGATCGGCGGCGACGAGGCGGGCACGGTCCTCGCGGATCATGCCGCTGAACAGCACCTGGCCGGCGTTCGAGGTCCGCACCTTGCACGGCCGCTTCTTGCCGTCGAGGGCGAGCGCGTAGGTGCCGAGCTCCTCGCACCAGAACGCCTTTTCGAAGCGTTCAGCCAACGTCCTGGCTTCGGCCTCGAGCTTGCGCGCGAGGTCCGGCTTGCCGAGCCGCAGCGCGCAACGCGCGGCGAGCTGCTTGGCGGCGTAGACATAACCCTGGACTTCCGCGAGCGCGATATATCCTTCGGCAAGCTGGCCGTCGGCATGGAAGATCGCATCGTAGGAATCCTTCCAGCCCTGGTTGGCCAGCCCCTTTTCGGTCGCGCGCTGGTATTCGACGAAACCATCCTGGTCTGGATCGCCGGGACCGTCGATCCAGGCCAGCCCCGCCTCAATCGCCGGCCACAGCTCGATCAGGGTCTTCTCGTCGCCGGTCCGCTCGAAATAGCTTCCGGCGAGCAGCACGAACAGCGCGGTCGAATCGACGCTGCCGTAATATTGCGCGAACGGCACCTCGCGCAGCGCCGCCATCTCGCCGCCGCGCATCTCATGCAGGATCTTGCCGGGCGCGGCGTCCGCGAGCGGATCCACCGCCTTGGCCTGGAAATGCGCGAGGCGGCGCAAGACGCCCTTGGCGACGCGCGGATCGACCCATAGCATCTGCAGCGCGGTGATCAGGCCGTCGCGGCCGAACGTCGTCGAATACCAGGGAATGCCGGCATAGGGATAACGCCCCTGCGGCGTCTCCGTCATCAGCATGTTGAGGTCGGCCATGGCCTGGCACAGCACCTCGTTGAAGATGTTGTTCGAGGTCTCGACGCTCGCCGCCCCCATCGTCGACTGCCGCATCTCGCGGCGATGTGCGAGCAGGCCGCGGAAGAAGCGTGCGGGCTTCTCGGCGATCGGGCGGTTGCAGGACACGGCCACGAACAGCGACTTGGATTCATGCGGGCCCAGCTCGAGCTGCCAGGTCGCGGCATTCACCGACAGCCGCGTCGGGCGGGGATCGAAATGCAAACCCGTGGTGCGCTCGGTGTCGTCGAGGCCGCGATATTCGAACAGCACGTCGGTAGGACTAAGCAGTTTGCCCGTGCCGGTGCCGCGGTGCGGGCGGCGCTCGCCGCGGACCTCGAACAGATCGGCAAAGTCGTTGTCGAACAGCAGCGTCAACTCGAAACTGGCGCGCGCATCGCCATGGTTCTGCACCCCGATGCGCTGATAGGCCGTGCCACGCCACAGGAAGATCGTGCGCACGATGTGCAGCAAGTCCTTCTGGAGGACGAGGCGTTCCTGACGGTAGATATCGGGGTTGGTGAGGTCGACCGTCAGCGCCGAATTGTCGTCGCGCAGGTTGGAGCCCAGCAGCAGCGGCTGGAGATCGTCGAGTACCAGCTCAAGCCGCGCCAGATAGCGGGTGTCGTAGTGAAACAGGCCGTCCGGCCCGCCGGCCGAGGCGCCGATGTCGCCATGGCTGTCGAGCACGATGAACATGTCGTCGTGCTTGAGGGATCGCCGCGGCCGTGCCGATGGCCCGGTCATCGGGATGTAGAAGGGCTGCTCCGCGACCTGCTCCGAGGTTCGCGTGACAGAGGCGAGGTGAGTTACGGCTTCGGCCGACATGAGCTGATCCCCTGCGCTTGTTTCAAGACGCAACCGACTCGATAACGCGACTGTTGGTTTACGCTGCGGCCTGTGCGAGCCGGCTCATTTCCTGCGTGACCAGTTCACGATAGGGCCCATGGCCTTGCATCAGACGCTCGGGCGAGCCGTCTTCGATGATCTTGCCATTCCTCAGCACCACCACGCGATCGAAATTGCGCAGCGTCGCCAGCCGGTGCGCGATCGCGATCACGGTGCGGCCGCGCATCAGGCGCGACAGCGCCTCGCGGATGGCCTCCTCGGATTCGCTGTCGAGCGCCGCCGTCGCCTCGTCCAGCAGCAGGATCGGCGCATCCTTCAGGAAGGCGCGCGCGATCGCGATGCGCTGGCGCTGGCCGCCGGACACCTTGACCCCGCGGTCGCCGACCATGGTGTCGAGCCCCTCCGGCAAGCTATCGATGAAATCGCAGCGCGCCGCGATCGCGGCCCGCAGCACCTCGTCGTCGGTAGCGTTCGGCCGGCCATAGCGGATGTTCTCGCGGATGGAGCGGTGAAACAGGGAAATGTCCTGCGGCACGACCGAGATCGCCTCGCGCAGGCTGAGCTGCGTGACCTTCGAAATGTCCTGGCCGTCGATGGTGATGTTGCCCTCGTCGGTATCGTAGAAGCGCTGCAGCAGCGTGAACAACGTGGACTTGCCGCCGCCGGATTGCCCGACAAGACCGACGCGCTGGCCGGGCTGAAGCCGCAGGCTGAAACGCTCGAAGATCTTGTCGCCGCCGGGATAGCCGAAGCTGACGTTGTTGAACGCGATCGCCGCGCCGCTCTTCACCAGCGGCTCGGCGTCGGGATGATCGCGCAGCTCGTG
This sequence comes from Bradyrhizobium sp. MOS003, assembly GCF_003020125.1. Classification (GTDB taxonomy): domain Bacteria; phylum Pseudomonadota; class Alphaproteobacteria; order Rhizobiales; family Xanthobacteraceae; genus Bradyrhizobium. Next base: position 105,081 of record NZ_PYFW01000003.1, on the reverse strand, counting down.
CGGCACCAACAGCGTGGCAATCGCTTCTGTCAGCCGCGCGACGTGCTGGGTGACGTCCACCAGCGCCACCGCGAGATCGCGGGTAGCGCTGAGAATGGAGATGCCGAGTGTACAGACCAGCACGACGTCGCCGGTGGTCGCCTCGCCCTTCTGCCAGAGCGTGACGGCCCAGGCCATCAACGCGACCGTCAAAACCACAGTTATGGCGGCATGCAGCAGCCGCAGCTTCTCGAGATAACGCAGGCTACGGCTTCGCGCCGTCAACTCCCGGTTCACCGTCGCGTCGAACCGCTCATGCTCGTGGCCGATACCGCAGAAGGCCCGCACCAAGGGCATGTTGCTGATGACGTCGATCATCTCGCCGTCGACGACGGCGGCCTTGTCCGCGAAGTCGTCATGCAGCGGCTTGCCCGCAGCGGCGAGACGGAACATCGCGAGCACCATGCCACCGGCGATGACGATCAAGCCGAGCGCCATGTAAGGACTGACGGTTCCAATCAAGGCGATTGCCGCAATTGTGGCAATGCAGGGCGGCAACACGTTCCAGACGAACATGTTTTCGACCGTGAACACCGCGTTGGACGTCGCCGTAATGCGGCTCGTCAGCATGCCTGGCATCCGGTCCGAGAAGTAGCTCGGCGCGTGTCCGGTCAGATGACGAAATATGTCACGCCGTAAATCACCCGTGACACGAACGAAGGTGAAGCTCGCCGTCCAGCTGGCGATACGCCACAGGAAGTTGTCGGCAGTGATGAGTGACATGAGCAGAATGAATGCCAGCCATACGCCGCCGCCTTGCGAGGGCCCCGCAGACAAGGCGTCGACAAGGGATTTGACCCCGTACTGAGTGCCTACGGAGCAGGCAACCGCTGCAACAACCGCAATCACGATCACCAGATGCGATGCCATTCGCATCCGAAGATAGCGCAAGACAAAGGCAAATGGCCTGCGCGCATATCCAGAAAGATGATCCATAGGCTATCGCCCCGTTATGTTGATTTGAGTTTTTTGTCTTAGCCGACTGAACATCGACGGCTTCGCCGCGGTTCCCGGGCATTGCGATCACGACACGCGGATGCGGACGATGTGAGAAGAGGTGATGGCATCATCGCGACCACGCTGCAGTGTGTCGAAGAAGTAACGGTCGGAGGAAGGAACTTCGCAAATGCGAGAACGTTCCCACCTTGGCATGCCGGTGCCGAAACATGGCGGGGGCTTCTACGATCATGATCGCACAGAGGAGATGGTGAGATGCGCATAGCGCAGGTAGCTCCGTTGACAGAGGCTGTTCCACCCAAGCTGTATGGCGGCACCGAGCGGGTGGTGCACTGGTTGACGGAAGAGCTGGTGGCCCTTGGGCACGACGTAACGCTGTTCGCCAGCGGAGACTCCCAGACATCAGCCAAGCTGGATGCGCTGTGGCCGAGAGCGCTACGCCTCGACGGTTCCGTGCGCGATCCCAACGCGCTGCACATGGTGCTCCTGGAGCACGTACGGCAGAAATGTGACGACGAGGAGTTCGACTTCCTCCACTTCCATCTCGACTACTATCCGTGGTCGTTGTTCCACCGGCAGCCGACGCCGTTCCTGACCACGCTGCACGGCCGGCTCGATCTTCCGGAGCATCAGCCGGTCTTCAACACCTTCTCCAAGATGCCCGTCGTCTCGATCTCCAATGCGCAGCGGCGGCCGGTGCCGCAGGCGAATTGGGTGCAGACGATTTACCACGGCCTGCCGGAGAATTTGCTGACGCCGAAGCCGGCAAAGCAGGAATATCTCGCCGTGCTCGGCCGCATCGCGCCCGAGAAGGGCGTCGACCGCGCCATCAAGATTGCAACCCATTGCGGCATTCCGCTGAAGATCGCGGCCAAGGTCGATCGCGCCGACCAGGACTACTATGACGAGTTGATCCGGCCGATGATCGAGAACAATCCGCTGGTGGAGTTCATCGGCGAGATCGGCGATCACGAGAAGTCGGAATTCTTGAGCGGCGCGCTCGGCCTTCTGCTGCCGATCGACTGGCCGGAACCGTTCGGCCTCGTCATGATCGAAGCCATGGCCTGCGGCACGCCGGTCGTTGCCTTCAACCGCGGCTCGGTGCCCGAGATCATCGACGAGGGGCTGACCGGCTTCATCGTCGAGGACCTTCTCAGCGCGGCCGGTGTCGTCGGCCGCCTCGCGCAACTCGACCGCGCTGCCATCCGCAAGCAGTTCGAGACGCGCTTCACCGCGCGGCGCATGGCGCTGGACTATCTCGCGGCCTACCGCCGCCTCGCCGAGCAGAAGGCGCCGCGGATCAAGCTGGTGAGCAGCGCGGAGTAAGTCGTCTCCGATACTCTCGTGTCCCCGACGCGCCGCAGCGCCCTTGGCGCTGCGCTGCGTCCGGGGCACGTGAGACCGCTGCGGCGAGTGTCTACCTCACCACCGCCCGCTTCGGCTCGACGATCTCGAACATCCGCGGAAACTCGTCCATCAGGCCCATCAGCTCGGCGAGCTTCATCGGGTTGCCCGCGAGCTTGACCTTGCCGGCCGCGACCGCCTCCGGAAAGCTCGTCAGCTTGGCGATCACCTCGTCGAGCGTGGAGCGCGCCAGCGTGAAGCTGGCATCGGCGCCCTCCGCCTGCACACCCTCGGCGTAGGTGAGCGCGCAATTCTCCAGATTGAGCACGAAGGTTTCGCCGGTGTCAGAGAAATTCCAGTTCAGCACGATGTGCTTTCCTTCCGCCTTCGGACCGTTGAGGCGGATGCCGAGCACGTCCCAGAGCTGCCCGGTGCGCAGCGCAGCCAGCGTTTCGCGCGGCATCGGCGGGCGCGCCGGCACCTTCGGCATGCCCAAGCGCAATTCCTGCGCGCCGAACAGATAGGCGTTGCGCCAGGTCGCGCTTTCGGCGGCGTAGCCGAGCTGCTCCAGCGTGTCGGCGAGCAGCGCGCGCGCCGCCGCATGATCAGGCTGGGCGAAGACGAGATGGCCGAGCGCTTGGGCGATGAAGCGGAATTCACCCTTGTCGAAATCCGCACGCGCCCGCGCCAGGATGGCGTCGGCGCCGCCCATGTATTCGACATATTTCTTTCCGGACTCCACCGGCGGCAGCGGATCGAGATTGACCGGGTTGGCGTCGTACCAGCCGAGATATTTCTGATAGATCGCCTTCACATTGTGCCGGATGTGGCCGTAATAGCCGCGGCCGTGCCAGGCGCCGTCCAGGCTCTTCGGCAACCGGATCGTCTCGGCGATCTCGGCGGCGGTGAGGCCGTGGTTCATCAGACGAATGGTTTGGTCGTGCGCGAATTTGTAGAGATCGCGCTGCTGCCGGATCATCGTGCCGATGCGCTCACGTCCCCACACCGGCCAGTGATGCTGGCCACACATCGCCTCCGCCTTGCCGTCCCAGAGCTGCAAGGCCTCGCCCAGATATTTCGACCAGGCCAGCGCGTCGCGCACGTCGGCGCCGCGGAACGGCAGCAAATTGTGAAAATTGTGGGTGCAGTTCTCGGCGAGATTCAGCACCTTGTACCGTGGGATGAAGAAGTGCATCTCCGCCGGCGCTTCGCTGTTCGGCGCCATCTGGAATTCGAATTCGACGCCGTCGATGACGCGCCTGTCGCCGGTCGTCATGATCAGGTCGGTCGGGCGCAGCAACGCGACCGAACCCGCCGCCATCGACTTGCCGAGCCCGCAATCGATCTGCCCGCGCGCGCCCTTGGCGAGCAGCGGCCCGAACTGGTACTGGGCACGGCGCAGCATCGCGGGGCCTGCGATGATGTTCTCGGACACCGCGTGCTCCATAAACAAATTCGGCGCGATGATCGGTACCCGAGCAGTGGCCAGCGCGTCCTCCTCCAGCACGCCGCGCGCGCCGCCCCAATGGTCGGTGTGGGTGTGCGTGAAGATGACGGCCGCGACCGGCTTCAGGCCGCGATGCCTGAAATAGAGATCGAGCGCGGCCCGCGCGCCCTCGATCGAGGTCAGGGTGTCGACGACGATGACGCCGCTGTCGCCTTCGATCAGCGTCATGTTGGCGATGTCGAGCCCGCGCACCTGGTAGACACCGGGCACGACCTCGAACAGGCCGTGCTGCATATTGAGCCGCGACTGGCGCCACAGGCTCGGATTGACCGTCGGCGGGGCCTCTTCAGTGGACAGAAAACCGTACGGCTCGAGGCTCCAGACCGTCCGCCCCTGCGAGGTCGTGATCGCCGCATTGTCGATCGTGCCGAGGAAGCCGCGCGCGGCGTCGTCGAAATCCCGCGTGTCGTAAAACGGCAGCGCGTTCAGCATTGCCGCTTGCTGCGCGATGACGGACGCGCTCGCGTCCTTTGGCTCGTTGCTGATGTCAGTCATGTTTTTCCTCCCGGCCCGTTGGGCGGCATCTAACCGCATCTCGCGGTCGATTGCCATCACCGGAGGAAGCGAGAGGACATTGGATGTCTCTTCTTCCCTTCCCCTCGCGGGAGAAGGTGGCACCGTCTATGCCGCCTGCACGGCCAGTGCTTCGGTGACCGCCGTTGCAACAGCCGCTTCCGCCGCCCGCAATTCCCGCGCCAACACGTAGCCGCCGCGATTTTGCTTGGCCCGGTACAGCGCCTTGTCGGAGCGCGACAGCAGCGCCTCCGCGGTGCGCCCGTCGTCCGGCGCGACGGCAACACCGACGCTGACGCCGAGATCGATCAGCTGTCCGTCGACGTCGTAGGGTGCGCTGATCGACTGCACGATGCGTTGCGCCATCGCCTCAGCATCAGCCGCCTCGCCCTGCACCAGGACGAATTCGTCGCCGCCCATGCGGATCAACAAATCGTCTTGCGTGACGAGCGCCTTGAGCCGCCCGGCGACCTGCTTCAGCAGCGCATCACCGGCGGGATGGCCGAACCGGTCATTGGCCTCCTTGAAGCGGTCGAGATCGAGCGTATGGACCGCAACCATCCCGGCTGACAGCATCAGGGGCAGGTCCGCCGCCAGCACCGAGCGGTTGGATACGCCGGTCATCGAATCCGAGCGCGCGAGCTGCTCGAATTTCCGCTTCAGCGTGATCTGGCTGATCGAGGCGTTGAAGCTCAACCGCACCATCTCGAAACTCGCGACCACGTACATCAGAATGAGGAGCCCGAGGCCGACGTGGCGCAGATCCGGCTGCATGAAAGTGACGATCGCGGTGGGCGCGGCGATCGCGACCAGATCGAGCAGCGCCGCGACGGGACGCAGCGCCAGCCGCGCCACCACGCCGGCACCGAAGCCGAATCCGATCCCGATCGCCATCACGGAACAAAGCGCATCACCGAGCACGATGCTGCGCGCGGCGAACACGCCAAGCACCAGCGCCGTCGCAACGGTGCCGGCAATATAGCGCCACTCCCAGGTCGCGGCCTCGGCCCGATCCAGTTGCGGTGAACGCGTGAGACGACGGCGGAAAGCAAGAATTTCGAACAGACGGACGATCGCCACCATGACACCGGCGACCGTCAGGATCGCCGTCACCATGTCCCCGGTCTCGTAGGTCGTGATGGCGCCGACCATTGCGAGGCAGGCCGCCGCGAGAATGTTCGGCATCGTGGTGCCGTGAAGGCCCACGATGACTTCCAGATAGACGGCGTCGGAAATCGACGCCCGTCCGGATTCCATTCTGTCGAAGAACATGCCAGCTCCCATCTGCTGGCATGGTCCTACTTCACATCCGTAAAAAGGGGTGCGTCGCACCACGCTGACATTTTAGCGCGCGGATTAACCGCGCGTTAGCCATGCGTGATCCTTCGCCCACATTACATCCCGAGCAGTCTCGGCAGCCACAACGACAGGCCCGGCCAGTAGGTCACCACCACCAGGAATCCCAGCATCGTCAGCAGCCATGGCCACACCGCGACCGTGAGCTCGGTGATGCCCATCTTGGCGATGCCCGAGGCGACGTAGAGATTGAGGCCGACAGGCGGATGGCAGAGGCCGACCTCCATGTTGACCGTCATCAGGATGCCGAAATGAATGGGGTCGATGCCGAGCTTGACCGCGACCGGAAACAGGATCGGGGCCATGATCAGGATGATCGAGGACGGCTCCATCACATTGCCCGCCACCAGCAGAAGGAGGTTGACGAGCAGCAGGAAGCCGATCCACCCCAAGCCCTGGTCGATCATCCATTGCGCCAGCGCTTGCGGCACGTTCTCGTAGGTCATCAGGAACGAGAACAGCACGGCGTTGGTGATGATGTAGAGCAGCATCGCCGACAGATTCGCCGACGACAGCAGCACCCGCGGCACGTCCCGCAGCTTCAGATCCTTGTAGATGAACACCGCGACGAAGAAGGCGTAGACCGCGCTGACGGCGGCAGCCTCGGTCGGCGTGAACAGGCCGCTGTAGATGCCGCCGATCACGATCACGATCAGCAGGATGCCCCAGATCGACTTGCGGAACGCATCGAAGCGCTGCATGAACGTCGCCTTCGGCATCCGCGGATAGTCGTTGCGCCAGGCGCGATAGAAGGTCGTGGCTCCGAGCAGGAACGCCAGCACGAGTCCCGGTATGATGCCGGCGATGAACAGTTTGCCGACCGAGCTGTTGGTGGAGACGGCGTAGAGAACCATCGGGATCGACGGCGGGATGAGGATGCCGAGCGAGCCCGACGTCGTGATGACGCCGGCGCCGAACCGCTTCGGAAAGCCTTGTGCGACCATCGCCGGCAGGATCACCGAGCCGATCGCCACCACGGTCGCCGGCGAAGAGCCGGAGATCGCGGCGAACAGCGCGCAGGCGACTACACCCGACAGCGCCAGACCGCCATACCAATGGCCGACCAGCGAGGTTGCGAAATTGATCATCCGCCGCGCCACGCCGCCATGGGTCAGGAAGTTGCCGGCGAGGATGAAGAACGGGATCGCCATGATCTCGAAATTCTCGATGCCGGTGAACAGCTTCAGCGCCACCGATTCCGTTCGCACGTCGGTCAGCGTGAACATGAAGCTGAGCACGGTGAGACCAAGCGCGATCGAGATCGGCATGCCCGTCAGCATCAAGGAGAGCAGCAGCGCGAACACGATGACGACGCGCAGGCCCTGCGGCAGCGTGATGACGTGAGCCGAATGAGCGAAGCACAAGGCGACGATCAGCACCGGCAGCAGCATCAGGATCCAGCCGAGCGGGCTGCGCTCGTCCCGGACGACCTGGGTGGGCGTCACCGGGGCAGGATGCACCGGATCCACCTCGACGCCTTCGACGCCGGCCATGTCGTGATGCGGCAGCTCGCCGGTCCGGTAGAACGACCAGGCGACCTGCAGGAAGCGGAAGCACATCAAGCCGGAGCCGATCGGAATGGTGAGATACACCATCCACATTGGCGCCTCGAGGTCGTTCGACTGCTGGCCGGTCTGCCACATCTGGCCGACGAAAGCGGCGCCGAAATAGGCGACGATGGCGGTGAAGAGCGCGCCGCACAGCAAGCCAAAGGTGATGACGCGCCGGCGCGACCCGCCGGGCAGGATATTGACCAGCACGTCGACGCCGACATGGATGCCGGTCCGCACGCCATAGGCGGCGCCGAACTTCGCCATCCAGATGAACATGTAGATGCAGAGTTCCTGCGCCCAGGACAGGTCGAGAGCCGCGAGCCAGACGAACGCAGCCCGCATGGGGACGGCGAGGAAGGTCAGGTTTCGGGCTTCCGCCCATTTGGCGATGTCGATCGACAGGCCGGCGCCGTAGCGGTGCAGCACGGCGACGAAGATGAGCGACGTCGCAGCCGCGATCATCGTCGCGATCAGCCATTCCTCGAGATGATTGAGCACACGATTCAGCACACGCAGCAACTTCGTTCCCCCAGCATTGGCTCGTCCATTCAAGAGCGAAACGGCCGGGAGTGCGATCACCCCCGACCGTTGCTATTTATTCTCGTTAGGGCGCGGCCGTCAGTTCATCTTGACGTCGAGTTCCTTGGCGACGAGATCGAGCACCTCCTGCCCGACTCGGCCCTTTGCCCATTTATAAGTCGGCTGCATCGCCTCCTGCCAGGCCTTGCGATCGGCGTCGGTGAGGTAATGCAGAGTCGTCTTGCCGGTCTTCTTGATCTCGGCCAGCGCGTCCTCGTTCTCCTGGCGCGCGATCGAGTTGGTGTAGTCGGTCGCATCCGCCATCGCCTTGTCGAGCTGGGTGCGGATATCGGGCGGCAGCCCCGACCAGAATTTCGAATTGACGATGACGGCATATTGCAGATGCGCGTGATAGGACACGGTGATGTCCTTCTGCACCTCGTAGAATTTCTGCGTCAGGTAGTTGGACGCGGTGTTCTCGCAGCCGTCGACCACGCCGGTCTGTAGCGCCTGGTAGACTTCGGAGAACGCCATGATCTGCGGGATCGTCCCGAGCAGGCGGAAATACTGGTCCGCGACCTTCGATCCGGAGATGCGGACCTTCAGGCCCTGGAAATCGGTCGGCTTCACCAGAGGACGGTTGGCGGAGAGCATATGGAAGCCATTGTCCCAATAAGCGAGCCCCGTGATCCCCTTGGCCTCGAGCTTCTGGAACAGCCATTTGCCGACCGTGCCCTTCATCGCGTTGGAATAGGTCTGGTCGTCCTTGAACAGCCAGGGCAGGTCGAGCGCCTCGAACTCCTTGATGCCCAGCGGCGCGAATTTCGCGGTCGAGGGCGCAAGCATCTGCACTGAGCCGAGCTGCAGCGCCTCGATCTCCTCCTTGTCCTTGTAGAGCGTGGAGTTCGGGTAGATCTCGACCTTGACCTTGCCGTCGGTGTATTTCTCGGCGAGTTCCTTGAACTTCAGCGCACCCTTCCCTTTCGGGGTGTCGTTGGCGACGACGTGGCTGAATTTGATGACGATCGGAGTTTGCGCCTGCCCGACGGCAGGGGCCAGAACCAGCGCGACGGCCGCGACCGCGAGAAGCAGTTTGCGCATGAAGACCTCCCCAACAACCTCGAAAAATCGGGTTCTTTTTGTTTTGCAGGTCAGTAGTGGCAGCAATCCATATGCCGAACAACTAGACCTAAGCCCAATTTGCCGCAGCCAAGCTATCTTGACGGAAGCTGTCAAGGCAACCCGCGATCCGCGCCCGTTCAGCCGAAAGAACGCTTATGTCGCATTGCGGCAAGGCATCAGCTCTTACGCTGGGCGACCATGAACAGGCGACGGAACGGAAACAGGGTCTGCCCCGCCGCATTCTTCGGATAGGCCTTCGCAACCCGCGCGCCATAGGCGGCTTCGAATGCGATCTTTTCCTCGCCTGCGAGCACGTCGAGGTAGCGCGTCAGCCAAGTCCCCTTGGTCCATTCCTTGACGGGGTTCTCGCCTTCGAGCACCTGCAGATATTCGGTCTCCCAGATGTCGATGTTATCGGACATCGGCGCAAGCAGATCGTGATAGAAGGCCGGCCCCTCGACCGGCGGCGGCGTGACGAGATGCTCGACCTTGGACCGCCACGGACCATCGAGCGCGGTCTCGCCGATCAGCACGTGGGAGGGCGCCAGAAAGTTGCGCGGCATCTGCACTGCAATCATGCCGCCAGGCTTCACCTTCTCCATGACCGACGGAGACAATGCCGCATGATTGGGCAACCAGTGCAGTGCGGCATTGGAATAGATCAAGTCGTAATGTCTGGCGGGATGCCAATCGCCGAGATCCTCGTGCGACCATTTCACGTCGGGGGCAGCCTTGCGGCCGGCGGCAACCATTTCGGCCGAGCCCTCGACGCCGGTCACGCTCGCTTCCGGCCAGCGCTCCCTAATCAGTTTCGTCACGTTGCCGGTACCGGCGCCGAGGTCGGCAATCTCGCGCGGGCCAAAATCCGGAATTCGCATCAAGAGGTCCACGGCGGGCCGCAGCCGGTGGCCGGAGAATTTCAGATATTGCTGCGGATCCCAGACCATCGCTCAACGCCTTTTCTTTTTCGTGTTTCCTTCAACGCCGCTCTTGGTTACCACTGCTCGTCCCGCTCAGGCAATTCGCAAGGCTCGCGGGACGGGCAGGCAACGAACAGCAACAAGCAAGAACCAGACAAGAGAGCGTGTGACCATGGACCTCGGGCTCAAATCGAAAACCGCTGTCGTCACCGGCGCGAGCATCGGCATCGGCCGCGCCATCGCCAAGGGCCTCGCCGCCGAGGGCGTGCGCGTCGTCGTCGTGGCGCGGCGCACCGATCTTCTCGCCGAGCTGGTGAAGGAGGAAGGCTCCGGGCTGATCACGCCGTTCGAGCAGGACGTGATGGCCAAGGACGCGGCGGAGAGGATCGCAGCCTTTGCATCGAAGGAGCTCGGCCATGTCGACATCCTCATCAACAATGCCGGCGGCAGCCGCCCGCTGCCGGTCGATGCGCCCGACAGCAAATGGGACGAGGCGATCGCGCTGAACTTCACTAGCTATCGCCGCATCGCGCATGCGCTGCTGCCGCAGATGATCGAGCGCAAATGGGGCCGCATCGTCAACATCACCGGCAAGTCTGAGCCCGAAGGCCTCAACGCCGCCTTCGCCGCGAAAGCAGCGGTCCATGCCTGGGCCAAGGGCCTGTCGCGCGAGATCGGCGAGCACGGCATCACCATCAACTGCATCCCGCCCGGCCGCATCATGAGCGAGCAGATCCGCCGCAACTACGCGCCCGATTATCGCGAGCGCTTTGCGGAAGAGGAAATCCCCGTGGGCTATTGGGGCGAGCCGGAGGATCTGGCGGCACTCGCGGTGTTCCTGGCCTCACCGGTGGCGCGCTACATCACGGGCACGGTGATCCCGGTGGATGGGGGATTGCGGCGGTATCAGTTTTAGGAGGCAGCCGTAGAACGGGTAGAGCGCAGCGAAACCGATCGACAACATCCAGAGAGAGTCGATGATCGAGAGATACTCCGACCACGCCGCGAACGAGCGGACTTTTCTCGCCTGGGTCAGGACGGGCATCGCGGTCATCGCGTTTGGCTTTGTCGTCGAGAAACTCAACCTGTTCGTCCGAACCATCGCCGAAGCCAGCAGGACGGAGATCGGGTCTCGACTGCAATTCGATCGCTTCACGGGCGCGTTCAGTCACTATGACGGCCTGGCGCTGATCCTGATCGGGATCGCCATGATCGTGATTTCGCTCATTCGCTTCATCAGGATCGGCCGAATGATCGACGACGCACAACCCCATTCCGCCGCCGGCATCAAGGCCGAACTGGTGCTCGCCGTCGTGCTGGGCCTGATCGTGACAGCGATGACGGTGTATTTTGCGCTCTGACTTCGTCGTTGATCACCGCCCCCGTAGGATGGGTAGAGCGCAGCGAAACCCATCGACCGCTTTCAAGATCAAGCATGATGGGTTTCGCAAGTGCCTTACCCACGATGCCTGCCGCCCCTGCAAACAACATGCACTCCAGAACACCGGCGTGGCGGGCCATGCTGTAGGGACAAAATCGGTCGGTGGGTCGTCGATGCTCAGCCAATGGCTCGAGCTGCTGCCTAGTCGTGGAGCCGTGTTTGCCAGTCTGAAGGCACGGCCCCAGCCGGCCCCGGCACCGGCTGATCCGACGGATGGGATTGAGGGCCCTGAAGCTTCGGGCCGACGAAAGCCTCTCCTGTCCGATAGTCGTAAAACCATCGCTCGCCCGGCTCGAAGCTCGTGATGATCGGGTGACCTGTCGCCGCGTTGTGCTTCGACGCATGCTGGTTGGGTGACGCATCACAGCAGCCGATGTGGCCGCATTCGGTACATCTGCGGAGATGAAACCACCACCCGCCTGCCGCTGAACAGTCCGCGCAACCCGTTCCGCTCGGCTTGGCTGCGAGGTTGATGCCGTCGCTCTCAGATGTCATAGGTCAATCCACTGGAAGTGCCGGCGTTCACCGTCGATACATTCACGCCGCGATCTCCGCCACGATCGTGTTTTGCCAGTGTTTAGCCCGACCGGTCAACGTCTCGGTCGCCCGGAGCCCAGTCCCGGCACCGCGCGAAAGGTGGGAACGCCCCGATCATCGGCATTCGCAAGCCGGTAGGTTCCGCGCAAATTGGCGTCAGTCTAATTCCGGAACGGTCAACCGGCCAACGCGTTGTCTCCTATATGATAAGGAGAACACCATGAGCGTTGAAGGCAAGATCAAGGAAGGCGCCGGCTACGTCAAGGAAGAGATGAACGAGCACGGCAAGGATCCCGAGAGCCAGCGCAAGGCGCAAGAGGGACGCGATCTTCGCAATGAGGGCCGCATGGAAGACGGCAAGCCCCCGAAGACCACGAAGCCGGGCACCGGCCACTAATCCGATCTGATTTATACCGCCTCCGGCTGTGTCGGGGGCGGTTTCATTTTGGAAGCATAGAGCGCGCGCGGCGCGTTGCTGAAGCCGTTGCTCAACCCTTACTGAGGAAAGTTCATGTCCAAGAAACTGCTGGCCGAGATCGCAAAGGACATGGCCGGTATCGACATCGCCATTCTTTCGACCCACACCGACAACGGCGAGATCGCCAATCGTCCGATGAGCAACAACGGCGATGTCGCCTACGATGGCACCTCGTATTACTTTACGTATGATCAGGCCCGGACCGTATCGGACATCCAGCGAAATCCGAAAGTCGCGCTCGGATTTTCGTCAGAAGCGGGTCTCTTCTCGCAAGGGATTTACGTGGCCGTCGAGGGCACCGCCGAGCTGATCCGGGACAAAGCCGTCCTTCAAAAGCATTGGACCAGCGACCTCGACAAGTGGTTCGAGCACGGCATCGACACGCCGGGCATCGTCCTGATCAAGGTGAAAGCCAACCGGATCACCTATTGGAAAGGCCGTGAAGAGGGCGAGGTTGCGCTCTGATCGGCACGGTCGATCGTGCGGCGATTCTTTCGGTGGTTCTTCCGGAATCGTGAAACTGGTGCCATCACCATCGCGCAGTGGCCGAATCTGATCCTTTGGATCGTGATCGTTGCTGCGGCTCTGCTCTGGTTATTGCCAGCCGCAGGTCAAACCAACACCGCATTGAAGATCGTCATGAGGGGTGGCCTGATCATCTGGGGCTTCGACGAAATCCTTCGCGGCGTCAACCCTTGGCGGCGCTGTCTCGGCGCCGCCGTGGTCTTGTATCAGATTGTGGCCCTTCAGCCTTGACGGGCTAAACCGCTGCCGGTGTTTTGCCCGACGAGTCAAATTGACCGCAGCGGCAAATGCGGTCGTGTATCGGCCCGAAATTGCCTTATCGATCAATGGCGTTCTACTGTGCATGGGGTTGTTTTTCGAAATTTTGCATTGAGCCTGGGGAAAAAAATGTGCCGGCTCCGCTCACCCCGCCTGCAGGATCTCCTCAATTGCCGCGCCCGCTGCGATGGTGCCTAGCTTGCCGCCGACATCGCGCGTCGCCCTGCCCTTGCCAAGCGCCTTCGCCACCGCCGCCTCGATCGCGCGCGCGGCCTCCTCGTAGCGGACGGCGCCGCTCCTCTCCCCGTGCCAGGCGAGCAGCAGGGCTGTCGACAGGATCAGCGAAACCGGATTGGCGACGTCCTGCCGGGCGATGTCGGGCGCCGAGCCGTGCGCGGCCTGCGCCATGGCGTAGCGGTCACCGACATTGAGGGAGCCGCCGAGGCCGAGGCTGCCGGAAAGCTCCGCCGTGAGATCGGACAGGATGTCGCCGAACATGTTGGTGGAGACGATGACGTCGAAACGACCGGGGTTGCGGACCACATGCGCCATCATGGCATCGACCAGGATGTCGTCGACGCCAAGGCCCGGATAGGCCTTCGCGGCCTCGCGGCAGATGTCGAGGAACATGCCGTCCCCGATCTTGAGCACATTGGCCTTGTGCACGATGGTGAGATGCTTGCGCCGCTTCATCGCCAGACGGCAGGCGGCATGCGCGATGCGCTCGCAGCAGAGCCGCGTGATCCTTCGCAGCGAGATCACGACATCTGGCGTGACCAGCATCTCGCCGTTGCCCTGCTCCATGTTGCGGTCGGCATAGAAGCCTTCGGTGTTCTCGCGGACCACGACGAGGTCGAAATCACCGATGCGGCCCGGCCTGACCGGATAGGTGCGCGCGGGCCTGACATTGGCGTAGAGGTCGAGGTTCTTGCGGAAGTGCCGGGACGGGTTGATCTCGCCATGCGCCTCGTCCTTGAAGTCGAAGGTCGCGGTCGGGCCCAGGATCAGGCCGTCGGCGGCGCGGACGATATCGAGCAGTTCGGGGCGCACGGTCGTGCCTGACAGCTTCAGGCTCGCGTGCCCGACCGCGTGCTCCTCCAGGCGCAAATTGAGCTGGAAGCGCTCGGACGCCGCGCGCAGCACGCCGGATGTCGCACTCGTGATCTCGGGTCCGATGCCGTCACCGGGCAGAACGACGATTCGCATGGCGATCCCCTGACATTTGCAGCAGCGGCGCGATCATACGCCAGCGCGAGCGGGCATCGCCTCAGCTTCGCGCATACACCGCATGCAGGCATATGCCTGTGGAAGCGAAGCCAGCCGTAGTACATGCCAAATTCCGCTATCGCCACGCCGCCCGGGCAACGCGCGAACGCAATGACACCAAGGCAATGACAATCACGTTACCTGCCGCCGCGCGCGAGCCCGACCACACCACATCTGATGGCCTCCCGCCCGCGCAGCGGCGCTGGGCAATTGCCGCGATCTTCACCGCGCTGGCGATGGCCTCGCTCGACACCGCGATCGCCAACATCGCCCTGCCCGCCATTGCCGCCGATCTTCATGTCTCGCCGGAGCAGTCGGTCTGGGTGGTCAACGTCTACCAGATCGCGCTGGTGGCGACGCTGCTGCCGCTGGGCGCGCTCGGCGAGATCGTCGGGCACCAGCGCATCTATCTCGGCGGCCTGATCCTGTTCACCATCGCCTCGCTGCTCTGCGCGGTGGCCTGGTCGCTCGACAGCCTGCTGGTCGCGCGCACGCTGCAGGGGCTGGGGGCCAGCGGCATCATGAGCGTCAACACGGCGCTGGTACGCTTCGTCTATCCCGGCCGAATGCAGGGCCGCGGTTTCGGCCACAACGCGCTGGTGGTTGCAACCGCCTTCACCGTCGGACCGTCGGTCGCCTCCGCCATCCTGGCGGTCGGCCCGTGGCCGTGGCTGTTCGCGGTCAACATTCCCTTTGGCCTCGTCGCCATCGGCATCGGCGTTGCAATGCTGCCGAAGACGCCGCGGGCGGACCACGGGTTCGACTTTCTTGGCGCGATGCTGGCGGCGGCCTGCCTCGGCCTGTTCATCACCGGCATCGGCAGCGCCGCGCACAATCTGTCGCCGGTGGTCGTGGGTGTCGAGTTGGTCACGGCCCTCGTGCTCGGCTTCATCCTGACGCGCCGGCACGCCGATCACCCGGCGCCGATGCTACCGATCGACCTGTTCAGCCGGCCGATGTTCGCCCTGTCGGCCGCGACCGCGGTGTGCTCCTTCGCCGTGCAGGGGCTCGCCTTCGTCTCGCTGCCGTTCTATTTCGAAGACGTGCTCGGGCGCTCGCAGGTCGAGACCGGCTTCTTCATGACGCCGTGGCCGCTGGTGGTCGGCATCATGGCGCCGATCGCGGGGCGCCTGTCCGACCGCCATTCGGTAGGCCTGCTCGGCGGCATCGGGTTGGTGCTGCTCGGCATCGGCATGGCGCTGCTCGCGACGCTTCCGGCCAACCCTGCCATCGCCGACATCATCTGGCGGATGGTGATCTGCGGCATGGGTTTCGGCTTCTTCCAGGCGCCGAACATGAAGGCGGTGATGTCGAGCGCACCGCCGCACAGGAGCGGCAGCGCCTCGGGCATCGTCGCGACCGCGCGCCTGATCGGGCAGACCACCGGCGCGGCGATCGCCGCGGCCTGCTTCGCGCTCGCGGGCCACGACGGCGCGACCTTGGCGCTGGCGCTCGGCGCGGGCTTTGCCGCGCTCGGCAGCGTGATGAGCTTTTTGCGGTTGGCGGTGAAGTAGGCCCATCGGCGCGCTTCAGCGCGAGCCCACCTTTACGGCGCCGTCTGCGCGATGGGACGGCTCACCACTCCCGCGGCGTCGAGCGGCTCACATGTGATGGTCCGTTGAAACCTTGGCGGTCCCTTCCAGCCCGCGGTCTCGCTCACGGGCACAAACGTGCTCCCTTGCGGTGCCAGGATGATCGGCTCCGATTTCAGGCAGAGATCGGGAAATGCAATGCCGTGGCCCGCCCCTTGGGTGAACCGCCCGACCAGCATTTGGGAGGCCCGCATCCTCATCGCCGGCGAGGCCCGCATCGTGCGGTCGGGGTCGAATACGCGGTAGCACGGCCAATCGGTGCGCTCCGCTTGGAACTCGTAGACGATGCGGCACGCCGCTCCCGCCGATTTAACGAACGGCGTAGTCGAAGGCGCCGCAGCATCGCGTTCGAATACCAGGGTCTCCAGCTTCAACGCTTCCGTGGTCGCTGTGGGCTTGCCCGGTTCGATCGCGATTTCGCCACGCGAGAACACCAGCTTGGTCCTCGGTCGCGCCTCCCTGGTCTCCAGGACCAGCACGGGTCTCTCTGCCCACGAGCGGTCCAGCTCCACGTCACCGTTGCCCATCGTCAGCCGCACATTGCCGACGGAGGGGTTATCCGTGGCAAAATCGATCGTGCGAAGGTGCACGCTCGACTTCGACGCCTCGAGGCTCAGGAATCGCAAATCGTCCGCCTTGCGCGTGATCGGCATCATCGGATCGAAGCGATCGTCGATGTTGAACCGGACGATCTTCTTCAGCTTGGCCGAGAGAGGTCCTTTGGCGGCGAGCGGCGGTGCAACGTCGATCACGAGCAGCGCACCTTCGGGCGAGAAGGTGTTGCCGAAGGCGCGCTGCCAGATGGCGGTCAGCGGCGAATCCGTTTGCTGTGCGATGTCCCGCGCGAAATAGATCTGCTGTCCGGGGCGAACAAACGGAAAGCTCTGAAAGGCACCGAGCCCGGAGCCGTCACGGACCTCAGTTTCGGGGAAGGTGACGCATTTGGACCGGTCATCATCGGTCCCCTCCACCTTCCTGGACGCGGAGCGCGAACAGAAGCTCAGATGGTGCTCTTTCGTCTTCTGCGAGCTGATCGAAGTCGTATATATGATGTCAGGACTTCCAGGGACTTCCATCGGAAGCGGAGAGCTCGCGAACATGTCGATCTCCACGCGGGTGAGCGACGGGCCCGCATCGACCGAGCACAGATCCCGGGTCGGCAAGGTGTTGGTGAGGAGACGCGCAGCATCGGCGCCGACGATGCAGGATACGCTGTTCTCCGGGTTGTTCCGGCTCATCCAGATCAGATGATCCCTGCCCGTTCCATCGACCAGGAGATGCGGTGCCGCATGCCGCCGGCGCGGCGGCAACCAGACCGGCATGGTTTCGGTCAGCATGGGTACGCGCCTGAGCAGCACATCCGGCAACCGCGTCACCCCGACTGAGCTCAGTTCGGCGCTGACCGCATTCGGATCGGTGGTCCATTCCAGGACGGGAACATTCGCGCAGGTGATGCAGGTCACGGCGAGATTGGAGCGAAGGTTCTCGAACATGAGAATGACCTGATCAGGATCATTGGCGTATTTGGCGGGCAGAATCGACTTGAATGGATGACTGACCACACGGCTGACCAGAAATCCGTTCGACCGCGACGGGTCGGAATCGAACTCGAAATAGGTCGATCGGTCCCAGCCGCGAAAAGCGTCGTATCCTCCGAGGCTCACGCCTGCCAGAACCATCTTGGAGTCGGTCTGACAGCGCGCCGCGCTGCTCTCCTGGCTGCCGTTTCGAATGTAGAAACAGAGTCGAAAAGCCGCGTTCTGCAGAATGCGATCGCAATCGTTCTGGTTATAGCCATAGGTCGCAAGGCCATGGCGATAGCACAGGTCGTGAAAGACGCAGGCCTGCCTGAAGCGCTGCAGGACGAGATGGCGCTTCTGGTCGGAATCCCGGCCGCCGTCGAAGAATATGTTGGCCCAGGGCGGCAGGCTGCAGTTCAGGCCCTCGCCACTGCCACCGATGGTGCTGACGACGTCCGGTCCCGATTGAAAGGCCGTGATGGTGGCGGGCATTTCGCCGTCGGTGATGTCGTCGACGTTCTTGTAGATGGAATCGGCGATGAAGGAGGGCAGATATGCGAAGACCAGCACCACCACGACGATCAGTGCAACCGACCACCGGATCACTTTCCTGGACATGCCTACCCCCGCTAATGCTTTTCCGGCAATGACGTCGGTCGCAATGGCAGACGAGCACTGAGCCTCGCGGACCATTCAAAGGCCCGCGCGGAATGTTCAGACACCGAAAATCGCAGCAGTGTCGTCCCGATGACGATCAGCTTGAGGTTGTCCTGCTGTCAAGCCGGGATCTCACACATGACAGCCGATTTGATATCCTGACGGCCCGCCGCGCAGCGCATCAAAGCGTCGTGGGCGGTTCCATCGCGTTGCGGATGTCAGGCCAGATGTCGAGCCTCGGTCGCGCCCGCAGCCAGGGCTGGACTCGGCATTTGCTCGTCCAGCGCCGCCAGGCGCTCATCGATGGCGGCGATGACCTTGCGGGAGAACGGTCCGAGATGGGCATAGGCGGCGATCATCTGGACCGCAATGCGCGCCGAAGACGTGTCGCGCTTGGCGCAGTTCATGAACGTCTGCCACAGCGGCCCGCGCGCTTCGGGAAGCGCGGAGACGACACGATGCACGGTCTCCATCGCACCGAGCTTGGCGCGGATATCCCCTTCCGCGAGTTCGTGGCGCTGCCGCGAACGGTCGAGCAGCGTCATCAAGCGGTCGACGCGTCCTGCATAGGCGGTCGGGCTGTAGACGTGCTCCAGCACGCGCTTGTAATCCGTCAGGATGTCGCGCAGCGGCCGCACCGGATCGAAATTGATCCCGGCCGTGCACTGATCGGCGCCGATGGTCGGCGCCACATCGTGGCCGACGTGGAGCCGGCCTTCGCGCTCCAGGCGGCGCGTCAATTGCGTGTTCGGCAAGGCATAGAGCAGTCCGACCATGCTGACGGGAATCGCCGCCTCCTCGATGAAGTCGATCATGGCGTCCGCCATGGAGACCTTCTCGTTGTCGAAGCCGACGATGAAGCCCGCGGTGACGAGCATGCCGGCGGCGTAGATCTTGTGGATGCTCTCGGCGATGTTGCGCCGCGTGTTCTGCTTCTTCCGCATCGCGACCAGCGTCGCCGGATCCGGACTTTCGATGCCGACGAAGACGGCGAAGAAATTGGCTGCGCCCATCAGGTCCAGCAGCTCGGGATCGTCTGCCAGATTGACCGAGGCTTCGGTCGACAATTCGAAGGGGTAGCCGTGCGCGCGCTGCCACTCGGCAAGCTGGGGCAGGAACAGCCTGAGCGACTTCTTGTTGCCGATGAAATTGTCGTCGACGAAATCGAGATGGCCGCGGTAGCCCATGGTGTAGAGCCTGTCGAGCTCCGACAGCATCTGCGCGTTGGTCTTGGTCCGCGGCACGCGTCCATAGAGCTCGATGATGTCGCAGAACTCGCAGGTGAACGGACATCCACGGGAATACTGCACGCCGAGATAGAGATAGTCCTCGAACTTGAGCAGGTCGAAACGCGGCACAGGCGTCTTGGTCACGTCCGCCTGGAATTTCGGTGCGGTAAAGGTCCCGGACCGCGCGCCGCCTTCCCAGGCTGCGATGAATTCGTCGATGACGCTCTCGGCCTCGCCGAGCACCCTGAAGTCGGCCCGTTCATAGATGTGCGGGCTCGAGGTCGGATCCGGTCCACCCACGACCACCGGCTTGCCTGCGGCACGGCAAATCTCGATGAGGCGCAGCGTGTCGGCCTGCTGCGGCATCATCCCGCCGGTGAAGACGACGTCGGCCCAGGCGAGATCCTCGTCGCTGAAGGGCGCCGTATTGCAATCGATCAGCCGGACCGTCCAGCTTTCGGGCAACATCGCGGCCACGGTGATCAGGCCCAAGGGAGCGGCCGGTCGCTTTACGCCCAACACCTTGCAGGATTCGCCAAAGGTCCAGAAGGATTCCGCCGAGAACAGCGGATACAGCATCAGCACGTTGGGACTTGGCAATTCGTGGAACTCCTTCTGGCGTCGGCGCAGTGTACCAGACCGCGAACGTCTTGCATCCCGGCAAAAGGGACAAACTGTCGCCGTGGCCGGACGCGGCCTGGAACCCGCGTTCACAGCTGCGTGTCGCCCCAGACCTGTGGATTGGCGCCCGCGGAAGGTCGATCGGATCGACCATGATGGGGGTGAGACAAAACACCGCCCTCCTCGTAATCTTCCCCCGACAGCGCAATTCTTCGCGTTTCACCCCTCGCACTATTGATTTGAACAGTTCCAATTTGCCGGACACATTGCGCCCCTGAGTTCAATCGGTGGATTGGGCCAATCAGGGGACTGCGATGGCAAACCTAACAATCAACGGAAAAACCTTCACCCTCGACGTCGAGCCGGACACGCCGCTGCTCTGGGCGATCCGCGAGAATGCCGGTCTGACCGGCACCAAATACGGTTGCGGCATTGCACAATGCGGCGCCTGCACCGTCCACATCGAAGGCATCGCCACCCGCTCCTGCGGCGTCTCGGTCAGCGAAGCCGAGGGCAAGAAGATCACGACCATCGAGGGACTCGGCTCACGCGATGCCTTGCACAAGGTGCAGGAGGCCTGGATCGCCCAGGACGTGCCGCAATGCGGCTATTGCCAGAGCGGCATGATCATGGCGGTGGCGGCGCTGCTGAACGAGAAGCCGAAGCCGACCGACGCCGATATCGACGAGGCCATCACCAATATCTGCCGCTGCGGCACCTTCCAGCAGGTGCGCGAAGCGATCCACACGATCGCAAGCGCGTAAGGAGCCGCCAATGAGCAAGCATGTTTCTCCCCGCATGGATCGCCGTGCCTTCGTCATCGGCAGCGCCACGCTCGGCGCCGGCCTTGCCGTCGGCCTCGATATCCCCTTCGGGCCCGCCGTGGTCCGCGCCGCCGACGGCTCGCCCGAAATCGGCGCCTGGGTCGTGGTCAGGCCAGACGACACCGTCGTGATTCGCATCGCCCGCTCCGAGATGGGCCAGGGTTCGCTCACAGGTCTCGCCCAGCTCGTCGCCGAGGAACTCGAATGCGACTGGACCAAGGTCACGACCGAATATCCGACGCCGGGCCAGAGCGTCGCCCGCAAGCGCGTCTGGGGCGATTTCTCGACCGGCGGCAGCCGCGGCATCCGATCCTCTCAGGACTATGTCCGCAAGGGCGGCGCCACCGCGCGCGTGATGCTGATCCAGGCCGCGGCCGACGCATGGAAGGCGCCGGTCTCCGAATGCACGGCAGCGAACAGCGTCATCATCCATACGCCGTCGGGCCGGACCACGACCTATGGCAAGGTCGCCGAGGCCGCCGCGAAGCTGACGCCGCCGGCCGAGGTCAAGCTGAAGGATCCGAAGGACTGGAAACTGATCGGCAAGGGCGTGAAGCGGCTCGACACCGTCGACAAGACCAACGGCGCCATGATCTACGGCGTCGACGTCAAGTTGCCGGGCATGGTGAACGCCGCAATCAAGGACTGCCCGGTCTTCGGCGGCAAACTGAAGAGCTTCGACGAATCCAAGATCGCCGGCATGAAAGGCGTCAAGAAGGTCGTCAAGGTCGGCGATACCGCGGTCGCGGTCGTCGCCGACACCTGGTGGCACGCCAAGACCGCGCTGGATGCGCTGCCGATCGTCTGGGACGAGGGCGACAACGCAAAAGTCTCCAGCGAATCGATTGCAAAGTGGCTGGCCGAAGGCCTCGACAACGACCAGCCGGCCTATGTCGGCAACAAGAACGGCGACGCCAAGGCGGCGATCGCGAGTGCGGTCAAGAAGGTCGAGGCCGTCTACTCCTATCCCTACCAGAACCACGCCACGATGGAGCCGATGAACGCCACCGCGCTCTACAGCGCGGACAAATGCGAGGTCTGGTGCGGCACGCAGAATGGCGAGGCCGCGTTCGCAGCGGTGCTGGAGGCCTCAGGCCTGCCGGCGGACAAGTGCGACGTGCACAAGGTCATGCCCGGCGGCGGCTTCGGCCGGCGCGGCCAGACCGACTATGTCCGCCAGGCCGTGATGATCGCCAAAGCAATGCCCGGCACGCCGGTCAAGCTGATCTGGTCGCGCGAAGAGGACATGGCGCACGGCCGGTATCACCCGATCACCCAGTGCAAGATGACCGGCGCGTTCGATGCCGACAACAATCTTGTCGCGCTGCATTACCGCCTGTCGGGGCAGTCGATCCTGTTCTCGCTGCGCCCCGAAGCGCTGCAAAACGGCATGGACCCCGCCGCCTTCCAGGGGGTCGCCCAAACCGGCGAGGCCGCGTTCGGCTATTCGGTTCCGAACCTCTTGGTCGAGCACGCGATGCGCAACCCGCACGTCCCGCCCGGCTTCTGGCGCGGTGTCAACGTCAATCACAACGCGATCTACATGGAGTGCTTCATGGACGAGCTGGCCCAGGCCGCAGGCCAGGACCCGCTCGAATTCCGCCGCAAGTTGATGGGCAATCACCCCAAGCACCTCGCGGTGCTCAATGCGGTCGCCGAGAAGATCGGCTGGACCATGCCGGCGCCGAAGGGCGTCTATCGCGGCATCGCCCAAGTGATGGGCTATGGCAGCTATGTCGCCGGCGCCGCCGAGATCTCGGTGACCGACGGCAACAAGATCAAGGTGCATCGCATCGTCGCCTCCACCGATCCCGGATATGTCGTCAATCCGGCCCAGGTGGAGCGGCAGATCGCGGGTTCCTTCGTTTACGGCCTTTCGGCGCTGTTCTACGGCGGCTGCACCGTCAAGGACGGCAAGATCGAGCAAACCAACTTCGACACCTACAATTCGATGCGCATCAACGAGATGCCGAAGGTGGAATCGGTGATGGTGCCGAGCGGCGGGTTCTGGGGCGGCGTCGGCGAGCCGACCATCGGCGTCGCAGCGCCGGCCGTGCTCAACGCCTACTTCGCCGCGACCGGCAAGCGCATCCGCTCGGTGCCGCTGCGGGACCAGAACATCACCTTCGCCTGAGAGCAGCCGCGGCGGCCACGACGGCCGCCGCGGCATTTTGCGGACAAGATTCATGAATGCGCCGGTGACACGGCGGAATGCCGTGCTCGGCATCACCGCCGCGGCCACATCGTTTGCCGCCCCCTCGATCCTGCGCGCGCAGTCCGCGGGACGTGTCGTCGTGGTCGGCGGCGGATTCGGCGGCGCGGCTTGCGCCCGCGCGCTGAAGAGCGCGCAGAAAAAAATGCAAGTGATCCTGATCGAGCCCAACGCGGTCTTCACGTCCTGCCCCTTGAGCAACGCGGTGATTGCGGGCCTTCGCGACATCGAGGCACAGCAGTTCGGCTACGACCAGATTGCCGCCGATGGCGTCACGGTGATCGGTCAGGCCGTGACCACGATCGACCCGGAGCGGCGCAGCGTCGTGACGAATGATGGCGTCGCGCTGCCCTATGACCGCCTCGTGCTCTCGCCCGGCATCGACTTCCATTTCGAAGCGCTGCCTGGCTATGACGATGCCGCATCGGAGACGATGCCGCACGCATGGAAGGCCGGCGCGCAAATGCTGTTGCTGCGCAGGCAGTTGGAGGCAATGGCTGACGGCGGCACGGTCGCCATCGCCGTTCCGGCCAATCCCTCGCGCTGCCCGCCCGCACCGTACGAGCGCGCCAGCCTGATCGCGCATTATCTGAAGGCGAGCAAGCCACGATCAAAGGTCCTGGTGCTCGACGCCAAGGACAATTTCTCCCAGCAGCGGCTGTTCGAGAAGGCGTGGAAGGAGCTCTACGGCGACATGATCGAGCGGATCGGCCTGTCGCAAGGCGGTCGCGTCACCTCGGTGGATCCTTCGACCAGAACCATCGTCACCGAGTTCGGCAATTACACACCCGATGTCGCCAACGTGATTCCGCCGCAACGCGCGGGACGCATCGCCGAGACCGCGGGCGCTGCGGATGCGACCGGCTGGTGTCCGATCGATCCTGTCACGTTCGAATCGAAACTCGTCAAGAACATCCATGTCATCGGCGACGCCTGCCTTGGCGGCGGCATCCCCAAATCGGCATCAGCCGCAAGCGCGCAAGGCAAGGCCTGCGCTGCCGCGATCGTCGCTGGGCTCGACGGCCGCACGCTGGAGCCGCCGCGGCTGACCGGCGTCTGCTACAACACCGTCGCCCCCGGCTACGGCTTCTCACTCGCGGGAAATTACCAGCCCAAGGGCGACATCTTCGCCGAGGTCGAGGGCGGCGCCACGAGCCCGGTCGATGCGCCGCGAGAGTTGCGGGCCCGCGAGGCGGTGGAGGCCGAACGCTGGTTTCAAACCATCACGACCGACACTTTTGGCTGATGCGATGGTGAGACGAGCCTATCGCCGCGAACAAGGTGCGCTCCCTCCCCCGCCTGCGGGTGAGGGCTGGGGAAAGGGTTTCTCAACTTGCGAGGACCCCCAAGAGTACAGAGCCCTCACCCTCGCCTTCGGCTCGACCTCTCCCGCAAGCGGGAGAGGTAAGAGGAGTTCGCGGCGCCGCCGCGCAACCCGTTCGACATCTGCGATTGCAGCATTCATTGTAGCGAGCCTCGCCTTCGCCTTGCCTACCAAGGCGGACGAACTCGCCCCCTACAAAGTCGTCGGCGACGGCATCCCGCAATCGCTCACCGGTTCGCCCGGCGACGTCACGCGCGGCCGCGCGCTGGTGCTGGCGCGCACTACGACCTGCATCCTCTGCCATTCCGGACCCTTCCCCGAAACGCGATTTCAGGGCGATCTCGCACCTGACCTCACCGGCGCCGGGAACCGATGGACGACGAGCCAGTTGCGGCTTCGACTGGTCGATGCGTCGCGCTTCAACGCGGAGACCATCATGCCGTCCTATTATCGCGCCGACGGCCTCGCGCGTGTCGGACGCAATTTTGCCGGCAAGCCGATCTTGTCGGCCGCGGAGATCGAGGACATCGTGGCTTTTCTTGCAACGCTTCGCGACTAGGACTGTTCATGCCAACCACGCGACGACAATTTTTGAGCCTCGCCGGAGGTGTCACCGCCGCCGGGACGATCCCGATCGTCACCCTGCGTCCGCTTCGGGCAACGCCAGCGATGCTCAACACCGCGATCCGCAACGTCGTCGGCGAGGCGCCGATTCGCACCGGAAAGGTGAAGGTCGACATTCCCCCGCTGGTCGAGAACGGCAATACCGTGCCGATGACGGTAACCGTCGCAAGCCCGATGACGGCTGACGACCACGTCAAGAGCATCCACGTCTTCAATGAGAAAAACCCACAGCCCAACATCGCCAATTTCTATCTCGGCCCCTCCTCAGGCCGCGCCCAGGTCGCGACCCGAATCCGGCTCGCCGACACCCAGAAGGTGGTGGCGATCGCCCGCCTCTCCGACGACACGTTTTGGCAGGTCGCCGTCGATGTCGTCGTGACGCTGGCCGCCTGCACCGAGGAGATGAACTGATGGCCGCGCTCATCAACGTTCCCGCCAAGGCCAGGCGCGGCGACGTCATCGAGATCCGCACGCTGACCTCGCATATCATGGAGACGGGATTCCGCCACACCGCGGACGGCAAGCTGGTACCGCGCGACATTATCACGAGCTTCACCTGCCGTTACAACGGCACCGAGATCTTCCGCGCCGATCTGTTTCCGGCGATCGCTGCCAATCCCTATCTGTCCTTCTTCGCGGTCGCGAAGGAGAGTGGCAGGTTCGAGTTCGAATGGATCGGCGACAACGGCTATTCGTCAACCGCCTCGGCATCGATCACTGTCGAATGAGCGTTTGGCGCGCGATAGCCGCGGCGGCCTTGGTCGCCGCGGCCCCTGCCCTCGCCGGCGAGATCCCGCCCGATGCGCGCCGCTCCGGCTATTCCTTCATGGGTCCCGACACGCGCGCCATGCAGGACGACGATACCTCCAATCCAGGCATGCTGTTCGTGCTCGACGGCGAACAGCTATGGGGCAAGAAGACCGGCAGCGCGGAGAAAGCCTGCGCGGATTGCCACGGCGATGCGCGCAGCAGCATGAAGGGCGTCGCGGCACGCTATCCCGCCTTCGACAAGACGCTTGGCCGCCCCGTCACGCTCGACCAGCGCATCAATCTTTGCCGCGCCAATCATCAGAAGGCTGCGCCCCTGCCCTACGAGAGCCGCGACCTGCTGGCGCTCTCCGCCTTCGTCGCCCATCAATCGCGCGGAGCCGCGATCACCGCCGGCGACGATCCGCAGGCAAAACCCTTCGTGGAGCAGGGCCGCGACCTCTTCATGCAGCGCGAGGGCCAGCTCAACCTCGCCTGCACCAATTGCCACGATGACAATTTCGACAAGCGCCTCGCGGGTGCGCCGATCACGCAGGGACAGCCGACCGGCTATCCGCTTTATCGCCTGGAATGGCAGACGCTGGGATCGCTGGAGCGGCGCTTACGCAGTTGCATGAGCGGCGTGCGCGCCCAGGCCTACGATTACGGCTCGCCCGAGCTGGTCGCGCTCGAGCTCTATCTGATGTCGCGGGCGCGTGGCCTGCCGATGGAGACGCCGGCGGTGCGGCCCTGAGACGAAAGCGGCCGGCGACTGCCGGCCGCTTTACAGAAGTCCGCACCGGTAACTACTCCGCCGGCGCGGCCGACATCTCCGGATGCGCGGCATAGTGTTCGCTGGCGCCGAGCTTGCTGGCCGCGAACAGGCCGGCGGCCATCGCGGCATAGGCGAGCGCCACGGCGGGCGTGACGCCAAATCCGCCGCCGATGCCGACGGCCTCGCCGTGCATGAAGCCGAAATAAGTGAGCACGGCACCGACCAGAGCAAAGGCCGAGGCCTTCTCGAAATCGCGTTCGATGATGAAGACGCCGATCGCACCCAGGACGAGGCCGCCGAGGATGGAGCCGCCTCCCATCACTTCAAGGCCATGATAGAACACGCCCTGCTGCGGCAGCGCGGCGATCGCGGCAGCCTTCACGGCGTCGGCCTTGTCGGCGGCCATGCCGCCGACGGTGGCCGCCGCATTCATGGTCGAGCCAAGCATGGTGTCGATCTGGAGCTTGGCCCAGGCAGCCAGATGCGGCGTCAGCGCCAGCACGATCGCGGGCGCGTGCTTCACCGGCGTGGTCTGGAACGCCTGGGCGCCGATCAGCATGCCGATATAGAGCAGGATCGGCGAGATCGCGACCACGGGCACGAGTGCCAGCAGCACCGAGATGATGCCGAACCAGGCCAGCACGATCACCATGAGGCCGGTCGCGGCGGAGTAACCGATGCGGCCACCCATCGCCTTCCAGCCGGGATGGCCGATATAGACGGCGTTGATGAAGGGATTGCCCATCAGGCAGCCGATCAGGCTGACGACGCCGTCGGCCGTGAGCACGCGCGTGGTCGGATATTCGTCGCCAGCCGCTTCCGCGCTCTCGACATTGTCCATGGCTTCGACGAGGTCGTAGATGCCGAACGGAATGGCGGTGACGAGGATGATGCCGAGGAATTCGAAGCCTGAGAATACGTAGCCCACGGCAGGAATCGGCACCGAGAAGCCGAAATTGGCGAAGGCATCGCCGACGCCCTTCACGCTCAGGCCGCCGAGACCGAGCCCAAACAGGTTCGAGCCCCAGGCGATGATCATGCCGACCGCGATCGCGACGAGGCCCGCGGGAATGCCGCGCCAATATTTCACGCCGCCGAACCAGCTCACCAGGATGATGGCGAAGCAGACCAGACCGATCTGCGGCGTCATGTACATCTCCAGCGCCGGCCGCATCGAGATGAAGGTGACGGATACGCCGGCAAGCGTGCCGAGCAGCGCCGCGCGCGGCGTGATCTTGCGAATGAACGGCGCGATGAAGCCGCCGATCATGAGAATGAAGCTCTGGAAGAACACCCAGACGAGGCCGGCCGACCAGCCCTTGAGCGGGTCACCGGTCTTGATCGTGATCGGCAGCATGATCACGAAGGTGACGATGAACATGTGCGGCACGCTGACGCCCGAGGGCAGCGCGCAGACGTCGTTGCGGCCGGTTCTCTGCGCGAGTCGATAGGCGAGGTAGGCGTAGTAGAAGGTCGAGAGGCACATCATCAGCCCCAGTGCGGGCAGGATGCGGCCGAACACCAGACTGTCAGGCATCTTCAAGACGAAGCGCAACAGGCCCGTGAGCACCAGCATGTTGACGAGGATGTTGGTGCCGAAGCCGAAGAACGCGTTCCAGTCGCCCGATGTCCATAGTACCGGCTTGAACTCGGACTTGTTCAGTTCAGACTTGCCGGCTGTCCCCGTCAATGTGCTCATGACAATCCCCCTATGTGGTCGAAACCTTCATTGCCTCCAGGACCGCAGCTGAGCTCGCGACCCAGCCGAAGATGCCGCCTTGGGCCTTGATCATCTTCAGGCCCATCTCGTGAAATTCGGGGAAGTAGGACGCGCAGCCGTCCGACATGACGACGCAGCGGTAGCCGCGGTCATTGGCCTCGCGCACCGTGGTGTTGACGCACACCTCAGTCGTGACGCCGCACACCAGCAGGTTCTCGATGCCGTATTTCTCCAGCACGTCCGTAAGCTCGGTGGCGTAGAACGCGCCCTTGCCGGGCTTGTCGATCACGATCTCGCTGTCGAGCGGATAGAGCTCGGGAATGATATCGTGGCCGGCCTCGCCGCGGATGAGGATGCGGCCCATCGGGCCGGGATCGCCGATGCGAAGGCTCGGCGCGCCGCGCTCGACTTTGGCCGGCGGCGCATCGGAGAGATCGGGCAGATGGCCCTCGCGCGTGTGGATCACCAGCATGCCGGTGTCGCGCGCGGCCGTCAGCACCGCGCTGATCGGCTTCACCGCGCGCGCAAGCTGGCTGACGTCGTTGCCGAGCGTCTCGCCGAAGCCGCCGGGCTCCATGAAGTCGCGCTGCATGTCGATGATGAGGAGCGCGGTGCTCGGCCAGTCGAGCTTGATCGGCTCGGGCTCGGCGCTGATGACGCCCCGTGTCGGCTTGCTCGAGTTCAGCATGACGCTCGCCCCTCGCGAGAACTCTCTTTGCCGGAGTTGTGCAAGCGCCGTGCCATTGTGTACAATTGCGATGGGCGCCGAGGTGCGGAAAAATTCGCAGCGTCGTCAAAATCTTATGGGGCGAGCGCAGGTTTGCTTATTCACTGTGCGACCGCATCGCCCCACGCAATTTGCTCAAGTCTTGGGCGGACTGTTTGCTTTCTCGACCGCAGCGCCTGGGTCAGACGAAGCGTTGCGGGCAGCTCTGCGCGAGGTCGCCAAGCTCTCGCAGCCGCAGCTCAGGACCACTGGCCGATCCAGAGATTATGCCCCGACACTCCGTCGAACTGCGTTCCGCCCTGGCTGACGTAAATGTCGATGGGCGTTGGATTGAGATTGGTCTGGAGGGAGAACTTGTTGCCTGCGACGGTGTAGGCCGCACTGGCATCAGTCTTGTCGTTGAGCGTCACCTTGCAGGTCCCGGACGAGGCATTTTGAACATGCAGAAGCTGGACTTCTATGGTGAAGGTGCCGCTGCTTCCGAATGCACTGTACGAGCCGCTGAACGCTGCGAGGTTGGAGTTGAACGAGGTGAAGCTGCCAGATCCGACCTTGAACAGCCCCACATAGATCTTCAAATTCCCCGTATGCGTTCCGAAATATTGATCCAATCCAACCATAGCCGTCCTCCTCAAAGCGTTTCCACGAGATCCTTGATTGCCTTCGCCACCTTGTCGCGGTTCTCCTTCGAGTTGGCTTTCTCGATCTTTTCGCCGATCGCTACGATCCGCATGGCCGCCTGCCAGATCGCGTTGAAGGACGGCGCATCGTCCTGGCCCGACGCGATCTTGGCGAGATTGGTGTTGATCTTCTCGAACGCATCCAGAAGGAGGTGCGTGACGGTTAGAAAAGGATGACCTGCGACGGCTGGGCTAATTTCGCCCGACTTGAAAAAGATTGCTTGTAAAACGAGTGACCGAACCGGGAATCTTATTCTCCGCTGGTACGCAAAAATCTTCGGAAGCTCGTCGCTCGGCGAAATTCATGATGCCACACAGAAACGCGCCCTCGAATAGACAGCTCTCCCCCACCCTCTGGTTGCAATCTTTCTAAATTTAGCGAGGTTGTCAATCGTGTGGAAGCTCGATCGCTGGCCTGACGACGGGCTGTCAGTTGCGCCCCACCCCGTACAGCTGCCGATACTCTTCTTCATACGGCGCATAGGAGTCCTTCAGCGTCGCCATATTCAGCAGCATGGTCGCCACCACAACACCCGCCTTGTCGAACACACGCGTCCTGGCCCATGCGCTCTCGGTGCGGCCGCTGCCCGAGAGCGCGACCACTTCGCGCTCGACCTCGTAGTCCTCATCGACGAAGAGCGGGCCCTTGACCAGCCGGATCTCCTGATCGGCAAACAAGCCGACGGCCGGCCCCTTGACCGGCAGTGGATCATCCTTCGAGCGGTACTGGAACAGCACGCTCAGCATCTCCATCGGGATGATCGGTCTGCCCCAAGGGTTCAAAGAAGGGTTGCCGGCGCCGGAATAGAAGGGCGAGTTTTCGGTGATGACGGCGAGCTTCTGCCGCAGCGAGAAAGGATAAAGGTCGCCCATGGTCTGATCGAACGCCATGCGGACGGACTGCCGCTTGCCGGTCACACCCACTTGCACATCGCGAAGGATCACGGGGTCAGTGAGCGGCTTGAGTTCGCGCAGACGCAGGTCAAGGGCAGTCGGGCTCTCGACGATTGAGGCCGTCCCCCGCAGCACCTCGGTCCCGTCGCGCTTGACCATCTGAATTTGACACTCTGGTTGCTCGTCTGAGGAGGCCATCAGGATCGCCTGCACCTCCTCGCCCTCGTAGCAAACGCTGCGGTAATGCGCAGAAATGCAGCCGGTTTCAAACCAGGCCGGCCCCCATTGTCGCTCGCACAACCGTGCAAACTGGCTAAAATGCGTCGGCCCCTCGATGGTACCGCCTTTGAAGCCGAGCTTCTGCGCTGTTGCGTCATCGTGAATCGAGGCATGCGCGTCGTAGGTTTGCGCCTGTAACATCTGGCGCGGCCGACGCCACGGCCCGATCAAGGCGCCTCCGGTTTGCGAAATTTGAATGTCGAACGCCGTCATGCTCTTCTCCGCTAGCAAGCCATGACTAGCAGGAGCGCCACGGATGCGGCCAGCGATATTGACTTCGCTGGCCCATGCTCTTGACTGTGCTCCTCCGCTTCGCAAAGCCGCAAGCCTCCCGCGGCGCAAAATCCCTTCGCCGGACCACGACAACAAGGATCCCCGAAATGACGCTGTTGCAAGTCGAGCTGGACGATAAATACCGGCTCGAATCGAAGCGGATCTTCCTGTCCGGCACACAGGCCCTGGTCCGCTTGCCGATGTTGCAGCGCGAACGCGACCGGCTTCAGGGCCTCAACACCGGCGGATTCATCTCGGGCTATCGCGGCTCCCCACTCGGCATGTACGACCACGCGTTGTGGCGCGCGAAGTCGCACCTCGCCCAGCATGACATCGCCTTCGTCCCCGGCCTGAACGAGGATCTGGCGGCGACCGCCGTCTGGGGCAGCCAGCAGGTCGGTCTGTTCCCCGGCGCCAAGGTCGATGGCGTGTTCGGCATCTGGTACGGCAAAGGCCCCGGCGTCGACCGCTCGGTCGATGCGCTCAAGCATGCCAATGCGGCCGGCACCTCACTCAACGGCGGCGTGCTCGCGCTCGCCGGTGACGACCACGGCTGCCAGTCCTCGACGCTGGCGCATCAGAGCGAGCAGGTATTCGCGGCGGCCCTGATCCCCGTGATCAATCCAGCGACGCTGCAGGACTATCTCGACCTCGGCCTCTACGGCTTTGCGCTGTCGCGCTTCTCCGGCTGCTGGGTCGGCTTCAAGGCCATCAGCGAGACCGTGGAAAGCTCCGCCTCGATCGACAGCGACCCCGCGCGCATCAAGATCGTGATGCCCGACGATTTCGAAATGCCGCCCGGCGGCCTCAACATCCGCTGGCCTGATCCGCCGCTGGACGCGGAGAGGCGCCTGTTCGGGCCGAAGATGGCCGCCGTGCAGGCCTTTGCCCGCGCCAACCAGCTCGACCGCATCGTGCTCGATTCAAAGCCGGCGCGGCTCGGTATTGTCGCGACAGGCAAGGCCTATCTCGACCTCCGCCAGGCGCTCGCCGATCTCGGCATTACAGACAAAGACGCGCAGGATCTGGGCCTGCGCATCTACAAAGTCGCGCTGACCTGGCCACTGGAGGAAAGCGGCGCCAAGCGCTTCGCCGACGGTCTGCAGGACGTGCTCGTGGTCGAGGAGAAGCGCGGCTTCATCGAAGACCAGCTGATGCGCATCCTCTACAACATCGATGCGTCGAAGCGCCCGACCGTCACCGGCAAGCGCGACGAGCGCGGCGCGCCGCTGCTGCCGAGCGAGGACGAGCTGACGCCGACCATCGTCGCCGGCGCGCTGGTGGCGCGCTTGCGCAAGCTCGGCCATCACAGCCCCGTGCTGGAGCAGCGCCTCGCTCGGCTGGAGGCCTTCGACAATCCGGTCACCACCAGCACCCAGATCAAGCTCGCGCGCACGCCGTTCTTCTGCTCGGGCTGTCCGCACAACACCTCGACGCGCGTCCCCGAGGGCAGCCGCGCCATGGCCGGCATCGGCTGCCACGGCATGGCGCTGAGCATGCCGACCCGCCGCACCGATTTGATCTCGCATATGGGCGCGGAGGGCGTGAACTGGATCGGCCAGTCGCCCTTCACCACTGAGAAGCACATCTTCCAGAACCTCGGCGACGGCACCTACACCCATTCCGGGCTCCTCGCCCTTCGCGCCGCCTCGGCGGCCGGCATCAACATCACCTACAAGATCCTCTACAACGACGCCGTCGCGATGACCGGCGGGCAGCCGGCCGAAGGCGCCTTCAATGTCGCGCAGATCGCGCATCAGGTCTGGGCCGAGGGCGTCAAGCGCCTCGCAATCGTCTCGGACGATCCGAGCAAATACCCGCAAGGAAACTACTTCCCGCAAGGCGCGACCATCCATCACCGTCGTGAGCTCGATGCCGTGCAGCGCGAACTGCGCGACGTCGAGGGCCTCTCGGTCATCGTCTACGACCAGACTTGCGCCGCGGAAAAGCGCCGCCGCCGCAAGCGCGGGCTCTATCCCGATCCCGCGAAACGCGCCTTCATCAACGAGCTGGTCTGCGAAGGCTGCGGCGACTGCTCGCAGGCCTCCAACTGCGTCTCGGTGCAGCCGCTGGAGACCGAGTTCGGCCGCAAGCGCCAGATCGACCAGTCGAACTGCAACAAGGACTTTTCCTGCGTCGAGGGTTTCTGCCCAAGTTTCGTCACCGTGCACGGCGGCACGCTGAAGCGGATGAAGACCTCCGCAGTCGATTCCGGCCAGCTGTTCGCCGATTTGCCGCTGCCGCCCGCACGCGAGCTGGACGCGCCCTACAACATCCTCGTCACCGGTATCGGCGGCACCGGCGTCATCACCATCGGCGCCCTGCTCGGCATGGCCGCCCATGTCGACGGCCGCGGCTGCTCGGCGCTCGACTTCACCGGCCTGTCGCAGAAGAACGGCGCGGTGATGAGCCATGTCCGCATTGCCCCCAAACCGGAGGACATCTCCGCGGTCCGCATTACCACGGGCGGCGCCGACGTCATCCTCGGCTGCGACATGATCGTCTCGGCAGGTCCCTCCGCGCTCAGCCGCGCCGAGCGCGGCGTGACCAGGGCCTATGTCAACGCCGACCTGCAGCCGACCGCGAGCTTCGTGCAAAACCCCGATCTCGATTTCGAGATGGGCACGATGCAGACCGTGCTGCGCGACGCCATCGGCGACAACAACCTCGACATCATCGACGCGACAGGCATTGCCTCCGCGCTGATGGGCGATTCGATCGCGACAAATCCCTTCATGCTCGGCTTCGCCTTCCAGAAGGGTGCGATCCCGCTGTCGCTGGAGGCTCTGCTCCGCGCCATCGAGATCAACGGTGCCGCGATCGAGATGAACAAGCTCGCCTTCAGTTGGGGGCGGCTGGCCGCCCACGACATGTCGCGGGTTCGCAGCGTGCTCCAGTTCAAGAGCCGCGCGTCCGCTCCGACCAAGTCCCTCGACGACATCATCGCGACCCGCACCGAGTTTTTGACCGGCTATCAGGACAAGGCCTATGCCGACCGCTATCTCGCGGCCATTGCCAAGGTGCGGAAGGCGGAGAGCGCGGTCTCGCCGGCCTCTACCGAACTGACCGAAGCGGTCGCGAAAAACCTGTTCAAGCTGATGTCCTACAAGGACGAGTACGAGGTTGCCCGGCTCTATACCGATGGCAGCTTCGGCAAGAAGGTGTCGGAGAAGTTCGACGGCGACTTCACGCTGAAATACCACCTCGCGCCGCCGATCTTCGCGAAGCGCGACAAGACCAGCGGACATCTACAGAAGCAGGAGTTCGGCGGCTGGATGCTCCACGCCTTCCGTGTTCTCGCCAAGCTCAAGTTCCTGCGCGGCGGCGCCTTCGATCCGTTCGGCCGTACCGAGGAGCGCAAGACGGAGCGCAAGCTGGTGGCGGATTATCTGGCGATGATCGACCAGCGGATGGCCGGGCTGAAGGCAGTGCAGATCCCGCTGTTGGCAAGACTCGCAAGGGTGCCCGAGACCATCCGCGGCTTCGGTCACGTCAAGGAAGCCAACGTCAAGCTCGCGGCGGCCGAGACAGCGCGGTTGGAAGCGGAGCTCGAGAACAGCCGCTTTGCAGCGGCGGCGGAGTAGCGGTAAGAGCCCGCGCCCCTCCACGTCATTGCGAGGAGCTCTTGCGACGAAGCAATCCAGACTGCCCCCGTGGAGGGTTTCTAGGATTGCTTCCGCCTTCGAAGGCTTCGGCGGACAAGTCGCTACGCTCGCAATGACGCGGATATAGCAGTTACGACAATCGGACAGATTCCATCGCAGCACCCACCGCTGTCACCGCTCCCTCCGCCAGATGCCTTGCCGCGATGTACCCGAAAACCAGCGCCGGCCCGAGCATGATCCCCGGCGCCGGATAATTGCCGTTCATGATCGCGCCCATGTCGTTGCCGCAGGCGTAGAGACCTGCGATCGGCGTGCCGTCTTCGCGCAGCACGCGGGCCTGCGCGTCCACCTTCACGCCGATCGCCGTGCCGAGATCGGCCGGGTAGATGCGAGTGGCGAAGAAGGGCGCGCGGAGGATCGGCGCAAGGCAAGGGTTGGGCTTGTGCCCGATATCGCCGAGGTGCCGCTGATAGACCGTGCTGCCGCGGCCGAATTCACCATCGCGGCCCTCCTTCGCGCCTTCGTTGTAGCTCGCCAGAGTCGCCGTCAGCACAGAGGACTTGGTGCCGATCTTCGCCGCCAACTGCGCGATATCGGGCGCCTCGATCAACCCGCCGCTCGCCACATAGCGGCGATAACGCCGCGTGAACGGCTTGATGCGGCCGAGGCCGTAAGCCCACAGGAACCGGCGGTCGCAGATCAGATGGAACGGCCGCTCCTGCTTACCATTGCTCTCGCGCAGCATCGCCAGCACGAATTCGTGGTGGGACGCCGCCTCGTTGACGAAACGTCGGCCCGTTGCGTCGATCGCGATCACGCCAGGCTTGGCGCAATCGGCCATGTGCGGGAACACGCCGCGGCTGCCGTCGGCGCGGCGGAACAGCGAAGCCGGCACCCAACAGGCCGGGCTGGTCGCGTCGGTGTTGAGCGCGGCACCTGTCGTCGCCGCGAGGCGAAGGCCATCGCCGGTACTGGATCGATTGGCCGCCGAGACAAATCCAGCCGCCGCCGGGAAGAACCGCTTGCGCAACACATCGTCGTGCGAGAAGCCGCCGGTCGCCAGCACCACGCCGCGGCGCGCTGCGATCGGCCGGTCGCGCGAGCCATGGCGGATGACCACGCCGCCGACGCGATCGCCCTGCATCGAGAGGTCTTCGACGTCGGCGTCGAAGAAAACTTCAACCCGTCGCGCCAGCAGCGAAGCATAGAGCCGCGCGGCAAGTGCGTTGCCGAGATACAGGGACGTTCCCCGTGGGCAGCGCAGCCGCTGCAGCGCATATCGAGAGACAAGCCGTGCCGCGCGCAAGGTCGAACGCAGCGATTTTCCAACGCTGCGCAAATGCGCAACGTCGAGAGGATCGACCATCATCCCGCCGAACAGCGTGAACTCCGGCAGCGGTGGCCGCAATCGCGCAAAGGCCTTGCCCAGCCGCCTGCCATCGAAACCGACCGCCTCCAGCACACGGCCGCCAGCCGTTGCGCCCAGCCGCTCCGGATAACAATCCGGACAGGTCTTCACCGGCTGGAGGCGAACCTCCGTATTGGCTTCGAGCCAGGCGATCGCCTCGGGCCCGCGCGCGAGGAAGGCGGCGCGCAGGCCGGCATTGTCGGGCTCGGGCACCGTGCCCGACAGATATTGGACAGCATCCGCGACGCTGTCGGAGAGCCCCGCCTCCTTCATCTTGGCATTCGCGGGAATCCAGACCATCCCGCCAGACCAGGCAGTGGTGCCGCCGACGAACGCGGTCTTCTCGATCACCAGCACGCGAAGGCCCTGCGCAGCGGCCACGGCCGCGGCCGTCATGCCGCCGGCACCGGCGCCGATGACAATGACGTCGTAGGTCTCGTGTGCCGGCATCATCCGGCGGGCTTCCGAAGGCAAGGCATGACACCGTCATACCTCGCCCCGCCCCTCCGGCGCTAGCGGGCCGGCTTGCGCTCGATCGGATCGATGTCGATCGCCCGCAGGCGGCCGAGCCGCAGCACGTCCATGGCGAGCCGCCGGCCGATGCGGTCGCGATCGAGCACGCGGATCAGATCGTCCACGCCATTGATGTCGACCCCGTCGAGCTTGATCACGACGTCGCCGGGCAATAGGCCCGCCTTCGCCGCCGGACCATCCGGCTCGATCTGCGCGAGCAGCGCGCCCATCTTGTTTTCGATGCCGGCCAGCACCGCGTGCCGCCGTGGAACCGGCGCGGTCTGCCCGGCGACGCCGATATAGGCGCGGCGGACATAGCCGTGACGGATGATCTCCGACAGCACGAATTGCGCGGTGTTGCTGGCGACCGCGAAGCAGATGCCCTGCGCGCCGTTGATGATGGCAGTGTTGATGCCGATCACCTCGGCATTCGACGACAGCAGCGGACCGCCGGAATTGCCGGGGTTGAGCGCGGCATCGGTCTGGATCACATCCTCGATGGTGCGTCCGCTGACCGAGCGGATCGAGCGGCCGAGCGCCGAGACCACGCCGGCGGTCACGGTGGATTCGAAGCCGAGCGGATTGCCGATGGCGATCACGAGCTGGCCGCGGCGCAAGGTCTTGGAATTGCCGAGCGCGGCATAAGGCAAATGGCGCGCGCCGTTTGCCCGCAGCAGCGCCAGATCCGTATCAGGGTCGACGCCGAGCACCTGCGCATCCCCGACATGGCCCTCGACGTCGCGCAGCCGGATCTCCTTCGAAGTGCCTACGACGTGGCTGTTGGTGAGGACGAGGCCATCGGGCGAGATCACGATGCCCGAGCCGAGCCCGCCGCGCTCGCGTCTATCAGGCACCTTCGGCCCGGTCTCGACCCGCTCGACCGCGGGACCGACGCGGTCGGTCACATCGATCACGGCATTGGAATAGGCGTCCAGCAGAGCCCGGTCATCGGCCGGCGCAGGTGCTGTCGTTCGCGATGACGAGGCGTCATCGACGATATCTGAAGTGAAATCCAGCATGACAAGAGTCCTTGAAGGCTCACACAGATGGTGGCCGGCTCACTGCCGCGCAAGGTGCCCGCCCGGAGCGCAGGGCTGGACTGCCCGGATGGCTAGGGGATCTGCCTCATCGAGCCGCCCCTCGCCTTGACCGGATCGAGCAGCGACCAGTCGCCGTCCGGCAGCACATGCCCCTTGGGGAACGGCGGGCGCAGCTCGATCCCCAGCGAGCGCAGCACGCGGTCGTCGCGGTAGTAGCATTGCAGCACGACACGGGCGAGCGTGGCCGCAGCAGCACCGCCGCTCTTGCGAAACTCCTGCGCCACCGCTTCGCGTCTCGCGGCATCCAGTTCGGCGAGCGGCGCTCCTGCCAACCGGGCCAGATGATCCAGCGCCGCCGCCACCAATTTGGTGTCGCGCCCGAGCGTTGCCAGCATGTCGGCCTGGATCGCGGCATCGTCGGCGCCGGGCACTTTGTACTCATCGCTGGCGGGAACGATCATCGCAGCGATGATGCGGAGGTCGCCGCGCTGCGTGCGCGTCAGTTGATTGTCTGCGGACATGACGGCCTCAATCGAACAAATTGGCGAGGCGCTGCTTCATCTGGTCGGCGATGTAGAGCGCGAGGGCCTGGATGGTGGAGGTCGGGTTCACGCCGCCCGAGGTGACGAAGATGCTGCCGTCGACGATGAAGAGGTTCTTCACGTCGTGCGTGCGGCCCCATTCGTTGACCACGGAGCGTTCGGGGTCGGTGCCCATCCGCGCGGTGCCGAGCAGGTGCCAGCCGCCCCACGGGATCGGCGAGTTGACGCAAATGTCGGTCGCGCCGGCGGTCTCCAGAATTTCGCGGCCGCGCGCCAGCGCATAGTCCATCATCTTCTGGCTATTCTCGCTGATCGTGTAGCTGATCTTTGGCGCGGGTATGCCGTGGCTGTCCTTCAGCCCGGGGTCAAGCGTGACCCGGTTGTGCTCCTCCGGCAGGTCCTCGCAGATCGCGGAGAAGCCCAACCGGTGGCCGTTGAGCTTGCGGAAGACACGATGATGATCTTCGCCCCACGGCAGGATGTCCTTCTGCTCGCTGACGACGGCCTCGAACACCGGCCCTGCCCCGCGCACGAACTGCACGCCGAAGCCGCGCACGAAGCCGCGCGCCAGGTCCGTGTCGTACCACTGCTTGCTCCACAGGCAGGTCGGCGGCGCGCGATTGGAGTCGGTCGGCTCCTTCACGTAGCCGTAGATCTGCGCATAGGGGTGGAACATCAGGTTCTTGCCGACGAGGCCGGACGAATTGGCAAGCCCGTTCGGAAAGCGCGACGACGCCGAGTTCAGCAGCAGCCTTGGCGTGCCGACACCGTTGCAGGCGATGATGACGACGTGTGCGGGCTGGAACTGCTCGACGCCGTCCTTGTCGTAATAGACCACGCCCGAGGCCATGCCGTTCTCGTCGGTGGTGATCTCGCGCACCCGGCAATGCGTGCGCAGCTCGACGCCGGCGCGGATCGCCTGCGGCCAATAGGTAATGTCGGTGGAGGACTTTGCGCCTTGCGCGCAGGCCGGCGTGCAATGGCCGAGATTGATGCAGCGGGCGCGGCCCTCATAGTCCATCGTCGCGACCGTTGTGTCCGACGGCCACCAGTGCCAGCCGAGCTTGTTCATGGCCTTGCCGATGATGGCACCGGACAATCCCATCGGCTGTTGCGGCATCGGCGGATGCGTCAACGGCGAGAGCGGATCGCCCGACAAGCCGGACGTGCCCATGATCCGGTCGTTCTCTTCGAAGAACGGGGTCAGCGCGTCGTAGTCGATCGGCCAGTCGTCGGCGACGCCGTCGAGCGTCTTCACCTTGAAATCGGAGGGATGCAGCCGCGGCCAGTGCGCGGTGTACATCACCGTGGAGCCGCCGACCGCATTGTAGTTCACGACCTTGATCGGCGAATTGTCGTCGTTAACAGGGTAGTCCTCGGGTCGGCCGCGCACGTTCGGGCTCGACGACCATTCGCCGTAGAACTTGGCCTCCCAGTCGCGGCCCGCGCTGGGATATTCCGCCGGGTTCATCCAGCCGCCCTGCTCCAGGCAGAGAATGTGCATCTTGGTCTCGGCCAGCGACCACGCCACCGCCGCGCCCGAAGCGCCGGCGCCGATGATCAGGACGTCCACGGGGTCTTTCATCGCAATCTTTTCCTCCCGCCCTCGCCGCTTCCCGGGCGATTCGCCCTGCACGATCGGCGAGGCCTGCGAACGATAGGGTCATAGCGGGCGCGGAGTAAAGCCGCGGGGCCGGAATGTCGCACTTCGCAGGGCGCAGACCATTGGTATCGCCACATCCGGATGCTAGGAACGAGGTGCACGAGCAATCGATAGTGAGATCGTATGCCCTTCCGAAATGTCTTTGCCGCCGCCCGCGCTTTTGCGCTCATTTTGTTTTTCGCCTTGTCCGGATCCCTGGCGTCTTCCGAGCCGGCGTCCGCGCTGACCGCCGCCGCGACAGTCCGGGACGGCAACTCCCTCCAGCTTGGCGACGTCACCTATCGGCTCGACGGCGTCGACGCGCCCGAGCTGGACCAGGTCTGCATCGACGATCACGCCGATCCCTGGACCTGCGGTATCGAGGCCCGCGACCAGCTCGCGAAGCTGATCAACAAGCGCTCCGTGCGTTGTGACGATGTCGGGCCGGAGAAAAGTTTTGGCAAGCGGCACCGGGCGATCTGCACGGCCGAGGGCGACAAGGCGACCTTGAACGAGCAACTGGTCAAGCTCGGCTTCGCCATCGCCCGCGAGCCGATCAAGGCGAACGTCAAGCCTGCGGCGGGCGAAGCCAAGACGGCCTCGGCCGGAATCTGGAAGGGTTGCTTTGTTGCACCGCAAGACTTCCGCGCCGGCAAGAAGGACGGTGCGCTGCTCGGCGCCGCCTGCCGCACGGACCGCGACAAGGAAATTCGTGCCGTGCTGTTCCCGGAGGACCTGACGATGCCGCCGAGTTGCAGCATCAAAGGCAAGCTCGCGGTGCGCGCCCGCGTCACCGGCAATATCGGCATCTATCATTTGCGGGGCTGCCCGAGCTACCCGGCGACCACCAGGCCGGACCGCTGGTTCTGCTCGGAGGATGATGCCCAGGCGGCCGGCTTCCGCAAGGCCTACAATTGCCGCCGGCCGAAGTGAGCAAAGTCGTTCACGCACCTGGGAGTGGTAGTCCGGGTCCGTATTGATCCGGAATTGAACTTCATCGGGATTTGCTGCATTTCTATGCGGACGCAAGCGCTTGCGCGAGCGTTTCCTTGGCAGCAATCCGGCTCCGGCCCGATTGCCTTGCTTGGGCGTT
Source organism: Bradyrhizobium sp. MOS003 (assembly GCF_003020125.1). Taxonomy (GTDB): domain Bacteria; phylum Pseudomonadota; class Alphaproteobacteria; order Rhizobiales; family Xanthobacteraceae; genus Bradyrhizobium. Next base: position 64,205 of record NZ_PYFW01000003.1, on the reverse strand, counting down.
TCCTCCCTAGACTTGGGCCGCTTGTCATCACAAGCGGCTCTTCTTTTTTGTGCGGCTCCGTCACTGCATCCGCATGATCTGGTCCATCGGCGGCATGTTCGCGTTCAGATGTGCCATGATCCAGACCGTGCCGCCCACCACCAGGAAGACCACCAGCAGTCCGAACGCCAGCGCCAGCACGTTGTTGGTGTTGTCGGGGCCGGTCGTGATGTGCAGGAAGAACACCAGATGCACCCCCATCTGCGCGATCGCCAGTACGATCAACGCCACGGGAATCGAGGGCTGCCAGACCAGATCGGTGCCGGCGATGAAGAACGACGTCGCCGTCAGCAGCAGCGCGAGCGCGAGCCCGACGACGTAGCCGAGGATCCGGGTGCCGACGCTGTGTTGCTCTTCCTCGCCCGGCGCGAGGTCATGGTCGGTCGGCGCGTGGCTCTGATCGCTCATGCGGCGCTCCCAAGCAAATAGACGACGGAGAACACCCCGACCCAGACGATGTCGAGCGCGTGCCAGAACAGCGCGAAGCACATTATCCGGCGCAGCACGTCGGCGCGAAAGCCCTTCGCGAACACCTGGGCCATCATGGTGAGCAGCCACAGCACGCCGGCCGAAACATGCAGGCCGTGGCAGCCGACCAGCGAGAAGAACGCGGTCAGGAAAGCGCTGCGCGAGGGACCATAGCCCCGCGCGACGAGGTCGGCGAATTCGCGGAACTCGATGACGAGGAAGATCAGCCCGAGCACGCAGGTCACGGTCATGCCGAGATAGAACCAGAACCGATTGCGGACGTCGGCGGCGATACTCGCCATGCCGCAGGTGAAGCTCGACAACAGCAGGCAGACCGTCTCGATCGCGACGTTCCTCTGCTCGAATATCTCCGAGCCCTTCGGGCCGCCGGCAGTCTGACCAGACAGCACCGCATAGGCCGCGAAGAAGCAGGAGAACATCACAATGTCGGAGAGCAGGAAGATCCAGAAGCCGTAGGCGGTCACGATCCGCTTCGAAGCGGGTCCGGGATGCTCGATCACGACCCCGATGTGATGGGGATCGGCGTGGGCATGGCCTGCGGTCGCGGTCATCGCCATCAGACTGTCCCCGCCATGCTGACGAGGTCGCGCCGCTCCTCGAGATTGACGCGGTCGATCGCCGCGACCTCCTCCGCCGGAATGACGTATTCGTCGTGGTCGCGCCAGGCGAACACGACGAAGGTTGCCCACGCGCCCAAGCCGCCCAGAATCACCATCCACCAGATGTGCCAGATCAGTGCAAAGCCCATGATGGTCGCGAAGAACGCGCAGACGAAACCGGTTGGGGAATTCCGGGGCATCTCGATGTCCTGATATTCCGGCCTGTCGCGTTCGAGCGATTGCTGCTGGGCGCGGGCCTTCATGTCCCAATAGGCGTCCTCGCCGCGCACATCGGGATTGAAGGCGAAGTTGAACACCGGCGGGGGCGACGAGGTTGCCCATTCCAGCGAGCGGCCGTCCCAGGGATCGCCGGTGCGGTCGCGCAACGCCTCGCGGTTGCGGATGCTGACCACGATCTGCACGATCTGGCAGATCACCCCGATCGTCAGCACGGCCATGCCGATGGCTGCAACGATCATCCAGGGCCGCCACGCCGCGACGTCGTAATGCTGCATACGCCGGGTCATGCCGAGCATGCCGGCGATGTAGAGCGGGACGAAGGTGATGAAGAAACCAAGGAAGGTGAACCAGAACGCCAGCTTGCCCCAGCGTTCGTCGAGGCGGAAGCCGAACGCCTTGGGGAACCAATATTCGAAGCCGGCGAAGGCGCCGAACAGCACGCCGCCGATGATGACATTGTGGAAGTGCGCCACCAGGAACATGCTGTTGTGGAGCATGAAGTCGGCCGGCGGCACCGCGAGCAGGACGCCGGTCAATCCACCGACGATGAAGGTGACCATGAAGCCGACCGACCACAGCATCGGCGTCGCGAACCGGATGCGGCCGCCATACATCGTGAACAGCCAATTGTAGATCTTCACGCCCGTCGGTATCGCGATGATCATGCTGGCGATACCGAAGATGGCGTTGACGTCCGGTCCTGCCCCCATCGTGAAGAAATGGTGCAGCCAGACCATGAAGGAGATGACGCAGATTGCCATGGTCGCGAGCACCATCGAGCGATAGCCGAACAGCGCCTTGCCGGAGAAGGTCGACACCACCTCGGAGAAGATGCCGAAGGCCGGCAGCACCAGGATGTAGACCTCGGGATGTCCCCAGGCCCAAATCAAATTCATGAACATCATGACGTTGCCGCCGGCCTCGTTGGTGAAGAAATGGAAGCCGAGGTAACGGTCGAGCAGCAGCATGGCGAGCGTCGCGGTGAGGATCGGGAACGCCGCGACGATGAGCAGGTTGGAAGCCAGCGTGGTCCAGCAGAACATCGGCATGCGCAGATAATTCATGCCCTTGGTGCGCAGCTTCAGCACCGTGGTGACGAGATTGATGCCGGCCACCAGCGTGCCGACGCCGGAGATCTGGAGCGACCAGGCATAATAATCGACGCCGACGCCCGGCGAATAGGACAGCTCCGACAGCGGCGGAAAGGCGAGCCAGCCGGTGCGCGCGAATTCCCCGACCACGAGCGAGAGATTGACCAGCAGCGCGCCGGTCGCGGTCAGCCAGAATCCGACCGAATTGAGCGTCGGGAACGCGACGTCGCGCACGCCGAGTTGCAGCGGCACGATCAGGTTCATCAACCCGATCACGAACGGCATCGCCACGAAGAAGATCATGATGGTGCCGTGCGCCGAGAAGATCTGGTTGTAGTGCTCGGGCGGCAGATAGCCCTGCGACTGATAGGCGACCGCCTGCTGGATCCGCATCATGATGGCATCGCTGCCGCCGCGCAGCAGCATCACCGAGGCCAGCAGGATATACATGACGCCGATCCGCTTGTGATCGACGCTGGTGATCCATTCGCTCCAGAGATAGGGCAGATGCCCCTTCACCACGACCCAGGTCAGCACGGCAAGGATCGCGACCAGCACGACCGCGCCCGCGATGAGCGGTATAGGCTGATCGAACGGAATGGCCGACCAATCGAGCTTACCGAGCATCGTGCCCTCCACTGTGCGGACGTCCGGCATCGGAGATCAGTTCCGGCCCCGGCCCCGGCGGAATGTGCTGGTTTGCGATCAGGTCGAACAGCCTGGGGTCTTCGAGACGGTAGGCCGGCTTGCCCTTCTCGATGCCCTGCTGCATCAGCTTCCTGTAGCTGTCCTCGTTCAGCACGGCGTCGGACTTCGCAGTCGCCGCCACCCAATCCGGAAAGGCGAGCGGCGAGATGACGTTCACGTCGAACATCATGTCGGGAAAGCCGTCGCCGGAAAAATGAGCCGACAATCCCTTGAGCTTGCCTTCATTGTCGGCGCGCAGGTTCAGCTTCGTCACCATGCCGTTCATGGTGTAGATCATGCTGCCGAGTTGCGGAATGAAGAACGTGTTCATCACGCTCGACGACGTCAGCTGAAAATTCAGCTCGGCCCCGGCCGGCACGGTCAGCGTGTTGACGGTGGCGATGCGCTGGTCCGGATAGATGAACAGCCATTTCCAGTCGAGCGAGACCGCCTGGATCCGCACCGGGCTTCCGGTCCCCGGCACTGGTGCTGCGGGATCGAGCTGATGTGAGCCGATCCAGGCGACGCCGCCGAGCAGGATGACGGTGAGCGCAGGGATTGCCCACACCACCATCTCGACGCGGCCGGAATAGACGAAGTCAGGCTGGTAGCGCGCTTTGGGATTCGAGGCGCGAAACCAGAACGCGAAGCCGAGAATCGCGAAAATGGTCGGCACCACGATCACGAGCATGATGAAGACGGAATCGACCAGAATGGTGCTGTTGGCCGCAGCCACGGGCCCTTGTGGGTCGAGCAGATTCATCGGCAAGCCACTGGCGGTTCGAAGCCCCGGGACAGAGCCTAGCGCGGTAAAGGCTTCGCAACAAATGCAAGCGCGTGGCAATGGTTCCGCCATATGCGGGCTCAATCACCCGCCGTGCCGCCCGGCGGCATGCAATTCCACGCGATGTCAATGGCATCTGCGCGGGACTGCCGGCCTTCTCTCCTGTCAGGGCGATTGCTAATCTGCACGAAAATAATTGGGATGAAACGACATGCAGGGCCTTGAGGACGATGCCGGTCTCGCCGGCAAGGTTGCGCTGATCAGCGGCGGCGGCGCCGCGGGCGACGGCATCGGCAACGGCCGCGCTGCAGCAATCTTGCTGGCCCGTGCAGGCGCCAAGGTGCTCGTCGCCGATCGCGACTTCAAGCTGGCCGAACGCACTGTGGAGATGATCGCTGCCGAGGGCGGCACGGCCGCGGCCCATGGCGGCGACGTCACCAGCGAGACCGATTGCAGGCTGCTGGTCGAAGCTGCGCTCGATCGCTGGAGCCGGCTCGATCTCCTCGACAACAATGTCGGCATCGGCAGCCGCGGCAGCGTGGTCGACGAGGCGCCCGAACAATATCGCCGTGTCATGCAGGTCAATGTCGAGACCATGTTCCTGCTCTCCAAGCACGCGATCCCCGCCATGATCAAGACCGCTAAGGGCGGCGCGATCGTCAACATCTCCTCGATCTCGGCGCTGCGGCCGCGCGGGCTCACGACCTACACGACGTCGAAGGCCGCGATCATCGGCCTGACGCGCGCGATGGCAGTCGATCACGGCCGCGACAACATCCGCGTCAATTGCATCTGCCCGGGCCCGATGTACACACCGATGGTCTATGCCCGCGGCATGAGCGAGCAGGCCCGAGCCCAGCGCGCCAAAGCCTCCGTGCTCAAGACCGAAGGCACCGGCTGGGACGTCGGCCACGCCGTCAAGTTCCTGCTCAGCAACTTTTCCCGCTACATCACCGGCCAGGTGCTGGTGGTGGACGGCGGCGTCACGCTGCAAGCCCCCGAACGCGAGTCACAAGAACACTAGAGGAAACACACGATGGCCCGCCTGCCCTATCTCGAGGCCGATCAGGTCGCGCCCGAATATCGCGACATGCTCAAGCGCAACACCAATCTGCACAAGCTGCTTGTCAACTCGCCGGAGATGGCGCGCGCCTTCAACGGCATCGGCGGCTATATCCGCTTCAAGAGCAAGCTCGACCCGCGTCTGCGGGAGCTCGCGATCCTCCAGGTCGGCTGGATGGAGAAATCGGAATACGAGTTCACCCATCATGTGAAGATTGGTAAGGAGTTCGGCGTCACCGACGAGGACATCGCCGGCCTGATGGCGGAGACCGAAGGCAAGCCCTCGAAGCTCGAGCCGCTGGCCAGGGCGATCCTGAAAGGCGCCCGCGAGATGGCGCGGCAGCTTGCAATGACGGACGTCACCTTCGCCGAGATCAAGCAGCACCTTTCCGACGAGCACATGGTCGATCTCGTCCTGACCATTGGCTTTTATTGCGGCGTGGTGCGAGTGCTCGCCACCATGAAGATCGACAACGAGCCCTATTACAAAGAGGTACTCCAGCAGTACCCGATTCCGGGAGTGAACTGAGATGCGCCTGAAGGACAAGGTCGCCATCGTCGTCGGCGCTGGACAAAGCCCCGGAGAAGGCATGGGCAACGGTCGCGCCACCGCGCTGACCTTCGCGCGCGAGGGCGCAAAGGTGTTGTGCGTCGATCATCATCTGGAATCGGCGCAGGAGACGGTGGCGATGATCACCGCGAAACATGGCGCCGCCGCGGCCTTCAAGGCCGACGTGACGCGGTCTTCCGACATCAAGGCGATGGTGCAGGACGCGCAGTCGCGCTGGGGCCGGATCGACGTGCTGCATAACAATGTCGGCGTCAGCCTGTCCGGCGGCGATGCCGAACTGCTGCAACTGACCGAGGAAGCGTTCGACCGTGTCGTCGCCATCAATTTGAAGAGCTGCATTCTCGCGGCGAAAGAAGTGATCCCGATCATGCGCGCGCAAGGCAGCGGCGCCATCATCAACATCTCCTCGATGGCGGCGATCACGACCTATCCTTACGTCGCTTACAAGGCGACGAAGTCGGCGATGATCGCCTTCACCGAACAGCTCGCCTACCAGAATGCCGAATACGGCATCCGCGCCAACGTCATCCTGCCAGGCCTGATGAACACGCCGATGGCCGTCGACACCCGCGCCCGCGAATGGCACAAGACCCGCGCCGAGGTCGAAGCCGAACGCGACAGCAAGGTGCCGCTGCGCAGGAAGATGGGCACCGGCTGGGACGTCGCCAACGCCGCGCTGTTCCTGGCGTCGGACGAGGCGAACTTCATTACCGGCGTGACGCTGCCGGTGGATGGTGGTGCCAGCGTGAGACGGGGGTAGCCTCCGACCGACGCATCACGACGACAAGTAGGTGATGAAGCGGGGCGTCAACAGTTTGCTTCCGATAAGGACGAGAGCATCAACGACTACGACCGTCACCTTGATATCCAACCCCTTGGTTGAGGCCGCGACTAAAAAAGAAAAGGCGACGAGATAGAAGATGGTAGTCAACAACAGGATAAGACCAAGAAATCCTTGATCGATCCCATGCTCAGTATCTCCCTTGAAAACAAAGAGCACAATGATGCCAACGGTGACTAGGAAAGCTCCGCCTAGTCCAATGCTGAACCACTGCCAAGCCGCAGTAACCAACGGCTCGCCCGCAACCAGTCCCTCCATATGAGCCTCCCCCCCGAAAAGCAACTCTACCTTGGCTAGTATCGACAAGCGTTGCAAGCAGTTTTCCTGGCCTTCACCTTGATTACCAAATCTGTCCTCGCAATGCAGCGAACAGCCAAAGCTATGGCCGCGTCACCCGCCAGATCGTGCCGTTGCCATCCTCCGACACCAGCAGCGATCCATCCTTTGCGACGGCAACGCCCACCGGCCTGCCCCACACCTCCGTGTCGCTGACGACAAAGCCCGTAACGAAATCCTCGTACTCGCCCGTCGGCTTGCCGTCCTTCATGCGGATGCGGATCACCTTGTAGCCGGTGCGCTTCGAGCGATTCCACGAGCCGTGCTCGGCAGCGAAGGCGTCGTTCTGATAGTCGGGCGGAAACTGCGTGCCCTGGTAGAAGGTCATGCCAAGCGAGGCCGAGTGCGGCTGCACCAGCACATCGGGCACCGTCACCTTGTCCTTGATATCAGGCCGCGCGCCGGCATGGCGCGGATCCTCGTTGGCGCCGATATAGAACCAGGGCCAGCCGTAGAACGCGCCTTCCTTCACGCTGGTCACGTAATCGGGGACGAGATCGTCGCCGAGGCCGTCGCGCTCGTTGGTCGAGCACCAGGGCAGCCCCGTCTGCGGCTGGATCGCAAGGCCGACGCAGTTGCGGATGCCGGTGGCGTAGATCTTCCGCTCCTTGCCATCAGGATTGAAAGCCAGCACGGCCGCGCGCTCGGTCTCGCTCGCCCAGGCCGCACCGAGCGGCTGCGATTTCGACCACGCCTCCATCCCGCCCGGCGGCGTGCCCAAACCTTCCGCGACGTTGCTGAGTGAACCGACGGAGACGAGCATGCGCTTGTTGTCGGGCGTGAAGACGATGTCGCGGGTGGAATGGCCGCCGTCATGCGGCAGGCTCGGCACGATCGTCTCGGCCTTGTTGCGCGCCTTGAGATCGCCGGCCTGATAGGGATAGCGAACGACGCTGTCGGTGTTGGCGACGTAGACCCATTGCGGATTGTCGCCGTTCGGGAAGAAGGCAATGCCGAACGGCTGCCTCAACCCGCTGGCGAACACTTCATTGGTCGCGACCTTGCCAGCCTCCCCGGCACGCAACACACGGATGGTGCCGGCCCGCGTCTCCGCAACGAAGACATCGCCGTTCGGCGCCACCCTGATGATGCGCGGCGCGCGCAGTCCGTCGGCAAACAGCTCGACCTTGAATCCCGCGGGCACCTGGAGCGCTGCCTCCGGCGGACGCGGCACCACGCGCGACGAGCTCGCAACCGATCGCGTCGCACCGGGCCTGACCAGATCCTGCGGTCGGATCAGCCTGATTGTGCCCGGCTTGTCGGCCTGCCAATTGCCATAAGCGTCCTTGCCCTGCAGGACCGGCTCGGCCTGCGCACCGGCCGCAAGCAACAGTCCCGCGGATATCGCGACAGACAAAATCCTGCTCTTCAAATGGTCCTCCCGGCCTGCACTCTCGAACATCGACACCACCGCGGCAGATCGAAGCTGCCGCATCCCACGTCAACCGATGCCCGCACGATGTGCATCGGCTGCAACCCATCGTACTGGAAAACACCGCGGATAGGTGCGACACATTGTAAGGGCGGAGGCTGCGGTCATCAAAGCTGCTGGCATTGCTGTCGCATTTGACGGGATGATCATGTGGGGATCCATCGTATCGGAATGGGCGAGCCTGCTGCTGCGCTGGCTCCACGTGGTGGCGGCGATCGCCTGGATCGGCAGTTCCTTCTATTTCATCGCCCTCGACCTCAGCCTCAAATCCAGGAGTAACCTGCCCGACGGCGTGCAGGGCGAGGCCTGGCAGGTCCATGGCGGCGGCTTCTACCGGATCATGAAATATCTGGTAGCACCCTCCCAGATGCCGGACGAGCTCACCTGGTTCAAATGGGAGGCTTACACCACCTGGCTGTCCGGCTTCGCGCTGATGGTGGTGGTCTATTATCTCGAGGCCGATTTGTTCCTGGTCGACAAGTCGATCCTCGATCTCACGCCATTCCAGGCCGGCCTGTTCAGCTTTTGCAGCCTCGCGCTGGCGTGGCTGCTCTATGAAGCCGCCTGCCGTTCCGGACTTGCACAGCGCGAATTGCCCTTCGCCATCGGCGGCTATCTGTTCCTGGTCGCGCTGACCTATGCCTTCACCCATGTGCTGAGCGGCCGTGGCGCCTTCAACCAGATCGGCGCGATCATCGGCACCATCATGGTGGCGAATGTCTTTGCGCTGATCATCCCGAACCAGAAGAAGATCGTGGCCAGCCTGATCGCGGGACAGGCGCCGGATCCGAAGCTCGGCAAGGCCAGCAAGGAGCGCTCGGTTCACAACAACTACCTGACGCTTCCCGTGGTCGTGCTGATGATCAGCAACCACTATCCCCTGCTCTACGCCACGCGCTTCAACTGGATCATCGTTGCCACCATCCTGGCGCTGGGACCCGTGATCCGCCACTTCTTCAATGAGCGCCACGCCGGGCGCAAATCGCCCTGGTGGGTGTGGGGCGTGGCTGCGATCGGCGTGATTGCGATCCTCTTCCTGTCCGCGGCCGGCCCGCGCGAGGTGAAGACGGGCGCGTTATCGGCGCAGCCGACCCTTGCCGCTGTCGAGGAGATCGTGACGTCCCGTTGCAGCATGTGCCACGCGGCCGAGCCGGTCTGGGTCGGCATCGTGACCGCGCCGAAAGGCATCCTGCTCGATACACCCAAGCACATCCATCGCAACATCCGCCTGATCGGTCGCGTCGCAGCCTGGTCCAATGCGATGCCGCCGGGCAACATCACCGAGATGACCAGCGAGGAGCGCGCGATCCTCGCTGCCTATCTCGAGCGGGCCCGCTGATGCTGCCGCGCGTCGGCGGATCATTTCGCGGAATGAAATTCCGTATCGCGCATCGAATTGAAAATGACTTGGCCGCCTATCCGGCGTAGACAGGACGGGCCGCCGCCCGCGGTCTCAAGTCAGTTTGCATTCGGGGATAAGAACAGTGGCCCTCAAGAACGTCATCGGTATCGACCACGCCGTGGTCATGGTGAAGGACCTCGACGAGGCCGCCGAGAATTATCGGCAGCTCGGCTTCACCGTGTCGCCGCGCGGCACCCACAGCGCGCATATGGGCACCGGCAACTACACCATCATGTTCGACCCTGATTATATGGAGCTGCTCGGCGTGCTCGCCGCGACCGAGCACAACGCACCCGCACGCGCCTTCCTCGACAAGCGCGGCGAAGGCATCGAGCGTATCGCCTTCACGGCGGTCGATTCCGCTGCCGGTGCCGACGAGATCCGCGCACGAGGCTTCACGCCGATCGGCCCGACCGATTTCGAACGGCCGGTCACGCTGCCGAACGGAACGGTCTCGGCGGCAAAATTCCGCACCTTCATGTGGCCGACCGCGGAAGCGCCCGGCGGCGTGCGCATCTTCGCCTGCCAGCACAAGACGCGCGAGACGGTCTGGATTCCCGAACTGATGAAACACGCCAATGCGGCGAAGCGGATCAGGCAGACGCTGATTGCAACACCCGAGCCCGCGAACGAGGCCGCGCATCTCGGCCGGCTGATCGACCGCGAGCCGATCGCCGAGGCCGATGGCGCGGTCACGGTGCGCTCCGGCGGCGATCGTGCCGACTTCGTCTATCTCACGCTGGAGCAGCTCGGAAAGCGCTATCCCGGCGTGCCGCTGGCCGGCCTTGCCGAGCGCGGCGGCGCGGCTTTGGTGCTCGTCAGCGGCGATCTGTCGGCGACCGAGAAGGCGCTGGGTTCGGCAGCCGTACGCAGCGGGACCGCGATCTGCGTGCCGCCGGCCGAGGCCAACGGCACCCTGCTCGCCTTCGTTGCCGGCTGATTTGAACCAATTCTTTAACGCGTGTTTACCCGGCGGCTCTAGGATTCCCTGCGATCCAAGCCACCGGGGCCAAGCGAATGTTCAAAGAGGGATCGCCGATCGTCTATGAGGCGCCGGCCGAACTGAAGAAGTGGCCGTCGCTGAAGGGCGAGAGGCAGAAGGACCGCGGTCCGCCCTATCTCGTCTACAACGGCACGCTCGCCGACTGCGTCCGCGAGCTCATGGGCAAGCCGATCAAGGGCATCTCGCTCTACGACATCATGACGACGCCACAAGCGGCCTTTGACCAGACAGTGCTGTCGCCTGGCGATGCCGCCGAGATCGCGATGCGCAAGGATTTTCCGAAGGAATAATCGCGCCGTCCGCCGACGACACTTATCCCTTTCGCGGTTCCTGAGTTCCAGCGGAACACCGTACTAACACCGATCATTTTGCGGAATCGTAGCTTCGCCGCAATTACGGTTAAGAAGTCCTTGTCACCGGCGCGTCGCCGGTCGCTCCCCACGGATCGAGGACTTCTACAGAGATGCGATTTGTCATCGCGGCTTGTGCCGGGCTTTTCATCCTGATGTGCGACTTCGATCTAGCGGCGTCGCGGCAAGCATCGACTTTCGACAGCGCAGGTCTTCGAGACAATCAGGCATCCCCGCTCACTCCGGTCGTTGAGCTGTTCCTCGCGAGCGTGCAGGCAATCGATCTCGCCAACGCGCGCGCTGCCTTTGAGCAAGTGATCGCGCCGCCGCCCGTCGTCGAAGCGGCCGCACAGACGCCGGTTTCACCGACCGAACAATTCTGCCATGCGCTTCGACAGGCCGCCGAGACCAGCGGCATTCCCGTGCCGTTCTTCGCCCGCCTGCTCTGGCAGGAGAGCCGCTTCAAGTCCGACGAAGTCAGCCAGGCCGGCGCACAAGGCGTCGCTCAATTCATGCCGGAGACGGCCGCCGAGGTCGGACTCGACGATCCCTTCGATCCCATCAAGGCGCTGCCCGCATCGGCCAAGTTCCTGCGCAAGCTGCGCGATGATTTCGGCAATCTCGGCCTCGCGGCGGCAGCCTATAACGCCGGTCCCGGCCGGGTTCAGAAGTGGCTCGCCAAAGAGAGCGAGCTGCCGCGCGAAACCCGCGACTATGTCCGGATCATCACCGGCACCAAGGCCGAAGACTGGACCGAGCGGTCGGAGGCGCTTGCGATCAGGATCGACCTGCCGCGCGAGGCGCCGTGCGAAGGCATCGGCAGTCTCTCCAAAGCCAAGGATATCGCCTGGGTTCCGGTCAACTTGACGCCGTCCGCCACTGCTTTCATCCGCAAGGCCGAACAGCTTGCCGCGCGCCTGACGACAAACCGGGCGCGCAAGCGGTTGGCATCCCTGCTCCACAAAAACGCCCCGGCCCGTGGCAAGGCGAGAAACATGATTGCAGTCCGTGCGGCGAAGGGCACCAAGGCTCGCGCCATCCGCATCGCAGCGCGCGAGCGCTCGGCGATCTGATGCGTCGATCGGACGCCAATTGACGGAGCAGTCTGCTCCAGATCGGCCGTGCTATCAGGTTATGGAGGGGGCCACACCGCGGACGGAGCCTGCGATGCCATCGAAGAGCGCCGGGATCATCGCCTATCGCAAGCGCCGGAATCTCGAGATCCTCCTCGTTCATCCCGGAGGGCCGTTCTGGCGCAACAAGGATCTCGGCGCGTGGTCGATCCCCAAGGGCGAGTATGCGGAGGAAGAAGATGAGGAGACCGCCGCGCGACGGGAATTTGCCGAGGAGCTGGGATTCGAGCCGTCCGTGCCGCTGATCGCGCTTGGCGAGGTCAAGCAGCGCGGCGGCAAGATCGTCAGCGCGTTCGCCGCCCAGCTCGATATCGACGTCAGCAGCATCCGCAGCAACACGTTCGAGATGGAATGGCCGCCGCGCAGCCGCAAGCGGCAAGTCTTCCCGGAGGTCGACCGCGCCGAATGGTTCACGCTCGAAGAGGCGCGGGAAAAGATCAACGCGGGACAACGCCCGCTGCTCGATCGGCTGGCGCAGCTGGCCGGCGAGGAATAGCGACCGCGCCCCTACTCCGCCTTGATGTCAGCGGCAGCGACGACCTCGGCGAGCTCCCTGGTCTCCTTCGCGATCTTCGCGGCATACTCGGCCGGTGTCAGCACGCTGACGACGCCCTGCGAGCTGAGCTTGTCCGCGAGCACCGGATCATTGGCCGCCGCGACGATCTCCCGGTGCAGCGTCTCCAGGATCGGCGCCGGCGTCGACTTCGGCATGAAGAAGCCGACCCAGAACGAGATGTCGAAGCCGGGATAACCGGCTTCCGCGACGGTCGGCACATCAGGCAGCGCCGGCAGCCGCTCGGCCGACGACACCGCGAGCGCGCGCAGCTTGCCGGCCTTGACGAGCGGCACCGCGGAGAGCGGATCGAACACGGCCAGCACCTCCTGGGCGAGGATGCCGACCTCGGAAGCCGCGCCGCCGCGATAGGGCACGTGGATTAGCTTGATGCCGGCCTTCTGGCTGAGCAGCTCCATGGCTAGATGGGCAAGGTTGCCGTTGCCTCCCGAGCCGTAGGCCAGCGCACCGGGTGCAGCCTTCGCCGCCGCGACGAGATCGGCCACGGTCTTGATGTCAGCCGTCTTGGGATTCTCGGGATTGACCACGAGCACGAGCGGCGCCGACACGACGGTGGTGAGCGGCGCGAAGTCGCCTTGCGGGTCGTAGCGGATATCCCTGAACAGCGTCTTGTTGAGCGTGATGGTGGACGAGTTGCAGGCGAGCATGGTGTAGCCGTCGCCGTCCGCACGTGCGACGCCTTCGGCGGCGATCATGCCGTTTGCGCCGGCGCGGTTCTCGACCACGAAGGGTTGCCCGAGCTTGTTGCCCAGGCGATCGCCGATCATGCGCGCGACGACATCGACCGGTCCGCCGGCGCTGAAGCCGACCATGACCTTGACCGGCCGCACCGGATATTTCTGCGCCGATGCCTCCGTCGCCAGCGCAACGGCGCACAATCCAGCGATGACGGCCAGCAGGCGGGCGGTTCGTTGCATTGGTTCTCTCTCCCCAGACTTCAGCAGCGCCGTTTGTGCAGGCATGTTGGCGCGACGCATTCGAAGGTCATGAATAACGGTCACGCCGGATTTCGCAATCGCGTTTGGTCGCCGGCATTCCGCCGCACGGCAGGTGCGCGCCGCCTCCAGGCAAAAAATGCGAAAACAACCCCATGCACAGTAGACGGGCCCTGTCGAAACAAGGACTTACGCGAGGCCACGAGCTTCGGATGTTACGAAACGAGTTTTGACTCGTCGGGCAAAACAGGGGCATAATGCCACCATCGCGATCCGCGTCAGCAACCGGCCTCCAGAGTCATGTGGGCCTCGCTCGATCGCGCACAAGCCCAGCATCGACAATTCAAAACGCAACCGCCGCACGGCAACCGAGAGGGTCAGCTTCGCACCAAAGAAGCCGGCTCGCGCGTGCCGTGGGCTCGAAGGAGACATTGACATGACAACGGCCATGACACGCAACAGCACGATGCCGACCGTCAAGTACGGCAGCAGGCCCACGCCGCGGGTCAAGCTCACTGGACAACGGATCGCAATTCAGCATCCGGACCTGGAGACCGGCGAGCACTTGGTGGGCGAGGCGCTCGGTGCCGTCGATCAAGACGCTCTGCATGGCATCCTCAAGCAATTGATGAAAGCCAGCGTGATCCTGCAGAAGCCCGATGAGGACAATCTCGCCTTCATGATCTCGATGATGAAAGGCATCGCGCCGCGGGACTCCCTCGAGACCATGCTGACGGCGCAGATGGTGTCCGTCCACGTCGCGACCATGCGCTTTGCCTGCCGCCTCGCCTTCGCCGAAGGCACCCCGCAGCAGGAAGGCATTTCGCACACATTGACCCGGCTGGCGCGCACCTTCGCAGCCCAGATGGAGGCCCTCAACCGCCACCGCGGCAACGGCGAGCGTCCGATCACGGTGCAGAACCTGTCGGTCCAGGACGGCGGCAGCGCGATCGTGGGGAATGTCACGCAACAGGCGCATCTCACGGTCGGCGATGCCGACATGCCGATACCTGACGACCGCGCCAACGTCTCGAACGGCGGCGCTGCATGAGTGCCGGTCACACCCGCAACACGCGCGCGATGGCGGCGAGCCCGCGCTGCGGCGCCGGCACGCGCGAAGGCCACGCCTGCCGCGCGCCCGCGATGCGCGGCAAGCTCCGCTGCCGCATGCACGGCGGCGCGCCCGCATCGGGCGCGCCGTGGGGAAACCGCAATGCGCAAAAGCATGGCGCCTTCACGCTCGAGCGGACCGCAGAGCGACGGGCGATCCGTGAGCTACTGGGCGAGGCGAGGAAGCTGCTGAAGGAGCTGGATGCAGACTAAAGGGAAAGCAGCTGCAAGGTCAGTGCGACGCGTTCGCCGGATTGACGGGAGAAATCTGCAGCCCCGCTTCCTCCAGCGCTTGGATGATTTGCTTCGCCAGAAGCTTGGCCTCTTCGGTCTCGATCCGAGCGTCGGGATGTCCTACGAAGAACGTGCAAATGGTCGTGGCGACTATGGTATTCACCTGGTGCAAATCAACCATTTGATTCCCACGAATTGCGAGCTGCTTCACTCGGAGGGAGCGGCGCGCGACCCGCAGCAGGGAGAGCGGTCAACGCAAGCCAAAGAATGACAGAATGTCCGCGATCACAACGACCAGCATGATCCTGCCCATGGTAAGAGCGATGACGTCCCTTTTGTTCCGATTCTCCACCAACCGTGCGGCCTTGGATGACGGAATGAGAGGCCCGGCGCGATCGACACAGGATGTCGGCGCGTGAAACTTCGACCGGCTCGGAAGCGGGGGACACACAAGCGGAAGCTGCTACTCCCGGCTCTGCCCTCGCTCCTCTCTTGGCATTGTGGGCCAATTGGATCGCGGAGGTCGACCGCGGCGGTTTCAGATGGTCGCCTCATCCTCGCGGCGCGGTCTGCCCCGAACCGTTTCCAAGTTGGCGCGCTGCAACGCAGCTCGTCTCTCCGCGATGGCATTGCTGAACAGCCCGAGCACCAGACCAAATGCCGCGAGTTCCTCCTCCTCGATAGCGCCGTCATCGTAGCATTCGAGCGTTTCCAATATGATGGCGTCGGCTTCGCGCTGCAGAACCAAAAGGTCCTGGTTCGATCCCGCGGTTCGCGCGCTGGAAACCATGGCCAGGATTCTGTTGCGGTGGCTGGTGGTTTCCTCTCTTTCGTCGCGGTTCAAGTAGCGACGCAACCAGGCAGCGGCAGAGCCGATCCCGGAGAGAAGCAGGAGCCCGAACCAGAAGTAATCGCCGTACCGGTCGAGGAAGGTACGTTCGGTGCCGTCTATGACAGCCGCCGCTCCCCGATGGACCGGCAGCTCGGTATCCTTGTCGACGTCGGGTTTGGCAATGTGCGCAGCACCCGGCACCTGCCTCGCAATCGCCTGGCGAACGGCAAAGAGCTGGCGGAAAAAGGCGGCGACTGTCGTTTCAGGCAGGGACTTTCTCGCTACGATGAGGTGGCTGACACTGACCGTTTCAACCTTGTCACCCGGGCGAGCCGGATCCGCATTGAAGACGCTGGGCGGAATTTCCTCCGATTCATACTGGGGATGCTTCAAGGCGATCGCTTCCGATGTCTCGATGGCGAGAAACTTCGGCTCGCCGCGCACCCGCGCCGTTGCAGCAACGGCATCGGACGTGACTTTGCTGTCGAGCGGCCCGACCGCCATGAACGCATCGATCGTGGGATCCCGCGCCAGCTCCTCGGTCTGGTTCGTGCCAAAGTGCGTCACGACGACCCTGTCCGCCTCCACTCCGGAGGCGCTCAGGATGACGCGTAGCAGCGCAGCGTTTGCCGGCGTCCGGCCGATCACGCCGACGCGGCGCCCTGCGAGATCGGCGACCTCTTTGATCTTCGGCGCGAGCTTTCCTTTCGAGTTCTTGCCGGTAGGTCCAGACGGAGCCCACAGCACGACGAAGTTCTTACGCACGACGGCGACGGTCTGCGCCTCGACAGGCATGTCCAGGTCGCCGCGGCCGACGGCGAGGTCGGCTTTGCCCGCCCCGAGCAGGGCAAGAGACTCGACCGCTCCGTCGGTCTTGATCGGGAGCAGCCGGATAGTCCGACTTTCGGCGCCGAAGGCATCGGCCATCGCCTGAATGACCTTGTCGTCGTCGCTGCCGGGTGGTCCAACCGCAATCCGGAGGATGTCCGGCCGCAACGCATAATAGAGTCCGCCCGCCGCGGCGCCAAAGACAAGGAAGCCAACGGCGAGAACCAAGAGCAAGGAATTGCTCCTCCTCCGCTCTCGACGGGCCCTCTCGCCGGTCGTCTGACTTGTGCTCTCGGACGAAGACATTGCCGCCGCTGGCTGCAGATGAAGGCGCTTCCTGCCTGGAAGGATGCCACGTTTTCCCGAGTATAACGTCCGGGAACCGTCCTGGTTCATAACCGCCGCCTGAGACCGGCAACACGCTCAGGCGTCGCCATGACGGTCGGCAGGCACGGCAAACGCCGTCCTGATTGCCGGCCGAAGCCGCAATCCGGAATGAGGGGGGCGCGCCGCCGCCATTGGCGCCTGCCTCGCCATCATGTACGCCCATCCCAAACCATTTCGGGACGGGACACCCATGGCCACCTCCGACGACGCGGGCACCGCCACCCGCGCGCTGATCTTCGCGCTGCTCGCGCTCGCCTGCGGTCACATGCTCTCCACCCTGCTGCGCACCATTCCGGCGGTCAGCCTCGACCTGATGGCCGCGGATTTCCATATCGAGCCGCAGGCGCTGGCGAGCCTCACGTCGATCTATCCTTTCGCGTTCGCCGCGGCGCAGATCCCGGTCGGCGCGGCGATGGACCGGTTCGGCGTGCGGCCGGTGTCGCTGAGCCTGCTCGCGGGAACCGTGCTCGGCGCGGTGGCGTCGGGATTTGCCACGGGGGCTGCGAGCTTTGCGGTCGGGCAGTTCATGCTGGGGGTCGCCACTTCGGGCATGCTGATGTGCCCGATGACGCTGGCGGCCAAGCAATTGTCGGCAGCGCGCTTCGGGCTGTGGTCGGGCGCGATCCTCTCGATCGGCAATATCGGCATGCTGTTGTCGTCGAGCCCGCTCGCCTTCGTCGTCGACGCCTACGGCTGGCGCGCGGGATTCTGGATTTCCGCGATTGGAGGAATCGCGGTGGCGCTTGCGGTTTTCGCACTGGTGCCGGGCCAACCTGCCGAGCACAAGGACGAGTCCTCGCCGCTGGCACAGATGATCGAGGTGCTCAGGCTCGGCCTCTCGCGCCCCTTGCGCGGCCTGATCGCGCTCGCGCTGGTGTCGCTGGCGACATCATTGGTGCTGCGCGGCCTGTGGGGCGGCCCGTGGCTGATGGACGTGAAAGGCCTGTCGCGGGTCGAGGCCGGCAATCAACTCGGCGCATTCACGCTGGCGATGATCGCGGGGCCATTGTGCATCGGCATGATCGACCGCAGGCTCGGCCGCCGCCGCGCGCTGGTGGCGGGCTCGCATATGGTCGGGGCGTTGCTGCTGGCGCTGATGGCGCTCGGGGCACCGCATTACGCGGTGTCCGTGCTATCAGGCGTGCCCGTGATGCCGCCGCAATATGACCTCGTCCTGTTCGTTCTGATCGGCCTTGCGACCTCTGCCCAGCCCCTGCTGTTCGGCATGTCGCGGCAGCTGGTCGACGCACAGGTTGCGGGCAAGGCGCTTGCCGCGGTCAACCTCGCCTTCTTCCTCGGTGCTGCCCTGATGCAATCGGTGACAGGTGCGGTGGCCGCGTTCGCGGGGCTGCCGGCGGTGCTGCTGTTCATGGCGGCCGCGCTGATGGCCGGAGTGCTCGTTTTTCTGGCCTACACGACGCGTGCGGCCTGAACTCGCAGCTATCCAGCTCGTCGCGAAAAGTGGCGCGATGGGCGGGCGTCCCAAGAGTGCACCGAGTTGCGGGGCTTTCTGAGTTCACGATCGATCCGCGCTTGAACCCTGCCGGCAGCCAGGCCCCATGAGGCTTGTCTGGGTCTTGCCGGTGGCAACGTCTCACCGATCTGGAACCGCCGTTGCCAAAGGCGCAGTTCGATCTCCCCGGGCATGAATTCGACGCCTTGAGTCGGAACGTATCCGCAAATCTCGTGTTGGCGTGCAACCGAGGACCGCGCGATGGCCAAAAAGTTCGATCCGGCACCTGCCGACAAGCATGCCGAACCAGCCCGAAAAGATCGCCGCGTCGACAAGGCCGACGAAGAGCTCGATAAGGGCTTGAAGGACAGTTTTCCGGCATCCGACCCGCCCAGCAGCACCCAGCCTGGGAAATCCTTGCCCGACGGCAAAGACTGAAAGTGTGCAAGCAGGCTTCTCGAGGTCAGCGTTCAGGAAGTCGCCGGGCCGGACGCGAGCCGGCATCTCTCGTCGAGGAGGAGCGGCATTTGAAACGTGAAGCGGGTTTCATCGTCCGTCGAAGTGACATCGATCGTGCCGCCGTGAGCCAAAGCAATCTGCGAAACGATGAAGAGGCCCAGACCCAGACCTTGCTGATTCCCGGTATCCCGCCCGCGCACGAAAGGCACGAACAGCTTCTCCAGCGTGGCCGGTGGAATGGCCGGGCCCCGATTGGTGACCGAAAGCGAAAAACTGCCGTAGGTTTGCGCGCGCACGAAAACGGGGGTCTCGGCCGCGCTGTAGCTGAGTGCGTTGCCAAGGAGGTTTGACAGCAAGCGGGCAATGCGCTGGCGGTCGGCGAAGACCGGCCTTGTGATGACGAACTCGGCTTCAATTCTGCGCTGGGGATGCGTGGCGCGCATCTCGTCGACGACCTGCTTGAGCAAAGGTTCGAGCGGCTCCATCGACGGCGCGAGCGGCATCTTGCCGCCAAGGCGACTGCGCGCGAGATCGATGACGTCTTCGATCAGCGACGACATGCGAACGGTGCTCGCTTCCATCATGGAGACCAGCGACGTTGCCCTTTCATCGAGCGCCGTCTTTGCCAGCAGGCGCGTGCCGGCGGCGATCGCGGCCAGCGGATTGCGCAGATCATGACCGAGCACCGCCATGAACTGCTCCTGCAATTCGGCGGCAGCCCTGGCGTCCAGCAGACTCGCCTCGGCGGTCGCAACCCGCCTTGCCGCATCGAGATGAATGCCGATCAGGTCGGCGAACAGCCGGAACATCCCGATGATGCCGGGATCCTTCAGCTTCGCCGGCTTCGGGTCGAGGGCGCAGAGCGTTCCGAAGAAGCTTCCGTCGGCAAGGAAGATCGGCATCGAGATGTAGGACTGAAAACCATACATCGCCGGCGTATGATGATCCGCGTAGCAGGCATCCTCGGCGACGTGATCGATCACGATGGCCTCGCGCGCCTGGTGCACCTCATGACAGATCGTCGTTTCGATCTTGAGCTCGCCGCCGGCGCCGAGGCCGAGCCCGACCTGGTCGTTGGCCGCGAGACAGACCCAGCGATCGCCGGTGACGCGAGCCACGGCCGAGAATCCCAGCCCCGTGACTTGCGATACGACCGCGAGAATTGTCGGCACCGCCGCGATGGCTTCGATGGCATCGATATCGGCTTTGAAGTCGTGGTCCATGGAGCTCCATTGGCAACAGCCCGGGCGCGGTCGATCACTTGTTCGCGCGACTTTTTCTAAAGTTGGCGCTCATGATCGAACGGGCAAGGAACCAGCTCGGTTTTCATCACTTGGATCCACTGTAGATGGGAGCGTTGTGTTGAGAATACTACTTGTAGAAGACGAGCCGTTGATCCTTATGGACGTCGAGCTCGGGTTGCAGCAGGCGGATCACACCGTGGTCTCGGTCTGCAATGCGGACAGGGCAATCGACATTCTTCGGGCGCAAACCGTGGACCTCGTCCTAACAGACATCGACATGCCTGGTTCCATGGATGGACTCGAGCTTGCAGCCGCCGTAAGCGACGGTTGGCCCCCGGTGAAGATAGTCGTCATGTCGGGAAAGAGACGTCCGACCGATGAGGAACTTCCGCCGCATGCCCGCTTCATGCCCAAGCCATTCAGCCAATCCCAGCTCCTGCAGACCGTCAGCGTCTGGTAGAGGCGGCCCGGACGGGCCACGTCGCGCTGCCTGTTGACGACTGCGTTCGGCGCCTGCCGCAATGCTCGTGAGCCGTTCAGGAGACTTGCACAACGTCGTCCCTCGAAGGATGCTGCAACGTACCAGCATCACAAGGGACCTGACATGCCTGTCGACACCAAAGCCGCCACCGACCGCCTCATGCGCTTCCTCGCCATCGAGGGCGTCACCGGACAGGAGGCGGCGATCGGGCGGGAGCTCAGCGCCGCGCTGAAGGAGAGCGGCGTGCCGGCCAAGGCGATCCGGCTCGACGACGCCAACACGCGCATTCCCGTGCCGACCGAGACCGGCAACCTCATCGTCGACCTGCCCGGCCGCGGCGCGTTGCACAACCAGCCGCGCATCATGTTCATGACCCACATGGACACCGTGCCGCTCTGCGCCGGCGCCAAGCCCAAAAAGTCCGGTCGCAAGATCGTCAACGAGGCCAGGACCGCGCTCGGCGGCGACAACCGCTGCGGCTGCGGCGTGCTGGTGACGCTGGCGGCCGAACTCGAGAAGCAAAAGCTCGACCATCCGCCGATCACGCTGTTGTTCTGCGTGCGGGAGGAAAGCGGGCTCTACGGCGCGCGCCACGTCAAGCTGGACGAGCTCGGCTCGCCGGTGATGGCCTTCAACTATGACGGCGGCGCGGCTTCCAACGTCGTGATCGGCGCGGTCGGCGCCGACCGCTGGAGCGTGGAGATCTTCGGCCGCGCCTCGCATGCCGGCGTCGCACCCGAGCGCGGCATCTCCTCGACCATGATCATGGCGCTGGCGCTTGCCGACGCGCAGGCCGGCGGCTGGTTCGGCAAGGTGGTGAAGGGCAAGGGCGCGAGCGCGCGGATGGGCACCAGCAATGTCGGCCCCGTCACAGGCGGCGAAGGGCGCCCCGCGGGCGACGCCACCAACGTCGTCACCGATTACGTGCATGTGCGCGGCGAGAGCCGCAGCCATGACGGAAAGTTCTTCAAGGAGATCACCAAGGCCTACAAGGCCGCGTTCGAGAAGGCGGCCAAAAAAGTCACGAACGCGCAGGGCAAGTCCGGCAAGGTCAAGTTCAAGGCCGAGACCGATTATTATCCATTCCGCATGAAGGACAGCCAGCCTGTGATCAAGCGCGCGGTCGAAGCCGTGTCAGCGGTCGGCGGCACGCCGAACGTCCGCACCGCCAATGGCGGCCTCGATGCCAACTGGATGGTCCGTCACGGCATTCCGACCGTGACCTTCGGCGCCGGCCAGAACGAGGCGCACACGATCGACGAGTGGATCAATCTCGACGAGTACGACCGTGCCTGCGCGCTTGCCGTGCAGATTGCAACGATGCGGTGAGGTGCGCTGGTAGGGGGGTAGCCGAAGGCGTAACCCACCACTGCTTGTCACCGCGGAAACCCAAGAGGTTGGTTAAGCCGAGCATATCCGCTTTGCGCATTTGCCCGGCTACCCCACCCGTACGAAACGACCGAACAAAAAGAAAAGGGAGGCCACATGCCACGCATCGCTCATATCGAGACCGGGCTCTACCGGATCCCCCTCCCCGTCACGCTCTCCGACTCCACGCATGGCGAGATCGCGGCGTTCGAGCTGATCACCTGCCGCATCCGCGATGCCGACGGCGCCGAGGGCGTGGGCTACACCTACACCGTGGGCCGCAATGGCGGCGCTGTCGCGGACATCCTCAAGCGAGAAATCCCTCCGCTGATTGAGGGCCGCGAGGCCGACGATACCGAAGCGATCTGGCATCACGTCTGGTGGGCGCTGCATTATGGCGGGCGCGGCGGGCCGGTGGTGCTGGCGCTCTCCGCGCTCGACATCGCGCTGTGGGACCTGAAGGCGCGGCGCGCCAAGCTGCCCCTGTACCAATTGCTCGGCGGCTTCGATGCGCACGTGCCATGCTATGCCGGCGGCATCGACCTCGATCTTTCCGTCGATGAACTGCTCGCGCAGACCGACGGCAATCTCGCCAAGGGCTTTCGCGCCATCAAGATGAAGGTCGGCCGGCCCGACCTGAAATCCGACGTCGCCAAGGTCTCCGCGATGCGACAGCATCTCGGCGACGGCTTTCCGCTGATGGTGGACGCCAACATGAAGTGGACCGTCGAGGAAGCCATCCGCGCCGCGCGCGCCTTCGTCCCCTACGACCTCACCTGGCTCGAGGAGCCGATCATCCCCGACGACGTCGCTGGCCACGCGCGCATCATGCAAGACGGTGGCGTTCCGATCGCGGCCGGCGAGAATCTGCGCTCGCTGTGGGAGTTCAAGAACTACATCGCCAGCGGCGCGGTGTCCTATCCCGAGCCTGACGTCACCAATTGCGGTGGTGTCGGCGCCTTCATCAAGATCGCGCGGCTGGCGGAAGCGTTCAACCTGCCCGTCACCAGCCACGGCGCGCACGACATCACCGTGCACCTGCTCGCGGCCTGCCCGAACCGCTCCTATCTGGAGGCGCACGGATTTGGGCTGGACAAATACATCGAGCACCCGCTGGTGCTTCAGGACGGCAAGGCGCTCGCGCCGGACCGACCCGGGCACGGCATCAACTTCGACTGGACGGGCCTGGCGAAGCTGGCTGGGTAGGGTTGAAGAACATCCGTCATGCCCGGGCATCACACGTTCTTCGCGCAACAAGCAAGACGTGGATGGCCGGGTCAAGCCCGGCCATGACGACGCTGCTGCACACGAGGCATTCGCTGGCCCTTGATGCGCCGATTCAATATTCGGTTATGCTGGCGATAGCCGGTCCCTCCTGACGAAAGCCCCTGCCTTGACCCCCGAGCTGCACCAGAAACTGACCGCGTGGCGCCGGCACCTTCATGCGCACCCGGAGCTGTCGCTTCAGGAAAAGGAGACCGCCGCCTTCGTACAGGACAAGCTCGCCGAGCTCGGCATTCCCTTCGAGGCGGGCATCGGCGGCCACGGCATCGTCGCGACCCTGACGCGCGGACATGCACACAGTCGCGTCGGCTTGCGCGCCGACATGGATGCGCTGCCGATCACCGAGGATACCGGGCTTGCCTACGCGTCCAGGACACCAGGCGTGATGCATGCCTGCGGCCATGACGGACACACCGCTTCGCTGCTCGGTGCCGCCGCGCTGCTCGCCGCTGACAGCAGCTGGAGCGGCACGGTCGATTTCATCTTCCAGCCGGCGGAGGAAGGCTTTGGCGGCTCGCGCGCGATGGTTGCGGCCGGGCTGTTCGACCGATTTCCGATGGAACGCGTGTTCGGCTTCCACAATTGGCCGGGCCTTGCCGCCGGCACCATCGCCGTGCACGACGGCGTCGTCATGGCCTCCGGCGGCCGCATCACCATCACCATCGAGGGCCATGCCGGCCACGCCGGCATGCCGCATCTGACACGCGACCCGGTGGTGGCGGCCGGCCATCTGATCGTGGCGCTGCAATCGATCACCGCGCGCAGCGTCGACCCGCTCGACACCGCCGTGCTCTCGCTCTGCACCATCGAAGGCGGCACCGCGCCGAACCAGATCGCCGGACGCGTCACCATCCGCGGCACGCTGCGATACCATCGCGAGGCGGTCAAGGACGTCATCCTCGGCGGCATCGAACGGACCTGCGCCGGGATCGCGACGAGCTTCGGCGTCAAGGTCGCGCCCGAGATCGTCTGGGGCGTCGGCGTCGTGGTCAACACGGCTGACGAGGCGGCCCTTGCGCGGATCGCCGCCGAGAAGGTTCAGGCCGAGCTGCGGCGCGACCTCGCGCCCAGCATGGCCGGCGAGGATTTTGCCCATTATCTCCAGCAGCGGCCGGGCGCCTTCGTCTGGATCGGCAACGGCGAATTGCGCGACGGCGCCGAGTTGCACGGCCCGCGCTACGATTTCAACGATGCGATCCTGCCAGTCGCCTCCGGCTGGATGGCGGAGGTGGCCAAGACGGTGCTGGCGTCGAACTAGCGACCGCGCACCGACAGCAACATATCGCCCGCCTCGACGTTTCCTCCTGCAAGGCGCGGCAGCTCCCGCCGCGCCCAACGGATGGCACGTGGGAAAATGGCGCGCGTTCTGATCGGAACTTCCGGCTGGCACTACGATTCCTGGCGCGGCCCGTTCTTTCCTGAAGGCGTGACGCTGAAGCAGCAGCTCAGCTACT
Source organism: Bradyrhizobium sp. MOS003 (assembly GCF_003020125.1). Lineage (GTDB taxonomy): Bacteria > Pseudomonadota > Alphaproteobacteria > Rhizobiales > Xanthobacteraceae > Bradyrhizobium. The sequence continues at coordinate 39,503 of NZ_PYFW01000003.1, read as the reverse complement.
ACGCCGGACAATTCGACACCACGGAGCTGAACGGCGTGTTCTACCGCACGCCGACGCCAGACGCCGTGAAAGGCTGGCGCGAGCAGACCGGCCGCGATTTCGTGTTCGCCTGGAAGGCGTCGAAGTTCATCACGCACTGGAAGCGGCTCTCGGATCGCTCGGTCAACAGCCTCGAGCTGCTGGAGAACCGCATCTCACGGCTCGGCGGCAAGGCCGGCCCGATCCTGTTCCAGCTGCCGCCGCAATTCCAGGCCGACGCAGACCGCCTCGCGGCCTTCTTCAAGCTGCTGTCGCAGAAACGGCGTTACAGCTTCGAATTCCGTCATCCGAGCTGGTACCAGCCGCGCATCCTGCGCATGCTGGCGGACGAGAACATCTCGCTGTGCCTGTCCGACCATCACGACGCGCCGGCGCCATGGAAGCGCACGGCGGATTTCGTCTATGTGCGCGGTCACGGGCCGGGCGGACGCTATCATGGGCACTATACGAAGGCCGCGCTGGCGCAATGGGCGAAACGCATCAAGTCCTGGAAGCGGCAGGGCTGCGACGTCTATGTCTATTTCGACAACGACCAGAAGAGCGCGGCGCCCGCGGACGCCAAGGCGTTGAAGCAATTGCTCTAGATGACACCACCTTGCCGAAGCGCCCCGATCTCAGCCGCGTCATAGCCGAGTTCAGCAAGGACCCGATCGGTATGTTCCCCGAGCGTCGGCGGGCGGCTCGCTATTTCGCCCGGCGTTTCCGACAGCCGGACCGCAGCACGCGTCACCGGCGCGGGCTTCGGCAGACCGGGATAGTCGACGTCCTGCATGAAGCCGGCGGCGCGGATGTGCGGATGATCCAGCGCCTGTTGCGGTGAGAGGACGGGCCCGGTCGGAATCATCGCACCTCCCAGCGCATCGACGGCCTCCTGCGTGGTGCGCCCGGCGCACCAGCGCGCCATCCGCTCGCTGATGACGGGGCCGTTATTGCCGCGGCTGATGTCGTCGGCAAAGCGCGGATCGTTCAGCCACAATTCCTCCTCGCCCATCAACTTCGCCCAGCGCTTGAACAGCGGATGCCCCGTGACCTGGCACAGCACCCAGCCGTCCCGCGTGCGGTAGATGTCGGCGGGCGCCGCGGTCTGGCCGAGATTGCCTGTCGGCACGCGATTGACGTTGATCACGGCCTGCTCGATCAGCGTCGCGTTGGTGAAGGACAAGGCGGTTGCGAGCAGCGCGCCCTCGACGACCTGCCCACGCCCGGATTTGCCGCGCTCGATCAGTGCTGCGAGCGTGCCGAACGCGCAGTGCAGCGCGGTGCCGAAATCGACCCAGTTCACCGCGGCCCGGTACGGCGGGTCGCCAGCGCCCGTCATGTAGACCGATCCCGACATGACCTGCCCGACGCCGTCGAAGCCGACCCGGTCGGACCACGGCCCCGGCCCGCCGAACGCGGTTGCCGTCGTCAGGATGATGTCGGGCTTGATCGCCTTCAAGGACTCGTAGTCGAGCTTCATCGCACGCAAGGTCTGCGGCGGCAGGTTGGCGACGACGACATCCGCGGTCGCAACCAGGCGCCGCATTACCTCCTGCCCCTCGACCTTCATCGGATCGAGCGTGATACACTTCTTGTTGCGGTTGACCTGGAGGAACAGCGCGCCTTCGCCACCTTCCCCGACCGGCGCCACGAATCGATCCTCGCTGCCCTCGCGCTTTTCCACGCGAATGACTTCGGCGCCGAATTCGGCCAGCAAGGTCGCGCAATAGGGCCCTGCGATATAGCGCCCGAAATCGAGCACCCGCACCCCCTCCAAGACTCCTCCCATCGAACCCTTCCCTGTCGTTTTTCGCAGATTACAGGGACTGGCTGCCAGGGCAAGTTGGGAAGCGGGATGCACATCTTCATCATCGCATCGCGAACAGCTCCTGATGAAACCGCTTTTCGACGGGAAAGCCGTGCGCTCTGAGGTCTCGTCTGAGGGCTTCCCCGAAACCCGCCGGACCACAGAACCAGATGCTCGCCTCGCGCCATTGCGCTACGGCTTCGCGAATGCGTGCCCCGGTCAGTCGTCCGTGACGGGCGTCGATGAGGACGTGGAGGCGAACATTTGCCGAGTGCGCGTCTGCTGCAAGCTTGCCGAGGGCTTCCTCATCCACGTCAGTGGTGGTGTGAAAGAGGTCAACCGCCTGCGCGACGGAGCAACCCGGAATATCCTTCGGCATGGCCATCTGTTTCATGCGGGCAATGAAGGGCGTAATGCCGATGCCACCGCCGATCCAGATCTGGTGCGAGCAATCGTCGTCGAAAGTGAAACAGCCATAGGGGCCTTCCACCTTCACCTCCTGCCCGACACGGAGCTTCTCCCGCAACCGGCTGGTGTGGTCCCCAAGTTCCTTGGTGATGAAGATGATCCTGGGGTCTGCAGCATTCCAGCACGAGGCGATCGTGTAGGGATGCGCGCCCTCGGAGACATCCGAGGTGGCAAAGGCGAACTGGCCTGGCCTATGCCCCGGCCAGTCATGGGGCACCTCGATCTCGGTCTCGATTGCCCTGACGCCGGGATAATATTTGAGCGAGGTGATCCTGCCCTGAACCTGGCGCCGGGCCCCAATGCGCCGCAGCAACGTCACAGCCGCCGCCCACGTTCCGAAGGCCAGCAGCGCCCCCACGATCCAGCCGAGCGGCGACATCCAGTAGCTGAACTTCATCAGCGTGACGGCGTGAAAAACCAGGACCAGATAAGCGACGGCGAGGAGCCGATGCGTCTTGTAGAAGAGCCGATAGGGGAACATTTGAACGAGCGCCAAGACTATCAGCACGACGGCGCCGTAGAAGGCCCACTCGCCCAGCCCCTCTGCCGGTTCACGCAGGCCCGCAAAGAAGGCCTCGATCGGATTTTCGATGACGAACCTTGGTCCACGCTGGGGCCGGGTCAGTAAACCCCAACCGACCGCCCATTTCGGAGCGCTGGCCCAGAGCCAATGGATGATGGCGGTCACGAGGGCGGCGATACCGAGCCATTTGTGCAAGCGGTACATCTTGTCGAGACCGCCCAGCCACGCCTCCGGCCAGCGCGGTCGCAGCGCGAGCATCATCGCCATGCTCATGCAACCGATTGCCAGGACGCCGCTCAGCTGCACCATCCTCTCGCGAAGCGGGAAGAAGGAGCCCGGCCCAAATGGCTGGGGCTCCGCAACCAGCCACAGCAGGACGAGAACCGCCAGAGTGCCCCACAATATCTGTTTGAGCTTCTGCATGTTTACCTCGCGACGTTACAGCTCCAGCTTGAACCGATCGCGCCGCGTTGCATTGAGCTGACTCAAGCCTGATCGTGACGAACTGCAGGGGGCCGGTCGACGCCGGGCGTGCAGGATTCTCTTTCAGTTCTTCCCCAGAAGCCGCGACGCGTCCTGCGTCTCGGGGCCGCAGCCCGTTCCGTTCAAGACTTTGCTCCAGCGCAAACTCCTGGATGTCGTGATCCCCCACCTGAAGGCAAAGAATCTCTTCGGAGGAAGTCCCGTGATCATCTCAACCAGACCGCTCATACCCGCAGCCCTCGCACTTTGTCTTGCCTTGGGGCAGTCTGCCCTCGCCGCCGGACCCCACACGCATGAAGGACCAACCGCGACCGTCCGGCCAGTGCTCGACCACGGCAAGAAGTGGCCGACCGATGATGTCTTGCGCCGCGGCATGGACGACATCAGTCTTGCGATGAGGCAATCGCTGGCACCCATTCACAGCAATATGTTTACGACGGCGCAATACGAGGCTCTGGCGACGCGCATCCAGGTGCAGGTCGACGACGTGGTGGGAAACTGCAAGCTGCCCGAGCAGGCCGATCAGCAACTTCACCTCGTCCTCGAGCAGATCATCGACGGCGCGGCGAAGATGAAGGCCGGGACCGGCCGCGATCGAGGAGCCATGAAGATCGTGCGGGCGCTCGCTCAATACGGCAAGTATTTTGACCATGCCGGCTGGCAACCGCCGGAGCATTGAGGTCGATTGCCGCGGCCGCTATGCAGCCACGGCCTCGTATATATCCTCCTCCTGGGCCGTGTGCATCCGCACCAGCGTTTCGATCGCCTCGATCACGCGCTGGGCGTCTCGAATCAGGTAACGGTCGATCTTCTCCGACGGCAGGTCCTCCGCGATCCGGGCGAGCAGCCGCGCGAGATGCAGGATCTCCCGATGCGCACGGCTCATGGCGGAAAGCCCGTGGCGGTCGCGCAGCACTTCCGTGAGCTTGGGATAGACGCTGTCTTCATCCTCGCGTTCGTGCATCACGACGCTGCTCTGGACCAGTCGGTGGGCCTCGCCAATCAAGGCGACGATGGCTTCGGGCGCCGCGTCGTCGAGCGCATCGACGATCTGGCGCAAGCGGTCGAGATCCCTGAGCAGGGCCTGATGATCGTGATGCAGGGTCTTCCCCTGCTCTGCGGTGAGGCGCGGGCCACTCCTGACGAGCGGCGGATTGAGCGCTCGCAGCGCGTTCAGAATGACGGCAACATCGATCACCTCCTGGACGATCGCGGCGGGCACGGGATCGAGCCAGCCAACGGTAGCCGCGGCCATGGCGACCAACGACAATCCCATCCCGACGAAGATGCTCTGCAGGGCAATGCGCCGCGCCCGCTGCGCGATGATGATCGCCTCGCCGACCCGATCCAGCCGGTCCGTGAGGATCACCACATCTGCCGCCTCGGAGGAGGCGCTTGCGCCACGCGCGCCGAGCGCGATCCCGGTGTCAGCCACCGCCAGCGCCGGGGCGTCATTGATGCCGTCGCCGACCATGATGGTCGGATGCAGCCGCTGTTCGCTCCGCACCGCTTCGACCTTGTCCGAAGGGACGCGGTCGGCCAGCACGGCATCGAGATCCAGCGCCGCTCCGATGGCCTGCGCCGCCGCGGCGCGATCACCCGTGACCATCACCATTCGCTTGATGCCGGCGTCCCGCAGCAGCCGGATCGCGCGTGGCGTGTCCGCCCGCAATTCGTCGGCCAGCAGCAGCGCGCCGATCAGGCGGCCGTCCACTGCGACAAAGACGATCAACGCCGAGCGCCACGAGGCGCGTCGAATCGCTCGCAGCTCCCATGGCGACAACTCGGCGCGTGAGAGCAGCATTTCACGCGAGCCCGCCACGACGTGGCGTCCGTCGATCTGCCCGCCGAGGCCGGAACCCATGATCTCCTTGACCTGCTCCGGCGGCTTCAGCGCGAGCCCACGGGCGAGAGCCGCAGCGACGACGGCCTTCGCAAGCACGTGATGCGACGCTTGCTCGAGCGACGCTCCGAGCCTGAGGACCTCATCCGGATCCTCGCCCGGCGCAACCTCTACGGACAGCAGCCGCGCCCCACCCACGGTCAGGGTACCGGTCTTGTCGAACAGCACGGTGTGCGCGCGGGCCAGCGCCTCCAGCGCCCTCCCGCCCTTGACCAGGATGCCGCGGCGGGCCGCCTGCGCCACCCCGGCGATGAAGGCGACGGGCGCAGCCAGAATCAGGGGACACGGTGTCGCCGCCACCAGCACGGCAAGGCTGCGGGTCAAGTCGCCGGAGATGCGCCATGCAACGAAAGCGATGACGAGTGTCAGCGGCAGAAAGATCAGCGCATAGCGGTCGGCCAACCGCACGAAGGGAGCTTTCGCAGTCTGCGCCGCAGTCACCATGCGCACGATGCCCGCGTAAGTACTCTCGCTGGCCGCCGCCGTCACGGTCAATTGGAAGGTCTCACCCGCGTTCAGAGAGCCGGAGAGAACGGCGGTTCCGCGTGTCTTCTCCGCCGGAATCGGCTCGCCAGTCACCGCGGATTCGTCGATGGTGGCAGAGACCGACGCAACGACACCGTCGACCGGCACGATTTCGCCGGCTTTCACCAGAAGCTCTTCGCCGACCGCGACGTCCTCGACCGGAGCATCCTCGATCCGCTCGCCGGATTTGCGATGGACCTGCCGCGGCGCCCGATCGACCAGGGATCGCAGATCATGCTCCGCCCGCGCGACCGCGATCTCCTCCAGCACGTTGCCACCGGAATACATCAGCGCGACCACGGCGCCTGCGAGCGGCTGTCCGAGCGCGAGGGCCGCACTCATCGACAGCAGCGCGATCGCGTCCACTCCGACGCGACCGCTCATGAGATCCCTGACGATCGAGACCGCCAATCCCGCGATCACCGGCGCCGTGCCGAGCGCCCATGCGAGATCGGCCAGATCAGGCCGGCCCGCAACTCGCGCGAGACTACCTGCAGTCAATCCTGCGATGGCGATCGCAACCAGAGCCCATCGCAGGATTCGATCAAACGACATGGCTTGGCGCGCCCGCCCTTCGGCCGGGCTCACTGGTGTTGCGGAAGCGGGCTGTTGCTCCCGTGCATGAACGTCATCATCTCTTCGAGACTGAGCTTGCCGTCCTTATCGCTATCCATGGCCTTGAAAATTCGTTCGTGAGCGACTTGAAACTCGGGCAGCGAGACGGTTCCGTCGCCATCGGCATCGATCAGCGCGAAGATGATGCGGAAGACGACCGGCGACTGCATCCGGTCTGCGCCTGTCGCGCCCTGCCCCTTCATTCCTCGTCCCATCATTCCCATCATGTCTCCACCGCGCGACGAACTCTGCCGCTCGGCCGATGGGCTTGCAGGAGAACTCGACTGCGGCGACGCAGGCGCTTGCTCCTGTCCGGGATGATGGGCCTGATGCTCAGCCGGCGATTGAGCCAGGGCCGGCTGGCCCAGAGTGACAAACAGCAACGCTGCAGCAATGGTTCGACCTGGCATGGCGCTTCCTCCGGCCTGGTGTGAGCCCGGCAAGGTGTCGAACTTCACCGAATTTACCTTGAGCCAAGTCAAGAAAGCGGCGTGCAACCTCCTCTATCTTGAGGCGGGAACTTATCCGACTAGCCGCCGCCGGTGCGGGCGCAGCCGATCGCCTCCGTGAGCACCCTGCGGTCGCCGACGTGATTGGCGAGCAGCAGGATCAGCCGGGCGTTCATCCGCAGCGCCTGATCCTCGTCGAGGTCACGCTGGCTGTTGATCAGCTCGGCGTAGAAATCGTCGGGATCGGCGATGTTGGGTGACAAATTGAGCATCATGCTGCCAGCTCCTTCCGTCCGGCGATGTCGTGTCCGGAGGCCCGCAACATCGCATCCGCGATCCTCGCGTCGTCGAATCCGGTCCAACGTGCGGCGACATATTGATCGGGCCGGAACAAATAGGTGGTCCCGGGCGAAGCGCCGTAGCGCTCGGCAAGCAGGCCGGAGGGATCGGCGATGTCGCGGCCGACGACAATGAGCTTTGCTTTGAACGGCCCCACCGCGATCTCGGTCTTGTCGGTCTCCTTGCCGAAGGTCACGACCGTGAATGCATCGCCGAGACAATGGAGGAACCAAACGGGCTTGCCATCCGCCGTGATCGGCGCATCGGCCGCATTGGTTCCGGGCCGCACGCCGCCCATCATCGCGTCGTCGTCGGGGGTATTGAGCGCCGACGTCACATAGGGCGTCGGCGTCGAGAGACGGCCGCTGTTGACCAGCGGTCGGGCAAAACCGTGATGGCGAGCGAGCTCCAGCACCGCGTCGCGGAAATAGCGGCTTACTTTCGTCTTCGGCGTGATGAAGTCGGTGGCGCGGGTCGAGTTCAGGATGTTGTCGTCGGCTGCATAGGCGCGCTCCTCGTGATAGCTGTCGAGCAGCGCTTCCGACGCTTCGCCGCGCAACACCATCGCGAGCTTCCAGGCGAGATTATCGATGTCCTGGACGCCGGTATTGGCACCGCGCGCGCCGAACGGCGAGACCTGGTGCGCGGCATCGCCGGCGAACAGCACCCGGCCCTGGCGGAAATTGTCGATGCGCCGGCAGGCGAACTGATAGATCGAGACCCATTCGAGCACGAACTCGGTGTCCTCGCCGAGCATGGCGCGAATGCGCGGGATCACCCGCTCCGGCCTTTTTTCCTCATCTGGGTCGGCGTCCCAGCCGAGCTGGAAGTCGATGCGCCACAAATTGTCGGCCTGCCGGTGCAGCAGCACGGACTGGCCGCGGTGGAACGGCGGATCGAACCAGAACCAGCGCTCGGTCGGGAAATCCGCCTTCATTGCGACGTCGGCGATCAGGAAGCGATCCTGGAAGAACTGTCCCGTGAACTCGGCGCCGACCATCTTGCGCACGTCGGAATTGGCTCCGTCGCAGGCGATCACCCATTGCGCCTCCATGGTGAAGATGCCGTCGGGTGTTTCCACCGCCAGCACCGCATGGTCGGCCGCCTGCTTGAGGCTGATCAGGCGATGCTTCCAGCGCAGCTCGATCAGCGGGTTGGCGCTGCATTTGGCAACCAGCATCTCTTCCAGATGATATTGCTGCAGATTGATCATGGCCGGCCATTGGTGGCCGGCCTCGGGCAACAGATCGAACTGGTAGGACATTTGGTCCTGGAAGAAGACCTTGCCGACGTTCCAGCTGACGCCGCGCTCGACCATGGGGGCCGCGCAACCGAGGCGGTCCCAGATCTCGAGCGGACGCTTGGCGTAGCAGACCGCGCGCGAGCCGATCGAGACGGTGTCGTTGTCGTCGAGCACCACGACCGGCTGGCCGCGCGCCGCGCAGTCGAGCGCCGCGGTCAGGCCGATGGGACCTGCGCCGATCACCACGATCGGATGCCGCTTCACGATCCCCTCGGCCTGCTCCTGGGAACGCCGATAGCCGAACTTCGGATAGATGTAGCTCGTCATGTTCGCTTCCTGATGCGCGTAGCCGCGAATCAATGCGCGTCCGCGAATTCCTTCTCGTGCATCCAGGCGGTGTGGCGCGGCGGACGCTTGGTGCGCGACCATTCCTCGACCATCTCGTGCGCGACCGATTTCATGCGGTCGATCTGCTCGGGCGTGGCGGTCCAGGCCGCGATCTCCAGGCGATGACCGCTGGGGTCGCGGAAATAGATCGACTTGAAGATGGTGTGGTCGGTGACGCCGACGACGTCGAGGCCGGCGGCCTCCGCGCGCGCCTTGGCCTCTTCGAGCTCGGCGAGGTCTTTGACCTGAAAGGCGATGTGCTGGGTCCATTCCGGCGTGTTGGGATCGCGGCTCATCGGCGGCGAGTTCGGCAGCTCGAAGAACGCGAGGATGTTGCCGTTCCCGGCGTCGAGGAAGATGTGCATGTAGGGATCGGGTGCCTTGGTCGAAGGCACCCGATCCTCGGCAATGGCGCCGAGAAGATCCATGTTCATGACGGTCTTGTAGAATTCGACCGTGGCCTTGGCGTCGACGCAGCGATAGGCGACGTGATGGATCTTCTCGATTTTCATGGCGTTTCGCTCCCTGGATCTGCGGTTGCGAAATTGGTATCAGATGTTACTATTATTTGAATTTGACCTGGATCAACCGGCTCCGAAGAAATCTTCCGGTGGATCGGTGGACGGGAATGGCGCGATGGGACGTTCGGGCGTGGCGCGCGGGAATGCGACCGAAGCCGCGACGGCGCAAGGTGGCGTCGAACTGGATCTGCAGCGGTATTTTCCGTACCGGCTGGCACGCCTCGCCGAGCAGGTGTCGCTGGCGGTGGCCGAGGTCTATTCCGAGCGCTTCGCGCTGACGCGGCAGGAATGGCGCGTGCTCGCCATTCTCGGCATGCGCCCGGAGATTGCGACCAAGGAGATCGGCCCGCTGACGACGCTCGACAAGATGCAGGTCAGCCGCGCCGTGCAGGGCCTGGAGTCACGCGGCATCGTCGGCCGCAAGCACCATCCCGACGACCGGCGCGAGCTGATCGTCTCGCTGACCCCGGCCGGTCGCGCGCTCTATCGCAAGATCGTGCCCTACGCGCTGGCGCGGGAGACGAAGCTGCTTGGGGCGCTGACCGCCGAGGAGATGGCGGTGCTTGACCGGGTGATGCGCAAATTGTCGGCCGCGCTGGCGTAGCTCTTCCCCTCACGCCGCCGATCGCTCCGGCACGCCGCCCCGCAGATCGTCAAGCAGACGCTGCTCGCGCTCGATCCGGGCGTGATAGAGCGCGCGTTCGCTCTCGCTTCTGGCACCCGCCAGCAACACGCGATAGTGCCCGATCACTTTCTCGCTGCCGCTGATCAGGAGGTTGCGGACGTCACTCATCGTTCCACTCCGCTCGTGGTAATGGCCGATGGCATGTTCGGAACGGTGAATGCTGCCGGGAAGACATCGGCGGCGAGAGCCTCGAGCGCGGTCTGCTCCTCGGCGAGGCGTCGTTCGATAAACTGGCGCTCAATGTCCGACAGCTCAGTCTTCAGCAGGCGCCGATAACGAGAGAGGTTGTTGCGGTGCGCGCGGATGCGGGCAAAATCCTGATCGAGCATCGTCGTCACTCCTGACGGTCTTTCACGGTCCTTTTCGAGTTTGCGGTATGGGAAGAAGCATCTTCCGGCGCAAAAAATATTCAGGCTTGTTTTGCTGTCAAGACCCCCCTCTTGCCGCTTCCTTGACGACGCCGGGGGCCCACAAAAAAAATCTTACCCGCCCCTCTTGCAAGGTCCTTGTGGCGCTCTAAGTCGTTTTTCGCCGCGAGAGCGGTGTGCCGGATGCCCGATCGGGTCCGGCGCGGGCGCCGGGCCGGGGTCTTCGGATCCGTTTTCCGATTCCTTAAACGGCGCTCCTTCGTATCCATCTTGCTCTTTGGAGGACTTGGTATGAGGACCACCTTCGACTTCGCGCCGCTGTGGCGCTCCACCATCGGCTTCGATCATCTGGCCGACCTCGTCGACAGCACGCTGCGCCAGGCGGGCGAGGACAATTATCCGCCCTACAACATCGAGCGTTCCGGCGAAGACCAATACCGGATCACGCTGGCCGTGGCGGGCTTTGGCGTCAACGACATCAGCGTGACCGCCGAGCAGAACGCGCTCACCATCGAGGGCCGGAAGCCCGACAGCGCCACGCGCGAATATCTCTATCAGGGTATCGCCGCGCGTCCGTTCCGCCGCGTGTTCAATCTCGCCGACTACGTCCAGGTCAAGCAGGCCGCTTTCCAGGACGGTCTCCTGGTCATCGATCTCCTGCGCGAGATTCCGGAGGCCATGAAGCCGCGCCGGATCCAGATCGCGGGTGCTGCTTCACCGCAGATCGAGCAGAAGAAGGCGGCCTAAGCCGGTCGAACGCTTTCGACAACGACGACCATGGCGGATGGCGACCTGATCGCCATCCGCCGGTCGAACATCCCTTCGAAAGGAGTGCAGAGGGAGACAAGAGATGACCAATGCCAATGCGACCACCGGCGGTCTCGGCGCGCTGTTCCATCCGGCTGCGCATTATGCTTCGCCAAGCGCCGTCCTCGACGACGGCAAGCTCTCCACGGCGGAAAAGCGGATCATCCTGTCGTCGTGGGCCTCGGACATGTACGCCATCGAATCCCACCCGGCGCTGCGCGAAATTCCCGGCATGGATCAGCCGATCCGGCTCGCGGACATCCTCACCGCGCTACGCAAGCTCGATGACGACGACGACCCGCCGCCCGGCGGCGGCGTCCCGATGCGGCTGCGGCGGCCCTGGGCCGCCGCAACGCCGTAATCAAGACCCCGCCAATGATCTGTACGAGGCCGGCTTCGCCGGATTTCGAGGAAGCGGAGCTACTGGCTGGGGCGGGAGGGATCGAACCTCCGAATGGCGGAATCAAAATCCGCTGCCTTACCGCTTGGCTACGCCCCAACGACCCGGACGGGATAGCGACGGCCGGCCGCCGCAGATTCCCTCCGGTCGCAGCCGGTCTATAGGGAGCAGCGCGGCATTTCAACCGCCTGGAGGGGCAAAATACCGCTGGTGCCCGGGATCGGCCGCGCCACGCCCGATATCGAGCCGGGCTTGGGATGACAGGCCCTGCGGCGAGGCAGCCTTCCGCCCATTGAGACCTCCGCCATTTCATGGGAATACGGCGCCAATATCCGTCCACGGGAGTGAGCCATGACCTACCGCGCGCCGATCTCTGACATGCTGCTGTCGCTCAACCACGGCGCCGGCCTCAAGGCCGCCATGGAGGCCGGCCATTACGGCGATTTCGACGCCGACATCGCCGCGGCCGTGCTGGAAGAAGCCGGCAAGTTCGCAACCGACGTGCTGGCGCCGCTCAACAAGGTCGGCGACCAGCACGGCATCAAGCTCAGCGACGGCAAGGTGACGACCGCGCCGGGCTGGCCGGACGCCTACAAGCGTTGGACCGAGGGTGGCTGGAACGCGGTCTCGGGCCCCGAGGATTTCGGCGGCCAGGGCCTGCCGATCGCGATCAACGCCGCCTGCACCGAGATCTGGAGCGCCGCGAACGTCGCCTTCGGCCTCTGTCCATTGCTGACGGCCTCGGCGATCGAAGCGCTGGACGCCCATGGCAGCAGTGAGTTGAAGAATATCTATCTCGAAAAGCTCGTCTCCGGCGAGTGGACCGGCACGATGCAGCTGACCGAGCCGCAGGCCGGCTCCGACGTCGGCGCGCTGCGGACCCGCGCCGAGAAGCAGGCCGACGGCACCTATCGCATCAAGGGGACGAAGATCTTCATCACCTATGGCGAGCACGACATGACCGACAACATCGTGCATTTCGTGCTGGCACGCCTGCCCGACGCGCCCGCCGGCACCAAGGGCATCTCGCTATTCCTCGTGCCGAAGTTCATGGTCAATGCAGACGGCTCGCTCGGCCAGCGCAACGACATCTTCGCCTCGGGCGTCGAGCACAAGCTCGGCATGCATGCCTCCCCCACCTGCACCATGACCATGGGCGATCATGGCGGCGCCATCGGCTTCCTGATCGGCGAAGAGAACCAGGGCATGCGCTGCATGTTCACGATGATGAACCAGGCCCGCCTCGGAGTCGGCCTGGAGGGCGTCGGCGTTGCCGATCGGGCCTATCAACAGGCCTTGTCCTTTGCGCAAGAGCGCAAGCAGGGCCGCGCGGTCGGCAAGAAAGGCGACGGCTCGGACGCGATCTTCGTGCATCCCGACGTCAAGCGCATGTTGATGCGGATGCGGGCGCAGACCGCCGCCGCGCGCACCATCTGCTATGCGACCGCGGTCGCGCTCGACGTCTCGACGCGCGCCAAGGATCCCAAGGTGCGCACTGACGCTGCCGCGCGCGCGGCGCTGCTGACGCCGATGGCCAAGGGTTATTCCACCGACATCGGCAACGAGGTCGCCTATCTCGGCGTGCAGGTGCATGGCGGCATGGGCTTCATCGAGGAGACCGGTGCGGCCCAGCATTATCGCGATGCCCGCATCACCGCGATCTACGAAGGCACCAACGGCATCCAGGCGATCGACCTCGTCACGCGCAAGCTCGCGGCCAATGGCGGCGCGTCGGTGTGGGCGCTGCTCGACGAGCTCTCGGCGACCGTCAAGAAAGTCGAAGCCTCCAACGATCCGGCTTTCGGCACCACGGGCGTCAAGCTGCGCGAAGCGCTGGAGGCCTTGACGCGCACCAGCAAGTGGCTGCTGGAGCGCGTGACGTCCGCGCCGAACGAGGCGCTTGCAGGTGCGACGCCATACCTGCAGCAGTTCGGCTCCACGCTCGGCGGTTGCCTGCTCGCCTCCGAGGCACTCGCCGCCAAGGCCGACGGCAACACGGACGCCGCGCGCTACGTCTCGCTGGCTCGCTTCTTCGCCGAGAACATCAGCGTGCAGGCCGGCGCGCTCGAGCGCACCGTGACAGAGAGCGCGGAATCCGTCGCGGCGGCGGACGCGGTGTTGCTGGGGTAGCATCGGATTCACACAACCTGAAGATTTAAACGAAAATAGTTACAACTAATTGCTGCAATGCGGCCCCGCGACGGCTGCCATGTGCCGCATTGCGGAAATCGGCTCCGGAAAGCTTGACCGAGCGCATTGGCATGCCTGGGGGATGATGTAGGCTTGATGCTTGCAAGTCTCGCGAGCCGGCAGGCCTCGCGGCGGGCGCAGGGAGTTCTCATGCCGAATGGCAACATCGTCGTTACCGAAGAGCGCGGAACGCGCGTCATCACCCTGCGCCGCCCGGGCAAGAAGAACGCCATCACCCAGGACATGTATCGGGAGATGAGCCGCGCGATCGACACCGCGCAGAACAACCCTGATATTCGTTGCATGATCATCACCGGCGGATCCGGCGTGTTCACCGCCGGCGACGACATCGACGATTTCTTGCACGCCGACACCGCCCGCCCCGAGACGCTGTCGGAGGGCGCCAAGTTTCTCTATTCGCTCGCCCTCAACGTCAAGCCGATCATCGCCGCCGTCGACGGCGCCTCGATCGGCATGGGCACCGTGATGCTGTTTCACTGCGACTACGTGCTGGCCTCGAACGCTGCGACCTTTTCCGCGCCCTACATCCATCTCGGGCTGGTGCCGGTCGGCGCCGCCAGCCTCCTGATGCCGAACACGATGGGGTATCAGCGCGCCTTTGCGATGCTGGTGATGGGGCGGACCTTCACCGCGGCGGAGGCGCATCATGCCGGCTTCGTCAACACCGTGGTGTCGCCGGGACATACCGAGGTCGAGGCGCGCAAGGTGGCGCGCGAGATCTGCCGGCTGCCCGCCGAGGCGGTCGCGACCTCGCGCAAATTGCTGCGCACCGCGCCCGAAGAGCTCACGCGCCGCATCGACCAGGAAGGCCATCTGTTCGGCGAGCGGTTGAAATCGGATGACGCGATGGCCGCGTTCAACGCGTTCGCGAGCCGGAAGAAGCGGTAGCCTGTCATTCCGGGCGCGCGACGCGCGAACTATGGTGCGCAATTGCGCACCTGAGAATCCATTCATCCACCAACGCTGCCGCACAATGGATTCCGGGCTCGACGTTACGCGTCGCCCCGGAATGACGGCAGCGAGAACTTTCGTGAAATCTTCGCCTGGAACGATTAATCTGGTTCAATGCGATACGCCTTTCGATCGATCCTTGCCGCACTCGCGCTGACCTCCTCCCTCCCCGCCTCGGCCCAAACCGCCGCGCCGGTCGAGCTGCGCATCCTTGCCATCAACGATTTTCACGGCAATCTGCGCCCGCCGCCGGGCGGCATCCGCATCGCCGATCCCGAGGACGGCGCCAGGAAGGTGATGGTTGCGGCCGGCGGCGCCGAATACATGGCGACGCTGGTGAAGCAGCTGCGCGAGGGACACAAGAACACGATCTTCGTCGCGGCCGGCGATCTGATTGGCGCGAGCCCGTTCCTGTCGGCAATGTTTCACGACGAGCCTTCCGTCGAAGCGCTTTCGCTGATGGGGCTTGCGATCAGCTCGGTCGGCAATCACGAGTTCGACGAGGGCAAGACCGAACTTCTCAGGATGCAGAACGGCGGTTGCCATCCGGTCGACGGCTGCCAGGGGCCGCATCCGTTCACGGGCGCCAAATTCCGCTATCTGGCCGCGTCCACCATCGAGACCGCGACGGGCAACAGCGTGCTGCCGCCCTACGAGATCCGGGAATTCGACGGCATCCCCATCGCCTTCATCGGGCTGACCTTGAAGGAGACCGCAGGCATCGTCTCGCCGTCGGGCATCACCGGGCTCGAATTCCGCGACGAAGCCGCGACCGTGAACGCGCTGGTGCCGCAGCTGAAGGCGCGCGGCGTCGAGGCGATCGTGGTGCTGATCCACCAGGGCGGCGAGCCCGTCGGCGGCTACAATGAATGCCCTGCCATCACCGGGCCGATCGTCGACATCGTCAAGAAATTCGACCGCGCCGTCGACGTCGTCGTCAGCGGCCACACCCACCGCGCCTATGTCTGCGACATCGACGGGCGGCTCGTCACCAGTGGCGACAAATACGGCACGCTGGTCACCGCTATCGATCTCAAGCTCGATCCCGTCACCCGCGACGTCGTCAGCGCCAAAGCCGAGAACGTCATCGTCGCCAATGCCTCGCTGGCGAAGGATGCCGAGCAGACCGCGCTGATCGAGGCCTATGACAGGCTGTCGGCGCCGATCGCCAACCGGCCGGCGGGATCGGTGACGCAGACGCTGTCGCGCGTGCCGAACGAGGCCGGCGAAAGCGCGCTCGGCGACGTCATCGCGGACGCGCAGCTTGCCGCAACCAGGGCGACCCAGGATGGCAGCGCTGTCATCGCGCTCACCAATCCCGGCGGCATCCGCACCGACATCGTCCCGAAGGAGAACGGCGCGATCACTTTCGGCGATGTCTTCGCCAGCCAGCCGTTCCGCAACCGCCTCGTGACGATGACGCTGACGGGCAGCCAACTCAAGGATATGCTCGAGCAGCAATGGCTGGACCCGAAGCGACCGCGGATCCTCCAGGTGTCGAACGGGTTCAGCTATGCCTGGGATGCGTCGAAGCCATTCGGCGAGCGCGTGATCGCCGACAAGATGACGCTCAACGGCAGGCCGATCGAGCAGGCCAGCGGCTATCGTGTTACCCTCAACGATTACCTCGCAGTAGGCGGCGATGGTTTTACCGTCGCCAAACAAGGCACGGCGCCGCAATATGGCGGCTACGACGCGGACGCGCTGTTCGCGTTCTTCCGGGCGCATGGACCGATCGGCCCGCTGCCGCTGAGCCGCATCCTGCGCGTGAATTGATCCGGATCAAACGGGCCGGAACGGCACAACCCTTTGCCATTCCCGTTCGAGCGCATAGATTGGGTTTTGCATTGCGTTTTGGCGCCGGATGCGCCAAGCGACGTCGAAAGCCCGCATCCATGAGGCCGACCTGATGAGCACGCTTCTCCTTTCCCACAAGGCCTGCCTCGACCATGTCACGCCGCCGGGACATCCTGAAAGGCCGGATCGCCTGCGTGCGGTGGAGGAAGCGCTGTCGCATGAGCGCTTCCAGTTTCTGGTGCGCGACCAGGCGCCGGAGGGCGATCTCGATCTCGTCACGCTGTGCCACAACGAGCACTACGTCACCGAGTTGCGCCACATCGCGCCGAGCAGCGGCCTCGTCTATATCGACGGCGACACCTCGATGTCGCCGGGCACGTGGGAAGCGGTGATGCGCGGTGTCGGCGGCGCCGTGGCTGCCACCGAAGCAGTGATGAATGGCGAGCATCGCAATGCCTTCGTCGCGGTGCGCCCGCCCGGCCATCACGCCGAGATCGGCAAGCCGATGGGCTTCTGCTTCTTCGACAATGTCGCCATCGCCGCGCGCCATGCGCAGCGCAAATACGGCATCAAGCGCGCGGCCATCGTCGATTTCGACGTGCATCACGGCAACGGCACGCAGGACATCTTCTGGTCGGACCCGACCGTGATGTACTGCTCGACGCACCAGATGCCGCTGTTTCCGGGCACCGGTGCGACGGGCGAGCGCGGCGACCACGACACCATCGTCAACGCGCCGCTCGCCTCCGAGGATGGCGGGCCGGAATTCCGCTCCGCGTTCGAGAACCTGATCCTGCCGCAGCTCGAAAAATTCAGCCCGGAGCTACTCGTCATCTCCGCCGGCTTCGATGCGCATTATCGCGATCCGCTGGCCTCGCTGAATTTGCGCGCGGAGGATTATGGCTGGGTGACGCGCAAGCTGATGGATCTCGCCGACAAGACCGCGGGGGGCCGCGTTGTTTCGGTGCTCGAGGGCGGCTATGACCTGCAAGGACTGAAAGAATCTGTTACGGCGCATGTCGGCGCCCTGATGGGCGCCTGAAGCACCCGCCACATTACGCCCGCAAAACTTTGTTTTCTCGTAGCGGAAAGCGAATCGGGCAATCGGAAACGGATATGGCCGAAAATACTCAAGTCGAGGTCTCCAGGCTCACCTTCGAGCGCGCGATCGAGGAACTCGAAACGATCGTGAAGCGGCTCGAGGACGGCAAGGTGCCGCTCGAGGAATCCGTGACGATCTACGAGCGCGGCGAAGCGCTGAAGCGCCGCTGCGAGGAATTGCTGCGCCAGGCGGAAGCGCGCGTCGACAAGATCACCACCGATGCCAGCGGCCAGGCCACCGGCACCGCGCCGCTGGACGTGCAGTAAGGAAAACCGAGACTTTCCCACTCAGTCTCCTGACCGGCCTCGCGAAACCCCATCACGAGCGCGTGGCCGCCCCCATTGATTTCACGATCGCACGGCGCTATCCGCCGAGGAGCCCGGTTCCATTCAGCCGGATCGATATCATCCGTTCCGAAAATCGGTCCCTTTGGACCAAAAGGCACCTCATTCAGGCCAAAAAGCCTGCCAAAGAACCGGGCAAGGCTGGAACCCCTGGTCCCGGCCCAAGGTTAACCACTCTGGCCCGCCGGTTGCATATGCATACCCCTAATCGGTCCTGCGGGTTGGCTTTGGCCCCAGCTTTGGTGTAAAGCTGCGCGGAGTGTGGCTTTTTGCAAGCCTTGCGCGGGCAGAGAATTCCGACGACAAGCGCTTCAAACTGCTTATGAAATTGGCTGGGACGGACGAAGCCGATCTAAGTGACAGGGATCACAGAGACTGAACCGGAGCGCACTTAAGCTTACCTAAGCTTGAAGACGGGGCCTTGCCCCATGCAGGTGGCTCCGACGGTTTGAGGACTCGCGCTGCGCCGATATTGTGCAAACCCATCGCGCACCGGAATGACCTTCCGGCGCTGACAAATTGGAAATCGCCGTGAACGCATATAGTAAGACGCCGCTTCTCGACACCATCCGGACACCGGACGACCTGCGCAAGCTCAAGATCGAGCAGGTTCGCCAGGTCGCCGACGAGCTGCGGCAGGAGACCATCGATGCAGTCTCGGTGACCGGCGGTCACTTCGGCGCGGGTCTCGGCGTGGTCGAGCTCACCACCGCGATCCATTATGTCTTCGACACGCCGCGCGACCGGCTGATCTGGGACGTCGGCCACCAGGCCTATCCGCACAAGATCCTCACCGGCCGGCGCGACCGCATCCGCACGCTGCGCACCGGCGGCGGCCTGTCCGGCTTCACCAAGCGCAGCGAGAGCGATTACGATCCGTTCGGCGCGGCGCATTCCTCGACCTCGATCTCCGCTGGCCTCGGCATGGCCGTGGCGCGCGACCTCTCCGGCGGCAAGAACAACGTGATTGCAGTCATCGGCGACGGCTCGATGTCGGCCGGCATGGCTTACGAAGCGATGAACAATGCGGGTGCGATGAACTCGCGCCTGATCGTCATCCTCAACGACAACGACATGTCGATCGCACCGCCGGTCGGCGCCATGAGCGCCTACCTGTCGCGCCTTTACTCCGGCAAGACCTATCGCACGCTGCGCGAGGCCGCCAAGCAGATCAATCAGCGTCTGCCCAAGGTCATCGCCAGCCGCGCCAACCGCGTCGAGGAATATTCGCGCGGCTTCATGATGGACGGCGGCACGCTGTTCGAGGAACTCGGCTTCTACTATGTCGGCCCGATCGACGGTCACAACCTCGATCATCTGCTGCCCGTGCTGAAGAACGTACGCGACATGGAGACCGGCCCGATCCTGGTCCACGTCGTGACGCAGAAGGGCAAGGGCTACGGTCCGGCAGAAGCGTCCGCCGACAAGTACCACGCGGTCGTCAAGTTCGACGTCGCCACCGGCACGCAAGCCAAGTCCAAGCCGAACGCGCCGGCCTACCAGAACGTGTTCGGCCAGAGCCTCGTGAAGGAAGCGGAGAAGGACGACAAGATCGTCGCCATCACCGCTGCGATGCCGTCGGGCACCGGTGTCGACATCTTCAACAAGGCGTTCCCCGACCGCACCTTCGACGTCGGCATCGCCGAGCAGCACGCGGTGACGTTCGCCGCGGGTCTTGCGACCGAAGGCTACAAGCCGTTCTGCGCGATCTACTCGACCTTCCTGCAGCGCGGTTACGACCAGATCGTGCATGACGTCGCGATCCAGAGCCTGCCCGTCCGCTTCGCCATCGACCGTGCCGGCCTCGTCGGCGCCGACGGTGCCACGCATGCCGGCTCGTTCGACAACGCCTATCTCGGCTGCCTTCCGAACATGGTGATTATGGCAGCTAGCGACGAAGCCGAGCTCGTGCACATGGTGGCGACCCAGGTCGCCATCAACGACCGTCCGAGCTCGCTGCGCTATCCGCGCGGCGAAGGCCGCGGCGTCGAGATGCCGGAAGTCGGCATTCCGCTCGAGATCGGCAAGGGTCGCGTGGTCCGCCAGGGCAGCAAGATCGCCCTGCTTTCCTTCGGCACGCGCCTCGCCGAATGCGAGAAGGCAGCCGACGAGCTCGCAGCCCACGGCCTGTCGACCACGATCGCCGATGCACGCTTCATGAAGCCGCTGGATACCGAACTGGTGCTCAAGCTTGCCCGCGACCACGACGTGCTGATCACGATCGAGGAAGGCTCGGTCGGCGGCTTCGGCTCGCACGTCGCGCAGTACCTGACCGATCAGGGCGCGCTCGACACCGGCATGGTCAGGTTCCGCTCGATGGTGCTGCCCGACGTGTTCCAGGACCACGACACCCCGGCCGCGATGTATGGCCGCGCCGGTCTCGACGCCAAGGGCATCGTCGCCAAGGTGTTCGAAGCGCTCGGCAAGGACGTCAAGGCCGAGACGGTCAAGCTGGCCTGAGGCTGCTTTCTTTACCTCTCCCGCTTGCGGGAGAGGTCGGATCGCGTAAGCGATCCGGGTGAGGGCTTTCGCCTCTTGTGGGGGTCCTCGCTTGCCGAGACACCCTCTCCCCGGCCCTCCCCCGCAGGCGGGGAGGGAGCGCAGCTTTCGCCGCGGTACGCAGCCCGCCTGAATTTCTCCGAAGCAGTCAGCCATGAAAATCTATCTGGCAGGCCCCGACGTGTTCCTGCCGGATGCGGTCGAGATCGGCCGCCAGAAGGTCGCGATCTGCGAGCGCTACGGGCTCACCGGCCTCTATCCCCTCGACAACGCGATCGACCTCGACGCGCCCGATGCCGCGCGGCAGATCTTTTGCGGCAACGAGGCGATGATGGATGCGGCCGACGCCATCATTGCCAACCTCACCCCGTTCCGCGGCGCCGGCGCCGATCCCGGCACGGTTTATGAGCTCGGCTACATGGCCGGGCGACGCAGATTCTGCCTGGCCTATTCCAACGACGGCGCCACCTATGCCGACCGTGTCGGTCGTTTCATGGACGTCAGGTCCGAGGACGGACGGCTGGTCGACGCACAGGGACTGACGGTCGAGGATTTCGGCCTCGTCGACAACCTCATGATGATCTATGCGCTGGAGCTGCACGGCTGTCCGCTGGTGACGCCGGTCGCGATGCCGATCGACGTCTGGCACGATCTGGCGGCGTTCGAGGCTTGCGTCCGGATAGCGGCCGCGCGATTGATCGCTACATAAGCGTTCGAACCCTTCTCCGGAGATCCGATGTCCCCTGCCCGCAAGCGCGCGGATGTTCTGCTGGTCGAGCGCGGCCTGTTCGAGAGCCGCGCGCGGGCGCGCGCGGCGATCGAGGCGGGTCTCGTCACGGCCGACGACAGGCAGGTCGCAAAGCCATCGGAGACGATCGCCGAGGACGCGGTGATCCAGGCCGAGCCCGCGCACCCCTACGTCTCGCGCGGCGGCGTCAAGCTCGCCGGAGCGCTGGAGCGCTACAGTATCGAGATCGAGGACCATGTCTGCCTCGACATCGGCGCTTCCACCGGCGGCTTCACCGAGGTGCTGCTGGCGAACGGCGCGAGCCTGGTGTTCGCCATCGATGTCGGCACCAGCCAGTTGCATCCCTCGCTGCGCGGCCATTCCAAGATCGTGTCGATGGAAGCGACCGACATTCGCAGCTATGACGGCAAACGGCTGCCGGCGCGGCCCGATGTCGTCGTCATCGACGTCAGCTTCATCTCGCTGAAATCAGTGTTGCCGGTGGCGCTGTCGCTCGCGGCCGCGCCGATGAGCCTGCTGGCGCTGATCAAGCCGCAATTCGAGGCTGACAGGAAGCACAACAAGAAGGGCATCGTCCGCGACGCCGCCGTGCACCGGGAGATCTGCGACGACATCGCAGCCTTTGCCGCTTCGCTCGGCTGCACCGACACCGACGTATTCCCCTCGCCGATTACGGGCGGCGACGGCAATGTCGAATTCTTCCTGGGCGCGCGTCGTGGTTGAGCGCATCAGGATCGATCATGTCGGCCATCGCGGCGACGGTGTCTGCCTCGACGCCGGTGATGCGGTCTACGTGCCCTACACGCTTGGCGGCGAGACCGTCGAGGTCGATCACGTCCTGGGCAACCATCCCGACCGCCGCAAGCTGCTCGCGGTCGACGTCGCAAGCCCCGAGCGGATCGCGCCGTTCTGTCCGCATTTCGGCGTCTGCGGCGGCTGCGCCATCCAGCATTGGGCGGCCGAGCCGTATCGGGCCTGGAAGCGCGGCATCGTGGTCGAGACGCTGGCACAGGCCGGCATCGATTGCGAGGTCGCACCGCTGGTCGATGCCCATGGCGCCGGGCGCAGGCGCATCACGCTGCACGGCCGCTTCGGCACACATGACGTCCTCAAGGTCGGCTTCTCGGCGACGAGCTCGCACGACGTCATTCCGATCGATCGTTGCCCGATCCTCGATCCGGCGCTGAATGGCGCGCTCGAAGCCGCCTGGGCGCTGGCGGAGCCGTTGACGTCCAGGATGCCGGTGACCAAGCCGCTCGACATCCAGGTCACCGCCACCGCCAACGGCCTCGATGTCGACGTCCGCGGCTCCGGCCCGCTGCCGACGCCGCTCGTCACCGCGCTCTCGCGCGTCGCCGAGCAGCACCGCCTGGCGCGACTGACGCGCCATGGCGAATTGGTGCTGCAACGCCTGGCGCCGACAATCATGATGGGCCGCGCTGAGGTGACGCTGCCGCCGGGCTCTTTCCTGCAGGCAACCGTCGCGGGCGAAGAGACGCTGGCAGCGCTCGTCGCGGAACGCATCGGCAAGGCCAAGGAGGTTCTCGACCTCTTCTGTGGCGTCGGGCCGTTCGCTCTGCGACTCGCGGAGAAGGCCCGCGTCACCGCTTTCGACAACGACGCCGGCGCCATCACCGCACTCGCGAAGGCCGCACGCACGCCGGGCCTGAAGCCGATCAAGGCAGAGCCGCGCGATCTGTTCCGCCGCCCGCTGGTGCCGCCGGAGCTACGTGATTTCGAGGCCGTGGTGTTCGACCCGCCGCGCCAGGGCGCGCAGGCGCAGGCGCTGAAGCTCGCCGCGAGCAAGGTCCCCGTGGTGGTCGCGGTGTCCTGCAACGTCGCGACCTTTGCCCGCGACGCGCGGCTGTTGATCGATGGCGGCTACAAGATCGACAGCGTCGTGCCGGTCGATCAGTTCCGGCACACGCCGCATGTGGAGCTGGTGGCCAAGTTCACGCGGTAGAGCGAGGGGTCTCCGACCTTGAGGCCTGTCAATTGCTACGCCTTCCACCAGCGCTAAAAGCGTCCTGCGCAAATTCAACGTGGAGCGAACCTTCGTGGTTGACCGACGTCAATTCATCGCGGCAGCGCTCGGACTTTCGACTGCAGCCGTTGGTGGCCCAGCTGTAGCTGCGGCCATGACCTATGACGAAGCGGCGACGTCATCACGCGTTCCGCTGCAGGCCGTACCTCGGGATCGCGAGCTCGTGCGCTTTGCCACCCTCGCCGCCAACAGCCACAACACCCAGCCGTGGATCTTCTCCGCTCGCGGCAACGAGATCGCGATCGCGCCGGACTTCGCGCGCCGCTGTCCCGCCGTCGATCCGGACGATCATCACCTCTTCGTCAGTCTCGGCTGCGCCGCCGAAAACCTCATCCTCGCCGCATCCACGCTGGGCTGGCGCGCTGATCCGGTCCTCGACGGCGACCGGATCGTGATCGCGCTCGAGCAGGCCCCGCCGGCCGCATCGGCGTTGGCGACCGCAATTCCAGCCAGGCAATGCACCCGCGCTACGTTCGACGGCAAGCCGGCGACGCCCGAGATCTTGCGCCAGCTCGAGAACGCCTGTCGCGAACCTGATGTCACGGCCATCCTGATGACCGAGCGCACC
This sequence comes from Bradyrhizobium sp. MOS003, assembly GCF_003020125.1. Lineage (GTDB taxonomy): Bacteria > Pseudomonadota > Alphaproteobacteria > Rhizobiales > Xanthobacteraceae > Bradyrhizobium. The sequence continues at coordinate 15,698 of NZ_PYFW01000003.1, read as the reverse complement.
GCCATCGCCGGGGTCACCGACTATGTGCTCGAAGGTAACTCGGCGCAAATGCGCGACAAGGCCTTCATGCGTGAGCTCGTGAGCTGGCTTCGTTTCAACGAGAGCGAGGCGCTCGCGACCACGGACGGGTTGTTCTCGCCTGCGTCGGGAAATCCGTCCCTGCCGTCATGGCTGGCGCGGCCGCTGCTAAAGTTCTTCTTCACCGAGAGCGGAGAAAACAAGAGATATCGCGAACAGCTTGCCAGCTCCGCGGGCGTCGTCGTGCTCGCGGCAGATCGCAGCGACAAATCGCACTGGATCGCGGTCGGCCGTGCCTGCCAGCGCTTCGGCTTGCAGGCGACCGCACTGGGACTCAAATATTCCTTCGTCAACCAGCCGGTGGAAGTGGCAAGGCTGAGGCCGCAATTTGCGACCTCGCTCGGGCTCGGCGAGCGGCGCGCCGATATCGTAATGCGCTTCGGTTACGGCCCGGACCTGCCGAAATCGCTGCGACGTCCGCCGGAACTGGTGATGCGATCCTAACGCCGCAGGCCGCTCAGGGCCGGCGACTCGCCGGGCAGCATGTTCGATCTGATATCGCTATCCATGCGGCCGGAATCCTGCTGGATGAAACCGGCTCCGAACGACAGGCTGAGGTTTGAGGTCGGCTTGAATTCGACACCGGCAAATGCGCTGGTGCCGGGTGCCGCGCCGGTCAACGGCGCAACCGAGCTGCCGATGCCATTGCCATATTTCAACGTGTCGAAACCGGCAAAGAATGTCACGGGCATGCCGCCCATCGTCTTGGTGTTGTAGCCGAACTGCGTGCCGTCATATGAGAGCGCGCTGAAATTGCCGGCAAGTCCGTTCTGACCAAGTCCGTTCTGACCGAGGCCGGTCTGACTGAGCCCGCTCCAATTGAGGCTGCCGCGCTGGTTGCCGACGAAGAAGCCGTTCGACCCGCTGCGCCAATTTGCACCGCCGGCATTGAAGCCGGCGAAATGACCGTCAGGATCGGAACTCTGGCCCGGGCTACCGCCGAGGCCGAAAGGCCCGCCGGGGATCCAATATCGCAGCGGCGCGACCTGCGCATAGGCGGGTGCTGCGGTCAGGCAAAGCACGGCAAGCAGAGTTGCAAGACGACGTGACGAGACGAGGCTGGGCATAGAAGGCTACCGTGAGGATCTTTGCGATTATACGCCTCGAACGTCCCCAATGCCAGCGGAGCGCCCCCCCAACGTCGCAGCCGCAGCTTGGCGATCGATCGGTGTCGGCGGCTTCGCACAGGCCTGCACGATTCTGAGAGAGGCGACCGACAGTTAAAACCACCGGCGCAATCCGGCGCATCGCGGCCGTGAATGCTATGCCGTCCGGTCGACGGTGGACGACGTGTCGGCCGGTGGATATTTCGTCACCGGCACCATGAAGGATTTGGTGCCGACCTGGTAGATGATCTTGCCGTTCTGCCCATCGTCGGTCGCGATCTGCGTCTGCCCGAACATGATGACGTTCTTGTAGACGTAGCCGGTTCCCTGGCGCGTGATGCCGTCGGTGGTGACGCTGACCTGCGCTTCCTTGCCATCGACCGCGAGCACCCTGAAGCTCGCGCTCTTGCCGTTGTCGCTGGAATAGCCGCCCCAACTCCCCATGAGATTGCTGTCGGAAGCCGGCGGGGCCTGCTTCTCGAGGTTCGCGGTCTGCTTGCCGGCGCCCCCCACCGAGAACAGCAGCACCATGTTCTTGCCGTCCTTGGTACCGACGGTAACGCCGCCGAAGGTGATGAGGGTGCCCTGGACCTGGGCAAAGCCGCGATCGGTACGGCCGTTATGGGTGTACTCGACCTGCGCCCGGGAGCCGCGGATGTTCACGACCTTGAAGCCGACGGGCTGGTTGCCGTTGCCCACCCAATTGCCCTTCCAGTCGCCGACCAGAGCGCTCTGGTGATACAGGCGCTCGTTGGCGGGCGATATCTGGTTGGTGCTCGATGAGATGACGGCCATGGCATTGCTCGGACGGGCCTGACAACCCGCTTTGCTCGCTTCGGCAATGTCAGGATGCCGACTTGAAACGAACAGAAACTATGAGATTAGGACCCGGCGTCGGTAAACGAATGGTTAAATTCTTTATCGGCCGGGCGGTCAAAAGGTCTCACCGGGTTTAGCGCCCCCAACGGTCCGACCAGATCTTCTCGCCGATAAGGCAGTTGACGCGCGGCTCCTTGTCGGCGACCCGCATCACGGGACGCTCCGGCGTGCGGCCGGCGACCTCCATCAGCAGCTTGGTGCGGATCGCCTCCTTGAACTTGTCGCGATCCTTGATCGTGATGACGAAGGAGCCGGGACCGCCGATGACGCAGTCCTCGTAGTAGAAATCGAGATTGTCGATATCCATGGTCGAATAGGACGGCTCCTTGACCATGATCGGCAGGCCGTTGATGACGATGCCCTTCTCCAGCGCGGCATCCCGCGCCACCGTGACCGGGCCGCCATTGTTGTTGGGGCCATCGCCGGAGATGTCGATGACGCGGCGCAGGCCCCGATAGGGATCCTCGTCGAACAGCGGCATCGCGAACGTGATCGCGCCGGAGATCGAGGTGCGCGAGGCGCGCCGGATCGGCGTCTTCATGATTTCGGCGGCGACCGCGTCCGCCGTCTCGGGGCCGTCGACCAGCCGCCAGGGGATGATGATCTTCTGGTCGCTCGAGGCGGCCCACTCGAAATAGGTCACCGCGATCCGGCCGTTCGGGCCGAGCTTCAGCGCTTGAAGGAACTCCTTCGACTGGATCGCCTGCGCGTAGCCTTCGCGCTGGATCGCGAGCTCGTCCATGTCCATGGAGTAAGACACGTCGACGGCGAGGATCAGCTCGACGTCGACCGTCTGCGCGTCCCTGTCGGCCGCAAGCCGCTGCGGCTCGTTCTTTGGCGGTTCGAATTTTGGTCCCGGTGCCGCGATGCCCGCGACATCCCCTCCGGCAAACATGCCGGCCACCAGCACAGCCCCGATCGAGAACAGCATGCGCATCGCAGTCTCCCGTCGTATGACGCGATGGTGACATGCAATCGCCGAGCCGCAAAGGGCGAAGATCGCTTGCGCTTCACATTCGAGTTAAGGAATTGCGGCTTGGAAGTGCACGCGCCTTGCGCAAAGCGGCCACGGTGTTCCGCGCTCGTCTGTCGGAACGCGCCAAATTGCTCGCATCATCGGGGCTCACGATGCGCGAAGTCGGAACGACCAGCCGCGGGACGGGGCGCTCCACCCACTTGTCCGGCACGATTTCCATGCTAGGTTGGCCACAGAGATGGGGATGGAGTCCCCCGATAACCGCCCGCCGGTCTTGAACCCGATCTTGGACCGTGATGGGCTGATGACTCCTGCTTGAGGAGGGGCGATTTTTGCGCCTCTGCCTTCGGCGGGAGCATGGACAAACCCGCCAATGGCGGGTTTTTTTGTTGTCTGGTGCAAAGGCCAGGAGAAGACGAAGACGTGACGACGACACCGAATGCTGCACGTCGCGCGCTGCCCAGGGGGATCTGGGTGCTCGGCTTCGTCTCGATGCTGATGGACATCTCCTCAGAGATGATCCACGCGCTGCTGCCGGTCTATCTCGTCACCGTGCTCGGCGCTTCGACGCTCACCGTCGGCTTCATCGAGGGCATCGCGGAGGCGACGGCCTCGATCACCAAGATCTTTTCCGGCGCGTTGTCCGACTGGCTCGGCAAGCGCAAGCTGCTCGCGGCGCTCGGCTATGGCCTCGCGGCCCTCACCAAGCCGCTCTTCCCGCTTGCGTCCAGCGTCGAATGGCTGGTGGCGGCGCGCTTCGTCGATCGCATCGGCAAGGGCATCCGCGGCGCGCCGCGCGATGCGCTGATCGCCGATATTGTCCCCGTCGGACTGCGCGGGGCCAGCTTTGGCCTGCGGCAGTCGCTCGACACCATCGGCGCCTTCGTCGGGCCGCTTCTGGCGATCGGCCTGATGTGGTGGACGGCGGACAATTTCGCTCTCGTGTTCTGGTTCGCGGTGCTGCCGGCCTTCCTGTCGTTCGGCCTGATCGCCTTTGCCGTGAGCGAGCCCGAGCCGGACCCAAGCCGGGAGGCGGCCAGGAATCCACTCAATCTCGCCGCGATGCGGCAGCTCGGTGCGGTCTATTGGCGCGTCGTGGCCGTCGGAATCGTCTTCACACTCGCGCGCTTCAGCGAGGCCTTCTTGATCCTGCGCGCACAGAACATCGGGCTCAATGTGATGTGGGTGCCGGCCGTCCTGGTGCTCATGAACGTCGTCTACGCGCTGTCGGCCTATCCGGCCGGCGTGCTCTCCGACCGGATCAACCGGACCGGCCTGCTCGCGCTCGGACTCGTGTTCCTCGCGGGAGCCGATCTCGCGCTCGCGCTGCTGCCGAGCCTCGGCGGCCTCGCACTCGGCGTCGTGCTGTGGGGGCTGCATATGGGACTGACGCAAGGATTGCTCTCGGCGCTCGTCGCCGACGCCGCGCCGCCCAGCCTGCGCGGCACCGCGTTCGGCTATTTCAACCTGTTCACCGGCCTTGCCTTGCTGGCCGCGAGCGTGATCGCCGGCGCGCTGTGGGATGCCTATGGTCCGGCCGGCACATTCCTCGCAGGGCTCGGATTCGCATTGATCGCGCTCGTAGGACTCTTGGCCGTCGGCAACGGTCTGGCAGCGGGGGACAAATGATGCAATTCGCAAACAAGGGAACGAGACTTTGAACATTCAATACATTCTCGCCGTCGCCGGCGGCGGGGCGCTCGGCGCCGTCGTCCGTTATCTCGTCGCGATCGGTTCGGGCCGGGCGTTCGGCGCGGATTTTCCCTGGGGTACCTTGATCATCAACGTGACCGGATCGTTCCTGATCGGCACGTTCACCGCTCTGTTCGCGACCAGATGGAACCTTCCGCAAGCCGCACGCATCTTTCTCACCGTTGGAATCTGCGGCGGGTACACCACGTTCTCGACCTTCTCGCTGGATGCCTGGTACCTGATCGAGCGCGGGCAGACATGGGCGTCAGCCGCCTATATGGTCGCATCCGTCGCATTGTCGGTGGCGGCTTTGGTCGCCGCGCTCCATCTCGTCCGCGCGCTTCCATGAGCGAAGCGGGCGTGCGATGCATTCCTGCCCGGCCGCAGCTGCATGATGGGACCGGGCACCCATCTTGGAGAGCCTCCCCCTCCTGCGCTATGGTACGCTCGCTCATCACAGTGTTTCGGACGCGATGAACGACACCACCGCCAAGCCCAAAATCAGGACTAGGACCAAGACCAAGGTCGAGCGGCCGAAGCTGCACAAGGTCATCCTGATCAACGACGACTACACGCCGCGCGAGTTCGTCACCATGATCCTCAAGGCCGAATTCCGCATGACGGAGGATCAGGCCTACAAGGTGATGATCACTGCGCACAAACTCGGCGCCTGCGTCGTCGCCGTGTTCACCAAGGACGTCGCCGAGACCAAGGCCACCCGCGCCACCGATGCCGGCCGCGCCAAGGGCTATCCGCTGCTGTTCACGACCGAACCGGAGGAATAAAGGCCGGTCTGCCCCTTCGGATCAATTTTAGCTATCGGCGCTACCGCAGGTTTAATCTCCTGTGCCACCACAACGCGATGACAGTCGCACTGCGCAAACAGCTCGCACTCGAGCCAGCCCGCCCCGAAACCTCGTTTGGTCCGTTCAAGCTGCTGCACGCCCTGCCCTGGCTGATCCTGGCGGCTGCAATGCGCGTGATCGCGTTCGGCGGCGGCGCCGTGGCGCTGCCGGCCATCATCGTCGCCGACATTTCGGTGCTGCTGGCCTTCTTTGCGACGGCACGACAATCGATCGAGGCTGCCGGCGGCCAATCCTCGCTCGGCACGCTGACATTGGGCGAACAGTTCAAGCTCTCCTTCTCGATCCTGTGGCGGATCATGCTCGTGATGATCACAGCGGCGCTCAGCGCCGCAGCGATCGGCTACGAGGCTTCGTATCATCTGATGGCGGGCCTCGACGGCATGGCATTCGACCAGTTCACCCATCCCGGTCGGTTCTGGAGTGCATGGATCGCCGCACTCGTGCTGCTCATGATCGTCCGCGCCGAGCGCGACGACGGCAAGGTCGCCCTGTTCGCCGCGATCGGCGAATTCGTGCGGCGCGGGCTGTGGCTCGGCGCAGCCGTCATCGTGCTCGGCGCGGTCAACGTCGCCCTCGCCTATGGACAGGAAGCCGTGCGGATCGCGATCTGGAATTTCTGGCAGACCTCGTCGGCGACGCAGTTCACCAAGAACCTGATCTATTTCTGCTTCATCTTCAGTTTTGCGATGCTGCGGCTGTGGATCACTCTGACGATCCTGACTCTTGGTCTGAGACAGTCCTATGTCCGCATTGACTAGTTCCGCCGACGATGCCGTCCGCTAGGCCATCACCGCCGGCGTCTCCTCACGGAGTCCATACACACGCTGCGCCTTGGAAAATCCTGCGATCGGAAATTCGCCGAGTTCGTGCCAATCGTGTCGGCCGACATTGGCGAAACCTTCCGAGGCGACGACGGTCCGTCCCAGCCGACCCGTGATCTTCTCGAGCCTCGCGGCAAGGTTCACGGCCGGTCCGATGCAGGTGAAGTCGAGGCGGTTGCCGCCGCCGATATTGCCGTAGAGGATATTGCCGACGTGCAGCGCGACGCCGAAGCGGAAGCGCTCGACGACGTCGCCGACCGGAAAGGCGAGCGCCTCGACGCTGGCGCGGGATTCGCGCGCCGCCTCCAGCACGCGCGAACAAACATGGGCTGCGTCGCCGACATATTCGTCGATCGGAAACACCGCGAGCAGGCCGTCGCCCATGAATTTCAGCACCTCGCCGCCATGGCCGCGGATCGCGGCGACCTGACAGTCGAAATACTGATTGAGGATCTCGACCACGGTCTCGGCCGGCAGCCGGTCCGACAGCGCGGTGAAGCCGCGCAGATCCGACAGCCAGATCGCGGCCTGCATGGTGTCGTTGTGGCCGCGGCGGATCTGGCCGCCGAGGATGCGCGCGCCGGCGCGGTTGCCGACATAGGTGTCGAGCAGCATCTCGGCGGTACGGCGAAGCGAGATGATCTCGATGATGCGCGCCAGCGGTTCGATGATCACGCGAAGCGCCGCGATCTGCTCCGGATCGAAGCCGCCAGGCTGCCGTGTGCTCACGCTCATCGCGTGAAGCGTGCCGTCGAGAAAGTGAAGCGGCAGCGCCAGATAGTCGGTCGCGCCCTCGTTCCTGAGATCGAGCAGGACCGGAAAGCGCTCGGCCTCGGGACCATGCGGATTGCCCCTCACCTCGACCTCGTCGCTGAACACGATGCTGAGGGGGCTGGCCTGGAACTCCGGGGTGGTTTGGATTTCGAAGTCGACCGTGCCCATCTGGATGCCCGACACGCCCTCGGTCCAGATGAAGTTGCGGCCGAACACCTCCGGATGCAGCGTCCGGATGAAGACCCCGACGCGCCAGAGTGGCAGTCCGGCCTCGACCATGCGCTCGCAGCACTCGGCCATCCAGCCTTCGGGATTGTCCATGGGGTGCCGGGCCGAGATCAGCCAGTCGACGACATCATGATGTGAAACGCTGCTCATGGTCACATCGTGCCGGATCGACGACGGTCCCGCCAGCGTGAAGATGGGCGATCAGCCGACCTGTCCGCGATGCCTCAGCAAATGATCGGCCAGCACGCAGGCCATCATGGCTTCGCCGACGGGGACGGCGCGGATGCCGACGCAGGGGTCATGGCGGCCCTTGGTAAAGATCTCGGTGTCCGCACCTTTGCGATCGACCGTGAGACGCGGCTGCAGGATCGAGGAGGTCGGCTTCACTGCGAAACGCACCACGATCGGCTGCCCCGTGGAAATGCCGCCCAGCACGCCGCCGGCATGGTTGGACAAAAAGCGCGTGCCGTCATTGCCGGTGCGCATCTCGTCGGCGTTCTCTTCGCCGGTCAGCTCGGCGGCGCCGAAACCGGCGCCGATCTCGACGCCCTTCACCGCGTTGATGGTCATCATCGCGCCCGCCAGATCGGAATCGAGCTTGGCGTAGATCGGCGCACCAAGGCCGGCCGGTACGCCTTCGGCGACCACCTCGATCACCGCGCCGATCGAGGAGCCGCTCTTGCGGATGCCGTCGAGATAGGTCTCGAAGAACGCGGCCTTGTCCTTGTCAGGGCAGAAGAACGGATTCTTGGCGATCTCGTCCCAGTCCCATTTCGCGCGGTCGATCTTGTGTGGGCCGATCTGCACCAGTGCGCCGCGCACCTTCACGTCAGGCAGCACCTTGCGCGCAATGGCACCCGCGGCGACGCGCGTCGCCGTCTCGCGCGCCGAGGAGCGGCCGCCGCCGCGATAATCGCGCAGGCCATATTTGGCCTCATAGGTGAAGTCGGCGTGACCCGGACGAAACTTGTCCTTGATCTCGGAATAGTCCTTCGAGCGCTGGTCGGTGTTCTCGATCAGGAGTCCGATCGGCGTGCCCGTCGTCACCTGCACGCCGGTCTCCGGATGCGCCATCACGCCGGACAGGATCTTGACCTGGTCCGGCTCCTGGCGCTGGGTGGTGAAGCGCGACTGGCCTGGCCGGCGGCGATCGAGGTCCTGCTGGATGTCGGCCTCGGTGAGCGGGATCATCGGCGGACAGCCATCGACCACGCAGCCGATCGCCACTCCATGGCTCTCGCCGAAGGTGGTGACGCGGAACATGTGGCCGAAGGTGTTGAAGGACATCGCTGCTCGCTGGATCGTAAGTCAGTGCTGACTTAGCTCGCCCCGAAATATGCGTCAAATATGCCCGCAGTCGTCGTGGCCGGGCCTGTCCCGGCCATCCACGTTCCGGGCCGCCACGAGCGAGTAAGTGCGTGGATTCCCGGGACAAGCCCGGGCATGACGGCCCAAGATGGGGCAGCGCGCCGGGCTTAACTGAACTTCTCCAGCCGCCCCTCACGAAACACGTAGACGGCGCCCTGCTCGATATAGAGCTCGGCGGCGCTCGCCGGCGTCTCCAGGCCGAGCGAGACCATCAGGGCCCGGCAGGTGCCGCCATGGGCCACCGCGACGGTGTCGGTCCGAAGCTGGTCGTACCAAGCGCGCACGCGGACCTGCACGTCAGCGTAGGTCTCCGCGCCCACAGGTCCCACCGTCCATTTGTCGGCGAGGCGCCTGGCGTAGATTTCGGGATCTTTGGCCTCGCTCTCGGCCAGCGTCAGCCCCTCCCAGACGCCGTAGCCGATCTCGCGCAGGCGATCGTCGAGCGCGTATTCAGCAAGCGGCAATTCGAGCTTGCCGCGCGCGAGCTCCATGGTCTGGCGTGCACGGCCGAGCGGGCTCGACACGTAAGGTAGCGCCGCCTTGTCCTTGTCGTCGCGCTTGAAGAGGTCCGCCAGCACGCCGCCGGCCTGCATGGCCTGATCGCGGCCGCGCGCGTTCAGCGGAATGTCCTTGGTGCCCTGAAGCCTGCCGAGCGCATTCCACTCGGTCTCGCCGTGACGAAGGTAATAGATCGTGGGCACGGGCATTCCAGATCTATGGCTAGTCCTTGCTGCCGAACGCAATGTCCGGCGCGTCAGGCCGCTTCATGCCGAGCACGTGATAGCCGGAATCGACGTGATGCACCTCGCCGGTGACGCCGCGCGAGAGGTCGGAGAGGAGATACAGCGCGCTGCCGCCGACGTCCTCGGTCGACACATTGCGGCGGAGCGGCGCGTTGGCCTCGTTCCACTTCAGGATATAGCGGAAGTCGCCGATGCCGGACGCCGCCAGCGTCTTGATCGGACCTGCCGAGATCGCATTGACGCGGATGTTCTTCTCGCCGAGGTCGGCGGCGAGATAGCGCACGCTGGCTTCGAGTGCCGCCTTGGCAACGCCCATCACGTTGTAATGCGGCATCCACTTCTCGGCGCCGTAATAGCTCAGCGTGATCAGCGAGCCGCCGTCGGTCATCAGCTTCTCGGCGCGCTGCGCCACGGCCGTGAACGAGTAACAGGAGATCAGCATCGACTTGGAGAAATTCTCCTGCGTGGTGTCGACGTAGCGGCCGTCGAGCTGCTCGCCATAGGCGATCGCATGCACGAGGAAGTCGATCTTGCCCCATTTCTCCTGCAGCACCGCGAACGCGGCATCGATGGTCGCGGCATCCGTGACGTCGCAATGGCCGAGCACGAGGCCACCGATCTCGGCGGCGAGCGGCTCGACGCGCTTTTTCAGCGCATCGCCCTGATAGGTGAAGGCGAGCTCGGCGCCGGCGGCGTGGCATGCCTTGGCGATGCCCCAGGCGATCGAGCGGTTGTTGGCAACGCCGAGGACCACTCCGCGCTTGCCTTGCATCAGACCCGAATTCTGCGCCATTTTTGAACGTCCCGTCGAACTCTTGGTGAGGCCTGGAGGTACACCAGCCCTCCCTCGCGGTACAGCCCTAATACGCCGCGTTAACGCTGTTTCGAGCGGCGGAATAGCCGTTCCGTTCGGGTGTTATGATCGTTGAGGCGCTCGCGCCTGATACCAGGACGTCAAGACCGCAATGAGTGCGTTTCGCCAGAGTGTGGAAGCCATGATCCCGGCGTTGCGCCGCTACGCCCGCGCGCTCACGCGCGACGCGGACGCGGCCGACGATCTGGTGCAGGACACGCTAGTGCGGGCACTGCGTTCGGAGCGATTGTTTCTCGGAGGCGACGTCAGGAGCTGGCTCTACACGATCCTGACCAACCTCAACAAGAACAGGCGGCGCTCGCTGGCGAGGCGGCCGCAATTCATGCAGTTGACGGAGAACAACCCGGATGCCAGCGGCACCGAAGCCGAAGGGCGCGACATCGAGAGGGCGCTGGCGACGCTCGTCGAGGAGCAACGCTCGGTGTTGCTCCTCGTCATGCTGGAGGGCATGAGCTACCGCGAGGTCGCCGACATCCAGGGCGTGCCGATCGGCACCGTGATGTCGCGCCTCGCCCGCGCCCGCGCCCACGTCAAGGCCTCGCTGGAGGGCGAGCGCCCGACGCTCAGGCGGGTGAAATGATGGCAGGTTTGATGCACGCGTGTCGTCCGCCCCCAGCATGCTGATGAGCTACGCGAAGTTGAGCTTTGAACGACATTTAGGGCCACAGAGCCAGAGACGATCGATATGAACGACCGCAAGATCCCAGTGACCGAGGACGAACTGCACGCCTATGTCGACGGCGAGCTGCCGGCCGAGCGCCGCGCCGACGTCGAGGCCTGGCTTGCCGCCCACCCCGATGAGGCCGAGCGCGTGCAGTCCTGGCGCGCCATGGCTGAGATGCTGCACGCCCGCTACGACGCTATCGCCCAGGAGCCGGTGCCGGCACGGCTGGAGCTCGAGCGGCTGGAACGCCGCCCGCGCCAGTGGCTCTATGGCGCCGCCGCGGCGGTGCTGGTTGCGTTCGTCGCCGGCGGCTCGGCCGGCTGGGTCGCGCATGGCGCCGCCAATGCCCCCTCGACCTTCCAGAGCTTTACGGCGGATGCGCTCGACGCCCACCGCCTCTATGTCGTCGAGGTCCGCCACCCCGTCGAGGTCGGCGGCAACGAGCGCGATCACCTTCAGGCCTGGCTGACCCGGCGCTGCGGCTGGACCGTGTTCGCGCCGAACCTGGAGGCGAGCGGACTCAAGCTCGTCGGCGGCCGGCTCTTGCCGGGTCCGAACGGGCCGGCCTCTTTCCTGATGTATGAGGGTGCCTCGGGCGAACGCTACACGATCTACACCGCCAAGACCGAGAATGGTGCGACGCAAATGCGTTACGCCAACACGGACAAGGACGGCGCATTGTTCTGGGCCGAACGCGGCGTCGGCTACGTCGTCAGCGGCGGCGGCGATCGCGACCGGCTGACCAGGGTGGCGCAAGCGGTCTATGATCAGGCCGAGAAAAACGGCACCTAGACAACCGTGCGAGCACGGTGCCCAGATTCCGACATTGAAAATTTGGAATGAAGACATCGGCGCGTCTCATTATCGCACCGGATGATCACGCGAAAATGAGCAGCGTTCGATCCGCCGATCGACGCGGGCGGCCTCGATTGGGGTTTTTGGTACCGCGCTGGTCCCCCTCTCGAGGCCGCACCTTTTTATCGGCTGCCCCGCCGGGCAACCGACACGTCGAGCATCGAAGCGCTACCACGCTCCAGGCATATGATGAGCATCATCTCCTCGACGATGCCCTAGGCCTTTAGGAGAACCCCTTTGATTCGGATCTTGCCCTAACCAAGCCCGCTACGTGGATTGTAGGGGTGCTGGTCCCGCCATTTCTCCATCAATGCTTCAAGCTCGGCGTCGTTCCCGTCCGGTAGCATAATCCTGATGGTGACGAAGAGATCCCCGGTTCCTCCAGTCTTCGGCAAGCCCTTGCCCTTGAGACGAAAGGTCCGGCCGCTGGAGGTGTTCTTCGGAACCGAGAGCTCCACGGCATTGCCGAGGGTGGGCACCCGGACCTTGGCCCCGAGCACCGCCTCATAGAGCGTGACCGGGAGGTCGATCCGCAGATCGGCGCCCTCGATCTTGAAGTAGGCGTGGGGCGCGATGCTGATGGTGATCAGGAGATCACCGGGCGGATGGCCCTGCGCGGACTCGCCCTGCCCCCGAAGCCGGATCTGCTGACCCTCGGTGACGCCGGCCGGAATCTTGACGTTGAGCTCCTTGCCCGTCGGCAGCCGGACGCGCTTCTCGCCGCCCTTGACCGCCTCTTCCAGCGAGACGGACATGGCAACGTTCACGTCGAGATCGAGCCCGACGCCGCCGGTGTCGAATTCAAACTGGGCGCCGCCGCCGGCCCCGGGCCGGGCGCCACGCATCCCCCCGCCGAACATGCTGTTGAGGATATCCTCGAACCCGCCGCCGCCCTGGCCGGGACCGCCGCCGGAGCGGAACGTATAGCTTTCGAACCCGCCGGGACCCGCGCGGCCGCGCGGCCCGCCACCACCCGGAAAACCCTGGAAGCGCGGCTTGCCGTCGGCGTCGATCTCGCCGCGGTCGAACTGCTTGCGCTTGTCCTCGTCGCCGAGGATCTCGTTCGCCGAGTTGATCTCGGAGAAGCGCTCGGCGGCTTTCGGGTCATCCTTGTTGCTGTCGGGATGATGCTTCTTGGCAAGCTTGCGATAGGCGCTCTTGATCGCGGCAGCGCTTGCGCTCCGCGGCACCCCCAAGACCTCATAGGGGTCGCGCATCCGTCACGTCTCCTTCAGGACATCGAATTGTTCAAAGGGCTCCCCGCCCCACCTGCGATCCATGTGGGGGTGGAGTGGCATTTTTGCAACTAGGTCCGCAGACCGAATCCTAGCTCCGCCACGGCTTTAGCGTATGAATCTCCCAACGGCCACGGGTGCTTTGGCAGCCGGCGCCCTGGAGCCAGCTTTCGGTCGCCCCGTTGACGTAGCTCGCCAGGAAATCGCGGCATCTGCGGCCGTCCTCGGCGGCATAGGATTGCGCGATCGGCGTCACCGAACCGCGCGCGCCGGTCTCCGGATTCTCCCAATGCTGGCTGGAATCCCTGTCGCCCTTGCTGAGGACGTCGGAAGCGGCGTTGCGGGCGAAGGCGAGATCGGTCTCGGTTGGCGGGGCGTCCTTCGCCGGCCGCGCGATCGAACCGGTGAGGTCGCTGTCGTCGGCCTTGGCATAGGCGCCGGTGTCATTGCGGGAAAAGCTGCAGCCGCCGGTGCCGAGCCCGATCAAAATCATCGTCATCACGAAGCCCGACGGCCGGATCGCCGATAGGCCAACGCATCCCCATGCCCTATATAGGGCGGCAGCGGACAACAACGCGTTTTGGGCCGCGGGACGCAACTCGGACTCCAGACATGACCGACACGACCTCGATGAAACACCAGACACCCTTAACATCCGGTGATTTTACCGCCGCCGATGAACCATTTGCTCTGTTCGAGGCCTGGTTGAACGAGGCGATCAAGAGCGAGCCGAACGATCCGAACGCCATGGCGCTCGCAACCGTCGACCCCGACGGGCTGCCGGATGTGCGCATGGTGCTGATGAAGGGCTTCGATACCGAGGGTTTTGTCTTCTACAGCCACATCGCCAGCCAGAAGGGCCGCGAACTCGCCGCAAACCCTAAGGCAGCGTTACTTTTTCACTGGAAGTCGCTGCGCCGTCAGGTCCGCATCCGCGGCAACGTGACGCCGGTGACCGAGGCCGAAGCCGACGCCTATTTCGCGACGCGACCGAAGCAGGCGCAGATCGGCGCCTGGGCGAGCAAGCAGTCGCAGGAGCTGGAGAGCCGCTTCGCTTTCGAACAGGCCATCGCGAAAGTCGCGGCCAGACACGTCATCGGCGAAGTGCCGCGGCCGCCGGGCTGGAGCGGCTGGCGCATCACGCCGTCGCGGATCGAGTTCTGGCACGACCGCCCGTTCCGCTTGCACGACCGCATCGAATTTCGCCGTGACGCGGCCGGCCAACCGTGGTCCAAGACGCGGATGTATCCGTGAGCTTTAGGGCGACCTGAAAGATGTCCATGCCGCATTCGTCCAATGCGCCGCGCCGCACGCTGCTCCTGACTGGAGCCAGCCGCGGCATCGGCCACGCCACCGTGATCCGCTTCTCCTCGGCGGGGTGGCGTGTCATCACCTGCTCGCGGCATCCGTTCCCGGAGGATTGTCCATGGGATGCCGGCCCTGAGGATCACATCCAGGTCGATCTCAGCAATCCCGCGGACACGACACGCGCGATCTCCGATATCCGCGACCGCCTCGAAGGCGGCATGCTGCACGCGCTGGTGAACAACGCCGCGATCTCGCCGAAGGGCCCGGGCGGCTCCCGGCTCGGCTCGGTCGACACCGACCTCGATACCTGGACGCACGTGTTTCACGTCAATTTCTTCGCGCCGATCATGATCGCGCGCGGGCTGATCGAAGAGTTGAAGGCCGCCAAGGGCTCCGTGGTGAACGTCACCTCGATCGCAGGCTCGCGCGTGCATCCCTTCGCCGGCGCCGCCTACGCCACGTCGAAAGCTGCGCTCGCATCGCTGACGCGCGAGATGGCGTCCGATTTCGGACGCGTCGGCGTCCGCGTCAACGCGATCGCACCTGGCGAGATCGACACTTCGATCCTGTCGCCCGGCACCGAAAAGATCGTCGATCAGCAGATTCCGCTGCACCGCCTCGGCACGCCCGACGAGGTCGCCAAGATCATCTACGTGCTGTGCACGGACACCAGTTCTTACGTCAACGGCGCCGAGATCCACATCAACGGCGGCCAGCACGTCTGATCGTTTCGCGTCGTTGCGCGGCCGGTATGGAGCAAGGGCGACGCCCCCTCTCTCGTGTCCCGGACGCGCTGCGGCACGCAGTGACGCTGCGCCGCGTCCGGGGCACGAGGGCGGAGTGTGGCGCACGCTCTCTCCACGTCATTGCGAGGGGCCCTCGCGACGAAGCAATCCAGAATCCTTTCGCGGAGGGATTCTGGATTGCTTCGCTGCGCTCGCAATGACGGAGCGAGTTTCGGCTGCGCACTCTCCAACTCGCATTTCGTTTGCAGACATGCCTGCGCGTTCTCGCGGCGCAATTCGCCCGAGCTTTGCTTGATCACTCCACCCCCTAAATCCAAGAGGGCGCAGGGAAGGCCGGGTGCCGGCTGGCACCCGCGGTCTGCTGCGCGAATAATGCGCAAAAAAAGACCGCACAGCAGCATACAGGTGTCGCCGATCACTCGGCCTTCCCTGCGCGATGGCTGGACGGCTTATGCCGTGATCTCCCGGGAGCCGACCATTCCTTT
>NZ_PYFW01000024.1 GCF_003020125.1 Bradyrhizobium sp. MOS003 | reverse complement strand
TGAACTGTACCCCGAATCATGGACACTTAAAAAAAGCCCCATGATTCGGGGTTTTTGTGTATTTTTATCAAAAAACCTCGTTATAATGGAACCAACGATAGAAATGAGGTACGGAGAATGGGTAAAATTATTTTTAACGAAATTCAAATGAAACAGCTAGAAAAAAATAAAAATGTATTAAAAGCGTCGGACCGTTCGATTAGCTATTGTTCAGATTTCAAAGTAAGAGCGGTAAAAGAAAATCAACAAGGAAAAGGTCCTAGCCAAATCTTTTTAGAGAATGGGTTTGACTTAGCTGTGATCGGTGAGAAGAAACCAAAACAATGCTTGAAACGTTGGCGAAGAACCTTTGAACAATTTGGTGAGGAAGGCTTTTATACAGAACGCCGCGGGAAAGGAAGCACGGGACGCCCTTCGGAAAAACCCCTCTCTTCTGATGAAAAATTAAAGAAAGCGGAAGCACGTATTGCGTTTTTAGAAGCGGAATTGACATTCCTAAAAAAGTTAGACGAACTCGAAAGGCAGGCGTTACAGAAGAAGCGTTAACACCACGAGAAACATACACACTGATTGAACAAACCATACGTCGATTCCAATTCCCACGTATGGTGCGTTACCTTTGCACACTGACTGGGGTAAGTCGGAGTGGATACTATGCGTGGCTTCATCAGACAGATAAACAGCTGGAAAAAGAACGCAATGATGAAACAGATTATGAATGGATCCAAGAAATTTTTAATCGAAAAGGGAAAACATGTGGTGGTCGTTCTATCAAAATGGTGTTGGAAAAGACAAAAGGAATTTGTATGAATCTCAAGCGTATTTACCGTATTATGCGTAAATATAACCTTGTGACAAAGATTCGCCGAGCGAATCCTTATAAACACATCGCAAAAGCGACACAAGAACATAAAACATGTCCGAACCTTTTAAAACGCCAATTCAATCAAGAAGAGCCTGAAAAAAGTATGTTAACGGATATTACCTATTTATTTTATGGAAAAGGAAAGAAGGCTTATTTATCATGTGTAAAAGACAGCGCAACACGAGAGATTTTAGCCTATCATGTCTCTTCCTCTTTACGAATGGATATCGTCTATCAAACATTAGATAACTTGAAAGAGAGATTAGGAGAAGTCATTCATCCTGAAGCGCTTCTACATTCAGACCAAGGTATTCATTATACACACCCTGAATTTCAGAAACGTGTAAGAGAAATGGGGATCAGACAATCTATGTCCCGTAGGGGCAATTGTTTAGACAATGCACCAATGGAATCCTTTTTTGGTCATATGAAAGATGAATTAGATTATAAAGATTGTCAAACCTTTGAATCCCTTGAGCTCAACATAAAGGATTATATGGAGGAGTATAATTATAATCGTTATCAGTGGACATTAAAAAAGATGGCTCCGATCGAATATCGGAACCACCTTTTAAGTGCTTGATTTTTCAGGGCTTTTTTATTAAACTGTCCATTTTATAGGGTACAGTTCA
>NZ_PYFW01000023.1 GCF_003020125.1 Bradyrhizobium sp. MOS003 | reverse complement strand
GCCCGTGATGTGCGAAGAGATTTCGTCCGTCGCCTTCGCGGTCTGGCTCGCCAGCGACTTCACTTCGCTGGCGACCACCGCGAAGCCGCGGCCGGCTTCACCGGCGCGTGCCGCCTCGATGGTGGCGTTGAGCGCGAGAAGATTGGTCTGCTCGGCAATCGCCGTGATCAGCTTGACGACCTCGCCGATCTGCTGGGCGGCATGCGAGAGCTTGCCGATGCGGCCGTCGGTCTCCCTGGCCTGGACCACGGCAGCTTCCGCGATCCGGCTGGAGTCGCGGACCTGACGGCCGATCTCCTCGACCGAGGCGGAGAGCTCTTCCGTCGCGGTGGCGACCGACTGCATGTTGGATGAGGCCTGCTCGGAGACGCCCGCAACCTGGCTCGACAGGCTCTGGGTGGTCTCTGCGGTCCGGGTCAGCGTGGACGCCGCCGATTCCAACTGCACGGCCGAGGCCGAGACGTTGGAGACGATGGCGCCGACCGCGCTCTCGAAATCATCGGCGAAGCGGATCAGCTCGGAGCGGCGGGCAGCGCTCGCCTCCCTGTTCTGGGCTTCGCTGGCGGCGGCATCGCGCTCGGCTTTTGCCACGGCCTGGACCTTGAACTCCTCGACGGCACCGGCCATCTCGCCGATCTCGTCCTTGCGGCCGAGACCCGGCAGCACCACGTCGAAATTGCCCGAGGCCAGCTCGCGCATTGCCTTGCACATCGCGATCATCGGACGCGAGATACCGTTACCGAGCCACAACGCCAGCACGGCCCCGACGGCAAGGCCGCCGAGCGCCAACATCAGCATCAGCTGCTCGGTTTCTCCAATGGTCGCGTTGGCGCTCGCCTCGATGCGCTGCTGGTCGGCGGTCAGGTCCGAACGCAGCTCGGCCGAGAGTTTGAGAATGGTCGCCGCCGTCTTGGTCATCTCGCCGTTCGACTTGACGATGATCTTCACGTTTTCGGTCAGCTTGGCGAACGAGGTGCGGTACTGCTTCAGCAGAGCGCCGATCTCGGTGACGCGGTCGGTGATCTTCTGGTCATTGGCATAGATCGAGACCAGCAGGGTCTCCAGGAATTTGATGCGGGCGATCACGCCATCGGCGGTCTTCGGCTCCGGCTTGGCCACGAAGGCACCGACCGAGGTGGAAACCGCCAGATATTGCGAGGTGATGTCCTTGGCCGTGGTCTGGACCGATGCCAGCCCCCCCAGCGCGGCAGTGTCGGCGAGATCGTCGAACTTGAAGCGGATCTTGTTGCCGACGCTGTTGAGCTCATCGGCCGCGATCTTGTTGTTCTCGCGCGTCAGGACGATGATCTCTCCGAACACCTTCGTGAAGCTCTGGAACTCCGCCTCGAGCTTGCCGACCTGCTCACGGCGGGCGGCGCCGGTCGTGGCCGACATCGACTTGGCGATCGCGCTCTTCAGATTGTTTTCGGCGGCCTTGGCTGCAGTCTCGTCATCTGCCGCACCCGTTAGGGTATAGGCCCGAGCCAGTCCCTGATACGCAACCAGCTCGCGATCGACCGTGCGCGCGAGGTCGGCTTCCGACACGCTGGCGCGGTAGGAGGCCACGGCGCCCGCGATCCGCTCGAAGCCGAAATAGGCGAAAGCCATGCTGACGGCGAGGATGGCTAGCACCGCCACGAAGCCGAGGATGATTTTTGCGCGAAAGCGCAAGGTTGGGAGCTTCGATTGGTTCGATTTCGACGTCGACTTGGACTCGGACTTGACCGACATTTCCCCCACCCCATTCCATTCGCGGAAAACCAGGCGCAGCCCGGAAGCAGCCCGCTTCCTGACTCGCCTGCACGGTAATTGGCAAAGGATAAGCTGTAGTAAATTTGTGGCGTCGCAACTCGCGGTTAGGTGACGCGGGAAGTTGTTAAGGTGCGCTTTCTCGCGCCATTACAATCGACCGTCGCGCCAACTCCGCCGTCGTCCGGACAAGCGGAGAATGCGACAGCGGAGCGTCTAACGCGCAGCGAAGCCAGGCAACTTACGCCGCCCGGATATTCCCCATGAACCGATCGAGTTCGGCGCGCAGGCGGGTGCTTTCGGACGACAGCGTCTTGGCCGAGTGCAGCACTTCCTCCG
>NZ_PYFW01000022.1 GCF_003020125.1 Bradyrhizobium sp. MOS003 | reverse complement strand
GTCGAGGACGACCATGAGCTGGCCGTCGAGGCGATGCACGCCGCCGGCGAGCTTGGCCATGCGCGGGTCGAGGTTGACGGGGTTTTCCTCCATGCCGGCCTCGGGCAGGCGCAGCACTTCGCCGATCTGGTCGATCAGCAGGCCGTAGGATTCACCGCGCAAATCGACGCCGACCGCCATCGGCACCTTGCCGTCCTCGGGCTGCGGCAGGCCGAGACGGGCGCGCATGTCGACCACGGTGACGATGCGGCCGCGCAGGTTCAGCACGCCCGCGATCTCGCGCGAGGACAAGGGCACGCGGGTGACGCGTTCGGGCATGAACACGTCCTGGACGCGGGAGATCGGCAGGCCGAACAGCTGGCCGCCGATCATCGCGGTGACGTATTCGACCATGGCGCCTTCGGCGGATTGGGTCTTGCTCTTGCTGGTCATGTTGCGTCTCTCCTGATCCTGTCCGTTACGCCGCTGCCCGGCTCAGATCGGAGGCGCCGGCGGCGCTCGCGGTCTGTTCCTTCAGCGCCGCGATCAGACCGGGACGGTCGAATTTGGCGACATAGTCGTGGAAGCCGGCCTGACGGCCGCGCTCGATCGCCGCCGGCGACACCAGCGCGGAGAGGCCGATGATCGGCATCGAGCCGAGATTGTTGTCCGAGCGGATGGTCTCGGCGAACTCGAACCCGTTCATGTCGGGCATCTCGATGTCGGTCAGCACCACGTCGAAGGTCTGGGCGCGCAGTGCGGCGAGGCCCTCCTGCGCGGTCGGGGCGGTGCGGACGCGGTAGCCGGCGGCTTTGAGGACCGGCGCCAGCATGTTGCGGAAGAACGCGCTGTCGTCGACCAGCAACACCGACTGCGAGTGCAGCGACGGCTTCATCTCCTTGCGGGTGAACCAGTCGGAGAACGCCATCGGCAGGAAGTGGCCGACGTCGATCACCTCGGTGGCCTGGCCCTTGATCACGGCCGAGCCGAGGATGCCGCTAGCCGAGCCGCCGACCTCGATGTTGAGCCGTTCCTCGACGATGTCGATGATCTCGTCGACGACGAGGCCCATGGAGCGGCCGTCGTCGGCGAACACCAGGATCGGCTGGGCGCCCTGGCTTGCAATGGTGACGCCGTCCATGGCGACGAGCGGCATCAGCTGCTCGCGATACTGCACCATGTAGCGGCCGTTGGAGAACTCGATCTTGTCGGCGGGCAGCTCTTCCAGGCGCGTGACGAGGCCGAGCGGGACCGCCTTGGGCTGCGACGAGCCGGCGCGGAACACCAGCAGCGACGTGGTCTGCTCGCCCGAGCCGATGTGATGGGCGCCGTTCTCGTCACCCATGTCATGGGCCGAGGAGCCGGCGGCGCCGAGGGCTTTGGCAATGCCGTTGGGGTCGATGATCATGATGACCGCGCCATCGCCGAGGATGGTGTTGCCGGAGAACATGTCGATGTGACGCAGCTTGGTCGACATCGGCTTGACCACGATTTCTTCGGTGTGGAACACGCCGTCGACGACGATGCCGAAGGTCTGGCTGCCGACTTGCGTCACCACGATGAAGCCGTTCTCGGGATCGGAGGCCGCGCCGTCGTCGATCTTGAGGAGCTTCTTGAGGTGGATCAGCGGCAAGAGCTTGTTGCGCAGGCGCAGCACCGCGGTGTCCTTGATGCGCTCGATGCGGTGCTCGCTGTTGGCGCGGGCACGGACCAGCTCGACCACCGAGAGCTGCGGGATCGCAAAGCGATCACCGGCGGCTTCGACGATCAGGGCGGAGACGATGGCCAGCGTCAGCGGGATCTTGATGGTGACGGAGGAGCCCTCGCCGGCCACCGATTTGATGTCGATGGTGCCGCCGATCTGGTCGATATTGGTGCGCACCACGTCCATGCCGACGCCGCGGCCCGAGACCGAGGTGATGGCGGCAGCGGTGGAGAAGCCCGGCGCGAAGATGAACTTGTGGATCTGGGCTTCGCTCATCTTCTCGAGCTCGGCCTCGGTGACGAGGCCCGAGGAGATCGCCTTGGCCTTGATCTTGTCGGTGTTGAGGCCGCGGCCGTTGTCGGCGATGCAGATGATGATGTGGCCGCCCTCGTGATAGGCGGACAGGCGGATGGTGCCCTGCTCGCCCTTGCCGGAGGCGAGACGCTCGGCGGGGGTCTCCAGGCCATGATCGGCGGAGTTGCGCACCATGTGGGTGAGCGGGTCCTTGATCAGATCGAGCACCTGGCGGTCGAGCTCGGTGTCGGCGCCGTGCATCTCCAGTTCGATCTGCTTGCCGAGTTCGCTCGAGAGGTCGCGGACGATGCGGGGCAGCTTCTGCCAGGCATTGCCGATCGGCTGCATGCGCGTCTTCATGACGCCTTCCTGCAGCTCGGCGGTGACGTTGGAGAGGCGCTGCAACGGCACCTTGAACTCGGTGTCCTCGTTGCGGCGGGAGATCTCCAGCAACTGGTTGCGGGTCAGCACCAGCTCGGAGACCATGGTCATCAGATGCTCCAGCGTATCCACGTTGACGCGGATCGACTGGTTGGCGATGCTGGCGCCTTCGCCGCCGGTCTCATCTGCCGCCGACTTCTTGGCGACGGCCTTCTCCTTGGCCGGCTTGGCAGCCTCTTTCGCAGCGGGCGCAGGAGCTTCGGCAACCGGCGCCGACTCGGCCTTGGCAACCGGCGCTTCGATCGCGGTCTCGCGGAAGGCGCGCTCGAGATCGTCGAGCGAGACTTCGCCCGGACGCAGCGGGCGCTCCAGCGTCTGGTCGATCAGCGAGCCCTGGGTCATTTCTTTTGCCGGTGCTGCCTCGGCTTCAACGGGAGCCGGCGCTTCCGGCACCAGCGGCGGTGCTTCAGCAACGGGAGCGGCGGCTCCAGCCGCCATTGCCGCCATGCCCCGCTCGACCATCGCTTCCAGCTGGTCGATGAGATCGCGGTCGTTGCCTTCGGGCTCGGCTTCGGTCGCCTCGAGACCGGCCAGGATCTCCTTGATCCGGTCGATCGAAGCCAAAATCAGCGACACCGCGTCCGCCGTCACCGGCATGCCGTCGCGGAACTTGCTCATCAGGGTCTCGCCGGCATGCGCCAGCGCTTCGAGCCTGGGCAGTCCGAGGAAGCCGCAGGTGCCCTTGATGGTGTGGACCAGGCGGAAGATGTTATCCAGGATCTTGGCGTTGTTCGGCTCCTGCTCGAACTTCACCAACTGATTGTCCACGGTGTCCAGGCTCTCGCTGGTCTCCGTCAAAAACTCCCGCAACAGATCATCCATGA
>NZ_PYFW01000021.1 GCF_003020125.1 Bradyrhizobium sp. MOS003 | reverse complement strand
TTGCTTCATATTATATGGTTAAGTCCTCGATCTATTAGTATTCGTCAGCTCCACATGTCACCATGCTTCCACCTCGAACCTATCAACCTGATCATCTTTCAGGGATCTTACTAGCTTACGCTATGGGAAATCTCATCTTGAGGGGGGCTTCATGCTTAGATGCTTTCAGCACTTATCCCTTCCGCACATAGCTACCCAGCTATGCCCTTGGCAGAACAACTGGTACACCAGCGGTGCGTCCATCCCGGTCCTCTCGTACTAAGGACAGCTCCTCTCAAATTTCCTGCGCCCACGACGGATAGGGACCGAACTGTCTCACGACGTTCTGAACCCAGCTCGCGTACCGCTTTAATGGGCGAACAGCCCAACCCTTGGGACCGACTACAGCCCCAGGATGCGATGAGCCGACATCGAGGTGCCAAACCTCCCCGTCGATGTGGACTCTTGGGGGAGATAAGCCTGTTATCCCCGGGGTAGCTTTTATCCGTTGAGCGATGGCCCTTCCATGCGGAACCACCGGATCACTAAGCCCGACTTTCGTCCCTGCTCGACTTGTAGGTCTCGCAGTCAAGCTCCCTTATGCCTTTGCACTCTACGAATGATTTCCAACCATTCTGAGGGAACCTTTGGGCGCCTCCGTTACACTTTAGGAGGCGACCGCCCCAGTCAAACTGCCCACCTGACACTGTCTCCCGGGTCGATAAGACCCGTAGGTTAGAATTTCAATACAGTCAGGGCGGTATCCCACCAGCGCCTCCACCGAAGCTAGCGCTCCGGTTTCAATGGCTCCCGCCTATCCTGTACAAACTGTACCAAAATTCAATATCAGGCTACAGTAAAGCTCCACGGGGTCTTTCCGTCCTGTCGCGGGTAACCTGCATCTTCACAGGTACTATAATTTCACCGAGTCTCTGGTTGAGACAGTGCCCAAATCGTTACACCTTTCGTGCGGGTCGGAACTTACCCGACAAGGAATTTCGCTACCTTAGGACCGTTATAGTTACGGCCGCCGTTTACTGGGGCTTCAGTTCAGAGCTTCGCTTACGCTAACCCCTCTCCTTAACCTTCCAGCACCGGGCAGGTGTCAGCCCCTATACTTCGCCTTACGGCTTCGCAGAGACCTGTGTTTTTGCTAAACAGTCGCTTGGGCCTATTCACTGCGGCTTTCCGTTAAGAAAGCACCCCTTCTCCCGAAGTTACGGGGTCATTTTGCCGAGTTCCTTAACCAGAGTTCTCTCGCACACCTTAGGATTCTCTCCTCGCCTACCTGTGTCGGTTTGCGGTACAGGCACCTTTTATCTCGCTAGAAGCTTTTCTTGGCAGCGGGGAATCAAAGACTTCGCTCCATAAGGAGCTTCCCCATCACAGCTCAGCCTTCACGATAAGCGGATTTGCCTACTTATCAGCCTAACTGCTTGGACGTGCACAACCAATCGCACGCTTCTTCTATCCTTCTGCGTCCCTCCATTGCTCAAACGATAAAGAGGTGGTACAGGAATATCAACCTGTTGTCCATCGCCTACGCCTGTCGGCCTCGGCTTAGGTCCTGACTAACCCTGAGCGGACGAGCCTTCCTCAGGAAACCTTAGGCATTCGGTGGACGGGATTCTCACCCGTCTTTCGCTACTCATACCGGCATTCTCACTTCTAAGCGCTCCACCAGTCCTTCCGGTCTGACTTCACTGCACTTAGAACGCTCCCCTACCACTGATACCATTGGTATCAATTCGCAGCTTCGGTGGTGTATTTAGCCCCGGTACATTTTCGGCGCAGAGTCACTCGACTAGTGAGCTATTACGCACTCTTTAAATGGTGGCTGCTTCTGAGCCAACATCCTAGTTGTCTAAGCAACTCCACATCCTTTTCCACTTAATACACACTTTGGGACCTTAGCTGGCGATCTGGGCTGTTTCCCTCTTGACTACGGATCTTATCACTCGCAGTCTGACTCCTAAGGATAAGTCATTGGCATTCGGAGTTTGACTGAATTCGGTAATCCGATGAGGACCCCTAGTTCAATCAGTGCTCTACCTCCAAGACTCTTACACTTAAGGCTAGCCCTAAAGCTATTTCGGGGAGAACCAGCTATCTCCAGGTTCGATTGGAATTTCTCCGCTACCCACACCTCATCCCCGCACTTTTCAACGTGCGTGGGTTCGGGCCTCCATTCAGTGTTACCTGAACTTCACCCTGGACATGGGTAGATCACCTGGTTTCGGGTCTACGACCACGTACTAAACGCCCTATTCAGACTCGCTTTCGCTGCGGCTCCGCCTCTTCAGCTTAACCTCGCACGGGATCGTAACTCGCCGGTTCATTCTACAAAAGGCACGCCATCACCCATTAACGGGCTCTGACTATTTGTAGGCACACGGTTTCAGGATCTCTTTCACTCCCCTTCCGGGGTGCTTTTCACCTTTCCCTCACGGTACTGGTTCACTATCGATCACTAGGGAGTATTTAGCCTTGGGAGATGGTCCTCCCAGATTCCGACGGAATTTCACGTGTTCCGCCGTACTCAGGATACATTCAAGAGAGAACGAAGTTTCGACTACGGGGTTGTTACCCTCTGTGACGGACCTTTCCAGGTCGCTTCGTCTACCTCGTTCCTTTGTAACTCCGTATAGAATGTCCTACAACCCCAAGAGGCAAGCCTCTTGGTTTGGGCTAGATTCCGTTTCGCTCGCCGCTACTCAGGAAATCGCATTTGCTTTCTCTTCCTCCAGGTACTTAGATGTTTCAGTTCCCTGGGTCTGTCTTCCATACCCTATGTATTCAGGTAAGGATACCATACCATTACGTATAGTGGGTTTCCCCATTCGGAAATCTTCGGATCAAAGCTTACTTACAGCTCCCCGAAGCATATCGGCGTTAGTCCCGTCCTTCATCGACTCCTAGTGTCAAGGCATCCACCGTGCGCCCTTTCTAACTTAACCAAACTAAAATTAAAAAAATATGAGCTACACTGTTATCTAGTTTTCAAAGAACATACATTTAAACTTGAGAGATAGTTCTCTCAAAACTGAACGAAACAAAACAAGTCAACGTTTATTGATGAACTGCGTTCATCAATTCTCCATAGAAAGGAGGTGATCCAGCCGCACCTTCCGATACGGCTACCTTGTTACGACTTCACCCCAATCATCTGTCCCACCTTAGGCGGCTGGCTCCATAAAGGTTACCCCACCGACTTCGGGTGTTACAAACTCTCGTGGTGTGACGGGCGGTGTGTACAAGGCCCGGGAACGTATTCACCGCGGCATGCTGATCCGCGATTACTAGCGATTCCAGCTTCATGTAGGCGAGTTGCAGCCTACAATCCGAACTGAGAACGGTTTTATGAGATTAGCTCCACCTCGCGGTCTTGCAGCTCTTTGTACCGTCCATTGTAGCACGTGTGTAGCCCAGGTCATAAGGGGCATGATGATTTGACGTCATCCCCACCTTCCTCCGGTTTGTCACCGGCAGTCACCTTAGAGTGCCCAACTTAATGATGGCAACTAAGATCAAGGGTTGCGCTCGTTGCGGGACTTAACCCAACATCTCACGACACGAGCTGACGACAACCATGCACCACCTGTCACTCTGCTCCCGAAGGAGAAGCTCTATCTCTAGAGTTTTCAGAGGATGTCAAGACCTGGTAAGGTTCTTCGCGTTGCTTCGAATTAAACCACATGCTCCACCGCTTGTGCGGGCCCCCGTCAATTCCTTTGAGTTTCAGCCTTGCGGCCGTACTCCCCAGGCGGAGTGCTTAATGCGTTAACTTCAGCACTAAAGGGCGGAAACCCTCTAACACTTAGCACTCATCGTTTACGGCGTGGACTACCAGGGTATCTAATCCTGTTTGCTCCCCACGCTTTCGCGCCTCAGTGTCAGTTACAGACCAGAAAGTCGCCTTCGCCACTGGTGTTCCTCCATATCTCTACGCATTTCACCGCTACACATGGAATTCCACTTTCCTCTTCTGCACTCAAGTCTCCCAGTTTCCAATGACCCTCCACGGTTGAGCCGTGGGCTTTCACATCAGACTTAAGAAACCACCTGCGCGCGCTTTACGCCCAATAATTCCGGATAACGCTTGCCACCTACGTATTACCGCGGCTGCTGGCACGTAGTTAGCCGTGGCTTTCTGGTTAGGTACCGTCAAGGTGCCAGCTTATTCAACTAGCACTTGTTCTTCCCTAACAACAGAGTTTTACGACCCGAAAGCCTTCATCACTCACGCGGCGTTGCTCCGTCAGACTTTCGTCCATTGCGGAAGATTCCCTACTGCTGCCTCCCGTAGGAGTCTGGGCCGTGTCTCAGTCCCAGTGTGGCCGATCACCCTCTCAGGTCGGCTACGCATCGTCGCCTTGGTGAGCCGTTACCTCACCAACTAGCTAATGCGACGCGGGTCCATCCATAAGTGACAGCCGAAGCCGCCTTTCAATTTCGAACTATGCAGTTCAAAATATTATCCGGTATTAGCCCCGGTTTCCCGGAGTTATCCCAGTCTTATGGGTAGGTTACCCACGTGTTACTCACCCGTCCGCCGCTAACTTCATAAGAGCAAGCTCTTAATCCATTCGCTCGACTTGCATGTATTAGGCACGCCGCCAGCGTTCATCCTGAGCCAGGATCAAACTCTCCAATAAAGTTAGTTTGTCTAGCATCTAAAAATAAAAATTGACGTTCACGTTGTTTGTTTCGTTCAGTTTTCAAAGAACT
>NZ_PYFW01000020.1 GCF_003020125.1 Bradyrhizobium sp. MOS003 | reverse complement strand
ACCACAAGACTTGGCGCACAGACCCCGGGCGCCAGGACCACACGATTTTGCCGTACGCCGATCACACCGGTCGTGTGCGCGAGGTGTTTCGCTCACGGTTGCCCGCCCTGCAAAACCCTTCGCGCCGATGCGATCTGCGTCCACCGCCGCCCGGCCCGCGTTCGTGACGATCGCGATACGCCCCTCTTCCTTGGGCCGGGTTGAGGCGACACATACGCCGTTTCCGAATTTCGGTAAAGTGGAATATTTTTGACCGAGCGCGTTGACGACCAATTGGGTGTTTTGCCCGTCGGGCAACGCGATATCTTGTAGCCCGGATGGAGCGAAGCGTAGTCCGGGAGCCGTGCAAGCGGGTACGCTCCAGATTTCGCTGCGCTCCATGCGGGCTACGGCGCTGCGTGCTATCTCTGGAATACTGGATCGTCCGCTTTCTCGGACGATCACACCAGATATGTGGGACTACCGTACCCCATAGGTCGGCGGCGGCGCCTGCACGGTTGGCGCAGCCGCGGCGAACAGCTCATCTTTGCTGCCCGTCAGCGGCGGATAAATGCGCTTGCGGTTGATGGTCTCTTTGGTCGCCTTCGCGGGCTTACCGGTGGTCCGCACCTCGCGATCCCAGCCTTCCGTATAGAGCGCGCCCCAGCTGCCGAGATCGAGCACGGTCACGTACCAGTCGATCCGCAGCGGCAGCATCGGCAGACCGGCGAGATCCGCCACGACGTTATGGCCGGCAAAGCGGCCCATGGGCCGGGCGAACTGGCAGGACATCACCGTCGGATGCAGCCCGTCGACCACGCTCGAGGCGACGTCGCCGGCGGCGAACACACCCGATACGTCCGCAACCCGCATGAAGGGATCGACCAGCAGCCGCCCGAAGCGATCGCGCCCGCTCGCAAGGCCCATCGCAAGCCGGCTTGCGCGCATCCCCGCGCACCAGATCACCGTCTGCGTCGGAATGAACTCGCCCGAGTTCAAGCGGACGCCCGCGGCCTCGATGGATGCGACACGCGCGCCGAGACGTGTCTCGACGTCGAGTGACGACAACGCCGTCTCGATGACGGGGCGCGCATGCGCGCCGATGGTGGCGCCGACCGTCGGATTGGGATCGACCAGGATAATGCGGCGATTACCAGTGATGCCGGCGCGCGCCAGTCTGTCCGGCATCTCGGCCGCGACCTCGATGCCGGTGAAGCCGGCGCCGACCACCACCACAGTCGAACGCCCCGGCGATGGCGCGCTGCGGCCGAGCGAGATCAGATGATCCTCGAGACGGAGCGCCGCGGCATAGGTGTCGACATCGAACGCATGCTCGGCAACACCAGGAATATCCGGCCGCATAAGTTCGCTGCCAAGCGCCAACACGAGACGATCGTAGGACAACACCTCATCGCCGTTGCCGGTCACCAGCGAGATCTGGCGCCGCACCGGATCGATAGCCTCGGCCTCGCCGATGCCGTGCGTGACGCCGATCGGATCCAGCAGCTGCGCAAGCGGCAGCGCGACCTCGCTGAGATCGGCCTCGTAATTGCGCACGCGGATGTTGTGATAGGAATTGCGATCGATAACGCGAATTTCGATGTCATTGTTGGCGCCGATCTCGTCGCGCTTGCGTGCGGCACCGATAGCCGCCCACAGGCCTGCAAACCCTGCGCCGAGCACGACAATACGCGCCATGTCCGTTGACTTCGTCGCTATCCGAGGGATTCCGGTGATCTGTCTCCGTCGACAGATATAGCTCATTCGCTCCGGACGACCAACTGCCGCAGTAGGCGCCGCGGCATGAAATGGCGCCTCACGCCTCGCGCAGGTCCGACGGTGTCGCACCAAAACGCTTGCGGAAGGCGCGGTTGAAATAGGACAGGTCGGAAAAGCCCGAGGAATGCGCGATGTCGCTGATCTTGCGCGCCCTGGCGCGGGGATCGCCGAGCAGTTTTCGCGCCTGGAGCAGGCGCTGCTCGAGCACGAATTCGGTGAAGGTGGTGCCGGCCTGCTCGAACAGGCGTTGGGCCTGGCGCGGGCTCAGGCCCGAGCGCGTCGCGATCTCGGACAGGCAGAGATCGTTGCGGCCGAGGGCTGCCATCACATCGGCGCGCATCAGGTCGAGGCGCGCCGCCGCATGGCCGCGGCCGCGGGCGAGGCTTGCGTGCTCGGGATCGGTGCCGAGCAGGAGGCCGACGAGATCGACCATGTGCTGCGCGGTCAGGCGCTGGCCGACCGCGTCGAGGTGCGGCGCGTGATTGGCGGCAAGCGCATGGTAGCGGAAGATGGTCTCGGCAACCGCACCGTCGACGAGCACTTGCGACAGCTTGTCCTCGGCGCGCGGATGGATGTCGAGCAGCGCGCGGCGCGGCATGCGGATGCTGGTGAAGCGGTCGTCGTCGGTGTGGCCGACGGTGCCGGTGATGGCCATGTCGACCAGCACCATCTGCGCGGGCGCAAGCTCCACGGTGTGGCCGTTCTGCCCGACACGGACGAGGCCGGCATGCGCGGCGATCAGCACGAGGTCGTCGCTGCCGTCGGCAAGGTGGCTCTGGGTGCGGGAATATTGCGCGGAGGCGCCTTCGGGAATGGCGAGCGCGATGTTGTCGACCACGCTGACCTGCAGCCGGCAATCGATGCTGTCGCCACGGCTCGGCCCGATATCGAGGCCGCAGGTGCCGAAGGCCCGCTCGCGCCAATGTTCGAACGCCGGGCCTTGCGGCAGTCCGGTGTATTGGTGAACGAAGATGCCCGGCGTTCTGGCTGCATCCATCTGATTTCTGGCCCTTCCGCGGCTCCACAATCGGCGGCGCCGACTTCCAATTCCGGGGATTGGACGCCCCGAAAGGCGGCAAGGTTCAAATCGGGGGCGGATTCAGGGGGATTTGTCGGGATGCGACGGCGGGAGGGACCGTGGCGACAAGAACGCGGGTGTAGCCGGCATGCGCGACCGCGACATGCGGGAACAGTCGACCCGGATGTCGCTTCCGCCTTCGCTCTCCGAGCTACGGCGGACAAGCCGCTCATCCGGGCTAAGGGACCTATTTCTTCGCCGGCGCCTGCGGCTGGGGCGGAGGCACCGTCTCGATCAGCTTGCCCGAAAACACCGGGGACGAGGTCGGCCGGCCGTCGGGCGAACCGCCGGCCTGCTCGACGGTGACGGCGTAGGTCGCGCCGTTGACGACCTCGGAATCATAGGAGGCGAGCAGCTGTCGCGCGGTGAAATCACTGGCGCCGATTACGCCGAGCGAGCGCGGGCGCGGCAGCTTGTCGGAGATCAGCCAGAGCTCGAAGCTCTTGCCGGGCTCCGGCGTCGCGCCGACTTTACGCACGGTGAAGTTCTTGGTCGCGCCGTCGATGGTGAGGATGAAGGCGGGACCGCCGGCCTGGCCCTGCAGAAGCGCGACATATTGCGCCGCTGCGGTGAGCGGCGCGGCCGGCGTCTTCACTTCCACCGTCTGGATGCGCGGTGCGGGACGCAGCGCTCCCGGCAGCGCGTCGGGCAGGAAGATCTGGAGCGACAGCGTCACCAGCAACGCGGCCGCGAGCGCGCCGACCGCGGATGCGATTCCGCGCCAGCGCTTCACGCGGCTCTCGAGATAGATCACGTTGGTGTCGTCGACGATCGGCACCTGCGGCGTGTGGACGACTTGGGGATCGGGCGCGTGGACCTGCGGCATGAACACTGGCGCGATGTCGCCAATGGCATCGGATTCGGAGCGCATCGGCTCGGGTTGCTCTGCTTCGGCAGGCTGCGGCTCCGGTGGCGGTCCCTGCTCCGACGGTGCCTGCGGCGGCGCAGCCTCGACGGGCGTGATCGGTGGCGGCACGATTTCGGCCAGACCGGGCGGCTGCAGCGTTTGCGCCGTGCGCGCGATCTCGGACCTGATGTTCTCCCACACGACCTGACGCGGCTCGACCGAGCCGACCATTTGGTTGAGCGCTCCGAGCCGATAGGCCCAGGCCTGCACGATGTCGGCGAACGCCGGGTCCACCGCCATCATGGTCTCGACCTGCGCGCGCTCATCGGCATCGAGCGTACCGAGCGCATATTCCGCGGCGAGCGCGATATGGTCGTCCGTGTAGGCCATCAATTGCGGTCCAGAACCACCTTCACAGTATAAGCCCTCACAGTCCGAGGCACTCCCGGATATCCAGCATGCTGCGCCGCAGCCACGTCTTCACGGTGTTGACGGGAGCAGCGAATTTCTCCGCCAATTGCTCGCGGCTCCAGCCGTTGTAATAGGCGAGAAGCACGAGCCGCTGACGGTCCGGCTCGAGCCGGCCGATGCATTCCAGCAGCCGCTTCAACTCCTCGGTCATCTCCCGGCGCGCCAGCGGATCGGGGCTGTCGGCCGCCACCTCCATGGCCTGCGGCTCCTCCTCGATGGAGCTTTCCGTCTTCTTGCGCACGATGTCGATCGCGCGGTTGCGCGCAATCGAGACCATCCACGTGATCGGCGAGGCCAGCGCCGGATTGAACCCGGCAGCGCCGTTCCAGATCTTGACGTAGGTCTCCTGAATGACCTCCTCTGCGAGATCCTGTCGGCGCAAGATACGGAGCACGACGCCAAAGAGTTTCGCGCGCGTGGCGGCGTAGAGGCGCTCGAACGCGGCCTGATCGCCCTTCGCCACCGCCTCGATCAACCCGACCAGCTCAGCTGGCGTCAGCATTCAGCCTCCCGACACGCGGGCCATCGCGTTCCGCGCAGGCCCCGGCACTTCGCTACCATAGCGCGCGGCCAAGCCGACCACCAAGGGGTGCGGCGCCACACTGTGGACATCACACGCGAAAACCCGGACCTTGCGGGTCCGGGTTTCACAAATTCTCAGGTGCTTTGGCGCTGGCTCTGTCTTCAGGCGACCGCGCCGATGCGGGCGCGCATCAAGCCGATGCTATCGAGGTCGGCCTGCTCGCGGGCGTTTTCCTCGGCGCGTTCGCGGGCCTGGTCGCGCTCGTCCAGGAGCTCGACCTTCTTGAGTTCCTCGAAGGCCTCGGCCAGCGCGGCCTTGGCTTCGTCGAGCTGGCCCTTGAGCTCGTCGGCCGAGCGGGTCAGGTTCTCGCGGCGCTGGATCGCGGCCTTGGCATAGGTCGGATAGGCGAAGTGCGAGGGATCGTTGATCCCGGCACGCTCCTGCTCGGTCGTGATCTCGCGCTCGAGATCGGTCGACATCCGCTGGAAGTCGGCGATCATGGTCTCGATCTGGGTGACCCGGCGGCGCTTCTCGTCGACCTGAAACTTCTTCAGGCGGATCAGGGTATCTCGTGACTTCATCGACTCGTACTCCCCAGAAGTCCCGCCGCTGCACGTGGGACGATACCGGTCATCCCACTGGCCCGACAGGGGCCAAGACTTGGGCCAAGACCGGCTCTGCTACTCTGTGGGATGGGATGATGACCGGACAAAGTTAGCGTTCCGTTTCCAAATTACCGAGGATATGAGCCAATTGGCCATAGCCGTCCGCGAGTGATGCTCTCTCGTCCTTGCGTTGGCGCAGGAAGGCCTCCAGCGGCTCGTGCAGGCGGATCGCCTCGTCGACCTCGGGGCTGGAGCCGGCCCGATAGGCGCCGAGCCGGATCAATTCCTCCATGTCGGCATAGGTCGCCATCACCGCCCGCGCCTTCTGGATGACGGGCCAGAACTCCGGATCGGCCGATTTCGGCATGGTGCGGGAGACGGATTTCAGGATGTTGATGGCGGGATAGCGGCCGCGCTCGGCGATCGAGCGCTGCATCACGATGTGGCCGTCGAGGATGCCGCGGACGGCGTCCGCGATCGGCTCGTTGTGGTCGTCGCCGTCGACCAGCACCGTGAAGATCGCGGTGATGGCGCCCTCGCCGAGGCCCGGTCCGGCGCGCTCCAGGAGTTTCGGCAGCTCGGTGAAGACGGTCGGCGTGTAGCCCTTGGCGGTCGGCGGCTCGCCGGCGGACAGGCCGATCTCGCGCTGGGCCATGGCAAAGCGCGTCACCGAATCCATCAGGCAGAGCACGTCCTTTTCTTCGTCGCGAAAATATTCGGCGACCGCGAGCGTCAGATACGCCGCCTGGCGGCGCATCAGCGCGGGCTCGTCTGAGGTTGCGACCACGACCACCGAGCGCGCGAGGCCTTCCTCGCCGAGGTCGTCCTGCAGGAATTCCTGAACCTCGCGACCGCGTTCGCCGATCAGCCCGATGACGCTGACCGCGGCGTCGACGTTGCGCGCAAGCATCGACAGCAGCACCGATTTGCCGACGCCGGAGCCTGCGAAGATGCCCATGCGCTGGCCGCGGCAGCAGGTGAGGAAAGTGTTCATCGCGCGCACGCCGAGATCGAGCGGAGCGCCGACACGCTTGCGCGAATGCGCCGGCGGGGGCGCATTGCGGAACGGCATCGGCGAAGCGCCTTGCGGCAGCGGTCCCTTGCCGTCGATCGGCTCGCCCAGCGCGTTGACGACGCGGCCGAGCCAGGCCTCGCAGGGCCGCACCAGATTGGCGGCGTTGGCGATGACGGCCTTGCAGCCGCGACGCACGCCGTCGAGGCCGGCGAACGGCATCACGACGGCATTGTTGCCGGAGAAGCCGATCACCTCGCAGGGGATCGACCGGTTGGCGCCGGTCTCGATCACCAGCCGCGCGCCGACCGACATCGCATGGATCGGCCCCGCCACCTCGACCATCAGGCCGCGAACGCCGACCACACGGCCATAGATATTGATGCCGTCGATGTCGCCGATCTGTTCGGCCAGAGCCTTCATCGGTGGACCTTCATTAAGAGGCGCGCCTCATCCCCAGGGTCACCCTTTGCGATCCCCGGGACTTCACGGTGAAAACCTTAAGTTTCGCCATATTTCTGAACGGAGCTTAACTCCGTGTTTACCCGCATCGTTAATCATTGCGTCACTGTCTTTGTGACTGAGCGTGACTCCCCTTCAGAAGAAGGCTGAGTCGCGGGAGTCGGTTAGGCCCGTCTCTTAAAGTGGAACTTGAACGGAGCTGGGTGACGAAAGCTGCTTCACGCGCAAGACCTTAGGGCGATTCGACAAAAATTGCACCGGGGGGACTTGCGTTCCAGAATCAGGATTTGTTAACCATCTGTTGTCAGGATCCGAATCAGTTGTTCAAAGGCGTTTTGTTGAGTGCCGCGAATGCGGCCGACCTGACGCCCAGGAGCGGCGACTATGGGGAACTGGCATGCGCGTTTTGCTGATTGAAGATGACAGCGCCGTCGCGCAGTCGATCGAGCTGATGTTGAAGTCTGAGAGCTTCAACGTCTACACGACCGATTTGGGGGAAGAAGGCGTCGATCTCGGTAAATTATACGATTACGACATTATCCTTCTCGACCTCAACCTGCCCGACATGTCCGGCTACGACGTGCTCAAGCAGCTCCGGGTCTCCAAGATCAAGACACCGATCCTGATCCTCTCCGGCCTCGCCGGCATCGAGGACAAGGTCAAGGGTCTCGGCGTCGGCGCCGACGACTACATGACCAAGCCCTTCCACAAGGACGAGTTGGTGGCCCGCATCCACGCGATCGTGCGCCGCTCCAAGGGTCACGCCCAATCGGTCATCCAGACCGGCGACCTCGTCGTCAACCTCGACACCAAGACGGTGGAAGTCGGCGGCCAGCGCGTGCACCTGACCGGCAAGGAATACCAGATGCTGGAGCTGCTCTCGCTCCGCAAGGGTACCACCCTCACCAAGGAAATGTTCCTCAACCATCTCTATGGCGGCATGGACGAGCCCGAGCTGAAGATCATCGACGTCTTCATCTGCAAGCTCCGCAAGAAGCTGGCCAACGCTTCCGAGGGACGCAACTTCATCGAGACCGTGTGGGGCCGCGGCTACGTGCTGCGCGAGCCGCACGAGCAGGAAGAGCGAATTCCCGCCTGATCTTCTGGGTTTACGTCGCAAGCCCTCCCGGCTTGCTCCTCCCAGCCTGGACCCCGCCGCAAATGGCGGGGTTTTGTTTTTGGGGGACACCTCATCCCTCGCTTAACGTTGAACCGCTATCCTCCTCCGGCCGACGAATGGTCGCTGCACGATGGGGGAACGATGATCCTGCAATCACTGGCCGGCCTGCCCGCCTTCCTGGTCTATTTCTGCACCGGGCTGATCGCGATCGTGGCGTATCTGTTCGTCTACACCCGCATCACCGCGCATAACGAGTTTCAGCTGATCCGCGACAACGAGCCGGCCGCCGCGATCGCGCTCGGCCTCAGCCTGCTCGGTTTCGTGGCGCCACTGGTCAGCGCCATCGCGCATTCGGCCAATGTGCTGGACTGCCTGATCTGGGCGACGATCGCGCTGATCGTGCAGGTCATCGTGTTCTTCCTCGTCAAGGTCCCGGTGCCGAACCTGTCGGCGCGCATCTCTGCCGGCGAGCTTGCGCCGGCGATCTGGCTCGGGCTGTCCTCGCTCGCCGCGGGCCTGCTCAACGCCGCCTGCATGATCTACTGAGATGGCCGACACACCGTCCAAAAAGCAGTTCGGCAAGCGCCGGCCGGTCGCCGAGCCGACGCCTCCGCCGACGAAACGCTCCGGCCATGTCGCGCTGCTGGTGATGGGCACGATCGCGGTCGGCACCACCGCCTACACGCTGATGCCGCGGCAGACTTGCGAGCCCACGCCCGGCGCCGTGCCGGGGCAGACGACCACGACCTGCACAGGCAGAAGCAGCAGTTCGTCAGGCGGCGGCAGCTCGCGCTGGTCGTCGCGATCGAGCTTCTTCAGCAGCGATTCCTCGAGCCATTCCGCCTCGGCAACGTCGTCCGATTCCGGCCACAGCAGCGTCAGCCGCGGCGGCTTCGGCTCGTTCGGCCATGGCTTCTCCGGCGGCGGCTGATCCATGCAGCGCATCAACTGCCTGGAGCGCGACGACTGGCGGGAGACCGCGGCGCAATGCGGCTTCGCCTTCCACACCATCGACGGCGAACGCTACTGGGACGAGCGCGCCTATTACGGCTTCACGCTCGACGAGATCGAACGCGGCATCGAGACGCCGACCGGCGAGATCGAGGCGATGTGCCTGGAGCTCGCCGGCCGCGTGATCGCCGATGAGCGTTCCTTGCGGCGCTTGCAGATTCCGGAAGCGTTCTGGAGTTTGATCGCCGAGAGCTGGCAGCGCGACGACCCCAGCCTCTATGGCCGGCTCGACCTGAAGTTCGACGGCAAGTCGCCGGCCAAGCTGCTCGAATACAACGCGGACACGCCGACCTCGATCTTCGAGGCCGCGGTGTTTCAATGGACCTGGCTCGAGCAGGCGATCGAGCGCCGCATCGTCCCGGTGCGCGCCGATCAGTTCAACTCCATCCATGAGCGATTGATCGCGGCGTGGAAGGAGATTGCAGCCGGCCGTCACGTTCATCTCACCGGCACCACCGACAACGCCGAGGACGCAGGAACGCTGGCTTATCTCGAAGACACCGCACGCCAGGCCGGGCTCTCGACCAGGCTGCTCGACATCGGGCAGATCGGCTGGCGCGACGAGCCCGGCGGCTTCGTCGATCTCGACGAGGCCGACATCGCGCTCGCCTTCAAGCTCTATCCCTGGGAGTGGATGTTCCACGATGCGTTCGGTGCGAAGCTCAGGGACGCGCCGACGCGCTGGATCGAGCCGCCGTGGAAGGCGGTGCTGTCCAACAAGGGCATTC
Source organism: Bradyrhizobium sp. MOS003 (assembly GCF_003020125.1). GTDB lineage: Bacteria > Pseudomonadota > Alphaproteobacteria > Rhizobiales > Xanthobacteraceae > Bradyrhizobium. The sequence goes on along the minus strand of NZ_PYFW01000020.1, from coordinate 3,262 downwards.
TGCCGCTGCTGTGGGAGATGTTTCCGAACCATCCAAACCTGCTGCCGGCGTTCTTCGAGGACGATGCGCGGGCAGCGGAGCTCGGCACGTCGTATGTCCGCAAGCCGCTGCTGTCGCGCGAAGGCGCCAACGTCACGCTGGTGTCCGGCGGCATGTTGCTCGACGAACAGGCCGGTCCTTACGGCGCCGAAGGCTTCGTGCGGCAGGCGCTGGCGCCGCTGCCGAATTTTTCGGGGTTTTATCCGGTGGTCGGAAGCTGGCTGGTGAACCACGCACCGTGCGGATTGTCGATCCGCGAGGACGAGAGCCCGATCACGGGCAACCGCTCGCGGTTTCTGCCGCATGCGATTTTGTGAGTGAAAGCCTTCTTCCTTCTCCCCCTTGTGGCAGAAGGTGGCGCGAAGCGCCGGATGAGGGGTTGCTTCAGCGAGCTCAAACGCGAACCGTTCATTCGCGGAGAGAACCCCTCACCTGTCTCGCCGCTATCGCGGCGAGCCACCCTCTCCCACAACAAGGGGAGAGGGTTAAGAAGCAACTCACCTCGCCGCGGCGAGCTTCAGCGGCTGCGGCATCAATCCGCCCATGGGGCGGCCGGAGCGCGCGGGATTGAGCTGGTAGAGACCGCGGCGGTCCGCGATGGGGCGGAACGCGTCGGTGATGCCGACGACGGATTCGGCAGCGCCGAGCAGCAGCGTGCCGTCGGCCTCCAAGCACTTCGCCATGCGTTCGAAGATCACCGCCTTGGTGTCCTGATCGAAATAGATCAGCACGTTGCGGCAGAAGATCACGTCGAACGTGCCGAGATGGGAGAAGTCCTGCAGCAGATTGAGCTGGCGAAACTGCACCATCGCGCGGATGTCGGCATTGAGCTGCCAGACCTCGCCGGTTTGCGTGAAGTACTTCATCAGATGCTGGATCGGCAGGCCGCGCTGCACTTCGAACTGGCTGTAAAGGCCGGCCTTGGATTTCTCCAGCACCTCCTGCGACAGGTCGGTGGCGACGATCTCGACGCGCCAGCCGGCGAGGGCGGCGCCCATCTCCTTCACGCACATCGCGATCGAATAGGGCTCCTGCCCCGTCGACGACGCCGCCGACCAGATGCGAAGCGATCTGCGCGCCGCGCGCGCCTGGATCAGGCCCGGCAGGATGGTCTCGCGCAAATGATCGAACGGGATCTTGTCGCGATAGAAGAAGGTCTCGTTGGTGGTCATCGCTTCGACCACGTCGGTCGCAAGCCGGCCGTCGCCGTTCCTGATCTTCAGCACGAGATCGGGAATGCCTGATAGGCTCGCCTTGCGCGCCAGCGGCAACAGCCGGCTCTCGACCAAATACTGCTTGTCGGGCGACAGATCGAGGCCGGAGCGCTCTTTCAGGAACTTGCGCAGATAGTCGTAATCGGTGGGTGTCACGCGCGATCTCCCGCGAACAGGCGGTTGACCTTGGCGCCGATCTGGTTGAGCGGCAGGATCGCCGCGCAGATGCCCGCATTGGCCGCCGCGCCCGGCATGCCCCAGACCACGCTGGAGGCTTCGTCCTGGGCGATGACGTTGCCGCCGGCGGCGACGATGTCCTTGCCGCCGCGCATGCCGTCCGAGCCCATGCCGGTCAGGATCACGGAGAGGATGGCGCCGTGCCAGATGTCGATGGCTGATGTGAAGAGCGGATCGACCGCGGGCTTGCAGAAATTGACGGCGGGGCCGTCGTCGAGCGCGATCACGGTGTCAACGCCGCTGCGCGCCACGCGCATGTGCTTGCCGCCGGGGGCGAGATAGATGCGTCCCGGCTTCACCGGCTCGCCATCGACCGCCTCGGCTGCCGGCCGGCGGCTCGAACGCGCCAGATGCTCGGCAAGGATGGTCGTGAAGGTCGGCGGCATATGCTGGGTGATCAGCACGGGGACGCGGTCGATCACCGGGCCGAGCTCGGTGACGAGCGCCATCAGCGCCTGCGGACCGCCGGTCGAGGAGCCGATCAGCAGCACCTTGGGGGCCTGCGACGAGAACGGACGCGTGGTGATCCCCGATGCCGATTGCGGGTACAGGGACGGGGCCGGCGTGGGCGCGGCAGGCCGCGCAACGGGACTGCGCTGGGCCGGAGCCGGGCTCGCGGGGGCCAGCGGCGGGCTAGCGACCGCGGGCCTGCGCCGCAGCCGCGCACCAAGATGGCGAATCTTCTCGATCAGGTCGTGATGAAAAATGTCCGCGGCCGACGCCTCGCGCGTCGATTCCGGCTTCGGGATGTAATCGGCCGCGCCGAGCGACAGCGCCTTGAAGCTGATCTCCGCGTTACGGCGGGTCAGCGTCGAAGCCATGATGATGACGAGATCGCGCTTCTTCGCCAGCAGCTTCGGCAGCGCCGATATGCCGTCGAGCTCGGGCATCTCGATGTCGAGCACGGCGACGTCGGGGTTGATGCGTTCGATCTGGTTGACCGCCTCCAGCCCGGTCCGCAGCGAGGCTGCGACCTCCATGTCGTGCTCGGCGCCGACCCAGCGCGAGATCAGACCGCGGATGACGACGGAGTCGTCGACGATCATCACCCGAAGCGGCCCGGCTTCGCGCGAGCCCGTCGGGGCGGAATTTCCTGCGAACGCAACACTCATTACTCACCAACTCAGACTGAAAGGATACAGTTGAAAACAGGCACCGAAGGATCCGTTCCAGCCTCCGGCGAAGGCTCAGATAAGTCCGACTTCCTGGAATTTCGCCGTCACGATGTCCTTGTCGAAGGGCTTCATGATGTACTCGTTGGCGCCGGCATGCAGCGCGCGCGCGATATGCGCGACGTCGTTCTCGGTGGTGCAGAACACCACCTTGGGCTGGTCGCCGCCGGGCATCCGCCTGAGATGGCCGAGAAACTCGTAGCCGTCCATCACGGGCATGTTCCAGTCGAGCAGCACGGCATCGGGCAGGCCGCGCTTGCAGGCCTCCAGCGCCTTCTCACCGTCCTCGGCTTCGAGGATCTGGAAGTCGAGGCCCTCCAGGATCCGGCGCGCAACCTTGCGGATGACGCTGGAATCATCAACGACGAGACAAGTCCGCATGTGAACCTCTGCTTCCCTCCCCCTTTTGCGGGGGACGCTTCCAATTGCAAGTCCGTCGGCAGCGATGCCGCCGTATCAGGCCGCCATCATCTCGGGCGCGAGTTCGAGGACGCGATCGACGTCGAGGACGACCATGAGCTGGCCGTCGAGGCGATGCACGCCGCCGGCGAGCTTGGCCATGCGCGGGTCGAGGTTGACGGGGTTTTCCTCCATGCCGGC
>NZ_PYFW01000002.1:487500-948549 GCF_003020125.1 Bradyrhizobium sp. MOS003 | reverse complement strand
CGGAGGAAGTGCTGCACTCGGCCAAGACGCTGTCGTCCGAAAGCACCCGCCTGCGCGCCGAACTCGATCGGTTCATGGGGAATATCCGGGCGGCGTAAGGCTCGCCGCGCCGTCAATTCGGTATCGTCTTCGAGCAAGCGCGCCTTAGCAGGGCGCTTGCGCCTTCGTGCGTTGACCAGCACGATTGTGTCGTCTTTCCGACACCGGTCATGCGTCAACTCCCTGCGGCGTCAGCCGAAACGGGCAACCACAAGCGCCCTTGCACGGGGAACCCGGCCTTGCCGCAGACGTTGTCGCAGGTGGCAGGCGGAATGCCGCACCCCCAATGATCGGATCGTCCCCGTTTCGCACCATGTGAACCGGGGTCGCTTCCATTGATCGAACGCAATGGCCCGATGGAATTGCAGCGAATCCCAGCGCCGAATGATGTTCCTGTGGTTGCGACAGCCGCGGGCGGTCGCATCGTTGAGACCGATATTCCCGCGCGGCTCGACGCATTGCCTTGGAGCGGCTTCCACACCCGGGTGGTGCTGGCACTCGGCATCACCTGGATCCTCGACGGGCTCGAGGTGACGCTGGCCGGCGCGCTTTCCGGCGCGCTGAAGCAAAGTCCGTCGCTGCACTTCTCGAATTTCGATCTCGGCATCGCCAATTCCGCTTATCTCGCCGGCGCCGTGCTCGGCGCGCTCGGCTTCGGCTGGCTCACCGACCGCATCGGTCGCAAGAAGCTGTTCTTCATCACGCTGGCGCTCTATCTCTCGGCGACGGCTGCGACCGCGCTGTCTTGGGATGTCGCGAGCTACGCGCTGTTTCGCTTTCTCACCGGCGCCGGCATCGGCGGCGAATACACCGCGATCAACTCGACCATCCAGGAGCTGGTGCCGGCGCGCTATCGCGGCTGGACCGATCTCGTCATCAACGGCAGTTTCTGGATCGGCGCCGCGATGGGCGCGGTCGCGTCCATCGTGCTGCTTGATCCCGCCGTGATCGCGCCCGATTACGGCTGGCGTCTCGCCTATCTGATCGGTGCAGTCATCGGTCTCTTCGTGCTCCTGATGCGAATGTGGATTCCGGAAAGTCCGCGCTGGCTGATGATTCATGGCCGCCCCGAGGAGGCCCACGCGATCGTCGACGAGATCGAACGCTCCGTGATCGGACACGACCAGGATACGGGCGACGGACGCTTTGCCAAGATGCGGCTGAAGATGCGCGATCATACGCCGATCCGCGAGGTCGTTCACACGCTGTTCTCGGCCTACCGCCAGCGCGCGCTCGTCGGTCTCGTGCTGATGAGCGCGCAGGCATTCTTCTACAACGCGATCTTCTTCACCTTCGCGCTGGTGCTGACCGATTTCTACGGCATCAAGGCCGATCACGTCGGCTGGTATCTGCTCCCCTTCGCCGCCGGAAATTTCCTTGGGCCCCTGCTGCTCGGCCGTCTCTTCGATACGCTCGGACGCCGCGTCATGATCATGTTCACCTATGGCATGTCGGGCCTGTTGCTGGCCCTCTCGGGCTATCTGTTCTCGATCGGCGTGCTCACGGCGCAGGGGCAGACCATCGCCTGGATGGTGATCTTCTTCTTTGCCTCGCCAGCCGCCAGCGCGGCCTATCTCACCGTCAGCGAGACCTTTCCGCTCGAAGTTCGCGCGCTGGCGATCGCGGTGTTCTACGCGGTCGGCACCGGCATTGGCGGCGTGGCCGGCCCCGCGTTGTTCGGCGTGCTGATCGATACCGGCTCTCGCACCAGCGTGTTCGCCGGCTATCTGCTGGGGTCGGCCCTGATGATCACGGCCGCGATCGTGGCGTGGCGCTACGCCGTCTCCGCCGAGCGTAAATCGCTCGAACAAATCGCCCGGCCGCTCGCCTTTATGGAGTAGACTGATGAAATCGGAACTTGCAAAAATGGCGTTGGACCAGAACCGCACCGTGCTGGATGACGAAGCGCCGGACTCGGTGCCGGTGCCGCACGCGCTGGTGCCGCATCTCGACGAGACCGCGATTCTGCTCGATATCGATGGAACGCTGCTCGACCTGATGCCGACGCCCCGTGAGGTGTGGGTGCCGCCGGGCCTGTCGGACACACTGAATCGGTTGACCGAGCGCACCTCCGGCGCGCTGGCGCTGGTCAGCGGCCGCTCGCTCAACGATATCGATCTGATCTTCGCTCCCGACGTATTCAGCGCCGTCGGCGGCCACGGCGCCGAGTTGCGGTTGTCCGTGGGGGATGATGCCGAAGACGTGCCCGCGCCGCCGCTGGACAAGGAACTGAAGCGGCGGCTGGCTGCGATCGCAAAGCTCAGCCCCGGCATTCTGCTGGAGGACAAGGGCTATTCGCTCGCTCTGCATTACCGCCTCGCTCCTCATGCGGAGAAGGCGATCTACGAAGCCGTCTCGGTGATCCGTGCGGATCTGCCCAACGCGCCGATCGAAGTGCTGCCTGGCAAGTTCGTCTGCGAGATCAAGCATTCCGGCTTCACCAAGGCGACCGGCGTGCGTGAGCTGATGACGCGCGAGCCGTTCAAGGGACGGCGTCCGATCTTCATCGGCGACGACGTCACCGACGAGACCGTGTTCGCGATCATGCCCGACATGAACGGGCTTGCCTTCTCGGTCGGCCGCCGTGCCATGGGCGTGAATGGCCATTTCGATGCACCGAACGACGTTCGTGCGTTTCTTGCCCGCTTGCTCGACCCAAGGTGAAATAAAGGCAACGCCACGCCGCAGACATGATGCTTGGGGAACGGCGCCGTCGCGCGCCGCGATGGGCGCTGCGCAACACGGCTGCATAAGCAGAATTTGCAGTGAAATCCCGGGTTCCAACAGGAAAACCAGTTCCAACGCGCGTGCCCGATTTTGGTTTCAATTGGTTGAAACGATGACAGGAACCATATTGATGAACGGCAGTTAAACGGGTTGGAATGAAACAGGAGGGGACGACCTGTGAACTTAGTCGTCGTTTCAAATCGCGTCGCGCGCGGCAAGCCTAACGAGCCCATGACGGGCGGCCTTGCGGCGGCCTTGTTGCCGGTGGTGGAACATTCGGGCGCGATCTGGGTGGGTTCTTCGGGCCGCGTGCGTGACGGCCATCAGAAGGAACCGTTCGCTGAGGTCGAAGCGCTCGGATCGGGTGCGATTGCGACGTTGGATCTGCCGGCGGCGCACTATGGCGGCTATTACGAAGGCTTTGCCAATTCGGCGCTCTGGCCCGCGCTGCATTCGCGCAGCGATCTGATCCGTGTCTCGCGCGACGATTACGTGAGCTATCGCGAGGTCAACGCCTTCATGGCGCGCGCCTTGATGCGCTTCCGGAAGGACAAAACCGCGTTCTGGGTGCAGGATTATCATTTCCTCGCGCTCGGCGCCGAACTGCGCGATCTCGGCGTCGACGATCCCATCGGCTTCTTCCTACATACGCCGTGGCCGGTCGCCGCAGTAATGCAGGGCGTGCCCAATCATCGCGAGTTGGTCACGGCAATGCTCGCCTACGATCTGCTCGGCTTCCAGACCGCGGAGGATTGCCAGAATTTTCTCGGCTATGTCGCAAGCGAGCTCGGCCTCGCCGTCGAGGATGGCGTTGCGATCTCACAGACCGGCCGCACCCGCTGCGAGGTCTTCCCGATCGGGATCGATGCGGAGAAGTTCGCGCAATACGCGGCGAAATCGGTCTCGCATCCCGACGTGTCGCGGCTGCGCCGCAGCCTCAATGGCGAGCGCCTGGCGATCGGTGTCGACCGGCTCGACTATTCCAAGGGCCTCGTCAACCGCATCAGCGCGTTCGACCGGCTCTGGACCGAACAGCCGCAGCTTTTGCGCAGCATCTCGCTGCTCCAGATCGCCAACCCCTCGCGCGGCGCCATCGAAGCCTATGGCAATCTGCAGAACGACGTCGCGCGCCTCGTCAGCGACGTCAACGGCCGCCACGGCGAAGTCGACTGGACGCCGATCCGCTATTTGAACAAGGGCTTCAGCCAGGCCGTGCTGGCGGGCCTGTACCGGACCGCGCAGATCGGCGTGGTGACGCCGCTGCATGACGGCATGAATCTCGTCGCCAAGGAATATGTCGCAGCCCAAAATCCGGCCGACCCCGGCGTGCTGGTTTTGTCGAAATTCGCCGGCGCGGCCAACGAGCTCGATGCCGCGCTGCTCGTCAATCCGCACGACATCGACGGCATGGCGCGCGCGATTGCGATTGCCGCGGCGATGCCGCTCACCGAGCGCAAGATGCGCTGGGACGCGATGATGAAGAAGCTGCGCGGCCACACCATCCAGCAATGGTCGACCGATTTCGTCGCGGAGCTGGAGAAGTGCCGGACCGAGAAGGCCGCGGTCGCCCCGCTCGCCACGCAGCCGCCGCAGGCGTTGCGCTGGCTCAAGTCCGCGATCTCAGGGGTACGGTTGATTTAGCGCCGAGATCCGCTCGACGTTCTTCCTTTCTCTCGCAAGGGGCGAAAGGAATGACGTCAATAGCAATACGACACCCCCTCCAAAATCGCGCATTGCCGCTTGTTCGGCGCATTGGGATCGTCCATCGGCACCACGCCCTTGCCCTGGCCCACGAACACGCCGGTCCCGATATGCACCGAGCTCTTGTTGCCGATGATCACGCTCTGATGCGGCGTCGAGCTGGAGCGCGTGCCGTCCGGCCAGAGGATGGCATCGCCGGACAGCACCCCGCGCCGCCCGTCGTCGCAGTTCACGTCGACGCCTTGCCGGGTGCAGACCTGCGCGGCGGCGGGCACGGCGAAGGCGGGGCCAAGGGCCGAAATCAAGCCGAGGGCGGCGATGGTGCTGCGGATGGTCATGGCGTCCCCAGTCGGGTTTGCTGTTCTCACGTGAATCGTCGCGCCAAACCCGTCCAGGGTTCAGCCGACGGCGGGTCGGGACATCGGCAGCACCAGATATTATCCCTTAAATACAATATCTTACGGAAAATTCGCCCGATTTCCCTGCGATCCCTTGCAAAATCATCGGCGCCCCTTCAAGAGAGGGCGCTCCGGAGAGATGGCCGAGTGGCTTAAGGCGCACGCTTGGAAAGCGTGTGTGCGGGAAACCGTACCGTGGGTTCGAATCCCACTCTCTCCGCCACCCCACCAAAGTCGTCTCGTACTTGGAGCTGGAGATTAGGCAGGAAACTCGGCCGTTTTCCTGCTTTTCTGCGGGCGGAGATCTCCCGTCCCTCACCCAACAAGGGCCAGAATGAAGCCGGAGAACCGAATTTTCTCCGAATCTTAGAACCCGTAAAATTGGTCCAGTACGGCATTTCTCGGAAAATCGACGGCTTCGATGCGCCGCGGTTTGTATCTCTCTCGCTCACCCAAAAAGCCCTTCATTCGTAATGACGGGGTCGGGGTTCGAATTCCTCTTGCGGCACCAGCCTTTTCAAGCACTTACCTCCCATTTGCATCTCTGCGGCGCCGGCATAGGTACGCTGTGGCGTATTTTGTTGGCTACGCGTATTTCTTGCGATGATAGTTTTGATGATGATTCTGCGTTTGATGGTGATAGCGCAGTGGATGTTGCCACGTTGGTAACAACGAGTGCTTTACAGAATAATCTGTACGCCTAGTGTACGCGTGATATTTGGACGAAGCGTCCTAATGCATAAACAAACGGCCCGCCGGATTTCTCCAACGAGCCGTTTGCTGGTCCCGTCAGGTTACTGACGCGGATCGCCACGAGCGAGCGGAGCCGGATCGGACTTGGCAGTTGACCGGCTCTGCCGCTACGATTGCAAATCGGGGTTGCCGACTCGCCTAGGGACTCTCAGGGAGAAGGGTCCCGGATTCAAGGGATCAAGGGATAGTTCCCCACGATTTACCCGGAAGAAAGTGAGCCGGGCGCTGCCCGCTGAATGATCGACAGATAGTTATGGCCGGATCAGATGCATCGCTGTGGCCCGTAGTCGTCGGTGGGCTTCTGACATTGGCGGGCACCGCTGCGGGCTCGGTGGTGACGATCATCCGCGAAATTGCGCAACACCGGCGGGATGCGAAGAAACGACGCGCGGACAAGCTCGAAGAACTGGTTGCGGCCATTTACGAGTTCGACCATTGGCTGGAATGCGAGCGAAATCGCAAGGTGTATGGCGAAGACATCCCGGCGACAATGACGCCGTTTGCCAAGGTGCAATCCATTTCATCGATCTATTTTCCGCGCTTCTCAAATTTGCTCACTGAGTTGGATGTTGCTGCAAGTGGGTTGGAGGTTTGGATTGCCAAAGGCGCGCACAAACGTCTCAACAAAGACATCGCTGGTTTGAACGACGGCCAAGCGGAGGCGTACCGGCCATATATGGAGAAGCGCGAGAACTTGCTTTCAGCGCTCGGAAAGTATGCGCGCGAAGAACTCCAATAGCCGAATCCCGGAATTTTCTACGTCGTGCCGGATGCGCCGCGTCCTGTCAGGGCGTATGCAAAGCCTTCTCCAGCGACGCAACAAAAGTCTTTAGGACCTGAACCCGCTCCGGATGAACTGCGGCACCAGGCGCCTCAGTTACTAGCTTGGCAATTTCTGCTTTATCTTTTTGTTTGTCGCCGTCCGTCCATGGCTTGCCTGCCTTGGTAAGCCCAGCTTTGATCCGGTCACTCCATTTGGCTTTCCCGCCAAATATCTTCCAAGTCACATCCACGTTGTAAGTTTTTTGGAAATAGTCGCGATAAACGCTCTCGTCCAGTAAGTCCTCAAACTCTGCTTCAGTCATCCCTTGGCAAAGTGTCATGGTGACTTGCGCTTGATTGATCAGCGAATCCGCTTTCGCTTCTTCGAATGCCTTTCGACCCTCTTTATCGTCATCGAGCATCACGTAATAATTGCAGAGCAAGGTCTGAAGAAGGTTCAGGGAATATGAAAGCTTCGAGGCGCCTCCGATTGGCTCGAATGTTAAACTTCCGCTTTCCAGGGCGGCCTTCAAAATCGTTGAATAGTGGGGCAGCAACGCACGCAAAGCGATTTCGTCCTCCGTTCCTTCCACCACCACGATTAGTGCCGCATGTCGGAGATTGTCGGATGCCCTCACGCCCAGAATCTCACGCAGCTGTTCCAAGTTCTTTGCTGGCGCCGCTTTGTTTCGCGATATTATTCTGTTCGAAGGTACATTCGATCTATTCACTAGCGCCGGGCAATGTGTAGTGAGAATGATCTGACGATCTTCTTTCAGGCTATCAAGTACGTCCTTCAGCTGATGTATCGCTTTGGGATGTAGGTGAGATTCCGGCTCTTCGATGAGCAGAATAATATCCTTAGTTGATTCAGACTGCTGCAGAGCATTGGTTAGCAGGCCAATTGCCACAAGGCTCTTTACCCCATCGCCCTTCCGTTCTAGCGAGGTTGCGGCCCCGTCGTCGATTGTGATTTGAGCGGCGCGAGCCACAGCGCGTAGCCGATTTCTAGTCGGCAGATTGATTTTCACCTCCCGTAGCGAATTGCCAAGAACACCTTTAAGGTTCGCTCGAATCTTCGTAGCGATTGAATCCAAGACTGGCTGTTGCAGCTTCGTAAGTTCCTGCTGAAGCCTGGAGTATTGATTGTCTTTTTCTAGCAGCCGCAGCTCGCGCGCGACCAGCTCATTAACAAGTTCGTGCGATGTCTCCGCCGTTCGAATTGCGGGCACGTATGCAAAGTCCAGATTGTCGGCAATGAACCGACAGATCCGCTCGGCCTTATTAGAGAGCGCCTTTCCACCTTTGCCTGGCTTCGCTACGCGGAACTCCGCATAAGGACCAGAACTAAGTCGCAACTGGATCGGCAAAATTCCGTTGAGCTTGCTTTTTACAGACGCCGAAAACCGCAACATCTCTTGATCAGTAAGCAGGAAGTGCAGCTCAAATGTTGTCCAACCCTCCGGATTCGTCTTTTGCTTCTTGACCGGGAAATCCGCCTCCCAATCGTATGCATAAGTATCGAGCCGAATACGAATTGTCTCGCGGCCGCTTGCGATACGACCGCTGCGCAGCAGCTCCAGGCACATCTTTAGAGCATAGAGCACATTCGACTTGCCCTCGTTATTAGGGCCTATCAACGTAGTAACATTCGCTAAGTCATCAAATGCTGCTCGCGACATGCTACGATAATCTTCAATCCCAAAATGAGTTAGCTTCATGCAATCCTCGGTCGTAGAATCGAGGACACACTAGCGACAATCGTAGAAAGAGATCAATATGTTCAAGGCCGAAGCCGTCAACTTGCGCCTCCCACAGAGGATGTGTTGCTGAGGCTAGAGTTCGCAACTGTTGCGCTGCGGCGCGGAAAAATGCTCCCCGCCTCATAGGGACTCAGAGCTTTACTAGCCGCTCCTTGAGTTGCTGCACGGTGAGCCAGGGTCTGCGAGCGTGCACCATCCGATGACAATTCGAGCAGAGCAATGCCAGGTCGTCTAGCTTCGTTTTGTGCCCGGGCAGAAGCGTGTGGACGGGCTTAAGATGATGAGCTTCGATAAACCCTGCCCCATGCTCGCCGTAAGCGGCCTCAAAATCGAAGGAGCATACTTCGCAGGCTAGCTTGCCGGCCCCCTTGATCGCAGCGAGCTTCTTTTGCTCAACGAGCTTACGGTTACGCTCACGTGATAGATGCACACGCGTCAGTACCCGCCCTTCCTCCGCCTCAAACGTTTCTTCTGCCTCAGGTGCCGGCCCGATGGGCAACCCCGCATCAACGTTTGCGCGAATGGAGCTAGCGGTCAATGACAGCAAGACTTCGTTGCCTGCGAAGGCGGTCCAGATATCCCCCTCCAGCCTCCCGTCTCGCTCCAGTCCCTTCTTGCCCTCAGCTTTGTAAGCAAGATCGAAGCGCCGGAAATTCATGGCCTTCATATAGACGCCGTTGGGATTGCGGAAGTCTTCTCTCCCGGTTGAGAGCTGGGCGCCCATTTTGTTCAAGAGCTTCGAAAGCTCCACTATCTCCATGCTACCTTTGCCGGGCGGGTTACCCTGATGGCGCCGATAAAGTTCTAATGCCAAAATAAGCTCGTCCCGTGTTTAATTCGGATTCCGACCAATTGATTCCTCAGTCACCATAAGCCCCCGCCAACGTCATGTGCGCGCTATAAACCGTAGCGTGTAGTGGGTCTAGTCACGCCACGTAGATGCTCCTATGATTGATTTCCGGTTGCACAGAGGAGACTTAGATAACCATGGAGCCAATGTGGCTGCGCAAACCGCGAAACGCCGCGACCATCGTATTTGTGCACGGATTATTTTCAAGCAACGAGACCGCTTGGCTCCATCCCGACGGCTCGTTCTGGCCAAAGCTGGTCTGCGACGAACCGCAGCTTGGTGACTTCGGGGTGTATCTGTTTTCGTACCGGGCAGACATTCACGCTGGCACCTTCTCGCTGGAAAACGCAGTTGATGCGATGCGCGAAAGGTTTCGGCTGGACGGCTTGTTCGATAACGGCAGCGTCGGCGCCGGTTTGATCTTCGTGTGTCATAGCATGGGCGGTATACTTGCCCGACGATTTGTCGTGGCGCAACAACTGACGCTTGTTGATCGAAAGCTTCCGATCGGTCTGTTTCTCATCGCCTCGCCTTCTCTCGGATCCGAGTACGCAAATTTTGTTAGTGCAATCGCGCCATTCTATAATGCCCAGATTGATATTCTGCGTTTCAGCGAGGAGAACCAATGGCTATCTGCACTGGACAAAGACTTCATCAATATCAAGGAGGGCGACAGGCTACCCATTTTCGGAAAGGAGCTGATTGAGGATAATTTCATAGGGAGTGATCGTTTTTTTAGACGAAAGCAGATTGTCCAACGATTCAGTGGAGCGCGATATTTTGGAGAGCCTGTAAAGATTGAGCGGACTGATCATTTCACGATCGCGAAGCCAGCTTCCTTGCAGGCAATCCAGCATCGACTCTTGGTTGAGTTCGCGACCACGATAGCTAAAAAATATCGTATTGGCCCATCGGATACGGAAAATTCAACGTTAATCGAGGGTGATAATCCGGTTCTTGTAGATTGGTCATCGTTTTCAGCCCAAAAGCCGTCGAACGTTTCAAGGAAGCTATTTTCGCGGGAGACGGTCTACGAATACCGGTTGAGTGCGGCGGCACTTTGCTTGCTTCCACTGCTCTTAGCGGGAGCGTCGTCCTACCTAAAACTGGCGCGAGAGCGTGCCGCCGAAGCCGAAATTCTTAGCAGCAGATTCAGTTCTCCTTCCATAAGGGGCGCAGCCAGCAGCATATTCAGTTTTTCAAGCGCAGAAAAGGTTATCGAGTATAGCAGCACTGGCTCGATGCTAGAGTCGTTACCGAATGCCTTCAAAGATATGGGACCGATCGCTATCAGCATAAAGAAGGCACGTTCCAGCCCCTTCCTCCTGCAAAAGGAGGAGCCCGCGTATCAGCTAATTCCTGGTCTTGGTGCGCCATCAAATATCGTCGGAATCGAAATTACGAATGCCGACGGTTTGAACGATCTCGATCCACTTGGGACCATGCCACATTTGGAGGCATTTATTATCGGAAAACCAAAGTTCGCCTCTAGTCTCCATTTCTTGACGAGAATGCCAAATCTAAAATTCCTTTACATCACTGATGCAGACATACCCGATCTAGAACCGATAGCTGCACTCAGCGAACTAAGACAATTATTTTTGTCTGATCTGCCTCGGGTAACTGACTTAAAGCCGCTCAAGGGACTGTCCAAACTGGAATGTGTTCAACTCCTAAGATTGCCCCTGCTTAAAAATGCAGAAGTCTTACTTGGGTTGCCGAACCTCAAGTCGGTTTCCATTCGAGAATCAGGCGTGCCTGTTCCGCCGGAATTAAAGGTGAAAGACACGTATTGCGCGTCACCCTCGCGCACCGAGTATTCCTTGCCGTAGGAAGACTGGGCAAAGCATACACGTGCAATCCGACTACTAACGGGCGTAATCGCTTAGCAAAAGGCCCGTGTCAGAACCGCTGCGAATTCGGCCCCCCTCCTGGAGCCCTAATCCAGCGTAGCCGCTCGAATGTCATGGAGCACCGCAAGCGTCATATCGTTCACGCCACCCGTTCGGCTCTTCACCATTTCCATGTAAACGCCAAGCGCATCGGGGAATTGCCCCGGCAAGAGCGCATCGCTTTCCTCTAAGCAGTTTATCAGCACTTGGAATGCCGCAACCATGGCGGCCATGGGCGGCGATGACTTCGGCTTCTGGCGAGGGTGTCTCCTTTGGCATAGTCGCACCTCCGATGTGTTCGAGCGCCCGGCGTCCGCCTTAAGGAAAGCCAGGCGCGACGCACGCTCGATATATCCTTTTCGCAAGGGCTGACGAAAGGGCAATACACTGATAGAAACTACAAACTCTACCTAATGTTGTCGCAAAGGGACACTCGGGATAGCGCTTGTGGTAACGACCCGCATTGCTCGTATAGGTATCGTAGTTGCTCTATTGGGACTAGCGATTCTCGGGGCGTCGCTCTTTCACTGGAGCAAAACGACTTCATCGCGGGGGCTGCTTTATTCTGACGATCATTTCGAGTGGACGATAAAGTCGCTGCGGCCGCAAACTATTTGCTAGGTTTGACAGCTTTCCCAAGTGACTTGGCTACCACGATTAGGACAAAGTGTTTGGAGATTGCGCCAATTAAGCGCGTGCTTGAAGAAACAACTTACGGGACCGACATCGAGCGCTGGCCCGTCGAGGCGCCCGCGTCATTCTGGACCGGCATTGCCGTTGCCGTATTTGGTCTATTGCTAGGCCCAATAGTCTTCTGGGTGGGCCGGGCCGAAAGATAGCCACGTGGGCGAGTGGGCGCTTTGCTCGGGGTCCACCTAGAAGTGATCCTTTCTTAGGACTTGCAATGTCCAGATTCGAGAAGCCTCAAAAAGGAAACCCCCACCGGCTGGCGGTCGCCCAGCACACGTTTCCGTCGAAGAGTATTGCAAGATTCTGCGGGTCCGATCGAAGAGTCGAGATGTTCCACATGCAGGGCGCCGTGGTTCGACGCGCGAAGCCGACGGACAGGGTCTTTTGCGCACGGCGAGCGTGGGATCATGGTACTGAAGTCGGCTTCATGAAAGAAATTGAAGACCGTTTCCAGCCTCTAGCCCAATCGATAGTCGACGGTCACGTTTCGACGTTTGATCGAGAGCTAACGCACGTCATTAGCTCCTTCTTCGCTCTTTGGGTGGTGAGGACGGAGATGCGCGAACAACCGGTAGAGGACGCCGTTCTACAAGGGGTCCTGCCTGGTCGTGCATGGTCTAGGGACCAGGAGGAGCGCCTGGAGAAGGCGGGGCTTGGCTTCCAAAGAGGTATAACGATCCCAGCCCGGCAGGCGAACGGCATCGGGTTACGGATAAGAGTGGGGCGGCTTCTTCGTGAGATAAACCCGTCAGCGAGTTGGGGTGTTGTGCGCGCTTCAGGCGGCGAATTCGTTGTGCCGGATCGGCCCGCGTACCCGTTCATACCGATTGAACCAACGCTCGCATTGGCCCACCCTGCTATGAATCAGACGCTTGACCGAATAGCCGTTGGTCTCGTCAACCAGCAACTCCGCTCGGCAAGCCCACACTACTATTTTGCGAGAGATTTGGCGGCCTGCCCGTAACCCCGCATTTGCGCAGAGTAGGGATCCAAGCAAGCGATGCTGGGAAATTGCCGAATTTCGGAATTGCCTGCGTCGTGCCAGAAGGGCCTATGCATGGGCCGAGCGCCCGACTTTTGAGCCTACCCCGGGGCGGTGTCCTAAGCCCGGGTGAGCGATCCCACATCGCAGCGCGCGGCTGGTCATTGTCGCTAGGCTTGCACGTTGGCTCTGCGTCGCGTCGTGCGCTCCGCTTGAACTAAAGTTAGAATTTTTCCCGCGCACGGGATTGGAGCGAAATCAACTATTTAGTTTGGGCATAAGTCCTGCACGGAAGTGACGGAATGCCGTCAAGCGAGCGGTCGAGGTTCCATAACATTCGATGGGCGAATCCGTGCCGGCTGAAACCACTTCCATCTTGTAAGGGGTTTTAACGCGCTTCAGCTTTCTTGGCAGACGAGCTGAACACCGCCTGCTGCTCGTCCCACTCGGCAGGGATGGATTTCAACAACTGTGCTAGCTCCAGCCCCTCCGACTGCAGCCCATTCAGGATGGCTTCGGTGATGGCCGGCGAGAGCAGGGTCAGCCGAAGTACCCGGCAGAGATAGGACTCGTTGATCTTCTCGGCCCTAGCGAGGTCTCGCACTGAGCTAAACAGGTTGGATTCGAGCATGTTGCGCCAGCGATGCGCCCGCACCATTGCCTTGACTAATGTGTTGTCGACCTGAGGCTTCGGGGGCGACCAGACTTCCGCATTTGCCGGAGTAACCACGCGCTTGCGCCCACCCGATCGTCGCAACGCAATCGGGATGCTCACGATCATTGTTCGCCCGTCACGGCTGAGTCTCGGTCGTCCGATGGGCCCGAGGGTGAGGGTGGTCGGCCTGTTCATTCAGTAGCCTGCTGGAAGGGGTGGGGCTGCAATTCCGAGGAGAGCGAGGTCAGTCCCTGGACGTTCAAGGTGATATCCATCCTCTCTGCTTGCATGTCGATGCGCTCGACAAGCAGTTCGACAATGCGCGCCTGTTCTGCCGGAAACAGCTCGTCCCAGAGCTCGTCAAAGCCGAGGAGCGCGCCCCGTACTTCGGCCTCGCTGATCTCGGAGGATTGCTTTCGCAGAGCGCGCCAGGTGTGAACGATGACTTCTGGGGTTTGCAGGAGCTGCCGAACCTGATCGACGACGATCCGCTCTAACTCGGCGGCGGGCACCGACTTGACGGGGCAGTCCGACCTTGCCTGCTTCATGGCGGTTTGGCTGATGTAGTAGCGATAGAGGCGACCAGACTTTCGGGTGTGGGTTGGTGACATCGCGGCGCCGTCGGGGCCGAAGAGCAGACCTTTCAGAATTGCAGGGGTCTGCGCGCGAGCATTGCCGGCGCGTTTGCGGGGGCTCACCTTCAAAATAGTATGGACCTGATCCCAGAGCTTGCGATCGATGATCGCCTCGTGCTCGCCGGGGTATGAGGTGCCTTTATGGACCGCCTCGCCAAGATAGACCCGGTTGTGGAGGATCTTGTACAGCACCCCCTTGTCTAGAAGATGACCGTATCGGTTGCGCTCGTTGGCTGCGACCAGCTCGCGGGCGAGCCGAGTGGCAGATTTGAGTTGCACGAACCGCCGAAAAATAGCTCTGACCCGTTCGGCATCCACTTCGTGAACCAGCAGTTTGCGGTCACGGACTTCATAGCCAAGCGGCGTCCATCCGCCCATCCACTTACCGCGCTTGCGAGAGGCTGCGACCTTGTCGCGAATCCGCTCGCCAATCAGCTCGCGCTCGAACTGGGCGAATGTCACCAGGATGTTCAGCGCCATGCGCCCCATGGCATCCTTGGTGTTAAACGATTGGGTGACGGAAACGAACGTCACCCCGTGGCTTTCGAACAGCTCGACCAAATTGAGAAAGTCGAGCATCGACCGGGAGAGCCGGTCAATCTTATAGACCACGATGACGTCGATCTTGCCTGTTTTGACGTCTGTCAAAAGCCGCTTCAACGCCGGTCTTTCCAGCGTGCCTCCCGAGAAGCCACCATCATCATAGTGATCTGAAACTGCGGTCCACCCCTCTGCTCGTTGGCTCACGATATAAGCTTCACAAGACTCTCTCTGGGCGTCGAGCGAATTGAAGTCCATGTCGAGCCCTTCCTCGCTCGACTTGCGGGTATATACCGCACAGCGGACCTTTCGGACGGAGGCGAGGCTAGAGCCTGATCGCTCGAAGGCATTCGCGAATGGGCTGGCTCGTCCCTTTGCCGGTTTGCGGGAAGTCATTTTCCCACCGAGTTCTTCAAGCCGAAGAAGACCCAGCCATTCCATTTGGTGCCCGTGATCTGGCGGGCGACCGAGGACAGGGATTTGTAGGGGCGGCCTAGATATTCGAAATCGTCGTGGCGAACCGTGACGCAGTGCTCCACGCCCTCCCATTCGCGGATCAGCTTCGTCCCCGCGACGGGCCGCAAAAGCGGTCGAGCCTTGCGGTCCGCCGGCTTCTGGTCGGCATATTGCTTAGCCATGGCTTTGAGGCGTTCGGTGGTTTCGCGGGAAAGGCCGCCATGGGCCAATTCTTGGATACGGTAGGCCAATCGGCTCTCAAGGAAGCGGCGGTTATAGGCCGGCGGCTCGGTATCAAATAGTTCGCGCCAGCGGGCCTTCAGTACGGGGGCAGCAGCGCCTTTAAGGGCGGCCAATTGGGCCAGCATAGACGATTTCATGGCCGTTCTCCGTTTAGCGGAACGGGTCGACCACCGCTCTGGAAAGCCGAAAAGTAAAGCGAGATCTCCTCGCTCACTTCCGAAACTTGACTGGACTTTCGATTCAGCAAGCGTTCAAGACCGCATGCCAAAATCTCAGCAATTTCGGGCAAGGAGTTATCACCTGCGAGGTTGACCCCCGAAGCTGAATGAACCCGCTGGATCATCGCGAATTACCATTTGCTGCGGCGTCGCACGCGGCCAACCAGGCATCGATTTCATGAATGAAATAGTAAACTAGGCGAGACCCACAGCGATGGTGGGGCGGTCCGATCTTGGCCATGCGCCACTTGGCGAGCGTGGATCGGCTTACGCGAAGGTACTTGGCTGCTTCAATGGCCCGCAGCCGTTCGCTTTGTTCTTGATGCACCTTCATGCTCCTTGGTCACTACGATTCGCCTTGTGCCAAGGAAACTGTCAGAAGGTGCTTATAGCGTCAGGTGATACAACGGCGTCCATTTGCTAGACTGACCCCAGCGGCTGGGATGCTCAAGTCCAATGGTCTCAAGAAATTCGGGCTCGAACAGGAAGTATCTCCAAGACTCTTTCGGGTGCGCCATATTGCGCTCGACGCGGCAGTAGCTTGCCTTCATCGCATCTGGTCCGCCGAACGCAGGCGTGTCTTTGAGGATCATCGATGCGCATTCGTAGGCCCTTAGCCAGTCGTGTCCGTACCAGATTGACATCTTCCTTGGATGCTCGAGCACGCTGGGAGGTGCGTCTGCATCCGTTTTGAGCGTTTCGCTAAAGGTCTTTTGCTGAAAGCGCGCTTCTCGGACTGAATCCCAACGCATCAGATCGATCATATCCTGCCGGCAACGGTCCAGGATGCCAGACGAGCGGCCTCGGTTCCTGGGTCGACTGGGACCCAATTGTTGGCAGTATCCCCGAGCAGCACGACTCACTAGCCAGTCGGGAACGGGTACCTTGTGACGATCGCAAAAGAAAAGCGCGGCGGCTGGTGCGAGTTCGATGCCAGCATCGGTCGCCATCTGCAATCGATGGAGCTGACGCTGTCTAGGGTCGTCAGTTGCTGAGTGCGTTCGATGCATTTCCATGGCTCGAAACCCTCGTAATGATTCGTCATCACGATAATATTCGAGCGCCTGCGAGCAAGAATAATCCTTTTACATAGTAGTAGTCGATCTTCACAATTTCCATTCGGTACAAAGGGGCCTCTGATTGCGTCCGTATCGCAGACGGGATTCGCATGTCAGTCACTCCACTAGAGACGCTCCTCGCTCATAAGGTCATAAATCTGGCTGCCGAGCTTTCGGGAGCAGAAAAGCGAGTGGCCGGGGCGCTAATTGATCATTTCAACCGCCGCACAGGACAGTGCGACCCGAGTCTCAATACGCTCGCTGATCTTATTGGCATGAGCCGTCGCACGGTTATGCGTGCGGTCGCTCGTCTGGAACGGTTGAGCTTTTTTCGGAAGGTGCGGCACGGTGGGAAGTTCCACCGCAACAGTTACGAGCCGATCTGGTCCTCGTTTAGGGAGGCCGAAGATCGATGGAATTCTCGACGCAAGTTTCGGCAACAGAAGTTTGGGTCGCTCAATGTGTCACCTTCGGCGGGACCAACGCGACACCCTGAGGGTGACGGGCATGGCCACCAAACCTATTCTAGCAATCCACTATATAGAACCTTAGCAGCCAAACGCCATGAGGGTTCTGCTGCGCGAGCAGCGCCAGTTATGTCCTGGAGTAGAGGCTTGGCGACGAAGTTGCCGAGGAAGGAGTTCGAAGCATCCAATCCGCGAGTGCCGACGACGTCTTCCGCAAACGTGGCGCGTATCGCTGCCGAACGGCGATGGAGCGATAATCTCCGATGTGAGCTGTCGACGAAGGTTGCGGTGTACGGAGCAATCGTCGATTTCATTGACGAGCCACTGCGTATTGCTGCCACGGAAGCTGAACTCAACTGTCGCGGTGCTGGGCTGAGACTTGTCCTGCAGCGCTACCGCGATAGTGCCGCGAAGATGGGTGATCGTGGTGAATAGACAGACCGGGGGGGCGGGTAAAAAGTCAGGCGCGTGTGCAAGCACGGACCGGCGCCACTCTCATTCAGGGATTTTTTTTCAGTGCAGGCGAATTTTCGGGCCTGTAGAGGGATGCATTTCGAGTCTTTCGCGAGATGAGGCATCAGGGTGGGCCGTCACGGCCCATAAGCCCTTGAGGTCGCGTCATATTTTCTGCGCACATCAGTCTGCCTCCGCGGCTGACCGCTCCAACGACTTAAGCACCCGGCAAAATCCACCATTTAATTTCCTTCGCGGCGAGGATGATCACCAGCGGGCCAGCGCAAAAAAGACGAATCAAAGCAACGGCCGTGGCTTGCAAAGAATGTCGCGAAATTCCCTAGGGGGGGAGGGGTGCCCGATGACGGGCGATGTGCAAAAGGCCGAGACATGACACACGCGACGTGCCCAGAAGAAGCGAACGCACGCCTTCAAGTCGAATACTGGCCGCTTGATCGGCTGATCCCCTACGCGCGCAATGCGCGCACCCATAGTCCGGCCCAGGTCGCCGAGATCGCCGGCAGCATTCGCGCCTTTGGCTTTTCGAATCCAATCCTCGTCAGCGAAGACGCAGATATCATCGCGGGACATGGCCGGCTGGCCGCTGCTCGCAAGCTTGGTCTGACGGAGGCGCCGGTCGTGGTCCTCCGAGGATTGACGGAGGTGCAACGCCGCCAGTTGGTGCTTGCCGACAATAGGATTGCGCTAAATTCAGGTTGGGACAGCAAGATGCTCAACCTCGAACTGGCTGACCTGTCTGCGCTGGGTGCCGATCTCGCATCTATTGGCTTCAGCAAAAAAGAGTTGGCGGCCGCGCTATCAAGGGTCGAGAGCGGCTTAACGGACGAGAACGATACCCCCTCTATCGTCGAGGCCGCGGTCTCCCGATCCGGTGACATCTGGCAACTCGGCCCTCATCGCGTTGCGTGCGGCGATAGTCGAGATGCAGTTCTCGTCCACTCGCTGCTGGCTGGTGCTTTGCCTCAATTGATGGTCACCGATCCGCCCTATGGCGTCGAGTACGACCCGGAATGGCGTCATCGCCGCGGCGTCAACAATTCGAAGCGTACAGGCAAAATCCGCAACGACGAGATCGCCGACTGGGCGCCTACCTGGGGCTTATATCCAGGCGAAATCGCTTATGTTTGGCATGGTGCTTTACGGTCGACCATCGTTGCCGAAAGCCTTCTCAAGAGCGGCTTTTCGATTCGCGCGCAGATCATCTGGGCCAAGGAGCGCTTGGTCATGAGCCAGGGAGACTATCACTGGCAGCATGAGCCCTGTTGGTATGCGGTCCGAAGGAAGGGTAACTGGACCGGCGACCGCAAGCAAACCACGCTGTGGACGATCGCTAGCGGCGGCCAGGACGCCGAAACCAGGCACGCCACCCAAAAGCCGGTCGAATGCATGCGCAGGCCTATGCTCAACAACTCCGGCCCCGGCCAGGCAGTCTATGAGCCCTTCCTCGGCAGCGGAACGACGCTGATCGCGGCGCAATCGTGTGGGCGAGTCTGTCTGGCTATTGAGCTAGACCCGCTCTTTGTGGACCTTGCGATCCGCCGGTGGCAGTCCTTCACCGGGGAGAAAGCTAGGCGCGACAGCGATGGCTTGAATTTCGATACTCTAGTGAAGGAAATTCCGGCTGTTGAGGAAGCGCAATGACGCGAGGCCGTCCCCCAAAGCCTACGCGACTGAAGGCACTGACTGGTAATCCCGGCAAACGGCCTCTCAATTCCCATGAGCCGCGGCCAGAGCCGGCAATGCCGGAATGTCCCCCGCAACTCAGTCCGATCGCCCGACAGGAATGGATCCGCATCACCGCAGAACTTTCGAAACTGAACCTGGTCACGCACCTCGATCGCGGCGCGCTTGCCACTTACTGCGGAGCCTATGCGCTCTGGGCTGAGGCAATGGAGCAGATCCAGAAGTACGGGATGATGGTGAAGTCGCCGACAGGCTACCCGATCCAGTCCCCGTATCTCGCCATCGTAAACCGGCAAGCTGAAATCATGATGAGGGTGTCATCGGAGTTCGGTTTCACGCCAGCCAGCCGAAGTCGCCTCTCGGCGTTACCGCCAGACCAGTTGCCGCTTCTGGATCTTGCAATGGATGAATACGATGAGGAGAAAGCAGGAAATGGGAGCTAAGCATATAAGCGGCTCCACTAAGACCCCAAAGATTTGCTCCGAGTTCGTGCCGAGATTCGGCTCTCTGGTGAACCCACTTTCAACTGGCGACCATCCCTAAAGCCCCTTTGTCCGTAAGTCAGCCACAGGCTGAGAAAGTCCGAGGACCGCGACGCTGGGCCTCGATCCCGATACCCCTTTCCTAGAGCCTGTTGGCAGTTATCCACTGCCGATGTCGCGAATAACTGCTGGGGGCGACTTTCAACTGGAAAGCTAGGGGACCCCGGAGCTAAATAACTTACAATCCAGCTGACCTATCTAGGCCAAATAACTAGCAAAACGCTAAAAGAACTTACATGTCGGTTATTGTCGTCACCACTTGCTCAGATACAAAGCGCTTCCCGGTCGCGGCTGAGATGAGGGCGCGCGAACTGCGTGCTGGGAACCTGAGGGAGCTACTGGAGCAGTGGAGGTCTCGGCGTGCAAAAGCTCAGCCGGTAGCTGAAGCCCGCCGTGTTTATGGGGGACGAAGCTTTCAGGAGGCCGATAAAGCGTCGCAGGCGGGCCATGCTGACTTCTACATTATATCTGCGGGGTACGGGCTGGTGAGTGCTAGCGATCAGATCGCTAGCTACAGCGCCACCCTCGTGCCTGCCAGCGAAGACTTCGTTGGCCGCTCGATCAGTTCCGGGTTCTCCCACAACGATTGGTGGTCGGGCATTCAGTCGACAGGAAGCCCTACCCCGCTGGCCGACCTGGTCAGGGCAACTCCTGCCGCATTGATATTATTCGGTCTGTCCAGCAGGTATCTCCCGATGGTTCGGAGTGACTTGAATAGTTTGCCAGACCGCGACTTGGCGCGAGTGCGAATCGCTGGACTCGGGCTAGCAAAGCTGGCGGATGACCGACTTCGAGGCCTGATGCTTCCCTACGATGGTCGCCTCGACGGACCAGACAGTCCAATTCGTGGGACGAGGAGCGACTTTGCCTCACGTGCCCTAAGGCACTTTGTCGACAGCGGCTTGGCAAAGAGAGGATCTATCCGCGAGCATTCGAATGCTGTTCTCGCGGCGTTATCGAGTTGGCGAGATCCGGTGGTACATGCCCGTCAGACGAAGACTGACGACGAGATCATGCGCGTAATCGAAAGACATTGGAGCCGCATTGAAGGAAAGTCCGGCCGAGGCCTTCGCTATTTGCGTGATGTCGAGAATATCGCGTGCGAGCAGGGGCGATTTGCGGGTCTTTTTCGCCGCGTCGCCGAGGGAATGTCCCAATGAAAAATCCTAGCAAATTAAAAAACATTTGCGTTCGAGCGCTCCGGACCACGCAGGGCAAGCGTGTCCATGTGTTCTCCTTCTTCATTAAGGGGGCTGATATCACGAGGATCGCCGAGATTTCTCGGGTATCTCGGGACGCGAGTGATAGTCTTAAGGGGTTTCAACGGAAAGAGATCCAGAATCACGTCAAAGGCATCGTTCAGTACCTTGATCGCGGAGATATCCTCTTTCCCAATGCGATCATTCTTGCCCTGTCTCCGGAAATCAGCTTCAAGCAGTCGCGTGGGCCCACGCCCGATGGCATCTCCGATCTAGCGCAAATCGGTACTCTATCTATTCCAATCCGCGAAGAAGGAAGACGGGTTGCGTGGATCGTAGACGGTCAGCAACGTTCGCTGGCGCTATCCCGAACCAAGAACACGCAGATCCTTGTTCCTGTGGTCGCATTTATCTCGGGCGACATTGATGTTCAGCGCGAGCAATTCATTCTTGTGAACAAGGCGCGACCACTCCCGGTGCGACTTATAAACGAACTACTCCCAGAGATTGGTGTGCAGTTGCCGCGCGAGCTCAGTATCCGAAAAATTCCAAGCGAGCTTTGCACGCTGTTGAACCGGGATCAGAGTTCGCCTTTCTTTGGTCTCATCCGGCGGATGTCGCAAGAGAATAGTGAGAAGGCGGTGATCATTGACACCGCTCTGATCAAGGTCATGACAAACAGCATCAATAATCCCTTGGGAGCGCTCGCGCTTTATCGGCAGTCAGATGATGGCAGCCAGGACATCGACGGAATGTATCGGACGATGTTTCTCTTCTGGCAGACAGTCCGTGAAGAATTTCCAGATGCATGGGGTAAGCCGCCCACTCGGAGCAGGTTGATGCATTCTGCTGGAATTCAGGCGGTCGGAGTGCTGATGGACCGAATCATGACCCGACTCCACGGGCGAGATGATCCTAAGAATGAGATCAGGCAATCCCTACGTCGGCTGCGCCCACACTGCCACTGGACATCGGGAACTTGGGAAGGTCTGGGCCTCAAATGGGATGAAGTCCAGAACGTACCAAAGCATGTTCGGGGACTTGCGGACCTCTTGGTTCGGCTAGACTTCAATTTGTCTCATGAGGTCGCATGAAGTTTATATACGCCGATAGCCTCGATTTCGTGGACCCGCGATACGATTTTCTCGCTGACAGGTCGCCCACTGATCGTGAGCCTCAGTGGGACGACGAGTATCCTCATGAGATACTCGGCTATGCGCCGTACAGCGGACTTCTGGTATCCCATGCCATCGTCATGCGGGGAAAGTATACGCTGCCGCAAGCAATGCGGTTTCGCCTTGTAGGTGCGCGCGAGTTTCTTCGCTTCACTGAGAAAAAGTTTCCAGGGACATGGGTAATCGGCGACTCCGGTGCCTTTTCGTACCACCGGGATACTGAGCCCCCAATTTCCGTGGAGGACATGACCGAGTTCTACGGTGAGGCTGGTTTTACTCATGGCTGCTCAGTCGACCACGTGATCTTCGAATTCGACGAGAGCGTTGTGGGCATGGCGGGTGGAACCGAAGAGTCTCGTCGACGCTTCGAAATTACAATTGAAAATGCGCGACGATTTCTTGCGTCGACTAAGAGTTTGGGGCCAGGCTTTACGCCGATGGGCGTCGTGCAGGGGTGGTCACCAGATTCGATGGGCTGCGCAGCGCAGAAGTTGGAGGCTATGGGCTACACATATCTTGCCCTTGGAGGCATGGCGCCGTTGAAAAGCGACGCGATCCACAGGTGTCTCGACGCGATCAGGGGGCAAATCAAACCAAGTACCCGGATTCATGTTCTCGGATTTGCAAAAGCAGACAACATCTTCGAATTTCAGCGGCACAACATCACGAGCTTTGATACGACTTCACCGCTATTGAGGGCATTCAAGGACCAGAAATCCAACTATTATCTTCCTGCTGGCGACGAAAAGCTCAAGTACTTTACAGCAATCCGGATTCCGCAGGCGTTGGAAAATCTTACCTTGGGGCGACTCGTCAAGTCTGGGCGGATTACACAAGAAGAACTGTTGGCCTTAGAGCGTGAAGCTCTAGATACCTTGCGTCGGTTCGATCGGGGGCAAGCCGACATCGAGGGGACGCTCGATGCCGTGACACGCTATTCTGAAGTGCTGCTGATGAGCCCTCATGCAGATGACGCGTCAGCATCCGAGAAGAAGCTCTTCGATATTCGCTCGCGTTATCGCCAAACTCTGGAATCGAAGCCTTGGAAGGATTGCAGGTGCGCGATCTGCCGAGAGATATCGATCGAGGTTATTATCTTCCGATCGAGCAATCGCAACAAGCGTCGGGGCATCCACAACCTGCACGTTTTCTACAACCACGTAAAAGGGCTAGAGAAGGCAGACACCTATGACGAACAAGCTAGTCTTTTCTGCAGTTAGAGCTGCGCAGAGCCCACAGCATGTCGTGTTTTCTTTCGCTGCAACCGCTGCAGAGGTTTTCGCCATGGGCAGGATTGAGCGCGCAGGCCGCGGCGATGGTGGAACCCTAAGAGGATTTCAAAGGCCTCAGATCGCGTCTCACATTTTGGAAATCCGGGACTACCTAGAGCGTGAGGACGCGGTCCTCCCGAATTCTGTGGTTCTTGCTTTCACCGACCGAGTTACAGTGACGCAAGTCAAAGATAGTATCGTCGAAGTGGAAGTTGACGTCTCTGATGGCCCTCCGGGGCTAATTGTCGATGGACAGCAGCGACTAAGTGCTCTGGCTCCGCTAACGGATAAGTCATTTCAGGTCTTCGTCTCTGGAATCATCTGCCAGAACGAAGAAGAACTCCGTCGTCAATTCATCCTGATCAACAATACCCGCCCTCTCCCGAAAGAACTTATCTATGAGCTTCTTCCCGGTATCGCGAGCCTGCCAGAACGAATGTCTTCTCGGTCTATGGCTTCGGCTTTGACGCAGCGGCTTAATTTTGATCGGAATTCAACTTTATATCGGCAGATCAGGCTACATACGAACCCCGAAGGCGTCATTGCGAGTAATGCAATTCAGCGTGTCATAATGGCTTCGCGATCGCACGGTGCTCTTCGTGTCCTCGCACAAAGCCCCGATGGTGACGAGCGATGCTTTGGACTAGTTAGCGACTTCTACGGAGCAATACAGGAAGTTTTCAAGAAGGATTGGGTCGGACTTTCTCCGAAAACATCGAGACTGGTCCATAGCGTTGGCATTATTTCAATGGGGCGGGTCATGGAGGTGGCCTTCCATGTCTGTGGGGCTCGTACGTTTGCAGACTTCCGCGAAGTTCTGAAAAATATCAGCGGGCAAACTCATTGGACGCAGGGCGTCTGGTCGTTCGGAAACTCTGACAATGTACGTAAACGAGCGTGGAACGAGCTTCAGAGCGTTCATCCGGACATCCAATTGCTCTCCGATCATCTCGATCGTCTGGTTCGGCAGACCAATCGTGACCGTGTCCTCCAAGAGCCCACCGTCGATCTCGTCCGTAAGACAGCGACCGGTTAGGAATGCAAATGAATTTGAATCAGCAAAGTGCCCTTGTCCTTTTTTCAGGCGGGCAGGACTCCGCCACCTGTTTGGCCTGGGCCCTTGAGAAGTTTTCGTGTGTCGAGACCGTGGGATTCGATTACCGGCAACGTCATGCAATCGAACTTCAATGCCGCGGTACTGTTCGAGAAGCAATCCTCGCTGCATTTCCTAAGTGGGCTGCTGCCCTCGGCGAGGATCACCTCGTGGATCTCGGCGTGCTCGGCTTACTGAGTGAGACCGCCCTGACGCGAAACGTCGAAATCCAGATTGCGGCAAACAATCTGCCAAGTACCTTTGTGCCGGGCCGGAACCTGCTTTTCATGACCGTTGCCGCCTGCATCGCATATCGACGTGGCATCAAGCACATCGTCGGGGGGATGTGCGAAACTGATTTCTCTGGATATCCAGACTGTAGAGACGACACCATCAAGTCGTTGCAAGCGACCCTTAATCTCGGAATGGACACTAGGTTTGTGCTTCATACGCCGTTGATGTGGATCGATAAGGCCCAGACTTGGGATCTGGCGGCTTCGATTGGAGGGAAGCCCTTAGTTGATCTCATCATCGAGCATACTCATACCTGCTACCTGGGTGACAGATCCCATCGACATGTGTGGGGATGGGGTTGTGGAACTTGCCCGGCTTGCGAGATTCGAGCCAAGGGCTTCGATCGATTTGCGGAAGGCAGCCTTGGTCTTAGGCGAGATCTGTGATGGCTTATTCAGTCAAGGAACTCTTCTACACCTTGCAGGGCGAGGGCGCCCAATCCGGGCGAGCGGCAGTCTTCTGTCGCTTTGCGGGTTGTAATCTGTGGTCCGGTCGAGAGTCAGATCGAGCCTCCGCCATATGCAAATTTTGCGACACCGACTTCGTGGGAACAGACGGGGAGGGTGGTGGAAAGTTCGAAACGCCTGCTGCGCTGGCGCGTACCATTGACCTCGTCTGGAAGGGAGATCGGGCTTGGACTAATGCATCGGATCGCAAGTATGTTGTGATGACGGGGGGCGAGCCGCTTCTGCAGCTAGATGCCGACCTGCTGCGGGAGGTAAAGGCGCTGGGATTTGAGGTTGCGATCGAAAGCAATGGAACGCTTCCGGCTCTCCCGGGCATCGACTGGATTTGCGTAAGCCCGAAGGCGGGCAGCCGGTTGGTGCAGCAGAAGGGCAATGAGCTCAAGCTGGTTTTCCCACAACAAAACGCAAAGCCAAGCGCCTTTGAGCATCTACATTTTGAGCATTTCTTTTTACAACCAATGGATGGCCCGGACAGAGCTTTGAACACGAAGCTCGCGGTAGAGTATTGCCTCGAAAATCCGAGTTGGCGCGTGAGCCTGCAAACACACAAGCTTATGGGGATCCCATGAATAGACATATCGAGGTCGACAAGTTCAGTTCAGATCAGGCCTCGGCTGAACCAGCCACTTTGTCGGAGACCCGGGTCATGACGCGGATTGGTCGTACCTATCGTTTCGAAGCAGCCCACCATCTGCCGAAGGTGCCCGATGGCCACAAGTGCAAGAACATGCACGGTCACAATTATCGAATTGAGGTGGTCTTATCCGGAAAGCTGGATGAGCGCGGCTTTGTTGCTGACTTTGCAGAGATGGATGCGGACGTATTTCCTCTGATCAGGCAGGTGGACCATCGAGTTTTGAATGATGTGCCTGGTCTCGAAAATCCCACCGCAGAAGTCATCGCTGCATGGTTTTTGGCGCGAATTGCCAATTGTGAAAGCGTCAGAGTCTACGAGAACGATGATTGTTGGGCAGAAATTTCTTCGCCCGCTCGATGAGCATGCTATTGGTTCGACTGTTTTTAGGCTTTCTTGTGTGCAGTGCAGTACGGGCGCGCTCTCGAACTGAGCGGGCCAGAACTGCATTGGATCGTATCTCCTAGCGCCCCCTCCAGTTGTACATCCGCAAATACTCTAGCGTGGTACCGCCGATCAGTGCATTCTCGGGTTTTGGAGTGGTGAGCGGGAACGCCTGGATATGGCTAGTGGGTTAAGCGGATCTACGATTAAGTCTTGGTTTCAGTATAGGTGCGAAAGGAAGACTCGCTACGAGACGATGGATCCCGCGGAGCTAGCCGCGGTGCCGGTAGCGAAGGACAACCGAGAGAACCGATGGGCTATCCTCGGGGTCGATTTCGAGGAACGGGTGGTTCAGCGCCTCTCTCAAGAGAAGGTCGTTCTTCGGCCGCCTAAGGGGGATAAGGAAGGTCTACGTGAAGGCTTGGCCGCTGAATTCTTGCGCGGGAGAGGCAACGCGGACTACGCGGCCCAACTAAAGTTAAAGCCTCGACTGCGGCCAGCTTGGCTCGGAAACAACCTGGAACTGCGCCGAAGCTTTGCCGATCTCGTCTGTCGCACCACGGTGAGGGGTAAGGCAAACTTTCGAATAATCGATGTTAAGGCAACTCGGAGCGCAAGAGCGTTCCACAAGATGCAAGTGGCTTTTTATGCGCTCTTGCTTGACGCGGTGATCAACGAAAATGCAATCGTCGGCGAAATCGATCCCGAGGGCGAAATCTGGCGAATACCTGACGATGGTGACGCTGAAGGAGATCGTTGGCAGGTTGAGAGCTTTGCGATTGAGCCATACAAGAGGTTAGTACGCGAGTTTTGTGCCAACACTCTGTCTGAGATCGCGTCTAAACCGGTTAGGCCGGGACAAGACGAAACGTTCTTTCACGTCTATTTCAAATGCGAGCAGTGTGCATACTTGCCCCATTGCATTCAGGCAGTGGACCGCGATCGTCCTGCTTACTTGCGTGATGTTTCAGCCGTTCCAGGCTTGAGCCACGAGGCCAAGCGTACCCTGATTTCGATGGGTGGTAAGACCGTTGCCCAATTAGCCGAGATGGGTGCAGGCATCGGACGTATGGACGGTGCCGGTTGGTCCTTATCTCGCCGCGCGGAGACCCTTATCGCTCGCGCACAGGCAATGCGCGATGACAAAGTCGCTCCAGGTTCGGAATCGCACACATTCTTAATGCCGCCTCGAACGGACGCAGCGCTGTATCTAGCGGCCGATCAGGATCCAGTAGACGACGGCCTTGTTACCTTGGGTTATTTATATGTGCGAGGCGACATCACGCGCCAATTGATAAAAGTGCTACCAACCGCCGATCGCAAAGCCGAAGCGAACGCTCTTGTTGAAATCTTCAGCCAGCTGATTTCTGATCTGCGTGAGATCGATGCTCACAATGCCTCCCTGCCTGGCGGACCGAGCAACCCAGCTTCAATCTTCTCTCATATATTTGTATACGAGGCTGCAGAAGGTGTTGGCTTGCAAAATGCAGTGAAGCGCCATCTCGACGATCCGAGAGTGCGACATGGACTGCTCGACATGGTGCGGTTGTTTCCGCCTGACGAGATTGTACCTGAGCCCGAGTTTCGCGGGATGCAGCATCTCCCGGCTACTGCACTGAGGTCTGTAATTGAGCAGCTTTTCGCGCTGCCAGTAACGGTTTCGTACGACCTACGCCAAGTGTCGGATGCCCTGCAGAGAAATGGGTTTATCGGCAACGCGTACAGCCCCAACGATCTCTTCCATCGTCCGTTCTCTTCCCTTTTGTCAATCGATGTTTCGCGAGCACTTCGGGAGGGGCGACCTGGATGTCCCACTATCGATCAAATCGAATCCGACGTGGCTGCGCGTCTTCAAGCTACTCATGCTGCCGCGGAATGGCTTCGCTCAGAGCACCGCCGGCGGATTCAGGCTGGTGAGCGAGCGATGTTGCGGCTTAACAAGCAGCCATTTCGAATGCAGGCCACATTCGATCCACTTGCTGTAGCGGATCTCGATATGCTTCGTGCTTTCGAGCTCCTCGAGAATCGCTCAGGCCTGCTTGAGACGATGATCAAGCTAGCTCAGCCGACGCGAGTTCGACGGGAGGCTGGGCGCGCCATCGGGCCCATGCGCCTGTTGAACGTATACAAGTACGCACGAAGCGTAGTGATATTCTTATCCGCACCGCCAGATGCCCTAGATGATGAAATCGCCGCCGGTGCATTCGGTCTTATTCTTAGTAACGGCGAACCTGAGTACGTGCTCGAGCCGCGAATGTGGCCTCAGATCTCCTGTGAATTGCTGGATCCCAAGCCGAACGACACCACAAACCTGCGGCGGGTGCGAGTGTTTCGGCCCAATTTCGAAAGTGCCGTATTCCAGGAAATGATGCGGCGGATTGGGGAGGAGGGATGGTTTCTTGACCGGAGCTTCGTAGACCTTAACACGGCGAAGGCCGACAACTTTATCAGCTTTCTGGCTCAGTCGGGTGCGGCATGACGGTACGCGATGATGTCGTCAAGTTTCTGCGCGATCCGTTGGGATTTTCGGCATCCGTGCAGGATCCTGATGTCTGGCTCGCTGGTCTGGAATCTTACGCGTTGCCTTGGATTGCTGCAAAGGCAGACCGGCCATTACGTCCGGCCCAGGAAGCCGCTTGGCGGGGTCTTGCAACATGTCGATCTGGATTGGTGCTTGGACCGCCAGGGACTGGTAAGACCCATTTGCTCTCGTGGCTCGTGGCTGGCTACGCGCCAGCCCGACGCGCCGTCGGTTTGCCGGCCAGGACGTTTGTAACCGCCTTTACAAAGAACGCGATCGGAAACGTGCTTGATGCCGTCGTAAGCCGGCAGGAAATGCATGAACCCAATGCTCCCCGTCCTATATATTTTGGCTCGGAACCCGCAGCTGGTTTATCCGCGGGTGTTGACGTCATGGGCCGCGGTGACGAGGCAGATCTGTTCGCAGCACTCGCAAGTGGTCGCGCTGTTATTGGGGCAACAATTTGGTCCCTATACCGCTTGCTTGATTCTGGTCGCGCGCCAGACGCGGAAGGTCCGACTGCTCCCTTGTTCGACCTGATCTGCATCGATGAAGCATCGCAAATGGTTCTTGGGCAGGGGTTGATGGCGCTTGGAGGATTAGCCCCCGGTGGACGCGTCATCGTCTCCGGAGACGATCAGCAGCTCCCGCCGGTACGTGCGGCTCGCGAGCTTGCAGTTGGGGGACGCCAGATGGGAGGTTCCCTGTACGCGTTCATGAAGTCTGCGACCGCTAGAGAGTTCGCTCTCGAAGAGACCTTCCGGCTCAATCAACCGCTGGCGGATTTTCCAGAACAGAAGTTCTATCCCGGTCGGTATGTGTCAGCTAACCCCACGTCCAGGCTCGTGCTGCGAGACGGGTGGATGGACGGTTTGGATCACGTAACCCGATTGGCGCTCGATCCTGCGTACCCAGTAGTCGTTCTACTTCATGACGGGCCGACGGCATCGACCTCCAATGCATTTGAGGCGGCCCTGTCCTCTCGATTCGCAACCGCGCTCGCGTCCCGTTCAGTAGACAAGAATGGCCAACAGATATCGCCTGATCAGTTTTGGTCTAGGTTGACTGCCATCGTAAGTCCTCACCGCGCACAAAACGCACTAATCAGAAATTTACTCCCAGAAGACTTGAGGCCTGACGCGTTCGTTGAGACGGTAGACCGAATCCAGGGTAAGGAGCGAGATGTTGTCATCCTTTCGTATTGCGTGGGTGATCCAGAGTTTGCCTTAGCTGAGGCCGAGTTCATCTTCTCGCCAGAGCGTCTAAACGTCTCGATTACCCGCGCCCGACATAAGCTGATCATGCTCGTCAGCAAGAGGTTGTTGGATGCCGTACCAACAGAGCAAGAGTTGATGGACAATGCCGAGACTTTACGAGAATTTGTATTCTCTTGTATTGCTGCTGCGGATGTACAAGTCGACGGCCCGGGGGGGCGTCTTGTTAATGTACAGATTCGTTTGCGAGGTTTCCCAGGCGAGATAACCTCGGTTGACGATGTCAGTGACGATGTCAGTCAAGCCTCGCCAAAGCCGGATGTAACCCCTATCCTAACACCACAGCTAGAGGGTGTGCTTGCAGCAATTCGTCAGGTTGTTGCTCAAAGGAACAGGGCCTCCGCACCCTTATCTGCAGTCAAAAGGAGACTTGCGCGGCAAGATGACGTGTTTGGCGATGCCCGCTCACTTCATCAAATTGGCTGGGTCTCGCTCCAGCAGCCAAAAAGCCAATATGGATACTTTTGGTCGGCTGCCCCCTTCGATAAGCCCAGGCGGGTCTATTCGATCGATCTCGACTCGGTCCGAAGTCGGATCGCCGTGATTGTCCGAGAGTCGAAATCGGGCCGCTACTGCTTCTACGACCGCGTGCGAGACAGATTTTCTTGGATGACGGCAGAGGGAGAGGACGCGCTCCTGCCGGTCTTGAAGCAATTACAAGCTGAGCAAGTCATCATCTTTGGTGACTTCAAAGGATCTCGGACAATCGCGTTGGCTCAGCAGCCAGACGCAGCGGCCCACCTGCCCGCTCCCCCAGCGATTGACCCCCCGGGTGACGCTGACTTTGAAATACTTAACCGGATCGAGGATATTGAAGCGGCCCGGATCAACTTTGGCGTGGTCGAAACCTGGATTTCCGTTGTCGAACTCGCACGAAGTTTGAATTGTGCGATCGACCCACTGACTGAAGCTCTGGCCCGCTTGGAAGCCAACGGATACCTCATGTTAGCTTCCGAGGGACGTGTCCGCAGCCGAGTTGCTGAGATTGCGCGCGAGGTTCGTCATGTTAAGCAGAGGTTTCGATCAGACGACGCAGGCCGGCGGCCGTACCTCGTACGAGGCCTGAAGGTAGAGTTCAAGGACCGTACAAAGCCCGCACGCGATCTCGCAATTAGCGAGGTGTTTGAGAGAGCTTCGAACGAAGCTGACTCGGAGCAGCGCTCAGCTCTGAATGGCCTGGAACGCGCATTGACTAGGATTTGGGGTCCGCAGGCCGCCCTTGCGCAATTCCAAGAGCGGGGCCTTAGGTTGGGTCTTGCTGCTTGGCGAGGTGAAGCAAATCCAACCATTGCAATTGCCGCCGATACCGGGTCAGGAAAAACCGAGGCGGCTTGTTTGCCGCTGATTGCCGGGGCTTTAGCGGATCGCATAAAAGGCGTGAGAGGAACCCGTGCTATTCTCGCCTATCCAAGAATCCGCTTGGTAGCCAATCAGTCACAACGCCTAGCGACCTATCTTGCAGCCTGTTCCAATGCAGCTGATCTACCTTTGCTCACCTTGGGACTTCAGGTGAAGGATGTCCCTGATACGTTCAAGGGCATGCATCCGCGCTATCAAGAACTTTGGCCTACGGTTGGAACAGATGCGTTTAGATTTCCATTCTTTGCTTGCCCAAACTGCGGGCAAGCGCTCAATCTGCTAGTTGACGAAGGCTTAGACGGGGCTGATCAACTAGTTTGCGTGCGAGGGGATTGGCGGTTTGATGGATGGATAGGATCCAAAGAGAAGCTCCGCTCGCAGCCCCCGGCATTTTTCTTGCCAACGACGGATAGCTTGCACCAATGGATGCACGACGTTCGCGCCGGCAAAATCTTTGGCGATGACCCGCACTTCGCCTCGCCGCGCGCGATATTGGCCGATGAGATACATCTCTACACTCATATTCATGGCGCCCAAGTAGGTGTGGCTTTGCGACGCGTTGCAGCCAGATCAAAGGTCAACGATCCCCTAAAGAGGGACGTCATAGCCATCGGGATGAGCGCGACAATGGGAAATCCATCGCGAGCCTGGGGTCGTCTCATTGGGCGTGACGAAGTAACGGTTATACGACCAGAAGGCGGGGAGCTTCGCCCCTCACCGAGAGGAAGAGAGTACTTTTTCTTTGTTCAGCCGAGTGTTGAATCACGCGGAGCGGATATTGCCGGTGCGTCGACTACGATTCAGAGCCTTATGTGCCTTGGCCATGGAATGCGCAGGCGTACGGGAGACGAAGGCGGATATCGAGCGCTCGTATTTTTCGACTCAATTGACAAGATGCGTCGCCTGCATGGCGCATACATTGATGCGGAGGAGGGCAGAGACCTCGCGGCATATAGGATCACAGCCTTCGGAGATGATGCTCAGGGTGCGCCTCAGACCGAATGCTGCCGAGACCCCGTTGGGTGCGATCGTTTTCGAGATGGCGAATGCTGGTGGTTTGCAGCCAACGACGATCGTCAATACGGCGCTAGCGGTTACCGCCCACCGGGGACCCCCCTAAGAGTAGCGCGCGCGCCAATATATTCCGGTACAAGCGGAGACGCGGAGGCCTTGGTGAAGGGCTCGGACGTCGTTTTTGCGACGTCATCTCTCGAAGTCGGTTATGACGATCCCGATATAACCCTCGTTTATCAGCACTATTCGCCTCAGAACCTAGCGAGCTTTATCCAGCGGAAGGGGCGCGCCGGTCGCAGCATTGACGATCGCGCGTTAACTGCTGTCACGTTATCGATCTATTCGCCTCGGGACACCTGGTACTTCCGTCGGCCGAACGAGTTGGTTTCACCGCTTGGCTTTCAGGCTCCCTTGAACCCCGAAAATGCCTTCGTACGCCGGGGGCAGGCCCTTTCGGCATTGTTTGATGGTCTTGCTTGGATTGCTGCGAAGAGCGGGCAGCAAGAGAACTTGGCCCAACCTGCCCGATCTGTGTTGGCAGAAGCTGGCAAGATCGCTGAAGAGGCTCTTGGACCCAACGTGTGGCGCGAATTGGGCTTCGAAGGTGCCTATGAATTCTGGATAGAAGCAAACAAGGTGAGGTTAAGTGGTCCATCTCCACAGTATCTGAGTCAACTGCGCGAGACGCTCGCATGGGCTCCCACCTTGTTGTTCGACACCATTAATCTGCCCTCGCTTGAAATATCCGGCCCCGACGTCACGGGGGGGAAGCGCGAGGACATCAGCCTGGCGTTTCCAACGGTCGCACCAGGCAATGCAACGCGACGATATAGCGCCACCGCGGTGCACTGGCGAACTCCTGTCCAAGGCAACGCGCCATGGTTCATAGACGAGGATTATGGGGTCGCTGAGCCGATTCCTCTGACCGCCGATTCGGATGAGTTACTTGAGCAGCTTCCGACCGATGCTCGTGATCTCCTCGCGGGCCTACACACGGAACTTTGCAGGCCCACGCGCATCACGCTCTCGAAGATGGGTTGGATGGCCGGAGCACATTGGACCGGCGAAATCACTCTTAAGGAGGGACGCATAACGCAAATTGCAAACCCAGACACCGACGTTGCGGTAAGGCATGACAGCCGTGGCGAGCTTCGCGGCTTTGTTGTGATCAAGCTGACACAAGAGTTGGGACGTGACTTGGAACGCGATGTCCTGCCGTCAGGCCTGCGATCGGTTACCGCCTATGCTGGCTTTGGCGCAAGTGCCAGTGCCACAGGACTAGAAATGGCGCGAGTATTCTGGGGGGCTGATGCTGAAGTGCGTTTGGACGAGGTAGGCGCGGACCCTATTCCATTCACCCAAACATTCGTAAGCCCTCGCACTAAGCGCCCCTTGCTTCATGGCTATAAGGTTGAAACCGAAGGATTACAGTTTCAGGTCGACAGCGGTGAACTCGACAGGTTTGTCGCAAGCGAATTGATGCAGCTAAATGATGACGAAGCAGAGCGTCGATGGCGTACTTCGCAGTTCACGCGCTATGTTGTCGAGAGTAGTGCTCGTGGTCTTGGTCTGAATGCTTATGAAGCAAAGCGCGGAGCCGATCTACTTGTCGCGGCTGCTGGGGAGCCCGCGCTTCGCAAGCGTCTGAACCATCTGCTTCGTTTTTGGTCAGACAGTGAGTTTGCGGCCCTTCTGGAGGATACCCGGGCTCAATTACTGCAGCAACACCCATTAATGACCAGAGCAAGGGTTCAGAAGACTGCAGCGGCATTGGTCGGACGGCCTTTCCAAGTACTATTGCAAAACATGTTGCGACGAGTGGCGGATAAATCAGCTCTGGCCGGCTACGTACGTAGTCTGGTCCTTAATAGCATGGCTATTCGCCTTAAGGAGTTGGTTTCCCATGTAGGTCAAGGGGACGAACGTCGTCTGCTTGCTCACGCAAAGTTGCCCATCCAATTCGGTGACGATAGCTCAGATACAATCACAGTTTGTGAAGTCGGGTCTCTTGGCGATGGCACAATCAGAGCCGTGATCGAGCGCTGGGACGAAGTGAAAAAGCTGGGCGCTGAAGGGTTTCTTACGACCTGCGCTAATGCCGAGGAAGACGCCATAATAAGCCGGTTCTGGGCTTTGGATGCGGAACACGACGCTTGGCGCAACGGGGATCCACGCGATCCTCGGTGGCTCGGCCGGATCGCACAAAGGCTAACGCCGAATGATCCAGATAGACCCATTCCGGCACAAATCTTGCGAATACTGTTTGACTCCGAATCGGTCGAGGCAGAGTCATTTTCACTGTACGAGATTGCTCAAAGTCTCGAGAACGTCAAACGTAGTTCTGAACGGGCCGCTGGAAGGCGAGTTCTCGACTGGGAGTTGGCAACCGCTGCTGTGACCTCGGCCAAAGCATACACATCGGGCGTATTACACAAGCTCTATCGAGCCTACGAGACGATCGACGCAAATAACGACGAATCGCTGTCGCCTGATGCCCGGCTCGCGGAGCAAGCTTATCGTCTCGTCTCGCCTCTTTGCCTCGATGGATGCCGAGGATGCGTCCATCAGCCAAACGATTTGATGAGCGATTCCCTCTCCACCGCAAGCGTAAGTCGTAACGTGCTCCAGCGCTTTTTCGCTACCGCGGTGTGACACCCAAGCGATCGAGCGCGTTGTTCATTTCAAGCCATTCGCGGACGTCAGGGGTGATCAATTCAAGGGTGGCCCTGCCTTCCGCTAGGGCATTCACAAACGTCCCCACATTTCCGTTCCCTATCGCCTCAGCTCTCCGCTTTTGTAGCACAGACAGTTCTGCAAGCAGATTTTTGGCGTTGGCGACGATATCTGTCAGTTGAGAGTTGTTGGTCGAGGCCAATCCACGCCTTGCGCAGTCCCGCAACTGTTGTCCGAGGTTTCCCGCGATCCCAATACGTTCAAGCAATTCACCTAAGAGCTCGATGGGACGGAATCTCTCATCCACAACCCTGCTCCAATGAATCCTCACAGCTTTATCAGCCGAGGCGAGGGCTGGTTTTAATACGCGGTCGTAGTCATAAACCGCATTCTTTAGTTCATCTTCTGTTGTTGCGTTTTGTAGCGCATCACCGACTTCCCACGCCTCCTCCTTGAGCTTATCGATCACATCGCCTTGCGGGCTACTCTGCTGAAACTCAGTTAGATGGGCCAATTCAAGCACGGCCCTTGTTCGATTGACCCGGTAGTCGGAATCCCTGAGCACGTCTACGGCTTGTCTCAACCGGTCGCCAAGACGCCGACGCTCCACGGCCCCTGGAAGTTGCTTAAGGAGGATCTCTAGCTCCAATAGCTTATCAGACATGCCTAGGTGTCTCCGTCCCCCGTCGCGGCCTTCAGAGCAAGGCCTGCGCGTTTTACATCTGACAAAGATGCGGTGCCGCTGGCCTCTCGAATACAGTCATTGACGTGCTCATAAAGATCTTCGATCAGTTTCTCGCCGATATTGGCCAGTTCAAGAAAATCGGACAGAACTTTGGCTGGAGCTCGCGCCATCCAACCGAATCGCTTGGCCGCCCCCTCTGGTAGGCCGAGTTCGGCGTCCTCAAAGCTTACAATGAATTCTTCGAGTGCCCGTCCATCCGTCTCTAGCCTATTCTTCAATCTGGAGTAGGTCTCCTTCCACTTGCCCACGGCTTCGGACGCCGCCCCTGGCAATAGGTCTGCAACGGCCGTAATCGCCGCATCAAGTCGGGTCATGTGCTGAGCAATTCCGTTGCCGCGCAAGCGCGACAACAAGGACTTGACCCGTCCCTCTAGTGTTGATGCTTCAATCCTGTAAACGTTGACCCACTTGTCTTTCCAGGCGGACGTTAATTCGTATGCCTGCTCCAAAATATCAGGCATGTTGCCCTCTTCCTGAGGCACTGCGTCTACCTTGCCTGTCGCTCTAATGCGTTCGATCGCGGCGATGACTTCGCTCGCATCGATAAGCCCGCTACTTCCCTCTCCAATTGACAAAGTGACTAGGCCTCTGAGCTCACTTCTGAGGCGATCATGCCATTTGTCCGTAGTGCTAAGCCAGTCTTGCCACGGTGCAGACCTCGACTTCGGGTCACTCGTTGGGTCCGGCTCATCGCTAAGGATTGCCCTTAGATGTTCAAGAGTTGATGCTTCAGGTGCGAGTGTTCCCCGTAGCCAGGCGCGTACCACAAGTACCTGTGCAATACTGACGATGGGTGACCAGCGCTCGCCAGGGGAGAACGTTGGAATACGCGACTCGATGTAAGAGACGATCAGCTTTTCGAAGCGCCGCATCATTCTTAATAGATTGCGACGATGGAAATCTGCCTCTTGCGCCGAGAGACCTCGATCAAGTTTGAGCGAAAGATAGCCTTCGAGGCCGTCCCTCACCCAAGGCTCCGCGTCGACGACGAGATACTGCCGGGATCCCGCCGTACTACCCTGTAGCTTAACCATATCCTGCGTCACGAGTCGTTCGAACAGATACGGTTGAATGCCAAACCTTCGCGAGTCTACATGTTGGAGTAGTTCGAACAAAATCTTGTTCCACGCACTTGGATTCTCAATTCCTTCGCCGCTCGACCAGTTTCGTAATTCGTGCTGATGTCTTTCGAGTTCCGTTCGAGTACTCGTTAAGCGCCTCGGCTTCGGAGGGGCGACGGAGGGACGAGGTCTCGCGGGTAATTGTGGACTACGAGTGAGGCCGGAGTCGATGTTGGGTTCGATCGTTTCATCCTCTTGTTCATCAGGTACAACAGGTGCGGGCTGCTCGTTGGGTGGGTCGAGCGGTTTGTAGGCGGCTTTCCCATTGTCTGCCGTCTCATCGCCAATCCAGGGTAAGGCAAAGGCTTCGAAGAGACGACGCTTTGCGCCGGCCAAAGCCAACTCTCCGTCCACTTCAATTGTATCGGCGCGAGCCGGGTTTCCCCAATACGCTAGAAACCGACGCATTCGAGCTTGTTCGCCGGCATCCTCGATCCTGTTTACAATAAGTCGGTCCAATCGGTTTGAAATTACTCTGTCCGAGCGCCGATCTTCCCGTATTGCGCTTCGCTCGATCAGGGGATCAGGAAAGCGGGATTCACTCAACGCTTCCGGTTGATTGAGATTGACGTTCAGGATTCCTTGGAGAATGCCTCGCGGTGTACGCCAGGTCTGTCCGTTATCATTTTCCTTCAAGCCATCGAAAAAGCGATCGAGGGCATGAGCGGTAAAGGGGAATAGCCCGATGCCGTCTTCGTCTCCGAACACTTGAAAGCACTGCTCCTTTCTCTCGCATCCCGTACAAGCGTTGGGCGGTGGCAAACTAGGTTTGCGTCGAAACTCGTCGCGCCACTGTTCCAAAGCTGACAGGCTAACGCGGACTGAAGCCAAGTAGCGCGCCATAAACACTCGTCGATTTCGAGGATCGCGGAGCGTCGCCACATCTTGAAGCCCGCCATTTGCTGTTCCCAACTTGATTTCGTGGGTGATGCGCTGCCGGATATTTCCTGGCAGTTTGTCATAGAAATCGGGAGTGACGCCAACGATCGAGATGATCGGGCAGATCGCCTTTTGACTGTCTCCTCCATGCGCCTCGGCGTTGTCGACAAGGACATCGAGTAGGCTGTCATCAAGGCCCTCCCAACTAGTGATGTCCTCCAATAGGAGGACCAGTCGTTGACCGCGACCTCCCAACGCCTCCCGGACGCTGCGGAAGAGTGTCTTGAGGCTGTCTGCCGAGACGCCCAGTACATTTCGAATCGCCTCATTGCGGCGGTCATTCAAAGCCTTGATCAGGGCAACGCTATTTGGCACAAACGTTGCCACTTCAATGGCCAGTTCATCGGCGCGCCACTGCTGCTCCCGGTACCGTTGGATTGTTTCGGCTTCTCGTTGCAGGCGGCTTACCAGTTGCTGAGAGCGATAGCTAAGTGCGCCGGCCGTGAGTCGATCGCATGCATTGGCTAGGTCCTCAATGTCGTAAAGGTCAAATGATGCGGTGGCGCTATTTCTCTCCCCTCCGGCGCCCTCCAGGAGATTAAGAATTCGGGACGGGCCCTTCCAAGTGCGTCGAATGACTGGATTGGCCAAGATATCGCCGGGCGCAAAATCCGCGCACCACTTCTCGTCCCCTATTGGTTTCTCAAAATGGGTTGGCTCCAGAGTTGCTGCGAGCGTGGCCGCAAACACGTTTGCTCGTCCTCCCAAGTTGGCCCTTTGTCGTTGACCGATATTGTCAAATAGCTTTCCGAACTCGGCCGGCAAGCGGTCCTTCAGTTGACGGAGAGCGCCTTCAAGGCTCCCGTCGGCGCGCCGAAGTAGAAGCTTAATATCAGTGTCGACCGACCAGTTGACGGAGAGCCAGCGCACCAAATGCGACTTGCCGGATCCAGGCTCGCCCTGGACTACACAAAATGCGTGTCGGCGATTGGGGTCCGCGAGAGCCTTAAGAATGGCATGCTCGTTGTCCCCATCGATCTCACCTGCATCTCGACCACCCCTGTCGAAACCTTGAATGGGCGTATGGGTTGCGAGGAAGATTGCATCCCCCCCTTCGAGTGCCTCAGTGACGAAAACAGACTTGGCTTGATCTCTAGTCCAACAGGCTGAAACAGGGCTATTCACGCGGCCTTCTCCTCCGCGTTCAATACGACGAGGCTGAAGTTCTGTATCTTGTGCGAGGCGTCTCCAGTCAGTTTCACTGCGTTTGTTGAGTCGCCTCGCGGACGCAATGTGATCGCGCCATCGTCGTGCAGATCCCACAGCGCAGCGCTTAGTACGGGAGACAAAGTGCTCGGCTTAAGCGAATGACTCATTCTATCGCAAGCCTGAAGAAAGAGGCGGCCCCCATCGAGATAGGGAGCGCAATTTGCTATGATCGATAGAAATTCCTGTCCTGCGACCTCTTCGCCAATTGGCAATCCGGCAAGCCGAATTTCCTTCAAAAGGCGGCGTACGGGGGACGGAAAGCTTGGATTTCCCGGAAGCGGGAGTGGCATCTCCAGTCCTATAAAGGTGAGCCATCGTCGCCATGGGGCAAGCTTTGTTTCATTCATTGGGCGACCATCCTCGTCCTCGCCAACGAGAGCAGAGTTCGCTTGATCGGCAAATGTTTTTCGGTCCAGTTCATAGATCCAGCTCAGGTTTCCGTGCCTATCACTCTCCACGGCCACCCAAGAATAGGCTTCCAATAGAACCGAGTTGGTGTCCTCGTCTGACAAATGCGTGAGGTGATGATGTAGATGATCAGCCAGTTGATCGACGGACCCAACGTCTACTCGAAGAAAAGCTTCAACGTTGTTGTATTCGACCAATCCTAGACTTGATGCTGCCCCGAGGGTGTCTCGTGCCAACTCTGCCTTGGTCTTCGTCATAACGCCGGCCTTATTGTAGCCGGGGTTGATTAAAGATTCGAATGTGGTGCGGTCTGTGCGTCCACCCAGCGCAGCGAGACCTGCGACCAGTGACCAGACTCTCTCGGGCGAGCCTTGTGGTCGGGCAAGTACACTCATTCAATTCAGCCTTTTGGTCAAAGTGTCGAGCATCTGTTCGTGTATCGGCGCGGACGTTGATAGCGTTTGATCCAGACGTCGTCCGCCCAGCATCCGGTGAGGTTCCGCAACAACAACAATCGGAATGTTGGGCGAAATGGAGCGGAATTCATTGAGCCGGCCAATCAGAAAGCTTGCCAATGCCGGGTCGTCTGGAAGCACGACAGCTGTGGGAACAGCTGCGAATTTCGTTTGTGACCCAATGTTTTCAGCCTCTAGGACCAACCCGAACTCCGAGCAAGCACAGAGCGTGCGTGCGGCTTGCAGAGCCAATTCGGACGACAAGATGAATTGCTCAGCTCCGGCATGTGATAGTCGCGTCAGGAGCTTCGGGAAATGCCGGCCTAATGCGGGGTCGTCCGGTGCGATGATGAGGATCTCTTTGGGAAGTGGTGAGACGCAATCAGGAGAAATAGGCCATGCGGTCTCGAGTCCAGTGCACGGCAGGATACCCGGCGGTCTATGCCCAATGGTCCGGCAGGCTTGACAGCGACCGCAGGGTGGGACTGCTGCTTCGGGCTCTATAAGTTCGAAGGCGGAACGGGCAATGCATTCTCGCTGCGGATTTAGCATCGCGCCTACAAATGGCTTCAGCGTTTCTCTCGCTGCAGCTTTCTCCTCCTCGCGAACTTCGAAGACGTGGTCCCAGGCGACGGGGTCTGTCGTACTGACAATTCTTCGATCCAATACCTCCAGATCCCAGGTCGATCCGGGTTGATCGCGAATGATCGAAACGGTTCGGACTCGAATGACGCCGGCGCGTTGCATCAAGGTGAGAAGAGCCATATTCCAGCCGCGGTTATAGTCTGTGAGCTGACGCGGGAGACCTTCGCGCAAGGAATTGAGATTCACGGACATGATTTCGTGTCCTGCTTCCCAATGCTTGCCTGTAGCCCCGAAGACCAGTGCAGACCAGCGGCTTTCGGCGAGTTCACGCGTGAGCCAGCCACTTGTCGCAAGTCCGAATGCTTGGGAGACATCGCTATCTCGGTCGCGAACTCCCTTTGTGAATAAGCATATTGCGGTGCCTTGCCCGCCATCCCGTGCGGCGCGACCGATCTCTTGGTACCAACGTGCCGCGCTTTCGGGCAAGCAGACATGAACGACCGATCGAACGTCCTGCTTGTCGATTCCTAGACCGAAGGCCGAGGTGGCTACGACTACGTCATAGTTGTCCGCAGCCCAGCCATCTATAATGGATTGACGTTCGGCGGGTGGGGTGTCGCCGGTAAAAACTGCGACGCGGGCATATCTAAGATCTTGGGTCAGGCGTGCGAAAAGCATGTTCGCGTGTGCGACCTGTGTCGTATAAACGATCGCTGGCCGCGGAATCCGGTCCAGGACGTACTCGAAAGCCTTGTCTCGGTCTGAGGGCCAATCAAACGATGCTACCACGACATCATGCTCATAGCGAGGCGTCCTAGCGTCCACTTCGAGCCATTCGCCGTTGAGCCTCCAGGTCTTGCAGATCACGTCGCGTGCCGTTGGCGGAATTGTTGCGGAAAGCAGGACAGTCCGTATGTTGGGATTGGCATTACGGAGCTCAACGA
Source organism: Bradyrhizobium sp. MOS003 (assembly GCF_003020125.1). Lineage (GTDB taxonomy): Bacteria > Pseudomonadota > Alphaproteobacteria > Rhizobiales > Xanthobacteraceae > Bradyrhizobium. Next base: position 907,257 of record NZ_PYFW01000002.1, on the reverse strand, counting down.
GCAATGCAGGAAGACGCTGAAAGTCTGGCCGGAAACTTCGGCCCCAACTTTCTATGATATGCGCCTCGTCCACGAATAAGTGCGTCAGCCTGGCATCGAGGCCGAACAACACAGAGTCTGGACGAGCAGCCTCGCAGAGGTGCGGCAATAACTCTGAGCTGAGAGCCTTCTCAGGCGAGAGCAGAAGGATGGGAATCTCGCCGCGTCTAAACGCGTCGATGATTAAATTCTTCTCCTGAACCGGCGTATCACCCGTGAGAGCCCGGCTTGCTTCAAGTCCGGGAAAGTTCCGAAGTGTGCGGGCGTGGTCGAGTGCGAGCGCAATGGTCGGTGTGATGACGAGCACACACGCCCCCGCGGCCCGACGCCGTTCGAACAGGGCAGCCAATTGGAATAGTAGGCTCTTACCTGATCCGGTCGGCATGCTGACCAGGAGTCCGCTGCCGGACGGCTGTGTCAAGAGCGCTCGCACCGCCGCCTTTTGGGCTTCGCTTTGGTACCTGATATGCGGCGTCAGCCTCAACAAAACGGCGTCGGCGACGGCGGGCTCGAAGACCCTTCTGTTGCTGGTGTCCAGTTCAAGTGCCTGCTCCAGACCTGCAACAATCTCTTGGTCTGGTATTAGACGAAGCGCATCATGGTTGCCTGTGAGCGCAAGTCCGAAGCGGGCGAGAAGACCAACCTCGTCAGACGTGAGTTCTATTCCGGACTCGCGGAGGCTGAGCCTGCCGTGTTGCAGTCGCACTAGTGAGCGCATCAGCGCAAGCCGGTCAGCCGAAGAGGTTGCTGCTTTGAGGGCTCTGTAGCAGCGGTCAATCGCTCGTATATGCCAGCTTAAACTATTCAAGCGCACTCAGCCTAATTTACGAAGGCAGTAGACGGGAGCGCGCTCCAGCAGAAAAGGTGAGTGCATTATTGAAACGTCACACCGAAGTCAGAAATGGCAATTTGTTCCCGATGACGCCTGCAGGCTGTCACAACCTGCGATCGCAAACAAGACCGACTAAATGTCCATTCGAACGTTCTTGCGCCCTACTCACAAGGCAAAGCACCCGCAACGCTTGCTGCGTCGCAATACGCGGGCGACGGTCGCAGACCAGCCGAGCTAGTTATACAGCTTGACTGCTCGTTTGAGCGCCTCAGCGGATAAGCCATGTTGTAGGCGGCTGATGAGGTCGTTTGTGGCGCGAAGGATTCCCTCTTCCGCAGGCGAACATGGGGTGCCTGGCTCCCACGAAAGATGGTCTCTGAACGCAACAATCTTCTGCAGCCTGATCAACTCATCCGCCTTGGCTTCAATGAAGGCATCAAGCTGAGCTTCGTATCTCCGTCGTTCTTGTTCTTTGAGGTAAGCCTGGTGAGTTTCCTCTCTCCGGCGCTTTTCGGCTTCCGCGGCAAGCCGGTTATGTCGCGCCGTTGCAGCGCCCGTCAGCATCGCGACCAGAACGTCCTCCAGGTGGGCCTCGAGTTTGCTCGCCTTTCTGTCGCTCCACCGAGCCAGCACGTAGTCGTCCTGCCATTGCGTTCTAAGCGGGTCCGTCAGGGTCAGCGACAACCGACCGGAGGGTTGATAGTCCCAGTTGCGCCAATGCCGTCGGTCGAGATTATACAGTGACGGCCATTTGCGGTGTTGTTCTTCCCAGTTTGCCTTAGCCTTGAGTTCGGCCAGGGTCGGCTGATGTGCTGTCTTCTCCTTTGTCTCGCCAAGCCGCAGTGACAGGGTTTCGCCATCAACGATCGCAACAAGCCCGGTGTCGGTCGCCTTAATCTGCTGGCCAGCAGCTTCCACGGCCTTTAGCAGCGTATCGACAATTAGCCAGGCCCGTTCGCGGTTGACCGCCCCTAGGGAGGCGACCAGAAGGCCCGGGCCACCAACCCGCAGAAAACCCTCATCATCTGGCCTTGCCGAACGGAGTGCCTGCCTGAGCGCTTTGGCAGTCGGGTGCAGGCGGGTGGGGCTCTCGTCCGGCACAACAATGGGGGTCGATATCCGCTCGTGAGCCCTTGCGGCAGCCTCTATGACTTCCTTAGGGGGAACCGGACGCACAAATACAGAGACGAGGACGCGGTCGGACACGCCCGGACTGGGCGGCAACAGAGGCGTCTTTTTAGCCGGCTTGCCAAAACTGAGCTTGGCCCAATAGCCGAGCGGCGGAGTGGGTACCTGATGGCGGACACAGGTTTTTCGCAAGCCGACGTCGGACAGCCCAAACTCCTTGGCGAGTTTCACGAGAGGGGTTGTCCAGACGAGGTCGTAAAGTTCTTGGCGGGTGAATTCCCTGGTTTTGGTCATTCCGAGTGGCGTTGGTCGGTCAATGGCCGATTTATGTCATAACAACGCATCAGTTAATCGAGATGCGGCGCAATTATCGAAGGCAGGACGCTGCCTCGATTGCTTGACTTGCCGTCTTGACACTCGTCCACAGGACCGACTTTCCTTTGAACTCGGGAATTACATCGAGATTGCTATTTCGGCCCGTACCATGCTGCGAGTCAGATCGAGGCTCGCTTTGATGGCATGCAAAACCCTTTTGCTCCAACGCCACCCTTAGGCGATCAATCGCCGGAAACCAAAACCTCGTCGCGCTTTGTGGTGTTCTATTAATTGCGAAGGGGATTCTCGTTGGCGTTCGGTATCGCAGAACATACTGGCTGTGTCCTGCTTTGTCGGTTGCGTAGACGGAACTCAACGCGGTTTCAATTTGACGACCTAAGGAACTTGGTTCCGGCATTGCCTACTCATAGCTGGAGAAGCGAGTTGCCTCCAATTCGTGTTGCCAACGTATGATTGAAAGCGAGTGGGTCTGTCCAGAATTTTTTAAACCATACGACGAAGGTGTGATGGTGCGACGCCTGGGTGTTCGTTTCAATAGATTCCGTATTGAGCTGATCGATGAAGCCTAGCGACATCTGACGGCGATCGTTCTCTATCGAGTGGCCTCCGGTATCGTAGAATGAGTCTATACATCCTATTCTACTGGTCGACTCAGCCGGCAGAAGGTTTAAGTTGTTCGGTAAGTTGGACAGCGGATTTGAGCGCCTCTGTAGACAGGCCATGCTGCAGTTGATTGATGAGATCATTCGCGACGAGAAACTGAAGATCGTGCTGGAAGGCGTGCACGCGCCGCGGGCGATTTCGTCGACGGCGCGGCGGCACGGGATATCGCGGTCGTTGCTGCTGACGTGGCGGCGGTTGTTCGCTGCGGGTAGTGACGGTCCCGAGACGCTGCCGGAAGATGTTGAGGCGCTGCAGGCGGCGTTGCTGGCAACGCGCGCCGAATTCGCAATCGTTCGCGCCCAACAGTCTGACGACCATGCGTTGATCGCCCACCTGAAGCAGCAGATCAAAAAGCTAAACCGTGATCGTCATGGCCCTCGCTCGGAACGTACCGCAAGGCCGCTGGATCAACTCGAACTGACGCTAGAGGAACTCGAGGCCTCAGCGACTGAGGACGTATTGGCTGCCGAGATGGCCGCGGCCAGGATCACGAACACCACGACCGTGGCGTCGTTCACCCGCCAGCGCCCATCCCGCAAACCATTGCCGGATCATCTGCCCCGCGAGCGCGTGATCGTATCCGGGCCGACCTGATGCGCCTGGTGCAGCGGTTCGCGGCTGCCAAGCTCGGCAAGGACATCACCGAGACACTGGAGGTGATCCCGAAATCCTGGAAGGTGGTCCAGCACGTCCGGGAGAGGTTCACCTGCCGTGACTGCGAGAAGATTAGCCAGGCGCCGCCGCCGTTCCACGTCATCGCCCGCGGCTGGCCGGCCCGAGCTTCCGGGCGATGGTGCTGTTCGAGAAGTTCGGCCAGCACCGGCCGCTGAACCGGCATGCCGAGCGCTAAGCCCGGGAAGGTGTGCCGGTCAGCCTGTCGACGCTTGCCGGCCAGGTCGGCGGTTGCACGCTCGCGCTGATGCCGCTGTTCAATCGCCTCGAAGTCCATGTGCTCGCCGCCGACCGCTTGCACGGCGTCGACACCACGGTGCCGGTTCTAGCCAAGGGCAAGACCTCGACTGGCCGGATCTGGGGCTATGTCCGGGACGACAAGCCGTTCGGCGGACAGGCGCCGCCCGGGGCTGTGTTCTACTACTCGCGCGATCGCGCTGGAGAGCATCCGCAGCCGCATCTGGCGAGCTACAGCGGGATCTTCCAAGCCGACGCCTATGGCGGCTATGGCAGACTTTACGAGGCCGGCCGCAATGTGGGTCCAATCCTGGAAGCCGCTTGCTGGGTCCACCGGCAACGACGTCGCCAAGGCGATGGATTACATGCTCAAGCGTTGAGCGCGTTCACCCGCTTCCTCGACGACGGCCGTATCTGTCTATCCAACAACCGGCAGAGGGCGCTGCGCGGCATCGCGCGCTCGGTAGGAAGTCCTCGCTGTTCTGCGGCTCCGACCGCGGCGGCGACCGCGCCGCGCTGATGTACAGCCTGATCGTCACCGCCAAGATGAATGACATCGACCTGCAAGCCTGGCTGACTGACGTTCTGGACCGCATCGCAGAGCATCCCGCCCACCGGCTCGACGAACTCCTTCCGTGGAATTGGCGGCGCGTCGATCAGGCCGCCTGAGTGGTCCTGCCGCGGTTCTCACCGAATGCTTACGAATAAACTATTTTGTGCGGATACAAAAACCCCCGCCACTGGGGCGGGGGTGCAGCATGGTGTGTATGTGCGCGCTTAAGCAGCCTCGGCCAGATCTGCTTGGTCAGGGACCTCGACGTCCGAAAGGCCGATCTTCTTGGACAGCAGATGCCGCGTCGCGCTGATGTTCTCCGTGGCGTTGTTGAAGGAATACCCCTTCACCTCGCCGGTGGTCTTATCGACCGACTGCTTCATCATGGCGTTGCGCCATTCCTCGTTCCACTCGTCGACCACCAATTCGCCGTCGGCGTCGAAATGGTGCTTCTTCGCAGCACGATAGTCGACCAACGACGGGCTCAACTGATTGAGCTTCATGAGGAGGGGGGATTCCTCATCCCATCCCGCCTGTTTGCCCATGACGTAACAGAGGCGCCCCAGGGCCTGGAGGAAGATCGCCTGAAAGAGGACGTTCTTCTCGTTCTGGCGCGACTTCTTGAGGTAATCGATGCGGTCACTGAGTTCGCCGTCGACCGAATCCGTCCAGATTGGTTCGAAGAGGTCGGTGACCTTGCGCCAGAAGGCATGGCAGAAGCCCTTGCGCTTTTCCACCGTCTCGCGCAACTGAAGATCAAGATTCTTCAGTGGCTTGTTGTCGTTGACGATACCCCAGCTATAGGCCTGAACGAGGGCCGAGAGCGTGAAGATCTTGGGGCTGGTGGACCCGATGGACTTGCTGTCTTCCTCGATCATGTCGGCGGACATCCAGTCCAGATCGTCGCGGAATGCGTGAAGGTCGACAATGATGGGCGAGAACTGCTCGTACTTGATCACGTCTTCTTTGCTAGCCTGCGAGTTGAGCGCATTGCCCTCAATGTAACAACGCTTCTCGGCGTCCTCGTTCAATCCCACCACCGTGCCGTTGGTCTCAACCTTGTGGGCATAGAGGACGAACGGCAGATCATTGTGGGACAGGAAGTGACGCACCCGTGCGAGCGCAGCCTCAGCTTCAGCCAACTCATTCTTCTCCTCCGCAGCCGATTGCGCCTTCTTCTCGATACGCTTGATCGCTTCCTTCAGGCGATTGATCTTGAGCACAAGTTCGCGTTCCATCGCGTGGAAGCCGACGATGCGCCCTTGGCCGTCAGCGATGTTGATGAAGCTTTCGCCCATGTCAGCCTTGGCCGTGAGCGTCCCGACGACGGTGTCTTCCGCCAATTTCATGTCGAACTTGGCCTTGGTGAAGGACGCCGGTAGGACGAACGACACCGAACCGAAGAAGCCTTCGTTCACGACCGCCCTATCAACGTTGTCCATCACGCGGTTGACGAACTTGATGAAGTTCACCGCGCGATCCGTCTTGAGGATCTTGTCGTTGTCGATCAGGTCCGAGGTCGTTTCCTTGCCCGGACCGGCCTTCCCCAGCGAGCGCTGCGCGTTGGGGTTAACAATCATCTCCTTAGCGCGAAGCAGATTCACGTGCTCGCTGGCCGGCATGGAGCCAGTAAATACCACCTTCCCGGCTTGCTTGCCGAGGAGCACGGTCTTGATAAGGGTTCCCATTGGAGTTATCCTCAAATTTCGCAGTCGGCTGATTTCCTAGGTCGTACCAACTGCAGGTAAGAAGCGAGGGGCCCTTGCGGGCCCCTCAACATCGGCTCATCCGACGTGTGATCTTGGTATAAAACGTGCGATCACGCGTTGTCAATCTGGTATTTTCGTCTAATTGTACGTTTCTTGCTGTGCTTCTGCTCGCGTGCTCGGTTCCCCGCGAGCAAACTTCTCCGGCACATTTCGGACGTCCGGTCTTGACGCGCATTGTGGGGCCCAAACAACCGATCGGCATGCTGGCGTACCTCGCTGGGCGCCAGGATAAGCGAAGTCGGTGCCGCGGATCAGGCCTTCTGCCATCGGCGCCGCTCGTCGTGGTAGGTTTGCAGCATGGCGGCAGCCATTCTCGCCTTGGCCACGCCCAGCAAGCTTCCGGCCACTATTGAAGGCGCCCTGTATGCCCGTGCTCATGCTCTGGCCGCCTATGGGCACGTGAACATGTGCCGCGTCGCCCGCGATGAAGGCGCGTCCTTGTGAAAACCGGTTCGCATAGAGGTGCGAGGTCTGGTAGCGAGCAAGGAAGATCGGATCCGTGAGTTCGTAGGCGGAGCCCGTCAGGTCTGTGGGTAGCGATCTCCTCCAAGGTTGGCTGCTCGGTCGTCGACTTGGCGGCACCGAGTTGACTGGATGCTTCCTGGGCACCCTCGCAGGATGTCGATCTGGTTGAGCAGGGCTATGATCTGGCCATGCGGATCGGGCCTTCGCCAGATAGGATGTCGCACGTAGCCTGATGGGCAATCCGCTCGCGCTGTGCGCTAGCCCGGGCTATCTGGCCGAACATGGCCAAGCCGCCACTGAATGCGAGGCTTTTCATAGGAAACCCGCGTTCCGCCTCCGCCGTCACACTGCCCCGCGGAAAGACGCTGCGCATGGTCACGGCAGCGCCACGACTGCTGTCGATCGACCCTGCAGTTATCAAGCTTTCGGCCGATGCGGGTGCAGGGATCGGGCAGGTCCCCCGTATCCTGGCCCAGGATGAATTGGCCAACGGGTCGCTGGTCGAGGTTCTGCCTGAATGGGTTGTGGACGAGGTCGATATCGATCGTTTATCCGGTTGGGCGAACCCTGCCTCCACGTGTCGGTGTGTTCATTGATTTCCTGCAGAATGCGCTTCGCCGAAAGGGTTAGTTCGAGCTAGGCCCAATTCCACCCGAGGGCTATCGAGCTGCCCCAAAAGCTGCGCGAGTAGGTTTTCGGGGTTTTCGGCTCGGTCTGCGAGAGATCCTGGCCCAGCAGTCGAGCAAGTTTCTTTCGAGATTCTCTCCCTCCGCCACCCGGCAAAAACGATCTCGTACTTGGAGCTGCAGACAGGCCAGAGACTCGGCCGTTTTCCTGCTTTTTCGCGGGCGGAGAACTCCCAGCGGTTGTAGAACAACGGCCTGAATGAAGCCGGAGAACCGAATTTTCTCCGAATCTTTGAACCCGCAAAATCGGTCTAGTACGGCATTTCTCAGAAAATCAACGGCTTGGCTGTGGGGCGGTTTGAATCCGTCTCGCTCAAGCATGAAGCGCTGAATCTAGCTCTACAGCCTGTGGTCGAAGCGCAAGACAGCCCTGCTTCTGTCCAATGATGGTCTCAGCGCAACTGGGCGCCCACATTTGTGCTTGCTTCCGCACACTCCGAGAGGCCATTCCTTCAGAATTAGATACTGCCCCGCCAGAAAAACGCACATTTCTGCACGAAGCGACCGGGGAAGCACGATGCTAAGCTGCAGGATCAAGCCAAGCAGATCAGCGGCGTAAGCCGGCATATGAGGATCCCCTGCGATTTCACGTTTGTATAACTGCGCGTCTTTGGAGGCAGGCAGGATGACGAGGGCGTCGCGCGTGCACTCTGCACAGCATGATCTCCGCTAACCCTAAAGTTGATATGGTGCACGTTCGAAAGCGCAGCTATCAGCCACAGACATACCAGCGAGCGGGGGGTTGATTGGTGTTGATTGAGTAGGAAGCGACTCCGCAAACGGCCAACGACGCCCGCTCGCTTCGTGGCGCAACAGCATGGTGTCCAGATCTATTGTTGCAGTAGGGTCTGTGTTGATTCGAGCTGAATTTGAACTCGCGGGTTTTCGGAAGCCAAATGACAACACTGAGAATAAAAGACTTCTCCTGCGTTGATGAGGCAGAGCTGCATCTCTCGCAATTGACTATCCTGATTGGGCCGCAAGCAACCGGCAAGAGTGTTATCACGAAGCTGGTCTATTTCTTCTACGACATCTTAGACAGGCAGTTTCGGGCCCTGGAAGATGAGGAGGACCTCGAAAGTTTTCGAATGACGCTGTCTGCCGATTTCAAGAAGTGGTTTCCGCCGAGTGCTTGGGGAGGGAAGAAGTTCGAAATCTCATTCACAGCGGGGGCCTTCTTTGTAAAGGTGACGAGAGTTGGCGGGCGCAAGAAAAGCATGGATACGGAAAGCGTCCGTGTCGTCTTTTCACCGTGGTTCGAGCGCCAATACGCTGCTACGCTAAAATCCTACCAGGAGCGCCGCAGCGCACGGTCAAATCGAAATAGATCTCCAGCGATCCTCGATGATTTTTGGAGAGTGCGTGAGGCAGCAACCAAGGCGTTAGAACAAGAGCTTGGAAAAGAATACGTTGGCTGGCAATTGTTCGTGCCAGCAGGACGTTCTTTCTTCACAAGCGTGGGTAAGGCAATCGCCGCATTCGAGTATAGCGGCATGCTGGACCCTTTGACTGTCAAGTTCGGGCGGTTTTTCGCGGCGATACGTGACCATCGGCGCGGGAGATTTGCGCGAGCGCGGCCTCCAGATGAGGCTACGCAGCGCAACCGAAACGAGATGATGAAGAAGTTGTTCGGTGGCAACATCACTTTCAAGAGCGAGCAAGAATACGTCGAGTCGGACGATGGACGAAAGATACCTTTCGCTTCACTCTCCTCGGGCCAGCAAGAGCTCTTGCCCCTTTGGCTCTCTCTTGAGTACTCCCAGGAAGCGGGCGAGAAGAACATCGTTTATATTGAAGAGCCTGAGGCGCATCTCTTCCCGACGGCGCAAAGCCAAATCGTTGAGTTCTTGGCCAGCGTCATTTCAGAGTCGGAGACTAAGATGGTGGTCACAACGCACAGTCCGTATGTGTTGAGCCAAATAAACATACTACTAAAGGCGACCGCATTGGCGCAGGACAAGCCAGAGCAGCTGGCACGTATTGCCGCCGTGGTAAATCCGAGAAGTTGGCTGAGACGGTCATCAACGGTCGCGTATGCCATCGTAGGGAGGCGCTTACGTCGGATAACCGACGAAGAAGGGCTGCTCGATGGCGACTATTTGGATGAAGTTTCGGGACATCTTGCGCGCGAATTTTCGCAGCTAGTGGAGATTGAACTTTCCGATGACAAGTGAATGCACTGAAAAGATGCGTGTCTCAAAAATTGTAGTGGGAGAAAACAGGGCCAAGGCTTCATTCCGGAACGATGAACGAAGGTGGTTTTGGGTCACCAAGGTAGACGGCTGTCTTTGTCATAATGAAACTGCCGCTGATTTCGTCATCGAAAAGCAAGACCAAGGCGTTGTTGTGGTCGAACTGAAGGGAAAGGATGTGCCGCACGGCGTCGAGCAGGTGCGTGCGACCGCCAAGTTCTGGAAAGACAAAAATCCTGAGACTAAGCGGATCGCCGGACTTGTAGTTGCGCGCCAACACCCGAGGCATTCGACTTCTATTCAGCGGCACGTCAGGGAGTTCGCGCGCACCTTTCGCGGGCCGCTCCATGTTGTTTCGAGCAAGAGAGAATTCGTGTTCGAGAACGTTCAAAGCTTTGATGGGCCGTGATCGTTGTGGGGGAAGGTACTGGTGGCCTGCCGTGTGCGTGCTACGCCCAGAATTGCCTTTGCTCACCAATCTTCGATGTGCCGTTCAAGACAGGCTTTTCGCCTTGCAGAGACGTCGGGAAACTAGCAATCCGAAGGGATAATCTAGTCCCATGTGCGCCTGCAAAGCGGGAGTGAGCGGAGTACTCCAGACGCTGCTATGCTCCTGAGGGCGGGCGCTGATTAGCTTTGAACGAAAGTTCCAAGCGAGGGGGCGGCTACTATGGTTTGGGCGCGGGTAGCGGTTTTTCAACGTGAGCACCGCCATCTCGACGCTATTTCGATGTCGCGCGAGGAATTTCAGTCTTCTCCACATGACGGTCGAACATGCGGCGTCAGGTTAATGGAGAGCCTGTCCTGAGAGCGGACTCACGAAGGCGGCGGGCCCGAAAAGGGCGCCGCTATACTTCTGCCGGCAAAGCGGCATCGCCATTCGAGTATTAGTTGCTCTCCTCGCAGGTGAGGAAGAGCGTCAGGGAGCAAGGATCATATTGAGCGTTAGTGCTTGGAAGCGCCAGTCGGTGTTCAAAGAGTACAAAGGCATGATACAAAGGGGCACAAAGTCGAGCGGAAAAACCTCAGTTTAGCAGTAGTTTGAAGCGCCGTGCAGTTCCCACCCCACTGCACCGCTCGCCGCCTCCAGTTCGCGTCGTCGCCCGTAACCAGGCTTTTCGACCATTTAGATTTTATACAGAGCGGTTTGAGAAACACGGGGATTCCCATTTTGCATGGCTCGCGTGCATTTGTGTCCCCAGATATCCTTAAGCGAGAATCAGGCGACAGCCGTACAGCAGCATGTAGTCGCTCGACCAACTCCTTCGATGGCCCCTGTGCAGTACTGACCGCTTAAGAGCCTCGACGCGAGGCCAACCTTCATCGAGCCGCTATGAACATTCCGCCACAAGAATGGTTTGAGATGCGAGATATCCGGCGCCGCCGCGTCTCGAATGCGGTGTGGATACCGCTTCGATTGGCTTACACAGCGCCACTTCCCTTTCCAGCTGGGCCGGAGGCGGGAATCATCTCCGGTGAAGACTTGTATTTTGCAAACTCGGTAGCGTTTCCAGATGCGGCCAGAGCAAATGCCGAAGAACTCGGTTGGATGGACATTGGGATAAGCTTCAGTGGTGGGCCCTACGCCTTCAAGGAAAGTTACAAGCCCTGCGAAGTCTATCAGTATAACGATCAGCAAGACCTCGGCGTAAGCTTTGTCTTCGCGCAGCACGTGGGCGGCGGTCACGATCCGATTTTACATCTTAGCCAAGATCTAGTCATGGCACTCGGGCTGATACGGGAGGATACAACCTGGATCAGACCTGAAGAGGGATACGTTGAGGTTGTGCGAGAGCAACACGATCCCGATGGCCGGATGGTTGGATATTTGATTAGAAGCGATTTTCTCCGCGACTATTTGGCGGCGCGGAGGCTCTCCCTGCGTCTCGCCGTGTATAGGCAGCGGAGCGCCGTATTGCAGGACGCTTCTTATCTCACTTGGCTAAAGTCAGGGCTCACTGAAAGCCATCCGCATGACCGGTTTGAGGCCCGCGCCTTCGAGACGGGACTGGATGGTGATCGTCTCGGCACCGTCGGCGTGTTTGAGGTGTGGCGCACGGACGTCGACGAGGGAGAGGAGGTGCCTATCTTTCCTCGGGAGACCGACGACAATACAGGCAGCCGCTCATATTCGTTCGAGAGGAAGGGTGAGGCGGCGGTACGGGTCATGGGCGAGCTATGGCGAGAGGAGTGGATAGAGCCCGCCCCTCGCAGCATTCGGGTTCGTGGAGACGATCCCGAGACCGACCTAGACTTTATCGTAGACGGCGGTGGAGGACGCTTGCCCTCTAAGAAGCTGAACTATGAAGACGTTGGTCGGTACCTATGGTTCAATCCTCGCGTCGTCGCCGAACTGACCAGCCTGCGCGCCTCGGGCTTGGAATGGTATACTGAGGACACGGGCTCAGTGTGGTGCTCACCGGACTACCGCGTACATTTTGGTGTCAATCAACTCGGGTCGGTCAACGTATATGCCTACGATGTTGCCCGACTTCCGCAATGGCAACAACGGATTTGGGCAGGACAAAATGCTTCGCCGGACGGTGGCGTTTCGGCCGAGTTGTTGGCGTCACAAATGCGCGCTCGGCCGGCAAACACCATTGCTCCCGAATCTCGATTGATTGCGACGATGGCTGATCTTGACGAAGATTTTAGTCAGCAGTTTGGCAATCCCATCTTCCATCATCATGATTCTGCCGAGGCTATTGCAGATAGAGTTCACAGATTCCGGGCTGTTGATGAGCAGGGCCTCTTAGCGTTGGCCAAAGACATAGCCCGTTTGACAGCGGATCGGCTCGACCTAAGCGCGCTTCATCAGGCTTTTGGCAAACCGGGCGAAAGACTGGGGTCTCTGAAGACGCTTGAATGGGGGCTTGGGAAAATCGTCTCCAAAGAGCAAGCCCGGAAGCTCCTGACCACCCTAGTTGGCGTCTACGAGCTTCGTCTCGGCGACGCTCATCTACCACCTACTGAAATCGCTACAGCCTATTCAATGGCGGGTGTCGATAGGGCTCTGGGCTTGATTGAACAGGGAAAGGCGATGATCAGCAACGCTGCGGTAGCCCTCGAGGATATTCGGATGGCGCTCCGCTCTGCGACCATTCGCTGAATGTGGACCCGTCAGCCCACAATCGATCCATTTGAGCAACCCGTGCCATCCCAACCGGCACAAGCCCTGAGAATCCGTAGGCTGATCTTACGGCTAAAGTACGAAGAATGAAGAACGACGAGAAAGAGGGCAATGTCCAAGTCTAAAGTGAACGCTGTAAATGTTCGTACCACCCCTTTGAGCAGCTTGAAACGAAAAGGGAAGGTCATCGCGAGCCCGATGAGTGGCTTGAACATGCAGTTTTCCTCCTGGATCAATGATGCCATTCCAGAAGTGCTTTGGTCGTTGTTGGCAATTACCGGGCTATCGCGAGAGAACGCCCTGAGTAGCTTTCGTAGGATACTAGTAAACGTTCGGCAGAATAAGAGCGCCTTAGACACTCGACGTCTAGAACACTCTCGGCTGGCCGAGTTAGAACAACCTGTTTTTAATGCGCTCTTTGCAGATGAATGCGCGAACTCAGATTTCGCGACGGCCTTATCGCCACTTCTGTTGCTTCCAAGTCTGCCCGACAGAAAGCACTGGGAGACGCTGTTGCCAGCACCCGACGTCGCTTCGTGGAGCCGCTTGGCCGAAACCGTAGCCCGAACGTTCGATCATCAGTCGCAGGAAGCAACAGATTGTAGATGGCTGAAGATCACCACGGTTGCGGCATTGGGAAAGCTCCATATGCCAGTTGCGATGTCTGAAAGGGCGAGAGAATACGATGAGTATCCCAATCGGGGAGATATGAAATCTGTTCGGCCGTCGATACGCGCGCTCGAGATGAGCCTTCGCCCCGGCGTCGGAGATGAAAAGCGAACGTCATGGATGGACGAATTTTGGTCAGAGTGCTGGGATAGTACGGACTGTTTGATGGCCAACCCAGATGATGAGGCCACGCGAGCGGACCATCGCGCATTCTTTGAACAGGTCAAAAGCCTGTACGAGGCCGTGGTTGATCACTTCCTAATGACGATTGAGCAAACTGGCATCGACGCGAAGCATGACGCTTGCTTTGGGCTGGTTTGCTATATCTTGCAGCTCCTTTTCTTTTGTCTGAAATCGACCGTTGGGCAAGCGTTGCCGGGACGAATTGCGCTCCGATCGGCGGTCGAGTGCTATATTACTTTAGCGTACCTCGTGCACCACGATAGCGAGACGGTTTGGTTGCAATATCGAAACTATGGAGCGGGTCAATCCAAGCTCGCATTTTTGAAGCGAATTGACCAAGACGAGGTGCCCTCATTCATCAGCACCGAATTGCTCGAAGAGCTCGCCAATCAAGATGCTTGGATGGAATTTCAAGACATTAAGCTAGGTGCTTGGGCTGACAAGAACCTGCGAAGCATGGCCCAAGAAGCAGGCGAGAAGGCCTTCTATGATAGATATTATGACGCATTGTCCGGGTACGTTCATGGAAATTGGTCGGCCATCAGTCATTCCGGATTTGGGCTCTGCTTGAACCCGTTGCACAGATTCCATCGCATCCCGCTTCCTCCGCGCCTGCTAATCGACGATGCCGTGCCGGACCTGATAAAAATTGGCAACCTTTCCGTCGATAAATTAGCCCACATGTACCCGCCTTTTAAACCTCGCCTAAGGCGGAACGAGCCGTAAGACGGAGCGCGAACCTTGCATGCCCGAACATCCAAAGTACTCTAGGTTTGACTTGTCGCCGGCTGCTAGTGTGGCTTATGCGAGATTTTCAAGGCATCATACCGAGTTAAAATGACCTCTATTGGTCCTTCGTTCCTGCCTACCATTTTGTGCGGTATTCAACGAAGAGTAATCCTCCAACGACACAAACCGCCGCGGCGTTGTTCTTGTCGGGGCCGGATGCCCGACGGCCGCCAACATTCGTCGGAGAATGGCGCCATTCTGTTGGTGAGTTTGCAAACTGGACGCGATTGGGAATGGCGTTGTCAGCAGCGTCGTACCTTGAAATCTACATGCGCGAAGTCATATTACTCGCTCTTACCTCTGATCCGTTTGTCGTTTACGGGCTTCCGCACCAGTTAGACGGAGTCGTCCTACTAAAGGCCGGAAAGGTTCTGAGCTTTGAAGCGGAGGTGACCGCCTGTTGTCGAGGGCAATGGCCTTCTAGGATTGCAAAGTTCAAGCGGCTCTTTGGTGCTGTTCCGAGTGCATGGGAATCCCTAGTCTCCGATCTGGAGGAGCTACGTAAGCTTCGCAATGCAGTTGGTCATGCGTTTGGGCGTGACTTGCGTGGCCAGCTCGCGCTATTGCGCGGTCTTGAAATCCCGGCGCAGCGGTTGAGCGAAGAGCGTTTGAAGAAGTGGCTTTCGATTATTGATCTTACCGCAACGGCAATTGATGCGTACTTAGTCGCGAATCATATAGGCGCCTTCGAGTACTTCTTACTTTATCACGACAGGCGGAGTGACCTGAGCAAGGGGAGGCTTGGGAAGAAAGCTGCGGCTCCGGCTCTCAGTTCGCTCTTTGCGAGCGAATGGAATCGGCGTGTTCCAAGGTCGTACTGCCAATCGATAATCGCCCACTATGATGCTTGTTAATTGTGACAAGCTTAGCCGTTCGACTATCCTCCTGTATCGCAGGCTTCTGACTTGAGCGTGGTAGCAGGGAGTGGTAGCAATCGACGGGCAGCAAGGCCGATTTGTTCTTGATTTTCAGTGCCTTCATCAGTCGCCCTTCGTCTCCCCTAGGGAGCGACAATGCACATCGAGTTCCATAACAGTCGATCAGCGTAGCCGCACCCGCGGAAACCACTCACATATCGTGAGAGGTTTTAACGCGCTTAAGCTTTCCGGGCAGATGAGCTGATCAGAACCTGCTGCTCATCCCACTCAGCGGGGATGGATTTAAACAGCTGCGCCAGCTCGAGGCCGTCAGGCTGCAGGCCGTTCAGGATGGCTTCGGTGATGGCCGGCGAGAGCAAGGTCAGCCGAAGCACGCGGGAAAGATAGGACTCGTTGATCTTTTCCGACTTGGCGAGGTCCCGTACCGAGCTAAACATGTTGGACTCGAGCATGTTGCGCCAGCGATGGGCGCGAACCACGGCTTTGATCAGCGTGTTGTCGACCTGAGGCTTTGCGGGCGCCCAAACTTCGACATTAGCAGGCGTGACCACGCGCTTGCGTCCACCCGATCGTCGGAATGAAATCGGGATGCTCACAACCATTGTCCTGCCATCGCGGCCGAGCTTCGGTCGTCCGATAGGGCCGAGGGTGAGGGTGGTCGGTCGGTTCATTCGGCGGCCTGCTGGAAAGCTTGAGGCTGCAATTCCGAGGAGAGCGATGTCAGGCCCTGGATCTTCAAGGTAATGTCCATTCGCTCGGCATGCATCTCGATGCGCTCGACGAGCAGCGCGACGATGCGTGCCTGTTCTGCCGGAAACAGCTCGTCCCAGAGTTCGTCAAAGCCGAGCAGGGCGCTACGCACCTCCGCCTCGCTAACATCCTCAGATTGCTTCCGGAGAGCGCGCCATGTCTGAACGATGACTTCAGGGGTCTGCAGCAGCTGCCGGACCTGATCGATGATGATACGCTCCAACTCAGCTGCCGGGACTAATTTGACGGGACAGTCCGATCTGCCCTGCTTCATCGCGGTCTGGCTGATGTAATAGCGATAAAGCCTACCCGACTTCCGGGTGTGGGTTGGCGACATCGCCGCGCCATCCGGCCCGAACAACAAACCCTTCAGCAGGGCAGGGGATTGCGCCCGGCTGTTGTTGGCGCGCTTGCGCGGGCTCTCTTTGAGGATGGCGTGGACCTGGTCCCAGAGCTTCCGATCGATGATCGCTTCGTGTTCGCCTGGATATGAGGTGCCCTTATGAACGGCCTCGCCAAGATAAACCCGGTTGTGAAGGATCTTGTACAGCACGCCCTTGTCCAGGAGCTGCCCGTACCGCGTTCGTTCGCTGGCCGCAACGAGCTCGCGGGCCAGCAGGGTCGCGGACTTGAGTTGTACAAAGCGCCGAAAAATGGACCGAACCCGCTCGGCATCGACCTCATGAATGAGCAATTTGCGGTCGCGGACTTCATAACCGAGCGGCGTCCACCCGCCCATCCATTTGCCGCGCTTGCGAGAGGCCGCAACCTTGTCGCGAATGCGTTCGCCGATCAGCTCGCGCTCGAACTGGGCAAAGGTCACGAGGATGTTCAGCGCCATGCGGCCCATGGCATCCTTTGTGTTGAACGATTGGGTGACTGAGACAAACGTCACCCCATGGCGTTCAAAGAGCTCCACAAGGTTGAGGAAGTCGAGCATCGACCGCGAAAGTCGGTCAATTTTGTAGACGACGATGACATCTATCTTGCGGGCCTGGACAGCAGCAATGAGCCGCTTCAGGGCAGGCCGTTCGAGGGTGCCACCCGAGAACCCGCCATCATCGTAGCGATCGGAAACAACGGTCCAACCCTCGGCCCGTTGGCTCACGATGTAAGCCTCGCATGACTCTCGCTGGGCGTCGAGGGAGTTGAAGTCCATGTCGAGGCCTTCTTCGCTCGACTTGCGGGTATACACCGCACAGCGGACTTTACGCACGCCCGGGCGCCCTGGGGCTGCGACGCTCTCGAGGGAGTTGGCGAATAGGGAGGTTCGGCCCTTTTGCGGCTTGCGGGAGTTCATTTGCCCGTCGAATTTTTCAAGCCGAAGAAAACCCAGCCATTCCAATTCGTGCCGGTGATTTGGCGGGCAACCGAGGATAGGGACTTGTAGGGTCGGCCGAGATACTCGAAGTCGTCGTGGCGAACGGTGACGCAGTGCTCCACGCCATCCCATTCGCGGATCAGCTTGGTCCCGGCGACGGGCCGCAGAAGCGGTCGCGCCTTGCGATCCGCCGGCTTCTGGTCCGCATACTGCTTGGCCATGGCCTTGAGCCGTTCGGTGGTTTCCCGGCTCAGGCCGCCATAGGCCAACTCCTGAATGCGGTAGGCCAGCCGGCTCTCCAGGAAGCGGCGGTTGTAAGCGGGCGGTTCGGTGTCGAAAAGCTCGCGCCAACGGGCTTTTAGAACGGGGGCGGGCGCGCCCTTAAGGGCCGCCAGCTGGGTCAAAACGGTATCTTTCACGGGGTGGTTTCCATGGCCTTACGAGCGACATCACCCTCGGACGGGGCCGAACAGTCGAGCGGAGATTTTGCGTCACAGGCCAAATTTCGACTGGACTTCCGGTCGAGAACACGCAGGAGGCCGGCGGCCAAAATGGCGGCAATTTCGGTCAGCGATTCCGCTTGATCGTGCATTCGCTACAAAGAGCGCAACCCATCGTAGCTTTCTAGAGGAGCGGGCATCCTATCGGCGTTGATAGAACATAATCGTACTCAGAGGGGCTCAAGCTCCTCTGGGCGCCTGTGAAGAATGTGCTTCGCTAATGAAAGCCCGCTGCTCATGTGGTGAAATCGTGCACGAATCACCCGATCCGGAGCGGTTTCGATGACTGGCCAACGCTCGTTCGACCTCAGACAGGACTCAAGCTATCGATTCGAGCGCATCGGAGATGGCGAGGGTGAAAAATACATACTTCAAACCTCAAAGGGCTTTGTGCAGGGTTTTGAGGTTATAATTGACAGGCAAGGCCTCTACATCGATCCGTTCGGCGCGCTGGATCGAATGCGTGAGGAGGCAAGAGCGAATCTACGCCACCTTGGTCTTCCAACCGATCAATGCAAGTTGCGACCGACAAAAAGCGAGAAACGCCTTCTCAAGATGTATCCCAATGCCCAGCTGTGGAAATGGAGGAATCGGTCGGGAGACAGCTATTCTGAGGCCGACCTTAATACCGACTTGCTCGGACTTCTCAACGAATTAATGGATACGCCAGCTTTGGAGCCGCACATGTTCCTTATCTATAGGGCCATGGAGGCGCTCGCCGCTTATCGTGTTGGGAAAGTGAATGGCTTAGCGCAGGCTGGGGCAAGCACCAGCAAGGGGCGCGCGATAGGTCCCCAAGCTAAGAAGGCAAAAGCTTTGCGGATTCGGCAAATCGTTTGGCGTCATGCGGCAATGTACTGGACGTCGCGGCGGTCTTGCGAAAACGACGCGAGCAATACTGCAGTAAATATCTGCGAGCAGGTCAATAGCGAACTGAGAGGCGTTGCTCTGATCGGCGAGAGAGACCGTGCCGCGAAAACGATCGGAGATGATATTCGGGCCGGGATTAAATCCGGGGTTTTCCAGTCTGGCGAATTCGGAGCTTGAATTGGCGAGTCTAGAATCCGGGACTACTGACTAGAACCGACAGCTGGCCTAGTAATCCGGCGTGCTTCGGAGTGAAGAACTCCGCGTTGGAGGAATGTATGGCGAGGCTAGATGCGGACTATCGGCTGCTTGTGACTGAAAAAGATGCCGCTAGGTGTCTGTCACTCTCGCACCGAACACTCCAAGCTTGGAGAACGTCCCAATCGGGCCCACCTTTTATTAAAATCGGTCGCTCTGTTCGATATCGAAAAGTCGATATTGTTGAATGGCTCGAATCGAAGCGATGTGCTCTTGAGCCAAAATGTGATGGATAGATCAGCTCGACACGTACCGTATGATGACCTTGACGAGGCGACACCCATCGCGCGTGAATTGAAAGCATTTTTCGAGCGCGGAGGGTCACCAGAAGAGGCCGTGGTACTTGCTGCGAGCATTGAGCGCGCTTTGAACAGTGCATATCCTCGGCAAAAGCATGCATCATCTTCCGGTCGAGGTTCACGACTGCCGGTGGATTGGAAGCCATCGCAAAGAGATGTCCAGTTCGCGGTCTCCCGGGGACTAACTGAAGCGCGGATAGCCGCTGAGGCAGAGAAATTTAAGAACTACTGGCTTGCTAAAAGTGGTCAGGCCGCTGTCAAGCTCGATTGGCCGGCCACTTGGCGAAATTGGATTATCGCAGCAGCGGAAAGCGGGAATGGTCGTGCACGCCTCTCGTATAGATCCAGTTCAGCTACCGGATCTTCACGATCTGGATCGGATGCCATCTTGGCCGGCATGGGTAAGCTCGCGGCTCGCCTCGATCAAAGTAGTCGATCAGAAGTCAGTGAAGCACGGCCGATACGGGAATATCCAGACACTTCCCCACAACTTGCTCTTGAGCCCCCCAGAGCGCGCTGAGTGTGAAAGATATACTCTCGCCGTGGGGACTTTATTCGCTCAAACGCCTAACAGGGCGGCTCAGTGGCGCGACGAAACGCTGTCGGTCGTCACCTGGCTCATGCTGAATCGAGCCTCTCAGCATCAAAACGAGCTGGGCGTAGAAGCCACCGGCGAGGCCTACTTGGTTGCGCTGGCCGACGTGCCTTGGTGGGCGGTCAAGGCAGCGGCATTTCGGTGGTGCGGGGGGCGGTGCGGAACGTCCTCAAACGGCGGCCGGTATGAATACCAATGGCGCCCGGATTCGGCGGTGCTGCGGGCTGTTGCAATGGAGGCGTCATGGAGGCTGCGCGAGCCCTGGTTACAGCCGATTGAGCGGCTGCTCGCAGCTGAGCCGCTCATTGAGTTCGACGAAGCGCACCGCGCAACCATGCAGCGCAGATTCTCTGAGCTTGCGGCGGAGCTGAGAAAGCTCGGTTAGGTCAATCAAGATTGAGGGGAAATGCCGCAATCTGCGGGATTTTCCCCGGGGTTCGTTTGCGTGGTTGATCAGCATTTATCGCGCATGCGTACGTCTTAGAAAACCCATTCCGACAAGGAATAGGTTTTTTGCGATCGGCGGCGGAGCCGTCGGCCCCAGGACGAGGCGTTTTTGTGTGAGTACGTAGGCGCCGGTCGGTTAACGGCGGCGGCGCCTGCGACAACGCTCTACCGTGGGATAGCAGCCAAAGGGTACACCCGGCCTAGCGCGTGAGGGTGGCTGCCGGCGAGTGGACATCGTCGTAAGTAGACGCAACCCGTACGCCTGCCATCGGCAGTGCGGGGTCCGATAGCGACGGGCCTGGCTCCGCCGAGCATGATCGCCGAGGACATGGGAAGCGTCCCGATTGCGAAAGCATCGGGATAGCTCGCCTATGTCCTCCGCAACAAACCTTCACCACCGAACATTCGAAAAGCGAGTGATCTCGTTCTTGGCAACGGATGAGGTATCGTTCTGGCCGTGCACAGCAGGTACAGCCAGAAAGCCAGCGCGGAGGACGCCAATGGGGACGCTACCATCAGTCTTAGAAGCTCCCTTCGCCACGTTTGTCATGATCGACGTGCCGCAGCTCGCCGCGCTATTCCCATGGATCGTAAGACCATCAAGCGTCATATCGATGCCGGCCGTTTGCCGTCACGTTTTAAGGGGTGCGGTCGCAAGAAGCCCCGCCGCGTGTTCACACGAACCCGGCGTCGAGAAGTTTCTCGAGGGTCTCGAGCCGCGTCCATATCCGCCTCCTACGATGAACATGCGCATTAGGAAGCCCTGCCGGCGGCCAAATCTTAATGAACTCAATCGGAACAATTAGAGGGCGTTCACTCTCAGGCCTAACGACTCAAACCACTTGGTATCGAAGGGGCGCCTCTAAACTCTTCCTCATCGGGAGAGTTTCTCCGGAGAGCAATACTGCAAACGCAGAACCGCATGGAGATGCCCACTGGTGGGCGCCTCATTGTTCGGAATAGGTCTGGGATTGCAGTGGCCAACGCTTCCGTCTCGGACGGATTGGGGAAGCCATGCCCTATGCATGGACTTGGGCTGCGGCTGCGGCGGCGCTCGCTGGCGTGGTGGAGGCCGTTGCTCCCCACGGGGAGTAACGCAGTGCATGCAGAACCGACGGACAATGAAGGCACCCACCTGTGGCTCACCTGCTTGAGGTCACCCGCTCACCGTCACGCTTCGGACGTTGGGTCCCTCCGGCATGGCTGACCGCCGCGGGTAATTCGCACCGCGCCTGAGCGGTAGCTGAAGATGCTGGAAAGTTAGGTTGACAAGGTTGACGTGGTTGACAGTCAAGTTGACAGGGGGGAGGGGTGGTCAAAAGTCTAGAGGGGAGATTACAGGACCGGTCTCCATGCTTCGCACGTAAAAGTTCGGAAACAAATACAAGAGACCCACTTTGACTATCGGTGGCGGACCGGCCGATCGCTTCACCCTCAGCTTCTAGCTTACAAGAAATGGGATCCCCGACCGGTCGCGAAGCCGCCTAGGCGATAAATCCGTAAAGCTGACGGTGATGCGACAGATACTCATAGTGCTTCGAATTTAGATTCTGGACCGTTTGCTCGGGCGTAATGCCGAAACACCTCAAGCTTTCCTTGTCCAATCTGTCGGAAATCAAGATCGAGCCATTGTTGTCGAACGAAATAAAGCCGCGATCAAACAGACCGTCAATATGGACGGCTAGCAACAGCCCATTATTCGGATCGAGCCGTTCCATCGAATTAGAAGCCCGCCAAGGCTTAATATGAGAGGCTCGTAGTAGTGCGGGGATAGCAAGTCCCGTTAGCGCGCATCGCGCGCTCCAGAATTCCAATAGATCTCGACGAAAATTTTGTTGGCCCAGTCGCACCGCGCGCATGGCTTCGGTTTCCGTACGGGGATCAACATTCATTTGATCCGCGGCGCCGGAGAATTTTACGGCGGGAACATCTTCAAGGGTGTCTATAAATGTTCGCAGCGATTGCCTTGAAGTGAAGCCAAAATCAACGCCATAGGGAATTGGATCTCGGCCAGACCATATCCGCTTTGGGAAGACTCTCATCGTCGAATTGTGATAGAAAAATCCTTGATTTCCCCGTTTCACGCCAGGGATTTGCAGAAGGGCCGTGACACCTTCTTCGTATGACGGGTCAACTACCAGTATCGACCGATTGCTGTCGAACTTGATGTACAGCGTAAGCGGGCCGCGTGTGGCGCTGCGGGTCTTTACGCCCGTGGGAGCGATACTAAAGCCTAGGCGTTCAAGTTCTTGGCATAGGTCCTCCCTGCTAAGATCGTTGACCGCACCTTTCGCGGCAGCGTGGTCGAAGGACCATCGGAGGACGACCGGTGTGGTGTCTTGAACTTCCACCGCCTTTGCTCGACCTGCATATGTAAACGGCATCCGATCTGCAGATCGGTGAAAGATATGCGCGGGCAGCGAACCGTTCGCCAAGGCACGCATGATGGGCTGAGATGTGTTTGAGCGGTTTTTCGCCGACCAAATGAGCTCATCGCCGTCCCAACGGTTCGGATAGTCGTGGCCAGTTCGTCCAGCTGACCCGACGTTACAGAAAACAAAAAGTTCATCGCCGAATCGAGTGTAGCCAGTCGCCCAGTCACCGCCGCGGCGATCCTCAGGTACATTCACTAGCTGCTGAATTTGCGCACGCGTGTATTGCGCTCCCACTTCGAATTCCATCAATTACACCCCGTAATGGCTCTCATAGGCCAATTTCTATTGAGGGGGCGCGGAGCCGCTAAGCCGTAGTTGCGCTTGACCTATCGTTCGGTCGGCCCGAACTCCAACTGGCGTAACGTGCGGGAAGCTGATCGGCGGCCTCGTGCAAGTTCTAGTGTGGATCGTGGCTAGAGTCGCCCCGAACTTCTCGGCAAGTGGGGTGCCGGATCGGTTCGCAGTGGCCCGCTGGCCAACTTCTTCCATAGCAACTCATAAGCGATGGCCAGGAGATTGTCTTGGCCCAACTCCCGCTTCGCATGGCCAATGCTGGCTTGCGCGCTACCTATGGAAAGCGCCCACTGCGCGCCTCCCCCGGACCCCTGGCCCGGGCTGATCTAGACCTGGGGTAGACTAAAATCGGGTGGCCATAGACAATGGAACTGTAGACTGAGTGCCCTCGGAAGTTGTAGTAACGCAAGCTGAGACTAATCAGACGGGGGGCTGGCGGATATGACAGAGAAATCAAAAGTTGTGCTTTCGCTTGGCGCGGCGCTCGCTTCGCTAACCGGAATGTCGGTTCAGAGCGCTGAGGCAAAGACCGCAGTTGCCAACGATAAAACCGCAGTCGCGGCTGAAAACACCGGCACTAAGCCTCAGGCAAATGCCTACTATCAGGCGGGGGAAGACCTTCTCGGGTTCGTCATGACGAAGCAGGCCGACGGCACCATCGTCGCGGGACATAGCTCCCACGCGTCGCATGCTTCACATGCCTCTCATGCCTCCAGCCGCTAAGCTTCCTGCGGCGTCTCAGGTCGAGGTAGCTGTCGATTTCGATTCAAGCACCCAAAGCCTGAGTGCTTTGGATGCGGCAGCCTATCGTCTGATCGGGTCGGCGACCTGCCAGGTTGAACGGGCAGGAGACCGCTATATTTGCCACTTAATTTCTTCTGGCTATCCGCAAAAAGGAGCCGCGCTCAGTTCAGACGAACTGAGGGAGCGGTTTCTGTACCTTGTTGCCGACGAAAACTTGCGGATTCGCGTTGCTGAAAAAACCGACGGCGTTCGGAACGTCATCCTCGCACTCGCCTTCGGGGCCCTGGCCACCAACCAAAATAATGCCGGATAGAGTCCTACCGGAGGACCATGGCGCGGTTTTTATCTCCTGAGACCTTCAGAACGGCAACCGAAGATCTATCGTTGTTGCCGTTCAATTTTGAGCGCACCGGCGCCAATCAATATCTTGTCGCCAACATGGTCGGCGATTTCATCCGACTGACGGAGGATGAATTGAGCAGGCTGGTCGACCTTCGTGTCCGCCCCGGCGACGGTCTCTACGAAAAGGCCTATGCCGCTCATCTGGTCAGCGGAGCGAACCAGAAGGCGCAACGGCAGCTTTTGGCGGCCCGGCTGAGAAGCCGGATGTCGTTCCTGCAGCAGTCGACCCCGCTTCATATTTTCGTCGTGACGCTGCGGTGCGAACACTCCTGCCCATATTGCCAAGTCTCGCGTCAAAGCACCGACCGATCACGCTTCGACATGAGCGAAGAGACCGCGATGCGCGCGCTCGACATCGCGTTCGCCAGCCCGACGTCACGGATCAAGATCGAGTTTCAGGGTGGGGAGCCACTTCTCAATTTTCCGCTCATCAGGAAGATTGTTGCCGCTGCAAAACAACGGTCCGGCAAGAAGCTCGACTTCGTGATCGCGTCGAACTTGGCTTTATTGGATGACGCCGTTCTCGAGTTTTGCAAAGAGAACAACGTCCTGCTCTCAACTTCTCTCGACGGTCCAGCCGACCTGCACAACAAGAACCGTCCCCGACCGGGTGCAAACAGTCATGAACTAGCTGTTGCCGGAATCCGGCGGGCCAGGGAGGTTCTAGGTCCCGACTGGGTCGGCGCCTTGATGACTACCACGGAGGCGAGCCTCGACCGTGTCGATGAAATCATCGACGAATATCTCCAACTGGGGCTGGATGGCATCTTCCTGCGGCCGCTCTCGCCGTTTGGTTTTGCCATCAAGACAAAGCAGTTCGCCAAGTATGACGCGCAGAAGTGGCTTGCGTTCTACGAGCGAGGATTGCGCCGGGTTCTGGAGATCAACCGACAGGGCACCCCATTCCGAGAGTTCTATGCGACGCTGCTTCTCACACGGATGCTCTCGGACCGGCCCATCGGCTACGTTGATTTGCGCAGCCCCGCGGGCGCCGGCCTTGGCGCGCTGGTCTACAACTATGACGGCAGTGTTTTCGCATCGGATGAAGGCAGGATGCTGGCCGAGACCGGTGACGACGCTTTCCGGCTCGGTCACGTCGAGCGCGACAGTTACAATTCGCTCATCCTATCGGACAAGCTGATCGGCGCGATTTCGTCGTCGCTGACGCAGTGCGCTCCCGAATGCTCGACCTGTGTGTATGAGAGCCACTGCGGCGCGGACCCCGTCTATCATCACGCAACGCAGGGTGATGCCTTGGGAATCAAGCCTTTGTCTGCATTTTGCGCTCGGCAAAAAGGCATCATGGGCCTGTTGCTGGATATTCTGGAGAACTCTCCGGAAGATGCTGCCATCTTGCGACGATGGGCCGCCGCATGACCCTTCCTCTCTATGGCACAGCCTCGCAGAGCGCTGGATTTTCCTCGGACAAAGCTCGATCGGTCCTCAGGCTGCGGTCGGTTGACAGTGCCGCCGAACGTCACGTGGCTGATTTCGCGCTCGCTAGAACGCCAGCCGACATTCGGCGCGCGATAGAAGCCGATTGGCCGTCCATCCTCGTCGTTTCCGACGGCTCAACGGATCTACCCGGCCAGTTCACAGGACAGCTCGTCGCCGTCTCCCCGAAATATGACTATCTCGCGGACGGCGATGTGATCGGCTTCGATCATGTGTCGAGGAAATTCCGTACGTTGTATCGCCGGAATTCGGCTCACAACTCGTTTCTTGTCACGGAACGGTGCAACAATTATTGCCTGATGTGCTCGCAACCACCGAAAGATGTCGATGACCGGTGGATCCTTAGCGAAATCAAAGAAAGCCTGCCGCTCGTCGACCCGGCGACCCGCGGGCTGACGTTCACCGGCGGGGAGACCCTGTCGGATTGGGAAGACTTCATCGCCGTTCTGAAGGAGTGCCGCGATTGGCTGCCGGAAACCGCCATACAGGTGCTGACCAACGGCAGGGCGTTCGCCGACTCGCGGATCGTCGACGCCTGGAAAGAGATCGGCCACCCGAACCTCATGGCGGCCATTCCGGTCTATTCCGCCGTGGATCATGTCCATGATCACGTGGTACAGGCCAAGGGTGCGTTCGACGAGACAATCCTAGGCATTCTAAAGCTCAAGGACCGAGGACAACGGGTAGAAATCCGCGTCGTCCTGCATGCATTGACCGCGCCGATCATTGAGGACACGGGCCGGTGGCTTGCCCGCAATGTGCCGTTCGTCGATCACGTCGCGTTGATGGGGCTCGAAAACACGGGCTTTGCCATCGCAAACGATGCCATGCTCTGGATGGATCCGGTGGACTATGGCGATGGGCTCGCAAGAGCCGTCGATTACTTGAGTGCCGCTGGCATCAACGTATCGGTATACAACCTTCCCAAGTGTGTTCTTCCAAAGTCTGTTTGGCCGCACGCGCTCCAATCGATCTCGGATTGGAAAAACGGTTTCGTGGAAGAATGCGATGGCTGCGATGAAAAGAACGCTTGCAGCGGCTTTTTCACAACCGGACGACCACGCTTCAGCCGGGGAATACGCGCGATAACTTCCTAGCAGAGCGGCCTGGAAGGTTGTCCGACTCCAGATAAAGGAGAGCACGCATGAGATTGACAACGGTTTCATTCCCAGCTGCTGCTAAGTTCGGTGTCTCTTCCGCTCCAACGTCTCGCAAGGACTGTGAGAGCAGTATCCCGACGTTCGCTCGAGGTACATAGACGAGCGGAATATTAAGATGTTTCGAGATGCTCGACGCGCAGCCGTCCTCGACCGGTATGAGATCCGTTGGACACACTCGGCCGCAAATTGATCGAATCTGCCGTTGCAGCTCTGCAGATGTGGCACCCCAACAATTACCCGAGATGGAAACACTTCCTCGATGACCGCTTCCTTGTCTCCATCGGCGCCCAGGCCAAAAACTGATCTTTTCACGCCCGTCCTCGGCTTCCTCCGTGAACTGACATCAGGGAACGGCTAAGCAAAATCAAGATCGGAAAGCTTAATATGGATATTGAGCCGCAGCTACTGGATGACCTGAAGAGCGCCATCGATCGCGGCCAAGCGGCCGGCGAAATAATTACGTCTCAGCAACATGATGAGTACATCCGCAATTTCCGCGAACGATTTGGTCCGGATGCGCTTCGAAGGCTGGATGGTGAAGCTTTACTCAAGACGATGCACGGCCGTCGGAGTAGCGATTCCCGCTGTTTGAGTTACTGGCTTGAGTTTATGAACGACGAGGCGTTTGCCACGAACGCATTTGGCGGAATTGGAGGCGGGTCAGCACTGAAGTTCGGCGTATATCAGAGACCGACCGATGGCGAGTGGATGGGCGGCAAAGGCACGAATCCAAAAGCTATTACGGTTGACGAAGCAATCCAAATAGCCCGGCGCCAACGTGATGAGCTGCTAGCGGGTGACAAGCTCTTAGCAGAGCTAAATTCGATTGATTGTTCAGACGAAGCTTACGGTGACCTTCAGAAACTCATGGAGGGTGCCGCGCCGGAACTCTCTGGCGATGGTTGGGCGCATAAATATTGGTTTTTAACGCACTCCGATAAGCTCGATGACTACCATAGCCCGCGCTACCAACGTTTTCATCTTTATAAGCTGTTGCAAATGCCTCCCGACGGTGTGGGAATACTTGATGGCGGAGCGCCCCGCTTTGTTTGCGCTGGGCGCTTCGTGAGAATTGCGCGCGCTCTTAATGTTCCAGTTAGCATCCTGACCTCAGCGCTTAATCAACGGACAGGAGGCTTCCATCGGTTCTGGCGCATTGGAACGACCGAAGGAAGTGATGGCGATAGCCAATGGGCCAATATGCGCGATGGCAATTACGTTTCTATTGGTTGGCCTGATTCCGTGCCAGATCTCTCTCCTCATCTTAGCGAAGAGAAGGTCACTCTCAAAGATCGGATTAGGGAATGGCTGGTTCCTGCTTACTCGAATTCGGGAGTCGCTTCTCGTAAGGCGGGCGAGGTAGTCAAGTTCGTGCGCGAGATGGCCGAAAACGATCTTGTGTTAGCCTGCGAAGGACAAACGGTGCGTGGTGTCGGACGAGTCAGTGGTTCGTATGAACATGAACGAGGGCTCCGTTTCCCCCACAAACGCCCTGTACAATGGCTTCTCCTAGATCCCTGGCAATTGCCACAGCCAGAAGGGCCGCGCACCACCGTTTTTGAACTGGGTAGGAATGGCGAAAATTTACTTGAACTGGAGCACAAGATTTTTTCTGGAGGAGTTTCGAACTCACCTGCCAGTCGGCTGCATACAGCGCGTGCCAAGGCAGCTACTGCTGTGACGCAACTGCCGCCGTTGGATCAATTCGCGGCAAGGGTGGATGGTATCCTGCGTCGCAAAGGGCAAGTACTTCTCTACGGCCCGCCTGGAACCGGCAAGACCTATCTCGCGGTTCGAGCTGCAACAGAGCTTGCCGCACGTCAGCGCTTCGGCAAGACCCATTCGATGCTTACGGATCCCGAACGCGCTGAGATCGAGAATCCGAACGGCCTAGTGCGGAAATGCACCTTTCATCCCGGATACGGTTACGAAGACTTCGTAGAAGGCCTGCGGCCCGAGACGGTGTCGGGGCATTTGTTCTTTGAACGGCGCGCTGGAATTTTCAAGCAAATATGCGCCGATGCCGAGAAGGCTAATGATAGACACTTCTTCCTCGTTGTGGATGAAATCAATCGAGGTGATGTTCCCAGAATTTTTGGCGAGTTGATTACGCTTCTCGAGCGCGACAAGCGAGGCAGCGTTGTCACGCTTCCGAGCGGATCACACTTTTCTGTCCCGTCTAACGTCTTCATCATCGGCACGATGAACACTGCAGATAGGTCGATCTCGCTGTTAGATGTCGCGCTTAGAAGGCGCTTCGGATTCATCGAGCTGATGCCGGATAGCTCGTTGCTTGAAAGACGTGCAGTGGGCGAATTGCCGCTCGGCCCCTGGCTCGACGCCCTCAATGCTCGTTTGCGCCGTCATTTGAAACGCGACGCGCGCAACCTTCAGATTGGGCACGCATACTTGCTCAGTCAGCCCATCACGTCTGTTGCGGAATTCTCGCGTGTACTTCGTGAGGATCTTATCCCGCTTCTTGAAGAGTACTGCTACGACGACTTCGGTGCACTAAGCGACATTCTTGGGCCAGGCCTAGTCGACGTCCAAGGCGCGCGAATTCGGGACGAAATATTCGATCCCAAGAATGAGGTTAGCCTGCTTCAGGCTCTTGCGTACGAAGAAATGCAATCGTTGACGTTAGTTGAAAATCCCGAACAAAACGATGTTGTAGATGATGCGGCAGAGTCGGCCGCTGACGAAACCGACGATGCTTGAATATCTTGAAAATGGCTTTGAAGCTGTTCCCGTCACGCTAAATGAATGGGATCGCGTCGAAGCTGTTTCACGTCCGCAACTCATCGGCACGACGCTTAGAAATAATCTCGCAGCACAAACCCTAGCGCTTGCAATTCGAGGCCAGGTCGACGTCCGAGAGGGATACAAAGGCCTCGAAGTTTCCACGACTTCTTTTGTGGGGCACATCGCTGTGGGCCCCCTTCGGATCAACATCAATCCCAAGCTGCAGGGGTTAGCCCTCACGTCGCTGGTTCGCTATGCCTATGGTTTACGTGACTTCCAAGTAATTGGGCAGACCCTCACTCCGACAGCTCAACACGGTATACATGATATTCTCATATCGCTGTTGGTGGCGGAGATTGAGGAATTGCTGCATCGGGGCTTGCTGCGCCGGTATGTTCCAGTTTCAGAAATGCTCACAAGTCCCAGAGGGCGAATCCTCGTCGATAAGATTGCGTCTCGCGGCGGAATCGTGGATGGAGCACTTCCGTGTTTGCACTTCCAGCGGCATGCCAATTGGAGGCTCAACCAGGTTCTGCGATCGGGGCTCGATCTCGCAGGAAGCATGACAACCAATCGGGATTTGTATCGACGCGTTCGGAGCTTGGGCGAAGCATTCGACGCAGTCGAAACAACTGCGCTCCAGGGGCGTGATCTCGATGAGGTTGAGCGAGGGCTGACGCGTCTCACGGCAACAAGTCGGCCTGCACTGACGCTCATTAGACTTCTATTTGGAATGCGCGGCACTTCAATTGAGACGGAGACGTCTTCTCACCGCACCCCCGGATTTCTGTTCGACATGAACCTCTTTTTTCAGCGCCTGCTTTCCCGTTTCTTGCGCGAGAATCTTGACGGCGTCTCGATAAGGGATGAGCAGACTACCAAAGGCATGTTTGCATACCCACCGCTCGCAAACCCTAAAGGACGCTCTTTACCGAGACCGCGGCCTGACTTTGCACTATTCAGCGCTACGGGCCTGATCGGTTTCTTAGATGCAAAGTATCGGGACATCTGGGAAAAAGGCTATCCTGCCGGTTGGCTCTATCAACTGTCCATGTACGCGTTGGCCTCGCCAAATCAGAAAAGCATTATTCTGTACGGGACCACTTCATCAGAAGCTCGCGAAGAGCGGGTAGAAATTCGTCACCCCGTGCTCTGGGGTGCCGGATCTAAGCCGATGGTGATCTTTCGTCCGGTGCAGTTGCAAGACTTGGCTATGCTGCTGCATCCCTCCAATGAGGGTTCGGCGAAGTGGGAACAGCGGAGGAGTTTCGCGCGCTCTCTTGTCACTTTTTGAGACTATAAGCTCTCCGGGTAGAACATTTGCCCGTCAACAGGTGAGTGGGATTAGGCTTGGCTCATGTGCTGCGCGACTGAGGGCTGGGCCGCTGGCTGAGTTCTTCCATAACGTTTGAACTCCGAATCCATGCGACTTCGAAGTTCGCAGGTAAGCCGCAACTCAAACAGTCCCATGCCGGGGCGGAGCTGCCGGGAGGAAGCGGGCCTCCATGGCAGGATAATCAATACGCGGCAGCGGGCGTCGTGGTTTCAATTTCGACCGCGCCCTTGAGAATGAGCAAGCTAAGGCCCTTGCCGCATCGCGCCGCATTAATGGAGAGCTCCAACAGCCGGCTCGGGCGAGTTGTTGCTGAGATGCTGTTCACGTCCTTCTTGAGGCAGAAATGGTAACTCACAGCGTCTAATCTTCGTCGACTACTTTGTATTTTTTCACGGGTACGATGATCTTCATAAATAGTTCATCAGCTTCCTTTGGCCGATCATAACTCGCACTCTCGGTCACTGTTTCAAGGTAACAAGATCCAGGTTCGGCGCCCTCATAACGAAGTAACCCGGTACAGAATTCATCAGGAAGTTTTTCGACCCCATAAACTCTCCGAAGCCCGGGCGCGGGCTCGCCTCTAAAATCCGCGTGCGTCAGTATTGTTAAACAGCCGCTATCCTCGACCGACGTTTTCACTATCTTCTGAGTCCAGTGAACGGTTTTTGGGCTGCAATTATTTCTTAGTAAGGAGCTTTTGCCGTACTTAACCCATGCCCCCGTCTCCGACGTGCAAGTGAGCAGTACGGGAATGCAGCAATAGCGTTTCGTATTGCCGGACTTGAAAACCTCGTTCGCTGACGCGCAAAAAGAGCCGGCGCAATGTCGACTGCGGCAGATGAAGCTGAACGTTTGGGACGATGCGATCACCGAGGTGTTCGCCAGCGGAGTGCGTCGTCGCGTCATGCTAGCGCATGGGGCTTGAGTGTTCACCAACAGCGGCTGGCATTTTTAGTTGAAATGAAAAGCAAGATAGACGCGCGGACACAGCAAAAAGCTCAGGCGCTTTTGGAAAAGTGTTGTCCGAAAATTGCTAATGCTCCTATCCCGCCAACAGGGTCGCCATTAATTAGCAGCTCGCAGAACAGATTTGGTCCACCGGACAGAATGAAGTTAAGCCGCGGAACGCGCGCGTCCGGGTTTTTATGCCGATGAACGGCACGTCACTTGGGCCATAATTATTGGGGCCGTAATGCAGAACGTTGCTTTGAGGCGTGCCAACGACTTGATCTAAAAATCTAATGCAGAAAGCGGTTTTGAACCTAAAATTACAGTTGTTTGTGACTCTCGCGAAAACATGCCAAAAGTCAGGTCCACCGTTGTCGAAATCGCTGTCGTCCCAAACAACACTCGCACAAGAAGATGCATCTTGTGTTTGCTCAGCTATTTTCTCTTGGTTGTTCTCGGCGAAGATCTGTCGTGCTAAATTGAGAGCAACTTCGCCGCAATCTGCGATGGACTTTTGGGCAGATGGGTTGTGCCGCTGAGCAAAGAGCATGGCGTCGAGTAATGACCGTCCTTGCTTGCGCGCTTCTTCAAACGATCTTCGCGCGCCAGCGTTCGTACCTATCCATCTGATATTTTCTCTGCAAGCCTCGGTCCCAGGCCCAGAAGCGCAAACCTCGTACTCGGGTTCAAATCTGGCTTTGCAAGACGAAATATACGAGACGTCTCCAACAGCGGCGGTTCGTTGTGCATCGCTCATGCATTTTCCGACACTGGATCGAAATTTCTCGCCGCACGTTTGCGCACCAGTCTCGCTGCCATTTAACGAAATAAGCAATGTAATGAGCACGATAAAAACGATGTGCCTCAACGCGATCCTCCGCTAACGCCACTGTCTCTCGATCGAGGCACTGACGGCATCTGAGTTCTCGGACCGTTGCTGTACCCTGATGAGCTAGCGGTTCCTGCGGCAGCTCCAAGGCCAATTATCGCAAGCTCCCCAATGATTCCCACAACTTCATTCGTACTAAAGCCACCGCCTGTCGAAGCCGAGACTGTTTCATCATTAGCATCGGGACGCGCGATCTCAGGCGCAACGGCGCCTTCCAAGGCGCGCTTCTGTTCAGCGCCCTTCCGGATCATCGCGATAAATTCCCGATTAGAATCGCAAAAGTTGGTGTAGGACTCGAAGTAGAGCTTTTCGCATTGGCGAAATCTCGCGGCGTCACTTGCGAGTTGGCTTTTTTCGTAGTGATTGGCTCGGGTACGGCACTCACGCGTCAATTTGACCAGCTCGAGGCAATCCTTTTCGCTCATCAATGGACCGGCCAGCGCAGAGGAGCCGGCGGCAATCACCGCTAACGCGGTGAAGGTAAGCGCTCTCGTTGCAGTCATCAGTCGCCCTCCGGAATGTCTGCCTCGGGTTCACCGGCCCGTGGCCTCAGGGTGACACTGAAGTGCTCGCCTGGTTTTAATCTCCTGCGAGTAAAACCTACCAAGGTCCCGTTGCATGGATCGCCGTCGGATCTCGTGAATGCTTTCTCTTCGACGCAAGTGAGTTCCAATACTCCGCTTTGATATTCGGTATTTTTTGTTTTGGCGTAGTACTTTATTCTCTGTGCAGAATTCATTTTTTCGATTATCTCGCATGTGCCTGACTGGACCGTCGTCCAACCCCTGACCCTCCCGCTGCGCCCAAATGCGACCGACATCTTGTCCATGGTCGCGTTGCAGACGGTGAATGAAGACCCCTGCTCAGATTGGGCTTGTTCAGCTTCCGCTTCCCTCTTTAAAGCACTGAGCTTATCCTGAACCGCCGCGCTTGGCTTGGGGATATCGGAGCTTACTTCTCGAATGCCAGGCGGACTGGAAGATTGAACCGATCCTGCCGCATCGGGAACGAAGTCTAGTTGAAGCGTGACTGTCCGGGTCGAAGTCGTCACGTTGCAACCGCTCGACCGTATGGGCGCTTCTCCGGTTAACACGATTTGACGTTCATTGGTGATCACAGCAGTAACAGCAAACGGAATTGCTTCACAGCCGTTCTTGAACGAGTAGCTGTTTCCCGTAAGTACAGCACCTTTTCGGGTACCTTCGAACAGCTTTACGCCGGGTCTAATTCCGACGCTTTCTAATCCAGCTCGTGGTTCAAGATATGAGGCCGAGCGCGTTTGTCCGCTCGATTCCCATGTGATCGTTGATCCGTTATGCGTCCACACTGATTCAGCCGACAAAGCGCCAGAAATAGAAAACCAGATGAGGGATGTGGCGATAACAACGGTTCTCACTTAAATCCTCTTTTGAAATGTGTTGTAACCTACGTAATGACGGCAAAGCCTCGCTTCCAAATCTGAAACGGCCTCCCACCATCAGCCGCGTGACAGTTTTGGTTACTTGCCAACATCCGGATCGAGCGCCTTCGCGGCGGCAATATCAGCGGCGCCCGTCCGATCTCCTTTGCTGGATTTTGCCGTCCCACGCAGGTAAAGCGCCTTGGCGTCCTTGGGGTCGATCTGAACTGCCCGATCATAATCAGCTATCGCTCCCGCGAAATTGCCCTTCCTCTCCAGCAATGCAGCTCGAGCAAACCGAAAGCCTGCATCATCGGGCCTCAGGCGTATCGCCTGGTCATAGTCCGCCAGATTCTTATCTAGCTCGCGCTCATCCCTTGCTTCCGCTCGAACTCGGTAGTTGTCCGCTAAGGTCGGCTCTTTCGATACGAATTCATCGAGGTATTTCATACTCGCTTGGGTCGAGTAGCCCGTCATTTCTTGTACCAAATAGTACCGATAGTCGTAGCTATATTTATCATTTGGATCGAGGCGGATGGCCAAATTGTAGTCTGCCAGAGCCTTCGGGTAGTTCTTCAGTTGTTTCCAAAGCTCTGCCCGTTCGAGGGCGGCTTTTGAAGTCGGACTGGCTGCAAGGGAGGCATCGTACAGGCGCACAATGGCCATGAAGTCGGCTTGAGTCGAAGCCGCGTCGCCTTTGCGTTCAAATGCGCCGGCTCGTGCCTTCAAATAACTGACGTTCTTCGGGTCCATTTTGATCGCCGTACCGTAGTCATTGATGGCGGCGGCAACACGATCCTTCTCCAGATTGTATTCGGCACGTTTGACAAAATTCTCTGCCGATGGCTCCAGCCGGACGAATTGATCCAGATCCGCCGACGTCCTGCCGTCGTCGCCCTTCTTTTTCCAAAGATCACTACGCGCCAGGTAAAGCTTCGGGCTGTTCGGCTGTAGCGCGAGCGCGGCGTCCATGTCCCCGATGGCCTGATCATACGACTCGATTTGGTCCCAGAGATTCGCTCGCGTGACGTATCGTTCTGCATTCTTGGCATCAAACTCGATCAATTTTGTGAGGTCCGCGATCGCCTGATCCCATCTCGAAGCCTGTATATGCCGGTTCGCGCGGATATTCAGGGCGTTGATGCGGTCCTCGATAGAGGCACCCAGCGAGTCAATGACGATGCTACAAGCCTCGACGCCATCCTCCGACGTGCAGCGAGACATTGGTGTATTGCGTTCTGCCGATGTCATCGCAAAACCGGCGGCGTAGACGACGACAAGCATCGCTGCACCGATCTTCAGATATCTACCCAAAATCACGGGCTGGGATGCGGGCGGCCAATTGAACCCCGGGCGAGCCAGACGAATGGCGGGCCATGCCAATGCTGTTGGCACTGCCATGGCAAGAAAGTAGACGGCCCCCACCGGGTCTCCGTAGAAAAACAATGTTGCGCCGCTTGGGAATGCGAACGAAATCAGTGCAACCCCCAATGCAGTCAGCCAAACCGCGACGATCGTTGCTGCGTCAAGTGCGGCAGACACGCGTCCCTTTGTGGTCGCCATCAAGCATCCCGTGAGAACCACTGGAAAAGGCAATACCATGGTAGAGAAGCTAGAAAGAACGCCAAATTCATAAAGGGCGTAGCGGTAGCCGAGGAGAAGCGCGATGAATATCAGTGCCGCAAGCGCCGTAGGGGCTTGAGGGGTTCGCCATTGAACCGCGGTGGCGCCTACGCAGCCAAAGAAAACTGAAAGCTCCAATCTCCCGATGTAGGCCGCATCATAGCCGCCCAAACCTGCGCGACGGAGAATTTCCGCAATAGCAGGGCCTAACAAGCAGGATGTCCCATAAGCCGCAGCAACCACGATGCATTCCGTCGAAGTCAGTTGCAATGTGGGCCGAAGGAGAAATGCGGACGCAAAAACAACGACTCCGCTGAGAAGCCCGATCAATCCATGCGTCAGCGCACCACCGATAGCGAAGGCTCCCACCAAGTCCGGGATTTTGGTCAGAATCAAAAGCGTTAGAAGGGCGATCATAGCCTCGAAGATCGTGCGCCAGTCCCACGCCGCACCAAGTCTTGTCGTCCAGCTTTGTCTCGGACTGCCGTCCTCGGTTTGGGCGACTTTACGGCCCGGCAGGAAGTCCCAAATCGAACTGCTGGGCGTGCTCGTCTTGCGATCCTCCGATTGCTTCCCAATCTTATAAGCGTGCACCGGGGTCGGGATATTCTTGACCTGCTGAACTCCCATGTCGGCAAAGGGAACGGACAATTTGTTTGCGACCTGCTCGTACACGGCACGTGAAACGCAGATTCCCCCGACTTCCGCCAAGCCTTCGAGCCGCGCTGCAATGTTGACGCCGTCACCGAGCAGATCGCCATCATCACGCTCGACGACGTCGCCAATCGTAATTCCAATCCTGAAGCTCATGTGCCGACTGGGAGGAAAAGCACCATTGCGGGTCCGGAGACTTTCCTGGATGTCAATCGCGCACCGCACCGCGTCCACCGCGCTCGGAAATTCAGCGAGCACGGCGTCACCTGCAGTGTTGAAAATTCGCCCCCGCGCGTTGGCGATAAACTCGTCTGTGACTTCCCGATACGCCTTTAGTCTGCGGAGAGTCTCTTCCTCGTCTTCCGCAACCAACCGGCTGTAACCGGCAATGTCTGCGGCAAAAATGGCCGCAATTTTGCGTCTCATGATGATCTAAATGCACCTTTGGAGCGATACAGGAATTTGGTCATTAAGAAATGGCGGGCGCTAGTCTGAGTGCAAGAATAGCCAAGTGGAAACGTTTATTGCAATACGTTTAAAGTCGACGCCAGGAAAAGGCGTTCCGCCTCGTCGGACCGATCGAGATCCGAGGACGCCTTTGGTTGAAAAGCATGGTGATGCGGTCGGCGGGCGGGGGAGGGGCCCTATAACCCGGTTGGCTGCCCGCTAAAGGGCCAAGCAGGCGAGAGACGAAGACCCAGCGCCTGCTTGCTCCGATGCACTTCATGAAGAGCCGGTACGATGCTCTCTTGGATGCGATCGAAAGTCTTTAGGGCTGGTTTGCCAGACTGATCGTGCCGTGGTCGCAGGCTGTGATGCTGGTCGAGAATCGCACGCTATTAGGGCCAAACAACCCGCGTTCAGCTGGCGCGATGAACGGGATAGGGGGCAGCTCAGAGTTTCGCTGATGCAATGATTCTAAGGTTGCGGATGACTAGGCTCGTCCTTGCGTGCAAGGATCGCGGCTCCCGCAATCTCATAGGCGAGTGCTGGTAAACCCGACCGTCAGTGATTAAAAACACGTTATATGATATGCGATCAGCCGATTTTTAAAATGAAGGTTGCAGCGCGGCACCGCTGAACGCGAAACGCACTGCAACTACAAGCGATGATTGATAATGCCTCGTCGAAGAATGATCGGCGCGACGCAGATAGTCGCTATGTGGCTCCTGCTCACACTTCCTGTCTCGGCTGGTCAATTGCCGCCCGAATCCGACGCCGTCAGTTGGCGGAAGACTCGTAAGATCATTGATTTCATGCGCATCTATGGGCCGCCCGATACTGCTAACGGACAAAAAATGGTCCAAACCTATCACTGGAAACGAGTTGTGACCTTAGGTTTCTCTGGTGCTGAGGGCGGGGAAACTAAAGAGAGTTTCACGTGCGAAGTGATAGCGAAAGTTGCTGCTGGCGGATCAATTCTTCAAGTCAAAGCAGATGTGGCGAATCCCGGTGCCCTGGCGATTGCCTCCATTGGAGGGTTTGGTCCAAGTTGCGAAAAGGCGTTCGGTTTGAAGAGCACGACCCGTTCGGTGAGCTCGAAGCGCATGAGGCGATGATCTGCCGTCATGCAGAACTATTAAAAACAACAAGTAGATGAAGGGAACTTACATTGTTTCGGTGCGCGACTTGGTCTTTTTTCTTTCTCGCTGCGACGCTGAGCGTCTTCGTTATAAATGGCGGCGCCTCCGCGCAGTCAGTCAAGAACAAATCGGTATCCTCTCAGAAAGAGGCAGTTATCACCGCTGCCGAAAAGGGCAAGCTTGAGGCATATTTGAAAAAAACGCTGTCATCGGAGCTAAGCGTGAGAACGAGAGCTAACACAAAGGGCTCCCTAGAGGTCTATAAAGGCGAAGAGTTTGTCGGAGTTATTTTTGCGGATGTAGAGGATGGAGAAAAGTCGTTTATGTTCAGCGTCGCCATTCTGAAGGAAGATCTATGAACCAGAGCTACACGATACAGTCTTCCCGATGGCTCTCGCTGCATTTTCTCCTTTCGTGGTTCGCTTGGAGCGGGACTTCTATATTCCTCTTTGTGCAATCCGGTCCTTGTTGCAAAGCCCACGTCTACATCACCGAGAGCGGATTGGTGCAGGTGCAATAAGAAGATCGCGCCCGGGCAGTTTCATGAAAGTACAATGGAGGATGTGAAAGTGACGTGCATCTAAATAGGACGGACTGCAAAATCATAGACGGTCGGAATGTCGGATTGAGAGCTAGATATTTTAGGGCCGATGTTATTCAGGATAGGGTGTTTTTATGATCAGGACTTTTATAGCGTTTGTTCTTGTAGTTCTTCTTGGCTCGATCGCATCCGCTCAGCAGGGCCGTGCGAAACTTGATGCTCCTGGTAAAGTGGCCTTCGGGACTACCTATGAAAATGCAGCTAAGTTGCTAGGACCCGATGCGGAGCCATATGAACAGGATCCGCCACAACCCGGCATCAAGGTGCTTTCGTGTGACAAATGCTCGCTGCTTCCGAATGTCGAGGGCTTGACCCTCCATTTCCAGAACAATGGCGGTCTCGTTCGGGTGGAGGCATTTGCTGTTGCAGGAATGTTCAAGACTGTCGACGAGTGCCAAAAGGGCGATAGTGACATGATGCCAAAGCTCGTCACTTTGTACGGGAAGCCCGACTCGAATGAGATTTCCAAGAAGAGCGGTACTACCAGCAAGATCGCCTCGTTCAGGTTTGGAGACGGCGGAGTTGTCCAGCACACCTCATCCACGACCAAGTCTGACCGCCCTTGCACCTACACTGTTAGCTACATGAGCAAGGCGCTTGGTTCGCGGTAATTGCGAGTGCCAAGAGGCAATCGGTTCAAAGGGGTTGCGTGCTTTCCTTTGTGCCTTGGGCTGCTGAATTGGGCTTGCGCCGCATCGAACGGCGCGGCTGCTCAAACGCCTTTGAATTCAAACATTCCCCGAACTGAGAACAGCTATTACCCGACCGGCCTGAAGTGCCCGAAAGCAAACTCTGGCGTTCTCGAGTTTTCAATGAGAA
Organism: Bradyrhizobium sp. MOS003; assembly: GCF_003020125.1. Classification (GTDB taxonomy): domain Bacteria; phylum Pseudomonadota; class Alphaproteobacteria; order Rhizobiales; family Xanthobacteraceae; genus Bradyrhizobium. Next base: position 867,915 of record NZ_PYFW01000002.1, on the reverse strand, counting down.
CTCCCGCGGGCGATTTGACCAATATCCGAGCACACCGCGCAAATCTGGAAAGGCTTCGATCTCGATCGGAAGCGCTCGATCGCGGATGACGCTTTTCGGGAAGTTCGAGGAGGGTGATGGCATCGATCAGACCACTTTTGTGCAATGGGATCTCGGCTTTTCCCGGCGTGATCCCGAACTGTTCGGCAATCGCTGGGAGCGAATTCAATCGCGCCTATTGTCGCTCATCGAAAGGGCAGCCCCCTTGGTAATTTCAGCGGTGCGCGGGGAATACAAACTACCGCGCGTTGACGCGCCAAACTGGCGTTCCGCAATCGAAAAATGTGGCGAGAAGTAGCAGCACGTCGTTCATTTCTGCCGAAATCCAATTCGGCGAGCACTTTCGGTCCGGCTCTGCGCAGCTAATACTCATCGTCCACCGAGGAGCAGAAATCAGGATATGTCAGTGATCGACCAGAAGCGAGCCGAGATCGCTCGGCTGGAAGCTCAGTTCGGACCGCAGGACCTGCGCGTCGCGGACGCGCTAGAGGAGTTTGCGCTGTGGTACGCGGCGAACCGCATCTATTCCGGCGCCGAGCCGTATTTCCGCCGCAGCCTGCAGATCCGGGAGGGCAAGCTCGGCGCCGACATCCGCGTTGCCGATGGGCTACTACGTTGGGCTAAATGCGCCGAACACAAGGGCCGGCCGGAGGCGGGAGAACTGTTCCGCCGCAGCCAGGAGATCCGGGAAAGCGTGCTTGGCGTGGCCAGCGTCGATCTGCTGCCGGCGCTCGAGGAACTCACCGACCGCCATTTGCGAACATTTCGGATTAAGGACGCCGTGTCTTGCCAGAAGCGGTGTCTCGAATTGGTCGAAAGAATCCACGGACCTCTGTCCGGCGAGACGACGGCGAAGCTGCTGCGGCTCGGCAAGCTGCTACTACGGAACGGTCAGCCGACCGAGGCCGAGCCGCTGCTCCGCCGGGCGCTCGCCATCCATACGGAAATGAAAGCCCCCGGTGATGCAAGGCTTGCGGCCCTGCTTGACGCATTGATCCGGACCTTGGCGGCCATAAAGCAAGCCGGCGAGATCGGGCCGATGCTGCAGCGGAGCCTGAAAATCAAGGCAGCGGTGCTCGCGAGCGAGCCTGCCAAGCTGCTGGAAGCCTTCGCCGAGACCACCCAGGCCCTTGCACGCTATGGCCGCGTCGAGGATCTGACGTCGCTCCTGCCAGACGGTCCTGCGACGATTTGGCCGCGGAGGGCCAAGCTGTTGCTGCAATTCGCCCAGCGGCTTCTCGAGGCGGAGCGCCGGACGGACGCTAGCGAAGTCGCCGGGCTCGCCGTCGCTGAAGTGAAAAGGATCTTCCAGCTGCCGGCCGATGCGCGGTTCACCGCGTTACGCGAGCTGTGGCCTGATTCAATGGATGACGACCTGGTCACTCAAATGAGCGATTCGCCCGATCCGGGGGATGATCGCCTGCCAGAGGTCCTCGCCTGGGTGGCCATGAGCCAGGACGGGGCCCACCGGGATTATGCGCCGAACATACTCGACCTGAACGCACCTTAGATTGGATGATGAGCTGTGCATTCCCGTTCTTCCGCTCGTTCTCGCTGGGTTCGTCGTAACCTTTGGGGCACCGATAAGCGCGACTGTGGTGGGGCAGAAGCTCGCCCAATCGCCGCCATGCGGATCCGCAAATAATCCGACGATGTCGGCAGGCGTCCTCGAGCGTATCCATGACGATAAGACCAGGCGAGGTCAATTTGCCAACGATCATCGTGAGCCCATGAGACCACCTGGAAGGATGACCGCCCGTGTCACTAGCCGAAGTATTGTGCGGATAATGGATGGAACCTGGCAATGTGGTACCAGCCCCGATCGCCGCCGCCAAGACGTTCGGTCAATGTGTAAGAAAGTCGTTCGGTTTGGGCGCGGCGAGCTCGCTGCGTCTGTGCCACTGAGAGATGCACCGTTTTCATCGAGATCTGAGGTCAACACCTTTCATGTACGACCACCACCTTGCCCATATCGCCGCGTTAGAGGCCAAGTTCGGAACCGACAGTCTCGAGGTGGCGACTGCACTGCACACGCTGGCCATGCTGATTTGTCAATCCGGAAAGGCAGCGATTGCCATCCCGTATTTCGAACGCAGCATTAGGATCGGCGAAGCGCTGAGAGGCCCGGCGTCGCTGCTGCCGCAACTGGACGAATGGATCAATCACAAGAACTCGGGTGGCTTCAAACTGCTTGAGCCGTTGTTTCTGAAGCGACTAGATGTCAAGGCCGCCGCTCTTGGAGACATCAGCCCGGGCGTAGCCGAGGAGTGCGATTTCATTGCCTCGCGATATGCGGCCGGCAACGAACCTTCCAAGGCCGTCCCGTTTCTCGAACGCAGTCTCGCCATTAGGACGGAGATTCATGGCGCTGAAAGCGCCGAAGCCGCAGCGCCGCTCGAAGCTTTGGTCGCGGTCTGCCTTGACGCGGACGAGCAAGAGCTGGCCGACCGCTATTGCGGACGCTGCCTTGACGTGCACGAGCATTCTCACGGCGGAGAGAGCCAGGAGACAGCGAAGGTGCTGGTGAAGCTCGGCGTCGCCTATGTTGCGGGGAGCAACCAGAAACCATCGAGCGTCAAGGCCCAACGTCGCCAGAAGGCTAAGGTCATGTTCGATGCCGCGTTGACAATCAACGAGAAGCTATTCGAACCGGACAGTCTGCAAATTCAGAAACCGCTCGAAGCGATGGCTCGCGCCTATCTCGATTGCCGGGATTTCAGGGAGGCTGTGCCTCCCCTCGAGCGCCTGCTCGGGATTTCCGAGCGGGCATACGGGAACAATGCCGCGGCGTTGCTGTGGATCTTGGTCGCGCTGGCGGAAGCCTATGCACACGATGGATCCTACAAGGCCGAACCGATGCTCGAGCGATGCTTTGCCGTGTTGCGGACCTTCCTCGACGCCAAGCGGCCTACCCTTACGTCCCGAATCGAAGATCTTTCAGGCAGCAAGGACGCTCTCTACAGCCATAAGTTCGGCTTGCTGGAGATGCTCGTAGCGACTTCGGAGAGCATTCGCTTTAATACCAAGAAGCGATGGGGTTGGGGTTAGAACGTGGACTTAATTGCGACAAGCTTCGAGAATCAGGCGGCGATCAATGACGGACTATAAGGAGGAAACGCTGCGATGCTTTTGCTGCGGCAAGAAATCCAAGCAAACGGTGCTGTTGAGTACCAACTCCTTCCGCCCGCCCGACCTCGACCAGCGGCAGGGCGGCATGGCGCGTTCCACCATCAGTTACTGGCTGCTGGAATGCCCCTTCTGCGGCTATGTGGCCCCCGACATCGAACAGGGCGATGCCAAGGCGAAGAGCTTCATGCAGACGCCGGAATTTCAGGCGGCCTCCTCGGACCCGACATTCGACCCGGCCGCGCGCCGCTTTCTGGTCAGAGCCGCCGAGCACGCCCATGATGGCGACCGGATGGCGGCATTCCTGGATACGCTAAGTGCCGCCTGGATCGCTGATGACAGCAAGCAACCGGACCAAGCGGCCGTATTGCGTCTCAAGGCCGCCGCACGTTTAGCAGGAAGCGGGATCAAGTCGATCAATACGCGGCTGGTGCTATTAGATGTGCTGCGGCGCGCGTCGTGCTGGGACGCCGCCGAGGCCTTGGTCGACGAAATGCTCGCCGAAGATTTGGAAGATCCCTTCGTTGGAATCGTATTGTTCCATCGTGGCAAAATCACCAAGCGGGATAGTGGCCGCTACACCATCGCAGATGCTCAAAGGAGGCGGCGGGGGGCCAGTACCGTCGACCCCGAGATGATGAATCTACTGGCAGGGCATCTGTCGACACCACCATCATCTCGGCAGAAATGATAGGCAGCCTCATGCCTGCCAATGGAGATAGACGCCGCTTGCGTCGAAGTTGCAATGCTGAGATGGCAGGGTAACGCCGCCTCCGATTCCTAGCGGTGCAGCCGTCCAGCCAGGCCCCCCTCGACAACGGCTACTAAAAAACTCGGATAAGCCTTGATCTCGCGCAGCAGTTGCGTTTGGATGCAGCGAGTGGGGGAAGAAATGCGTGGGCTGGGAATTGCAGTGCTCTGTGTGGCATTGGGCGGATGTTACGCAACAGGCGCGGATGTTCGCGCCAAGTTGGGCCAGGACTACATTGGAAAAAATGTAGATGCCCTTGTCGTTCGGTGGGGACCACCCGCAAGTAGTTTCAAGATGAACAGTGGCGAAACCGCCTATTCGTGGCAACTCGCAACTGCAAGTTCATTTTCGGTCTCTCGCGACGGTCAAGCCAGCGCATCGGGAAGTTCGCGGGGATACGCTTGCAAAGTCAACGTCGTTGCATCGCCGAACGGAACGGTCAAAAGTCTCGATACTGAGGACAAGGACAGCAGCCTCTATTACGGACCAATTCCTACGGGTGTCCAGCTTGGCAGCGTTTGCGCAGAGCAACTTGGAATAAAGCAGTAGAGATTGACGTTCAACTGCCTCTCCCGATGACAGGCTGATGGTTGCTGCTATGGGTTCAACATCGCGGCTCCTTCTCGTTGCTCTCTTCGCGCTGACCTCTCCAGCCACGGCGGCAATCGAGCCTACTGCTGACCCGATTCACGTAGGCCGCTCCTCAAGAGACCTTTATCAGTGGCAACGCATCGATCTCCGCTCCTCGGGCCTGCCCCGGCGAAACACGGCGCAGATCAAAGTCGCCATACGCACTAAGGGACCCAGCATGCAGGGCCTGATCCGGATTCCCGGCGCGCCAGCGTCTAATTTCGACACCGGCAAAGGGGGCGTTGTGATAGACCTCATCAATATCGGCGACGAAGCCAAGGGCTATGCGGAAATAGTGGCAATAGAGATTGTGTTCACGCAGGCTGCGCCAGGGCAATATTATCAGGTCTTTGCTGTCGAGGACGGCAGGGAAAACTAGGGCCATGCCGCATGATTGTGACTGACGTACAGGATCAGGCGATTGCCGCGCGCATGGCGCTGATCGTGGGTGCAAATCGGTTCGATCGGCTCTTCCGAGCTGTCCGGTTTGACGAAGTGGATGGCGACATCCTGTACGTATACGCAAGCGATGAGGATGCCGCGGCAGAGATGGAGGACGAGTTCGCTCTACACATTTCGATCATCGCCTCGAAGATCCTCGATATGCAGATCAATGTAGTGCTCGTGCTTCCGCTGCAGCTCATGAAGTCTGAACGTTAACTGCTTCTTGAACTCGCCTGGCAAGTCGGAGCGTCGTCAAACGAGATACCTGTCGGGCGTCTTGCCCGGCTAATTTCGCGCTATTTGCACTTGTGAGCATCTCGGCAATATGAACCCATCGTTTTAAGGGGTCGGCGCATCCCGCCTTCCTCGTCTTTACCAATGGCCTGTGCGAGGTCGTGTCGGATTTCGCGCCCCAGGCCTACTCACAAGGTGCAAGGGTCTGTTGACGAATTGCGTCGGACACCGGGCTCTCAACTAAGCAAAGCCGCCACTTTCGTCATGATCGACTGCAACACGTCGTTCGTTGTGAGGCATCGGTAGACCGAAAATCGAGAGCGGGGCGTCGCCGTGAGGCCGATCACGTGTTTAGCCATTTCGTGCAGGGGCAAGAGAAAGTAATCGATGACCTCCCTGTTTGTCTCCTTATCCAATCGCAGCGCAAGAATAAGTCCGGCCGGTTCGATCGTGCGCCGATGAACCAACCAGCAGGGTGCATGGCGTCTACCGCGGTAATATCGCCCCATCCGCACCGAGATCGCGAGCTTGCCCGCAACTGTCATCACGCCTGCTTCCGCACTAAACTCTGCGGTAATGCCACTCGCCGTGATATGAGTGAGCAGAGCTTCTACCTGTCTTGATAGCTCTGCTTCAGACTGCTTCCGCGCGTCGGCGTAGTCGTAACTCCGCTCAGAATCAACATAGCCGACACGGCGAAAGGCTTCCCTCAGACTTCCGAAACGGCAGGCGTAAAGAGCGGCGCTCGGCATATTGTCCGAAGCAGCGAGAATGGAGGCGCTCAGCTTCCCATGCACCGACAGTGTCTCCCGCAACTTCTTCAGAAGCAGTTCATTCGACCATCTCCCTTGCTTTTCCTTCAACAGGTTCTGGGCTTTGAGGAAGATGCTCTTGTCGACGACTGGCTCGAAGAGGCCAGTGGCCCGAATCCATAGTTCCGGTGGATTCTTCTTCTTCGCCTGCCTAAGCCGGACCGACGTTCGATTATAGACGCTGTTGCCAATATAGGCCTCGTTGCTCAAAACGTGGCGGACCATTGCAAGGGACCAAGGCTTCGTTCTGTGGTTGGGAATTTCCTCATTGTTTAAACAGCGAACGATGGATCCGCGCGATCGGCCGTGAACGACAAACTCCCGAAAGATCCGAGCGACCACGGCTTGCTCCGTCTCCGTCCCGGGCCGGATCACGACCCGGTCGGTCTGAAGATGCTTGCGTTGGCCTTTCAGCAAGATTCCCTTTGAGCACCCGCTTTCATCGAGCAGTTCGCGTTGGAGGCCATACCCCGCAGGGCCGCCCTGCTTGAACCCGAGACTGGCGACGCGGCAGGCGCCAGCATGGACCTTGACCGAGAGTTCTCTAGAATATTCGGCTGCCATCACCCTTTTGAGGTTCTTTACGATGCTCGCAAAGACACTACCGTCATTGTCGAACTGCTCGGCACAGTAGCAGACCTTTATCCCCGCCAGGCGGCAGGTGAACTCGTAATAGGCGCTCTCATCAACGTCCTGAAATCTCCCCCAACGGCTCACGTCATAGACAAGGATGTGGTCGAAGTCTGTCCGGCCACTGCGGACGAGCTCGATCAAGCCCTCGCGCCGCTCGATCCGAAGACCGCTTCGGCCTTCGTCCGTATAAGTGCGAACAATCACGAGATCATGCTGTGCGGCATACATCGCGATTGCGGCTGCCTGAATCTGCGTGGAATAACGCTGATTGTCCGTAGACATCCGGACATATTGCGCGGCCCGTCCCGCGCTTGAGGCCGATAACAGATCAGACGCAGGACGAATGATCAGGGCGTTGGTCATGCGCGCCTCCGTTAGAGCGCGAGGTCACTTCCGCTTGATGCATCACCAGGGCAACTGGACGTACTTGCTAAGCCATCCTAGCACGGCCGAACAGGCGAGTGAAAAAAGGCCGCCCCATAACCAAGAGCGCCCTCGCGCGGCACTTATTGATCTCAGGTACAGGAACGCTCCAAGGCAGGTTCCATAGTTTCTCCTGAAGTCGCCGTTGAGCTTGGCGATCTTGGATAGCTCCGAAGACGTTTCGTATCCGTCGGCCACGATGCTGGCTCCTACGTCGACTACCAGCACGCTATGAACCACTGTTTTGCCCGACGGAGCAAGACATATTTCGTTTTTTCGAAAAAACAGGGGCGGCCGGTTAGTGGGGTTCCCGACGGGCCGGTCACCGAGCCTTAGTGGACATGTTGGTCCACGAGATGAGAAGTCAGGTTATGACCCATAAGGCCGTCTCGGTGGGCGGCCTCTTTCATTCGACCGGCGTTCCGCTTGTGGCCTTGATGCCGGCGACCGTTGAGAACCGCAGTCGCCAGTGAACTCCATCAGAAACGGGTCAGATCCAAATCTCGACGTTGTTAGACACGCAGTTCTCTGTAGCGCGCCAGACACACGTGGCCAATCTGCATTTGGAACACTCTGGTCATTTGCTAATTGATGAACCGCGTAGAGCCGCAACCGGGCGTGGAGCTACAAGTTCGGTGGTCCCGTCATCGCGAAGTACTGATCATTGCGCCATCAGAGCAGTTCCGCAAGCATGCGCGCCGCGCGCGCTGCACCGCCGCTTTCGACCGGCTTAGAGAATGTCGGCTCGGTCAGGGCGCGGATAGTCGCTTCAGCAATCATCTCGGGCGTTGAGTCTGCATAGTTCATACGCCGGCCGGCGCTATAGCGATCCAGTCGATATGCCACATGGTAGTTCTGCTCGAAATGACTCTGCAGCGGGAAATAGATGAAGGGGGTGCCGGCCGCTGTCAGCTCCATGCACGTGGTAAGTCCGCCCTGAACGATGGCCAGGTCGCAGGCTGCGAGATGTCGGTCCAGGTCGGCTACGAATGATCGAACTTCAACGCCGACCGGAGCGTTCAATGTCGCCGGATCAATCCGGGGACCGGCGATCACGATCATGCGCAATCCCGGTATCCTGGACCGTACCAGCGGATAACTCTCCAAAACGCGCCGGATGAGCGGCGCACCGACGCCTGAACCGCCCACCGTGACGATGCAGACGCGCTCGCCGTCCCGGTAGCCGAGCCGTCGTCGAAGCTCGGCGCGCGGCCCGAATGTCTGGGGGTGTTCACCGAGAATGTAACCCGGGAACTCGAAGTGCTTGGGCACCCAGTCCGGCATTTCGGGCAGGTCCCTCCCAAATGACCGAGGAATGACGTCGTCCGGGTTTCCGACAAAGATCGCGCGATCACGCACGCCGGGATGCCGTTCGACATGCTCGATCATTTCGGCATTGTAATCGGTTGTCAGGAATGCCTCGTGTTCGCCACCCGATGGCATCGGAACGAACCCGACGAAGTCAGTGAACCACACCAGCGGTGCTCGTTTCAGTTCGGGATGCTCGTGCCAGTAGTGATCGATGTCCCACGCCTCGTCGGCAATCACGAGGTCATAGCGCAACTCCTCGACGGCATCCTGAAATGTCATGAAGTTAGCAATCAGCACTTCGTCCATTCGGCGAATCGCCTGAAAGGCATGCAGCTCATGTTCGCCACATTCCATTTCGATATGACGGGTTTCACTGGCCAGGCGGCCGCTGAGCGGATGAACGGTCTCGCCACTCGCTTCGAGCAACCGGGTGACCGGATCTTGTGCCAGCCAGTCGACCTGCAGATCAGGAAGCACGTTACGCAACTCCCGCGTGATGGCGATGTCCCGCCGGGCGTGGCCGAGCCCGATAGGGGAGGACAAGTAGAGGACGCGCTTCGGCCCTGACCGCGCAGGAGTCCGCTTAGGCCGAGCAACCAGGCCGAGCCGGCGCTGGAGAAATTCTGTAATCAGGGTGTTGCACTTCGCCGGAAAGCGACCTAGCGGATTGTGGCCTCCTCCCTCGATCGTCGTTAACTCCGCACCTGTCAGGCCGGCTACGATTTGTGCCCGGGCATAGGGCTGGATTTGATCGTCGTTGCCATGGATCATCAAGACCGGGCAGGCGATCTTGCGATACATGGCCTCGCTCACATCGAAAGCCGGCGGCATCGTCCGCGCGTTCACCGTCCTGGCAAGGATGGACCCCGTAGTCTCGCTGGCCCAACCAACGGCATCCTCAATTTGCTTGGTCGAATGTGGCTCGGAGAAGATGGAGCCGACGAAGTAAGCCGCGAAATCCTGATAGTTCGAGAGCCAGTAGGCGCCGTTGTATTTGTCCCAATCCTTGAATTCCGCGCGCTCGGCCCGAAAGTGGTCCGGCGTCATGTAAGGATAGGCGGGCCCTACGCTGGCCGATGTGCCGACCAGGATCGCGGCCTTGACTCGTTCTGCATGGTGAGCCGCGATCACAGATGCGATCATCCCACCGAGCGAGAGGCCGACGAGAATGGCAGTACCAACTCGTGCCGCATCCATGACGGCAAGTGCATCTGCGACGTAGTTGTCCAGCGTATATGCCGCCACGTCGTCTGGCCGATCGGATCGGCCATTGCCACGGCTGTCATAAGTGACGCAGCGGAAACGCTCGCTGAACCACGGCAATTGCGCTTTGTAAACCCGCGAATGAACGATGCTCCACGGGGGCACGAAGACGATAGTCTCCGCGCCGCTGCCGTAGATTTCGTAGTGAAGCTTCACACCGTTACGTTCAACTATTCCTTCGAAAGCCGGAAGTTTGGCGCGCATGTCAGCACCTCATTTTCGGTGAGCAGTCTCCAGGATGCGAATAAGATCACCAAAGCGCCGAAGAGCCGGCCGGACAGGAACGCCTTTCTTTTCCAGTCCGAGCAGGTAGTGGCTCTCCGCGCCGATAAAGGCGTGGGCGACCAACGCGGCGACCTCGTCGGCCGTGAAGGGGCCGAGACCGCCGAATTCGCGCTCGGCCCGGCGCGCGAGGTCTGTGATCAGCTTCATCCAGCCCATGATGCCGGCCTGGACCACTTTCGCCACGGGGCCGTCACCCCAGCTGGCAGCCATCAGCTCCTGCAGCACGCGAACGTATCCCGAGGCTATGTCCTCGTCGAGATAGTCGCAGGCTCGGTCCCACTGCTCGGACAGCTTTAAGGCGGAATCTCGAAACAGTGCGTTCTGGCGGTCGAGCAGCTGCGAGTTGAGGTACTCGAACAGCGCCAGCATCATCCCTTGTTTGGATCCGAAATGATAATGGATCTGGCTGAGTGGGACACCAGCCGCCGCAGCAACATCGCGGGTGGACAGCTTGGCGTATCCCTTTTGCCTGAGCACCTTCTTTGCGGCCTCCAGCACTACCGTTCTGGTGTCTGCCTTCCGGCCGTTTCGCGGCATTCTGTCCCCACCTTCCTTGACTACAGTTCGGTCGATCGGCCGAATGTCGGGCGCCCCGTGGTCACAGTCAACAAGAGACAGCCTACTTGACTCCGCGCATCATCGCAGCACATAATTCGGCCGACCGACCGAATTTTTATCTGACCTTTGTTCAGCTCGAAAACCAGAGAAGGACTAAGTCATGCGCGCAGTGGACAATGACAGACTTGGCGCCCTCGTCGGAAAGATGCTGGGGGACTTGGGCGGGGCCTTTAGTGTGCCGACGGCTGGGATCGGCTTCCGTCTCGGCCTGTTCGACGCATTGCACCGGGACGGCCCCGCGACTGCTTCTGAACTCGCACAGCGAACCGGCCTGACCGAAAGGTGCGTCCGTGAATGGGCCTTTGCACAGGCCGCTAACGGCTACATCACCCTCGACAAGACAGACCAGCGGTTCAGTCTCACACCTGAACAGGCAATGATCTTTGCCGTAAAGGACAGTCCCGTCTACTTGGAAGGCGCTTTCGACCTTGCGGCGGCGATGGTGGAAGGGCGAACGATGGTCGAATCCGCATTCAGGAACGGAAACGGCGTTGCTTGGGGTGAAAGCTCGGGCTGCCTGTTCTGTGCTGTTGGCTCCTTCTTTCGTCCGGGCTATGTCAACAACATCGTGCAGTCTTGGCTACCGGCGCTGGACGGCGTGCCCAAGAAGCTCTCCGAGGGTATTAAGGTAGCCGACATCGGATGCGGGGTCGGCTTTTCAACCTTGCTGATGGCGAAGGCGTTCCCGCAGAGCATATTCGTCGGCTACGACTTCCATGCGCCGTCCATCGAGCAGGCCAACGCACACGCCATGGCCCATGGTCTCGCCGACCGCGTCCGCTTCGTGACCGCGCGCGCCAAGGATATCGCTGAGCGAGACTTCGATCTCGTCACCATGTTCGACTGCCTGCACGACATGGGTGATCCCCGGGGCTGCGCCAGGCATGTGCGGAGCCTGCTTAAGCCCGGTGGTTCCTGGATGATCGTCGAGCCGATTGCCGCGGATGATCCGGCCGACAACGTCGGCAATCCGGTCAGCCGTCTCTACTATAATGCATCGACGATGATCTGCGTGCCGACCTCGATGGCCCAAGAAGTCGGCGAGGCACTCGGAGCGCAGGCTGGAGAGGCAAAGCTCACCCAGGTGCTGAAGGACGGTGGCTTCCGTCAGGTCCGTCGCGCCACCCAGGGTCCCTTCAATATGGTGCTGGAAGCGACGCCATAGAACGTGGCCCGCATCTTGCGGGTGGTCCGCCCGAACTTCTTGGCCGATCCTTTCTGATCGCCAAGTTGATGTCAGCTTCTGCCCCATTGGCGAAGTCGCAAGGGAGCCTGAGCACGTCCGCAACCGCTGTAGACCGGGAGCAAACGGCGGCGTCCAAAGGCAACGTTTTTTATCCCAACCAGACACCGATCCCCTACGGCGGAAACGGTATAATCTGACCTGACAACAGCGCATTTAAAGGAACTTCCAGCCGGGCCGGCGAGATTGGCAGTTGCTGCCATGAGGAGCAGCTTTATGGCCCGGCTACCCGACCGGTCCCTGGGGCTATTGGTCCAATGCCGGAACTCCTGGGCCATCGGCCACTCTCGATTATCGTCGAAAGCAGCTGGTACCAGCGAGAATCTGCCCAACGGGCGGAGAAGGTTCGAGCCCAGTTCCTCTCCCTCCGCCAGCGGCCGGATTCTGAAACTTGCGGAATCGTCTGGGCTGATTGCATCGCAAGTAGGTGCGCCGCAGGCCCGGGCGTATCGGCCATTCTCAAATCATCGAGCTTGCTTGTCGACTTCCGCGCCAGCAATCGCCGCCAAGCGACCAACGAGAGTCGCTTCGGCATTTTGAGTCAGACGGCAGCCTTCTGTCGTCTCCACAATGTCGCCGCCGGCGACGCACGCGTCCCACCACTCTCTCACAAAGCCCTCGGCGTACCCGCCCGTGTTGAAGCTGTAAGGGTCGGCCACAAGGTCGAAAACGATCATCAGCTCGTAACTGGGCGGGTCATCATAGGAGGCGTGTGTCTTGGGACGATACACGAAAGCTTCGAACGACTTGGCGGTATAAAGGCTCGAATCGAGCCAGAACATAAGGCCGTACATCAGATGCGATCGCTCGTCGTCGTGTAAGGCGAAGAAGCCCTTCTCGTCGACAATCTGCCGGGCCAAGGCTCGAATTATTCGCTCGCCGTTCGGCAGACGGTCGCCGACGGTGGCCAAGGCCCGCACAACGATCGGCGACAACGTACCCCGCTCTACGATTGCGATCGCAGCAGCCCGATCCTCATCAGCGGTGTCGTACTCGGATTCTTCGACCAAGCCGCGAATGAAAGTCTCGAAGTCCGGTGCAACGAATACGACGCTGTAGTCGGCTTCCTGGTCTACGTACACGACCTGCGGCTCGCCCCGCATTCCACAGGTCCGGTAATCAAGAATGATCAGTTCGTGGCCCGCGGCTGGCGTATCGGCGATGCCGATGCCAATCGGAGGGTAGCCCCATTTGTGATCATGAACTTGGCGCCCCGCCGCCCGGCGAGTGAATATACCGACGTGCGGCCGATGGCATAGAGTCCCTCGATAGCGATATGATCCTCCGCCCATCCAGTGCGCTGCGTCATGGGGTAGCAGTTGCGCTTGACCATTCCTCCATTATGGCGCCGTGCGAGGTCAATATAGGCCGCCGGCAGTCGATACCCGCCCATTTCCCGTTCAATGGAGGCGATCGACTCGTCGCTCGGCGGAGGCTTGACGTAATTCTCCAGGGAATACGCACAGTCGTCCCAGAAGCCTTCGAAATCGAAGCCGTTAAATGGCCGTTTCCACGTCATCCTCATTTGCCCATCAAATGAGAGGGCGAGCCGAGCGCCTCAGTCGACCGGGCCGTTGTTTGCCGCCTTTCGGAGTAAGGCAGCATACAGTCAAAGGACCTCGTTCTACCATGGCCCAGTTCGGAGCCTCTCCGAAGAGAGCGATGCAGAATCGCGCCTGTACAGTTGCTTATGCCGTCCCTAACCTCCGCCACGCAATTTCAGGAGGTGCGGCGTGGCGAAGAAGACGGTAACGGGGAAAAAGACCGCGGGGAAAACGGCGGCAGCGCGAACCGTGGCGAAAGCGGGGGCCCGCAAGGCCGTCGTTGCGAAGCCGGTCCGAAAGGCCGCCGTCGGAAAATCGGCGAAGCCGCGCCGCCCGCCGGGTCAGCCCTGGCAATGGTCGGCGGTCGAGACCGCAACTGCCATCCGCTCCGGCGCAATCTCCGCGGTCGAGACCGTCGAAGCGCATCTCGAACGGATGCGCGCGGTCAATCCGAAGCTGAACGCTGTCGTCGTCGATCTCTCGGAAGAGGCGCTGAAGGCCGCGCATGCCGCGGACAAGCAGCGCGCCAAGGGCGGCGAGCTCGGCCTCCTGCACGGCGTGCCCGTCACCATCAAGGAAAACGTCGATTACGAGGGGCGGCCGAACTTCAACGGCGTGCCCGCCAACAAGGACCTCATCGCGCCGTCGGATGCGCCTGTGGTGCGCAACCTGAAGCAATCAGGTGCGATCGTCATCGGGCTTACCAACACGCCGGAATTCTCCTTTCGCGGCTTTACCGACAATCCCCTGCACGGACTGACGCTCAATCCCTGGGATCCCGACATCACCTGCGGCGGCTCATCGGGCGGCGCAGGCTCGGCGGTCGCCGCCGGCATCGGCACCATCGCCCATGGCAACGACATCGGCGGTTCGCTGCGCTGGCCGGCGCATTGCAACGGCGTCGCCACCATCAAGCCGACGCAGGGACGCATCCCCGCCTTCAACGCGAGCGCAACGGCCGAGCGGCCGATGTTGGCGCATCTGATGTCGGCGCAGGGGCCGCTCGCCCGCCACGTCGCCGACGTTCGCCTTGCACTCGAGGTGATGAGCCGGCGCGATCCGCGCGATCCCTGGTGGGTGCCGGCGCCGCTGGTCCGCGAGAAGCCGAAGGGGCCGATCAAGGTGGCGCTGGCCAAGATCCCGGACGACATGGACGTCGATCCCTCCGTCACCGCCGCGCTACGCCAGGCCGCGGACCATCTCGAACGTTCCGGCTATCGCGTCAGTGAGGTCGAGGTGCCCGACATCAGCGGCGTTTGGCAGACCTGGTGTGACATCATCACCAACGAGACCATGGTGATGCAGGAAGCCGGCATGCTGAAGGTCACCTCGGAGGATTTTCACAAAGCGTGGGGCGGCATGAAGGCCAAGGCGAACGTGTTCGACCTGCCCGCCTGGATGCGCGCGACCGCCGCGCGCAACGGCCACATCCGCGCCTGGCAATTGTTCTTCGAGGAGTATCCGGTGGTGCTGGCGCCGACCACGGTGAAGCCGACGCCGGGGCCGCGCGACGACACCGTCAGCGCCGAGCGCGTGCAGGAGATCTTCTGGGGCGAGATCCGCTTCATCTCCGCGATCAACGTGCTGGGTCTGCCCGGCGCCGTGGTGCCGGTAGCGCTTCACGACGGCAAGCCGATCGGCGTGCAGCTCATTGCCGGGCGCTATCGCGAGGATCTCGCGCTCGATGCGGCGGCCGCGATCGAAAAGCGCGCCGGTGTGCTCGCGCATCGGCTGTGGGAGAGCCTATAGTCCAGGCTCTGCGTCGCCGCATCGGCGGCGCCACCTTTCTCCGCAAGGAGAAGGCATGGCGCCGTCACCGCCATGCGGGTCGAACTTCGTTAATGCGCTTTAACCCGCATCCCGGCCAATTCGCCGACAAGCGTTAGGGTTACTTCCTCGATCTCTATGCGAATTATTGTCCGCTTTACCACCCGCCTCTAACACGGGGCGGCGGACAACGCACATGCCTCATTCCAGGCCAATAAGTGCGGCCCGCACCACGCGGAGGTGGCACGATGCGCAACGAGACGATCGCTATTCACGCCGGCTACGAGCCCGAAGCCACCACGCACGCGGTCGCCGTGCCGATCTACCAGACCGCGGCTTACGCCTTCGACAGCGCCGATCACGGTGCGGCGCTCTTCAATCTCGAGGCCGAAGGCTTTCGCTACAGCCGCATCGCCAATCCGACCAGCGCGGTGCTGGAGAAGCGTATCGCCCAGCTCGAAGGCGGCGTCGGCGCACTCGCGGTCGCGACCGGCCAGGCGGCGCTGCACTTCGCCTTCGTCAACGTCGCCGATCACGGCGGCAACATCGTTTCCATGCCGCAGCTCTACGGCACCACGCACACGCTGCTCTCGCACATCCTGCCGCGCCAGGGCATCACCGGCCGCTTCGCCGAGAGCGACAAGCCGGAGGCGGTCGAGAAGCTGATCGACGAGAACACCCGCGCGGTGTTCGCCGAGACCATCGGCAATCCCGCCGGCAACGTCTGCGACATCGAGGCGCTGGCCAAGATCGCGCATGCGCATGGCGTACCGCTGATCGTCGACAACACCGTCGCAACCCCGATTCTGCTCAAGCCGTTCGACTACGGCGCCGACATAGCCGTGCACTCGCTGACCAAGTTCCTGGGCGGTCACGGCACCACGCTCGGCGGCGCCATCGTCGATTCCGGAAACTTCCCCTGGGCGAAATACGCCGACCGCTTCCCCGCCTACAACAAGCCGGATGCCTCCTATCACGGGCTCGTCTATGCCGAGCGCTTTGGCAAGACCGCCTATATCGAACGGGCGCGCAGCGTCTATCAACGTACCATGGGCTCGGTGTTGTCGCCGTTCAACGCCTTCCTGCTGCTGCAGGGCATCGAGACCGTCGCGCTGCGCATGGAGCGCCATGTCGAGAACGCCCGCAAGGTCGCCGAATTCCTTCGTAAGGATCCGCGCGTCGCCTGGGTCAATTACACCGGCTTCCCCGACAGCCCCTATTATCCGCTGGTGCAGAAATATCTCGACGGCAACGCGTCCTCGCTGTTCACCTTCGGCATCAAGGGCGGAATGGAGGCGGGCAAGACCTTCTATGACGCGCTGAAGCTGATCACGCGCCTCGTCAATATCGGCGATGCCAAGTCGTTGGCCTGCCATCCGGCCTCGACCACCCACCGCCAGATGTCGGCGGAGCAACAGCGCGTTGCCGGGGTCCTGCCGGAAACGATCCGGCTGTCGATCGGCATCGAGCACGTCTCCGACATCATCGAGGACATTGACCAGGCTCTGGACAAGGCCTGCCGGTCAGCGCGCCTTGAGGCCGCGGAGTAGGCGGCGGCGCCCATGACGATCCTGATCGACAGGGATCAAGTCATATCGAGCCCGGCGCTGGTGCCGGCCGAACGCGATCTCGCGCGCGATCACGGCTGCGAACTCACGATCGGGCTCGTCAACAACATGCCGGATCCGGCGCTGAAAGCGACCGAGCGGCAGTTCTTGAAGCTGCTTCAGGCTGCGGCCGGTCCGCGCCGCATCCGCCTCCACTGCTTTTCGCTTCCCAGCGTGAAGCGATCACCGGAAGCGAAGTGGCATGTCGAGAGCGAATATTCCGACATTTCCGACCTGAAGCGCCAGAAATTCGACGGGCTGATCGTGACGGGCGCCGAGCCGGTTGCGCCCGAGCTCGACCGGGAGCCGTATTGGCGCGACCTCACCGAGCTCATCGACTGGGCCAAGGCCAACACGCGATCGACGATCTGGTCGTGTCTTGCCGCGCATGCGGCGGTGCTGCACCTCGACGGCATCGCACGGCGGCGGCTGCCGGCCAAATGCCACGGCATCTTCGATTGCGACGCCGTGACGAGCGATGCCCTGACGCTCGCCGCGCCGGTGCCGTTGAAAGTCTCGCATTCGCGCCTGAACGAACTCGCGGAGAGGGACCTGGCGCAGGCTGGCTATCAGGTGCTGACCCGCTCGGCTGAGGCCGGCGTCGACGTTTTCGTTCGCCAATATGCCAGCCGCTTCGTGTTCTTCCAGGGGCATCCGGAATACGACGCGCTGTCGCTCCAGCGCGAATATCTTCGCGACATCGGCCGCTACCTTGCACGGGAGCGCGAGACTTATCCGCGGTTGCCCGTGAGCTATTTTGACGCGGCGACGGAAGACAAACTGGCTCGCTTCGAGAAGAAGGCGGTTCACCAGCGCCACCCGGCGCTCACCAACGAGCTGCCCGGGCTGAATTTGCGCGCCGATATCGACGCGGGCAGCGCGGCGGCGGTGCTTTTCCGCAATTGGTTGCAGTACCTCAGTATGGAGGTCGAAGCGCCGGTCCTTGCGCGTCAGCCCAAGCTGTTGGTTCCGCGTTAGGATTACTCGGGCGTTAAGCTTGCCCCAACCGGCGCGCGAATGTTTCTGTACAGACATACGTCAATCACGGGAAATGCAGTCGTGTGGTCGGCACTCCAGGGACGCGTGAGCAATCGGCTGGCCCGGCATTTCCGCGCCGCGCCGCATCGGCTGCCCGCGCATGCGCCGATCGTGAGTTTCACCTTCGACGATGCCCCGGATAGCGCTGCAGGCGAGGGCGCCGCGCTCCTGGAAGCGCATGGCGGCCGAGGCACGTTCTATCTCGCCGGCAGCCTGATCGATCAGCCGTCAGACCATTGGCACGGCCTGTCGGACGACGCGATCGTGCGGCTTCACCGCGCCGGTCACGAGATCGCCTGCCACACCTTCTCGCACCAGAGCTCCGCCAATCTCGACGAGGCCGCGATGGCGCGCGAGATCGAGCGGAACCGCGCTTATTTTCGCGGCATCGATTCCTCGATCGATCTGGAGAATTTCGCCTATCCCTACGGGATCGCCTCGGTCTGGCGTAAGCCGCAGCTTGCCAAGGCCTTCCGCTCGGCGCGCGGCATCCTTCCCGGCGTCAACAGCGACGTGATCGATCTCCAGTTCCTGCGGGCGTCGCCCTTGGTCGATTGCGAGATCGACAAGGCGGGCATCGATCACTATTTCGACCAGGCGGTGGCGAGCGGCGGATGGCTCATCTTCTATGGCCACGATGTCGCGAACGCACCGAGCCCCTATGGCTGCACCCCGGACCTGATGCGTCATGCGCTGGAAGCCGCCGGACAGCGCGACATGCCGATCGTGACGGTCGCAGAGGCGCTGCGCAGGATCGGGGCGTAGCTTTTGTTCGCCTCTCCCTTCTTGCGGGAGAGGGAGAAGATGGCCTTGCCACGGCCGTGCCGCCATGCGACTGGCCTTGTGACGAATCTCACGGTCCTGGTTCCAGCCCTCTCATGCCCGCCCCTTCCACCGTCCCGCGACCTGCGCCCGCCAACGGCCGCGACGCGCTGTCGGTGCTGCATTCGGTGTTCGGCCTGCCGGGTTTTCGCGGTTCGCAGGGCGAGATCATCCGGCACGTCACCGACGGCGGCAATTGCCTGGTGCTGATGCCGACCGGCGGCGGCAAGTCGCTGTGCTACCAGCTCCCCTCACTGCTGCGCGAAGGCTGCGGCATCGTGGTGTCGCCGTTGATCGCCTTGATGCGCGACCAGGTCGCCGGCCTGCTCGAGGCCGGCGTCAACGCCGCTGCGTTGAACTCGTCGCTGACGTTTCAGGAAGCCTCCGACATCGAGCGGCGCCTGCTCGCGGGCGATCTCGATCTGCTCTATGTCGCGCCGGAACGCCTGGTGACGCCGCGCTGCCTGTCGCTGCTGGCGCAGGCGAAGGTGGCGCTGTTCGCGATCGACGAGGCGCATTGCGTCTCGCAATGGGGCCATGATTTCCGCCCCGAATATGTCGGCCTCTCCATCATCGCCGAACGCTTCCCCGATGTGCCGCGCATCGCGCTGACCGCGACCGCCGACGAACTGACCCGCAAGGAGATCGTGGCGCGGCTTCAGCTCGCGGACTCGCCGCAGTTCGTCTCCAGCTTCGACCGGCCCAACATCCGCTACGAGATCGTCGACAAGCGCAGTGCGGTGTCGCAGCTGAAGGAGTTCATCCGGGAGCGGCATGCGGGCGATGCCGGCGTGGTCTATTGCCTGTCCCGCAACAGGGTCGAGGAGGTCGCCGCCGCGCTCGACCAGGCCGGCATTGCTGCGCTGCCCTACCACGCCGGGCTCGACAGCCAGGTGCGCTCGCGCAACCAGGACCGCTTCCTCAACGAGGACGGCATCGTCATCGTCGCGACCGTCGCGTTCGGCATGGGCATCGACAAGCCCGACGTGCGCTTCGTCGCCCATCTCGACCTGCCCAAGAGCATCGAGGCTTATTACCAGGAGACCGGCCGCGCCGGCCGCGACGGCAAGCCGTCGGCAGCCTGGATGGCCTACGGCCTCTCCGACATCGTGCAGCAGCGCCGCATGATCGACGAATCCAGCGCCTCCGACGAATTCAAGCGGGTCTCGATCGGCAAGCTCGATGCGCTGGTCGGCCTTGCCGAGACCGCGCAGTGTCGGCGCCGCCGGCTGCTTGCGTATTTCGGCGAGGCGGCGACCGCGGAGAATTGCGGCAATTGCGACAATTGCCTGACGCCGCCGAAGATGCGAGACGGCAAGGTGCTGGCGCAGAAGCTGTTGTCCTGCGTCTATCGCACCGGGCAACGTTTCGGCGCGTTGCACCTGATCGACGTGCTGATCGGACGGCTGACCGAGAAGGTCACGCAGTTCGGCCACGACAAATTGTCCGTGTTCGGCATTGGACAGGAGCTCAACGAGAAGCAGTGGCGCACCGTGCTGCGTCAGCTGGTGGCGATGGGGCATTTGCAGAGCGACAGCGAAGCCTATGGGGCGCTGAAGCTGACCGAGACCGCGCGCGGCGTGCTGCGCGGTGAGACCGAGGTGTGGCTGCGTGAGGAAGCGCCCGGCACGCGCATTCGCGCGAGCCGCGGCAAATCCCGTCGCGGCGATCTCGCGCCGGCGGCGAACGCGCCGCAAGGGGATGTCGATCCTGAACTGCGCGCGCGGCTGCGGTCTTGGCGTTCAGACATCGCGCGCGAGCGCGGAGTGCCGGCCTATGTGGTGCTGCACGATGCCACCATCGACGGCATCGTCAGGGCCTGGCCGACCACCCTCGACGAACTCCGCAACGTGCCGGGCATCGGCGACAAGAAGCTCGAGCATTACGGCGACGAGCTGCTGCAGATCGTCAGGACGCGCTAGGAATAGATGACGTAGCCCGGATGGCGCGTAGCGCAATCCGGGGCAGTCTTTCTACATTCGCGAGTCCCGGATGGCGCTGCGCTCCAGCCGGACTACGAAGATAGCGGGCGAGAGCTACGCCCTCACTCAGCCGTTCCGGAACGCGTACGCATAGCCGTTCAGCGCGGGCGCGCCGCCGAGATGGGCGTACAGGATCTTCGCACCCTTTTCGAAATAGCCCTTCTGCGCGAGATCGATCAGGCCCTGCATCGACTTGCCCTCGTAGACGGGGTCGGTGATCATGCCTTCGAGACGCGCGGTGAGGCGGATCGCCTCCTTGGTCTCTTCCGACGGCACGCCATAGGCGGGATAGGCGTAGTCCTCGATCAGCACGACGTCGTCAGCGACGAGCTCCTTGCCGAGCTCGACCAGCTTGGCCGTGTTCTGCGCGATCTCGAGCACCTGCGATTTCGTCTGCGCCGGCGTGAAGGAAGCGTCGATGCCGATCACCTTGCGGGCGCGGCCGTCGGCGGCGAAGCCGACCAGCATGCCGGCATGGGTCGAGCCGGTCACCGTGCAGACGACGATATAGTCGAACTTGAAGCCGAGTTCGGCCTCCTGCTTACGCACCTCTTCAGCGAAGCCGACATAGCCGAGGCCGCCGAACTTGTGCACCGAGGCGCCGGCGGGAATCGGGTAGGGCTTGCCGCCCGCAGCCTTCACTTCGTCGATCGCCTGCTCCCAACTCTTGCGGATGCCGATGTCGAAGCCGTCGTCGACCAGGCGCACGTCGGCGCCCATGATGCGCGACAGCATGATGTTGCCGACACGGTCATAGACGGCGTCCTCGTGCGGCACCCAGGCTTCCTGCACCAGGCGGCACTTCATGCCGATCTTGGCGGCGACCGCCGCGATCATGCGGGTGTGGTTCGACTGCACGCCGCCGATCGAGACCAGCGTGTCGGCATTCGAAGCGATCGCATCCGGGATGATGTATTCGAGCTTGCGCAGCTTGTTGCCGCCATAGGCGAGGCCGGAATTGCAGTCCTCGCGCTTGGCATAGACCTCGACATTGCCGCCGAGATGTTTTGATAGCCGCTCCAGCTTTTCGATGGGAGTCGGGCCGAAGGTCAGGGGGTAGCGCGGAAATTTGTCGAGCTTCATGGGTCATCCCGATTGGCGTTGGTGCTGGTGTTTGCCTAGCATCGCGTCGGAAGAAGGTGCTCTCAAATGTTGCGCGCGTGTTGCGCATCTTCTTGCAGGAATGGCGCTAGCTGATAATAATTCTTCCAGAATATACAATCTTTGCAAAAGTTTCTTCCATGGCCGGCCGCCTCGACCGCACTGACCTTAAGATCTTGAGATTGCTTCAGAATAACGGTCGGCTCAGTAACGCCGAGCTGGCTGTATCAGTCGCAATCAGCCCCGCCACCTGCCATCGCCGCACCCAGCGTCTGTTCGAGGACGGCTTCATCGCCACGGTCCGCGCCATGATCGCCCCGAAGAAGGTGGCGAAGGGCACGCTGGTGATGGTCGGCGTCGTGCTGGACCGCTCGACGCCGGAGAGCTTTGCGACCTTCGAGCAGGCCATCGCCAGGCTGAAATTCGTGCTCGACTGCCACCTCGTCGCCGGCGACTTCGACTACTTCCTCAAGATCCGCGTCGGCGACATGGAGGATTTCAACCGCATCCACGGCGAGCAACTGATCGCGCTGCCCGGGGTGCGCCAGACCCGCACCTTCTTCGTGATGAAGGAGGTCGTCGACAACGCGCCGCTCGAATTTTGAGCGGGGTGCACAAGCGCCCTCATGCTAGATGGACGTCGCTTTCAAGGAATCGCCTGGTCATGCCGATGGAGCCGCTCCCCTTCCGCCACCCCAATCCGGCCGGGCCGGCCTATCGGCGCGGCTGGGTCGACGAGGCTGTGGCGGCGATCGAGGCCGACCAGTGCCGCACCGCCGACACACATCTGATCCGGCTGATCGTGCCGGCGCTGTCAGGCATCGACATTTATCTGAAGGATGAGTCGACCCATCCGACCGGCAGCCTGAAGCACCGGTTGGCGCGCTCGCTGTTCCTGTATGCTCTCTGTAACGGCCACATCCGCGAAGGCACGCCCGTGGTCGAGGCCTCGTCCGGGTCGACGGCGGTGTCGGAAGCCTATTTCGCGCAAATGATCGGCGTACCCTTTTACGCCGTGATGCCGCGCACGACCTCGGCGGAGAAGATCGCCGCGATCGAACATTATGGCGGCAATTGCCACCTGATCGACGATGGTCGCGCGCTCTACGCGGAGGCGGCCGCGCTCGCCGCGCGCCTGAACGGCCACTACATGGACCAGTTCACCTTTGCCGAGCGCGCAACGGACTGGCGCGGCAACAACAACATCGCCGAATCGATCTTCACGCAATTGCAGGGCGAGCCGCGGCCGCTGCCGGACTGGATCGTGATGGGCGCGGGCACCGGCGGCACGTCGGCCACCATCGGACGCTATTTGCGCTATCGCCAATATCCGACGCGGCTGTGCGTCGCCGATGTCGAGCATTCCGCCTTTTTCGATTGCTTCCGCTCGCAGGACCGCTCCCATGTTTGCGACCGCCCGTCGCTGATCGAGGGCGTCGGCCGGCCGCGTTGCGAGCCCTCCTTCGTGGCTGGTGTGGTCGACCGCATGATGAAGATCCCGGACGCAGCCACGATCGCGGCGATGAACGTGCTGTCTCGCCGGCTGCGCCGCCCGGTAGGCGGGTCAACCGGCACCAATTTCCTCGCGCTGTGCCGGCTCGCCTCCGAGATGCGGCAGGCGAACGCGACGGGGTCGCTGGTGACGCTGATCTGCGATTCCGGCGAGCGCTATCGGCAGACCTATTACGAACCCGAATGGCTGAAGGCGCGGGGGCTCGATCCGGCGCCGCTCGAGGCGACCTTGTCGTCGTTCCTCGCGACAGGTGAGCCGCTGACGCTCGCCATCGACGATGTCGCAAATCCCCAGAGCGCTCAAATCCCCGAGACGGGGTAATCGAATTTGTCGGAACGCCCGACGGGGAATGCGATGTCACGGCAACTTCACTTGCGTTGCGCGCACATGCGGGCAAGCCTCGTTGTCTCAACGAGGAGATCTCCACCGTGCGCCTTCCCATTCTCGATCCGAAAGACCTGGGTGCTGAACAGAAGCCGCTCTATGAGGACATGCGAGCCGGCATCAAGGACCACTTCAAGGGCTTCGTAAACATGCGCGATGACGGCGCGCTGCTCGGGCCCTGGAATCCCTGGATCCGCGAGCCGCGCTTCGGCAAGCCGGTGTGGGAGCTGGTCAAGGCGATCGCGTCGAATCCGCTGCTGCCTGCTCCGGTACGCGAGGTTGCGATCCTCGTCACGGGATCGCATTTCCGATCCGGCTACGAGCTCTATGCCCACGTGCTGGTCGCCGAGCAGCGCGGCCTCTCCGACGAGAAGCTTGCGACCATCGTGGCCGGCCAGCGGCCGGTCGATCTCACCAAACAGGAGGCCATCGCCTACGACGTGGCGTCCGCGCTGGTCGGTGGCGGTGTGCTGCCGGAATTGACCTGGCGCGCCGCCGTGAAAGAGTTCGGCGAGCACGGCGCGGCCGAGCTGTCCTATCTCGTCGGCGTCTATTGCATGGTCTCGGTCACACTGAACACGTTCGACGTGCCGGTGCCGGACTAATTGCGCACGGCATAGAGCGGCGTGCGCAGCGTGACCTGATATGATGGCTTCGGCATCCACGCGATCTGCGCGGTGATGCCGAACAGCCGATTGTCGTTATCATCCATGCGATCAAGGTCGAGCCGCAGGATCGGTTGCGTGAAGGACTCCGCCAGCATCCTCCCTGCGATCTGCGCGCCGCCGAACGACTGTATGCCGAGGCGTCCGGTGAACTTCCAGTTGCTCGGCCATTGATAATAGCCGCCGGCATAGAGGATCGTGTTCGGCCGGATGCTTGCGAACGGGCTGGCGATGGTGGTGTAAGTATATTGCATGCCCGCGAGCCAGCCCCGCGTTTCGTCCTCGTCGAGCGCGTAGTCGAATTCCAGGATGTTGTTGAACGAATTCGTCATGCCCTGCTCGTTGGGCACCGACTGCGTCAGAGTCGATTGCAGCGTGATGGTCGGAATGTTTCCGCCATTCTGCTGATGGAGGTCGGCCTGAACGCCGATGTTCCAGCTCGTGACGTCGAACGTCGACCAGCCGCCGCCGATGTCGGCCGTCGAGCCCGACACGCCGCCATAGAGCGAAACGCGGTCATTGACGTCGACGGTCAGCGGCAGGTCGACCGCAATCGATTTCGCGGCAGGCAAGCCGTTCGGCAGGGTTGTGCCTCTGCGTACCGCCAGAGCTTCGAACGCGGCCGACAAAGACGTGTTGCCGAAGCCGAGCCCGAGCGTGCCCGCCGGAATCGTCGCATAGGTCGTGCGCAGATCGAGGTAGATGTTCGGAACCGCCGGTTTTGCCGGTGCGTCGTCTTCGGCTTCGGCGGAGAAGGCGGCAGTGCCCGAAATCGCCAGACAGGCCAGCCCCATCGTGATAGTGCGCAAAGCCTGATGATGCGATGGGCTGTGCTGGGACACGTGACAATCCGAAGCGTAGGGCCGCGGTGGCAGGATCGTGTGTAGATGGAACGTGATCCTTCCCGAGGTCAAGCGCAATCCGCAAACCATGGACGGCAAGGACCTGCGCGGTTACTCTGCGGGGAATCGCACCGACACACGCGCCGGCCCGAGTGCAGGCCGGACATTGGAAGGACGACAGCCATGAATACGTCACGCCGCATCCTGCTCACCGGTCTGGCGGGGCTCGCTGTCGCTCCGACGGCGGTGGCTGCCGCCGTGCCGGCTCGCGAGCCTGGCGAAGTGACGGTGGCCGAAGAACGCTTTGCACGCACGATCGCAGCCGCGCATGCGCCGGACGTCACCTGTGCGCGGCAGGCGGAACGCTATGCGGACGCGCATTGGCCGGACTATGTCATGGCAGCCCGGGCGGTGCTCGACGCGCGGGTGTGATCCGCACTACCTCTCTACCGCTCGCCGCACCTGCTCGCCGATCTGCGAGAGCACCAACTGCGCCTGTGGCAGGATCGCGCCCATGGCGTGGAAATTGTGAACCATCCCATCGTGGCAGACATGCTCGACGGCGACGCCCGCGGCGAGCAGCTTGCGGGCATAGGCATTGCCTTCATCGCGCATCGGGTCGTACTCGGCCGTGTGGATGATCGCGGTCGGCAGGCCGGTGAGCCGTGTTGCGCGCAAGGGAGAAACGCGGGGGTCGGCGGTGTCGATGCCGTCGGGCAGATAGTCGGAAAGATCGGCCTCGATCGTGACGCGATCGATCAGATGGCCCTCTGCAAAGGCAGCGCGTGAGGGCGAGGTTTCCTCGAAATCCAGCACCGGACAGATCAGGCATTGCGCGGCGATGGCGAGGCCTGCGCTCTGCGCCGCCTCCTGGCACACGATGGCTGCGAGCGTCGCACCGGCGGAATCGCCACCGACCACCAGACGGTCCGCATCGATGCCGAGCGATGCGGCCTCGCGCGCGACCCATTCGGTGGCGGTGATCGCGTCGTCGATCGCAGCCGGGAATTTGTGCTCCGGCGCGAGCCGGTAGTCGACCGAGACGAGGCGGCAGCCGGTGGCATGCGCCAGCGCCGCCGCGATGCGATCATGGGTGGCGATGCCGCCTGCGACCAGCCCGCCGCCATGGAAGAACACGAAGCCGGGCGCTCGCTCATCGGCATTTGCGGGCGTGTAGAGCCGATAAGGCAGTTCGCCGGCGCGGCCGGGCAGCATGCCGTCGCGCGAGGTCACATCCGGGGCATCGACGCGTGCGAACTGCATCAGCTTCGCCAGCGATTGCCGCCGCGCCTCCACGCTCGGCCGGCCCCTCGCCTGCGGCGCGGCCGCCGCCATCATGGTCAACAAGCGCTTTGCGAGCGGATCGAGCGACATGCTGTTTCCTTTCTCCCCGGCAGCGAGGGTAACCCACCCCTTGACCGCAGGGAATCATTTAGATGTTGCGTCCGATAGTGGCGCGATATTGCGGCATCACGCCAAGGGGGGGCCTGTCATGGCCGAGATCAGGAAGCCGATCGAATACTCGCCGAGCTGGACCTTCTTCGAGGGCAAATGGCACGACGGCAATGTCCCAATCATGGGTCCGCGCACGCATGCGGCCTGGCTCGGCTCGGTTGTGTTCGATGGTGCACGCGCGTTCGAGGGCGTCGCGCCCGATCTCGACCGTCACGTTGCCCGCGCCAATCAATCCGCGATCAATTTCGGCCTGAAGCCGGTGGTCGATACCGGCACCTGGCTCACGCTCGCGACCGAAGGCATCGCGCGCTTTGCGGCCAATGCCGAGCTCTACGTCCGTCCGATGTATTGGGCGCAGAACGGCTCGGGCGGCGGCGTGCTGTTCGATCCCGAGACCACCAATTGGTGCCTGTGCATCTACGAGGCGCCGATGCCGAAGCCGGTCGGTAATGCCATCACCCTGTCGCCGTTCCGCAGGCCCACCGCCGAATGCGCGCCGGTCGAGGCCAAGGCGGCCTGCCTCTACCCGAACAATTCGCGCGCGCTCGCGGAGGCCGCGTCCCGCGGCTTCCAGAACGCGCTGATGCTCGACATGCTCGGCAACGTCGCGGAGTTCGGCAATTCCAACGTGTTCATGGCCAGAGACGGCGTGGTCTATACGCCGGTGCCGAACGGCACGTTCCTCAACGGCATCACGCGCCAGCGGGTCATCGACCTGCTTCGCGGCGACGGCGTCACCGTGGTCGAGAAGACGTTGCGCTATGCTGATTTCCTCGCTGCCGACGAAATCTTCTCAAGCGGCAATTTTGCCAAGGTCGCACCGGTGATCCGCATCGACGAGCGCGAGCTGAAGCCGGGGCCGTTCTACACCAAGGCGCGCAAACTCTATTGGGAGTTTGCGCATGCGGTGAAGCTCGCGGCCTGACACGAGCTAACCTCGTCTGCGAAACCGGCTGAACTGAAACGCCTGCGTCGAATCCCACGGAGTGTGATGTGCCTCGCTCCGCGTCTCGACAGGTTCGAAGTCCGGCCCGAGCTCTGCTGCGAGGCTCGCGCTGTCATGTCGCTGCACCGGCAAGCCGCTGCATTTCTCCGGACCTTCGGGCGCGAACGTCGCGATGATGACCTCGCCGCAGGGTGCAACGGCCGACCGCAAGCGGTCGACGTAAGCCGCTCGGTCACGCGGATCGATCAGGAAGTGAAACGCCGCGCGGTCGTGCCAGACATCGTAGGTCTTGGCCGGCCGCCATGTCGTGGCGTCGGCAACGATCCAGTCGACCCGTGAAGCGGCCGGACCGATACGTTTCTTCGCGGCATCAAGCGCGTTGGCTGACAGATCCAGCACAGCGACATCGCGATATCCGGCCTCCAAGAGCACATCGACCAGCCGCGATGCACCGCCGCCGATATCGATAATGGCTGCGCCATGATCCTGATTTGCAGCTCGGATCATCTCAAACGAGATCGTCGGGCTGTCCTGAAACCAGCTGACCTCGGCCTCGCCCTTGGTGGCGTAAACATTGTCCCAATGTGAACTGCGGTCGGACATGGGCGGCTCCGGCCCGTATCGGGACGAGGGCGTTCAAGTGGTGACACCCCCATGCACCGGCTTGCGCGCCCGCCGCGAGCGGACGCGTCGGTACGAACGTAAGGCTCTACTCGTCCTTCTTCGACATCTTCTCGAGGCGTTCCTGCATGTCCTTCATCTGCTGGCGCAGATCGTCGATGTTGGTGTCCTTGGCCGGCTCAGCGCTCGCATCGGGCTCGGCCTCCGTGGCCGCCGTCGCCGGGCGGGCCGCATTCGGAACAAACGGCTTGAACATCGAGAAGGTCTGCTGGAACAGCTCCATGTTGCGGCGGACCTGTTCTTCCAGCGGCGCAAACGGGGTTCCAGAGAGCGAGTTGGCAATCTGCTTGCGGAACTTCTCCTGTTCCTGGGTCAGCGTCGCAATCGACTGTTCCAAATATTTCGGGACCACCATCTGCATGCTGTCGCCGTAGAAACGAATCAACTGGCGCAGGAAGGTGGTCGGGAGCAGGTTCTGGCCGGCCTTGTTCTCCTGCTCGAAGATGATCTGGGCGAGCACGGAGCGGGTGATGTCGTCGCCGGTCTTGGCGTCATAGACCAGGAAATCTTCGCCATCCTTGACCATCGAGGCGAGGTCTTCCAGCGTCACATAGGTACTCGTTCCGGTGTTGTAGAGCCGGCGGTTCGCGTATTTCTTGATGGTGGTGGGTTGGTCTGATTTCGCCATGGGCTCTCACTTGCAAACGCGGAGAACGGGAACCGAGCGGGCTATGCCGCAGGGCGGGAAGAGTACGCAACGCAACAAAATAAGCATTTTCAAAGGGCTCACGCTACCGTTTTGTGCGGCACGGTTAATCGCAGAGCAAAATCCTGCTTGCGAAAGCGCCAAGAACGCTATTTTGAATGCGCTGCGGCATGAATTCGGTGAAGGTTCGATTGACATGCCTCAACGACGTTAACAGGATGCCATTCGAGACTGGCGAGCCGTTTCCACAGCCACGCCTGCCCCCTTTCAAACCCAGGAGATGCCCATGTCAGACGATGTCGTCATCGTCAGCGCCGCCCGCACCCCGGTCGGAAGCTTCAACGGAGCGTTCGCGACCCTTCCCGCCCATGACCTCGGCGCCATCGCCATCAAGGCCGCGCTGGAGCGCGGGGGCATCGAGCCCGGCCGGGTCTCGGAAGTCATCATGGGGCAGATCCTGACCGCCGCCCAGGGCCAGAACCCCGCTCGTCAGGCGTCGATCGCCGCCGGAATTCCGGTGGAAAGCCCGGCCTGGGGCGTCAACCAGCTTTGCGGCTCGGGCCTGCGCACGGTTGCGCTCGGTTACCAGGCGCTGCTCAACGGCGATTCCGAGATCGTGGTCGCGGGCGGCCAGGAATCCATGAGCATGGCACCGCACGCCCAATATCTGCGTGGCGGCGTCAAGATGGGCCCGGTCGAGTTCGTCGACACCATGATCAAGGACGGCCTGTGGGACGCCTTCAACGGCTACCACATGGGCAACACCGCCGAAAACGTCGCACGGCAGTGGCAGATTACCCGTACCCAGCAGGACGAGTTCGCCGTCGCCTCGCAGCAGAAAGCCGAGGCGGCGCAGAAGGCCGGCAAGTTCAACGACGAGATCGTCCCCGTCACCATCAAGACTCGCAAGGGCGACATCGTCGTCAGCGCCGACGAATATCCGCGTCATGGCGCCACGCTCGACGGCATGGCCAAGCTCAAGCCCGCCTTCGAGAAGGACGGCACGGTCACCGCAGGCTCGGCATCCGGCATCAATGACGGCGCGGCCGCCGTGGTGCTGATGACCGCCAAGCAGGCCGCCAAGGAAGGCAAGAAGCCGCTCGCGCGGATCGTGTCCTGGGCGCAGGCCGGCGTCGATCCGAAGATCATGGGCTCTGGCCCGATCCCGGCCTCGCGCGCCGCGCTGAAGAAGGCCGGCTGGAACGTCGGCGACCTCGACCTGATCGAGGCCAACGAGGCCTTCGCGGCGCAGGCCTGCGCCGTCAACAAGGACCTCGGCTGGGATACCTCCAAGGTCAACGTCAACGGCGGCGCGATCGCGATCGGTCATCCCGTCGGCGCGTCGGGCGCACGCGTCCTGGTGACGCTGCTGCACGAAATGCAAAAGCGCGATTCGAAGAAGGGCCTTGCCACGCTGTGCATCGGCGGCGGCATGGGTATCGCGATGTGCATCGCGCGCGACTGAAGATAGCTGACACGTAGCTGACGCGCACTTTGCGCGTGCGCTGCACTCGTCAGTGAGTGCGTTGCACGCGACTAAAAAGGCAGCGGTTGCAAATCAAATATTCTTCGCAACCGCGCAGGCCTCGATTAAATACAAACGCCCGGCTCAACGCCGGGCGTTTTGTTCTTGATGTCCGTCAAACCAACCGCATAATCCAACGCTAAAAACAATCACCTCAGAA
The DNA here is from genome assembly GCF_003020125.1 of Bradyrhizobium sp. MOS003. GTDB lineage: Bacteria > Pseudomonadota > Alphaproteobacteria > Rhizobiales > Xanthobacteraceae > Bradyrhizobium. The sequence goes on along the minus strand of NZ_PYFW01000002.1, from coordinate 837,425 downwards.
ACGTCCGAAGAGTCCAAGGGAAGGAATACGACATGGCACGAGTTGCGTTGGTGACGGGTGGTACGCGGGGCATCGGTGCTGCGATCAGCAAGGCACTGAAGGCGGCGGGATACAAGGTTGCGGCGAGCTATGCCGGCAATGATACGGCGGCGGAGAAGTTCAAGGCCGAGACCGGCATCGCCGTCTACAAATGGGACGTCAGCAGTTTCGATGCCTGCGCCGAGGGCGTGAAGAAGGTCGAGGCCGAGCTCGGACCGGTCGAGGTGCTCGTCAACAATGCCGGCATCACCCGCGACACCGCCTTCCACAAGATGACGCTGGAGCAGTGGAACGCGGTCATCAACACCAATCTCGGCTCGCTCTTCAACATGACACGCCAGGTCATCGAGGGCATGCGTGCGCGCAAGTTCGGCCGCATCATCTCGATCTCGTCGATCAACGGCCAGAAGGGGCAGTTCGGTCAGGTCAATTATTCCGCGGCGAAGGCCGGTGACATCGGCTTCACCAAGGCGCTCGCGCTCGAGAACGCCAAGGGCGGCATCACCGTCAATGCGATCTGCCCCGGCTACATCAACACCGAAATGGTGCAGGCGGTACCGAAGGACGTCCTGGAGAAGAACGTCATCCCGCAGATCCCGGTCGCCCGGCTCGGCGAGCCCGAGGAGATCGCCCGTGCGGTGGTGTTCCTCGCAGCCGACGAGGCCGGTTTCATCACGGGCTCGACGATGACCATCAACGGCGGCCAATATCAGGCCTGATAAGGCGCCAGGCCTTCAGGTCAAAAGCCTGTAGCGTCAGGCCCGACAAGGCGATAGTGAAGACGAAAATGCCCGGCCTCGTGCCGGGCATCGTTGTCCTCAGAGCCTTCGTCAATGACCCCGCGCACAGCCACGCTGATCGGATTGACCGCGATCCTGATGTGGTCGCTGCTGTCGGTGATGACGGTGGCGACCGGAAGGATTCCGGCGTTCCAGCTTGCCGCGATGACCTTCGCGATCGGCGGCCTGGTCGGCCTTCTCACCTGGATCGGCCGCGGCGAGGCGGCGAAGAGCCTGCGTCAGCCGCTGGTCGTCTGGGCGGTCGGCGTCGGCGGCCTGTTCGGCTATCACGCGCTGTATTTTCTCGCGCTGCGCTTTGCGCCGCCAGCCGAAGCCGGACTGCTGAATTATCTGTGGCCGTTGCTGATCGTGCTGTTCTCGTCCTTCCTGCCGGGGGAGCGGCTTGCCTTGCATCACATCGTCGGCGCGATGCTCGGCCTCGTCGGCACCGTGCTGCTGTTCGCCGGCAACACGTCCGGCTTCGCGGCGGGTCAGGTGCCCGGATTGGCTGCGGCCTTCATCGCTGCGTTCGTCTGGGCCGCCTATTCGGTGCTGTCGCGCCGGCTCAAGGCCGTGCCGACCGATGCGGTCGCCGGATTCTGCCTGGCCACCGCCGTGCTCGCGGCGCTGATGCATGGCCTGCTCGAGACCACCGTCTGGCCGGAGACCACGCTGCAATGGCTCTCCGTGATCGCGCTCGGCATCGGTCCCGTCGGTGCCGCCTTCTATGCCTGGGACATCGGCATGAAGCGCGGTGACATCCGCGTGCTCGGCGCCGCCTCCTACGCGACGCCGCTGCTCTCGACCGGCTTTCTCATCGCCGCCGGTTTCGCCAAGGCCAGCGCCAACATCGCCCTTGCCGCCATCTTGATTGCCGGCGGCGGCCTGATCGCGGCGAAGGACATGGTGCTGCGGAAGCGATGATCGTCATTCCGGGGCGGCGTGGACCTACGGCTGCCAGCCCTTCGGTGCGAGCTCGAATTTGGCGAACTCGAAGGCAGGTGCGACGGTGCAGCCGACCAACGTCCAATCGCCGGTCGTCTCCGCCATCTGCCAAGCGTCCGCCGGCACGATGGCCTGCGGCCGCTCGCCGCCCACGAGGTCGGTGCCGAGCCGCACTTCATGCTGCGAGCACCCTTCATGCGCGATGCGCAGCATCAAGGGGCTGCCGGCGTAATAGTGCCATGTCTCGACCGCATCGACGCGATGCCAGTGCGAACGCTCGCCGTGCGCCAGCAGGAAGTAGATCAGGGTCGAGCGCGAACGGCCGTTGGCGTCGGTGGCCTGGTCGCGGAACGTCTCGCGGTAATGGCCGCCTTCGGGATGCGGCCGCAATTCGAGGCGCGCGATGATCTCGGCTGCGGTCGGCATCAATCCCCGTCAGGACTTGTTCTTGCGCTCGCGCAATTCGCCGAACACGGCGGCGGCCTCCGCGCCCTTCATGTGTAGCCTGGCTGCGACCTCGGGCGCATCAGCGCGCAGGAACACGTTTGCTCGCTTCTCGTCACCAAGCAGTGAGGGAATGGTGGGCTTGTTCTCGGCCCTGAGCTTGGTGACCTCCGCCGCGCGTGCTTGGAGCGCTGCATTGTCGGGGTCGACGGTGAGGGCGAACTTGACGTTGGAGGCCGTGTATTCGTGGCCGCAATAGAGCTTGAAGTCGTCGGGCAGGGCGCGCAGCTTCAACAGCGAATCCCACATCATCGGATAGGTGCCCTCGAACACGCGGCCGCATCCGATCGAAAACAGCGTGTCGGCGGCGAACACCGTCTTCTCGGTGTCGAACACGTAGGAGACGTGGTCGAGCGTGTGGCCGGGCGTCTCCAGGACGCGCGCCAGCAAATTGCCGATCTTGACCACGTCGGCATTGGCGACACGCAGGTCGACGTTGGCGATTTCAGTGGTCTTGTCGTGCGGCGCGACGACGCGGCAATTGTATTTACGCTTGAGTTCGGCGACCCCGCCGACATGATCGCCGTGATGATGGGTGATCAGGATGTCGGTGAGCTGCCAGCCCTCGCGCTCCAGCGCCGCCAGGATGGGGCCAGCCTCGGGCGCGTCGATCGACGCCGTCGCCTTGGTTTCCACATCGTGGATCAGATAGCCGAAATTGTCGTTTAAACAGCTGAAGGTACGAATTTCGGCGGCCATGTCATCTCCATCGGGCTCAGCCCCGCCAGACAAATATGGCGTTAACGTTGCGCAGGCAATGCAATATTCCGCGCGCGGCGGCGCTCTCGTGCATGTTACATTGCCGACATGACCATCGACGTCGTCGACCTCCGCGAGTTCTATTCCCGCCGCCTCGGGATCGTGGCGCGGCAAATGATCAATCGCGGCATCAGGGAACGCTGGCCGAGCGCGGAGGGCCAGCGGGTGCTCGGCCTCGGCTATCCCACGCCCTATCTGGGGTTGTTCCGCGAAGATGCCGAACGCTGCCTCGCCTTCATGCCGGCGGCCCAGGGTGTCCTGAAATGGCCGACGGGGCGGCCGGCGCTGGCCTCGCTGGTCGACGAATTCTCGCTGCCGCTTCCTGACGCCGCGGTCGACCGCATCCTGCTGGTCCACGCGCTGGAGATGTCGGACGATCCGGCCGCGCTGCTGCGCGAGGCATGGCGCGTGCTGTCGCCATCCGGCCGCGTGATCGCGGTCATCCCGAACCGGCGCGGGGTGTGGACCCGCACCGACAGCACGCCGTTCGGTCACGGCCGACCGTATTCACGCTCGCAGATCACCGACCTTTTGCGCCAGACCTGGTTCACCCCGACCGCCTGGGGCGAGGCGCTTTTCATGCCGCCTTATGCGGGCGGCTGGGTGCTGAAATCCGCGCAGATGTGGGAGCGCGCCGGTGCGGCATTGTCGCTGCCCTTCGCCGGCGTGCACATCGTCGAGGCCAGCAAGCAGGTCTACCGTGCCATCCCCGCCAAGCGCGAGCGGGCGCGGTTGATTCCCTCGCTGGCCAAGCCGGTGCTGGTGCCGTCCTCGACGACGGCGACGCGTGGCTGAAAACAAATCGTCCCGGCGAGGCCGGGACGATTCAGTTCAGGAAATCTCGTTCAGGACGTCTGGCGAAGGCGTTGCAGCCTACTCGCCGGGGGCCACTTCGTCGCTCGAGGCGGCCGGAGCAGCTTCGCGCTCGGGGCGCGGGCCATGCGGACGGCGGCGGCGCCGCGGAAAGCGCTCACCGGCACCACCGCCTTCGAAGGTGCCCGGGACGTTCGCGCCGCCATTCACTTGCGGCTGCGGGCCGGTGATGAAAGAGGGCAGACGGTCGACGCTGCCGGCGTCGGCAACGACGGGCTGCGGCTGGTTCAGCGGTAGCGGCTGAGGCTGGGGCTGATATTGCGGCTGCGGACGGTGCTCGCGCTCGCGGTGCTCTCGCGGCTGCTGGTTCTCGCGCTGATAGGGCTGGTTGTCGCGCGGCTGATGATCACGCTGGTGATGATCGCGCTGGCCGTCGCGGTCGCGCGCGAAGGGGGGCTGCTGTTGCGGCTGCGGGACGAAGCCCGGCTCCTGGCCGAAATTCGAGAAATTCTCGCCGTCGTCATCGCCGTCGTCGCTATTGCTGCTGATCGGTTCGTCACCGCGCGGCTGCTGGTTCTGGCGGAACTGTTCCTGAGCCGCAGCGATCAGGCGGAAATAATGCTCGGCGTGCTGGTAGTAGTTCTCGGCCGCAACGGGGTCGCCGGAGGAGCGCGCGTCGCGTGCGAGCTGGAGATACTTTTCGGCGATGTGCGAGGCGGTGCCGCGGATCTTGATGTCGGGTCCGTTGGACTCGTAGACCCGGGTCATCGGGTTCTGGCTGCGCCGGTTATTATTGTTGTTGTTGTTATTGTTATTGTTGCGGTTGCGCATCCGCTGCTTGTTCTGACCGTTTCTCATGTCCTGCCTTTAATTCCAGCCCTAAACGTTGCACGCGTTACTGATTGCTAGGAGTGACCTGGTGACAGCGGTTCACATTGCTCGCGCGCACCGCGCGCAAGAGCGGATATCCCTGCCGATGTTCGTCGATCGTCGCGTTCAACAAAGACGCGTTCCCCACCCGCCAGCACTGATCGCCAGCGAATCCATTCATTTTGCCTGCCGAAACAAGCCCAGCTTTGTTGCGTAAGTCTTCAAGCGCAATATCAGGCTTTCGTTCACTTTGCGGTCGGAGAGCAGCGCAGCTCCAATGGCCATCGCGCTCAACAGGACCTGCGACTTGGAACCATTAATCAGTAAAGCTCTCGCCCGAGAGCCCGGCTTTCACCCGTAGGTCTACGGGGCCGGCACCGATCTGTTGATCGGAACGTAGTCGTTCCCAAGGGATATTCCAAGAGCTTTTTGCAAGCCAATCCGGCTTTTATAGGGGCATTTTTCGGGCTGAAATGGCCCGCGGAATGCCGGCCAGATCGGCCTTGGGTGGCCTGTCCGCCGTTAACGCGCCGGCCGCCATCAAGGTTTCAATAGTCCGGGCCTGCCCCTGTCCGGCCTCGACGATCAGCGCTCCGCCCGGGGCGAGACGCTCGGCGGCCTGCGGGATCAGGGCGCGATAGGCGTCATATCCGTCATTGCCGCCGTCGAGCGCCAGATGCGGATCGTGCTCGCGCACCTCGATGCTCAGTATCGGGATTTCGGCGGAGGGAATATAGGGCGGGTTCGACACGATGAGGTCGAACGGTCCGCGCAGCGCCGCCAGATAGGAGCAGGCAACGAAAGCGGCGCGGCCGGCGAGGCCGAGAGCGGCAGCATTGCCTCGCGCAGTGCCGAGGGCGGTGAGGCTGAGATCGGTGCCGACGCCGAATGCATCGGGAATTTCGTGCAACAGCGCAAGCAGGATTGCGCCGGAGCCGGTGCCGATATCGGCGATTCGCGGTGACCGTCCCGATATCGCGAGCCCGTGAAAAATCTCAAGCGCCAGCTCGACAACGGTCTCGGTGTCCGGCCGTGGCACCAGGGTCGCCTCGGACAGCCGGAACGGCATTCCCCAGAACTCCCGCGCGCCGAGGATGCGGGCGACCGGTTCATGTGCGAGCCGGCGCTGTGCATATCGTTCGAGGCGCGCGGTCTCCTCAGGCGTGAGGTGTCGCGTGGCCTGCGTCATCATGCCGGTCAGATCAAGCTGCAGAGCAGCGCCGACCAGCAGGCGCGCATCGAGGGCAGGCTCCTCGATGCCGGCCGATCGCAGCCGCGCGGTGAGGGCGCGCCGCGCACTCTCTATGCTATGTCCGGGATCGAAGCCTGTCGTCAATGGAACCATCCTGCCGGCATCGTGGATAGATCGGCGGGCTTGCTTGCGTCAACGGAAACGAGCGCGTTTGATCGCGCCTCGCAAGCGTGGAGGGCATCCATGACGGCCTATGACGATCAGAACGTCTTCGCAAAGATCCTGCGCGGCGAGATTCCCTGCTTCGAGGTTTTCAGGGACGAGCGCAGCTTCGCCTTCCTCGACATCATGCCGCGCTCGCCGGGGCACACGCTGGTCATTCCCCGAGCGCCGGCGCGCGGCATCCTCGACATCGCCGAGGATGATCTCGCCGCGGTCGCGCGAACGGCCAAGCGCGTCGCGATTGCGGCGATGAGGGCGTTCGACGCCGAGGGCATCATCCTGCAGCAGTTCAGCGAGCCGGCCAGCGGGCAGGTGGTCCTTCACCTGCACGTGCACGTCATGCCGGTCAGGTCCGGTATCGAGCTCTTGCCGGCGCAGACGCGCAAGGAAGACATGGCCGTGCTGGCCGATCACGCCAGGCGGATGGTCGCGGCGCTTGGCCGTTGATCAAACGCCGAGATAGCGCTGCAGCAGTTCCGGCTGGGCCTTCAGCTCCTGCGCCGGCCCCTCATGCACGATGTGGCCGTTGTTGATGATGTAGATCCGGCTCGCCAGCGTCAGCGTTGCCGCGAGATTCTGCTCGACCAGCACGATGGTCTGGCCCGCGGCCGCCAGCTCGCGGCAGGCTTTGACGAGATCGTGGACGATAACGGGCGCAAGGCCTTCGAACGGCTCGTCCAGCAGCACGATCTTGGGATCGCGCACCAGCGCCCGCGCGATCGCGAGCATCTGCTGCTCGCCGCCGGAAAGCTCGGTGCCGCGGTTGGTGCGCCGCTCCTTCAGCCGGGGGAACATCTCGTAGATGCGGCCGAGCGGCCAGCGTTTCGGCGCGGTGATCCCGGCAAGGGTGATGTTCTCCTCCACCGACAGGCTGCCGAAGATCCGGCGCTCCTCGTGCACGAGCTGCATGCCCGCCTGCGCAATCTTGTGGCTCCTGCGCCCGGCGACATTGGCGCCGTCGAACTTCACGCTGCCGCTGCGGGGCGTCACGACGCCCATCAGGCTCTTCAGCGTGGTGCTCTTGCCGGCGCCATTGCGGCCGAGCAGGGCCACTACCTCGTGGCGCTCGACGTGCATCGAGACGTCGAACAGGATGTGCGAATCGCCGTAATAGCTGTTCAGTCCGTTGACCTCGATCAGGCTCATGCCGCGATCTCTCCGTGGACGCCGCCGAGATAGGCTTCCTGCACCGCGGCGTTGGTCTTGATTTCTTCGGGCGTGCCGGAGACCAGCACGCGACCTTCCTGCAGCACGGTGACGCGCTCGACCAGTTCGAACAGCGAATCCATGTCGTGATCGATGACGATCATGGTGCGGCCGCGCGCGATCGACTTGAGCAGCTTGACGGTCTCGACGCGCTCGCGCGGGCTCATGCCGGCAAGCGGCTCGTCGAGCAGCAACAGGCGCGGCGAGGTTGCGAGCGCAAGTCCGATCTCCAGCCTGCGTTTCTCGCCATAGGCGAGCTCGGACACGGGCGTGTCGGCGCGGCGGGCCAGATTGACCAAGGCCAGCGTGTGCTCGACCTGCTCCGTCAGGCCCTTCACGCTGGAGAGCTTGCGGAACAGGTCGAGCCGGAATTTTCCGCGCAGCTCGGCAAGCGCGGCGATCGTCAGGTTCTGACGAACCGTGAGACCGGTGAAGAGCTGGTTGACCTGGTAGCTCTTGGTCAGGCCGAGCTGGCAAACGTCGGTGACCTTCAATCCCGTGATGTCGCGGCCTTCGAACACGATCTGGCCCGACGTCGGCGCGATCTCGCAGGTCAACATCTTGAAGAAGGTCGACTTGCCGGCCCCGTTGGGGCCGATGATGCCGCGGAGCTCACCCTGGTTGACGCTGAAATCGATGTCGCTGTTGGCGACGAGGCCGCCATAGCGCTTGGTGAGACCTCTGGCCTTCAGGATCGGCCCGGAATATGCGGGATGCTCGACCTCCTTGGCCTGCAACGGCGCCGGCGCTGGTTGCTGTGTCGCTCCGGAGTCCTCGGTTTCGGTCTCTGCTTCCGTCTGCCCGCGCTTGCCGGACGCGAGACGATAGAGGTCTGCAAGCCCTCCGATGATGCCGCCACGCAGGAAGCAGACCAGCAGCACGAACACGACACCGAGCACCAGCTTCCAGGCGGCGCCGAGACCCAGTGCGGACTGGAGGAAATCCTGGAGGAACAGCCAGACCGTCGCACCGACCAGCGGTCCAAACAGCGTGCCGCGGCCGCCGATGGCGGTCTGCATCACCAGCTGGCCGGAGGTGTCGAAGGTGAAGGCATCGGGCGGCATGAAGGCCTGGAGCACACCGAGCAGGCCGCCGGCGAAACCGGCGTAAGCGGCGGCGATCACGAAGGCCGTCAGCTTGTAGCCGTGGATGTTGTGCCCGACCGCGGTGGCGCGCAGCGGATTGTCCCGGATCGCGCTGAAAATAGCGCCGACCGGCGAGCGCACGATCCTGAGCGCGATGATGACACCGACGAAGTAGCACAGCGCGATGAACTGATAGAGCGACCAGCCATTGGTGAAGTGGAGCGTTGTGAAGCCGAGATTGAAGCTCGGCGTCGGCACCCCCGGCAGACCGTTTTCGCCGCCGGTGAAATCCGACAGCGGATTGAATTCGACGAAGAAGAACACCTGCGCGATCGCCACGGTGATCATGGCGAAATAGATGCCGGTGCGGCGCAGAGCGATCAGGCCGACGAGGTAGCCGGTCGCGGCGGCCGCGACCATGCCGATGATCAGCGCGACCAGCACGTTGCCGAAACCGGCACGCGTCAGGAGATAGGCGGCGACGAAACCCCCGGTGCCATAGAAGGCAGACTGGCCGAACGACAACAACCCGGTGAAGCCGAACAGGATGTCGAAGCCGAGGCCGAACAGGCCCCAAACCAGGATCCGGTTCACGGTGTTGGGCGCGAAGCCGAGATGAGGCAGCACGAAGGGAGCTGCGATCAGCCCGATCGCGGTCAGGGTCTCGATCAGGAAACGGCGTTGCTTAAGCATCGGGGAGATCGCCTATTCTCGGCCTTGGACGCCGAGCAGGCCATGCGGTCGCACCACGAGCACGAGCGTCATCACAGCAAACAGCATCACATAGGCGTAGCCGGGGTTGAACATGGAGGTGACGCTGATGATTTCGCCGGCGATCAGGCCGCCGAGGATCGCTCCTGGAAACGAGCCGACGCCGCCGATCACGACCACCACGAAGGTCTGGACCAGGATGTCGTCACCGATGCCCGGTGTCAGCGACACCACCGGCGCGTTGACGATGCCGGCAAAGCCCGCCGCCATCGCGCCGATGCCGAATACCACCATGAAGACGCGGTAGACGTTGATGCCGAGCGAATCGACCATCACCGAATCTTCGATGCCGGCCCGCACGATCATGCCGAGCCGGGTCCGGTAGAGGATGATGAACAGCGCCCCGAGCGCGATCGCGACGATGCCGACCACGGCGAGGCGGTAGGTCGGATAGAACATGAAGCCGAGATTGGTGATGCCCTGGAATATCGCCGGCGGCGGGACCAGCTGCGACTGGCTGGAGAAGATCAGCCGGATGATTTCGACGAAGCAGATGCCGAGCCCGAACGTCACGAGCAACTGATCCTCGTGCGGCCGATGATAGAAATGGCGAATGATGACGCGTTCCATCGCGACGCCCAGCAGCATCACGAACAGGGAGCCGGCGATCACGGCGATGATGAACGATTCCGTGTACTGGTAGGCGACGAAGCCCGCATAGCCGCCGATCATGAACATCGCGCCATGCGCGAGGTTGAGCACGCCGAGCGTGCCGTAGATGATGGTCAGGCCGGAGCTGATCAGCGCGAGCAGCGCGCCGAGCGCGAGCCCGTTGAAGAGCTGCGAGACGAGGTTGGGCCAACTAATCATGCAATGATCACGGTTGTGGCGCGTTCCGGCGGTGCGCAAAAAAGGGTGACGCCGCAGGAGCCGGAGGCGACCTGCGGCGTCACAGGGGTTAGCGCGAACTCAGCTGTAATCGCCGAGATGGCAGCCGAAGGCGTCCGGCTTCTGCATCAAGCCTTCGCCCGGGACGATCTCGACCACGTCGTACCAGTCTTCCTTGTTCTTCATGTCCTTCTGCTGTTTGCCCTTGACGATGATCACGGGACGGACGCACTGATGATCCTCGGGACGGTAGTGTACGTCGCCGACCAGCGACGGCAGCGTCTCGCCCTTCTCATAGGCCTTGATCACGTCGGGCGGGTTGAAGCTGCCGGCCTGCTCGCACATATGGGCCCAGTGCGCGAAGCTGACATAAGCGTTCTCCGCGCCCCATTCGGGCTTATAGCCGTACTTCTTCTCGAAGGCCTCGTTGAACATCTTGGCCAGCGGGAACTTGTCCTCGAGAGTCCACCAATAGTCGGTGGCGGCATAGACGCCCTGCATCAGGCCGCCGGTCTCGCGCGCGATGAACGGCACCTGATACGGAACCACGAGCTTCATCTTGTCGAGCACGCCGAACTGCTTGGCCTGCTGGGTCGACAGCACCGCGTCGTGACCCCAGTTGACGTTGATCAGCACGTCGGCGCCGGAGTTCGCGACGTTCAGCAGATACGAGGAATAGTCTGGCGCGCCGAGCGGCGCGACCTGGTTGGTGACGGTGGTCCAGCCGGCGGTCGCGAGGAAGTCCTGCATCGACTTGGTGACGGTGTGACCGTAGGTGTAATCGGGCGTGAGATACGCAGCCTTCTTGCCTTTGCCGAACTCCCTGACCATGACGGGGCCGATCGCCGCCGCGGCGGTCTGTCCGAAGAAGTTCTGGCGGAATCCGTAGCGGACGCAGTCCTTGCCGGTGGTGTCGTTCGAGCCGGAGATGCCGCAGACGAAGATCACCTTCTCGCGCTGGGCGAGCTTGTTGAGTGCGACGGCAACGGCGCTCGATGTGCCGCCCGTGATCATGATCGCCTTGTTCTCGCTGATGAAGCGCTGCTGCGCCTGCACTGCCTCGTTCGGCTTGGCCGCGGAATCCGCGACGCCGAATTTCAGCTCCTTGCCGAGCACGCCCTTGCTGGTCTTCGGCGAGATCTTCTTGATCAGGTCGTGACCGCTGTTGATGTGCTCGATCGCGAGCTGATAGCCCTTGAGCTCGTCCTCGCCCTGCACGGCATAGGTGCCGGTGCGCGGAACCGAGATGCCGATGAAGGCGGTGGAACCCGAGACGCCCGCAGGATAGGTGCCGATCGCAGGCTTGTCCTCGGCAAAGGCCGGCATCGCCGGGAGCATCGAGCCGCCGATGAGGCCGGCCGTGGTCTGGAGCAGGCCGCGGCGCGAGAGGCCGCGGCGAATGAGGTAGTCAGTCATGATCGTTTCCTCCGGATATCGTTCTTGTTTGCAGGCAAAACACGACTTGTCCGGCTGTCGACCTCGAGGGTCTGCCTGCGCCGGGCACGTCACGTCCGCGTGTAGCTCCTGGACGTAACCATTGCTTGTGAAGGCCTTCTGTCAATTTCGTCTTTGGTCGAACGACGAAAATTATCACGTGAAAACATATCGTATCCCGATATATATTAGCCTTTGTGAGTACGAGGCAGGCAGGTTGGGCAATAGAAATGGCGCGGCAGACGACAGCAGCGGGTGCCCGGAAGCGACCCTCTTGGCCGCAGGAGGCGGAGCACCAGGAGACGGCTCGGCCGGCCGGAGAGGGGAGCGATGCGCGCGCAGCGCCGCAGTCCGGCGAAGTGCCCCGCGTATCCGAGCCGCGCCGGTCTGCCGGCCAGTGGGGACCGGCGCTTGGTTCAGTTCAGGCGAAGCGGGCTCCTGGTCCGATGCAGAAGCTGAGCGTGCGCGCCCAGAACGTCCTCAAGGAGCTCGCGGTCGAGCTGACCGGCGAGCAACCGCCGAAGGGAACATGGTCGCCCACGCGTGAACTGCTGTTGGAGTTGACGGCCGAGCGGCTCGCGACCGCGCGCAATTGCGGCCCTCATACGATGCGAGAGATCGTCGACTGGGCGCAGGGCTGTGGCGTGACCATCAGGCCGGTCATTCCGCCCGGCGGCTCGCTGGCCCAGATGTGGGGCGAGTTAATCACCAACGCGTCGGCCGGCAGCCTGACCAGCACCGAGATCGTCGGAGCGCTGCAGCGTTCGATCAGGCGAAAGAGCGTTCGTATCCCGATCGCATTTCAGGTCATTCTGGTGAAGATGCTGCTGTCCAGCTTCGAATAGGGAGCCGGGAGGCCCGGATATTTGTGCATCCGCGCCGCCCGTCGGTTGGTTCACTCGGTCCTTCCTTGCTAGGCTCGGCAGCGCCCACTTCGCAGACGGGCTGCAGGTCGCAGGAATGGCTGAATCGAAACGAAAGACCGGACCTATGGTGCGCAAGGCCTCCGCCAAGGGCGCCGCGATGCGTGATGCCGACTACGCGGCGCTTGCCCGTTTCCGCTACCAGCTGCGAACTTTCCTCGCGTTCAGCGAAGCCGCGGCCCAGGACGCCGGATTGACGCCGCAGCAGCACCAGGCGTTGCTGGCGATCAAGGGATTGGCCGGCCCCGAGGGCGCCAGCGTCGGCGACATCGCGGGCTTCCTCCTGATCCGGCACCATACGGCGGTGGAACTGGTGGATCGCATGGCGAAACTGAAGCTGATCGGCCGGCAGGCCGATCCCGAGGATGCGAGGCGTGTCCTGGTCAAGCTGACGGCCAAGGGCGAGCAGAAGCTGCGATCGCTCTCGCGCATCCATCTGGACGAGTTGAGCGTCGCCGCACCTGCCCTGGGCAAGATCTTGCGATCGTTCCAGGCCAAAGAACGCTGAGGTGCGGGCTCAGGCTGCCGCGCCCTGTGCGGCGAGCTGGGCGGCCTGGTGCTCCGTGGTCAGAGCCTCGGTCAATTCGCCAAGGGCCTCGCCCGCGATGACCTGCGGCAGCTTGTAGAGCGTCAGGTTGATGCGGTGGTCGGTGACGCGGCCTTGCGGGAAATTATAGGTGCGGATGCGCTCGGAGCGGTCGCCGGAGCCGACCTTCTCCTTGCGTTCGGCCGAGCGTGCGGCGTCGAGACGCTGCTGTTCGGCGTCGTAAATGCGCGAGCGCAGGATGTTCATGGCGGAGGCGCGGTTCTTGTGCTGCGAACGGCTGTCCTGCATCATCACCACGATGCCGGTCGGAATGTGGGTGATGCGGATCGCCGATTCGGTCTTGTTGACGTGCTGGCCGCCGGCGCCTTGCGCGCGCATGGTCTCGATCCTGAGATCGTCGTTCTTGATGTCGACGTCGACTTCCTCGACCTCCGGCATCACGGCGACAGTCGCGGCAGATGTATGGATACGTCCCTGCGTCTCGGTGTCGGGCACGCGCTGCACGCGGTGCACGCCGGATTCGAACTTCAGCTTGGAGAACGCGCCGCGGCCCTGCACTTCAGCGATGATTTCCTTGTAGCCGCCGACAGTGCCTTCGCTGGCCGAGATCACCTCGACCTTCCAGCCCTGCAAGGCGGCGAAGCGCTCGTACATCCGGAACAGGTCGCCGGCAAACAGCGAGGCCTCGTCGCCGCCGGTGCCGGCGCGGATTTCCAGCACCACGTTGCGGTCGTCCATGGCGTCCTTGGGCAAGAGCGCGACGCGGATCTTCTGGACCAGTTCCTCGATTTTCGGCGTGAGTTCGTCGCGCTCGGCTTCCGCCATGGCGCGCATCTCGGCATCGATCGCGGGGTCGGCGATCAGCGCCTCGGTGTCGGCGAGCTCCTTGACCGCCGCGCGATAGGCCTTCACGGCGTCGATCAGCGGGGTGATCTCTGCGAGCTCGCGCGTGATCTGCACATAGCGTTCGGAGGCGAGCTGTCCGAGCGATTCGGCCTCGAGCGAGGCGTGATGTGCAAGCAGAACGTCCAGTTTGGCTTCGGGGAGTGACGACATCGATTCAGTCTCAAATGGCGGAAGGCGGCGAGGCGGCGGGGAGCGGCGACAAGGCCCGCTACAACGCCAGGCCTTCGGCTTCGGCAAATTCCGTGAGCTTCTGCCGGATCGAGACGCTGCCCGCCGGCGCGTCCAGCAGCGGGCCGAGCATGGCTTCGGCCTTCTTGGCATCGAGATCGATGACCATCGCCTTGACCGGGCCGAGTGCGGTAGCCGACAACGACAGTGAGTGGTAGCCGAGCGCAATCAGGGCCAGTGCGCCGATCGGCTTGGACGCCATCTCGCCGCAGAGCGAGAGCGACTTCTTCGCCGCCTGCGACTTGCGCGCGATGTCGCGCAGCGCGCGCAGGATCGGCGCCGACATGGTGTCGAAGCGCTCGGAGACCTTTGCGTTGCCGCGGTCGACCGCGAAGAGGAACTGGAACAGATCGTTGGAGCCGACCGAGATGAAGTCGACCTTCTTCAGGAGCTCGTCGAGCTGGTAGAGCAGCGCGGGGACCTCGACCATGGTGCCGATGTCGATGCGCTCCGGCAGCGTATGGCCGTGCTGGCGCAGATAAGTCAGCTCGCGTTCGACCAGCGCCTTCGCCGAATCGAATTCGGCGACCTCCGAGATCATCGGGAACATGATGCGCAGCGCGCGGCCGCCGCCGGCACGTAAGAGCGCACGGATCTGGCCTCGCAACAGGCCGGGACGATCGAGCCCAAGCCGGATCGCGCGCCAGCCGAGGGCGGGATTTTCCTCGATCACGGCTTCCATATAGGGCAGCGCCTTGTCGCCGCCGATGTCGAGGGTGCGGAAGGTGACGGGCTTGGTGCCGGCGGCATCGAGCACGGTGCGATACAGCGCCAGCTGGTCGCTGGTCCGCGGCAGGCTCTGGCCGACCATGAACTGCAGCTCGGTGCGGAACAGGCCGATGCCGGCGCTGCCGGTGTCCTCGATATGCGGCAGGTCGATGGCGAGACCTGCGTTGATCATCAACTCGACCTTCTGGCCGTCCCTGGTGACGCAGGGCCGGTCGCGCAGCGCCAGATATTGCGCCTGGCGGCGGGCGCGGAAGCGCACGCGCTCGGCGAAGGCCGCCTCGACCTCCTGCGACGGGCGCACATAGATCATGCCGGAGGTGCCGTCGACGATGACGGCGTCGCCGGGATCGGCGATACCAGGCGCATTCGGCACCTCGCCGACCGCGGGAATGCCGAGTGCGCGCGCCACGATCGAAACGTGGGAATTGGCGGTGCCTTCTTCCAATATGATGCCGCGCAGGCGCTTGCGGTCGTAGTCGAGCAGCGCTGCCGGCCCCATCGCGCGGGCGATGACGATGGCGTTGTCGGGCAGCTGCTCGCGTGACGGCGCGTGGTCCTGGCCGACCAGCTGACGCATCAGGCGGTAGCCGAGATCTTCGAGATCGTGCAGCCGGTCGCGCAAATAGGGATCGGTCGAGCGCAGCATGCGCGCGCGGGTGTCGGACTGCACGCGCTCGACCGCGGCTTCCGCGGTGAGGCCGGTGGCGACCGCCTCATGCAGCTTGTGCGACCAGCCCTGGTCGTTGGCGAACATGCGGTAGGCTTCCAGCACCTCGCGATGCTCGCCGCCCTCGGCGACGTCGCCGCGCTCCAGCATGCGGTCGAGATCGGCGCGGAGCTTGGCCAGCGCGGTGTCGAGCCGCTTGATTTCCTTGGGCAGGTCCTCGGCGATGTAGTCCTTGATGACGACACGCGGCTCGTGCAGCACGACATGGCCGAGCGCGATGCCTTCCGACAGGATCGCACCGACCTTCTGCGCGGAATGGCGCGCGGCCGGCTCCAGGCCTGGCTGGGCCAGCGCGGACAGTTCGCCGGAAGCGATCAGCTCCGCCAGCACCATGGCGGTGGTCTGCAGCGCCTCGAGCTCCTCCTCGACATAATTGCGCTTGGCGCGGTTCTGCACCACCAGCACGCCGAGCGTGTTGCCGGCGCGCAGGATCGGCACGCCGAGGAAGGAGTGGTAGATTTCTTCGCCGGTCTCCGGGCGGAACGAGAAGGCGGGATGGCTCTGCGCGTCGCTCAAATTGAGCGGAGTCGCCTCGCTGGCGACGAGGCCGACCAGGCCCTCATGGGCGCTCAGCACGGTGTGGTGGACGGCCTCGCGGTTGAGGCCCTCGGTGGCGTAGAGCTCCAGCGTGTTGTCGACGCGCAGCACGTAGACCGAGCACACTTCGGCCACCATGTTGGCGGCGATCAGCACCACGATCTTGTCCAGCCGCTCCTGGGCCGAGACCTGCTCCGCCATGGTTTCGCGGAGCCGTCTCAACAAGACGCGGGGACCTCCCGACGCGCTCCGCATGTCCCCTCAATCTCCTCCGTCTGCCCGGCCCGGCGGTATCGGCCGGCGGCTGGCCCAAAAATCCAGAAAAACAACCAAATTGTTCGTCCGGCGCAGGCACAAACCTAAAATCTACTTGAGATCAGCGCTTGTACCGAATCAGCGCCGCCATGAACTGGGACACAGTCTGCGGCAGCCCACCCTGTTCGCCGTATAGCGAATTGAGGCTTGTTTTGCCAAGCAAAACGCCTGCCAAACGCGAATGTGTGGGGACCTCAGCGTTTGCTGCGACCGCTAAGAGAAAATTAGTCCATGCATGGTCCGCAAAAGTGCGAAGCGATTTTCCGGAAAGGCCATGCTCAAACAACAACCTGAAGCGCGACGATGGATGTGCTTCAGGCCTGATCGAGACCGTAGAGCGTATGCAGGGTGCGCACCGCAAGCTCGGTATAGGCGGTGTCGATCAAAACCGAGAACTTGATCTCGGAGGTTGTAATGGCCCGGATGTTGATATTCCGCCCGGCAAGGGCCGAGAACGCCTGGGCGGCGACGCCTGCGTGGCTGCGCATGCCGCTGCCGATCACCGAGATTTTTGCGACATCGGTGGCGGTATCGAGCCGCGCATAACCGATCTTGGCCTTGGCAGCGGTAATCGTGTCCTTGGCGCGGGTATAATCGGCCGCCGGCACCGTAAAGGTGAGGTCGGTGGTCTTGCCGTCCTCCGAGACGTTTTGAACGATCATGTCGACGTTGATGTTGGCATCCGCCAGCGGGCCGAAGATCGAGGCGGCAACGCCCGGCTTGTCCTCGATCTGGCGCACCGAGATCTGGGCCTCGTCCTTCGAAAAGGCGATGCCGGTGACGACGTGGCTTTCCATGATCTCCTCCTCGCTGCAGATCAGCGTGCCGGGCGGCTGGTTGGCATGCGGGTCGATATCCTCGGGCTTGTCGAAGCTCGAACGGACGAAGATCGGCATGTTGTGGACCATGCCGAGTTCCACCGAGCGGACCTGGAGCACTTTTGCGCCCTGGGAGGCCAGTTCCAGCATGTCTTCGAATGCGATCTTGTCGAGCCGCTTGGCCTTCGGCACGATTCGCGGGTCGGTGGTGTAGACGCCGTCGACGTCGGTGTAGATGTCGCAGCGGTCGGCCTTGACGGCGGCGGCGATCGCCACGGCCGAGGTGTCTGAGCCGCCGCGGCCGAGCGTGGTGATGCGGCCCGTCTTGGGCTCGATACCCTGGAAGCCGGCGATGACCGCGACCTCCTTGCGCTCCCTGAAACGCTTGATGATTTCGCTGCCGTCGATGTCCTCGATCCGGGCCGAGGCGTGGGCGTCGCTGGTCTTGATCGGGATCTGCCAGCCCTGCCAGGAGCGGGCCTGAATGCCCATGCCCTGGAGCGCGATGGCGAGCAGGCCGGAGGTCACCTGTTCGCCGGAGGCGACGACGGCGTCGTATTCGCGCGCGTCGTGCATCGGCGAGGCCTCGGTGCACCAGGCCACCAGCTCGTTGGTTTTCCCGGACATCGCCGAGACGACCACGGCCACTTCGTGGCCGGCGTCGACCTCACGCTTCACATGGCGTGCGACGTTGCGGATACGTTCGATGTTGGCGACGGATGTGCCGCCGAATTTCATCACGAGGCGGCTCATGACGACGCGTGCATTCCTTCAAAGGGATCAGTATGGTGACCCGCACCGGACAGGTGCCTGCGGACACCGACCGCGCGTATACATAGCGGCGGGGCCGGGGGCAAGCGGGTTCCTGCGGGACCGGGTGCGGCAATGGGTTAACCGAGGTCATGGCGCGTTACATCGACGAGATTCTGCAGCCCGGCGAAAAGGTGCTGTATTCGACCAATGCGCACTGGATCTTCTATTTCCCGGCCATCGTGGCCTGGATCGTGGCCGGCGCGCTCTTCGTGACGTCCCGGCAGACCATCGTCGAAGGGCTCGTCCTCCTCTGTCTCGTCGCCTCCGGCCTGGTCGCGCTCGCGGCGCTCTATTGGACCTTAAAGGGCTGGTTCCACCGCTTCACCACCGAGACTGACGTCACCAATCTCAGGGTCGTGCACAAGACCGGCTTCATCAAGCGCCGCACCTTCGAGATGGCGCTCGACAAGGTCGAGAGCGTCGACGTCAATCAGACCATTCTTGGACGTATTCTCAACTACGGCGATGTGACCATCAACGGGGTCGGCGAGGGTCGCGAAACCATCCGGACGATCGCCTCGCCGCTCGCCTTCCGTAGTTCGATCACCACGCGGTAGGACCGCGCGTAACCATGAGCATGCAGCAAGATACTTCCGCAACCGCAAGCCCGCAGCAGGGCTCGACCGTCGATGCCGCCGAGATCGCGAAATTCTCGAAACTCTCGGCGGAGTGGTGGGACCCCAACGGCAAGATGGCGCCGCTGCACCGGATCAATCCCCTGCGGCTCGGCTATATCCGCGATGCTGCCTGCCGCAAGTTCGAGCGCAATGTGCGCAGCCTCAATTGCCTCGGCGGCTTGCGCGTGCTCGACATCGGCTGCGGCGCCGGCCTGTTGTGCGAGCCGCTGTCGCGGCTCGGGGCGCAGGTGATCGGCGTCGATCCGTCCCAGAGCAACATCGCCACGGCGAAGCTGCATGCCGACAAGGGCCATCTTGCGATCGACTATCGCTGCACCACGGTGGAGGAGATCGATCCGCGCGAGCGCTTCGACATCGTGCTGGCGATGGAGGTGGTCGAGCACGTCGTCGATGTCGGCGTCTTCCTGAAGCGCTGCGCCGCGATGCTGAAGCCGAACGGCCTCATGGTGGTCTCGACGCTGAACCGCAACTGGAAGAGCTTTGCGCTCGCCATCGTCGGCGCCGAATACGTGCTGCGCTGGCTGCCGCGCGGCACCCACGAATGGAACAAGTTCGTGACCCCCGACGAACTGACAAAATACCTGCTCGACAACCGCCTCGTCATCACCGAGCAGACCGGCGTGGTCTACTCGCCCTTCGCCGACAAATGGTCGCTCTCGTCTGATATGGACGTGAACTACATGGTGGTGGCGGAAGGAATGGTGTGAGGGCGTAAGCAGGCTCAAGCATCGCTCCTATGACGTGGGCGTGATTGACCTGCTTGAGCGCTAGCGGCAGGTTGGTTGCGGTCCCTTCCCTGCATTAGCCCCATCCCATGTTCACCGTCGCCAGCCTCTGGATTCCCTTCACCGTCGTCGCCGCGCTGGGCCAGGTCGCGCGCAATGCGATGCAGCGGTCGCTGACGAAGCCGTTGGGGACCTGGGGAGCGACCAATATCCGCTTCCTGTTCGGCTTTCCGTTCTCGCTACTATTTCTGGGCGTGGTGCTGATCGCGACCGGCGATCATCTCGGCCCGCCGCCCTCCGTGTTCTGGCCGTGGCTGCTGCTCGGCGCGCTCAGCCAGATCGTCGCCACCGGCCTGATGCTGCTCGCCATGAACGACCGTTCCTTCGTGGTGACGACGGCGTATCTGAAGACCGAGGCGATCCAGACCGCGATCTTCGGCTTCGTCTTCCTCGGCGACCACCTGACCTGGCTGAAGGTGCTGGCGATCGTGATCGCGACAATCGGCGTCGTCATCACCGCGCTCAGGTCCGGCGGCGAGAAGAGTTTTGCGGAGCTGAAGCCGACCATCACCGGGCTCGTTGCCGCGGCGGCGTTCGCGTTGTCCGCTGTCGGCTTTCGCGGCGCCATCATCAACGTGCCCGGCGTCTCGTTCGTGACCGCGGCCTCGTTCACGCTGGTGCTCGGCCTGTTCGTGCAGACGCTCGTGCTGACGATCTATCTGCTCTGGCGTGCGCCGAAGGTGCTGCAGGCGATCCTCGGCCTGTGGAAGCCGTCGATGCTGGCGGGCTTCATGGGCGCCTTCGCCTCGCAGTTCTGGTTTTTGGCGTTCGCGCTGACGGCCGCCGCCAATGTCCGCACGCTCGCCCTGATCGAGGTGCTGTTCGCGCAAGCGGTGGCGTATTACTCGTTCAAGCAGCCGATCGCGCCGCGCGAGCTTGCAGGCATCGCGCTGATCATCATCGGCGTGGCGGTGCTGGTGGGGGCCTAGTTCCGGTCTTCCGGCAATGTCGGCAGCGGCGACACCTCGATGCCCTCGTCGATCAGCGACTTCGCCTCCTCCGGCGAGGCCTCGCCGTAGATCGGACGGTGCTCCTTGTCGCCGTAATGCATCGCGCGGGCTTCGTTGGCAAAGCGCTCGCCGACATTGTCGGCGTTCTTCACGATGTGATCGCGCAGCTCCTTCAGCTTGCTACGCAGCTCTTTCTCCTGCGCCATCAGCAGTGAGGTCGGTCCTGACGGCGCAGCCTCGGGCGCGGGAGTGGCCGCGGGCTCAGGCGGCGGCGCTGCACGGCCGCGGCCCTTCTTGCCGACGATGCGCGGGGCCATGATCGCCTTCTCGACCTTGGCCGAGCCGCAGATCGGGCAGGTCACCAGCTTGCGCTTCACCTGCGAATCATACGCCGACGAACTCTGGAACCAGCTTTCGAATTCGTGGTTGCGGTCGCAGTGGAGCGCGTAGCGGATCATGCCGATCCCCGCACGAGGTGCAGATGGTCCGGCCCGGCCTTGGGGTCGGCGACGCCGAAACGACGGCCGTGCTGGAGCGAGGGGATCGCGC
This sequence comes from Bradyrhizobium sp. MOS003, assembly GCF_003020125.1. GTDB lineage: Bacteria > Pseudomonadota > Alphaproteobacteria > Rhizobiales > Xanthobacteraceae > Bradyrhizobium. Next base: position 816,513 of record NZ_PYFW01000002.1, on the reverse strand, counting down.
GGCGTGCGGTCTCGACCTTGGCCGGGTCGATCCTGGCCATGATGATGCCGGGCTCGACATCGCCCTCGGCGAGGATCTCGCCCCAGGGATCGATGATCAGCGAATGGCCGTAAGTCTCGCGCTTGTTCTCGTGCGTGCCGGCCTGGGCCGCGGCGAAGATGAAACAGCCCGTCTCGATCGCGCGCGCGCGCAGCAGCACGTGCCAGTGCGCTTCGCCGGTCTTGCGGGTGAAGGCCGAGGGCACGGTGATGAAGTATGCGCCGCTCTCGGCCAGCGCGCGGTAAAGCGCGGGGAAGCGGACATCGTAGCAGATCGTCAATCCGACGCGGCCCCACGGCAAATCGGAGATCACCGCGGTCTCGCCCGGCTGGTAATTGGCGGATTCGCGATAGCTCTCGCCGTCCGGCAGCTCGATGTCGAACATGTGGATCTTGTCATAGCTCGCGAGCACATTGCCCTCGGGCCCGATCAGGAAGGAGCGGTTGACCGCTTTTTCGTCCGAGAAGCGCAGCGCCAGCGAGCCGACATGGATGTGGATCTTCAATTCAGCCGCGAGCGCGCGGTAGGCCTTCAGCGAGGTGTCGTCCTCCTCGCCCTGCAGATGCTCGAACAGCGCTTTGCGGTTCAGCTGCATCATGTTGCTGACTTCGGGCGTCTGCACGTAGTCGGCGCCGTTGGCGGCCGCCTGCCGGATCAGCTTCGTCGCCTGGGCGAGGCTCGGCTCGGGCATCAGGCCGGTGCGCATCTGCACCATGGCGGCGGTGAACGTGCGGTTCTCGCTCATGAGTTGGCCTTCACACCTTCGAGCATCCCGTCGAGCTTGCCCTCGCGATCGAGCGCGTAGAGATCGTCGCAGCCGCCGATATGGGTTCCGCCGATCCAGATCTGCGGAAAGGTCGAGCCCTCGCCGGCGCGGTCGTACATCTCGTCCCGCCATGAGGGGTTCTTGGCGACGTCAAATTCGGTGAAATTCGCCTTCTTGCGGGTCAGCAGAGACCTCGCCGCGGAACAATAGCCGCAGCCCGGCCTGGTGTAGATCTCGACAGCAGCAGTCATGGCGTCCGGCGCTCTCATGTCATGAAGTCATTGAATTATATGGGACGAGGGCCGCTCTCGACAACCCGGGCGAAGACCAGCACGTCGACCTGGGCGGCTTTGGCCCGGAGCAGGACCCGCGCACAGGCATCCAGTGTCGCCCCCGAGGTCAGGACGTCGTCGATTAGGACAATGCGGCGGCCCTGGATTTCCGCCTGACGGTCGGGGGATACCTGGAACGCGCCCTGCACATTGGTGGCGCGCTGGGCCCGCGACAGGCCGATCTGCTGCTCGGTGGCGCGCACCCGGCGCAGCACCTCGGTTCTCGCCTTGACCCCGCTCTGCCGCTCGATGATTTGCGCCAGCGCCCCGGACTGGTTGTAGCGGCGGCGCCAGGCCCGCCGCCAATGCAGGGGCACCGGCACCAGCATGTCGGCGCCGGCTAGCAATTCGCCGCCCGCCCGCGCCATCCAGCGGCCCATCGCGGGCGCCAGATCGGTGCGGTCCTGGTATTTCAACGCATGCACCAGCGTGCGCGCGATGTCGTCGTAACGGACGGCCGCGCGGGCGCGCTGGTAGGCCGGCGGGCTCGCGATCGCCTCCATCGACAGCATGTCGGGGCCGGGATCATAGACGAAGGGAATGCCGAGCCGCGGGCAATAGGGCCGCTCGATGAACGACAGCCGCGCCCAGCAGGCCGCGCAGACGCCTTCGCCCTCGACCGGCTCGCGGCAGGACACGCACAGCGTCGGCAGCGCGATGTCCAGCGCCAGCCGCGCCGCACGCGACACGAGGTGGCGGCCCGCCGACCATGCGGTCCGCAGAGGGGCGGCGATGGAGCGGGAAGGGGCGGCGTCGGCTTCCATGGGGGGAGGCTAGCGTCCGGCTCGACGGCGCTCAAGCCATGTCCTCGTGCCCCGGACGCAGTGCAGCGCCACTTCGGCGGTGCGCTGCAGAGCCGGGGCCGATCTCACCGAATCGTACGGTGCCGCATTCTGGATCCCGGTTCTGCGGAGCGTCACCGCGTGCCGCACCGCGCCCGGGACACGAGAGCGATTGCCAGAACGACTTGGATCGGCATAACCAGCGGCATGGCCCAGACACCCCAAACCCCGCCCGCTTTGTTCGATCGCGCCTTGCTGCATGCGCGGCAGCGGCGGGCGCAGGCGCAAGGTGCCGTGGGCTTCCTGCTCGACCGGGTCGCCGAGGACATGTCTGACCGGCTGGCCGCGGTGATGCGGGATTTCCCCGCGGCGGCCGACCTCTGGACGCCCGGCGAAGGTCTTGCGGACCTGCGTACGCGGCTTCCGTCTATCGCGCACATCGCTCTCGATGCGGCCGGTGCCGAGAAACTGCCCTTCGCGCCGGAAAGCCTCGATCTCGTCGTCTCCGCGCTGGCGCTGCAATTCGTCAACGATTTGCCTGGCGTGCTCGCGCAAATTCGGCGCGCGCTCAAGCCCGATGGCTTGCTGCTCGCCGCGATGATCGGCGGCGACAGCCTGACCGAGCTGCGGCAGGCTTTTGCGGCGGCGGAGGCCGAATGCGAGGGCGGCGTGTCGCCGCGCGTGGCGCCATTCGCTGATTTGCGCGACATCGGCGCGCTATTGCAGCGGGCGGGCTTTGCGCTGCCGGTGACCGATGTCGACCGTGTCGTGGTGCGCTACGGCAATGCGTTCGCGCTGATGCAGGATCTCCGCCGCATGGGCGCGGCCAATGTGCTGATCGAGCGGCGGCGCACGCCGTCGCGGCGCGCGACGCTGTTGCGGATGGCGGAAATTTATGCCGAACGCTTTGCCGATGCCGACGGCCGGATCCGTGCGACCTTCGACATCATCTGGCTCTCCGGCTGGGCCCCGCATGCGAGCCAGCAGCAACCGCTGAAGCCGGGTTCGGCGAAGGCGAGCCTGGCGGACGCGGTGAAGAAGGCGGGGAAGGAGTGATCCTCATGGCGAGGAGGCGCGTAAGCGCCGTCTCGAACCATGCAGGCCCGGCTCTTCCCGTGTCGCCATCCTTCGAGACGACGCGCTTCGCGGTCTCCCAGGATGAGGCCCGTGCTCACATCAACAGATCGATCAAATGCGGGATCAGCGGAATGTCCGCGGGCGGCATCGGGTAGTCGCGCAGCTTGTTGGCGCGGACCCAAGCGAGGTTTTGGCCTTCGCGCGGCGTGACCTGTCCCTCCCAGCGCCGGCAGATGTAGAGCGGCATCAGGAGGTGGAAGGTCTCGTAGCCGTAGCTCGCAAAGGTCAGCGGCGCCAGGCACGGCTCGGCGACGGTGATGCCGAGCTCCTCGCTCAGCTCGCGGATCAGGCTCTGCTCCGGCCGTTCGCCGGGTTCACACTTGCCGCCGGGAAACTCCCAGAGGCCGGCCAGCGTCTTGCCCTCGGGGCGTTGCGCGATCAGGACGCGCTTGTCGGCGTCGATCAGCGCGCAGGCCACAACCAATGTCAGTTTCAGATCGGCCATACGTCAATGTCGCTCGCTGAAGATCACCCGCAACGGTTTCTTAACCCCGTCGCGGCCGGCGTTTCCAGGGTTCCATAAGTCATATTTAATCAAGGGTTCCTAGGGTGGAAACGCTTAACCATTCCGGGCCCGAACCATGCGCGCTACGCTTTCCACCATCATTCGCCGGTTCGTCCACGACCGGGGCGGCAATATCGCGGTGATCTTCGCGATCGCCTGCGTCCCGCTGATCACCGCGGTCGGCTGCGCGGTCGACTATTCGCGCGCGACGCAGACCCGGGCCAAGCTTCAGGCCGCGGCCGACGCCGCCAGCGTCGGCTCGATCGCCAAGGCGTCGCCGGCCTTCAAGGCCGCCGGCACCATGACGTCGGATGGCTCGATTTCCGTCGGCGTCACCGACGCCACGAACCTCTTCAACGCCAATCGCGCCAATCTGACCGGCTACACCCTCAACAGCGTCACGCCGACCGTGGTCAAGACCGGCTCGACCGTCACCTCGACTGTCGCGTTCAACGCCACCATCAACACCATGTTTCTCGGCCTGATCGGCAAGACCGCACTGGCGCTGACCGGTACGTCGAAAGCGACGGCCAGCATGCCGCTCTATATCGACTTCTACCTGCTGCTGGACAATTCGCCGTCGATGGGCGTGGCGGCGACGCCGGACGACGTGACCAAGATGGTCAACAACACGTCCGGCAAATGCGCCTTCGCCTGCCACGACTACAACGACTCCAACAACTACTACAATCTGGCCAAGACGCTCGGCGTGACGACCCGGATCGACGTGCTGCGCAGCGCGACGCAGTCGCTGATGGACACGGCTGCTGCCACGCAGACCTATTCCAATCAGTTTCGCATGGCGATCTACGATTTCGGCGCCTCGTCCAAGACGATCGGTCTGCGCGCATTGTTCTCGCTCTCGTCGAGTCTGTCGAGCGCCAAGACGGCGGCCGGCAACATCGACCTGATGGGCGTCTACGGCAACAATGACAGCTATACCAAGGACCAGGATACGCAGTTCAGTACGCTCTTTCCGGCGATCAGCAACGAGATCCCGAATCCTGGAAGCGGCACGTCCAACTCGCCCCTAAAATATCTATTCTTCGTTTCCGATGGCGTTGCCGACGAAAGCAACGCGGGCTGCCTGAAGCCGCTCTCGGGCAGCTCGCGATGTCAGTCGCCGCTCAATGCCTCGCTCTGCAAGGCGATGAAAGATCGCGGGATCAAGATTGCAGTGCTGTACACCACGTATCTGAAACTGCCGACCAACAAGTGGTACATGGACTGGATCGACCCATTCAACCAGGGCCCGTTCGGCCCATCGCCGAACAGCCAGGTCGCGCAGAACATGCAGAGCTGCGCCTCACCCGGGTTCTATTTCGAGGTCAGCCCGACCCAGGGCATCGCGGATGCCATGAACGCGCTGTTCAAGAAGGCGGTTGCGGATGCGCGCATCTCGGGGTGAGGTGCCCACCTCTCCCCGCAAGCGGAGAGCTACGACCTGTAATCGCCGTTGATCGCGACATATTCCTTGGTGAGGTCGCAGGTCAGCACGCGGTCGCGGCCCTTGCCGAGGCCGAGCGAGACCTTGATCGCGATTTCCGGCGCCTTCATCGCTTCCGACACCTGCGCCTCGTCATAATCGGGATCGCGCGCGCCGCTCTTGGCGACGCGGATGCCGTTGAAGGAGATCGAGAGCTTGTCGCGATCGGCCGGCTCGCCAGCCTTGCCGACCGCCATCACGACGCGACCCCAATTGGCGTCCTCGCCGGCGATCGCGGTCTTGACCAGCGGCGAGTTGGCGATCGACATCGCGATTTTGCGCGCGGAGGCCTTGGTCTTGGCGCCCTCGACCGTGATCTCGACCAGCTTGCGCGCGCCCTCGCCGTCGCGGGCCACTTGCTCTGAAAGGTTGGCGAGCACCTGATTGAAGGCTTTGACGAACGCTTTCAGGCGCGGATCACTGGCGCGGCTGATCTTCGGGGCGCCGTGCTCGGCGGCAGCGCCGGTGGCGAAGGCCAGCAGCGTGTCCGATGTGGATGTGTCGCCATCGATCGTCACCGCGTTGAAGGTGTCTTCGACGCCGGCCTTGAGCAGCGCCTGCAAGGCCGCGGGCGCGATCGGTGCGTCGGTGAAGATGAAGGACAGCATCGTCGCCATGTCGGGGGCGATCATGCCGGCACCCTTGGCCATACCGTTGATGGTGACCCTGGCCTTGCCGAGCTTGACCGTCGCGGTCGCGACCTTCGGGAAGGTATCGGTGGTCATGATCGCCTTGGCAGCAGTGAGGTAGTCGCCGGGCTCGGCGGCTTCAGCCAGTCGGCCCAGCACGCCGTCGAACTTGGTCGCGTCCAGCGGCTCGCCGATCACGCCGGTCGAGGCCAGGAAGATTTCGCCCTCGCTGCATCCGACCGCCTTGGCCGCGATCTTCGCAGTCAGCGCGGTGGAGGCGCGGCCGGTCTTGCCGGTAAAGGCATTGGCGTTGCCGGAATTGACGACGAGTGCGCGCGCCTTGCCGCCCTTCAGCTTGGCGCGGCACCATTCCACGGGTGCGGAGGGGCACTTCGATTTGGTGAAGACGCCGGCGACCGCGGTGCCCTTGTCCATCACCGCCAGCAGCACGTCGGTGCGGTTCTTGTAGCGGATGCCGGCCTCGGCCGTCGCAAGACGAATGCCCGCGATCACGGGCATATCGGGAACGTTTTTCGGGGCGAGGGGAGAGACGGAGGAGGACATCGCGGGGCGCCTTGGTGGGGTCTGGATATGCAGATGGCCGGACCATCAAGTGGCCCGGCCATTGCGACGTTAGATACTCTTGGCGTCCGTGAAGTGACAGCGAATTCTTACGTCTTCGCGGTCTTACTTCTTTGCAGGCGGCGCCATCTTGCTGTCGGACGGCTTGGCTGCGTCTGCCGGTTTGGCGTCCGCCGCCGGCTGATCCAGCCGCTCGACCTTGGCTTCCGCACGCAGCTTGGCGACGTAGTCGGCCTGGGCCTTGCGGGTGACGTACTGCTCGATCTGGGCCTTGACCTGCTCGAAATCAGGCGCCTTGCGGTTGCGCTTTTCCTCGACCTTGATGACGTGCCAGCCGAACTGCGACTTCACGGGGTCGGAGATCTTGCCCGGCTCCAGCGCGAAGGCGACAGCCGAGAATTCCGGCACCATCTGCTCCTTGGTGAAGAAGCCGAGATCGCCGCCGTCGGCCGAGCCCGGATCCTTGGACTTCTTCTTGGCCAACTCGGCGAAATCGGCGCCCTTGTCGAGCTCGGCCTTCACCGCCTTGGCCTCGTCCTCGGTCTCGACCAGGATGTGGCGGGCGCGCACTTCCTGCTCGCCGGTGATCTGCTTGGAGGCCTCCTCATAGACCTTTTTCATGGCGTCGGGGGTGGTGGCGGCCTTGCCTTCCTGAGCCAGCAGGCTGTCCATCAGCAGGCGGGTGCGGGCGAATGCCAGGCGCTTCTTGAACTCCTCGCTGTCGGCGACCTTCTTGTCCTCGGCGGCCTTGCCGACGATCTTCATGTCGATGAGGAAGGACAGAACGTTCTCGTCCTTGGTTGCCGGGTCCATCTGGGCGAGGCTCGGCCCGAGTTCCTCCTCGGCCATGGTAACGTCGCTCTTCTTGATTTCAGCGCCATTGACCTTTGCCAGGACCGGATCGTCGGCAGCCCGGCCGGGACCTGCGATCAGCGCCAGCGCAAGGCAGCCCACGAGGGCGGTGGCGAGGCCGAAGCGCAGGCCGGTTTTGGTTACCGGGAACGAGGTGGTCATGAAAAATCCTTATGTTGAAGCAGGGGGCTGCTCGAGCGGGGCGGACACTCGCCCAATTCAGGGGGGCTTGGCAACGCGAAAAGTCTGTCAAAATGATGAATTAGCCGCAATGCGCCCGCCGTTGACAAGGCCCTGACCGGGCCATATCTCTGCCCGGTCGCGACCATGGCGATGGCGTTTATTTTGCTGCGTTTTTGGCCGTTGAACCCAGACTTGCCCAATTCCCACCCATATGGCGGATGACCCCCGCAGTCCGGGCTTTGACGCCGCGAGGCGTCACGGTGAGTTGATAGGCGGGCGGGTGACAACTTCTTGGGCCCACGCGGTTAATTCGCGAACATAGGAACTAGTCATGATCGGCGCGCTCGCCCGCAAGTTTTTCGGTTCCGCCAACGACCGGCGGGTGAAGGGATATCAGTCCCGCGTCAACGCGATCAACGCGCTGGAGGCCGAGGTCTCGAAGCTCTCCGACGAGGCGCTCAAGGCCCGCACCGCCGACTTCAAGAAACAGCTCGGCGAGGGCAAGACGCTGGACGACCTGCTGGTCCCCGCCTTCGCCACCGTGCGCGAGGCCGCCAAGCGCACACTCGGCCAGCGCCATTTCGACGTCCAGCTGATCGGCGGCATGGTGCTGCACGAGGGCGACATCGCCGAGATGAAGACCGGCGAAGGCAAGACGCTGGTGGCGACCCTTGCGGTCTACCTCAACGCGCTCGCCGGCAAGGGCGTCCACGTCGTCACCGTCAACGACTACCTCGCCCGCCGCGACTCCGGCTGGATGGGCCAGATCTACGGCTTCCTCGGCATGACCACAGGCGTGATCGTCCACGGCCTCGACGATGCCGAGCGCAAGGCCGCCTATGCCTGCGACATCACCTACGGCACCAACAACGAATACGGCTTCGACTATCTGCGCGACAACATGAAGTACCGGCTCGAGGACATGGTCCAGCGCCCGCACTTCTACGCCATCGTCGACGAGGTCGACTCCATCCTGATCGACGAGGCGCGCACGCCGCTGATCATCTCCGGCCCGCTCGACGACCGCTCCGATTTCTATAACACCATCGACGGCTTCCTGCCCAAGCTCGACAAGACCGACTACGACGTCGACGAGAAGCAGCGCACGGTGACGCTGACCGAAGCCGGCATGGAGAAGATCGAGACCCTGCTGCGCGATGCCGGCCAGCTCAAGGGCGAATCGCTTTACGACGTCGAGAACGTTTCCGTTGTGCACCACATCAACCAGGCGCTGCGCGCGCACACGCTGTTCACGCGCGACAAGGACTACATCGTGCGCGACGACGAGGTCGTCATCATCGACGAGTTCACCGGACGCATGATGGCCGGCCGCCGCTATTCGGAAGGCCTGCACCAGGCGCTCGAAGCCAAGGAACACGTGCAGGTCCAGCCGGAAAACCAGACGCTCGCCTCGATCACCTTCCAGAACTATTTCCGGATGTACGAGAAGCTCGCCGGCATGACCGGTACGGCGCTGACGGAAGCCGACGAGCTGTTCGACATCTACAAGCTCGAAGTCGTGGAGATCCCGACCAACGTGCCGATCGGCCGTCTCGACGAGGACGATGAGGTTTATCGCACTCACAAGGAAAAATACACGGCCATCCTCGCCGAGATCGAGCGCGCCAATTCGCGGCTCCAGCCGGTGCTGGTCGGCACGGCGTCGATCGAGAAATCGGAAGTGCTGGCCGAGTTTCTGAAGCAGAACGGCTACAAGCAGATCGATTTCGGCAAGGATAACGCGCTCGACAAGCTCTACGCTGCCGCCCGTGCCGGCAAGCCGGCGAAACTGTTCGCGGTGCTGAATGCGCGCTTCCACGAGCAGGAAGCCTATATCGTCGCGGAGGCCGGCGTGCCCGGCGCGATCACGATCGCCACCAACATGGCCGGACGCGGTACCGACATCAAGCTCGGCGGCTCGCTCGAGATGCGCATCCCGAAGGAGACCGCGGGCATCGAGGACGAGGCCGAGAAGGCCAGGAAGATCGAGCAGATCAAGGCCGACGTCGAGCGCTTCCGCGAGATCGTGCTGAAGGCCGAAGAGATCGTCGAGATCGAGCCGGCGAAGGGCAACAAGCCCGCCAAGACCGTGACCAAGCCCGGCGGCCTCTACATCATGGGTTCCGAGCGCCACGAATCCCGCCGTATCGACAACCAGCTGCGCGGCCGTTCCGGCCGTCAGGGCGATCCCGGCCGTTCGAAATTCTTCCTGTCGCTGGAAGACGATCTGATGCGCATCTTCGGTTCGGATCGTCTCGACAGCATGCTGCAGCGTCTCGGCCTGCAAGAGGGCGAGGCCATCATCCATCCCTGGATCAACAAGGCGCTGGAGAAGGCGCAGCAGAAGGTCGAGGCGCGCAACTTCGACATCCGCAAGAATCTGCTCAAGTTCGACAACGTCCAGAACGACCAGCGCAAGGTGATCTTCGACCAGCGTATCGACCTGATGAAGGACGAGAGCGTCGCCGAGACCGTCAACGACATGCGCCACGCCTTCATCGACGATCTCGTCGCCAAGCACGTGCCGGAGCATGCCTATGCCGAGCAGTGGGACGTCGCCGGCCTGAAGGAAGAGCTGAAGCGCGTGCTCGATCTCGACCTGCCGGTCGACGAATGGGCCAAGGAAGAGGGCATCGCCGACGAGGAGCTGCTCACGCGCATCGAGAACCGCGCCGACGAGCATATGGCGGCCAAGGTGGCGCAATGGGGCCCCGACGTGATGCGTTACGTCGAGAAGACCATCCTGCTGCAGACGCTCGACCACCTCTGGCGCGAGCATCTGATCATGCTCGACCATCTGCGCCAGGTTATCGGCCTGCGCGGTTACGGCCAGCGCGATCCCTTGCAGGAGTATAAGACCGAAGCCTTCAATCTCTTCCAGGAGATGAGTGCGCATCTGCGCGAGGCGGTCACGGCGCAGCTGATGCGGGTCGAGATCGTCCCGCCGGAGCAGGAAGCGCCCGTGCTGCCGCCGATGGAGGCGCACAAGTTCGATCCCAACACCGGCGAGGACGAAATGGCCATCGCCAACGTATCGCTTGGAGCCCAGACCTCCGACGCCGCGCTGCGCGATCCCAACAACCCCGCCAGTTGGGGCAAGGTCGGCCGCAACGAGGATTGCCCCTGCGGTTCAGGCAAGAAGTACAAGCATTGCCACGGGCGGTATGCCTGATCGAACGACCTGTCGGCTCTTGCCGGCCCGGTTCAATCATGTTCCGTCCGTGCGTGGCACGGATGGAACCCACTTCAACAAATGTTGTTATCTGTCATGACCTTGCGGGCGTGCGCTCACGTTGCAAGGGGACAATGCTGTCCGCGTGCCTGACCCGCGACGACGATCGGAATGCGATTCGGAACGGCTCGTTCTCGTGGGGAGGCCGCCATCCTGCCGGGCAGCATCGCTCGGAGATAGTTGCGTGGGCGCCGGGGTTAAGGCCGTTTCATGAGTTCCGCAGACAATCTCCCGCTGACCAGAACCGAAATTCTCGCGGCGCATGATCTCGAAGGCCTTTCCGATGATGCAGGCTTCGGCGAACTGACGCGGTTCACGGCGGCGCTGTGCGAAACACCGATATGTCTCGTCAGTGTCGTCGGCGACACGATGCAGCGCTTCGTGGCCAAGCATGGCCTCGACGTCTCCGAGACGCCGCGGGAATCCTCCTTTTGTGCGCACGCGATGCTGGGCTCGGACCTGATGGTCGTACCCGATGCGACCCTGGATTCGAGGTTCGCGCAAAATCCCCTGGTCACGGGAGATCCGTTCATCCGGTTCTACGCCGGTGCGCCTCTGCTGACAGAGGACGGCTTTCCGCTCGGTTCGCTCTGCGTCATCGATCGCGTGCCCAGGCTTGGCCTGACGCCGCTGCAGCAGCAGGGCCTGCGCGTCCTGGCCGCCCAGGTTGTGGGTGCGATGGGGCACCGCAAGATCACGAAGATGCAGCGGGCCAGCGAGGCGGTTGCGAAGCAGGCGCTTTCGGAAACCGAGCAGAAGTTTCGCATTCTGGCCGACACCATGCCGCAGATGGTGTGGTCGACGCTGCCTGACGGCCACCATGATTACTACAATGCCAGATGGTACGAATTCACGGGCGTGCCGGAAGGCTCGACCGACGGCGAGGGCTGGAACGGCATGTTCCACCCCGACGATCAGGAAAAGGCCTGGGAGCGCTGGGGGCATTCCCTGCGGACCGGCGAGCCCTACGAGATCGAATATCGCTTGAGGAATGCCGCGGGCAATTACCGCTGGACACTCGGGCGCGCTTTGCCGGTTCGTGATGCCAATGGCAGAATCACACGCTGGTTCGGAACGTGCACCGATATTCACGAGCAGAAGCTGCTGATGGAGCAGCGCGAGATGATCAGCCAAGAGCTGAGCCACCGCATCAAGAATATCTTCTCCGTGATCAACGGCCTCATCGGCCTGTCGACACGTACGCATCCGCAGCTCAAGGGGCTCGCGGACGAGCTGCGGTCCCGCATCATGTCGCTCGGCAAGGCGCATGATTTCGTGCGTCCGCACAGCGCCCGCTCCCAGCCGACCTCGGTCCAGGCGACGCTGAAGGGGCTTCTGGAGAAGCTTCTGTCGGCATATCAGTCGGAGGCCAGCCGCGTCCTGATTACGGGCGATGATTTCCGTATCGACGACCGCTCTGCGACGCCCCTGGCGCTATCGTTCCATGAACTGGCAACCAACGCCGCGAAGTATGGCGCGCTCTCGACCCTTGACGGACGAGTTGCCGTGGACGTCAGCCAGGCGGACGATGACGTCGTCGTCGCGTGGACGGAAAGCGGAGGTCCGCAGATCAAGTCCGCGCCCACGGTGGAAGGCTTCGGCTCTAGGCTGATCGCCTTGAGCATGTCCAGTCAGCTCGGCGGCAAGATCTCCTACGACTGGAAGCCGGAAGGGCTCCGGGCCGTGGCTATGATTCCAAAGAGCTCGATGAGCCGCCCGGCGCCGTAAAGAACGTGACGTCCGGCGAAAGCGGTTGAGCCGCCTCGCCGGCGGCGTGATGGACAGCCGTCAGAATCGCATCGTCGCTGAAAGGCTTGCGGATGAAGCCGATGGCCGTCTCCGCGCGGGGGGCGATCTGCGTGGGATTGGCGGTGACGTAGACGATCTTGGTACCGTATTCGCGCGACAGGTCGAGCGCGATCTGCGGCCCGGTCGAACCGTCGCGCAGATTGATGTCGACCAGCGCGATCTGCGCCTTGGGCCCCGCTTCCAGCGCTTCCTTGCGATCCGCAGCGATCGCGGCCACGCGATAGCCCGCGTCTTCCAGGATACGAGCAATGTCACTGGCGACAAAGATTTCGTCTTCGACGATCAAAACTGAAGGTGTCATTTCGCGACCCATGCGACCAAGCGGCCCCGCCGGCCGTTTTCGTATACAGCAGGGCAGCCATCAACCTGCAGTTCCGCTTTTTGTTCCCATGGCTGTTGGGCCGGATCACCGATCGCCGCTGCAAACGGCATCAATTCGAGCTGTCGCTCAAACTCAGCAGTCGCTTGAGCTCGCTCGGATGGTCAAAGCGCGGCATCGTGTCTCAGAGAACGCCTGCGGGTAGATCATTCAATCTTTTGCTACTGCTCATTGTGAGCTGGTTCACCTCACCTGCACTCAATCCGTGTTTGATTGAATTGCAGGGGGGCCGAAAATTGGGAGCCAGACTATGTCCAGACGCGCGCTGCCAACCACCTTTTGTGTTCTTGCCCTGAGTTTCTACGCTTGCGATACCGCCCCTGCGAGCCAGGTGGGCGGATGGTGGGGCGGAACATGGTCGTGCAACATAGACGGCCGGCCGGCCCGAATGAAATGGGCCGCCGTTGATGACAGTCAGACAAGCTGCGACGGCGACACTTGCAGCACCAGCTCGGGAGCACGCTGGGCAGGCAGCTTCTCGGACAATGGCTCGCGATGGGTGAAGTTGACAAATCCACGCAGCGGAACGCAGGGCGGCGTCTACTTCAACCATGCCGACGGCAATAAATGGTATTTAGCCAAACCGGTCAGCAACAAGGCCGCGGGCTGGACGACATGGAACGGCCAACGCTATCGCCTCTCGTGCTGGCGATAATGCAATCATGCGGCGCCTGCGAGCCTCGAGAACTGAATGAGACCTGGTGGCGCTCTGTGAGCGCCACCAATGCCAGCGTGACCAGCGGGCGTGCTTTCATGGAGGTCCTCTCTCCCTGCATTGGATGGCGGATGAGCGTGTCGGCTTCGCAAGGCCCGCACGCTCCAATCACGAGGTCTAATTCGAGCTGTCGATCAGGCTCTCCAGCAGCCGCTTGAGCTCGCTCGTCGACTTGTCGCCATAGCTCTCCAGGATGTGCTCTTCCTGATCGACCGCGAGCGAGTTGAGCTTCTTGCTCAACACCTTGCCGCGGTCGGAGATGAACATCAGCACCTTGCGGCGGTCGTTCGGGTCCTGCACGCGATAGACCAGCGTGTCGGAGACCATGCGGTCGATCATCTTGGTCAGCGTCGGATGGTTGAGCAGCACGGCATCCGCGAGCTCGCCCATCGAGTGGCCATTGCCGTCCGACAGCACCTTAAGGATGCGCCATTGTTCGACGGGAACGCCTTCCTTGCTCAACCGCAGTTCCAGCTGCCGGTTGATCTCCCGGTTGGCTTGCGCGAGCAGATAAGCGAGGTGTTCGGTGATTGGAGTGTTTGGTTTTGCCACGGCTAAGACTTCGTCTTGACCCGAATGAGTGAATGTCTTGCAATCAATGCTGCTTCTATATGCACTTCAATTGTTGAATATTCAATATTTTCAAAATAGGATGTTTGCCTAACAAAAGGGCGGAGGCCGCGGCCGCCCGAACAATGTGCTTTCAGGTCTGGTGCCAGACAGGAGTTGGCGTGCGCGCGACGGTAAACTTCCCGGCTCACGGCGGTCCGGCGTTGCCGCCGTCCATGCTGCTCAGGAATCTGTCGTCATCGGCGGCCAACGGTGCGTTGTCGCCGAGCGATCACGCTTTCCTTCGACGGCGCGACGTCAACAAGCTGCGCGTCGGCTGTTTCATCTGCTGCAGCGGTCCGCCCGGCATCTGGGGGCCGTGCGCAACCAACACCGCCCAGCTCGCGGTCGCCGAGATCAACAAGCGTAGTGGCGTCCTTGGACGTGAGATCGAGCTGTCGATCTACGACGCCGGCGGCCCGCTCGACGGTGTTCTGAACCGCGCCGAGCAGGCGGTCGCGGACGATGAGATCGATCTCATCGTCGGCATGCACACCAGCGCGGTCCGCGTCGCGCTGCGCAAGATCACCACCGCGAACCGGATCCCCTACATCTACACGCCCGTCTATGAAGGCGGCGAGCGTACGCCCGGCGTGATGGCGATCGGCGAGACGCCGCGCTGGCAGAGCAGGCCGTCGATCCACTGGCTCGCCGACGTCAAAAAGGCGCAGCGCTGGTACCTGATCGGCAGCGACTATGTCTGGCCCTGGCAGTCGCATCGCGCGGTGAAGCGCTACATCAAGGAAACGGGCGGATGCGTCGTCGGTGAGGAGTTCGTTCCTCTCGGTGAGGATAACCACGAAGCTCATCTGGAGCGTATCCGCGCCGCGAGACCGGATGTGGTCCTGATCTCGCTGATCGGGACCGACAGCATCACCTTCAACCGCGCCTTTGGCGAGAGCGGCCTCGGTGCAACCACGCTGCGGCTCGCCGGTGCGATGGACGAGACCGTGCTGCTCGGTATCGGCGCCGACAACAGCGAGAACATGTTCTGTGCCTCCGGCTACTTCCCCGGCGTCGGCTCGCGCGCCAATGACGACTTCCAAAGCCGCTATCGCGCGATGTTCGGCGCGAGCGCGCCGCCGATCGGCTCGCTTGGCCAGTCCAGCTATGAAGGCCTGCGCTTCCTCGAAGCCGTCGCGAACAAGGCCGGTTCGCTGTCGATGGCGCCGATGCTCGCCGCGGGCCGCAACATTGATTACGGCGGCGCGCGCGGCACGGTTACGGTGCGTAACGGTCACGCCCGGATGCAGATGTATCTCGCTGAGGCCGACGGCCTCGACTTCAAGCTGATCAAGCCGGTCTGACGCCGGCGCGGCAATCCGCTCTCGCCCTCCCGCAAAATAATACTTGAAAAGGAAAATATTTCCGTTTTGAATGTTTTGGCCGGCCGATGCGCATGTCGCGCAGCTCGTGGTCGCGCGCCGTTCAGGAAACTTCAGGAGAGCGCCGTGACAGTTGTCCTTCCCACGCCAGCCCAGCTTCTCGATGTCGCCAAGCAGTGCGGCCTTTCGCTGACCGACGAAGACGTCACCTCGTTCCGCGGCCTGATGCAGGGCTCGATCGAGGCCTACAATCTCGTGGGGGCGATGCCGGACGAGGTGCCGGAGGTGAAATACCCGCGCACGCCGGGTTATCGGCCGTCGGCAGAGGAGAATCCGCGCAACGCCTGGTATCGCAAATCGACGGTGAAGGGCGCCAGTTCGGGCAAGCTCAAGGGCAAGACGGTTGCGCTGAAGGACAACATCATGCTCGCCGGCGTTCCCATGATGAACGGCTCGGCGACTCTCGAAGGCTATGTGCCCGATTTCGACGCCACCATCGTCACGCGCATGCTCGACGCCGGCGCCGAGATCGCTGGAAAGGTCCATTGCGAATCCTTCTGCATGTCGGGCGGCAGCCACACCAATGCGGTCGGCGCCGTCCATAATCCTCACAAAATGGGCTATTCGGCCGGCGGCTCGTCCTCGGGCAGCGGCGTCGTCGTCGCGCTCGGCGAGGTCGACATGGCGATTGGCGGCGACCAGGGTGGCTCGATCCGCATGCCATCCTCGTTCTGCGGAACTTACGGCATGAAGCCGACCTGGGGCCTCGTGCCCTACACCGGCATCATGCCGATCGAAGTTTTCGTCGACCACACCGGTCCGATGACGGCGACCGTCGCCGACAACGCGCTGCTGCTCGAAGTGCTCGCCGGCGACGACGGCTACGATCCCCGCATCAAGGCGCCGAGGGTCGAGGAATACACCAAGGCGCTCGGCCAGGGCGTCAAGGGCATGAAGATCGGCATCCTCAAGGAAGGCTTCGAGCAGGCGACGGCAGAGGCCGCCGTCAACGAAAGCGTCCGTGAGGCCGCCAAGCGCTTCAAGGATCTCGGTGCGACGGTCGAGACCGTTTCGATCCCGATGCACCTCGCCGGCCCCGCGATCTGGACCCCGATCGGCACCGAGGGCATGACCCAAACCATGATGTATGGCGACGGCTATGGCCTGAGCCGGTCCGACCTGTATTCCACCACGCTGATGGATTTCCATCGCGGCTGGCGGCGCCAGGCGGATTCGCTGTCGGAAACGACAAAGCTGTTCCTGCTGCTCGGCACCTACATCAACAACAATTTTGGTCCGCGCTATTACGGCAAGGCGCTCAACATCTCGCGACGCCTGACTGCTGCCTACGACAAGGCCTTCAAGGACTACGACCTGCTGCTGCTGCCGACGACGCCGATGAAGGCGACCAAGCTGCCGGAGCCGACAGCCAGTCGCGAGGACTACGTCGCCCGCGCGCTCGAGATGATTTCCAACACCGCGCCGTTCGACATCACCCATCATCCGGCGATGTCGCTGCCTTGCGGCATGGTCGACGGCCTGCCGGTTGGCTTGATGCTGGTCGGCCGGATGTTCGAGGAATCCACCATCTATCGCGCCGCGCATGCGTTCGAGCAGATCGGCGACTGGAAGAAGATGTGAGCGCGGCATTGATGCAGGCGGACGGGGCAGCAAAGTATGGCTAACGCGTTCGTCGCGGCGTTCGAGATCCTGAGCTTCGGCGCGATCATCGTCCTGATCGTGCTGGGGCTCGGGATCATTGCCAGCATGATGGGCATCTTCAACTTCGCGCAGGGCGAGTTCGTCCTGCTCGGGGCCTACATCACCTATCTCGCCTACGCCAAGGGCCTGCCGATCTGGGCCGGAATGCTCGCGGCGCCCTTCGTGGTCGGCGCACTCGGCTTCGTGCTGGAGGCGCTGATCATCCGGCGATTCTATGCCGCGCCGATCGTCGCCATGCTCGGCACCTATGCGCTCGGCCTGATCATTCGCGAATCCGTGCGCGGCCTGATCGGCGGCTTCTATCTCACCGTGCCCGAGCCGATCGGCGGCTCGATCGACATCGGCGCCATGCACATCTCGGCCTGGCGCTTCACCATCATCGTCATCACGCTGCTGGTGATGGCCGGTTGCTACCTCCTGCTGTCGCGCACCAACTTTGGCCTGCGCATGCGCGCCACGCTCGAAAATCCATCGCTGGCGCGGGCCTCGGGCATCTCCACGCCCCTGATGTACGGCGCCACCTTCGCATTCGGCTCCGCGCTTGCCGGCCTTGCCGGTGCGCTGATCGTGCCGGTGTTCAGCCTCTATGCCGATCTCGGCCTGCGCTTCCTGATCCAGGGTTTCGTCGCGGTGATGGTCGGCGGCGTCGGTTCCTTCATCGGGCCGGTCGCGGGTGCCGGCGTCATCGGCACGCTCAGTGCCGCGCTGCCGTGGATCATGGCGCCCGTCGTCGCCGACGTTCTCGTCTTCGTTCTCGCCATTGCCTTCATCAAATTCCGCCCGCAGGGCCTCATCGCTGGAAAAGGGGTTTAACCACATGTTCGATCGTACTCAGCTTTCACGCCGCCGCTTTCTGTCCAATTTCGCTTTCGCCTCCGGCGCGGTCGCGACCGGGGTCGGCAGCTGGGTGATCCCGGCGCCCTGGGCCAATGCGGCCGAAGCCCCGATCAAGGTCGGCATCGCCACCGACCTCACCGGCCCGATCGCCTATGCCGGCAACGCCGACGCCAATGTCGCGAAAATGGTGATCAAGGAGATCAACGCCGCTGGCGGCCTGCTCGGCCGTCCGCTGGAGCTCTACATCGAGGACACCGCCTCGAACGAATCGGTCGCCGTCGGCAACGTGCGAAAACTGATCCAGCGAGACAAGGTCGACATGGTGCTCGGCGGCATCACCTCCTCGATGCGCAACGCGATCAAGGACCCGATCGTTGCGCGCGGCAAGACGCTCTACATCTATCCGCAGCTCTATGAGGGCAAGGAGTGCACGCCCTATCTGTTCTGCACCGGGCCGACGCCGGCGCAGCAGTGCGACGAGTTCATTCCCTGGCTGATCAAGAACGGCGGCAAGAAGTTCGCGCTGCCGAGCGCCAACTACGTCTGGCCGCACACGCTCAACGTCTATGCCCGCAAGGTCATCGAGGCCAACGGCGGCGAGGTCGTGTTCGAGGAATACTACCCGCTCGACCAGGTCGACTTCTCCTCGACCGTCAACCGCATCATCTCCAACAAGGTCGACGTCGTCTTCAACACAGTCATTCCGCCGGGCGTCGGCCCGTTCTTCAAGCAGCTCTATGAAGCCGGTTTCCTCAAGAACGGCGGCCGTCTCGCCTGCGTCTATTATGACGAGAACACCCTCAACATCAATCAGGCCGCCGAGATCGAGGGGCTCGCCAGCTGCCTCGACTATTTCAAGGTGCTGACCAAGGAGAACCCGTTCGACGCCAAGATCCAGGCGGCCTACGAGAAGGATTTCCCCGGCAACTTCCTGTTCGCTGCCGGCAGTGCCGCGACCGGCACCTATCGCGGCCTCAAGCTGTGGGAAGCCGCGGTGAAGGAAGCCGGCAAGGTCGATCGCGATTCGGTGGCCGCCGCGCTCGACCATGCCAAGATCGCGGAGGGTCCGGGCGGGCCGGCCGAGATGGTCCCCGGCAAACGGCACTGCAAGATGAAGATGTACACCGCAGTTGCCAAGGCCGGGAATTACGAGATCGTCGCGCGCAGCAACGGTCTGGTCGATCCCAAGGAATGCTGAGAAGGAATGCTAAAGCGGAATGCCGAAGTCGATGGGCGCAGTGAAACAGGCGATCCCCGCCGCAATCGGCGGGGAGGCGGACGTCGCCATGGATAGCAGCGGGACGGCGAAGCAAGCGTCGACGCGGAAGATCCTGCCGATCGTCGAGGGCGTCGTGCTGGTCGCGGCGCTGCTCGCGCCGTTGCTGCTGCAGGACTATCTCACGGTGTTCGCCACCCGCGTGATCATTTTGGCGCTGTTCGCACTGTCGTTCGATCTGGTCTGGGGCTACGCCGGCATCATGAGCTTCGGCCAGGCCCTGTTCTTCGGCTCGGCCGGCTACGGCGTGGCGCTGCTCGCGCGCGACCTCGACATCACCAACATCTTCCTGGTGCTGCCCGCGGGCACGCTGATCGGCCTTACCTTCGCGCTGCTGCTCGGCGGCTTCCTGCTGCTGGGACGGCATCCCTCCAGCGTGATCTTCGTGTCGCTGGGCACCTTGACCGGCTCCTACGCCGCCGATCGCCTCGCGCGCGGCTGGTATTATCTCGGCGGCCAGAACGGCATCCCCTCGATCGCGCCGATGACGGTCGGTGGCTACGAGTTCACGGAAGGACCTGCGTTCTACTATCTCGTGCTCGGCATTCTCGTCGTGGTCTATCTGCTCTGCCGCTTCCTGGTACGCTCGCAATTCGGGCTGGCGCTCGCAGGGCTCCGCGAGAACGAACAGCGCATCGCCTTCTTCGGCTACAAGGCGCAGCACCTGAAAGCGATCATCTTCGCGATCGGCGGCGCCGTTGCGGGGATGGCGGGCAGCCTCTACGCCTTCCACGAAGGCTTCGTCTGGCCCAACATGGTCGGTGTCGTGGTCTCCACGCAAGTCGTGCTCTATGTGCTGTTCGGCGGCTCCGGCACGCTGATCGGTGCCGTCATCGGGGCCGTCATCGTCGAGGGCGTCAGCTTCTGGCTCTCCGACAATTACCGTGACATCTGGCCGATCATTCTCGGCGTGCTGCTGCTGTTCGTCATCCTGTTCCGGCCGCTCGGGCTGATCAGCTTCGTGCTCGGCGAGCGCGAGCGCGTCGGCAGCTTCGGTGCGAAACCCAGGGAAGACGTCAAGGCAAACGGCAAGGAGAAGCGCAATGCTCCTTGAAGCCGCCGGCATACGGAAAGTCTTCGGCAAGCTCACCGCGCTCGACGGCGCTGCGCTCAGCGTCGGCGAGAACGAGTTCCACGGCCTGATCGGCCCGAACGGCTCCGGCAAGAGCACGCTGATGAAGTGCATCGCCGGCGCCGAGGTGCCGACGCAGGGCAAGGTCTCGTTCGTCAACACCGACATCACCGCGTTCACGCCGACCGAGCGGGCGCGGGCGGGCATGAGCCTGAAATTCCAGATCACATCGGTGCTGCCGTCGCTGACGCTGTACGACAACATCCTGCTCGCATTGCAGGCGCAGTCCTCGCTGATCGACCTCCTGTTCTCGCGCACGCGGGATGCGCTGCACGAGCAGGTCATGACCATGCTGACGCAGTTCCGCCTCGCCGACCGCGCCTTCGAGGCCGCAGCGGCGCTGTCGCACGGCCAGCAGCAATGGCTGGAGATCGCGATGGCGCTCGCGGGCAAGCCGAAGCTGCTGCTGCTCGACGAGCCGACCGGCGGCATGAGCCTCGAGGAGCGCCGCGTCACCGGCGAATTGCTGCAGCCGATCAAGCATCATTGCTCGCTCGTCATCGTCGAGCACGACCTCGATTTCATCCGCGACATCTGCGATCGCCTCACCGTGCTCGACCAGGGCAAGGTGCTGGCGTCGGGCACGGTGTCGGAGATCCAGGCCAACAAGGCCGTCCAGGAGATTTATCTGCGCCGTGCCTGAATTTTTGGACATCAAGCATCTCGACGCCGGCTATGGCCGCAGCCAAGTCCTGTTCGACGTCACCCTCGGCATCCCCTGGCGCGGCGGTGTCGCCGTGCTCGGGCGCAACGGCGCCGGCAAGACCACGCTGATGAAGACAATCGTCGGCGAGTTGCCGGCATGGAAGGGCGAGGTCGCCTTCGACGGCCGTGACATCAGCCGCCGCGCCACCCAGGACCGCGTCCGCGCCGGCATCGGCTACGTGCCCCAGGAGCATTCGGTGTTCGCGCGGCTGTCGGTGCGCGACAATCTCGCGGTCGGCTCGCTCGCGAGCAGCAAGGCCGACGCCGTCGACCACGTGCTGACGATCTTCCCCAAGCTCGGCCAGCGCCTCGACCAGCCCGCCGGCACGCTCTCCGGCGGCGAACGCAAGATGCTCGCGATCGGTCGCGCCCTGCTCGGCGATCCGAAATTGTTGCTACTGGACGAGCCGACCGAGGGCGTCTGGATCGGAGTCATCGAGGAGATCACCGAGCGCCTGATCGAGCTCGCCAAGAGCATCGCCGTCATCATCGTCGAGCAGCACCTCGACCTCGCGCTCCGCGTCGCCGATTACGCCTATGTGCTCGACCGCGGCCGCGTCGCGCTGCAGGGTGAGGCGGCGGAGGTGAGGGACAATCCGGAGCTGGTGCGGTATCTGGCGCCGTAGCAAGTGTTGCCGACACCATCTGTGTTGGGCTCCTGGGTGTTCCGTCATCCTGAGGCGCGAGTGGGGCGATGCGCTGCACCGCGCCGGGAGCCTGCTTGCTATACGGGAAGTCGCGACCGATAGGGCGCGGTCAGAAGCAGCATGAAAAGCGCTCGTTCGGCTTGGTACTTTGCTGCAGATCGACTTGATTCTCGCCCCTGCGCCACAACCGCTCCTTGGCTGTTGCTGATGCTCCAGGCCCATCTTTTTCGCCTGCGCGGCACCAAACTCACTTCGAATGTCGGAAACTCCGGCCTGACCATTGTCGCCGCTTCTCGCCATTGCATCCAACCCGACAAACTTGAACCCGGAGGTCTGACCCCTGTCTTCACCCATTTGGGTGAAAGAGGGTTCACACAGACCAAGGCAAAGCCCGATTGGGGCGCTGGGCGCAACGGCAATGAGGGACGTGTCTGCGGACGGAACAGTCTAGCCGCCGCGCAATGCCTTGCCAGCGAGCAAGCTGACGAGCTCCTGCTGACGGGAAAGACCGGTCTTCGAAAGCACGGCTTTGAGCTGCGTGCGCACCGTCTCCCGCGTCACGCCGATTTTTGCTGCGAGTGCATCGATCGATCCGGCCTGTGCAACGCCACGTGCAACCTGGGCCTCTGCCGGCGTCAGGTCGAACAGACCTTGCAGGACTTCCGCACTCGGTACCGCGCCGCGATCGACGGGCGTTACGATGAGCATGAAGGTGGCTCGCGTGAAGATATCGCGTGCGGATCCGCGCACCGGCACGAGATGCAGGACCATCGGAACGCGATCCATCGCCGCTGCGATGGCGAGAGACTTGACGGCCGGGCTGTTGCCACCGAACGAGGTCCCCAGCGCCGCCAAGAACAATCCGTCTGCAGTGCCATCGGCCAGGGTCAACCGCTCTGCGCGATCCTGGAACAGCGACGGCATCAGCGCTTCGAACAGGCCGTTCGCCGCGAGCAACTTGCCTCGTTCGCGCAATATCGCTCCAGGAAGCCCAATGGCCTGCAATGCATCGACTTGCGCGTGGGCACGCTCGAAGCCAAGGCGGTTTGCAGTCAAGGACGCTCGAGCCAGATGAGGCCTCAGGCCATCAAGGAACGCGACAACGTCGCGCGGCACCGGTCCGTTGTCCTGGTGTCGCGGCATGACGATCGCAATCGAATCCCCGCTCGGTATTGGAATGATGGTCCCGGCCCTGTAGCCGATTCCGTGCCTGCGGTAGAAATTGCGGTACACGTCATCGGTCGCGATCTCTTCCTCCGATACAAGGTCTCCGTCATTGAGGAAGCCGGCGTAGTTGAGAGCGGCGGCACGCGGCAGCAGCGGATCGCGCTCACTCCATCCCTCTTGCAGAAAACGGGACATGGTCTGGTCGTGATTGACGGAATTGATCCCGCTGACATAGCCGTCGCGTACCGCGAAAAGCAGTCCGCCATTGCCGCCGATAGCGTTAGCGATTTCGTTGAGGACATCGGGCCACAATAACGGTATGAGCCCGGCCTCGTAGATGCGGTCAATCAGATGATCGAAATGCCCAAATCTACTCATGTGCAGCCCGAAAGAGCCAACAGCGTAACTATAGTTGGGTGACCGCGCGATGCAATCCGGCACATCGAAAGGCGCTGCGGATCCTTGTAGGGAACTAATTGTTTTCTCAATCCCCACCAGGGCGGCGTCGTCGGAGGCGGATGCGTTCGTACTCTACAACGAACTTTTCTCCTGCCGTTCTCAAGTCGCGATTTCTTGCGTTCCGCTTTGCGCGATCAAACGTCCCGACAGGCTGGCGGATCGCATGCGGCTATTCCAGCGGTGAACCCATCCGCAGGGAAGGAAAATGAGCACGTTGTGCTTGGCTCACTCTGGAAGGGGCAGCATCGCGTGCCCCGCCTACTTCACCGCGCCAAACCTGCTCTCGAACGAGTTCGACGACACCACCGGTGCGGCGCCCATGATCTGGGTCGCTTCACCTGCGCCATCCGACACCGACGGCTTCAGTGTGGGCCGCGTCTGGGCGAGGCGGGTGTCGGGCTTTGCCGGTTCGGCGGGCTTGGCGGCGACGGTCGCAGCCGGCTTCGGCGCATCCTTCGCAGCTTCCTTGGTCTTGTCATGCCCCGGCACGAACCGGGTCACGGCGGCCTTGAGCCGCGACGCGGCGGTCGGCGGCGTTACGGGTGCGGCGGCGGGGGCCACGGATGCCGTGGCTTGCGGCGGCGGCGTTGCCGCGGTCGTCTCGGACGAGCCCATGCCCATCTTGCGGCCGATATTGGAGAAGAAGCCGCCGGACTTCGCTTGAGATTTCTCTTGGGGCTTCTCGGCAGGCTGAGCCGAGGCGACGCGGCTGGCCGCGGGCACGGCGACGACCGGCTCTTCCTGCGGCGCCGGCGCGGACGCGACCGCGTCGAGATTCGGCTTCGGCGGATTGACGTGGCCGGGGATCGTGCCCGGCGCCTTGGCCATCGCCAGCATCTGCAGCGTGGTGCCTTCGGCGCCTTCGGACAGGCCGGTCGAGCCTTCCGGAATCTTTGCGGCAAAGATCTTGTTCATGCCGCCGTCGATGCCGGTGTTCATACGCGCCACCGGCGTGCCCTTGGCGACCAACTTGGCGTATTCGGCCTCGTCCCTGGCTTGCTTGCCGCGCACGGCGGCGACGACGTCCTCGGGGATCACATAGGCCGGGCACTTGGCCGAGGCGTCGAACACCGGGTCGCGTTTCGCATCGGGCGGTCGGGTCGCGTCGAAGACGTATTTCTTCTCGCAGAAATCGACCTTCGGCTCCTGCCGCGTCACCTCGAAATGATCATAGCCTTCCTTGATCATCTTCCAGAACGGCATGTTCGGATTGTTGCGGTGCTTGGCCATGTTCACCGGCGTCATCCTGAACGGATAGGCCTGCAACTGGAACGCCTTCTGGCCGCCGAAGAAGGACTCGCGACCGAGCGAGTAGATCTCGGCGATCTGCTCGTCCGTCATCGCGTAGCAGCCGCGCGAGGAGCAGTCGCCATGCACCATCAGCTGCGATCCGGTGCGGCCCAGCGCCTTGTCGAATGCGTTCGGATAGCCGGTGTTGAACGAGAGATAATAGGCCGATTGCGGATTCATCTGGCTCGGATTGATCGAGTAGAATCCTTCCGGCGCCTGGCGGTCGCCTTCGCGCACCTTGGGGCCGAGATCGCCCGACCAGCGGCAGATCGGATAGGTCTTCAGCAGCGCGAACTGGCCGTTGCGGGCCTGCTTCCAGACCTCGAGCTCGGCCTCCTGCTTGAACAGGCGCACCAGGATCGGCGATTGCAGATCCATGTCCTTCTCGACCATGGCGGCGAGCAGCTTTGGCGGCACCGGCTGGTTGGCCTTGGCGTTGGTCGCGAGCGAAACCTGGTCGGTGTCGCAGCCGGCCAGCATCACGCTGGCCGTCATCAGCGCAACCGAAGCCAAAAGCGCGCGAGCAAGCGGACGAGAAATCAAGACGGACCCCACAGCGGCTAGGCGGATAGCGCGAACCCCATTCGTATAAAGCATGATCCGACCGGCGAACCGGACCCGTCGTGACGGGCTTTTGTCAGCTCACGCTCCAGCGCTATGCCCTGAAGCCATTGATTAAAATTCTAGCCTTTGGGTCATCTGGTCGCAACCCGAGCGGGGATCACGAGGCCGTTGGCCCAAGGGTGTGGTCAACAGAGACTTAAATCAGGCCGGAACTTGGGCCTTGCGGCCGGTACCGAACTCAGATCGCTGATTTGGGCAAAAAAAGGGTTAACGCGGGGTTACCGGGGTGGCACTTCACCTCCCCCGCTTGCGGGGGAGGCCGGGAGGGGGCTCGCGCCACATTGGGATTATCGCGAGGGGAGACACCCTCTCCCCGACCCTCCCCCGCAGGCGGGGGAGGGAGCGCACCGCCGTTGTGGCGCTAAACCAGCCCGAATCAGCCCAGTTTGCGGCCGATATCGAGGAATTTCTGCCGCCGCTGCTGGCGGATGGCGGTCCCGTCCATCCCCCGGAGCTCGTCGAAGGCCTTGGCGATGGCGTCGCCCGTGGTGGCGATCATGGCAGCGGGGTCGCGGTGGGCGCCGCCGACCGGCTCCTTGAGGATGCTGTCGATCACCCCGAAACGCAGCATGTCCTGGGCGGTGATCTTCATGTTATTGGCGGCTTCCTGCGCCTTGGTGCCGTCGCGCCAGAGGATCGAGGACGCCGCTTCCGGCGAGATCACGCTGTAGATCGCGTGCTCCAGCATCAAGACCTTGTTGGCGGTGGTGATGGCAATGGCGCCGCCCGACATGCCCTCGCCGGTGATGATGGCGACGTTCGGCACGGTCAGCGCCATGCAGGCGTCGGTCGAGCGCGCGATCGCTTCGGCCTGGCCCCGCTCCTCGGCGCCGATGCCGGGATAGGCGCCGGCGGAATCGGCCAGCGACAGCACGGGCAGGCCGAACCGCTCGGCCATCTCCATCAGCCGCACGCATTTGCGATAGCCTTCGGGCCTCGCCATGCCGAAATTGTGCTTGATGCGGCTCTCGGTGGAATCGCCTTTTTCCTGGCCCATCACGCAGATCGCTTCGCCGCGGAAGCGGCCGAAGCCTGCGACCAGCGCCTCGTCCTCGCCGAACTTGCGGTCGCCTGCGAGCGGGGTGAATTCGGTGATCAGGCCCTTGATGAAATCGTTGAAATGCGGCCGCTGCGGATGCCGCGCGACCAGCGTCTTCTGCCACGGCGTCAGGTTCGCATAGAGGTCGGCCAGCGCCTGCGCCGCCTTGTCCTCGATCCGCCCGATCTCGTCGGCGATATCTGTGCCGGCGGCCGCCATGACCCTGAGCTCATCGAGCTTGGAATCGAGCTCGGCGACGGGCTTTTCGAAGTCGAGATAGCTGCGCATCTGGTCTTGCATCAACTCAATATAGGGAGGACGGGGCGAGGCGGCGAAGCGGATTTAGACCGGCGGAGAGAAGTGTAGCTTCTTCAATGAGTTGGCCTGTGTGCTCGTGGGCGGGCCCATCAAATCATGCGAAGGCCCCGGCTCTTTCTGCGGAGATGTGGCCGAAGTCAAGGCGGTTAGTCTACCTCTCCCGCTTGCGGGAGAGGTCGCGCGAAGCGAGGGTGAGGGCTTTTTCCTCTTGGGGGGCTGTCCCGTCGCCGAGACACCCTCTCCCCAACCCTCTCCCGCAAGCGGGCGAGGGGGCGCACCTCCAGGGACCTACTTCTCCGCCAACGGGTGCAGGTCGCGCACCAGGCTCTTCAGCCGCTCCTCCACCACATGGGTGTAGATCTGCGTCGTGGAAATATCGGTGTGGCCGAGCAGGGTCTGCACGATGCGCAAATCGGCACCATTGTGCAGGAGGTGGCTGGCAAAGGCGTGGCGCAGCACGTGCGGGGAGACCAGCCGCGCCTGCAAGCCCGAGGCGACCGCGAGCTCCTTGAGGTCACGGGCGAAATGCTGCCGCGTCAGATGCCCGCTCTCGCCGAACGAGGGGAATAGCCACTTGGAAGCGGCGAGGCTGTCCTTTTTCTTCTCCGTCTTCGCGGCCTCCGTCGCGGCGAGGTAATCCGCCATGGCCTGGCGCGAGGCCTCGTTGAGCGGGACCAGCCGCTCCTTGTTGCCCTTGCCGCGCACCACGATCATGCGCGCGTCGCGCTTGGCCGCCGAGCGCGGCAGCGCCACCAGTTCGGAGACGCGCAGACCCGTGGCGTAGAGCACCTCGAGCAGGCAATAGAGCCTTAAGGACCGCAGCCGCTTCGACGGCGAGGCCTCCTCCGCCTCGCTCAATTCCTTGGCGCGTGTCAGCATGCGATCGACATCGGCGATCGACAGCACCTTCGGCAGGCCGCGGCCGCGCTTGGGTCCGGACAGGATCGCGGCGGGATCCTCGGCCCGGATGCGCTCGTTGAGGAGGAAGCGGTAGAGATGCCGCATCGCCGACAGCCGGCGCGCGACGCTGGTGGATTTGAAACCGCGGCTGTCGAGATCGGCGAGGTAGTCGCGCAGCGTCTGCGTCTCGGCGTCGACAAAGCTGTGCCCGACGCGGGCCAGAAATTCCGAGAAATCGGTGAGGTCGCGGCGATAGGCGTCGAGCGTATTGGGCCCGGCGCCCTGTTCCGCCGCGAGCATGTCGAGGAACAGGCCGGTAAGCTTGGCATCTGAGGGCGGGTTGCGCATGCCCTGGAGACTAGCTCCTATTTCTTGAGAAACTTGTCCGGCGGAATCGTCACCGTCATTTCCCGCGACTTGGGGCTGACGAAATTGGCCAGTGCGAAGACCACGCCATAGACGATGCCGGCGATCACGGCGACGACCGTCAGGAAGCGGAACAGGCTGGGCATCGGTCTGGGGTCCGGCTGGCAAATTAACCAATGAAATCATCCAACATGTTCGCCGTTTCGTGGCAAGAGTCCTCTGGCGAGGGCTCCGTTGGGGTCGTATAGGTGGCCAAAGCGTGCCGCCTTTGGCGGCAGATCGAGCGAGATTCATGTCCGACGCCGCGTTGCCGATACCAGCTTCGCTAGAGACCGACATCCTGTCGGCGCTCGGGGCGCGCTCGATCGTGCTCGTCGGTATGATGGGGGTGGGCAAATCCACCATCGGCCGCCGTTTGGCTGTCAGGCTCAGGCTGCCCTTCGTCGATGCTGATACCGAGATAGAGACCTCGGCCCAGATGACCATCCCGGAGATCTTCGAGCGCCACGGCGAGGCGTATTTCCGTGACGGCGAGGCGCGGGTGATCGCGCGGCTGCTCGACGGCGGGCCGTTGGTGCTCGCGACAGGCGGCGGCGCCTTCATGCGCGAGGAGACGCGTGCGCGCATCGCCGCGAAGGCGGTGTCGGTCTGGCTCAAGGCGGACCACGACGTCATCATGCGCCGCGTGCGGCGCCGTGCCGACCGCCCGCTGCTCCAGACCGCCGACCCCGAAGGAACCGTGATGCGCCTCCTCACCGAGCGCGAGCCGGTCTACGCCCATGCCGATCTCACCATCGCCTCGCGCGACGTGCCGCACGACAGGATCGTCGATGAGACCATCGAGGCGCTGCGCGCGCATCTCTGCGGTGAGCAAGCCGCCCCACCACCTGCCGACGTTGTGAGTGCGTCAAGATGACTGCGCCGTTGAAACATTCCGATCCCGTCAATGTCGAGGTCGCGCTGGGCAATCGCGCCTATGACATCGTCATCGGCCGCGGCGTGCTGGCCTCGCTCGGCGAACGCGTGGCGGCCTTGC
Organism: Bradyrhizobium sp. MOS003; assembly: GCF_003020125.1. Lineage (GTDB taxonomy): Bacteria > Pseudomonadota > Alphaproteobacteria > Rhizobiales > Xanthobacteraceae > Bradyrhizobium. The sequence continues at coordinate 787,633 of NZ_PYFW01000002.1, read as the reverse complement.
GCCCCGGCGTGCGCACCGCGATCGTAACGGATCGCACCGTGGCGAAGCACTGGCTCGAGCCGACTGAGGCCTCGCTCGCCGCGAGCGGCATCCCGACCTCGCGCATCGTGGTCGATGAAGGCGAGATCTCCAAGACCTATGCCGGCCTGGAGAAGGTCAGCGAGGCCCTGATATCAGCCAGGATCGAGCGCAACGATCTCGTCATTGCGCTCGGCGGCGGCGTGGTCGGCGATCTCGCCGGCTTTGCGGCCGCGATCCTCCGCCGCGGCGTCGATTTCGTGCAGGTGCCGACCTCGCTGCTGGCGCAGGTCGATTCATCCGTCGGCGGCAAGACCGGCATCAACTCGCCGCAGGGCAAGAACCTGTTAGGGGCCTTCCACCAGCCGGTGCTGGTGATCGCCGATACCGCCGTACTCGACACGCTGTCGCCGCGCCAGTTCCGCGCCGGCTATGCCGAAGTCGCCAAGTACGGCGTGCTCGGGGACGAGGCCTTCTTCACCTGGCTGGAGACGAACCATTCCGACATCGTCAAGGGCGGTTCGGCGCGCGAGCATGCGATCGCGACCTCCTGCCGCGCCAAGGCCGGTGTCGTCTCGCGCGACGAGCGCGAGACCGGCGAGCGTGCGCTGCTCAATCTCGGCCACACCTTCGGTCACGCGCTGGAAGCCGCGACCGGCTTTTCCGACCGCCTGTTCCACGGCGAGGGCGTTGCCATCGGCATGACGCTGGCCGCGCAATTCTCGGCCAGGCTCGGCATGATCGGCGAGCAGGACGCCGCGCGCGTCGAACGGCATCTGATCGAGGCCGGCCTGCCGACGCGCCTGCAGGATATCGCGGGCTTCGCGCAGGAGGGGCTTGCCGATGCCGACGCGTTGATGACGCTGATGGCGCAGGACAAGAAGGTCACGCGCGGCAAGCTCACCTTCATTCTGCTGGAGGCCGTCGGGCGCGCCGTCATCGCGAAGGACGTCGAACCGGCTCCGGTGCGCGACTTCCTGAAGGACAAGCTCGCCCTCAAGGCGTGATACTGGCTCTGTCGAGTGGTGCATGGACTGGCTCGGATTCACAATCGTTATTCTCTGCCTGCTCGTCTCCGGCTTCTTCGCCGCGAGCGAGACCGCGCTGACCGGCGCCTCGCGCGCCAGCATGCTCCGCCTGTCCAAGCAGGGTAATCGCGACGCCGACGTCGTCTCGGATCTGCTCGACATGCGCGAGCGCCTGATCGGGGCGCTGCTGCTCGGCAACAACATCGCCAATATCAGCGCGTCCGCGCTTGCGACCTCCATCTTCACGGCCTGGTTCGGCGATGTCGGCGTGCTCTATGCGACCGGGTTGATGACCGCGCTGGTCGTGATCTTCGCGGAGGTATTGCCCAAGACCATCGCGATCAACGCGCCCGACCGCATGGCGCTCGCGGTCGCGCGCCCGATGCGGCTGACCATGTACGTGCTGGGGCCGCTGCTCAGGATCGTCGAGGTCATCGTGCGCCTGCTGCTGCGCCTGTTTGGCCTCGCCGGCGAGCACCAGGCGATCCTGTCGCCGACCGAGCGCCTGCGCGGCGCGGTCGACCTGTTGCACCACGAGGGCAAGGTCGAGAAGCAGGACCGCGACATGCTCGGCGGCCTCTTGGACCTGCGCGAGCTCCAGGTCTCCGACGTCATGATCCATCGCACCGAGATGATGATGATCAACGCCGATCTGCCGCCGGAAGAACTGGTGCGCGAGGTGCTGGCGACCGAATATACCCGCATTCCCCTGTGGCGCGAGAAGCCCGAGAACATCATCGGCGTGCTCCACGCCAAGGACCTGCTGCGCGCGATCCGTGCTTCCGACGGCGACACCTCGCGCATCGACGTCTCCACCATCGCGCTGCCGCCCTGGTTCGTGCCGGAGATGCGGCCCGTCTCCGAGCAGCTGAAAGCCTTCCGCCGGCGCAAGACCCATTTTGCGCTGGTCGTCGACGAGTACGGTGAAGTCGAAGGCCTGGTGACGCTGGAAGACATCCTGGAAGAGATCGTCGGCGACATCTCCGACGAGCACGACGTCGTGGTGGCCGGCGTGCGGGCCCAGCCGGACGGCTCGGTCGTGGTCGACGGCTCGGTGCCGATCCGCGACCTCAACCGCGCCATGGACTGGCATCTGCCCGATGAAGAGGCAACCACCGTCGCCGGCCTCGTCATTCACGAGGCGCGCTCGATCCCCGATCGCGGCCAGAGTTTCACCTTCCACGGCTTCCGCTTCCGCGTCCTGCGCCGCGAGCGCAACCGCATCACCGCGCTCCGTATTTCACCGGTGCCGCGCGAGGCGGAGCTGGAAGGGGCCAAGCCCAGACGGGCCGGGACGTCGTTTTGACGCACACTCGGTGTCATCGCCCGCGAAGGCGGGCGATCCAATACGCCGCGGCAGCTCGATTCCAGCCGCGGCGTCTCGGAGTACTGGATGCCCCGCTTTCGCGGGGCATGACAGTCTCAACCTTCCCCCGGCGCCTTGGCCTGAATCGCCAGCGCGTGGACGCTGCCGGCCAGTTCCGCAGCCAGCGCCGAATTTATCATGCGATGGCGATCGATCCGGCTCTTCCCTTTGAAGGCTTCGGATACAATATAAACGCGGAAGTGCGTCTGGCCGCCCGGCCGATGGCCGGAATGGCCCTCATGCAAATGTGACTCGTCGACGACTTGCAGGCTTTCTGGCGTGAAAGCTTCCTGCAACTTGTTGCTGATAGTGTCTTTCATAACCATGAGTGCCATTAAATCCTGCGCAAGCGCCCCGTCAATTGCGTAAGGCCGCCTTTAGGGCCGTACTTCAAAGACGCCGAAGTGAAACTTCGGCGACCCGTGGTCAGCTAATTGCAATGTCAAGACTTGAAGGTTTTTGCATTGCGTAGTCAAAGTCAGCCATGCCGATCGATTCATCAAAGTTCTTCGACTCCATCCGCGTCAAGCCGCGGGGCAAGCAGCCGGAAGTGAAGCCGCGCGATACCGCGGTCGGTTGCGAATGGGCCGGATGCCAGAACAAGGGCGCGCATCGCGCGCCGAAGGGCCGCGAGAACCAGCGCGAGTACTGGCACTTCTGCCTGAACCATGTGCGCGAGTACAACCAGAACTACAATTTCTTCTCCGGCATGAATGCCGACGCCGTCGCGCGCTACCAGAAGGATGCGCTGACCGGCCATCGTCCGACCTGGAAGATGGGCGCCAATGGCGGCGTCAAGAAGGGCGCGGAAGCCGAGATCGATGGCGCCTTCGATCCCTTCAGTATGTTCCAGGAGCTCAACGGCCGCACCGGCTGGCGGAAGGGTCCGGACGCCCCGCCCAAGGCCGAGACGCGCAAGGTGATGAACGCCGAGCGCAAGGCGCTCCAGGTCATGGGCCTCGGCCCGGATTCCACGCTTGCCGACGTCAAGACCAAGTACAAGGCGCTGGTGAAGCAGCACCACCCCGACGCCAATGGCGGCGACCGCTCGACCGAGGATCGCCTGATCGAGATCATCAAGGCGTATAATTATCTGAAGACCGTGGTGCGGGAGGCGTAAGGCCTCACCGCGCGGGATGCCGCCCGCCGGTGAGCGGACGGCACCTTCAATGTCACCTGCTCCGGCAAACGCGAACGTGCTTGACGATGCGGCGTCCGTGATGGCCGCGCGTGACGACGGTGCGTACGGTGCAAACTCTTCGCGGAGCGTAATGATAGCGTGCGTTCACGACGTCCCCGGAAACCGATGCGCTGGGGATAGGGTGAGCCGGCAGCGCATTGGCTGGTGCTGCAAGTGACGAGAGAGCGAGCAGCGTTCCCGCAGCGAGGGCGCAAGTGAGCTTCTTCATTATCATTCCTTTTCTTGTTCGCCCCTGAAGAGATTTATTGGGGCGAGCATGAATGCGCCGCGAGCCTCCATGTTCCGGTTCGCCGATAAGTCCTTTCGTCGCATGCGCCGACACAGTTTTGTAGGGTGGGCAAAGCGCAAGCGTGCCCATGCATCGATCGAGAGGGATGGTGGGCACGGCGCAAGTGCGCCTTTGCCCACCCTACGCATTCCCTACGCTTCCGGCATCGCGCCCACGTAGGACGAACTCGGCCTGATCAACCGCCCGGTGCGCTGCTGCTCGCGCGCATGCGCAGTCCAGCCCGCGGCGCGCGCCACTGCGAAGATCGGCGTGAACGCCTGTCGTGGGATCGCCAGCGCATCGAGCAGGATCGCGGTGAAGAACTCCACGTTGGTCTCGAGCGGCCGCTCCGGATTCTTCTTGCGCAGCGCGCTGCGGATATAGGCCTCGACCTCGCCGGCGAACGGCAAATCGGTGCCGTTGGAGGCCAACGCCTCGACCGCGGTCTTCAACACGTCGGCGCGCGGATCGCGCACGCGATAGACGCGATGGCCGAAGCCCATCATCCGTTCGCCTCGGGCCAGCGCCGCATCGACCCACGGCTGAATGCGTTCGCGCGAGCCGATCGCGTCGAGCATTTCCAGCACCGGCTCCGGCGCGCCGCCATGCAGCGGCCCCGTGAGCGCGCAATAGCCCGCCGTCACCGCGGCGAACAGATCGGCTTGCGTCGAGGCCACCACACGCGCGGTGAAGGTCGAGGCGTTCATGCCGTGGTCGCTGGCGGTGACGAGATAGGCATCGAGCGCGGCGACCTCGCGCGTTTCAGGCGTGGCGCCGCGCAGCATCCGCAAGGTGTCGGCGGCATGGCTCGCATTCGGATCGGGCGCGACCGGCTCGAGCCCCTTGGCGCGCCTAACCAGCGCGCCCGCGATCACCGGAAATGCGCCGACGATCGTCGCCTCGTGCTCCAGCCCGTTCTCCGCGCGCAGGCCTGCGACCGCCGCGCGAAACCCGTCGACGACGCTCATCCCGCGCGTCGCCGGCAGCAGGTCCGGCAGCCGCGCGAAGGCGCGCTCGCGCGCCGCGCCCAGATGTGAGCGCACATTGGCTTCGGTGAGGGTGGTCTTGCTGGCGCCGTTCCAGAGCCGGGCGGTGACGCCCTCGAAGCTCGACTGGGCAGCCAGTCGGCCGACATGCTCGCCGGCAATGATCAGTTCGCCGCGCTCGCCGTCGACATGGCTCAGCACGGTCTCCGCCGCCGGAACGCCGTCCAGTCCGATCTGGCTCTTGGTGAGGTGGATGTTCATGGCCCAAATCTCCTTTTGCGTTGCACCAGGGAAATTCGGGCCTCTCGACAGATTGATCAATCTTGATTACATAAATCAATATGAAAAATTCCGAGGGGCTCTATCTCTCCGCGCGCGAGGCCGCGGCCGAGCTCGCGATCTCGCCGGCCACGCTTTACGCCTATGTCAGCCGCGGCCTGATCCGCTCCGAGCCGACGCCGGATTCGCGCAAGAACCGCTACCGCGCCGAGGACGTCCGCGCGCTGAAGGAGCGCCGCGTGCCGTCGCCGGAGCCGCGCGGCCTGCGCAGCTTCGATGCCGACCTGCCGGTCATGGACACCGAGATCTCGACCATCACCGAGGAGGGCGCGATCTATCGCGGCGTGAACTGTGTCGATCTCGCCGAGAACGACACGCTGGAGCACACGGCGACGCTGCTCTGGGACGTCTCCGAGGTCGATCCGTTCGCATCCGACAATCAGCCTGCGCTCTCCGAGGAGATGCGCATGATCGGGCAAGCCGCGCGCCGGGCTGCGCCGATCGACCGTGCCATCGCCGTGCTCGCGCTGGCCGCGAGCGTCGATCCCCGCGCGTTTACGCGTGCCCCAGATGGCCGCGCCATGGTCGGCGGGCGTATCGTCCGTCTTCTCGTCGCCACCATGCTCAATTCAGAGCCGTCATCCGAGCCGCTGCATCAGCAGATCGCAAAGGCCTGGGCCGCCGACAACAAGCACGCGCCCGACCTGATCCGCCGCGCTCTGGTGCTGCTGGCCGATCACGAGCTGAACGCCTCCACCTTCACCGCGCGCTGCGCTGCCTCGACCGGCCTCAACCTCTACGATGCCGTAATCGCCGGCCTTGCCGCGCTGAAAGGCCCCAAGCATGGCGGCGCCGGCGTGCTGGCCTCGCAACTGGTCAAGACGCTGGTCGACCGCGACGTCGCCCCAATGGTGCGCGAGCGCGTCGCGCTGGGCGAGCGTTTTGCCGGCTTCGGTCATGGCGTCTACAAGCGCGGCGATCCGCGCGCGCAGTCGCTGCTGAACGCGCTCTCGCGCGCCGGCGCCCCGCGAAAGTTCACGCGCGAAGTGCCGGAGCGCATCGCGGAGGCGACCGGCGAGTTCGTCAACATCGACTATGCGCTCGCCGTGCTCGTGCACGCGCTGCGCCTGCCCGCGGGCAGCGAGCTCGCTCTGTTCGCGATGGCCCGCAGCGTCGGCTGGATCGCGCATGCCAGCGAGCAATTGCAGTTCGGGAAGTTGATACGGCCGCGGGCGCGGTATGTGGGACCGGCGCCGGGGCGGAGGGCAGGGCCTACGGAATCCAGGGCCTAGAACACATTTTGGGTCAGGCTAGTTCAGGCTTCCAGCAAAGCGTTCGGCGAGCCGGTTCCTCCTGAATGCCTCGGCTACCCAGTCCACGAAGACTCTGGTCTTCGCGGGCACGAGCTTGCGCGATGCGTGATAAATCGAGATCGCGCCGGCGTCACAGTAGTACCGTGGCACCAGGCGCAGCAGTGAGCCATCTTCGAGCGCCGGAAGAATGTCGGCGGTGGCGAGCATGGCAACCCCGAGGCCCAACAGTGCCGCCTCGCGCATCGCCGCGGGGTCGTTGACCACGATCGACTCCGACAGCGGCGCCGGAATTTCTCGCCCCGAAACGTCGCGCATCGACCAGTGCCGAATGCGGCCCGTCTGCAGCGAGCGCATGACGATGCCGTCCAGGGCGGCCAGTTGGTCCGGCTTGGTCGGCGATGCCCGCCCCGACATGTAACTTGGAGACGCCACGGCGATGATGTGTGCCGGCGCGAGCGTTCGGCTGACAAGACCTGGCAACAATTCAAATCCGCCTCCGATAGCGGCGTCGTAGCCCTCACCGACCAGATCGACCTGGCGGTTCTCGAAGTGCCACTCAGGGCGGACCTGAGGATAGCGGGCCAGGAAGCCCGGAAGCAGCGGCAGAATATGGGCTGTGCCGAACGTCGGCGGCAGGCTTATCCTGAGAACGCCCGCCGGCTCCTCGCGTCCGGTCGATACTCCCCCAATCGCTGCCTGGAGCCCCTCGAGGTGGCCGGCGATCGCCATGCGGAACGACTCGCCCGCCTCGGTGAGCGTCAGCCGCCGCGTCGAACGATGAAATAATCGAACACCGAGATTGCGCTCCAGCACGGCGACGTTGCGGCTGACTGCCGCCGGTGTCAGCGACAGGCGTCGGCCAGCCTCTGAAAAGCTGCCGCATTCAGCGCTGCGAATAAATGATTCCAAATTGGCCAGCGTTTCCATCGGCTCATTTTCAAGTAATCATTGATAATCTTACGAGCGATATCCCTCTAATCAAAGTGCAATGTTTGGGTCATCTCTGGGCCACCGATCAGCTCGCCTGATCTCAAACAGCTCGGAGCACTTCCATGTCCACCATCGGCATCATCGGCGCAGGCAATATCGGCCGCGCTATCGCCCAGACGCTGGCGCGCAACGGAATCGCTGTGACGCTGTCCAACAGCCGCGGCCCGGAGAGCCTGGCGACGACCGTGGCCGAGATCGGTCCGCTCGTGACCGCCGGCACCCGCGAGGAGGCCGCCGGCAAGGATATCGTCATCGTCGCCGTCAACTGGTCGAAGCTGCCCGATGCGCTTGCCGGCCTGCCGCCATTCGGCGGCCGCATCGTTGTTGACGCCAACAATCCGATCGAGGCGCCGCTGTTCAAGCCCGCCGAACTCGGTGGCCGCGCCTCGTCAGAGATTTTCGCCGATCTGGTCTCCGGCGCGCGGGTGGTGAAGGCGTTCAATCATCTCCTGGCGCAGCTCCTCGCAACCGACCCGGCAAGCGACGGCGGCAAGCGTGTGCTGTTCTACTCGGGAGACGACACTGATGCGAAGGCGGCTGTCGGCGGGCTGATTGATCGGCTCGGGTTCTTTGGCGTCGATCTCGGCTCGCTTGCGGTCGGAGCCAGGCTGACCCAGTTTCCAGGTGGTCCGCTCCCGGCGCTCAACCTGGTCAAGTTCGGCTGATGGCTTCGAGCATGTTCTCCAACAAGATGAGATGATGAAAGGCTGCGACATGACCACCCAAGATATCGACTTCGACCACCTTCTACGGGCGAATCTAGAACGCGTGTTCAACGAGCGGGACGAGGACAAGCGGCGGGCCGCTATTGCAGAATTGTTCGTCGAAGAGCCGGTCATGTACGAACCGACCAGCATCGTTCAGGGCCGCTCGGAAATATCTCGGGTTGCCGGAGAGCTTCTGAACCAGTTCGGACCAACGTTCAGGTTCGTACCCGAGGGCGTGGCGGTCGGGCATCACGGCTTGGCCCGTCTGGCTTGGCACGCTGGGCCCGAGCAGGGGCCCGTCGCAGTCACTGGGGCGGACGTGGCCGAAGTCGAAAGCGGTAAAATCTCGCGGCTGTGGGTGTTGCTCAATCCGCAGTGAGAGAAATCGTGCTGCCGCACTAGGCCTGCGGCTTCGACACCTCGACATCGGCACCATTCTGGCGGCGGCGATAGTACCAGACGCCGAGGCCCCCCGCGATCGCAACGCCAACCACGGTCAGCATCCAGATATGCTTGCCGACATGGCCATGGTGATGCAACCCGGCATATTCGTGCAGGGCTGACACCGCCAGCACGCCCGGCAACACGTGCGCGGGCGCCCACACCAGGATCGCCGGGATGTTCACCGCGTAGAATTTCGCCGGCGGCATCGCCAGCGCGCCGGCCGTCACAGGCACGAAGGCGCGGATCGGCGGGACGAAGCGGGCGAAGAACACGGCCCAGGTGCCGAAGCGGTGGAAGAAGCTCTCGCTCTCAGAAATCACGCGCGGATAGTTGGTCAGCGGCCAGGTGTTGAGGATCTCGCGCTGCTGCCGGTGCCCGATCCAGTAGGCCGAGCCGTCGCCGAGCACGGCGCCCAGGATGGCGGCGAGCAGCACCCATTGCAGCGTCAGCTCGCCGCCCGGAACCAGGGCGCTCAGCGCCAGGATGACGGTCGAGCCGGGGATGACCGATCCCACCACCGGGACCGCTTCGAGCAGGGCCGCCAGGAACAGGGTCAGATAGGCCAGCCACGGATGGGCCGAGACGAACGAGATGAGGGGATCGAGGAAGGACGTCACGTCGTCTCTGTGGAGGGTTGGAGCACCGGGGGTTGGACCCTACATAAGTAAGCAGAGCCAGCGGAAGTGCCATCCGCGCGGGCAGGGCTGCTCTCCCGCCCGAAATCTGAGCGTGATTCGCAAGGCAGCCCTCCAAAAACTGCGTTCCTTGCCTATCTAAATGAAAAGACAATGGAACTTTGATTGGTGGGCGGGCTTCTGCCGGCCAACTGTCTCTGATAAGTTGATTTTCAGCACCCAGCCGCAGCCAACGTGCGAATAACCGGTTTCGGGACCGCCCGGGACCTCGGAGGATTGATGACGACCGCCGCCATGTCCAAAGTTGAGGAAGTTTCCGGTCTGCCCGACATGAAGGTGTCGGTGCGGCAGGTGTTCGGGATCGACAGCGATCTCGAAGTCCCCGCCTATTCCGAAGTCGATCCTCATGTGCCCGATGTCGACCCCGATTACCGCTTCGACCGCGCCACCACGCTCGCGATTCTCGCCGGCTTCGCCCGCAACCGTCGCGTGATGGTGACCGGCTATCACGGCACCGGCAAGTCCACCCATATCGAGCAGGTCGCTGCCCGCCTGAACTGGCCCTGCGTGCGCGTCAACCTCGACAGCCACATCAGCCGTATCGACCTCGTCGGCAAGGACTCCATCGTGGTCCGCGACGGCAAGCAGGTCACCGAATTCCGCGACGGCATTCTGCCTTGGGCACTCCAGCACAACGTCGCGCTGGTGTTCGACGAATACGACGCCGGCCGCCCGGACGTGATGTTCGTGATCCAGCGCGTACTCGAAGTCTCGGGACGCCTGACCCTGCTCGACCAGAACAAGGTGATCAAGCCGCATCCGTCGTTCCGGCTGTTCGCCACCGCGAACACCGTCGGCCTCGGCGACACCTCGGGCCTCTATCACGGCACCCAGCAGATCAACCAGGGCCAGATGGACCGCTGGTCGATCGTCACCACGCTGAACTATCTCAGCCATGACGAGGAGGTGGAGATCGTGCTGGCCAAGGCCAAGCACTATCGCACCCAGGAAGGCCGCGACATCGTCAACAAGATGGTGCGCCTCGCCGATCTCACCCGCAACGCCTTCGCCAATGGCGATCTGTCGACGGTGATGAGCCCGCGCACGGTGATCACCTGGGCGGAGAACGCCGAGATCTTCGGCGATATCGGCTTCGCCTTCCGCGTCACCTTCCTCAACAAGTGCGACGAGCTCGAGCGTCCGTTGGTCGCCGAATTCTATCAGCGCTGCTTCAACGCGGAGCTGCCGGAATCCTCGGTGAATGTGGCGCTGTCCTGATCTCTCTCGGTATCGTCCCGGCCGAGGTCGGGGCGATTGCCGCGAGGCCTCTCGATGATGCGACGCCGATGGTTTTCCTGGCCGACAACGGCCGGTGGTTATGGGTCCCGGCTTTCGCCGGGACGACGGTGAGATCGAGATGAGCACCACCTCCAACAGCAAGTTCCGTAACACCAAGGAAGCCCCGACTGAGCCGTTCAAGCGCTCGGTCGCCTCATGCTTGAAGGCGATCGCGAAGTCGCCCGAGCTCGATGTCAGCTTCGCCGCTGAGCGGCCGGGCCTTGCGCCGGGCAAGGCGCGGCTGCCGGAGCCCGCGCGAAAAATGACCAAGCGCGATGCCGCGATCGTGCGCGGTCACGCCGATTCGATTGCGCTGAAGATCGCCTGTCACGACGCCAAGCTGCATCGCAAGCTGATGCCGGGCAATCCGCAGGCGCGCGGCGTGTTCGAGGCGGTGGAGCAGGCTCGGGTCGAGGCGATCGGCGCGCGCCGCATGGCGGGCGTTGCCAAGAACCTCACCGCGATGCTCGACGACCATTTCCATCGCGGCAAGTTCGACGAGATCACCGACCGTGCCGATGCGCCGCTGGCCGACGCGCTGGCGATGCTGGTGCGCGAGCGCCTGACCGGCATGGCGCCGCCGACCGCCGCGAAGAAGATGGTCGATCTCTGGCGGCCCATTCTCGAAGACAAGATCGGCAAGCGGCTCGACCAGCTCGATACCCTGGTCGAGGACCAGACCCGGTTCGGCGACGCCGTGCACGATCTGCTGACGGCGCTCGATATCGGCGACGAGCGCTCCGCCGACAGCGAAGACGATGACGAGAACGAGGAGAACCAGGACGGCGACAACGATCAGTCCGGCGCGGAAGGCTCGCCCGATTCCGACGCCGCGCAGGAGATGAGCGCCGACCAGGCGCAGGCCTCGAGCGAGGAGATGAGCGAGAGCGCGATGGAAAGCGCGCAGGCCTCGACTTCCGACACCTTCGACGACGGTGAGCTCGGCGACGACGAGACGCCGGGCGAGGCGACGCGTCCGAACTCGAGCGGCAAGAACGAGCCGCGCGGGCCGGAATACCATGCCTTCGCGCCGAAATTCGACGAGGTCATCGCCGCCGAAGACCTCTGCGACCACGACGAGCTGGAGCGGCTGCGCGCCTATCTCGACAAGCAGCTCGCGCATCTGCAGGGCATCGTCGCCCGGCTCGCCAACCGGCTGCAGCGCCGCCTGATGGCGCAGCAGAACCGCGCCTGGGAGTTCGACCTCGAAGAGGGTATCCTCGACCCCGCGCGGCTGTCGCGCGTGGTGATCGATCCTTACCAGCCGCTGTCCTTCATGCACGAGAAGGAGGCGACGTTCCGCGACACCGTGGTGACGCTGCTGCTCGACAATTCCGGTTCGATGCGCGGGCGCCCGATCACGGTCGCTGCGACCTGTGCCGACATTCTCGCCCGCACGCTGGAGCGTTGCGGCGTCAAGGTCGAGATCTTGGGATTCACCACGCGCGCCTGGAAGGGCGGGCAATCGCGTGAGGCGTGGCTTGCCGCCGGCAAGCCGGCCAATCCCGGCCGCCTCAACGATCTCCGCCACATCATCTACAAATCCGCCGACGCCCCCTGGCGCCGTGCGCGCAAGAACCTCGGCCTGATGATGCGCGAGGGGCTGCTCAAGGAGAACATCGACGGCGAGGCGCTGGACTGGGCGCACAAGCGCCTCCTGGGGCGGCCCGAACAGCGCAAGATCCTGATGATGATCTCGGACGGTGCGCCGGTCGACGATTCCACGCTGTCGGTCAATCCCGGCAATTACCTCGAGCGGCATCTGCGCCACATCATCGAGGAGATCGAGACCCGCTCGCCGGTCGAGCTGATCGCGATCGGCATCGGCCATGACGTGACGCGCTACTATCGCCGCGCGGTGACGATCGTGGATGCCGAGGAGCTCGGCGGCGCCATCACCGAGAAGCTCGCCGAATTGTTCAGCGAGACCAACACCGCGCCGACGCAAGCACCCGGTCGCCCGCGGCGCAAATTGCATTCGTGAGCACGCATCGATCCCGCCGCAGCTTCATTGGCTTTACAGCGGCGGGATTTTCCACTCTCGCACTCTCGCGTCTCGCGCTGGCCCAAGGCGCGACCGAGCCGGCGCCGCGCGCGCTGCAGGTCGAGAACGCCGTCGTCGAGCCTGTCAGCGTCGAGGTCAACGCGCGCGCCATTCCCAATTTCGAGCCGCGCGATCGCACGCGCACGCGCTTCGGCTCGCTGGAGTATCGCAGCGGCCTGGTGCTGACTTCGCCCTATCGCGGCTTTGGCGGCTTGTCCGGCATCCGGCTCGATGCCAAGGGCGAAGGCTTCCTCGCGGTCTCCGACCAGGGCGGCTGGTTCACCGGTCGCATCCGCTACTCCGGCGGCAAGATGGCCGGGCTCGACGACGTCGAGGCCGCGCCGCTGCTCGGCGCCGAAGGGCGGCCGATCACGGAAAAGCGGCTGTGGTGGGATTCGGAATCGATCGCGCGCGACGGCGACGTCGTCTATGTCGGGCTCGAGCGCGTCAACCAGATCCTGCGCTATGATTTCTCCAAAGGCGGCACGCGCGCGCGCGGCGAAATGGTGCCGGTGCCTCCGGGGATCCGCAAGCTGCCCTCCAACAAGGGGCTGGAGGCGCTGGTCGTCGTGCCCAAAGGCAAAGGCCAGAACTCGCCGCTGGCGGGCACGCTGATCGCCTTCTCCGAGCGCGGGCTGGACGCCGACGGCAACCTCACGGCCTTCCTGATCGGCGGTCCCACGCCCGGCCAGTTCAGCGTGCGGCGCACCGAGAAATACGACATCAGCGATGCCGTGCTGCTGCCTTCCGGCGAGCTTCTGATCCTCGAGCGCAAATTCTCCTGGTTCACCGGCGTCAACATCCGCATCCGCTCGATACCCTTGAAGTCGATCGTATCAGGCGCGCTGGTCGACGGCCCCGCGCTGTTCGCCGCCGATCTCGGCCACGAGGTCGACAACATGGAAGGCATCGACGCCCACGTCACGAGCGAGGGCGAGACCGTGCTGACGTTGATCTCCGACGACAATTTCTCGATGCTGCAGCGAACCCTGCTGCTGCAGTTCACGCTGGTGGAATAGGCCGTGTCGTAGCCACCATTGTGCTCGCGTGTCCCGGCTCTGCGCAGCAACGCGCGAGCGTTGCTGCGCAGAGCCGGGGACCCAGGGAGCCGCGCCTTCGCTGTTGCAGGCCCCGGCTCTGCAGCGCATCGCTGCGAGCTGCGCAGCGTCCGGGGCACGAAACCGCCGTCGCGCGGCAATGCATGGCACTTCCCGCTGCCATGCCGCCCGCGAGGGCTGGCAATCTGCCGTCCGCCCATTACACTCCATGCAATTGCTTCCATCCCTCTCATCTCCGGAACCTCCCCGCATGAGCGTCCTGTTTTCCCCGATCAAGCTGCGCGGCCTGACGTTGAAGAACCGCGTCGTGGTGTCGCCGATGTGCCAATATTCGGCGGACGACGGCGTCGCCACCGACTGGCACTTCACCCACATCAACAATCTCAGCCTGTCGGGCGCGGCGATGTTCTGCATCGAGGCGACCCATGTCGAGGCGATCGGCCGCATCACGCCGGGCTGCCTCGGGCTCTACAGCGACGCCGCCGAAGCCGCGCTGAAGCAGATCCTCACTTCGGTGCGCAAGCATTCCACCACCGCGATCGCGATGCAGCTCGCGCATGCCGGCCGCAAGGCCTCCAGCGCGCGGCCCTGGGACGGCGGCCAGCTGATTCCGGTGGCCCAGGGCGGTTGGCAGACGGTGGCGCCGTCGGCGCTGCCGCACAAGGAGGGCGAGGCCGCCCCTACGGCGCTGGATGCAGCCGGCCTCAAGCGCATCCGCGAGGCCTTCGTCGACAGCGCGAAGCGCGCCGCGCGCATCGGCATCGACGCCATCGAGCTGCACGGTGCACACGGCTATCTCCTGCATCAGTTCCTGTCGCCGATCTCCAACAAGCGCACCGACGAATATGGCGGCTCGCTCGAAAACCGCATGCGCTTCCCGCTCGAAATCTACGACGCGGTGCGCGCGGTGTTTCCGCACGACAAGCCGGTGGGCATGCGGGTGTCGTCGACCGACTGGGTCGAGGGCGGCTGGGACCTGGAGCAGACCATCGCGTTTTCAAAAGCGCTGAAGGCGCGCGGCGTCGACTGGATCGATGCCTCCTCCGGCGGCGTCTCGCCGCTGCAGAAGATCCCGCTCGGCCCCGGCTATCAGGTGCAGTTTGCGGAGGCCATCAAGCGCGAGACCGGATTGCCGACCATCGCCGTCGGCCTGATCACCGAGGGCAAGCAGGCCGAAGAGATCGTCGCATCCGGCAAGGCCGACATGGTCGCGCTCGCCCGCGGCATGCTCTACGATCCGCGCTGGGGCTGGCACGCCGCCGCCGAAGTCGGCGGCGAGGTCGAAGCCCCGCCACAATATTGGCGCTCGCAGCCTTCGACGCAGAAGGCGCTGTTCGGCAAGACCACGTTCGGGGCGCGGTAGCTTCCTGACCTCTCCCCGCAAGAACGGGGGAGGGTGCCGACTCACCCT
Organism: Bradyrhizobium sp. MOS003; assembly: GCF_003020125.1. Classification (GTDB taxonomy): domain Bacteria; phylum Pseudomonadota; class Alphaproteobacteria; order Rhizobiales; family Xanthobacteraceae; genus Bradyrhizobium. Next base: position 772,547 of record NZ_PYFW01000002.1, on the reverse strand, counting down.
CCTCCGTAAATTCCCTCAGCTTCCACCTCCCGCAAAACTGGCCTAACCTTGCCTCCACCCAACTCCCCGCGGAGGCTCGTCATGCGTTATCCTGTCCGCAAAACCGCTCATATCTTCGAGCGCGTCGGCCTTGCGATGGCAGGCGCCGCATGTGGCCTGTTCGTCGGTGCCCATGTCGGATCGTCGATCCCGCAACTCACCACGCAGGGTTTTCTGCTGCTGATGATGGCGCTTGGCGGTATCGGATTCTATCTCGGCATCGACACGCCGCAGATGCCGTTCGACGATGCGCACAGTCACATCGACGCCGCGGAATTCCTCAGCGCCGCCGGCACGCTGTTCGCAACCCTGACCGCCTTCGTCTCCGTCTTCGTCATCGTGCTCCGCATCGATCCGCACATGGGCTGGACCTGGCTCGTCTTCATCGGCTGGATCGTCGGCGTCGTCATGCAGATCGTGGCCGGCGCGAAGGCGAGGATGCGGAAGTAGCTTTTTCCTTCTCCCGCAGGGGAGAGGGAAGCGTAGCGCTCGGCGCTCAGAATACCACGCCCACCCGCGTGCCGCGCTTCCAGGCGATGCGGCATCGCTTCCTGGTGTTGACGTGCAGCAGCTCGAATCTGTCGGGGATCTTCACCTGGCCGCCGAGATCGACGCAGGCGCCGCCGGGCGAATAGTCGATCAGCGTGCAGGTGATCACGGGCGCGCGCGGGTCGGTGATGATCTTGGCCTGGCGCGATACCAGCCCTGCAGGCTTCACGCGGGCGAATTTACGCGGATACATTGGCACTCTCCTCCAATTCCGCAGATATAGCGGCGGATCCTGTGCAGGATGATGCGGACGAGTCGATGCTATCAGGCTAAAGCGGGCGGGAGAATTTTAACGAAAAATTGCGGCGAAGGCGGAAAGCGACGGTAGCGGGGTGGGGGCCCTCCTATGGCGTGCACCATGCGGCCGCATCGGCAGTGGGCTCCCTCTCCCGCTTGCGGGGGAGGGCCGGGGTGGGGGCCGTCTCTGCATCGGGATTGCGAGAATTGCCGAGTGCCCCCGAGTGGTGAGAGCCCTCACCCGCCGCGCTCTGCGAGCGCGTCGGCCTCTCCCGCAAGCGGGAGAGGCGGAGCAAACTCCACCGGCATCGGCACCGTCAAATAGTCCTTCGGCAAATTCACCGGCCGGTAGTCCGGCTCCGCCGCGATCCGCTTCAACACGCTCTCATGCACATGGGCGCCTTCGGGGATCAGGCGCGGCTCGCAATCGGGGATGTACAGGCCGAGAAACACCTTCCGCTCCGGCCATTCCCTGAACTTCGCGCTCTTCGGAAAGAACTCCAGCACCCGCCAGCCCGCCGTCATGGAATCGTGCAGCACGCCGGTCTTCCCGGTGTAGGCAGGCGCGACATATTGGAACGGCGAGTTCTTGCGCTGGATTCCCCAGGCGAGCTGCTTGATGGTCGCCGGGTTGAAGTGCAGCCCCGCCTTCTCCGCCTCCGCGATCATCCAGATCAGCGGATATTTGGAGTCGCCGCTTCCAGCCTCCGGATAGCCGCCGCCGACGTCGCTGTGCACCCCGGCGAACCACACCTGCAGAATGTCCTGCGGCACCTTCTTCTCGTCCGGCACATAGCGGTTGCTCCAGAACTCCTGCGGCTCCTCATATTTGTTCAGGCGGAACATGCGGCGCCGCTCGTCGATCGCGATCGCCTGCCGGAAGGTCCTGACGCTCGGATTGCGCCGCGTGAAGGCGAGCTCCTCCAGGCTCGGCCAATACAGCCGGTCGGGCCGCGGCACGATCACGCTCGCCACCGTGTCCCAGACGCCGATGAAATGGATGGTCGGCCAGCGCGTCGAGGTGATGCGCGCGAACTGCGCGGCGAGGTCGAACTGGTCCTTCGGCAGCGGCCCCTGCTCGTCGAAATCGACGTCCCTGAGGTCCGCGACGTCGTTGCCGCGCCCGGTGCCGGAATATTGCTTGTAAGCGATGAGGCCGGAGCCTGCGAGGTTGGCCTGCTCCGGCCTGATCAGCCCGACCTTGTGGATCAGCCCCGCCAGCACGCGCACCGTGTAGGCGCCGCGCGAGAAGCCGAACAGATAGATCCTGTCGCCCGGCGCGTAATGCTCGACCAGGAAGCAATAGGCGCTGAGCACGTTGTCATCGAGCCCGTAGCCGGTGGCGAGCCCCAGCACCAGATTGATATTGGCCTTCAGGCGGTGCCACGTCGTCGGCTCCGTCACCGTGCCGACGCCGGGATCGTAGAACACCATCTGCCGCGGCTGTGTCCGGTCGGTCTTGCGCAGGCAGCGGTACAGCTTGAGGACGTTGGAGATGTTCTCCGAGATCTCGTTGCCGGTGCCGTCACAGCAGATGACGAGATTTTTCGACTCGGGCTTGGTTGCGGTGGTGTTGGCCTGCTCCACGGGATGCGCCTCCGGGTGATGCTACCGGGGCGAGCATAGCGGGAAAGCGCGACGGAGAGGAGACGGGGATGGTCTTTCCCTCTCCCCTTGTGGGAGAGTGTGGATCAATCGCGCTCCGCGCGATTGAGACGGGTGAGGGGTCTCTCTCCGCACCTGAATCTCTCGCGTCAGAGTTCGCGGAGACAACCCCTCATCCGCCTTGCCTTCGGCAAGGCACCTTCTCCCACGAGGGGAGAAGGGAAGGCAGAGCCAGCCGCCGCCCCTACTTCTTCTTCCCCGGCCCGAAATCCGGCTGCCAGGCGGCGTCCTTGCGGTTCGGCGCGGCGGCGATCACCTTGGCTTTTTCCTTCTTCGGCTTCTTGGTTTCGCGATTGCCCTTTTGCTGTCCCTTGGCCATGACGTCAGTCTCCTCTGTGGGGGTTCGAGTGGTCGAGTTCGACTCTTGGGTTCGACTCTTTGGGGGTTCGAGTTCGTTCGATTGCAGCACCCGCGTGAAGGGCGCGCTCTCAGGCCTTGCAGGCCTTTGCGTCGACGTTGGCCGCACGAGACATTGTCGCGCCGGCCTGTTCGTCGGTCGCGCTCACGGAACAGGGCACCGGCCCTGGCGCATGTGACTCTCGGCTCCCACCCGTTGCGAAACGGAAGCATGCGCTGATGCAGGCGAGCCTACGCCCGCACTTGACCGATAGCGAGGCCTAAAACGCCGCGCGCGTGGGGCCCGATAATGCTGGCTATTGTGGGCCAATCGGCGCATGCTCCGCGCAGCCACGTCGGTTGGGGCCTGACCAGCGCAAGGGAGGCTCGTATGACCATACGCTCGCGGCGCGAAACCATCACATTCAGGCATCCGGTCCACATTCGCGGCATCGCGCGCGAATTGCCGGCCGGCGCCTATGAGGTCGTCACCGACGAGGAGATGATCGACGGGCTGTCGTTCGCATCCTGGCGCCGCATCGCCACCATGATCACCGTGCCGTCCGAAGGCGTGCAAGGCGCAACCGAGATGCTGTCGATCGGCTCGATCGACCTTGCCGATGCGCAGGCGGCCGACGCGCAATTTCCAGGAGACGAACCGCGCCCATGACTGACATCCCCGTCGACCTCGACAAGCATCGCGGCATGGCCGCCCAGAAGGCGACCGACCTGCGCCGCGCGCTGTCCGAGGTCGAGAACAATGTCAGGGAGCTGCGCGAGCGCGAGGCCGACCTCGAAAACCGCATGATGTCGGCGCCCGCCACCTCGTGGGCGGAGGCCGCGGTGAAGGCGCGCTATCTGCTCAACCTCTATGCCGCCAGCCTGCCCACCGAAGATACCCGCCACCGCGCGCTGGTCGCCGCCCTGTTCGACGATTTCGCCAAGCTCAGCGGCGACAGCTGAAGCCGGCTGCTGGTTCACCTCTCCCGCTCCTGTCGCGCCGAAGCTTCGGCGCAGGCGGATGCGGGAGCGCACCGACCGTATGACAGGAGTCCCCCATGACACTCACCGCCAGCCGCTTCATCGCCCACGACCAGGACCGCGGCATCGTCCAGTTCTCGATGCAGGACGGCCCCAAGGAATTCGCCTGCGCGATCTCGACCTCCGCCATGGACGACCTCGAACGCGGCCCGCGCGCCAGGCCCGCCGAACGCGAAGCCCAGTTCACCCGCCTGCGCGAGCGCATCGAAGCCTGCGTGGAGCGGAAGTATCAGGCGACGGAGTTCGAGGGGACCCCGCCGGGCATCGTGCTGCGGAGCATTGATTTTCGGGGGTAGGGGGAGAGGGACCGATGTACCGCCAACACTTGTAGTGGTCAAAATCAGCTACACCACAACAGAAACGGCATTTAGATTGTCTATCGCCATTTGCACTTCAGCATACAAATTCGTCTCAAGAGCTTCCGCATCTATCTCGACTACTAACGCAAAGCGCGCTGATCGATTTTCAGGGTCCTTCGCGGTCCGCGCCTTCCACCATCCAGCAACGGGATGAACGGCGACGATATTGCGTCGGGCAAGGTCTGATGCGGCGCAGGACAATTCATCTATTTGTATAGAGCCGACGTCTCGTCGGTTCCGTCCGAATTTCCATCCGTCATCTTCATCGACAACAGGCCCTTCGGGCTGCTCCGCAATCTTGCTTATTCGTGCGATGAATTCTGACTTACCCTCGTTCGGCCGGTTCAACTTGAAACGCAAATTATGCGAGGCATAGCGGAATTTTGAGCCACGGGCTGGTTCGGAAGGGTTAGGTTGAATGTATGTACTCAGAGCCACCCTTAAAGTTACAGGCGTATCAGCGAGTTTGCGTAGCTCTTCAACCGGCCATGGTAGTTCGAATAGCTTCATTTCGTTGTGGGTGTGCTCGCCACCGCTATCGCTGCTTCGATAAGGTTGGATCGTATCCTGCACGACGAGCGATAGCGCATTGGATGCACTCCTACGTGCGCGCTGCATATCCGGAACGCCGTAGCCATAGCGCTGAAAGAGTTGCCCGTAGGCACCTTTCGCAGGATTTGTCGGCAAATGGCTCCGCATCTGTTGGGTCCAACGCGCCGATGATATGAAAAGTGCGCGAATTGTCTCTGGCCACAGATGCGGATATTCCGTCCACAATTCAGAAATCGCCCTTGCGGCCAAAGCAGTTGCACCGCTGGTTTCGCCGCACGTTGTAAACACTCTAAGGGGAAATTGGTGATCCGTCGTAAGCAGCGCGAGAGCTGAGTGACCCATGGGTGGTGGGGGACCATTCACAACCCAGTTTCCGCCTTCAAAAACGATATCGGGCTTTATCGGCCAATGTGACAGCCAACTGGCAGTCCGAGATGATGGAGCAAGGTCACCGGCTGGCGCTAACGGAACTCCTGCCTCTCCGAAAGGCAAGAAAATCTTGTTTGTGTAGGCGCCGACGCAAATGGCATTCCAAGCGTGCGCCGGCGATTCAATCTCATTTTCGGGATGGTGGGAGGATGACAGATAATCATCATTCCCAAATAGATTTTGATTGGTGTTTCCCGCTGAAACGAGGAGGAGACGAGGGATCTTTTTTAAACCAGAGACGCCTGCAACCAATTGGTCGATCTCAGTTGACCAAGAGGTGGGAGCCCCATCGTGCGGCGTATCATCTTCGGTTGTACTCGCCATCGCAAATATTCGCCGCCGATCAGCAGCGGTTTCGACCGCGTTGATGCCGGCACGGGTCATTGCCCCCAGTAGGTGGTGGGGATTGTGTCCGGCATCGGGTATGATCTTTGCTGACTCAAGGCGCTGCCGTAATTGAATTGGCATCATAGCTTGCAGGGCAACCGTGAGATCGCCGTAGAGCGACAAACCTGCCAATTGTGTGCCGTGACCAACGTAATCCTCGACGCCCCAAGCTGGGTCGGCCGCGTGCCTATCGGCGCCAGTTAGAGCGGGAGCAATGAGAGGATGAGCGCGACTGACACCTCTATCCAGAAGGGTGATATAGGTTGGGCTGTCAATTGGTTCGAACGTCGTTAGGTTCTGTAGCGCTCCTAGCCATTCTGCCTGCTCCTCAATCTGCATTGCATCGAAATAGTCAGCAGTGACGGTGGGAGCGGCAAGGGCTCGAACACCGGCGAGACGGCGGTTAGCCAGTGCAAGAGAATTTTGCGTTGCATTCGCAATAACCACGAGGTCTTCAGGAAATTCGAGGCGATCTGCCCCGATAGCTACGCCAAACTCAGCTGCGCGCGCGAAGAATGCTTCAGCTTGCGAGATATCGAGCCAAATCTCCCACGGAATTGTGCCGTCACCGTCGGGAAATTTTGATATCGGGCCACGCCAGAGTGCCCGAAGCCCAGCTTCGACGATGGCGCCGATGCTCTGTACTAGGTCGGCATTGTAAGGACGGCCTTCCGAGCCGTCCGCCTTTGTTCGGTTCTTATCTGCAAAGTCTTCGATCTTGTGCCTGAGTTTATCCAAGCCCTTTGCCGTGGCAAACACGGTCGCTTTCGTAGGTTGATTGTTCTCTGGATGCTCTTGCACTATCGACAGAAGGGTTAGATCGCTGGCGTTTAGCCCTTTGGTGATCATGACCTCGCCGGCGCGACCTTGCACCTCAAGATAAACACCCGGTCTCGCGCCGCCCGATAGGTCTGGGAGGGCATCAAGAGCCCGTAGCAAGGCCTGAGCGTGCTGAGCCCGATTCGGTACGTCATGCGGTCTCTTAGTAGACCCGCTGCCCTTAGCCTTATATTTCTCTGACCTACCTAGACCGCTTATTATGAAGTGAGGAAGATCTCTCGGCATTCAAAACCGCCCCTATCCCATGCAATGAGCGCCGACGTTCAAGGGATGTAATGATCGCAGATGTTCTGATCAGGCTCAATTTGCCTAACACTGATCTACGAGCGGCATCTTCTGCTGCAGCGATGACATCAGCTGTCGAGAGGCCCCCAGCATTATTCGCTACTTCTGACCAGTCTACTTCGCGAACGTTGAATCCACTCAACCGTCGCCGCATTGCCGTCTCGATCGCAGGCGCGCTTGGCATCTCGTACCGTAGGACCAGATCAAAGCGCCGAAGGATGGCGCGATCTAGAATCTCAGGAAGATTCGTGGTGGCAACCACAATCGACGGGCCAGTGTCCTCATCCAAAAATTGAAGAAAAGAATTGAGAATTCGCCGAGCTTCGCCGACATCATTCTCATTACCCCGTGTCGCCGCTAGGGCGTCGATCTCGTCAAACAAGTAAATTCCACGAGTTGTACGGACCGCGTCGAATACCATCCGAAGCTTCTGTGCGGTCTCACCCATGAACTTCGTTATGAGGCCATGAAGAAGCACAGCGAAAAGCGGGTACTTGAGTTCGCCGGCGAGTGCGGCCGCAGATAGCGTCTTGCCCGTTCCGGGGGGGCCGGCAAGCAAGAGTCTTCGACGGGGTCGAAGGCCCTTCGATTCAAGCTGCTCGGTCATGCGCGTTTCAGCAACGACGTGAGCGAGTTCGTCCGCGGCTTCCAGTGGAAGAATAACGTCACCAAGCCGCGTTGTCGGATAGCTAGCGCTGAGTAACGCCGCTAGATCTCCACGCGGCGTCGCAAGCGGTGTCGGCTTCGAAAAACTTGCCCGATTGGTGGTAGCCTTGCTCGCGTCAGCCCATTGCCGAAGCTGCTCCGCCAATCGCACGTGACCCTTTTGAGCTTCGGCCGCAGCAAGTTGCATGGCGAGGTCGAAAAATCGATCTTCGTCGCCTTCCGCATGGCTTTTTATGAGGCCGATAAGCTGTTGTGCCGACGCCATATTTGAATCCTGATAGCAGCCGCGGCAACGCAATCTCGGATCAGTGCCTGCTTACTGTATATAGAAATTGCATTAATAGACTAGCGGCGGTGCGACTTGTTGAAACAAAAACGGCCGGATCTTCCGATCCGGCCGCAACGCAAACTCTACTTGGCTAAGCCTACGCCACGCGACGCAACCTAGCCCCCGCCCAATTCTGGAAAAACTCAGCTGGCCTTCTTGGCCGGTGCGGCCGTCGGGCCGACCTTCTTCTGGATGGCGCGCTTCAGATCGAGGGCGCGCGGCGACAGGACGTCGGCCTTGGCCTTGAGCAGGTAGGCGTCGAGGCCGCCATTGTGATCGACGCTCTTCACCGCGTTGGTGGAGACGCGCAGGCGCACGTTGCGCTCCAGGGCTTCGCTGATGAAGGTCACGTTGACCAGGTTCGGCAGGAAGCGGCGCTTGGTCTTGATGTTGGAGTGGCTGACCTTGTGGCCGACGAGGGGGCCCTTGGCCGTCAGTTCGCAGCGGCGAGACATGGCATCAATCCTTATCCTGAAACCCCCAACGATGTGCGGCCGCCATTCTGGGCGCCACGGGGGCGAATTCTCTTGTCCTTGCAGGGAGCGGCGGACGTATAGGGGGGAAGGGGCGGGACGTCAAGGTTTTGGGCGGGGATTTGAGCCGCCCGAACGGTGCGCTCCCTCTCCCGCCTGCGGGAGAGGGTTGGGGTAAGGGTTCTCTCCTCTGGGGGGCTGGGCGTCGTTACGGATAGTGTCCCCCAGAGGAGACAGCCCTCTCCCGCGCTTCGCGCGACCTCTCCCGCACGCGGGAGAGGTTACCGTGCCCGCAGCACCCTCCCAAGATCACCAAAACGGCAGTGTTTGTCGCGCCTTAACATCACATAAAGGGCGTATTCGCCGCCGAAGAGTCCGCTGGAAGTTCCGGGATCGACACGTTCCGACACATTGTTTGCCGCGGTTTTTGGCTTAAGTACCAACCGTCGCGCCCCGATTGGATTGTTTCGTGCTGATATCGCCCCATGTTGCGCCGAAATCGCGCTCCGCCCGCCCGCGTCTTGCCGGCTGGCTGGCGGTGCTTTGCGGCCTGACGGTGGCGTGGGGCGCCGTGCCGGCGGCGGCGCAGGGCAAGCTCGAGGCGCAATATGAGGCCTCCTTGGCCGGCATTCCCGTCGGCAAGGGCGCCTGGAACATCGACATCCAGGACGATGTGTTCGCAGCCGCGGCCTCCGGCGGCACCTCGGGGCTGCTGAAATCGTTCACGGGCGGGTCCGGCACCGGCGCCAGCCAAGGGCGAGTCGTCAACGGCGCGCTGGTTGCGACCGGCTACCAGGCCTCCACCACAACCTCGAAGAAGACCGAAGAGATCCGCATCACGCTCGACAAGGGCAATGTGAAGGATTTTGCCATCCTGCCGGAGCCGCCGGTCGATCCTGATCGTATCGTCGTCACCGACGCGCACCGCCGCGGCGTCTGGGACCCCATGACGGCCTCGCTGCTGCGGGTATCAGGCACTGGCGACCCCGTCTCGCCGGAGGCCTGCCACAGCTCGGCCCCGGTGTTCGACGGCCGCATGCGCTACGAGCTCAAGCTCGATTTCAAGCGCATGGAGACCGTGAAGGCCGAGAAGGGTTACAAGGGCCCGGTGGTGGTCTGCTCGCTCTATTTCGTGCCGGTCGCGGGCTACATCCCCGATCGCCCCGTGATCAAATACCTCGCCGCCCAGCGCAACATGGAGATCGCGTTCGCCCCCATCGCCGGCACGCGCATCCTGGTCCCGTTCTGGCTGAAGGTGCCGACGCCGCTCGGCCCGGCGATGCTCGAAGCCACCAGCTTCATCACCACGGCCCAGCCGCCAAGAGTGGCGAAGACGCAGTAAGCCGCCGCCAGCTGTAGTGCGCTCTCTCTCGGCCGTCATTCGGGTCGTTTGCCGTAGTGCGCTCTCAGCCGACGAGCGGAGGTTTTCGCTCGCAAAAGTGCATGCAAATTCAATCACGTCCCTACTGTGCATGGGGTTGTTTTCGCAAAAAAGGGGTGGCGAGGTCGTCATGGCCTGGCTTGACCCGGCCAGCCATCCCCCGGAAAGGCGCTCGTGTTGCAGTGGATACGCGGGTCAAGCCCGCGCATGACGGGGCCGGGAATCCATTTGACTCCTCCCCGATTCTGATTCGACTCCGCGCCGTCCCCAACTTAAGGCTTTCAGCCATCGAAACGTCACTTGTACGGCGGCCCAAAACTCCATCTAGTCGCAGCCAACAAGACTCCCGCGACATGTTGCGTGAACGGAACATGACTCCGGAGGGAGTCAGCGATTCGGCCGCGATTCGTTCTAGAGTCGTTCCGAAGCTTAAAGCCAACGGGAAAAGCGTCGCAAAGTGAGACAGTTGCGCGGGATCTTGGTGGGTGCTCCCACACACTCCGCTGTCATGCCCCGGCTTGACCGGGGCATCCAGTACGCCGCTGCCTCTCGGCTTCGCCACACTGCCGCGGCTTACTGGATGACAGCAGTGGAGGCGGCGGCGTGTTCGGAGACATAGCTGACACTTCGCAGGTGCCGCTCTGGCCCAGACAGCACTGACATTCGCCCGATCAGGCACTACCTAATCCCCCAGATGCCCTTTTCCTCCTCCCCCTTCGCTTCCGAGCGCGCGCTGTCCGATCGCGTGCCTGGCGCCGGCGTCACTGCGGTGCTCGGGCCGACCAACACCGGCAAGACCCATCTCGCCATCGAGCGGATGCTCGCGCATCCCTCGGGCATGATCGGCCTGCCGCTGCGCCTGCTCGCGCGCGAGGTCTACAACAAGATCGCGGCAAGGGTCGGCAGCGACGCGGTCGCGCTCGTCACCGGCGAGGAGAAGATCAAGCCGAAGAGCCCGCGCTATTGGGTGTCGACCGTCGAGGCGATGCCGCGCGATCTCGACGTCTCCTTCCTCGCCGTCGACGAGGTCCAGATCGCCAGCGATCTCGAACGCGGCCACGTCTTCACCGACCGCATCCTCAACCGCCGCGGCCGCGACGAGACGCTGCTCTTGGGCGCTGCCACCATGCGCCCGATCATCGAGCGGCTGCTGCCGGGCGTCTCCATGATCACGCGTCCCAGGCTGTCGCAGCTGGAATTCGCCGGCGACCGCAAGATCACGCGCCAGCCGCGCCGAACTGCGATTGTCGCGTTCTCGGCCGACGAGGTCTACGCCATCGCCGAGCTGATCCGCCGCCAGCACGGCGGCGCCGCCGTGGTGCTGGGCTCGCTGTCGCCCCGCACGCGCAATGCGCAGGTGGCGATGTTCCAGAACGGCGACGTCGATTATCTCGTCGCCACCGACGCCGTCGGCATGGGCCTCAATCTCGACGTCGACCACGTCGCGTTCGCCTCGGACCGCAAATATGACGGCTACCAGTTCCGCCGGCTGACGCCGTCCGAATTCGCGCAGATCGCAGGCCGCGCGGGGCGCGCCACGCGCAACGGCACCTTCGGCACCACCGGCCGCTGCGCGCCGTTCGAGCCCGAACTCGTCAACGCGCTGCAGAACCACACTTTCGAACCCGTGAAGATGCTGCAATGGCGCAACGCCAGGCTGGATTTTGCCTCGCTCGGCGCGCTCCAGGTCTCCCTGAACCTCGGCCCCGGCCACGAGGCCCTGACGCGCGCGCCTGTTGCCGAGGACATGCGCGTGCTCGAGCACGCCGCCCGCGACGTCGAGGTGCGCGATGTCGCGCATGGCAAGGACGCCGTGGAGCGGCTGTGGGAGGCCTGCCAGGTCCCCGACTACAGGAAATTGTCGCCGGCCGCCCATGCCGAGCTGGTGACCACGCTGTACGGCTTCCTGATGCGCAAGGGCTGCATCCCCGATGCTTGGTTCGAGGCCCAGATCACCCAGGCCGACCGCGTCGACGGCGACATCGACACGCTGTCGGCCCGAATCGCGCAGATCCGCACCTGGACCTTCGTCGCCAACCGTCCGGACTGGCTGAAAGACCCCGAACGCTGGCAGGGAATCGCCCGCGAGGTCGAAAATAAATTATCGGATGCGCTCCATGAACGCTTGACTGAGCGTTTCGTTGATCGCCGGACCAGTGTATTGATGCGCCGCCTGCGGGAGAACACGAGCTTGAATACTGAAATCGGCAAGACCGGCGAAGTCATCGTCGAAGGCCATGTCATCGGCCGTCTCGATGGCTTCACCTTTGCACCGGATGCGGCGGAAGCCGGCTCCGATGCGAAAGCCTTGCAGGCTGCGGCGCAAGCGGTGCTCGCAGGCGAGATCAACACGCGCGCCGAAAAGCTCGGCAACGCGCCGGACGATCAGTTCGTGCTGACCTCGGAAGGCATCATCCGCTGGACCGGCGACGCGGTGGCGCGACTGTCTGCCGCGGAGGACGCGCTGCATCCGCGCATCCGCATCATCTCCGACGAGCGCCTGACCGGCGCCCCCCGCGACAAGGTGCAGGCCCGGCTCGAGCTCTGGCTCAAGACCCATGTCGAGAAGCTGCTCGGGCCGATGTTCGAGCTGTCCAAGGCCGAGGACGTCACCGGCATCGCCCGCGGCATCGCCTTTCAGCTCGTCGAGGCCCTCGGCGTGCTCGAGCGTCCCAAGATCGCCAACGAGCTGAAGGATCTCGACCAGCCCTCGCGCGCCGTGCTGCGCAAATACGGCGTCCGTTTCGGCGCCTATCACATCTATTTCCCCGGCCTGCTCAAGCCCGCCGGGCGTGCGCTGGCCGCGCTGCTGTGGGCGCTGAAGCAGGACAATGTCGATCTGTCCTCGCTGTCCGGCGCGCAGCATCTGGCCTCCTCGGGGCGCACCTCGTTCCCGGTCGACAAAGCGTTGCCGCGCGATGCCTATCGCGTGCTCGGCTACAAGCAGGCCGGCGAGCGCGCCGTGCGCGTCGACATCCTGGAGCGCCTGGCCGATCTGATCCGCCCGGCGCTCGCCTGGCGCGAGAACGCATCCGGCGAAAAGCCGGCCGGCGCCTTCGACGGCCGCAGTTTCGTGGTGACGCAGGCGATGACCTCGCTCACGGGATCGGCCGGCGAAGATTTCGCCTCGGTCCTGCGCGCCCTCGGCTATCGCATGGAGAAGCGTCCGCCGCTGCCGGCAAAGCCGGCCGTGGTGGAAACGGTCGCGGCCGAGACGCCGCCGGCTGAAGGCAGCGCGGAGACCTCAACCGACTCTGCGGCGGAGGCCGTTGCCGGTCTGCCGGCGGAGCCCTCCACCGAAGCTGCCGCCGAGCCCGTCACCGTCGAAGATGCGCCCGGCATGGAGCCGCAGGACGAGCCGGCTCAGGAGGCTGAGCCTGTGCTGGAAGCCTCTCCCGACCCCGTCACGCCCGAAGACGCGCCCGGCATTGCGCCGCCGGCGGAAGAAGCCGCTGCGCCCACCGAGTCCGCCGGCCTCGAAGCTGTTCCGGCCGAGACCGAAGCTGCCGCATCACCCGACGCCGCCGCGCCTGAAGCTGAAGCTGCGGCGACGCCCGCCGAGCCCGAGCTGATCGAGGTCTGGCGTCCCGGCGGCCGTCACGAGGACCGCAAGCCGCGCCACGAGCGCCATCGCCACCAGCGTCATCAGAACCAGCGTCCGCAGGCCGGCGCTGAAGCTGGCGCCGCACCCGGTGCAGCGGGCGCCGCGCCCGGCGAAGCCGCCGACGGCGCCAAGCCGGGTCATCGTCATGGTGGTCATCGCAGAGATTCTGGCAGAGACTTCCGCAAGCCGCGCGAAGGTGGCGAAGGCGCGCCGCGTCCCGAGGGGCGCGACGACAAGAACCGCCGCTTCGAGGGCAAGGATCGCGACAACAAGGATCGCGACAACAAGGGACGCGACAAGGGCAAGTTCGGCGGAGATCGCGACAAGGGCCGCGACAACCGCGGCCGTGACCGCGACAAGGGCCGCGACCGCCAGGGCGGTCCGTCGCTGCGTCCCTACGCCTCGAGCGCGAATCCGCGCGAGCGGGATCGTCCCGCCGATCCGAACTCGCCCTTCGCGAAGCTCGCCGCGCTGAAGGAGCAGCTTTCCGGGCGCAAGGAGTAGCATAGCGTTTTCAAGCGAAGTGCGGAGCGGTTCGCGTGAAGAAAACGCGTCGGAAGGAATAGAGCCACGACCGAGCGGCAGCGCCTCGACAAATGGCTGTGGCACGCGCGGGTGGTGAAAGCGCGGACCTCGGCGGCCGAGCTCGTCGAAAAGGGGCATGTCCGCGTCAATGGTGAGCGCGAAAAGGCGCCGGGCCATGCGATCAAGCTCGGCGACGTCATCACCGTGGCGCTCGATCGCACCGTGCGCGTCCTGAAGGTGACAGGCTTCAGCGAACGCCGCGGCGATGCCGCCTCCGCGCGCGTGCTCTACGAAGAGCTCGGGATGCGCAATTAATTGCGCATTGCATTCATTTCTTGGTCGATCAAACGCGCAAAGCCGTCATGATCGGGCCTTCCCGACCTTGCGGCGCCCGGCCATCCGCGCTACGCAAGCCGCGACTTTTAAAAGAGCTTTTCGGAGCGTTGGATGACTTACGTCGTCACTGAAAACTGCATCAAGTGCAAGTATACCGACTGCGTCGAGGTCTGCCCGGTCGACTGTTTCTACGAGGGTGACAACATGCTCGTCATCCACCCGGACGAGTGCATCGATTGTGGCGTGTGCGAGCCGGAATGCCCCGCCGACGCCATCAAGCCGGACACGGAACCGGGCCTCGAAAAGTGGCTGGAAGTGAACACCCAGTACGCCAAGAGCTGGCCGAACATCACCCAGAAGAAAGAATCACCTGCCGACGCGAAGGAATTCGACGGCATGGACGGCAAGTTCGAGAAATATTTCTCTCCGAATCCCGGCTCCGGCGACTAAATCGGGTCCAAACTTAACCCTAATAGCGTCGCTGCTGCCGAAAACCAGCCCTGAAGACCCCTAAATCATTGATTTTTGCGGGAAATGTGCTATATTGGGCACATTAAGCCGAACCCTGTCAGCCCCGTTGGCCCCGCTGGGTTCCCGTGAAACCAAATGTCGAACAGGGGCGTGGCAGTTTCCGCGCGCAGGCTGTGTCACAGAAAACGCGTAAAAAGAGTACTTCAGCGAGGGCTTCCCATAAGGAGGCCAAAAAAGTCGCCGCGGCCAGCCGTAGCGCATCCAAGGGTCGGGCCGCTGCCAAGGCGCCGCCGGCTGCAAAGTCCTCGAAGAACAAAAGAAGCGCAATGCCTAACAAGACTGCCAAACCGGCCGCGAAAGCGACCGTTGCAAAGCCTGCTGCCAAGCCTGTCGCTGCCAAGGCCCCTGCCGCCAAGGCTCCTGCTGCGAAGCCCGCCGCGCCGAAGGCTCCCGTTGCTGCTCCTGCCAAGGCTCCCGTCGCTGCCGCCAAGCCCGCTGTGAAGCCGGCCGCCGCTGCGCCGAAGGTCGAGGAAAAGAAGGTCGTGACCCAGCGCCAGGGCTTCAAGGCCAATGAATTCGTCGTCTATCCCGCTCACGGCGTCGGCCAGATCCTGGCCATCGAGGAGCAGGAGATCGCCGGCGCGAAGCTCGAGCTGTTCGTCATCAACTTCATCAAGGACAAGATGACGCTGCGCGTGCCGACCGCCAAGGTCGCCAATGTCGGCATGCGCAAGCTGTCGGAGCCCGCGCTGGTGAAGAAGGCGCTGGAGACGCTGAAGGGCCGCGCCCGCGTCAAGCGCACGATGTGGTCGCGCCGCGCCCAGGAATACGAAGCCAAGATCAATTCGGGCGACATCGTTGCGATCGCGGAAGTCGTGCGCGATCTCTTCCGCTCGGAATCGCAGCCGGAGCAGTCCTACAGCGAACGCCAGCTCTATGAAGCGGCGCTCGATCGTCTGTCCCGCGAGATCGCGGTGGTGCAGCACTCGACCGAGACCGAAGCGGTCAAGGAGATCGAGGCCCAGCTCGCCAAGAGCCCGCGCCGCGGTGCCAAGTCCGAAACCGCCGAAGGCGAGGCGGATGCCGAGGGCGATACCGACGACACCGATGGCGACGACACCACCGTCGCCGACGAGGCCGCGTAAGCGCTTTCGTCGCGTCGATCGCAAGAGATCAAAAGCCCGGCCGTTCGGCCGGGCTTTTTTTGTTTGGGAGGCAGGGGCGGGTCTGCCGTATGACGTGCGGTGAGAGCTGCGGACGGCTCACTTCACCGGCCGCTTCTCGAGCTTCCGTGCCAGCGTGCGCCGGTGCATGCCCAATCGCCGGGCCGCCTCCGAGATGTTGAAATCGGTCTCGATCAGGGTCTGGTGGATGCGCTCCCATTCCAGCGTCTTGATCGAGGTCGGCCGCGCGTCGAGTGCGACCTCGGTATTCCCGGCGGCCTTGGTGAAGGCGGCTTCGATGTCGTCGGTGTTGGAGGGCTTTGCGAGATAGTGGCAGGCGCCGAGCTTGATCGCCTCCACGGCGGTCGAGATGCTGGCAAAGCCGGTCAGCACCACGATCAGCATATCAGGATCATGCGTGTGCAAGAGCTCGACGCAGGCAAGGCCCGAAGCGCCGCCGAGCTTGAGGTCGACCACGGCGTGGCCGAAAGAGCGTTCCTCCAGCACTTGCCGCACCTCCTCGATCGAGGCGGCGAGCACGACCTCGTAGCCGCGGCGCTCGAACGAGCGCTTCAGCGTGCGTGCAAAACCCGCATCGTCTTCGACGACTATGAGCGAACGGTCAGGCGTCAAAATTCCCTCCGATCGCGAGCGTTGCGAGCGGCAGCGTGAGGCGCACTGTGGCGCCGCGCTTCCTGTGATTCTCGGCGGTCACGGTGCCGCCCAGCTTGCGCACCACGTTCACCACCAGGAACAGGCCGAGCCCGCCGCCGGCGCGGCCCTTGCTCGATTGATAGGGCTTTCCGAGTTGTGCCAGCATGTCAGACGCAAAGCCCGGGCCGCGGTCGCTGATCGACAGCACGAGATTGTCGCCCTCGCGCTCGGCCACGAGCTCGACCCAGTCGCGCGAGACCTCATAGGCATTGTCCAGCACGTTGAAGATCACCTGTTTCAGAGCAACATCCGAGACGATCGCAACGTCCCCGCCAAAGGTGTTGACGAAGTAGAGCGTCCGCGCCGAGCGCGCGTCGCGCCACTCGTCGACCAGGGCGGTGACGAACGCCGTCACCGTCGTCGGCGACGAGCCTTCGCCGCGCGCTTCGCCCGCCGAGACCAGGATGCCCGTCACGATCGACTTGCAGCGTTGCAGCGAGGTTTCCATCTCCGCGAGGTCCTCGGCGAGCTCCTGATCGGCGGCGAGATCAGGCATGCGGCGCCAATCGCTGAGGATGACCGAGAGCGAGGCCAGCGGCGTCCCGAGCTCATGCGCAGCACCGGAGGCGAGCAGGCCCATGCGCACGATGTGGTCCTGCTCGGCCGCATGCTGGCGCAGTGCGGCCAGATGCGCGTCGCGCTCGCGCAAATTCCTGTTGATGCGGGTGACGAACACCACCAGCAGCACGGCGTTGAGCACGAAGCCCAGCAGCATGCCGGCGACCGTGAGCGTGTAAGTCTCGCTCAGCGGGTTCGGCGGCAGCTCCAGCGGGCGATATGCCAAAGTCAGCCAGACAAAACTCGCGCAGGTCAGCGCGACCAGCGACCAGGTCGAGCGGCCGTCGAGCAGCACCGCGCCGAGCGTCACCTGGAGCAGGAATAGCGAGGTGAAGGGGTTGGTGGCGCCGCCAGAGAGGTAGAGCTGCGCGGTTAGCGCGGCGACGTCCAGCATCAGGGCGACCAGCAGCTCGTTGTTGGTGATCGCGGCGCGATGGCGCACCCAGACCAGGCTGGAGACGTTGAGCAGCACCAGCGCGCCGATCACCGCGCCCATCCGCTCCAAAGGCAGTGGAATGCCGAGCCCAAAATGCACGCCGCCGATGGTCACGATCTGGCCGACCACCGCGGTCCAGCGCAGCTGGATCAGCAGCGCCATGTTCTTGCGGTTGGTCTCGTCGTCGGTCGGCGCAGCCCCGATCAGCTCGCTGCGTGCGTCCGCCTGCGATTGCAGCGTGACGGCCAACCCGTCCTGCGCAAATGTGTGGGAAAGCGTCTTCCCGTCGTCAGGTCGGCTCGACGATCGTTTCAGCATCTGATCCCGTCCTGCGGGCGACAGCATTGGAGCCGCCAGCCTGTTCGTGGACGAAGCGTTTGCGGCGGAACAGCCCGCCGCCGAATGTGACGAAGAGTCTACCTGCCAGCATGAAAGCGAGGGCAAACCACGTCAGCGCGTAGATCAGGTGGTTATTGGGAAAGGCGACCACGGTCAATCCGCCGATCGGGCCGCCAGCGGATTGTGATCCGGCGTCGGCATCGACGAAAAAGGGTGCGATGTCGTGGAGGTCGCGGGCCGTCGCAATCGCGGCGACATCGCGCGAATACCAGCGGTTGTGCTGGGGCACGTTGTTCCGGAGGAAGCCGCCTTTCGGCTCCGAAATGCGGAGCAGGCCGGTGATCTCGACCGGGCCGTCCGGATTGCCGTCCCGGCGCGTCGATGCCTCACGCCGCTCCGATGGCACGAAGCCGCGGTTGATCAGCACCTGCGTGCCGTCATCGCGCTGGAGCGGCGTCAGCACCCAAAAACCCGGGCCCTCCTCGGTGACAGCCTGCACCAGGGTCTCGCGGTCGTGCAGGAAGCGGCCTTTGAGGCTGACATGCCTGTACTCGTCGTTGGCGGCGCTGACCGCGGGCCATGAAGCGGGCGAGGGGATCGGCTGGGCCGGGGCGTGGACGCGCTGTTCGATGCGGTCGATTAGCGCCAGCTTCCAGGCGCGGCGCTCGATCTGCCAGATTCCGAGCGCGATCAGAAGTGCGAAGGCTGCGAGCGAAAGGACCGTGAGCCACAAGGAGGGGCGTGCAGCCTTGCGGGGCGCGCCCTCTGCCTTGTCCGTCACGGTCCCGGTATCGCTCACTTCATTCCCGTCATTTCGTGCATCGGCATCATGTTGCTGTTGAGGTGGCTCATCACCCACAGCGAACCGGACAGCGCGATCACCACCATGACGATGGTGAAGATCAGCGCCATCATGGTCCAGCCGTTCTCGGACGTCGTGTTCATGTGCAGGAAGTAGACCATGTGCACGACGATCTGCACGACGGCGAAGGCCATGATGACCAGCGCGGTGATCTGCTTGCTCGGCAGCGCCCCGCTCATCACCAGCCAGAATGGAATTGCGGTCAGCACGACCGAGAGCACGAAGCCGAGCATGTAGGTCGAGAACGTGCCGTGGGCGTGGCCGTCTTCGTGGTGATGATCGCCCGCGTGCGCGGCGTGGGTATCGGTGCTCATCGCAGAACTCCCAGGAGATAGACGAAGGTGAAAACGCCGATCCAGACCACGTCGAGGAAGTGCCAGAACATCGACAGGCACATCAGGCGGCGGCGATTGGCCTCGATCAGGCCGAACTTCTGAACCTGCACCATCAGCGTCACCAGCCAGATCAGGCCGCAGGAGACGTGCAGGCCGTGGGTGCCGACCAGCGTGAAGAACGCCGAAAGGAAAGCGCTGCGCTGCGGCGTCGCGCCCTCATGGATCATGTGGGCGAATTCGGACAGCTCGATGCCGATGAAGGCGAGGCCGAACAGGCCGGTGATGGCCAGCCAGACTTGCGTCTGCGCGACCTTGTTCTGCTGCATGGTCAGCATGGCAAAACCATACGTGATCGACGACAGCAGCAGCATCGAGGTGTTCACCGCCACCAGGGGCAGCTCGAACAGGTCCTTCGGCGCGGGGCCGGCGGCGTAATTGCCGCCGAGCACGCCGAAGGTGGCGAACAGGATCGCGAAGATGAGACAGTCGCTCATCAGATAGATCCAGAAGCCGAGCGAGGTGCTGTAGCCTTCCGGATGCGGATGTTCGTCGGCGACGTAGAAGACCGGCTCGCCGGATTGGGTGGGATGGACAGCGACAGTCATTTACTTGGCTCCGGCGAGCAGTTTGGTGCGCGCGTCCTCGGCCCGGATGACGTCGTCAGCCGGAATGTCGAAGTCGCGGTGATAGTTGAAGGTGTGACCGATGCCGACAACGAGCAGCCCGGCGAAGCTCAATGCGGCCAGCCACCAGATGTACCAGATCAGGCCGAAACCCATCGCGGTGGCGAGGCCGGCTAGGATGATGCCGGTGCCGGTGCTGCTGGGCATGTGGATCGGCTTGAACCCGGTCAGCGGACGCTGGTAGCCGCGCCTCTTCATGTCCCACCACGCGTCATTGTCGTGAACGACGGGGGTGAAGGCGAAGTTGTAGTCCGGCGGCGGCGAGGAGGTCGCCCATTCCAGCGTGCGTGCATCCCAGGGATCGCCGGTGACGTCCTTGAGTTGCTCGCGCTTGAGGAAGGAGACCGCGAACTGCATCAGCATCGAGAGGATGCCGAGGAAGACGAGGAAAGCGCCGATCCCTGCGATGATGAACCAGATCTGCAGGCTCGGATCGTCGAACACGCGCAGCCGGCGGGTCACGCCCATCAGGCCGAGCACATAGAGCGGCATGAAGGCGAGGTAGAAGCCGGTGACCCAGAACCAGAACGACAGCTTGCCCCAGAACGGATCGAGCTTGAAGCCGAAAGCCTTCGGGAACCAGTAGTTGATGCCTGCGAACGCGCCGAACACCACGCCGCCGATGATGACGTTGTGGAAGTGCGCGATCAGGAACAGGCTGTTGTGCAGCACGAAGTCGGCCGGCGGCACCGCGAGCAGCACGCCGGTCATGCCTCCGAGCACGAAGGTCAGCATGAACGCGATCGTCCACAGCATCGGCAGCTCGTAGCGGATACGGCCGCGATACATCGTGAACAGCCAGTTGAACATCTTCGCGCCCGTCGGGATCGAGATGATCATCGTGGTGATGCCGAAGAACGAGTTGACGCTGGCGCCCGAGCCCATCGTGAAGAAGTGGTGCAGCCAGACCAGGTACGACAGGATGGTGATGACGACCGTGGCGTAGACCATTGAGGTGTAGCCGAACAGCCGCTTGCCGGAGAAGGTCGAGGTCACTTCCGAGAAGATGCCGAAGGCCGGGAGGACCAGGATGTAGACTTCAGGATGGCCCCAGATCCAGATCAGGTTCACGTACATCATCGGGCTGCCGCCGAAATCGTTCGTGAAGAAGTTGGTGCCGACGTAGCGGTCGAGCGTGAGCAGCGCGAGCACGACGGTCAGGACGGGGAAGGAGGCGACGATCAGGACGTTGGTGCAGAGCGAGGTCCAGGTGAACACCGGCATCTTCATCATGGTCATGCCGGGGCACCGCAGC
The DNA here is from genome assembly GCF_003020125.1 of Bradyrhizobium sp. MOS003. Taxonomy (GTDB): domain Bacteria; phylum Pseudomonadota; class Alphaproteobacteria; order Rhizobiales; family Xanthobacteraceae; genus Bradyrhizobium. The sequence continues at coordinate 751,699 of NZ_PYFW01000002.1, read as the reverse complement.
TTGACGATGGTGCAGATCAGATTGATGCCGGACAGCGTCGTTCCGACGCCGGCGACCTGCAAACCCCATATGTAATAGTCGACGCCGACGTCAGGACTGTAGCCGATGTTGGACAGCGGCGGATAAGCCAGCCAGCCGGTGCGGGCGAATTCGCCGATGAACAGCGAAGCCATCACCAGTACCGCGCCGCCGACTGTCATCCAGAAGCTGAAATTGTTCAGGAATGGGAACGACACGTCGCGCGCGCCGATCTGGAGCGGCACGACATAGTTCATCAGGCCGGTGACCAGCGGCATCGCCACGAAGAAGATCATGATCACGCCGTGGGCGGTGAAGATCTGATCGTAGTGATGGGCGTTGAGGTAGCCTTCGGAGCCACCAAAGGCGAGTGCCTGCTGCAACCGCATCATGAGCGCGTCGGCGAAGCCGCGCAGCAGCATCACGATGCCGAGGATCATGTACATGATGCCGATGCGCTTGTGGTCCACGCTGGTGAACCATTCGCGCCAGAGATAACCCCAGAGGCGGAGATAGGTCAGACCGGCGAGCATGACGAGCCCGCCGGTTGCCACCACCGCGAAGGTGCCGACGACGATCGGCTCGTGCAACGGCAAGGATTCGATGGTGAGCCGGCCGAAGATGAGCTTGAGAAAATCAGGAGACATGCGGGATCTCTTTACGAGTCTGACTTCGGACGCAGTCCGAGGAAGAAGGACGAGGACTTGAGCGGCGTGAAGCTCGGCCGCTTCAGGCCGGCGCCGAGCAGCGGCGCCATGTCGACGGGAGCCGTGATCGACGCCGTGGTCTTGCCTTGCGGCGCATCGGGCGTGCAGGTGCCTGCGACGAAGCTCGGCTCGGGTCCGAGCGCCGTGCCGCGGCGGGCGTATTTGTCGTAGGCCAGCGGCAGCGTGTTGTTCAGGCCCTCATGGCCGTTGCCGCCCTTGGCGTCGATCGCCATCATCTCGCTCTGGCACATCTTGCCGGTCTCGACGCACATGTTAAGGATCAGGCGATAGAGATCGGCATCGACGGTGCCCCAGCGTCGCACCGGCTCGTTCTCGCTGGGCTTCTCGAGTTGGAGATATTCGGCGCGGCCGAGCGAGCCGCCAGCAGACTTGGCGCTGGCGACCCAGGCGTCAAAACCCTTGTCGTCGAGGCCCTGGAAGTTGAAGCGCATGCCGGAGAAGCCGGCACCGCTGTAGTTGGCCGAGAAGCCCTTGTAGCTGCCGGCGTGGTTCACCACCGCGTGGAGCTTGGTCTCCATGCCCGGCATCGCGTAGATCTGTCCGGCGAGCGCGGGGATGTAGAACGAGTTCATCACCGAGGACGCGGTGATGCGGAAGGTAATCGGACGATCGACCGGAGCTGCAAGCTCGTTGACGGTGGCGATGCCGTAGTCCGGATAGATGAAGAGCCACTTCCAGTCGAGCGCGACGACGTCGACCTCGAGCGGAGCTTTGGACTGGTCCACGGCGCGGTCGGCATGGATGCGGCCGAGCGTGCGATAGGGGTCGAGCAGGTGCGTGCCCATCCAGGTCAGCGCGCCCAGGCAGACGATGATCAGCAGCGGTGCCGACCAGATCACCAGCTCGAGCGCGGTCGAGTGATCCCATTCCGGCTCGTAGCGAGCGTCCGTGTTGGACTGGCGATAGCGCCAGGCGAACAGCACCGTCAGCGCCATCACGGGGACGACGATCAGCAACATCAGGACGGTGGAGATGATGACGAGGTCGCGCTGTTGGGCTGCGATATCGCCAGCTGGCGCCAGCACGACGTAGTCGCAGCCGCTGAGCGCAGCAGCCAGAGGTAGTAGCGCCAGGATCTTGAGACGAGACACGGGCTGAGCCTTTGAGAATGAGTTTCTTTTGCGGGGCCAACGGGTAGCTGCGGCGCAGCAATCGGGACATTGGACAATTTGTCCAATGTTGCAGTGCAGAATATTGGATCAGACAAAGCCGGATTGCCTGGCGCCCCGCCGGGCGGTCGGCATTGGTTATCAGGACGCTAAGGGCGCACGAATGGCGACGGCACACACCCCCGTATTGGCAGAGACCCCCTCGGGCGAGCACGGCCACGACCTCGCCAGTCCCGGCGAGATCGCCATCGGCGTCATCATCGGCCGCACCTCGGAATTCTTCGATTTTTTCGTCTTCGCGATTGCCTCGGTGATCGTGTTTCCCCGCTTGGTGTTCCCTTTCACGAGCGAGCTGACCGGCACCTTCTATTCCTTCATGGTCTTCGCTCTGGCGTTCATGGCGCGGCCGATCGGCACCGTCATTTTCATGACGGTCGACCGGGAATACGGCAAGACGGCCAAGCTGATCTCGGCGCTGTTTCTGCTCGGCACCGCGACCGTCGCGATCGCCTTCCTCCCGGGCTACAGCGAGATCGGGAGTGCCGCGATCTGGTTGCTGGCGCTGGCGCGCGTCGCACAGGGGCTGGCCTGGGGCGGCGCATGGGACGGCATGGCCTCTCTGCTGGCGCTGAACGCACCGCCCTCACAGCGCGGCTGGTACGCGATGGTGCCGCAGCTGGGAGCTCCGCTCGGGCTGATCGTGGCAAGCGCGCTGTTTGCTTATTTCGCCGGCAATCTGTCGGCCGAAGATTTCTTCGACTGGGGCTGGCGCTATCCGTTCTTCGTCGCGTTCGCCATCAATGTCGTGGCGCTGTTCGCGCGCCTGCGCATGGTGACGACGGCGGAATACGCCTCGCTGTTCGAGACCCGCGAGCTACAGCCCGCGCGCATCTCCGAGACGGTCGCGCGCGAAGGCCAGAACATCATGCTGGGCGCGTTCGCGCCGCTCGCGAGCTTCGCGCTGTTCCACATGGTCACGGTGTTTCCGCTGTCCTGGGTGTTCCTGTTCACCCGCGAAAGCCCGGTGCGCTTCCTGATCATCGAGATCGTCGCTGCCGTGTTCGGCGTCGGCGCGATCGTGGCCTCCGGCATCATCGCCGACCGTGTGGGGCGCAAATCGCTTCTGATGGGATCGGCGATCGCGATCGCGATCTACAGCGGCTTTGCCCCGCAGCTGCTCGACGCCGGCGCGTTCGGCGAGACCATCTACATGGTGATCGGCTTCATCCTGCTCGGCCTGTCGTTCGGCCAGTCCTCGGGCGCGATCGCCTCGAGCTTCAAGCAGACCTATCGCTACACGGCGTCCGCGCTGACGTCGGACATGGCTTGGCTGTTCGGCGCCGGTTTCGCGCCGCTGGTCGCGCTGCTGCTCGCCACCAATCTCGGCGTCATCGCCTCGGGCGCCTATCTGCTGTCAGGTGCGTTCTGGACGCTGCTCGCGCTCTGGCTCAGCGGCCAGCGCGAGGCCGGCGACATGGACGCGGGACGTTAGGGCTCGCGCCGTCGCCACCCGACCGGTTTCGTAGGGTGGGCAAAGGCGCTCTTGCGCCGTGCCCACCATCTGTTTCCGATTGAGAGAAGTGGTGGGCACGCTTCCGCTTTGCCTACCCTACGGCACTGTCCTTGTGGCGACGCGTGCTTAGCGCACGTCAATCCGCCACGATCTTCACGCGGTCGCGCACCTTCACCTGCGCGGTGCGCTCGAGGCCGTTCAGCACACGAAAGCGCTCGGCGGGATGATCGACGCCGGCCATGCGGTGGGAGAGCGATTCCACGGTGTCGCCGGGCTGCACGGTGATGACCTTGATGCGGAGCGGGCGGGCGGCCTGGATCTCGTCCAGCGTCAGGCGGCGGAATGAATTGACGGTCTCGCGTGCGTTGCGCTCGCTCTCGGTCGATTTCTGCCGGGTCGCGAAGATGAACCGGTAGACGTCGCTGCCGAAGCGCAGGGCGTAGACCTTGAACTGCCACTGGTCGCCCTTGGCGGAGGCGGACGCGGCCGGAAAGCCGTTGATGGTGATGTCTTCGGTGGACGCCTTCTCGACACCCTCCATCCAGCCGGAATTGAGGTAGTCGCCGAGCGACTGCTCGGCCGGGACGCGTACCACGTCGAAACGCATCGCCTGTGCGCCGCCCTCGCGCACGCCGATCACGGCCTGGGCGGTGTTGTCGAGCGTGAAATTCTCCGGCGCCTGGAAGGTAAAGCCCAGCTTCGGATGCAGGAAGCGGCGGCCGCGGACGAAACCTTCGCTGGGGTCTTCGCCGTAGACGAGGTTGTCGATCGCCGCGAGATAGGTCTCGCGGTCGCGCTCGGCGCCCTCAGGCGCAGTATATTGCCGCGCAATGGTCTGCGCATTCTGCACGCGCTCCGGGGTGGCCGGATGCGACGAGGTGAAATCCTGCGCGCGCGGATCAAGCGAGCTCTTGCCCGCTTTCAGCTCGGCATTGCGCTCCATCGCCGAGAGGAAACGTGCCGCACCATAGGGGTCGAAATGCGCCTTGGCGGAAATGCCGACGCCGATGCCGTCGGCCTCGAACTCCTGCTTGCGCGAAAAGCTCGCCATGGTGAGCTTGGTCTTGGCCAGCGCCAGCGCGGTGAGATCTGGATCGTTGCTCATGTCGGTGACGACACGGGTGACGATCGCGGCCTGGCGCGCCTGGTCCTCGCGCATCGCGGCGTGCTTGGACAGCACATGCGCCATCTCGTGGCTGAGCACGGAGGACAATTCCGAGGTGTCGCTGGCGAGCGCGAGCAGGCCACGCGTGACGTAGAGCTGGCCGTTGGGCAGCGCGAAGGCGTTCACCGCGCCGGAATTGAGGATGGTGACCTTGTAGCCCTGGTCTGGACGATCTGAGGCTGCAACCAACCGGTCGACTGTCTTGCTGACGAGCGACTCGAGCCTGGGATCGTCATAGGTCCCGCCATAGCTCGCCAGGATCCGCTCGTGCTCCTTCTCGGTCGCGGGGGTCTGCGCGACGGCCGGTTTCGGCTTTGGCATGGCGACGGTCGCCGGAGCAGCAGCGGTCTGGAACCGGCCCATGTCGCCGCAGCCCGCCAGCGCCGTGCCCAGCACGAGGCATAGCGCGGCCGGCGCCGCCCGCAGGCGGCGGCGTTCGTTCCGTACGTGCCGTTCTAGCACCCCATTCACGTCGCTTAACCCGTGCCTGGCCCTCTTTAGGGCCTTACCCCTGTCGGCTCGTTTGCGCCTAGCAACTCGACCTGCCCTACGAACCGCACATCAATCCGCGGCCCCGCACTTCCCTCGACCCAGCCCCGAACTTGAACACGTTTATTTTCCAAGGACTTAAGGGTGATGCCGGCGCTTTCGAACGCCGGTAGCGTGCGCTTTGAAATAGTCACGGCGAAGCCACGTGTCCAGTTCCGTCCGAAGTTGAGGTAGGTCATTGCCCCAGCTTGCCGGACCGACAGGACTTTACCCTCGACCACCACAAAACGCCCGATCCCCGCCAAAATATCGTCCGGACTTTCCGCGTTTTTTATGGCCGACGGGTCAGCCCAGCTGCCCATTTTTTGACGCCGTGCCGCGACCTCCGACGTCATCAGGACAGCCGCGCAGTCCTTGTCGCTGATCTCGGCGGAGACCATGGCGTCGCCCTGGGCGAGCAGCATGGCCTGCACCGGCGTGTCGCTCTCGCCGATGAAGACCAGCGCGCCCTGCCGGCCGTAGCGGTCGGGCGTGTCGTCGGTGCCCCGGAGTGTGACGTCGCGGCCAGCGAGCAGCGAGGCCAGAGCCTGTTTCGTCGTCGCCGTGGGCTCGATGCCGGTGAGGCGGATTTCGCGGCCGTCATCGAGACGGACACTGCGGGCATCGGCGATCGCCACGACGCGGCCTTCGCCTTGCGATTCGAATTGGCACGGCGTCGCGAGCGCGGTGTGGCTCGCGAGGAGAAGGAATACGACGATGAGGTAAAGCAGTCGTGCCACGTGACCCGGAGAGGTTGCGGTATGCTTCGATCATAACTCAAACGATGCCAACGACGAAGGGGCCTTCGAATGTGCAGCGTCGCTGTTGGCTCACACGCTGGCAATGACGCGGAAACATCTTGCGTCATTCCACCATTCCGTTTTGCGGAAAACATGCGCGGCAATCCTGCGCGCATCGCACCGCGCGCTTGCTGCGCTCTTGCGCATGCGGCATGATTGCGGCAACAGCAATTGCCATCAACTATAACCAAGAGCGATAACCAAGCCGCCATCAGAGTACGGCGCGATAAGGGAGGTCTTTTTCCATGAAGCAAATTTTGTCGGGCATTTTTGCCGCAGCGTTCGCCCTCAGTGCGAGCGCCGTGCAGGCCCAGGACAAGCCACCTCTCAAGATCGGCGGCATCCTCGATATGTCGAGCCTCTATGCCGACATCACCGGTCCCGGCAGCGAGACCGCGGCCAAGATGGCCGTGGAGGATTTCGGCGGCGAGGTGCTGGGGCGCAAGATCCAAGTGCTGGCGGCCGACCATCAAAACAAGGCCGATCTCTCCGCCAACATCGCCCGCGACATGCTCGACAACCAGGGCGTCGAGATGATCTACGACGTCGCGGCTTCCGCGACCGCGCTTGCCGCCGGCGAGATCGCAAAGGCGCGCAACAAGATCATCATGTTCAACGGTCCGGGCTCGATCCGTCTCACCAACGAGGCCTGTGGCCCTTACACCATCCACTACGTGTTCGACACCTACGGACAGGCCAACGTGACCGGCCTTGCCGCCGTCAAAACCGGCCTCGACAGCTGGTTCTTCCTCACCGCCGACTACGCTTTCGGCCAGGATCTGGAGAAGGACACCAGCGCGGTCGTCACCAAGACCGGCGGCAAGGTGCTCGGCAGCGTGCGTCATCCGCTCAACACCTCGGACTTCTCGTCGTTCCTGCTGCAGGCGCAGGCCTCCAAGGCCAAGGTGATCGGCCTTGCCAATGCCGGCGGCGACACCGTCAACGCCATCAAGCAGGCGGCCGAGTTCGGCATCACCAAGGGCGGCCAGAAGGTCTCGCCGCTGCTCGCCTTCGTCTCCGACATCGACTCGATCGGGCTGGAGACCGCGCAGGGCCTGCTGCTGGCCGAGGCGTTCTACTGGGACCTCAATGACGACACGCGCGCATTCTCGAAGCGCTTCATGGAGCGTACCAAGCGGGTGCCGACCTCGGCGCAGGCCGGCGTCTATTCGTCCATCACGCAGTATCTGAAGGCGGTGAAGGCTGCGGGTACGACCGACGCGGCGGCCGTCATGAAGATCATGAAGGAGACGCCGATCAACGATTTCTTCGCCAGGAACGGCAAGATCCGCGAGGACGGCCGCATGATCCACGACATGTACCTGTTCGAGGTCAAGAAGCCGTCGGAGTCGAAGGGGCGCTGGGACGATTACAAGCTGCTCGCCACCGTGCCCGGCAGCGAAGCGTTCCAGCCGCTGGAGCAGTCGCGCTGTCCGCTGGTGAAGAAATAGGCATCGTCATTGCGAGCGAAGCGAAGCAATCCAGAGACGTTTCCATGGAGACAGTCTGGATTGCTTCGTCGCAAGAGCTCTCCTCGCAATGACGGGTGGTAAGACACGACAAGACGACAACAAGGGAGACGTCCCATGAACGACATGGTCCTGCAGAAGCTCGAAGGCGGGCTACTCACCATCACCATGAATCGCCCGGAGCGGAAGAACGCCCTTAACCCCGAGATGGTGGCCGGGCTGGTCGAGGCGGCGCGCCGGGCGGCGGACGATCCGGAGGTGCGCGCGGTGCTGTTCAAGGGCGCCGGCGGCTCGTTCTGCGTCGGCGGCGACGTCAAGTCGATGGCGGCGGGCCGTGCGCCGCTGCCGTTCGAGGTGAAAATGGCGAACCTCCGCCGCGGCATGGAGGTCTCGCGCATCCTGCACCAGATGCCGAAACCCGTCGTGGCGCAGCTCGACGGCGCCGCGGCCGGCGCCGGTCTTTCGATGGCGCTGTCGTGTGATCTGCGCATCGCATCGGAATCCTGCAAGATCACCACCGCTTTCGCCAAAGTCGGATTCTCCGGCGATTACGGCGGCACCTATTTCCTGACGCAGCTGCTGGGTAGCGCGCGGGCGCGCGAACTCTATCTGATGTCGCCGGTGCTCACGGCGAAGGAGGCGCACGCGATCGGCATGGTGACCAAGGTCGTGCCCGACGCCGAGATCGACGCGGCTGCGCACGAGCTCGCGCTGTCGCTGGCGCAGGGCCCGTCGATCGCGCTCGGCTTCATCAAGCGCAACATCAACAACGCCGAGCATCTGCCGCTGGAGGATTGCTTCGACGGCGAGGCGATCCACCACACCCGCTGCAGCGACACCGAGGACCATAAGGAGGCCGCCAAGGCTTTCGTGGAGAAGCGCAAGCCGTCTTTCAAAGGCGCATGACCATGGCGCCCTATCTGCGCTTGCGGCAGATCTGTCTGGTCGCGCCGCAACTCGCGCCCGTCATCTCCGACATCGCGGAGATCATGGGCCTCGCTGTCTGCTATCGCGACGGCAACGTCGCGAAATACGGTCTGGAGAATGCGCTGCTGCCGGTCGACACGATCTTGCTGGAGGTGGTCGCACCCTTCCAGGACGGCACCACGGCCGGCCGTTTCATCGAAAAGACCGGCGGCCGCGGCGGCTACATGGCGATCTTCTGCTGCAATGATCCCGACGAGCGCGGCCGCAATGCCAATGCGATGGGCGTGCGCACCGCCAACGTCATCGACCACGCGCCCTATCACGGCGTGCAGCTCCACCCCCGCGACTGCCGCGCCGCCTTCATCGAGTTCAACCACACCGAAGGCAGCGACGATATTTTGGGGCCCTATCCGCCGGCCGGGCCGGACTGGCAGAAATTCATCCGCAAGGACGTGACGCAGGCGCTGACGGCAGTGGAGATGCAGAGCCCGGATCCGCAAGGTCTCGCGGAGCACTGGGGCAACATCATCGGCATTGCGCCTGGAGGTGCCGAGCTGACATTGCCCAATGCGACCTTCCGCTTCGTCAAGGGCGCAAGCGAGATCATGAGTGCGCTGGAGTTTCGCGTGACCGACGTCGCGCGCGTGCTGGATGCCGCGAAGGCGCGAGGGGTTGCGGTGGAAGGCAATGAGTTCTTGCTGGGCGGGGTGACGTTCCGCCTGAGCTGAGTGAGCGGGCAGATTTTCCCTCTCCCCTTGTGAGAGAGGGTGGATCGCCGCGAAGCGGCGAGAAGGGTGAGGGGTCTCTTTCCGCGCAGGAAGTGTCTCACGTGGAAAGAGACCCCTCATCCGGCGCTTCGCGCCACCTTCTCCCACAGGGGGAGAAGGAAGAAAGCTCTCACCGCCCCTTGAAGTTCGCCGTGCGCCGTTCTTCCGTCGCCTTCACGCCTTCCTTGAAATCCTCCGTCGCGCGCAGCCGGGTCTGCTCGCCGAGCTCGTGATTGGTCGCGGCCATGACGCGGTCGGCCAATCCTGCGCGCATCGTGGCGCGGGTCGAGAGCAGGCCGAGCGGCGAGCATTCGGCGATCTCGCCGGCGAGCTTCATCGCGGCGGCCTTGACCTGGTCCTGCGGCACCAGCTCGTTGGCCAGGCCCCATTTGTACGCCTCTTCGCCGGTGACGCGGCGGCTGGTGTAGAACATCAGCTCGGCGTTGTTCTTGCCGATCAGCTCGGGCAGCGTCGTCGTCAGGCCGAAGCCGGGATGGAAACCGAGCTTCGTGAAGTTCGCGGAGAAGCGCGCTTCGGGGCAGGTGACGCGGAAGTCTGCCGAGACGGCAAGGCCGAGGCCGCCGCCGATGGCGGCACCCTGCACGGCGGCGACGATCGGCTTCTTGGCGCGGAAGATGCGCACGGCCTGGATGTAGAGATGGTTGATCGGGCCGAGATTGTCGGCAGGGTCACCCTTCTTCTCGGCTTCACGCGCTTCCTGCGCCTGCCGCGCCGGGTCGCCGAAGTTTGCGCCGGCGCAGAAAGCCTTGCCTTGCGCCGAGAGAACCGAGGCGCGGATCTCGATGTCGCGGTCGAACTCATCGAGCGCATCCGCAATCTGGTTGATCAGCGAGATGTCGAAGAAGTTCAACGGCGGGCGGCGGATCTCGATGGTGCCTACATGCCCGACCTTCTCGACGCCGATATCTGTATAGGTGCTCATGGTGATCCTCGATTGAATTAGCGCAAACCAAGTCCGCGGGCGATGATGCCGCGCAGCACTTCGGTGGTGCCGCCCTGGATGGTGAGTTTCGGCGCGGTCTTGATGGCGAAGTCGAGCTGCCGCTCCAGCGTCTCGCGGTTGGTCGCGGTCTCCTCGACGAAGGCGGCGAGATCCCGCACGCGATGCGGAAGTTGCTGCTCCCAGACCGTGCCGATGTCCTTGACGATCGAAGCCTCCACCACCGGCTCCTTGCCGGCCTGCAGCATGCCGGCGACCGAGACCGACATGCGCCGCATGGTGTGAAGCTGCGCCACGAGACGGCCGATGCCTTCGGCGCTGCGCGTATCCGGATTGGGGCCGACAGCGCGGACCAGCTCGGTCAGCACGTAATAAGTCTCGAGGAAGCGCTCGGGGCCCGAACGCTCATAGGCGAGTTCGCTGGTTGCCTGCTTCCAAGCGCCATCGACTTCGCCGAGCACGTGATCGTCGGGGACGAAGAAGTCGGTGAAGACGACTTCGTTGAACTCGTACTGGCCGGTGATCTGGCCGATCGGGTTCACCTTGATGCCCGGCTGCTTCATCTTGACCAGGAACTGTGTGAGGCCGTGACGACGGTTCTCCTTGGTCGGCGGAGAGGTCCGGAAGATCGCGATCATGTAATCGGCGATGTGCGCCGACGAGGTCCAGATCTTGGTGCCGTTGATGAGATAGCCGCCGTCGGTCTTGGTCGCGCGCGTCTTCGCCGCGAATAGGTCGGAGCCGGAGTTCGGCTCGCTCATGCCGATGGCGAAGCAGATCTCGCCGCGGCAAATGCGCGGCAGGATGTCCATCTTGATATGCTCAGGCGCGTATTTGATCAGCACCGGTCCGCTTTGGCGGTCGGCGACGAAGAAGCGCCGCGTCGGCGCGTTGGCGACGCGCATCTCCTCGGTCACCACGTAGCGTTCGAGGAAGGAGCGCTCCTGGCCGCCATATTTCTTCGGCCAAGTCATCCCGAGCCAGCCCTTGGCGCCGACGCGGCGGGAAAATTCCGGCGCGTCGGTGTCTTCGCGGTTGGGCTTATGCGGGTCGAAAGTGCCGGCGGCGATCTCCTCGGCGAGGAACGCGCGCACTTCCTTGCGCAACTGCTCGCACTTTTCGGGCAGGCGGATCGGGTCGAAACGGAGGGCAGCGGTCATGTGTTTCTCTCCCTGATCAGCGCGACGCCACGAGCGGCCACAATTCGTCGGCGCCTCTGGTGGCGACCAGCTTGCCGAGCTCGACGGCCCAATGGCTTTCCGAACCGAAATCGTCGCGCCAGGCCAGCGCCCGCAGCGAATAGCGGTGCAGGATGTGCTCGTTGGTGAAGCCGATCGCGCCATGCACCTGATGCGCAATGGCGCCGCCTTTTTCCGCGGCTTCAGCGCAGCGAATCTTTGCCGAGGCCGCTTCGAGATAGACCTCGTCGTTGAAAGCCGTCGCGTTCGCGATGGCGTCGGCTGCCGACGTCGCAGCCGCGAGGGCCGCGGCGGATTCGCCGGCAAGGCGCGCCAGATTGTGCTGCACCGCCTGAAACTTGGAGATCTTCTTCTCGAAGGCGACGCGCTCGTTGGAATAGCGCACGGAGATGTCGAGCATGGACTCCAGCGCGCCCGCGATCTGCAGGCTGCGCGCAACGCCGCCCATCAGCATCAGCGTGGTCTGGTCAAACTCCTTCGGCGCGGCTTTGCGGGTGACGGGCTGGACCTTGTCGAGCGTCACGGTGTCGCTGTGGTCGTAGCCGACATTGAGGCCGGATTCGATGCGGCCCTTGCCGGCATCGACCAGCGCGATCGAGATGCCATCCTTGCCGTGCGCCAGCACCGCAAAATGCTTTGCCGCCTTGGCATGGGGCACGCCGCGGGCGCGGCCGGAGAGCGAACCGTCGGAATCGAGGGTGATGCGGTCCTTCGGCGACGCCGGCAACACCGTCATCTCGCCCTCGGGCGATGCGATCTTCGCCTGCGCCAACAGCCAGCCGGCCAGCATGGTCTCTGCCAGCGGAACCGCGACGGCGAAGCGGCCGGCGGCGTTCAGCAGCGCAAAGCCGTCGGCGAGGCTCGCGCCGGAGCCGCCGAGATCATCGGGCACCCAGGACAATGGCAGGCCGGCTTCGCTCAGCGCCTGCCACAGCGGCGCCTGCCAGGCATTCTTCTTGTCGTTGTTGATGGTTTGCGGATCGGCGAGATCGGCGAAGATCTTCTCCGCGGTCTCGACGACGATGTTGTCACTCTCCGCCACAGCGTTCCCCGTGTTTTGCCGTTGGCGCGTCCCGCCTCGTTGAGCGAACCGCGCAGGTCTTCTTGCGCCCGATGATCCGAAAAAGCCATGGCCCTGACAAGCGTTGATCGCAGGTCAACCTGCAGCGAAGGCATGGGCAAGGATCAACAGGAGGCTAATTCCGCTTAGCGGAGTTTGCTCGATTTGCAGGGCGCGGCAAACTCGCTAAACAAGGTGCCGGAAATTCAATATCGGGGAAGAGGAAATCCGGATGGCAAAAGACAGTCTGTGCGCAATCGTGACGGGGTCTGCATCCGGGCTGGGTGCGGCAACCGCGGAGATTCTCGCGCGGAGCGGGGCGCGGCTCGTCATCAACTATTCATCGAGCCAGAAGGAAGCCGAGGCCACCGCCGAGCTCTGCCGCAAGGCCGGCGCGGCTGAGGTGCTGGTCGCGCAGGGCGACGTTTCCAAGGATGACGATTGCCGCAGGATCGTCGCGGCCGCCAGCGGCTGGGGCCGGCTCGACATTCTCGTCAACAATGCGGGCACCACCAAGCATGTTGCTCACGCCGACCTCGACGGATTGTCGGCGGAAGATTTCCAGCGCCTGTATGGGGTCAACACCATCGGCCCGTTCCAGATGGTGCGTGCCGCGCGCAGCCTGCTCGAGGCCGGGGCGAAGGCTTCGGGGCGTCCGTCGGCAGTGGTGAATGTATCTTCGGTCGCGGGCATCAGCGGTGTCGGCTCGTCGATCGCCTATGCCGCCAGCAAGGGCGCGCTCAACACCATGACGCTGTCGCTGTCGCGTGCGCTGGCGCCGCTGATCCGCGTCAACACGGTATGCCCCGGTTATATCGACACGCCCTGGTTCACCAAGGGCCGCGGCGAGGCCGGCGCCAAGCAGGTGCGCGACAGCGTGGTGGCGAAGGTGCCGCTCAAGGTGGCCTCGACCGCCGAGGACATCGCGCAGCTGGTCTGCTTCCTGGCGATGCCGGCCTCCAGCAACATGACCGGCGAGGTCGTGCGCATGGATGCGGGGATGCATTTGATTACGTGAGATCGTCATTGCGAGCGAAGCGAAGCAATCCAGAAAAAGTCCGCGGGGACAGTCTGGATTGCTTCGTCGCAAGAGCTCCTCGCAATGACGGAGTGAGTAGGCCGTGTGCCCCTCTCCGTTTGCGCCTTGTCGCTATCCCCTGATCACGCCACTCGCCACGAGGCGGTGCCAGATGAACAGCACCACCACCGCGCCGAGCGTGGCCATGATGAAGCCGGCACCCTGGTCGGGGCCGTAATGGCCGATGGCCTGGCCGATCAAGGTGGCCAGAAACGCGCCGGCGATGCCGAGGATGGTGGTGAGGATGAAGCCGCTCGGGTTGTTCGGCCCCGGCGCGAGCCAGCGCGCGATGAGGCCGGCGATAAAGCCGACGACGATGATCCACAACAGGCCGCCCATGCTCATGAGTGTGCTCCCCTTCCCGAAAGCGCGTCGCTCGAAGGTCCGATCAAAGTTTGCCCGAGAGCTCGTGCTCGGTCGGCAGCCGTCCGTCCGGCGTCAGGTGGTCGATCACCCGCGGCAGATATTGGCTGAGGCCGTTGAGCAATTCGTCGCGCGGCAGGCCGCTCTGGGCGGACAGACTCTCGATCTGGTCGGCGCCGAGTGCGCTTGCAAGGTCGCCGGGCGCGATCGGCTTGTTCTCGCCCTTGCCGACCCAGGAATTCGCGGTCTCGCCGTGGCCGCCCTGCTGGAGCTGGCTGAGGAGGTCGCCGAGGCCGCCGCTCAGCACGGATCCGGCCGCGCCGCCCGCGAGCAGGCCGCCGAGGCCGCCCTTCAGCAGGTCACCCAGACCCCCGCCTCCGCCAAGCACGCCTCCAAGACCACCGCCGGAACCCGTATTCACTGGCGGGGGCAGGTTCGTCGGAGACTGCTGCGGTGCCGCGCCCGGCTGGCTGGCCGTCAAATGCTTGAAGGCCTTCCACCCGAGCAGGGCAATGATCGCCATGGTCATCGGCGACATGCCGCCGGAGGATTTCTCGGAGCTCGGCGTGGCGGGGCCACGCGGGCCGTTCTGCATGCCGTTGAGGACGTCGAGTAGACCCATGGTGCTCTCCTTTGGCGTCTCGTGCGGCGAGCGATCGCCTCTGACTGCCCCCGGGACGAAAACATATGGGGCGCTCATGACCGTTACAAGTCGATGCGACCCGATTGGTTGCTGCCCTTGCCTCTGCTATCGAAGGCGGATCGTTCAGGGAGCAAGGCGAGGTGATGACGGATCGACCGATCGTGGTGGCCGGCGCGGGCGCCATCGGCTGTTTCGTCGGAGGCCAACTGGCCGCCTCGGGCCGCCGTGTCGCGCTGCTGGTGCGGCCGCGGGTGAAGGCCGAGATCGAGCGGTTCGGCTTGCGGCTCACCGGCTTCGACGGTTCCGAGAAGAAGCTGGATGCGGGCCAGCTCGCGCTGTCGGAGGATCCCGCGATCTTGCACAACGCCGGCATCGTGCTGGTCACGGTGAAGAGCGCCGACACTGCCGATGTCGCGGATCTGATCGCGCAGCACGCGCCTGAGGATGCCGTCATCGTCTCGCTCCAGAACGGCATTGGCAATGTCGCGGTGCTGCGGGATCGCCTTGGCGGCCGCCGCGTGCTCGCCGGCATGGTGCCCTTCAACGTGATCGCGATGGGCGAGGGCCGTTTTCACCGCTCGACCTCCGGCGACATCCAAGTCGGAGAGGATGCGGCGAACACGGCCGCGGCGCTCTCGGTGGCCGGTCTCTCGGTGCGCGCGAGCGGTGACATCACCGGCGTGCAATGGGGCAAGCTGATCATCAATCTCAACAACGCGCTCAGCGCATTGTCCGACTTGCCGCTTGCCGCGCAACTGGCAAGCCGCGATTGGCGCAGGCTGTTCGCCGATCAGATGGCCGAGGGGCTGGCCGCGTTGAAGGCCGCCGGCATCGCACCGGTCTCGGCGACGCCGATTCCGATGAACTGGACGCCGACGCTGCTGCGGCTGCCCGACGTGATCTTCAACGCGATCCTGGGGCGGACCATGAAGATCGATCCCGAGGCGCGCTCCTCGATGTGGCAGGATTTGAAACAGGGCCGCAGGACCGAGATCGACTATCTGCAAGGAGCGGTCATCGCGCTCGCCGAAAAAAACCATGTCGACGTGCCGCTGATGCGCCGCATTGTTGCGCTGATCAGGGAAGCCGAGGCGGCCGGCAACGGTCCGCCGCGTCTGACGCCGCGGCAGATCCGCGGCATGGCCTAGGGACGTTGGAGCATGGCATGAGGCATTGTTTGCCGAAGATTGGGCTCGCGCTCGCCGCGCTCTGCGGCGCCTCGACGCTCGCTGACGCCAGACCGCCGACGGTCATGAACTCGCCCGGCTATGACGCGCGGCTGCAGGAGAGCCGCAAGGCGCTGAGTGGGGCGCCGACGACGGCGACGCCGCCGGACGCACCAGTGGTCAAACCGAAGCACAGCAAGAAGAAGCACACGAAGTAAGGTGGACGCTCTCTTAATGCGGGCAAAGCGAAGCGTGCCCACCAACTCTCTCAATCATACATGAATGGCGGGCACGGCGCTATGTGCCTTTGCGCACCCTAAAGGTCAGTGCAAGAGACTCAGCTCTTCTTCGCCGGCTTGCTCGGGGCGGGATTGAACAGCTTCTTCAGATCGTTCAAGCCTTCCGACAGCCGCGGCCATTCGCAGGAGAACGAGCCCTTGGCGCAGGGCGCGCCCTTTCGCTGGCCGATGGTCTGTTGCACCTTTGGCCGTTCGACCGGCATCGGCACGCGCTCGACGTCGGTTCTCAAAGCGACCTGCTGGAGCTGCCGTGCCTGCAGTTCCTGCAGTTCCTGCTGCTCGCGCTGCTGACGGGCGGCAGCCTCTGCTGCTTCGTTGTTGCGGCGCTCCTTGGCGAGATAGGCGGTATAGGCTGCGTCGATCTTCTTCTGCTCCTCCGGCGTCGGATTGGGGCCGGCGATGTCGAAGGTGCGATCCTGCAGGAAGTCGTAATAGGCGTAGCCGCCGCCCGGCTTGCGTCGGCCGGCGAACTTGGCGTTGCAATCGGCAAGCGCGGAGGTTTTCTCGGCCTTGGTCGCGGCCTTCTCGGCGGCGTCGGCGCATTCCTCGAAGTCGACCGGCGCGCGTTTCCACCATTGCGCCTGGGCATGCGCGTGCGTCAGCAGAAAGACCCCTGCTGCGGCAACGAGAAGCAGCGCCGCACGACGCAATGTGATCACGGACGACATTCTACGAGAGCATTCCTTGCCAAACTCAACCCGAACTGAGTCGAGCCGGATTTTTGCCTCTTTATCGCCGGCTTGTCACCCGTGGAACCCGGGAAATTCATGGCTGGGATGCTGACATTTTGTGCTTGACGTGGCGCGGGAGTCACAGCGCCGCAGTCCGGCGAACTGCTACACTTCGACTCGCGATCGCCTCACTCCCGAGGCGACGCCAAGAAGACGAAATGGAAACGCCTGATGCTGCTGCCCCTGTCCGACGTGCCGCGCTGGTACGCTGAACGCAAACCGCAAGGCACGATCGCAATCCGCCATGGGCAGGACACGCTGACATGGGATGAGCTCGAGCGCGGCGCCAACCGGCGCGCGCGGGCGTTCGCGGCCAAGGGCGTCAAGCCCGGTGATTTCGTTGCGATCGGACTTCCCAACGGCAATGCGTTCTTCGAGACATCGTTTGCAGTGTGGAAGTGTGGCGCGACGCCGACCTCGCTGTCATGGCGGCTGCCGCGCGGCGAGGCCGCTGCCGTGCTCGACATTCTCAAGCCCGCGCTGGTGGTCGGCGGCGAGGCTGATTGGAATGCGCCGAACCGTTTGCCGGCCGATTTCGTACCGGAAGGATTTTCGGATGAGGCGCTCAATCCTCCGGTGGCGCGCTACTGGAAGGCCATGACCTCTGGCGGCTCGACAGGCCGGCCGAAAGTGATCCTCGATCATCAGCCGGCCGTGACCGACACGGTTGCCGCGCCGCCGCTGAACATTCCCTTCGGGGTTTCGCTGCTCAACCCGGGGCCGCTCTATCACAATGCGCCGTTCATCGTGTCGCATTACGCGCTGTTCACCGGTGGCAAGCTCA
The DNA here is from genome assembly GCF_003020125.1 of Bradyrhizobium sp. MOS003. Lineage (GTDB taxonomy): Bacteria > Pseudomonadota > Alphaproteobacteria > Rhizobiales > Xanthobacteraceae > Bradyrhizobium. Next base: position 734,391 of record NZ_PYFW01000002.1, on the reverse strand, counting down.
CCGGTCTTGCCAAGTTCGACGCCGAAGAGACGTTGCGGCAGATCGAACGCGAGCGCGTGCAATGGATCAATTTCGTGCCGACCATGATGCACCGGATCTGGGCGCTGCCGGAGCAGGTGCGCAACGCCTATGATCTGTCGAGCCTACAAACCGTGTTTCACATGGCCGCGCCCATGCCGCCCTGGCTGAAGGAGAACTGGATCGCCTGGCTCGGCCCGGAGCGGATCTGGGAGCTCTATGGCGGCACTGAGCGGCAGGGCGCCTGCATCATCTCCGGCACGGAATGGCTGACGCACAAGGGCTCGGTCGGCAAAATCGGCGAGATGGCGAAGCTGCGCATCATCGGCGAGGATGGCAGGGACGTCGCACCCGGCGAGACCGGCGAGATTTATTTCCTCAACAATGACGGCAAGGACGCCACCTATCACTATCTCGGCGCCGAGCCGAAGCGGCGCAGCGATGGCTGGGAATCGCTTGGCGATATCGGCCGGCTGGATGCGGAAGGCTATCTCTATCTCGGCGACCGCCTCGCGGATATGGTCTTGCGCGGCGGCGCCAACATCTATCCGGCCGAGGTCGAGGCTGCGGTCTCCGAGGCGCCGGGCGTGCGCTCCTGCGTGGTGGTCGGGTTGCCCGACCCGGAGCTCGGCCAGCGCGTGCACGCCATCATCGAGCCGGAGCCGGACAGCGATGGCCAGGCGATCGCCGACGGCATGGCGGAGTTCCTGAAGGACAGGCTCAGCCGCTACAAGCACCCCGAAAGCTTCGAGTTCGTCGGCGCCCCGCCGCGCGATGATTCCGGAAAAGTCCGCCGCACCCTGTTGCGCGACGAGCGCGCAGCGTGGATGAAGGAAGGGCGTGCCTTCCGGATCATGCCGGCGAAGGCGCGGGCGCAGGCCGAGTAAGACGGCGCGTCGCGCAAGACTCGCGGAAGACACTCGCGCAAGACACTCGCTCAAGACACATGGGGAAGGACTGACATGACGATCACCATCGCAGCGAACAGCGTGCCCAAGCCGCCGGCCGGGATCATCGAAGGCTTTCGCGGGGCGCCGACCTCGGTCATTTCAGACAATCTCGCCCGGCTCCCCGGCGCGGTCGGGCTGAAGCCGTATCATCGCGGGGCCAAGCTGGTGGGCACGGCCTTCACGGTGCGCACCCGTCCCGGCGACAATCTCGCCATCCACCGCGCGCTCGAACTGGTCGGCCCCGGCGACGTCATTGTCGTCGACGGCGGTGGTGACGAAACCCGCGCGCTGGTCGGCGAGATCATGAAGAACATCGCGCAATGGCGCAAAGCCGAAGGCTACGTCATCGACGGCGCGATCCGCGATGTCGCGGCGTTCGCGGCCGACGATTTTCCCTGCTACGCCCGTGCCGTGATCCACCGCGGTCCCTACAAGAACGGTCCCGGCGAGATCAACGTGCCCGTCACGATCGGCGGCAGCGTGATCTCGCCCGGCGACATCGTCGTCGGCGATGAGGATGGCGTGGTGTCGTTTCCCGCCGCGGGCGCGGCGGCGCTGCTGGAGGCGGTTCGTGCCCAGGTCGCGCGCGAGGAGGAGACGCTGAAGGCGATCCGCGAGGGCCGCTATCAGGGCTCTTATGGAAAATCCTGATCAGGCGAGAACGAAAGGGAGGTTGGCGTGAGTCAGAAGGAAGAATTCCACAATATCGATGATCCCAGCGACGGGCTATTCCGCGAGCTCGCGGCGGGGGTGACTACGCGCATCTTCTCCGGCGAGCAGGCGATGCTGTCGGTGGTGACGCTGGCGCCGCATGCGCAGGGCACGCTGCACCATCATCCCGAGGAGCAATGGGGCGTGCTGCTCGACGGTTCCGCCATCCGCGTTCAGGGAGACGAGGAGATTGCGGTGAAGAAGGGCGATTTCTGGCGTACCCCAGGCAATGTGCCGCACACCATGCGCGCCGGCCCAGACGGCGCCCGGGTGCTGGACATCTTCAGTCCGCCAAGGCCAGAATACAAGAAAGCGGGATCGGGCTTCGGAACGACCTGAAGCGCGTTGCGCTCCAGATCTATTTTTCGAGCATGATCTTAACGGAAAACCGCTGCAAAGCTTTCCGGATCATGCTCCAGCGCCACAGAGCAAAAGCCAGGCGCTGAAATCAAAAGGGAGGGGACCATGACGATCACACGACGGGCGCTGCTGGCCGCACCGGCCATTCTCGCATTGACGCCGGCGCGTGCACAGGCCGGCAAGATCACGCTTGTCGTGCCGTTTCCGCCGGGCGGGTCGACCGACGCGATGGCGCGGCTGCTGCAGGCCAGCCTGCAAACCAAGCTCGGCCGCATCGTCGTGGTCGAGAACAAGTCGGGCGCGGCCGGCGCGCTCGGCGCGGCTCAGGTCGCCAAGAGCCCGGCGGACGGCACCTCGTTCCTGGTCACCTTCGATTCCCACGCGGTGATCCCCTCGATCCTCGACAAGCCGCCGGTCGACGTCGAGCGCGAGCTGATGCCGGTGCTGCTGATCGGTACCGCACCCTATGTGATCGCCGCCGGCGCCGGCCGCCCCTACAAGAGCTTTGCCGACGTGGTCGCGGCCTGCAAGGCGACGCCGGGCGCGGTGAAATACGCCTCCGTCGGCATCGGCACGCTCGGCCATCTCGCCATGACCGTGCTCGGCAGCAAGGCCGGTGTCGAGATCATGCACGTGCCCTATCGCGGCGGCGGCCCGGCCATGAACGACGTGCTCGGCGGCCATGTCGATCTCATCGCGGGATCGGCGGCGCTGGTCGCCGCCCAGCTCGGCACCAACATGCTGCATCCGATCCTGCAGCTCGGCCGCGAGCGGCTGCCGGCCCTGCCGGATACGCAGACCGCGATCGAGGCGGGCTTTCCGGATTTCGAGACGCTGGCCTGGTGGGGCATCTTCGCGCCTGCAGGCACGCCGCCCGATGTCGTCGCAGCCTTCGCGGCAGCGTCCAAGGAAATCCTGAGCGAGCCCGCGACCGCCGCCCAGCTCAAGGACACCCAGCACATGACGCTGCTGCTCCAGGACGGCGCCGCCTTCAAGACCTTCTTCGACAAGCAGGTCGCGACCTGGGGCAAGGTGGTGAAGGACAATAATATCAGGGCGTAGACCCGCCCGCCGACAGCTGCATTGATCGCGGCGAGGGCTTCCGGTTTGGCCCTCGCTTTGATATGAACACCCAGGCAACCCGCCTTACCGGCGGGTTCCGCGGTCCCGTAGCTCAGCCGGATAGAGCGGCGGTTTCCTAAACCGTAGGTCGGAAGTTCGAGTCTTCCCGGGATCGCCAAGTATTACAATGGCTTGTCCCGATTTCCCGGTGGTCAAATTAGTCGATTTGCCTAGCTGGGTAACGCCTGGGGTAACCAAAACGGCTTTCTCTAGCGCTGGTTTTATAAGCCCGCCTGGCCAGGCGGCGGCCTACCGTGTTTACCAAAGGGTGGCATGGGTTCAGGTAGTGTGCCGGTAATGGTGGCCACATAAGAGAGCGTCGAAGGCTAATGAGCGCCTCTGAACCTTTGCTTCGTTTCGACCTGTTTGCTTCCCGACCCGTTAGGCTCTCGGATATTTGGCCGATAGCGGCGCCTGATATCTATAAGCTCCACTTCGCGCGTTGGAACGGACACAACCAGCCGTTGGAGGTTTGGGCGCGCGACAAAGCCGAATGGCAAGGTTGGCAGCAGTATCGGCCGGTTCGTGACGAATTCAATCGTCAGAAGATCTTCTCGCTCATCCAATTTTATCACGAACCGGACTCTTGGCTGTTCGGCGGAGTGTTCAACGTGGAGGAGCGGCTGCACGATCGTTATATCGTGGCTCTGAGCGAAGAAGGCGGCGCACTCGTCGGGCGTCTCAAGATTCGGTCTTCATACCGCGAACGTGCAACGCGCGTGAACTTCGAGAACCACTACCCAAGCTTAGAGGTCTTCGAGATACTTCGGCAGAGCGTCAGGGCTTTGGTGGATTGCGAGAGGAGAAGCTTTTCTTTCAATCCATCCGGCCCTGAGCTTGCAATCTCGGCGTACGTTTTCCCGCCGCCGTCGTCTGGGCAGAAGAGCACGTCCCAATAGAACCCCCGCTCTCCCCTTGCGCTAGCTGCCAAAATCCCGTGTGTTTCACCGACGAAAGTCGTTATCTGTCTTCCGTCACAATAACCAACGACGGACCTAGCGATCGCCCGTTCCCCTGAGGCATTTGTTCGAGACAAGAATTCGTCGACCGATAGCGCGTCCCACATTGGCTGAGTGAGGCCCCCTGGAAATCCCGCTTTGGAGTTCTTGTCGAAGATCAATCCTGCGTGTTCGACAATGCAGGGAGCCAGAAGATTCTTATACGCCGACCGAGCCTTATGATGGACCATCAAGACGAGGTCGATTTCTAATGGTTCATCCGTGCGAATATCGGAGACTCTGAAATCTACAATCTCACCGATCTTGTGCGGGGTAACGTCGTTAGCCAACGTTGCGCACTAAGGGCCACTTTAAAATCGGGGGGCAAATGTTTCTTTAGCCCCCCAGGGCGGGGTAACGGCTTATTTGCCCTCGCCCGTTGGCGGCTCCCACCGGTAGTCCCAATAAGCGGGCATGGCGCGCCACCGACGTGTTTTCTTGCTCGCGTATTGTTCAATGAAATCCTTGGCGGCAATATCGAAGGTATTGCGAGCGCGATCTTCATTTACGACGCGGTTGCGCTCGCGGGTAGCTATATGAGCGGCACCGGGGTCACGCCCCTGAGCGATCTGATGCCGCAATTCAGCGACCAGCCGGTGAGCCGCAGCGAGCGTAAAATGACCGCCAATGACCGGAGGCGTTTCGGGCTCTGCCACGTCAGGATCATATACAGTGCCGAGGAACAATTTGGCAGTTCGCTTGTCTGGCCGTCTGTAGCGCAACGCCCACGACTTTTGACCCGAAGGTTGCACGACAAGATGCAAGCCTCGGCAGCCCCCATCAGGAATTTCGAGGCGCCGTGTACTCGCGCGTATCTTCCTGACTGCCGCTGCCGTCAAAAACTTGGTCACGCTCGCCTTCTGGGTAACATCCGGGTAACAGGCGCACGGTGTTATACGTCGTTACCTATGGTGGCCAACTTAGGCTAACGTTACGTCTAATAGCAAGGAATATAGGCGTTTTGTGGCACGGCCCAGCTTCCAAATGTTGGACTTAGTTAACCACCGTTAACCGTGGCCAACTAATTCCTAAACCGTAGGTCGCATGTTCGAGTCATGCCGGGATCGCCATTTTGTCATCGGTAATGGCCGCCATTGGCAGGCCCTCCGGCGCAGGAATTGCTAGAAGCAACAGACTTCCTTCCTGGCCTCGCCGACCTGTCGGCCGCGCCTTACTGCCCATCCGGAGACCATGATGCCTTTCGACCTGATCCTGCGCGGCGGCCGTGTGGTCGACCCGTCCCAGAAGCTCGATGCCGTGACCGATGTCGCCTTTGCCGGCGGCAAAGTGGCTGCCGTGGGCGCAGGCCTCAAGGCCGATCCGGGCACGGATGTGCGCGACGTCTCGCAGTTCATCGTGACGCCGGGACTGATCGATCTCCACACCCATGTCTATTGGGGCGGCACTTCGCTCGGCATCGATGCCGAGGAATTCTGCCGGCTCTCCGGCGTGACCACCGCGGTCGACACCGGCAGCGCCGGTCCGGGCAATTTCGCCGGCTTCCGCAAACATGTGATCGAGCCGAGCCAGGTTCGCATCCTCGCCTATCTGCACGTCTCGCATGCCGGCATCTTCGGCTTCTCGCACCGGATCATGGTCGGCGAGAGCGAGGAGTTGCGGCTGATGAATCCGATAGAGGCCGCGAAAGTCGCGGACGCCAATCGCGATCTCATCGTCGGCATCAAGGTGCGCGTGGGCCTGCATTCCTCGGGAACGTCGGGCGCCGTGCCGCTCGACATCGCGCTCGAGGTCGCGGGCGAGGTCGGCATGCCCCTGATGGCGCATATCGACCATCCGCCGCCGAGCTATGAAGATGTGCTGGCGCGTCTGCGTCCCGGCGACGTGCTGACCCATGCGTTCCGCCCCTTTCCCAACACGCCGGCGACCGCGCAAGGCACGGTGAAGAAGGCGGTGCTGGACGCGCGCGAGCGCGGCGTGCTGTTCGACATCGGCCACGGCAAGGGCTCGTTCGCGTTCAAGACCGCGCGCGCCATGCTCGCCAACGGCTTCTATCCGGACACCATCTCCTCCGACATCCATCAACTCTGCATCGACGGCCCGGCCTACGATCAGGTCACGACCATGTCGAAATTCCTGTGCATGGGCATGGAGCTGCCGGATGTGGTCGCGGCCTCGACGGTGAACGCCGCGATGGCGCTGCGTCGCCCCGAGCTCGGCAGCCTCAAGCCGGGCAGCGTCGGCGACGCCACGCTTGTTACGGTCAGGCAAGGCCAGTTCGATTACGAGGACGTCGTTGGCGAGCATTTGATCGGCGACCGCAAGATCGCGTCCGAAGGCGTCGTCATCGGCGGCCGCTGGTGGCATCCGAATTGAGCGGACGTCAGTCGCGTCCCGCTTCCATGATGGCCTTGGCCAGCCGCGCCGGATCGGAGAAGCAGAGTTCATGGCTTCCCGGCACCTGGATGAGACGGAATAGCCCGAGCTTTTCCGACAGACGCGGATGCCACGCATAGCTGTGCGGCATCGCGGTGTCTTCGGTGCAGTTGATGTAGGATTTGGCCAGCGGCATCTCCGCCGGATTGGTCTTGAGCGTGATCTTGTCGGTAAAGGTCGCCAGGGGATGCGGATTGAGGACATTATAGGCGCGCTGCGCCGTTTCCAGATCTGCATCGTTGATGAAGGCCTCGCGCCAGACCGGGAAGGGAAGTACCACTGAGCCGTCGCCGCGTTCGGCCGCGATGGCGTCGAACAGTCCGATATAGTGTGGCGGCACCATGTCGTTGAGGCATTCGCCATTGTTAGGCACGAAGGCATTCCAGTAGACCAGGCGGCGGATGCGATCGGGAGCAAGATCGGCAACGCCGGTAATGATCATGCCGCCATAGGAATGGCCGAGCAGGATGACGTCCTTCAGATTGTTTTCGGCAAGGTAGTCGGCGATCGACTGAATCGCTTGCTTCAGTCCCGTCGTCTTGGCATCGCCCGGGCGGTTGCCCTTGATCGTCGGCGTGTAGACCTGGTGCCCGGCGGCACGGATCGGTGCCGCGACAGGCTCGAACTCGGCACCGGTGTGCCATGCCCCGTGAACGAGAACGTAGGTCGACATGTTGTGGCCCCTCCTGAGGGTGTGGTTAGATCGACAGAGGTAGGCCCCCTTGCGGCTCGCGCGAGGCACGCAGCGGACAATTCTTGTTGTACGAAGTGTGAACCGGCTGGTTATTTGCCGCTTGGCTGGAAGTGAACCGGATTGGTCTCGGAGTGAACCGATGCAGGAGATCGAGCGCGCCGTTCCGTCACGCCAATCGGCCTGGGACACCGCGGATATCAGGCCAGGCGAGCAATTTGCCTACTACCGCGAGGCGGTCTGCCAGGCCTTCATGAAGTTGACTCCGGAGCCGATGGCGGCCGCAGGCTTCCGCGCCAGTGTCGAGAACGTCAGGCTCGGCGATGCCGCGATCAACCGCGTCAGCTTTCCCGAGCACGTGGTGCGTCGTTCCGCGGCCGACATCGCGGCGTCCGACCGCAGCTGCTTCTATCTCAATCTGAAGCTGGCCGGCCGCTGCCGCATTCGGCAGGACGGTCGCGAGATCAGTCTCTCGTCAGGACAGGTCGGAATTTTCGACAGCGACCGGCAGTTCGCTCTTCTGCACGATCGTGGTCCGCAATTGCGGGTCGCCTCGTTTTGGGTGCCGGCGGAGGTTTTGCGCGAACGCTTGCCGGCATCGTTCGACGTCTCGGCGTCCCGAGTCTCCGACGACCCCTTTGTCGGCCATCTCATCGTGGAGACGGCACGCACGCTCAGCGACGGCGCACTGCGCATGACCGAGCAGGAGGGCGTGCGGTTGTTCCGGGCGCTGATTGAACTGGTCGCCGTGAGCCTGTCGCGGCGGAGCAGGGCAGGCGCTGCGGCGTCCGAGAGTCTTGCCGACGCAACCACGCTGGCGCTGAAACGCGCCATTCACCGGCGGCTCCGCGAGCCCGGCCTTGCGGTCGCCGATGTCGCCGAGGCCGTCGGCATCAGCGAGCGCTACGTCCACAAGCTGCTGGCGCGATCGGGCTTCAGCTTCACCAATTATGTCATCGACAACAGGCTCGATGGAGCGGCCAGGGATCTCGGGGATCCAGAGATGGCAGACCGTGCGATCGGCGCCATCGCGTTCGATTGGGGCTTCTCGGACCTCTCCCACTTCACCCGACGCTTCAAGCAGCGCTTCGGCTGCCGGCCGCGCGACTGGCGTGCGCGTTGATCTACAGCGACCGCGCGATCAACAGCTTCATGATCTCGTTGGTGCCGCCATAGATCTTCTGGATGCGGGAATCGATGAAGATGCGCGAGATCGGGTATTCCTGCATGTAGCCGTAGCCGCCGAACAGCTGTAGGCATTCGTCTGCGGTCTGGACCTGCTTGTCCGAACACCAGTATTTCGCCATCGACGCGGTGACGGTGTCGAGGTCGCCAGCGACCAGGCGCTCGATGCACCAGTCGACGAAGACGCGGGCGATCATCGCCTCGGTCTTGCGCTCGGCAAGCGTGAAGGCGGTGTTCTGGAAGTCCATCAGCGGTTTGCCGAAGGCTTTCCGCTCCTTGGTGTAGGCGACGGTGAGCTTGACGGCGCGCTCCATCGCGGCGACGGCGCCAACCGCGAGCGCGAGGCGTTCCTGCGGCAATTGCTGCATCAGCTGGACGAAGCCCTGGCCTTCCTCCTTGCCGAGCAGGTTCTCGGGCGGAACCGTGACGTTGTCGAAGAACAGCTCGGATGTGTCGGAGGCGTGCAGGCCGATCTTGTCGAGGTTGCGTCCGCGCTTGTAGCCGTCCGCGCCCGCGGTCTCGACCACGATCAGCGAAATGCCCTTGGCGCCGACGTCACCGGTGCGGGCTACCACGATGACGAGATCGGCGGCCTGGCCGTTGGTGATGAAGGTCTTCTGGCCGTTGATGACGTAGGAATTGCCCTGCTTCTTTGCGGTGGTCTTGACGGCCTGCAGATCCGAGCCGGTGCCGGGCTCGGTCATGGCGATGGCGCCGACCATCTCGCCCGACGCCATCTTCGGCAGCCAGCGCTTCTTCTGTTCCTCCGAGCCGTAATTGAGGACGTAGTGGGCGACGATGGCGCTGTGCACGGAGACGCCGGTGGTCAGCTCGGGCACCGTGCTCTCGAGGTCGTCCAGCACCGCGGCGTCATAGGCGAAGCTGGCGCCCAGCCCGCCATATTCCTCCGGCACGCTGGCCAGCAGCGCGCCCATCTCGCCGAGGCCGCGCCAGGCGAAGCGGTCGACCATCTTCTGCTCGCGCCACTTCTCGGCGTGCGGCGCCAAATCCTTGGCGAGGTATTTCCGGAACTGGTCGCGGAACGTGTCCAGCTCTTCGGTCATCCACGATGATCGGTAATGCATCGGCGCCTCGCTTTCAGACTATCAGGCCGCCACCGGCGACGACCACCTGGCCGCTGATATAATTGGATTCCGGGCTGCAGAACAGATAGACGGCGTCGGCTGCCTCTTCCGGCGTCCCGCCGCGGCCGAGCGGAATCATCCGCGACATCGCCTCCAGCATCTGCGGCTGCACGCCCACCTTGATGTCGCGGCCGGCGACGTCGATGGTCTTCTGCTGCGCCTCGATCGGCTCGGTCAGACGGGTGTTGATCAGGCCGAAGGCGACGCAATTGACGTTGACCTTGTAGCGGCCCCACTCCTTGCACATGGTTCGGGTCAGCCCGATCAGCGAGGCCTTGGCCGAGGAATAGCTCGCCTGTCCGGCATTGCCGTAGAGGCCGGCGATCGAGGAGATGTTCACGACCTTGCGGAACACTTCGCGACCCTCCTCGGCCTCCTTCCTGGCGAAGACGCGGATCGGCTCGGCCGCCGCGCGCAGCAGCCGGAACGGTGCGACGAGATGGACGTCGAGCATGGCCTGGAACTGCTCGTCCGTCATCTTCTGGATGGTGGAGTCCCAGGTATAGCCGGCATTGTTGACGATGATGTCGAGCCCGCCGAACTTGTCGAGCGCGGCGCCGACAAAGCGGTCGGCGAAGCCTGTTTCCGCGACGCTGCCGTTCACGGCGACGGCATCGCCGCCGAGCGCCTTGATCTCCGCGACCACGGCGTCGCCGGGCGCGGCATCGAGGTCGTTGACGACGACCCTGGCACCTTCGTGCGCAAGCTTGAGTGCGATCGACCGCCCGATGCCGCGGCCCGAGCCGGTGACGAGCGCGACCTTTCCCTGCAGTTTTGCCATTTGGATGTGTTCTCCTGCTGTTACAGCGCGATGACGGCGCTGCCGTCGAGCTTGATCTCGCCGCGTTCGTCCCTGGTGGTGAGCGCGAGCCTTGCCCGTTGCTCGCCGTTCGCGGCGAAGAGCTCGGTCACGGTGCCCTCGCATGTCAGCCTGGCGCCAAGCTGGGTGATGGCGACGAAGCGCGTCGCGAAGGCGCGGAGCTTCGATGGCGGCACCGCATCGGTGAGCGCCTGGCCAAGGCAGGCCATCACCAGCATGCCGTGGGCGAACACATCAGGAAATCCCGCCGCTTTGGCGAAGTCGATATCGACGTGGATCGGATTGTGGTCGCCCGATGCGCCGCAATACAGCGCGAGCGTGTGGCGGGTGATCGGCGGGAAGACCTTGTGCACGATGCGGTCGCCGGCCTTGATGTCTGCGGCTGCCATCACGACGCAACCTCGTTGCGGACGACGATGGTGCGCGCGGTATCGGCGACATGCACGCCGTCCTGGTTGGTCACCTCGCACCGGATGCCGATCAGCGTCATCGCGCCGCCCTTCTTCTCCGCGACGCTGGTCACGCTCGGTCGAAACGTCAGGGTGTCGCCGACCAGAACCGGCGCGTGATAGACGAAGCTCTGCTCGCCGTGCAACACACGGGCGAGATCGATGTCGAGCGCGGTGAACATTTCAAAGGGATCGTCGACGTCCATCATCTCCAGGCAGAACAGATAGGTCGGCGGCACCGGCGTGCCGGCGAATCCGGATGCGCGCGCCGCATCTGCGTCGCGATAGACCGGGTTCTGTTCACCTAGCGTATTGAGGAAGTAGCGAAGACGGCCCGGCTCCACGCGCGCGGTGACGGGTGTGAAGCAGCGCCCTACGGCGGACTGATCGACCATGGCGTGCTATCAGTGCCGCTTGTAGAGGGTGACGACGCAGGCGCCGCCGAGGCCGAGATTGTGCTGGAGCGCGACCTTCGCGCCCTCGACCTGCGTGGGACCTGCCGTGCCACGCAACTGCCGCGTCAGCTCGTAGCACTGCGCAAGCCCGGTGGCGCCGAGCGGATGCCCCTTCGAGAGCAATCCGCCGGACGGATTGGTCACGATACGGCCGCCATAGGTGTTGTCGCCATCATTGATGAACTTGCCGGCTTCGCCCTCGCCGCAGAGGCCGAGCGCCTCGTAGGTGATCAGCTCGTTGTGGGCGAAGCAGTCGTGCAGCTCGACCACGTCGAGATCGCCGGGTCCGACGCCGGCGCTTTCATAGACGCGGCTGGCCGCCTCCTTGGCCATGTCGTAGCCGGCCAATTGCATCATGTCGCCGGCTTTGAAGGTCGAGGGCGTGTCGGTGGTCATGGCCTGCGCTGCGATCCGCACCTCTTTGCCGATGCCGTGCTTGTCCGCAAACCGCTCGGACACCAGCACCGCGGCGGCGCCGCCGCAGGTCGGCGGGCACGCCATCAGGCGCGTCATCACGCCCGGCCAGATCACCTGGTCGTTCATGACGTCGTCCGCGGTGACCTCCTTGCGGAAGAGTGCGAGCGGATTGTTCTTGGCATGACGGCTTGCCTTGGCGCGCACCTTGGCGAAGGCGTCCAATGGTGTGCCGTACTTCTTCATGTGGCTGAGCCCGGCGCCGCCGAAATAGCGCAGCGCCAGCGGAATGCCGGGGGCGTCGATCAGCTCGTCCGCGGCCGCGTCGAATTCCTCGAATGCGCTCGGGCGATCGGTATAGACGCTGCCGAGCGCGCCGGGCTTCATCTGCTCGAAGCCGACCGCCAGCACGCAATCCAGCGCCCCGCTCGCGATCATCTGCCTGGCCATGAACAGCGCGGTCGAGCCGGTCGAGCAATTGTTGTTGACGTTGACGATGGGGATGCCGGTCATCCCGACATGGTAGAGCGCGCGCTGCCCGCAGGTGGAATCGCCGTAGACGTATCCGACATAGGCCTGCTCGACCGTCTCGTAACCGAGGCCGGCGTCGGCGAGCGCGAGCCTGGTCGCCTCGGTCCCCATTGCGTGATAGGGCGCGCTGGCGCCCGGCTTGGCGAACGGGATCATGCCGACCCCTGCGACGATGACGTCAGACATCGTTCCTCCGATAATTTACCCGTTGGACTTTTTCTTACCTGCGGGTAATATATCGGCCGTCGCCCTCCGGAGTCAACGCAGTCGAGCATGGATTCAGCGCCGCCCACTCCGCCATCTTCCCCGCCATCCTCCCCGTGGCTGCCGTTCGAGAGCCGGCGCCGCGCCCGGGACGAGAAACGCGAGGCGGTGCTGCGCGCCGCCGTGCAGCTGTTCCTGGAGCAGGGCTATCATCGCGTCACGCTAAACGAGGTCGCGGAGCGGCTGAACATCACCAAGCCCGCGCTGTACAATTACTTCCGGGGCAAGGACGAGATCCTGTTCGAATGCTGGTCGATGGGCGCCGAGCTCGTCGACAGCGTCATCACCGAGATCAATGCCGGCAGCGGCTCGGGCCTCGCCAGGCTGCGCAAGCTGGTCCACGCCTATGCCGCGCTGATGGCGACCGATTTCGGCGCGAGCCTGGTGCGCTTCGACCTGCGCGACCTGACCGAGCGGAACGCCGCCGTCGCGCGCGCGGCCAAGAAGCGGATCGACGCCACGTTCCGGGACTATATCGCCGCAGGCATGGCCGACGGTTCGATCAAGGCCTGCGATCCCAAGCTTGCCGCGTTCGCGATCGCGGGCTCGCTCAACTGGATCGGTCACTGGTATCGCCGGGACGGCGGTTTGTCGCCGACCGCGATCGCCGACGAGTTCACGGCTCGGCTGACCGAAGGCCTGGCGGCTGCCGGCCCGCAACACACGATAAAGAAGAAGCCGGGGGCGCCGCAAAGGCGCAACCCAGGACGCAAGACAACAGGGAAGAAGCGTACAGGAGGAGGAACGCGATGAACATCACGCACGGCCTGCGGCGCGCGCTGCAGATCAATCCGAACGGGCTGGCCACCGTCTATGGCCAGCGGCGCCGCGACTGGGGTGAGCTCGGTGAACGCGTCACCAGGCTGGCTGGTGGCCTGCGCACGCGCGGCGTCAGGGACGGCGATCGCATCGCCGTGCTGTCCTTCAACTCCGACCGCTATCTCGAGCTCTATCTGGCGACGGGCTGGGCCGGCGGCGTGATCGTGCCGCTCAACATCCGCTGGAGCGCGCTGGAAAACGAGGATGCGCTGCGCGACTGCCGGGCCTCCGTTCTGGTGGTGGACAAGGCTTTCGCGCAAATCGGCGCGCAGCTCGCCGGCACCATTCCGGGGCTCAAGCTGATCTATGCCGACGACGGTGAGGTGCCGGCGGAGATGGAGAGCTATGAGGATCTGGTCGCGGGCAGCGCGCCGGTTGCCGATGCCATGCGCAAGGGCGGCGATCTCGCCGGCATCTTCTACACCGGCGGCACCACCGGACGTTCCAAGGGCGTGATGCTCAGCCACCAGAACCTGATGGCCAATGCGCTCAACGCCCTCGGCGAAGGGCTGTTTCCGGCGAGCACGACCTATCTGCACGCCGCCCCGATGTTTCACCTCGCCAACGGGGCGGCGATGTATTCCCTGCTGCTCTCCGGCGGCTCCAACGTGATCGTTCAGGGCTTCACGCCCGAAGGCGTCATGGCCGCGATGCAGAACGAGCGCGTCACCGACGTGCTGCTGGTGCCCACGATGATCCAGATGCTGGTCGATCACCCCGCGATCGCAAACTACGACCTGTCGTCGCTCAAGCATATCATCTACGGGGCGTCGCCAATCAGCGAGGCCGTGCTCGACCGTGCCGCGCGGGCACTGCCGCATGTGCGCTTCACGCAGGCCTATGGCATGACCGAACTATCGCCGATCGCGACGCTGCTGCACTCCGACGAGCACGTCGGCGAAGGGCGCAGGAAGGGACGTCACCGCGGCGCCGGCCGCGCCACGCTCGGCTGCGAGGTGCGGATCGTCGACGAGAACGATCAGCCGGTGCCGGCTGAAAGCGTCGGCGAGATCGTGGTGCGCGGCGACACCGTGATGATGGGCTATTGGGAACGGCCGGAAGAGACCGCGCGCGCCGTCGTCGATGGCTGGATGCATACCGGCGACGGCGGCTACATGGACCAGGACGGGTTCATCTATGTCGTCGACCGCGTCAAGGACATGATCATCTCGGGCGGCGAGAATGTCTACTCGGTCGAGGTCGAGAACGCGCTCGCGCTGCACCCCTCGGTGCTGCAATGCGCGGTGATCGGAGTTCCCAACGAGCAATGGGGAGAGCAGGTCCATGCCGTCGTGGTCAAGCGCGGCGGCGCGGAGGTCTCACCCGGCGAGCTGATCGAGTTCACGAAGACGTTGATCGCGGGCTACAAATGTCCGCGCAGCATCGATATCACCGAGACGCCGCTGCCGCTGTCCGGCGCCGGCAAGGTGCTGAAGCGCGAGCTGCGCAGGCCGTTCTGGGAAGGCCGGGACCGGCGGGTGAGCTAAGGACCTGCGCTCGCGCGGGCCGTGCGCATCGCGAGCAGGCGCTTGGTCTCCTGTTTTCAGATCGCGCTCGGGCAGGTACCATCGAGGAAATTCATCGGGAAAATTCAGTCTTGGTCGAGACGCGCGAACTCAAGCTCGACATCGAACGCATCGGTACGGTCTCGGCGCTCCTGACGCGACCGAACCATGCGCGCGCCTGCTACGTGCTGGCGCACGGTGCCGGCGCCGATATGCGGCATTCTTTCATGGAGAAGGTCGCAGCCGGTCTCGCCGATCGCGGCATTGCGACGTTCCGCTTCAACTTCCCCTACATGGAAAAGAAGCAGGGGCATCCCGACCAGCCCGCGGTCGCGCACGCTGCCATCCGCGCGGCGGCCGCGGATGCGGCGCGACTTTGTCCGGGGGTGACGCTAGTCGCCGGCGGCAAGTCGTTCGGTGGACGTATGACCTCGCAGGCGCAGTCGAAGACGCCGCTGCCTGACGTGAAAGGGCTCGCCTTCCTCGGCTTCCCCCTGCATGCCGCCAAGAAGCCGTCGTCCGAGCGGGCCGAGCACCTCGCCGGCATCGCGATCCCCATGCTGTTCCTGCAGGGAACGCGCGACGGACTTGCCGACCTCGGCCATCTCAAGCCAGTCATCGCGTCGCTCGGCCCGAAGGCGACGCTGCACGAGGTCGAAGGCGGCGATCACTCGTTCGCGGTGCTGAAAAAATCCGGCCGCAGCAACGAAGAGGCGCTCACCGAGGTGCTCGATACGCTTGCGGCCTGGATCGACGATCTCGCCTGAACCTCACGCCGAGTAGAGCCCCTTGTCCCGTGCCTTCTGGATCGCCAGCGCGGCGATCAGGTCGAGCGTCGGTGTCGAAAGGCCGGCGGTGCGCGCGAAGGCGGCAGGCGCCTTCACCAGCACGTCGATCTCCATGGCGCGGCCAAGCTCGTAATCCTGCAGCAGCGAAGGCTTGTGATTGGGGGCGGGACCGCTGCGCGTCACGCGCTTCACCTCGGGGATGAAGTGCTGCGCGATGTCGTTGGCCTCGTTAAGCATGCGCGGGATGACGTCCGCAAAGGCGGCGTCGTCGCGCACGCCACGTGCGGTCTGGCCGGTGAGCAGGCACAGCACCGACAGCGACATGTTGGTCAGCAGCTTTGACCAGATCGCCTCGCGGATCTCGGCGACCGGTGGAGACTCCAGCCGCGCGTCGTTGAACACATTGCGCAGCTTGGTGATCCGTTCGCAATTGCGATCGTCGCATTCCCCGATCAGCAGGCGGTTGCGGTCCGGGGTGAGATTCTGCACCACGCCGGGCGCGGTCACTTCGTTGGAGGAGAATACGACGCCGCCGATGATCCGCTCCTTCGGGATGCAGGCGCGCAAGCGTCCGCCGGGGTCGAGGAAGGAAATGTCCGGCGGTGTCGGGTGCCGCGGTGGCAGGCCGATCCCGTACCACCAGGGAATACCGTTCTGGGCGAAGACGATGGCGGTGTCGTCCTGAAGCAGCGGCTTGAGGCTGGCGACCAGTCCCGTCAGCGCGGTGGCCTTCAGCGTCGAGATCACGACGTCCTGCGGACCGAGCTGGGCCGGATCGCCCGAGGCGTTCACCTTGGCGGAGACCTCGGAATCGCCGACGCGCAATTTGAGGCCATTGGCCCGGACCGCCTCCAGATGCGCTCCCCGCATCACGCATGAAACGTCATGACCGGCGCGCGCCAGCCGGACCGCAATGTGGCTGCCGACGGCGCCCGCGCCGAAAATGCAGATGCGCATGATGATTCCCTGGTCCCAAACTGTCGCCCGCCGCCACCATGACACAAGCCGCCATGCGATGGGCGCGACCGCCCCACGCTGGAAAGATATGGATCGGGATGCGCTGCCTCGGCCATAGTGCAGGGCAAACAATGACCGGAGGGATCGCCGTGACTGCCAGCCCCGTGCTGTGGACCCTTGACGAGCGAGGGGTTGCGACCGTCACCTTGAACCGGCCGGAGGTCAACAACGCCTATGACGGCGCACTGATCGCGGGCGTGCTCGCGGCGATGGACGATCTCGGCAAGAAGCCGAATTTGCGCGTCGTCGTGCTCAAGGGTAACGGCAAGCATTTCCAGGCCGGCGCCGACCTGAAATGGATCAACGGCGTGCGGCCGCAATCGGCCGAGGCGAACGAGGCCGCTTCGCGCGCGACGTACGAAGCCGTGCAACGGCTCAACACCTTGCCGATCCCCACGGTCGCGCTGGTGCAGGGCGGCTGCTTCGGCGGCGGCACCGGCGTGATCGCGGCTTGCGACATCGTGATCGCCGCGGACAACGCCCTGTTCTCGATCACCGAGGTGCGCTGGGGCCTGACGGCGGCGATCATCATCCCGCAGCTTTGCGACGCCATCGGCGTGCGCCAGGTCCGCCGCTACGCGCTGACCGGTGAACGGTTCGGTGCCGAGGACGCCCGCCGCATCGGTCTGGTCCATGAGGTGGTGCCGCTCGCCGATCTCGAAGCCGCCGGCGCCAAGGTGGTCGAGCAACTGCTCGCCAACGGGCCGGAGGCGATGGCTGAAACCAAGCGCCTCGCGCTGGAGAGCTCGTTCGGCGGCATGGCGGTGGACGATGCCGCCTACACGCGGCTCGTGCAGCTGCATTCGCTCAAGCGCCAGAGCGCGGAGGCGGCGGAAGGGCTGGCCTCGTTCGCGGAGAAGCGGGCGGGGAACTGGGGCGGCGGGAAAGGCTGAACGTCAGCAGCCGCGGCAGATATTGTTGATGCTGCGATAGACGGCATCGTCGTCCTGTCGCATCTGGCGCAGCGTGCCGAGCGCCTGGCTGTCATTGGCAGGGGCAACGGGCTTGCGCTTCGCCGCGAGTTCGTCCTCCTGCCGCTTGTAGCAAGCTTCGCGCTCGGCCTTGGCCTGGATGAAGCGGCAGCTCTGCTCCACGGCTGCGGCGGGCGCGATCACGTGAAAGAGCAATGCGGCTATAGCGAATCTGGCGATGATCGAATCCATGCCGGACGTTGTCTCAACCCGGCTGACGGGAAGCAACCGCGATCTTGCGACGTAGAGGTGAGCCGGGCTAATCCAGGCTTGGGCGAGCAAGCGATTTTGGGAGGAGCGCGCCATGCGGGCCACAATGATCGAAGAACCGGCACGCCAGGTGCCGCTCTATGGCGAATATGAAGTCGTCGTGCTCGGGGGCGGTCCGGCCGGGATCATCGCGGCGGCCTCAGCCGCGCGCGCCGGGCGAAAGACGCTTCTGATCGAGCGCTACGGCTTTCTCGGCGGCATGGGCACCGCCGCCGGTGTCACAAATTTTTGCGGCCTGCATGGCAATGTCCATGGCGAGCATCGCAGGCTGGTGCAGGGCATGGCGTCCGAGTTGCTGGCGCGGATCGACCGGCTCAACGGCCTGAACACGCCGCATCTGATCCTCGGCAAGGTCTTTGCCCAGGCCTACGATACCGCAGCCTACAAGATCGCGGCGGACCAACTGCTGGCGAGCCACAAGGTGCACATCCTGTTCCACGCGCTCGGCGCCGGCGTGGTGATGGGCGATGACAGCCGCATCGACGCGCTGATGGTCGAGACCAAGGCCGGACGGCAGGCGGTGCGATCGGAGATCTTCATCGATTGCTCCGGCGACGGCGACCTGGCCGTCTGGGCCGGTGCGCCATTCGACATCGGCGACGCGCACGGACATCCGATGTATCCCTCGATGATGCTCCGTCTCAACGGCATCGATCCCGACAAGGCGGGCGATGCCTGGCGCACCATTCCGCAATTGATGGAAAAAGCGCTCGCCGCCGGCACCCACACATTCCCGCGCAAGAGTGCCATCGTACGGCCGCAGAAATCCGGCATCGAATGGCGGGTGAACTTCACGCAAGTGGCGCGCGAGGACGGCCACGCCATCAACGGCGTCGAGCCCGACGATCTCACCCGCGGCGAGATCGAGGGCCGCAAGCAGGCGCTCGCCGCCTTCGAATTCCTGCGCACCGTGCCGGGGTTTGAAAAATCCTACATCGTCGATTTGCCGCCACAACTCGGCATCCGCGAGACCCGCCGCATCAAGGGCGGCTACCAGCTCAGCGGCGAGGACGTGCTCGGCTGCGCCTCCTTCGAGGACTCCATCGGCGTCAATGGCTGGCCGATCGAGGCTCACGTTCCCGGCGACGTCGTCTTCACCTTTCCGCCGATCCCGGAATCCCGCGGCTATAACGAGCTGCCGTATCGGATGCTGGTGCCCGAAGGTGCCGACAATCTGCTGGTCGCCGGCCGTTGCGCCTCGATGACCCACGAGGGCCAGTCGGCGGCACGGGTTTCCGGTGCCTGTTTCGTGATGGGCGAGGCCGCCGGTTCCGCCGCTGCCTTGGCACTCTCCGGAAACCGGATTCCACGCGACATCCCCATTGAAAAGTTGCAGGAAACGTTGAAACAACAAGGCGCCTTCATCGGACGGGACCAGCCGGTGCCCGAGGGCCTGTAACGGACTGCAAGATAAACGGCGGAGGAAGCAGGGATGATCGGAATTGCGCGGCTCGCGGCAGCCAGTCTTTTGGCGATCATGGCGATGGGGACAGCCCACGCCGAGGATGCGCTGAAGGCCAGGATCGGCGTGCTCCGTCTGTCCTCCTCCGCGCCGGTTTTCATCGCGCAGGACAAGGGCTATTTTCGCGAGGCCGGCCTCGAGGTCGAGCTGAAATTCTTCGACGCGGCACAGCCGATCGCGGTCGCCACCACGTCGGGCGACGTCGATTTCGGCATCACCGCCTTCACCGCTGGTCTCTACAATCTCGCCGGCAAGGGCGTGCTGAAGGTGATCGGCGGCATGAGCCGCGAGAAGGCCGGCTATCCCCTGATCGGCTATTTCGCCAGCAACAACGCCTATGCCGCTGGATTGAAGACGCCGAAGGACCTCGCGGGCAAGCGCGTGGCGATGACGCAGGTCGGCTCCTCCTTCCACTATTCGCTCGGCCTGCTCGCCGACAAATACGGCTTCAAGCTCGCGGACGTGAAGATCGTGCCGCTGCAATCGCTGTCCAATGCCGCCGCCGCGCTGAAGGGCGAGACCGTCGATGCGGCGCTGCTGCCGATCTCGACGGCGCGAAAGCTCACGGACGAAGGCGGCGCGAAATTCTTAGGGTGGGTCGGCGACGAAACGCCGTGGCAGCTGGGTGCGGTGTTCGCCTCGCCGAAGACGCTGACCAACAAGGCGCTGGTGACGAAGCTGCTCGGCGCCTTGGCGAAGGCGGACCGCGAATATCACGACGTCATCCTTGCCGCGATGAAGGACGGTGTCGCGCCGATCAACGGGCAGACAAAGCCGCTGCTGGAGATCATCGCGAAGTACACCAACCTCCCGGTCGAGCAGGTGGTCGGCAATTGCGCCTATATCGATCCCGACGGCAAGCTGGACGTGAAGAACGTCGACAACCAGATCAAATGGCTGCAGGAGCAGGGCTTCGTCGACAAGGGCTTTGACGCGAACGCGATCATCGCGAAGGACTATGTGAAGGCGGATTGAGAGCAGAACGTAGACGATGGACCTGATCGCCAACCACATCTCCCATCGCTTCGGCGATCTCGCCGTGCTCGACGACGTCTCCTTCACCGTCGGCGCCGGAGAGGTGGTTGCGATCGTGGGTCCTTCGGGTTGCGGCAAGAGCACGCTGTTGTCGATCCTCGGCGGGCTTCTGCAGCCGACCTCTGGCGCTCCCGAGCTGCGCGGCGCACCGCCGCCGGATAGCCTCAACCCGCTGACCTTCGTGTTCCAGGATTTTGCGCTGCTGCCCTGGGCGAGCGTCGAGGACAACGTCGAATTCCCGTTGCTGCACACCCAGCTCTCGGCCACGCAGCGCCGCGCGCTGGTCGAGGATGCCCTGCGCCGCACCGGCCTGACCGATTTTCGCAAGACCTATCCAAAGCAGCTCTCCGGCGGCATGCGCCAGCGCGTCGGCATTTCGCGCGCGCTCGCGGTGAAGCCCGCCATCCTGCTGATGGATGAGCCGCTGTCGGCGCTGGATTCGCAGACCCGCGAGCTCTTGATGGAGGATTTCGTCCGCCTGCTCGCCGATGGCGGCATGGGCGCGGTCTATGTCACGCATAATCTCGAAGAGGCGGCGCGGCTGGCCGACCGCATCGTGGTGCTGTCGCGGCGGCCCGGCCGCATCCGCGAGGTCGTGACCGTGCCGATGACGCGGGCCGAGCGTGGCGAAACCGCGGCGCGTGAAAAGCTGCTGGCGCTGCAGAACCAGATCTGGTCACTGATCCGCAACGAAGCGATCGATGCCGAGCGTGAGGTCCAGCATGCTTGATCGCGCGGCGGCTGACATTGCGAAGGACGAAGCGACGCGGCGCGTGCGGTTTCGCGGCGCCGGCTTCGTGCCCGCGAGCAGTCGCTATGGCGGCTGGATCGCGCTCGCTCTGGTCATCGCGATCTGGCAGGCAGCGGGCAGCTCCGGCCTCGTCAATGCGCTATTTCTGCCGACGCCCGCTGCAATCGTCCGCGCGATCTATCAGCTCGCGGTCTCCGGCGCGCTCTGGCAGCATGTCTCGGCGTCGCTGCTGCGCATCGGCGTCGGCTGGCTGCTCGGCACCGCGGCCGGTGTGGTAGTCGGCTTTGCCATCGGCCTCTCCCGACTGGCGCGCGGCGTCGGCATCACCTTCATCTCGGCGCTGTTCCCGATCCCGAAGATCGCGCTGCTGCCGCTCCTGATCCTCTGGCTCGGCATCGGCGAAGAGCCGAAGATCGCGACCATCGCGCTCGGGGTGTTCTTCTCGACCGCGATCTCGGTCTATAGCGGCGTCGACGCGGTGCCGCGCAATTTGATCCGCATGGCGCAGAGTTTCAACGTTCCGTTCGCGACCATCGTGCGCAAGGTGATCTGGCCCGGCGCGCTGCCCGCAATCCTCGCCGGCTTCCGCATCACCGCATCGGTGGCGCTGCTGCTCGTCGTCAGCGCCGAGATGATCGGCGCGCAATACGGCATCGGCGCCTTCGTGCTGCAGGCCGGCAATCTGATGCAGACGGATCAGCTGCTCGCGGGCGTGGTGATCCTGTCGGTGTTCGGGCTGGCGGTCGGGAAGGTGATCAATGTGCTGGAGGCGCGGTTGCTGCACTGGCGGTAGCCATAGTCACCGCTGCTGTAGGGTGGGCAAAGCGAAGCGTGCCCACCATTTGGTTGATCACTCGCGGAGGTGTGGTGGGCACGGCGCGTTGCGCCTTTGCCCACCCTACGAGACCTATGCTTCACGCGTTGCCGCGATCTTCCCTGAACAGATCCAGCTTCTGCTGCACGGGCCGATCCGAAAAGCTGAAAAGCACGGCGTCCTCATCCGCCTCGTGCGTGACCCAGTGCCAGCTCGGCACCACGAACAGGTCGCGCGGGCCCCATTCGAAGACGACATCGCCGATGCGGCTGCGGCCACGGCCCTCGATCGGGCAGAACACGGTGGCGTCGGTCGATCGATAGCGCGCGGTCTTGAAACCCTTGGGCAGCAGCTGGATGAAGGTGCCGATGGTCGGCATCGCGAAATCGCCGGTCTCGGGATTGCTGAACTTCAGCTTCAACCCGTGGCAGGCGTCCCACTCCTGGCTCGTCCTGGCCTTCTCCAGCGCTTCGCGGGTGTAGGCATAGGGATAGCTGAAGATCGGCGAGGTCTTCGAGTTGCGCTTGACGTCGACCGGCAGCAGATTGTGGCCGTAGCGCGCAAAGCTGTCGCCGGCGGGCTTCGTGATCTTCTGCTGGTCTTCCTTGGAGCCTTCCGCAAAGGAGCAATCGAAGAACTGCACCAGCGGAATGTCGAGGCCATCCAGCCAGAACATCGGCTGATCGGTCTCGTTGGAATGATCGTGCCAGGTCATCGACGGCGTGATGATGAAATCCCCTTGCTCCATCGCGGTGCGCTCGCCGTCCACCGCGGTGTGCGCGCCTTTGCCTTCGAGCACGAAGCGCAGCGCCGACTGGCTGTGCCGGTGTGCCGGCGCGACGTCGCCGGGCACCACCATCTGCACGCCGGCATAGAGCGAGGTCGTGATCTTGGACTGGCCGCGCAGGCCCGGGTTCTCCAACACCAGCACGCGCCGCTCGGCTTCCTTGGCGGTGATCAGTCGGCCCGCCTCCGTCATGTAGTCGCGGATGACGTCGAATTTCCAGAGGTGCGGCCGGCAGGCGCTCTTCGGCTCCGGCGTGATCAGATCGCTCATCACCGTCCACAGCGCGGTGAGGTTTTCGCCGTCGATCTTCTTGTAAAAGGCCTCGCGTTCCGGCGTCTTGGTCACGGCTTCCATGGCGGCGCTCCCGTTCGTTTTGTTGATTGACAGTATACTGACGATCTAGGTAGCGTCAATGCGCCGACAAGAACGTAAGGGAGGGCTCCAATGAAGCTGCACGGCTATTTCCGTTCCAGCGCCGCTTATCGCGTGCGGATCGCGCTGAACCTCAAGGGCCTCAAGGCCGCGCATCTGCCGCATCATTTGCGCAAGGGCGAGCAATGCGCGCCCGCCTATCTCGCCATCAATCCGCAAGGCCTGGTGCCGGCGCTGGAAAACGAGGGCGGTGCGGTGCTGACCCAATCGGTCGCCATCATCGAATGGCTCGACGAAACCCATCCCAATCCGCCGCTGCTGCCGAAAGATTCGCTGAGGCGCGCCAAGGTGAGGGCGTTTGCGCTGGCGATCGCCTGCGACACCCATCCGGTGCAGAACCTGAAAGTGCTGGCGCGGCTGCGCGAACTCGGGCTTGCCGAAGAGAAGGTCCAGGACTGGGCGGCGTGGGTCAACCGCGAGGGACTGTCGGCTTGCGAGACGCTGATCAGGGACGAGCCCGGGCCGTTCTGCTTCGGCGATGCGCCGACGCTCGCCGATCTCTGCCTGGTGCCGCAGCTCGCCAATGCGCGTCGTTTCGGGGTCGATGTCTCGGCCTATCCTCGCCTGCTCGCGGCGGAAGCTGCCGCAAAGGCGCTCACCGCGTTTGCCAATGCCGCACCGGAGAAGCAGCCCGATGCCGAGTAAGGCTTGTCCTCCGATCACGATCGATGCGGTCTATGCCGCGCCGGGCTATCTGTTCCGGCGCATGCAGCAGATTGCGGTCTCGATCTTCATGGAGGAGTGCAAGGCATTCGATCTGACCCCGGTGCAATATGCGGCGCTGATCGCGATCCACACCCATCCCGGCATCGACGCCACGCGGCTGTCGGCCGTGATCGCCTTCGACCGCTCCACGCTCGGCAGCGTGATCGAACGTCTGCAGGCCAAGGACTATGTCGAACGCAAGCCGGCCCCCGAGGACAAGCGGATCAAGCTGCTTTATCTCACCAGGGCCGGCGTTACGATCCTGCGCGAGATCATCCCCGCGGTCGAACGCGCGCAGGCGCGGATGCTGGAGCCGCTCAAGCCGGCCGATCGCAAGACGCTGATGGGTCTGATGTCGCAGCTCGTCGATCTCAACAACGAGGCCTCGCGCGTGCCGCTGCGCGCGGAGGACGCGCTGGAGCATCTGGGGAAGGCGGGGTGAGGGAAGCGAGGAAGGCGCCGCTGTTGCAAGAATAGAGGTGTCATTCCCCGCGGAGGCGGGGAATCCAGTATGCTGCAGCCTATCATTTCAATCACAACTGTCTCGGAGTACTGGATCGCGCGCCTTCGCGGGCGATGACCACGGTTGCGTGGCGGCGTGAGTTGCGCTACTCGCCGCGGCGCCTCACATTCGCAGCAACGCCTGCCGGTCAATCTTCCCCGTGCCCGTCTTCGGCAGCTCGTCTATGAAGATCACCTCGCGCGGATATTTGTACGGCAACAGCTTGCCCTTGACGTAATCCTGCAGCCGCCGCGTCGCTTCATCCCGGTCGGCGGTGCGATTGTTCATTACCACCACCGCCTTCAGCGTCATGCGCCGGTCCGGCAGTTCGGCCGCGAACACCGCGCATTCGCGGATGTCAGGGTGGTCGGCGAGGCACAGCTCGACCTCGAGCGGGTAGACCCACTGTCCGGAAATCTTGATGAGATCGTCGGCGCGGCCGCGGAAGAAATGAAAACCGTCGGCATCGCGGATGAAGCGGTCGCCGGTGTAGATCCAGCCGCCCTGCCGAATCGTCTCGGCGGATTTGTCCGGCCTGTTCCAGTACAGCGGCGTGTTGGAATCGCCGCGCACCCACAAAATGCCTTCCTCGTTGTCGGCGACGTCGCGTCCGTCCTTGTCGCGCAGCGCGACCTCGTAGCCGGGCACGCGCAAGCCGGCGGCGCCGAGCTTCTTCTGCTCGGGGCGGTTGGAGAGATAGATGTGCAGCACCTCGGTCGACCCGAGGCCTTCGACGATCTCCAGGCCCGTGAGCGTCTTCCAGCCGTTGAAGACTTCGGCCGAGAGCACTTCGGCCGCGGAGAGCGACATGCGCAGCGACGAGAAGTTGGTCTGTTGCGCGCCTTCGGCCTTGGTCAGGGAGGTGTAGAGCGTCGGCAGGCCGAAGAAGACCGTCGGCTTGTACTGTTCGATCGCTGCGAAGATCGTGGCCGGCTTCGGCTGGCCCGGCAACAGCAGCGTTGCCGCGCCCGCCGAGAACGGAAAGGTGACGGAGTTGCCAAAGCCGTAGGCGAAGAAGATCTTCGGCACGGAGAAGCAGATGTCGTCAGGCGTCAGCTTCAGCACGTTCTGCGCAAAGGCGAGCTCGCTATAGGCCATGTCGTGCTGCAGATGCACGATGCCCTTGGGCCGGCCGGTCGAACCGGACGAGTACATCCAGAACGCCATCTCGTTGCGATGAGTGTCCGCCTCCGCCAGATCGGCCGGGAATTGCCCGAGCCAGTCCGCAGCCGCAAGCGCGTTCGGCGCGGCGTGATTGCCCGCCTCGCCGTTGACGACGATCAGCGTGCGCAGGCGCGTGCCCTTGCAAGCCTCTGCATCGAAGCGGCCACAGAACTCGGCCTCAGCCACCGCGACTTCAGCTCCGGAATCGGCGAGATAGAATTGCAGCAGGTCCGGCGGCGTCAGTGTGTTGATCAGGAGCGGCACGAAGCCGGCCCGCACCGCGCCGAAGAATGCGGCCGGGTAGGCCGGCGTGTCGTCGAGAAACAGCAGCACGCGGTCGCCGCGCTTTAGGCCGAGCGATGCAAAGCCGTTGCCCCAGCGGCACGCGTCAGCGCAGAGCTCGGCATAGGTCCGCATGCCTGCCGGACCGATGAGCGCAAGCCTGTCGCCACTGCCCTTGGCGAGATTGTCGAACAGCACGCGGCTGGCGTTGTAAAGCTCCGGAACGGCAAAGCCGATCTCGCGCGCCCCGTCGCTGTCGACGGGCACCTGGTCGAAGATCTCGTTGCTCATGCCTCGTCCCCGCCGTTCCTGGCGGCCTCGTAACGCGCCATGAAGGCCGGCGACATGTGACGCAGGCGTGCATCGTCGATGCGGCCGGAGCGGGTGATGTAGCTATAGGCGAAGTCCATCAGGCCCTGCTGCATGTGCTGGGCAAATTGCTCGTACCAGAAGGCGCTGGTGCGCGCCGCGTTGACGAGCTTCTGCACCACCGGCTTGCGCGCGGCCTGGTAACGATGCAGTGCGGTCGCAAGATGCGCATCCGATTCCAGCGCCTTGACCAGCGCGATGGCGTCCTCGATCGCGAGCCGCGTGCCCGAGCCGATCGAGAAATGCGCGGAATGCAGCGCATCGCCGATCAGCACCATGTTCTTGAACGACCAATGCTCGTTCCAGACCCAGGGGAAGTTGCGCCAGACCGATTTGTTGGAGACGAGGCAATGGCCGCCAAGCGTGTCCGCGAACACCTCTTCACAGACGCCCTTGGACTGCTCGACGTCCTTGTACGCGAAACCATAGGCCTGCCAGGTCGCGTGGTCGCATTCGACCAGGAAGGTGCTCATGGCCGGCGAGTAGCGGTAGTGATGGGCGTTGAAGGCGCCGCGATCGGTCTTCACGAAGGTCTGCGACAGCGTGTCGAACCGCTTCGAGGTGCCGTACCAGACGAACTTGTTGGAGGAGTAGGACAGCGAGGTGCCGAAATCACCTTCGAAGGTGCGGCGGACCAGCGAGTTCAGCCCGTCCGCGGCAACGATCAGATCATATCCGTCGAGCTGGTCGACGGCCTGAATCTGCGTATCGAAGCGCGGCGTGACGCCGGCGTCGATCGCGTGCTGCTGCAGGAACCGCAGCAGCTCGAGCCGCCCGATCGAGGAGAAGCCGACCCCGTCGATGGCGACGCTGTCGCCGCCGAGGTTCAGCGTGATGTTCTCCCAGCTTTCCATGTGCGGCGCGATCGCGTCGACCGTCTCGGGGTCGTCGGCGCGCAGGAATTCCAGCGCCTGGTCGGAGAACACGACGCCAAAGCCCCAGGTCGCGTCGGCCGGGTTCTGTTCGAACAGGTCGACCTGATCCTCGGGATGACGCTTCTTCCAGAGATAGGCGAAGTAGAGCCCGCCGGGCCCCCCGCCGATCACGGCGATCCGCAAATTCTGCCTCCCTAATTGACAGTATACTTACTATCTAGGGGTAGACTAATGTGCTCCGCTGGCCCGCGCCAGCGGAATTATCGGCCGAGCGCAGGCGCGCCGAAGCGACACCTTTTTGCGTGTGTCCGAAACCGTCAGGTCCGAATCATAGCCAAACCGTGCCGGCTTGGCTATTCGCGTGTCATACGCAGCGCTTCACGTACACGCCGTTTACCAGGACCCTGGTGCAGCGGACCACCGGAACCGGCTTGCGGACCACGACGGCCGCATTCGGTCCGGCGCAGCCGGCGCGATAGACGCCGCGAGCGCACACCACCGCATTGGCGTCGGTGGCCTCGAACGTCATGGTTGCGGCGAAGGCGAAGAGTGCAGAAGCAACGAGCAGCAATGATCGCATGTTGTCCTCCCGGTGTTGTCGTCGATGAAATCTAAATGTCTGGAATTTGGTGCGACGTCGCCTCGCGCGATTCATGCTGGACTCGAATGGATGGCCTGATCTTAAGCCACAGGCGGTCACGCTCATTGATTTGGACCTCCAGCGTCTCTCGGCCTCCGTCGCTGTGATATCTGACGTCACGAACTCCAACGCCATTGAACTCGTAGATTGCAGTTTCATTGCTTGCAATGATAAGACGAACGTCCTTGTAAGATGGCGCCAGGGCAAACGATACGCTCAATCCTTCGACGGATGCTTCGTACAGAGCATCGTTGTAAATCCATGGCGCTCCCGGGTCTCTCAGCTTGGGCGCTCCCCCGAAGAGCGAAAGCAATTCGATCTCTTCGACGTTGACAGACGTCATCGGAGAACCTAGCGCCTTATCGTGCCGCGAACGGTGCCAGCACGTCTTTGCAAGCGGGTGACAGCGAGGCGGCGTTGCTGGCAACGCATTGTATGATACGGCCGCCACCTGGCGCCACGCTGCCGCACAGCGTTCGGATATCCTCACGACATGCGGACTGGACGATAAACAGCTCTTCGCGCGGTCGCAACGGGCGCAGGACGATCACGGTTGGCGCGGCCGCGGGTGCTGCTGCTGCGGGAGTTGCGCCCGCGGGCGCTGCCGTCGCAGGTGCACTGCCGCCGCCGGTTGCCGCACTGACGGCGCTCCCGCAGGCCGGCGACACCTTGGCCTTGTTCTTCTCCAGGCATTCCAGCGCAGGCGCGCCGCCCGGCGGCACGCTGGCGCAGACCTTGGGATAATCGCCCCGGCACGCGCTCTTGATTGCGGCAAGTTGCGCGCTGCTCGGCTGCTTGGGCGCAGCAGCCTTCGGCACCGGTGCGGCGGCCGGCTTCGCAGCGGGAGCCGATTCAGCCTTCGGTGCCGCGGGTGCAGGCGCCGGCTCAGCCTTGGGGGCGGCTTCGGTCTTCGCCGCGGGAGCGGCTTCGGTCTTCGGAGCCGCGGCGGGCTCGACCGCGCGAACCGCCGTCTGGCATCCCGGCGACAGGCTGGACATGTTCTTTTGCAGACATTGATACGCTTCCACGCCGCCGGGCTTTACGCTCGAGCAGCGCGCCATGAAGTCCGAGCGGCATGCGGACCGGATGGCGCTCCTCTGCGCATCGGTCGGTGCTTGCGCAAACGCCCCTGTTGCAGTTGCGAAGAATGCCGCCGCGAGCAACGCCTTGCGCGTTGAGACTCGTTTCAACGTGTTGAACATCTGAATGAATTCCTGCCCTGTCGATATCGCTCGATGCTTAATCAAAGTCGCGCAATCGCAATCGCTCGCGAGTGATGCCTGGCGAGCGATATCATTGGCCGCTTCAGCCGCTACCGCAAGTAGATTATGCCGGCGCCGATGCGACGCGCCGAAATCGTCAGAGCCTGACCATCCGCTTGCCCCGGTTCTCGCCCGCGAGCAATCCGATCAGTGCCTTCGGCGTGTTCTGGAGGCCGTCGATGATGTCCTCCTGCACCTTCAGTCTGCCGGATTTCACCCAGCCCTGCAGCTCGGCGAGCGCGCGCTGGCTGTCCTTCATATAGTCCATCACGATGAAGCCCTGCATGACGAGCCGCTTCACCACGATCAGACCCGGCA
Organism: Bradyrhizobium sp. MOS003; assembly: GCF_003020125.1. Lineage (GTDB taxonomy): Bacteria > Pseudomonadota > Alphaproteobacteria > Rhizobiales > Xanthobacteraceae > Bradyrhizobium. Next base: position 705,116 of record NZ_PYFW01000002.1, on the reverse strand, counting down.
CGCCGCGCGGTCCGTGTGCGGCAGGTACGCCGTCATATTGCGAGATCGCACCGCAGCAGGCGATGCGGCCGTAATTGTTCATCTGCGGCAGGCAGGCTTCGAGAATGTCGCCGCCGACATTGTCGAAATAGACGTCGATGCCTTTTGGCGCCGCCGCGCGCAGGGCCTTGAACACCCCGCCGTCCTTGTAGTCGACGGCGGCGTCGAAGCCGAGCTCGGAGGTCAGCCAACTGCACTTGTCCGCGCCGCCGGCGATGCCGACCACGCGGCAGCCTTTGATCTTGGCGATCTGCCCGACGATCGAGCCGACCGAGCCCGCGGCCGCGGAGACCACGACGGTCTCGCCCTCCCGGGGTTTGCCGATCTCCAGCAGACCGAAATAGGCGGTGAGGCCGGCGATGCCGAACACGCTGAGCAAATGTGTCATCGGCTCGAGCTTCGGCATTTTGGTGAGATGCTTTGCCGGCACCGCGGCAAACTCCTGCCAGCCGGTGTTACCGAACACGATGTCGCCCGCCGCAAACCCCTCGGCGTTCGAGCTGACGACCTCGGCAATGGCGCCTCCGGCCATCACGCTGTTCGCTTCGACGGCGGAGCGATAGGTCGCGCCGTGCATCCAGGCGCGGTTGGCGGCGTCGAGCGAAATGTATCGCACCCGCAACAGGACTTCGTCGTCCTTCGGCGCCGGCACTGTGCCTTCCACCATCTTGAAATGTTCGGGGCCAAGCTTGCCGCTGGGCTTCTCGACCAGCAAAATCTGGCGATTGACGTTGCCGCTCATGGCGTTCCCTTTTTGATTGTTTTGACGATTATTGAAGCAGCTGCCGCAAACAAAACGTGCAAGCCGCATGCGTTGTGCGCTGCGTGAAGGCTAGAGCGCGGCGTTCCATTTCACAACGGGAACATCCTGAAAACACGATCACACGCAAAGCGTGTTGCGTCGCTGTGACATCTGCGACATCATGAAGCGCCGGTGTACGTGGGGGTAAGCGATGTCGAACAGGTTTACGCAATACATTCTGGCGGCGATGGTGCTCGGCATCGTCATGGGGACGGCGATCTACAACTTCCTGCCGGACACCCGCGGCGAGTGGGCCTCTGCCATCAACCTGATCGCCATGATGTTCCTGCGCCTGATCAAGATGATCATCGCGCCGCTCGTGTTCGCAACCCTAGTCGGCGGCATCGCCCATATGGGCTCGGGCTCCAAGCTCGGCCGCATCTTCGCCAAGACCATGGGCTGGTTCATCAGCGCCTCCTTCATCTCGCTGCTGCTGGGCCTCATCATGGTCAATCTGCTGCAGCCCGGCGCGAACTTCCCCGGCACGCTGCCTGCGGCGGGCCAATCGACCGGCCTGCCGGTCTCGGCCTTCTCAATCGAGAAATTCCTGACCCATCTGATTCCGACCTCGATCGCGGACGCGATGGCGCAGAACGAGATCCTGCAGATCGTGATCTTCGCGGTGTTCTTCTCGGTGGCTATGGGCTCGATGCCCGAGCGCTCCAAGCCGATCCTGGCGATGATCGACGATATCGGCCACATCATGCTGAAGGTGACGAGCTACGTGATGCTGTTCGCGCCGCTCGCGGTGTGGGCCGCCATCACTGCGACGGTGGCCAAGAACGGCCTCGCCGTGCTCTGGAAGCTCGTCGTCTTCATGGGCGGCTTCTATCTCTCGCTGATGATCCTGTGGGCCATCCTGGTCATCGTCGGCTTCATCGTGATTGGGCCGCGCTACGGCCATCTCCTGAAGCTGGTCCGCGAGCCGCTGATGATCGCGTTCTCGACCGCGAGCTCGGAGGCGGCCTATCCGAAGACGCTGGAGGCGCTCAATCGCTTCGGTGCCTCGTCGCGGATCTCGAGCTTCGTGCTGCCGCTCGGCTATTCCTTCAACCTCGACGGCACGATGATGTACTGCACGTTCGCGGCAGTCTTCATCGCGCAAAGCTACCACATCGACATGCCGCTCGGCACCCAGCTCGCGATGCTGGCGACCCTGATGATCACCTCGAAGGGCGTCGCCGGCGTGCCGCGCGCCTCGCTCGTGGTGATCGCCTCGACGCTGGCGCAGTTCAACATCCCCGAGGCGGGTCTGTTGATGATCATGGGCATCGACACCTTCCTCGACATGGGCCGCAGCGCCACCAACGTGATCGGCAACACGCTGGCGACCTCGGTCGTGGCCAAATGGGAAGGCGAGCTCGGGCCGGAGCATGCCATGGGACCCGGCGACGCCGTGCCTGACGACATGATACCCGGTGAAGTGCCCGCGATGGCCGGCCATGGGTAGGAGCGAACCATGGGCCAGATATCGGCGAGGTCACTGACCTCAGGCGGCTTGCTCCTTGCGGCATCGTTGCTCGCGACCACCTTGGTCGCGACCTCGGCATTCGCGCAGACCGGCGGCGAAGGGCTCAGCCCGACGCTGGCGGCCGTCAAGAAAGCGCACGCCGTGCGGCTCGGCTATCGCGAGAGCTCGCCGCCGTTCTCCTTCCTCGACCAGTCGGGCCGTCCGATCGGCTACAGCCTCGAGCTCTGTGAGGCCATCGTCGAGGAGATCGGCGTCGAGGTCGATGATCTCAATTTGAAGATCGACTACGTCAAGGTCACCTCGGACGACCGCATCGACGCCGTGCTGGGGAACAAGATCGACCTGGAATGCGGCTCGACCACCGCGAATGCGGAGCGCGGCAAGCGCGTCGCGTTCTCGCCGCTGATGTTCGTCGCGGGCACCAAGCTGATGGTGCCGAAGGCATCCAGCGTTCAGTCGCTGACCGATCTGAAGGGCAAGACCATCGTGGTGACCAGGGGCACCACCAATGAGCAGGCGATCCAGGCGGCGGACAAGAAATTCTCGCTGGGCCTCAACATCGTCACCTCTCCCGACCACGAGCAGTCCTACCAGATGCTCGCCGACGGAAAGGCCGATGCGTTCGCGACCGACGACATCCTGCTCTCCGGCCTGATCGCGCGCCACAAGGCGCAGGACAAGTTTCGGGTCACCGGCGATTATTTGTCCTACGACCCCTACGGCATCATGTTTAGAAAGGGCGAGCCGCAGCTCGCGGCCGTGGTCGAGCGCGCCTTCCGCAAGCTCGGCTCCAACCGCGACCTCGTCCCGCTCTACAACAAATGGTTCACCGCACGGCTTCCGAGCGGCGAACGTCTGAACGTGCCGATCTCGCTACAGCTGGAAGAGGCGTTCAAGGCGATGGACGATTCAGCGAGCGCGAATAATTGAAGGGCGGACTCGCTGCACCCTCTCCCGCAGGGAGAGGGTGCTTCGCGCCACACCTTCCTCCCAACAAGGGGAGAAGGATTTGCACCAAGCACTTGGCTTCAGCCTTTTCCAAACACCCGGTCCAGCGCCGCGTCATACGCCGCCTGCACCAGCTCCGGATGAAGCTTCCCCAGCGCCTCCATCATCACGCCGGAATTGATCTCGAGCACGCGCCACCCGCCATCCACGCGCACCACGTCGATCGACGCAAAGGCGATGCCAATGGCGCGCGCGGCATCGGCCGCGAGCTTGACGCAGGCCGTTCGAACCTCGCCGTTCTCCAGCAACACCGGCTTTGCGCCGGCATCGAGATTGTGTCGCCAATCCGTGCCGCGCTGCTTGCCGTAGGCGACGAGGGGCCGCTCATCGAGCAGCACCACGCGCACTTCGTCCTCGATCGCGACATAGGGCGAGATCACGAGCCCGGTGCTCATCGAAAACACCTCGCCAGCCGCGTGGTCGAGCTCCGTCTCCGTCGTCACCTTGAACACCGAGCGCCCCGACGTTCCCTCGTTCGGCTTCACCACCACGCCTTGCGGATGGTCGTGAAGCAGCTTGAGCATCGCCTGACGCCAGCCGGCGCCAACGACCTTCTCGCCCAGCTTCGGGTTGAGGAAGAGATGATGCGGAACGCAGGGCACGCTCGTGAGCGCCAGCGCCTCTGATGTCGCCGATTTGTCGTTGGCGAGGCGGTGGGCGATGGCGCTGTTGAGGCCGATGTCGTAGCCGAAGGCGAAGCGCTGCTCGTCGCCGCGGCGCATCGCGATCAGCCAGCCATCGGCGCGGATATCGACCGCGATGCCATGCTCCGCGCCATAGCGCCTGATCGCCTGGACGAAGATTCGCTCGCCGCTTGCCGCCATGTGCTTCTGTCGTGTTTCAGGCGTTCCTGGCGCCAGAAGCCGCAAAAATGCGGAAACGGCGCCAAAAGGAGATGAAAGTCAGAGCTATTCTTAATGAAATTCTCGCGAGCGCGAGGGAAATTAAGTGCTGCATTCGACCGCTGCAGGGAAAAGAAATTGCCCGCCCCACGCGCTCGGCAGCAGATTCATTAACAATATGATCAATTCCGCCGCAAATGCCGGTTTGACCGGCATCAATTGCCTCGGGGCCGAGGTTGATTATTGGTCTCAATGGCGTAGATCACACACGCGAAATCCTCCGCCATGGCAATGGTGTCCGCCCCGTTTCAGGGCCGGGTAACGCTTTTGCCCTAAAACCGCAATTATTCGGAATATCGAAAATCATGAGCGCGTTTTACCGAGAGAAGGTTCTTTCCGTCCAGCACTGGACCGACACGCTGTTCAGCTTCCGCGCCACGCGCGATTCCGGCTTCCGTTTCCAGAACGGCCAGTTCGCGATGATCGGCCTCGAGATCGACGGCCGTCCGCTGCTGCGCGCCTACAGCATGGCGAGCGCCAACCACGAGGAAGAGCTCGAGTTCTTCTCGATCAAGGTGCAGGACGGCCCGCTGACCTCGCGCCTGCAGAAGATCAAGGAAGGCGACACCATCCTGGTCGGCCGCAAGGCGACCGGCACGCTGATCACCGACAATCTGCTTCCCGGCAAGCGGCTGATGCTGCTCTCGACCGGGACAGGCCTCGCGCCGTTCGCGAGCCTGATCAAGGACCCCGAGGTCTACGACCAATTCGAGTCCATCGTGCTGGTGCACGGCTGCCGCCAGGTCTCCGAGCTCGCCTATGGCGAGAAGCTGGTCGCTTCCCTGCGCGAGGACGAACTGTTCGGCGAGCTGCTTGCCGACAAGCTGATCTACTACCCGACCGTGACCCGCGAGCCGTTCAAAAATCGCGGCCGCATCACCGACCTCATCAGCTCCGAGCAGATCTTCAACGACATCGGGCAATCTCCCCTCGACATCGCCACCGACCGCATCATGATGTGCGGCAGCCCCGGCATGCTGGAAGAGCTGAAGGTGATGTTCGAAGGCCGCGACTTCATCGAAGGCAGCGGCAACAAGCCCGGCCATTTCGTGATCGAGAAGGCGTTCGTCGAGCGGTAAAGCTCCAGCCACGCTCTCGTGCCCCGGACGCAGTGCAGCGCCCCCAATGCAGGCTGCTCAATTCGGCCGCCTCTGCTGCACTGCAAACGCCTATCCTCTCGGCTGATTGATTTATCCCGGCCGAATTCGCTAGCCTGAAACAAGGGCCGCGTCATATCCGTATGACAGGCAAGGGCGTATCGTACCGCCTCATGCTGGCGAGAGGATGGGAATCGTGGCCGACGACACCAAGACGCAGGACTCCACCCAACACGCGTCCCACAAGCGCCTGCCGTTGGCGGAGGAGGGGATCATGGAAACCCTGCTGCTGCCATTCTCGCCGCGCTTCATCGTGCTGACGATCTGCGCGGTCGTTACCGCGCTCCTGATCGGCATCGGCATCGCCGACCGCAAGATCTTCGACATTCTGCTGGTGCCGATCCTGATCTTCGGCGCGCTGACGCTGCTCGGCGTCCGCGATCTCTTGCAGAAGAGCCACGCGGTGCTGCGCAACTATCCGATTTCGGCGCATATTCGCTTCCTGCTCGAAGAGATCCGCCCGGAGATGCGGCAGTATTTCTTCGAGAGCGAGAAGGACGGCATGCCGTTCTCGCGCGACACGCGCGCGGTGGTCTACCAGCGCGCCAAGATGGAGCTGGACAAGCGCCCGTTCGGCACCCAGGAGGACGTCTACCGCGAGGGCTATGAGTGGATGCATCACTCGGTCTCGCCGAAGAAGCACGCCGAGGAGAAGTTCCGCATCAGCATTGGCGGGCCCGACTGCAAGCAGCCCTATTCGGCCTCGGTGTTCAACATTTCCGCGATGAGCTTTGGCGCGCTCAGCCCCAACGCCGTGCGTGCGCTCAATGCCGGTGCGAAGAAGGGCGGCTTCGCGCACGACACCGGCGAGGGCGGCGTCAGCCCCTATCACCGCGAGATGGGCGGCGACATCATCTGGGAAATCGGCTCCGGTTATTTCGGCTGCCGTCATCTCGACGGCAGTTTCGATCCCGAGGCGTTCGCGCGCGTCGCCGGCGACGACCAGATCAAGATGGTCGAGCTCAAGGTCAGCCAGGGCGCCAAGCCCGGCCACGGCGGCGTGCTGCCGGCGGCAAAGGTCTCGGAGGAGATCTCAAAAATCCGCGGCGTCGCGATGGGCGAGGACTGTATCTCGCCGGCCTCGCACCGCGCATTTTCGACCCCAGTCGGCATGATGCAGTTCATCGCCGAGATGCGACGCCTGTCCGGCGGCAAGCCGGCCGGCTTCAAGCTGTGCATCGGCCATCCCTGGGAATTCCTGGCGATCTGCAAGGCGATGCTCCAGACCGGGATCTATCCCGATTTCATCGTGGTCGACGGCAACGAAGGCGGCACCGGTGCGGCGCCGCTGGAATTCATGGATCATCTGGGCATGCCGATGCGCGAGGGCGTCAATTTCGTCCACAACGCGCTGATCGGCATCAATGCGCGCGACCGCATCAGGATCGGTGCGTCCGGCAAGATCGCCACCGCCTTCGACATGGCGCGCGCCATGGCGATCGGTGCCGATTATTGCAACTCGGCGCGCGGCTTCATGTTCTCGCTCGGCTGCATCCAGTCGCTGAGCTGCCACACCGACCGCTGCCCGACCGGGGTGGCGACGCAGGACCCGACGCGTGCGCGTGCGCTTTACGTGCCGCTCAAGATCGACCGCGTGCACAATTATCACCACGCGACGCTGCATTCGCTGACCGAGCTGATCGCCGCGGCGGGCCTCGAGCATCCGCAGCAGCTGCGCCCGCTTCACTTCAGCCAACGGACGTCCACGACGCAGGTCCAATCCTTCTCGCGGCTCTATCCGGAGCTGCGTCCCGGTGAACTGCTCGAAGGCACCGAAGACCCGCGCTTCCGCGAGGCCTGGCGGATGGCGCAGACCGACACGTTCCAGCCGGCCTTGTAAGGGCCGTCTACCGCATGATACCGCCGCGCTTTGCGGTGGCACAAAATCATCGTGAATGCACCGTGTCTTAATGTCTGTGTCAGCTTTGGGTGTAGATTGTCCCCATGGACGAGCGACGCGACAAAGCCAGACACCGTGTGCTGAAGGCCGGAACGATCGAGTTCGGCGGCGGCGCGATCGACTGCACCGTCCGCAATTTCTCGGACACCGGCGCGGCGCTCGACGTCACCAGCCCTGTCGGAATTCCCGAACGCTTCACCCTGTTCATCCCGGCCGACGGAACGCATCTCGCCTGCACCGTGGTCTGGCGCAAGGAGAAGCGGATCGGCGTGAAGTTCGGGTGAGGATGGAGTTGGCGCTCGCACAAGCGCGCGCTCGAACTATCCCGTCTCGACCTCAGTCAACCGGCTCGCCAGAATCTTGTCGATCCGCCGCCCGTCGAGATCGACCACCTCGATGTGCCAGCCGCCGAAGTCGAAGGCGTCGCCGGTGTCGGGCAGCGCGTTGAACTGCTGCAGCACCAGGCCCGCCACCGTGTTGTAGCGGTGCGGCGGCAGTTGGACACCGAGCAATTCGCCGAATTCGTCGACCGGCATCCAGCCGGCGATCAGGAGCGAATCGTCGGCACGCCTGACGAAGGCCGGCTCCGGCGGTCCCTCCTCCGAATGGAAGGCGCCGACGATCGATTCGAGGATGTCGGCGGCCGTCACCATGCCTTCAAAGCCGCCATATTCGTCGTAGACGAAACCGACGTGAACCGGCGCGGCCCTCAGGATGGTCACCACGTCGCGCGCGTCTGCCGACGCCGGGATGCCGGGCGCCTCGCGCACCAGCGCGCGCAGATCCGGCGTCCGTTCGCTCATATAGGCGACCAGCAGGTCCTTGGCCTGGAGCACGCCGATCGGCTTGTCGCGGTCGCCGTCGGAGACGGGAAAGCGCGAATGCGGGCTCTTGGCGATGATCTCCTGGATGGCGGCGGGATCGTCGTTGAGGTCGATCTCGTCGACCTCCGTGCGCGGCGTCATCACCGCGCCGACCGGCCGGTCGCCGAGCCGCATCACGCCGGCGATCATCTCCTTCTCCCCGGGTTCGAGCACGCCTGCGCTCTCGGCCTCGTTGACGAGGTGATGGATCTCGTCCTCCGAGACCTTCTCCTCGGCCTTGCCGCCGCGGCCGAGCATCGAGAGGATCAGCTTGCCCGAAAGATCGAGCAGAAAGACCAGCGGCAGCGAGACCTTCGAAAGCACGTGCATGGCGGGCGCGACCCTGACCGCGATGCTTTCGGGATCGCGCAGCGCCACCTGTTTCGGCACCAGCTCACCGACGATCAGGGTGGCGTAGGTGATGAGCGTGACGACGATGCCGACGCCGACGATGTCGGCAATGCCCGCGGACAGGCCAAGCTCGAGCAGCCATTGCGTCAGCCTCTGCCCGAGCGTCGCGCCGGAGAACGCGCCGGAGAGCACGCCGACCAGCGTAATGCCGATCTGCACCGTCGAGAGGAATTTGCCGGGATCGGCGGCCAGCGTCAGCGCCCGCTCGGCGCCGCGCACGCCCTTCGCGGCGAGCATCGACAGCCGCGCCGGGCGGGACGAGACCACGGCCAGCTCCGACATGGACAAGAGGCCGTTGATGACGATCAGGACAACGACGATGACGAGTTCGACCGAGAGCATTGACGTTCCGAGGTATGGGAGTGCGGCGGGATGGACGCCGTATCCTTTGATATAGGTATTCCGGGCGCAAATGCCGCCAATTTTGCCCACATTGGCGTCCCCGGCAACAGCACGACGATCACGGGCCGACCGCCTGCGCCCCGTGGAACTACGGGATGTCCGTTGTTTAACGGGCTCTTAGTGGCCGGCGGCTAGTTTTCGACATTGCAGAAATATATTGGAGACCCAAGATGCGGATCGGGAAACTTTTCGCGCTGTCGATGCTGACGGTGACGGTTTTCGCAGTCATCCTTGGCGCCGAGGTGCTGATACCCCAGACCCGCATCTTCACGAACCGCTCCGACGCGATCAAGACCGTCGATGCCTTTGGCGCCATGCTGACCGTCAGCCAGCACGTCGCCGGGCTTCGTGCGCCCTATATCTCTCCGATCTTCCAGGAGGGCGTCGCGACGCAGGCCCAGAGCGAAGCTGCGGGGAAGGCTGCGAAAGCGGCCGATGCCGGCTTCGAGGCCGCCCGGCGCGCCATCATGGCGCTCGATGACAGCGCAGCGATGGTCGAAACCCTGGATCGTGCCGCCGGGCGGCTCAAGGAGCTCTATACGACGGCAGATCGCGCGATGAGCGTGCCCTTGGCGGCGCGCGACAGCGCCGTGGTCAAGGGCTTCCTGCCCGGTGTCGCCGAGGTCATCGGCAAGATCGAGCCCATCATGAACCGGCTCGAAGGACACGTCGTGAATGCCGATTCCTCGCTCGCGGCGTTTCTGGGCCTGGCGCGAACGGCGCAGGATCTCCGCGTCTCGGCCGGCAGCCGCGCCGCCACGCTGTCGCCGGCGCTGTCGGCCCGCCGTCCTCTGGTGGCGGCCGAATTCTCGCTCATGGATCGCATGCAGGGACGTGTGGACGCCGACCGCCAGCGTATCGAAGCCGGCATGGAGATGCTCGGCAATCCGCCCCGGATTGCCACCGCGCTGAAGGCGGCGACGGAGTCCTATTTTGGCAAAGCAGCGCTGGTCGTCGAAAAGGAGATGCCCGCAGCGAGGGGTGACGGCAAGTACGGCGTCGACGCCGACGAGCTGGCGAAGGTCATCGTGCCGGCCATCCAGATGTTCTACGGCGTGCGCGATGCCGCATTGGCCGAAGCGGCCGACCGTGCCTCGGCCGCGCGCGATGGTGCACTGGCGATGCTCGCGCTCGCAGGCGTGGTGGTGCTGGCGCTGCTCGGGACGCTCGGTGGCGTGACCCTGATGCTGCGCAGGCGCGTCGTGGCACCGCTCGGCCGGATCGCGGACGTGATCGGAACGCTCGCCGCCGGACAGCACGAGGTCGAGATCCCCGCGACGGGCCGCAATGACGAGATCGGCCAGGTGGCGGGCTCGCTGCAGCACTTCAAGGACTCGCTGCTCGCCAAGAAGGCTGCCGACGAGGCAGCCGCGGTCGAAGCCGACGCGAAGCTCCGGCGCAGCCAGCGCATGGACCAGATTGCGCGCGAGTTCGAAGCCATGATCGGCGACGTGATCAACACGGTATCGTCGGCTTCCTCGGAGCTGGAGGTGTCCGCGGGAACGCTGACGAGCACGGCCGATCAATCGGAGAAGGTCACCGCAACCGTCGCGGCAGCGTCCGAACAGGCCTCTACCAACGTCCAGACCGTTGCTTCCGCGGCCGAGGAGATGGCCTCGTCGGTCGACGAGATCAGCCGGCAGGTGCAGGACTCCGCACGCATCGCCGGCGAGGCGGTGCAACAGGCCGGGCGGACCAACGACCATGTCGGGGAGCTCGCCAAGGCCGCGGGGCGGATCGGCGACGTCGTCGAGCTCATCAGCCAGATCGCAGGCCAGACCAATCTTCTGGCTCTCAACGCCACGATCGAGGCCGCGCGCGCCGGTGAAGCCGGGCGCGGCTTCGCGGTGGTCGCCTCCGAGGTCAAGGCGCTGGCCGAGCAGACCGCCAAGGCCACCGGCGAAATCAGCCAGCAGATCACGGGCATTCAGACAGCGACGGAAGAGTCCGTCGGCGCCATCAAGGCGATCGGCGACACTATTACCCGGATGTCCGAGATCGCGTCCGCGATCGCCTCGGCGGTCGAGGAACAGGGCGCAGCGACGCGGGAGATTTCCCGCAACGTGCAGCAGGCGGCACGCGGCACCCAGCAGGTCTCCGCCAGCATCGTCGACGTGCAGCGCGGCGCGAGTCAGACCGGATCGGCCTCCTCCAACGTGCTCGCCTCGGCCAGATCACTGTCCGGCGAGAGCAGCCGCCTCAAGGTCGAGGTCGGCAAGTTCCTGGACGCGATCCGGGCGGCGTAGGGGGCTCGCTCAGAACTCGCCGTGCAGACGCCCTGAAAACACCGACACCGGTCCGCGGTCGGCGTTGTAGGCGGGGTTGACGATGAGCTGGTAGTCGGCGGTGAAGGTGAGTGCCTTGTTCAGCGCATAGGCGTAGTAGGTCTCCAGCACGCGCTCGCGGCGGTAGTTGAGCTGGCCGTCGCCGATCAGGGGACCGAGTCCGCCGGCTGCGATGAAGTCGCGATGGTCCTGCGACAGCGCGTTGACGGCACCGGCGATGGCGACGACATCGTCGGGCCGACCCCATTTTGCTCCCTTGACGGAGACGCCGCCGGACAGACTGCGATCGATGTCGGTGAATGCCATGATCTCGGTCCGGCCGTTGTTCCAGCTCCAGCGGCCGAACACGCCGATATCGTCGGTGATGGCTTGTTCGAGGTTGAGGGCGTAGCCGTATTTGATCCGGCCGCGGCGGGTCTGGCTGATGTCCACGCCGAAGGCGGGATTGTCCAGCGTCTCGCGATAGCTGCCGGAATAGGCGCTGTTGAGGAAGCCGAGCGTGCGCAGCTTGCCGGGCTGGCCCAACAGCGAATAGCGCGTCTCGAGCTCCACGACATATTCGCCGCGCCGGCCGACGTTCATGTCGAAATTGCTCGAGTTGGAAACGGCATCCATCAGGAAGTAGCCGCCGCGTATCGCCCATTGCTTCTGGTTCAATTCGGCGGTGGCGCCGTAGCCGAGGCCGAGCTTGTCGGCGGCATAGTCGAAGGCACCGGACGCCCAGATCGACCAGTTCATGAAATCCTTGCGCGGATCGTGCGCGTAGGAATTGCCGTCGAACACGTCGACCACGGAGAATTTTCCGACCTGCAAGGTCAGGCGCGAGACGTCAACCTTGTTCGCGAGCTGAAGCTGGCCGGAGGCCAACTCTTCCTGCTCGCCGCCGAAGCCGAAGGTGTGGCGTACGAACAGCCGGGAGGCATTGAAATGCGGATAGGGGAAGCCGGACTTCTGCGCTTCGCCGTTGGGAAAGCCTGCTGCGCCCGTCGTATTGTTGAAGCCGAAACCCTGCAGCAGCTCGGGATTGAAATAGACCTCGCCGCCGTCCCACAGCCGCGCGTTGAGATAGAGCGAATTGCTCCAGGTCTGCTGAAAATCGGGCGAGGGTAGCAGGCTATTCGGTCCGGTATAGGGCGCGCGGAAGGCGGGATAGCCCTGTCCCAGCGCGGTCGACTGGCCGTGAATCTCCCAGCGGCTCGACTCGGTATCGGTGACGTCAGACTTCGGATTGTAGGTCGGCAGGCCCGGCCAATCGATCTTGCGATTGAGGCCGATCCGCAGGCTGTGAAAATCCATCGACGATGAATATTGCCCGCCGGAGGGAAAGGTGACGCTGGCGTTCTCGAACTTGCTGTAGAGATATTCGAGCCGCGTGGTCCAATGCGGCGCGAAGGCGTATTCGACGCCGCCGCCAGCGGTCCACCCGAACCGGGTGTGCAGCACCTTCTCTTCAACGCCGCCCGTCGGCGTCGACAAAAAGCGCTCGCCGGCGAAGGCCGCGCCGCCGGTGGCATAGAGCAGCCAGTTGCCGGTGGCGTAACCGAGCCGCGCGCGCAAGCTCGCGACATAGTCCCAGCGTTCTTCCGCGCCCGACAACGCGGTCGCCGCCGATGATACGACGTGGTTGGAAGGCATATAGTTCGGAAACGAGATGTCGCCTTCGACGCCGAGCAGCAGGCCCGAATTGAGGCGCCAATTGTAGCCGGCCTGGACGCCGCCGGTCGCGCCGGTGAAGACGTTGTCGTCGGTTGCGAGCGTGGGATCGGTCAACGTCGCCGAAGAAGTGCCGCGGGTGACACCGACATGCCCGCCGATATAGAGGCCGGTCCAGTCATAGACCGCTTTCAGCGCCGGTGCCTTCAGCGGCAGATCGGCCGCGCGGCCTGCGGCGGGAAAAGCCAGCACACCCGAGGCAATCGCCGCAGCCGTCCGCAAGTGCTGGTAACGGTGACCTCTCAACGTCAAAACGCACGCCCCCAAAACACGAATGTATCCATCCGCCGCGATATCCCTGCCGATTCGCGGTGGTCCTGTCATCAGGTCTTGGTGGCTCGCGTCATCAATCGATATGACCCCGATTCGACGCGATATCGTCCCAAGTTCCTGAACCCGTTGCGGACTTTATTGCGATTAATTCGCAATAGCAACTGGTGCAGTTTATTGCACAGGATGGTTCGCACCTCTGTGTGACGGGACGGCAACAAATTCTCGCGGCCCAAAGGAATGACCCCGCCCGGGGGGACAGCCGGGCGGGGTCGGGGGCACGACACGGGGTGGATGAGGCGCCCGTGTCGGACGCAGGATCCACGTAAGATAGGCCTCAGGTACTCAGATCAGTAGCAAGTACGAACGCGGCCGATGTACTGGCCGAAAGCGTTGTACTGGGCGACCCAGCCGCAGCGGTGATAGCCGTGGTAATAGGGATCGTTGTTGGCGGCGATCGCGGAGCCGACGACGGCGGCGGTGGCGATGCCGGCACCGACACCCCAGACCCAACCGGGCGGCTTGGCCTCGGCCGAGGAGGTGGTGGACACGATGCTGCCGGTGACGGCGAGGGTCGCGAGCGCGAGAGCGGCAATCTTGGTCTTGATCGACATGTGCAACTCCATCCGGGTTGAGGCGGTCCGTTGTGGCCCGCGTGCCCAGTTTGACGGAGGCGCCTCGCGTCCGGTTCGAATGCGGCAAATCCGCTCCCGGAGCGAGGAGTTTTCGCAAGTGTTTCCAGGAGGATAAAGGCTAGCCGAGAGGCCCCTTGGCGAGCCTGTTCACGTCGAAGTTATCGACTTCGCCCAGCAGCTCGCAAAAAGCACGGGCGCCCTGATCGATGAGCTGCTCGCCCTTCGCCGCCACGGCCAATGTCGCATTGCCGACGGCGCCGCTGGGGTTGAGATCCTGCGCCTGCCAGGCAAACGGCGCGGGCCGCTGCGTCGACAGCCAGCGATATTGCCGTTCCAGCGCGACGCTGCTCGCGGGAAAATCCGCGATCGCATCCTTGCGCACCTGCTCGGGATAGCGCGCCAGCATGATCGAGGTCTCGACCGCGCCGCCATGAATGCCGTGGCGCACTTCGTCGGCCGGGAACAGTTTGTCGGCGCCTGACAGCCGCGACCACGACGTCGTCACCACGAACAGTTTTTGATGCGCGCGCAGATCCTGCGCGATCAGCATCATGGCCGCGCTGTTGCCACCATGGCTGGTGATGATGACGAGCTTCTTTACGCCGCGACGCGCGACCTCCTCGCCGATCCCGGTCCATCGCTTCAAGGCGGTTTCAGTCGCCAGAGTCTGCGTGCCCGGATAGTCGATATGCTCGGTGGAAATCCCGACCGGTTCAACGGGGAGGAAACTGGCCGGAACACTCAGAGGCAACAGCTCGCGGACACGTGCGAGATAGACGTCCGCGATCAGCACGTCGGTCTCAAACGGCAGATGCGGGCCGTGCTGCTCGGTTGCCGCCAGCGGCAGCACCGCGATCCAGCGCGACGTGTCCGCGGGGGGCGCATCGGCCCAGCGGATTTCGGTCCAGTCGCGGGATGGCATCATTGAGGAGTCTTTGGAGGTTTCATTGCCCGAATTTGTCACGTAATTTGGGGTATCAGGGGATGCGGGCCCGGCCGGCTCGCGTCCCCTGATGTCATGCGGTTTTATCGCGTTGCGTTCACATGAGCCAGACGCGATTGGCCGGAAGCGATCGACGGAGTGCCATTATGACCCCCTTCCATCTGCGGCGAGCGCTCATTGCAGGCTTGATGTCGGCTTTCGTCTGTGGCGTCGAGGCGCGCGCCGAGACGCTGGACAAGGTGACCTTCGGCACCAATTGGGTCGCCGAGGCCGAGCATGGCGGCTTCTTCCAGGCGGTCGCCGACGGCACCTACAAGAAATACGGCCTCGACGTCACCATCGTCCCCGGCGGCCCCAACGAGAACAACCGGATGCTGCTGATTGCCGGCAAGATCGATTTCTTCATGGCCGCGAACACGCTGATGTCGTTCGACGCAATTGCCAACAACGTTCCCGTCGTGACCATCGCCGCGATCTTCCAGAAGGATCCGCAGGTGATGCTGACGCAGCCGGATGCCAAGGTCGGCAAGATCGAGGATCTCAAGCCGCTGACGCTGTTCGTTTCCAAGGAAGGCATGGGCAGCTATTTCCAGTGGCTGAAGTCCGAATACGGCTTCAACGAGAAAAACGTTCGTCCCTACAATTTCAATCCGCAACCCTTCATCGCCAACCCCAAGAGCGCAATGCAGGGCTACGTCACCTCCGAGCCCTTCGCGGTCGAGAAGGCCGCCGGCTTCAAGCCCAATGTGCTGCTGCTGGCCGATTACGGGTTCAACACCTATTCGACCCTGATAGAGGCTCGCCGCGACACCGTCGAGAAGAAGCCGGATATGGTGCAGCGTTTCGTCGATGCCTCCATGATCGGCTGGTACAACTATATCTACGGCGACAATTCCGCCGGCAATGCCATGATCAAGCAGCTCAATCCGGAGATGACCGACGATCTGCTGAAATACTCCGTCGCGAAGATGAAGGAATACGGGATCGTCGATTCCGGCGACTCCTTGAAGAACGGCATCGGCGCGATGAGCGACGAGCGCTACACCTCCTTCTTCAACAAGATGGTGAAGGCCGGCGTCGTGAAGGGCGATCTCGACTTCCGCAAATCCTACACGCTGCGCTTCGTCAACAAGGGCGTCGGCGTCGAGCTGCGCCCGAACAAGCCGTAGCGCAAGGTCGATGTCATCAGGCAAAAACCCGCCCGCGGCCGACGCCGGCCTGACGCATCTCGCCGTCAGCCTGCGCGGCGTGACGAAGACTTATGACAATGGCGTCATGGCGCTCGGGCCGTTCGACCTCACTGTCCGCAAGGGCGAGTTCATCTCGCTGCTGGGCCCGTCCGGTTGCGGCAAGTCGACGGGGTTACGGTTGATTGCAGAACTCAGCGCGCCGTCCTCCGGCATCGTGCGGGTGGCCCATCACGAGGGCATGGTGCAGCCAGGTCACGGGATCGGCTTCGTGTTTCAGGAGCCGACCCTGATGCCCTGGACCAGCGTGCGCGAGAATGTGCGGCTGCCGCTGAGGCTCGCCGGCGTGCCGAAGGCGGAGGCGTGCGGGCGTGCCGACGCGGCGCTGGCCAGCGTCGGGCTAGCCGATTTCGCCGATGCCTTTCCGCGCGAGCTGTCCGGCGGCATGAAGATGCGGGTGTCGCTGGCGCGCGCGCTCGTCACCGATCCCGATATCCTGCTGATGGACGAGCCGTTCGCCGCGCTCGACGAGATCACGCGCTTCCGGCTCAACAACGATCTGCTCGCGCTGTGGCGCAGCCTCGGCAAGACCGTCATCTTCGTCACCCATTCGGTGTTCGAATCCGTCTATCTGTCGCAGCGCGTGGTGGTGATGACGGCACGGCCCGGCCGCATCCAGGCCGACATCCGCATCGAGACGGTCGAGCCGCGCGGCGAGGCGTTTCGCACGTCCGCGGCCTATTCCGATTACTGCCGGAAGGTGTCGGCCGCGCTGGCGCCATCCTATTCGGGGCAGTCGACGCTATGAGCGCGCAGGCGACCGTCACCGCGAAAGCGCGATCTGCGCAAGCCGCGCTGCGCTTCGTGCTTCCCGTCATCGTGTTCGCGGCCGGCATTCTCGCCTGGGAACTCCTGGTCCGCATCAAGGGCATCCCGCCTTACGTGCTGCCGGCGCCCTCCGTCATCGTCCTGACGCTGATCAAGGACTGGGCGGTGCTGTCACAATCGCTCGCCACCACGCTTCTGACCACGCTCGAAGGTTTTGCCGCGGCCAGTATCGGCGGCATCGCGCTGGCGCTGCTGTTCAACCAGTCGAAATGGGTGGAATATTCGCTGTTCCCCTATGCCATCGTGCTCCAGGTTACCCCTGTCATCGCGATCGCGCCGCTGCTGCTGATCTATCTGGAGCAGCAGACCGCGGTGGTGGCTTGTGCCTTCATCGTCGCCTTCTTCCCGGTGCTGTCGAACACCACGCTCGGGCTGAATTCGGTCGATCGCAACCTCGCCGGCCTGTTCCAGCTCTATGGCGCCTCAAAGCCGCAGACGCTGCGCTTTCTCGAGCTGCCCGCGGCGTTGCCCTATATCCTCGGCGGCCTGCGCATCGCCGGCGGCCTGTCGCTGATCGGCGCGGTCGTGGCCGAGATCGCGGCCGGAACGGCCGGTGCCGGCTCCGGGCTTGCCTACAGGATCGCCGAGTCCGGGTATCGATTGAACATACCCCGCATGTTCGCAGCGCTGCTTTTGTTGTCGCTGGCCGGGATTGTCATCTATGGGGTGCTGGCGGTAGTTTCCCACCTCGTTTTACGGCGCTGGCACGAGAGCGCGCTTGGAAAGGAAAACTGATGGCTGCCGGTTCGATTTCGTCCGAGAAGATCGACCTTCTGATCTATGGGCCGGTGCGGCCGATCCTCGAGAACGGGTTTTCCGATCATTTCGTCGTGCATAAGGCAGAGACGCATGGCGACCTCGAACGGTTGACGCCGGAAATTCGCGAGAAGATCCGCGGCGTGGCGGTGACCTATCACACCGTCCGCGCCGACAAGGGTTCGCTGTCGAAGCTGCCCAAGATCGAGATGGTGGCGAGCTTCGGCGTCGGTTACGACCACGTCGATGCGAAATACGCGGCCGAGCACAACATCATCGTCACCAACACGCCCGACGTGCTGACCGAGGAGGTCGCCGACGTCGCGATGGGCCTGCTGATCTCCACCTTGCGCGAATTCATCAAGGCCGACCGTTACGTGCGCTCCGGGCTCTGGCAGACCCAGAATTATCCGCTCAGCGTCGGCTCGCTGCGCGACCGCAAGGTCGGCATTGTCGGCATGGGCCGGATCGGCCAGGCCATCGCGCGCCGGCTCGACGCCTCGCTGGTGCCGGTGGTCTATCACTCGCGCAATCCGTCCAAGGACGTCTCCTACAAGCACTATCCCGATCTGATCGAGATGGCGAAGGCGGTGGACACGCTGATGGTGATCGTGCCCGGCGGCGCGGCTACGAACAAGATGATCAATGCCGAGGTGCTGAAGGCGCTCGGCCCGCGCGGCGTGCTGATCAACGTCGCGCGCGGCTCCGTGGTCGACGAGCCGGCGCTGGTGCAGGCTCTGAAATCCGGCACCATCCTCGCCGCCGGTCTCGACGTGTTCGCGGCCGAGCCGACCGTGCCGGACGAGCTCAAGGCGATGCAGAACGTCGTGCTGCTGCCGCATATCGGCTCGGCCTCGGTGGTGACGCGCAACGCCATGGACCAGCTCGTGGTCGACAACCTCAAATCATGGTTCTCAGGCAAGGCGCCGCTGACGCCGGTTGCCGAAACGCCATTCAAGGGGCGCTGATGATCGCACGTCGGGTCGTCGTATTCGCCGTCGCGGCCTTGGCCGCGATCGGCATTGCGCATGCGCAGGATGCGACGACCCTGAAGAAGGAGATGCTTGGGCAGTGGGAGCTCTCGACCACCGAACGCAGCAAGACTTGCGTCGTCACGATCAAGGGCGACCCGGTCGCGCAAGGATTCAAGCTCGAACTCGAGCCGGCCTGCAAGACCGCACTGCCCTTCACCAAGGATATCGTGGCCTGGAGCGTCAGGGGTCTCGACATCGTTCGCTTGCAGGACGCGACCGGTGAAGCCGTGATCGACTTCACCGAGGTCGAGGCCGGCATCTTCGAGGGCCTGCGTCAGGGCGAGGGCGTCTACATCCTGCAGGATCTCGCCGCCGCGCGCTCGATGGCCAAGTCGATGGACCAGATGATCGGCGACTGGGCCATGGTGCGCGGCAACGGCCAGCCGGTCTGCGGGCTGACGCTGACCAACACGGAAGCGAGCCCCGACAATTTCCAGGTCTTCCTCAAGCCGAAATGCGACCCGGCCGTCGCGCAGTTCAACCCGACGCAATGGCGGCTCGAGCGCGGCCAGATCATCCTGATGTCGAAATCGGGCGACGTCTGGCAGTTCGAGGCCGACGACAACGCGCAGTGGCGGCGTGTCCCAGATACTGCCGATCCCCTGATCATGCTGCGGCAGTAGGCGGCGCCGATACCGCCGAGGACGTGCAGCGCTGGTCAAGTCCGAACAGGTTAAAATCGGATAGGCCCGGATTCGCTGATTTCCCAGTTTTTTGCCAGTTTCGAACTTTTCTTTCGTGTCGAGTGACCAAGACAGGACGGCTCAAAACTCGATCGGGCTTTGACATGAAATTCGTTGCCCTGGCTTTTTCGTGCCTGCTGCTTCTCGCGATGCCCGCCCATGCCGACGATGTGGGCACCTTCAATGCAATGGTGACCTTGGCTCATCGGGGAGATGCCGAGGCGCAATACCATGTCGGCATGATGTACAATAACGGCATCGGCACGCAGCAGGATCGCAGCCAGGCATTCGAATGGTTTCGGAAATCGGCTGCGGCCGACGATCCGCTCGGCGCCTACAAGCTCGGCTGTTATTATGACGGGCAAGGTGCGGGCGTCGTCGCCGCCGACCCGGATCAAGCCTTGAAATACAAGCTTGTGTCCGCCAAGGCCGGCTATGCGCGCGCCGAGCACGATGTCGCCCTCCTGTACGACCGGCGGGGCAATCCGGAAGAAGCGCTGAAATGGTGGAAGATGGCCGGCGATCAAGGGCTGCCCGAGGCTCTCTTCAGCCTGTCCCGGGCATATTCCGCAGGAAAGGGAACGCCGAGGGATTTGTCCCTGTCATATGCGTACTTCAAACTTTCGAAGGTGGCGCCGGCCAAGAACGTGAATGAGATGGCCGGCCTTTTGTCCAAATCGGAACGTGAGAATGCGGAGAAAATAGTTTCCGGGTGGAAGCCGCAGCCGACTGCTCTGACGCTCAAGGCGTTCGCCGGCATCACGGCTGCAGAAGACCATCTCAAAGCCGCCAGGAAGCCGGCGACCTGATCTATGCTAGATCAACCGCATCCCGCGCAAACTCGCGTGCCCGCTTTTGCCGACGATGATGTGATCGTGCACGGCAATGCCGAGCGGCTTGGCGATGTCGATGATCGCTTTCGTCATCTGGATGTCGGCCTGCGAGGGCGAGGGATCGCCTGAGGGATGGTTGTGGACGAGGATCAAGGCGGTCGCCGATAATTCCAGCGCGCGCTTGATCACCTCGCGCGGATAGACCGGGGTGTGGTCGACCGTGCCGGTCTGCTGCACCTCGTCGGCGATCAGCTGGTTGCGCTTGTCGAGGAAGAGCAGGCGAAACTGCTCCTTGTCGGCAAAGGCCATGCTGGAGCGGCAATAGTCGATCACCTCGTTCCAGGACGATAGTGCGTTGCGGCTGTTGACCTCGCCCTTGGCCACGCGGCTCGCGGCTGCGGCAAGCAACTTGATCTGGTTGATCGCAGCGTCGCCGACGCCGTCGACCTCGCGCAGTCGCGCGACCGGTGCGTGCACGACCTCGGCGAACGAGCCGAAGGTCTTGATCAGCGTTTTCGCCAGCGGCTTGGTGTCGCGCCGCGGCAGCGCCGGAAACAACGCCATCTCCAGCAGTTCGTAGTCGCTGAGCGCATCCGCACCCGCGCTGTAGAAGCGCTCGCGCAGCCGCTCGCGATGACCGAGATAATGCGGCTCGTCGTCAGGCTTGCTCTTGTCGTGGTCCGGCTTGGCGGGCATCGGCCGCCAGCATTGCCGGGGACCCGCGTTTTTGCAACCGTCAATTGCGGAGACAAATCCGGTTTACGTCCCGCCAGCGAGCCTGTGCGAGCTTACCCGACCTGCTTCTCGCCGTGCCGCTCCGACAGCGTGAAAATCTCGACGCCCGTCGCCGTCACGCCGACGGAGTGCTCGAACTGTGCCGATAGCGAGCGGTCGCGGGTGACGGCAGTCCAACCGTCGGAGAGGATCTTCACATGCGGCTTGCCGAGATTGATCATCGGCTCGATGGTGAAGAACATGCCGGGCTTGAGCTGCACGCCTTCGCCGGGCCGGCCGATATGGATGATGTTCGGCTCGTCGTGGAACATGCGGCCCAGACCGTGGCCGCAGAAATCGCGCACCACGCTCATGCCCTGCGGCTCGACGAAGCTCTGGATGGCGTGACCGATGTCGCCGGTGGTGGCGCCGGGCTTCACCGCGGCGATGCCGCGCATCATTGCCTCATAGGTCACCTCGATCAGCCGCTCGGCCTTGCGTGCGATCGGGCCGACCGCATACATCCGGCTGGAATCGCCATACCAGCCGTCGACGATGAAGGTGACGTCGATGTTGACGATGTCGCCTTCCTTGAGCGGCCGGTCGCCGGGCATGCCGTGGCAAACCACGTGGTTGAGCGAGGTGCAGGTCGAGTAGCGATAGCCGCGATACATCAGCGTCGCCGGAAAGGCGCCGTGGCTGAAGGCGAACTCGCGGACGAACTGGTCGATACGGTCGGTCGGCACGCCGGGGCCGACGATGTCGGTGAGTTCGTCGAGGCACTTCGCCACCAGTGCACCGGCCTTGCGCATGCCGGCAAACGCGCTCGGTCCATGCAGCTTGATCTGTCCGGTCTTGCGCAGGGAGGTATCGGAGGCTTCGACGTAGCTCATGCGGGCGCGATCTTCTGAAAAGGGGTCGATGTCGGCGGAAGGGCTTGATTTCAGGCCCTAATCTAACGATCACGGGCCTTCATGCAAGCCAACGCAGAGTGTTTTCGAGCGAAGTGGCTACCGGTTCGCGTGAAGAAAACGCGTCAAAACAGGAATCTGGCCGCGGCTTGCGCCCGAAAGCGGGCCTAATTCGGGACTTCTACGGTGGTTTCCACCGGCAGCGCGCCGCCCCGGATGCGGATCTCGCGGACCGGATAGGGAACCCGGATGCCCTCGCGCTTGAAGGCGTCCCACAGCGCCAGCATCACGTCGCTTTTGACGTTGTCCATGCCGTCGGGATCGGCGATCCAGAAGGTCAGCGAGAATTTCATCCCGGCCTCCGCGAACTCGGTCAGAATACTGTTCGGCGGCTTGCCCTTCTGGGCCCGGGGATGGGCGGCGGCGGTCTCGGCGGCGAGTCTGGTGACCAGCTTCGGGTCGGCGTCGTAATTGGTGCCGAAGGCGATCTTCACCAGCGTGTTCTTGTCGGTATAGGTCCAGTTGACGACCTTCTGCGTCACCAGATCCTCGTTCGGGATCAGGAATTCGCGGCCGTCGCCGGCGGCGACGGAAATATAACGCGTCTTCATCGCGCTGATGCGGCCGGTATTGTCGCCGATGGTGACGAGGTCGCCGGGCTTCACCGATTTGTCGGCGAGCAGGATGATGCCAGAGATGAAATTGGCGACGATCTTCTGCAGGCCTATGCCGATGCCGACGCCGACCGCTCCGGAGAACACCGCGAGCGCCGACAGGTCGATGCCGACCGCGCCGAGCGCTATGACGATTGCGATGGCAAGAAGCCCGATGCGGATGATCTTGACCAGCAGCACCTGCACCGACGGCGTCAGATCGGTGGTTGCGTTGATCCGGCTCTCGGCGAAATTGCTCGCGATGTTGGTGGCCCAGAGCGCGATCAGCAGCAGCGCGCCGGCCTTGAGGACCAGCAGCGGGGTCAGCCTGAGGCCACCGAGCACGATCGCGTAGGCATCGAGCAGATCGACGGTCGTATCGAGCTGGCCGAGAATGGACAGCGCGGCGACGAACCACGCCGTGATCGACACCAGGCGGACGATGAAGGCATTGCGCAGCACCGTCGTCACCAGCCGGATCACGAGCCAGGCGAGGCCGAGCTTGGCTGCGACCATCAGCAGGTAGGAACGGCTCGGCCAGGTCGCGTGGTACATCACCACACGGGAGACGATCACGAGCAACGTGAACACCGCCGTCGAGGCGCTGGAGACCATCACCCGGGCGAAGTGCCGGAGCGGCAGCGGCCAGCGCATCGCCAGCGTGGTCATGTCGACCCGGGCGCGGATGGCGGCGTCCGCGGCATAGGCGATGCCGGCCGCGGCCAGGATGAGACCGAATTGCAGGTAGAACCAGGGCGAGGAGATTTCCGCCCCGACGCTGCGCGCCGTGGTTTGCACGAACTCCATGAAGTCCTTGAGGT
Source organism: Bradyrhizobium sp. MOS003 (assembly GCF_003020125.1). Lineage (GTDB taxonomy): Bacteria > Pseudomonadota > Alphaproteobacteria > Rhizobiales > Xanthobacteraceae > Bradyrhizobium. Next base: position 681,835 of record NZ_PYFW01000002.1, on the reverse strand, counting down.
CCATGTCCATTGGTCTCGTCGGCAAACGGGGGGAGGAATTGATTCGAGGGAGCCGCAGATTCCCACAAAGGCCGCGGCCGGGCCATCGATACACCGGCATGTGATGGGCGTTAAGGCCGTAAAACGCGGGCAGATTGCCGCGAGCGGGAGAAATGGGTTGGCGTGCCGCGGTCGCGACGATATGGATGCAATTCCAGCTGTTTTTGCCCGGAAGGTGGATGGCTTCCCTCGACTCCGTCAGCATCGCAATATTGCTCGGCGCCGTCCTCGTGATGGCCGGTATCCTGTCGAGCCTGCTTGCGCTGCGCTTCGGCGCGCCCTTGCTGCTCGTGTTCCTTTTGATCGGTATGCTCGCGGGCGATTCCGGCCCCGGCCAGCTTCAGTTCGACGACGTCCGCACCACCTATCTGGTCGGCTCTGTCGCGCTGGCCCTGATCCTGTTCGACGGCGGCCTGAAGACGCGCTTTGCAAGCATCCGCACCGTGCTCGCGCCCTCCGTGGTGCTCGCGACCGTCGGGGTGCTCTTGACCGCGTTGATCACGGCGCCGTTCGCGAAATACGCGCTCGACCTCAACTGGACGGAGTCGTTCCTGGTCGGCGCCGTGGTCGCCTCGACCGACGCCGCCGCGGTGTTCCTGCTGGTGCACACCCAGGGCCTGCGCCTGCGCCCGCGTGTCGGTGCGACGCTGGAGGCCGAATCCGGGACCAACGATCCTTTCGCGATCTTCCTGACCCTGATGCTGGTCGAATACATCTCGCTGGGATCGAGCTCCGCAGGCCATGTTCTGATGGAGTTCGTCCAGGAAGCCGTGCTGGGCGCCGTCGTGGGCATCATCGGCGGGCGTCTGGTCGTGCTCGCCCTCAACAAGGTCGCGCTGCCGCAGGGTCTGCACGCGCCGTTCGTCACGACCGCGGCGCTCGTGATCTTCGGCGGCTCGCAGATCATGCACGCCTCCGGCTTTCTCGCGGTCTATCTGGCCGGCATCATCATCGGCAACCGGCCGACCCGCGCGCATAATTCGGTGGTGACCTTCCTCGATGCCGCGACCTGGCTGGCGCAGATCGTGATGTTCGTGCTGCTCGGCCTGCTGGTCTCGCCGAGCCGGCTCGGCGGCAGCGTACTGCCGGCGGTCGGGATCGCCTTCGTGCTGATGCTGGTGGCGCGGCCGATCGCGGTGTTCGTGTGCCTGGCGCCGTTCCGCTTCAACTGGCGCGAGAAGGTCTTCATCGCCTGGACCGGCCTGCGCGGCGCGGTCGCGATCTTCCTGGCCTCGATCCCGATGCTGGTCGGCCTGTCCAAGGCCTATCTCTATTTCGACGTGGCCTTCGTCGTCGTCATCATCTCGCTGCTGCTGCAAGGCTGGACGCTGGCGCCCGCGGCGCGCAAGCTGCATGTCGCGCTGCCGCGCGCCGAGCGCGGTCCGCGCCGCGTCGAACTGGATCTGCCCGGCCAGCTCGAGCAGCAGCTGGTCGGTTATCCCGTGCGGCCCAAGAGCCTGTATTTCCGCCGCGGCCTGATCCCGTCCTGGTCCAAGCCGACGCTAGTGATCCGCAACGAGAACATCCTGACGCCGCTGGAGGCCGATCCGATCGCGCCCGGTGACTACATCTATCTGCTGGCGCCGCCGGAGAAAGCCGAGGCGCTCGACCGCTTCTTCGTCGACATGCAGCCGAGCGCGATCCCCGATCCGCATCTGCTCGGCGACTTCATGGTCTCGGCCGAGCACACGCTCGCCGAGCTCACCGAGATCTATGGCGTGAAGATCGGCGAGGACGAGGCCAAGCTGACCTTGGCCGACTATTTTGACGTCCATCTCGACCAGGCGCCGAAGGAAGGCGCTGAGCTGCCGCTGGATGAGATCGTGCTGGTTGCGCGCAGCATCTCCGGCGGCCGCGTCAGCGTCGTCGGCCTGCGCCTTCCGGAGGACGACGAGACGCCGCTTCCATTGACGCGCCGGCAAGCGCTGCGGAAGAAACTCGCGGACGTCTGGACGTCGGTGGCGGGGGTTTAGTGCTCTCGTGTCCCGGACGCGGTGCAGCGTGCAACGCTGCTCCGCAGAGCCGGGACCCATGGCGCCGTGGGCCCCGGCTCTGCGATGCATCACTTCGTGCTGCATCGCGTCCCGGGCACGGAGTGTGCGTCACACCCCCGCTGGCACCGTCTCCTTCCAATGCCGAGCGATCGCCGCGCGCGGGGCCACCCAGGCCGCGCCGCTTCCCGTGATGTGCGCCAGGATTCGCTCCAGCGCGCCGATCCGGCCGGGCCGGCCGATCATGCGCAGGTGCAATCCGACCGACATCATCTTCGGTGCCGTCTCGCCCTCTCGCTTGAGCCACTCGAAGGCATCGATGACGTAGTCGGCGAAATCGGAACCGTTGAAGCGCGAGGCGTTGTAATATTGCATGTCGTTCGTGTCGAACGCGTAGGGCAACACCAGATGCTGCCTGCCGGCGACCTCCCTGTAATAGGGCAAATCGTCGTTGTAGGCGTCGCTGTCGTAGAGGAAGCCGCCGTGCTCGACCAGCAAACGGCGCGTGTTCGGCGAGGTCGCCGAGCGGGTGTGCCAGCCGACCGGGCGCTGTCCGGTGACGCGTTCGATCGCGGCGACCGTCTTCGCGATGACGTCACGCTCGCTCGCCTCGTCCATGTCGGCGTGGCTCTGCCAGCGCCAGCCATGGGCCGATACCTCGTGGCCCCGCGCGACGGCGTCGCGTGCGAGGTCAGACGAGCGCTCGACAGCCCGTCCGCAGGAACTCACCGTCACTTTCACGCCGTGGGCATCGAACAGATCCATGATGCGCCACCACGCGGCGCGCGTGCCGTATTCGAAATGGCTGTCGATGCAGGAATCCGGACCGTCCAGTTTGTGGACGACCTCGTAGATCGCCTCGTTGCCGGCATCGCCGTCGTTGACGGAGAACTCCGAGCCTTCCTCGAAATTCACCACCAGCGACACCGCGACGCGTGCGCCGCTGGGCCAGCGCGGGTTTGGCGGCTTACCACGATAGCCGGCGAAGTCGCGCTGTGACGATTTGGGTTCGTTGCTCATGGATCAGTCCGAGGTTCCGGCCATGCGGTGCAGGCCGACGACGCGGTCGCTGACGAACAGCAAGATCACCGTGCCCAGGAGGATGAGGGTGGAGAGTGCAGCCAGCGTCGGGTCGGGCGCCTCCTCGATATATTGCAGCATCCGGATCGGCAGCGTCTTGGTGCGGACGTCGGCGAGGAAGATCGAGACGGGATAATTGTCGAACGAGGCCAGGAACGAGAAGATCCCCGCGATCAGGAACGACGGCGCCAGCGCCGGCACCATCACCCGCAAAACGCTGCCGGGATAGGTGCAGCCAAGCGTGCGCGCCGCCTCGATCAGGGTGAAGTCGAACCGCGCCAGTCCCGCGATCATCGTACGCGCGACGTAAGGCAGCGTGATCACGAGATGGGCGACCAGCAGTGTGGCCCAGGGCGCGGTGAAGCCGACCGCGCGAAAGCCCTGCAGCAGCGCGATGCCGAGCACGAGGCCCGGCATCATCAGCGGCGAGACCAGGGCGGTGGCGAAGATGCCCGCGCCCGGCAGTTTTCCCCGCGCGATCGCGATGGCCGCGAGCGTGCCCGAGACCAGCGAGATCGCGGTCGACAACAGCGCGATCTGGAGGGAGAGCAGCAGCGACGGCCAGAAACCGTCGAGGCGTCCGATCCGACCATACCACCGTGTCGATGCGCCGGTCAGCGGCAGATCGAACACCGGTGTCGGCGAGAAGCTTGCGGCGGCGATCACCAGCAACGGGATGACCAGAAACAATGCGAGCCCGATGGCCATGATCCAGCAGACGACGATTGCGGCGCGATTCATCACTTCGGCTCCCGCGACAGGCGCGCACTCAGCGTGACGACGGCGATCGCAATTCCCAGCAGCACGACGCCGGCGGCTGCACCGAAGCCGGGCTCGCGTGCCAGCAGATAGGCTTTTGCGATCGTGGTCGCGAGCGTCGGATATTTTTCGCCGATCAGCAGCGTCGGCACCACATAGGCCGAGACGGACAGCGAGAACACCAGCGCGACGCCCGCGATGATTCCGGGCAAGGTCAGCGGCAGGATGACGCGGAAGAACGTTCCAACCGGCGAGGCGCCGAGCGTGGCAGCCGCTTCCGCATAGCGCGGATCGAGCTGGGCGACGATGGCGTAGATCGGCAGGATCATGAAGGGCAGGAAGATGTTGACGGCGCCGACGATCAGCGCGGTCTCGGTAAAGATCATCCGGATCGGGTCTTCGATGATGCCGAGCGCGATCAGCGTTTCGTTGACGATTCCGTCGCTGCGCAAGAGGATCGTCCAGGCAAACGCCTTGACGATGACGCTGGCCGCAAGCGGCAGGAACAGCGTCGCCAGCAGCACGGAGCGCAAGGGCCCGCGGGCGCGCGCCAGCGCGAAGGCGGCGGGATAGCTGATCAGGAAGGCGATCAGTGTCGTCAGTAGCCCGAGCCGCAGCGAATTCCAGATCACGCCGAGATAATAGGGCATGCCGAGCAGGCGCTTATAGTGTGTGAAGGTCAGCCCATTGGCATCGACGATGCTGACGCCGAGCAGCAGCACCAGCGGCAGCGCGAACACGCCGGCGATGATGACGAAGGACGGTAGCACGAAGCCGATCGCCACGAGCTGCTCGCGGTCCGCGGCGGGCGCCGTCACTGGCGCGGGAAGGGCTGCCTCGGTCATGCCTGCGCATCCATCGGAAACGCAAAGGTCTCGGCCACGGGCCAGCTCAGGCGGATCTCGTCATGCACGCGGGGGATCGTGCCATCCCGCCCGGAGAGTTCGGCCAGCAGGCTTTCGCCGGCGCCGGCATCGACCTCGACCAACGTTCGCGAGCCCTGGAACACCACGGAGCGGACGCGGCCGGCCGCGGAGTTGGCCTCGCCCTGTTCGCCCAGGCGAAGCTGCTCGGGGCGCGCTGCGACGATGACGGGAGAGCCGGCCTGGAAATTGCCCAGTGCGGACATGCGGCCGAGCTTGGTCTCGACGTCGACCTTGCCGTCATTTGCCGCCAGCACGGTGCCTGAAATCCGCGTCGACAGCCCGACGAAGTTGAGCGCGAACAGGCTGGCAGGCCGCAAATACAGTTCGCGCGGCTCGGCAAGCTGCTCGATGCGTCCCTTGTTCATGACGGCGGCGCGGTCCGACATGGTCAGAGCCTCGTCCTGGTCGTGCGTCACGAAGATCGCGGTCGCCTTCACGTCCTGGAGTAGGCGCCGCAGTTCGACCTGCATCTCCTCGCGCAGCTTGCGATCGAGCGCCGAGAGCGCCTCGTCGAACAGTAGCACGTCAGGCTCGACGGCAATCGCCCGCGCCAGCGCCACCCTCTGCTGCTGGCCGCCCGACAGCGCAGAGATGCGGCGGCCCGCGAGATGACCGAGCTTGACCAGCGCCAGCGCACGCTCGACCGCGGCGTCGATCTCGCCCTTGGGGGCGCCGCGCACTTTCAACCCGAATGCGACATTGCCGGCGACGGTCAGATGCGGAAACAGCGCGTAACTCTGGAACACGACTCCGACATTTCGCTTGTGCGGCGGCACGTTGGTGATGTCTCGCCCGGCGAGCTCGACCTTGCCGGTGTCGGGCTGCGCCAGCCCCGCGATGGCGCGCAGCAGCGTGGTCTTGCCGCAGCCGGAGGGGCCGAGCAGCGTGACGAGCTCGCCGCGCCGAATGGTCAGATCGATGTGATCGAGAACCGTCGTCGGCCCGTAGCGCTTGGAGACGCCGCGGACGACCAGATGCTGGGCGGCTTCGCTCATGTCATCTCCTTGCTCCAGCGGTCGACCCAGGAGGCGCGGTTCTTGGCGACGAACGCCCAGTCCGGCGCGAACAGCGAGGCGGGGGCGGGGAAGCCTGCCGGCGTCGGCGTGCCTTTGTTGGTCGGCGCGACAAACGCCTTGTCGGCGAGGATGGTCTGCGCTTCCGGGCTGAGGAAGAAGTCGATCACGGCATCGGCGAGATCGCCAGCCGGCGCGCCAGCCACCTTGGCGATGCCCGACGGCATCGCGAAGCCGCCGTCCTGCGGCACGGCGAGATCGACCGGTGATCCCTCCGCTTTGCGGATCAGCGTGTAGGCGGAGAACTGTCCGCCGATCATCCAGGCCTCGCCCTGCTCCATCAGATTGATGGCCTGCGGCGCGTTGGTATAGACGTTGAGCAGGTTGGCCTTCAGCTCCTTCACCTTCTTGAAGGCCGCGTCGATCTCGTATTGCGCCTCCTTGTAGGGCTTGCCGGTTTCGAGATGCGCGGCTGCGAGCAGTGTCCAGAACCCTTCGGTGTTGGACAGCGACGGCACGATCACCCGGGAGGCGTACTTCGCATCCCACAGGTCGGCCCACTTGGTGGGCGCGGTCTTCATGCGCTTGGTCGAATAGGCGATGCCCGCCCAGGGCCGCTGATAGTTCGCCCACATGCCGTCCTGGTGCACCGCGCCGTCAACGAGCTTGCCGAGATTGGCGATCGACGAGGCCGACATCTTCGTGATCAGGCCTTCGGTCGCAGCCGGAAGCATCACCGGATCGTCCATGATCACCACCGAGATCTTCGGGGCGGCCTTGTCGGCCTGCATCTTCTGGAGATTGGTCAGCGAGTTGGTGCCCTCGTACAGCACCTTGCAGTCGAGTTTCTTTTCCAGCACCGGAAACAGGTCGGCGTTGAAATATTTCGCGGCGCCCGCGGGGCCGCCGATGACGATCTCCCTGGGCGCGGCGCGGAGCCGTGCCGGGGCCGCCAGAACCGCGGCAAGCGCCGCGCCGGATGTCAGAACGCTGCGTCGGGAGGGGGTGTGCATGGGCGTGTCCCGTATGTTGTGCGTAAGGCTTGCATCGAAGCAGCAGCAAGCACCATGCCAAATGTGCACATTTCAAGATTTGATAATGATATCAGATGAGTCAGGGTGGATTGTCGACCGTACCTGCACAGGCACGAAGCAAATGTGCACATTTTTTGGAGGTGACGCTGCGCATCCTTTGGGCCTAGCTATGGGCCATGGCGACGCAGCGCGGGCGAAACGGGAAGAGAAACGGCAAGGCCAATCCGGCCGAGGACGAAGCGGTCTATGAGGCCATCCTGCATGCGTTGCTGGAGGGCAAGCTGAAGGCGGGTGTGAAGCTCGCCGAGCCGCCGCTCGCTGATATCTTCGGCGTGTCTCGCGAGCGCATCCGGAAGGTCCTGCACAGGCTGGGTGCTGAGCGGCGGCTGGAGATGATCCCCAACCGCGGGGCCCGCGTACCGCGCCCGACGCTCGACGACGTCCGCAGCGTCTACGAGGCGCATCGCGTGCTTGAGGCCGGCGTGCTGACGCAGCTCGCCCGCCTTGTCGACGATGCCTTGATCGACAAGCTGACCGCGCATCTCGCCGAGGAGCGCGCCGCCGCCACGCGCGGCGATCGCGCGGCGTCGGTGCGGCTGTCCGGCGCGTTCCACGTTCATCTCGTGGAGGCACTCGGCAATGCCGAGCTGACGCGCTTCCTTTCCGATCTGCTGAGCCGCTCCTCGGTCATGGTCTCGGTCTACGAGCCCGCCACCGATTCGATCTGCGCCGTCGATGAGCACGGCGCGATCGTCGATGCGTTACGCGCCCGCGATGTGTCGCGCGCAATTGCGGTGTCGCGTGAGCATTTCTTGCACGTGGAGAGCCGTCTGCATCTGGATGACGATGCGGTGCCGGCAAACGAGGATTTGGCGAGCGTGTTCGGCGCAATCAAGCCGAAGCGGCGGAAGCGCTGAACCCTCCACCGTCGTTGCGAGCGCAGCGACGGGGGGCGCGATAGTCGCTCTTTCATGCGGCAATTCGTAGCCCGGACGGAGCGGAGCGTAATCCGGGGCCGCCGTTTCTGCGCGCGAGAGCCCCGGATTACGCTCCGCTCCATCCGGGCTACGGCTCTACGCCAGCAGCCTCACCCCGCCAAGACTCGTCACCCGCCCCTGCTTCAGCATCACGATCTGCGTCGCGAGCTGGCGCAGCTCGGCGGCATCGTGGCTGACATAGACCATGGGGACATTGGCCTCGTCGCGCAGCCGCACCAAATAGGGCAGGATCTCGAGCTTGCGGCCCTCGTCGAGCGCGCCGAGCGGCTCGTCGAGCAACAGCAGCCGCGGCTTTGCCAGCAGCGCGCGTCCGAGCGCGACGCGCTGGCGCTCGCCGCCGGAGAGCTTTCCGGGGCGGCGGTCGAGCAGGGTGCCGATATCGAGCAGGTCGATGACGCGTGCGTGCTGCGCCGGATCCGGCGCCAGGCGGTTCATCTTTCGTCCATAGTCGAGATTCTGCGCGACGTTGAGATGCGGGAATAGCCGCGCGTCCTGGAACACGTAACCGATGCGGCGGCGCCAGGCCGGGACATGAATCCCGGCCGCGGTGTCGTCGACGGTTTCGCCGTCGAGCACGATGGTGCCGCGGTCGGGCCGCAGCAGCCCCGCGATCATGTTGACCAGCGACGTCTTGCCGGCGCCGGAAGCGCCGAACAGGCCGATGACGCGGCCTTCGCCGGTGAAGGATGCCTGAAGCGAGAATTCACCGAGTTGCTTCTCGACGTCGACGCGCAGCATGGTCAATTCCCGTGCAGGCGCTGCGTCGCGCGGCGGGCGAACCATTCGGCGGCGATCAGGGCGCCGAGCGCCAGCACGATCGAGACGATCACGAGCCGGCCGGCCGCGGCGTCGCCATCCGGCGTCTGGATCAGCGAATAGATCGCCGAGGAAATCGTCTGGGTCTCGCCGGGAATATTGGAGACGAAGGTGATGGTCGCGCCGAACTCGCCGATCGCCTTGGCAAAGCCGAGCACCATGCCGGCGAGCACGCCGGGCAGCGCCAGCGGCAGCGTCACCGTGAAGAACACCTTCCAGGGTGCGGCGCCGAGCGTCTCGGCGGCCTGCTCGAGCCGGCGGTCGATCGCCTCGATCGACAGCCGCATCGGCCGCACCAGCAACGGGAACGACATCACGCCGCAGGCCAGCGCCGCGCCGGTCCAGCGAAACGAGAACACGATGCCGAGATGGTCGGCGAGGAAGCCGCCGACGAGGCCGCGGCGGCCGAACGTCAGCAGGAGCAGATAGCCGGTGACGACCGGCGGCAGCACCAGCGGCAGATGCACGATGGCGTCGAGCATCGACTTGCCCCAGAAATCGCGCCGCGCCAGCAGCCACGCCAGCGCGATGCCGAATGGCGTCGCCACCAGCGTTGCGATGATCGCGACCCTGAGCGAGAGCAGGATCGCGGTCCATTCGGCGGGAGAGATGTCCGACATCACGTGGTGAATATCAGATTGTCGGGCTGACCAGGAACTTGAAGCCGTATTTTTCGAAGATGGTCTTGGCGGCGGAGGAGCGCAGGAAGGCGAGATAGCCGCTGGTCCCGTCCTTCGCAATCGTAGTCGCGGCAACCGGGTAGATGATTGCAGGATGCGACTCCGCCGGGAATGTGCCGACGATCTTGACGCCGGGCTCGACCTTGGCGTCGGTGGAATAGACGATGCCGAGATTGGCCTCGCCGCGCGCCACCAGCGTCAGGGCCGCACGCACGCTCTCGGCCATGGCGAATTTCGGCTCGGCGGCCTGCCATGCCCCGAGGCTCGTAAGCGCCGCTTTGGCGTATTTGCCCACCGGCACCGACTTGACGTCCCCGGTCGCGATCCTGCCGTCGCCGGCGAGTTTGGCCAGGTCGAAACCTTGCGCGATGGTGACGTTGTCGATCCTGGAATCCTTCGGCGCGATCAGCACGATGCTGTTGCCGAGCAGATTGACTTTGGAAGCCTCGTTGATGGTCTTCCTGGAGATCGCGTAGTCCATCCAGTCGGTGTCGGCGGAGACGAACACGTCGGCCGGCGCGCCCTGCTCGATCTGTTTGGCGAGGACCGAACTGGCGGCATAGCTGACCGAGAACTTGACACCGGTCTTGGCGGTGTAGGCGGCGTCGATCTCGTCGAGCGCGTTCTTCATCGAGGCCGCGGCGAACACGGTGATGGTCTTGTCCTCGGCGGCGGCCGGCGCGAGGCTCGCGCTTGCGAGCATCACGAGGGCGGTGAAAAATCCTGAAATACGTAGCATGTGAGCGCTCCGTGCGAGTCCGCGCGCGCAAGTTGCACACACAGGTCTGGCGTTGGTGGGTCAGGTCGCGACGGGTGGAAGCGCTGTCCACGGGGCCCGGCTGCGGCTTACGGCCGGCAGGGATATCGCAATCGCGAAGATAGCAGGCTGGCGCCCGAGGTCAAACCTGGGTCGTCATCCTAAAAGCGCGGCTCAATCACACTGGGTGGGCCGTCAGCGCGGGCCACATACCCTACGGCTTCGCATCCGCCGCATGCAGCACCGCCTTGCAGGCCGCCGGCATCTGCGCCAGCGTCATCGGTGGCTTCGGTTTCGGCGGCTCCGGCGGTGGCTTGGGGTGCAGCACGGCGTCGGAGAACCAATAGGCGAGATCGGCGGGCTTGCAGCCTTCGTCCTCGGCCTGTGACGGCTGGCCCTCGCATTCGCCGGCCCCTGCGGGGCAGCGCATGCGGATGTGGAAGTGGTAGTCGTGGCCCCACCAGGGGCGGATCTTCGACAGCCAGGCGCGGTCGCCCTTGGCTTCGCGGCACAGCGCCTTCTTGATCGCGGCGTTGACGAAGATGCGCTGCACCGCCGGCTCCCGCGCCGCGTCGCGCAGCACCAGGACGTGGCTCGGGGTGAACACCTTCGGATCGACGTCGAGTCGGTCTTGGCGCACCATCATCACCGCCGACATGTCCTCGCGCTCCTCGCGCGAGAGGCGGCGGTCCGGCGACGGCGTCAGCCAGATGTCGGCATCGAGACCGATCTGGTGGCTGGCATGGCCCGACAGCGCCGGGCCGCCGCGCGGTTGGGCGATGTCGCCGACCAGGATGCCGGGCCATCCCGCGTCCTTGTGCGCCCTGGCCGCGAGCCGCTTGATCAGCGCGATCATGTCGGGGTGGCCATAGCTGCGATTGCGCGACAGCCGCATCACCTGCCAATGGTCGCCGTTGACCGGCATCTGATCCGCACCGGCGATGCAGCCCCTGGTGTAGGAACCGATGACTTGCGTCGCCCCCTTCGACGGCAGCAGCTTGCGGGCGAACAGCTCCTTGGCGGCGACGTCTGGGTCATTGGAATTGGCGAGCGGCGGCAGCGGCTTCGGGTTGACGCTGCCCTTGTCCTGGGCCAGCGCGCCGCCGGCGGCGGCCAGGAGCGTCATGACGAGGAGGAGAGGGGTGAGGCGGCGGAGACTCATGCGCAGCCCTTATAGCCCAACACGGCGTCGGGGTTAAGAATCGGGCTGTGCTGCGGCAGACGACCTCACGGCGTCTTGACGGCCGTTGCCCCGGCGCGAAGGCGCGCCTGGCATGACGATCCCCGTATTCAACAAGGTCGTCCAAAAATCGTGATTCTTTCACGGGGCCAGCCGTATTCTTAACGGTGCGATAACCGTATCCTGCATTGACCAAAATTCGTGCGCGGAGCCGGGTTCGTTTCCATCTCGTATGCAATCGGACCCGCGCGCGGAATTGATTCATGGAGAGCGGGCGTTTTTGCATCATCTCGCTCGACGATTGCGACGACGCCGCGGCTTTGATGCGCCAAAAGGCTTGCTTGCGCCTCGTAAACAGGCACGCGCGCCGGGTTCTCGATGCTCGCAAGGCGGCGCCTCGGCTGGCGCGGCCACCCAAGATTACTTTTCTTTCAGACACTTGCCCCAAAGCTTGCGCCGTTGGGCGTGACTGGGACGAGTGAAGTTGGGTTTGGGGTCTCGAAAAGCAGGAAGACGAAAGCAAAGCGTGCTTGCCCGGGCTGGCCAGCCGCCGCGCAAGCCGCGCTTCGCGCGCGTCCCGCGCGCCCTTTCGGAACGCGAGGAAGTCCTGCGCAGCCGCGCCGAGGCGGAGGCTGCGATCGCGGACGCGCGCAAATCCCATGAGCGGCTGCGCCAAGCCATCGACATCCTGCCGCAGGGCATCGTGTTTCTCGACGCGGAAGGCCGCTACGTCCTCTGGAACAAGAAATACGCCGAGATCTACAGCAAGACCGCCGATCTGTTCGAGGAAGGTGCGCGTCTCGAAGACACGCTCCGCGTCGGCGTTACCCGCGGCGACTATCCCGAGGCCATCGGCCACGAGGACGAGTGGATCGCCGACCGCCTGCAGAGGCTCTATCAGCCCGGCGCCCGCCACGAGCAGAAGCTGTCGGACGGCCGCGTCATCCTGATCGACGAGCGACTGACGGACGATGGCGGCGTGGTCGGCCTGCGCGTCGACATCACCGAACTGAAGCAGCGCGAGGCCTCGTTCCGCCTGCTGTTCGACGGCAATCCCGTTCCCATGATCGTCTGCGCGCTGGACGACGAGCGCATCCTCGGCGTCAACGACGCCGCGGTCGCGCATTACGGCTACACCCGCGCCGAGTTCGAGCGGTTGACGATCCGCTCCCTGCAGGCCTTCGAGAGTGAACCGCCCTGGATGGCGGACCCGACTTGCGAGGAGCAGGCCGGCCGTACCTGGAAGCATGTCAAGGCCGACGGCGGGCTGATCGACCTTGCGATCTATTCCCGCGAATTGACCTATGCCGAGCGGCCGGCGGTGCTGCTGGCGCTGATGGACATCACCGAACGCAAGCGCGCCGAGGCGCGGCTCGCCTTCATGGCTCAGCACGACACCCTGACCGGCCTGCCCAACCGCAGCCTGCTGCGCCAGCAGGTCGACGAGATGCTGCTGCACACACGGCGCAGCCCCGAGAAGGTCGCGCTGCTGATGCTGGGGCTCGACAGTTTCAAGTCGGTCAACGACACGCTCGGGCATGCGGTCGGCGACAAGCTGCTGCGCGGCGTTGCCAAGCGGCTGCGCTCGACCTTGCGCGAGGAAGACGCGCTGGCGCGGCTCAACTCCGACGAGTTCGCGATCGTGCAGAGCGGCCTGGCGCGTCCCGAGGACGCGGTGATGCTGGCCAAACGTCTGCTTGCGGCGATCGCCGATCCCTATCTGCTTGACGGCCATTCCGTGGTGATCGGCGCCTCGATCGGCATCGCGATGGCGCCGGGCGACGGCGATGATTCCGAAAAGCTGCTCAAGAGCGCCGACATGGCGCTGTCGCGCGCCAAGCTGGACGCGCGCGGCACCTTCGCCTTCTTCGAGGCCGCGCTCGACGCCAAGGCGCAGAGCCGCCGCAAGATCGAGGTCGAGCTGCGCGACGCGATCCAGAACGACGTGCTTCGTCCCTACTACCAGCCGCTGATCGACCTTCAGAGCGGCCGCATCACCGGCTTCGAGGCGCTGGTGCGCTGGCCGCATGCCGAGCGCGGCATGGTCTCGCCGGCCGAGTTCATTCCGGTCGCCGAGGACACCGGCCTGATCAATCCGCTCGGCGGGTTGATGCTGCGCCGGGCCTGCCTCGACGCCGCCGCCTGGCCGGACGACGTGCGCGTCGCGGTCAATCTGTCGCCGCTGCAGTTCCGCAGCGGCAACCTGCTCTCGATCGTGACGGACGCTTTGAGACATTCCGGCCTGCCGCCGCGGCGGCTCGAGCTCGAGATCACCGAGACGCTGCTGCTGGAGAAGAGCGCGCAGGTGCTGGCGACGCTGCACGCCTTGCGCGCGCTCGGGGTGCGCATCTCGATGGACGATTTCGGCACCGGCTATTCCAGCCTCAGCTATTTGCGCAGTTTTCCGTTCGACAAGATCAAGATCGACCAGTCCTTCGTGCGCGATCTCGGCGCCAACCGCGAGGCCCAGGCGATCATCCGCTCCATCGTCAGCCTCGGCAAAGGCCTCGGCGTCACCATCACCGCCGAAGGCGTCGAGACCGAGGCCGAGCTCAGCTGCCTGCGCACCGAGGGCTGCGACGAAGGCCAGGGTTTCCTGTTCAGCAAGGCCCGGCCCAATGCCGAGATCATGAGCCTGCTGGCGGCGCAGCGCGGGATCGACGGCGAGGAAGAAGACGCTGCGCTGGTGGCGTGAGCGCCGGCTGAGCCGCAAGGACAGTGCGCTCCCTCGCCCGCTTGCGGGAGAGGGTTGGGGAGAGGGTTATCTCCACAATCGAGAACCCCCAAGAGGATAGAACCCTCACCCGGCGCTTCGCGCCGACCTCTCCCGGAAGCGGGAGAGGTAAACCGAGTCTGGGGCTCAACCTTCTAAATCAAATCACCCTACGCCGCCCGGAGCCCCGCCAGGAACGTATCCACGCTTCGCATCAGCGCCGAGGCGTGCTGCCCGAGTTCGCCGGAGGCCGCCATGACATTGCCTGCCAGCGCCCGCGATTGATCCGCGGCCTGGCTGGCGACGGCGACATTGGCCGAGACGTCCGTCGTGCCCGCCGAGGCCTGCTGCACGCTGCGCGCGATCTCGCGCGTCGCGGAGCCCTGCTCTTCGACCGCGGCGGCGATCGTGGTAGCGATGCCGCTGATCTCGCGGATGGTGTCGCTGATCCCGGAAATCGCGGTGACGCAATTGCCGGTGGCGGCCTGGATCGCGGTGACCTGGCTCGCGATCTCGTCGGTCGCCTTCGCGGTCTGGCTCGCCAGCCCCTTCACCTCGGAGGCGACCACGGCAAAGCCACGGCCTGCTTCGCCCGCGCGCGCCGCCTCGATCGTGGCGTTGAGCGCAAGCAGATTGGTCTGGCTCGCGATCTCGCTGATCAGACGCAGCACGTCGCCGATGCGCTCGGCGGCGGTGGCAAGGCTCGTGACCATCTCGGTCGTCTCCGCGGCCTTGCCCACGGCATCGCTCGCGACCTTGCTGGAATGGGTGACCTGGCGGCCGATCTCGCTGACCGACGATGCCAGCTCTTCGGTCGCCGCTGCGACCGCATTGACGCTGGTCGAGGCCTCCTCTGAGGCCGTCGCTGCGGCGGAGGCCCGCTGCGAAGTGCCGTTGACGCTGCTGGTGATGTCGCCGGCGACGCTCTGCATGCCCTCGGTCGCCCTGGCCACGGCAGCCACCACGCCCTTGACGTCGGCTTCGAAGCGGTCGGCCATCTGGCGCTGCAGAGCCTGCTTCTCGATCTCTGCCTTGGCCTTGTCGGCCTCCTGCGCCTCGCGCATGGTGCCTGCTTCGAGCATGTTGCGGCGGAACACGTCCACCGCCTTGGCCATGGTGCCGAGTTCGTCCGGGCGCTCGCTGCCGGGAATGGTGACACTGGTATCGCCGCTCGACAGTCGGTTCATGACCGCGGTGATCGCGGTGAGCGGCCGCGACAGGCCGCGCCCGAGCAGCAGCGCCAGCACGATCGCGACGGCGAGGATGGCAACCGTGCCGAGGATCAAATTGCGCTCGGCCGTGGCGAACGCGGCCTCGTACTCGGTCGTGTCCTTGATGATCTCGATCACGCCGACCGGCGCTCCCGCATAGTTCTTGATCGGCCCGGCATAGACCTCGACCGGATGACCGTCGAGCTCGGCCTCGTGCCGGACCGCCGAACCGTCGATCGCGCTCTTCAATTGGTCCATCGTGGTGACGACCGTGCTGCCGAACGTCGAAGACAGCTTGTTCAGGTTCTTGCCGTCGAGCGAGTAGACCGCGAGGTCGATGCCAAAGCGTTTCTTGGCACGGTCGACGAACTCCTTGCCGAAGGCGGCGCCGATATCGACGTTGGCGATGCTCTTGCCGTCGCGCACGATCGGCGTCATGCCGAAGATACCGAGCGCTTCACGGCCCGGCTCGACGCCGACGATCTGCCGGCCGCCCTTCATCGCCTCGACCACGGTCTCGCGGCGCGCCGAGACGTCATCGCCGAACACTTTGGGAGCGTGCACGCGGTAGAACGCCACGGCAGGCGGAACCTGGAAGGTGATGAGCGGGATACCCTGCGCCTTCAGCGATTTGTTGGCCTCGCCGAGCAGCGCGGCCAGGCTGTCGCGGTCGCCCTTGGCGATGGCGTCGCCGACCGGCGGCAGCGCCGCGATCACGGCGGAGACCGCCAGTGCCGAGCGTCCCTCATAGTCGATCGCCGCGATCACGCTCTCATATTGCAGCTTGAGCTGCTGATCGAGCGCCATCCGGGTCAGCGCCCGTTGCTGGCTGATCGAGAAGCCGGAGACGATGGCGCATGCCACTGCCACGGTGAGGGCGATCGCGAGAATCAGGCGGGCGGCAATCGACTTGAGTTTGAACATCGAAAATTCCCAGGCATTTCCAAATCTTGCTTTGGTGGAAAGGTCCCAGAAATTGCTTAACAACAAGGGCGGGATCGCCACCGTGTTTCAACGGAGTCGCCCCCATCCTTTTGCATGACTCGATGCAGCCGGCGCATGGAGGGCCTGTTGCTCGTCGCGGGCATAGACAAAGCGTCGCAGCCGTTCTCGCCGGCGACTAGAGGGTTTCGGCAAGGATCGCCTTTCCCACGTCCTCATAATGCGTGTCGCGCGCCTGGATTTGCTGGGCGATCGCGTGCATGTCGCGAAACCGGCGTTCGAACGGGTTGCGGCGGAACACCGCGGTCGCGCCGGCCATGTGATAGGCGGTGTCGACCACCTTCGCCGATTGATGGATGGTCCAGGTCGCGGCCAGCCGTACCGCGCGGCGGTGCGCGGCGCTGAACCCGCCCGTCGCGGACAGGTCGCGCCACATCGCCGTGGCGGTCGTATAGAGATAGGCCCGCGCGGCGCGCAGATCGCCTTCGGTGCGGCCGATCAGCCCCTGCACCGCACCGTTGTCGCGCATCGCACTCGCCGTTAGCGAGGGATGCTTTCCTCGCGCCAGCGCGATGGCCGCATCCAGCGTGGCGCGCGCGACGCCGAGCGACACCGCGGCAAAGCCGAGGCTGAAGGCTGCACCGGTGCCGATCCGGTAGAGCGGTCCGGTCTCGCGCAAGCCGGATGGCACGTCGCGGAAAGCGGTGAAGCGCTCGGGAATGAGGAGGTCGTTCACCTCGTAGGAATCGGTGCCGGTGCCGGCGAGCCCGATCGCCTGCCAGACGTCGTGCAATGTCGCGCTGGCGGCGGGAAACAGAATCGTGCGCACCTCCGGCGAGCCGTCGGCATTCACGCGCGGTGTGCCGTCGGTCCTGAGGATGCGCACATGCGCGCCCAGCCAGCTCGCCTGCCGCGAGCCCGAGGCGAAATCCCAGCGTGCCGTGACGCGATAGCCGCCCTCGACCGCGCGCGCCTCATGCGCGATCGCTCCCCATGCGAGGATGCCGGGCGACGTGTTGAATATCTCGCGCGCGGTGTCGTGGTCGAGCGAGGCTGCGATCATCGCGCAGACCGTGCACTGGCCGAGGCACCAGGCCGTTGATGCATCCGCCTTCGCGATCTCCTCCAGCATCTGCATGAAGGCTTCAGGCGCGGCTTCCGCGCCGCCGAGGCTCTGCGGCAGCAGCGCACGATACAGCCCGTTCTCGAGCAGCGCCGCGACGACGGAAGGCGTCAGCCGCCGCGTCCGCTCGATCTCGTCCGCTTCGCGCGCGATCAGCGGCGAGATGGCGCGGGCACGTTCCGCGAGACCAGATCCGGGAAGCTCCGACATTCGCCTGTCCTCGCCTTCTTTCTGTCGTGAGCGCTGAAGTGAGATGGTGGTCTATTTGGCGGAGCGGTTCAAGGTGCGGGCATCGTCCCCCGCTCGGCGTGAAGGCCCGCCCGTGAACCTTGGCGGCGCGCCGCGCGACCAACAACCTCCGTCGCCGTCAACGGCACCGCGTATCGCGCCGGATGAGGTTGCCCATGTCGATCGTCCGAATCCTCATCGTTCTGCTCGCGCTTGCTTCGCCGGCGTTCGCACATGACGGCGCCCGTGATGCGGCCGCCGCAGGCGAGGCCGCGCGGATGTTCCGGGCCTATGTCGAAGGCGTGGCGAAAAAGGGAGGTCGACCCGACCTGACCCGGCCGGAGACCGCCGCGCAGCTCGGCCGCGTCTTCGATGTCGAGGCTCTGCAGGCGCTGCCGCCGGCGCAGGCGAGCGACATGGGCTGGCTGATGGACTGGATGGACGCGGCCAACGCGACCTGCAAGCTGTTCGCGCTGTATGGTACGCAGCCGGGGGCGCAGCCCGATCTTGCGACGCTCCAGCGCAACATGACCGATTATGGCGACCAGTACGCGGCGGCGATGAACTTCGTCATCCGCGGCATGGCGCGCGAGGCGGTTGCGGGCGAGTTGTTCATGGCGAGCCTCGCGCCGGAGCAGCGCACTCGCATCCGCGAGGAGGGGTTTACGGGCTTCCGCCGCAGCACCGCCGAATTCATTCTGACCACCGTCTGCGCGGCGATCCAGGGCGCGGGCAAATCCACCAACGCCCGCCTGGTCGCCGCCGCCATCCGCGACACCAGCGAGGTCTGGGCGAGCTTCCTGCTGCCGCAGGACCGCTCCCGCGTGCTCGCGCAGCTTGCCGACCTTCCCAGATGGGCCCCGGACGAGACGGCACGAACCGACCTCGCCGCGTTCACGGCCGCGCTACGCGCGGTGAATTGAGTGAAATCTTCACGGCCTCGGGCCGTAATCGATCCTGGCAGGCATTCGACCCTCAATCGGGTTGGCCGAACCACCGCGCAGCTGCGCGAGCCGCTGTCTCGATGTCCGGGTGCCCCTCGCTGACCCAGCCGACGACGCCGTCGGGGCGCACGAGCAAGGCGGTCAGGCCCAGTCGCTCCCTCGCGTCGCTCGCGACATAATCGATCCGCTTGCGCCAGCGCCGCGCAAGGGCTTGAAGCGACGGCCCGGCATCGAAGTCCAGCAGCAGCCCTCTTCCTGTCCTGAGCAACTCGCTTGGTCGCGTTCCATCGAACAATGCAAAGTCGGGCACGCTGCGCCCCACCAGTGGATGGTGCTCGCCAAGGTCATGGCGGAGACAGACGCCCCAGACCCGCTCGGCGAAATAGGTCGCGCCGTCGCGCGTGTCGATGAGATCGCGGATGATGGCTTCGAGCGCGCGCGAGCTTCGGCTGGGCCGCATGAGGGCGACCTGAGCGCGCGACCAGTCGAGGATTTGTGTGCCCACCGGCCGCCGCTCGGCCGCATAGGTGTCGAGCAGGGCGGCCGGCGCGTCGCCGCGAACGGTGGCGGCGAGCTTCCAGCCAAGGTTCATGGCATCGCCGAGGCCGAGGTTCAGGCCCTGGCCTCCCAGCGGCGAATGGATGTGCGCGGCATCGCCGGCCAGCAACACGCGGCCCGCGCGGTAGTCGGTCGCCTGACAGGCGCGATCGGTCCATGTGGTTGCGCGCAGCAGGCGCGTCACCGTGACATCGAGGCCCGAGACCTTGCGCAGCACCGTCTCGATCTGGTCGCGCTGCGGCTCGCTGCGGTGAGCCATGCCGCCGTCGAAATCGACCATCGCGATCGTGCCGGGTGCCGCATAGGTGTACATGCCCGACGCCGTGTAATGGCGGCCTGGTTTGAGCGCGGCCGTATCGGCCAGCTCGATCTGCGCCGAATAGCCGGTGAACTCGGCATCGGTGCCGATGAAACCAATGCCGGCTGTCTTTCGCACAAGGCTGCGCCCGCCGTCGCAGCCAACGAGCCAGCGGCCTCGCACCGTTCCGCCGCCTGCGGCAACGGTGACGTCATCGTCTGATTGCGCGAGAGACTCCACGCCGCAGCCGCGCCGGATCTCGACGCCGAGCGCCGCGGCACGGATCGCGAGCACCGTCTCGATGCTCGCCATGTCGGCCGCGACGCTGCCGATCTGGCCCGTCAAGCGGTGGGGCCATTGCGTGCCGTCGATCTGATCCTGGAAGAACTGGATGCCGGCGAAATGTCCGCCCGGGTTGCGCTGCTCCTGCATCCAGTGCGCAGCCGCCGGCACGTCACGGCTGGGCACACGGAGCTTGAGATCATTCAGCAGATCGCGGCGGTCGAAGCTCTCGATGGTGGGTACCGAAAGACCACGCAGCCCGAACGGCAGGCGCTTGAGCGGCGAGTGCGGATCTTGCGCCTTCTCGAGCACCAGCACCGAACAGCCCGCAAGCCGTAACTCGCAAGCCAGGAAAAGCCCGACGGGACCGGCGCCGGCGACGATGACGTCATAAAGGACAGGGACGGGATCTAGTGCAGGGTCGGGGGTTTGCATGAACGGCTCCGTTGTCGAGACTCGACCGGAGCGTTTCCCGACCTGGGAGCCTCACGGACGAACGATGGGCCGCTTGAACAGCGACCGTTGTTCGTCGTGGGGATCCCTGGCGCGAGGCCAAAGACCAGAGCTTTCGTTACCGAAAGGACTTGGGCTTACCAGACCAAGTCTGCCTTTTCCGACGCGGCCATTTAGCGTCGGGATCGCGGCTTCGTCAACGGGTGGGGAGTGCCGATGACTCCGGCTCGCGACCGGAACCGAATGACACCCCACGTCTGGTCGGGAAGCTCAGCGCCACCGCGACGGCGGCGAGCCCGATCGCGAACGAGCCGGCGTGCAGCCACGTGTAGCGCTGGAAATTGTCGAACACGAGTCCGCCGGCCCAGGGCCCGAGCGCCATGCCGAGGCTGGCGAATGCCGACACCGCGCCGAACACGGTCCCCATGATGCGCGCGCCGAAGAATTCGCGAACCAGCACCGCATAGAGCGGCATCACCCCGCCATAGGCGAGGCCGAACACCACCGACAGCGCATAGAATTCGCCGAGCTGCGCCACGGCGAGATAGGTCGCGATGCACATCGCCTGCACGAACAGTCCGCCGACCAGCACCGGCTTTGCGCCGATGCGATCGGCCGCCGCACCCAGAAGCAGGCGGCCGCCGAGGCCTGAGACGCCGGCGACGCTGTAGACCGTCACCGCCGTGAGCGGGGCGATGCCGCACACCATGGCATAGGACACCATGTGGAAGATCGGACCGGAATGCGCCGCGCAGCAGGCGAAATGCGCCGCCGCGAGCGCGATGAATTGTGGCGTGCGCAGCGCCTGCGCCGCAGTCAGTTCGACTTCCGGTGCGGCGTCTGCATTCGCGTTGCCTGGTGCGGCCGGTGCCGGACGCACCAGGAAGCAGGCGGGGATCAGCAGCGCCCATGCGGCGATGCCGATCACCAGCATCGCGGTGCGCCAGTCATAGGCCGTGATCAGCCAGCTTGCGGTCGGCGCGATCGTCACCGGCGACACGCCCATGCCGGCCGAGACCAGCGCCACCGCAAGGCTGCGGTTCTTTTCGATCCAGGCGCTGGCGAGTGCCATCATCGGCGCATAGAAGCTGCCCGCGGCAATTCCGATAAGCGTGCCGAAGAAAAGCTGGAACTGCCACAAGTGTGCGGCCTGGCTTGCGGCCACGAGACCGAGGCCCAGCAAGATGCTTCCCGAAAGGACCACGATGCGGGTGCCAAACCGGTCCGACAGCGTGCCCCAAAAAAATGCGGCAACGCCCATGCAAAGGAAATCCAGCGTTGCCGCCGCCGACACGCCGGCGCGCGACCAGCCCATCGATTCCGAGATCGGCTGCAGAAACACCGCCAGCGACAGCATCGTGCCGAACCCGACACAGGTCATCAGCGCGCCCGCGGCGACCACGACCCAGCCATAGTCGAAGCGTGATGCCTTGCTCATGCGTTTCCTCTGCGCTCTTGGTATGTTTTGATGGTGCGCGCTGGGATGGTGGCGCATCCGACGGCGGAGGGCAAGGCGGGACGGGCGGAATGCTGACACCGTCTGGCTCCGATGCTAGCATGCTCTGCGACGTTGTTCTCTTGAAGCGCACACGCAAAGCAACGCGTGAGGAAGCAAGTCCAATGACATTGGAAGCGCTCTGCAAACTGCGTGCTTGCTGCAGGTTTTTCATCCCTGTCATTTTCGCCGCCGCGGTTGCAGTGCCGCTTGCAGGCGCACAGGACAGCCGAAGCCCTCCCGACGAGCCGGGGCCGGTGTTTTCGGACAGCGGCCCCGACGCCGAACTCTACGGCAAGGCGTCCGGCTATCCGACCGGCACGCGGGGAGCGACCAACGAGCTCGACAAGCTGGTCGGGGCCTACAGCCATTTCGGCGACATCTATCCGTCGCGCCGGGTCGGCCGCGCCGCGACGCCCTGGTCGTTCAAGCGCGCGCCGGAGCCGACGATCGCCTACAGTTTCGATAACCAGCGGCTGAGCATCGCGGACTATCTCAAGCGCAACCCGGTGACGGGATTGTTGATCGCCAAGGACGACACGATCCTCTACGAGCATTATCAATATGCCCGGACCGACCGAGACCGCTTCCTGTCGCAGTCCATGGCCAAGACGCTTGTGGCCATGCTGGTGGGAATCGCGGTCTCCGAGGGGCGGATCAAGTCGATCGACGATACCGTCTCCACCTATGTGTCGGGCCTCGCAGGAACGGAATATGGCGGCACGTCCATTCGCGCCTTGTTGAACATGTCGTCGGGCGTGGAATTCTCTGAAGTCTACGACGGCAGGGACGACATAGCCCGGCTTGGACGCGCGCTGTTCGTCGGTGAGCCGAAAGACCCCGCATCCGTCGTCGCGCAATTCAACACGCGGTCAACGCCGCCGGGGACCAAATGGCACTACGCCAGCGTAGAGACCGAGATCCTCGGCCTGGTGCTGCGCTCGGCGACCGGCGCGCCGCTGGCTCACTATCTCCACGATCGCATCTGGAGCGCCATCGGCACCGAAGCGGATGCGTCGTGGGCGATCGACGGCAGCGGGCAGGAGATTGCATTCTGCTGCTTCAACGCCACCTTGCGCGACTATGCGCGGTTGGGCCGTTTGCTTGCAAACGACGGCGCCTGGGAAGGTCGTCAATTGATCCCCCGGCAATGGCTGCTCGATGCCACGACCGTCAGACCCGGGGATGATCATCTCGCGCCACGCGTGGCCACACCCTATTTTGGCTACGGCTATCAGGTTTGGCTCCTTCCGGGCGAGCAGCGCAGATTTGCCCTGCTCGGCATCCGCGGTCAGGTCATCCTGGTCGATCCGGTCTCCAGGCTCGTCATGGTGCACACCGCCGTTCGCCAAAAGCCGTCCGAGCCGGGAAGCCTCAGGGAACCGCTCGCGTTGTGGTCCGCCGTGCTTCAACAACTCGGGAAATGATCTGACGGCACCCCAAGCCCGGAAATTCGACGGACCATGTCGGCACCGGCGGGTTTTGATCGTCCTTTGTTGGACACGTTCTGCAGGGGCGAGGACGGCCCCGACCGTCGCCTCGACCGCCAAAAATTGAATTGGAGCAATGCCCATGAGGATCACCGTCGAAACCAGCGTCGCAGCCCCGATCGACCAGGTCTGGCAGGCCTACACGACGCCCGCCGACATCGTGAAATGGAACGCGGCCTCCGACGATTGGCATACGACCAGGGCGACGGTCGATCTGCGGGAAGGCGGCGCCTTCTCGTCACGGATGGAAGCCAAGGACGGCAGCATGGGTTTCGACTTCGCGGGCACCTACACGAAGATCGTCACGCATAAGCGGATTGAATATATGCTCGGCGACCGCAAAGCCGAGGTCGAGTTCGTGCCCGGCCCGAACATTGTCGTGGTCCGCGTCGTGTTCGATGGCGAGGCGACGCATTCGGTCGAGCAGCAGCAGGCTGGCTGGCAGGCGATCCTCGACAATTTCAAGCGATACGTCGAGGCGAAGCAGAGCGCGTGATCGCAACGAGCTGCTGACCTGACGGAGACTGCATCAATCACGCAGCGACGATGTCATCATCCCCCTGTTTTGCCCGACAGTGCAAACCGGCCTCGCAAGATCAAAAAAGCTGAATGCCGCCAAGGGGTCGGCTACTGTGCATGGGGTTGTTTTCGCAATTTTTGCTTTGGCCGCGGCTAGCAGGTCGGACAGGACCCATCCAGCTTCATCGTCATGGCCGGGCTTGACCCGGCCATCCACGTCTCCGACAAGCCCCAAAACGTGAATGCCCGGGACGAGCCCGGGCATGATGGTGATTGTCGATCGAAGGCCCTGCCTCAGCTATCCACCTTCAGCGCGGCAATGAAAGCTTCCTGCGGGATGTCGACCTTGCCGAACTGCCGCATCTTCTTCTTGCCTTCCTTCTGCTTCTCCAGAAGCTTGCGCTTGCGCGTGATGTCGCCGCCGTAGCACTTTGCGGTGACGTCCTTGCGCAGCGCGCGAACCGTCTCGCGGGCGATCACCTTGCCGCCGATCGCCGCCTGGATCGGGATCTGGAACATGTGCGGCGGGATCAGGTCCTTCATCTTCTCGACCATGGCGCGGCCGCGCCCCTCCGCACGTGTGCGGTGGACCAGCATCGAGAGCGCGTCGACCGGCTCGTTGTTGACGAGGATCTGCATCTTGACCAGATCGGCCGGCTTGTAGTCGGTGAGATGATAGTCGAACGAGGCGTAGCCCTTGGAGACCGATTTGAGGCGGTCGTAGAAGTCGAACACCACTTCGTTGAGCGGCAGGTCGTATTTCACCATCGCGCGCGAGCCGACATAGGTCAGCTCCTTCTGCGAACCGCGGCGGTCCTGGCACAGCTTCAGCACGCTGCCGAGATATTCGTCGGGGGTGAGGATCGTGGCCTCGATCCAGGGCTCCTGGATCTCCGCGATCTTGACCACGTCGGGCATGTCGATCGGATTGTGGATCTCGATCTCGGTGCCGTCGTTGAGCTTCATCTTGTAGATGACGCTCGGCGCCGTCGCGATCAGATTGAGATCGAACTCGCGCGACAGCCGCTCCTGGATGATCTCCAGATGCAGCAGGCCGAGGAAGCCGCAGCGGAAGCCGAAGCCGAGCGCGGCGGAGGTTTCCATCTCGAACGAGAAGCTGGCGTCGTTGAGGCGCAGCTTGCCCATCGCGGCGCGCAGCGTCTCGAAGTCGTCGGCATCGACCGGGAACAGGCCGCAGAACACCACGGGGATCGCCGGCTTGAAGCCCGGCAGCATCTCGGTGACGGGCTTCCGGTCGTCGGTGATGGTGTCGCCGACGCGGGTGTCGGCCACTTCCTTGATGGCGGCGGTGATGAAGCCGATCTCGCCGGGGCCGAGCTCGTCGACCTGTGTCATCTTCGGCGTGAAGAAGCCGACACGCTCGATGTCGTAGGCTGCACCGGTGCCCATCATGCGCACCCGGCTGCCCTTCTTCATGACGCCGTCGACGACGCGGATCAGAACGACCACGCCGAGATAGACGTCGTACCAGCTGTCGACCAACAGCGCCTTCAGCGTCGCGTCGCGGTCGCCCTTCGGCGGCGGCAGGCGGGTGACGATGGCTTCCAGCACGTCGGGGACGCCGAGGCCGGTCTTGGCCGAGATCATCACCGCGTCCGAGGCGTCGATGCCGATGACGTCCTCGATCTGCTGCTTGACCTTCTCGGGCTCGGCGGCAGGAAGGTCGACCTTGTTCAGGACCGGCACGATCTCGTGATTGTTGTCGAGCGCCTGGTAGACGTTGGCGAGCGTCTGCGCCTCGACGCCCTGGCTGGCATCGACCACCAGCAGGGAACCTTCGCACGCCGCCAGCGACCGCGAGACTTCGTAGGCGAAGTCGACATGGCCGGGCGTGTCCATCAGGTTGAAGATGTAGTCCTTGCCGTCCTTGGCCTTGTACGCGAGGCGCACCGTCTGCGCCTTGATGGTGATGCCGCGCTCGCGCTCGATGTCCATGGAATCGAGCACCTGCTCCTTGCCCGCCATCTCGCGGTCGGAGAGGCCGCCGGTCATCTGGATCAGGCGGTCGGCCAGCGTCGATTTGCCATGGTCGATATGGGCGACGATGGAGAAATTGCGGATGTTGGAAATGGGGACGGTCGTCATGGGCGCGGGATACCACTCACATCCCCGTGCGGCAACCATATTGCTGTAATTTCAGGGCCTTTCTTCACGCCAAGCTGATTCCACGAATGCCCAAAACGCGCTAGGCAAGCGCCCATGTCGACCACTGCTTTGACCGCCGCCAGAACCCGCACGAAGGCCCGCCTGAGCTTTGGCCGCTTCCGGGCTTGGCTGGTTGCCTGCGCGGTCCGCCCCGAGGCGAGATTGTGGCTGGTGATCCAACTCGCCATCCTGCACGCGGTGCTCTGGACCTTCATCCTGATCAATCTCAAGGCAGCGCAGGACGTTCACATGGACGTTGCGGAAGCCTATGGCTGGGGCCAGAAATTCCTCTGGGGCTACGGCAAGCATCCGCCGCTGTCGGGCTGGGTCGCCGGGCTCTGGTTCACGGCGTTTCCGGCCGCGGACTGGGCGACCTATGCGCTGGCGATGACTACGGTCAGCGCCGGCATGGTGATCTGCTGGCTCGTCGCGATGCGCGTGGTGGATGCGCGGCGCGCGTTCCTGGTCGTGGTGATGGCCGCGCTCTACCCAATCTTCAATTTCAAGGGCTTCAAGTACAACCCGGATCTGCTCCAGCTGGTCACGCTCCCGCTGCTGGTGCTCGCTTATCTCAACGCGTTCGAGAAGCGCAGCTGGCAGTCCGGACTCCTGCTCGGGCTTGCCGGCGCGCTGGCGCTGATGACCAAATATTGGGTGCTGACCATGATCGGCGCCATCGGGCTTGCCGCGCTGCTCCATCCGGAGCGGATGAGATTTTTGGGTTCGCCGGCGCCGTGGGTCGCGATTGCGACGATGGTCGTGGCGATGATCCCGCACGTGGTCTGGCTGGCGGATGCGCATTTCGTGCCGCTGACCTATGCCGGCGACACCTACAGCCTCGCGGACACCGGCCAGGTGCATCAGCTCGTCACCGGCTACATGCTGCACAATGCCGGACTTCTGGCGCTGCCGGTGGCGCTCGCCGCGCTGGCGATGGCGCTGGTGCCGCCGTGGTTCACATTGCTGCTGCGCGCACCCCTGCGCATCGTCACGCGCGCCTGGGCGCGCGGCGCCAATCCGGGCGTCAACGTCTCGCAGGCGCTGAACGTGTGGATGATCCAGATCATCGTCGCACTCGGCCCCCCGCTCGGCGCGCTGGTCTTCGGCGTCTACCTGAAGACCGATTGGGGCATCTCGCTGTTCTTCCTGGTGCCGCTCGCGCTGGTCGCGATTCCCACGTTGCGGGTGCAGGGCGCGGCGCTGTTCAACATCGCCGCGATCTGGCTCGTGCTCAGCGTTGCCACGCTCGCCGCCTCGCCCTGGATCGCCGCGCGCGAGATGACGGCCAATGCCGGCAACACGGCGACCTATGGCGCGCGCTCCGAGCTCGCACGCGAGCTGACCCAGGCCTGGCACGCGCGCTTCGCCTCGCGCTGGGCGGTCGTTGCGGGGACGATGGAGACGATCCAGCCGATGGTGTTCTACAGCCCGGATCATCCGGCCGCGTTCACGCCGAACGAGGCCTGGGGGTCCGGGCTGACCTCGCTCGACGACGCCAAAAGATACGGCTTCATCGCCGTGTTCGATGCGACCGACGAGCGCCTGCCCAAATTCGAGAAATGGGTTTCGGAGGTCGCGCCGAACGCCGAGCGCATCGTCATGACCACGCGCCGCTTCACCCACGGCAAGCCCGGCCCGGCGATGAGCTGGAACGTCTTCATCGCGCCGCCGGGGAAGTGAATGACGGTCTCGTAGGGTGGGCAAAGGCGCGTTAGCGCCGTGCCCGCCATCTTTCGGCAATCGTGATACGCGTGGGCACGCTTCGCTTTGCCACCCTACGGCACGGAGCACTTGGCGAGGGACCTAAATCCCTTCCTCGTTGAACTTGCTTTCAACGAGCTCGGTGATGGCCGCGAGCGCGGCTGTCGCGTCGGTGCCGGCGGCGGCCACGGTGATCGTGGTGCCCGGTCCGGCGGCAAGCATCATCAGGCCCATGATCGAGGTGCCGCCGACGGTCTCGCCGCCGCGCGTCACCCAGACCTGCGCATCGAAGCGCTCGACCGCCTGGACGAATTTCGCTGAGGCCCGCGCATGAAGGCCGCGCTTGTTGATGATCAGGAGGTCCTTGGAGATCGCGCCCGCGGGCACGCCTGTCCCCGCTTGTGGCGCCTCGTCGCTCATTTGCCGGCGAGCACGCGGCTGGCAATGGTGACGTATTTGCGGCCCGCTTCCTGGGCCATCGCGATCGCATCGGGTAGCGGACGCTCTTCGCGGACCTTGGCGAGCTTCACCAGCATGGGCAGGTTGATGCCCGCCAGCACCTCGACCTTGGGCCGGCTCATGCAGGATATTGCGAGGTTCGACGGCGTGCCGCCGAACATGTCGGTGAGGATCGCAACGCCGTCGCCGGAATCGACGCGATTAACCGCCTCGATGATGTCGCTTCGGCAGAGATCGGAATCATCTTCGGCGCCGATCGTGATCGCTTCGATTTGCTTTTGTGGGCCCATGACATGTTCAAGCGCTGCCTTGAATTCGTCGGCAAGGCGCCCGTGGGTCACAAGTACTAGACCAATCATCGGAAAACTCCCGCGGGCGCTTTTGGTGCACCGCACGAACGCGCCACTTTGACCATCCAGAGCCCCCGCGCAAGGGGGGATGTTGCGTATCTCCCTGAATCTAGACGGATGGATAAGGGGAGCTGCGCCGGTCTATTCGGTCGCGATAGTGGGGTTCATATGGTTACCATTTCCCTTCAAACAATCGCCTCAAGGGTTAGTCGAAGGTTAACTCTTGGTAGTGGTCAAGGCCGCGACAACCAGCGGGAGGGGCGAATAGTCGCGGCCAACCGGGATTCGCGGTAATTCGACACCGGAAATACTGATTTTCAGGGATTTGGTCGGCGGCAGGCGCTCCGCGTCGGCGGCATCCAGATCGACCACGAGACCGACGGTCGCATGCTCCACGAAGTCGCAGCGGCGGATCCCGAGTCCCCGGATCTCGATCAGGCCGGCCAATACCGGCGCGGGGCGGACCTCAATTTCATCGCCGACTGTCGCCAGATGGACACGGTCGTCCCCGACCAGAACGGCCGTTTCGATCACGCCCGAGCGTCCCGCCATGATCAAATCGAAGGCAAGGCGCGACTTGCCGGAGCCGGAGGGACCGCGGATCAGCACCGCCAGACGTCCGACCTTGACCGCGGAGGCGTGAACGCTGGGCCCGCTTTCGTTCAGGCTGCCTTGGTTCAGGCGACCTTGGCTCATAGCGCCGGCAGCCGCACCACGAAGCGCGCGCCTGCGACCGTCGGCACGCCCTCGTCATCCGGCGGGCCTGCGCGGTTCTCGGCCCAGATGCGCCCGCCATGGGCGTCGACGATCTGCTTGGAGATCGACAGGCCGAGGCCGGAGTTCTGGCCAAAACCCTGATGCGGACGATCGGTGTAGAAGCGCTCGAAGATGCGCTCCACCGCGTCGTCGCGAATGCCGGGGCCGTCGTCGTCGACCACGATCTCGATCTCACCGCGCGCGCGGCGGCAGGTGAGGCGCACCTTGCTGCCGGGTTCCGAGAACGACTGCGCGTTGGAGAGCAGGTTGGAGACCACTTGCCCGAGCCGTGAATCGTGACCGGTCACGGCGAAGGCGTCGGTCGGGCTGCGGCCCTCGAAGCGGGTCTCGACCGCGACGTCGTGGCCGAGCTTGGTCTCGTTGGCGACGGACACCAGCGTCGTCAGCAGGCGGCGCAAATCGACCGGGATCGCATCCTGGCGCTGCAATTCGGCATCGAGGCGGCTGGCATCGGAGATGTCGGAGATCAGGCGGTCGAGCCGCTTGACGTCGTGCTCGATCACCTCGAGCAGACGCGCGCGGCTGTTCTCGTTGCGCGCCAGCGGCAGCGTCTCGACCGCCGAGCGCAGCGAGGTCAGCGGGTTCTTCAATTCGTGGGCGACATCGGCGGCGAACATCTCGATCGCCTCGATCCGGCTGTACAGCGCGCTGGTCATGTCGCGCAGCGCGCCGGAGAGATGGCCAATCTCGTCGCGGCGGCGGGTGAAATCGGGAATCTCGATGCGGGCCTTGATGCGGCGGCGGACGCTCTCGGCGCTGTCGGCGAGCCGGCGCACCGGACCTGCGATCGTGCTCGCGAGCAGCAGCGACAGCATGATCATGACGGCGGCCGCGACGCCGCCGACTTTCAGGATGGCGAGGCGTTCGGCAGTGACCATCTGGTCGATGTCGTCGCCCTGGGTCGACAGCATCAGCGCGCCGTGGATCGCGCGCGAGCGCAGCACGGGGACCGCGACCGAGACGATCACCTCGCCGCGGGCATTGACCCGCACCATCGAGCGCTTCTGGCCCTGGAGCGCATCGCCCACCTCGGCATAGCCGTTGCCGTTCTCGGGGCCGAGCTCGCGATAGAGCGGCAGGTCGCCGCGGTTCAGCCAGGTGCGCACTGCGACCATGCCGCGCTCGACGAAGCCGGGCTTCTCGGCCGGCGGCGGCAGGTCGAGGCGCAGCACGTTTTCGAGGTTGCGGCTGTCGAGCAGCAAGCTGCCGTTCGGATCGTAGATGCGCGCGCGCGTCTTGGTCGGCGAGATCAGCGTGCGCAGCACCGGCGCCACGCGCTCCGGATTGATCGGGAAGTCCAGCGGCGAATATTCGTCCGGGCCGCCATAGGTCTCGCCCGGCTTGAGGTCGAGCAGCCGGTCGGGATCGATGGTGATGGCGTTGGTCTGCACCGTGGCGGAGGCCGCGATCGCGCCGGCGATGATCTCGGCCTGCACCAAAAGGCTCTGCGCCCGCGCGTCGATCAAGCCGGCGCGAAATTGCGACAGATAGAGGATGCTCGCCACCAGCGCGACGAGGCCGGCGAGGTTGAGCGAGACAATGCGGCGGGTCAGGCTGGAGAAGGACAGCGCGAAGAAGAATTGCCCGGCGCGCTTGAGCCAGTTCAGCGGTCGGAAGCCCCGCGGCTTGTCTTCGACGACGTGCTCGGAAACGCCGTCGGATGCGATATCCCCGGCGCTCTGGTTCTCATCAGGCTGCGTTCGGTCCAGCAATGCTTACGCCCGCGTTAGGACAGCTCGTGGCAATCGTCCCCGCATCCTAGAGCCATCCCGGTCGTGATGGAATCAGAACCGGCGATGCTCTCAGTTCTTCGTGAAGGAGCCTTGCGCCCTCAGGCTTCCTTGAAGCGGTAGCCGACGCCGTAGAGCGTCTCGATCATCTCGAACTCGTTGTCGACCACCTTGAACTTCTTGCGCAGCCGCTTGATGTGGCTGTCGATGGTGCGGTCGTCGACATAGACCTGATCGTCATAGGCGGCGTCCATCAGGGCGTTGCGGCTCTTCACCACGCCGGGCCGGGTCGCCAGCGCCTGCAGGATCAGGAATTCGGTGACGGTCAGCGTCACCGGCTCGTTCTTCCACGTGCAGGTATGCCGTTCCGGATCCATGCGGAGCAGGCCGCGGTCGAGCGCCTTGGCGTCGTTCTCCTTGGGCGCGACGGTCGGATCCTTCGGCGCCGAGCGGCGCAACACCGCCTTGACGCGCTCGACCAGCAGGCGCTGCGAGAACGGTTTGCGAATGAAATCGTCGGCGCCCATCTTGAGGCCGAACAGCTCGTCGATCTCTTCGTCCTTGGAGGTCAGGAAGATCACCGGCAGGTCGGACTTTTGCCTGAGGCGGCGCAGCGTCTCCATGCCGTCCATGCGCGGCATCTTGATGTCGAGGATGGCTAGATCGGGCTGGGTGGTGCGGAAACCGTCGAGCGCGGAAGCGCCGTCGGTGTAGGTCATGATGCGATAGCCTTCGGCCTCCAGCGCGATCGAGACGGATGTGAGAATGTTGCGGTCGTCGTCGACCAAAGCGATTGTGGGCATGAGCCTCTGCTTTCTGCTGTCCGTTTGGGTCGTGGCTTAAAACGGCGAGCAATCCACTGATGCGCCGAATACATGGGTGCCGAATTGGCGTTCGAACCTTGTCACCGAGCAATGCAAGCTGGGCTGAAGTGTGACCAAGTTCCACGAAACACGGCAGATTCGCCGCATGTCGACCCATAACCAGACCCTCGTTTACCCGAAAAAAGGCCTCCCTTGCAACCACCTGATCCGAGAAAGCCGATGCAACCGACTCCTGATTTCGACCCCGGAAAGCTGGCCAGATCCCTGCTGCGTCGCTCGCGGCAGGCGGCGCTGGCAACCCTCATGGCCGGCAGCGGCGACCCCTATTGTTCCCTGGTCAATCTGGCCAGCCATCCCGACGGCTCGCCCATCCTGCTGATCTCGGGCCTTGCTGTGCATACGAGGAACATCCTGGCAGATAGCCGGGTCTCGCTGATGCTGGACGAGCGGGCCGCCGGCGATCCGCTGGAGGGCGCCCGGATCATGCTGTCCGGCCGGGCGGAGCGGGCTGATGCCGACAAGGATTTGCTCCAGCGGCGGTATCTCAATGCGCATCCGTCGGCGGAAGCCTTTGTTTCTTTTAAGGATTTCTCATTTTTCCGGATCCGCCCGACGGGAACCCATCTGGTTGCCGGCTTCGGCCGGATCGTCGACCTCCAGCCCGCGCAGTTCCTCACCGACCTCACCGGCGCCGAAGATCTACTGGCGGCGGAGGAGGGAGCTGTCGCGCATATGAATGCCGATCATCGCGACGCCATGGGCCTCTATGCGACCAAGCTCCTCGGCGCTGCCGCGGGTGACTGGCGCTGCACCGGCTGCGATCCGGAAGGCCTCGACATGCAGGACGGCCAGACCGCGCTGCGGTTGGACTTCCCGGAGCGGGTGACGGACGGCACATCGCTGCGCAAGATGCTGGTGCGTCTGGCTGGCGAAGCGCGCATGAAGGTGGACCAGAACGCAAAGAATTGAACGCCGCGACCCATCGCTGCGACCCAAGACGGTCAGGTCTTAAGGCTCGCAGCGAGAAGGGTTCATGACGCGTCGTCGTTTCGCATTGGCTGCGGGTCTGGCACTCGCGATCACTACGTCGTTTGCCGCGCCGGGCTTCGCCCAGAAGGGCGATCTGTCAGCGCAGAGCGCGCGCATCAATGCACTCCGCAGCGCCGGCAAATATTCCGAGGCACTGCCGCTGGCCCAGGCCATGGTGACCTCGCTCGAGAATACCAGCAACAACCGCGATCTTGCCGCCGCGCTCAACAATCTCGGGCAGATCCACGCCGACCAGGGCCACGACGATCAGGCCGAACCGCTCTACAAGCGGGCCATTGCGTTGATGGAGAAGGGGACCGGTCAGGGCACCGTCGAGATCGCGCCGCTCCTGAATAATCTGGCGGCGCTCTATCAGCGGCAGAGCCGCTTCTCCGAAGCCGAGCCGCTATTCAAGCGCGCGCTGGCCGTCAGCGAAAAGAACCTGTCGCGCGAGCATCCCGATGTCGGCCGTGCTCTGAACAACCTCGCCACGCTCTACGTGAAGCAGGAGCACTTTGCCGACGCCGAACCGCTGTTTCAGCGGGCGCTGGCGATCTATCAGAGGGCCGCCGGGCCCGAGCATCCCGCGGTCGCCACCGTCCTGAACAATATCGGCCAGGTCGATCGCGACCTCAACCGCGACGCCGATGCCGAGGCGCCGATCAAGCGCTCGCTTGCGATCCGCGAAAAGGTGCTGGGGGCGGATCATCCCGACGTGGCGCGCTCGCTCAACAATCTCGCCGGGCTTTACGAGCACCAGCAGCGCTATGCCGAGGCCGAGCCGCTCTATCGCCGCGCGCTGTCGATCCGCGAGCGTGCGCTCGGACCCGATCATCCCGATGTCGCGACCTCGACCGGCAATCTCGCCAATTTCCTTCAAGTGGCGGGCCGGACCGCCGACGCCCTCCCGTTCGCGGAGAAGACGCTTGCCGGCAATCGCGCGCAGTTGCGTGTCGTGCTGCCTGTTCTGTTCGCCGCGCGGCAGCAGGCACTGCTGACGAGCGACAAGGCGCTCGACGACGGGCTCGCCGCGATCCAGCGCGGCACGCAATCGTCCGCGGCCTCTGCCGTGAACAAGCTCGCGGTGCGAATGGCCGCCGGCAGCGACCGGCTCGCCGAGCTGGTGCGCCGCGATCAGGATCTCGCGGCCGAGGCCGAGGCGCTCGACAAGGCGATCATCGCCGCGGTGTCGAAGCAATCGGCGCAGCGCGACGTCGCAGCCGAGCAGCGCAGCCGCGCGCGGATCGCCGCGATCGCGAACGAGCGCGCGGGCTTGCAGAAGACGCTCGCGCTCGAGTTTCCCGACTACGCCTCGCTCTCCAACCCGCTGCCGCTGGCGGTGAAGGACATCCAGCCGCTGCTGTCGGCTGACGAGGCGATGGTGATCTTCTCCGTCGTCGACAAGCAGAGCTATGTCATCGCGATCACGCGCGACGGCGCCGACTGGAAGGAGATCTCGCTCGGCGCCGACGCGATGGCGCGGAAGGTGTCGGCGTTCCGCAGGGGGCTGGATGTCGGCAAGGCCCGCGATGCCTCCGGCAAATCGGGGCTGTTCGATCTCGCGCTCGCCAACGAGCTCTATGTCGCGCTGCTCGGCCCGGTCGAGGCGCTGACAAAGGACAAGCGCAATCTGCTGGTCGTGCCGTCCGCGGCGCTGACCGCCTTGCCGTTTCATCTACTCGTGACAGAGAAGCCGCAGGCTGCGATCCCGGACCGGCTCGAAGGTTATCGCGACGCGGCCTGGCTGCTGCGGCGTCAGGCCGTCTCGGTGCTGCCCTCGGTGATCTCCCTGAAATCCCTGCGCGCCTTCGCCCGCAGGGATCAGGGCGTGAAGCCAATGACCGGCTTCGGCGATCCCGTCTTCAACCCCGCAGCCGAAGGACCCGCCGACCGTCGCGCCGCAGGCGGCAAGGTTGCGGCGCGCAGCATTGCGACGGTTGCCTATACCGATTTCTGGCGTGGCGCGGGCGTCGACCGCGCGCGGCTTGCGCAGGCGCTGCCGCAGTTGCCCGATACCGCCGATGAACTGAATGCCGTGGCAAGAGACGTCGGTGCTACTGACGCCGACATCCATCTCGGACGCGACGCCAGCGAAACGACGCTGAAGCGTGCAGCGCTTGCTCAATACGGCATCATCTACTTTGCGACCCACGGTCTCGTTGCCGGCGACGTCAAGGGATTGGGCGAGCCCTCGCTCGCGCTGTCGATTCCCGATCGGCCGTCGGAGCTCGACGACGGTCTTCTGACCGCGAGCGAGGTGGCCCAGCTCAAGCTCAACGCCGATTGGGTGGTGCTGTCGGCCTGCAACACCATCGCCGGCGCCAAGCCCGGCGCCGAAGCGCTGTCGGGATTGGCGCGCTCGTTCTTCTACGCAGGAGCCCGCGCGCTGCTGGTCTCGCATTGGGCCGTGGATTCGGAAGCCGCCACCCGCCTCACCACATCGACGTTCGAGCTGCTCAAGAACCAACCGAAAATCGGCCGTGCCGAAGCCTTGCGTCGCGCCATGTTAACCTTTGTTGATGACACCTCCTCGCCCCGTAACGCCTATCCCGCGATGTGGGGACCTTTCGCACTGATCGGCGAAGGTGAGGTACGATAAGCCGGCAGCCGGATTGTGCGTCGCAAAAAACCCTGATCAACGTCGAATTTCGCGTTTGGTTGCGCGATCATCTTGTATTTTGTGGTGCAGATGCTCAGAGCTGACATGCGCGACGTTTGGCGCGGTCCTTGAATAAACCAAATCCTGCGGGATCGGCTTGGCAACGCCAGCGTTCATGATTATTAGGTCGTTCAGCCGAGGCCGAATGGCCCTTTCATCACGGTGACTGCGATGGCGCTCAAACTTGGTCGCGCTGAATGTCGCGGGTTCTAGGAGGATTTTTCGTGCAAGAGACGGGCGTGCGCAACGGTGCCTTCGGCGCCGACAAATTCGGCTTAAAGAATCTCAAGCAGGTTCACTGGAACCTCGGTGCGCCGCAGCTCTATCAATACTCGCTCGCTGCGGGCGAGGCGGTGCTGTCCTCTGACGGCGCGCTCTGCGCCGACACCGGTGAGTTCACCGGGCGCAGCCCGAAGGACAAGTTCACGGTGCGTGACGCCACCACCGATAAGAAGATGTGGTGGGCCGGCAACCAGTCCATCACCGCAGAGCAGTTCGAGACGCTCTATCAGGATTTCCTCAAGCACGCCGAAGGCAAGAAGCTGTTCGCGCAGGATCTCTACGGCGGCGCCGACCCGGCCTACCGGATCAAGACGCGCGTCTTCACCGAGCTCGCCTGGCACTCGCTGTTCATCCGCACGCTCTTGATCCGCCCCGAGGCGATCGAGCTGTCGACCTTCGTGCCGGAGCTCACCATCATCGACATGCCGAGCTTCCGCGCCGATCCGAAGCGCCACGGCTGCAAGTCGGAGAACGTCGTCGCGATCGATTTTGCCCGCAAGATCGTCCTGATCGGCGGCTCCTATTATGCCGGCGAGATGAAGAAGTCGGTCTTCACTACACTGAACTATTATCTGCCCGAGCGCGGCGTGATGCCGATGCATTGCTCGGCCAATGTCGGCGCCAAGGGCGACACCGCGATTTTCTTCGGCCTGTCGGGCACCGGCAAGACCACGCTCTCGGCCGATCCCAACCGCACGCTGATCGGTGACGACGAGCACGGCTGGGGCCCGAACGGCGTCTTCAATTTCGAGGGCGGCTGCTATGCCAAGTGCATCAAGCTGTCGCAGGAAGCCGAGCCGGAGATCTATGCCGCGAGCACGCGCTTCGGCGCGGTGCTGGAGAACTGCGTGCTCGACGAGGACACCCGCGTGGTGGATTTCGACGACGGCTCCAAGACCGAGAACACGCGTTCGGCCTATCCGCTCGACTTCATCCCGAACGCTTCGCGCACCGGCCGCGCGCCGCAGCCGAAGAACGTGGTGATGCTCGCCGCCGACGCCTTCGGCGTGCTGCCGCCGATTGCAAAACTTTCGCCGGCGCAGGCGATGTATCACTTCCTGTCCGGCTACACCGCCAAGGTCGCCGGCACCGAGCGCGGCTTGGGCTCCGAGCCACAGCCGGAATTCTCGACCTGCTTCGGCTCGCCCTTCCTGCCGCTCGACCCCAGCGTCTACGGCAACATGCTGCGTGACCTCATTGCCCAACACAATGTCGATTGCTGGCTGGTCAACACCGGCTGGACCGGCGGCAAGTACGGCGTCGGCTCGCGCATGCCCATCAAGGTGACGCGCGCGCTGCTCACCGCCGCGCTCGACGGCTCGCTTCGCAACGTCGAATTCCGCACCGACAAATATTTCGGCTTCGCGGTCCCGACCGCACTGCCCGGCGTGCCCGCCGAGATCCTCAACCCGGTCAACACCTGGAAGGACAAGGACGAGTTCGACAAGACGGCCCGCGCGCTGGTCGGCATGTTCCAGAAGAACTTCGCCAAGTTCGAGGCCCAGGTGGATGCCGAGGTGCGCGCCGCCGCGCCGGAGGTCAAGCTCGCGGCGGAGTAAGTTTTCGCGGGACGTGAGTGACGAGGAAGGGCGGCTCGATCAGCCGCCCTTTCTTTTTGCGGCCGGGGCCTCGTCAGGCTGCCTGGCTTCAATGTTTCGCCCTCCCCCCCGGCGTGGCCGCTGCTTCGGCGGCCCAGTGATGGCGGGTCCGGCTAGCCTGTGCATTGCTTGCGATATTCTGCGGGCGTCGCACTCATGTGCCTGCGAAAAATCCGGTTGAGATGGCTCTGGTCGGAGAACCCGCTCAGCAGGGCGATCTCCTTCAATGCGAGCCGGTCCTTGCGCAGATGCTCGCAAGCGCGTTTCACCTTGCGCGTGAGGACGTAGGCGTGCGGACGCATGCCATAGTGCACCTGGAACTTGCGGGTGAACTGCACCGGCGTGCAGTTGCAGATGTTGGCCAGTTCGTCGAGCGTGATGTTCCGGAAGATGTTCTGCTCGATATAGTCCTCGATCATCCGCGCATGTGCCGGCCTAAAGCGCCCTTGCGCGCAGGGCAGCTTGAACTGCACCGAGGCATATTTTCGCAGGATGTGGACGCTCGCCTGAAGTGCCATCGCGTCGTAGCAGAGCCGGCCACCCGGACCTCCTGCGGAAACTTCCTGCACCATCTGGTCAGAGATCCAGGTCAGGACCGGATCCTCGATCCTGAGCAGATCATGAAGCTCGACACTTTCGGTGTCCTGGTCAAAAGCCTCGCTTGCGGTCTTCGCCATGAGATCAGGCGAGATGTAGAAATGACTGACCTCGACGTCATGACACCATCGCCAGTTCGAAGCTTCCGCGCGCGTCAGGAGCGTCGTGACACCGCGGCCGACCTGATCCTGCTTCCAGGATCCGGTCACGCGGCGGTTCATCGCCGTCGTGCCTTCGCGATAAATCACGATCAAAAAGTTTTCGGACGGCGGCACCCAGATATCGGATGGCCCATAGCGGAACACGCGGAGCCGAAAATCGGCTTTGCCCACCGCTGAACTGTCCAACATCATTTCGCCGGGAGCATAGCGTGGCAGCTCCTCGACCGTGATGAACTGCCCCATCGCGCGAGCCTCCTCCCTGGAGTTTTGGCGTGGTCGGCTGCTTGTTGTTCTCGTTGGCCGATCAGCAAGGCAGAGCATAGGCCGGATTTGCCATTTGCCAAGCGCGCTCGAGCAGGGTCGGCGCCGAGTTCCGGCTTCATTCAAAGGATTGTCGGTTTTGTTCAAGCCGGGAGCGCAGCCCGCCTCATAGCCTCCCTCGCGTTCCCTGCGATTGCGGAAGAACGGTGAAAAGCCGCAGGCAACCGCAGGACCGACGAATGACGCGATGCACGATCATCCGATCACACGACGGGTGGGGAAGGCCGCGCGCTCTAGAAAGACCCGGGAGGGAAAAATGGCAGAAGCGGCGACCAATCTCAACGGAAGCAACGGCGCGCAGGTAACGGCGAAATTCGACGCGGTGGTTGTTGGAGCCGGCGTCGCCGGGCTCTATCAGCTCTACCGTTTGCGCGAACAGGGATTGAAGGTCAGGGCGATTGACGCAGCTGCAGGCGTAGGCGGCACCTGGTATTGGAATCGCTATCCTGGCGCCCGCTTCGATTCAGAGAGCCACATCTACCAGTATCTGTTCTCCGAGGAACTCTACAAGGGATGGAGCTGGAGCGAGAAATTTCCCGGCCAGCCGGAGATCGAACGCTGGCTCAACTACATCGCCGACAGCCTCGATCTGCGCAAGGACATCCAGTTCGGGACGATCGTCAAAAGCGCCCATTTCAACGAAGCCACACAGCGCTGGCTGGTCACGACCGACAGGGGTGACGTGATCGATACCCAGTTCCTGATCACCTGCTGCGGCATGCTCTCCGCGCCTTACGTATCGTTTCCGGGACAGGAGACGTTCAAGGGGCAACTGTTCCACACGGCGCGCTGGCCCAGGGAGCCGGTCGAATTCGGCGGCAAGCGCGTCGGCGTTATCGGCAACGGCGCAACCGGCATCCAGGTCATCCAGACCATCGCCGGCGAGGT
Source organism: Bradyrhizobium sp. MOS003 (assembly GCF_003020125.1). Taxonomy (GTDB): domain Bacteria; phylum Pseudomonadota; class Alphaproteobacteria; order Rhizobiales; family Xanthobacteraceae; genus Bradyrhizobium. Next base: position 642,764 of record NZ_PYFW01000002.1, on the reverse strand, counting down.
CGGTCATTTGAAAGTGTTTGTTCGCACGCCGCAATACATGATTCCGATGAAGAACCCCAAGTACAGCAAGGAAGACGCGGAGGCCTACAAGTCGAAATTCCAGCACCTCACGGAGCGCCTGCCACATACCTTCACCGGATTCGAATACGATTTCGAGCACGCTTGGGCCGGACTGACGCCGGAGCGGCGCCGGGAGGTGATCGAGGATTGCTGGAACGACGGCTCTCTGAAGCTATGGATATCGTCCTTCGCCGAGTTGTTCTTCGACGCCGAGGTCAACGCCGAAATCTCGGACTTCGTGCGCGAGAAGATGCGCGAACGACTGAAGGATCCAAAGCTGTGCGATGCCCTGATTCCGGCCGACTACGGTTTCGGGACGCATCGGGTGCCACTGGAGCAGAACTTTCTCGAAGCCTTCCATCGCCCCAATGTCGAGATCGTCAGCGTCAAGGCCAATCCGATCGAACGCGTGACACCCACGGGTATCCAGACCGCGGACGGGACGATCCACGAGCTCGACGTCATCATTCTGGCGACCGGATTCGACGCCGGTACCGGCGCGTTGACACGCATCGATATCAGGGGCCGCGGCGAGCGGTCGCTGAAGGAGGATTGGAGCAAGGATATCCGCACCACGATGGGCCTGCAGGTTCACGGCTATCCGAACCTGTTCACGACCGCGGTGCCGCTGGCCCCGTCGGCTGCGCTCTGCAACATGACCACCTGTCTCCAGCAGCAGGTCGAATGGATCGACGATTGCATCAGGTTCGTGCGTGCAAAGAACCTGAAGGTGGTTGAGCCGACCAAGGATGCCGAAGACGGATGGGTGGCGCATCACGATGAGACCGCCAACGCGACGCTGATCGCGAAGACCAATTCCTGGTACCTGGGCTCGAACGTCGAAGGCAAACCGCGCCGCGTACTGTCCTATTGCGGGGGCGTCGGCGCCTATCGGCAGAAATGCGACGAGGTCGCTGCCAGCGGCTACCAGGGCTTTACCATGAGCTGAGTGCTCGCAAGGCGCTGCATCGACGGAATTCATTCAATACAACGGGAGGACAATCATGAGCACGAATTTCGGTGCTGCCGCAGACGCCGTTCTCGACGGCGTCGTCACGTCCACGCCGCGTGTGCCCGGCGTCGTCGCGATGGTGACGAACCGCGATCGCAACATCTACGAAGGCGCAGCTGGGAAAAGGCGTCTCGACCAGCCAGCCGGGATGACGACAGACAGCATCTTCGCCATCTTCTCCACGACCAAGGCGATCACCGGCACGGCCGTGCTGCAACTGGTGGAAGAGGGCAAGCTCGATCTCGACGCACCGGCCAAGCGCTACGCTCCGGACATCGGCAAGCTCCAGGTCATCGAGGGCTTCGATGCCGCGGGTGAGCCGATGCTGCGGGCGCCCAAGCGGGACATCACCACGCGGATGCTGATGACGCATACCGCCGGCCTCAGCTACGACTTCATCAACCGCACCTACAACCGCCTGGCCGAGGAGAAGGGGCAGCTCAGCGTCATCACCGCTTCCAAAGCCTGCCTGATGACGCCGCTGCTGTTCGATCCGGGCGAGCGTTGGGATTACGGCACAAATCTCGACTGGTGCGGCCAAATCGTCGAGGCCATCACCGGGCGCCGGCTTGGAGAGGTTTTCAAGACGCGCATCTTCGAGCCGCTCGGAATCGGAAGCATGACCTTCGAGTTGACCGACGCCATGCGCAGCAAGCTGGCGGGCATCCACGCGCGCGGCGCCGACGGCTCGTTGACGCCGATGGATTTCGAGCTCCCCGCCGAGCCTGAAGTGCACATGGGTGGCCACGGCCTTTACGGCACGGTCGGCGACTACATGCGCTTCATCCGGATGTGGTTGAACGACGGCGCTGGCGAGCATGGCCGCGTGTTGAAGGCGGAGACCGTGCGCATGGCGGAGAAGAACCATCTCGGAGACAAGAAGGTGACACCGATCACCGGCGTCATCCCGGCGCTGTGCAATGATGCCGAGTTCTTCCCGGGTCAATCGAAGTCCTGGGCACTCTCGTTCATGATCAACGACCAGGAAGCACCCACCGGGCGTCCCGCCGGCGCCCTCGGCTGGGCGGGCCTTGCCAATCTGTTCTATTGGATCGACCGGCAGAACGGGGTCGGCGGGTTCTGGGCCACGCAGATTCTCCCGTTCGGCGATCCAACGTCGTTCATCGGTTACATGAATTTCGAGACGGCGTTTTATCAGAGCCTGAGGCAGCGAATGGCAAGTTAGGAACCCCGGCGAGAACGGGACGAGGGGTGGAGAGAGCTCACGCCTTGAAATACGCGATCTGTGTCGTCGTCGCGAGCAGCCGGCCGTTCGGCGACCACAGCTCGGCATTCTGGTCGGCGTAGCTCTTGTGCATGATCTTCGAATCGGCCGTCGCCAATACGCGTGTGACGTTCTCGGCCGCCAGCGCTTCGCTGTCGGTATGGAAATAGGTCGTCAGCGACACCGTGCCGAACGGCACCAGTTCGCGCCGCGCGTGGAAGATGCGGCCGAAGAAGGCGTCGGACATCGACATCAGCGACGGCATGTCGAGCTTGCGTGGTTCGCGATCGCTGATCCAGATTTTCGAATAGGTGCTGGCGAGCTCGGCCTGCGGCGGGCCGATCCGCATCTCGCCCTCGACGAAGCGGAATTCGTACTGGTTGGCCCATGAGGCCTTGATGTTCGGAAAAGGCAGCGTCTCCTCGAACGGCTTTGCATCCGGATATTGCGCCACCCTGTGCTCCCAGGACGGACGGCGCTCGGCGAACACGGCGGTGGCGAGCGTCGCGACCTCGCCGCCGCCCTGGCTGAGCTCGACGCTCCAGTGCTGGCTGGAGCGGTTGGCCTTCACCAGCCGCACGTCGAGATCGAACGGCCCTTTGGCGATCGGCGCGCAATAATTGACGGTGAGCGCGAGCGGATCGCCGGCGCGTTGCGGATGCTCGATCAGCGCGCGCAAGATGGTCGCGGCGGTGACGCCGCCGAACGGACCGACGAAGGCCCAGTAATCGTCGCTGGTATGCCCCTGCCAGCTGGAATCGCCGGCGGTGACGCGGGTGGCGTCGTCGAATGGGTGAGGAAGCTTGGCGTGCATTTGTCGATCCGGCGTTCAATGACGGACGTCATACCACGTCCGTCGCCGGCTTGCGCAACTACCTGCGGGGTAACGCTGCTTCCACGTCGCGGAAAATCAGCCGGCGGCGTCGCGCAGATTGGGCAGCAGCGGCGTGGTCGGATTCACCGGAACGTTCCAGATCTCCTCGGCATATTCGCGGATGGTGCGGTCCGAGGAGAACCACGCCATGCGCGCGACGTTGAGGATCGACGCGCGGGTCCAGGCCGGCGAGACCAGCCAGCGCGCATCGACTGCGCGCTGCGCCTCGTAATAGGAATCGAAATCGGCGCTGACCATGTAATGGTCGAGATAGCGCAGCGCATGCGCGATGGATTCGAAACGACCGGGGTCGCCGGGCGAAAACTCGCCGGTGCCGATCGCGTTGATGGCGCGCGAGAGCTTCGGCGAGTTGCGGATCACGTCGGAGGCGTCCAGCCCCTGCTTGCGCCGGATCATCACGTCGCCGGCTTCCATGCCGAAGATCGCGATGTTCTCCGCGCCGACATGGTCGCGGATCTCGATATTGGCACCGTCGAGAGTGCCGATGGTGAGGGCGCCGTTGAGCGACAGCTTCATGTTGCCGGTGCCGGACGCCTCCATGCCGGCGGTCGAGATCTGCTCGGACAGGTCGGCTGCGGGAATGATCACTTCGGCCAGGCTGACATTGTAGTCGGGCAGGAAGACGACCTTGAGCTTGCCGCCGATGGCGGGATCGTTGTTGACGACCTCGGCGACGTCGTTGATCAGCTTGATGATCAGCTTGGCATAGCGATAGCTGGCCGCCGCCTTGCCTGCGAAGATCTTCACTCGCGGCACCCAATTGCCGTTGGGATCGTCCTTGATCGCCTGGTACAGCGCGACGGTCTCGATGATATTGAGCAGCTGGCGCTTGTATTCGTGGATGCGCTTGATCTGCACGTCGAACAGCGCGGTCGGGTCGACCTTGATGCCGAGCCGCTCGCCGATCAGGCGGGCCAGCGCGGTCTTGTTGTGAAGCTTGACGCTGCGAAACCTCTTCTGGAATTCGACGTCGCTGGCGCGCGCCTCGATCAGCGAGAGCTGGGTCGGATCGTCGAGCACGGCCTCGCCGCAGGTCTCGCGCAACAAGTCCGTCAGCTTCGGGTTCGCCAGCATCAGCCAGCGGCGGAAGGTGATGCCGTTGGTCTTGTTGGTGATGCGGCCGGGATAGAGATGGTTGAGATCGTGGAACACGGTCTCGCGCATCAGGTCCGAATGCATCGCCGAGACGCCGTTGATGCGGTGCGAGCCGACGAAGGCGAGCTGGCCCATACGCACGCGACGGCCGCTCTTCTCGTCGATCAGCGAGACCGAGGCGCGGAAGTCGATGTCGCCGGGGGCGCGCGCCTCCGCAAGCGCGAGATGCTGCACGTTGATGCGGTAGATGATCTCCAGGTGCCGCGGCAGCAGCCGCTCGAACAGCTCGACCGGCCAGGTCTCGAGCGCCTCGGGCAGCAGCGTGTGGTTGGTGTAGGACAGCGTGGCGACCGTGACCTTCCAGGCCTCGTCCCAGCGGAAATTGTGCAGATCGACGAGGATGCGCATCAGCTCGGTGACGGCAAGGCTCGGATGGGTGTCGTTGAGCTGCACCGCGACCTTCGACGAAAGGCTGCGCAGCTGGCCGTCGGAGGCGAGGTGCCGCTTGATCAGATCCTGCAGCGAGGCCGAGACGAAGAAATATTCCTGGCGCAGCCGCAACTCGCGGCCCGCCGGGCTCTCGTCGTTCGGATAGAGGAATTTGCAGATCGCTTCCGCGCGCGACTGCTCGGCGGTGGCGCTGACATAGTCGCCCTTGTTGAAGGCATCCAGCTTCAACGGATCGGGCGAACGCGCCGACCACAGCCGGAGCGCGTTGACGTGCTGGCCGCGCCAGCCCACGATCGGCGTGTCATAGGCGATCGCCTGCACGGTCTCGCCCGGATGCCAGATCGCGCGGTCGCGGCCCTTGTCGTCGACATGCTCGACGTCGCCGCCGAAATTGATGTCGTAGATCACCTCGGGCCGCTGCAATTCCCAGGGATTGCCGAAGCTCAGCCATTCGTCGGGATATTCCTGCTGCCAGCCCTGGTTGATGATCTGGCGGAACAGGCCGTAATCATAGCGGATGCCGTAGCCGATCGCGGGGATCGACAGCGTCGCCATGCTCTCCATGAAACAGGCGGCGAGGCGCCCGAGGCCGCCATTGCCGAGGGCGGCGTCCGGTTCGCATTTGCGCAACTCCGGCAGCGAGACGCCGAGATCGCCGAGCGCGACCTCGAAGATCTTGAGCAGGCCCATGTTGTTGAGCCCGTCGCTGAAGAGACGGCCGATCAGGAATTCGAGCGAGAGATAATAGACGCGCTTGCGGCCCGCGTCGTAGCTGTGCTTCTCGGCCGTGAGCCACCGATGCACGACACGATCGCGCAGCGCCAGCGCCGCGGCCTGGTACCAGTCGTGCTTGGTCGCCATCCCCGCATCCTTGCCGATGGCAAGGCGCAGCTTCGCCAGGATCGTGCCCTTGATCTCGGCCAGCGCGAGTTCGTCGATCGGCTGGCCGGGGGCGGGAAAACTGGGCTGGAACGATTGATCTTGCAAAGCCGTCACTTCCTGGTCGAACTCACCACTAAACTTTACGCGTCTTGCCCCTGCACCGGAACTGTCACCGATGCGGCCTTGCACTGCGCTGTCGTAAATTTATGCAAGGAACGGGCCGATTTGGAAACCCGGGCGAGCACGGAGAAACCGGGATTCGGCGCTAGATTGCCGATCAATTCAGCCATCAGTGTGGAGGAAAAGCCTGTGAAACTGCTGAGCGGCTTCACGCTGCCTTGGCCTGCACCGCATCGCAAAATTCGGCGAGGCGATCCGCAAGCCGCAGCGTTGCCGGGCTCGCATCGGGCGAGGCCATCAGTGCGACCTCGGTCTTGTTGATCGGGGCAAAACCCTCCTTCGCCGTCAGCACGCGGTGGTCGGACTGGATCGACATCTCCGACAGGATGCTCAGTCCCATGCCGGCGGCGACCGCGGCCTGGATGCCTGACAGGCTCGACGAGGAATAGGCCATGTGCCAGGCACGGCCGACGCTTTCCAGCGCGTGGATGGCGCCGGCACGGTAGAGGCAGCCCGCCGGGAAGCCGATCAGCGGCACGGACGCGGCGTGGACATCGACCGGATGGCTCTTGCTGGTGACCCAGTGCACGCGCTCCGGCCAAACCGCGATCGCGCCCTTCTCGCCGGCCGCACGCTTGAACAGCGCAAGGTCGAGCTCGCCGCGTTCGAGATCGCGCGCCAGATGCTTGCTCTGGTCGGCGCGCACGTCGAGCCGCAGGCCTGGATGCGAGCGCGAGAACGCCCCCAGTAATTTGGTCAGACGGTACGCCGCGAAATCCTCGGGGATGCCGAGCCGGATCGCGCCTTCGCCGTCCGGCTGGCGCAGCACGTCGCGCGCCTCCTCGGCGAGCGAGAGCAGCCGCCGCGCATAAGACAGCAGCCGCTCGCCAGCCTCGGTCGGGCGCACGTTCTTGCCGTCGCGATGCAGCAGCACCTGGCCGACGTCGTCCTCCAGCCGCTTGATCTGCTGGCTGACGGTCGATTGCGTGCGGTGGACGCGCTCGCCGGCGCGGGTGAAGCCGCCGGCCTCGACCACCGAGACGAAACTGCGCAGCAGCTCGAGATCGAGCATGGCGGCCTCCATTCGAAAATCAACTGGCGATGAGTTAATCATTTAATTTCCAAATGACAAGCCGGGTCCCTAGATCGAGGCTCAGGAGAATGCCCCATGTCGCTCGCCCCCTCGATTTCGGCCCCCCGCACCCGCTTCAACACGTTGCCGCTCGCCATCGGCCTGTTCTGCCTGCTCTGGAGCTACGCCTTCGTCGCCGGCAAGATCGGCGTCACCCATTGCCCGCCGCTGATCCTGCTCGCGGCGCGCTTCTCGCTCGCCGGCATCTTGATCCTGGGCGCCACGCTGATCCGCGGCGATTGGTCGTTGTCGTGGCGCGATGCGGCGATCTTCGCGGTGCTCGGGATTGCCAACAACGCGCTCTATCTCGGCCTCGGCTACACCGGCCTGCAATCGGTCTCGGCCGGCCTCGGCGGCCTGATCGTCTCGGCCAACCCGGTCTTCACCGCGGCGCTCGCGGCGCTGCTGCTCGGCGAGGGCATGACCTGGCGCAAGGCCGGCGGCCTGCTTCTCGGCATCACCGGCGTGACGCTGATCGTCTGGCATCGGCTGTCGGTCGGCACGGATTCCCTGCACGGCATCGTCTTCACGCTGGCCTCGCTGGCCTCGCTCGTCGCCGGGACGATCCTGTTCAAGCTGCTGGCGCCGAAGGGATCGCTGTGGATCGGCAACGGCGTGCAGAACCTCGCTGCCGGCCTCGCGCTGACGCCGGTTGCGCTGACCTTCGCCGACGTGCACGCGATCGACTTCACGCCGGGGCTGATCGGCGCCTTTGCGTTCCTCGTGCTCGGCGGCTCGATCCTCGCCTATTGGCTCTGGTTCCATCTCCTGAAAGTGTGCGGCGCCACCGCCGCCAGCGCCTATCATTTCCTGATGCCGCCGCTCGGCATGCTGTTCGCGTATCTTGTCCTCGGTGAGCATGTCGAGGCGCGCGACCTGCTCGGCATCATCCCGGTCGCGCTCGGCATCTACCTGGTGACGCGGCCGGCGAAGGTGGCCGCCTAGAAGCTGTCATTCCGGGGCGAGGCGAAGCCTCGAGCCCGGAATCCATCGGGCACCAACTCCGCGGATGAATGGATTCTCAGGTGCGGTTCGCGCCGCGCGCGCCCCGGAATGACGACGGCTAATCCTTCCGAAACACGATCGACGCCATCCATCCCGTCATCAGCGCCATCGCGGCGGTCACGAGGCCGTAGATCAGCCCGTTCTGCCCCGCGGTGGTGGCGACGAACTGCTCGAAGCCGACCTTGACGATCTCGAACGCGGTCTCGGTCTTGCCGATGAACGCGCCGTTCGCAAACAGTCTGATCTCGACTTCGTAGGTGCCGATCGGCACCTCCGCCGGCAGCGGGATTCCGGTGCGGAACAGGGTCGGCGTCAGGAACGTAACCGCGCTCGGATCCTCGCGATAGAGCCCGCGCTGGGTGCGCAGGCGGATGAAGGCCGAGCGGAATGCGTCGTTCGGCACCACGTCGGCAAAGTCGCCGCTGACCCTCTGCGTGAGCAGCACGTTGTTCAACCCAACCTGCTGGCGCCGCGCGATCTCGGGCGAGGTGACCGCGTCGAAGGGGCGGTTGGCGAACAGTGCCAGATAGCTCGGCACCTGCAGGAACTGGCGATAATCGGTGTTGATCCAGATGCCGAAGGTGCGTTCCTTGCGCCGCGTCACCATGTCGGCGCGCGGGCCCATCACGGTGACGACCAGATCGTAGGCGGTGCGATCGGCGGGCGTCGTCGCGTCCTTCTCGACCGAGCCGAACAGCACCAGCTCCTCGCCCGAATAGTTCGGAGTCACGGTGACGCGGTGGTTGGAAACCGACACGATCAGCCGCTCGGCCCGCGCCACCGAGCCGAGCATGAGGATGAGAAGCGCTGCGACGAGCGTGCGCATCAGCTGCTGCCCCCTACCTCGCGGATGGTGAAGAGGTCCGCGGGCTGGATCACCAGCTCGACCGCGAAGCGGATTCCGACCGAGAGGATCAGAAGGCCGAGCAGCAGCCGTAGCTGCTCGCCGCGGATCTTCTGCCCGGCGCGGACGCCGAACTGCGCGCCGGTGACGCCGCCGACCATCAGGATCAGTGCCAGCACCGCGTCGACGAGATGATTGGTCACCGCATGCAGCATGGTCGCGAACAGCATCGTGACCAGCGTCAGCACCATCGAGGTCCCGATCACCGTCGAGGTCGGCACCCGCAAGAGATAGATCATGATCGGCACCAGGATGAAGCCGCCGCCGATGCCCATGATGGCGCCGATGAAGCCTATCATAATGCCGACGACCACCACGGGGATGACCGACAGATAGATCTTCGAGCGCTTGAACCGCATCTTCAGCGGCAGGCCGTGGATCCAGTTGTGCGTGCGGCGCGGCGGCAGCGCGCCGCGCCGGGTTCGCATCAGGGCGCGCAGCCCTTCCGAGAACATCAGGCTGCCGACCGTGGTAAGCAGCACGACGTAGGAGAGCGCGATCATCAGGTCGAGCTGACCGAGCGCGCGCAGCTGCGTGAAGGTCCACACCCCGAGCGCCGTGCCGGTGACGCCGCCGCAGAGCAACACGCCCGCCAGCGCCGGATCGATCGCACGCCGCCGCCAGTAGGACAGCGCGCCGGAAAACGAGGAAGCTGCGATATGGCTCGCGACCGAGGCGACCGCCACCGCCGGCGTGATGCCGATGAAGATCAGCAGCGGCGTCATCAGGAAGCCGCCGCCGATCCCGAACATGCCCGAGACGAAGCCGACCGCGGCGCCCATCGCCAGCACCAGGAAGACGTTGACGGGAAGATCGGCGATCGGAAGGTAGAGCTGCATCGAAGGACCACGCTCCGGCGAGACTGATCGATTGTCGCGCAACGCCCGCCGGAAGGTCGGAACGATTGCCGCGTCTCTCAATAGCGGAATTTGGAGCGGGGAGGGACCCGGAATTTCGGGCGTGGTGAATGGGTGAAGAGGAGAGTGCGATGAAGCTTGGCGTCATCGCAGGTGCGCTCGCTCCCCCGCTTGCGGGGGAGGGTCGGGCAGAGGGTATTTCCACAACGGGACAATCCCCCAGAGGATAGAACCCTCACCCGGCGCGCGGGAGGATGCTTCGCATCGCCCGGGACGCGCCGACCTCTCCCGCAAGCGGGAGAGGTGCACCGAGCTTGTGGCTCACTTGGTTCGATCTAAATGCCAGCGCCTCAATGCGCCGCGGAGGCCGAGCGCTTGGCCGCGACCGGCTTCGGCGCGGGCTTGGCGCTTGCCTGCGGCGCACTGTCCCAGCCGCCGTTCGGAGCCGTAACGTTGACCGCGTCGTCGGGCTGCGGCTCGGCGCTGAAGGTCTGGATCGCGAGCTTGGCGGCCGCGAGCGATTGCGGGTCGAGGCGCTTGGCGACGTCGTCGCGCTTGCCGGATGCGTCGGTGTCGCCCTGAGCGGCGGCGAGGCTGAACCATTTGTAGGATTCGGCGAGGTTCTGTTCGACGCCGATGCCGCGGGCATAGAGGATGCCGAGGTTGAACTGGCTGTCGGCGACGCCGCGATCGGCGGCTTTGCGGAACCACATTGCCGCGCTCTTGTAGTTGGCGCCGCGTCCGCCGCCGTCGGCGTCGAGCACCGCGAGATTGTGCATCGCCTTGGCGTTGCCGCGCTCGGCGGCCTGGGTGTAGTAGCGGCGGGCGATGTCGGCGTCCTTCTTCACGCCGAGGCCCTTCTCGTAGAGCGTGCCGAGGCGGAAGGTCGCGGGGATCACGCCGGCCTGCGCCGCGCGGTCGTACCATTTGGCCGCTTCGTCGTAATTCGTGGCAACACCCTTGCCTTCGGCAAAGCGCAGGCCGATCTCGTAGGCCGCGGTCGCATCGCCCTTCATCGCGGCGGTGCGCAGCAGCGGGCCGCCGATCCCGTCAGGCAGTTTTTCGCTCGGCGGCACCTGGATCATGCCGAGCTTGGCGCGGCTCGTGCCCGACAGCGCGCCGGTGACGTCGCTGCTCGCGGCAGGCGGCGGCACGGCTGCGGCGGGCGCCGGGGGAATTTCAACCGAGGCCGAGTTGGCCGGGCCGGGCGCAGCAGCTGCCGGCGCGGCGTTGTTCTGGGATTGCCGTCCGATCGGCGTCGGCGAGGTCATCGACGGCGTGACCTGCTCGGGCGTGGCCGGCTTGTTCTCGATCACCGGCGGCGGCGGGGCCTGCGGCGCCGGCTGGCTCAACGTATTGTCCATGGCCTGCGGCGCCGGCGACGGGCCGCCCTCGAGCAGGTTCATCGCCATCTTGAAGGTGCCGAGCACGATGACGACCACGCTCGCGCCGACCAGCAGCGAGCGGATCTTCGAGGTGATGGTCGAGCTGCCGTCCTTGTCCTTGGCGCGATCGGCCCCGGCCTTCGCACCACCCTTGGTACCCTTGGCACCGCGCGCCGGCGCTTCCGGCTGAGCGGCGGCGGCTTGAGCGGCGCGGCGGGCGGCCGCGATGAAGCTCGACGACGACACCGGCTCTTTCGCAGCGGCGGGAATGTCGCTGATCGCGCTTTCGGAGGCGGCGATGCGTTCCGAGGGCGTGGCAACCCGCCCACCGGGCCGTGTGCCCGGCTCGAGCGGATGATCCGGCGGCAATTCCGGCGCGAGCGCGGCGCGCGTGGGCACCGTGTGCGGTTCCAGGATCTCGCTGATCGCGCGCGGCGGCACCGGTGGTGCCGATGGCACCGGCGGCGGCGCGACAGGGGCAGGGGCATGGAATTCACGCGGCGCGGCGGAAAAGGCGGCTTGGGCGAAGGCGCTTTGGCCGTGTTGCTGCGCGGCGGGGTTCGGCAGCTCGGGCTTGGGATCGTATTTCGGCTGCTGGGCTTGCGGCCGCGGCTCACGCGCCATCGGCGGAGCGGGCTCCATGGGCGCGGCCATCGGCATCGGCGCAGGGGCCGGCGGCGCGGTGCGCACCGCGCGCAGATCGCCCTCGATCATCGAGAGGCGGTCGACGACATGGCCGAGCGCGCTGTGGACGGCGTCGAGCGAGTCCTGGGTGCTGCGGTTGGTCTCGGTCTGGCTGAAGCGGATGTCGGACAGCTCGCGCCTGACCAGATCGACCACTCCGGAATCGGCCGGGGCCGCGGAGCTGCGGCTCTCGGCCAGCGCGGAATAGGTCGCCTGCTGCCGCTCGAGGTGCCTGAGGATGTCGTGCAGGCCGTCCTCGACGCGGCTCAAATTGCCGTTGCGCGGATCGGCGGCGGCTTCGATCCGCTCCAGCAGATACGAGACGCGCTGTTCGAGATGGGCAAAGGTCGAGGCCGAATCGTTGCCGACCTGCATGCGGTCGAAACGGTCCGACAGCGCGCGGATCGCGGATTCCAGGTGCTCGGTGCTCTCGGTGGCTTGCGGCCGCTCGCGCGTTTCCAGCGCCGCGGTGAGCGCCGCGATGCGCTGCTCCAGCACCGCAAAGCTGTCGCCCTGGCCGGAGGCGCGGGTGACCTGGTCGACCTTGGACGATAGCAGCTGTACGTCTTCGGACAGGCGTGCCAGCGCTTCATTGGAGGCGACGTTGGAGACGATGCCGCGCAGCGCTGCGATCGCGCTTTCGAGCTGATGCACCGTCGAGGGATCGTCATTGGCGCGCAGGATCAGGTCGAGCTTGGCGCCGAGATTGCGGATCGCCTCGTCATAGCCGGTGAGCTGCTCCGCCGGCGTCAGCGTGCGCAGCACCTGCTTGATGTCGGACAGCGCGTGCTCGATGCCTGACAGCACCTGGCCGTCGGTGCCGTTGGAACGCGTCTCGTCGATCCGCCGGTGCAGCGAACGGATCTCGTTCTCGATCGACTCGATCGCGCGCCGCGGCATCGCCTCGGTGATGGCGTTGCGGATCTCGGCAAGCTCGCTGCGGAACGCATTGATCGCCTGCTCGGTATTGTCGGGGCGCTGCAGCGACTCGATCTGGCTCGTGATCTTGAGCAGATGGCGCTCGAGCGCGGAAAAATCCGGCCCCGGCTGCGGTGGCGGCGGAGCATAGGCAGGCGCGGGTGGCGCCATCGGAGGTGCGACTGGAGCGGCCCAGGGAGCGGCATTGGGCGCGATCGAGGGCGCGGCACGCGGCGGCATTTGCCGCGGCGTGAAGCCGTCGAGCTCGCTCTGTCGCGCGGTGATCTCGGCGACGGCGACGTCGAACGAAGCGGGGCTCAGGGGCGGGGCGTTGCGATAGACCTGCGCTGCCGCACGCTCGACCGCATCGGCTTGGCGCTGGCGCGCGTCGGCCGGCGCCGGGCGCGGAGCCGGGGGCAGCTGCGGTTGAGGCTGCTGCGGCCTTGAGATTTGCGACAGCCGTGCATCGAGCCGCGAAATCGCATCGTTGAGCTGGCGCGCAACGCCTTGCTCGCGCGCGCCGTCAGGCCGCGTAGGGTCCTGCCGCGACGAATCCTGTCGTGGAGTATCCCTGCGCTGCACGGGCTTGGAAATCCGTTCGATCTGCTGGGTGATCGCGTCGAGCCGCTGGTGGATGTCGGCGACTTCGCGGCTCTCCTGGCTCGGAGCGGGCGGAGCCTGCGGGCGCTGGTCGTAAGGTTCGCGAAAGTTGGGGGGAGCGGTCTCGCCGAGGGTGGAGTTCAGCCAATCGTTGAGTGACATGCCGGCACGACGCGCAGCAGCTTCGGCCCGCTCCCTGACGGATGGATCGATGCCGTCAACACTCCACGATACGCGCGAATTCATGACTCTGTCCGGTTCCGACTCCGACGCCCCACCCGGCGCCTCCAGTCTCCCCACGCGTGCCGGTTGCAAGACAATCGGATATGGCGCGGGTCGTCTGCCTCGAAAACCGACTTTTGTCCGTTACGGTAAATAACGGGTTAAGGAACGCGTCGCGGGTGTCTTAAAGTTGGGCGGCCTGCTCCCGCTCGGACCGTCGGATGCGGTCGCAAATCTCGCCCTCCCCACGCTCCAGGAAGGAACTCTATGCGTGCTGGCCGCTTGGAGCTGCAGCAACGAAGGATGGCTGAGAATGGCTGGTCTGACCGAAGAAGATGTTCGCAAACGCGCCTATGAAATCTGGAAGGGTGCCGGCGAACCCAACGAGAAAATGGATGCCTTCTGGTATGAGGCTGAAAAAGAGCTGTTGGCCGAGCGGTCCGAGCAGGGCGACGTGCCGCCCGGGATGAGCGACAATTTGCCCGTTTAACGGACCGTCGATGTTCCCGCCCCGCGACGACTTCTCGCGGTTCTCGATACTTTCATCCAGACGTCCGCCTCAGCCCTTCCCCTCGCGCTTGCCGTCTTCCAGCGGCACCACCGTGGCCTTGCCGCTCATCGCCGACAGCGCATCGAGCGCCTCCTCGCAGAAGTCGGCGACAATTTGCTCATGGCGCGCCCCCAGGCGGAGCAGGAGCAGGTTACCGAGATCAAGCCGGCCCTCCGCCATTCCCTCCGGAAAGCGCTTCTTCAAAATGCGCTCGTAATTGGCGTGGCGGTCGCGGTGGTGCTCCAAGCGGGCCATCAGATCGGTGCGCATGGGCTCGATGTCGATGCTGTCGAGCGCATGCAGGCGGATCAGGAGGTCGTCCTTGATCGAAGGCGGCGTGCTCGGCCGCGCGGCCCAGTGCCGCAGCGCTGTTCGGCCCTCGGGAGTGAGCGTATAGATGAGTTTATTGGGCTTGCCTGTTTGCACGACCTCGCGGCCCTGGATGTGGCCGCGGTCGCGCAGCTTGGAGAGCTCCCGGTAGATCTGCTGGTGGTCGGCCTTCCAGAAGAAGCCGATAGAGGAGTCGAACGTCTTGGCGAGCTCGTAGCCCGTCATCGGACGTTCCGTCAGGCATGCGAGGATTGCGTCGCCCAGTGCCATGACCGGCCTCCTTCTTCGACCTCGACCAACTCGCTTGACTTTATGCGCATTGGCGCATATGCGTCAATGTGCATATGGACTCTGCAGGACGGCCTCGAAATCCGGCCTGTAAAAGCTCAACGAAATCAATCAGATCTCTACTGTGCATGGGGTTGTTTTCGCATTTTTTACATGGCCTTGAGGGAGGCACCCGAGAATGACCGGTCTCGACTCCTGGTACGCCTACATGAAGTCTCATGATCGCGCCGCGCTCTGGGGCCTCCTGCATCCCGACGCCGTCTTCGAAAGTCCCGTCGTGCATTCGCCGCAGCGCGGGCGCGACATCACCTTCAAATACCTCTCCAGTGCCGAGAAGGTGCTCGGTGGTCCCGGCTTCACCTATGTCGGTGAGTGGACCAGCGAGCGCGGCGCCGTGCTCGAATTCAAGACCATGATCGACGGTATCGAGATCAATGGTGTCGACATCATCAGCTTCGATGCCGAGGGACACATCACGCATTTCAAGGTGATGGTGCGTCCGCTCAAGGCGATCAACATGCTGCACCGCCTGATGGCGGAGCAGTTGGCCGCCCAGTCATGACCCTGCCCCGAGGTTGCAGAACCCGCTAAGCTCGCGGATGAAGCTGCGCCGCAGGGATCGTTCAGAGAATTCCACCACTTCAAGCCCATGCCGGGAGACCGCAATGCCGATCTACAAAGCCCCCGTCGAAGACGTGAACTTCCTGCTCAACGACGTCTTCCAGATCGACCGCTACGACAATCTGGCCGGCTTCTCCGATGCGTCGAGCGACGTGCGTGAAGCCATTCTCGGTGAAGCCGCCAAACTCGCCGAAGAGGTGCTGCAGCCGCTCAATCGCGTGGGCGATCTCGAAGGCTGCAAGCGCGCCGATGACGGCAGCGTCACCACCCCGAAGGGTTTCAAGGAAGCGTTCAAGCAGGTCGCGGAGGGCGGCTGGCTCGGTCTGTCGGCGCCGACCGAGTTCGGCGGCCAGGGCCTGCCGGTGACGCTCTCGCAGGCGGTAAACGAATTCCAGATCTCCGCCAACATGGCGTTCTCGATGTATGGCGGTCTCACCATGGGCGCGACCGCGGCGCTGATCGTTCATGGCTCGCCCGAGCAGAAGCAGATTTACGTGCCGAAGATGGTCGCCGGCGAATGGACCGGCACCATGAACCTGACCGAGCCGCATTGCGGCACCGATCTCGGCATGCTCCGCACCAAGGCGGTGCGGCAGGCCGACGGCAGCTTCAAGATCACGGGCACCAAGATCTTCATCTCCGCCGGCGAGCATGACCTCGCCCCCAACATCATCCACCTCGTGCTCGCCCGCATCGAGGGCGCACCGGCCGGCATCAAGGGCGTGTCGCTGTTCGTGGTGCCCAAGTTCCTCGTGAATCCGGATGGCTCGGTCGGTGCCCGCAACGGCGTCGTCTGCGGCTCGATCGAGCACAAGATGGGCATCCACGGCAATTCGACCTGCGTGATGAACTACGACAGCGCCACCGGCTGGCTGATCGGCGAAGAGAACAAGGGCATGCAGGGCATGTTCGTGATGATGAACGAGGCGAGGCTCGGCGTTGCCGTGCAGGGTCTCGCGCAGTCCGAGGTCGCCTATCAGAACGCGGTCGCCTATGCCCGCGAGCGCATCCAGGGCCGCTCGCTCACCGGCGTGAAGGCGCCGGACAAGCAGGCCGACCCGATCATCGTGCATCCCGACGTGCGCCGCACGCTGCTCTCGATCCGCGCTTTCAACGAAGCCGCGCGCGCCTTCGTGATGTGGACCGCGCTGAAGAGCGACGTCGCCCACCGCTCCGAAGACCCGAAGGACCGCCAGGCCGCCGACGATCACATGGGCCTCATGACCCCGGTGCTGAAGGGCTTCCTCACCGACTACGGCTTCGCCAACGCGGTGCAGGCGCAGCAGATGTATGGTGGCCACGGCTACATCGCCGAGCATGGCATGGAGCAGTTCGTGCGCGATGCGCGCATCGCCATGATCTATGAAGGCGCCAACGGCATCCAGGCGCTCGACCTCGTCGGCCGCAAGCTGCCGCGCGACGGCGGCCGCGCCATCATGGCCTTCTTCGGCGAAGTCATGGCCTTCGCCAAGGAGAACGGCGGCGACGAGGCACTGAAGCCGTTCATCACCCCGCTCTCGACCTCGCTCGGCCATCTCCAGCAGGCCACGACCTGGCTGATGCAGAACGCGATGGCGAAGCCCGACAATGCCGGCGCCGCCGCAACCGATTACCTGCATCTCTTCGGCTTCGTCGCGCTCGGCTACATGTGGGCCAAGATGGCCAAGGTGACGAATGCCAAGATTGCCGAGAGCGGGGCGACGCCCTATCTCTCCACCAAGCTCGTCACCGGCCGTTTCTTCATGGAGCGGATGCTGCCGGAGACCGCCGCCAATCTTGCGCGCATCCAGGCCGGCTGCGCCACCATCATGGAATTGCCGGCGGAAGCGTTCTGAGCCTGCTCCCGCTGCCTGCTCCCAATCGTATCGAACATCATATCAGGAGGGCGTCATGCCTGAGGCATTCATCTACGACCACGTTCGCACCCCCCGTGGCCGCGGCAAGGCGGACGGTTCGCTGCACGAAGTCACCGCGCTCGCACTCGCGACGGTGCCGCTGAAGGCGCTGAAGGACCGCAACAATCTGCCCGAGGATTCCGTCGACGACGTCATCCTGGGCGTGGTCGATCCGGTCGGTGAAGCCGGCTCCGACATCGCGCGCTTCGCGGCGCTGAAGGCCGGTCTCGGCGAAGCCGTGCCCGGCGTGCAGATCAGCCGCTTCTGCGCCTCCGGTCTCGATGCCGTGAACTTTGCCGCAGCCCAGGTGATGAGCGGCCAGCATGAACTGGTGATCGGCGGCGGCGCCGAATCCATGAGCCGCGTCGGCATCGGCGCCTCCGGCGGTGCCTGGCCGATGGATCCGTCGATGGCGGTGCCGGCCTATTTCATGCCGCAGGGCGTGTCGGCGGATCTGATCGCGACCAAATACGGCTTTTCGCGCGACGACGTCGACGCCTATGCGGTGCAGAGCCAGCAGCGCGCGGCGAAGTCCTGGGAGGAAGGCCGCTTCGACAAGTCGATCGTCCCGGTGAAGGACATCAACGGCCTCACCATCCTCGCCAAGGACGAGCACATGCGTCCGTCGACGACGATGCAGTCGCTGGCGCAGCTGCAGCCGTCGTTCACGATGATGGCGCAGATGGGCGGCTTCGACGGCGTTGCGATCCAGTCCCATCCGGAGATCGAGCGCGTCAACTACGTGCACCATGCCGGTAATTCCTCGGGCATCGTCGACGGCGCCGGCGCCGTGCTGCTCGGCAGCAAGGAGGCGGGTGCGAAGTATGGCCTGAAGCCGCGTGCAAAGATCCGCGCGTTCGCCAACATCGGCTCCGAGCCAGCGATGATGCTGACCGGTCCGGTCGACGTCACCGAAAAGCTGTTCGCGCGCTCCGGCATGAAGAAGTCGGACATCGACCTCTTCGAGCTCAACGAGGCCTTCGCCTCGGTCGTGCTGCGCTACATCCAGGCCTTCGACATCGACAACGCCAAGATCAACGTCAACGGCGGCGCAATCGCGCTCGGCCATCCGTTAGGGGCGACCGGCGCGATGATCCTCGGCACCGTGCTCGACGAGCTGGAGCGCACCAACAAGTCCACCGCTCTCGTCACGCTGTGCATCGGCGGCGGCATGGGCACCGCGACCATCATCGAGCGCGTGTAACGAACTGCCGTAGGGTGGGCAAAGCGAAACGTGCCCACCATTGATATCTCCGCGAAAGATGGTGGGCACGGCGCAAGGGCGCCTTTGCCCACCCTACGAGATCACCACGATATCACAGTCAACCGCCGCGCCTGAGACCGGCTGCGGCCCCGAGGAGCAAGCAACATGTCGTACAAGAACTTCAGGGTTGAGACCGACGCAGACGGCATCGCGCTCGTCACCTGGGACATCTCGGGCCGCTCGATGAACGTGCTCGACGAGACCTCGACCAACGAGCTCGACGCGATCGTCAAGCAAACCACGGCGGATGCCGCGGTGAAGGGCGTTGTCATCACCTCCGCCAAGGACGCATTCTGCGCCGGCGCGGATCTCTCCATGCTCGAAGGCATGAACCAGGCCTACGCCAAGGTCTTCAAGGAGCAGGGCGAGACCGCCGCGAACCAGATGTTGTTCGACCAGAGCCGCCGCTTCTCGCAGGTTTTGCGCTCGATCGAGACGTCAGGCAAGCCGTGGGCGGCCGCGATCAACGGCCTCGCGCTCGGCGGTGGTTTCGAGATCACGCTGTGCTGCCACTACCGCGTCGCCGCGGAGAATCCCAAGACCCGGCTTGGCCTGCCCGAGGTCAAGGTCGGCCTATTCCCCGGTGCCGGCGGTACGCAGCGTGTGCCGCGCCTGGTGCCGCCGCAGGACGCCATGACGATCCTGCTCAAGGGCGATCCCGTCACCGTCGAGAAGGCGAAGGCGCTCAACCTCATTCACGCCATCGTTCCCGCCGCCGATCTCGTCAAGGCCGCAAAGGACTGGATCAAGGGCGGCGGCAAGGCGGTCGCGCCCTGGGACGAAAAGGGCTTCAAGCTGCCCGGCGGTCCGGTGTTCTCCAAGGCCGGCATGATGATGTTCCCGGCCGGCAACGCGATCTATCGCCGCGAGACCTACGACAATTATCCGGCCGCGCGTGCCATCATGAGCTGCGTCTATGAGGGCCTGCAGTTGCCGATCGATGCCGCGCTGCGGGTGGAGTCGCGCTACTTCACCTCGGTGCTGCGCTCGAAGGAAGCGGCCGCGATGATCCGCAGCCTGTTCCTGTCGATGCAGGAGCTCAACAAGGGCGCACGCCGTCCGAAGGACGTGCCTGCAACCAAGGTTAAGAAGATCGCCGTGATCGGTGCGGGCTTCATGGGTGCGAGCGTCGGCTACGTCTCGGCCCGCGCCGGCCTCGACGTCGTTCTGATCGACCGCGACCAGGAGAGCGCCGACAAGGGCAAGGCGCATGCGCAGAAGGTGATCGAGGAGCAGATCAAGAAGGGCCGCGCCAAGCCCGCGGATGCCGAAGCGCTGCTCGCGCGCATCACGCCGACCGCGGACTATGCGGCGCTGAAGGACGTCGACCTCGTCATCGAGGCCGTGTTCGAGGACCGCAAGGTCAAGGCCGATACCTTCGCGAAGGCGCAGGAGCACATGAAGCCGGACGTGATCTTCGCGTCGAACACCTCGACGCTGCCGATCACCTCGCTGGCCGAAGGCTTCAAGGACCAGGGCAAGTTCGTCGGCATCCATTTCTTCTCGCCGGTCGAGAAGATGATGCTGGTCGAGATCATCAAGGGCAAGAACACCGGCGATCTCGCGCTCGCGACCGCGCTGGATTACGTCCGGCAGATCGGCAAGACGCCGATCGTCGTCAACGACTCCAGGGGCTTCTTCGCCAACCGCTGCGTCGGCCGCTACGTCGCCGAGGGCAACGAGATGTTCCTCGAGGGCGTGCCGCCCGCGATGATCGAGAACTGCGCCAAGATGGCCGGCATGCCCGTGGGCCCGCTCTCGCTCTCCGACGAAGTCGCGCTCGATCTCGGTCTGAAGATCATGAAGGCGACGGAGGCCGATCTCGGCCCCAACGCCATCAACCCCGATCAGAGGAACCTGATGGTGGAGATGGTCGAGAAGCAGGGCCGTCTCGGCCGCAAGAACAGCAAGGGCTTCTATGACTATCCCGAGAAGGGCAAAGGCCAGAAGAGCCTCTGGCCCGGCCTCTCGGCGCTGCAGCCGAAGCAGCTCGACCCTGACACGCTCGATATCGAGGAACTGAAGCAGCGCTTCCTGGTGGTGCAGGCGGTGGAAGCCGCGCGCACCGTCGAGGACCACGTCATCACCGATCCGCGCGAGGCCGATGTCGGCTCCATCCTCGGCTTCGGCTTCGCGCCGTTCACCGGCGGCACGCTGTCCTATATCGACTTCATGGGACCCAAGACGTTCGTCGAGCTCTGCCACAAGCTGGAAGCGAAATACGGCTCGCGCTTCACCCCGCCGAAACTGCTCGAAGAAATGGCGGCGAAGGGCGAGACCTTCTACGGCCGCTTCGCGCCGAAGAAGGCGGCGGCCTGAGAGCGCGCGTGCGCAAAATCAGGAAAGGTCGGATCGACGATCCGGCCTTTCACTTTTGGAGGAGCCCTGCTTATTTCGCCTGCGCGAGGCCTTCCTTCTTCAGCGCTTCCTGTACCTGCGGGCGCGCCGCGACCCGGTCTTTATAGGCAACGAGGTTGGGCATCGCCGAGAGGTCGAACTTCATCCGGTCGCCCCAGGTCAGCATCGTGAAAAGATAGCCGTCGGCGACGGTGAACTGCTTGCCCATCAGGTAGTCGCGGCCGGCGAGCTGGCTGTCGATGTATTTCAGCTTGCCCATGACGCGATCCCTGAAGAAGGCCTTGGCCTCGTCGTTCAGGGCCGGCGCGAACATCGGACCGAAGCTCTTGTGCACCTCGGAGGTGAGGAAGTTCAGCCACTCCAGCAGCTTGCAGCGCTCGGAACTGCCATGGGCGGGTGCCAGCGCCTTGGCCGCAGCCTGATCGGCGATCATCTGGACAATCACCGGGCCTTCGGTCACGATCTCACCGCTGTCGAGGCCCAGCGCAGGGACTTGGCCCTTGGGGTTCAGCTTCAGGTAATCCTCACCATTTTCGAGCTTCTTGGCCCGGATATCGACCTTGACCAGCTCATAGGGCAAGCCGGCTTCCAGGAGCGCGATGTGGGGAGACAGCGAGCAGGCACCGGGCGAATAGTACAGTTTCATGGAATTTCCTCCTCTTGACGCTTGGTTCGGCCGAAAGAACGACTACATGCATCTGCTTGAAATAGTCAAGATTGATGCAGCTGCATCAAATGGGGTAAGAGACGGGCGACGAGCTAGAGCGGGACCATGAAACGCAAACCATCGACCGAGGCGACTTCCGCCTGGATCCGCCTGATGCGGGTGCAGAGCCGCGTGCTCGATTGCGTCGAGCAGGACCTGAAGAAGGCCGGCTTCCCGCCGCTGGCATGGTACGACGCGCTGCTCGAATTGTCGCGGGCGCCGTCGGGCGAGCTGAGGCCGGTGGAACTCGAACGGCAGATGCTCATCCCGCAATATTCCACCTCGCGCCTGATCGACCGCCT
Organism: Bradyrhizobium sp. MOS003; assembly: GCF_003020125.1. Lineage (GTDB taxonomy): Bacteria > Pseudomonadota > Alphaproteobacteria > Rhizobiales > Xanthobacteraceae > Bradyrhizobium. The sequence goes on along the minus strand of NZ_PYFW01000002.1, from coordinate 621,004 downwards.
GGTCGACGAGGGCCTCGCCTCGCGGCGCGAATGCAAAATCGACAAGCGCGGTCAGTTCGTCGAGATCACGGAAGCCGGCCGCGAGTTGCAGAAGCGGATGTGGAGCGCCTATTCGGCCGCGATCGAGAAATATGTCGGTTCGAAACTGTCCGATGCCGATGCCGTCAAGCTCAGCGGTCTGCTCGACCGGCTGGGCTGCTCGTGCGGCGAGATGAAACTGCCGCCAGTCGCCAACGTCAACGAAACCTCGCCTTCGCGATGATCGCGCGGCACACCAGCTCGTCCGTGCGCCCGATGGGTTCGCGGGCCATCCCGCCACCCGCGCGCGTTCGATCGAAGCGCCCTTTGATTAGAGTTTGATATGGCGCGAGACCAGATCGATATGACGCCGCTGCAATCGCGCGACGAACTCGTTTCGTGGTTCGAGGCAGGCTGCAAGCCACCGTCCGAGTGGCGAATGGGCACAGAGCACGAGAAGACGCCGTTCACGCTCGAAGGCCACCGCCCCGTGCCCTACGAGGGCGCGCGCGGCATCGGCGCGCTTCTCGAAGGCATGAAGCTCCTGCTCGGCTGGGAGCCGATCATGGAGAAGGGCAACATCATCGGCCTCTACGACGTCACCGGCGGCGGTGCGATCTCGCTCGAGCCCGGCGGACAGTTCGAGCTCTCCGGCGCGCCGGTCGAGAACGTGCACCAGACCCAGAGCGAGCTGATGGCGCATCTGGCGCAGGTGCGTGAGATCGCAACGCCGCTCGGCATCGGCTTCCTCGGTCTCGGCATGACCCCGTCCTGGTCGCGCGCCGACATCCCCGTGATGCCCAAGGGTCGCTACAAGATCATGACCAATTACATGCCGAAGGTCGGCCAGTACGGCCTCGACATGATGTACCGGACCTGCACGGTGCAGACCAATCTCGACTTCTCCTCCGAAGCCGACATGGTCAAGAAGCTGCGCGTCTCGCTCGCGCTGCAGCCGGTCGCGACAGCCTTGTTCGCCAATTCGCCGTTCACCGAAGGCAAGCCGAATGGCTTCCTCTCGTTCCGCTCCGAGATCTGGCGCGACACCGACAATGCACGCGCCGGCATGATGCCGTGGGCGTTCGAAGACGGCATGGGCTTCGAGCGCTATGTCGACTATGCGCTCGACGTGCCCATGTATTTCGTCAAGCGCGACGAGGATTACATCGACGTATCGGGCTCCTCGTTCCGCGCCTTCTTCGACGGCCGCAACAACAACCTTCCCGGCGAGCGTCCGACGTTGTCGGACTGGGCCAACCATCTCTCGACGATCTTCCCTGAGGTGCGCCTCAAGCGTTATCTCGAGATGCGCGGTTCCGACGGAGGCCCGTGGGGCCGCCTGCCCGCCCTGTCGGCGTTCTGGGCCGGGCTGCTCTACGACGATGTGTCGCTCGACGCGGCCTGGGACATTGCGAAGCACTGGACCGCGCCCGAGCGTCAGTCGCTGCGCGACGACGTGCCGCGCTTCGGCTTCAAGGCGCGCATCAAGGACCGTTATCTGTTCGAGATCGCCAAGGAATGCCTCGTGCTGGCACATGCGGGCCTGCGCCGGCGCGGCCGGATCGACCAGCTCGGGCGCGACGAAACGCGGCATCTGGAGCCGCTCGACCGCATCATCGACTCAGGCCGGACGCCGGCTGAGGAGATGCTCGAAAAGTTCAACGGGCCCTGGCAGGGCTCGGTGGAACCGGCCTACGCGGAATACGCGTTCTAGACCATAGGCCAACGACCAGGTTTCGGCCGTTCATCGCCCATACAGGTTTGCGGCGATCAAATGACCGGCCGAAAAAACCGAGCGTCGTCAATAACTCGAAAGCTGTTCCGATGGGGAAGGGCCGCCTGTCCCGGGCCTTCATGGCAAAAGTCATGGCTTGCGCCGTGGCTTGCGTCACACTGCTTTCGCTCGCCTTCGCGAGCGTGCCGGCGCGCGCCCAGACTGCATTCGACCGGCCCGGCGGCGACTATTTCAGCTCGCCTGTCGCCTCGGGCGATCCCGAGGATTGCGCGCTGCTGTGCGAGCGCGACCGCCGCTGCCGCTCGTGGAGCTTCAGCTACCCGGACGTCGAAGGCGGCGCGGCGGTGTGCTGGCTGAAGAACACCGTGCCGGCGCGGGTGCCGGGAAGTTGCTGCATCTCGGGTGTGCGCGGTGCCGGCGTGATCGAGCCGCGGGTCGAGGGCGTGGAGACGTCGATCGACCGCCCCGGTGGCGATCTGCGCAATTTCGAGATCAAGAACGGCGAGGGTGAAGAGGCCTGCAAGGCCGCCTGCACCGCCGACAACAAATGCCGCGCCTTCACCTACGCCCGCCCCGGCTACACCGGGCGCGAGGCGCGCTGTTTCCTGAAGAAGGAAATCAAGCCGCCGCGACGCAAGGCGGGATTCACGTCGGGCGTGGTGCGGTAGGCGGGCTGCGGGGCAAAGGCGCGAAGCGCCGTGCCCACAATCTCTCTGCAATCACGTCAGAGCGTGGTGGCACGCCTCGCTTTGCCCACCCTGCGGCGTCTCACTCCGCCGCGATCACCGTGAGCTCAGGCCACAGCGCCCTCCAGCGCGCGGCTTTCGCTTCGTAATTGGCGATGGAAAAGTTCAGCGCGCGATTCGGGCGCACGATCAACCCCGCGACGTCGTCGAACCCGTGGGGCGCATCGACGTCGAAATCTCCGCCTGCGCGCCTCACTCCGAATTGCGTGTTCGATACCGTCAGTCGAACGCGTCAACGGCAGATAGGGCAGGCCATGCTTGGCAGGGTACCATAGATGGACGCGCGCCTGGTTGCGGATCTCGATCTTGGCGCCGAGATGTCCAAGCCGCGCATGCAGCGTGCGGATCACCGCGTCCTCGGCTTCCCAGGAGGTATCGGGATCGAAATAGAACACGTCGTAGTCGGCAATGCCGTGACCGATCGGGCGGCCCGTGAGCTCATTCCACGCCGTCTGCACCAGACAACCTGCAACCAGCCACGCATCCGGCAGCGCGAACTGCACGAGCGCGTCGGTGATCGCGACGTTGACCGGATTGCGGAGCGCCAATGCGAGGAATTCGTCGCGGAACATCGGGGAGTCGCAGGTTAGGGCAATCTCCAGATTGCGACAGAAGAGGTGGGCAACGCTTCCGCCTTGCCCACCGCAGGATCTACGCGCTCAGTGCACGGCGGTGAAGAACCGGCCGAGGCGGAAGCCGGAGAGCCAAGTGTATACCGGCTGGCTGCGCATGCCGAGATCCCAGGAGCCGACCACCGCATCGGCACGGCCGATCAGATTGTCGATCGGCAGCAGGCCGACGCCGCCCGAGCGCAGCGGCACGCGGCTGTCGGCGGAATTGTCGCGGTTGTCGCCGAGCACGAAGAGGTGGCCGGCCGGCACCGTCACTTCGGGCGTGTTGTCGAGCGGGCCGTTGTCGCGCATCTTGAAGATCAAATGCGAGACGCCGTTCGGCAGCGTCTCGACATAGCGATACGCCTGCTCGCTGCCGCCACTGTCGTCTTCGGCAGCGCCGATGCCGTCCGGCTTGAGCTCGGCAGGGCGGTCGTTGATGAAGAGCTGGCCCTGCCGCATCTGGATGCGATCGCCTGGCAATCCCACGACGCGCTTGACCCAGGCCTGCGAGCGATCGCCGGGCCAGCGGAACACCACGACGTCACCCTGCTTCGGCGTTTCCGCGAAGACGCGGCCGCTCTCGGGCAAATTGATCTGGATCGGCAGCGACGAGGTGCCGTAGCCGTAGGGGAATTTCGAGGCGAGCAGGGCATCGCCGATCAGCAGCGTCGGCTCCATCGAGCCCGACGGCACGTAGAACGGCTCGGCAAGCGCGCCCTTGGCGATGAAGACGGCGGCGACGATGCCGGCGAGCTGTGCGATCTGCCCGGCCCAGCCGCTGCTCTTGCGCTTGGAGGTGACGGTGACCTTTTCTTCGGTGCTCATGCGCCGGTTCCACCCACGGTGATGCGCTCCATCAGCAGCGACGGCTGGCCGACGCCGACCGGCACGCCCTGTCCGTTCTTGCCGCAAGTGCCGATGCCGGTATCGAGCGCAAGGTCGTTGCCGATCATGCGGATGCGATGCAAATCGGTCGGCCCGTTGCCGATCAGCATGGCGCCCTTCAGCGGCGCGCCCAGCTTGCCGTTCTCGATCTTGTAGGCCTCGGTGCACTGGAACACGTACTTGCCCGAGGTGATGTCGACCTGGCCGCCGCCGAAATTCGCGGCGTACACGCCATTCTTCACCGACGCCAGGATCTCGGCCGGATCGCGGTCGCCCGCGAGCATGTAGGTGTTGGTCATGCGCGGCATCGGCACATGGGCATAGCCCTGGCGGCGGCCGTTGCCGGTCGGCTTCATGTTCATCAACCGCGCGTTCTGGCGGTCCTGCATGTAGCCGACCAGGATGCCGTCCTCGATCAGCACGGTGCGATTGGTCGGCGTTCCCTCGTCGTCGACCGACAGCGAGCCGCGGCGGGAGGCCATGGTGCCGTCATCGACCACGGTGACGCCCTTGGCCGCAACCTGCTTGCCCATCAGGCCGGCAAATGCCGACGTCTTCTTGCGGTTGAAGTCGCCTTCGAGGCCGTGGCCGACCGCTTCATGCAGCATCACGCCGGGCCAGCCGGCCCCGAGCACGACGTCCATTTCGCCGGCGGGGGCGGGGATCGATTCCAGATTGACCAGCGCCTCGCGCAGCGCGCCGTCGGCGGCATCGCGCCAGTTCTTGCTTTCGATGAATTCGGCATAGCCGGCGCGGCCGCCATAGCCTTTGCTGCCGCTCTCCTGGCGGTCGCCCTGGCCGGCGACCACGGAGACGTTGACGCGTACCAGCGGACGGATGTCGCGATAGCTCTCGCCGTCGGGCCGCAGGATCTCGACGACCTGCCAGGTCGCGCCGAGGCTGACGCTGACCTGCCGCACCCGCGGATCCTTGTCGCGCAGATAGGCGTCGATCTCGGCAAGCAGTTTTACTTTGGTCTCGAAGCCGGGGGCATCAAGCGGATTGTCGTCGGCATAGAGCCGAACGTTGGTGTGGGGAGGCGGCGCGGCAAAGCTGCCGGAATAGCCGCCGCGCACGGCCGCGACCGCGTCGGCGGCGCGAATCAGCGCCGGCAGCGACACGTCGGAGGAATGGGCGTAGCCCACGGCATCATCCTTGACGGCACGCAGGCCAAAACCTTGCGACGTGTCGTAGGTCGCCTGCTTCAGCCGCCCGTTGTCGAACATCAGCGCTTCGGTCTGGCTGTACTCCAGGAACAGCTCACCGTCGTCGGCACCGGAAAGCCCGCGCGCGACCTCGTGGCGAACCTGGTCGCGGTCGAGATTGGCGCGGTCGAGCAGGGAGGTCGTGGCTGGGTTGGTCATGCGTCCGTCCATAATCTGGAGATGTGAGGCAAGATAATGGTTTCCCGGTGGTTACGCGAGGGGGCGGGCCGTCACATTACGGAAACGATAGAAAACCATGGCCTCGCGGCCCTTCGGGAGCTTGAGGTTCGCTTCGTCCATCCCGTTCAGGCACAGCGGGAGCCGACGCCCTCCGGCGTAACGACACGGTCATTTCGCCACGGCGTATTTCTACGGGATTGTGACTTCACCGTGATTTAAGGGCGCCCATGGAACGGTGGCCGTTCGCGCGCACGAGGTGGGCGTGCAGGGAAGCCGTACCGTGACGAGTCTCGATCAAGCTGATGCTCTGCCGCTGCGGCCAAAACTGTCGTTCGCCAGCGCGGATTATGAAGAGAAGTTTTGCCGATATTATCACGGCTTCTATTATCGCTACGCTCAAGCGAGCCTCGCGGTCGGGATGGTCTTGATCCTCGGCGACTATCTTGTCGACTGGATGGCTTTCAACGCGCCGGCAAATCTCGGTCGCATCCAGCTCTGCCTGCCGCTGCTCGGAATCGGGATCGCCTATTCCTTCACCGATACGGCGCGGCGGCATTGGCAATCGGTTATGTCCACCTTCATCGTGGCGGTCGCTTGCAGCGTGTTCTGGGTCCTGTCGATGATCGACCGCGAAGGCGGCATGGGGATCAAATCGTGGGTCGGAATCCTCAACTTCACCTTCCTCGAATTCTATTGCTTCGTCATCCTGGGCGTTCAGTTCCGCTTTGCGTTGCCGGCGGGGATTGCGATCCTGCTGATGTTCGAAGCCGCCATGCAGGTCGAGCTCGGCAAGGATTTCGGGGCATTCTGCTACTGGTCGTATCACGTCGTCACCCTGTTCATCCTGGCGGCGGGAGTCGGCTGGTGGCGCGAATTCCTGGTGCGCAAGGATTTTTCGACCCAGACGACCTTGAAGACCGCCAGGGATGTCCTGAAGAACCAGAACGAGCACCTTGAATTTGAGGTGGAGAAACGCACCCGCGAGATCCGGGAGACGCAGGATGCGACCATCGTGATCCTGGCGTCTCTGGTGGAGACTCGCGACAACGAGACCGGCAACCATATTCGCCGCACCCAGCACTTCGTTCGGGCGCTGGCCGTCCAGCTGCAATCCCATCCGGCGTTTGCCGATCAGCTGCGGGGGCGCCAGATCGACATCCTGTTCAAATCGGCGCCGTTGCACGACATCGGCAAGGTCGGCATTCCCGATAGCATCCTGTTGAAGCCGGGCAGGCTCGATCCGGCGGAATTCGAGATCATGAAGACCCACACGACGCTGGGTTACGACGCAATCGAGAAGGCCGAGAGGCAGCTCGGCATCACCGTCGATTTCCTCGCCTGTGCCAAGGAAATCGCCCTGAACCACCAGGAAAAATGGGATGGCAGCGGCTATCCGCGCGGGCTCGCGGGCGACGCCATCCCGCTCTCGGCGCGGCTGATGGCGGTGGCCGACGTCTACGATGCCTTGACCACGCGCCGGGTCTACAAGGACGCGATGTCACATGATGAGGCGGTCACGATCATCCTCGAGGGCCGCGGCCGCCACTTCGATCCCGATGTCGCGGATGCCTTCGCTGCAATCACCGATCAGTTCAGGGATATCGCCGCCCGTTACGCGGACTGAGAGAGGGGCGCGCGGCCAAAGGCCGAAGCGGCGGCCCTACGGCAGCTTGTCATAACCCTCACCGAGCCCGTTCAGGCTGAGCGGGAAGCCGATGCCTTCTTCCGGGGTCTCGAAGATGATGAAGGTCGCGGTCTTGGCGGAGCGGAGCTGGCCGAGCAGCTTGTCGTCCATGACGACCTCGGCGACGCAGCCATTGGGCAGGCAGCGGACGAAGCCGGCGCGGCCGACGTCCTGGTTGTCGAGCTTGAGGCCGAGGCCGGAGGGCAGGAGGACCCCCAGGGGTGCCACCACGCGCATCAGGCGGCTCTTCTGGTCGGCGGTCTTGAGCACGATGACGGTCAGGCCGGCGTTGGAGCGGTCTTCGGCTACCACGCTCTGGATCAGGGCGCATTGCTCGGTCTGGGCGCCCGGCGGGGTGTCGCAGCGAATCTGCCAGTCGCCATGGACGGAGCGCACTGCGCCCTGCGCATGGGCGAGGCCGGGAAGTGCCAGAAGGCCGATCGCAGCCAGCAGGCTGAATAGCGCCGGGAGGCGGGTACCCTGCCTTCGAGCCAGCCTTGTGGCCAGACCTGCCATCGATTTCGAAAACCCCATCGGGTCGGTCCCTCTGCTCGCCTGGGTCGCTCGCATGTGGCGGACTGATACGGGAATGACGGCGTCTTGAAGGCAATTCCCAAGCAAATTCCGCGCCGCCTCGTGCCGCCGCCGCCCGCACGAATCAGGTTCCTGCGCGGCCATCTGCCAGTGCCTACCGCGGGCAATTCCGCTGTCAAGCGGCAGCGTCCCGGGAAACGGTATTTTTGTTTGATCTTACTAGGAATTATCTTGCGGGTGATCGCTGGCAGTGCGTGCTCAAGACTGCATTGCGATAGATCAAAAATTATGGTTTGAGAGGCTTGATTTCGGCGTTCTCACGATCGGGCCCCAATTCCTCTTAGAGGTATTCTTGCGCGGCGGTTGTCAGGCGGGCGGATCGAATAAGCGTTTCCCGCAAGCAGGGGAGCGCACTTGGGGTGATTTCGTTAGGGGAGCGCGAACGGCATGAGGATGTCGATGGGCCCGGTGGGCCGGCACTTGCTAGGATTGGCCGTGGCGGGTCTGACGCTGGCGACGGGCGGTGTGGCGTTTGCCGAGCTCGGGCAACCGAAGCCTTGGGAATGGACGCTTCAGGAGTCCGGCTCCCCGGTGATGGACAACATCGTCTGGTTCCACAATTTCCTGTTCGTGCTGATCACGCTGATCACGCTGTTCGTTCTGGCGCTGCTCGTGGTCGTGGTCGTCAAGTTCAACGCGCGGGCCAATCCGGTGCCGTCGCGGACCACCCACAACACGCTGATCGAGGTGGCCTGGACGCTGGTTCCCGTGCTGATCCTGGTCGGCATCTCGGTGCCGTCGTTCCGGCTTCTGTTCCTCGAGCTCGACGTGCCGAAGGCGGACATCACCATCAAGGCGACCGGCAAGCAGTGGTACTGGTCCTATGCCTATCCCGACAACGGCAAGTTCGAGTTCGACTCGCTGATGGCGCAGGACAAGCAGCCCCGGCTGCTCGGCGTCGACAACGAAATGGTGGTGCCGGTCAACAAGGTGATTCGTGTCCAGGTCACCGGCGCGGACGTCATCCACGCCTTCGCGCTGCCGGCTTTCGGCGTCAAGATCGACGCCATTCCGGGGCGGCTGAATGAGACCTGGTTCAAGGCCACCAAGACCGGCATGTTCTACGGCCAGTGCTCGGAGCTCTGCGGCAAGGACCACGCCTTCATGCCGATCGCGATTCGCGTCGTGGAGGACACGGAGTTCGCCTCCTGGGTCGAGACGGCCAAGAAGAAATATGCGAGCGGCGGCACCAGCACTTTCGCCTCCGCGGCCGGCCCGACGCAGTAAGCGTCGGGTAGCGGCTTTCAGGGACTGAAAGCGACATAAGGGCGGGACCTCCAGAGGTCCGATTGGGACGCAAGGCAGGATTTGAAAATGGCAACGAGCGCAGCGGCACACGGCGATCACGCCCAGGACCACGGACATGACGAGCATGCCCATCCGACCGGATGGCGGCGCTACGTCTATTCGACCAACCACAAGGACATCGGCACGATGTACCTGATCTTCGCGGTCATCGCCGGCGTCATCGGCGCCGCGATGTCGATCGCGATCCGTGCCGAGCTGATGTATCCGGGCGTGCAGATCTTCCACGAGACGCACACCTATAACGTGTTTGTGACCTCTCACGGCCTGATCATGATCTTCTTCATGGTCATGCCTGCGATGATCGGCGGCTTCGGCAACTGGTTCGTGCCGCTGATGATCGGCGCGCCCGACATGGCGTTCCCGCGCATGAACAACATCTCGTTCTGGCTGCTGCCGGCCTCCTTCGCGCTGCTGCTGATGTCGACCTTCGTCGAGGGCGAGCCGGGCGCCAACGGCGTCGGCGCCGGCTGGACCATGTATGTGCCGCTGTCGGCCTCCGGCCATCCGGGCCCGGCCGTCGACTTCGCGATCCTGTCGCTGCATCTGGCAGGTGCCTCGTCGATCCTCGGCGCCATCAACTTCATCACCACGATCTTCAACATGCGCGCGCCGGGCATGACCCTGCACAAGATGCCGCTGTTCGTTTGGTCGATCCTGGTGACGGTGTTCCTGCTGCTGTTGTCGCTGCCGGTGCTCGCCGGTGCGATCACCATGTTGCTCACCGACCGCAACTTCCACACGACGTTCTTCAACCCCGAAGGCGGCGGCGACCCCGTGCTGTTCCAGCATCTGTTCTGGTTCTTCGGCCACCCCGAAGTGTACATCCTGATCCTGCCGGCTTTCGGCATGGTCAGCCAGATCATCTCGACCTTCTCGCGCAAGCCCGTGTTCGGCTATCTCGGCATGGCCTACGCCATGGTCGCGATCGGCGGCATCGGCTTCGTGGTGTGGGCGCACCACATGTACACGGTCGGCATGTCCTCGGCGACGCAGGCCTATTTCGTCGCGGCGACCATGGTCATCGCGGTTCCGACCGGCGTGAAGATCTTCTCGTGGATCGCCACGATGTGGGGCGGCTCGATCGAATTCCGGGCACCGATGATCTGGGCGGTGGGCTTCATCTTCCTGTTCACCGTCGGCGGCGTCACCGGCGTCGTGCTGGCGAATGCCGGCGTCGACCGCGTGCTGCAGGAGACCTACTACGTCGTCGCGCACTTCCACTACGTGCTGTCGCTGGGTGCGGTGTTCGGAATCTTCGCCGGCTGGTACTACTGGTTCCCGAAGATGTCGGGCTACATGTACAACGAGACGCTCGCGAAGGCGCACTTCTGGGTCACCTTCATCGGCGTCAATCTGGTGTTCTTCCCGCAGCATTTCCTCGGCCTGTCGGGCATGCCGCGCCGCTACGTCGACTATCCCGACGCGTTCGCGGGCTGGAACCTGGTCTCGTCGGTCGGGTCCTACATCTCCGGCTTCGGCGTGCTGATCTTCCTCTACTGCGTGCTCGATGCCTTCATGAAGAAGGTGCCGGCCGGCGACAATCCGTGGGGTGCGGGTGCGACCACGCTGGAGTGGACCTTGCCCTCGCCGCCGCCCTTCCACCAGTTCGAAGTGCTGCCCCGCGTGCAGTGATCGATCTTCCGCGGCGCCCGTGACGGGCGCCGCGGCTTTATAACGAAGCGAGTTGAATTAAGTGTCCGTCCTCGACCACAACGCCATCGACATCAATCCCCGCATCTCCGAAGCGGAGGTCGGCGATTACATCGCGCTCCTGAAGCCGCGGGTGATGTCGCTGGTGATCTTCACCGCGCTGGTCGGGATGGCGATGGCGCCCGGGCGTTTCCACTGGGTGCTGGCGATCACCTCGCTGCTCTGCATCGCCGTCGGCGCCGGCGCCTCCGGCGCGCTCAACATGGCGCTGGAAGGCGATATCGACGCCAAGATGTCGCGCACCGCGAACCGGCCGATTCCGCGCGGCCGCATCACCCGCCCTGAAGCCATGGCGTTCGGCCTGACGCTGTCCTTCTTCTCGGTGATGACGCTCGGCATCCTCGTCAACTGGATCGCGGGCGCGCTGCTCGCTTTCACCATCTTCTTCTATGTCGTGATCTACACGATGGGCCTGAAGCGCTGGACCGCGCAGAACATCGTGATCGGCGGCGCCGCCGGCGCGCTGCCGCCGGTGGTGGCGTGGGCCGCGGTCACGGGCACGGTCGACGTCGAGCCGCTGCTGCTGTTCGCCATCATCTTCTTCTGGACCCCGCCGCACTTCTGGGCGCTGGCGCTGTTCCGCTCCGACGATTACGCGCGCGCCGGCATTCCCATGCTGCCCAATGTCGCCGGCCCCGACGCGACCCGTCTCCAGATCCTGCTCTACACCATCGTGCTGATCGCGGTCGCCGCCGCACCCTGGGCGCTCGGCTATTTCGACGCCGTCTACGGCATCGTCTCGCTGATCCTCGGCACCGGCATGCTGGTGCTCGCGATCAACGTCTACATGCGCCGCGAGCGAGCTGCGTCGCTGCGCGCGACCCGTAAGCTGTTCGCCTTCTCGATCCTCTATCTGTTCGTGCTGTTTGCGACCCTCTTGCTCGAGGTCGTATTCCGCGCGCTGGCTCCCATGGTCTGGGGCGTATGATCACCGCGATGGCCGACAAACCCGAGCCAGATGGAATCGTCCTCACCGAGGCGCAGAAGAAGAGCCGTCGTCAACGCTCGATCGCGATCGCTCTCGCGCTCGGCGTGCTGGTGGTGCTGTTCTTCGCCGTCACCATGGTCAAGGGGCCGGCAGTCCTCGTCCGGCCGATGTAGGAAACATGGATCACGAGCCCACCATATCGCAGGATGTCGGCGCCAAGCCGGCCAGGCGTGAGCCGACCAAGCGTCACGGGCTCGGCCGCGACGTGGTGGTTGCTTCCATCTGCGGCGGCGTGGTCGCGCTGATGGTCGGCGCCTCCTACGCGGCGGTGCCGTTCTACAACTGGTTCTGCCGCGCCACCGGCTTCAACGGCACGACCCAGGTCGCGACCTCCGCGCCGGCGACCGGCCCGATCGCGCGGAAAATCTCGGTGCGCTTCGATTCCAACGTCGCGCCCGGCCTGCCCTGGAAGTTCGAGCCGGAGCAGAGCGAGATCGAGGTCAATATCGGCCAGGTCGTGACCGTCTTCTACACCGTGACCAACCAGGCCGCGCGCACCACGTCCGCGCAGGCCGCCTACAATGTCGCGCCGCTGACGGTCGGCTCCTATTTCCAGAAGATCAACTGCTTCTGCTTCACCGAGCAGACCATGGCGCCCGGCGAGAAGCGCGAGATGCCCGTGGTGTTCTACGTCGATCCGTCGCTCGCCGACGATCACGAGAACGATGGGTTGAACACCATCACACTGTCCTACACGTTCTATCCGGTGAAGGATCCCGTGGTGAAGCCGCTCGCATCGGGCGAAGGCGACAAGCGCAAGGGAAATCTCTGACCGCCGGGCTGACGCCGGAAGGTTGGAAACAAGGGGATAAGTGCCCGACAGGCACGGGATTGAGGAGAGAGACCGCAAATGGCAACGGCGCACACCAAGCATCACGACTATCACCTGGTCGATCCATCGCCCTGGCCGGCCGTCGGTTCGTTCTCGGCCTTCATCATGGCGGTCGGTGCGATCACCTGGATGCATCACATGTTCTCGGCCGCGCCGATCGTGTTCGGCGTCGGCACCGTGGGCGTGCTCTACACCATGGCGAGCTGGTGGGGCGACGTGATCAAGGAAGCCCAGTACAAGGGCGACCACACCCGCGTCGTGCAGCTGCACCACCGCTACGGCATGATCCTGTTCATCGCCTCCGAGGTGATGTTCTTCGTCGCCTGGTTCTGGGCCTATTTCAACGCCGCACTGTTTCCGGCGGACGCGGTCCACGCCACCCGCGATGCGGTGTTCGGTTGCGGCCTCGGTACTGCGGCCGGTGCCTGCGCCGTCCCCGGCACCTGGCCGCCGCATGGCATCGAGACCTTCGATCCCTGGCATTTGCCGCTGCTGAACACGCTGATCTTGCTGACGTCGGGCACCACCGTGACCTGGGCTCACCATGCGCTGCTGGAGAACGACCGCCAGGGCCTGAAGTACGGCCTGATCATCACTGTCGTGCTGGGGGCGCTCTTCACCTGCGTGCAGGCCTATGAGTACAGCCATGCGGCGTTCTCGTTCGGCGGGAACGTTTATGGCGCGACCTTCTTCATGGCGACCGGATTCCACGGTTTCCACGTGCTCGTCGGCACCATCTTCCTGCTGGTGTGCCTGTTCCGCGCCTATGCCGGCCATTTCACGCCGACGCAGCATCTCGGTTTCGAGTTCGCCGCCTGGTACTGGCACTTCGTCGACGTGGTCTGGCTGTTCCTGTTCCTCTGCATCTATGTCTGGGGACACGGTGCCGAGACCATGGCCCACGGCGCGCACTGAGCCGCCACGCTGGGATCAGAAAGGGCGGCCCCCGGGCCGCCCTTTCGCTTTTCGGGCCGCCGGAAAGTTTCGGCGAAAACTATGATAGAGTCTGTCATCATGAACGACACCGCCGCCAAGCCCGCGCCTGAAACGACCGTCCTGCAAAGCGCGCTGCGTGGGCTTGCCTGCAGATGTCCGCGCTGCGGCGAGGGCAAGCTTTATGCAGGCTTCCTGACGCTCGCACCCGCCTGCGACCGCTGCGGTCTCGACTACGCCTTCATCGATACCGGCGACGGGCCGGCGATCTTCATCATCATGCTGGCCGGCGGGATCGTGGTGGCGGCCGCACTGATCGTCGAGGTCAAATACCAGCCGCCTTACTGGCTGCATGCGGCGCTGTGGTTGCCGCTGATCCTGGTCACCACGCTGTTGCCGCTGCGGGCGATGAAGTCGCTGCTGATCGCGCTGCAATTCCACCACAAGGCGGCGCCTGGCCGGTTGGTCGACCGCGCGAAATGAACCCGCCTGCGCGCAAGCCCCGCGTGGCCGGCTTCGCGCTGTTCACGCTGTTCCTCACGGCCGTCTTCGTCGCGCTCGGCCTGTGGCAATTGCAGCGCCGGACCGCCAAGCACGCGCTGGTCGCAGCCCTCACCGAGCGCCTTGCAGAGGCGCCCATTGCGCTGCCGCCGCCTTCGCAATGGGCCGCACTCAATCCCGCGCGCGACGAATTCCGCCGCGTCAGCTTTACCGCGACCTACGCGGCCCTGCCGGATGCGATGGTCTATTCCTCCGGCTCCGCGGTGCGCAAGGACGCCTCCGGTCCGGGGACTTGGGCGTTCCTGCCGGCGCGGCTTCCCGGCGGCGAGACGGTCGTGATCGATGCGGGCTTCGTCGAGAACACGATGCAGGACCGCAGCGTCGAGGATCGCGCGGTGAAGAAGCTCGTCACCGGGCAATCGGTCGCGCTCACCGGCTATTTGCGCTTTCCCGAGCCGCCCGGCTGGCTGACGCCGGCGGAGAACCGCGACAAGCGGCTCTGGTTCGTGCGCGATCATCCGGCGATCGCAAGCGCGCTCGGCTGGGGCTTGGTCGCGCCGTTCTACGTCGACCTCGAGCAGCCCGCGCCCGCGAACGGCATTCCGCGTCCGGGGCCGCTCGACGTGCATCTGAAGGACGATCACCTGCAATACGCCGTCACCTGGTTCATGCTCGCAGGCGCCGTGCTGATCGCCTTCGCCGTGTGGGCAAGAGGCCGGCGGCAGAGCTGAGCTCGTCCGCAGGCTCCCGAGGGAACCCGGTATCGCCCGGGGTTTACCATTCAGCACACATTCACGAGTGTGGTCCTAAGCCGCGATCGATTTTCCGCGGCAGACAGGATTGCGGCGTGAGCGATTTCGACCAGATGGGAATTGTCGTCGATTGGGTGGACGCCTGCCGGAAGGGCGACCTCACGACGTTGCTCGACCTCTATGCGGACGACGCCGAGCTTGAATGCATCTGCAGCGAATCGCGGTGCCACCGCGGCAGGAGCGAGATCGAAGGGTATTGGAGACCGCGACTTGGCGCTTTCTCGTCGGCGGGCTTCCGGCTCGAGGAGATTCATCCCGCCTCGGACGGCGTTGATCTCGAATATTCGGTTGCCGGGGCGCTTCGTATTCGCGCCTCGTTTCGATTTTGCCCGGAAGGCAAGATCCGCAACATGCTGTGCGAGCCAGCGCGACAGACTGCGCAAATTGGCCGCGCGTGCTAGCGCTCGATTTGCGTGGGGAGTTTCTCCGACAAGATCATGCTTGGCGAGACCGGCGCCTCGCGTGCCAATTGGACCGGCAGGCGGCAGCGCACATAGGTTCGCCCGTCCACGCGTAGCAGTGACAGCGATCCGCTGAGCGCGCGCACGCGCTCATGCATGCCGGTCAGGCCGCGGCCGAAAACGTTGCCTTCGGGGAAGCCGCCGCCGTCGTCGGAGATCTCGACGACGAGCGTTTCACCGGTGATGGCCACGTGGACGTCGGCGTTGCTGGCCTTGGCATGACGCAGCACGTTGGTCAGCGCCTCCTGGATCACGCGATAGACGGTCTGCGCGAGCGGCCCGTCGACCCCATTGAGGTCGGAACCGATCGTGTCCGTCAGGACGATATGCGGTGCCTGCTTGCGAAAGTTCTGGAGCAGCGTCCGCACGCTGGTCGAAAGGCCGAGCTCCTCAATGTAGAGCGGCCGAAGGCGGTCGAGGATGCGGCGGTTGGTCTGCTGGAGCGCTTCGACCGATTGCAGCATCTCTTCGGCCGAGTTGCTGAGATTTCCCGCCTGCGGTGCGGCGTCGATCAGCGCAATCGTGCCGGCGCGGATGCCGAACAGCAGCGGTCCGAGCTCGTCGTGCAATTCGCGGGCGAGATCGCGCCGCTCGTCGTCCTGCAGCGACACCAGACGGTGCATCAGATCGCGATTGTCCTGGCTGAGTTGCGCCAGCGTTGCCGCCAGTGCATTTGCTTCCTCGCAGCTTTGCCGGATTTCGGGCGGTCCTCCCACCGGGATCGGAGTTGCGTAATCGCCGCGCCGGATGCGGGTGAGCCCGTTGCCGAGATGTTGCAACCGGCGCAAGGTCGAACCCGCGAAGAGATAGGCAACGGTACCGGTCAGCAGCATCAGCGCGGCGACCAAGCTGGCCAGCGCGAGGAAGCCGATCCACTTCTCGAACAAATCGGCGGAGAGATCCGGCAGGAACACGAGATTGCCCACCTGCTTGCCGTCAATCATGACAGGCGAGGCATTATCCATGTCCGGTATGGTCAGCAGGTTGATGAACCAGCCTGGAACCAATTTCAGGTTGCGGATGTCATCCCTCGGAGAGGGCAATGGACCCTCTTCGACACGACGGAATTGAATATCGGAGGACGTGTCCAACAGTTGGACAAAGGCATCCAGCGTCTTCTGCGGATTGCCCGAGGCGCTCAGCGAGTTGTTGAGCGCGGCGGAAATGATCCTGGTCGAGCGTCGTGCCGGCTCGTTTTCATCGGCCAGCTGAATTGTTGCAAAGAGATGCAGCAATATGCCGCCCAGGATCAGCGCTACGAGCAAGCTCGCGCCGAGCGGAAGAAATAGTTGCGTTCTGAACGAGAGTCGTTGCCACATTAGGTCAATTCTAACGCGCGTCGGTGGGATTTGCTCTTTCCATTTGTTCCCGCCGGTCTATGAGTCGAAGAACAAGAGAGTGCGCGATGCAAGATACTACCAAACCGGGGACCCGGGTCCTGATTGTCGACGACCATCCCGTGGTGTTGTCCGGCTGCCGCACCCTGTTCGCTTCGGATCATTCGATCCGTATCGATGAGGCGACCGACGCCAAATCCGGCCATCGCGCCTATGTCAGCAAGCGGCCCGACGTCACCGTGATCGACATCAGCCTGCCGGACGTCTCGGGCTTCGAGTTGATGCGACGCATCCGCAAGGACGATCCCGACGCCAAGATCATCATGTTCAGCATGAACGACGACCCAGCCTTCGTGGTGCGGGCGGTCGAGCTCGGGGCGCAGGGCTACGTCTCCAAGGGCGACGATCCCCGGATCCTGCTGAAAGCGGTGCGCAAGGTGGTGGCGGGCGACAATTTCATCTCCCCTCAGCTCGCGGAAGCCGTGACGTTCTCCGGCGCGGCCATCAAGGCAAACCCGGCCTCGCAGATGACGCCGCGGGAGCTCGAAATTCTCCGTCTGCTCGGACGCGGCGACAAGATCGTCGAAGTCGCCGAGGCACTCGGCATCTCCTACAAAACCGTCGCCAACACCACGTCCCTGCTCAAGCAGAAGCTGGGGGCGAAGAACCATTCCGACCTGATCCGGATCGCGGTCGAAATCGGGATGAGCTGAATTTGCATTTGCTCGCCTGCACGTGCCCCGAGGCTGACGCCCGCGCGCGCACCGAACCGGCTGCTCCAGGATGCAGCCGGTTCGGCGCGGATTGATGTCGGCGCGCAGCCGGGCAATGCATGGACGTCGCTGACACCTGTCCGCCGGTCCAACGAGGAGCGCCGAGACAAGGTTCCGCGACATGTTGAACATTCGGGAAAAGACGGCAAATTTTTCAGTTTCCACCCTCTTTTGACACTAACTCAAGCGCGGCTGATCGGGAAAACCTGGAACATTCTGGCACGCGCGTCGTTTTCCCTTGACGGTTTCGTGACGAGCGACGCAAGGTTGCGGGAACAGTTTTTGACGGGTCGGCGACCCGGACGAGGCAAACCGGTCTGCACACATTAACGACAGACCTTCCAAGAGAAGGGCTGCGGCATCGCCGCAGCCCTTTTTCGTTGGACCGGGTAGAGGCGGGAAGCGGTTTCCTGATGCCGCAAAACACTTTATGGTGGCCCAAAGCCTCTGGCTGTTGACAAGTAATTTCGTAAAATCAAAGGCTTAACGAGTGGGCTCAGGCCCGGTCGGCCTTTGGAGGGCAGTTTGACTCGTTATATCTCGACCCGGGGCGAGGCCCCCGAACTCGGCTTCTGCGACGTGATGCTGACCGGGCTCGCCCGCGACGGCGGCCTATACGTGCCGACCATCTGGCCGCAACTCTCCACCGAAGCCATCGCCGGCTTCTTCGGCCGCCCCTATTGGGAGGTCGCGGTCGAGGTGATCCGTCCCTTCGTCGGCGGCGAGATTTCGGATGCCGAACTCGGCCGCATGGCGAACGAAGCCTATGCAACCTTCCGCCATCCGGCGGTGGTGCCGCTGCGCCAGATGTCGCCGCACCAGTTCGTGCTGGAGCTGTTCCACGGTCCGACGCTCGCCTTCAAGGACGTGGCGATGCAGCTGATCTCGCGGCTGATGGACCATGTGCTTGCCAAGCGCGGCCAGCGTACCACCATCGTGGTCGCGACCTCAGGCGACACCGGCGGCGCCGCGGTCGATGCGTTTGCGGGACTGGAGAATGTCGACCTTATCGTGCTGTTTCCGCACGGCCGTATCTCCCAGGTGCAGCAGCGGATGATGACGACGACGGGCGCGGCCAATGTCCACGCGCTCGCCATCGAAGGCAATTTCGACGACTGCCAGGCCCTCGTGAAGGGGATGTTCAACAACCATCGCTTCCGCGATGCGACCTCGCTCTCCGGCGTCAATTCCATCAACTGGGCGCGCATCGTCGCCCAGGTGGTCTATTATTTCACCTCTGCCGTTGCAGTAGGTGCGCCGGCGCGCGCGGTGGATTTCGTCGTGCCGACCGGCAATTTCGGCGACATCTTCGCCGGCTACGTCGCCAAGCGGATGGGGCTGTCGGTGCGGACCCTGCGCATCGCCGCCAACGTCAACGATATCCTGGCGCGCACGCTGAAGACGGGGATCTATGAGGTGCGCGAGGTGCACGCGACGGCATCGCCCTCGATGGACATCCAGATCTCGTCAAATTTCGAGCGGCTGATGTTCGAGGCCGGCGGGCGCGATGCCGCCGGCGTACGCCGTCCGATGGAGCAGCTGAAGCAGTCCGGGCGGTTCGTGTTGCCCGACGCGACGCTGGCCGCGATCCGCGAGGAGTTCGACGCCGGGCGCGCCGACGAGACCGAGACCGCGGCTGCGATCCGCGCCGCCTGGCGCGAGGCCGGTGAGCTGGTCGATCCCCATACGGCGGTGGCGCTCGCCGTGGCCGACCGCGACACCACCGACACGCGGGTGCCGAGCATCGTGCTCTCCACGGCGCATCCGGCCAAATTCCCCGATGCCGTTGAAGCGGCCTGCGGCCAGCGGCCGCAACTGCCGGCCTGGCTCGACGGTCTCATGACCAAATCCGAACACATGAAGGTGATGAAGAACGAGCAGGGCGAGGTCGAGCGGTTCGTGCTGTCGGTCAGCCGCGCCGCAAAGCAAGGAGTTGCCGGATGAGCGTCGAGATTTCCAAGCTTGCGTCCGGCCTGACCGTCGTCACCGACAAGATGCCCCATCTCGAAACCGCGGCGCTTGGCGTCTGGGCCGGCGTCGGCGGACGCGATGAAAAGCCCAACGAGCACGGCATCTCGCATCTGCTCGAGCACATGGCGTTCAAGGGCACGACCAAGCGCTCCTCGCGCGAGATCGTCGAGGAGATCGAGGCCGTCGGCGGCGACCTCAATGCCGGCACCTCGACCGAGACCACGTCCTATTACGCGCGGGTGCTGAGGGCCGACGTGCCGCTGGCGCTCGACGTGCTCGCCGACATCCTCGCCAATCCCGCGTTCGAGCCCGATGAGCTCGAACGCGAGAAGAACGTCATCGTGCAGGAGATCGGTGCTGCGCAGGACACTCCCGACGACGTTGTGTTTGAGCATCTCAACGAGCTCTGCTATCCCGACCAGCCGATGGGCCGTTCGCTGCTCGGCACCGCCAAGACGCTGCGCGCCTTCAATCGCGATTCGCTGCGCGACTATCTCTCGACGCATTATCGCGGGCCCGACATGGTGGTGGCCGCGGCCGGCGCGGTCGATCACAAGCAGGTGGTCGCCGAGGTCGAGAAGCGCTTTGCAAGTTTTGAGGGGACGCCGGGTCCCAAGCCGCAGGCGGCGATGTTCGGCAAGGGTGGTACCAAGGTGGTGCATCGCGAGCTCGAGCAGGCGCATTTGACGCTGGCGCTGGAGGGCGTGCCGCAGAGCGATCTGTCGTTGTTCTCGCTCCAGGTCTTCACCAACATCCTCGGCGGCGGAATGTCGTCGCGCCTATTCCAGGAGGTCCGCGAGAAGCGCGGCCTCTGCTACTCCATCTATTCGTTCCACGCGCCCTATACCGATACCGGCTTCTTCGGCCTCTACACCGGCACCGACCCGGCCGATGCGCCGGAGATGATGGAGGTCGTGGTCGACATCATGAATGATTCGGTGGAGACGCTGACCGAGGCCGAGATCGCGCGGGCCAAGGCGCAGATGAAGGCGGGCCTCTTGATGGCGCTGGAGAGCTGCTCGTCCCGCGCCGAGCAGCTGGCACGCCACGTTCTGGCCTATGGCCGGCCGCAGACGGTCGAGGAGCTGGTGGGCCGGATCGATGCCGTCAGCGTCGAATCGACCCGGGATGCCGCGCGTGCGCTGCTGTCGCGGAGCCGGCCTGCGGTTGTCGCATTAGGCAGTGGCAGGGGTCTGGACACGGCGGTGTCTTTTGCGGAAGGATTGACGCGGGCACGTGCCAAGGCGCGGCTGCATTAGGAGTCGCGCGCGGGCCGAGCTGCCCCGGGAAGCATCACCATGGCCCTCTTTCGCCTGCCGTCCAGTGGACCCGCCGCCCTCGCGCCGCGCGGCAACGGGCTGTTGCTGCGCGCGCCGCAGATGTCGGACTTCCTGCAATGGGCGCATTTGCGCGAAACCAGCCGCGATTACCTGACGCCCTGGGAGCCGATCTGGCCGTCGGACGACCTGACCCGCTCCGGCTTCCGCCGCCGCCTGCGCCGCTATTCCGAGGACATTGCCGCGGACCGTTCCTATCCCTTTCTGGTCTTCCGAGAGCTCGACGGCGCCATGGTCGGCGGCATCACGCTGGCCAATGTCCGGCGCGGCATCGTGCAGGCCGGCACGATCGGCTATTGGGTTGGGCAACCCCATGCCCATCGCGGCTACATGACGGCTGCGCTGCGGGTGCTTCTGCCGACCCTGTTCGGCGAGCTCAATCTGCACCGGGTGGAGGCAGCCTGCATCCCGACCAACGCGCCGTCGATCCGGGTGCTGGAGAAGTGCGGCTTCTCCCGCGAGGGCCTGGCGCGCCGCTATCTCTGCATCAACGGGGTCTGGCAGGACCATTTGCTGTTCGGCCTGCTGCATGAGGACTTCCGCGGCTGAGCCGCTCGATTCATGTGGCCAAATCCCCCTTTTTGCTGCCTTGGGTTCGCCGATTTTGGCGATATAACCCGCATGTTCCGGCCGGTGATCGGCCGGGCAATTGTCATTGGAGTACGGGCTTTGATGGTGAAGCAGCTTCGGTCATCGGAGAATGTGCTGCGGCGGATGCCGGCGATCATGCTTGTCTTGTCGATGTCATTCGCGGCAGCTTCGCCGGTAGCCGCCCAGTCCTTGACCGACCGCTTCAAGAACCTGTTCGGCGGCAAGTCGGATGAGCCGGCCCCGCCCAAGCCCGCCCCCGCGCCTGGTCAGCCGGCGGAAGACGACGTCGATTGCCCGCAGGTGACGGTGCGCGCCGGAGCCTCCACCTATGCGGTCGGAGTCACCGGCAAGCCGGCCGTCGGCAACGAGATCCGCTTCCAGGCCACCATTACCAAGATGGCGCGCGAATGTGCCCGCAGCAGCGCCGGCATCACGGCCCGGATCGGAATCCAGGGCCGCGTGATCGCAGGGCCCGCCGGTGCGCCCTCTACCGTCGAGGTCCCCTTGCGCGTCGCGGTGGTGCAGGGCGGTGTCGGCGAGAAAGTGATCGCCTCGAAGGCTTACCGGACCACAGTCGAGATGACGGATGGCGGCAGCGTGCCCTTCTCCTTCATCGTCGAGGATGTGAGCTATCCGGTGCCGTCGGCCGCGGTCGCCGATTCCTACGTCTTCTATGTCGGCTTCGACCCGCAGGCGCTGTCCCCGGAGCCGAAGGGACGGAAGAAGAAGTAGCGTACGGGCCCTTGCCCCGGACCCAGCGCAGCGCTTCTTCAGCGGTGCGCTGCAGAGCCGGGGCCCATGCCGCGACACACTGGGTCCCGGCTCTGCGTCGCGTCATTTCATGCCGCGTCGCGTCCGGGACAAGAGAATCTTCTCACAAAAAAGCCGGCGCTGATAGCGCCGGCTTTTTGATCGGTGAAAGCGAAATCCCTCAGTTCAGCTTTTGCCGGACCTCGGTGATGCCCTTGGCGAGCAGATCGTCGGCGACCGAGCCTTTGACCGACTGCGACAGGATGGTCGAAGCGGCCTGGACGGCGGCTTCCGCGGCTGCGGCGCGGACATCGGCGACCGCCTGGGCCTCGGCGAGCGCGATCTTGCTCTCCGCGGTCTTGGTACGGCGGGCGACGAAGTCTTCCATCTTCGCCTTGGCCTCAGTCGCGATGCGCTCGGCTTCGCTTCTGGCGTTCGCGATGATCTCGGCGGCCTCGCGTTCGGCCGAAGCGGTGCGCGCCTTGTAGTCGGCGAGCACCTTCGCCGCTTCCTGCTTGAGGCGCGTCGCGTCGTCGAGCTCGGCCTTGATGCGGTCGGCGCGATGGTCCAGCGCAGTCATCGCTTTCTTGAAGACTCCGAGATAGCCGAACAGGACCATCAGAATCACGAAGGCGATGGCGACCCAGGTTTCAGGATCGAAGAACATCTCGACTAACCTTTCAGGGACGCATCGACCGCGGCATTGACCGACGCAGCGTCGGGAACGACGCCGGTAAGCTGTTGCACGATCTGACCTGCCGCATCGGCCGCGATGCCGCGGACGTTGCTCATGGCGGTGGCGCGCGTCGAGGCGATGGTCTTCTCCGCCCCGGCGAGCTTGGCCGCCAATTGTTCTTCCAGCGCCTTGCGCTCGGCTTCCGCCTGCGCATTCGCCTTGTCGCGGGATTCGTTGCCGATCGCCTGTGCCCGTGAGCGCGCCGAAGCGAGCTCGGTTTCATAGGCCTTCAGCGCCGCGTTGGACTGGTCCTTCAGCTTCTGCGCTTCGGCGAGGTCACCCTCGATCTTGTTCTGGCGCGCCTCGATCGCACCGCCGACCTTCGGCAGAGCAAGCTTGGACACGATCACATAAAGCGCGACGAAGAAGATCGCGAGCCACACCAGCTGTGAAGCGTAGGTGCTGCTCTCGAACGGCGGAAAACCACCACCGTGACCGCCTTCGGCCCCGGTGTGGGCGCCCGCCGCCGGACTTTTCGCCCCGCCATGACTTTCAGCCATGGATTACTCCTGTTGCCGTCATGCGCGCCGCTTCGGTTGAAGCGGCGCGAAACTTCGTCCTCAGAGCGGAACGAACAGCAGCAGCAGCGCGATCAGCAGCGAGAAAATGCCGAGCGCTTCGGTCACGGCGAAGCCGAAGATCAGATTGCCGAACTGGCCCTGAGCGGCCGAGGGGTTGCGAACGGCTGCGGCGAGATAGTTGCCGAAGATCACGCCCACGCCGACGCCTGCGCCGCCCATGCCGATGCATGCGATGCCCGCGCCGATAAGTTTTGCTGCTGCCGGATCCATTTTAGACTCCTTGGAAGAAAGATTGGGTTTTGGGTGGAAATTCCCCGGACCGCTCAGTGTCCCGGATGAATGGCGTCGTTGAGGTAGATGCAGGTCAGGATCGCAAACACATAGGCTTGCAGGAACGCGACCAGAATCTCGAGCGCGTACAGCGCGACCGTGAGAGCCAGCGGCAGCACGCCGCCGACCCAACCCAGCGCCCCGAGCGAGAAGCCGAGCATGGCGACGAAGCCCGCGAACACCTTCAGCGCGATGTGGCCGGCCAGCATGTTGGCGAACAGACGGACGCTGTGGGAGACCGGCCGCAGGAAGAACGACAGGACCTCGATGAACATCACCAGCGGCAGGATGTAGCCGGGGACACCGTGGGGCACGAAGATCGAGAAGAATTTCAGGCCGTTCTTGGCGACGCCGTAGATCAGGACCGTGAAGAAGACCAGAAGCGCAAGCGCTGCCGTCACGATCAGATGGCTCGACACCGTGAAGGTGTAGGGAATGATGCCGACCAGGTTCGAAACGCAGATGAACATGAACAGCGAGAAGATCAGCGGGAAGAACTTCATGCCTTCCGCGCCGGCGGTCGAGCGGATGGTCGAAGCCACGAACTCGTAGGAGATCTCGGCGACCGACTGAAGGCGCCCGGGAACCAGCTGTGTTCCGCTGGCGAGCATCAGAAGCGAGATGATCGCGATCGTCACCAGCATGTAGAGCGACGAATTCGTGAAGGCGATCGTGTGATTGCCGATATGGCCCAGGGTGAAGAGAGGCTCGATGTTGAACTGGTGGATCGGATCGATTTTCATCAGCGCGGCATCTCTTGGTCTGCCGGGCAATGCCGGCGGGTCTCGGTCTGCCGGCCGGGCCGGCGCGCACCGGCGATGCCGGTGCGATCATTCCTCTCCTGGGCGGATCGCTTAGGAATCACCGCGCCTGTTCTGACCCGCGCCCGCCGTTCTCACCACATTCACCACGCCGGCCACGAAGCCCAGCAGCAGGAACACGATAAACCCGAAAGGCGACGTCGACAGCAAGCGGTCGAACCCCCAGCCAATCCCCGCTCCGACGACGACCCCGGCGACCAACTCGGAGGATAACCGGAATCCAAGCGCCATCGCCGAAGCTCTGGCCGCCCTGTCTTCACCGTCACCTGCGGGTTGCTCGGTCTTGATCCGGCGGTCCCGAAGCTCGGACAACCGCTGATCAAGATTTCCGAGCCGTTCGGAAAGCGCAGCTTCCTCGGACGATCTATCGCGATCTCCATTCTCGCCGTGTCCCGTGCCCTGTGTCATGCAACGAAGACCCGAAACGCCGCGGCTGAATGGAAATTGCGCCCGCCACCCTCAAAAGCCGCGCGGACCATACTGATGGCCCATAATCAAGTCAAGCCGGGTCACGATTGCGTCGCTTTCGGTTATCTAGCTGATTTATTTGACAATATTGGCGCGCGCGGCAGCGCTGCACACAGCGTGACGCCGCACCGCAGCAGCTCGCCTCAGGATCGGCGGATGGTGCCGCCCTTTCGCCACGCCGCCGGGATCGAAGATGCCACCGCGATCGTTGATACGGTTGCGTGTTTTGGGCGGCGGATCGCCTCACCGGGGTGTAGAATTTTGCCAGAGTGCCACCTTCACGTCGTGGCGGAGAGTGCGATGAGACCAGTGACGTCATCCACAACATCATGGCTCGCGGTGGCGGCGTTCGCCGCTGCGATGGCGGTCGGCGGCGACCTCGAGGCCGCCCAGCCCGGCCCCGACAGCGAGAACGGCCGCTACAGCATGACGCCCATCCCGGAGGGGGTGCTGCGGCTCGACACGCGGACCGGCACGGTATCGACCTGCACCAAGAACGGCGCCGGCTGGGCCTGCTACGCGGTGCCCGACGAACGGACCGCGCTCGACGCCGAGATCGGCAGGCTCCAGGCCGAGGTCGAGAGGCTGAAGGGACAACTCGCGGCCGGGCCGACGGTGTCGGGCAAGATCGACGACGCGCTGCCGAAATCCGATCCGCTGAAGAAGGCGGAGCCCAAGGGCGCCGAGGGCGAGCGCAAGATCGAGATCCCGCTACCGAGCGACCAGGACGTCGACCGCGTGATGTCGTTTCTGGAAAAGGCCTGGCGCCGGCTGATCGACATGGCCAACCGGGTGCAGAAGGACGTGTCGGGGAGGATTTGAGAGTTTGAATGACAATTGAGAAACGTCTCACACGTTCGGCGCCATCGTCGGTGCAAGCCACCACCATCGCATCGTCGCTGCTGACCGTGCAGACACCCGGCCGCGGCTTCACCGATCTGACCAGCGAAGCTGCAAAATTCATCGCCGAGGTTCACGCGCGCGACGGCGCGCTGACGCTGTTCATCCGCCATACCTCGGCCTCGCTGACGATCCAGGAGAACGCCGATCCGTCCGTGCTCGTCGACCTCGCCACCGCGCTGTCCCATCTCGCGCCGGAGAATGCCGCGTGGACCCACGACACCGAAGGACCGGACGATATGCCGGCTCACGTCAAGACGATGCTGACCGGGACTTCGCTTCAGGTCCCGGTCCTGAACGGCAGGCTTGCGCTCGGCACCTGGCAGGCGATCTATCTGATCGAGCATCGCAGACGGCCGCACCGGCGCGAGGTGGTGCTGCAATTCGTCGGCGGCAATCAGTAAGGCGTTTTCGAGCAAAGTCGCCGCCGGTCCGCAGCAAGAAAAGCGTCAAACCAGGAAGCTCATGAAAAAACCGGCCGCGGAGACCGCGGCCGGTTCGTATTGGTTGCGACCAGTGCTTTCGATCAGTTCGACTTGATGTCGACGTCCTTGGTCTCCGGCAGGAAGAACAAGCCGATCACAACGGTGATCGATGCGAAGATGACCGGATACCAGAGACCGGCATAGATATCGCCGGTCGAGGCCACGATGGCGAAGGCGGTCGCCGGCAACAGGCCGCCGAACCAGCCGTTGCCGATGTGGTAGGGCAGCGACATCGAGGTGTAGCGGATGCGGGTCGGGAACAGTTCGACCAGCATCGCGGCGATCGGGCCGTACACCATGGTGACGAACAGCACCAGGACGAACAGCAGCCCGATGACCGCAGCCACCTGCGGACGGAAGACGTCGAACGGATGTGCCATCTTCACGATGCCGGCGTCGCCGGTCTTCGGATAGCCGGCGGCCTGCACGGCGGCGAGGACGGCCGGGTTGCCGTCCTTGGCGTTGGCGTAGGCGACGTCCTTGCCGTTGACCATCACCTTCACGCCCGAGCCGGCGGCGCCGGGAGCGGTCGAGTACTTGACCGAAGACTGGGCGAGGTAGGCACGTGCGGTGTCGCAGGGCGCGGTGAAGACGCGGGTGCCGACTGGGTTGAACAGGTCGCCGCAACCTGCGGGATCCGCCACCACCTCGACCTTGACCGATTCGATCGCCTTCTCCAGCGCCGGGTTGGCGTTGGTGGTGATCATCTTGAAGATCGGGAAGAAGGTCAGCGCCGCGATCAGGCAGCCGCCGAGGATGATCGGCTTGCGTCCGATCTTGTCGGACAGCATGCCGAACACGATGAAGAAGCCGGTGCCGAGCAGCAGCGACCAGGCGATCAGGAGGTTGGCGGTATAGCCGTCGACCTTCAGGATCGATTGCAGGAAGAACAGCGCGTAGAACTGGCCAGTGTACCAGACCACGCCCTGGCCCATCACGCCGCCGAGCAGCGCGAGCAGCACCAGCTTGCCGTTCTGCCAGTTGCCGAAGGCTTCCGTCAGCGGGGCCTTCGAGCTCTTCCCCTCGTCCTTCATCTTCTGGAAGATCGGCGATTCGTTGAGGCGGAGCCGAATCCAGACCGAGATGCCGAGCAGCAGCACCGAGACCAGGAACGGAATGCGCCAGCCCCAGGCCGCGAAGTCGGCCTCGCCGAGCGCGGAACGGGTGAAAAGGATCACCAGCAGCGACAGGAACAGGCCCAACGTTGCCGTGGTTTGGATGAAGGAGGTGTAATAGCCGCGCTTACCGTTCGGAGCATGCTCCGCGACATAGGTCGCAGCACCACCATACTCACCACCAAGCGCCAGGCCCTGGGCGAGACGCAGCGCGATCAGGATGATCGGGGCCGCGATGCCGATGGTCGCCGCGTTGGGCAGCAGGCCGACGATGAAGGTCGACAGACCCATGATCAGGATGGTGACGAGGAAGGTGTATTTGCGGCCGACGATGTCGCCGACACGGCCGAACACGATGGCGCCGAACGGACGGACCAGGAAGCCCGCGGCGAATGCCAGCAGCGCGAAGATGTCGCGGGTCGCCGGCGGATAGGCTGAGAAGAACTGCGCGCCGATGATACCGGCCAGCGAACCGTAGAGATAGAAGTCGTACCACTCGAAGACGGTACCGAGCGAGGAGGCGAGAATGACGAACCGTTCGTCCTTCGTCATCCCTCCCGCACGCGTTTCAGCCACTGCAATTGTCGACATGTTTGCATCGCTCCCCGAAAGATCGTTTCCTCGCGCCCCAGATGTCCGGGCATGCCGGATCAACCTGGGTCTTGGGTTGCAAAGTAACATCGGCGTGAAACCCGCCCCAATACGACTTTCGGCCTTGCGCACTGACGCGCAGCTGACGCGGCGGTATCGGGCGCTGGCGGGCAGCCGAGCGGCTTGCGGATTAACCCCTTTGCAGCAAAGGAATAATGTGCCCTTGCATGCCACCGCTGCTCGGGGAAGAATTGGCAGGCTGCGGCGTTGACTCGCCGCCCGGCGTGAACGACAGCAAGAGAACGATGAACGCTCCCTCGACCCATCTCGTCATCGCCGATGACCATCCGCTTTTCCGCGACGCACTGCGGCAGGCGGTGGCAGGCGTCCTGACCACGGCCAGGATCGACGAAGCCGGGTCGTTCGAGGATCTGACCAAGCTCCTGGAACAGACCTCGGATGTCGATCTGATCCTGCTCGACCTCTCGATGCCCGGCATCTCGGGCTTTTCCGGTCTGATCTATCTACGCGCGCAATATCCGGCGATTCCGGTGGTGATCGTCTCGGCCTCCGACGACGGCGCCACGATCCGCCGCTCGCTCGATTTCGGCGCCTCCGGCTTCATACCAAAGCGTTTCGGCGTCGAGACCCTGCGCGATGCCATCCTCAAGGTGATGGAGGGCGATGTCTGGGTTCCCGCCGATACCGATCTGTCGGCGGCGGCCGATCCCGAGATGACGCGCCTGCGGGACCGCCTGGTGACGCTGACGCCGCAGCAGGTCCGCGTGCTGATGATGCTGTCCGAAGGGCTCCTCAACAAGCAGATCGCCTACGAGCTCGGCGTCTCCGAGGCCACCATCAAGGCGCATGTCTCGGCGATCCTGCAGAAACTCGGCGTCGAGAGCCGGACCCAGGCGGTAATCGCGGCGGCGAAGATCGCGGGCGGGCAGTGGAAGCAGGGCACCCAGGCGGGGTGAGCCTGCTACAGCGTCGTCAGGAGCGCATCGGCGGCCCTGATATCTTCAGTCTCGGAACCTGCAGCAAAACCGTCGCGCGCCGATTGGAGCCATAGCCTTGCCTCCTGGTGGCGCCGCCGGCCGACGAGGAGCTGCGCCAGATCGATGGCCGCCCGCAATTCCCACGCTTTCGCCCCCTTCGTGCGGCTGAGGTCCAGCGCCTGCATCAGGCAGGCCTCGGCTTCCTCGATCCGCGGCACCGGCTGGTGCGACAGGACCTTGCCCTTCATGCGCAGTAGCTCGGGCATGTAGAGGTGGTCGCCGCTTTGCCCGACGAGGCGGATGGCATCGTCGATCAGCCTTGCGCTCTGCTCGATCTGGCCGAGTGCCAACAATCCCTGGACCAGTGCGATGTTGAACGTCGTGGTGAGCAGCTCGTAGCCTGCATCATGGAGCTCGCGCAGGCAGGCCCTGATCGTCTCGACGCCCTCGGTGGCATTTCCGCGTTGGATCGCGATCTCGCCTTTGACGCCGCGACCCACCGCGAGATAGGGGCCCATCGAACGCGAATTGGCATGCGCGATGAAACGGTCGATGTTCGTTTCGGCGCCGTCGAGGTCGCCGTTCCAGAGATCGATCGAGACCGCCCAGATCAGCGCGATGCAGAGTGTGATCGGGTGATCCATCTGCGCGGCTTCGTCGATGGTCCGACGCGCCAGCCGGTGCGCATCCGCGGGCCGGCCCTGTAGCCAGAGTTCGCGCGCGAGCGAGATACCGGCGCGATTGCGATGATCGAAGCCGTGGACCGTGCTGATCCGTTCCGTACCCGGCCCCCGCCAGGCCGTCTCCAGCATGGCCATCGCTTCGCGATGCTCGCCCGCAAGATGCAGCGACACGCCCAGCAGCGAATGAGCGAGGGCGATCGATGCGGCATCGCCGAGCGCCTGGGCGACCACGAGACTCTGCTGGGCGTAACCGAGCGCGGCGTCGAACTGTCCCATCCGCTCGTGAAAGATATGCATGCGGCCGAGCAGCTGGAGCTGGTTCGGCGTATCGCCGCGCGCCTCGGCGATCCCAAGGGCTCTGCGCAACGCAGCACGCGCCGCCTCGCTGCCGCCGCGCGTGAACATCAAGGTCAGCCCGAGCGCCGCCTGGATGTGCATCTCCTCGGCGCTGCCGTGCGAGGACGGATCGATCGCTAGCAAGGCCCGTTCCGACCAGCGCCGGCATTCGATCAGCAGCGACATCGCAAGGAAGATCGGCGCCGCGGCCGCGGCAAGCGCGATGCCGACAACGAAGTCGCCGCTTGCGCCGAAGCACCATTCGAGCGCCGCGCGCACGTTGTGAAGCGCGGAGAAGTGGACGGCACGCTCGTCGGCGCTTGGCAGCGTCGCCCACGTCGTGCCGGCCTGTTCCAGCCACTGCCGGTAATAGGTCGCGTGGCGGGCGGCGAGTGCGGCGTCGAAAGGATCGATCTCGAGCAGATAGGCGCGCGTCGTGTCGAGCAGGCGGTAGCGCATCATGGCGCCGATCGGGCGCGGCGCAACCATCGACTTGGCGACGAGACCGTCGATGGCGTCGAACAGGCGCGAGCGGTCGACGCGGTCGTCCGGCACCACCTCGAGCGCGGCGTCGATGGTGAAGTGGCCGGCGAAAACCGCGAGCCGGCGCAGCACCAGACGCTCGGTGTCGGACAGCAGGCTGTAGCTCCAGTCCAGCGTCGCGTGCAGCGTCTTCTGCCGCGGCGGCGCGGTGCGTTGGCCCTGCCAGACCAGGTTGAGGCGTTCGTCGAGCAGCGCCGCCGTCTGCTCCAGGCCGTAAGCTTCGACCCGGCCGGCGGCGAGCTCGATGGCCAGCGCCATGCCGTCGAGCTTGCGGCAGATGTTCGCGATGATCGCAGCACTTGCATCGTCGAGTACGATCTGCGCGCCGCCGGCCGTTGCACGTTCGAGGAACAATTGCAGCGCCGGATAGGTCTGTGCCGACGCGGCTGTCATCCCGGTATCGTCGGGCGGAACGGCCAGTGGCGCCAGCCGATACACCTGTTCGCCCTCGACGCGCAGAGCCTCGCGGCTCGTGGCGAGGATGTGGACATGTGGTGCGCCGTCAAAGATCTCCCCTGCCAGCGGTGCCGCTGCGCCGATGACGTGCTCGCAATTGTCCAGGATCAGCAGCATTCGCTTGTCCCGGAGATACGCAAGCAATGCGGGGAGGGGATCGTCGGTCTGCGCCGGCAAGCCCAGCATCAGCAGGATCGAGGTGATCACGAGATCGGGATCGCTGAGCGCGGCAAGATCAACGAAATGCGCGGCGTCGCAGAATGTTTCGAGCAGGTCGTGAGCGATCGCCACAGCGACGGCGGTCTTGCCGACGCCGCCGGGGCCTGCGATCGTGACGAAGCGGGAACCGATGAGCTTGTCCGAGATCGCGGCGATTGCTTCCTCGCGCCCGACCATCCGGAGCAGACGGCTGGGAAGTTTTACCGGTGGCAGATCCAGGTTTGGCGTCGCGCGCCGCTCTGCGGGAATCTCCGCTTGCGCGATCGGGGCGACGAAGCAATAACCTTGGCCCGAGAGCGTGGTGATGTAGCGGGCGCCGTCCTTGCCATCGCCGAGTGCCTTGCGCAGCGCGGCGACGTGGAAGCGCAAATTGGCTTCATCAACGATAATGCCGGGCCACACCAGCGCCATCAGATCCCATTTGCTGACGACGGCGTTCGGCCGCGACATCAGCGCGATCAGCGTGTCGAAGGCTTTTGCGCCGAGCGGCAGCGCAACGCCGTTGCGCGTAACGAGCCGCTCATGTGGCGTCACGGTGAACGGCCCGAACGATAAAGTTCCCGTCGCGATACTGGCCGGCTCGGTCATGGTGAAATCTGATCCCTTCGAACCGACCGGATAGCCAGACGGTGACGATCGGGCAAGTCCGCCCCTGCATCGGCATCAGACGGCGCATGCAGGCATTGTGAGGCGCGCGTGTGGCGACCTCACAATTTCTCACAAGTCCATACGGGTAGGTTCGGACGATCGCTGCTAGTCATTGCTTCGACGGCTAGGAGACGTTCATGACACAAGCGGCGCAAACACTCTACACGGCCAAAACGCACACCAGCGGGGGACGACACGACGGCATATCGCGCAGCTCCGATGGCCGCCTCGACGTCAAGCTGTCGCCACCGGGTGGCGCAGGCTTCGGCACCAATCCCGAGCAATTGTTCGCGGCCGGCTGGTCGGCCTGCTTCGAAGGCGCGATGGAAATTGCCGCGCGCAAGCGAGAAATCGTGCTTCCGAGAAAAAGCGCGATCGATACGGAAATCGATCTTCTCCTCGATGAGGGCACCTTCGCTCTCCGGGCGCGCCTCAATGTCAGCTTGCCGGGGCTCGATCCCGAGGTTGCGCGCGGCATCATCGATGATGCCCACCAGACCTGTCCTTACTCCATCGCCGTGCGCGGCAATATCGACGTCACGGTCGCACTGATCTGACGCCACCAACGACCAACGAGGTACACCATGAAGCAGATCATCGACCAGCATCGCCGCAAATTCTTCGGCGTCGCGGCGGGAACCGTCGCTGTCGGCCTCGGCATCGTCGACTTCGCCCGCGCCGAGACGGAGGCGCCCAAGTCGGTATCGAATGCGTCGTTCGGCCCGATCAAGCAGATCGACGCCGGCGTTCTCAATGTCGGCTATGCCGAGGCCGGCCCGTCCAACGGTCCCGTCGCGATCCTGCTGCATGGCTGGCCCTACGACATTCATGCCTTCGTCGATGTCGCGCCGATCCTCGCCAAGGCGGGCTATCGCGTCATCATTCCTTATCTGCGCGGTTACGGCTCGACGCATTTCCTCTCCGGCGAGACGCTGCGCAATGGCGAGCCCGCCGCCATGGCGGCGGACATCATCGCGCTGATGGACAAGCTCGACATCAAGAAGGCGGTCGTCGCCGGCTTCGACTGGGGCGCGCGCACCGCCGACATCATCGCGGCGCTGTGGCCGGAGCGCTGCCGCGCGCTGGTGTCGGTCAGCGGCTATCTGATCTCCAGCCAGGCCGCGGGCAATGCGCCGTTGCCGCCATCGGCCGAGTTGCAATGGTGGTACCAGTTCTACTTCGCGACCGAGCGCGGCCGCGCCGGATACGAGAAGTACACGCATGATTTCGCGAAGCTGATCTGGAAGCTGGCTTCGCCGCAGTGGAAGTTCGAGGCCGCCACCTTCGACCGCAGTGCAGCCGCACTCGATAACAAGGATCATGTCGCGATCACGATCCACAATTACCGCTGGCGGCTCGGGCTCGCCAAGGGTGAAGCGAAATACGAGGAGCTTGAAAAGAAGCTCGCGGCAGCTCCAGTCATCAACGTCCCGACGATCACGATGGAAGGCGACGCCAACGGTGCGCCGCACCCCGACCCCGGCGCCTATGCCAAGAAATTTTCCGGCCGGTACGAATTCCGGCTGATCACCGGCGGCATCGGCCACAATCTGCCGCAGGAGGCGCCGCAGGCCTTTGCCAAGGCTGTCATCGACGCCGACGGCGCTTGAGTAATCGTCAGTGCCTCGGTCCGGCCACGCTGGACCGAGGACATTCGTTAATCCCAGCCCGGTGAGACATCATGACGTCGACTGAAACTGAAAAGAAGAGATCAACGTTCCCGACGGTGATCGTGCTCGTTGCGATTGTGATCGTGGTTCTCCTGACATGCGTGCCCTATCTCACTACGATCGC
The DNA here is from genome assembly GCF_003020125.1 of Bradyrhizobium sp. MOS003. Taxonomy (GTDB): domain Bacteria; phylum Pseudomonadota; class Alphaproteobacteria; order Rhizobiales; family Xanthobacteraceae; genus Bradyrhizobium. The sequence goes on along the minus strand of NZ_PYFW01000002.1, from coordinate 587,395 downwards.
GCTTGCGGAGGAGGCGGCGGAACGTGCTACGACCGACGCGTCGCCGATCTTCGGTGTCACGCTTCCGCCCGGCTACGAGCAGTGGGAGTTGATCGCGCCGGCAGAAGAGGCCGCCCCGCTCGACGAGCTTCGCGCTGTCGTCGGCAACCAGACCGCAATCGACGCCTATCAGGCCGGAAAGCTTCCGTTCCCCGACGGCACCATCCTGGTCAAGCGCGCCTGGAAGCGGAAGCAATCGCCTGATTTCGCATCTGCGACGGTTCCTGGCGCCGCGACCACGGTGCAGGTGATGGTCAAGGATTCCCAAAGATATGCCGCGACCGGCGGCTGGGGCTTCGGCCGTTTCGTCAACGGCAAGCCGGTCGACGAGGCCCAGCACCGCACCTGCTTCGCCTGCCACGAAGCGCGGGTCAAGAACCGGGATTACGTCTTCACGCGGCTGGCGCCGTGAAGCGCCCGGAAACGATAATGTCGAAGACCTGGTTCATCAGCGGCAGCTCGCGCGGACTTGGCCGCGCGCTCACGGAAGCCGCGCTGGCGGCGGGAAATCGTGTCGTCGCTTCCGCGCGCGACACGGTTCCGCTCGAACCCTTGCGTGAACGTTTCGGGGAGCGATTGCGGCTGGCAAAACTCGACGTGACCGATGATGCCGCCGCGCAGGCCGCGATCGGTCTCGCCGTGGAGGCATTTGGCGACATCGATGTCGTCGTGAACAACGCCGGCTACGGCGAGCTCGGGTCGGTCGAGGACACCAGCCTGGCGTCTTTCCGGCAGCAGATCGAAGTCAATCTGATCGGCACCATCATCGTCACCAAGGCGGCGATCCCCGTGCTGCGTCGTCAGCGCCGCGGCCATATCGTGCAGGTCTCGTCCGTCGGCGGACGGATCGGTGCTCCCGCCCGCGCCGCCTATTCCGCGGCGAAATGGGGTATCGAAGGCTTCTCGGAGTCGCTGGCGCGCGAGATGGCGCTGATTGGCGTGCACGTGACGATTGTCGAGCCCGGCGGCTTCAGGACCGGCTTCGCACAGACCGCGCACGCGACCGGAGAGGGGCGTGCCGATTATGATGCCGTCGTCGGCGCCGCCGTCAGGATGCAGCGAGACTACGACGGCCGCCAGCCCGGCGATCCCGCAAAGGCGTCAGCAGTTCTCCTGGAGATCGTCGAGATGGATCGACCACCCTTGCGCATCGCGCTCGGCAGCGATGCCGTCAACGCCATCTCCGCGACGGACCGGCAACGCCTCGAAGAGCTCGAGAGCTGGCGCGCACTCAGCGTGTCGACGGACTACTGAAACGCTTTACTCCGCCGCCACCATCTGCTGCGTGCGCCATTGTCCGAGCAGGGCGCGCAGCGACGCCGGCTTCACCGGCTTGTTGAGCACCGCGACCTTCTCGTCGCGGGCAGCGACCTGCACGGCGGGGCTGCGGTCGGCGGTGATCAGGATCGCGGGGATGCCGTCGCCGAAGCGGCGGCGGATCTCGCGGATCGCGGCGATGCCGTTGCCGCGGTCGAGGTGATAGTCGACCAGCAGGCCGGTGACGCGGCGACCGGCAGCCTCCATGGCCGCCATTGCGCCCTCGGGATCGGCGACCGCGATCACCTCGGCGTCCCACGCTTTCATCAGCGTTCGCATGCCGTCGAGGATCGCCGCGTCATTCTCGATGCAGACGATGAGGGCGCCCGAGATCGGCGTGCGCGCCAGCGGCGTCGCGCTGGTCACGGCAGCGGTGTGGGTGATCGCTTTCGCCGTAGGCACCGTCACGGAGAATACCGAGCCGCCGCTTCTATTGCCGTCGATGGCGATGCCGTGCTTGAGCACGCGCGCCAGCCGTTCGACGATCGACAAGCCGAGTCCCAGCCCGCGCGCGATCCGCGCGCCCTGCTCGAGGCGATGGAATTCCTTGAAGATCTCGCCGCGCTTGACCTGTGGGATGCCGACGCCGGTGTCGTAGACGCAGATCTTGAGCGACGGGCCTTGCCGGCGGCAGCCGACCAGCACGCGGCCGCGCGGCGTGTATTTGATTGCGTTGGAGATCAGGTTCTGAAGCAGGCGCCGCAGCAGCAGGCGATCGGACTCGACCGGCAGCGAGCAGGGCACGAAGGCGAGCTCCAGATTCTTGGCGCGCGCGCTCGGCGCGAACTCGATTTCCAGCGAGCGCATCAGGTCTGCCATCTTGAAGCTCGAGATCGAGGTCGCCATCGCGCCGGCATCCAGCCGCGAGATGTCCAGCAGCGCGCCGAGGATCTCCTCGATCGCCTGCAGTGATTCGTCGATGTTCTCGACCAGCCGCGTCTCCTCGCCGCTATGCTGGCGCTCGACCAGGCTCGTGACATAGAGCCGCGCCGCGTTCAGCGGCTGCAGAATGTCGTGGCTGGCCGCCGCAAGGAAGCGCGTCTTGGAGATACTGGCGTCTTCCGCCGCGCTCTTGGCCAGCGCCAGTTCGGAGTTCAGCCGCGTCAATTCCTCGGTGCGGTCGCGCACGCGCTTTTCCAGCGTCGCGTTGGCGCGCTCCAGCGCTTCCGCCGCTTCGAAGCTGGGAGTGACATCGGTGAAGGTGATGACGAAGCCGCTGCCGGGCATGCGGTTGGTGAGCACCTCGATCACCATGTGGCGTTCCGGCAGCCGTTCGAGATAGGGCTCGCCCTCGGTGGTGTAGGCGGCAAGACGCCGTTCGATCATCGCCTCGCGCCCGGCCGGGTCGTCCGGATCGCTCACGCCCATGAATTCGAGAATCTCGCGCAAGGGCGTGCCGAACTGGACGATGTGCGGGGGTACGTTGAGCAGGTCGCCGAACTGCCGGTTGGAACAGATCAGCTGCAGGTCGGCGTCGAACACGGCGATGCCCTGGCGCACGTGGTTGAGCGCGGTCTGCAGGATCTCGCGATTGAAGTGCAACGCCGCGTGGGAATCATCGAGCAGTTTGAGCGCGGCCTTCGCCGAGACCGTGCGCTTGCGCAGCAACAGCGACATCACGAGGCGCGAGGAGGCAGCGCCGATCGAGGAGGCGATCAAATGCTCGGCGTGCTGTAACAGCTCGAAATCCGCGGGCGCTCCCGCCTCCAGACGAACGTTGCGCCGCGCGGAGAATGCCTCGAAGGAATGCCGGGCGCGATCGGGCCCGAGATATTGCGCCACCGTGGTCTGGATGTCCTGCACGGTGACGGTGGTGCGCCAGCGGCGGAGACTCGGCGAGATCGGCGCGAGCGTATTGGGCACGAACAGGTCGGCCTGCAACAGCTCGATGGACGACGGCCGGCGCGCCAGCGACAGCAGCACATAGGTCAGGATGTTGAGCGACAGCGACCAGATCACGCCGTGCATCAGCGGCGGCAGATCGGCGCCGAACAGCGCCTGCGGCCGCAGCGCCTCGATCCCGAACGGGCCGTGCTGCAGCAGCAGGATGCCCGATGTCGAGGTGTCCATGAAGCTCGGGATGAACAGCGTGTAGAGCCAGACAGCGAAGCCGACCAGCATGCCGCCGATCGCGCCGCGCGCGGTCGCGCGCCGCCACAGCAGCCCGCCGAAGAAGCTCGGCGCAAGCTGGGCGATCGCGGCAAAGGAGAGCAGGCCGATCGCCGCGAGCTGGGTATTGCCGAGTGCGCGGTAGTAGAAATAGGCCATCACCATGATGGCGAAGATCGCAAGCCGCCGCGAGCGCAGCAGGAAATCGCTGAAATCGGCGCCGCCGGTGCGCCCCTCCGGCCGTCGCTGCAGCACCAGCGGCACCACAAGGTCGTTCGAGACCATGATCGAGAGCGCCACGCATTCGACGATCACCATCGCGGTCGCCGCCGACAGGCCGCCGACGAAAATGGCGACGCTGAGAAGCCCCGCACCGCCCTCCATCGGCAGCGCCAGCACGTACATGTCGGGGTCCGCTGCGCCGAACGGGAAGCTGACGAGGCCGGCGAGCGCGATCGGGATCACGAACAGATTGATGGCGACGAGGTAGAGCGGGAACAGCCAGCGCGCGCGGCCGACCTCGGCGTCCGAGGAGTTCTCGACCACACTGACGTGGAACTGGCGCGGCAGCAGCATGATCGCGCAGAGCGACAGCAACGTCATGGTGAGGAAGTTGCCGATTGACGGCGAATAATTGATGGCGCGCACCGCCTCCGGCGTCTTCATGGCGCGCTCGATCAATTCGTGCGGCGAGAACATCCAGAAGGTGACGAAGATGCCAGCGGCGAGGAAGGCGACCAGCTTGATGATGGATTCGGTCGCCACCGCCAGCATCAATCCGTGCTGGTGCTCGGTGGCGTCGGTCTGCCGCGTGCCGAACAGCACGGCGAAGGCCGCCATCGCCAGCGTCACCATCAGCGCGACGTCGCCGACGATCGGGATGTGGGAGAAGGCCTGGTCTTCGCTCAGGATCGTTTCGAGCGACGAGGCGACCGCCTTGAGCTGCAGCGCGATGTAGGGCACGGAGCCGATGATCGCGATCAGCGCGACGGTTGCGGCCACCGCCTGGCTCTTGCCGTAGCGCGCGCCGATGAAGTCGGCGATCGAGGTGATGTTGTGGGCCTTGGCGAGTTGGATCACGCGGCGGAGCACGCCGGCGCCGAGGCCAATCATCAGGATCGGGCCGACATAGATGGCGAGGAAGTCGGTCGAGGTGCGGGTGGCAAAGCCGACCGAGCCGAAGAAGGTCCAGGAGGTGCAGTAGATCGCCAGCGAGAGCGGATAGATCAGCCCGGAGGCACGGCCGCGTCCGGCCGGCGAGCGGCGGTCGCCATGGCTCGCCACCAGGAACAGAAAGCCGATATAGCCGAAGGCGGCGGCGATCACGCCCCAGTCGTGCAGCATGGCGAGGTGCGCTTCTCCCTGGGCGCCGACCGCGCCCGAGCTCATTTTCGCTGCAAATCTAGCGCGTTGGGCCGCGCGAGGCGACAGCGAAATGGGAGGAACTGGAGATGTCGTTAAGCCGCGGAGCTGCCAGCCCCGATCACATCTGACGATGCGATCCGGCCTCTCCCCGCAAGCGGGGACAGGCGAAGGAAAGCCTACTCCGCCGCCATCGATTTTTGCTGCAGCGGCAGGTCGAGGCGCTCCCACACTTGCAGAAGGGCTTCGGCGAGCTGATCGATCAGGCCATCGTCATGATAGGGCGAGGGCGTGATGCGCAGCCGCTCGCTGCCCTTGGCTACCGTCGGATAGTTGATCGGCTGGATGTAGATGCCATGCTGCTCGAGCAGCAGGTCGGACGCCTGCTTGCACTTCTCGGCATCGCCGATGAACAGCGGCACGATGTGGGTGTCGCTCGACATCACAGGCAGGCCGGCGGCGTTGAGGATCGCCTTGACGCGGGCGGCACGGTCCTGGTGGCGCTCGCGCTCCCAGTTCGAGGTCTTCAAATGCTTGATCGCGGCGGTCGCGGCCGAACAGATCGCCGGCGGCAGCGCGGTGGTGAAGATGAAGCCCGGCGCATAGGAGCGCACGGCGTCGATGATCTGGCCGTTGGCAGCGATGTAGCCGCCGAGGCAGCCGAACGCTTTCGCCAGCGTGCCTTCGAGAATGTCGATGCGATGCATGACGCCGTCACGCTCGGCGATGCCGCCGCCGCGCGGGCCATACATGCCGACCGCGTGGACCTCGTCGACATAGGTCATTGCGTCGTACTTCTCGGCGAGATCGCAGATCCTGGCGAGCGGAGCGACGTCGCCGTCCATGGAATAGAGGCTCTCGCAGACGATCAGCTTCGGCCGCTTCGGATCGGCCGCCTTCAACAACTCTTCCAGATGCGCAACATCGTTGTGGTGGAACACGACCCGCTCGCAGCCGGACTGGCGGATGCCTTCGATCATCGAATTGTGGTTGAGTTCGTCCGAGAGGATGAGGCAGTTCGGAAGGAGTTTTGCGATGGTCGGGATGCCGGTCTGGTTCGAGACATAGCCCGAGGTGAACAGCAGCGCGGCTTCCTTGCCGTGGAGATCGGCGAGCTCGGCTTCGAGCTGGACCAGCGGATGATGCGTGCCGGCGATGTTGCGGGTGCCGCCGGCACCGGTCCCGACGCGCGTCGCGGTCTCGACCATGGCGCCGACCACCTTCGGGTGCTGGCCCATGCCCAGATAATCGTTTGAGCACCAGATGACGACGTCGCTCTGGCCTCTGGGCGAGTGCCAGACCGCGTGCGGGAATCGGCCGGCCCTGCGCTCCAGGTCGGCGAACACGCGGTAGCGTCGTTCAGCGTGGAGACGATCGAGAGCGGAATCGAAGAACTGGTTGTAATCCATCGGCAAACCTGCAACGGAACCTGGCCATGGGGCCGCATCTTCTTAGAGCTTTTCCAGCTCCAATGTCTATGCGCTATCCCACACTTGGTGGTGTGGGGCATTTGGGCAAAATGCCCTATCGTGCGATTTGAAAGTTGATCCCGATCAAGTTCACTCGAGATTTGATGCTGCTCCGCACCATGCACGGAGCGCCGGTTTCGTGGCCGTTCAGCCGGCCTTGGCCTTCTTGCGCGGTTCGCGCTGCGTGTCCCTGGGCTTGATCGGCTTCAGCCAGTCGGAATTGCGCAAGGCATGCGTCACGCAATCATGGATGTGGGTGTGCAGCACCTTGTTCGCGCCTTTGGCGTCGCGATTCAGCGCCAGCTCCTTGAGCTCACGATGTTCGGCAGCGGCCATCTCGCCGCGAAACACGACGGCGATCATCTGGTAGCGCAGATAGCGGTCGTAGACCGCGGCATGCGCGTCGAGCAGCACCTTGGAGCCGCAGGCCGCGACGAGCGCCCGGTGAAACTGGAAATCGCACTGTTTCCAGCTCTCGGCGTCTGATCGCTCGCCCGACAGCAGCATCCGCTCCATCGCCGCGAGCTTGTGATGGGCAGAGACGATGTGGGCCTCCCAGTCGAGATCGCCGGCCGCGAAGGATTTCTCGATCATGTGGCCTTCGAGCAGCTCGCGCAGCTCGGCGATCTCCTGGAATTCCGCCGCCGAGATCGGTGCGACCTCGAAACCGCGCTGGCCTTCGGCGACGACGAAACCCTCCGAGCACAGCCGGTTCAGCGTCTCGCGGAGCGTCGAGATGCTGGTGCCATAGGCGCTGCTCATCCGCTCGAGCTTGAGCTTCTGACCCGGCGTCAGCTTGCCGAAGATCAAGTCGGTGCGGATGCGGCGGTAGGCGCTGTCGCCTACGGTCTCGGCCGTCGTGTCGGGAAGGATGTCCATGCCTCATCCTAGCGTTTGGGACGTGCGTTTTGACAAATTTGGCAGCTTTATCAAGCGTTTCTTTTTTTCTCATACGAAATGCAAAATATAGGTTGATTTATAATTCGTCCTATAAGACGTTCGCGCCCACAAAAATGAGATCATCAGGGGAGGGCGCGATGCCTGTTCGGTTCAAAGGTCTGATCTGGGTGGCGGCGATCGGCGCGGTTGCCTTGGGCGCGATGGGCCCGGCGTCGGCGCAGGCCATCCAGGAGCGCACCATTCGCTGGGGGCACCTCAACAACACTGATCATCCCGTCAGCAAAGGCGTGCAGAAATTCGCGGAGATCGTCGCGGCCAAGAGCGGCGGCAAGATCAAGGTGAAGGAATATCCGGCCAACCAACTCGGCAGCGAGATGCAGCAACAGTCGGCGCTACGCGCCGGCACCCAGGAGATGCAGTCACCGGCGACGACGTCGCTGGTCGGCATCGTCAAGGATTACGGACTGATCGACTTCCCCTTCATCGTCTCGACCCCGCAGCAGGCCGACGCGCTGCTCGACGGTCCGCTCGGTGCGGCGCTGCTGGCGAAACTGCCGGAGAAGGGGCTGGTCGGTCTCGCCTATTGGGATCTGGGCTTCCGCAACGTCACCAACAGTCGGCGGCCAATCACCAAGGGCGAGGATCTCGACGGCATCAAGATCCGCGTGATCCCGAACCCGGTTTATCTGGAGACCTTCAAGGCCTTCAACGCCAACCCGGTGCCGATGAGCTTTTCCGAGCTCTACAGCGCGCTGGAGACCCGCACCGTCGACGGCCAGGAGAATCCGTTCTCGGTGATCCTGTCGAACAAGTTCTTCGAAGTGCAGAAATATCTCAGCGTCACCAACCACACCTATTCGACCAACATCATTCTGGTCAGCAAGAAGTTCTGGGACGGGCTGTCGCCCGACGAGCAGAAGATCCTGCAGGATGCCGCGATCGAGGCGCGCGACTATCAGCGCAAGGTCAGCCGCGAGCAGGCCAAGGCCGCGATCAACGAGCTCAGGGCCAAGGGCATGGAGATCAACGAGATTGCGCCGGCCGAGCTTGACCGCATGCGCGTGAAGACGAAGCCGATCGCGGAAAAGTTCTCCGCCGATTACGACCCCGCACTCGTCAAGCTGTTCAACGGCGAGCTCGACCGCGTGCATGCGCTCAAACCCTGAGCGCGGCGAGCCGGATATCATGACAGCGATCGTCGACACCTGTTTCTGGCTGCTGCGTGCGGTCATCGCCGTGCTGCTTGCCGCGATGGTGGTACTGGTGTTCGGCAACGTGGTGCTGCGCTACGGCTTCAATTCCGGCATCGCCATTTCGGAAGAGCTGTCGCGCTGGCTGTTCGTCTGGATGGTGTTTCTGGGCGCGATCGTCGGCATGAAGGAGCACGCCCATCTCGGCGTCGACACCCTCGTCAAGGTGTTGCCGCCGCTCGGGCGCAAAGCCTGCTACGGCCTCAGCCACGCCTTGATGCTCTTCGCCTCGGTGCTGCTGACGGAGGGATCGTGGAAGCAGACGGTGCTGAACTGGGACACGGTGGCCCCGGCTTCGGGCCTCTCCGTCGGACTGTTTTATGCCGCCGGCATCGTGTTCGGCGCCGCCTCCTGCGTGATCATCGTCCACGAGCTCTACCGCCTCGCAACCGGACAGATCGCGGACGCCGAACTCATCGCCATCAGCGAATCCGAGGAGCCCCCGCACTCTCCTGATGCCGCCGGCGGGAAGTTCCAGCGATGACCGTCGCCGTCTTCACCTTCTCGCTGCTGGGCGCCATGGCGATCGGCATGCCGATCGCGTTCGCGCTGATCATCTGCGGCATCGCGCTGATGACCTATCTCGCGATGTTCGACTCCCAGATCATCGCGCAGAACGTCATCAACGGCGTCGATTCCTTTCCGCTGATGGCGGTGCCGTTTTTCATCCTCGCCGGCGAGATCATGAACACCGGTGGCCTCGCGCGGCGCATTCTCAACTTTGCGATCGCGCTGGTCGGGCATTTCCGCGGCGGGCTCGGCTATGTCGCGATCCTGACATCCTGCATCCTGGCGTCGCTGTCGGGATCGGCGGTCGCGGATGCCGCGGCGCTCGGCTCGCTGCTGGTGCCGATGATGGCCGCCGCCGGCCACAATCGCGCCAGTGCGGCTGGCCTGGTCGCTGCCGGCGGGATCATCGCGCCTGTCATTCCGCCCTCGATCGGCTTCGTGATCTTCGGCGTCGCCGCCAACGTTTCGATCTCGAAACTTTTTCTCGCCGGCATCGTGCCGGGCCTGCTGCTCGGTGTCGGCCTCTGCTTCGCCTGGTGGTGGGTGGTGCGCAAGGAGAACCCGGCGCGGCTGCCGCGCAAGAGCATCGCCGAGATCTGGCGCGCCCTGATCGACGGCTTCTGGGCCCTGATGCTGCCCATGATCATCATCTTCGGCCTGCGCTTCGGCATCTTCACGCCGACGGAAGCCGCCGTCGTCGTCGCGGTCTATGCGCTCGTCGTGGCGATGGGCGTCTATCGCGAGCTGAAGCCGTCGCAGCTTCCGGCGCTGCTGGTCTCGACTGCGAAGACCACGGCCGTGGTGATGTTCCTGGTCGCCGCCGCACTGGTGTCGTCCTGGCTGATCACGGTCGCCGAAATCTCGGACCAGATCGTGGCGCTGACAAAGCCGTTCGCGGGCAATCAGATGCTCCTCACGATCGTGCTGATGATCATCGTCGTCATCGTCGGCACTGCGCTGGACATGACGCCGACCATCCTGATCCTGACACCGATCCTGATGCCGATCGTCAAGCAGGCCGGTATCGACCCCGTCTATTTCGGCGTGCTCTTCATCATCAACAACGCCATCGGCCTGATCACGCCGCCGGTCGGTGTCGTGCTCAACGTGGTGGCCGGCGTCTCCCGGGTGTCGATGGACGATCTGATCCGCGGCGTCTGGCCGTTCATGATCGCGCAGCTGGCCGTGCTAGCGTTGCTGACGCTGTTTCCCGTTCTCGTCACCGGACCGGCAAAGTGGTTCGGTGGCTAACCCCTGAAGGACCTTCCATGAAGCGCGTGATGATCCTCAACGGTCCCAACCTCAACATGCTCGGCATCCGCGAGCCGCACATCTACGGCACCACGACGCTCGCGGAGGTCAATGCGAGCTGCGAGGACGTGGCGGCCAGGCTCGGCGTCAAGCTCGCCTTTCACCAGTCCAACCATGAAGGCGTGCTGGTCGACCTGATCCAGTCGGCGCGGCAGGACGCCGATGCCATCATCATCAATCCGGCCGGCTTTTCCTTCACCTCGGTCGCGATCATGGATGCGATCAAGACGTTCGAAGGTCCGGTGCTGGAAGTCCACATCTCCAACATCCACGCCCGCGACGAATATCACCGCCACTCCAAGATCTCGTTCGTGGCGACGGGGGTGATCTGCGGGCTGGGCCCGTTCGGCTACATCGCCGCGCTGCACGCGATTGCGAACATGAAGTGAGGCGATGCCGGCGTAAGCTCGTCACCCCCGGGCTTGTCCCGGCCATCCACGACATCGTTTCCGCCTTGGAGAACGGGGATGGCCGGGACAAGCCCGGCCATGACGACAATGTCTAGGTCGTCCTGAACTGCAGCACGCCGTCCTTCGTCTCCGCCGTCAGCCGTCCCTCGACGATCATGTAGTTGACGTGGGCGACGAGTTCGCCGGCGGCAAAGCCCATCTGGTGCTCGTCGAGCACGTGCTTGTTGAACACGACGGGCACCAGGGCGCGCGAGGTCTGCGGCACCTCGCGGCAGGCTTCCGCGATCAGGCGGCAGCGCTCTTCATGGTGGTCGGCGAGTTGCTTGATGCGGGTCTTCAATCCGTAGAACGGCACGCCGTGGCCGGGGAGCACCAGCACGTCATAGGGCAGCGTCGTGGTGAGGCTCGCCAGCGATGCCAGATATTCGCCGAGCGAGTTCTGGTCGGGCTCGACTGCCCAGACGCTGACATTGGGCGAGATCTTGCTCAGCACCTGGTCGGCGGAGAGAAACAGCTTGTCGTCGGCGCAATACAACATCACCTGGTCGAGCGCGTGGCCGCCGCCGGTGATCACCTTGAAGCGGCGCGTGCCGATAACGACCTCGTCGCCATGCGAGATGCGGCGGTAGGAGGGCGGCAGCACCGAGACGCGCTTGAGATAATCCTGGCCGCGGCCGAGCAGCTTCTCCGTCAGCGACTCGTCCATGCCGTGGCGGCGGAAGAACTGTCGCTGTGCTTCCTTCCGCTCCTCGGTGCCGCGGTTCTGGTGATAGACCGATTGCAGATATTCGACCTGCGACATCACCAGCGGGCAGTTGAAGCGCTCGACCACCCAGCCCGCAAGCCCGACATGGTCGGGGTGGGAATGGGTGACGATCAGGCGCGTGATGTGGACGCCCTTCAGCGGTCCATCGAACAGCTTGGTCCAGGCCTCGATCGTCTCCTCGTTGCCGAAGCCGGTGTCGACCATCGCATAGCCGTCGCCGTCGGCGAGCAAGTAGATGTTCACGTGGTTGAGGCGGAACGGCAGCTTCAGCCGCGCCCACAACACGCCGGGCCTGACCTCGACGACCTCGTCGTGGCCGGGGTGCTGTTCCCAGGGATAGCGCAGGGCCTCAGCCGAAGATGGGGCGGAGGACTGCGCGGTGTCGGTTTTCGCGTTCATGCTACCGGCTTAAACCCAGCGCGACCGGGGCGCCAGCCGAAAAAGGGCGGGCCGCGGTCTGCGCATGGCGGTCATTCCGGGCAGCGTTTTTCCGTGGTGTGGGACAGTCGTGCCCCGAACTCGGTCACCTCTCCCGCTTGCGGGGGAGGTCGGCGCGTAGCGCCGGGTGGGTGTCTCTCCCCGCGGGGACAATTTCGGTGTGTCTCAGGTAATCCCAATGCGGAGGCACCCCCACCCCGGCCCTCCCCCGCAAGCGGGAGAGGGAGCGCAGCCTCCGTGCTGCCGGCGTCCTTACGCCGCCCGCATGTTGTTGAGGAACGCGTCGATCTCTCCGCGCAGCATGTCGGCTTCGCGCCGGAGCGCATCGGATGCGCCCAGCACTTCGTTTGCCGCGGCACCGGCTTCGGCGGATGCGGTGGAGACGCCGACGATGTTGCTGGAGACTTCGCTGGTGCCGCCGGCCGCGTGCTGGATGTTGCGCGCGATTTCGCGGGTGGCGGCGCCCTGCTCCTCGACCGCAGCCGCGATGGTCGTGGTCACGTCGTCGATCTCGCCGATGATCCGGCCGATGCCCTGGATGGCGCCGACAGCCGACGTCGTGATGTCCTGCATGCTGGCGATCTGGGCGCGGATCTCCTCCGTCGCCTTGGCGGTCTGGCTCGCCAGGCTCTTCACCTCGGAGGCGACCACAGCGAAGCCGCGGCCGGCCTCGCCCGCACGCGCCGCCTCGATGGTGGCGTTGAGCGCGAGCAGATTGGTCTGCGAGGCGATGGTCTGGATCAGGTCGACCACGACACTGATGCGGCTCGCGCTGTCAGCGAGGCTCTGCACCGTGGCGTCGGTCGCGCCGGCCTCGTCGACCGCCTTCTTGGCGATCGCGGCCGAGGTCACGACCTGCTTGCTGATCTCCTCGATCGAGGACGACAGCTGCTCGGTGCCCGATGATACGGTCTGCACGTTGACCGAGGTCTCCTCGGCGGCTGAGGCGACCGCGTTGACCAGTGCGTTGGACTGGTCGGCGGTGGTCGACATGCTCTGCGCGGTCGACTGCATCGAATTGGCCGACTGCGCCAGATTGTCGAGCGCCGAGCGCACCGTGTTTTCGAATTCGGCGATCCTGGCTTCCATGCGCGCGGCCCGCTCCGCCTTGGCGATCCGGTCCTTGTCCTGTTCGGCGGCGAGCGCCCTAGCTTCGATCATGCTGTCGCGGAACACGGTCAGCGTTTCCTTCATCACGCCGATCTCGTCGTTCTGCCGGGAGCGGACGATCTCGGTGTCGAGGTCGCCGGCCGAGAGCAGCTGCATGGCATGCTGAAGCTCACGGATGCGGCGCAGGATGTTGCGGCCGACATAGAGCCAGACGAACAGCGCCGAGCCGACCAGCATCAAGGCCCCCAGCGCCAGCATCACGGTCGTCGCGAGCGAAGTCTCCTGCTGCGCCTGGGAGGTCGAGGCGTTGGTCTCCTTCTGCACGGCGTCGACGAGCTGCTGAACGCTGATGCCGAGGCCGACATTGAGCTTGCGGGTCTCGTCCAGGATGGTCTGGCCGTAGTCGATGGAGTCGAGCTCCTTCTCGCGCAGATTGAACACGCCGGTCTTGCCGGTGCCGAGCGCGAGCAGCTTCTCCGCCGTCTCGCGCAGCATCTTGTTGCCCTGATTATCTGGCAGCAGATCGAGGTTGGAGCGCAGGCGGCCCTGGGCCGTCTTGAATCCCTTCTGGATGTCGTCGAGCTTGTCGCTGGTGTTGGCCGACAGCGCCGCGCTCATGTCGGCGGCGGCGAGATTGCCGCTGGCGACGACGTTGCCGAGCTGGCCGACGGTCTGCGCGGCGTCGCTGGCGTCCGCGGCGGACAGGTCGGCCGAGCCGAGAATGGCATTGACCCGGGTCTGGGCGTCCAGCATGGCCGGGCTGGCCGCGCCGACGAAAGCGCCTTGCGCGTTGCGTAGCGCGTCATATTGCTTGTCGTGAAGGGCGGCAATGTCCAGCCGTTCGCGGGCGGCCTTGGCCAGGCTCTGGGCCGCCTCGTTGATGCTCTTCATCGTTTCGCTGAGGCCGGCGACGACGGTCTTGTCACCGCCGAGCTGGATGATCTCGGTGAGCTTTTGCTGGGTCTGCTCCTGCAGCTCCTTCAGCTTCTTGGTGCGCTCGTTCAGGGCTTCCTCGTTCTGCGCCGCGAGCAGGGCCGGCCCCTGGGCCGCGAGGCTCGCGCTCAATGCCGACAATTGCAGGCTGGCGGTGAGGCGCGGAATGTCCCGCCCGCTGAGATCGGTCATCCGTCCGCCGAGATTCTGCAGCGCCAGGCCGGCGCCGGCCGCGATCACGAGGCCCATGCCTGCGATCACTGCGAAGGCCGTGAACAGGCTGCCACGCACGCCCCAGTTCGGCAGTTTGAAGCGCGGCAGAAAACGGCCCAAACGGCCAAGCCCCAGACGGATCGCCATCGAAAATTCCCCCAGCATTCTTGCTTCTGATTGTGGCCGGCAGTATCCGCACCGCGGGTTAAAAATTCGCAATCTCCGCAAACGGTTGCGCCAGTTCCGCATAGCGAAAAAGGAAGGGCCGGCGAAATCGCCGGCCCTCTGGCTTGGTAAGGTTGTGGTAACCGATCAGTAGCGCGCGACGGTCGGGCTTGCCCAGTTGAAGCGGTAGTTGAGGCCCGCCTTGATGGTGTGGTCGTCGGTGGTGAAGCTGCCGGTGCCCGCGAGCGGACCGCCGGTGAAGCTCGCGTCGCCGAAATTGTAGTACTGGTACTCGGCCTTGGCCGACCAGTTCGGGGCGAACATGTATTCGAGGCCGGCGCCGACGGTGTAGCCGTTGCGGTGATCGCCCGTGATGACGAAGGCGGTCGGCACGCCGCCGACGGTCACCTTCTCGTTGTTGTCCGAATAGGCGTAGCCGCCCTTCACGTAGACGAGGCCGGGACCCCAGGTGTAGCCGACACGGCCCGTGATCGAGCCGAGGCCACGCTGGTCGTTGGTGTAGGCGATGCCGCCCGGAAACACGGCGCCGACGCTGCCGGAGAGCCAGGAATACTGGCCCTCGACGCCGACCAGGAAGTTCGGGTGGAACTGCCAGTCGCCGCCGACCTGCACGCCGCCGAGGAAACGGCCGTTGCCGTTGTTGCCGGTGGAGAGGCCGTTGAAATTGTTGTCGCTGGAGAACGCGCCGCCGATATGGCCGCCGATATAGAAACCGGTCCAGTTGTAGATCGGCGCAGCATAGGCCGGCGCGGGCGACTTGTAATAGTTGCGGTTGCCGAGATCGGCACCGACGGCCGGCGCAGCCGCGCCCACCACGAGCAGCGCAACGGTCGCAAACAGAATCTTCTTCATCGTCTTGAACTCCGACACTCTAGGTCCCCGGCAGGCGCGCTTTCCGCGGCCTTCGTTGGTTTTGCAGATAGCTCTCTTTTGACGAAAATGCTGTCACATGCGTGGCACAGCGGGAGCCAACCTAACTTATTGGGCTACAAATGATTTTCGTGCTTAATGCCGGCTTAAGAAGTGGTGAAGGAAGGCTTAATTTCGCAGCCTGCCGGCAACGATCTCGCGTCTTTCGTTAACCAAGACGCCGTCGCGCCTCATCCCGCATCTGCTCGCGGAACGCCGCGCGCTTTGCGGGTCGATCCTCCTCGCGCACGTCATGGCGATCGAAGATGTCGAACTTCTCCAGGATGGGATAGCGCTCGCTGGCCATCGCAAGCACGCGCAGCAGCTTCGTGGCCTCCGGCATCGGGCCGCTCACCTCCCAGCGTCGGATGGTGTCGCCGCCGCCCTTCTCCGGCAATCCGCAGAGCTTTGCCATGTCGGCCGCCGTGAGCTTCCGCTCGAGGGCATCGGAGAGGTCGGCGCGGAGTTGCTTCAGTTCGGGCCCGGTCATGTCACCTCAAGACGCGAAGTCGATGAGGCAATGCCCTAGCGCTGATTCGGGTCCATCCGAAGGCCGGCATGATCCGTCCGAAGTGGAGGTGGCGGCGTTGCCTCGGCACATTCGCCCGCGCACGGAGATATGAACTCGTGCCTATGGACATCTTCCGATCCATGAACACATGGCAAAAGGGGGCCCCAGCGACCCAGGGATCATCCATGACGAGCATCAAACTTGCGATTGCCGCGCTCATCACGACCGGGCTGCTTGCAGCGCCCTTCGCGGCTGAAGCGAAGAAGGCGCGGTCGAGCCGACATTACAGCACGGGCGTGGTGGCTCCGGCCTATAGCGGTGCCGGAGCGCCCGCGACGCAGCCGAGGGCCTCTTACGGCTCGTCCGGACAGACGATCGGAACGGTCACGGCGCCGTCGGTTGGATCGTATAATTGGCCTTCAGTGGGAGTCACCAATGCGGTTCCGACCTGGAGCAACACGACGCGGTAGGGCGCCGATCGTCTTCCGTCCGTTCCGCGCGCCAGACCCATGCGGCACAATTTCGTCCACGACGCGTTGTCGATGACAGATGCACTGCATCCGAAAGGATCCTCCATGACGAGAACGAGAATCTTGCTTGCCACGCTCGCTGCAGTCGGAGCTATGGCCCTGTCAGTCCCCGCCGGTGCGCAAACCTCGACGGCGGGTGCCCAGAGCAACACCACCGGGACCCCAGGAGTGCCTTCGGCGCAGACCGCGCCCTACGGGAGCTCAGGACAGACCGTCGGAACGGTCACGGCTCCATCGGTGGGTAGCTACAATCGGCCTTCCGTCGGCGTGACCAATTCGGCCCCCACCTGGGGCAACACCAATCCTTCCACCAAATAGGATCTTGCCGACGAGGGCTCAGTTGGCCGGCGCGCGCTCTTTGCGTCCGGGCACCGCCGCCAGCAGCTCGCGCGTATAGGCATGCTCGGGCGCTGCGAAGAGTTGCGCGGTCGGCTTTAGCTCGACGACCGTGCCGCGCTGCATCACTGCGATGCGGTCGCAGATCTGGGCGGCGACGCGCAGATCGTGGGTGATGAACAGCATCGAGAGGCCGAGCCGCGCCTTGAGGTCTTCGAGCAGCCGCAAGACCTGCGCCTGCACGGAGACGTCGAGGGCGGAGACGGCCTCGTCCGCGACGATGATCTCGGGCTCGAGCGCGAGCGCGCGGGCAATGCCGATGCGCTGACGCTGGCCGCCGGAGAATTCATGCGGATAGCGCTCGAGCGCGCCGGCATCGAGGCCGACCATTTTGAGCAGGTCGCGGGCGCGCTCGAATGCTGCCTTCGGATCGAGGCCGGCCGCGATCGGTCCGTCGGCAATGATGTGGCCGACCTTGCGACGCGGATTGAGCGAGGCGAACGGATCCTGGAAGATCATCTGGATACGATGGCGCTCGGCGCGCAGCGCCCTGCCCGAGAGCGAGGTGAGTTCGGTGTCGCCGATCCACACCGTGCCGCGGTCGGCCTCGATCAGCCGCATCACCAGCCGCGCCACCGACGATTTGCCAGAGCCGGATTCGCCGACCAGACCGAGCGTCTCGCCCTTGAGGATGTTGAAATTGACCGCGCGCGCGGCATCGACGCGGCGATCCTCGCGAAACCAGCCGCCCGAGGTGACATAGGTCTTGTCGAGCCCGATCACCTCGACCGCCCTGGCCGTGTCGTCGAGCGGCGCGCGCGCCGGCGGGTCCATCGACGGCACGGCGGCGAGCAGCGCCTTGGTGTAGTCGTGCTGCGGCGCGTTGAACACCGTTGCGGCCGGGCCTTCCTCCACGACCTTGCCGTGGCGGAGCACCACGACCTGGTCGGCGATGTCGGCGACCACGCCGAAATCGTGGGTGATGAACATCACCGCCATGTTGCGATTGCGCTGCAGGTTGCGGATCAGCTTGAGGATCTGCGCCTGCGTGGTGACGTCGAGCGCGGTGGTGGGCTCGTCCGCGACCAGCACGGCCGGCTCGAGTGCGAGCGCCATCGCGATCATGGCGCGCTGGCGCTGGCCGCCGGAAAGCTGGTGCGGATAGGCGCGGACGATCCGTTCGGGGTCGGGCAAGCCGACCTCGCGCGCCAGCGCCAGCGCCTTGGCGCGCCGCTCTCTCGGCGTCAGCAGGCCATGGGCCTCGAACATTTCCGCCATCTGGTCGCCGATCCGCATTAACGGATTGAGCGCGGTCATCGGCTCCTGGAAGATCATCGCGAGCCTGCGGCCGCGCAGATCGCGCCAGCCGTCCTCGTCGAGCTTGAGCAGGTCGTGGCCCTCGAACACAATCTCGCCGGCGGCGATGGAGACCGTGTCGGGCAACAGGCCCATCAGCGCATGCGCGCACATCGATTTGCCGGAGCCGGACTCGCCGACGACGCAGACGATCTTGCCGGCGTTCAGGTCGAGCGAGATACCATCCACCGCGAAGGGACGTTCGGCCCCCTGGGGCAGCGCGATCTGCAGGTTCTTGATGGAAACGGTGGCTGGCGCGGCCATTCAACGCCCCTCCCGCGATAGCCGCGGATTGAGCGCGTCGTTGAGGCCTTCGCCGATCAGGTTCAGCCCGAGCACCGAGATCAGGATGGCGACACCGGGAAACACCGTGATCCACCAGGCCTGGCGGATCACGGTGCGGCCGGCGCCAACCATGTAGCCCCAGGAAATCAGATTGGGATCGCCGAGGCCGAGAAACGACAGCGAGGATTCCAGCAGGATCGCGGTCGCCACCATCAGCGAGGCCAGCACGATCACCGGCGACAGCGCGTTGGGCAGGATCTCGCGCATGATGATCCAGGTGTTGCTCTGGCCGGTGACCACGGCGGCCTGGACATATTCGCGCGTGCGCAGCGATAGCACCTCGCCGCGCACGAGGCGGGCGACCGGTGGCCAGCTCACCACCGCGATCGAGGTCACGATCGAATAGATCGAGGGCTGCAGGATGGCGACCAGCACGATCGCGAGCGCAAAGCTCGGGATGGTCTGGAAGAACTCGGTGAAGCGCATCAGGGCGTCGTCGACCTTGCCACCGAAATAGCCGGCCATGGCGCCGATGGGAATGCCGACCACCAGCGCCACCAGCGTGGAGACGAGGCCGACCAAGAGCGAGACGCGTGCGCCAAAAATCATGCCGGCGAACACATCGCGGCCGAGCGCGTCGGTGCCGAGCGGCACGGTCGAGAGCGTGAACGGCGGCAGGAACGGCCGCTGCACCATGCGCCATGGCGAGTTCGGGAACAGCAACGGCCCGAATAATGCGATCGAGATCGCGAGCAGCAGGATGACGAGCCCGATGACGCCGCTCGGGCTGCGCAGCATCGATTTCCAGAACTGTTTCATGAGGCGAATTCGATGCGGGGATCGACCAGGCGATAGACCAGATCGGTGATGAGGTTGAAGATGAGGACCATGGCCGAGCAGATCACGAAGACGCCGAGCAGCAGATTGTAGTCGCGCTGCAACAGCGCGTCGTACATCAGCCGCCCGATGCCGGGCCAGGCGAACACCGTCTCGGTGATGACGGCGCCGCCGATCAGCGTTCCCGAATGCACGCCGGCCAGCGTTACGACGGGCAGCAGCGCGTTGCGCAGCACATGGCGGCGCTGGATCACGGCGTCGGAAAGGCCCTTGGCGCGCGCTGTCTTGACGAAGTCGAGCCGCTTCACCTCGAGCATCGAAGCGCGCGTCATTCGGGTGTAGGTCGCCATGAAGAAAAGGCCGAGCGTCATCGCCGGCATGATCAGGTGTTTTGCGACGTCGACCGCATGGGCAAGGCCGGTCAGATTGGCGCCGACCGTCTCGTATCCGAAGCTCGGCAGCCAATCCATGGTGACCGAGAACAAGAGGATGCCCATCAACGCCACCCAGAAGATCGGCATCGCGTAGAAGATCAGTGCGAACACGGTGATGGCGGTGTCGAGGAAGGTCCCGGCAAAGCGCGCGGCGAAGGTGCCGAAGAGAACGCCGAGCATGAGCGATATCGCAAATGCCGTCAGCGTCAGCAGCAACGTGGCCGGCAGCCGTTCGCCGATCAGCTTTGCGACCGGCGCCTGCTGGCGGAAGGAGAAGCCGAGGTCGAGGGTGACGACACCCTTGACGTAGATGAACAGCTGCTCGGGCAGCGGCTTGTCGAGGCCGAACTTTTCCCGGAGCTGCTTGACGAAGACCTGGTCGCTGGCGCCGGCCTCGCCGGCCATGACGACCGCGGGGTCGCCCGGCGCAAGCCGGATCAGGAAGAAATTGAGGACGACGATCGCGAGCAGGACGATCACGCCCTTGAGGACACGCTGGGCAACGAAGGAGAGCATGATCAAATGGCGATGATATCGGGGTGGTCGCAGCCGAAGCGGCGGTGCGCTCCCTCTCCCGCTTGCGGGGGAGGGCAGGGGTGGGGGTGCTTCCGCAAAGGGATTGCCAGGAGGAGAGAGCCCTTACCCGCTACGCTCTTCGAGCGTAGCGACCTCTCCCGCAAGCGGGAGAGGTAAGGGGAGTTCGGAGCGTTGGTCGTCACTTGTCGAGCCATGCGTCCTTGAAGCCGTCATTGACCCCGATCCCCGTGGTGATCAGGTTCTTGACCTTGCAGCGGGTGATGGTCGGGAATTGCAGCTCGAGCATCCAGGCCACCGGCACGTCCTCGACCAGGATCTTCTGCGCCTTCTCGTAGATCTCCTTGCGCTTGGAGTCCGGCGTCGCGACGGCGCCATCGGCAAAGAGCTTGTCGATCTCCGGGTTGGAGTAACCCTCGACGTTGTTGAACACCTGGCCCTTCGCGATGTTGCTGGAGATGTAGTTGCGACCGACGCCGAGCGCGGGGTCGCCGTACTGGTAGAGATAGGTGAAGGCGATGTCGTAGTCCCAGTCGCCGATCTTCTGGTTGCCGCCGGCAACGTCGGTGGCGATGGTCTCGATGTTGATGCCGACGTCCATGAGGTTCTGCTTCACGGCTTCACCCCAGCGCTGCCACGTCTCGCCATAGGCGAGCGGCAGCAGGCGGATCTTCTCGCCCTTGTAGCCGGCTTCCTTCAGCAGCGCCTTGGCCTTGGCCGGATCGTAAGGGTATTTCTTCACGTCGTCGGTATAGTACTTTATGGTCGAGGCCGACGGGCCGGTCGCGACCTTGCCGAGCCCGTTCCAGATCACGTCCTTGGCGAAATCGCGGTCGATCGCATACATCACCGCCTGCCGCACCCGCTTGTCGGCGAGCGGGCCCTGTCGGTTGTTGAGCCACAGCCAGGCCAGCGGCGAGAAGAACTCCCAGCCGGCGCCGGTGACGCAGGTGTCCTTCAGCTTGGTCAGCCGCGGCACGTCGAAATTCTCGACCGAGCCGCCTGGCAGCACGTCGACCTTGCCGGTCTCATACGCCACCGAGCGCGCCGCGGCGTCGGGAATGATCTGCCAGTAGATCTCGTCGAGATAGGGCTTGCCCTTCTCGTAATAGTTCGGGTTCTTGACCAGGCGAATGAACGAGCCCTTCTGCCACTCCTTGAACATGAAGGGGCCGGTGCCGACCGGTGCGTTATTGAAGGGATTGGTCTTCCAGTCGGTGCCTTCATAGAGATGCTTCGGCACCATCGGCATCGAGCCGACCTCGAAGATGCCGAGGAACGGGCCGAACGGCTGCTTCAGCGTGAACACCACCGTGTAATCGTCGGGCGCCTCGACCTTGTCGACCTGCGCGAGATTGGTGCGGGCGCGGGCGTGTGTCTGCTTCAGCATCTCGATCGAGAACAAGACGTCCGCGGCGGTGAAGGGCTTGCCGTCATGCCAGGTGACGCCCTTGCGAAGCTTGAACGTGTAGGTCTTGGCGTCCTCGCTGACGCTCCAGCTCTCGGCGAGCTCCGGCTGCGGTTCGAGCTTCGGGCTGTAGCGCAGCAGGCCCTCGAAGATGTTGCCCGACACCATCTGGGTCGGACCGTTCTGGACCATCGCAAGCATCAGGCCGGGCGGCTCGGGCTGGATCACCGCATTGATCACACCGCCCGTTTTCGGCTCCTGCGCCAGTGTCGGGGCCGCAAGGCCGCAAGCCAGCAGAAGACCAAGCAACACTCGTTTTGGCATGTCGTATCTTTCTCAAGCGTGACCAGCCGTCAACGCTTCGCACGTCATGGCGCGCAAAGCTACGGCCGGCCCATCCCAGTCCCCATCCGGGAGCGAGGCTCACACAGTCCCGTTCGGCGCCGCAAGATGAAAGTCGCGACAGTGTCCGCACAAAAAATGTACAGCGCGTCCTGTTATCCGCATGCCCTCCGCCATGGCGGATCGGCAGCTCCTGCTGATCAGGCGACCTCTGTCATATCCAGATTTAGGAGAGGCGGTGCACAAGGCTGCGCCTGCGACCAAAAGCGTCAGGTCATCATTTCGCGCCGAGCGCCCGTTGCAGCTCGGCGAGCGCGTCTGCAAGCTGCTCGCGATGTGCGATGTCGTCCTTGGGGAGGCCAGCGACGCTGCCGGCGAGCTCACGCAGGATGCCGGCGAGCAGGCCGAAATTGAGGTGCAGGTGCACCGATTTGCGTTCGTCGGCAGCGCCCGGATGCTGCAGCACCAGCGCAACGCCGCTGCCGTCGAGCCGCGCCTCGAACCGCGACGAATGCTCGAACGTGCCGACATAGAATTTGTCGGGATATTCGAGTGCGATCTCTGCCTTGTCGGGAACCGGCCGGGACATCTGAACCTCGTGGATATCAACACATTCTGGTTGGGAATAAAGCGGGCCGCCTTGCGATAGGTCAGAGGCGGCTTTCGGATTTGATCCGGATCAAAGCCGGGCGGCCGCTTTTGCGATCGAATGGCAACTGGCGACGCGGCACAGCGCGTCCTGCGCCCTTGAGCTGTGAGACGCGTGAGACGATCGATGGACATCCAGGCCACGAATATCCCTGCGGTTGACGATAGCGGACCTGACGTCGCCGGCCTCGCGCTGCCGCCTGATGCGGGCGTGCAGCACTGTCTGCAATTGCTTGTTGACGCCGGCCTGCGCCCGACGCGCCAGCGCCTGGCGCTCGGCCGATTGCTGTTCCTGCGCGGCCATCGTCATGTCACCGCCGAGAGCCTGTTCGAAGAAGCGATGGCGGTGAACGCGTATCTGTCGCTCGCGACCGTCTACAACACGCTGAACCAGTTCACCGAGGCCGGCCTGCTCCGTCGGATCGCAGCCGACGGCATCAAGTCGTTCTTCGACACCGACACATCGGTGCATCCGCATTTCTATCTCGAAGGCGAGGATATGCTGGTCGACGTCGCCGAAGGCCTCGCCTTCACCAGAATTCCCGAGGCGCTTCCCGGCCACGAGATCGCGCGGCTCGACGTCATCGTCCACCTCCGCCGCAAGCGAACGTAGCGACCGTACGACGATCGTCTAGCGCAATCCGGCGCGCCGAAATCCTTCCAGATAGTGCTCGCGATCGCCGTCATTGGCCCACGGCAGTGCCGTTGAGATCCAGTGCAGGGAGATGTCGGGCTGAGTGCGGCGAAGCTCGCTCAGCGCCGTCTCCGCAAGCGTTCCGTCGCCGGTCATGCCGGCGGAGACCGCGAGCACGCGGTAGGCGCCGGTGAGATCGCCGCGATGGCGGATCGCCTCGCGCGCCAGCGCGATGGCTTCGTCATAACGGCGTTCGGTGAAGCGCGCATAGCCGGCGATGCCGTGATAGATCGCCAGCGACGGATCGCGCGGTGACAGCCGGATCGCCCGTTGCGCGGCCTCGAACGAATCCTTCGAGCGTCCGGCATAGGACAGCGCCAGCGCGTAATAGCCCTGCGCCAGCGAGAAGTTCGGATTGAGCGCCAGCGCCTGCTCGAACGCGGCCAGCGCGTTCGCAAGCCTGCGTGTCGAGAAGCAGACGCTGCCCAGCGCGACATGCGCCCAGGCATCCTCATGATCGCAGCGCACCGCAGCCAGCGCGGCGGCTTCCGCCGCCGGCGCCACCGCGGCGAGCTCGGCCCAGCCGAGATGCACGCCGAACATGTGGTTTGCTGCCAGCACCGACAGCGCCTGGCCGTAATTCGGATCGATCCCGATCGCGCGTTCGAGCAGCATCCGTGCGGTCTCGTGATCGCGCCTCGTCACCCGCCAGAAATGCGACAACGCCCTCATCAGAAGATCCCATGCATCCAGGCTCGCAGGCGGTTTGCTGTGGGCGCGAAAACTTTCGGCGGCGTGAATCTGCGGTTCGATCGCAGCGGCGATCGCGTTGGTGATCTCGTCCTGGACGGCGAAGACGTCGACCAGTTCGCGGTCGTAGCGCTCGGCCCACAAATGGCTGCCTGAATCGGCATCGTTCAGCTGTGCGGTGATGCGCACCCGGCTGCCTGCCTTGCGCACGCTGCCTTCGACGACGTAGCGGACGCCGAGTTCGTCGGCGATCTGCCTGATGTTGACCGCGCGTCCCTTGTAGGTGAAGGACGAGTTGCGGGCGATCACCATGAACCAGCGCTGCTTCGACAGCGCCGTGAGGATGTCCTCGCTGATACCGTCGCCGAAATAGTCCTGCGCGGGATCGCCGCTCATGTTCTCGAAGGCGAGCACCGCGATCGCCGGGCGGTCCGCCACGCGCGAGGGCGCGGGCTTGGCTTCGGTCGGCACGATCGATGCTGCCACTTCTTCCTGGACCTCGCCGACGAAACGGAAGCCCTTGCGCGGAATGGTCTTGATCAGCCGCTGCGTCGCGCCATCGTCTTTAATCGCCTTGCGCGCGGCGTTGATCCGGCTGTTCAGCGCGGAATCCGAGATGATCCGATCGCTCCAGATCTGGCTGATCAGGTCATCCTTGCTGACCACACGTGCGCGTTGAGCGACGAGATAAAGCAGGAGATCGAACACCTGCGGCTGCAACGGCACGGCTGCCCCGCCGCAGGTGAGTTCCCGCAGGTCGCCGTCGAGCACGTTGTTTTCAAAGCGAAATCGCACGTTTCTGTCGTCTCAAGCAAAAATCAAAGTCGTCTCAGGCGAAAATCAACCGTCCGCCAAAGTCAGCGCATGTCCGATCCGGCATGCTGCGAAGACCAAACAGTGTCGATGTCTCGGCACAACGGAGCGTTTCATGACCCAACTTGATCACCAGATTCATTCCATCGGCCCGGAGGTTGCGGGCTCACGCATTTTCAAGCTCATCGCCTTTCTATACGGAATTACGGCCTATCTCGTATTCTTCGTCACCATTCTCTACGCCATCGGCTTCGTCATGGGGGTGATGGTGCCGAAGACCATCGACACCGGAACCGACACGCCGACGGTCGAGGCGATCATCGTCAATCTACTCCTGATGACGCTGTTCGCCGTTCAGCACAGCGTGATGGCGCGGAAGCAGTTCAAGGCGTGGTGGACGCAATTCGTCCCCAAGCCGGTCGAGCGTTCGACCTATGTGCTGTTGGCGAGCCTGTCATTGCTGCTCCTGTTCTGGCAGTGGCGCCCGTTGCCTGCGGTCATATGGAACGTCGAGAATCCGGACCTCGCCGTGACTCTGGTCACGCTGTCCTTCGCAGGCTGGGTCCTGGTGTTCGCCAGCACCTACATGATCAATCATTTCGAATTGTTCGGATTGCATCAGGTGACCAACCATCTGGTCGGCAAGGAGATGACGCCGCCGCGCTTCAAGACGCCGCTGCTCTACAATTTCGTCCGCCATCCGATTTATCTCGGCTTCATCATTGCGTTCTGGGCGGCGCCGACCATGACCGCGGGCCATCTGCTGTTCGCGGTCGTCACCACGCTGTACATCTTCGTCGGCATCGCGCTGGAGGAGCACGACCTCGTCGCTCTCTTCGGCGACGAGTACCGGCAGTACAAACAACGGGTCTCGATGCTTATTCCCTGGCGCCGCTCACTCTAGCCCTTGCGCAGCATCGCGCGCGTCCGCCGAACGGAGGACGCGCGGCCGCTTGAAGTCAGCTACCCGAGCATCCCATACGTCCGTCCCCCCAACGTCCCCCGGGGTGATATCCCTCTTCACCCCGACACCTCTCCCCGCATCCCATCGGTCCCGACATATTGTGGACCGGGAGCGGGGAGAGGATTTTTCACCCTTCATCAAACGGAGACGACCCAATGAAACATGTTGGAAACTGCTTCTGTGGCGCGGTCACGATCGAGGTCACGGGCGCGCCCGAGGCGATGGGCTATTGCCATTGCCGCTCCTGCCGCTCCTGGTCGGGCGGCCCGGTCAACGCCTTCAGCCTGTGGAAGCCCGAGGCGGTGCGCGTCACCGAAGGCGCGCAGAATGTCGAGACGTTTGCAAAGACGCCGCTCAGCCAGCGCAAATATTGCAAGAAATGCGGCGGCCATCTCATGACCAACCATCCGCCGCTCGGTCTGGTCGACGTCTTCACCGCCACTATCCCGACGCTCGCCTTCGCGCCCGGCGTTCACGTCAATTATGCCGAGACGGTGCTGCCGATGCGCGACGGCCTGCCCAAGCTGAAGGATTTCCCGGCGGAATTCGGCGGCAGCGGCGAGATGATGCAGGAGTAGCGGCACATCTTCGGTTGAAGGTTGTACCTGCGGCCATCCTTCGAGACGGCCGCCTTCGGAGGCGCGTAAGCGCCGTCTCGAAGGACGAGGCGTGCGCTCAGGCCTCTCCCAATGTCGAAGCTCTCTATCGAGAGGGCGGCTGAGCGCCGCCCTCTCTGTATTCTTCCAAGAGAGAAGGATGAACGACTAGCCGCCGCGCGACTCGACGACCTTGCGGCAGCTGTCCGAGAGCTTCGACTTGTTCTCGCGCAGGCAGGCATTCATCTGCGGCGGCTTGCCGATATGTTCGGTGCAGAATTTGCCGGCATCGCCGCGGCAGGCCATTTGCTCCTGGACCGATGGACCGGATTGCGCGGCAGCGGGCAGGGCGGCTGCAGCGAGCAGCAGCGCGGCAAGAACCGAAATCTTCATGAAGCACCTCTTGTGAATCCTCGTTGGTCCCGACCGGGATCAATCGGGCCGGACCATCCCGCAAAGCCTGCGTGGCAGTCCATGCCATGTTCATGGCACCGGCAAGCCCTCACGGCCGCGGGACCCCCATCTTCATGGCATGTATCCGCATGCCGTCTTTTGTCATTCAGGCTGCACCTCGGCTGCGAAACCCGGTGATTGCATCGGGACGCCGAACGGGAAGCAGGAGAGCTAGGATGTCGAAGAGAGCTGGAGCGCTGAGTGCAGGGTTGACGGTGTTGGCGCTGGCGGGCGTGGCGACGATGTCGCTGGGGACGAGCCCGGCGCAGGCGGTGGTCTATTGCAAGACCGTCGGCGTGCCCAAGGGCTGCGTGGTGCGGCCGACGGCGGCGGCAGTGGTGGTGGCGCCCGGAGCGCCGGTCGCCGCGGCGGCAGTCGCAACGCCCGGCGTCGGTGCGCCCGGTGTCGGCGTGCGCGCGGGAACGCCGATGAATCGCGGCGGCCCGGTCAATCGCGTCGGCAGGCGCTGACATTTTCATTCGATTGAGTTGATTGCATCGCTTCGGGCCCAGGGCGCCCTGCGGACGAACCCCCCGTCCTCCGCCGGCCAATCACCCGGCCCGTTCCCTCTCTCCGCGCGTCCCACACGTTCGGAGAGGGGGCTTTTCAGCCCGCAGCCGCGTCGCTGTCGGGAAAACGCTGCGGCAATTGCAGCCGCACGCGCGTCCCTGAGGCATCCGAACTCAGATCGAGCACCGCGCCGCAGCGCGCGGCGCGATTTCTCATGTTGCGCAGGCCGCGCCCGGTCTGGCCGGTGCGTCCGGCTTCGCCATGGCCGGCCGGTGCAAAGCCATGGCCGTCGTCGGTCACGCTGATCAGGCCGCACGGCCCCTCGCTTGCGTCGAGCGTCTCGATGGTGACCGCGATGTGGCGGGCCTGCGCGTGCTTGACGGCGTTGGTCACGGCCTCGTCGAGGATGCGCACGATCTGGATGACGTGCCAGGGCCGCAGTTCCGGGTGCAGCGGCAGGCCCTGCACGGTCGCCACCTTCCAGTCGAGCGTGATGTCGTGTGGCCGCAATTGCGCGCTGGCGCGCTCGCGCCAGGAGCCGAGCGCCAGCATCAGGTCGCCGCCGATGTCGTCCATGGAATCGATGACGAGACGCAGATCCTTCAGCGCGGCACGGGCCGCATCGGTGATGGTCGCGCCCTCATGGCCGCGCTCGGAGAGCGCGACGATGCTGATGAGCTGGCCGCCCAGGCCGTCATGCAGGTCCCGCATCAGGCGCGTGCGTTCGTTGGCGAGCGCGGCGGCGCGCGCGCGCTCCTCCTCGCGGACGAAGCTCGCCTTCAGCCGCTCCTCGGCCTCCCGCACGCGCGTCACCAACTGGCCGGCAAAGCTGTCGACCTGGTTCAGCGCGCGGGCGAAGCGCCAGGTCAGTCCCGCGCCGATCGCGACCAGCATCGCCGAATAGGACAGGCGCGAAACGAAGATGCGATCGGTGTTCACGATCTCGAGCACCGTCAGCATGTCCTGGATCCAGCAGACCAGCACGATGGTGACGGCGCAGCCGATCGTGAAGCTTGCGGCGTCCTGCCGCCGCACGACCGCGGTCGCGGTCACCCAGGCCATCAGGCACAGGCAAATCCCGACCGTGGGGATGCCGAGCACCAGAAACAGAATGCGCGGCAGCGGCGGTCCCCCGATCAGCCCAACCACGAACACGACGATTCCCGGCAGGAACAGCAGCGCGCCGTAGCGCGGCCAGCGCCCGCCGAAGAACAGCACGCCGAACATGACGACCAACGCACTCTCGGTCGGCGCGGACGCCAGCAGCACTGCGGCAAGCCGCGACGTGGCGGCCGGCGGCACCGGCGGCGGGACGTAGGCCTGCACCACGCCGATCACCATCGCAACCGCCAGCACGCCGTAGACCGGCTCGCGGCGCCGCATCAGCCACATGATCGCGAGGATGACGGCCAGGATCGACTGCCAGGCCGAAAACACCACCGGCAGGGTGACGAACAGCAGCGTCCGCGTTTCATAGGCTGGACGTAGGGCTGCGTCCGGTCCGACATAGACGGTGTCGAGAAAACCCCTCAACGGTCCCCACACGAACAGGCGCACCGTGATTTCGTTGGCGCCTTCGCGCAGCAGCGAGGCTGGGATCGCCGCAATCTGCGGCGTGTTGCGGTCGGGCCGGTTGGCATTGGCGTCGCGCCTTGTATCGAGCACGACGACGCCGTCGATCGCGACCTCGACCGCGTTGCTGAAGCGCGGCAGATAGACCGACCATTCCGATGCCGCTTCGTCCTGGTGGAACGTGAAGTTGCCGGTGTAGAGCGGTGGGTCGGCGAGCGAATAGCGCGAGGCCGTGAAGTTCGGCAGCGCTACGGGGCGCGTCACGCCGTCCTCCCGCAGTGAAAATCCGCTCAGCGCGAAATCGTCGGGGTCGCTCGGCTGCAGCAGCCGCAGCCCGAGAATGGTGGCGATCACGATCAGGGCCTGCAGCAGCAGATAGGGCACGAGGCGCGAGGCGATCAGCCGGCGCCGCGCACGCGTAGGCGCCTTTGCAGGTGCGGTGGCAGATAACTTTGTAGTTTCCTTGGCCGCGATCTCGCTCACAGCTTGATCAGGCCCTGCTGCACCGCCTCGAACACCGCTTCGCTGCGCGTGTGCACCTCGAGCTTGCGGTAGATGTTCTTGATGTGGCCGGGCACGGTCTGCTTCGACAGACCGAGATGGCTGGCGATCTCGGCATAGCTGAAGCCTTTTGCGATGCCCCAGAGGATGTCGATCTCGCGCGGCGTCAGCCTGGCGGTGTTCAGCGCGGGGCCGGGCGGCGGCTCCGCCGAATTTGGCGCGGCGCCCTGTGTTCTGCGCACGATGAAGCGCGCGATCGAGGCCGAGATCGGCGAATGGCCGGCGACGAGATCGCGCACGGTGGTGGCAATGTCGGTGGGGAAGGCGTCCTTGAGCAGATAGCCGGTGGCGCCGACCGTGATCGCGGAGATCACGCTCTCCTCGTCGCCGAGTGCCGAGATCACCATGATCTCGGTGTCGGGGAAGCGCTGCCTCATCTCGCGGATCAGCTCGATGCCATGGCCGTCGGGCAGCCGCAGATCGGTCAGCAGCACGCGAGGCGCGCCGGCGGCCAGCGCCGAACGGGCTTCGCCGAGCGTGCCGGCGCTGCGCACCTCGTAGCCGGCCTTGGCCAGCGCGTCCTGCAGCCGCCAGCAGGTCGGCGCATCGTCCTCGACGAGGAGGATGGTGAAGATGTCACCCGTCTCGCCCTGTTCGGTCATGATCATGGTCCCGCAACCCGCGTGTCCCCCGCGGCGCAAGGGCAAGTTTAGCCGCCGGACGCAGGCAGCGACACCCATAATCATGGGGGCGGGAATGCCCCGTGTCCAAGTCTCGGCGGGGAGAACTCCGACGCGGGATCCCCGCCGGGTCTTAGTTGCGCGCCAGCGGTGATTCCGGCTTGTCCAGCGGCATCGGCGGGGCCGGCAGGCGCTGGACCTTGATCTTCGCAGTGCCGCTATTGTTTCTATAGAAGAGATCGCGCGGTCCCTGGATCGCATCGAGCCAGGACGGGACCCACGATTCCGGAAGCAGCCGCGGGAAGATCTGGACGGCGTCATTGACGTAGAAGAACAGCTCGCCGGACTCGGTCGCGACGAATTCGGCGACGAGGCGGCCGGTCAACAGCTGCTTGGTCCAGACCTGGCCTGCTTCGGCGAGCATCGCTGGCGGAATCGGATCGAATTTGCCGAGTCCGTCGAGCTTGCTCTTGAACTCGGTGGTGTCGTCGAGCCGCACGGGGTACCTGTTGCGGCTCCTGCTGATGTCGTCCTCCGCGGGCAAAGTCGGCTTCATGCGGCGGGGAAATTCCTCGGCCGGCATCACATTGACGGCGTTCAGCGGCAGGTCGTTGATGCCTTTGCTGCCGATGCGCACCACCGGCTGGAACCAGTCCGCGGCGAACAGACGACGCTCCGGCAGCGCCACGTAATGATGCGGCTCGTAGGTCGCAAATCCGTTCGCGCCGGTCATGATGGTACGGTCGAACCATGGCTCCTTGATCTCGAGAAAGACGCGGTATTTGCGGCCCTTCTCGACGGCGAGCCCGCTCCACCAGCAGAAGTCCCTTGTGTCGAATGATTCGCGCGCCTCAATCGGCTCGTCCATCACCGGCGTGCCGGTCTGGAACGCGGGCGAGCCCTTGACCACGGGCGGCGAGCAGACCGATCCGAGAGCGAGACGTCCGGTAAACAGGCTGCTCGACACGATCAGGGCGGCCGAGCCGAAGATCGCGATCAGGAAGACCGCCGGCACCAATCCCCTGGTGATGACGCGCTGCGCCGGGCCGGCATTCAGGCGCATCCAATGTCCGAACCGCATCCACGGCCCCGGCTGGTCGACGTGCTCCATGCTGGCCCTGCGGCGCGGCGTATTCCAGGCGAGACGCGCCCGCTCCTGGATGTCGTCACGCAACGTTCCGTTCTTGTGCCAGATCCACCAGGTGACGATCACCACGATCGAGGTCAGGAAGGGGTAGTAGGTCGCGATGTTGAGCCAGGGGGCCGCATAGGACGGCAGCACGTCTCGCAGCAGATTGGTCAGCGGCGCCACCACGGCGCCCATCACCCAGTCGATGTTGGTAATGAAGGACAATGCGCCGGTACCCTCCAGCGCGCGGTCCTCGGACCACTGCACCAGCGCGTGCGCGATCCACGGCCAGGCGGCGATCACGCCGACCATGAACAGAAGCGAGAAATAGGCGACGCGCCGCCACCACACGGTGTCGCGCGTGAGGCTCGACATCGTGGCGTCGGGCGTGCTCATCCCAGTGAAGGCCCTGGCCTCCTCGGCACGACGCGGTCCCGTCGCCTTTTGCAGATAGGCGGCCTTCATGACCTCGCGCGCATGCTGCTCGTCGAGATCCTTGTCGTCTCCCTCCGACCGAAGCGGCAATTTCGTTCCGTCCGGCAGCAGCACCAGGCAGTTCGCCGGAAGCATGACGGGCGCGTAATCGTCACAGCCGAACAGCATGCGCTCGATGACCGCGAAGTGCACCACCGGCAGCCCGCCATTGACGTCGCCGCCGACGATCGGACGCGGCCCGTAGCGGTACAACACCGCTGCGCCGCCGCGGGAATCATGCCGCGGTCCGAGCGCCGATTGATAGTCGCTGAAATGCTCGATCTCGCCGTCCTTGAAACGCAGCCGGCCGCCGAGCTGCTCGACCATCCAGACCAGCGGCACGAAGGACAGCGTGGATTCCGGATAGCCGCCGCCGATATCGGAATGAACGCCCGTGAACCACACCTCCTTGACGATCTGTCCCTGCGCCAGATGGCTCTGGTCGATCCGCAGCGGATGGAAGGTGGTGCGTTCATCGTCGAGCGCGAGCGCGTGACAGGCGTGCCTGACCTTGTGCGACAGTCGGTGATTGCGGAACGAGATCGGCCAGATCGCCCAGTCGACGGCGAGACGGAGCTCCTCGACCGGAACGCCGAACGCCTCGACGGTGTCGAACAGGCCGAGGAACGCGATCTCGACCTCGCTGCGCCCGTTCATCTTGCTCCGCACCTCGGCATAGCTCCGGTGCCGGCAAAGCAGGTGATAGACGAACAGCAGGAGGTCGCGGATCCAGCGCGTCACCCAGATCGTCGGCAGGCTCCTGGTCCAGGGCACGGTGTCGCGCCGGTACGCGCGCCAGGCGGCTTTGACGTTGCGCCCCATCTCCGCATGCGACACAGGCGTGTCGTCGATCTCCGCCGGCACCAGGCCCTGGCTCGAGATCAGCGCGGCCAGCGTGCGCGCGGTGAAGGCGCCGCGGCTGAAGCCGAAGATGTAGATGTCGTCGCCGGGACGCCAGTTCCAGCATAGGAAGCGGTAGAGCTTGCGGACGTTGGAAGGCACGCCGATTCCGGTGGCACCGTCGAGCGCGGCAAGCGGTGCCCAGCCGGCGGTGCCGACACCCTTGATGTAATGCGCGATCTGATCCGGCTGGGTATGGTCCAGCGCCTCATAGAGACGCCAGACGCTTGATTCCTTCGTGGTGAACGCATTGCCGGTGCCGTCGGCGAACAGCACCAGCTTGCGTCTTGGCGGGGCCGCGCCTCCGTCATCCCCGGCGCTGGACGTGCGTTCCGGCCTGGGAGAATCGGCTTCGGGAGAGTCGGCGTTCCGCTCGACATCATGATGCGTCATGGATCTCTCCGGCAATCCAACCGGAAAGTGTCAGACCTGAACCGGGCCGCACTCCCCGGAATCCATCAATCGCTGCGTCGTCAAATGCAGGTGCAGCCTGCACACAATCCCGTTTAGGTAGCAAGCCAGCCGCTTCACCATGACGCGATAGTGATGGGTATCACCCGGTCTATGAAACGTCGACCCGCGGCGGCGGATAGCGCCGCGCCAGCATCGAGAGCGACAGACGCCGCTCGTCCGCCGGCAGCTCCAGATAGGCCAGCACCAGCAGCCGCTTCCAGTCACCGACGCCGAAATCCATCGCCATCCACTTCTGCGGCTCGGGACCTTCGAGGCCCCGAACCCAGACGAAGTAGCAGGGGAGGTCGTCGGCGTCAGTCATGCGTGTCCTGGCCATCAAGCTGTCCGCTGCGTTAGATCGGTTTGCCTCAGGATATAGGGATTGGCGCGGCGAAGTCGAATGTCTCCGGACGCGCAATCTCTCCTCGTCATTGCGCGGAGCCCTTGCGACGAAGCAATCCGGAATCCCTCCGCGGGGAGACTCTGGATTGCTTCGCTGCGCTCGCAAGGACGATGTGGATACATGGGGCCAGAATGAAGCGCCGAAGATGATCTCCGGCAGGTACGATCGGCCCCGGACGCAGGTCGTTCGGCGATGCTGAAATTCTGCTTGACCGAAATTCGGAAATGTCGTATGTGTCGCGCATCCCGGCCCTGGGATAAGGGGCGTTTCGCGATCGTCACAATGCGCGGGCCGGGTGGCGGTGGACGTGGAGTGCATCGGCGCGCCAGCAATCGCAGGGCGGGTTTGGCCCGTGAGCGGTTGAGCAGCGCGCACACGACCGGTGCGGTCCGCGTACGGCAAAAGCGTGTCGTCCTGACGCCCGGGGTCTGTGCGTCAAGGCTTGCGGTGATGTGGCTGCCCGACCGGGCGTGCGCATCAGCCATCCGCAAGCCGACGGGGGCAATAGTGCAACGCTCCCCGGGGAGAGCGCGCCATAAGCCGTAAAGCCACTGCGCAGGGAAAGGCCGGGATGTCCCAGGCTGCCCTGTATGCCGCTGTGCATTTGTTTTGCGCAATTTGCGCACAGCGGACCGCGGGTGCCAGCCGGCGCCCGGCCTTCCCTGCGCCCTTTCCAAGGAAGGGGCGTCAAGAGAAGCGCAGAGCTCGGGCGCCATGCGTCGCGAGGCTAGCTCCGCATGTTTTCAGGCTGTTTGAAAATTAAGTCAGCCTATTCGTCTTCACCGCCAGAGGCGGCTCTCCGCGACGCGATTGATATCTGCGAGCCGGCGGTGGGCGTCGGCGTTCAGGTCGATGCTTTCGACCAGCGTCAGCAGCCGGTGATAGGCGCCCTCGGCGATTTCGACCGGCAGCGGGGCTTCGTCAAAGGCCTCGATATAGCTGCCGACAAGGCCGCTCAACAGGCGGCACAGGCCGCGCTGGGCGGGATCGTCCCGGCCGAGCGTCTCGAGCTTTTGCTGGAATGTCCGGAAGGTGCGCAGGCCGTGGTGCTGTTGCGAAAGCCACGCGTGCAGGTCGTTCATAGGAGCTCCTTCGAGTAACGGAAGAAGCTACCGGTTTATATAGGCGGGATGTGACGATTGGAAGGGGAGGGGGATGAGGCAGTCCGTCTTCGCCAAGAGGCTTCGCCGGATACGCTTCGCCTTTTCGGCTTCGGCGGGGCCGCGCCACGCGAAGCCCGCAAGGGCGAAGCGTGGTGCCCCTGGCCGGAATCGAACCAGCACTCCTTGCGGAACTCGATTTTGAGTCGAGCGCGTCTACCAGTTCCGCCACAGGGGCCCTCGGTCGGCCCTATGAGGCGAGCGTCGCGAAGCCGGCGGACTATAGCCATGGACAAAGCGGGGTCAACCCGCGCCAAAGTGATGCCGGCCGTTCTCGACAGCCGCATGGACCGGGGCTAGAGGCTTGAGAGAGCAACCGACCGGAAAGAGGCCGCCGTGACGACCCAGAGTGCCGCAATACCTGCGTTCAAGCCCTCTGCCGCGAACCCCGCGCTGACCGCTTCGCTGCTCGTCACGCTGATTGCGGCCGCGACCATCGCGGGCGCCTGGTTCTTCCAGCTCGTGCTGGAGATCCTGCCCTGTCCGCTCTGCCTGGAGCAGCGCTACGCCTATTACCTCGCGATCCCGCTCGGTGCGCTAACGGCGTTGGCCGCGCGGAGCGGCGCGCCGCGGCCGCTGCTGCTGGCGGGGCTCGCGGTCCTCGCGCTGGCGACGCTCGCCAATGCCGGTCTCGGCACCTATCACTCGGGCGTCGAATGGGGGCTCTGGAAGGGCCCGACCGATTGCACCGGTCCGGTCGTCAACCTCGGCAATGCCGGCGATCTCTTCTCGAAACTCGACACCGTGAAGGTGGTGCGTTGCGACGAGGTGCAGTGGCGCTTCCTCGGCCTCTCGCTCGCTGGATATAATGTGCTGATCTCGCTGCTGATGGCCGCGATCGCGGCGTGGGGATTTGCACGGACGGCGAAAGGCTAGGCAAGCTGCCGTAGGGTGGGCAAAGGCGCGCTCTTCGCGCGACGTGCCCACGATTCATCGACATTCGCGCCAGAAGTGGTGGGCACGCTTCGCTTTGCCACCCTACGAGAGCAGAGCCAGTTACGCCCGCTGCGCTCCCTCAATCATCCACGTCGTCCTGCGTGCGTCCGAACAGATGCACGATGCCCGGCGTTGCAATCGTCACGAACACGAAACGCGAGAGGTGATGGGCGCCGACGAAGATCGGGTCGATGTGCAACGTCAGCGCCAACGCCAGCATGGCATCCATCGCGCCGGGCGCGAAGGCGACGACGGTGTCGGAGAACTTGACCTGGGTGGTCAGCGCCACGATGCCGACGAAAATGGCGGAGACGGCGATCGCGACCGTGAACGAGCCCAGCGCCGCGTTGATGTGGCCGGCGAGTGTCTTGATTCGCATCCGCGCGAAACGGCTGCCGATCAGCGCGCCGATGCCGACCAGCGCCACGCCGCGCACCCAGTCCGGCAGGCCGCCTTCGACCCAGCCGGCGCCGTGAAGCACGCTGGAGGCGATCATGGCGCCGAACATCCAGCTCGCCGGAAATTTGATCAGGCGCAGGACCAGCGCCATGGCCAACGAGGCCGCGACCAGCTCGACGAGATCGAGCGGCGATGCGATCGTCGTCGTCAGCGACGGCGCGGCGGAGGGGGCGACGCCTGCAAACGCGAGCACCATCGGCAGCGCCGCGGTGAGGATGATGACGCGCATGGTCTGCACCACCGCGATGCCCGGCAGGTCGGCGCCGCGCTCGACCGCCAGAATCGTGATCTGCGACAGCGCGCCGGGGCTGCCGGCGAGGAAGGCCGAGGTGCGGTCCCAGCCATGGATGCGCTGGAGGTAATAGCTGGAGCCGAAGGTCGAGCAGAAGGTCGCGAGCGCAAGCAGCCCGATGGTGAGGGGATAGGCGCCGACCTGCTGAAGCAGATGGCGCGAGACCACCGAGCCCAGCGAAATGCCGAGCAGCACCAGCACGGTCTGGGTCAGGAGCGGCGGCAGCGCGAGCTGCCGTCCGGCGATCGCGGCGATCCCGACCGCGATCATCGAGCCGGAGATCAGCCCGCCGGGAAGGCCGGCGAGGAGAAACGCAAGGCCGCCGGCGGTGCCGATGACGAGCGTCTCCGCCGTGCTCAGGATCTTGGCACGGCTCGGCCATTCGAACGACAGGGAGGCGGCGGTTTGCTTCACGCCACCTTATCGCAAATCGGCGAGAGGCGCACAATTGCAGGCTCGTCATGCCGCAATGCGCGCGCCTCTGTCTGATGCAGGTGGAGAATCGCTACGGACTTACTTCTTGTCGGCGGCAGGGGCGGCGGGCGCCGCACTGCCAGCCCTCGCTTCCTTCTTGCATTCCCGGCGGAATTTCTTGCGCTCCTTGCCCTTCAATCCCTTGGCGTCCGCCTGCTTGGAGCATTCAAGCGAT
The DNA here is from genome assembly GCF_003020125.1 of Bradyrhizobium sp. MOS003. Taxonomy (GTDB): domain Bacteria; phylum Pseudomonadota; class Alphaproteobacteria; order Rhizobiales; family Xanthobacteraceae; genus Bradyrhizobium. Next base: position 550,614 of record NZ_PYFW01000002.1, on the reverse strand, counting down.
TCCGCAGAGCGCTCCTTCGGCGCCTTCCTTTCGGCAATGGCGGCTGCATCGGGCTTGGTGGCCGGCGCGGCGGTCTGCGCGAAGGCGGTGCCGCTGGCGAGCAGGGAGGCGAGGGCGACGGCGGCGAGGCGAGAGGCGAGGGTCATGGTGCTGCACTCATCTTGCGAGAATTACGAAGGGTTGCGAACCTCGGCTCGCGTTGCTGAACGCGACATGAATAATCTGAACGGCGCCGTGACTATATTTTGGCGGCGGGAGCCATCGCTTCCTTGTCGCAAATGGCCGACACGCTAGGATAGCAAGTGTTATTTCACTTCCCCTCGGGGAAGGCCAAGGAGGAGACTTAAGGATGACCATCCAATCGAAAATGCTCTGCGCGATTGCGTTGTCGGGATTTGCTGCGTTGGCGGTGACAGCGCCGGCGCAGGCGCTGACGTCGCAGGAGTGCAGCGCCAAATACCAAGCCGCCAAGAAGGACGGCTCGCTCGGCACCATGAAGTGGAATGACTTCCGCAAGGCCCAGTGCGGCGCGGATGCAACGCCGGCTGCTGCCGCACCGGCTGCTCCCGCCCCGACCGCGGCTGCGCCCGCCGCTCCCGCCGAGCCGAAGCAGGCCAAGAAGGAGGCGGCCCCGGCTGCCGCGCCGACCCTGCCGGCCGGACCTGCGATCTATCCGAATGCGATCGATCCGAAATATGCCAAGGAGACCCCGGGCAAGGGGCGCCTGCATACCTGCGTCGACCAGTACAACGCCAACAAGACCACCAACGGCAATGGCGGCCTGAAGTGGATCCAGAAGGGTGGCGGCTATTACAGCGAATGCAACAAGAAGCTGAAGGGCGCCGCCTGAGCTTCGAATTGACACCATGGCCGGAGCAACGCTCCGGCCATTTCGCCTAATCGAGCAATTTCTCGGCCGATTTCGCCACCAGCTGCGATCGCTTGCGCGGACCGCGCTCGACGAACAACAGGCTCTGGCCGAAGATGAAGCAATAGAACAGGAAGGCCTGCGCCTCGGCCTCCTCGGCTGCAAGGCCCGTGGCCCGATAGAGCTCGGCGACGTGCTTGAGCCGCACTTCGTCGACAGCCGCCACCGCGGCCGCAGCGTTCTCGTCCGAGCGGGCCCATTGCCGGATCGCGAGCTCGATCGCCATCGCTTCCGGATTGAGCCGCTCGGAATAGAGCTGGATCACCGCCTTCAGCCGTTCGCGCGGGTCTTGACCGTCGAGGCGCGTTTGCTGCGCGATCGACGCGGCCCGCCCCTCGCGCCAATGTTGCAGCATGGCATCGAGCAGCGCGGCGCGGTCGGCGAAGCGACGGTAGAAGCCGCCCTTGGTGACGCCGAGGTTCTTGGCGAGCACCTCGACCCGGACACCCTCGACCCCGGCGCGGGCGAGCTCGGTAAAGCCCGCCTCGACCCAGACATCGCCCTTGCCGTCACTCATGAAAGAGGCCTCTCCGATGCTTGATACGGTGCCGTATTGCTAACGCGGCTCACGGCTGATACGCTACCGTATCAATATCCGAAAGGCGCAATCGCGTTCGATGCTGCCCCGCATTGCTGCTTCGCACGAGCCGCGCACGTCCCGTGCCTAGCGCCGATTGACAAGCCTGCCGACGCATCCCTTGATGTGCCGGTCATGCTTGCGAGTCTCGGCCTCATCCTGCTGTGCCAATTGATCGGCGAAGCCGTCGTGCGCGGCATCGGTCTACCCTTGCCGGGGCCGGTGCTCGGCCTGCTGTTGCTCCTGATCCTGCTGCTCGCGCGCGATCGCTTCGCCGTGCTTGCGCATGGGCCGCTGCGCAACGACGGCGTGGAAACCGCCAGCAAGGGCCTGCTGGCGCATCTGTCGCTGTTGTTCGTGCCGGCCGGCGTCGGCGTCGTGCAGAAGCTCGACCTGCTCGCCTCTCACGGCATCGCCATCGTCCTGGTGCTGGCGCTCTCCGTGGTCGTCACGCTGCTGGCGACGGTGCTGACCTTTCGCCTCGTCAGCCGCCTGTTGAAGCAGCAGGACGCGCGATGAAGGACGATCCGTTTTCGCTCTGGGTCTATCTCTCGCAGTCGCCGCTGCTGTGGCTGACCGTGACGCTGCTGGTCTATGCGACCACGGATGCGGTGTCGCTGGCGACGCGGCGCCATCCGCTCGCCAATCCCGTGCTGCACGCGATGTGGATCATCGGCGCGTTCCTGCTCGCGACCGGCACGTCCTATACGAGCTATTTCGCCGGCGCGCAGTTCGTGCACTTCCTGCTGGGTCCTGCCACCGTCGCGCTCGCGGTACCGCTCTATGAGAACCGCCGGCGCGTCGTGTCATCCATCGTGCCGATGCTGGTGGCGTTGCTCGCCGGATCGATCACGGCGGTGGTGTCGGTGGTGCTGCTGGCCGAACTCGCCGGCCTGCCGCGCGACGTGGTGCTGTCGCTGGCGCCGAAATCGGTCACCGCCGGCGTCGCCATGGGCATCGCCGAATCCCTGCACGCCGATCCCTCCCTGGCGGCGGTTGCGGTGATCCTCACGGGCATCATGGGCGCCATCATCGTGACGCCGCTGATGAACCGCACCGGCGTCACCGATTACCGCGCACGTGGATTTGCGGCTGGCTTGGCCGCGCATGGCATCGGCACCGCGCGTGCGTTCCAGGTCGACGAGATTGCCGGCGTCTTCTCCGGCATCGCCATGAGCCTGAACGCCTTGGTGACCTCGTTCCTGGTCCCCCTGGCGGTCACGCTGCTGGTGCGATGACATCGCTGCCGCGACACTCTATATGACGCGTAACAACTCCCGGTCCCGAACCGTATTCGGGGAGATGGGACCGAAACGGGACGAGATATGGCTGGATTTGGGACTAAGGGCCTTGGGCCGACGCGGCGCGCGGCGCTGACGCTGATCGGGGCAGGCGCCTTCTCACTGACCGGCGGCGCCTCGGTGCGCGCGGCGACCGACGAGAACGAGGTGCTGACCGAAGCAAAGGTGCTGCGCGATCCTGACACGCCCGTCGCCGGTAATCCCAACGGAAACGTCACCATCGTCGAATGGTCCGACTACAACTGCCCCTATTGCCGCAAGCTCGAGCCCGAACTGCGCCAGGTCGTCCAGGACGACGGCAAGGTGCGGCTGGTGATGAAGGATTGGCCGATCCTCGGGCCGGTCTCGGTTACGGCGGCGCGGACCGCGCTCGCGGCGAAATTCCAGGACAAGTACCATCAGGCCCATGACGCCATGATGGGCGTCAGCTCGCGCCTGACCGAGCCGCGCATCAGCGAGCTGCTCGCGGCCGCCGGCGTCGACATGGACCGCCTGAAGCGCGATCTCGCCGGCCGCGGCAGCGACATCGACGCCCTGCTCAAGCGCAACAACGAGCAGGCCGAAGCCTTCGGCTTCCGCGGCACCCCGGCCTTCATTGTCGGCAAGTATCGCGTTCCGGGCGTGCTCAGCATGGCCGAGTTCGAGCAGGTCATCGCCGATGCCCGCAAGGCCAAGATGAACTGACAAGATGAACTGATACGCGCAGCGTCGATCGCAGCCAACACGAAGGCGCCGCCGCGGATCCGCGACGGCGCCTCGTTCATGTTCGACAGTGAGGCGTTACTTCTGCGAGATTCGCACCCAGTCCCTGTGCGCGCGATCGCGCAGGGCATCCCAATCGGCCTTCGCGACGTCCCAGTTCACGATCGTGCGATTGACGCCCGCGACCTCGCCGTTGGCGACGGACGACGTCTGCATGGAGTCATAGACATAGACCCCTCCGGCAAGGAGCAGCGCGCCCAAGATCATTCCGAAAAAAGTCCGCATGGCTAACCTCCGATGACGGCCAATAACGTCGGCCCGAAGTGAAGGTTCCGCGGCACTGTGGCACGGATGAGGTGGGCTTGTTCATCCCGCCTTCAGCCACTGCACCAGCTCCGCGTTGATCTCGCGCGGATAGGTGTGGCTGAGGTCGTCGATCTCGCGGTAGGTGACGTCGGCGCCGGCGGCTGCGAGCGCCGCCTGGGTCTGGCGCGCGGTCTGCACCGGAAACATCCAGTCGAGCTTGCCGTGGGTGATGAAGATCGGCAGACCTTGCAGGCGCGTCGCGTCCGCCATCTCCGCCATCAACGGATGGAAGGTTGCCGAGACCGGCGCCAGATGGGTGAAGGGCGAGGCGCCGTCGAGACCGCCGACATAGCTGAAGGTGCCGCCGTCGCTCATGCCGGTCAGCAGCATGCGCGAGCTGTCGATGCTCCAGCGGCGGCGCACGGTCTCGAGGATGCGCATGAGATTGGGCGTATCGGCATCGTCGCCCATCAGCGCCCAGGTCGAACCGGTCGCGGTCGGCGCCACCAGGATCGCGCCAAGGCTGCGGGCGTCGCGCAGCCAGCTCCACAGAAAGCTTCGTCCGTTGCCACTGCCGCCATGCAGTGCCACCACCAGCGGCATGGCGCGCTCGGGCGTGTAATACTCAGGCACGTAGACCGAGAAGCCGCCGCGGCTGCCGGGTTCGTTGTGATCATGGAAGATGCCGGTATCTTCGCTCGCGCCGGCTTCGAGCCGCGACAGCAGATCCGCATTGTCGCGATTGGCGGTATTGAGAAAGAAGCTGCTGACGGGAGGAAATTGCAGCGACAGCGGATAAAGCGCCTCCTGCGCGCGCGGCACATGGCGTAGCGCGCGGAAGACGGCGACGAGATCGCCATTGCCGCGCTCGACCTCGCGAATCCCGTCAAAGGCGGCAAGCGTCTCGCCGCAGGCGCGATCCAGTCGCTCGCGGAGGCCCGTGAACTGCTCCGGCCACGCTCCAATAGCCGCGTGGGCCGTTTGCAGCGCCTCATCCGGTGCGCCGATTTCGTTCATCACGGAAGCGAACGCCGGCGGATGCAGACGGCGTTGGAAGAAGCCGAGCGCTTCCAGCGCATTGAGCAGCGGCGGCAGCACGGCCACGATGTCGTCGATCACGGCCTCGCTCATCGCGGCTTCCTTCAGCGTGGGATCAATGCAGCTTCGGCGCCTTCAACAGCTTGAAGCGATCGGTCGAGGCCACCGTGACATCGAAGGTGACGCCCTGGTGGTACACGGTCAGCGGTACGTCGACGCCGGCGGCGCCGAGCGCCCACATCTTCTTGTAGAACGCGGTCTGGCTCGTGACCTTGTCGCCGTTCACGGCGAGGATGATGTCGTCGGTCTTGAGTTCGGCGCGCGCGGCAGGGCCGTTCGGGGAGATCCCGATCACGACCACGCGGTTGTCGATCTCGGTCGAGTAGAGCCCGAGCCAGGGTCGCGCCGGCTTGTTGACGCGACCGAACTTGCGGAGATCGTCCAGGACCGGCTTCAAGATGTCGATCGGTACGACCATGTTGACGTGCTCGGCCTTGCCGTCGCGTTCCCGCTCCAGCTGAAGCGAGCCGATGCCGATCAGCTCGCCGCGCTCGTTGAGCAGCGCCGTGCCGCCCCAGTTCGGATGCGCGGGATAGGTGAAGATGGCCTCATCCAGCAGATATTCCCAATAGCCGGCGAACTCCTGCTTGGCCGCGATCTGGCTGGCGACCGAGCGCGTACGGCCGCCGGCGCCGCCGACCACGACGCGGTCGCCGATCCCGGTTTCCGCCGAACTGCCGATCGGCAACGGTTCGACGTCGAGGTCGCCGAGAGCCTGCACAAGGCCGAAGCCCGTTTCGGAATCGAAGCCGAGCGCATGGCCTTCGACCACCCGCCCGTCGCCGAGGTGCAGCCACACCGATTCCGCCTCGGTGATGAGATAGCCGATGGTCAGCACCAGTCCGCGGTCGATCACGACGCCGTTGCCGGCGCGTTCGGTGCCCAGCGTCTCGGCGCTGAAGGCGTCCGGTGGGATGATGGCGTGCAGGCCGACGACGGATGCGAGCGCGCGGTCGAGATCGAAACCGTATTCGCTCGCACGCGGCTGGTTGGCCGGCGGCACTCTCCATTCGGTCAAAGCGGGCATGGAGTTCTCCTGGCTTTAGTGCATCGCTCCGAGATTGCTGCAGAGCGACGCGCGAAGCACGGTTAATTTAGGCTGAGGAAGGGCGTCTTGAAAGCCTCGTTGCCAACTATTCGTAGACCCTCGCGTGAAATCTTCGAAAGGCTCAGGGGCACCCCGCGACCCTCGATCCAGCATGCGGCCGCATGGCTGGTGTTCGGCGAGGTGCTAGGCGCAGTACGATGAAACTGCTAACCATTGTCGCTTCGTTTGACCAAGAGATCACGGACCGAAGCAATGGACAACCGCAGCGACATCTGGCGTGGCATCGACACGATCAAGGGACGTTTCATCGACCTCAGCGACAAGGTCTGGGGCATGCCCGAAGTGTGCTACACCGAGGCCCGGTCCGCCGCCGAGCATCTCGCCGAGTTGCGCCACCAAGGCTTCCGCATCACCGAGAAGGTGGCCGGCATTCCGACCGCGGTGATGGGCGAGTGGGGCGAGGGCGGTCCGGTCATCGCCTTCATGGGAGAATATGACGCGCTGCCCGGCCTCAGCCAGGAAGCGGGTGTCGCCGAGCATCGTCCGGTCGAGACCGGCGGGCACGGCCATGGCTGCGGTCACAATCTGCTGGGTTCCGCCGCGCTGCTCGCTGCGACCGCGGTGAAGGACTGGCTTGCCGAGAACAAGGTGCCCGGTCGCGTGCGCTATTATGGCTGCCCGGCCGAAGAAGGCGGCGCGGCCAAGGCCTTCATGGTGCGCTCCGGTGCGTTCGAGGACGCCGACATCGCCATCACCTGGCATCCGCACAGCTTCTGGGAGGTCGCGGTGACGCCGTCGCTCGCCAACACGCGTGCGGACTTCATCTTCACCGGCCGCACCTCGCATGCCGCGGCCTCGCCGCATCTCGGCCGTTCCGCGCTCGACGCGGTGGAATTGATGAATGTCGGCGTGAACTACATGCGCGAGCACATGCCGAGCGACGCGCGGGTGCATTACGCGGTGCTCGACACAGGCGGCATCGCGCCCAACGTGGTGCAGGCCCATGCGCGGGTGCGCTACTCGATCCGCGCGCGGGATCTTCCCGGCATGAACGAGCTGGTCGGACGCGTGAGCAAGATCGCCGAGGGCGCGGCGCTGATGACCGAGACCAAGGTCGAGATGAAGATCATCTCCGCGGTCTCCAACATCCTGCCGAACGCACCGCTGGAGCAGGCGCTGCACCGGGTCATGGAAGAGCTCGGACCGCCGCATTTCGACGATGCGGACAAGGGCTTTGCCAGCCAGATCCGCGCGACGTTGAGCGACAAGGACATCGCGTCGGTCTATTACGCGATCGGCATGGAACAGACCGATCGGCCGCTGGCCGACTTCCTGGTGCCGCTCGATGCCAAGCGCAATCCGCTGGTCGGCTCGACCGACGTCGGCGACGTCAGCTGGGTGGTGCCGACCGTACAGGTTCACGCACCCACGGTTGCGATCGGCACGCCGTTCCACACCTGGCAGGTGGTGGCGCAGGGCAAGAGCCCGCATGCCCACAAGGCCATGGTGCAGGCCGCCAAGGCGATGGCCGGTCTGGGCATCAAGGCGCTGACAGATCCGGAACTGATCAAGGCGGCCAAGGCCGACCTGAAAAAGCGGACGGCCAAGACGCCGTATGTCTGTCCGCTGCCCGATCACATTGATCCGCCTCTCAACATGTCCGTCGCGTAGAATTACGCCTCGACACTTCGTCTGATGTTGCGAACAAATTTTTCGCAGTGCAGCGTGCAATCCAGCATGTTTTGATGCTGGATTGCCAAATGGATGGGCTGCGGAGCGCAGTTTTGCCCAACAGACAGCCAGAAGACCGTTTGCATACACACGGTCCCAGTTGACGGGCCCCCCATTCGGTGTGCCATCTACTGCCAGCAAATTGGGCGGCCAGCTTTCTCGGCCGTCCTCATCACTATGGGAACCAGACGGGGGATAACCATGCTGGATAAAGAACTGCGTTCGATGATCGGCCAAGTGAAGGACGGGCGAATGGATCGCCGCGCCTTCATCAAGCGCATGGCCGCTGTCGGTCTCACCGCTCCCCTCGCCAATCAGATCCTCGCGCTGGGCGGCGTTGCCATGGCCGAGGGCGCCTCGACCTACAAGCCGACCAAGCGTGGCGGCGGCGGTGCGCTGAAGCTCTTGTGGTGGCAGGGCCCGACCCTGCTCAACCCGCATTTCGCCACCGGCACCAAGGATCAGGACGGCTCGCGCCTGTTCTACGAACCGCTCGCCTGTTGGGATCCCGACGGCAACATGAAGCTGGTGCTGGCGACGGAGATTCCGTCCATCCAGAACGGCCTGCTCGCGGCCGACGGCAAGTCGGTGACCTGGAAGCTGAAGCCCGGCGTGAAGTGGCACGACGGCAAGCCGTTCTCGGCCGACGATCTCGTGTTCACCTGGCAGTATGCCAAGGATCCCGCGACCGCGGCCATTACCATCGGTGTCTATCGCGACATCACGGTCGAAAAGATCGACGATCTCACCGTCAAGATCACCTTCCCCAAGCCGACGCCGTTCTGGGCGGATGCTTTCGTCGGTGCCGGCGCCGGCCAGATCCTGCCGAAGCATCTGTTTGCCGACTACATCGGCTCGAAATCCCGCGAGGCCCCGACCAATCTGTCGCCGGTGGGCACCGGCCCGTACAAGTTCGTTGAGTTCAAGCCGGGCGATCTCATCCGCGGCGTGATCAATCCCGACTACCACATGCAGAACCGTCCGTATTTCGATTCGGTCGAGATGAAGGGCGGCGGCGACGCCGTCTCGGCCGCGCGTGCGGTGATCCAGACCGGCGAGTACGACTTCGGCTGGAACATCCAGGTTGAGGACGACGTGCTGCTGCGCCTGGAGAAGGGCGGCAAGGGCAAGACCGTCTACGCGGTCGGCGGCGACACCGAGTTCATCGCGCTCAATTTCACCGACCCGAACGTCGAGGTCGACGGCGAGCGCTCGTCGATGAAGACCAAGCATCCGCTGTTCTCGGATCCGGCCGTGCGCAAGGCGCTGTCGATGCTGGTCGACCGCGACTCCGTCAAGAAGGCGATCTACGGTCGTGCCGGCCGCACCACCGCCAACTTCCTCAACGGCCCCGAGAAGTTCGTATCCAAGAACACGAACTGGGAATTCAACATCGAGAAGGCTGCGAAGATGCTCGACGACGCCGGCTGGAAGCCCGGCGCCGACGGCATCCGCGAGAAGGACGGCAAGAAGCTCAAGATCCTCTATCAGACCGCGATCAACGGGCCGCGCCAGAAAACCCAGGCCATCGTCAAGCAGGCCTGTCAGAAGGCCGGTATCGACGTCGAGCTGAAATCGGTAGTGGCATCGGTGTTCTTCTCGTCGGACGTCGCCAATCCCGATACCTATCCGAAGTTCTACGCCGACATCGAGATGTTCCAGATCCCGCTGAGCCAGCCGGACCCGTCGCAGCACATGCGCCGCTATCTCTCCACCGCGGTTGCGACCAAGGAGAACAAGTGGCAGGGCACCAACTTCCCGCGCTGGGTGAACAAGGACTATGACGCTGCGATCAACGCTGCCGATACGGAGATGGATCCGGTCAAGCGCGCCGCGCTCTACATCAAGGCCAACGACCTGATGTGGGAAGACACGGTGTTCATCCCCGTGATGCATCGTCTCAAGGTCGAGGCGGCCGCGAACAATCTGCGTCCGGTGATTTCGGGTTGGGCCAACGAGACCGACAATCTGTTCGACTGGTACCGCGAGGAATGATCCCCCAGCGCTAGACCGGGGCTTCCCCTCATGAGTCAATACGTTCTGCGTCGCCTGCTGATCGCGATTCCGAGCCTGCTCGGGATCTCGGCCGTGCTGTTCTTCGTGCTGGCGCTCGCGCCCGGCGATCCGTTCTCGGAGCTGGCGACGAATCCGAACGTCCCGCCCGAAGTGCAGGCCGCACTTCGGGCCAAGTTCGGCCTCGACGATCCGATCTACCTCCGCTACGTGCATTGGCTCAACGCCATGCTGCACGGCGACTGGGGCTTCTCCTTCGTCAGCCGGATGGACGTCGACAAGCTGATCCTGCAGCGCCTGCCGACCACGCTCTATGTGATCGGCTCGGCGCAGATCCTGGCGCTTCTGATCGCGATTCCCGTCGGCGTCTATGCCGCGACGAAGCCGTATTCGCTGTTCGACCAGGTCGCCAACACGCTCGCCTTCGTCGGCTTCTCGCTGCCGACCTTCTTCACGGGCATCCTGTTCATCCTGATCTTCTCGGTGACGCTGGACTGGCTGCCGTTCGTCTACACCACAGACGTCAAGGCAACCGGAATTCACTGGGTGTTCGAGATGATCCGGCAGGCGATCATGCCCGTGGCGGTGCTCGGCCTGTTCCAGGCGGCGTCGATGACGCGTTTCGTGCGCTCGGCAATGCTGGATGTGATCCGGCTCGACTACATCACCACGGCGCGCGCCAAAGGCCTCGGCCAAGCCAAGGTCATCGTCAAGCATGTGATGCGCAACGCCATGATCCCGGTCGTGACGCTGATCGCGTTGCAGATCCCCGCGGTGTTCGGCGGCGCCATCGTCACCGAGCAGATCTTTCGCATCCCCGGCATCGGCTCGCTGCTGATCTCCTCGATCCTGTCCAACGACACGCCGGTGGTGATGGCCGTCACCTTCGTGTTCGCGTGCCTGGTCGTGCTGTTCAATCTCATCGCGGACATCCTTTATGGCTGGCTTGACCCTCGCATCTCCTTCCGCTGAGCGGCGCGTCTACTCGCCCTGGCGCGAGACGTGGCGGCGCTACAGCCGCCACAAGCTCGCCGTGGTCAGCGCCTTCCTGCTCCTCGTTCTCATTCTCGCCGTCCTGGTCGGGCCCTTCATCTGGCGCGTCAAGATCGACGAGATCGACATCGTGGCCGGGCTCCAGGGTCCGTCGCTCGCCCATCCCTTCGGCACCGACGATCTCGGTCAGGACATTCTCGCACGCATGATCTATGGCGGGCGCATCTCGCTCGCGGTCGGCCTCGCTGCCATGCTGGTGTCGGTATTCGTCGGCACGCTGATCGGCGCGCTCGCCGGCATGTCGCGCGGTGCACTCGGTCACGGGCTGATGTGGCTCACCGACCTGTTCCTGTCGCTGCCGCAATTGCCGTTGCTGCTGCTGTTGATCTATCTCTTCCGCGACGGCCTGAAGGCCGCGTTCGGCCCCGAAGGCGGCATCTTCATCCTGATCGTGCTCGTGATCGGGGGCTTGCGCTGGATGCCGGTGGCTCGGCTCGTGCGCGCGCAGTTCCTGTCGATCCGCGAGAAGGAATTCGTCGAGGCCGCGCGGGCGCTCGGCGCCAGCCCGGTGCGGCAGGTGGTGCGGCATATCCTGCCGAATGCGCTCGGCCCGGTGATCATCGCCGGCACCATCGACGTTGCCGCCGCGATCATTGCGGAATCGACACTGTCCTTCCTCGGCCTCGGCTTCCCGCCGGATACGCCGACCTGGGGCCGGCTGCTGTATGACGCCAAGGACTTTCTCGACATCGGCCCGCATTGGGCGCTGTTTCCGGGCGGCGCGATCTTCATCGCGGTGGTTGCCATCAACTTCATCGGCGACGGCCTGCGTGACGCGCTCGATGCGCGACGGGTGATCTGATGGCGCCGCTGCTCGAGATCAAGGGACTGAAAACCCACTTCTCCACCGACGACGGCATCCTCCAGGCCGTCGACGGCGTCGACATTTCCATCAACCGGGGCGAGACGCTCTGCGTCGTCGGAGAATCCGGCTGCGGCAAGACCGTCACCGCGATGTCGATCCTCAAGCTGATCGCGATGCCGCCGGGCCGCATAGCGGGGGGCCAGATCATGTTCGAGGGTCGCGATCTCGTGCCGCTGACGAGCAACCAGCTCGACGAGATCAGGGCCAAAGAGATCGGCTTCATCTTCCAGGAGCCGATGACCTCGCTCAACCCGGTGCTCACCATCGGCGAGCAGATCGCCGAGAGCCTGCGCCGGCATGAGAACGTTACCCGGAAGCAGGCGCTCGATCGTACCGTCGAGATGCTGAAGCTGGTGCAGATCCCCAACGCCGAAGGCCGCGTGCACAATTATCCGCACCAGTTCTCCGGCGGCATGCGCCAGCGCGTGATGATCGCGATGGCGCTTGCCTGCAAGCCCAAGCTGATCATCGCAGACGAGCCCACCACCGCGCTCGACGTCACCATCCAGGCGCAGATCCTCGATCTGCTCCAGGACATGAAGGAGCGCTTCGGCATGGCGGTGATGCTGATCACCCATGCCATGGGCGTCGTCGCCGAAACCGCGCAACGCGTCGTCGTGATGTATGCCGGCAAAGTGGTCGAGGAAGCGCCGGTCGACGATCTGTTCAGCAACCCGGGCCATCCCTATACGCAAGGGTTGATCCGTTCGATTCCGCGCATCGACCTCGACAGCGAGCACAAGACGCGGCTCGAGGCGATCGGCGGCTCGGTGCCGATCCTGATCAACCCGCCGGTCGGCTGCCGCTTTGCGCCGCGCTGCAAGTTCGCCATGAACGTCTGCACCGAGAAGGAGCCGCTGCTGCGCGAGATCGTACCCGGCCATCGCATGGCCTGTCATCTCGGCGATACAAATCTGGGAGGCGCGGCATGAGCGAGCCCTTGCTGCAAGTCTCCAACCTGAAGAAGCACTTCCCCGTGCTCGGCGGCCTGCTGTCGCGCCAGGTCGGCACCGTCTATGCGGTCGACGGCGTGTCGTTCTCGGTCAATCGCGGCGAGACGCTCGGTCTCGTCGGCGAATCCGGCTGCGGCAAGTCGACGACGGGACGCTGCGTGCTGCGCCTGATCGAGCCGACCGACGGCGAGGTCACTTTCGACGGCCAGGACGTGCGCCAGCTCGACGGCAACGATCTGCGCGCGATGCGGCGGAACATGCAGTTGGTGTTCCAGGACCCGTTCGCCTCGCTCAATCCGCGCATGACGGTCGGTGCGATCCTCGGCGAGGCGCTGATCATCCACAAGCTCGGCTCCTCGGCCAAGGAGCGCGAAGAGCGCGTCGCCAGCCTTCTCGTCAAGGTCGGCCTCAAGGCCGAGCACATGCGGCGCTATCCGCATGAATTCTCCGGCGGTCAGCGCCAGCGCATCGTGATCGCGCGGGCACTCGCGGTCGAGCCGAAGCTGATCGTCTGCGACGAGCCGGTCTCGGCGCTCGACGTGTCGATCCAGGCCCAGGTCATCAACCTGCTGGAAGACCTCCAGGCCGAGCTGAACCTCACCTATCTCTTCGTCGCGCACGACCTCTCGGTGGTCGAGCACATCTCCGACCGCGTCGCGGTGATGTATCTCGGCCGCATCGTCGAGCTGGCGAAGGCCAGTGACCTCTACCGCAACCCGCAGCATCCCTACACCAGGGCGCTGCTGTCGGCGGTGCCGGTGCCCAATCCCAAGCTGAAGCGCGAGCGCATCCGCCTCAAGGGCGACGTGCCGAGCCCGATGAAGCCGCCGTCAGGCTGTCACTTTCACACCCGCTGCCCGATCGCCCAGCCGCGCTGCGCGGAAGTCGCGCCCGTGCTGAGGGAAGGCGCGGGCGGGCATTTCGTGGCGTGTCATCTCGCCTGAGGCGGCGAAAGCGGGTTCACTCGCGAAGCAGGCCGTGCTCCGACAGCGACTGCCTGAAGCTCTCCACGGACGTGTGCCGATGCGCGAGCAGGCCCGCCTCGCGCGCGCCGGCCACGTTGGCTGCGAGATCGTCGACGAACAGGACGGCTTCTGGCCTCGTGTCGAGCTCCGACAGGCAGCGGCGATAGCAGTGCGGGTCCGGCTTGGCCGTCTTGAATTGCGCCGAGGTGTAGATCCGGGTGCCGAACAGCGGGCGCAACTCCGGCAGCAGCGTGTCGATATGGTCGGCGACCAGCGCGGTGTTGTTGGTCAGGACGGCGATATCGACGGTGTTTCGCAAGCGGCCGGCGATGTCCAGCATCGCGCGATCCGGCTGCATTGAACGGCGCCGGGCCTCCACCCACTCTTCGAGTGACAGCGGATAGCCGATGCATTCGCCAAAGCCTCGCAGATAATCGGCGGCATCGAGCGTGCCGGAATCGCCGAGCAGCTCGAATCCGCTGTCCCAGATCGCCGCTTGGACCGCTTCGCGCGTCGTTCCCGCAAGCTCCGCCAGATAGGCGACACGCGTCGGCCTGTCGTAGGCGCAGAGGACATTGTCCATGTCGAAGAGGACGAGCTTGATGGCGTTGGTCACGGCGGCACTCGTGGATCGGCCGGACAGCCGGCCTTGATCTGAGTCTTATCTCGCCGGAACGCAGGCGACAATCCGGGGTGAGGCCGGATCGCCGCGACGAAGGCCGCCTCATCCCTCCAGCGTAAAGCCGACGCGTAGCGTCACCTGGTAGTGGCGGACAGTGCCGTTCTCGATGTGGCCGCGCGTCTGCACCACCTCGAACCATTTCATTTCGCGGATGGTCTTGGACGCGCGGGTGATCGCGTTCTTGATCGCGTCCTCGATCGAGCTTTCGGAGGATCCGACGAGGTCTAGGATCTTGTAGACATGTTCGCTCTCGGGTGTGGGCATGGGTCTTCCCCTGTTTCATCTTGCGGCCGACGAAGGCGTTCGGTGCAGCGCGCATGGCGCTGACTCTGAACGGGCCTGCGCGCTTCGGGTTCCCCGGGGCCGTGATGGCCCGCATGCGCCGGCCGAGGTGGAGCCGGCCGCGCTTGCCTGCTAATCGCTATCCATGGATTTGGCGCGACGCGACAGGACGATCGGCTCTCTTTGCCTCTGTGTGACGGCGATCGGCTGGGCGCTGAACTGGCCGCTGATGAAGCTGCTGCTCCAGCAATGGCCGCCGCTGTTCGCGCGCGGGCTTGCGGGCGTGTCCGCCTCGGTCATTCTCGGCACGCTGGTGCTGAGCCGGAAAGAATCGTTCGCCGTGCCGCGCGAGGCCATTCCGCGGCTGCTGTTTGCGACCTTCACCAATGTCTTCGCCTGGATGGGGCTCGGCACGGTCGCGATGAAATATGTGACGGTGAGCGAAGGCGCCCTGCTCGCCTACACCATGCCGATCTGGGCGATGCTGTTCGCCTGGCCGGTGCTGCACACGCGGCCAGCCATACGGGACGTCTTTGGGCTCGTCCTCGGCGTTGCCGGCGTCACGCTGCTCCTCAGCGGCAACGGCTTTGCGTTCGGCGCCGACAAGCTGGTCGGGATCACGCTCGCGCTGCTCTGCGCCATCCTGTTCGCGCTCGGCAACGTGCTCAACCGCAAGCCGTTGCCGATGCCGCCGCTTGTCGTCGTCGCCTGGCAGGTCGGGCTCGGTTGCGGCACGATGCTGGTCCTCGGCGTGTTGTTCGAGCGTCCCGACGTCACCGCGATCACCCCGCTGGGGCTCGGCTGCTTCGTCTACATGACGCTAGTGCCGATGGGCATCTGCTACGTGACCTGGTTCGAGACGCTGCGCCGCCTGCCGCCGACCACCGCCTCGACCGGCATGCTGATCGTTCCCGTGATCGGCGTGGTCTCTGCCGCCATCATTCTGGGCGAGCCGCTGGGCTATCGCGAGTGGACGGCGATGGCGCTCACGCTCGGTGGCGTGATGCTTGCCTTGCAGCGCGGGTAGGGTCGTCACGCTCCCGGTCGCGGAGCGGAAGCGAGAAAGGCGGTTTTCAAATCGCCCGCTGGCGTCGGATGCCGCCGTTGCCGGCGCGAAGACGGGTGAGCTAACTTCCGCGCATGTCCTGGTCTCTCCGAGGTGCGATGATGATCGAGCGTTGGACGAGGGGCGCTCTGGTCGCCATCGGTCTTTGCGCCGTGCCTGCGCCGGGCATCGCGCAGGACGAGCTCGATGGCGCGCCGGTGCACATGTCGCTGCAGGTCACGACCGATCCCTCCACCATCGCGTGCCGCCGGCTTGAAACGGTCAATCCGGCCTCGCTCGTTTTCCTGCCGCTGCGCCGTACGTTCAGCGAGGATTTCGACGAGCACCCGCTGTCGAACGGGCGCTGGGTTCCGCATTATGCGGGCGGAGCGGCCTGGCCGGAGGCGCGCTATTGGGGCGGCGACGGCTCCGACTTCAAGCGCAAGACCAGCGCCAATGGCGAGCAGCAAATCTACGTCGATCCGCGTTATGCCGGCCGCGCTGCAGCGCCGCTCGGGCTCGATCCGTTCAGGGTGAAGGACGGCGTGCTGTCGATCGTCGCCAGCCGCACGCCGCCGGAATTGAAACCGCTGCTGTTCGACAACGAGTACATCTCCGGAATTCTGACGACCCAGGGCAGGTTCGCCCAGAAGCACGGCTATTTCGAAATTCGTGCCAAGGTGCCGGTCGGCCATGCGGTGTGGCCGGCGTTCTGGATGCTGGCGGACGATGGCGGCTGGCCGCCGGAGGTCGACGTGCTGGAGGGCCGCGGCGAGCGGCCGGGCGATCTCGTGATGACGACACATTGGCGAATCCCGTCGACCCAGAAGATCCAGTCCTGCGGTTTCGATTTTGCGGTCGGCGACGCCTCGAGCGCATTCCACAATTACGGTGTGTTGTGGCAGGAGGATCGGCTGGTCTATTTCATCGACCGTAGTCCGGTCTCCGATATCAAGGTGCCCATCGGCTTCGACGATCCCATGTACATGATCGTCAATCTTGCGATCGGATCGAAGTTCTTTCCGGGCGTCAGTCCCGTCGATGCGGAATCGCCACGGAGCGTCGCATTCGAGATCGACCGGATTTCCGCCTATCAGATCGACATGGAGCAGGCGCGGAGATAGCGATGCCAACCGAAGTCTCGCGGCGCCGTTTTGCCAAGCTCACGGGCCTTGCCGCGCTGGGCGTTGCCGCAGGCGCCCGGGCCGCGGAGAATGACGAGGCCGCATCGACCGAACGCCACCTGCCGGCACCGTTTCCAAAGGATTTTCTGTGGGGCACGGCGACCTCGTCCTACCAGATCGAGGGTGCGGTCAACGAGGACGGCCGCGGCAAGTCGATCTGGGATACCTTCAGCCACACCGCCGGCAAGATCGAGGACGGCTCGACCGGCGACCGCGCCAACGAGCATTATCATCGCTACAGGGAAGACGTCGCGCTGATCAAGGCGATCGGCGTCAAGGCCTACCGTTTCTCGATCGCGTGGCCGCGCGTGTTTCCGGAAGGTTCGGGCCAGCCCAACCCCAAAGGCCTCGACTTCTACGATCGCCTGGTCGACGAGCTGCTCGCGAACGGCATCGAACCTTATGCGACGCTCTATCACTGGGACCTGCCGCAGGCGCTCCAGGACCGCGTCGGCGGCTGGTCGTCGAGCGACACGTCGAAGGCTTTTGCCGATTACGCTGCGTACGTCGCCGCGCGCCTGACCGATCGCGTGAAAAATATCTTCACCGTGAACGAGGTCGGGCGTTTCGTGAATTTCGGCTATGGCTGGGGCATCGATGCGCCCGGCCTCAAGCTGCCGGCCGCGCAACTCAACCAGGCGCGCCATCATGTCGCGCTGGCGCACGGGCTTGCCGTGCAGGCGATCCGCGCCTCCGGCCGCGCCGGCACCCGCGTCGGCGCGGCCGAGAACATCGCCGCCTGCGTGCCGGCGATCGCGACGGCTGAAAACATCCGCGCCGCCGAGATCGCGACGCGCGAGCTCAACGCCGGCTTCCTCGGCGTGGTGCTGGAGGGCAGATATACCGACGGCTTCCTCGCCTATGCCGGCGCGGATGCGCCGAAATTCACCGCGGAAGAATTGAAGATCATCGGCACGCCGAACGATTTCGTCGGCCTCAACATCTACGCGCCGCAATATTACGTCACGGCTTCCGACCGCGCGCCCGGCTTCCACGTGCTGCCGTTCCCCACCTCGTTTCCGCACATGAATTCGAAATGGCTGCGCGTCGGTCCCGAAGTGATCTACTGGGCGCCGCGCCTTGCTGCAAAGATCTGGAACATCGAGAATATCTACATCAGCGAGAACGGCACCTCGTCCGAGGACAAGATCGCCGCCGACGGCCAGGTCTACGACCTCGACCGCATCATGTTCCTGCGCAATTACCTGTCCCGGATGCAGCGCGCGACCGCCGAGGGCGTACCGATCCGCGGCTATTTCCTCTGGAGCCTGATGGACAATTTCGAGTGGATCTTCGGCTACCGCAAACGCTTCGGCCTCTACCGGGTCGACTTCGAGACCCAGGCAAGGGTGCCGAAGCTGAGCGCGGCGTTCTATCGGGACGTGGTGGCGCGGAATGCGATCGGGATGTGAGACCAGACCCTACGGATCCAGCTCCGTATCCCAGTACAGATAATCCAGCCAGCTATCGTGCAGATAGTTCGGCGGAAACAGGCGGCCGTTGCGGTGGAGCTGGTGCACGGTCGGCGCGAACGCGCTCTGGCGCGGAAACATCTTTGCCTGCGCGGGCGTCAGATTGCCCTTGCGCAAATTACACGGCGAGCACGCCGCGACCACGTTCTCCCAGGTGGTCTGGCCGCCTTTGCTGCGCGGGATGATGTGATCGAAGGTCAGGTCTTCGGGCGAGCCGCAATATTGGCAGGCGAAACGGTCGCGCAGGAAGACGTTGAACCGGGTGAAGGCCGGATGGGTGGTCGGCTTGACGAAGGATTTGAGCGAGACGACGCTCGGCAGCTGCATTTGCAGCGTGGGGCTGTGAACAGCCTGATCGTAATGCGCGACGATGTTGACGCGATCGAGGAACACCGCCTTGATCGCGTCCTGCCACGACCAAAGAGACAGCGGGTAGTAACTCAGCGGCCGGAAGTCCGCATTCAGCACCAACACCGGCCAACTGCCTTGCGAGACATGTGCGTTCAAGTAACGCTCCCGGCCTCCAATATACGCTGCGAAGCAGCATGTCCTGACATACTACATGCAGCGTGACGGGATTGTGAAGCCCGTTGAGCGACTTATTCAAGCGCAAGCAATGCGGCGCCGGGGTGGCGAAAGTGCTCAAAAAGCCGCGATTTTGGGAAGGTCAGCGTCTGGCGCGGAACTGCACTGACCGGCGGGTCGTGGCCCGCTGCGGCAGCTACTCCCGTACCCGCTCCAGCTTTTGCAAGCACCGCGTCGCGCGCACCGCGGCCGGCATCTCCTCGTCGGGAAAGCTGGTGTCCCAGTTGGTGACGCCGACCTCGCCGACATAGATATCGCCCTTCGAATCCAGCGCGATGCCGTGGGGCGCCAGGAATTTTCCGCTCGCTACGCCCGGCCCGTCCTCGCCGCCGAGGCGGGCGATGCGATTGCCCTTGGCGTCCACGATCGACAGCCGCGGGCCGAGATTGGGCACCTTGCGGTTGATGGCAAGGCCCGGGCCGAGCTCGCCGATGACGAAAGTCGGGCTCTTGGCCCCACCGCAACAGCACAGCGCGCAGGGCCGATGCAGATTGTTCCACTGCGTCTCGTATTTGCCGTTGCCGTCGAATATCTGGACGCGATGGTTCTCGCGGTCGGCGACGTAGACCCAGCCGTCGGCATCGGTCGCAATGTTGTGCACGATGTTGAACTGGCCCGGATCGGTGCCGGGCTCGCCCCAGCTCTTGAGCAGCTTGCCGTCCGGCGTGTACTTGTGCACACGCGCATTGCCATAGCCGTCGGAGACGTAGATCTCGCCCTTCGGCGACAGCGCGGTATGGGTGCAGCGATGGAAGGGCTCGCCGCTCATGAATGGCGCAGGCTTCTCGGGAATGCCGATCGTCAGCAGCACCTTGCCGTCGGTGGTGCATTTGCGCACGGTGTGGTCGCCGTCATCGGTGCAGTAGAGATTGTCGTCGGCGTCGATATGCAGGCCGTGCGCGCGCGAGAACAGCCCTTCGCCGAAGCTGCGCAGGAAATTACCGTCGCGGTCGAGCACCACCATCGGATGGGCGCCGCGATTGAAGACGTAGACGCGGTCCTTGCTGTCGACTGCGACGGAGGCGACGTCTGTGAGCTGCCAGCCTGCGGGCAGTTTCGCGAAGTTGTCGACGACGCGGTAGCGGTGCTCGCCGCTGCCGAGAATGGCTGGCATTGTGTTCCTTCCTCTCACTGTCTCTGTCGTGCTCGCAATGATGGAGCCTCAAGTGGCGCCCACCGCTCGCCCCAAAATCCCTTCCTCGATCGCCTTGATCTGCAGCGCGAGGTATTTCGAGTTGATGCGGCATTGCGCGAGGCTGCCGGCGATGAACCAGAGGCCGGGCTGCCGCGTGCGCGCATACATGTTGCGAAGCTCAACGCCGTCGCCAAAGCCCCAGATCGGGCCGACGCGGTCGGCGACGCCGTCACCAAACAGTTTTCGCACGAGATATTCCTGCGGCTTGTAGCCGGTTGAGAGCACGACGAGATCGGCCGCAATGGTGGTGCCGTCCTTCATCCGCGCACCGTCGGTTACGAAGCTCTCGATCTCGTCGAACTGCCTGAGCCTGATCGCGCCCTCGACGATCAAATTGGAGCAGCCGACGTTGAAATAATAGCCGCCGCCGCGGGTGAGGTATTTGAACTGCCAACCGGTGCCGGCCTCGCCGAAGTCGAGCTTGAAGCCGACGCGGGCAAGGCCTTCGAGCAACTCCTTGTCGAGCTGCTTCGACTGCTCCGTCAGCATCACATGCGTCTTCTTCGCCAGCGGCGTCGGCATCGAGGCCGCGATCAAATCGTTGTCCTCGAGCGTGCCTTCATTGTAGGTCGCATAAGCAAGCTGCGCCGACGGTTCGATATTTGTGACCAGCGTCGGAGAGCGTTGCACCAGCGTCACATCGGCGCCGCTGGAATGAAGATCCTGAGCGATGTCGTGACCGCTGTTGCCGGTGCCGATGACGATCGCGCGCTTGCCGGTCCAGCTCTCGCCGTCCTCGTAGCGGCTGGAATGCAGCAGCGTTCCCTTGAAATTGTCGAGGGTCGGAATATCGGGAATATTGGCGATGCCGCTGACGCCGGTTGCCATGACGACGTGACGCGGATGCAGGGTCCGCTGGCTGCCGTCGGCGCGTCGCAGGGTGACCGTCCAACGTCCGTTTGCCTCGTCGTAAGAGCCGCCCTCGAATTCGGTGCCGGTCCAGAAGTTCAACTCCATGGCCTCGACATAGGCTTCGAACCAATTGGCGAGCTTGTCCTTGGGGATATAGGTCGGCCAGTTCGGCGGGAACGGCATGTAGGGGAGGTGATTGACCTGCACCTGGTTGTGCAGGGTCAGCGCATGATAACGCTTGCGCCAATTGTCGCCGATTCTCGATTCGCGATCGACGATCAGCGCGTCGACCTGCAGCTGCTTCAGCCGTGCCGCGATCGCGAGCCCGGCCTGGCCGCCGCCGACCACCAGCACGGCCGGATCGCGATCGGCATAGTCGCGCGAGACGTTGCGCAGATCGAGCCAGTTCGGTCCGCGGAAATCGCGCGAATAGGCTTGGCCGCGCGGCCGCGACGTGCCTAGCTGTTCCTCGAAGCCTTTCAATTCGTCGAGCGCGGTGAGCAGCGTCCATGCCTTCAGACGGTCGCCGTCGGCGCTGTCGGGAATGAGCCGCAATATGCCGCTGCCGCGCCCGATTGCGGTTTCGAAATCGAAGATCGTTTCGATGGTGTTGGCGCCGGCACGCGTCACCCAACGCGGCGGCGCGCGGTTGAGCGCGATCCTGAAATTGGCCGGTGCCGCCTTCGGCCCGAGCGCGGCCAGGGCTTGCGCAATCGTTTCGCGGCCGGCGATCGTTTGCAGGTTCCAGCTCAGCGCCAGCACGTCGCGCCAGAAGCTGTCGGCCAGGAACAGGCGATCCAGCGTGGCGGGATCGGGCCTGCCCAGCGCGCGCTCGAATGCGTCGAGCCAGGCCTGGGCGCTGACGGATAGATCCTTAGTCTTGTCGAGCATGCGCGACCTCTTGGCCGTCTTTTGCGGCGTTTCCCGTGAGGTCAAACGGTATACCGGTTCGATGGTGGTCGAAAGCGCTTTACCCGGGCAGTGAGAGCATGTGGCCCTGCTCGGGCGGAATGCGCCGTGTCACGCCGGCAGCACGCCTTCGCGCTTCTTCACTGCGCGATAATAGCTCCACCACAAATGCGCCGCCGCACCGCGCAGCGGACGCCAGGGCTCGGCGAGCGGCGCCATCTGCTTTTCCGTCGGCCGCGCCGGAAGGCCGAGGCCGATCTTGATTGCCTCCTGCACGGCGAGGTCGCCGGCGGGCCAGGCATCGCCATGGCCGAGGCAGAACAGCAGATAGACGTCCGCGGTCCAGGGGCCGATGCCGGGCAGCGCGATCAGCGTGTGATGCGCCGCATCGGCGTCTTCTTCGGCGAGCACGTCGAGGTTCAGCCGCTCCGCGCCGATCTCGCGCGCGAGATGTTTCAGGGTCTTGATCTTGGCGACCGACAGGCCGAGTCGCCCCAGCCGGTCGGTGCGGGCCTGGCGCACCGCGTCGTGGTCGAACGGATCGAAGGCGGTCGACAATCGTCCCCAGATCGCCGCGGCGCTTGCGGTCGAGAGCTGCTGGCCGCAGACGATGTGGGCAAGGCCCGCAAAACCCGGCTCGCGCCGCCGCAGCGCCGGCATGCCCGCGATCTCGAACACGGGTTTGAGGCGCGGGTCGCGCTTGATCAACGCGTGAACGGCCTCTTCGAGATCGGACTGGGTTTCGAGGTGGATGGTCATGGTCACTCAACTTCTCATGCGCGGGCTTGCCGTCTCTGCTAAGGCTCCGCCGGCCCAATACCGCGAAGCCCGCCGAAGCCTTCGGCGTAGGCGGGACCCGCGCATCCATCTCCTATCGTAACAGAGTCGTGGATGATGGATTGCCGGGTCAAGCCCGGCAATGACGAGGTCCCTGAAACCGATGCCACCCGTTTTCCGATTTGCCCCCAGCCCCAACGGCCATTTGCATCTCGGCCACGCCTATTCGGCGCTGCTGAATTTCGACCGCGCGCGCGAGACCGGCGGCCGGCTGCTGTTGCGGATCGAGGACATCGACACGACGCGCTGCCGGCCGGAATTCGAGGCGGCGATCTACGAGGATCTGGCCTGGCTCGGGACCAGCTGGGAGATGCCGGTGCGGCGGCAGTCCGAGCATCTCGCCGACTATCGCACCGCGCTGGACAAGCTGTCGGCGCTGAGTCTCGTCTATCCCGCCTTCGAAAGCCGCACTGAGATCGCAAGGCTCGTTTCCGCGCGCGAGGCCGATGGCCCATGGCCACGTGATCCCGACGGCGCACCGCTCTATCCCGGCGAGTGCAAATCGCTGCCGGGCGACGCGCGGGCGCGTCTGATCGCTTCAGGCGTACCTTACGCGCTGCGGCTCGACATGGCGGCCGCCTGTCAGCGCGTCGCCGGCCTGACTTGGAGGGAACTCGGCGAAGAGCACGGCGGCGAGGGCGGCATCGTCCCGGCGCGACCGGAGGCCTGGGGCGATGTGATCCTGGCCCGCAAGGAGACGCCGACCAGCTACCATCTGTCTGTTGTCGTCGACGACGCGCTCCAGGGTGTCAGCGAGATCGTGCGGGGCCAGGATTTGTTCCACGCCACCGCCGTCCACCGCCTGCTCCAGGTCCTGCTCGGCCTGCCCGAACCCGCCTACCGGCATCACCGGCTGATTTGCGACGGCGAGGGGCGGAAGCTGTCGAAATCGAGCCGCTCGACCGGTCTGCGGGAGTTACGCGCCGCCGGGGCCTCGCCCGTGAGCATCCGTGCCTTGGTGGGATTAGGTTAGATTTCTCTGGGGTTTAGCTAAACGCCGCCGTGACTCCGAGGGTTCCGCCGTGCCATGCTTGCTGATGGCCCGGGGTTCGAAGGGGACACTTCGAAGGGGATTTATGGCGGCGAAGAAGAGCCCAGCGCGCACCACGCGGACGTCCAGGCGACCGCCTCGGAAGCGGCCCGGGCCGGCCGCCCCGGTGCGCAAGCGCAGCACCAAGGCGGTCGCGCCGGACGTGGTCCAGGCGGCGCTCGCCGCCTTTGCCCATGAGGTCCGTACCCCTCTGACCGGCATCCTGGCGATCAGCGATCTGCTCGCGACCTCCGATCTTGGCGAACGGGAGCGGCGCTGGGCCGACACCATCAAGGCCGGCGCCGAGCATCTGGCGAACCTCGCCACCCTGTTCGTCGACGCCGCCAGAACCGGCAAGGGGGCCGGCAAGGGAGCTGGCAAGGCCGGAAGTACGCTGCGGCAGGACCTGTTCAACCTCGGGACACTCGCCCGCACCGCCGGCGATTCACTCGCCGGCCGCGCCGCCGCCAAGGGTCTCCAGGCCCAGGTCGGGATTTCCGACAAGCTCCCCGGCCTCGTGGTCGGCGATCCCGTCCGCCTGCGCGCCGCGCTCGAGAACCTGATCGACAATGCTGTGAAGTTCACCGACCAGGGCGGCGTGGCGCTCGAAGTCGCACCCTGGCGCCCCGTCAAGGGTAAGGCGAAGGGCAGGGTCGGCGTCGCCTTTGCGGTGTCCGACAGTGGCATCGGCCTGACCATGGCCGAGATCAAGCGGCTGTTCCGCCCGTTCACCCAGGCCAATGTCACCATCGCCTCGCGCTTCGGCGGTGCCGGCTTAGGGCTGTCCTCGGTCAAGCAATTGGCGCGCGCGATGGGCGGCGACATCACCGTCGCACTGCGCCGCGGCGGCGGCGCCACATTTACGTTGACGGTGTCGCTTGACGCGGCGGCCCCCGGCAAATCCCGCAGGTCAAAGGGCGATACGGAGGCAGATGCGGCCGCCGCGCTACGCGTTCTCAGCGTCGAGGACAATCCGTTCGGCCGCGTCGTGCTCAATACGATTCTGACCGAGCTCGGCCATCATGCCGAGTTCATCGGGCGCGGCGAGGACGCCGTCGGCCGACTGGCGCAAGGCGCGTTCGACGCGGTGCTGATGGACATGGTGCTGCCCGGCATCGACGGCGTCGAGGCCATTCGGCGCATCCGCACCATGGAGGCGCCGCTGGCCCGGATCCCGATCATCGGGGTGTCCGGCCGCGGCGAGGACGAAGCGGCCTCGCGCGAGGCCGGCGCCGACGCCTTCCTGCTCAAGCCTGTGTCTCCGCGGGCGCTAGCGACTGCGCTGCTTGAAGCGACACGCCGTGAGGAAGCCGCGACTTGATGATCGCGGCGTTGAGCTCGCCGCCGTAAACGAAAATCGCGGCGATAAAGTACAAAAACACCAGCGCGATGATCACCGAGGCGAGCCCCGCATACATCGTCACGTAGTTGTTGGCGAAGCGCGCCAGATATTGTCCGAACACGATGCCTGATATCAGCGACGCCACGATGGTGAAGACGATGCCGGGCAGGATCTGGACGAAGCTGCGCCGTCCTGCCGGCAGCCAGGCGTGCAGGATCAGCAGCGCCACCACCAGCGCGCCGATGGTGATGCCATAGCGGATGCCGGTCAAAATCCGCTCGTTGGACTCCACGAACAGCGGAATGTGGCTGCGCGCAGCTTCGATCAACAGAGGGCCGAGCACGATCAGGAACGCCATGGCGAGCGCGGTGAAGGCCGCGACCAGCGTGTAGCCGATCGATTCCAGCCGCAGCCAGTACCAGCGCCGCATCTCCACCACCGCATAGGCGCGGTTGAGCGCGACCCTGAGCGCCTCGACGCCGTTGGAGGCGAAATAGACCGAAAGCGCCGCGCCGACGGTGAGCACGCCGGTGCGGGTCGTGGTCAGAACGTCATGCACCTCGCCCGAGATCGAATCGGCGACCTGCTTGGGCCAGACCTGGAGCATCAGGCTAGCGGCCTGGTCGGCGAGTTCCTTGGAGCCGAAGAAGCCAGCGAGCGAGGTCAGCACGATCAGGAACGGGAACAGCGCCATCAGCGTCGACAGCGCGATGTGGCTCGCGATCGCCCAGCCGTCGTCGGCCAGGAACGTGTAGAACGCGTCCATCGCGACGTCGTAGATGGTGCGGATCGCTTTCACGTGGCACCTACACCGCTGCTCTCTTCCCCGGCAGGTAGGGAGAGAGCAGGAGAACAGGCAATGGGCGCAAATCGGAAATCATTGCGCTACCATCTGATATTATTGCCCCAAAAGCCAGTTCGCGAAGCGCCCTGCTGTCATTCCGGGGCGCGCGCAGCGCGAGCTATGATGCGCAATTGCGCATCTGAGAATCCATTTCACCACAATATGGGGGGCCCGATGGATTCCGGGCTCGATGCTTCGCATCGCCCCGGAACGACGCCGAAGGCTGCCGCGGCACCTTGGCGGACCGGCGCCCACGGTGTTATCACCCCCCAATGGCATCTCTCCTGAGTACTTTCATCCTGCCGGTGGCAGCCGGCGCCGTGGCGTTGGTGCTGCTGCTCGGGCTCATCAACATGATGCGCGGCGGTTCGCCCAACACCTCGCAGAAGCTGATGCGCTGGCGCGTGCTGCTTCAATTCGTGGCGATCGTCGTCGCGATGCTCGCGGTCTGGGCGATGGGGCGGTAATCATGGTCGTGCTCAATCGCATCTACACCAAGACCGGTGACGACGGCACGACGGCGCTCGGAACCGGCGAGCGGCGTCCGAAATACGATCTACGCATCGAGGCCTACGGCACTGTCGACGAGACCAACGCCGCGATCGGCGTGGTCAGGCTCCATACCGCAGACATGCCGGATCTCGATGCGATGCTCGGCCGCATCCAGAACGATCTGTTCGACCTCGGCGCCGACCTCGCGGTGCCGGAACGCGAAGGCAAAGCCGAGCGGCTGCGGGTGGTGGCGAGCCAAGTCGAACGGCTCGAGCGTGACATCGATGCGCTCAACGACAAGCTCGCGCCGCTGACCTCCTTCGTGCTTCCGGGCGGCACGCCGGCCGCGGCCCATCTCCACGTGGCGCGTACGATATGCCGCAGGGCGGAACGGGTGGTCGTGGAACTGGCGGCCCGACCCGGCGAACAGGTCGGTGCGGCTGGCATCCAATATATGAACCGCCTGTCGGACTTCCTGTTCGTGGCCAGCCGAGCGGCCAACGGGCAAGGCGCCGGTGACGTGCTCTGGGTTCCGGGCCAGAACCGCTGACCCATCGAACTCTCGCATTTCAAAGGGCTAAAATTAGGCCCGTTCGCGCGTTGACCGGGGCAGATCAGGCCTTTAGGTTCCGCGCCAGTTGATAACCCCCCTCCCAAATTGAGTGAAAGAGGATCGATGAAGGTTCTTGTGCCGGTAAAGCGGGTGGTCGATTACAACGTCAAGGTCCGCGTCAAGAGCGATGGATCGGGCGTTGAACTCGCCAACGTCAAGATGTCGATGAACCCGTTCGACGAGATCGCGGTCGAGGAAGCGCTGCGCCTGAAGGAAGCCGGCAAGGCGACTGAAGTCGTGGTGGTCTCCATTGGACCCGCGCAGGCGTCGGAGACGATCCGCACGGGTCTTGCCATGGGCGCCGATCGCGGCATCCTGGTGAAAGCGGACGGCGCGGTCGAGCCGCTCGCGGTCGCCAAGATCCTGAAGAAGGTTGCGGACGAAGAGCAGCCCGGCCTGATCATTCTCGGCAAGCAGGCGATCGACGACGACAGCAATCAGACCGGCCAGATGCTGGCCGCGCTGCTCGGCTGGTCGCAGGCGACGTTTGCCTCGAAGCTCGAGGTCGAAGGTTCTGACTTCAAGGTCACCCGCGAAGTCGATGGCGGCCTGCAGACCGTGAAATTGAAGGGACCAACGATCGTCACCACCGATCTGCGTCTCAACGAGCCGCGCTATGCCTCGCTGCCGAACATCATGAAGGCCAAGAAGAAGCCGATCGCCGAGAAGGCCGTCGCCGATTACGGCGTCGACGTCGCTCCGCGTCTCGAAATCGTCAAGACGACGGAGCCGGCCGGCCGCAAGGCGGGCGTCAAGGTCAAGGACGTCGCCGAGCTGGTGTCGAAACTCAAGAACGAAGCCGGGGTGCTCTGATGACGACGCTGCTGATTGCCGAACACGAACACGACGTCCTCAAGGACTCCACCAACAAGGCGCTCACTGCGGCTTCGCAGCTCGGCGGCGACGTCCACGTGCTGGTCGCGGGCGGCGGGCAGGGCACCAAGGCTGCGGCCGAGGCGGCCGCGAAGCTCGCTGGTGTCGCCAAGGTGCTGGTCGCCGAAGGCGACCTTTACGCACACGATCTCGCCGAGCCGCTGGCCGCGCTGATCGTCTCGCTGGCCTCGGGCTACGATGCGATCGTCGCGCCCGCGACCTCGCGCTTCAAAAACGTGATGCCGCGCGTGGCCGCCCTGCTCGACGTCATGCAGGTTTCGGAGATCATCAAGGTTGTCGCCCCCGACACCTATGAGCGTCCGATCTATGCCGGCAACGCCATCCAGACGGTGAAGTCGAAGGACGCCAAGAAGGTCATCACGGTCCGCACCTCCACCTTCGCCGCAGCCGGCGAGGGTGGCAGCGCACCGGTCGAGACCGTCGCGGCGGCGGCCGATCCGGCCCTGTCGTCCTTCATCGGCGAGGAGGTCGCCAAGAGCGACCGTCCCGAGCTGACCTCGGCCAAGATCATCGTCTCCGGTGGCCGCGCCATGCAGAGCCGCGAGAATTTTGCCAAGTACATCGAGCCGCTCGCTGACAAGCTTGGGGCCGGTGTCGGTGCCTCGCGCGCGGCGGTGGACGCCGGCTATGCGCCGAACGACTGGCAGGTCGGCCAGACCGGCAAGGTGGTGGCCCCCGAGCTCTATGTCGCCATCGGCATTTCCGGCGCGATCCAGCATCTGGCCGGCATGAAGGACTCCAAGGTGATCGTCGCGATCAACAAGGACGAGGACGCGCCGATCTTCCAGGTTGCCGATTACGGCCTGGTCGCCGATCTCTACCAGGCGGTTCCGGAGCTGACGGCCGAACTCGGCAAGCTCGGCAAGTAAAACACGTCGAAAACACCGGCCGGAGGGATAAACTCCGGCCGGTGTTTCATTTCTGAGGCGTTTTCTTTGGCGTGGGGCACGCCGGGGAGGCGATCCAATCTAGGTTTCGAGCCCGGGTTCTGATTAAATCAAGCTTCTGATCAAATCAGACCTCCCGGCTCGGGGGATAGGCAGGCGCGCGTGTCGCGCGCCGTTCCGGTGGATGACATTATGGCGGCAGTGATCAAGAAGGTCGGCGTGATCGGCGCGGGGCAGATGGGCAACGGCATCGCGCATGTCGCGGCGCTGGCCGGCTTCGACGTGGTGCTCAACGACGTCTCGTCCGACCGTCTCAAGTCGGGCATGGCCACCATCAATGGCAATCTGGCGCGCCAGGTCTCCAAGAAGGGCGTCACCGAGGACGACAAGGCCAAGGCGATCGCCCGTATTTCGCTCGCCGAGAAGCTCGACGGTCTCGCCGACTGCGATCTCGTGATCGAGACTGCGATCGAGAAGGAAGAGGTCAAGCGCAAGATCTTCCACGAGCTCTGCGCGGTGTTGAAGCCCGAGGCGATCGTCGCCTCCGACACGTCCTCGATCTCGATCACCCGGCTCGCCGCCGCCACCGACCGGCCCGAGCGCTTCATCGGCATCCACTTCATGAATCCGGTGCCGCTGATGGAGCTGGTGGAGCTGATCCGCGGCATCGCCACGGATGACGCCACCTTCGAGGCATCCAAGGAATTCGTCGCCAAGCTCGGCAAGCAGGTCGCGGTCTCCGAGGATTTTCCGGCCTTCATCGTCAACCGCATCCTGCTGCCGATGATCAACGAGGCGATCTACACGCTGTATGAAGGCGTCGGCAATGTCGAGGCGATCGACGCGGCGATGAAGCTCGGCGCCCACCATCCGATGGGCCCGCTGGAGCTCGCCGATTTCATCGGCCTCGATACCTGCCTCTCGATCATGCAGGTGCTGCATGAGGGGCTTGCCGATTCCAAATACCGCCCGTGTCCGCTGCTGGTGAAATACGTCGAGGCCGGGTGGCTCGGTCGCAAGACCCAGCGCGGGTTCTACGACTACCGCGGCGCCAAGCCGGTTCCGACGAGGTAAGTCTCTCTCGTGCCCCGGACACAGTGCAGCGCGTTAGCGGTGCGTCACTGCGTGCCGCGCCGCGTCCGGGACACGGGCAGCGCTTAATCTACGTGCCTCCGCACCCGTGACAATTCATGTCGCGTTAACCCATCCGCCCTAGGCTGCGCCCTGTAAAAGGGTTCACGTAATGGACATGATGGCAATGGTCAGCACCATGCTGGCCGCTCAGCAAGGCGCGCTGCAGTCGAACATCTCGGCGACGCTGGCCAAACAGAACGCGGATATGGAGAAATCCACCGTCCTGACGCTGATGGGTGCCGGTCAGCCCTCGCTCGCCAATGTCGGTGCCGGCGTCGGCGGCAATCTCAACGTGACGGCCTGAACTTCTAAAGCGCTGCGGCGGCTTTGCCCGTCGCGGCCCGGATCAGCTTGAGCGCGTCCTCGCTCGCCCATTCCGCCGGCCCCGCGATCGTCGCGATCTCACAGCCTTGCGGATCGACCAGCACCGAGGTCGGCATGCCCAAGGCTCGGCCTGTCGCCTTAAGATCCTGGAAAACCTTGGCTTTCTGATCGTTGAAGTAGCCGAGCCTGGTCAGATTGGCCTCTTTCAGGAAGGTCTTCGGCTTCTCCGGGTCGCGGGTGTCGATATTGATCGCCACCACCTCGAAGTTCGGGCCCGACAGCTTGCCCTGGAGCTCGTCCAGCGCCGGCATTTCCTTCCGGCACGGCACGCACCAGGTGGCCCAGAGGTTCACCAGCAGCGTCTTGCCGCGGAAATCGGACAGCTTTTTCGGCTTGCCGTCGGAATCCTCGAAGGTGAGGTCGGGCAGCTTGAGGGGCGCGCTCGCCATGGTCAGCGCCGCCAGCTCGCCGTGGGCGAGGGGGGCGATCTTTTGCGCCGTCGCCACCGCCGGCTTGCAGGTCGGATCGCCCGACGGCGAACGGCTCAGGCCCAGCAAGTACAGCGCGGCGAAGCCGGCCAGCCCTCCTATCGCCACCGTGGCGATGACGAGGGGGACCCGGCGCGTGGCGGAGGGCTTCTTGTCGAGCATATCGTTTGTCATCCGGTCGCAGATATGGCTATCAGGGGCCTCTTAGTACGGCTGACGGCGGCCGGCAAACGTGCGGCAAATCAAGGCGTGAGCAGGGGATCATGAGCAACAAGATGTGGGGCGGCCGGTTCTCGGAACGTCCCGACCAGATCATGGAAGAGATCAACGTCTCCATCGACGTCGATCGTCACCTGTTCGCCCAGGACATTGCCGCGTCCAAGGCCCACGCTGCGATGCTTGCCAGCCAGGGCATCATCACGGGCTCTGATGCGAAAAATATCGGCAAGGGTCTAGACACGATTTTGTCAGAGATCGGCAAGGGCGGCTTCGAGTTCAAGCGCGCACTCGAGGACATTCACATGAATGTCGAGAGCCGCTTGACCGAGCTGATAGGCCCCGCCGCCGGCCGCCTGCACACCGCGCGCTCGCGCAACGACCAGGTCGCGACCGATTTCCGTCTCTATGTCCGTGATGTCCTCGACGAGACCGACGCGGCGCTGGCCGCGTTCCAGGCCGCGCTGGTCAATCGCGCGCTGGAGCATGCCGCAACCGTGATGCCGGGCTTCACCCACCTGCAGACCGCGCAGCCCGTGACCTTCGGCCATCATCTGCTCGCCTATGTCGAGATGGCCGCGCGCGACCGCGGCCGCTTCCAGGACGCGCGCAAGCGGCTGAACGAATCCCCGCTCGGCGCCGCCGCGCTCGCCGGCACCTCGTTCCCGATCGACCGCCACGCCACCGCCAAGGCGCTCGGCTTCGACCGCCCGATGGCCAACTCGCTCGACGCCGTCTCCGACCGCGACTTCGTGCTGGAGACGCTGTCGGCGGCCTCGATCTGCGCCGTGCACATGTCGCGCTTTGCCGAGGAGATCGTGATCTGGACCTCGCCGCTGGTCGGCCTGATCCGGCTCAGCGACAAGTTCACCACGGGATCCTCGATCATGCCGCAGAAGCGCAATCCGGATGCCGCCGAGCTGGTGCGCGCCAAGACCGGCCGCATCATCGGCGCACTTAATGGTCTCCTGATCGTGATGAAAGGCCTGCCGCTCGCCTATCAAAAGGACATGCAGGAGGACAAGCAGGGCGCCATGGAGGGCTTCGCTGCGCTGTCGCTGGCGATCCGCGCCATGACCGGCATGGTCCGCGACCTCGAGCCCGACGAGGCCCGGATGAAGGCGGCTGCGGGAGAGGGCTATGCCACCGCGACCGACCTCGCCGACTGGCTGGTGCGCACCCTGAAAATGCCGTTCCGCGAGGCCCATCACGTCACCGGCCGCATCGTCGCCAAGGCTGCCGAGGGCGGCGTCGCGCTGCACGAGCTACCGCTCAAGGAGATGCAGGCAATCGAACCAAAAATCACCAAGGACGTGCTCGGCGTGCTCTCGGTCGAATCGTCGGTGAAGAGCCGGACGAGCTTCGGCGGCACCGCGCCGAAGAACGTGGCGTCGCAGGCGAAGGCTTGGGCGAAGCGGCTGGAAAAAGAGCGAAAATTGGGCTGAGGGCAAAATTTCGCTTATGTTTCATGGTCATCCGGCTCTCGCCAGCGAGCGCCAATCTCTGTATGGTGCGGCCCGCGTAGTGGGGATTTCGTCGTGACGTCAAAGTTTCGCCCGGCCAGCTCGGGGTGGGCCATCATTGTCTTGAGCCTGACGGCGCTTGCGCTGGCCGGCTGCGGCCGCAAGGGCCCACTGGATCTGCCGCCGACGGCCTCCAGCGCGTCCACGGCCAATGTCGCAGCTCCAACCGACACCGAGACCGCAGCCCAGAAGTCGTCGAGCATGTTCAATCCCACCTCATCAGGTGCGGATGCCGCGCCCGCGGCGGCCAGGGGCAGCAAGAAACCGTTCATTCTCGATCCGCTCTTGGACGAACCTCCCGGCAAGAGATAAGCCGGGACAACCGAGCCTGCGCCATGAATCATTTCGACTATCGCAACGGCGTGCTGCACGCCGAGGCGGTGAATTTGTCCGAGCTGGCCGCGACCGTCGGCACGCCGTTCTATTGCTATTCGACCGCGACGCTGGAGCGGCACTATCGCGTCTTCACCGAGGCCTTCGCCGGCGAGAAGGTGCTGGTGTGCTACGCCATGAAGGCGAATTCCAACCAGTCGGTGCTGCGCACGCTGGCCAAGCTCGGCGCCGGTGCTGACGTGGTCTCCGGCGGTGAGTTGAAGCGCGCGCTGGCGGCCGGCATTCCCGCCAGCAAGATCGTCTTTTCCGGCGTCGGCAAGACGGAAGCAGAGCTGCGCGCGGCGCTCTCCGCCGACATCCTCTGTCTCAACGTCGAATCCGAGCCGGAGCTCGAACTGCTGTCGCGCCTGGCCACCGAGACCGGCAAGACCGCGCGGATCTCGTTGCGCGTCAATCCTGATGTCGACGCCGGCACCCACGCCAAGATCTCGACCGGCAAGTCCGAGAACAAGTTCGGCATCCCGATCGTGCATGCCCGCGAGGTCTATGCCCGCGCCGCGAAGTTGCCGGGCATCGAGGTAACCGGCACCGATGTGCATATCGGCAGCCAGATCACCGACCTTTCCGGCATGGAGACGGCGTTCCGCATCCTCTCCGAGTTCGTGCAGACGCTGCGCGCCGACGGCCACGATATCCGTCATGTCGATTTCGGCGGCGGCCTCGGCATCCCCTATTACATGGACCGCGAGGCGCCGCCGGCACCGGCCGCCTATGCCGCCATGGTCAAGCGCGTCAGCCACAATCTCGGCTGCACGCTGATGTTCGAGCCGGGCCGCATGATCGTCGGCAATGCCGGCATCCTGGTCGCCAGGGTGATCTATGTGAAGCACGGCGACGGCAAGAACTTCGTGATCATCGACGCGGCGATGAACGATTTGATCCGCCCGACCCTGTACGAGGCGCATCACGACATCCTGCCGGTGAAACAACCCGCCAGGGACGCCGCGACAATCCGGGCCGATGTCGTCGGCCCGGTCTGCGAGACCGGCGACTATCTCGCGCTCGACCGCACGCTGCCGACGCCTGCGCCCGGCGATCTCATCGCCATCATGACTGCGGGCGCCTACGGCGCGGTGCAGGCCGGGACCTACAATACGCGAGCGCTGGTGCCGGAGGTGCTGGTGAAGGACGACCAGTACGCCGTCGTGCGCCCGCGTATCGAGGTCGAGCAGCTCATTGCGATGGATAAGCCTGCACCGTGGCTGTGAGTGCGTGAGAGGGCGGTAAGGCGGTTCAACAATTTGGGTGTCGTCCCCGCGAAGGCGGGGACCCATAACCCCAGGAAGTAGTTGTCGCACGAAGCTGGCAACTCCGAGTCTTCGTCCCACATCTTGCTGTGGCTATGGGTCCCGGGCTCGCGCTGCGCGCGCCCCGGGACGACGAGCAGCGTGCGGGGCGGCTACTTCCCCGCCAATCCGGCCTTCGTTCCTTCCACCACCACGCCCGCCTTCTTCTCGATCGGCTTGATCGCCGCGGTGAAATCGGACTCGGCGCCTTCCGCAGCTATCACGGTCTCCCACAGCCGTCCGACCGCGTCGGCGACCTCCATCGACAGGCCGAGCTGCTTCATCTCCTCCAGCGCCAGCCGCACGTCCTTCACCATCAGCCCCGTGGCGAAGCCGAAATCGAAGCTGCGCGGCAGCACCGCGCGCGGAAACTTGTCGCGGCTCGCGGTGTTCATGCCCGAGCCGGCATTGATGACGTCGATCATCACGGCGGGATCGAGCCCGGCTTTCACGCCCATCACCACGGCTTCCGACGTCGCCACGATCGCGGTGGCCGACAGGAAATTGTTGGCAAGCTTCATGGTCTGGGCCGCGCCAGGCTTCTCGCCGATGAAGAACACTTTTCCGATCACGTCGAGGGCCGGCTTGAGCAGCTCGAAGTCCGCCTTCGGTCCGGAAACCATCACCGCCAGCGTGCCCTTCTCGGCGCCGCCGACGCCGCCGGAGACGGGGCAGTCGATCTGCACGATGTTGCGTTCGGCGAGCAGGCCGTGAATCTTCTTGGCCATCGCCGAGCCGACGGTGGAGAGATCGATGAAGCGCTTTGCGCGGCTACCCGCGATCACGCCGTTCGCTCCCGTAGCGACGTCGAGCGAGGCCTGCAGCGAGGGCAGGCTCGCCATCACGGTCTCGACCTTGTCGGCAACGTCCTTCGGCGATGTCGCCGCCGTCGCGCCGAGCGCCACGAGCTTGTCCGTGACCTCCTTGCGCGTGTCGAACACGACGAGCTTGTGTCCCGCCTCGATCAACCGCCGCGCCATCGGGAAACCCATGTTTCCGAGGCCGATGAATCCGATGTCCATGGTGTTTCCTTCTTTTCTTCATTCTTGTGAGAGATGCTTGATCGACCCGCGGTGTCGTCCCGGGGCATCGCGAAGCGATGAGCCGGGATCCATAACCCCAGGGAGAAGTCGTTGCGCGAAGGCGGTCACTCCGAGTCCCGCTAACCACGTCTTCCTGTGGTTATGGATCCCGGGCTCGCGCTTCGCGCGCCCCGGGATGACGGAGGAGACCGCCCCGCTCACGCCTTGCCGTCGATCTCCGCAAACACTTCGCGCGCGATGCGGAAACTGTCGACTGCGGCGGGCATGCCGCCATAGATCGCGACCTGCATCAGGATCTCGCGGATCTCCTCGCGGGTCACGCCGTTGGTCAGCGCGCCCTTCAGATGCGCGCGAAACTCGTGCTGGCGGTTCAGGATCGCGATCATGGCGATGTTGAGCATGCTGCGGGTCTTGCGCGGCAGCTCCTCGCGGCCCCACACCGTGCCCCAGCAATATTCGTTCAGCATCTCCTGGAACGGGCGGTTGAAATCGTCGACGTTCTTCAGGGCGTTGTTGACATAGGCTTCGCCCAGCACCGCTTTGCGGACTTCCAGGCCCTTGTCGTGCATCTTCTTGTCCATGGCGTTTCCTCTCGTCTCCCTCGGATGGCGGCGCGGAAATTACGGGGTTGTGCGGGGCCAGTCACGTCCTCGTGTTATGCGGGAAAAGGGGTGTCTCCCGTACCGGAACGGATGCCTCAGTGCTGCCGTTGTGATAGGCTTCTCTCCCGGGCAACCTGGAGAGTTGATTGAACGGCGTCACCCCCGACCCGTCAGACCCGATCCGCAACAGTGACGCTCTGTCGCGGCTGAAGCTGGCGCAGGCCCTCGATCGGGCCATTTATGCCATCGCGTGGGAGCGTGCCTGGCCGAATTTGGCGCGGCTTCTGACCGTTGTCGGCCTGTTCCTGGTGGTGTCCTGGGCGGGACTCTGGTTGGCGCTGCCATTCGTCGCCCGTGCCGTCGGTCTCGTCGTTTTCGCCGGCATCGCAATTGCCGTCCTGTTTCCCTTGATTCGCTTCCGCTGGCCGAGCCGCGAGGAGGCGCTGGCCCGGCTCGATCGTGGCTCCGGCATCCGTCACCGCCCGGCCACGACGCTGACGGACACGCTGACCTCGCAGGATCCGGTCGCACAGGCACTGTGGCAGGCGCAGCGCGAGCGTACGCTGGCCTCGCTCAAGCGCATCCGCGCCGGCCTGCCGCATCCGCGGCTGGCGCTGCATGATCCCTGGGCGCTGCGCGCGCTGGTCATGGTGATGCTGGTTGCGACCTTCTTCGCCGCCGGCGACGAGCGCGGAATGCGGCTCGGGGCCGCTTTCGACTGGAACGGCGTGCTGGCGCCGGCCGATGTTCGCGTCGATGCCTGGGTTACCCCGCCGCTCTACACTGGCAAGCCGCCGGTCATCCTTTCGGCTGCCAACAAGGAGGCCGCGGCGCTGCCGGCTTCCGGCCCGCTGGCCGTTCCGGCAGGCTCGACCCTGATCGTGCGCTCCTCCGGCGGCAGTCTGGATGTCGTCGTCTCCGGCGGCCTCAAGGAGGCCGCCCCCGCGGAAGCCGCGCCCAAGGGCACCAACGAGAAGCATTTCACCATCACTGCTGACGGCACCGCGCATGTCCGCGCGCCCTCCGGCCAGCCGCAATGGGCCTTTGCGGCCACGCCGGACCATGCGCCGACGATCGCGCTCGCCAAGGATCCCGAGCGCCAGGCGCGCGGCGGGCTGCAGCTCTCCTACAAGATCGAGGACGATTACGGCGTCACCGGCGCGGATGCGCAGATTGCCCTGCGCCCCGCTGACGCCAAAGACGCCAGCAAGGATTCCGACGGCAAGGCTGCGCCGCGACCCTTGTTCCAGCCGCCGCAATTCCCGCTCGTGCTGCCGAACGCGCGTACCCGCAACGGCGTCGGCCAGACGGTGAAGGACCTCAGCGAGGACCCCTATGCCGGCGCCGACGTCACGCTGACGCTCACCGCCAAGGACGAGGCCGGCAACGAGGCCAGGAGCGAACCCTTCAACATGCGCCTGCCCGAGCGTCTGTTCACCAACTCGCTTGCGCGTGCGCTGATCGAGCAGCGCCGCATTCTCGCGCTCGACGCCAACAGGAACTCGGACGTCTACACTGCGCTCGACGCACTGATGATCGCGCCCGAATTGTTCACGCCGGATGCCGGCTGCTATCTCGGCCTCCGGAGTCTTTCGACCCAGCTTGAGGCTGCCCGTACCGACGATGCGCTGCGCAACGTGGTGGCGAGCATGTGGGCCTTCGCGACCACCATCGAGGACGACGGTGTCGCCGGCAGCGTCAATGCGGCGCTGCGCTCGGCGCAGGACGCGCTCAAGGCGGCGCTGGAACGCGGCGCCAGCGAGGACGAACTCAGGGTGCTGACGCAGAAGCTGCGCGAGGCCATGGCCGGCAAGGTGCGTGATCTCGCCCGCCGCGCCGAGCAGAATCCACTTGGTGCCCGGCAGCCGTTCCCCGCGGAGGTCCAGCTCATCCTCGACAAGGCAGTCGAGTTGCGACAAAAGACCCAGAAGGCGACGCCCGAGCAGCTCGCGGATCTTGCGCAGCAGCAGGACGTGTTGCGCGAGCAGCTTCAGGCCTATCGGAAGTCGGCGAACAGCCGTGCCAACAAGGCGGGAGACGACAAGACCAACCAGTTCACGCGGGACCGGAAATGCGGAAGCTAGCACGCGCGCCAGTCTTGAAGGCGATGTCGATCGCCTGCCTCGCCCTGCTGTTGGGCGGCGTTTGGCCGGCCGCTGCCCAGCTGGATCAGGATCCCGATGCGCTGCTCGACAGCGCGGAAAAGGCGATGCAGGAGTCCGGCGACAGCCTCCGGCAGAAGGAATCCGGCAAGAGCCTGGGCAACCAGTCCGACGCCATCCAGAAGCTCGAGGAGTACAAGCGGGCGACGGAACGGAGCCAATCCTCCAGCCGTGATCGCAACGTCATTACCCAGCGCGATCTCGATGACCTCCTGCGGCAGATCGAGAAGGCGGCGCGCGAGGGCAATAAAGAGGCGGCCCAGCGCCTGCTCGAGCAGCTCGCGCAGATCATGGAAAATCTCCAGATGGCGCAGCCCGGGCAATCCGGCGAGAGCGAAATGGAGCAGGCGCTGAACGAGCTCAGCGACATGATCCGCAAGCAGCAGCAATTGCGCGACAAGACTTTCAAGCAGGGCCAGGATTCCCGGCGTGACCGCTCGCGCGGCAAGCAGCAGGGCGACCAATCGATGTCGGACCTGCAGCAGGATCAGCAATCACTGCGTGACCGCTTGAAGAAGCTGCAGGACGAACTCGCCAAGCGCGGCCTCGCGCAAAAGGGACAAAAAGGCCAGAAGGGTCAGCAGGGTCAACAGGGTCAGAAAGGCCAGCAGGGCGATCCGGGCCAGAGCGGCGATCAGGACGGCGATCAGGGAGATGACGACGGCAGCCTGGACGACGCCGACGGTGCCATGGGCGATGCCGGCTCGAAGCTCGGCGACGGCAATGCCGATGGCGCCGTGGATTCGCAAGGCAAGGCCCTCGACGCCATGCGCAAGGGCGCGCAGAAAATGGCCGAGGCGATGCAGCAGGGCGATGGCGACGGGCAGGGCGATGGTCCCGGCAATCGGGCCGGCCGTCAGCAAAGCGGCGGCAATCAGACCGATCCGCTGGGCCGCCCGCTCCACGGCCGCGACCTCAGCGACGACTACACCGTCAAGATCCCGGGCGAGATCGACGCCCAGCGCGTCCGCCGCATCCTCGAAGAGCTCCGTCGCCGCTTAGGGGACAGCTCGCGCCCGCAGATCGAGCTCGATTACATCGAGCGGCTGCTGAAGGATTTTTGAGTCGGACGCCACAGGCTCACTGTCATCGCCCGACTTGATCGGGCGATCCAGTACTCCCAGACAGTCGTGATTCTATCGATAGGCTGCGGCGTACTGGATGCCCCGCCTTCGCGGGGCTGACAGCAGTACATGTGGCTAGTGTCGCCTACGACCCCTTCTTCGCCGCCAGCGCGTCCGCCACCGCCGTGCGGATATCGGCGATCGAGAACGGTTTCGTCACGACGTCGTGCACCAGCGCATTGAGGTTCGAGGCGCGCTCGCGCTGGTCGGCAAAGCCGGTCATCAGCAGGATGGTCAAATCAGGAAAATCGCGCGCGGCGGAGAGCGCCAGCGCGATGCCGTCCATCACGGGCATCTGGATGTCGGTGAGGAGCAGGTCGAACGCGCCGTCCTCGCGGGTCAGGATCTCGAGCGCTTCGGCGCCGTCCTGCGCGGTGACCGTTTCGTGCCCGTCCATGGCAATGGCGCGCGCCACCAGCGTGCGCATCGAATCCTCGTCGTCGGCGATCAGGATCTTCGGCATGGGATCAACCTTCGGATCAGCTCCCGGGCGGCACTGGGCGGCGCGATTATACGCTGCCGCCGGCAATGTCGCGCCGGTTGAAGAAGCGAACGTCGATATTGCGGCCTTCCGGCGGCGGCGAGGCGAGGCGGGAGCGGAAGACGGCGCGCTCGCCGGGCCGCAGCACGGTCTGCTCCAGCACCGTATTCCAGGCGTAGATCTCCGCGCCTTGCCCGTCGCGGACGGCAAAGCGCAGCCGTGGAATGTCGAGCGGCTTCTTACCCTCGCCGACGATCACGCCCTCGATCACCAGCACCTGCTTACCGTCCACGGTCTCGCTGGACAGCTTCACGTCTCTGAAGGTGAGGCCCCGCAGGTTCACCTCAAGCCCGACCATCTTGTAGAAGGCGGCGGTCTGCGGCAGCAGCCGCACCATGTCGCCGCGCCAGATCACCAGCGCCAGCACCAGCGCGCCCATGGCGGCGCAGGCGGTCGGCAGGCCGAAATAAGATTTTTTGGGCGCAGCGGTGGTGACCGGACGGCTGACCCGTGCGCCGCGGCGGGGGAACAGGCTACGGAACCAGGACTGGTGCTGCGCGCCGACGACCTCCTCCTCGGCTTCCCGGGCCGCCGCCGACCACTCGTCCTCGGTTTCACTGGGAGCCTCTTCCTCGGGCCAGTCGCTGGCGATCGACGGGCTGTCGACGACAGGTGCATCAGTGGCGCCGTCGTCCTTGGCGTAGGAGTTCCACTGCTCGGCAAGGTCGGCCTGGTCGTCGGCCTGGCTGGCCGTGGCCATGGCCGGGACGGATGCCTCCTCGATGGCATCCTCGGCGTGGGCGATCCAGGTCTCCTTGCAGCGGGAACAGCGGACCGCCCGTCCGTTCGCCCCAAGGCTCGCGAGCTTGATGGCGTAGGATGTCATACAATGGGGGCAGACGATATGCATGGACGAGCCTCGACGATGACCCAGTCGCGCCGAACCGGGCACCCTGGATGCTACAAGGCGACCGTTAACGAACCGGAAACCATAACGGCGGCAAAACCCGTTGATCGCGTATGGCGGAGCGCAGCCATGCGACCCGCGCCCCCTCTCGAACGGAGCTGAACTTGGTTCGGTTCGAAAATGTCGGATTGCGTTACGGTCTGGGGCCGGAGATCCTGCGCGACCTCAGCTTCCAGATCCCGGCGCATTCGTTCCAGTTCCTCACCGGCCCCTCCGGTGCGGGCAAGACTTCGCTGCTGCGCCTCTTGTTCCTGTCGCACCGGCCGACGCGGGGCCTCGTCAATCTGTTCGGCCACGACATCTCACAGCTCGGCAAGGACGAGATCGCCGATCTGCGCAAGCGCATCGGAATCGTGCTGCAGGATTTCCGCCTGCTCGATCACATGACGACCTACGAGAACGTGGCGCTGCCGTTCCGCGTCATGGGCCGCAGCGAGTCGAGCTATCGCAAGGAGGTGATCGATCTGTTGCGCTGGGTCGGGCTTGGCGAGCGCATGGACGCGCTGCCGCCGATCCTGTCGGGCGGTGAGAAGCAGCGCGCGGCGATCGCGCGCGCCGTGATCTCGCGGCCGCAACTGCTGCTCGCGGACGAGCCGACCGGCAGCGTCGATCCGACGCTCGGACGCCGCCTGCTGCGGCTCTTCATCGAGCTCAACAAATCCGGCACCGCCGTCATCATCGCGACTCACGACATCGGCCTGATGGATCAGTACGAGGCCCGCCGTCTCGTGCTGCATCAGGGACGGTTGCACGTCTATGAATAGGACCGACGAGCGCGGCGTGTTGGTCGACCTCGGACAGGAGCGTCCGCAGCTTCCGGCCAACGCGCGCAACATGTCGCCGATCGTGCCGCGCGCCTCGATCCAGGGCCGCGCGCTGGTCGCCGTCGTCGCCATCATGACCTTCCTGGCGTCGATGACCACGGGCACGGTGCTGCTGGTGAGTGCCTCCGCCGCGGAATGGCAGTCGGACGTCTCGAGCGAGATCACCATCCAGGTTCGCCCGCAGGCCGGCCGCGATCTCGATCGCGACACAGCGGCGGTGACGGAAGCGATGCGCGCGCAAGCCGGAATCGTCGAGGTCAAGCCGTTCAGCAAGGAGGAGAGCGGCAAGCTGCTCGAGCCCTGGCTCGGCACCGGGTTGTCGATGGACGATCTTCCGGTGCCGCGCATGATCATCGCGCGCGTGCAACCCGGCACGCCGCTCGATCTCGGCGTCCTGCGCGCGCGCGTGAGCCAAGTCGCGCCAAGTGCCAGCGTCGATGATCATCGCGCCTGGATCGAGCGGATGCGCTCGATGACAAACGCCACCGTGCTCGCCGGCCTCGGTATCCTTGCGCTGGTCATTATCGCCACCATCATCTCGGTCTCGTTCGCGACCCGCGGCGCCATGGCGGCGAACCGTCCGATCGTCGAGGTGCTGCATTTCGTCGGCGCCGGCGACCGCTACATCGCCAATCATTTCCTGCGCCATTTCCTCAGGCTGGGCCTGGAGGGCGGCGTGATCGGCGGCGGTGCCGCGATGCTGGTGTTCGGCTTCTCCGAGTCGATCGCCGGCTGGTTTTCCGGTACCCCCGTCGGCGACCAGTTCGCCGCGCTGCTCGGCACCTTCTCGTTGCGGCCGTCCGGTTACATCGTGCTCGTGGTCCAGGCCGTGCTGATTGGCGCGATCACCGCGGTGGCCTCACGCCAGACCCTTTTCGCGACGCTGAATGATGTGGATTGAGTGCAATTTTCTTCCTTCTCCCCTTGTGGGAGAAGGTGGCGCGGAGCGCCGGATGAGGGGTTCTCTCCGCGTGCTCAGTGCAACAGGATCATTCGCGGAGAGAACCCCTCACTCGTCTCGCCGCTAAGCGGCGAGCCACCCTCTCCCACAAGGGGAGAGGGTGAAGAAACCGGACTCCACTTCGCCTCAAAACGTTTTAAAATCAACCCAGGGAAGGGTTCACTGACATCACATGACCTCGCCGACCGACGATCGATCGCCGAACCTGCCACGCGGCTGGCTGCGCGCGGCATTGGTGTCGACGATTGCGTTCGCCTTTGTCGGGGCTGCGGCGGGCTTCATCGCGTTCCTGTCGCAATTGCGCGGCGCCGAGATCGCCCC
Source organism: Bradyrhizobium sp. MOS003 (assembly GCF_003020125.1). Taxonomy (GTDB): domain Bacteria; phylum Pseudomonadota; class Alphaproteobacteria; order Rhizobiales; family Xanthobacteraceae; genus Bradyrhizobium. The sequence continues at coordinate 508,080 of NZ_PYFW01000002.1, read as the reverse complement.
AAGCCGGAAGGCAGACGGGATCGTGGTCCTGACCGGCGGTTCCTCGCGGGTGTCGGATGCGATGGAGCTGCTTGCTTCCGGCTACGGCAGGCGGCTGCTGATCTCCGGCGTGCATCCGACATCGACGGCAAGCGACATCTCCCGAACGCTGCCGGAGAACCAGTCCTTCATGACCTGTTGCGTCGATCTCGACCGCACCGCGCTTTCGACCCGCGGCAATGCGGCGGAGGCGCGGCGCTGGGCCGAGGGCCGCCGGTTCAAGTCGCTGATCGTAGTCACCTCGAACTATCACATGCCGCGCGCGCTGGTGGAATTCTCGCACGCGATGCCACAGACGACGCTGATCCCGTTCGCGGTGGTCGGCGACAAATGGCGCGAGGAGCCGTGGTGGACCTCGGCGTCCACCTTGCGGCTGCTGCTGTCGGAATATGTCAAGTACATCGCGGCCGAGCTCAGGGTGCGGCTGGAGGATTTCGGGATTGACCTTTCGCCCGAGATGTCGGAGCAGCCTGCAGGTCAGCAAGTGAGGCGGCCCGCCACCGCACAGGCCAATTGACCGGCAATTGATCGGCAAATTAATCGGATCGTCGATGTTCCTGATTTTCCTGCGCTCGCTCGTGTTCAACGTGCTGTTCTACGCCGTGCTGGTGTGCCTCGCGATCGTGGCGCTGCCGACCTTCCTGCTGCCGCCGCGCGCTATGCTGACGGTCGCGCAATGGTGGGCGAAGGCGACGCTGGTCCTGATGCGCGTGGTCTGCAACATCAAGGTCGAATTCCGCGGTGTCGAGAACATCCCGCAGGGGCCGCTGGTGATCGCGGCGAAGCACCAGTCGTTCTGGGAGACGTTCGTGCTGCCCGGGTTCTTCAATCGTCCGATCTTCATCCTCAAGCGTCAGCTCATGCAGATCCCGGTGTTCGGTCAGTTCCTGGTCAAGACCGGGATGATCGCGATCGACCGCAAGGCCGGCGTGAAGGCGCTGCTGGACATGACGCGGCGGGCGCGCGAGGCGGTGCGCAGTGGGAAACAGCTCGTGATCTTTCCGGAAGGCACGCGCCGCGCGCCGGGCGCGCCGCCCGACTACAAGACCGGCTTTGCGCAGATCTATTCGTCCTGCGGCGTGCCGTGCCTGCCGATCGCGCTCAACTCCGGCCTGTTCTGGCCGCGCCGCACCTTCATGCGCTATCCCGGCACGCTCGTGGTGGAATTCCTCGATCCGCTGCCGTCGGGCCTGCCGAAGGACGAGTTTCTCTCTCGTGTGCAAACGGCGATCGAAGAGGCAACCAGCCGCCTCGTCGAGGCCGGCCGCAAGGAGCAGGAGCAATTGATCGGCGCCTCGCCGAGTTACGCGCCGTCGGAGAGCTAGCGGCCGTCTCGATCGTCGGGAGCCGGCGCGTGCAGCGAATGCGCATCGCCATGCAGCATGGTCGCGAGCTGATGCAGTTGCGTATCGCGAAAGCCTTCGGCCTCGATCGCCTTCACAGTGGCGGTGACGTAGTCGCGGTTGGCGCCGGACTGGCCGTGGCCCTGGACGACGTGGCGGTGCTGCTCGGCGAGCGAGAGGCGGCCGGCATATTGCACATGGCCGCGGTCGACGACATAGGCGAGCGCAGGGACGCGCTGGCGCGCATCGTTCTCCAGCCAGACCGAGCGCATCACCTCGCGATAGACCGAGGTGACCTGCTCGCGCGCGCGCAAATACGCGACGACGTCGGCGCGGTTCTTTTCAGCGACGCGAAAGGCGATGCCGCGGCAGGCGCCGCCGCGGTCGAGCCCGAGCACCAGGCCCGGTTTCTCCGGCGTCCCGCGATGCACGAAGGAATAGACGCAGAGCGCGCGGTGCTCGCCGACCAGCCGTGCCGGAACGCGTTCCTCGAACTCGAAGCCCGGCCGCCACATCAGCGAACCATAGCCGAACACCCAGAGGTCGCCCGTGGCTTTGGTGACGGAGGGGAGGGTGATTTCGGACATTTCGGGCACGGCTACCAGAACCGCGCTCCCAAGCGAAGCGGATTCTCCGCCTTTCGTCGCAGCCGAACCTCGCTTACATTTGCCATCATCTGGGGTCAAAGGGTCGCCGCATGTCCGATATGACCGTTTCCGCAGGCCGGCGCTCCCGTTGGGGCCTTTTCATCGCCCCCGTCCTCGTCCTGATCCTTGCCGTCGCCTGGAGCTGCTTCTGGTTCTATGCGGCCTCGCAGGCCGAAGTGGCCGCCGACGCTTGGCGGGCGCAGGAGGCCAAGGCCGGCCGCATCTATGACTGCGCCAAGCGCTCGATCGCCGGCTTCCCGTTCCGCTTCGAGGTCCAGTGCTCCGGCGCCAGCGTCTCGCTGGTGTCGCAGAACGCGAGCAAGACGCCGTTCACGGCCAAGCTCGACAACATCCTGGTCGTCGCCCAGGTCTACGATCCCAAGCTCGTCATCGCCGAATTCTCCGCGCCCGCGACGCTGACCGATGGCGTCACGCAAAACACCTTCGTGGTGAACTGGAGCAAGGGCCGGAGCAGCGTGGTCGGCCTGCCGGCCATCCCGGACCGCGCCTCGCTCGTGTTCGATGACCCAAGTCTCAATCGTCTCGACGGCAGCGTGCAGGTGCCGCTCGCACGCGCCAAGCAGGTCGAGCTGCACGGGCGCCTCGCGGACGGCTCGCCAGCCGATCATCCTGTGATCGAGACCGTGCTCCATGTCGCGCAGGGCAGCATCCAGGGCGTTCATCCCTTGCTCGCCGAGCCGTTCGAGGCCGACACGCGCGCGAAGATCACCGGCCTGTCCGACCTCACGCCAAAGCCCTGGCCGCAGCGCTTCCGCGAGATCCAGGCCGCCGGCGGCCACATCGAGATCGTGCAGTCGCGGATCCAGCAGGGCGAAATGATCGCGGTCGCTGCCGGCACGCTCGGCCTCTCGGCCAACGGCCGGCTCGACGGCGAATTGCAGATGACGGTGACCGGCCTCGAACGCGTGATCCCGGCGCTCGGCATCGAGAAGATGCTGGAGGAGGGCGTGCCGCAGGCCACGCTCGACCGCGTCGCGCCCGGCGTGAAGTCGCAGGACCTGAACAATCTGTTCGGTGCGCTCGATCGCGCCGTTCCCGGTCTCGGCAAGGTCATCAAGCAGAACGCCAATGCCGGCGTCGCTGCCGGCATCAACTCGATCGGTACCGAGAGCACGCTGGAAGGCAAGAAGGCGCGCAGCTTCCCGCTGAAATTCGTTGACGGCGCCGTGCTGCTAGGCCCGGTCAAGGTCGGCCAGATCCCGCCGCTGTATTGAGAGCAGGGGCCGATCACACGCGCCGTCGTCAAGCCCGGTCATGACGGAGAGTGCGGAAAAAGCTACGGCTTCTTCAGCGCGCCGTGCTGGCGGCCGAAATCCGCCGCCGCCGAATCCTGGCCGATCTCGACGATTCCGCGGCGGATGGCACGGGTGCGGGTGAAATGGTCGAACAGCGCTTCGCCGTCGCCGCGCCGGATCGCGCGGGTGAGTTTTGAAAGGTCCTCGGTGAAAGTGCCGAGCATCTCCAGCACGGCTTCCTTGTTGGCGAGGAAGACGTCGCGCCACATCGTCGGGTCGGAGGCCGCGATGCGGGTGAAATCGCGAAAACCTCCGGCCGAGAACTTGATCACTTCGGATTCCGTCACCTGCGCCAGCTCGTCGGCGGTACCGACGATGGTGTAGGCGATCAGATGCGGCAGATGGCTGGTGATCGCGAGCACGAGATCGTGATGATCCGGCGTCATCACCTCGACCTTGGCGCCCATCGCCGCCCAGAATGCGCGCAGGCGATCGGTGGCGGCCGCATCGACGCCTTCCGGCGGGGTGAGGATGCACCAGCGGTTGATGAACAGCTCGGCGAAGCCCGAATCCGGTCCCGAATGCTCGGTGCCAGCGACAGGATGCGCCGGCACGAAATGAACCGTCTTCGGCAGATGCGGCGCCATGTCCCTGACGATGGCGCCCTTGACCGAGCCGACGTCGGACACGATCGCACCGGGCTTCAGGTGCGCGGCAATCTCCTGCGCCACCGGCCCGCAGGCGCCGACGGGAATGCAGAGGATGACGAGATCGGCATCCTTCACGGCGTCCGCATTGGTCGCCACGACCTGGTCGACGATGCCGAGCTCCATCACCCGCGCGCGGGTCTTTTCCGATCGCGCGGTGGTGACGATCTCGCCGGCCAGGCCCTGGAGCTTCGCAGCGCGCGCGATCGAGCCGCCGATCAGGCCGAAGCCGATCAGCGCGACGCGCTGGAAGTGCGGTGCGCTGCTCATTTGCCTGCCATGAAGTCGCGCAGGCCCTCGACGACGAGGCGGTTGGCCTCCTCGGTGCCGATGGTCATGCGCAGCGAATGCGGCAGGCCGTAGTTCTTCAGGCCGCGCAGCACCAGGCCGCGCTTGGTCAGGAACGCGTCGGCCTCGTCGGCGGTCTTGCCCTTGTCGGTCGGGAAGTGGATCAGCACGAAATTGGCGACGCTCGGCGTTAGCTTCAGCCCGAGCTTGCCGATCTCCTCGGTCAGCCAGTTGCGCCAGGTCTCGGTGAACTGCTTCGACATCGCCTGGTGCGCAGTGTCCTCGATCGCTGCGACCGCGGCATACATCGCCGGCGTCGACACGTTGAAGGGACCCCGGATGCGATTGACCGCGTCGATGATGTGCTCGGGACCGAACATCCAGCCGATGCGCAGTGCGGCAAGGCCGTGGATCTTCGAGAAGGTGTGGGTTACCACCGTGTTCTCGGTGGTGGCGACCAGCTCGATCCCCATCTCGTAGTCGTTGCGCGAGACGTAATCGGAATAGGCGGCGTCGAGCACCAGCAGCACGTGCGAGGGAAGGCCGGCCCGCAGCCGCTTGACCTCGTCGAACGGAATATAGGTCCCGGTCGGATTGTTGGGGTTGGCGAGCCAGACCAGCTTCGTCTTCGGCGTCACCGCCTTGAGAATGGCGTCGACGTCGCAGGTGAGGTCCTTTTCGGCCGCGACGACGTTCTTGGCGCCGACCGCCATGGTCGCGATCGGGTAGACCAGGAAGCCGTGCGTGGTGGAGATCGCCTCGTCGCCGTGGCTGAGATAGGTGTGGGCGAGCAGATTGAGGATCTCGTCCGAGCCGGCGCCGCAGATGATGCGGTTGGGATCGAGCCCGAAGGAGCGGCCGATCGCCTCGCGCAGCACCCGCGAGGTCCCTTCCGGATAGTCTTCCAGATGATCCGCCACGTTCTTGAACGCCTCGATCGCCTTGGGCGAGGGCCCGAACGGCGTCTCGTTGGCGGAGAGCTTGAACACCTTGCGGCCCGGCTCGGCGACCGGGCTCTTGCCGGGCGTGTAGGGCGCAATATCGAGAATGCCGGGATTCGGCACGGGGCGTGACATCTTGAACTCCGAAAATGGCGGGGCGCGGCGCGTGACTTACGATTTCGCCCCGGTCGGGGGCACCGTATAGCGCGTTGCGTGGCTGCCGACGAGGGCCGTGGAGCGCACCGAGGCCCCCGCCTCGATCAGGGCAGCCCTGATTTTGTCGATGCTGGTCGCGCTCGTGACCGAGACCAGCAGCGCCGCGCCGTCGAAGGCGGTATCGGGCACCGCCACGATCTCGGCGAGCGGGGACAGAGCGCGCGCGACCTCGGCGTTCCACCCCGAGACGCGGACGCTGAAGGTCTCGACCTCGGTTACCAGGGCGCTGTCGGGGACGCGCGAGATGGCGAACACCGGCAATGCGGCCGGATGGTCGGCCCGCTCGACGAAGGGCATGCGCGCGATGATCTTCGGCGCGCCTTTTTCCTCAAGCGAGAGCCACCACGGCGTGCGGCTCGAGGTCGCCGAGACCAGCGCCAGGTCGCCCTTGGATTTCGCCACCGCCTCGACCGCGGCCTGCGCGCTGAAATGCGCGACGTAAGGGACCGTGAAACCAAAATGGAAGCGCGCGGAATCGCGCATCGCGGGCTCGCTCACGGAGATGTCGGCATGCACGGAGAACGGCGCCTGCACGTAAGTGAACGTCGAGATGATGACGCGCCAGATGCTCTCGACCGTGTCGAGCGGCAGGATGCCGCGATGACGTTGCACGAGGTCTCGCATCATGGCGGCCTCGCGCGCCGGGCGGAACGCCGAGCCGACCTCCTGGGTCTGCTTCACCTGGATCAGGCGGTCGATGATGTCGCCACGCTGCATCAACAGGCGATGCATGCCGTCGTCGATCGCGTCGATCTCCTTGCGCAGTTCCTGCAGCGATGGTGGCGCGGGCGGAATTTGGGACATGTCTGGCTGTCGATTGTTCCGATGGGGAATGCCCTGATTAGGCAGTCGGGGCCGCGAAAGCAAAGAGAAATGACGCTTCTTTCCGCCGAAGGCGGAGCAGGCGATTTTGGTCGATCCGGGCCGCGACTTGACGAAAACCGCCCAAGACGGTAGCTTTTGCTCGTTCCGTGGTCATTTGAGCCGGCCGGCTTGCAGCCACGTTAAAAAACTCGCTAAACAGGCCGGGGACGTTTTCGATCCCGGCCGAACCTATCGTTCAGGCCGGGTTTTTCATGGCCTGATTTCAAATGCGGTCTCGAGCCTGACCGCAAACGAGGTCGATGGTCAGATGGGTGACGTCAAGTCGATACCGAGTCCTGCGATCAGCGCCGACGAGCGGTCGCATGAGGTGGATCATCCAAGCTCGCAGGTCGCGCATTTCGGCGCCGAGCAGCCGCTGCGGCTCGATTGCGGCGTCGATCTCACCCCGTTCCAGATCGCCTACCAGACCTATGGCGAACTCAACGCCGATCGCTCCAACGCGGTGCTGATCTGCCATGCGCTGACCGGCGATCAGCATGTCGCCAATGTGCACCCCGTCACCGGCAAGCCCGGCTGGTGGGAGACGCTGGTCGGTCCCGGCCGCCCCATCGATCCCAAGCACTACTTCATCATCTGCTCCAACGTGATCGGCGGCTGCATGGGCTCGACCGGGCCGGCGTCGATCAATCCCGCCACCGGCAAGGTCTGGGGCCTGGCATTTCCCGTGATCACCATCCCCGACATGGTGCGCGCGCAGGCCATGCTGATCGACCGGCTCGGCATCGACACGCTGTTCGCGGTGGTCGGCGGCTCGATGGGCGGCATGCAGGTGCTGCAATGGACCGCGGCCTATCCTGCTCGCGTGTTTTCCGCGCTGGCGATTGCCTGCGCGACGCGGCACTCGGCGCAGAACATCGCCTTCCACGAGCTCGGCCGTCAGGCCGTGATGGCCGATCCCGACTGGCACGGCGGCGGCTATGCCGATCGGGGCATCCATCCGCATCGCGGGCTGGCGGTGGCGCGGATGGCCGCTCACATCACCTATCTCTCCGACGCCGCGCTGCATCGCAAGTTCGGCCGGCGCATGCAGGACCGTGAGCTGCCGACCTTCTCGTTCGACGCCGACTTCCAGGTCGAGTCCTATCTGCGCTACCAGGGCTCGTCCTTTGTCGAGCGCTTCGACGCCAACTCCTATCTCTATCTGACGCGCGCGATGGATTACTTCGACATCGCCGCCGACCATGGCGGCGTGCTCGCGAAGGCGTTTGCGGACATCAAGACCCGCTTCTGCGTTGTCTCCTTCACCAGCGACTGGCTGTTCCCGACCTCGGAATCGCGCGCGCTGGTGCACGCGCTGAATGCGTCGAGCGCGCGGGTGTCGTTCGCCGAGATCGAGACCGATCGCGGCCACGACGCCTTCCTGCTCGACGTGCCCGAATTCCTCGATATCTCCCGCGCTTTCCTGCAATCGGCAGGCAAGGCGCGCGGACTGAAGGATGGCTAGCATGTCCGTGCAGGAAGTATTGCCGCTGGGCGGCGTCGCGACCGGGCAGTCCGGCGATTTTCGCGCCGATCATCGGCTGGTGGCCGAGATGGTCAAGCCCGGCTCGAAAGTGCTCGACGTCGGCTGCGGCGAGGGCGATCTGCTTCAATTGCTGGAAACCCGCGGCATCGACGGCCGCGGCATCGAGCTGTCGCGCGAGGGCGTCAACCGCTGTGTCGCCAAGGGGCTGGCGGTGGTGCAGGGCGATGCCGACACCGACCTCGTCAACTATCCCGACGATGCGTTCGACTACGTGATCCTGTCGCAGACGCTGCAGGCGACCCGGCAGCCGCGCGTGGTGCTGGAAAATCTGCTGCGCATCGGCCGCCGCGCCATCGTCTCGTTCCCGAATTTCGGCTTCTGGAAGATGCGGCTCCAACTCCTGATCGGCGGCCACATGCCGCGCACCGAGAATCTGCCGGCGACCTGGTACGACACCGCCAACATCCATTTCTGCACCATCAAGGATTTCGTCGAACTCTGCGACGCAATCAACGTCAAGATGGAGCGTTCGGTGGCGCTCGATCTCTACGGCCGCCCGATCCCGCTGAATCTGCCCTGGTGGGTGTGGAACATGTTCGGCGAGCAGGGCGTGTTTCTGCTGAGCAGGGGCGGGGGGAAGTAGTCTCTGGTCCGTGTGCTCTGGATAGTCAACTCAGCTCTATCTTCGTCATTGCGAGCGTAGCGAAGCAATCCAGTGTCTTTCTGCGGGGGGATTCTGGATTGCTTTGCTACGCTCGCAATGACGGAATATGCGATTGCGCCTCGTCCTAATGCGCGGCCAGCGACCGCGGATCGCGCACCGGCCAACGCCCGGCTTCCACCAGCGTCACGAACCGCGCTACTGTCTCGTTGAACAGTGCGGGCTCTTCGAGGTTGAGCACATGGCCCGACTTCGGAAACATCGCGAGCCCGGCCGCAGGCAGATGCTGCTTCAGGAACAGGCTCGGTCCGACGCAGGGATCGTCCTCGTCACCGCAGACGATCAGCGCCGGCGTGGACGCTTTCTTGATCGCATCCGTCATCGTGTAGATCGAGGGGCGGCCGCCCTGGAAGCCACGCATCGTGTTTGCCGATCCCTTGGAATCGTGCCGAGCCAGCCCGGCGTAGAAATCGGCATGGCCGCGGGGGTCCTTCACCAGGAAGGGAATCCGGCTCGGCGCCTCGCGCGTGACTTTCGCGACCTCGGCGGAGCCCAGCGTCTCGAACTGCTCGGCGTTGGCGCGGCACTGCTTGCGCCAGGCGTCCAGATTCTCGAGCTCGGAGCCGGAGCCGACGCCGGCCAGCGTCATCGACAGCGCGCGCTGCGGCGCGTTGAGCCCGATCTGGAGCGAGGAGTAGGCGCCCATCGACAGGCCGACCAGATGCGCGCGCTCGATCTTGAGATGGTCGAGCACCGCGAGCGCATCGGTGTAGAAATGCGTGTAGCTGTAGACCTCGCCATCTGGCACGTCCGACGGCGTGTAGCCGCGCGCCGAATAGGTGATGCAGCGGTGGCCGCGCGAGAAGTAGCGCATCTGCGGCTCCCAATTGGTGTGGTCGGCCGCGAACTCGTGCAGAAAAATGATCGGCGTTCCCTGGCCCGCTTCTTCGAAATAGATACGGACGTCGTCCCTGGTCGTGGCGTGGGGCATTAACCGTTTCCCTCTCTTGAAGCCGCCTTTGCAGGATCGCAGTTAATGCCGTTGTCCGCAATGCGGCAGCCTCGATCCAGTGTCGGCACAAAGTCATCGCAGCTATTCACGGGCGCGTCGTCTTTTTCTCGCCACATCCGGCGGCTTAACGGCCAAAGCGATGTCGGCCGTTGCACGGGCCGATTGGAAGCGGGGTGTCAACGAAGGATGAAGAATGTTTGAGTTGTTTGCGTCTCGCCTGTCGCGTTGTGTTGTCGCGCTGGCGATCTTGTCCGCGGCGGTTGCCGCGTTTTCCTCTCCGGTCTCGGCACGGCCGTATCGTCATAGCGCAGAGCGGCACGCTCACGCGCATCACGCCAGATATCATCATCACTACCGCCACCATGCACGCAGCTCGCGCTTTGAGCGCGGTGCGGCGCAATTGCAGGCGAGCGGATTCGCCGACACCCAGGCCAGCTACGATCCGAACGCCAACAGCGGCGGCATGGGTGGCATGCGCTACGTGGGCGGTGGAGACATGGGCTTTGGCGGAAACATGAGCCGCCCTGGCAACATGAGCCGCCCTGGCAACATGAGCCGCGCCGGCAATATGAGCCGTGCCGTCAACAAGAGCTATGCCGTGAACAAAAACGGCGCCGGCGATATGGGCAACGCCAGCAACATGAGCATGAGCAGCGGCTTCGGCGGGGGATCAGGCCTCGTGTCCGAGGCGCGCCGCTATGTCGGCGGCAATCCGACCGGCCGCGGTAGCCTGTGGTGCGCGCGCTTCATGAACATGGTGCTGGAGAAAACCGGCCACCGCGGCACCGGATCTGACATGGCGAACTCGTTCGCGCATTACGGCACGCGTGTCTCCGGCCCGCAGGTAGGTGCCATCGCGGTGATGTCGCGGGGGCGCCGGGGCGGTCACGTCGGCATCATCACCGGCGTCGACGCGCAGGGCAATCCGATCATGATCTCCGGCAACAACGGCAATCGCGTCCGCGAAGCCCCGGTCTCGCGCGGCCGGATCTATGCGTATGTGATGCCGAATTGAGGTAACGACGGCGACGGTGCCGTAGGGTGGGCAAAGCGAAGCGTGCCCACGGCTTCTATCAACTCAGAGAAAGTGGTGGGCACGGCGCAAGTGCGCCTTTGCCCACCCTGCAGCAGCGTTGCTCGCTCACACCAATCTCGGCTGTTCGACCGCGATCGCATCACCCACGCCGATGTCGCCACCCTCGATCACCTCGGCATAGATGCCGCAATCCATGTGGCCGAGGTTGCGCGAGAGTGTCGGCGGGATTTCGAGATCGCGCTTGGCCGTCACCGGGTCGACGTTGGTGGCCGGGCAGCGAACGATACGCTTGACCACCTTCAGCCGTGCCGCGCCGATCGCCAGCGTCTGGCCGACGAGTTCGAGCTCGGACCAGGCCGGCCAGCCCTTCAGGTAGAGATTGGCGCGAAAGCGCAGCGGATGCACGGCAGTGCCGCCCAGCATGGTCTCGATGGCGCGGACGCTGCCGAGATTGATGATGGAGACCACCTTGCGGGCGACGTCGGAAAAACTGTGGTCGCGGCCTGACAGCAGCTTCGGCGGCCCCTTCAGCTCCGGCTGAAAATTCTCCGCGAAGTACCTCTCGATGGCGGCGCGTCCGGCCGCGGTCTCAAGGTCGCCGCTGGCGACGGTCTGGCCGTCGCGGCGAATGGTCAAGACATTGGTGGCGTCGTCGAACCGGCTGTCGAGGGCCGCCAGCCGCTCATTGCGCGCCAGCATCAGGAACTGGATTTTCGGCTTCCACTGCGGCTGTTCGGGATCGAACCCGCTCGGGCCGTTCTCGATGGCGTAGCGACGGTCGGCGGGCAGGGTCTGGCCGGTCCGCAAGAGGACGCGGGTCAAAGGCTCTGGCGTCAGGCCCTTGATGGGGTAGCGGTAAAGGCCGGTGATTTCGGCGGTCTGGCTGGCTGTCATGACGCTACTTAGGGGATTCGGCCAGGCGGCGCCAAGCAGGAGGATCAGCGCACGAAATTGTGAAGTCGCCTCTTCCGATCCAAGGCCACGCTTCCCACATCTGGGTCAGGCCGACGCCAGCGCCGGCTGCTAACGACCGATGTCGGTTGAGGAATGTCAACGCGGCAAGCGGAAACCCAATGAAGATGCCGCTAGGAGTGCCTTTGAGGGCTCCGAGGGCAGGCCGAGGGAAAGACAACGAAATGAACATCGACAAGTATACCGAACGCTCCAGGGGCTTCATCCAGTCCGCGCAGTCGCTCGCGATGCGCGAGGGGCACCAGCAGTTTTCGACCCTGCACCTCCTCAAGGTACTTCTCGACGACAGCGAGGGACTGGCCGGCGGTCTGATCGACCGCGCCGGCGGCAATTCTCGCGCAATCCTGAAGGCGACCGAGGACGCCCTCGGCAAGGTGCCGAAGGTCTCCGGCGGCGGCGCCGGCCAGATCTATCTGGCGCCCGAACTCGCCCGCACTTTTGATGCCGCCGAAAAGGCCGGCGAGAAGGCCGGCGACAGCTTCGTCACGGTCGAGCGGCTGCTGCTCGGCCTGACGCTGGAAAAGACCAGCGAGGCCGGCGCAATCCTCGCCAAGGGCGGCGTCACCCCGCAAAATCTCAATGCCGCGATCGAGGCGCTGCGCAAGGGCCGCACGGCCGACTCGGCCACCGCCGAGAACGCCTATGACGCGCTGAAGAAATATGCCCGCGACCTGACCCAGGCTGCGCGCGACGGCAAGCTCGATCCGGTCATCGGCCGCGACGAAGAGATCCGCCGCACCATCCAGGTGCTGTCGCGCCGGACCAAGAACAATCCCGTCCTGATCGGCGAACCCGGCGTCGGCAAGACCGCCATCGCCGAGGGCCTCGCGCTGCGCATCGTCAACGGCGACGTGCCGGAGAGCCTGAAGGACAAGAAGCTGCTCTCGCTCGATCTCGGTTCGCTGATCGCGGGTGCAAAATACCGCGGCGAGTTCGAGGAAAGGCTGAAGGCCGTGCTGCAGGAGGTGACCGGGAGCGAGGGCACCTTCATCCTGTTCATCGACGAGATGCACACGCTGATCGGCGCCGGCAAGGGCGACGGCGCGATGGACGCCTCCAACCTGCTCAAGCCCGCGCTTGCGCGCGGCGAGCTGCACTGCATCGGCGCGACCACGCTCGACGAGTACCAGAAGCACGTCGAGAAGGACGCTGCGCTGGCGCGGCGGTTCCAGCCAATCTTCGTCAGCGAGCCCTCGGTCGAGGACACCATCTCGATCCTGCGCGGCCTGAAGGACAAGTACGAGCAGCATCATGGCGTGCGGATCACCGATTCCGCGCTCGTGGCGTCGGCGACGCTATCCAACCGCTACATCACCGACCGTTTCCTGCCCGACAAGGCGATCGACCTCATGGACGAAGCCGCGGCGCGGCTGAAGATGCAGGTCGATTCCAAGCCGGAAGAGCTCGATTCGATGGATCGGGAAATCATTCGGCTGAAGATCGAACAGGAAGCATTGAAGAAGGAGAGCGATGCCGGTTCGAAGAGCCGCCTGCAGACGCTGGAGAAGGAACTGGCCGACCTCGAAGAGAAGTCCGCGGCGCTGACGGCACGCTGGAGTGCGGAGAAGAACAAGCTCTCCGACGCCCAGAAGCTGAAGGCCGAGCTCGACGGCTTGCGGGTCGAGCTTGCCAACGCCCAGCGGCGCGGTGAATTCCAAAAAGCCGGCGAGCTGGCCTATGGCCGGATCCCCGAGCTCGAGAAGCAGCTTGCCGACATCGAGGCCAAGGAGAACTCCGGCGAGATGATGGAGGAGGCGGTCACCGCCAACCACATCGCGCAGGTGGTCTCGCGCTGGACCGGCGTGCCCGTCGACAAGATGCTGGAGGGCGAGAAAGACAAGCTCCTGAAGATGGAGGACTCCCTCGGCAAGCGCGTCGTCGGACAGGCCGAAGCCGTGCATGCGGTTGCGACCGCCGTGCGCCGTTCGCGCGCGGGCCTGCAGGACCCGAACCGGCCGATGGGCTCGTTCATGTTCCTGGGCCCCACCGGCGTCGGCAAGACCGAACTGACCAAGGCGCTCGCGGAGTACCTCTTCAACGACGAGACCGCGATGGTCCGCCTCGACATGTCCGAGTACATGGAGAAGCACTCGGTCTCCCGGCTGATCGGCGCGCCTCCGGGCTATGTCGGCTATGACGAGGGCGGCGCGCTCACCGAAGCGGTGCGGCGCCGGCCTTACCAGGTCGTGCTGTTCGACGAGATCGAGAAGGCGCATCCCGATGTCTTCAACGTGCTGTTGCAGGTGCTCGACGACGGCCGCCTGACAGACGGCCAGGGACGTACCGTCGATTTTCGCAATACGCTGATCATCATGACCTCGAACCTCGGTTCCGAATTCCTGGTGAATCAACCCGAGGGCGAAGACACCTCAGCCGTGCGTGAGCAGGTGATGGGAATGGTGCGCGGGCATTTCCGTCCCGAGTTCCTCAACCGCGTCGACGAGATCATCCTGTTCCACCGCTTGCAGCGGAGCGAGATGGGGCGGATCGTCGAGATCCAGTTCGCGCGGCTGCAGAAGCTGCTGACCGATCGCAAGATCGTGCTGACGCTCGACGCCGCCGGTCGCGACTGGCTCGCCGCCAAGGGCTGGGATCCCGCCTATGGCGCAAGGCCGCTGAAGCGCGTGATCCAGCGCCATGTCCAGGACCCGCTCGCCGAGATGATCCTGGCCGGCGACGTCAGGGACGGCGACAGTGTCGCGATCTCGTCCGAAGGCAACGTGCTGACCTTCAACGGCAAGGCCCCGCAGATCGCGGAGATCGCCCAGTTCGAGGCACCGCCAGCGAAGCGAAAGCTGAACTGAACGCTGGCGGTCGAAGCCTGAAAAGATAAAACGCCCCGGAGAGGTCAGCCTCTCCGGGACTTTTTTGATCACGTCCGCCGGGTCCAAATCACGGTCGCGGAAGCGAAGCTCCTCCGGAAATGATGCGCTCATCCCGGTTAGGCTGATCGGAGCGACTACGCGCTACTTCTTCACTACCTTGTAAATTGCGTTTTCGATATCCGACGAGAAATAGATCACGCCTGAAGCCCCCATGCCGACGCCTGTCGGAATGTTGGTCGGCAATCCGCCCGGCGCGCCCGCGAGGCCGATCGGGAGATTGGCGGCGATCTCGGTGATCTTGCCGCTGTCCGGCTCGACTGCGATCAGCCGCTTGGCGCCGACTTCCGCGACGATCAGCATGCCGTCGCTGCCGCGCGCGATGCCCTCCGGCATCTTCAGCTCCCTGGCGACCACGGTCTTTTCACCGTTGCTGTCGATCCGGGACACCGTGCCCGCAAACGCCTCGGTGATGTAGACCTCGTCGGTCTTGCCACGGACAAGCCCGACGGGGCCCTCGAGGTTGCCAATCAGCGTGGTGCGATCCTTGCCGTGCTCGCCGCTCACCTTGACCAGCGACTTGGTGCCGAGCTCGGCGACCAGGATGGTGCCGTCGGCGAGCACGATCGCGTCGTGCGGCGCCTTGAAGCCGTGCAGCATGTCGCGGGTGGCGCCGGTCTTGGCGTCGATCACCTGCACCGTGCCGGTGAACCAGCTCGACAGCACCACGTCGTTGCCTCGCGCCGTCGCGCTCATCGGATATTCGAGCGTGATGCCGGCGGCGTGCATGCGAGCCTTCTCGGTGACCTCGCCGGTCGCACCGTCCAACGTGCGATAGGCGAACACGTCGGCGACGTGGATCGTATCCTTGCCGCTCTCCGAGGTGACGCCGATGCCGCCGGGCAAAGCGAGCTTGCCGATGATGATCTGCCTGGCCTGGCCGGTCGCGGGATCGACCTCCTGGATGCCGTTGTCGGCCATGTTGGAGACGAAGATGCGGTCCTTGTCGTCGATGGCGAGATTGTCGAGCGACGGCTTCAGCTGCGCGACCATGGTCTTGGCGCCCGATTTGGGATCGACCCGGACGAGCTGGCCGAGCGCGGTGTCGACCACCCACAGATTGCCCTTGGAATCGAAGTTCGCCGCGGCCGGGATCTTGAAGCCGTCGGCGACGACGGTCAGCTCGGCTTTGTCGACGTCGACTTTTGCGACCTGGCCCTTGAACCAGAGCGGACCGTACAGCCTGTCGTCGGGACCGAACTCGAAGCCGTTGAGGCCGCCCATCTTCTCCATGATCTGGCGCGGCGGTTTCACGCCCTCGACGTCGATCTCGTAGAGCGTGTCGCCGAGGAAAACGGTCGTGGCGTAGAGCCTGCCGTCCTTGCGGAAGGCGAGGGAGTTGATGCCGGGAAGGCCGCTGGCGAGCTTCTTGATCGGGCCGTCGCCCTTGCGCGCATAGAGATCGCCGGTCAGGAATCCGGTCCAGGCCATGGTGCCGTCGGGCGCGAACGCGATGTCGTCGGCCATTCCGACCGGAGAAGGGATTGCAACCTTGGCGGTACCGCCGGATATGTCGACCTCGTAGAGCGCCGCGCCGGCGACGCTGCCGGCGAACAGATGGCCGGCCTTGTCGATGCCGAGCCCGTGCACGCCATGGAATGCCGAGCCCTGGACCAGCTTGCTGACCTCCCAGGTCTCGGCCGATACGCTCGTGGTGGCAAAAAAAGCTGCGACGAATGCTGCGCAGGCGAGCCTGTCGTTCATGGCGAGACCTCCCGTTTTTTGGAAAGTATTCGCCCCTGATGCGGCTTTGGCAAACGAAACTTTAAATTGAGACGCCGCGACGCGGGCCTCGCGAGAACGCCGAGTTTGGATCGCATCTGGATGTCAGGCCGATGCCTGCCGGTTGCTACTGCCGGTTGCTGACCTGCAAGGGGCCGCCGGTCGCATCCGACATCCGCGCGATCGCGCCGCCGCGGCCGCTCATCATGCTGTCGAGCCGGTCGCGCTCCTTCTCGAAGCCCGCCAGCACCGGGCCTTCCAGCGAACGGCCGCGCGGCAACTTTACGCGCAGCGGATCGACGAAGCGGCCGTTGACCAGGATTTCGTAGTGGACGTGCGGGCCCGTCGATTGGCCGGTCGAGCCGACGAAGCCGATCACCTGGCCCTGCCGCACCTTCTTGCCCGGCTCCATGCCCTTGGCAAACGCCGACATGTGGCCGTAGGCCGTCTCGTAGCCGTTGGAATGCTTGATGCGGATATATTTGCCGTAGCCGCCTTCGGGGCCGGCCTTCTCGATCACGCCGTTGCCGGAGGCGAAGATCGGCGTGCCGTAAGAAGTGGCCCAGTCGACGCCGGTGTGCATCTTCACATAGCCGAGGATCGGGTGGCGGCGGCCGCCGAAGCCCGAGCGCATGATGGCGTTGTTGACGGGCTTCCTCACCAGGAATTTCTTCGCGCTCTTGCCGGTCTCGTCATAGTAGTCGACGACGCCATCGTCGGGGCTCTGGTAGCGATAGTATCTCTTGGTCTCGCCGCCGACGGTGAGGGAGGCGAACAGCACATCGTTCTTTTCGCTCGAGGTCACGCCCTCGTCTTCGCCGGCGTAGAACACGTCGAAGGAATCGCCCGGCTGCACCTTGCGCTGGAAATCGACGTCGTAGGAGTAGATCTTGATCATGTCGTCGATGACGGGCATCGGCACTTTGTTGCGCATCGCGGTCTCGTAGATGCTCTGGTAGAGCCGCACGCCGGTGCCGTCGTCATCATCGTCGTCTTCGCTGCTGGCGCTGGCCGCGGCGTCGGCGACGGTGTTCATGCTGGAGACGTCGACCGCGACGTATTTGCCGAGATCGGACAGCGCCGCGATCGCCTCGACCATGGTTTCGTTTGCAACCACGACGCGATAGGGCTGGAGGCGGGCGCCGGGGCTCGCCGGCGCCATCAGGATGCGGAGCTTCTCGCCTTCCTTGAGGCCGCCGTCGCGGCCGCGGGGGCCGAGCGTCGCGGCGATCGCCTTGATTTCCTCGGCCGTCGCGCCGAGATCGCGCAGCACCGAGGTGACGCTGTCGCCCTTCTTGACCAGATGGACGCGTTCGCCATTGGGATTGCCGCCGGTGATCTGCTCCTTGGTCTTGGGCAGCAGCGTCACGTTTTCCGGCACCACGCGGGTCTCGAAGCCGGCATAGGGATCGGACGGCGAGGCTTCGGCGGCGTAGGCGCTTCTCATGTCGGAAGGGCCGGTCGCGCCCGAGATGTCGGCGGCGGCATTGGCGAGCGAGGCGTAGCGCACCCCGCCATTGCCGCGCCAGTTGGCGGCGTCGCGCACCCGCATCAGGATGTCGTCGAGCGCCACCACGGCGGAAATCTTGGCCTTCGGCAGCACCGCCGAAAGGTCCTTGGTGACGAAGGAGACTTCCGCGTCGGGCTCGACGGCTTCCGGATTGTTAGGGTCCTCGGCAGCCGTCTTCGGATCGGAGCCGACGTCGGTGAGCAGGCGCTGGGCGTTGAACGGCGGGATCTTCGCCGACAGGTCGCTCGTGGTCATCGACAGATTGCCGGCGATCCGCACGAAGGGACGCACCCGCATCACGTCGCGGTTGCCGACACGAGCGACGGTGGAGACGCGCACGATGTTGCGGGACGCCGTGGATTCACTCGGTGGCGGCAGGCGATCGCTCTTGTGCAGCGTGGCGGCGCGATCGGCGGCGCCGAATGCACCGCGCAGCGCGCCCTCGACCCGCTCCGGCACCTTGGCGAAGGTCATCTCGCCGTCGAGCGATGCGAAAACGGCGCCGCCGATCAGGGCTGCGCCGCAAAGTCCGGTCAAAATTGTCCCGCTGAACCATTGCACCGAGACGCGGCGGCGATCGATCACGGCGGCCTCGGAACCATCGACGGACAGCGGCGGCTCGTGGCCGAGATCGATGATCCCGGTCTCACGCCCGTAAGCGCCGCGTGATGTCCTGTGGTTCACTCAAGTCCCCCAATCAACGACCCAAGAAGCCCGGTTCGAACCCTGTCCCTGGCCGCCCTCTTGAAGGGGGATAGCCGGGAAAAGGCAAGCCGCGCAGGCGTTCGCGCTCAGAAGGCCCCGCGAAGGGCCCGGCCGAAATTACGAACAGCTGTGCGGAAAAAGCTCTCTCGATGTCTCTCGAATGTCGGAAGAAGGCCGCGTCATCTGCAAGATCGCCTTCCTCTGACCCCATGAAAACCGCCGACAGCCCCCACTGGCATCCCTGCGATTCAAGCTCGTCTCTTATCAGAACGCCGCGGGATTGTGGCTCAAGTACGGCGCCTGTCATGGAAAAAGTTTCCTGAACGTCCTGGGGGCAGGGGCCCTTCCGAGAGGGCGCCGTAAGCCGCGTCCTACCGAAAAACTACGGCGAGCCGCCTTCGAGCCTCCCCAGCGATCCGTGCCGGATATCCAGCCCAAGCATCCTGTCCAAGTCGCCGACCCGCGCGCAAGCCACTGGCCAGACCGTATCCCCCGGGGCTTTTCGGGTCGCTCCCCGCGCCTGCCTCCACACCCCCTCCCGGGGCGGCTCCGGAGCCCCCTGGGCCCCAAACTTTTTTCAACTTTTTTCACCGACCCGATCGGATTGGCGCATTTGCCGTCCTTGTAACCGCCTGGAAACGCGGCGTTTTTCGCGACAATCCACCGTGCGACGATTTGTTGACATTGGGCGTTGACAATCCCGAGGGCGGGGGCCTATAACCCGACCACTGAGCGCGGCGCCGCCGGGTCACTGACCAAGGCGAGCGAACGCGCCACTGATGCTCCTCACCTCGTTGAGTGCACAACAGCCGACACAAATCGGTTGGAGTTCATTCGTCGTCGGTAAGGGTGTCGGAACCCTTCCACTCTGGAAGGTTGGGGCCTCTTGGTCCCGGGCTGTTTGACAAGTGAAGATGAAGAAAGAGAAACGTGGACGGCGGAGTCCTTGCGCCTCTCGGACATTGAAGAGCTTCGGCTTTTGAATTCTGAGAGGGGACGAAAGACTTCGGCGGTACACGTTTTCAAGGAAACACCATCGTTGCCCGCGATGTGAATCGCAGGCAGCACATCGACTTCGGTCGATAATGGTGGGACCTCGTCAAACGTTGTGATCAGCCGGTTCAAAGTTCAAGTCCAACTTGAGAGTTTGATCCTGGCTCAGAGCGAACGCTGGCGGCAGGCTTAACACATGCAAGTCGAGCGGGCGTAGCAATACGTCAGCGGCAGACGGGTGAGTAACGCGTGGGAACATACCTTTTGGTTCGGAACAACACAGGGAAACTTGTGCTAATACCGGATAAGCCCTTACGGGGAAAGATTTATCGCCGAAAGATTGGCCCGCGTCTGATTAGCTAGTTGGTGAGGTAATGGCTCACCAAGGCGACGATCAGTAGCTGGTCTGAGAGGATGATCAGCCACATTGGGACTGAGACACGGCCCAAACTCCTACGGGAGGCAGCAGTGGGGAATATTGGACAATGGGGGCAACCCTGATCCAGCCATGCCGCGTGAGTGATGAAGGCCCTAGGGTTGTAAAGCTCTTTTGTGCGGGAAGATAATGACGGTACCGCAAGAATAAGCCCCGGCTAACTTCGTGCCAGCAGCCGCGGTAATACGAAGGGGGCTAGCGTTGCTCGGAATCACTGGGCGTAAAGGGTGCGTAGGCGGGTCTTTAAGTCAGGGGTGAAATCCTGGAGCTCAACTCCAGAACTGCCTTTGATACTGAAGATCTTGAGTTCGGGAGAGGTGAGTGGAACTGCGAGTGTAGAGGTGAAATTCGTAGATATTCGCAAGAACACCAGTGGCGAAGGCGGCTCACTGGCCCGATACTGACGCTGAGGCACGAAAGCGTGGGGAGCAAACAGGATTAGATACCCTGGTAGTCCACGCCGTAAACGATGAATGCCAGCCGTTAGTGGGTTTACTCACTAGTGGCGCAGCTAACGCTTTAAGCATTCCGCCTGGGGAGTACGGTCGCAAGATTAAAACTCAAAGGAATTGACGGGGGCCCGCACAAGCGGTGGAGCATGTGGTTTAATTCGACGCAACGCGCAGAACCTTACCAGCCCTTGACATGTTCAGGACCGGTCGCAGAGATGTGACCTTCTCTTCGGAGCCTGGAGCACAGGTGCTGCATGGCTGTCGTCAGCTCGTGTCGTGAGATGTTGGGTTAAGTCCCGCAACGAGCGCAACCCCCGTCCTTAGTTGCTACCATTTAGTTGAGCACTCTAAGGAGACTGCCGGTGATAAGCCGCGAGGAAGGTGGGGATGACGTCAAGTCCTCATGGCCCTT